>OY729417.1:0-2669261 GCA_963422295.1 Dehalococcoidia bacterium | reverse complement strand
AAACCGGCTACTGCGTTTACGCTCACCCTTCCGCGCTGCCTACAAAGGAGATATCGTAGATCTAATAGACCCACGCGAGACCCGCGCGTTGGCATGTAAATATGTCAAACTTGCCCAACCCATGCTCCACAAACTTGCTCAGCGTCCGAAAAGAGCTGTGCGCCCATAATGAAAGATAGGGCGAGAGGCGCAGTCGATGACTCCCGAATTCATCGGTATGGCTACTATAGGCGTGACCATAATCACTGCAATAATTGCGCTTGGCGCGGCGCTAATGCTCACGCTGTTCAATCGACTCGAAAAGCGTATGGATCGCATGGACACCCGAGCGCTACGCACTGAAGAGCGTACTGACCAGCAGTTTGCGCAGATGCAGGAGCGTACAGATAAGCAGTTTGCGCAGATGCAGGAGCGTACTGACCAGCAGTTCTCGCAGATGCAGGCGGGTACGGATAAGCAGTTTGCGCAGATGCAGGAGCGTACTGACCAGCAGTTTGCTCAGATGCAAGAGCGTACAGATAAGCAGTTTGCTCAGATGCAAGAGCGTACGGATAAGCAGTTCGTGCAGATGCAGGCAGGTACGGATAAGCAGTTTGCTCAGATGCAGGGCCAGATGAACCGGATGCAGGAGCGTACTGACCAGCAGTTTGCGCAAATGCAGGAGCGCGTTGACCATAGGTTAGACCGTGTCGAAGAGCGTTTATCTGACGGGGAGCAGCGTCAGGCACGCATAGAAGGAATGTTAGAAGGCATCAGAGACCTTCTTTTCGACCGTGCGCGTGAGGCCAGAAGGAACAATGGAGATGGAATGGAGTGAGAGATTCATGGAATATCAGATCTGGCTGAATGGCGAATACTACGACCGTGACAAGGCGCAGATCGGGCTGGGCGATCGGGGCTTTCGTCTGGGAGATGTCGTGTTCGACACATCGCGGACTTTCGACGGAAAGGTTTTCAAACTAAGCGACCATATCGACAGGCTGTATCGCTCGCTCAAATATGTGAGAATAGACCCCGGCATTTCCATCGACGATATGGAGCGTCTGACTTTAGATGTCGTAGCGCGCAACGAACAGCTTCGCAGTCGAACTAACGACGATTACATGATTACGCAGATAGTTACCGGAGGATATGGCAGGCGAGGAGATGCGGACTTTCAGCCAAATATTTCGATCTGGATAGACCCTCTTGGCGCATCCCGCTGGGCGCGCGCATACGATGGAGGAGCGCACGCTGTAATACCTAAGACGCGCGCATATTCATCCGATAGTCTCGACCCAAAAGTGAAACATTACAGCAGGTTGAACTTCGTCCTGGCCGAGCTGGAGGCTGCAGATGTCGATCCTGACGCCATGCCTATCATGTTGGACTCCGACGGTACGATCAGCGAAGGAACCGGCGCCAACTTCTTCGTCGTGACTAACGGCATGCTACGGACGCCACGCGACACCAGTACGCTTCAGGGCGTATCTAGGACGACTGTTATAGAATTGGCCCACACACTGGATATTCCTGCAATCGAAGATGATCTCCAGCCTTATGATCTATATACAGCTGATGAGGCATTCTTCGCCAGCACGCCTTTCTGCATTCTGCCGGTAGGCCGAATCGACAACAGATATATCGGTAATCGAGCGCCCGGACCTATAACGGACAAGCTGCTGGCCGCATGGAGTGAACGAGTTGGCATGGATATTGTAGATCAGCTGAGAAGGCTGGCAAGATAGGGTAGAGTATATTGACTAAACTACAAATATACGTCCGAGCGGATGAAACCAGCGCGTCGTCAGACATTGGCTAAAGCCCAATACCAGATAGTGGCCGACGAAGGCACCTTCTATGAGGCATTGGAGTCTATATCCAAGCATTCTCAAATCGGCTTCGACTTAGAATCCAACGGATTCTTTCGCTATCCCGAACGAGTCTGCCTGCTTCAGGTGTCCACTCTGGACAGCGTGTTTATAATCGACCCGATGGCTGTCCCGGAAGTATCGGCATTTGGAAAGATACTCGACGATCCATCCACTGAAACTATTCTCCACGCCGGCAGTCACGATGTCGTCAGCATAGACAGGGATTGGAAGTGGAAAATAGGCAGGCCGTTCGATACCAGTATCGCCGCCGCCTTTATCGGCACCCGCAGACTAGGGCTGGCGGCCGTGTTGGAGTCTGTTCTTGGCGTCAGCGTATCGAAGCAGAAGAGCATACAGCGCTCCGACTGGACACGGCGACCGCTGGGCCGTGAATGGCTGGACTATGCTGCCCAAGATGTCAAATATCTGCTCGAACTCCGCGAAACGCTTGGAGAGAGGCTGCGCGAGCTTGGCCGCGAGCAGTGGGTAATAGAGGAATGTGACAGACTCGCTCGACTTCGTCACACCCCGATAGATCCTGACATGGCAGTGTTCAGAGTCAAAGGCTGGCGCGATCTCGACAGACGCGGGCTTGCTATACTCGCTGCGTTGGTCGATTACCGTGAAGACCATGCGATTCGGCTGGGAAAGCCGCATTTCCGTGTGATCCCCGATGCTGCGCTGGTGAGGATTGCTGCAAAGCCAGAGATCTCTCTGAGCAAGGTTCGTGGTCTGGGGCAATTTGCTCGTGGCAGGCTTGCTGAGGACCTACGCGAAGCGGTTGCGCGGGGCGAATCGACAGAGCCTCCTCGTCCTCCGCAGCAGCGAGCAAATAGCCGTCTGTCTCGCGACGACGCCACGATCGTCGGACGCAGACTCGCTAAGCTAAAGTCATGGCGTAAGGTACAGGGCGACCGTATGTCGCTGGAACCCTCTCTACTCTGGCCCATGAAAAGCCTCCAGCGGATCGCGCGCGATCCCGATACTCTGCCTGCAGAGATACATTCACCAGAGGTGAGGGCGTGGCAGCGTATAGAGTTCGCAGATGCGCTTCGCAAAGCTCTAGGATGATGATATGGGTCGTCTTTCATCCAGCATGCCCTAATCCAATTACCATCAGTTGCGCGTGTTCTGAGACGCTGGCCGCGTGATCCTATCGAAGCGCATTGCCGCTATTGCCCGCTGGAGACCTCGCACACCATTCTTTTACGGATGGGCGGTGTTGGCAATGGTCGCGCTCGGAACCTATGCGGCGACTGGTGTCGCGCAGGTGGTCATCGGCGGGATTCAGAACCTGATATTCGAAGATATGGGCTGGGATCGTCGCACAATTGCCTACGCGGTCACAGCAGGGACTTGGACTTCGGGCCTGCTCACGCCATTCATCGGCAGACTGGCAGACAAGCACGGCCCACGCCGCCTGATGCCGCCAGCGGCCATAATATCCGGCATCTGTTTCTTCGCGCTTGCCGGCATAGGACGAATCTGGCATTTCTACGCCGCTTACATTGTGGCGCGCGCAATCGCCAATCCGAACCTAGTCGGAGTCGTGCCTAGAACTGTCGCAGTAAACTTCTTCAACCGAAAGCGCAATCTCGCAATCGGCCTCGTCTCCACATTCAGACCTATCAGCGGCGCGATAAACATACAGATCATCTCGCTGATCGCAGCTTGGACGAGCTGGCGAGTTGCCTATCGGATGTTAGGAGTATTCGCTCTGCTGTTGGCGCTACCGCTGTTCATAATCATGCGGCGCAGGCCGGAAGACATAGGCTTGAATCCGGATGGGGACTCGCCGCCACCGAAGAGCGGTTTCGCTAATACGGCACCCTCTGATCGCGCCGCTCGCTCGCGCCCCGCTTCGAGCGAGGAGAGCAGCTGGACAGCAGGTGAGGCAATCAGAACTTCGGCCTTCTGGCTGATTGTGGCCGCCGAAATGCTGACTATACTCACATCAGGCACTGTCGGATTCCAAGTCGTCCCATTTTTAGTGGATAGCGAAGTTCCCCAACCACTCGCAGTTGCCGCGCTCAGCTTGAGCTCTCTGCTAGGCGCGCTGGTGAATCCGGGCTGGGGCATACTGGCGGATATGTACCAGCCTCGATTGCTGGCTACTTTTGCCACACTATTGGCGATGTTCACAACGGTGTTCTTCATCATCACCGGCGGTGGACAGTCAGGATTCTTCGCAGCCATCGCATGGGGAACCGCATCCGGAGGATTGAATGTGCTCGGCAGCATGATGCTCGCCCAATACTATGGACGCGGCTCCTACGGCGCTATAACCGGACTCACAGGCCCTTTTCAGATGGTATTCCTAGGACTCGGCCCTACCTTCGGCGCACTGCTATACGAGGTAACCGGCAGTTACTCGATGCTCTGGTTCTATGCGCTAGGCGCATATGGCGCCGCCGCAGTCCTCATCTTCATCGCGCGCAAACCTCACAGAACAGCGGACTCCGAAAGCCATTAGCGCAAAAGCATACCCTTTGTAAATCCGATACGATGAGAATATTTACACGGCAGGATACAACCCTCGGATGTTCAGTTTTGTTTGGCGAAGGAGTATCTCGATGATTCATTCGACCGATGTTGTAATAGTCGGCGCGGGCGTAGCGGGATGCGCAGTGGCTTACTATCTAGCAAAATCCGGCGTTCGAAGCGTTATCATCGAGCGTCGAGGCGTCGCATCTGGCGCATCCGGCTACTCTGCGGGTGGGCTGAACCCTTTGGAGGGCGCTGGTATTCCCGGTCCGCTCGGGCCAATGGCAGCCGAATCGTTCCGGATGCACACCCAAATATGGCCTGAACTTACCGAACTGTCCGGCATCGACTTCGGCGCGAAGATCATATCTTCAGTGCGCGTAGCATTCTCCGAATCCGACATAGAAGACATGGAAAATACTCGGTTGCTGTTCGAGTCGGCAGGCGCGGACTTCGGCGCGGAATGGCTGAACGAGAAAGATCTAAGACGACTGGAGCCGAGAATATCGCACGACGCCATCTGCGGGCTCGACACACGCGGCAACGCTGCGCTGGATAGCGAAAGATATACCGCCGCACTTGCCGGGTCTGCCGTTCGGCTTGGCGCGCAAATAGTGCAAGCGGAGGTTACGGGCATAAACTCCGATGGCGATGAAGTTACGGAAGTTCTTACGGACGCAGGCAATATCCTCTGTAGTTCAGTCGTGTTTGCAACTGGCCCGTGGTCGGGAATAGTGCAACAGTGGCTCAACATACCCCTGCCGATAGAGCCTTACAAAGGAGAGATTCTGAGGATGAAACTGCCCAATGGCAGCTTATCACGCGATTTTCAGGGCGCGGGAATATCGCTGAACCACCGTAAAACGAATCAAATATGGATCGGGGCAACGGAAGAGAGAGCAGGCTTCGATGACAATACTTCTGAGAGAGCGCGACAGACGCTGATGAATGGCGCGTTTCGGTTAATGCCAGCAATGAAAGATGCAGAACTACTGCTGCACACCGCCTGCCTCAGGCCGCTGTCTCCTGACTGGATGCCGATAGTCGGACAAGCGCCAGACTGGAAAAACGCATGGCTCGCCACTGGAGCCGGCAAGAAGGGAATCCTCATCAGCCCGGGTATGGGTAAGGCGATTGCCGACCTGATAACGAGAGGAAGCACGACCGTTCCCATAAGCGGATTCGGTGTGGAGAGATTCGATAAGTAATGAGTAAGTAATTTGGGGTCAACACCCTCTACCTTCTCTACCTTGTGCATGGGGCATCGGGTTGCTATATTTTACGGGCCATTGGCGCCCCCGTAGCTCAGTGGATAGAGCGCCGGCCTCCGGAGCCGGGCGCGTGGGTTCGAGTCCCGCCGGGGGTACCAGATTGCAGCCAAGATACTTGGTCTCCATTCGGTTCCAGTCCGATTCTCATGCAGTTGTGCAGTTCTATAAAAAGACGCTGTAACTGTTGTAACAAGAGGTTCGAGAATCCGCAGCAGTTGGGATACCATCCCACCTATACTACAACACACTTCTATCGCAGAATCATTGCCACACTGTCGGCGCATCGCGTAGACGCTCTAGCCCTAGCGATTCACATAGCGAGAGATATTCTTTACGAGTTACACCACTCCAACGCAGATCATCGAGCGTTTCGCTCAGAGGCACATCGGTTCTGAGTGTGGCTAGTGTCCGATAAAGGCTCGCCGCTTCACGATTGGACGAAATCTCAGCGGCCAGCGACCGCGCCCCGCGTATTTTCACCGTCCAGTCTTCATAAGCATCAGGGATATTCTCGATGTGTCCGTACTCGGCCAGCGCCGTTGCGGTGCTCTTTGCGCCCCAGCGTTTAATACCCGGTATGCCGTCGGCACTATCTCCGACAAGTGCCAGATAGTCCGGAATTGACGATGGCGATACACCGAAACGCTGTAGGACTTCCTTTTCGGTATATGTAATGTTGCGTCTCCTGTCCCAGACGACCACGCGCGAATCATCCACCAAGTTCATCAGATCCTTATCCACAGAACATATGACTATACACTCCAACGCGGGGTAGTCCTTCCACGCCGAAACCGCAGTCGCAATGGCGTCGTCCGCCTCGAACTCGGCCATAGGCCAAGTAACGATTCCGAGCGATCTCGTCACAGATTCCGCCAAGTCGAACTGTTCTAGCAGCTCGTCGGGGACTCCATCGCCTGTCTTGTAGCCAGTGAACAGCTCGTTTCGGAATGACTCGATAGGATGATCGAAGGCGCATGCAATGTAATCCGGCTCCTGTTCTCTGAGCAGCATCAGCAGAGACTGTAGCAGACCGACAGACGCGCCGATCGGCTTGCCGTCCGGCGCTGCGCGTGGAGGAGCTCCGTAGTGCGCTCGAAACAGCTCGTAGGTACCGTCTATCAGATATAGCTTCATCGTTTAGAACCAGCTCGCCTTATCCACTACATTTTGGAGCTGCATTCCCTTGCCGAACCGAACGCAATTCTCGATAAACAGCTCGGTGCGTCGATCATCGAGATAAGGGCCTGCGCCGGCGCAGTGGGGGGTGATTATCACATTGGGCATCTTCCAAAGTGGATGATTGGGTGGCAAGGGTTCGATCTCGAAGACATCTAGCGCAGCCCCTCTTATCTCTCCCGTCTCCAACGCGCTGACCAGATCATCCAACGAAACTGTCGCCCCTCTGCCTATGTTGATGAAGTACGAGCTCGGTTTCATCAGCCGAAAACGCTCGCGCTCGAACAGTCCGCGCGTTTCGGGCGTCTCAGGAACTGTCACAATGACGAAATCTGCGCGAGGTAGAACGCCGTCTAATTCGTCCGGCGCGACCAGCTCGCTGATACCCTTGGACGGAGACCGCACCCTGGGATCTACACCGATCACATTCATGCCGAACTCTGCGCACAGTCTCGCCGCTTCGCCACCTATACCGCCGACTCCCACTATTACAGCGGTGGAATCCGGCAGGTTGACTATTTCATAACCTGGAGACCATTCAGCCGCTACCTGATTACGAACATAGGCGTGAATCCCGCGCGCAAATGAGAGTACATATGCCATGATGTGATTGGATATATGATCGTTGTATATGTCGCGCGTGTTGGTGACGATGACATCGCTGTCTATGAGCTCATGGTGATAGTAGCCGGCGGCTGGCCCCGCTTGCGGACAGGCTATCCAGCGTAGATTGCCGCGACGCGCGAACACATCCGGAACCACATTGCCGAACGCCGCGTCCGCCTCTCCAATCATCTCCATGGCCTCACCTGCTGAACGAGCGATGTTGACCTCGATGCCCGGTACGGCTTCCCTCAGTAGGCCAGGCCAGCGGTCCATGTACTCTGCATCGGCCTGTCCACCCGTCCTCATGATCAGCAAGTTGAAGCTCATATATATCTCCTGAAAAGACTGCGAAATTACAGAGTTCGTATGAGTACAATCCGACAGTTGCGCCCTAGCCCTAGCGCCAGCCTCCTGGGCATAAGCCGCTATCTCGTTCTCGGATTCAGCACATCGTTCAGCGCGTCGCCGAGCAGATTCCAAGACAGTACCAGCGCCCATGCAACTATACCAGGGGCAAACAGCATCCAAGGAACTTCGCGCAGCGCGCTAAGGCTGCCCGCCTCCAGCAGCATGACTCCTAGGCTGGGTCTCGGCGGCTGTATGCCAAGACCCAGCCAGCTGAGAATTATCTCTGCGCCGACCATAGATCCCATTCCCATGGACACGGACACCACGACGGGGCTTATTGCGTTCGGCAGGAGATGCCGAAACAGAATACGAGTGGTGCTCGAGCCGATGGACTGCGCGGCATCTACGAACTGTGTCTGCTTCAGATACAGCACCTGCCCGCGAACCAGACGCGCCATACCGAACCAGCTGAACGATACTAGCGCGAGCGCTATTACCAGATAATCGCCTACGCCAGTACGAACCAGACCATCCAGAAAAGTGTTGTCCTCCAGCCATCTGATGGACTCGCGGACGCGCGGGCCGAGTGTGGCGGCGAGGATGATTACCAGCAGTATGTCGGGGAAGGCGGCGAACACCTCGCCGATGCGCATTATCAGCGCGTCTATTTTTCTGCCGAAGTATCCGGAGATCAAACCGAGAGATATCCCGATGAGCAACCCTCCTGTCGCCATCGAGACCACGGTTATTATGACCGTGTTTTGGACGCCCCACATGACGCGGGTGAGCATGTCGCGCCCTTTTAGATCGGTTCCTGCCGGATGTTCCCAACTGGGCGGCTCACGCAAGGCCGTATAGTCCTGCGCAGTATATTCATATGGCGCGATTAAGGGAGCAAAGATTCCTGCTGAGTATAGAAAGACGAGCAGACAGATACTGATTACCGCGAGCTTCTTGCGCTTCAGACGACTCCACGCGCGCGACAGATGCCCACGCCCGCCCTGATCCTGAGCCGCTCTCTCCAGATCGGGAATCGCGGCCCGCGCCGGTTCGCCGCTCATTGGTATCTGATTCTGGGATCGGCAATCGAATAGGCGATGTCCGCCAGCAGATTAGCTAGTACGAACGCCGTCGAGCCGATGAGTGTTATCGCCATTATCACTGGATAATCGCGGTTGAATATAGAGTCGATTGCCAAACTGCCCATACCGGGTATGCCGAGTATTCGCTCGGTTATAAAACCGGTGCTGAGCATTCCCGCAAGTGTGAAGGAGAGCACCGTTATTATGGGGATGATAGCGTTTTGGAATATATGTCTGTAATCGACGGCCAGCGATGACAGACCCTTTGCATGTGCGGTGCGGATGAAATCCTGCCCCATCACATCGAGCGTGCTGGCGCGCATTAGGCGCAATAGGCCAGCGACGCCCGGAATCCCCATCGTGACAGCCGGTGTTATTATGCGAACATCCCAGAATCCACCCCAACCGGAGCAGGGCAGCAGATCTGTCTTCAAGCATGTTGCCCACAAGAAGGCTGGTATGCTGATCATTATTGGAATGGACATCAGCATGAGCGCGGTGGCGACAGTAGCCGGATCCTGCCAGCTGCCCTGTTTGTGCGCAATGAAGAAACCCAGCGGCAGACCGATGCCCAAGCTAACCGCCAGCGCAGCCAAGTTGACCTGAAACGAAACCCATATCTTGGATGCGAGAAGCTCACGCACCAGACGCCCGCGGAATCTGTAACTTTCGCCAAAATCGCCGCGCGCCGCGCGCCAGATGTAATCTAAGTACTGAACAGCGAATGGCCTGTCCAGCCTCAACTGCGCGCGAAGATTCTTGGTAACCTCAGAGTTAGGATCGTAACGGTTGCCTAACATCACCTGCACTGGATCGCCCGGCCCGAACCTTCCCAAAGAGAAAGTAACGAGCGAAGCCGCAAACAGCAGAACGGGCAGCCAGAGCAGTCTTCTAACTATGTACAGCCACATAGGTTCCAGTCTGAAAGTGTGTTTCTAAAGCGTGTCTCTTCCCAGCGCAAGCGTAGTCTGCATAGTTAGATAAATCAACCCATGCATGCAAACTCCGTGTGGGTAGTGTAGGGTCGATAGGCAAATCGCTCGGAATATAGCGGGAGAAAACATCCAGCAAGCGACAATCGCAGAGGAGGGCGATGCAGGTAATGTCGCATCGCCCTCCCTCACATCAGCTCGGTTTATCGAGCGGGGATTGGCTGCCTAGTCGTCCACCAGATTAACTGCCTTTAGCTTCGGAACTATCATCGGCGTAATGCGGTAGTCTCGTACATAATCCTTGACGAGAACATAGCGCTCTCCAGTAAACCACAGCGGCAGCCATGCCGCATCCTTTACGATGAGATCTTCTGCTTCGTGATATAGCCCCACGCGGCGGTTGACATCAGCCTCCGTGCGCGCCTCTTCCAATTTGGCATCGACTTCAGAGTTCGAGTAAGCGCCATGGTTCAGCGAACTGTCGGTGTGGAACAGAATATCGAGGAAGTCTTGCGGGTCAGGATAGTCCGCCTGCCAGCCTAGCCCAGCGAAAGCCTGAAAACGCTGCTGATTGAGGTCTTGCAGATATGTCGCCCACTCCACCTGCTGGATTTCGACCTCGACGCCTAGAGTTTGGCGCCACATCTCGATTATGACTTCGAGATCGAGTCCGATAGTGCCACCAGTGCCGGGAACGGTAATTGTGATGCGCGGGCGCGTCGCTGGGTCTGCGTAGTCAGATTCTTCCAGAAGCTGCTTCGCCAACTCAGGATCATACTTCAGCCCCGTCAGATCGGAGTTGTAACCCGGGAAGCCCGGCGGCAGGATGCCATATGCAGGCTCCACCAGATCCGAAAGAATCTCTGTGGCTATGAGCTCTTTATCGACTGCGTGATTGAGAGCCTGCCTGAACTTGGAATCATCGAATGGAGCAACGCTGGTGTTGAAGCCCACATAGGAGATGCTGAAGTCCGGCGGCGCGACGACTAACTCTTTATTCAGCTCTTCGTTAGGGTCGAGAACGCGAGGCATATCGAACAGGCTAACTCCTGTAATGTCTATCTCGTCGTTTTCGTACATTGCCATCGACTGGCCGCCAGCAAGATTCAAGGCGATGGAATCCAACTGCGCAGGTTCTCTGTAAAAGTTCCCGTTCCGCTCTAAAATGATGCGCTCGCCGATGCGATATTCCTTCAGCGAGAATGGGCCGGTGCCGTTAGGGGTGTCCGTCCATTTTCTGCCGCCCGCCTCCACATTCTCTCGATCCAGCACATATGCAGTCGGATAGGTCAACTTCGCTAGGAAATACACTTTTGGCGCGTCTATCGTTATCTGAAGTGTCTTGTCATCGATAACTTTGATGCCGCTGATCTCCGAGGCCGTACCATCTAGGACGGCATCGACGCCAACGATGTCGTTGAGGTATGTATCGGCTACAGGCGACGCAGTCTCAGGGTTCACGGCGCGTTCCATAGACCACTTGAAGTCGGAGGCAGTAACTGGCGAACCATCGTGAAACTTGGCATTGTCGCGTATCTGGAAGGTATATACGGTGCCAGTATCGTCCACATCCCAACTCTCGGCTATGTCCGGAACCAGCTGAATGTTCGTGTCCAGCGCGACGAGACCGCTGAATATCTCCACAATCAGAACGGATGACGATGTGTCCGAGGCAAGGTGCGGATCGAGAGTGGGCGGATCAGACCCTAGCCTGCGGAAGACTCCTCCCGAACGCAGCGCTGGCGCCGTCTCCGATTGCGCCTCAGACGGTACAGCGGTGGAAACAGGCATAACCGTGGGAACAGGCACGGCTGTCGGAGCTGCCGCCAAAGCAGGCGTAGGCTGAACGGTAGCAGCAGCAGGCGGTGGTTGTGTTGGAACTGCCGTTGGAGCAGGCTCCGACTCCGAATCGCTGCAGGCCACTGCGGCAAATACTGCCATTATCGTCAGAATCAGTGCCAATCGTACCATCTTACTTTTCACTTTTCCCTCGCGTCTTGGTTGTGCGCTGTTTTCGTTGTCATCCTGTTTCTGAGTGTTCCACCTCACCCCCGAATTCCAGCCTCATACTCGTCGGCTGGCTGAATAGGTCTGAGCCTTTGGAGAGAGCGAATATCGAAGCCGACAACACTCAATCCGCATCCGCTCTTCCTACTCTGGACTTGAGAAAGGTGACGATGAAATCATCGATATCTCCATCCAGCACCGATTCGGTATCCGACACTGAGAACTCGGTACGGTGATCCTTGACCATCTGATAGGGGTGCAGGACATAGCTCCTAATCTGGTTGCCCCATTCTGGGGAGATATGTTCACCTTTGATCTGCGCCATATTATCCGCCCTGCGTCGCATCTCCACTTCCGCAAGCCGCGCCATGAGAATTCGCATGGCAATCTCTTTGTTCTGATGCTGTGAGCGTTCGTTTTGGCAGTTGACCCTGATTCCTGTGGGGATGTGCGTTATCCTCACAGCTGTCGAATTCTTCTGGACATTCTGCCCGCCGTGACCACCCGCCCTGAAAGTGTCGATTCGTATATCAGTAGGAATGATCTGAACCTCGGATCCTTCTTCCACCTCCGGCATCACCTCAGCAAGGGCGAACGATGTATGCCTGGCATGGTTGCCATCGAATGGAGAGATTCTCACCAAGCGGTGAACGCCCTTCTCGGCCTTCATATAACCGTATGCATATTCGCCCGTAACCTGCACCACCACGCTCTTTATGCCCGCGTCTTCGCCGGATGAGATGTCCAGTATCTCGGTATCGAAACCTCTGCGCTCCGCCCATCTGAGATACATTCGCATGAGCATCTGCACCCAGTGTTGAGAGTCGAGGCCTCCTGCGCCTGCATGCAGCGCTAGAATCGCGCTATGGTCATCGTACTCACCCGACAGCATTAGACGGAACTCGAGGCTGTCCAGTATGGAAAGCAGCTCCGCAAACTCGTCCGCTATGGATTCTGTCAGCGAGTTGTCGTTTTCGTGCTGCGCCAGTTGCGCCAGCTCGTACAGATCGCTCGACCTAGCGTCTATCTCAGTCCAAGAATCGATCTCCTCTTTCAGAGCGGCCATCTGGCGCATCACGCTTCGCGCCGTCTGGTTATCCTCCCAGATAGTAGGATCAGCCGCCTGCTTTTCGAGCTCGGCGACCTGTCCATTTTTTCTGTCGAGGTCAAAGACGCACCTTGAGATCTCGTATTCGGGATTGCATATGCGCCGTCTGGCTGATGATGTCCAACATTTCGGTGACCTCGTTACTGCGAAAGCGCGTTCAGTGAAATAAAACGCTTTGGGATGGAAAAAGGTTTGCAAGATTTCCTCATATTGGGGAAAACGCGCCTAGATTATAGCAACCGTCCGCTCGAATCATCTAGCGAGCATGGGCAGGCTCGATGACACCGCGCGTCCAAACCATGCCCGATACAGCCGCGATACTTCACATGATATTCTGTAAACTACAGAGATAGAGACAGAGACAGAAGGGACGATGAATATGGTATATAATCGCTCATGATATTCGCCTCGAGGTGAACGATATGCTCGACTTGCTGATAGAAAATGGCACGATCATTGATGGGACCGGCAACCCCGGATTCTATGGTTCGGTAGGAGTCGCCGGAAACAGTGTACGAATACTTCGTGGAGCTGTGGATGACATCGAATCCGCGCGCCGAATAGACGCGGGCGGAATGGTCATATGCCCCGGCTTCATCGACATGCACGCCCATTCGGGGCTAGTGCTGCTGTCGAATCCCATGCACGAACCCAAAGTCCGACAGGGTATAACTACCGAGCTAATTGGCGTGGACGGCAATTCGTATGCGCCGTTTCGCTCCCAGTCGGAGTTCAGAAGATTCGTGGAGATGAACTCCGGGTTGGACGGCAACCCGCCATTGCCGGGATCATGGTCCACTGTCGAGCAGTATCTGAACATGTTCGACCGTAAATCGGCAGTCAACATAGCGTACATACTCGGCAACTCGCCCGTGCGTATCGACGCTATCGGCTGGGAGTCCACCCCGGCGACGGAGCGCGACATCGCCAACATGAAGGCTATGATTCGAGAGGCGATGCAGGAGGGAGCGCTGGGGATGTCCACGGGTCTGGACTATCCACCCGGAGGATATGCCAGCACCGACGAGCTGGTTGCGTTATCCGAGCAGGTGGCGGAGTTAGGCGGCATATATCACACGCATGTCCGATACAAATCCGGAGACATGTTCCTAGATCCGTTCAGGGAGGCTTTGGAGATAGGTGAACGCAGCGGCATTCCTGTGCATATCACGCACTTTTATCAGAAGGCCCCCGCTCCGGGTGGCGCGCCGGAGCTGCTCGGACTGGTCGAGGACGCCGTCGAGGCGGGCCGCGATGTGACTTTCGACAGCTATCCGTACAGTTTGGGCAGCACGCGCATCCTGATAGTGTTTCCAGACTGGGTACACGAAGGCGGCCCCGAACGGCTCAAGGATGCGCTTGCAGACGAAGACGCGCGTGAGCGTCTGCGCGGTGAGGTGATCCCAAGGGCCCCCACTTGGCACGATATGTGGCTGACATATTTTCAGCATCCGCAGAACCATGTGTATGAAGGACGCTCCATAGCAGAGATAGCAGAGATGCGCCGACAGCATCCTGTGGATGCGCTGTGCGATCTGCTAATCGAAGAGAATCTCCAAACCTGCTATGTCGCTGAGGGTCTGAATGCCAAGACTCTGCCGACTTTCGTTGCGCATCCTCTGTCGATGGTCGGCAGCGATGCGGTTCTGCTGGGCGATTTTCCCAGCCCTAGGACATACGGCTGCTTTCCTGTAATTCTGGCAGAATATGTGCGGCAAGAGAGGCAGCTCTCGCTGCCTGACGCGATCCGCAAGATGACCTCGTTCCCCGCTCAGAGACTCGGCTTGCGCGATCGAGGCGTGTTGAGAGACGGCATGACAGCGGACATTACGGTTTTCGACCCCAACTCCGTCAGCGCGCCCGCGACCAGGACGAATCCGAAGCAGTTCCCAATCGGAATCGAATATGTGATCGTCAACGGCACCGTCGTCATAGACAGGGGAGAACACACGGGAGAGCTTCCAGGACGCGCTATCCGATAGATGTGATGATGAGGCGGATACACCGATGGTTTATCTCCGGTATCTGCTCATTATCATTCTGCTCATCCCACTTACTGCATTTATGACGATCACGCTGGTTGCGATGAAAGCGGAGGAGGTCGTAAGCAGCTCCGACCTCCTTGAGGAGCGTCTCCTGAGCGCGGATGTGTACCGCTTCGTACTGGGGGAGCTTGCGACCACCGCTCTCGAAGATACTCGCGAGATTCCATCATTGGAGTTCTCCAGAAGTATATCGGGCAATCCGTTGGAGATGTCCGGGCTGACCACACAGCAGATAGTCGATTCACTGAACCGCGCTCTGCCGCCTGAGCGGCTGCAAGCGATGGTAGAAGCGAACTTAGAATCGATCTTCATGTACATTACAGGCGATCGAAACGCTTTCACCATCAGAGTAGATGTCAGCGACAGGCTGCCTGAGATAACGACAGAAGCAGGCGTTCTTCTCGAATCTGCCGACACCCACTCCTCGATCGTAAAGCCGATACTGGCAGAGTTATCGGACATGGTGTACGAGGAACTTACAGATGCTGGGGCAGGCCTAGAACGAGTCCAGCTGCTGGAGTCCATGAATGTGATATTCGATAAAGAGTGGGCAAACAGAAACATCCCGTTAGTGTACGAAACGGCTGAGCTTTACCTAACAGGGCAGACAGATTCATTCGAAGTGCGGATAAATCTCTCCGATAGAGAAGACGAAGCGCTCCGTCAAGTCCAGAAGCTGGCCGAAGAGAATGGCTGGTACACTCTCACCTCCGAAAATATAGTAGATGTGATTGTGCGTGGCGCGATTGGTCGGAATCGGAGTATGGAGCTAACACCCGGTCTCGAAATCCAGATGGGGGAGTTAGTTGCCATATTCGGGAACTCGATTCACCCATCGCAGTTGGAATCTGCATATCAGGATATGCTGAGAGAGATCGTCGCATATGTCTTCGACGCAAGCGATGCGCGCGTCGTCATCGATCTAAGTGGCATGAAAGATCGCGCGCGCGCCACCCTAATAGAAGTAGCGCGTTCGAGGTTGAAAGAGATCGTGGATGGACTGCCATCCTGTACGGATGGCAATAGCGCATGGGATGACCACTCCGTAAACTCTGGAGTTCCCGATTGCTTCCCAGACGATTGGGAATCGTACCACGACATAGCGTTGACATGGCTGGATGATACGGAAAACGAACTCGCTGATATGATCGATACCTCGATTCTCGTTCAGATACCGGACGAGGTTGAATTTGCTGACGAAGATGTATGGGCGCTAGCGTCAGTCAGCAGCATTCCAGAATCTGTCGAGGAGACGCGGAGATTAGTACGCGCCGGTATAGTCTATAGCTCCAATGACATGAAAAACGATCTGAACTCAGAGACGATACAGCTGATAGACAGAGCTAGGGAGGCGTTCCAAGGTGAACTGGAGTTTACTGCGTGCAATTTCCTCGCATCCCGCAAATCCGCCGAGTGCGCAGCTACGGATCTGTCCATAGAATCGGCATCTGCGAGATGGGTGGAGATGCTGTCGGTTATTAAATGGGCGTTCATCGCAGCTGTAGTGCTATTGGCGACGCTGGCCGGACTGGTTGGAGGCAGAACGATACTCTCACGAATAGCATGGGGAGCTGGCTGTCTGGGACTTGCATTGGCTGTCATATTCGCGCTGTTAGGCTCGATATACGGCAGGTTCGAATATCTGCTGAGCGACTTACTATGGGAGACTCTGCCGCAGGCGATGCCAGAATCTACCTACTTTCAAGCGACCCAGTCGGTCATCGTCGCCAAAGCCATCGAGCTAATCTTGGATTCCACACGCACAGCTGCGCACGGGATAGCATCTACGGCGGCAATCTGCGCAGCCATCGCCATCATGACAGTACTCGCAGTCGCAATTGTATCTCGCGTAAGGCGCGGCAGACTGCAGGGCAGATGAGTGAATACGCAAAGGGCAGATACTAAATCTGCGGATGCGTCACCCTATATGGGTCATGATATGGATCATGCGTCTGGTCACAAGAACCGAAACAGTGTCATCGCGGTTTCACCGAAAACCCATGCCCGTGTCTGCTGGTCGGAGAGTGCGGGATGCGTCATGGGACCTTCCAAGGCGTTTCGGTATCCCTCTCGTCCGCTGACCGGCGGGAAGTCGCTGCCCCACATCAGACGGTGAGAGCCGAAGGCGTCTAGCGCCATCTCGTACAGCGGCGGCGTGTAGTCGAAGCCAAACTCGGCGCGCAGGACGGCGGGACGCTCGCTTATCTCTCCAAGACCGGGAATTTTCATATATGTGTTGGGATATTTCGCAAGCTCTAGGACTTTTCTATAAATCTCATATGGCGCCTGCGCGCCGACGCCGACACCGCCCAGATGTTCGATGATGATGGGCATGTCCGGAAATGCGGCGACGGCGACTTCGAACTCATCTGACGCGAACTGATCTGCGCCGCCAAGGCTACTGACGACCAGACCCAGCTCGGCCGCCTTTCGCCATATCGTCAGCGGCTCGCTGCCTGCGGAGCGTTCCAGCGGGGCAAGTCGCACGCCACACGCGCCCATCTGCGCCCAGCGTTCCAGATCGCTCTCCGCGCCCTCGGACGAAGTATCCACAATCGCCACTACCGCGAAACGATTGGGAAACCGCTGAGCGCACTCGAACAGATAGCTGTTGTCATAAGTGCCACGATGCTGAATCAACGCGGCCTTATCGACGCCGTTGGCATTCATCTGCCCGACGATCTGCTCCACAGGCTCGAACCAGTTCAGCCCGGCGTGGCAGTGAGTATCTACGATGGTCATAATGTCATCTCCGGTAATCTGCAATCTGCGCAGTTCATTCATTCGAGCGTAGAGCTTCTCTGCGATCGTTGGGATGTTCGCCTATGTTATCATCGGTATCCGATCAGCGACACTGGGGAGGTGTATCTTGGCTCGAATACCGCAGATTCAGCATAGGAGCGATGTTGCCGAAGAGTCGGCGCATCACTTCGATTCGATAGCGTCCAGCAGGGGGCGGATCAGCGGACCTTTCTCCGTACTGCTGAACAGCCCGGAAATCGCCGGCCGCGCCGCGCACCTAGGGGCATATATAAGGTTCGAATCGACGCTCCCCCCAGATGTCAGAGAGCTGGCGATAATCACCACTTCCCGCGAGTTCGACTGCGATTATGAATGGTCTGCCCATGTCGTTTTGGCGCGTGAATGTGGAGTGCGCGAAGAGGCGATACGAGCAGTCGCCGACAGGTCTTCGGTGGAAGGGCTGACCGACGACGAGGCTTCGATAATCGAATATGGCAGAGAGATGTTCCGCGCCAAGCGCGTATCGGATGCCACCTTCGCACGCGCCGAACAGCGATTCGGCGCGCAAGGCGTAACCGAACTTACAGCGACGATGGGCTATTACGGAATGTTGGCATGCGCGCTCAACACCTTCGAGGTAGAGCCGCCTCCGGGCGCGGAAAGGCTGCCCGGATAGATGATCATGTATCCGAATACGATGTGAAATATGCGAGAGGGATTCGCGCGATTCTAGGAGACGCGCGGCATAACACGCTCTGCGAACGACTGCTGAATGCGCCGTATCCGATCCAAGTCGTCGCTGCTGACTGTGAGTACGATTTCCGAGATACCAAGCTCTTCCAGCTGTGATATGTGGCTCACGAGCTGATCAGCAGTTCCGATTAGAGGCATGTTTGGATCGTCTTGGGATGTGTCTCGAACATCTAGCTCATAGCGTGGGACGAGCCGGACCGTATCTGGATTTCGTCCTTGCGCTTGCCACATGTCCTTCAGCCTGTTCAGTTCGGACTTCATACGATCTACGGAACCTCCCATAGGATGCCAGCCATCAGCCAGCCGAGCCGCTCTCCTCATCGCAGCGCGGCTCGCGCCGCCTATCAGGATGGGTATGCCGTCGCTCTGAACCGGCTTCGGCGCGAATCGGAATCCACCGAACTCGAAAAACCTGCCGCTGTACTTCGGAGCGTCCGCAGTCCAAAGCTCGCGCATTATCTCGATGGATTCGTCCGTATATGCGCCGCGTGTGGCGAAGTCGCTGTTCAGCGCGTCGTTCTCCTCTCGCAGCATTCCGACTCCGACTCCCAGAGTAACGCGCCCGCCGGACAGAGAATCGAGTGTGGCGGCGGTTTTGGCGAGAACCAGCGGGTTGAGATACGGCAGCACCAACACTGTGGTGCCGAGCCGAACACGATCTGTTCGCGCCGCGACCCATGTTAGAACGGTTAGCGCATCGTAATATGGTCTGTCATCCAGCCGATCACGGATGTAACCGATATTCAAGATGTGATGATTTACCCAAACGGAATCGTATCCCAGACGCTCGGCTTCGACCCCCAGCTCGATTACCGATTGCGGATCGGGCAGTCCCCAGTTCTGCGGAATGACATATCCGAACTTCATGCGTCACCCTCTAGTATAGAGTCGATTTCGTTCATATCTTCGGCGCCTAAAACCCAGCCGGACGCGGCGGCGTTTGCTGCTATTTGCTCTGGGCGCGTCGCCCCGGCGATGACGGAGCTTATCATTGGGCTTGCGGACAGCAGCCATGCGAATGCAAGCTCCAGCACGGTATGTCCGCGCTCTGCGCTGAACCTCTCCAACCCTTCCAAAATATCGAAGTTGCGTTCAGTGAACACGCCCCTGTCGTTTGCCGCAAGTCGAGTGCCATCGGGCGCAGGCTCATTGCGTCGGTATTTTCCCGTCAGAAAACCGTTCTCTAGTGGATAGTAGGGCAGTATTCCGATTCCGTACTTATCGCAGAATGGAATCAGCTCCGTCTCTGGCACACGATGGAGCATCGAATAGCGTGGCTGAATGCTGGAAAATCCGTTTATGGAAAGCGTTCGCGCAGTCCAGACGGATTCGCAAACCTGCCACGCCGCAAAGTTGGAGCAGCCAGCATAGCGCACTTTGCCGGAACGGGTTAGATCATCCAGCGCTCTGAGCGTCTCATCTATCGGCGTGGTCGGATCCCACCAATGAATCTGGTACAAGTCTATGTAATCTGTATCCAGCTTTTGCAGACTTATATCCACCTGCTGGAATATATGCTTGCGGGAGTTGCCCGAGTCGTTCGGGCCGTCGGCGACGCGGCTGGAGACTTTGGTTGCGATTACCGCGCGTTCACGCCGTCCTCTGAGCGCTCTCCCAATGTATTCTTCTGAATGTCCGCCGCCATAGCTGTTGGATGTGTCGATCAGGTTTATGTCGGCATCCAGCGCGGCGTGTACGACCGCTTCGGTTCGCGGATAGTCCATGCGCCCGCCGAAGTTGTTTGCGCCGAGTCCGATTTCGGATACTCGGAGTCCCGAAGTTCCGAGTTGTCTGTATTTCAATGTAAGTCTCCTGTGTACCAGTAGAAAATGCTATTCCAGATTGTATATGTGAGTAGCAGGGCCGATGTGAAGACTGCCTTTTAGGCAACGAAGTGTATATAAAACACCTTTATACGAGCTCTTTTCGCGCTGTCAAAAGGCCGGATTCACGCTCGACACGGATGGCGAATGGGTGTGAATCTATATCCAGCGCCATATCTCTGTCAGCAGTAGGAAAATGCGGCTTGGACGGGTCGCCGTATTTCTGCGATTCCTGGCCGCTGAGTACCAGGCTGCGAATGCTATCGTGGTCTGGGCGTCTTCCGTAGAAAAGCGTTCTCAAGAACAGCGCGCACTGCTCGTCCTCATCGGCGCGTTCACGGCCTTCGGATCCCATAGCGACTATGGTGACTGTATCGGGTCGGGCGCGGCGCACCGCTTCTACGGTCGCCGACGCGACTGCGAACGAGCCTCCGTAGAGCCGTTCCGCGCTCGCAGCGGCTGACATGCCGACGGTGCCGGCGCGCGTGGACTGGATTATAGTTTTACCGCGCACATCGGCATCGCGCAGCTGTGACGGCGAGTTGCCGAAATCGAATCCATCAGGCATCATACCGCCCACTTCGCCCATGCAGAGCTGTCCGACACCAGCGTTGCGCAGGTCGAGCGCCTCCGAGACTTCTGGAACGAGGATTATCTTTTCCGCGTCGCTGGACAAGGCAACGGCAGCGGTGGTGAACGCGCGAAACACATCTACGATTATGACAGTCCCGCGCGCGCGCCGCGCACCCTCCAGAAGGCTCTCGATTACGATTTCCATGAACGCTCCTGTCTTCTCATTACAGCATCAGCTCGTTATTTCTGTTGAGTCCACAGGATGCGGCAGGGTGGGGATGTCGCCGGATAAAAAAGGCGCGGCCCGAACATCTAGTCGATACTATAACTCCTCCGCAGCCGGCGACATGCGTTCTAGGATTCAACTGCGGCTTTCTAACATCTATATCTATATCCGAGCTGGGGGAATCATCCTCTGAACTCGCGCGGAAGAACAAATGTGATGTCTTCGTCAGCCCCTTCGATGGTGGTAACTTCGTCCGGGGCAAGGGCGCTGACCACAGACATTACCAGATCCTCAGGCGTGGACGCGCCGGATGTTATTCCCACATTCTCTACACCTCTGAGCCAGTCTGTATCCAGCTCATCCGGGCCATTGATGAGGTATGCGGGTGTTCCGCTGGATTCGGCCACATCGCGTAGGCGGTTGCAGTTGGAGCTGTTCTGCCCACCTATTACGAGTATCAGATCGGTGATGCGAGACAAAACCTTCACAGCGTCCTGCCGATTCGTAGTCGCATAGCAAAGATCGTTGCGCACTACGACATCTGAAAAGCTCTCTTCGATCTGCGATATAGCGCGCTGAGTATCGTCCACGGAGAGCGTAGTTTGGGTTAGAATCGTTATAGGCGTGTTTTTCTGCCAGTCGGGTGAGTCGAACTCTTCGCGGTCATCGATGAGATGCATCGGTGTCTGCCCCATTGTTCCCTCGACCTCTTGATGTCCTCGATGGCCGATGAGAACCAGCCTGCGTCCGTCGCGGGCGTATTTCTGCGCCTCGTTGTGGACTTTGGTCACCAGTGGGCAGGTGGCGTCAATGACGCGCAAGCCGCGTCTCTGCGCCTTTGCAAAATCCTCCGGCGGCGAGCCGTGCGCGGAAAATACGACCGTCGCCCCCTCCGGTATCTCGTCCACATCATCCACCGTCCGCGCCCCCTTGTTTTCGAGCGAACTGACGACATACGGGTTGTGAACTATCTGATGCTTGACATATATCGGATGAGGATACTTCTTCAGCGCAAGCTCCACAATGTCTATTGCGCGAACGACACCTGCGCAAAAGCCCCTCGGGACACCCAGAAACACTTTCATATCGTCACCTGCATATCGTCAGCTAACCGATTATATCTGCGAGAATATCGCAAATCCGGTTATACAGCTTAGGAAGATTTCACCGCGGAAATTCGGGCGCGTCTATAATACTCACGGGTGAATTGTATCACAAACCCTGCTTTCTCGGTTATACTGGTGCGAATACGCCAACTCAGCGGCGACGATTGGGACGATTTATAAATGAAGCATCGAGACGCAGCGTAACGTAACAAGGATGATGGAATGAGACTTGCTCAACGGATGGGGCGACTTGGGACGGAGACTGCGTTCGAGGTGCTGGCGAAGGCGCGGCGGCTGGAGAACGAGGGTGTCGATGTCATACATTTGGAGATCGGCGAGCCGGATTTCGAATCTCCATCCAACATCGTTGCGGCGGGGCGTCATGCGATGGAAACAGGCTTTACCAAATACAACCCGTCACCGGGCTTCCCCGAACTGCGCGATCGAATCGCAGAGGAGATCTCCCGCACACGCGGAGTTTCCGTAACAGGCGACAATGTAGTCATCACACCGGGCGGGAAGCCGATAATGTTCTTCCTCATCATGGCAATGATAGATCCCGGAGACGAAGTGCTGTATCCCAATCCGGGCTTCCCTATATACGAGTCGATGGTTAACTTCGTCGGCGGCATCCCCGTGCCTATGCAGCTTCACGAATCGCAGAACTTCAACATCGATGTGAACGAGGTCGTCTCCAGCATTACCGGTCGCACGAAACTGATCATCATAAACTCCCCCAATAACCCATGTGGCTCCATTATCCCCAAGCATGATTTGGAGGTTTTGGCGAACATAGCCAAAGACAATGACATCGCGATAATGTCCGACGAGATATACAGCCGTTTCCAGTACGAGGGCGAACATCATTCGGTGTACAGCTTTCCACAAATGCGGGAACGAACGATAATTTTGGACGGGTTTTCCAAAACTTATGCTATGACTGGATGGCGCATCGGATACGGAGTGATGCCGCTCGAACTCGTGGATCCTGTATCGCGGCTGGTTACCAACAGCGTATCTTGCACCGCGAGTTTCACCCAGATGGCCGCGCTGGAGGCTCTCGACGGCCCACAGGACGCCTCCAATGATATGGTGGCGGAGTTCAGACGGCGACGCGATATAATAGTAGATGGACTCAACGCGATAGACGGAATAAGATGCCCCGTGCCGTCAGGGGCATTTTATGTATTCCCCAATGTCGAGGATACCGGCATGACGAGCCAAGAGTTCGCGGATCGTCTGCTGATGGATGCGGGCGTTGCCTGCCTGCCGGGAGAATCGTTCGGGGAGTACGGCAGCGGATTCATTCGTTTCTCCTTCGCAAACTCTGCTGAGAATATCGAAAAAGCGCTGGAGCGAATCTCATCGTTCGTGAAGCGAAACAGCGCCTAGCAGTATCCCGTTCCCTACGCAGAACATAGCGAGCGCGAAGAGAATGTGGAACTGGATGATGTGTCCATCAGGCATTCGTTTCGACAGTTCGGCTCTCGATGTGAGCGCGGAACGGATATGATCGATATATAGAAAGCATAGATATACAAATGACTCTCTCGCCTATACGCGAACGACATCCTTACCATATGCACGACGCAATTCGCAGCCAGCCGGAGGCGATCGCCAGAATTATTGCCGAGGAACCGGAGCGCATTCGACGATTGGCGGATTTGGCGCGAACTGCTGCCCGCGTTCATATCGTCGGCATAGGCACTTCGTGGCATGCCGCGCTCGTAGGGGAATACATGCTGTCTTCGGTTGCCGGACGCGTGGACTGTCGCGCTTGGAATTCGTTCGAGTTCTGCGATCGGCCCCCGAGACTGGATGCTGACGATGCGGTTATCGTACTGAGTCACCGAGGGACAAAGACATACTCCGCCCGCGCGTTGGAGCTGGCGCGCGAGGCCGGCGCGCAAGTCTGTCTGATAACGGCCATCGGCTCGGACGCTCGCCGTGATCTAGCCGGCGCCGTGGTCGAGACCTCAGATCCCGACTTGTCATCCGCGTTCACCGTTAGCCATACAGCTGCCATGACCGCGCTCGCCGCGCTCGCTGTCGAGATGTCAGGAGCAGACATGCAACAGGCTCTGGCGCGGCTGCCAGATCTGGCAGCCGCGGCGTTGGACACCGAGCCGTCCGTAAGGCGCTGGGCGGCCGACTCCGACGATGTCGGACGATTCTACTTTACCGGAACCCGCGCCAACGCCGTCACCGCATATGAAATCGCTCTCAAGATGAAAGAGGCCAATTACAGCACGACGGAGGGATTTCAGCTCGAGCAATATCTTCATGGCCCGTTCGTGTCCACAGACGAAGGTTGCCTCGTGACATTCGTTGCTCCGCCTGTGGAGGACGGCACAGACCGGCACTTGGAGATAATGAAGACAGTCAAAGATGTCGGCGCTCGAACTGCGGCCATCCTCCGCGCCGGCGACGCCGGTAGAGAATCCGTTGTCGATACCGCCATCTTCGTCCCCGATTGCGAGGAGCTGTTCGAGCCGATCGTATATCTGATACCGCTTCAGCTGTTTACCTACTGGCTAGCTGTGGAGCGAAGAATCAACCCCGACACATTCCGCCTCGATGACCCCCGTTTTGCAGCTGCCCGGCGACACTATGCGCTGTAACCGCTACCCGCCAAACCCGACCTTCTTCTCAGAACGCAATCCAAACGGCCTGCTCGTGTCATCCGCGCACTCGTACAGCAGCCGTCGCGAAGTCGTGTAGCAGTAGTCATGCGCAAGTTCCGAATCGCGCTAGCCCAGATAAATACGACTGTCGGAGATATCCCCGGCAATGTCGAGAAGATACTTTCGCGCATGGAGCAATGCGTCGATGCAGGAGTGAATCTGGTCGCCTTTCCGGAGTTGTCGATATCGGGCTATCCGCCGGAAGATCTGCTGCTCAAGTCGCAGTTTCTAGCTGAAAACCGCAGAGCATTGAACGAAATCGTCGCGAAGTCGCGCGGAATTGGCGTCGTCGTCGGATTCGCGGACACCGAAGCGGGTGAGGTTTACAATGCAGCCGCAGTCGTGTTCGATGGAAAGCTGGCTGGTATCTATCGCAAGCTGTTCTTGCCCAACTACGGTGTTTTCGATGAAGACCGTTACTTCCGCGCAGGCGACACATGCCCAGTCTATATCGTAGATGGAACCTCTATCGGCGTCAGCATCTGCGAAGACATATGGCATCCGATCGGCCCGACCGTCATTCAGCGGTCCATAGGCGCGGAGGTTATCGTAAATATAAACGGCTCGCCATTTCAGGCGGGCAAGCGCGTCTTCCGTGAGAAGATGCTGGCGACCAGAGCGGCGGATAACGGGGTGTTTCTGGCATATGTCAATCTCGTTGGAGGGCAGGACGAGCTCGTATTCGACGGCGCAAGTATGGTTTTCGCCCCGTCTGGGGATGTTATAGCATCCGCGCGCCAATTCGAAGAAGATCTGCTGATAGCCGATCTCGATGTCGAGGCGGTGTTCAGGTCTCGGCTGAAAGAGCCGCGTCCTCGCAAGGAAGACCCGAACTGGTATAGAGATGTAGGCCGCCCCGTTCTGGTCCAAGTCTCCGACTGGAATGCCGCGCCCTGTGACAGGCCTCCTGTCCATGGCCGAGCAGAGCGTCCTTACGATGGCGCCGCAGAGGTGTACCGCGCGCTGGAGCTTGGTACGCGGGATTATGTTCGCAAGTGCGGCTTCGAGGGGGCGCTGATCGCGCTGTCCGGCGGTATAGACTCCAGCCTCGTCGCCGTCATTGCGGCGGACGCGCTCGGCAGCGAAAATGTCATCGGCGTATCCATGCCGTCTCGCTTTTCCTCAGAGGGAAGCGTAACCGATACAGAGCTGCTGGCGCAGAACCTTGGCATCGAACTGTGGACACTCCCTATTGAAAGGACATTCGATGCGATGTTGGAGACGCTCGCGCCGCGCTTCACCGAAACCGAATGGGGCGTGGCAGAGGAGAATGTACAGTCCCGAATTAGGGGCAACTTGCTCATGGCGCTGTCTAATAAGTTCGGCATGATGGCTCTTACCACCGGTAACAAGAGCGAGATGGCGACCGGCTACGCGACCATATACGGCGACATGTCCGGCGGATTCGCAGTCATCAAGGATGTCCCGAAGCTAATGTGCTACGAGCTCGCCGAGTACCGTAATTCGATTGGCGCCAAGCCCGTCATTCCTCAGAATGTTATAGACAAGCCGCCGAGCGCGGAGCTGCGCCCAGACCAGCTGGACAGCGACAGCCTTCCGCCATACGAGGAGCTAGACCCCATCCTGAAGGCGTATGTCGAAGACGATGTGAGCTTCGATGGCATTTTGGCAATGGGCTGGGACGCGGAGACAGTCGCGCGAATCACGGGTTTGGTCGATCGCTCCGAGTACAAACGGCGTCAGGCCGCGCCGGGAATAAAAATAACGCCGCGCAATTTCGGACGAGACCGCCGAATGCCCATAACCAACCGCTGGAAGCCGTTCTAACGCCACATCGCCTGAACGCGCCAAATCCGTTTGGAAAGACTCTTCTCCCTCGTGTCGCGCGGTTC
Organism: Dehalococcoidia bacterium; assembly: GCA_963422295.1. GTDB lineage: Bacteria > Chloroflexota > Dehalococcoidia > Lucifugimonadales > UBA1123 > VXRN01. The sequence goes on along the minus strand of OY729417.1, from coordinate 2,642,589 downwards.
CATAAGTCAAGTTATATTTTCGATATACCTCTCTGCGGAGCGAAATAGAGCCTGCTTCGCGCCCGAAAGCACATTCCGCCCCCACCATCCGCCGTATATGCGGTCGAACTGGAACGGCTCTACTGCGGCTACGATTCCGCGCACTTTGTCCGCAGACATCGGGATGAGGTTCGGGTAACTGGTCATAAAGCTCACGAATCGTCTATCGGGAACGACGGAGATGGTGTCTCCGACCATCAGCGCGCCCTTGCCGTCCGCCCCTGCCTGCCAATGCAGCGCGGCGCTGCCGTCGAAGTGGCCGCCACAGCGTATTAGAGTCACCCCTGCCAACAGCTCCAGAGGTTCCCCGTCCCAATACTCGATGGACGAATCCGGACGCATCACATGTTCTCTGTCTGCCTCTGGAATGACTATCGGGGCGTTGCCAAAGGCTTGGCTGAACTCCAACATGCTGTCATAGAAGTGCGGATGCGAGAAGCATATGACCGATATGCCGCCTCTGCTTTCGATCTCCGCGGCCGTGGAGTCGTCCAGCAGGCTTACGCAGTCGTAGAGTACATTCCCCGCAGGCGTTTGAGCCAGCAGCGCGCGCTGGCCGATAGAAAACGAAGGCGCGATACCGATGCCCAACAGGTTCGGCTCCTCCTCACGAACATCGTTTCGGTAACCTTCGGCCAGCAGAGCGCTCATCGTCGTCCACTGCTGACCTTCCCAGCCGATGTATTGACGAGGATCGAGGCAGATAGGGCATTCCGCAGGCGGCTCGGACGATTCCGAAAATTGCACACCGCAAGTCTTGCATATGAAATTCGGCATCCGATCGCTCCTGACAACCCGCTCAGTCCGCTCGATCTGTCTGGCTGTCTGGCTGTCTGGCGACATGGTATCTTCCTCAGTCCGCGACCGCAACGGACACTTTGACAGTCCTCGCTTTGCGCAATATGATTCCTACGAAATTGAGTCCGCAGTTTAGGGAGGCCGCCGAATGTCTGGTTCGACTGTTCTGATCGATAGAGTAGGCGATGTGGGCGTCATCACGCTCAACCGTCCCAACAAGATGAATGCGATAGATCGCGCGCTCATCGAAGATTTCGAGAGCGCAGTGCGCGAGTGTGAGAAAGACGGTGTACGCTCTATTCTTCTGACAGGCGCAGGAAGAGGCTTTTGCGCCGGCGCAGACTTGACCGCGCCCGAAGGCAAGGGGCATACATCGGGAACGGAATCGCTTAGCCGTAAGGGGTTCCCGCTCGGCTATCCGTCACTGCTGTTGCAAAAGTTCCCTAGGCCGGTGGTGGCAGCTGTAAACGGCGCCTCTGTCGGCGCCGGATTCGGCCTCGCGCTCGCCTGCGATATTCGCATCGCCGCCGAAAGCGCGCGCTTCTCTGCTATCTTCGCCAAACGCGCGCTGAGCCCAGACTATGGATGTACGCAGCTGCTTCCAATGGCGGTGGGAATGTCCAAAGCTATGGAGCTGATGTACACAGGAGACATCATAGACGCCGCGGAGGCTGAGCGCATCGGGCTGGTCAGCCGTGTCGTTCCGGATGACGAGCTTACGGAGTGCGCGATGGAGCTGGCGCAGAAGCTGGCATCCGGACCATCGGTGGCGCACGCTCTGACGAAAAAGATGGCATACTCGTCCATCTCACGAAATCTGGAAGATCAACTCTGGCTGGAAGGACAGGCCAGCCAGGCGTCCGGCATGACAGAGGACAGAGCGGAGGGCGTTCGCGCCTTCATGGAACGCAGGGAGCCGGTGTTCAGCGGAAAATAAGACTGCGGCGCGGCTGTCCAGGGTGATATGGAATCAGAACCCTGCTGTCTTGTCGCAAACATATATGAACGGCTCGTTGGAGACGAAGCGGCGCAGGTTCTCGCGGAATATCTTTCTGCGTCCTTCCCACATTTCGGTCGTCAGCGCCGATGCGTGGGGCGATATGACAGCGTTGTCCAGCTCCCACCAGCGGCTGTTTTCAGGAAGGGGCTCGACTTCGAAAGCGTCGATTCCCGCTCCAGCTATGCGCCCGTTTCTGAGAGCGTCGAACAGCGCATCCTCATTCACTATGCCTCCGCGCGATATTACGACCAGATGCGCAGTCGGCTTCATCAGCGACAGCCTGCGGGCGTCGATCATACCTCGTGAGTCGTCCGTATAGGGCGCGGTGACGACGAACCAATCGGATATGCTCAACAGTTCGTCCAGTCTGTCGAGTCCCCAAACCGCAGCTACGCCCGCAGGAGGCGGGAATGGGCGCTTATCGACCGCATATACCATCATGCCGAATCCGGCGGCGCGTCGAGCAACGGCGGAGCCGATGTCGCCGAGCGCGAGAATGCCCATGGTAGATCCTTCCATCTCGACGATAGTTCTGTCGTATTTGCGCGTGTCCCAATGTCGCGCGCGCTGATCGGCCATCATCTCGTTGGATCGGTGAGCGAAGGCGAGGCACATGGACATGACATGATCAGCCATTGGAGCCGCATGCGGCCCGCGCGCGTTGGTCAGTACTACATCGCTGGCGGCGATTTCGGGTATGGCCGACAGTTTGTCGATACCGGTGCCGGGGCAGTGCAGCCAACGCAGACGATCGGCGGCTAAAAACACTTCGCGCGTGGGCATGCCCATGAATATATCGGCGTCCTTTATCTCACGCGCCTGCTCACGCTCTGAGATGGCAAATACGAACTCCACATCTGGGAACTCGCGTATCAGTTCGTCTTCGAAACCATCGCCAAACAGACTAGTTACGACCGCTTTCATTGGATGTCTCCTCTAAAGTTCTCGGCTGTGTCAGCGTATCCGAGCGTCATCGGGTTCGAGTGTTCCAGCGAGGGCTGCGCTTTTCCAAGAATGCTGCGATGCCTTCGCTCGCATCGGGAAATCTCAGGTTATCGACCATGACGCTTTGCGCCAGCGTGTAAGCCTGCGGCATATCGAGCGCTATCTGTTCGTAGAACGCTGATTTACCGATGGCGACGACTTCGGCAGGCGCGTCGGCAACTTTCCGGGCCAGCGTCATAGTTTCGTGTTCGAGTTCGTCCGATGGAACGACGCGGTTTACCAGTCCGGCGGCGAGCGCGTCGCTTGCCGAAAGCGGCTCTCCTGTCAGCAGCATCTCCATCGCCAGCTTCGTCGCCACAGCTCTGCCGAGAGCGACTCCCGGCGTGGTGCAGAACAGACCTATGTTCACGCCCGGCGTAGCGAAAGCGGCGTCTTCGGCGGCCACTGCCATATCGCAAGTTGCCACCAACTGGCATCCGGCGGCAGTCGCCAGACCTTGCACCTGCGCTATGACCGGCATGGGGAGCAGGCGTATCTTCTCCATGAGTTCGGTACACATGCCGAAGAGGATCGTTCTGCCCTCAGTATCGCCGCCCGCCAGTTCGCGCAGATCATGTCCGGAGCTGAACACAGGGCCGTTAGCCGCTAGCACGATAACTCGCGCATCAGGGTCGGCGCGCGCATCGTCCAGCAATCGCATCATCTCGGCCATCATTGTGGACGATAGCGCGTTGCGGCGTTTCGGATCGTCCAGAGTCAACACGGCGATGCCGTCGCTGATTTCGCTATCTACGAGGGATTTGGACAAGGCTTCGGTCTCCGTTAGGATGAGCTATATGATATATCAGTATGGGCGAGGTGTTAACCGCAAGGTCGATAGACACAGCCCCTATTGTGTACCGGGTGTATATTGACGAATATCATATATTGGCGCGCATTTTGCTTGCCCATCTACATATTCCAACATAGAATGAGAAGATATATACCGAGATTTGCTCTCACCGCGCAATCGAAATCCGTTTCGCCCATCGAATACGACCCTATCGAGTACGAAGTACGAGAGGAAGTGATCGCTGTGGAGATTAAGATTCAGGCCAAAAATATAGCTCTCAACCAGAATGCCGAGAGTTATATCTACAAGAAATTCGACCGTATTCAGCGACACCTAAATAACATTGGCGATGCCACGATAGAAGTATCTCGAACGAAGTCTCGGTCGGCGTCCGATCGCGTCAAGGCGCAGATGACCCTCTCTGTTGGCAAGTACACTCTGCCCGGACAGGATAGCGGCGTAAATCTCTTCGCCGCAGTCGATGGAGTCGCCGATGTCGTCAATCGACAGATAGACCGGTTCAAGAGCAGGGTCTATCACACCGAGCAGGCGAAGAAGCGGAGACTCGCTTTGCGCGAAGTACAGGCAGACATTATCCTCGACGCACCCCCAGAGACAGAGCAGGAAGACGACTCGGACATGGGCGAGATCGTTCGCACCAAGCGTTTCACTATGACACCCATGAACATCGAAGACGCCATTCTCCAAATGGAGATGCTCGGCCACAGCTTTTTCCTGTTCTTCAATACGGACACGGACGAATACAATGTCGCCTACCGTCGAAACGATGGCGACTATGGCGTGATAGAGCCGGAGTTGGTCTGAGCGACAAGCCTTCTGAGACTGGCCGCGCAGCGCCCGCTTCGAGAACCGGAGATACAGCCCGATGCCTACGCTGGAACAGCAGGACCCTCAGATTGCCGGGGCCATACGCGGCGAAATTCGCAGACAGCGAGAAAACATAAACCTAATCGCCTCCGAGAACTACGCCAGCCGCGCGGTGATGGAGGCGCAAGGGTCGGTCATGACCAACAAATACGCGGAGGGCTATCCCGGACGACGCTATTACGGTGGCTGCGAGTTCGTGGATGTCGCCGAACGCTTGGCAGTCCGCCGCGCGAGAGATCTGTTCGGCGCGGCGCATGCCAATGTACAGCCGCACTCCGGTTCGCAGGCGAACATGGCGGCATATTTCGCCACACTCTCTCCCGGCGATACCGTAATGGGGCTGAGCCTCGACCACGGCGGCCATCTGACGCATGGAAGCCCGGTCAATTTCTCCTCCAAGATTTACGATTTCGTGCCGTATTCTGTCGATCCTGAGACTGAGCTTATCGACTTCGACGATGTGGAACGATTGGCGCGCCAGCATCGTCCACAGCTGATCGTAACCGGGGCGACGGCATATACCCGCACAATAGACTTTGCGCGCTTTCGTCAGATAGCGGATGAAATAGATGCCAAGCTGATGGTGGATATGGCGCATATATCGGGTCTGGTGGCCGCAGGCGAACACCCGACACCCATAGGCGAGGCGCATATCACCACGACTACGACGCACAAAACGCTTCGAGGTCCGCGCGGAGGGATGATTCTCTCGGACGCCGACATGGCGCGCAGCGTAGATCGCGCGGTATTCCCTAATGCGCAAGGCGGGCCTCTCGAACATGTCGTAGCTGCCAAAGCGGTTGCGTTCGGCGAGGCGATGACTGAGGAGTTTGCGCGCTACCAGCGACAAATTCGCTCGAATGCGGTTGCGCTGGCAGATTCCCTCTCCGAGGGCGGCCTGCGGCTAGTAGCCGGCGGAACCGACAATCATATGGTTCTGGTCGATCTCAGGCCGATCGGCGTTACCGGTCGACAGGCGGAGGAGGCGCTCGGCAAGGCCAACATCGTCGTCAACCGGAATGCAATTCCATACGACCCGCAGCCGCCACGCACCGCCAGCGGTGTACGACTCGGCACGCCGGCCATCACCAGCCGCGGCTTCATGGAAGATGACGCCCGCCGCGTTGGAAACTTCATACTGCGAGTGCTGGGCGACATCGGCAGCGAATCGGCGCAAAATCAGGTACGAGACGATGTCCTCAGCATGGTGACGAGTTTCCCAATACCGGGCATCGATGACTGAAAGAACCTGTCTTTGGAGAGAATTGGGATGGCCGTAGCGAGATCGGGGCCTTACATATGGGTAACTTGGCTGTCCAAGCTGCTTGTTGGAGATAACTTCTGCGAGTGGGCATCATGGTTCAAGGCGCACTACCGCGACTTCGACCGTATGCCGAGCGACTTCGACATGATCGGCTGGCAGATGAATCACACAGATATGCTGAACGAGGCGCGGGCGGAGCTGGAGGCGGAGGATCTGTCAGTGTCGGTCGAGAATCAGAACTACTTTAGACTCGAGGGAGGTTCTGGCACCGTAATCGGCGGAAAGCCGGATCTGGTTACGCTGGAGGCGGATGGATACGGCACCGTGTACGATGTGAAGACAGGCCAGCCCAAAGCGTCGGATGCTGCGCAGGTGATGATCTACATGTACGCGCTGCCCCTCGTTGCGGACCCGAAGTTCAGAGGTAGGGAGTTCAGCGGATGCGTGGTCTATAGCGGCGGACGGCGCACCGAAATACCGTCCGACAGAATCGACAGCGTTTTCAGGGAAAGGCTTTATAGACTGATACGAACCGTCGCCAACGCCGATCCTCCGCGCCGAATACCGAGCGCGATGGAGTGCGGTGTGTGCGATATTACCCTAGCTGACTGCCCTGATCGTGTGGAACCCCCACAGTACGAGAAGACGCCGGGCAAATCGGGCAAGGCTTGGGGAGCGGATTTCTGAGTCGGGCTTCGATGTATATAGTCTCAGTATGATCGTGGTATCGTTGCGGCCGAAGCCAGCGGGCGGCGTTTGTGTCTTCGGATGAATGATCAGTGATCAGTAAGCAACTAAAGATTCGACCCTGTATCCCTCCAGCGCACGGCGTCCGCCGAGGGTCTCCAGCTCGATGACTACACCGACTCCTGCGACCCTTCCGCCGCATCGTTCCACCAGCGCCGCAGTTGCCCGCGCTGTACCGCCTGTCGCTAGAAGATCATCTACTATTAGAATGCTTTGACCTTTGTCGATCGCATCGACATGCACTTCTACCGTATCCGATCCATACTCCAGCGCGTAGGTTATGGAGTTCGTCTCGAAAGGCAGCTTGCCCTCTTTGCGAACGGGTATTAGCGGTATTTGGAGCTGGTAAGCGAGTGGCGCGGCGAATACGAATCCGCGTGATTCCACTCCAACTATCGCGTCGAACTCGACGGACGAAAATCGTCTCGCGATGCCGTCCACAGCGTGAGCGAACGCGCCCGGATGCTGAAGCAGCGGTGTTATGTCACGGAAAAGTATGCCCGGCTCCGGAAAGTCCGGGATGTTCCGTATATGCTGCCTGAGATCCAAGAATATCGCCTCCCGCAACTGAAAACTGAAAGTCGTCACCAGCGAGCCAATGATATGAACGCCGAGATACAGGCGTCAAGCAGTGCGACGACACGCAGCCAAGCATAGAGCTGCCCCCCCCATTTTGCAGATGGGCAGAGATTTTGTTTGTGGTAAATTAGATGAGGTGAAGGGGATGGATTATGGATCGCGGATGATGGCTATTTCTCTTATAGATCATATAGACGAATCGACGATCGACGATGCCTTGTCCGCGCTGAACTCGCCGACGACACCGGCCTATGTCTATTCCGAACGCGGCCTCTTGACGGCGGCGGCGCAGTCTTCAGATGTGGCGGCGTTCGTTGGATGCGCGCTGCTGTACACTCTGAAGGCGTGCGCGCTGGCGCCCGTGCTGGAGACACTCGCCCCGTCCGTGGACGGTTTCGCGGCAAGCTCCGTGTTCGAGGCGAGGCTTGCGCGACAGTCTCTTCGCCTCGATCAGTCCCTCCACTGCTATTCACCCGCCTTTTCGCCCCAGGACATGGCGGATGCTATGGCGCTCTCCGATTTCGTCTCGCTCAACTCTCTATACCAGCTGCGCATGGCAGAGGATCTGCGCCCCGACGGCGTATCGCTGGGGCTGCGTGTGAATCCGGAGCTGAGGTTCGCCGCGGATGCCCGATACGATCCGTCTAGGCCCAACTCCAAGCTCGGAGCGCCTCTCTCCATGCTTGCCGATTTACTCCCTCGCTATGCGGACGGAAGCGCCATAGCGGGGATTCATATGCACAACAACTGTGAATCTAGCGATATGTCTGAGCTCACAATGACGGCAGAGAAAGCCATGGCCGCCGCGTCCCTTCTGCATGATGTCGAGTGGATAAATCTCGGCGGAGGTTACTATTTCGATACAGATTCGGATGCCGAGCCGCTGCGCTCCGTGATCGAGCGCATCACGGAGCGTTTCGGAGCGACAGTTTTCCTAGAACCGGGCACGGGACTGGTTCAGCAGGCAGGCTTTCTGGTCACAGAGATTTTGGATGTATTCGAAACACAGGGGGCGGATGTCGCGGTTTTGGATGCATCTACGAGCCATATGCCGGAGGTGTTCGAGTATGACTTTACCCCCGCCGTCGTAGGGCCGGAGTTAGGGGCTGGGCGAAAGACGATTCTAGCGGGTAGATCGTGCCTTGCAGGGGACATGTTTGGAGAATACGACTTTGGCGAACGCGTTGAGCGTGGACAGCGCGTTGTGATTCTGGACGCGGGTTCATACGCCCACTCCCGCGCCGCATCCTTCAATGGTATCCCGATACCAGATGCATACATGCTGAAAGCAGACGGTAGTTTTCTTCCTTCCTCCTCGTTCCAGTACGCTGACTTCAGCCGCAGAAATGGAGCGTTCTAAGTTGCGCCTACTCGATAGAACCGTCAGTGTCAGGCCACCATCGGTTACCCCTGATGCATTGGAAGAGGCTGTACGCAATGCGCTGGACGACTCCGATACCCCGGTGCGTTTCGCGGTAACACGCTCGTTGGATGGGCAGTACGAATGTGAGATCGGCGTCTTATCTGGCGAAGATACAATACGCTTCCCATCCATGTTCGGGTTCAGGCGTCGAGGGTTCGAGTTGCAGTCTGCATTCAACATCGCCTTCGTAGTCCCAACCGGTATAGGCGCGGACATCGGTGGACATGCCGGAGATTCCACACCCGCGGCGATGATTATGGCGCAGGTCGCCGATACGGTCGTAACACATCCGAATGTCGTCAACGCATCCGACATAAACGAACTGCCTGCGAACGGAATGTATGTCGAAGGAAGCGTGTTGTCTCGTCTGCTCATGGGTACTGTCGGTCTTCGGCACGCGCGGTCTAACAGAGTACTGGTTGCGCTCGATTCCACTTACAGCGCTCGGTTTGCGGCATATACGGTCAACGCCGTGAACGCGGCGCGGGCGACCTACGGGCTGAACTGCGTAGGCATAGTACGAATAGAGCCTCGTCTGCGTCTGGTCGGCGGCTATACACCCACGGGCCGCGCTTCCGGATCGGTGGATGGGGTGGATGGCCTGCTGCATATGCTCGACAGCAGACGCGACGAATACGACGCCGTTGCAATAGCGTCCGTTGTCGAGGTGCCGAAACATTACCATTTCGACTACTTCACTGGCGGCGGGGAGATAATCAACCCCTGGGGCGGTGTCGAGGCGTTACTGACGCATACCGTGTCCACCGTCATCGGAGCGCCGACAGCGCACGCGCCTATGATGGAGTCGGACGATATTGCGGGGGTGGACCCTGGTGTCGTAGATTCCAGAATGGCGGCGGAGGTCATATCGCTCACTTTTCTCCAGTGCGTTCTAAAGGGACTTCGGAACGCGCCTCGCATCGTAACCGAGACCGCGCAGTTCGACCATCCAGATGTGATGACTGCAGAAGATATATCCTGTCTGGTTATCCCCGTCGGCTGTATCGGTCTGCCTACTTTGGCCGCTCTACATCAGGGAATACCAGTTATAGAGGTCAGAGAGAATCGGAATTTGATGCGTAACGATCTCAGCCGTCTGCCATGGGCGAAAGGGCAGTACAGAGTTGCCGAAAATTACTGGGAGGCAGCCGGAATGGTCGCGGCGATGCGCGCAGGGATAGACCCAGACTCGGCGCGACGCCCGCTGAGGACTATGCAGGCAGGCGACTGGTGCTGAGTATTGCTCCCGGACGCTCTGTGCTTAGGCTCCTCGCCTCGCCTTCGGACATGGAACGGACAGCTCTGCGCAGGACTATGTTGCACTGCATGGACAATTTTCCATCCTATTTGAAAATCTTTGCAGGACTTGGTATAGAGCGCGCCGACATCTGCTCCGAAGATCCCATGAGATTGCTCGGACGCCTCCCCGTGATGAACGATGAACTCTTGCGAAAGGTCAGCGCGGAAGCGGTATCGGCGGATCTGTCCATTGTGGATACGGAAACATCTTCTGGCACAACAGGCGGCACAGCGAGCGGCGCGAAGATAAGATTCATAACGAGTGAGGATGACAGAGCAGATCATGAGTTTCTGGCAGCCCTTCTCTCTGTCTGCGGTATCGGCGCAGGCGATAGGGTGGCATGTGTAGATACCGACCCGGCGGCAGTTATGGTCTCCTTTCCGCGTGCGTGCGAGATTCTGGGCGTGTCCGAGGCGTACAGCCTGAGCGTGGGCGCAGACCCCGGCCAGTGCATCGCTCTAATGGAACGCCTCCGACCTACCGTCTTGATTAGCGTACCGTCGATAATCGAGAGGCTCATCCACTTTATAGACGGGGTTCCAAAATCGTTGAAGGAATCCATAAACAAAGCGATATACATTGGCGAGGGAATGAGCGACCAGATGCGCTCCGAAGCCGAATTTGCATTTGGGGCGGAAGTATTCTCTTACTACGGTTCGAGCGAGACATCTGCGCTGGGTGTCGAATGTCGCGCTCACGCAGGGGTACACATATACCGTTCGCGCCATATATTGGAGATGCGCTCCGACGGCTCCGCGCCCGATACAGGCGACCTGATACTGACTACGCTCGCCCAGCATGGATTACCACTGCTGAGATACAGACTGGGCGACCGAATAACGATGCTCGGCGCGGACTGCGGCTGTGGATCGCAAGACCCGCTAATCTCGGTGCTGGGACGCTCTGGTCTCTATGCGTCTATTCTCGGATCGAAGATACATTACCAGTCTATACTCGGCGCTCTGCTGGATGCTGGCTTGCGCGGCCCGCTCCGTATAGTTCTCGATTCTGTCGGTGGTCGGGAAATCATGCGGCTTTTGATTGCCGATTCCAATTCCGGTACAGAAGGCTGTCTTCTGAATGCTGTGCTCGACAGCAATGCTGACATCGGATTCTTGTCCGATGCGGGTATGTTGGATGTGCGGCTGGAGCTGCGACCGATTCAGAGTCTAGCGGCGTCTCGGAAGACGAACGCTCTTATCGATCGTCGGCGGGATGTCTGATGCTGAAACTTGGTGGAAACGCTCGCTCCGAGCAGTCCTTAGAAGCCGCGCTGGATGCAGCGGATCAGGCAGAGCGCATAAACTTCGACTACCTGTCAGACGCAGAGTTGGAGCGTCGAATATGGGATACGGATTCTCCCACGGACGCGCTCGGCATCGTGAGCGTAGCGGCTCGCAGGCGGATCGGAGTGTGGAGGGCCCTGCTGAGCAGCCCCCTCGATCTGGCAGGCGGCGTTCGCGTGGCGCGGGAGACCGCTGCCAGGCTGCTCGACTCTCCTGACCTCCTCGTCGCCGGTGAGCGCATGGACATTAGCGACTGGGCGCGATTCTCTGCGGGCGCGGTGTTCGAAGACGGCCACATGCGCGCCGCGCTCGAATGGCTGCTGAAACTCGAATTGCAACTGCGAACCGAATATGCGGGAAATGTCCGGCTGCCGTCAGAGTTCTATCGCGCGCTGCTGGCGATAGACGATGCGGGCTGCCTCGACTTCTTGCCCAAACACAATCAGATTACCGCAGCCGCGCTGCTCATGCGCGGAACTGTCGTCGAGATGGATGCGGGTGAAGGCAAATCGCTGGCGGCAACTATGGCGGCGGCGGCGGCGGCGGCTGACGGGCGCGCCGTGCATGTTCTGACGGCTAATGACTATCTCGCCGACAGAGATTGCGCCACTCACGCTCCAGTGTTCGAGTCACTCGGCATAACAGTCGGCCTGATCGTCGCCGGTATGGATGATTCCGAACGACGATTGCAGTATGCCCAGCAGGTCGTGTTTGCCACTGCCAAGGAGATCGGATTCGACTATCTACGGGACGGTATCGCGCAGTCGCTCTCTCGCCGTGTGAATCCGGTCTTCGATATGGCGATCGCGGATGAGTCTGATCATCTGCTAGTCGATCAGGCGCGGACTCCGCTGATAATCTCAGGTGAGCCGGGCGGCGCGCGAACTGATGAAATGGATGTCGGAGAAACGAGCGAGGAGATCGCGCTAGATCTCATAGAACGACAGGCCGATATCCTGGATGGTCTGTTCGCCGAGCTAGACGGGCTGCGCGCAGCAGACGACGGCTTCGACCGCGTGTTGGCGACTGTTCTGCTGGCCGGAGGGATGACTGCGAGGCTGGTATCCACGCTCGAATCTACTGGCGCTTCTGCGCGAAAAGTCCTGCTCGACGCGCTGAGGCTGAACGACGAGGATGAAGGTCAACCACTGAAAAGCGATCTGTCGTTTGTCGTAGATGTCAGCGCCCAGTCGGTTAGCCTAACCGAGAGCGGATGGCGTTTCGTATCGGATAGGGTGGCGCACCCTGCGGAGGCTTTCGAAGTCATTCAGATACTGAGAGCCAGGCTGATTCATACATCCGACGATGATTACCTCGTCGGTGATGATGGCATAGTCCTAGTCGATAGCCTGGACGGACGCCCTATGTACTCTCATAGATATATGGACGGCCTTCACGAGGCTTTGGAGTCTAAGGAAGGGGTCGAATCTCACGGCGGTATGGAGATCAGGGCTCAGACGACGATACGCGCTCTGATGTCGGGATATTCCACCGTTAGCGGACTGACGGGCACTGCTATCGAAGCCTCCGACATGCTACGCGAGGAGTACGGAATAGATGTCATTCGCATCCCGCCAGAATCCGAATCCAAACGGATAGATCTCGGCGCGCGAGTGTTTCGAGAGCGAAACGACCAGATTCGAGTAATCGTAGATGAAGTCGAATCGTGGCGGCGTATCGGTCGCCCAACACTGATAACAGTCGGCAAGGTTTCGGAATGCGCTGATATGTCCGATGCGCTCACGGCGCGTGGAGTCCCGCATCATGTTCTTAGCGCTGCCAATCCGTCGTCGGAGCCGCAGATAGTAGCAGACGCCGGCGCATTCGGCGCGGTTACGCTCTCGACCGGTATGGCTGGGCGCGGCACGGATATTATCGTACCGCCGCAAACCGATGCCGCAATCGTGTCGGCTGTCGTAGATATGGCGCGGCGGCAGCTGAAAGATTCGCGCTGCATGTCTTTTTCGTGCGTATCGAACACAGAGGCTGACATGCTGCGTGGCGCGTTAGAAATCCTAGAGACAACCGAGAATGCAGAAGTCGAAATGCGCCGTGAACCAGATGATGTTCGAGTTACCGTCTGTCGCCCGGGCTGCGCTCGACTTGCACACCCTCCAGTAACGCCGTTCGGACTTGGATTGATGGTGATACTTGGTTCGGTTCCCGCGTCTGCGCGGGTGGAGCGTCAGATACGCGGCAGGACGGGCAGACGCGGCGGATTCGGGGCCTCGCGCCTGTGCGTATATATTCACGACACCTCGCTGGCATTCTCTCGTGAGCAAGCTAGACTTCTCGATGCAATGCGCCCCCCAGAGTCTTTGGTCGATGGCCGGCTCGCTGCGGAATCTATACGCCGCGCGCAGGATGAGTCCGAGTCTCGGCGCAAGTCTGCATCCAAGATTTTTACCGAGTATGGGCTGGTCGTCGAATCCGACAGCCGAGCATACTACGCGGCGCGGGAAGATATGATGCGAGAGGGCAGATCATGGGCGTGGATGGATACTCTGGTAGCGTCTTGGGTGGAACGAAACACAGTGGAACTGGATGATCCGCGCGCCGATTATCGCGACAGATTCGATGGCTTGGCCGATAGGATGTGGGCGGAGTATGGCATCGACATCGGCGGAAGTGACGGCCTCGCCCCCGTAGGAGTGCGCCGACTGCTTGCAAACGGGGTAGGGAGCCGACTGCTTGCATATCGCGACAGGATGGGAGGACGCAGATTTGGGCTGGCCGTCTCGCGCATGTGTATTCGGACTTTGGACGATGCATGGCCTGCCCGCCTGACTGAACTTCAGGACATGTGGCTATCCGCTTTGTTGGGGGCGTCGTTGTCACGCTCTGCCGTGGCGAGGTTTGCCGATGCGGCTGAGGACACGCGCGCCGATCTGTACGCGTTTGCCGATGACATCGTAATCGGACTTCTTCTAACCGATGAGTATGTCGAAAATGTTGAATTGGCGAACGAATTGGGTGACAATCATATAGAGAGACTTCCGGGAAGATTGGCAAGCCTTCTGTCGTGTTAGAGTTATGTGGTTGGATCGGGTATTTGGGGAGGAATGGTTGAAAATCAGGCGAACGAGAAAAATGACATTTGCGACGCTGGCAGGTGTGACATTGCTGGCAGCCCCTGTCGCGGCGTGTAGCGATGGCCCTTCATACGAAGAATGGGCAGCCACAGACGGTGCGGCGGGCAGAATCAACCTCGATGAAGTGCAGAAGGCGTTCCAGGACTCCAAAAGCGCGACGGAGTTCGAGGAGAAGGTAAACGAGATATACGAGGGTGACGGCATCATCCTGATTCGTGTCGAACAAGACGGCGAGCAGATGACACTGGAGGGTTGGGAAGACCTAAACTCCTCCAAAGAGATAGAGGATGTATCCGACGACCGTCTTTTCTCGATAGTGCGAGGCACTAACAAAGAGCATGATCTCAGAGGTTATGGCTCGAACAGCTATTATCACAGCCACTTCGGAGCGGGAGATTTCTTTTTCACATATCTTTTGCTTAGCTCTTTCAGCCCCGGTCTTTATGGTGGATACTACTATCGCACGCCGCCGGCGAGTTACGACTCTATCAACCGCAGCCGTTCTAACTATCGCGGTACGAGCGGTTACAAAAGCCAGGTCTCGCGCAACACACAGTATTTCAACAAGCAGAAGACCTTCGCCGGCTCCGCATATGAACAGTCTGGGAAGAATATCAGCTCTTCTAGGAAGTCATATATGAGCTCGCAGCGTTCGAGCAACTCGTTCAAGTCGAGCGGTACAGGAGTGCGTTCGACTTGGGGCAGTTCGTCTCGCAGCAGTTCGGTAGGCGGCAGTTCCCGCTCCGGTTTTAGCGGCGGTGGCGGAGCGACACGGCTCACTGCCTTCAGAAGACCGAGTCTGCGCGGATAAGTTCATATCATGTCATCCCATCGGGAGGCTCCAGAGCCATGGCGAATCCCGATGAGAGTATTTCCTCGTCCCCCTATCCCTGTTTATGTCGATGTTTCGCCGTGCTGGGCGCGCTCGACATAAGGGATACCGTCGTAATTCTCCGCGCTGATTGCTAGACGGCGAAGAACAGTATCAGGCTGATAGAGATTAGCGCCGCGCTCTCGATCATCGCTGCGCCGAGGTTACGATCCGTTGTCAACTCCTCGCTGAGTTTGACATGCGGGAACATTACCGCATCTACGAAGAATCTGATGAGATACAGCAGCGCAAATCCTAGAATTGCGTATGTTGCGAATCCTGCGATACTCTCTGTCCAGCCGATGAACTCTCCGAAGACGGCTTTGAATACTACGATGGCGATGGCGATTAGGTTGCCTGCAAGCACGACGCCTACTGCGACATTGTCATCTTCGATCTGCTCATGGATGTCGAATGGTGTCGTCCATTCGTAGAACAGCGTATATATAATCAGCGTTGCCAGCCCCAGCGCAAGGAACGCCACCGCTGTCAGAGGCCCGCCGCCTTCGCCGCTGATCGCGCCCGCTATCACTAATCCGACTGCGATATATACTGCGAACTCTACTGCGCCTGTACCGGCGTTTTGGTCGGATATTATCTCGGTTTCGGTGTTGAATCCGTGAAGTACCAGCTTATCTACTACGATACGAGCCAGATTCAGTATGACGATTCCCGCCACTGAGTAGGCCAGCACGATGCCTACATCCGCCCAGTAGTCGTTCGTGAACCCAAACCCTGCATCCGCAATGAACGCGAAGGGCTGATACATCGCACCGAGCGTTACGATTACCACACCGATATAGTAGCCTGAGATGCTCAGCGCGAGCGCCACATTGTCGTGGCGGCTAAGCTGGTCGCGGATATGGTATGGAGTGATTATGTCCTGAGCGAACTTGGCAATGACGATCACGAGTACGCCGAGCGCGACGAACACCAATCCTCTCGGAATCTGCTCGAACACATCCACGAACGCCTCGATCATCGTATGTCCTCTCTGTCTCTATATTTATATATGCTGGGAAGAGCGTCGATTTTGCGCCTGCGACCGCGATCTGTCCGCGATTATTACTTACGATAGACCGTCACGAGATGGGGGGATATGAACTCGGAGGCATATACTTCGAAGGGCATCGCCTCCCCTTTCACCACAGTGATCGCAGCCTCATCATCATCTCTGATGAACTCCCAAGTGTAGAAACCACCGTCTTCGTCGCCGTCTCTGTCGCGAAGAGTTTCGTAACTGTTGCGATAGAAATATATGTGGCCGTTATATTCGATGCTGTTTTCCAGCGATTTGAAGTTGTCCCATTCTACGAGTGTATCGTAATCCAGCCCTACAGCGGACAGCCCCATCGGACGCTGTTCGCGGGTTATCGCGATGTGTAGTTCGCCTTGCTCAGACCATTCTACGGTTACGCGCCGTGTGCTATCGACACATACGGCCTCGCGCGATTCTCCGAGGAACGATCTTAGTCGGTTGATCTGTTCGATTATCAGATATGCATCCTCGCCGTCTTCCCACATGCCTTGTATGAAGATCACATCTCCAACGCGCGCGTCGGTAATAGAATCGTCAGCAACGGATTTGGATCGTGAGCGTTTCTTCTTACCGAAAAGTGCTCTTAGCATTTCATAACCTGCTTTCAGATGGGCTGGGGCGAATGCGATTTCCAACGGTTTATGGCGGCCTGCCCGCGCGGGCTGACCTCGTTTCGCACTCGGATGTTCAGTAGGGCCGGACGATCTAGTCGAATAGCGCGTTCGACTGCCGGTTCCAGCTCGTCCGGATGCTCGATGAGCTCGCCATGTCCGCCGAGTCCTCTGACGACCAGATCGTATCTCGATGGCAGCAAATTCGTTGCAACGGCTTTGCCATAGACTCCGACTTGTATCTGTCGGTCTATGCCCCATGCAGAATCGTTACCCATGACGCCGACTATCGGCAAGTTGTGGCGAACGGCAGTGTCGTATTCCATGGCGTTGAAGCCGAACGCGCCATCGCCGGTGAACATGAATACACGCCGATTTGGATATGCGGCCTTCGCCGCAATCGCAGTGGGGAGGGCCTGTCCGAGCATGCCCAGCGGTGGCAGATACCACCATGTTTTTGGTGACAGGGCAGGTGTGTAGGCGCGTCCGAAGTGGCAGAAGTCGCCGCCGTCGTATGAAACGAAGTCGCGGTGGCCGATCTGGTTTCTCAGCATCTTGTGGACGAACAGCGCATGCATTGGCGACTCATTTACTGCCAGCGCGTCCAGCTCCCGCTGCTGCGCCTCGCGCTCGTCATCCATTCGCTTTAGCCAATCCAGTTCGTTCCACTGATGTTTGGCCGCCTCCTCCACAAGCTGTCGAGATATTGCGCCGATGTCGCCCACGATGCCGACGGCCACACCTCTGTTGCGGGCTATCTCCGCTGCGGAGGGGTCTATTTGCACTATCTTTGCATCTGCTGACACTGTCGGAGGCATTGCGTATCCGAGAATCAGGTCTTGCTTTCTGCCCATCAAGAGCACGGCATCCGCTTCTCGCAGGAGCCTTGCGGCGCGGTTTAGGCCGGCGTCGAAAAACCCGAAGCAGTACTGGTGCGCATCCGATACCATGCCTCTGGCATCGCCTTCGGTCATCAGCGGAATGCGCGTCGTCTCGATAAGCCGTTCTAGGGTTTCACCGCAGTCAGAGTATGCGCCTGCGCTGCCGACGATGATGAGCGGGCGTTCGGCCTGGCGCAGCACATCGATGGCGGCGGCGATCTTCTCCGCGGATGCTGTCGGCGCGCCCAGATCACGGTATTCACCCGGCCTGTATAGGGAGACTTCCTCTTCCTTTACGAGCTGCTGTTGAATGTCCACAGGGATGGTCAGATGAACTGGCCCGCGTCTTCCTTCGTATGCGACGCGCAGGGCAGTGGCTATCATGTCTGGAATTCGGCGAGCGTCGGTGACCATCCATGCGGCCTTTACTGTTGGGCTGGCCATACCGATCTGATCTATCTCCTGCATCGCGCCGCGTCCGAGTTCGTGCAGCTCGGCGCAACCGCTGATAGACAACATTGGGCTGCCGGAGTGCATGGCATTCGCCAGCCCAGGCACTGCGTTGGCAAATCCAGGGGTCGTGTACATGGCGACTCCTGGTTGGCCGGTTATCCGCCCCCAGGCGTCCGCCATATGCGCCGCCGCCTGTTCGTGTCTCGTGTCTATGAATCGGAATCCCTCATCCGCCATCACATCCAGGGCAGGGAGAATATGGTCTCCCGCTAGAGTGAAAACTGTCTGAACTCCTTCTAATTTCAGCGCGCGCGCAATCAGATCGCTTCCTGAAATATATCGCTCGTTAGAAGCCAATAGCTCGCTTCCTCCTGCTGTCTTCCTTGGTATGTTCCTGTTTGTCGAGTCGGGACAATTCTATATCGTATCGAGATAGTTTGCCAACGCGAATTACGATTGCTATAATTCGGGCCGATATAAAACAGGATATGTCAAAATCCGAGAAGGAGCCTTCGGAGACATATTTGGGGATTCGTCTAGTGGTAGGACGACAGACTCTGGATCTGTAAGCAGAGGTTCGAATCCTCTATCCCCAGCCAGCAAGCTAAATTTGGCTCTTTCAGCTACCAAATGTGTGGCGCGTTCGTCTAGCGGCCGAGGACACCACCCTCTCAAGGTGGAGACACGGGTTCGAGTCCCGTACGCGCTACCAAACTGGCTCTGCAATTTCGGCGCATTCGTCTAGGGGTCTAGGATACCACCCTTTCAAGGTGGAGACACGGGTTCGAGTCCCGTATGCGCTACCATTCACTCATTGCAAAGCATTCGGCGGTCTCTCGTATCTCCACTTTCCTTGCCGTGTCGAGAACACCCCGACGAGCTGGATGCGCGCGTCTCTTCTACCTGCAGCTGAGGTCTTGTCGCGGGCGATGTTTTCGACTGTTCTATTGGCAGTTCCTGCAGTTCCGCTATCACCTTCCGCAGAGAAGACGGTGATGTTCGTCGGGACGGTGATGCGCAGGTCTGCGGTAACATCGCAGTCGTTGGCGGAAGGGTTACGAAACGATAGCTCCACATGTCCATCTTTGTCCCGCGAAATCGTGTCCACCACATTCTGCAAGCTGCAAGCGCGGCTGCATACCCTGACGGATTACACAATTAGCCGGGTCGGTCGGCGCAGCTATGGCTTCGGGCGTATTCGCTCGCTGTGTGGGAACGGAGGTGGGGGAGAGAGTCGGCTCTAGTTCAGGTGTCGTGGCTGCCACTGTGGCTGGAGTTGGTACTCCCTGTAGCTGTAGCGGCGGGGGAATCACGAAAAAGGCCGCGCTCGCATCACCGACAGTCACGGTGTGCTAGCCAAGTTAGAGTGTATTCTCCAGCGCTGGAGATCCAACAAAATACTCTTTGACGGAATCCGTTTCTCCGATGAAAATGAGTGTGTCGATCGACTTTTCATCGATCGATATGTCAGCCTCTAGCTCCGCTCTTAAATCGGAGGTGTTGGTAATCTGTACTTCGAGTATCGGGGAATCTCCCTGAATAAAGGTTTCCGGTTCGACTGCCAAGCTTGTGATAGATATGCCTTATGTTGCTGTCTGGGCAAAGACACTTGCGGTGAACATCGCTGACAGAGCCAATACGATCGATGGAATTGCTAACATTCTTGGCACTGAACAATCTCCTATATGGCTCCTAGACAGCTCCTATATGATTTGGAATCAAAATACAGCATATTATTTTACATGTAAAGTTATATGTGATGGAAAACTAGATTCACTAGATGAGATGACAAATTCCGATGACGGAAGATCTAACCGCTTTCATTTGCCTCTTTCATTTATCCTTCATCCTCTGCCTGCATCAGCAATTGAATTACTTCGAGCACGCTGACGATGGACAGTCCGGTAGCTTCGGCGATGGCTGTGGGGTTGGTGCGTCGTTCGTCTTCGCCCCGCGCGATTAGCGCGCGGCGCACTGCCTCTTCAGGCGTAGTGAAATAGACATCTCGGTTGAGCATGAACCTCCCAACCAGCCCCAGCTTCACTAGCCTATTGAGAATAGCGGACGATCCGCTTCTGTGTGTGAGGCTCTTAGGAAAGTCTTCTGGTTGGTCAATAGCGCGCGCGGTGAGGTGAGAGGCAGTAACGGGGATTTGGTGAACCACTCCGAGCGCAGTCCGCTCCGCAGGCGTGAGGTAATGGGTGGATCTCTGAAAGACTGCTCTCCGGTGTCGGCGAGATTCTGCGACCAGCGAGAATATCACATCGATGCTGGCCCCAGATTCCATCTCCGTTAACAGCTCATGAAACAGCTCGCGATTCTCGACGCTGTCTCGCATTGCGCTCAATATACGGGTTGCCAGCTGAATGTCGTCAGAGCTGGGCAGATTCCGCAGGAACTCTTGCATAACGGCGATCAGCTCGTTCGCGTCCTCCTCTCTCGTATCGTCGTCTCTCGGTTTGTGGGGCTCGTCGCTGGGTCTATCCATCACATACTATCCCTCCGAGCGGCGCGCTGTCCTCGTCGAAGAATCCGATTTCGTGTTCGCGCGTGATGCTAGTCCACCTCATCTGATATGCGCTCGGCTGGGAGACCGTCTCCCGCATACGGATGTTCTCTCTGCTGATTGCATGAACGCCGAAAAGAACGCGGACTTTTGGATATGCTGCCCGAAATCGTGGCGCGGTAGCCTTGAAAAAGTTCCTGTCCGCCGAACTTGGCTCCGCAACATTGCCCGGCGCCGGATGGGTAAGCAATATTATCAGAATGCGTGGAACTGCGTCGCCAAGCTCGTCGTTTATCTCCTCTATTATCCCGTCGATGAGGCCAATTACACTATCTGGATCGGACTCTTCCACGACCCTGTGCGATGCTAGCCGGTGCAGCGTGTCCGGACGCATAGGCTCTTTGCCTGAAAGAGCGTAGATTATCTCGAAGTCGTCCTGCCTCGGTCTGAACGAACTCTCCGCTCGCAACTCCATGGTTTCCCGTATTCGGCGGGTCATTACGAGGCTGGATGTCGCCGGCTTCGATAATTGTGATTCTCTATCTTCCTTTGTGTCCGATGCTTCCGGCGAGGCCGACGAGGCCGGCTGAGAAAGCCCCCGCAGGCGTGATAGGTCGATGACCACATCGCCCCCGTCGCTGTCTATGATTATCGTGCGTCGTCTGCTCATGATGTATCTTCCGTTATCTTCCGTTTGGTGAATGCTCTCCGATCTCTACCTCGCCTCGGTTTATGTCTAACGCCGTGTCTAGCGGCCAGAGCCAATACGATCCCTGCGATAGCAGTTAGCCCTGCCTCAGTTGTACCGCCGGTCGAAGCACAGTCGTTGGATATATCTATTGGCGCCTGCGTTGGCTGAGTCGTAGAGGTTGGCTGAGGCGCTCGTGTGGGTCGGGGTGTCTGAGTGAGCTGAGATATTCGCGTAGGCTGGGGTATCTGCGTAGGTCGAGAAGTTTGTATTGGTCGAGGTGTAGGTGTTTGCGTAGGGGAGGGCTGGGCATCGTCGCATCTCAGCGCGTGGTGCGCAGTCAGGGGCTGGAACATATCTTTGTTACCGGTGGGCCAGTAGATCCCATTCGCATTTACCACATAGTCGCCGGGGATCTCACATGTGAAGTCCATAGATGCCGAGCATGTCTGGACGGGCGCGATATTCTTTGCGACTGCATGAAGCGTCCCCGCCGTGCCGCTGACTACATTGTCTTTGGAGCTCACCACGAGATTGGAAGGCAGCGTCAGTGTCATATCTGCATCTATGGAACAGGTATTGATCGATGGATTCCTAAACTCCAATTCGACATGCCCAGTCTGTCCTTTTTAGCATGGAGGTCACGCTGTTCTGAACCCTCACGCTAGCGCCATCTCGGATGCAGGCCACTCGAACATTTATGTTTCGCTTGCCGCTCCCAGTGCCATTCGTGGTGTTGGTAAATGTAAGCGTTGCTTCGCTGCTGCCCATTTCGAAATCTGCTGGTTCGGATGCGATATTTACATCCTCAATCTGTGTACCGCCTCCGGCGAGCGTTCCACTGCTCGGCGACAATGTTATCCTCGCATCATCCGAAGCAGCCGTCCACTCGATGGCGCGCGCTGTGTGATGTTCGTTGGACAGGATGTAATCGAACTGCTTCGTGTTGAACTCCCAGTCGATAAAACCGGTTATCCCTCGGATACCATAGGGCGAGATGGTCAAGGCTCCATCCTTCTGACCCACGGACAGATCTGCGGATCTCACCGAGTCGCCGCGGTGATTCGTCGTGTTCAGGAACGAGATTCGGGTTAGATATCCGCCGGGCGGCAGCTGGGACGCCGATTCGCTGACACTAACCAGCACATCGACTATATCTCCGCCTCTCGGTATGCCTCTATCCGGGGATACGCTGATCCAGTTCTTATCCGATATTGCTTCCCAATATATGTCGTTCGCGTGGTCGGGAGTGTTGATTAGCTGGTATTGAATCGACTATGGGGCGAAGTCGCCGCTCTCTATTCCGCTAGATACGAAACCGGTCCTAGGCCACACTGCCAAAGTACCGCGTGTCTGCTCCACCGTCAGTTCGATGGTTAGTGTATCGTTGCCATTTTGGTTCGTAGTGTTCGTTATGGTGACTGCGGCGGTGTAGTTTCCGGGCGGCAGCGCGCTGGCTTTCGCGGTATCTAGCCCGATGACTACATGTGCCTCCTCCGCGCTGGCAAGTCTGCCCCGATCTGGGACGATATTCAGCCAATCTTGGTTAGATGTGGCAGTCCATTGTATATCGGCGGCATTCTGCCGTGCGTTTCTGATTCTCCGCCGTTTAGCCCACCGCTTCTGGGATATACCGTCAGCCATGTTTGGTCTGCCGCTGATGTCCAGACGATTCTTCGGAGTTGGATGAGCTGTTGGTTAGTGTATTAGTGTATAGGAACGGGAACTCGGTTCGAAAACGCCGTGTCTCAATCGAGCCGATGTCAGAGACCCTGACGGCGAAACGACCAGCCTCCCTTGCATCTTGTGGATGACGATGCTGATTTCGTACTCTTTTACGCTCTCGATGTTTTCAATATCGGTCGATGTCGATTTTGTAAAGGTCAGCGTAGCGGAGTACTCCCCTATGGGGAGCGATTGCGTCACACTATGGTTGATTGACAGCGTGGCTTCGACCGAACTTCCACCGGAGAGAGTTCCCTGACTGGGAGATATGTCCAGCGAATCTGCTATGACGAAATCGTTGATTATACAGTACCAATAATGATTTTACATGTCAAATATACATATATGCCAAGTATGTCACAAAGTCATGCCCTTTTTCTCAATTTCCATGCACTCGACTCTATAGTATCTATAGCATACTAGGTATGGATCATACCCCACGATTTACCGGCACTCTCATTACTTTCCTACCATCTCCCAAATATCTGGAAGATTTCGATACATCCCGCGGTAGTCGAGTCCGTAGCCGACAACGAAGACTTCGGGTATATCGAAGCCTGCGTATTCGATTTCTACATCGTGTGTTCTGTGCGCAGGCTTATCGATCAGGGCGCAAATTTCGATAGAAGCCGCTCCTAAATGTGTCAGCCGCTCTAGTATCACAGCGGTGGTAGCCCCTGTATCCACGATACCTTCTACGATCAGCACATCTTTGCCTGCGATGCGCTCCGCAGGAGGAATCCACTTCAGCGATACGCTGCCTGCGGTGTCGCCGTCGTAGCTCGATACCCGCGTTGTCGCCAACTCCACTGGATCGGGGAACGCGCGCGCTATGTCAGCAAGGAAGCACAATGCCCCGTCCATCACACCTAGGAGCAAGAGATTCTGGCTGCTGCCGTAGTCTTCTATGATCTCCGCCACTATCTCTTTCGTCGCATGAGCAATCTCAGCCTCGGGTACCAGAATTTCACCTAACTCCATATGATACATCTCCTCTGCGTGGTCGATATTATGTAATCGCCACCCGCTATTGTTTCGCTGCTGTTATTATATTCTGTACGGAGATTTTGTGGAGGATACTCTTCAATGAATATCGGCATCGCCAAGATAACTTTGCGGCTGTTTGGATGCGCCAGCTTGAAAGACAAGAGGCGCGTGGTCGTTTCGATATGCCAGCGTATGCGTCGGCAATTCGGCGTGGCAGTCGCCGAAGTCGAAATGCAGGATTCGCCACAGACCGCCGTTATCGGTATTACCTGCGTCTCCAACAGCGTTCGCCATGCAGATCGAATGCTCGACTCCGTCATCGACTTCGTGGAGTCAGAACGCCCTGACTCCGAGATCATCTACTGCGAGAAGGAGACTGTTACAGGTTTCTAAAGCCTCCTAAAGTCAATTGACAGTCGAGAATGTCACTGCTAGCATGAATATGAGATGGACGATTTATCCGATAGACGCAACCGATTGCCCAGATCGTTTTGCCTTCATTCATCGTATCCATGAAGACTTTCGCCGCTGTGATACTCGCTGCCGGTAAAGGTAGTCGGATGAAGTCTCGAATGCCGAAGATCATGCACCGTGTCTGTGGTCTGCCGATGGCTTCGATCGTAAGCGATGCCGTGACCTCTGCTGGGTTTTCCCCCATTCTGTTTGTGGTATCTTCCGATTCCGAGGAGATGCGGAGCGCGCTGGGACATGGCTATCTGTATGCCGTACAAGACCGGCAGCTCGGCACCGGTCACGCGCTGATGCAGGCGCAGGCGGGCGTCGCGGGCTACGATAATATCATCGTTCTCAACTCGGATATACCGCTGATAACGGCAGAGACTATGAAGAAATTGGCGTCGGCGCATGCTGAGGCTGAGGCTACTATCACCGCGCTCACGGCGATCGTGCCGGACGCCAGCGGACTTGGTCGTGTGGTGAGGGACGATTCGGGCGCGCTGGCCTCCATAGTGGAGCATAGAGAGGCGGACAGCCGAACCCTCGAAATCGACGAGATAAATGTCGGCGCATACTGCTTCCAAAGCGAATGGCTATGGCGCAACCTGCCGCATCTGCCGCCATCCTCTAGTGGGGAGATATATCTTACGGATCTGATCGAGCGCGCTCGCTGCCAAGGGCGTCGGATCGAATCGGCGCGGCTGTTGGACGCGAACGAGGCTGTCGGCGTGAATACGCGCGAACAGCTGGCGCAAGCAGAATCTCTGATGCGTGACAGAATCCGACGATACTGGATGGCGCATGGCGTTACGCTGGCAGACCCTGCTACGACCTATATCGACTGCGGCGCGCAGATTGGTATAGATACTGTTATCCTGCCCAATACACATATACAGGGGAACTCCTCGATTGGCGAGAATTGCGAGATCGGCCCTAACTCTGTCGTGCGAGATTCAATCGTTGGCGACCGCTGTCAGATATTGGCGTCGGCTCTCGACGGCGCGACGCTGGAGACCGATATCGATGTGGGCCCGTTCAGTCATATCAGGCCGGGCTCATACATCGAGAGCGAAGTTCACATTGGCAACTTCGGCGAGATAAAGAACAGCAGAGTGGGGCGAGGTGCCAAATCCGGACATTTCAGCTATATTGGCGATGCGCAGATAGGCTCTGGTGTGAACATAGGCGCAGGGGCGATAACCTGCAACTACGATGGCGAGAACAAGAATACCGTTGTAATTGGCGATGATGTGTTCATAGGGTGTGACACGATGATCGTGGCGCCTGTTACCATTGGAGACAGGTCGTACACTGGCGTGGGCGCAGTAGTAAACAGGGATGTACCACCAGACGCGGGAGCCATTGGCGCGCCCGCCCGTATCCGACGCAAACGCCCTGACGATATCGAACACCCTCCCTCCATGGAGTGATGAATTGGAGAGCGACAGTATTTTATCGGCTCTAGTTCTGACCGTTTCGTTCATACTGCTGGCTGTCAGTGAGATGGGTTCAGCCGCAATCGCTGGCAGGCTGCGTGCATCGATGAGCGGAAGTTTCAACGGACGAGAGGAATCCGTATCTGCCGTTCGATCTTCATCTGTCGGTACAGACGCGCCGTTTAGGTTGCTTTCGCGTGTCTCTTATGCCGCAGCAATGTTTTCTGTGGCGTCGTTCGCCCTCGCCGTTTGGGGCACGCAGTGGTTCGTAGTCGTGGGCTTTGCGCTTGCCGCGCTGTGTGGACTTATCGTAGTAGTATTTCTTTCCAGATCCGCAGGTATCAAGTGGGCCGAGACGCTGTTCCCATTCATGTCTTGGCTGGCGCGCATGACATCGTTTCCTCTCTGGCCGTTCTTGCTGCTGTATTCTCGTATAGGCAGGCGACCTCCGCCAGACTCGGACGCTGGCAGCGATCGCGCATTCGGCTATGCTCTTCCAGCATCTGGCGACCACGAGCCACTGGACGAGCGCGAAATGAGAATGATAAGGGGCGTCGTCAGGTTAGATAAGACGGTTGCTCGTGAAATAATGGTGCCGCGCGTGGATATCGCGGCTGTCGCGGCGGACGAATCGCTGGATACGCTGGCGGAGGAGATGGATGCGACAGGGCATAGCCGTATTCCCATTTTCGAGGACAGCCTCGACCAGATACGCGGAATCGCACATGCCCGCGATGTATTGCAGCAGCTGACCAGTGGACGCAATCTGGCGACTACGGCTGGGGAAGTCGGCAGACCGCCGCTGTTCATCCCCGAATCCAAGACACTAGAGGAGCTTCTGGAAGAGTTCCAGCAGACGCAAATGCATCTCGCCGTCGTGGTGGACGAATATGGCGGGGTCTCAGGCATAGTGACTATCGAAGACCTTCTGGAGGAGATCGTAGGCGAGATACGAGATGAGTTCGATAACGAAGAGCCGGGCATACGCAAAGTGGGCGACTCGGAGTTTATGGTGGATGC
The DNA here is from genome assembly GCA_963422295.1 of Dehalococcoidia bacterium. GTDB lineage: Bacteria > Chloroflexota > Dehalococcoidia > Lucifugimonadales > UBA1123 > VXRN01. The sequence continues at coordinate 2,615,723 of OY729417.1, read as the reverse complement.
CCGATTGCCTATCGAAGAGCTGAATGAAGCGCTTGGCATAGATGTCGTCGGTGACGGATTCGATACCATCGGCGGATTCGTCTTCGACCGTCTGGGCAAAATACCCATCGCGGGCGACCGAGTTCGCTACGATGGAATCCGCATCGAGGTTACCAACACTACGGGGCGGCGTCCGACGACCCTCCGCATATCGCGAGATGGGCAGTAAGATTATTCTACTGCTCAGTGGCATATATTCTAACCTGCACACTCCCTGTACCGTTTCTGCGGGCGTGGGCGATGTCTTTGCCGGGAAATGCCCTATCTTCCCACTTCCTCTGTTACAATCGGGATGCTTTATCCCAAATCTCGATCTGGCGTGCGGTGAATATGACTAACGACTTAAAAATACGCGGCTTTCAGTGGAACGATCTCGGCGCGACGGTCGATCTTTTCAATAGGATCGACTCGACTGTTGGCACTGAGAAGGAGATCAGCGCTGAGTTCGTCCAGCAGATGCTGTCTCAGCCGTCTGTGTCACCGGAAGTCGATCTGAGCTTGGCTCTGCTGGATAGCGAACCTGTGGCATATCTCCGAATGTTTCCTGAGATACCGATTAGGCGAGCAGTAGCGGCTATCGGAGTACTGCCGCGCGCTCACGGGCATGGTATCGCGCAGATGCTGCTGCGTATGGCGGTGGAGCGGGCTGAGAATCTAGAAGTCGATGTACTGCATGTGCAGACTTCGGCCGAATCCGAAGATATACGCAGCCTCTTGGAATCGGAAGGGTTCGATCGAGTCAAAGACTATTGGCAGATGCGCTGGGAAATCGGAGATTTGCCCGAAATCGATATGCGTCCGAACTTCAGGCTCGAACCCTTCAGACCAGGGCGGGATGAGGCGATGCTTACGGAGCTACAGAACACCGCTTTCGGCCAGCACTGGGGTTTCTGCCCCAACACTGTCGAGGAGATAGGCGCGCGGACACGCCTGCCCAACACCGAACCCAACGGCATCATATTCATCATGGATGGCGATACCCCCGCAGGTTACAATTGGACTCTGAGAAATAAAAACCAGCATGGACACATAGGTTTCGTATCCATGACTGGGGTTCATCCGTCCTATCGAGGCAACGGGCTTGGCACTGCCGTCGTCGTGAGCGGTATGCGTTACCTCGTGTCCACTGGTGTCGGCGCAGTGGAGCTGGAGGTAGATGCCGAAAACGCTCCCGCGCGGGAGCTGTACCGTAAACTCGGATTTACACGAGTTCATCATAGTGTCTGGTACGAACGCAAATTCGGCTGAGAATCGTAAAACTGAGAATCTCAGAGCAGAGCAAATGACATTCGACTTCGTGCAGATGGCCGATCCGCAGTTCGGAATGTTTGCGCACATCAGTACATATACCGATGTCGATATCGAGGAGCGACGCAGCAATGGCGTCCTCATGCGGAAGGCGCCGGCGCCGATAACCGGGTTCGAGGATGAGACGCGGCTCTACACGGCAGCGATAGAGGAGGCGAACCGTATCCGCCCCGCCTTCGTCGTCGTCTGCGGCGATATGGTTCACGATTATATGAACCAGACGCAGGTAGAGGAGCTGTTTAGGGTCACGAGTCTTCTGGACGATGATATACCGATCCACTTCGTAGCGGGCAACCATGATGTTGGAGAGTCGCCGACTTCCGATTCGCTTGCGCTCTACCGTGAGCGTTTTGGAGCTGACAACTACTCCTTCGACTGCGAGGAGAGCCACTTCACGGTAATCGACAGCTCCGTCGCTGTTGACCCGAGTAATGTGGGGAGAGAGTGGGAGCGCATCCTCGAGTTTCTGGCGGACGATCTAAATACGGCGAGACTGCGCGGCGCGCGACACATCGTCCTGTTCACTCACCATCCGCTATTCACGCAGCATGCAGACGAGGGCGACAGCGAATGGACTATCCCCCGCGAACGGCGCGAGCCTATCCTCGCCATACTCAGGAATTGCGGCGTGTCCGCTGTATTCGCCGGCCACATGCATAAGAACAGTTACGCGAGCGATAGGGGGCTGATGATGGTCACCACTGGCGCTGTCGGCTATCCGCTCGGCGAAGACCCTTCAGGCCTGCGCGTAGTGCGTGTGGGAGAGAGCATCCGCCACGGATATCGAGCGTTGGGGACGATGGACGAGAACCCCTCGACTGCGATAGTTAGGTCTATCCCGCCGCTTTCTAAACTCAGTCCCTGAATCTTCGACCTAGGTCTGTGGCGTCGGCGAGCTGGCCGTCGCGTATCTCCTTGACCTCGTCTGCCATTTCCAGCAGCGTCGAATCGTGCGTGGCAGAGACGACGCTGATGCCGCGATTCTGCACCATCTCTTTGAAAAGACCAAATATGGAACGCGCGTTGTTGGAGTCCAATTCGCCCGTCGGCTCGTCGGCGAGTATCAGCGGCGGCTCGTTCACGATGGCGCGCGCTATGGCGATGCGCTGCTGTTCGCCGCCTGAGAGTTCGTATGGACGATGCTTGGCTCTGTTCAGGAGACCGACTATCTCCAGCGCCTCGCGTGTTCGTTCCTCCCGGGCCCGTGCGCGGACGCCGGCGATGCGCAGCGGCAGCTCCACATTCTCGAACGCCGACAGCAGCGGCAGCAGCCCAAAAGACTGGAACACGAACCCTATCTTGTGTCGTCTGAGTTCCGTCAAGTCGTGTTCGCCCATATCGGCTATGTCGCGATTCTCGAACATCACCTTGCCAGAGGTCGGCTTGTCGAGTCCCGCTAGTATGTTTAGGAGCGTCGTCTTGCCCGATCCGGAGCGTCCTATGACGGCGATGAACTGTCCCGGCATTACTGTTAGGCTAACACCCTTGAGCGCGTTTATCTCCTCAGAACCTAGATAGTAAGTTCTCCACAGATCCACGGTCGTCACCAGCGGAAGCACTCGGCTCATATACTACTCTCCCGGCCGTATGGTTACGGTGCCGTTCTCTATTTGCACGCGCGCTTTTTCGCCGATATTCAGGCTGTCCAGCAGTTCGCGTGGTATCTGCACACGGCCGTTGCCATCGACCAGCGCGAATTCGTCCAGTGGCTGATCGGTTTGCGCCTCGCCGCCGATGCGCTGAAAAGTGACTCTTCGCCTGATTTCGGTGGACATTTTGCCGTCGCGTATCATCACGACGCGCCCGACTTTGTAGGCTATATCCGGGTCGTGAGTAACTATGAGTATGGTCGTTCCTATTTCGCGGTTGACTGTGCCGAACAGGTCGAGTATCTCGGCTGCGGTGGTGTCATCGAGTTCACCCGTCGGCTCGTCGGCGAGCAGCAGTGGCGGACGATTGGCGAGCGCAACGGCGATGGCGGCGCGCTGCTGTTCACCGCCGGACAGCTTCTCAGGCGTATGGTGAAGCCGATGGCCGAGCCCGACCAGCTCCAGCAGCTCTTCGGCGCGATCTTGCCTCTCATCGCTAGGCGTATTCGTTAACATCATCGGCAGGGTAACATTTTCCAGCGTCGTCAGATACGGGAACAGGTTGCGGCTGGTCTGCTGCCAGATGAATCCGACATCGGCTCGGCGATATTCCTCGATGTCTCGCGCGCTCATTCTGAGCAGGTCTTTGCCGCCGACTTCGACACCGCCCGCGGATGGCGCGTCGTATCCGGCGAGGATGTTTAGCAGCGTGCTTTTGCCGCTGCCGCTCGCGCCGACAATGGCGACGACCTCTCCGCGTTCGACTGCCAGATCCAGCCCGCGCAGAGCGACGACCTCCAGATCGGCTATCTTGTATATCTTGAATACATCTTGGCAGAAGACATATGGGCCGTTCGCATCACCCGTCATCTATCATCCTCCGACGCACTCGCCAGCTTCGGCGGCGCACACATCCAATTCGTACTGACCATTGTCCGGTTGTTCCTCTGTCCTGCGTTCCGACACCAGCAGCCTATCTGACTATCTCGACAGAACGGCAGGTATTTGCGCGTCACAGTCCGATGCGGCTGAGGAACTCAGGTTTGCCGCGCGCGCCAGCGGAGACGCGGTACAAAGCGCCGGCGCCTTCGCCAGTACTGCCTCCGCCAGCCGTCGTAACATACATATCGTTCAGCGCCCGCCCTCCGAATATAACACTAGATACCTTCTTCGTGGGGAAGTCGATACGCGCCGTCTGCAGTCCGTCAGGGGAATAGCGATACAGCGCGGAGCCGTCCCAACGCGCCGACCAAATATTGTTATCCGCGTCCACTGTCATACCATCTGGGATGGAACCATCGTCCGGTGTTTCGGCAAACACCCGTCTGTTGGAGAGTTCGCCACTTTCCACATCGTATTCGAAAGCGTAAATAGCGCGCGCAAGCGAATCCGTGTGATACATGGTGCGAGAATCGGTGGTGAATCCCATTCCGTTAGAGAGTCCCACATCATCCAATACGGTCGATAGCGAGCCGTCGGTATCCAGGCGATAGAGTGTTGCAGGTCGTCCGTCTGGACCGGGCATGGTACCGCAGAACACGCGCCCTGCAGGGTCTGCTATCACATCATTGAATCGATTGTCCATCTGGTCATCCAGCTGCTCTATGACGAACTCCAGTTTACCGTCGCGCAAGACGGCCACCGAGCACCTGTCCATAAACAGCAGCAGCGAGCCATCCGCCTGTATTGTAAACCCGCCTACGACGCGGCCATCGTATATCTTCTGGTGCATACGGGTGTAGGGATTGTATCGAAACAGCCGCCCTTGCGGTATGTCTCCCCAGTACAGGCAGCTCTCCATTGGGTGCCAGAGGGGGCCTTCGCCTATAACGCATCCATAATCGGCGATGAGTTCTGGTATGGGCATGTCGCGATACCTCTTCTCGTCGCTCGTCAGCTGCCGCCAAGCTCGTTGAATCGTCCCTCGAAGTAGAGCAGGGGACGGCCGGAGCCAACCTCTATCTCCTCGACCTCGCCGATGAATATGGTGTGGTCGCCTGCGATATGTTCGGTAACGACGCGGCAGTCCATCCGCGCTAGGCTGCCGTCCAGCACGGCGGCTCCGCGTTCGGTACGGCTGAAGTTGGCGTCCAACTCACCGGTCTTCTGATCGGTGGGGCGGGCATAGTATTCGGCGACGGCGCGCTGGTCTTCGCTCAGTATGTTGATTGCGAAACGACGCGCCTCTTTGATCATCGGGTAGGAAGTGGTGCTGTGTCCGGCGCAAACTAGGACGAGGAGCGGGTCTAGTGAGACGGAGTTGATACCGTTGGCAGTCATGCCGTGCACTTCGCCGTCCGCGCGGACGGTGGTAACGATGGATACGCCTGTGGCGAATTTCCCCCACGCCTCGCGGAAAGTCTGTATATCGGGCATGTTTTCACCTCTCGGTTTGGCTTCGATACTGATTTGCTCTTTGCTGGGTTTGTTCCACGGTAAGATACGCCCCAGCTGCTCACGAATTATATTAGAGGCGCCATGTAATGAAAACCTCCGGTGGTGTTCGGTCTGTCCAGGAACGGTCGGCATCATCGATGGGGACGGCGATGCAGGCTCTTGCCTGGCCGCGACCATCTGCTGTCCAGCCGTGACCTGATCGCGCAGCAGACGCAGATCCTCCGCGATGTCGTCCACCTTTTCTTCGACGGAATCTCGGGATCGGACTATTGCAGAGGCGAGATTTGCCGTTAGGCCTCCGAACAACCCGATGCCGACGAACATCAGCACCGTTGCCACAGCTCTGCCCGTTATCGTAACTGGCGTCATATCTCCATAGCCGACGGTCGTAACCGTGACGACAGCCCACCATAAAGCGTCCGGAAACGACTCGATGCTATTCTGTCCTTGCTCCACGGCTGTTACCACAGTGGCCGAAATTATGACCATCCCAATCCCATAGACGAGGAGGAAGTCCACATTTACGAGCCGCCGCGCTCCTAGGAATGCGCGTGAGCCAAATAACAGCAGCCGGACTATCCTCAGCGGCCGTATGAACGGGACCAATACCGTCAGAGTTTCTAGCCAATGCCGCCTAAGATAGTTTAGCCTGTTGGGGGATATGAGCAGCTTGACGATGAGGTCCGCAGCAAAGATAGCCCAGATGAAACCGTCCAGAGTGTTGAAAATCGCATCTTCTACTGGAGAGAGCGTCCATAATAGAGGGCCGAGAAGCAAGGGGATCATAACGAATGCCAGCAGAAGCAGGGGGAGCTCCGTTATGGCGTCGATACGCTTTAGAAGGGCCTCGCGCTCGCCAGTGTCCATTCTGTGTATGGTTCGTATCCGGCGGTATCTGTTCATCGCAAGCTCTCCGGATTATGCAGTTTCCAATCATTGAATCTCGATCAGAGTGATATGTGATCAGTGATCATTGAAGAGAGTACAATGTTCGCAGGTTTCGAGTACACGCGGGCTGCTCTAACACCGATCGATAGCCGCAGGATATCGATCGGAAGCGAAGCGCGCAGGCCAACAGGCGCTATGCGCGCTTTTCCAATACCGGCAGGACGATGTTAGATGGTCTGCCTTCGTCCATGTACACTGTGTTTACGGCGATTAGAGAGCGCCTGTTAGAGCCGAGCGGCTCTCCGGTGTTGGGGTTCACATCCAAACGCGGGAAGTTGCTGGATGATATATCCACCCGTATGCGATGGCCGATGCCGAAGAGATTGGCTGTCGGATACAGCTCGATTACGAACTCGTAAACAGATGCGGGCTCCATAAGTTCCTGCCGCTCGAATCCGTTTCGATATCGGGCGCGGAGGATGCCATCTGTTAGGTTCATGTCGAACCCCTGCGGGAAATCCTCGCTGGGCGGGTGCACATCTACCAGCTTGGCTGTGAAGTCTGTATCGCGCGCGGAAGACGATGCCCACAGTCTGACGCGAACTGGGCCGACGATCTCGACAGGGGAGGTCAACGCATCGGTCTGGAACACCAAAACATCGTGTTTGCTCGATAGCGGCGTGGATTCGCTGTCACTTCCGTAGAACCTGCTTCCTTCGCGCTGGTCGAACGCTCCGCCGATGATGAGGTCTCCACCGGACGATATATTCCCCCCCACTGTGGGAACCGGATGCTTGGGGTCGAAGTCGAAGGATATCGGCGCGTCGTCGGGCGCGGGCGCGTGTTCATCGAGTACACCATTGGGATGGAAATAGAATCGCGTATCTCGCATCTGCGGCGGCGGCCAGTCATCGAAGTTCTGCCAACGGCCGCCGTGTCGCAGGCGGCCGTCGGCGTCGCGCCGTCCATCGCCACCGCCCATAACGAACACACGAACTGGGGGATTACGATCTGCTCCCGTATCGATGTCCTTTAGCCAACGGTCGAACCACAGCAGCCGTAGGTGGTTGTAGTCATCCGCAAGATTGTCTGCGACCACAGATGCCGAACCAAAGTCCACATCGCCTGCAAACCTCGTGTCGTGCGCTCCGTGTGTCCACGGCCCCAGTATCATGTGTACGGGGCCTCTCTTTAGGGCGGACAGACCTGTATAGTTGTCCGTCGTCGTGCGCGTGTACGGGTCGTACCAGCTGCCCATATGTATCATCGGCACATCGGCGTATTGATCGAACAGAAGCTCGTTGCAGATTCCCGGCTGTTTCCAGTAATCATCGAAGTCAGAGCGTGTCCACATATCGAAAAGATAGTCTTCGAATTCGGGAACCCATCGCAGCGGAGAGATGCCGCGCTTCCAGGGCATTCGGCGAAACCATTCGCGCAAATTTTCCGCCTCCAGAGCGGCGCGGATAGCGGGGTTGGCATTTGCCTCCGGGCTGGAGAGCGCGTTCGTGTATGCCCAGACGACCTGCCGCAGTTCGAATGCGCCGCCCAGACGGCAGGAGTTGTCGAAGGCGTTCGTAAAGCCGCCGGAGTCCATAAAGCAGCAGGCTAGATTTGGCGGAGCGAGAGCGGCGAGCGCGGCTTGAGTATGCGCGCCATAGGATATGCCGAATGTACCGACTTTACCGTTAGACCAGCTCTGCTCGCCTATCCACTTCAGCGTGTCGAACCCATCCTCCGGTTCGTTCAGATATTTAGTGAACTTACCCTCGGATGCAAACCTGCCGCGCACATCCTGATATACGATGGCGTATCGTCGGCTTGCGAAGTACTGGGCAGCGCCGAGCCGCGCAGCGGCAAGCGTCTTATCGTATGGCGTCCGCTCTAGCAGCGTCGGAATAGGTTCGCTCAGCCGCTTGCCAGCAAGGGTGGGAAAGTATATATCCGTGGCAAGCCGAACGCCGTCCCGCATGGGGACCATGACGCCGGTTTGGGCCGCGACGCCGTAATCTGGGCTCGATTCATGCATAAACTAGGCCATGTCGGACATGGAGGACTGCGCTTTATAGACATAGACCGCGGCAACCCAAGAGCGTCGATGCTCCAAGATGCTCAGGTACAGGCTGTCGAGCTATTCGGCGATTTTCTGCAAAGTGTAGTATGTCGTATATAGTGTCAGGCGCTGGAGACGATGCGCGTGAGATATCGAGACCTCGCCGCGCGTTCAACCTGAAGGCGGCTGATTCACCAGCAGCTCGCTCATTAGGGACGGAAGTTCCATTAGCGTATCGATCCTGGGGCATTCGGTGAAATGCGGGTGGTTTCCATCACGATCTATGAGTATCGGTTGAATTCCGACCTTGGCTGCGCCATCTATATCCGAGGCCGGCTGGTCGCCGACATGTACGGCTTCCGCAGGCTCCACGCCGGCGCGTCGCAGAGCTTCCCTGAATATCGGCGGATGCGGCTTCTCTACGCCGACTTCTCCAGATGTAACCGCTAGATCCATGTAAGGCGAGAGTCCCATATTATCGACCAGCTCGCTTGCTGGGGAGTTCATGTTGGATATGAGCCCCAGTATCAGCCCTTGCTGTTTCAGTAGATCCATCGTGGGCAGGACATCATCGAATCGCTCCATTCGGTAAGGAATTCGGCGCACTGCCTTCCATATCTCGAATGCCTTGTCTGATGATACATCTACGCCTGCGCCGCGCAGAACGAGCCTTTCGTACTCTGTGAAGAAGTCTGCTCTCTCCGCAGCGTTCATAAGACGGATCGAACGAGTCGCATTTTGCGCGGACATGAACGCGTCCGCCAGAGCGTATCCCCTGATTATTCCCTCATATGCAACATCTATGTCGAATTCGGCGCATGCCTGCGACTGTATCCGAAATCTGTCCGGTTGAAAACCTGCCAGAGTGCCATATAGATCGAAGAAAACTGCTCGAATCATAGTACGCTTACCATAACATTGACTCGGCGCTGTCGTCTCGAAATTCGGTGGTCTCTCATCGTCCAAATTACGGATATTATAGGCAGGGATGGCCGGATGGCGCGTATGCGGCGAGATCCGGATTTCCGGGGAGGTATTTGGCGCGTCCTTTGGGCCGCCGCATCTCTCCGTTTTCGACCAGTATTTCTCCGCGCTGCATGGTCAATACTGGCATTCCTACGACTCGTTTGCCCTCGAACATCGTGTAATCCGCGATGCAGTGCTGAGCCTCCGCGCTGAGCGTATGCTCAACGGTCGGATCGAACAGCACTATGTCTGCGTCAGCCCCGGGCGAGAGAGATCCCTTCTGCGGGTATATCCCGAATATCTTGGCGGGGTTTTCGCACATGACCTGCACCAAACGCGGCAGAGTCAGGCGCCCCGCGTTCACGCCCTCATGATAGGCGACGCACAGCATCTGTTCCACCCAGTTGCCTCCAAATGTCGCATCGAAAATCGAGCTCTCGCCGTTACCATCGTCCGCGTCTGCATCGTATGACATCTTCTGAGAGCGCTGGAATCCACAGAAGTCGCTGGCGATGGTGTCGATAAGTCGCGTAGAAAGACCGCGCCACATCGCTTCGTTATCTTCCCGTTCGCGCAGTGGCGGGCCAATCTTGGCAAGCGCGCCGTGTACCAGCATCTCGCGGTTGGTCAGATCGAGATACTGCGGACAGGTCTCTCCAAACAGATTCATACCCTGACTTCGGAATCTGTCCAGCACATCCAGCATCTCCCGCGCGGACAGGTGGACGATGTACAGCGGGCAGTCGGTAACCTCCGCATAAGTGGCGGCGCGGTTGGCGGCCTCTATTTCGAGTATGCGCGGCTGAGATGGCGCGTAATGCTCTCTGCCCACATTCCCCGCCGCTATCGAACGCTCCACTAGATGGTCGATGCAGTAGCCGTTCTCGGCATGTACCATCGCTATGCCGCCGTCCGCCGCCGCAATCTCCATCGCGCGCAACATTCGGTCATCCGGCATCATCATTCCGCGACGGGGATATGTCATGTACATCTTGAACGATATGACGCCCATATCCATGAGCTTGGGCACCTGATCATCCACATCGTCATCGCCTAGTAGGATTGCATGGATGCCGTAGTCCAGATAGGAGGTCTCCGCCGCCTCGAGCATGAACTGATCTATCATATCCACGACGGTTCCGTCGATGCCGCGCCGCCGCTGGTTGCGCACGAACGGGATGACCGTGGTTACGCCGCCGAACGCCGCGCTGAGCGAGAATGTCTCTATACGGTCTGCGTTCTCCGGATGGTTATGCGCATCGACGATACCGGGGAGAATGTACAGGCCCGATGCGTCTATCACGCGCGCGGCATCCGAATTGCTGTATCCTGCGTCGGGCGATGCTATACGGCCATCCGCAACGACGATATCTTCGCGCGTGATTCCCGTACCTCGAACCACCAGCCCGCCGCGGATGATGTAGTCGGCGATGTGATTGGTCATGTCATTCTCTCCCCGCAAGATATATTCAGGCTGTATGCCATATCTGTATGTCAGTATAGCCTTTCATACTGTTCCACAATGCTGTTCCACAATGCGAATTGTGTCAAGCTATGCGAAGCGCGCGGTTTGCCGCGCAGCTGGAATACTCCGATTGCCGCCGTGCCTGCGGATTGGTGCGGATTGGTATAGCGCGGATTGGTATAGTATCGTAAGAGGCGCCGCCAAATTCGGCGTGATCGCTAAAGCCATGAATTCGACTGTTCATAGAGGTACGAGCTGTGATAACGAAATTCTCTGTTCTGTATGTCGGAAATATAGACTTGGAAAAAGTCGGCAGCGATGGTATGCCTGCCGACGAACGCCGATATTCCAGCGAGCGTCTGACGGAGAGCTTGGAGACTGCGACTCTGACAGCAGAGCTGATGGACGAACTCGGATTCTACGCGCTGTGGATGGCAGAGCATCACTTCCAGCGCGAAGGCTATGAATGCATACCGAACACGGTGCTGCTCGGAACGCATCTGGCGTCGCGCACGAAGCGATTGAAATTCGGCTGCGCGTTCAACATCGTCCCCATGTGGCATCCGCTGCGGCTGGCAGAGGATTACGCAATGGCGGATATTCTCACAGATGGGCGCATGATCTTCGGCGTCGGACGCGGATACCACAGCCGGGAGGTGGAGACTTTCGGCGCCCCGGTCATCGACAACAACGCCAACCGCGAACTGTACGAAGAGCAGATGGAGATCATATTCAAAGCGTTCGAGCAGGAGAGTTTTTCTCACAGCGGCAAACATTTCACTATCCCTCCGGATGTGGAGTACAGGGGCTATGATCTGAAAGAAGTTACGCTAGTTCCACGCCCCAGACACCGCCCGGTGCAGGTATGGCAGCCTATCGTGAGCGGCGGTTCTATCGACTTTATGGCGAAACGAGGCATCAACGGCGTAGTCGCGCTCACCGGCAAGACGCTTGTCGAGGATATTTTCACGCAGTACCAGAAGGCGAACGCCACATACGGACGCGAACTGGAGCTTGGGGAGAATCTCGCGCTCGGACTTGGCTTCTATCTGGCGGACAACGAGCGAGAGGCGATGGACAGGCTGCGGCCATATCACGACGAACGCTATAAATGGTTTGCGCCTTTCGGATTCGTTCGCTACGCCGATGAGCAGGGCAGAACATGGGGGACGCCCGGCGCGCCGGCGCGTACACCATACATCGAAGACGGCGTTCAGCAGCGCGCGTGGCTGTGCGGCCCTCCGCAAGATTTCGTCGCCTATCTCAGAGAGCTGGAGCATAAGTATCCCGGACTGGAACACATCATCCTGCACTGGGCGGAGGGTATGCCGCGAGCTGAGTTCATGGAGCAGATTCGGCTGTTCGCGGATGAAGTGATGCCGGAGTTCGCTGGATAGAGGCATCGCATTCGACCGTAGCATCTGTGCCATGCCATCTGTTGTGCCATATCATTTGTGACAAAGAGACACCGAGGTGTTGGATATGGATTCGGATTCACTGAGAGCTCGGCTGAAAGAGCAGTGGGTAGAATCCGCCGCCGACTGGATTCGGGAAGACCAGTTCGTGCGTACAGGGATGCTGGATGCATGGATGCTCGACGCTCTGGGCGATCTCAGGGGGCGAAGAGTAATCGATATCGGCTGCGGCGAGGGACGCTTTAGTCGAATCCTGTCGGATTTGGGCGCAGATGTTACTGGTGTCGATCTCACCGATGATTTTATCGAAAAGGCGCGTGAGCTGGCTTCGACCCACCACGAGAGATACATCGTCGGAGATGCCGAAGACCTCGCTGGAGTGCAAAGCGGCATCTTCGAGCTTGCAGTGTCATATATCGTACTGGTCGATCTGTTCGACTGGCGCCGTTCGATACAGGCGGCGTATCGAGTTTTGCGTCCCGGCGGTCTGTTCGTGATATGCAACATACACCCAATGCGCAGCTCCATGCCCAACGGATGGATACGGCAGGGCGATCGGAAGCTGTTCTATCCGCTAGACGGTTATGCAGACGAAGGGCCGCGCGAGTGGACATGGTGGGGCAGGCAGTTCATCAACATGCACAGGACGCTATCTAGCCATATCCAGACATTTCTGGATACGGGGTTCGTACTGGAATCGCTCAGAGAGCCGGTTCCATCGCCAGAGCAGCTGATCGAAAACCCAACTTTCGATGACGAATTCCGAGCGCCGAACTTCATCATTTACACACTGCGAAAGCCTGGCGCTGTCTCTGATTCTTGACAAGCCTAAGTTTGCGTTGCTAGGATTTTGCCATAATTGGCCTCTTTTGTTTTCGTCCCGGAACGGCTCTCGTTGATCTCATCCTTTAACTTCACGAACACCACCGAACACCCGCGACCATATTCGCAGGGTGATGATTCGGCTTTAGACACGGAGCGTGTCAGGCGAATGACGGAGGGCTGAGGACTTGTCCCATGTAACGAGCCTGCGTTGTCGTGGATGCCACAGGGAATACCCTGTAGAGGCACTCAATGCGTGCGACTTCTGTTTCGGCCCTCTCGAGGTCGAATACGATTACGCCAGCATAACCCAAGCTGTCAGTCGAGATAGTATCGAGAGTGGCCCACTGACTATGTGGCGCTATCATGATTTCCTGCCAGTAGAGGCAGATCGCGCGCTCGACATGGCGACGGGATTCACCCCGCTCGTTCACGCCAAGAACCTTGGGCGTCGTCTCGGTCTCGAAAGGCTATACATAAAGAACGACAGCGTGAACCCGACATTTTCATTCAAGGATCGCGTCGTATCCGTAGCAGTCGCCAAAGCGCTGGAGTTCGAGTTCGATACGCTCGCCTGCGCATCAACTGGCAACCTGATGGGATCGGTAGCCGCGCACGGAGCAAAGGCCGGCATACCAACTATGGTCTTTTTCCCCGCCAATTTGGAAAAAGGCAAAGTTCTCGGCGCGGGCATCTACGGCGCAAAACTGATAGCTGTGGACGGCACATATGACCAAGTGAACCGACTCTGCAGCGAGCTGGCGGACAACCACCGCTGGGCGTTCGTGAATGTCAATATGCGCCCGTATTACGCGGAAGGCAGCAAGACTCTCGGATACGAAGTCGCCGAACAGCTTGGCTGGCAGGCGCCAGACCATTGCATAGTGCCGGGCGCGTCGGGAGAGCTGTTCACTAAGGTTCACAAAGGTCTGACAGAGATGGCCGAAGTGGGGCTTATTGGCGATGTCGATACGCGAATGCACATAGCGCAGGCAGAGGGATGCGCGCCGATTGTCCGGGCTTTCGAGCGCGGCGATACGGAGGTAATTCCAGTTCGGCCAGATACGATCGCCAAATCGCTCGCCATCGGTAACCCAGCGTCAGGCCCGTTCGCGCTCGATACCATCCGAGAATCCAAAGGATCCGGCGTGATTGCGTTCGAAGACGAGGTGGTCGATGGTATCAGACTGCTCGCCGAAACCGAGGGCATATTTACCGAAACCGCCGGAGGTGTTGTCATATCCGGACTGAAGCGTCTTGTCGAGAACGGCAAGATAGGTTCAGAAGATGTAACAGTCGCATATGTTACCGGCAATGGTCTCAAGACGATGGAGGTCGTAGAACCCGTCGTCAGTACGGTACAGATAGCGCCAACTTATCGTTCGTTCGAAGAGGCTATGGCAGCGGGCAGATAGCCGAATCCGAAGCGCAGATAACACGACATGGCACGAAGACGAGTGAAATTTACATTCCCGACGGACTTGATTACCGAGCCGATAATTTACGAGCTTGGGCATAGATTCAGAGTCGTCACCAATATACGCCGCGCGGATGTGCGCGAGCAGATGGGCTGGGTGGTACTGGAGCTGGAGGGAGCGGAAGACGAACTGTCCTCCGGCCTCGAATGGGTGACGAGTACCGGCGTTCGCGTCGATTATGTCAGCGGCGATGTGATAGAAGGCTGAAGAAGACGCGCGCGGAGCTGTTTTGCTTTTCTGAACATATATCTTAATTTTGATTCGGGTTATTTTTTAGAGTGGATTATGTAGCCCCCTCCGCATTTCGTGGAGATCCCGAATCTGGGATGACCGCATAAGCCCCCAGCGATAAACGAAAACGACACACACCGGAGGTACTGCACGAATGGCCATCACGGTCAGAATACCAACCCCGCTCCGCCGCGTAACAGACGGCCAGGACAAGGTGGACACACAAGGCGAGACAGTCGCGGAGATTATCGACTCTATGGAGAGCCAGTATCCGGGCATAAAGGCGCGCCTGTGTGACGAGGACGGCAGCCTACGGAGTTTTGTAAACATCTTCGTAAACGGCGAAGATATACGCTTTCTGGACGGGACCGATTCTCCAACGGCTGAGGGCGACGAGGTGAGCATCGTCCCCGCGGTCGCTGGCGGAGAGTAGCGCGCGCGGACTGTTTCGCCGCTTTCGTAATCCATCTCGAATGAATGGAGATGGAATAGATTACGGTGGCAGACGCTGATTCGATCCGCCACTTCACACCTCGGTGACGAGGACGAGCGGGCAGACGCTAGCTAGAAAGAGGTGTACCCGCCATCCACCGGCAGCGAAGCTCCCGTCACATAGTCCGAAGCCGAACTGGCTAGGAACACTGCCGCGCCTCCCATATCCGCCGGTTCGCCCCAGCGTCCGTCAGGAATGCGCGAGCGGATGTATTCATAGCGTTCGGCATGCTGATCGCGGATGGGAGCGGTGAGATCGGTATGAATCCATCCGGGTAGAATAGAGTTGACCTGTATATTGTCGGCGGCCCAGGCGACTGCGAGGCTTTTAGTGAGCTGTACTATCCCGCCTTTGCTTGCCGAATATGACGCTACCCAGTCCGAGCCGAAGACAGATGTCATAGAGCCGATGTTGATTATCTTGCCGCCGCCCGCGCGCTTCATGTGTGGATAGACTTCACGGGAGCAGAGGAAAGTCCCGTCCAGATTTACGCCGATGACCTGACGCCATTCATCGAGGCTATATTCTTGCGGCGGCTTTCGTATGCCGATACCGGCGTTGTTCACCAGAATATCCACACCGCCGAACTCCGCCACAGTAGCGGCGACGGACTCGGCTATGGATGCCTCATCGGTTACATCCAAGGAAAGGCCGATAGCATCCGCGCCTAGCGCGCGTATCTCCGCGATGGCGGCATCCGTCTTCTGTTGGCTACGCGCGGCAACGGCAATTTTCGCGCCCGCGCCCGCGAGCCCAAGAGCGATTCCTAAACCAATGCCGCCGTTACCCCCGGTAACTATGGCGATCTTTCCGGTCAGATCGAACAGGCTGGCCATATCTCGCTCCGCTTATCTCATGAGCTTTCGTCGGTATCGTACAGGTCGAGTTATGCCACTCGGCGTTGTGGTCCATTCGGGCGGTGTTCGTCCAGAATAGCGGTAGTCTCGCGAGTGTGCTGAACTCCCGCCTGTCGCTGTTTAGCGAGCAGATCCAGCGCGAAATCCGACAGCTTAGGGCTAATGCGAAGATTCTCAGGCATGTACCTCATGCAGCGTCGCATCATAACCTGCGCAGGTCGATTAGTGCGCTCGCTGCAGCCGTAGGCGTACACGCACATGTAGGAAATGCACTTGGATGTCTCTCTATACACCGGTGGTACCCGGCTGGACGAAGGCGGCATGTGAGCGCCAAGAAACTCATCGAGCGGTTTTTCCAATTGCTGAGGAAGTGGACTGGGGTTGCGCACATGCATATATATCTACCTCGAATGATATTTGTAAAAGTCTAAAATTATTACAATACATATGCAATAATATACTCTGCGATTTCGGTCGGTTTTCGACCCCAAAAGCCTGAGGTTCATCATACGGGCCGGGCAGGTCGGGTCGCGACAGGAATGTACGCAATTTCACTAATTTCTAAGAACGAGTTAGAAAAGGATTTTCGACATGCCCATATTGGACAAATCTGGAGTCTCGATGACAGAGATGTATCCCGGATTCGAGCGTTGGTCAGTGGTGGACGGCGAACGCGGTTCGACTCAGCTGAGTGTGAGTGAAGTGCGAATGACTCCGGGATCCTCGCCACCACTCCACGCGCATCCGACGGAGGAGACGATACTGATTGCGGAAGGTGAACTGGAAGCATACATCGGAGACGAAGTCCGTCAGGTGAGCGCAGGCCAGTTCGTACTCGCGCCTCCAGGAGTCAAGCACGGATTTTCGAATAAATCCGGCAAGCCTGCCCTAATCTATGGTATCCATCCGACCCCCGCAGTTCAGACCGTCTGGGATGAGGAATAAACGACCGAAACGGGAGGAATCCATTGCCAAATTGGGCAAAGGTGCTGCAGGGCATGGCGCACGCCGTGGAGGCTGCCGCAAAGCAGGAGAAAGATCGGAGCAGCAGCCGCTATGCCAAAATCTGCGGATTCTGGAATTGCCAGAAGCCAATAAGACAAGACCACACGCTCTGCTATACACACTATCAGCACAGCATAACTGGCCGTGCCAACACCTGCCCTGGCTGCCGAAGATACAAGGATACCAAGTTCGAGTGGTGTATAGACTGTCGCCGCAACGGCAAGACAACGGTATCCAATTCGCCGTTCAACGGCAAAGGAATTGCCTCGGTCGGCGCGGGCGCGCGAGCGCCAACCAGAAGATACGAGCCAGAACACTCACCTACGTGGGATGCGGCAGACGCGGACGCGAAGGTGTTCTATGTCTATATCCTGAAGCTGACAGGCGGTGAGTTCTATGCGGGGCAAACTAGGGAACTGCGCGAAAGATTGTCCGAACACCGCGATGGTCGAGTGAAGTCCACCCGCGAACTCGCCCCCAAACTGGTCTGGTTCACTGAGCTATCCACACGAAGTGAGGCGACGGAGCTGGAGAGCGAGCTGAAGAAGGTTATCGATAGAAACCCGAGAATCATCCGCAGAATGATAACGGACTTCCATGATCTGGTGCGCGAGCTGAATTTCGGATGACCTTCTCTACCACTTGCAAATGAGACGGAGAATAGCCAGATGAAGAAGGCCTCTAGTCCTCATTCTCATTGCCATCATCATATCTGTAACTATCCGGGAGGCTCATGGATGGCTCCCACCGTGGATAGATCACAGGTGGGAGTGGTGGTATCAGGAGTGGTGGTTCAACCTGATAATAGTGACGGCGGCATTCACGCTCGGCATGATGGCTGCGCGCGGCAGAAAGAGCTAGGATTTCGGAAGATTCTCGCCTAGCCACTTCTCAGCTTCGGCTTTGGCCTTTGCCTCGAATCCTTTGGCAAGGAGCGGGAACGGTAGGATCAGCTCCATATCATTATCTGTAACTGTCAGAGTTCCATGAAAGGACGCTATGCCGCCTGCCCGGAACTGAAAACTCATCCTATGATCATGCCACTTGCGTGACACATCTGAAACTCGGCTGCCAAAATGCTCCAGCATTTCCGACAGCTTTATTTCTACCCAGTCTTTGGCATCGGATTTAGTCATGCCGTGCGATATCGATATTTTCATTATCTCTACTCATCTCTACTCGATGGACTTGGCGCTTTGGACGCGGCGAGTCGAAATTATTGTAAAAGCCATTGTCTTCCGGGGCCGTCTATTCTGGCGGAGATTGTCATAGCGGTACTGGTGATTATGAGCAGCTATGAACTGGTGGGGTACGGTTACCAAGCTCGTTCGGACAGCTTGCCGCGCCGCGCGAAAATGGGAATACAGCAATAAACGAATCTATCAGCGCTTTTGCGCGGTTCGATGTCTATATATTCGCGCAGTAGCAGGCTGGCGAGAAAAAGAGATGGCTTGGAACAATGTATCAGCCTGCGCTGACATCCATCAGTCTTTCGCCTTCTGACACAGACTGGTCTTCCTCGACATGAACGGCGGAGACGGTGCCGTCATGGTCGCAGACTATCTCGTTCTCCATCTTCATCGACTCCAGGACAATTACCACATCGCCCGCGCTCACATCTTCGCCTTCATCCACCAGCACTTCGATAACCCTGCCTGTCATGGGGGAGTGTATGATTATATCCGCCAATGTAGTTTCACCTCATCAAAGTATAGCTATTGACCGATTAGACTATGTGTAGGGCTTGTCAGGCTTCCCGGAACACTCCGATGACCTGTTCGTTTTCGAGTTGCCGAACGCGGTTTGCTGACATGCCCAGCAACTCTCGCAATATCGGCAGCGAGTGTTCGCCCAACCGCGCGGAGGGAGACCACTTGGATTCATCCAAGCCTGCCATCCTGATGGGTTGTCCGGGGTATCGTTTGACGCCGGCGTCGGGCTCGTCAATCTCGACGAAGAATCCGCGTTCCATCAGGTGCGGGTCTTCGAGGAGCTGCCAGTTCTTTGCGACACGGCCTGCTGGAATGTATTCTTCCTGCAGAGCAGCTGTCAACTCCACACCATCCCATTCACGCGTGCGTTCGGCGACACGGGCATCGAGCTCCGCCCTGCGCTCGTGCCGGCCTTTACTCGTCGTCAATTCTCTCTCGCCCTCGTATTCATGCATATCCAGAATACGGCACAAGACGCTCCAATCGTAATCCTCTATGACGCAAATTGCGATCCACTCGTCATCGCCGCGCGTTGGATATACACCATATGGAGCGTATTCGTGATGTGAGTTCCCTGAGCGTGGCGGCTGCAGCCCCGTGCGTGAGTGTTGGACGATGTGTTCACCGATCTGGCAGATTGGCCCCTCGCTCAGCGCCAGATCTATGAATTGCCCTTCGCCGGTAAGTCTGCGGTGGCGCAGAGCCGTGAAGACAGCGACGAGCGCGTTCAGCCCCGCTATCGGGTCTGGAAAGGCGAGCGCGGATGTGCGCGGAGGGCCCCCTTCGTAGCCCATCATGCTCGGCAGACCAGTCATCGCCTCGACGGAGGGGCCGAACGCGGGATAGTCTTGATAGTCACCGGTAACACCAAAACCCGACATCGAACACATTACTACATCGGGCCGAACGCGGCGAATATGTTCGTAAGTCAGCCGGAAGTTTCGCATCACTCGCGGCCGGAAGTTTTCGATTATCACATCCGCAGTGGACGCCAGCTTCAAGAACGCGTCTCTGCCAGATTCGAGGTCGAGCCGCAGCGCGAGACTCGGCTTGTTGCGGTTGAGCTTGTTGTTGGTGCCGTTAGAGCGATCGAGTGGGATGCGGGGATCGCTTATCTTTATGACATCCGCTCCGAAATCAGCGAGTATGCGAGTAGCAAGCGGCCCTGACCAGACGCGGGTAAGATCCAAAATGCGCAGATCTCCCAGCAGGCCTCGCGCGGCAGGGGAATCCATCCTAGCCGATGAT
The DNA here is from genome assembly GCA_963422295.1 of Dehalococcoidia bacterium. Taxonomy (GTDB): domain Bacteria; phylum Chloroflexota; class Dehalococcoidia; order Lucifugimonadales; family UBA1123; genus VXRN01. The sequence goes on along the minus strand of OY729417.1, from coordinate 2,595,757 downwards.
GACTCGGTGACGTTCGGCGGCTGAACGCGGGCGGCAGTCTGCGCCCAATCTGCAGCCTGTCCATGTTCACCCGGACGCGGCGCGCGGCTGAACGCGGGTGGAGTCGCGCTCATGTGAAACGGCACGGTCGGCACGGTCATCTCGATCCCATCGGCGTCTTCCATCTCGATGAAGAACCCTCTATGTCGCAGCTGCGAATCTTCGAGAACCTCAGCGAGCTCCAGCAGCGGAGCCGCCGGCTCGGACCATGTTCCCGCGGCCAACTCGAACACCTCGCCGCGCGTCTTGTCCTTCATCCAGTCGATTAGAATGGCGTCTATAGCGTCTGCATGTTCGCGGCGGTCGATGAAGGTTGCGAAACGGGGATCACTTAAGAGTTCGGAACATCCTGCCATCGGGAACAGCATCTCCCACTGCCCCTCGGTGGATACGGCGAAAGATATCCAGCCGTCTTTGCACGGCAGAACCGTTATAGGGTATCTGCCGTAGCCGCCCTTGTTTTCCCAGCGCGCGCCGTGCCTGCTGCGGACGAATCCGCCGTATGTGTGCATAACTGTGGTGAACTGGTGCAGCGCGGCGAGGGATTCGATTTCGGACACTTCCACTCTGCGCCCTGCGCCTGTGAGATCTCGTTCGCCCAGCGCGAGCATTACCCCAGCATACCCGTGAAGCCCGGCCAGATACTCCGACTGGTATCCGGGCATCATCAGCGGCTCTCTGTCCTCATCGCCGGACAGATATAGAAACCCTCCCATTGCGAGGCTGACCAGCGGTGTAGAACGCCAGCGTTTGTATGGCCCGCTCGAACCGAACGGCGTTATGCTCAGATCGATGATGCCCGGATTTACCGACTCGATGCGAGAATCCAGATCATGCGCGTCGCGGGTGTCGCAATTCCAGTCCTCGATTATCACATCCGCTCCTGCCAGCGCGCTGGTCAGAGCTTCCATGCCCTCTTCTTCGCGCCAATCCGCTATCACGCTCTTCTTGCCCATGTTCAGATACTGATGCAGCGCGTTGGCTTCATTCGACGAGGCATCGGACAGAAGTGGTTGATGGGAGAGCCTATCGCTGCCCAATGGCAATTCGACTTTGACGACATTGGCTCCGAATGCGGCAAGCAGTCGCCCGCAGAAGGGGCCGGCCACGCTTTCGGCGATCTCTATGATGGTGATGTTTTCGAGCGGCGTAGATGACATGTTCGGGTTCGGAATTAGAGCGGCTAGGGAATCTTGCTGTAACACGGACGAGCTATCTGCCCTTGACGATGCCGTCGTCTATGAGCGCGGCTATCTCGTCTTCGGACATGGACAGGTCTTCGCGCAGTACCTGCTCGGTATGTTCGCCGAGCAGCGGTGGATGAGACTGCGGAGCAGCGGGCGTGCGACCCAAATGTTGGAGCGCGCTTCCGAGCAAATCGAGGCTGCCCAGCTCCGGATGTTCGATATTCCAGACCGACTTGCGCGCCTCTGCCTGCGGGTCGGAGAGAGCGTCGGCTATAGAGTTGATTGGTGTAACGGTGATGCCCGCCTGTCGAAGCGTATCGATCCAGTATCCCCGTGTGTTGGTCAGTGTCTTTTCCGTCAGCAGCGCGGCGAGAGTCTCCCGATTCCGGACGCGCGCCGCGTTGTCCGAGAAACGCTCGTCGTCGGGCAGAGCGGCCAAGCCGACAGCCTCACACAGCCTGCGGAACTGGTCATCGTTGTTAGCTGCAAGAACGAAATAGCCGTCCGAAGCCTCGAAATCCTGATACGGTACGACTTGCGGGTGAGCGTTGCCGATTCTGCCGGGCGAGTCGCCGGTAGCGAGGAAGCTTTGAGCTAGGTTAGCCATGGACGCTATGCCTACATCGAATAGGGAGACATCGACATGCTGCCCCTTGCCGCTCGTCTTGCTCTCGTGCAGCGCGGCCAAGATACCGACTGTGGCAGTCAGTCCGGTCAGTATATCGACCCAAGCGACGCCGACCTTCGTCGGTCTGCCGTCAGCGTCGCCGGTTACACTCATCACGCCTGTCATCCCTTGAAGCGCGGCATCATAGCCCGGTTCCTCCGCGCGGGGCCCGGTCTGTCCGAACCCGGTAACGGAGGCATAGACGATGCGAGGGTTCACTGACGCGATAGATTCATAGTCCAGCCCGTATCGTTTCAAGTTGCCTACGCGAAAGTTTTCGACGAGGATGTCGGCCTTGCCCGCCATACGGCGGATGATTTCCTGCCCGCGCGGGTCGCGCAGGTTTACGATTAGACTCTTCTTGCCTCGATTCGCTGAAAGATAGTACGCGCTCTCGCTGCCTATGAACGGTGGCCCCCATGCGCGCGTATCATCGCCCCAGGGCGATTCGATCTTCCAGACCGTCGCTCCCATATCCGCTAATATCTGAGTCCCGAACGGCCCCGCCAAAATACGAGACATATCCAGCACTGTAATGTCGCTCAGCGCTCCCATGATATAGATGCACTCCTGTTCGGATTTCAGAGGCAATGTTAAGGGTTTGCGCATACCGCGCACAATACGAACACGGACGGCTAACGGGTGATATAATCTAGCCAAACGCCCTCGTCGTCGAACATACGAAGAACATACGAATGTTACAGGACGCTCCAAGGACTGACTAACATGGTTACGAAAGTGAAACTGACCTATCGAGACTATCTCGATATGCCCGGCGAAGACCGATTCGAACTTATCGACGGAGAACTTATCTTGGTTGGATCGCCAAACACAGCCCACCAGACGGCAGTCGTGGATTTGGGATTTCTAATGTACTCCCATGTGAAAAAAATCGATCTGGGTCGTATCTTCGTAGCCCCGTTCGATGTCGTCTTTTCCGATACGGATGTAGTACAGCCAGACTTGGTATTCGTCTCCAAAGAGCGCGAGGGCATCATAACCCCTGCCAATATACAGGGAGCGCCAGATATGCTGGTAGAAATTCTGTCGCCCTCTTCGCGTAGCAGGGACTGGAGCGAAAAGCGAGAGCTGTATGCGCAGTACGGCGTACAGGAATACTGGATCATCGATCCCGTCGAGCGCAAGATATGGATAATGCGTCTGCGAAAAGGCGCATTGGAAATCGCTGGAGAATACGGCGCAGGCGATACGGCGGCTTCATCGACTGTTGCAGGATTCGGCGTCCGTGTGGACGAGATATTCTAGGACTGATTCACATGATTACGAAAGCGAAACTGACCTATCGAGACTATCTCGATATGCCTGGCGAAGACCGATTCGAACTCATCGACGGAGAACTTATCTTGGTTGGATCGCCAAACCGCGCTCATCAGATGACAAGCATAGAGCTGGTATCTCGGATACATGCCTATGTTAGCAAGAACGATCTGGGCTGGGTTTTTCACGCCCCGTTCGATGTGATCTTTTCCGATACGGATGTAGTACAGCCAGACTTGGTATTCGTCTCCAAAGAGAGCGAGAGCATCATAACCTCTGCCAACATACAGGGAGCGCCAGATATGCTGGTAGAAATCCTGTCACCCTCTTCGCGTAGCAGGGACTGGAGCGAAAAGCGAGAGCTGTATGCGCAGTACGGCATACAGGAATACTGGATCATCGATCCCGTCGAGCGCAAGATATGGATAATGCGTCTGCGAGAAGGCGCATTGGAAGTCGTTGGAGAATACGGCGCAGGCGATACGGCGGCTTCATCGACTGTTGCAGGATTCGGTGTCCGCGTGGATGAGATATTCTAGGACTGATTCACATGATTACGAAAGCGAAACTGACCTATCGAGACTATCTCGATATGCCCGGCGAAGACCGATTCGAACTCATCGACGGAGAACTTATCTTGGTTGGATCGCCAAACACAGCCCACCAGACAGCCGTCCTGAACTTAGCAACTCGTATGAACTCGTTTGTCAAAGAAAAGAATCTAGGGCGCGCTTTCGTAGCCCCGTTCGATGTCGTCTTTTCCGATACGGATGTAGTACAGCCAGATTTGGTGTTCGTCTCCAAAGAGCGCGAGGGCATCATAACCTCTGCCAACATACAGGGAACGCCAGATATGCTGGTAGAAATTCTGTCGCCCTCTTCGCGTAGCAGGGACTGGAGCGAAAAGCGAGAGCTGTATGCGCAATACGGCGTACAGGAATACTGGATCATAGACCCCATCGAGCGCAAAATATGGATAATGCGTCTGCGAAAAGGCGCATTGGAAGTCGCTGGAGAATACGGCGCAGGCGATACGGCGGCTTCATCGGTTGTTGCAGGATTCGGCGTCCGTGTGGACGAGATATTCTAGGAAGTTCGTCGCTGCATCGCAGCCTGCTATAATTCCCCAAATCGCGGCGAGGCCAACCCTTGCGCATTCCGCGCAGAATTTCCAGAGGTGCAAGCAAGAATGAACATACGACCCTACGAAGCGCATATACCAGATGAGGTTCTGGATGATCTAAAGACTCGGCTGCTGCAGACACGCTGGCCCGATGAGATCGACGACGCAGGTTGGGATTATGGCTCGAGCATGGCATACATCCGTGAGCTGTGCGACTACTGGGCAAACGGTTTCGACTGGCGCGCGCAGGAAAGTGCGATAAATGCTCTGCCGAACTATCGCGCCGATGTAGATGGCTTAGGCATCCACTTCGTACATGCGCGCGGCACAGGCCCAAACCCCATCCCTCTGGTCATAACGCACGGCTGGCCCAGCACCTTTGTGGAGATGACGAAGATAATCCCGCTGCTGTCCGACCCGGCCAGCCACGGCGCGGACCCCGCGGACTCTTTCGATGTCATCGCCCCCTCGATGCCCGGATACGGCTTTTCGGACCGTCCCGCGCTCCGCGGTATGAGCCCAACCCGTATCGCTGAACTATGGCACATGCTGATGACGGAGGGTCTCGGATATGGCAGCTTCGTTGCGCAGGGTGGAGACTGGGGAGCACAGATTACCACCACGCTAGGGCTGGACTATCCTCAGACCGTCAAAGGAATACATTTGACTATGGCTATGGGTGGCTCGCCCATTCCGCCAGACGAAGAGCTGTCCGATGAGGAGCGAGAGTTTCTCACCCATCGTCAATGGTGGCAGCAGGCAGAGGGAGCATACGGACACCAGCACCGTACCAAACCGCAGACCCTTGCCTATGGGTTGAACGATTCGCCCGCCGGTCTCGCCGCGTGGATAGTAGAAAAGTGGCGCACATGGAGCGACTGCGGGGGAGACATCGAAACCCGCTTCAGCAAGGACGAACTGCTAACACATTTGACGATATATTGGGCGACGCAGACGATAAGCTCGTCTATACGGCTGTACTACGAGAGTGGGAAGGATCCTTCCCGGCTATCCGCCGACAATCCTGTCACAGCGCCGACTTCGTTCGCAAAGTTTCCGGTGGAGATAAGCTATCCGCCGCGCGAATGGCTGAGACGGTTCTATAACCTCGTCCGCTACACGGAGATGCCGAGCGGAGGACATTTCGCCGCGGCCGAAGAGCCCCGACTGCTGGCAGAGGACATTCGCGCTTCGTTCAGAGACTTGCGATAGATACACAGAAAAGGTTATTGGCCTTATTGCCCCCACCCGACAGGCAACAGGGTGAAATCCTATTCAATGCGTCTCGTGTTTGTTGTAGAATAACTACGGTTGTTGCGGTTGTTGCTGTTTTGTGGCCTAAAGGATATTCCCAAAGGGGGATCTGTTTGGACAATTACGATGTTGTGGTTCTCGGCTCAGGTCCCGGTGGATATGTAGCTGCGATTCGAGCTGGACAGCTAGGGATGAAAACCGCCGTTGTCGAACGAGACGCTATCGGCGGCATATGTCTAAACTGGGGCTGCATCCCTTCCAAAGCCTTGCTCCGGAACGCGGAGGTGTTGAGTCTAATTCAGCACGCCAGTGAATACGGCATCGCCATACAGTCAGCGCGCCCAGACTTCGGTAAGGCAATAGACCGCAGCAGAGATGTCGTGGGTCGCCTTACACGAGGCGTCGGTACGCTACTGAGAAAAAATCGTATCGAACATATCACAGGCAACGGCGTCCTGCTGGATGCCAATACCGTCGATGTGGACGGTAGGCGGCTAGAGGCGAACAATATCGTGATAGCCACCGGAGCGCGACAGCGGCATATACCTACCTTGCCGATAGACGGAAAATCGGTCATCACCAGCCGCGAGGCGCTGGAGATGCGTCGAGTTCCGCGACGCGCGGCTATAATAGGTGGCGGCGCGACAGGCTGCGAATTCGCCTATATATGGAATACATATGGCGCAGAGGTTACCATTGTAGAATTGATGCCCCGTCTGATACCGAACGAAGATGAAGAGACCAGCGCTCAGCTGGAACGTTCCTTTAGGCGTCAGGGAATCGAAATAGCCACCAATGCGCGGGTGCAGGGAATCGGCATCGACGGAGACACTGCTAAAATTTCCATATCCACTGATGGCGAAAGCTCAGTAATCGAATGCGACACTGTTCTAGTAGCCGTCGGAGTGCAGGGGAATATAGACGAAATTGGACTGGATGCGGCAGGCGTCGATACCGAGCGCGGCTTCGTCATCATAGATGAGAACATGAGAACCAGCGCGCCGGGCGTGTACGCCATAGGCGATGTAACAGGCAAGATGCTTCTGGCGCATGTGGCATCCGCGCAGGGTGTAACCGCTATCGAACACATCGCAGGTATGAGCCCTCAGCCGTTGGACTACACGCAGATGCCGCGCGCGATCTACTGCCGGCCACAGGTTGCCAGCTTTGGTCTGACCGAAGTTCAGGCGCGAGAGGCGGGACACGCAGTTAAAATAGGCAAGTTTCCACTCGCTGCCAGTGGCAAGGCCCTCGCCATGAACGAATCCGAAGGCATGATCAAGCTGGTGGTAGATTCCGAGATCGGCGAGCTGCTCGGAGCGCATATGATTGGAGCGGAAGTTACCGAGCTGCTGGGAGAGCTGGGCATGGCCAAGCTGCTGGAGGCGACGACGACCGAACTCGGCTGGCTCATTCATCCGCATCCGACCATCTCTGAGACGATCAAAGAAGCGGCTCTGGCCGCCGAGGGAGAGGCAATTCACATTTAGAGGTAAGCAAATCCCGCTTCCCACAACATGCTTCCCACAACATATTGAAGCGGAGCGCGAAAGCTCCGGCGATACCCAACCAAGGATAGACCATTCCATGAAAGCAGCCGCGAATATCGATAGCGCCAAGGTGGCGGAATTCTACCGGAAGATGATGCTCATTCGCCGGTTCGAGGAAGCCAGTTCTAGGCTGTATATGCAGAGCCTGATTCGAGGTTTTCTGCATCTGTACATCGGAGAAGAGGCAGTTGCGGTGGGCGCGATTAGCATGCTGGAGCCGCAAGACTACATCATCACGCACTACCGAGACCACGGCCACGCGCTCGCGCGGGGAATGGACCCTCGCGCGGCGATGGCGGAGCTTTGCGGCAAGGCAGCCGGCACCAGCGGAGGCAAGGGCGGCTCGATGCATCTGTTCGATGCCAAACTCCACTTCATGGGAGGCCATGCTATCGTTGGCGGGCAGATGCCCATTGGTGTCGGCATCGGTCTCGGCCTTAAAATGAAACAGCAGAACGCGGCAGTCATGGTCTTCTTCGGGGACGGCGCGGTCAACGAAGGCGAGTTTCACGAATCGCTGAACCTAGCGTCTCTGTGGAAACTGCCCGTCATTTTCTTCCTCGAAAACAATCTCTATGGAATGGGAACGCATGTAGATGACACGCACGCCGCTGGACGCGATATATATACATCCGCCGAGTATTACAAGATACCCGCGATGCAGGTGGATGGCATGGACATCATGGCGGTGAACGAAGTTACCGCAGAGGCTCTGCGCCGTGTCCGCTCAGGCAGTGGGCCAGTGTTCCTCGAAGCGATGACCTATCGCTATCGCGGCCATTCAATGGCAGATCCGGTCAACTATAGAGGCGTCGCGGAAGTGGATGAGTGGCGGATGAACGACCCTATCGACCGATTCAAGAACTTCGCCCTGGATGAATCGCTCATAACGACGGAGGAGTTGGAGCGAATCGACTTGGAAGTCGCTAATACCATTAGGGAATCAGTCGAATTTGCCCGCCAAAGCCCTCCCCCTGAATCCAGCTCCATATACAAAAACATCTACGCATAGTTTCAATATTTCGCTGTTTTCGACTCGCGCAGCAACGCGCGTCGTGTCGGCGCCGAAGTATATCTCGGAGATATAAATGGCTGAAACCACCCTTAGAGAAGCTCTTTCGTTTGGTCTGAGCGAGGCTCTCGAACGAGATGAAAGCGTGTTTATGCTGGGGGAGGACATCGGCGCATACGCCGGCGCATACGCCGTCACGCGCGGCTTCCTAGAGAAATTCGGCCCCGAACGCATACGAGACACACCCATATCTGAATCCGGTTTCGTCGGCGCGGCCATCGGCGCGGCTCTTGTCGGAATGCGCCCCATCGTCGAAATAATGACCATAAACTTTTCGCTGCTGGCGATGGATCAGATAGTCAATCATGCCGCAAAACTGCACTATATGTCTGACGGACAACTGAAAGTTCCGCTGGTAATTCGCACTGTCACTGGCGGCGGCGCGCAGCTTGCCGCGACACATTCTCAAAGCCTAGAGGGATGGTACGCATCCGTACCCGGTCTCAAAGTTGCTGTGCCGTCCACGCCATACGACGCGCTCGGCTTGCTCCGAACCTCGCTGCGAGACGACAACCCGATCCTATTTACCGAACATGCTCTTCTATATGGTGTTAGAGGCGAAGTGCCGGAAGAATACTACGAGATACCATTCGGCAAAGCCGCCGTCCGTAGAGAAGGCGAGGATATAACTATCATCGGCTATTCTCGCATGGCGCATATTGCGATGCAGGCCGCAGACGCGCTCGCAGAGCGAGGACGGCAGGCGGATGTCATCGATCTGCGCACACTCAAGCCGTTCGATATAGAGACCATAGTCGCATCGGTAAAGAAGACCAACCGCGCCGTCGTAGTGGAGGAGGCTTGGAAAACAGGCGGGTTCGCAGGAGAAATAGCGAGCGCGATTCACGAAGAGGCTTTCGACTATCTCGATGGCCCTGTCGTGCGCGTGGGCGGATTGGATGTACCCGCGCCATATTCCAGAGATATCGAAGCCGCCACAATTCCCGATGCCAACCGCGTCGTCCGCGAAATCGAAAACAATTTTGGAATCTGAATGCCGACCGCATCCTAAACACCGGGCATCCCGACGACGCCATATTCCATTCCCATAAAACCGATATTATCCTAGAGAGGGGACAAGTCTTTGGCTATTGAACTCAATATGCCCCAGATGGGGTACGACATGCAGGAAGGCACGGTAGTTACTTGGCTGAAGTCCGAAGGCTCGAACATCGAGCTTGGCGAGCCAGTGGCCGAAATCGAGACGGACAAAGCGACCGTGGAGTTCGAGTCATATGCGGAGGGTGTTCTTCAGAAAATACTCGTCCCAGAAGGCGCAGTCGTTCCTGTCGGCCAGCCAATAGCCATAATTGCCGACACGAACGAGCTGGCGAGCGAGGCGGACGCTCCGGAACTGGAAACATCCCCTCCGACCGAGATGACGCCCGAACCCGAACCTGCGCCAGAGACACAGAGCGCCTCCGAATCAGAGAGCGTGGCCATACCGTTAGGCGCGGCATCGAGTGCGCCGCCTATGCCTATGAAGGAAACAGCAGATACCCCTCCCAGCGATCCGCAAGCAGTTCGCGTGGAGGCGCAGGAAGAAGTTCCGCGCATATTCGCAACCCCCGTCGCCCGACAGCTGGCGGATGAAGCAGGCATCGATCTGGCGACCATCTCCGGCACCGGCCCACGAGGAAGGGTGACCAAGGAAGATGTCTCGAGCGCAATCGCCGCGGCTGAATCCGAGTCCGAAGCTGGTGAAGATGCCTTCGTCGAGCAGGCTCCAACCGACGAGATAGAACCCGTCGCTGAGGAAGAACAGGCCGATGAATCCCCTGCCGAAGAACTAGAGCCAGTGGCCGAAGCGCCCGTTGCTGAAGCTGAAGAAGAGCAGGCAGAAGAGTCTCCCTCTGAAGAGCCAGCGCCCGTTATTGAGGAAGAACAGGCTGATGAATCCCCTGCCGAAGAACTGGAGCCGGTGGCAGAAGCGCCCGTTGCTGAAGCTGAAGAAGAGCAGGCAGAAGAACCTCCCGATGACGAGGCAGAACCCGTCGCTGAGGAAGAACAGGCCGAAGAACTAGAGCCGGTGGCAGAAGCGCCGGTTGCTGAAGCTGAAGAAGAACAGGCAGAAGAGCCTCCCGTCGAAGAGCCAGAACCTGTTGCCGAAGAACCGGCGGCTATGGTCGAAGAAAAATCTGACGATGGTCTCATGCCTCTGTCCAGAATGAGGCGGCAGATAGCGCGTGTCACGATACGCTCCAAGAGCGAAAAGCCGCACTTCTATGTGAACACGGATATCGACATGACCGAGCTGATAACGCTTCGGGCGCAGATTAATCAGGCGCTTGCGGCGGATGGCGTTCGCGCCACGCTCAACGATCTGATAATAGCCGCCAGCGTCATTGCGCTGAAGAGACACCCCAAGTTCAACGCCTACTACGAGGAGGGCGGCATCAGAAGAAACGATGGAGTGAATGTGGGCATCGCCATGGCCGTCGAGGAAGGGCTGATAATGCCGGCAATCGTCGGCGTGGGGGACATGTCGCTGCGGCAGATAGCCGTTGCCAGTAAAGACATCGCAGAGCGCGCCCAGCAGGGGACGCTTCATCCCCAGGAATATTCCGGCGGAACCTTCGCTATATCGAACATGGGCATGATGGGTGTAACCAGCTTCGTAGCCATAATCCAGCCACCGCAAACCGCTGTGCTTGCCGTCGGCGCGGTGCAGAAGCGACCAGTCGTCACACACGATGACCAAATAGCCATACGAAGCATTATGACAGCCACTCTCTCCGCTGATCACCGAATCGTGGACGGCGCGGAAGGGGCGTTTTTCCTCAACGAAATCAAAGACCTGCTGGAAAGTCCTCTGAGCATAATACTCTAAGCAATTTTGCGTCAAAAGCCGTCTCTTGCGCAGCTTAGAGGAATCGCAGTAACCAGAAGCATGAGTGGTCTCCCTCCTCTCTATTCGAATAGAGAGGAGGGAGACCATCTCTTCATATGCTGCCGATTTTGCCCGAGAGCCGATGCCTAAGCCGCAGGTATAGGATATAATGATTGGCACGGAATTACCCGCTGATCTGTAACCCAAACCTCCAACGCCCAAGCAAGGAGCAGCTTCATGGCAGACAATATGCGAGTAAACAATGTCGTGGCGAAAATGGAACTGGGCGAAGTCGCCTGCGGACTGAACCTGTCGTTTCCATCGACCACACTCATAGAGTTGGGCGGCAGGGTAGGGTTCGACTTCGTTACATTCGACAGCGAGCATGGCCCATTTACAGTCGATATGCTCGACGATCTCTGCCGTATCGCGGATATGGCAGGGCTGACGCCTATGGCGCGGGTGCCAAATATAGAACATTCGACGATTCTGCGCTTTCTCGACCGCGGCATTATGGGCATAACGGGGCCGCACATAATCGACGGCGAGCGAGCGCAGAAGCTGGCGGATGCCTGCCGATATGTACCGCGCGGACTTCGCAGCTTCGGCTCTGGGCGCGGAGCCTATTTTGGCGATGTCCAATCTCTTCCAGACTATATGAAGCATACCAATGACAATGTTCTGGTGATCGCGCAACTGGAAGATGCGCAGGTTCTAGACCATATCGACGATATATTGTCGGTAGAGGGGATAGACCTGTTCGCATCAGGCGCGCAGGACATTGCGCAATCGCTCGGCCTGCCCGGACAGCCGACGCATCCGGATGTCGAAGATTTCGAGCGGCGCGTTCGCGAAGAGGTTCATGCTGCAGGCCGCCAAATGGCGGATGATGTCATGGTGTCCGCCAGAGCGACCACGCTGTTTATGGAAGGCGCAAAGGCTTTCCTGAATGCGCAAAAGTAAACTTGCCGTAAACACGAACGGGCTGAGGAGCATATACCGATACACGAAATAGTCCGAATCAGTTTGCCAATGGAGAGTGCTAGAATATGTCGCTCGAACCAGCGATACTGGAAATTGGAACGGGAATAGACCTGCACGGCCAAAACTATACGGAAGCCGCGCGCAGAGCCGTCTGGGATGCCGTACACCATAGCAGCTTGATGTTCTTGGGTATGCTGGGGCCGGATACATCCAAGAACATGATTGTGGATGTAACTGTGGCCATTCCCCAGCCGGACGCGGTGGATCCAGAGCCAGTGCTTGCCGTATTGCCACACGGCAAAGGACAGCTGACTACGGTGAAGGGCGGCATGGAGATCGAGCCTAGAGAAGGTTCCGGAGACAAAACCGTCGTGGCGACCGCAGCCGTAGTCGTCCGTATCGAAGTCTAGTACTCTTTGGCTCTATCCGTCTTTATCCGATGCGCGGGCCACGCCTGAGAGTTCGTGCAGATCATCGATTGGTATGATACTGCCCGTAGCTTCATATGTCTCGATGAGCCTGCGCATGTCAGCTAGAATTGGCCTCGACACGGCGTTCTCGCTGTCGAAGTTGACATATACGATTTCGGCGCGCGTCAGCAGCGTGGCCGATGCGCGGTCGTATATCTCAGCCAGCGTAGTGAAGCTGGTATTTCCTATACGCTGTATTCGCCAATGGACATCGATCACGCTGTCCACCCGCGCGGGCAGCAGATATTCCAGCGTCGCCTTCACCGTAGCAGTGTCGAAATAGCGGCGTCCCTGCGGATCGTATAGCGCTATTCCGAGATTGCGAAAATAGGCTGCCTGCGCAATCTCCAAGAAGGTCAGATATGTTGCGTTGAAGGCTATCCCCTGCGCGTCACAGTCCGACCATCTGACTCTGATCGAGCATCGAAATCTGAAACTGTCTTGAGGCAAGGCTCACCTATTTTCTATAAAAGACTATTATCGCTCTGTGCGAGGCCCGATGCGACGCGAAGCCTATTCATCGAACTTGCTGAATATGACGCAGGCGTTCTGCCCGCCAAATCCGAAGCTGTTGGAAAGCGCCGTATCGACCTCAGACACACGCGCGGTGTTGGGAACATAGTCCAAATCACAATCTGGATCAGGTACTTCTTGGTTGATGGTGGGGTGTATGATGCCATGCTGTATGGTCTTGACACATGCCACCGCTTCGATTGCGCCCGCGCCTCCGAGCGCGTGTCCGATCATCGACTTCGTAGAGCTGATTGGGATGTCATATGCGCGATCCCCAAACACTCTCTTGATCGCCAGAGTTTCGACATAATCGTTCTTTGGCGTAGATGTGCCGTGCGCGTTGATGTAGCTAATATCGGAGAGATCGAGTTCGGCATCTTCCAGCGCCCATCGTATTGCGCGAGCCGCCCCGGCCCCATCTTCATCCGGCTGAACGGCGTGGAACGCATCGGACGAAACGCCATATCCCACAACCTCCGCCAGTATGTTCGCTCCTCTGTCGATAGCGTGTTCCATACTCTCCAGCACGAGCAGCGCGGCGCCTTCTGCTGGTACGAAACCATCTCGTTTGGCATCGAACGGGCGGCTGGCTCTCTGCGGATATTCGTTCTGTCGGCTCAGCGCCTTTATCACATTGAATCCACCTAGACCTAGCTGGCTGATTCCAGCTTCGCACCCGCCGCCGAGTATTACATCCGCCACGCCTCGCTGTATAGCGACTGCGGCCTCGCCGATGCCCTGTGTGCCGGCGGCGCAGGCTGTTATCACAGTGGAGGTATAGCCTTTCAGACCGTATATACGGCTGATGTTTGCCGCTGCCATATTAGGCAGTATCATCGGGATGAAAAAGGGCGACATACGCATTCCGCCGCGCCGCGCCAGTATGCGCGCGTTCTCCTCCGTCGTCGAGAAGCCGCCGTTGCCGTTGCCCATAACTACACCGATTCTGTCCGCGTCCTGCTTGGACATGTCTAGCGCGGCATCTTCCAGCGCGGTCGCGGCGGCGGCGACGGCTATCTGCGAAAACCGCGCCATCCGGCGGTGTTCTTTGCGGTCGATGTACTTACTGGGATCGAATCCGCTGACTTCACCGGATATACGCGATGGATATTCCGAAGGGTCGCACAGCTCCATTGCCCCAATCCCAGAGCGTCCGGCAACCAGACCGTCCCAATACTCTTCCACCGACTCGCCTAGGGGCGTCATGGCCCCCATCCCTGTTATTACGACTCTGGTAGTCGCGTTTCTCATATCCCACGCTCCTAAACAGATAGTTAGCTGATAGGCAGCCTGTTTACTGGGCCGATCAAGTTCTCGTATATCTCCGGTTCGATTCCTTCTAGCTCCTCTAAAGCCTCGCCTGCTAATGCGAGAGACCCTGTACATAGCACTAAATCATTGCTCTGCGCCATCTCCAACGCGGATCGCAACCCGTCAGCGACAGTAGTCGATTCGCCTGACAGCTGCATACCTGTGTCTCTAACCGCATCCGCTATTGCGCCGACACGCCCGGAGCGGGGATGCCGAGACTGTACCGCTAATATACGCGGATTCAGAGGGGCGAGAGCGTTCAGCATACCATGCATGCTGTGCCCGCCAAGCGCGCCGAATACCAGAAAGACCCGCTCGAAACTTGCGTACCGGTTCAGATTAGTCACCATCCTGCCGATAGAATACGGGTTGTGAGCTCCATCCACGATGATGGTTTTACCCTCACGTTCGAATATCTGAAACCTGCCCGGCCAGCTTACACTGGAGACGCCGGCTGCAATAGAATCCGCCGTCACCGCGTATCCGGATTCGGCAAGCAGCTCCGCCACAACCACCGCAGTGGATACATTCTCTAGCTGGTAATCGCCGAGCAGTGGAGTGCGAAGACGATACTCCGAGCCGTTTCCTGAAAGCGAGAACTTCTGCCCAGCCTTGTCTTCGGACAGCTGCTTCCATGAGAAGCGTTCCTCAACTGAAATGAGGTTGGAGCTGTGTTTAGCGGCGACTTCGCCGAATACGCGCATCGCCGCCGAATCGGACTGCGGCGCGACTACGCAAGGCACGCCATCTTTGATTATGCCTGCTTTCTCGCGGGCTATCTTCGCTATAGTGTCACCTAGTGTAGCTACATGATCCAGACTTATGGAAGTTATCACGGATACTTCTGGAGCCGTCACGATGTTCGTAGCATCGAGTCTGCCGCCGAGTCCGACCTCCAACACCTGAAAATCCGCGCCGATGTCTCGATAATGTACTAACGCCATGGCGGTCATAAGCTCGAAGAATGTAACTCCGCCGTATCCTCCCTCGCGCCCGACCGCATCCACCGCCGGCCATACGCGCCGGACTAGCTCCGCGTATTCGTCTTTGGAGATCGGTTCCAGTCCCACTCGGATGCGCTCGCAGACGCTGTGCAGATGGGGTGAGGTAAACAACCCAACTCGATATCCGGACTGCGTGAGAATAGATGTTACGAGAGCGGATACGCTCCCTTTGCCTTTGGTCCCAGCGATGTGAATCGTCGGAGTTGCGCTGTCTATTTCGCCCAACCGCTCCGAGAGAAGCCTCATCCGTTCGAGATGAAATGTGGAGTGATTGGGGAAATGGGAAGAGCGTTCGAAGTCCGCAAGCCCCATCGCAAGCTCGATAGCATCGGGAAAAGTTAGGGTCTGTGGCATATTCGTACTGTCATAGGCCATATTGAAATCCCTGTCGATCTGCTCTCGAATCGGTTGGGGTAAATGTATAGCAGCGCCTAATTATATTCCAAGTTTGCAGGTTCGACCAAATATCGGCGGCGCAAAATATCACTGCCGAAATCGAAGTTATTTCCGAGCGTCCACCGCATCCGCGGCGAGTTCCAGCAAGTCGGGGATGTACATTTCGAGAACACGCAGATCGACGGATGGGCTATCCAGATATGGGACGATGTTTCTATGATAGTGGAATGCGCGCTCCAAAGCTGCGATAGCTTTGGCCGCGTCGAACCCTCTCCGCAGTCCCTCCAGCGAGGCATAGTCCGCCCATTCACGCAGAAAAGCGTCTGCCAATTCCGTGTGTCTGCCGACCTGAGATACTAAGACAGGAGTAAACAGCGGGTTGGAAACCGAAGCGTCCGACCAGTCCATGATTACAGGCTTGCCGTCCCGGACGAACATGTTGCCCCCGTCTAGGTCGCCGTGGTCGAGAGTCGGCGGCAGTCCGAGTGAGTCTATTTCATCGCACAGCTCTTCTATGCGCCCGATACGCGATTCGAGCCGTCTCAGCGCGTTAGATGTACGCTGCGCCGCATAGTGAAAATTCGGTCGCCCGGAAGAATCCGAATCCACCCACTCCTTCAGAGCTTGGACGACAGCTCCAGTCGCGCGTCGTTCGAGTCGCAAAAGGGCGGGGGAGTCGAGAGCTGCAGCGAAGTCCAACTGTATCCGTGCCAGAGACTGCATCGCATCACGCCATATGTCCATACTGTCCGCCGCGCCAACCGTGATATTGCCTAAATCCTCCATCAGCATGCGGTTCGCGGGCGCGTCGGCGGCGATTATGCGTGGGCTGATGTCGGGGAATCGCTCAGCAACTGCCAGAGTAATATCCACTTCGCTGCCGAAGAATGTGGGGGCCGACTTGAAGTAGAATCGCTCAGAACGCCGAGTATTTGCCGACTGCGCTACCACACGATATACCGTCGAAATAGACCACGACCTGATCTGCGTCATCTCGATCGCGGTGTCCTCCTCCCAGCCGCTCAGACTGTCCCGCACCCAGCATTCTATCTCGTTGCGCCACGAACCAGACCACTGCCAAGATGCGGATGGGGATTCGGTAAGCCCACTCCGCAGGCGGATGCTCTCCCTGCGCGCAAGATCGAGCTGAGCATCGGAAAGTTCGATGCTGCTGCGCTGCGCATCCAGATCCGCCCAGACGAAATCGTTCGGCGCGTCGTCTGTGTGAGCCAACGCAGAATACAATCGTGGCCTGTCGCGTCTGGAATCGCCGTCGTCCAGACACTTCAGCACATCCAATGCGATTCCGTGATCGGTCAGCGCGCCACGCGCAAAGTCCTCCACCTCAGGATAGAACCTCTGCGGAACAGCTATCTGTGGAAGGTGTAGGCGGCTAGCGTCTTCTACGAGAATTAGCCGTCCGGCAGATGTTGGGTCGAAGACGAGAGCGAGAGCGGACATCGAATCCAGCGCTCTCTTCGACAGATCAGAGATCGACGACACCGACGCCGTTCCGTGTCTTTATATGCACGCCGTATCTTTTGGAAAGCCGCGTGACTCGGTCGAGCGCCTGCCTCGCAGTTCGTCCATCCGCCTCCAGTGGGCGTCCTCTCTGCGATCTGGGCTTGCCATATCCGAGGTCGATAGGATGCAGTTCTATTCTTTGGAGCTTGCGCGCCTCGAAACGGCAGCGCGCGACGACACTCTGCCAGTATATGGAGTCGGCCGGGAAGCCTCTAGTATCATCCTCGCTGCGATGGTCGTAGAAATCTGCTGGAGTCGCTTCTGCGCTGAGTCCAACGCTCTCGTAATTATACGCCGGCTGCCAGCGCACGGTATCGTTCTGAAATACGAAATTGCCCAGGCTGTAAAATATAGGGCGGCCTTTATGTATTTCGATCCCGCGCGTTAGATGCGGTCCGTGTCCGATAAATGCATCTGCGCCAGCGTCTATGCAGGCGCGCGCGAAAGTCTCCAGAAACTCTGGCGGCTCGTCCCGATTCGCGCCGCTCTCGTGGCAATGAAACGACACCATCACCCAATCTGCCATTCTTCGAGCGTCTTCGATCCAGCGGATATTGGCATCCATGTCGCGACGATTGGGGGTGGTGGATATGCCAAACTCTTCGCCGAGTACGAATTTGCGCCCCAGAAATCCGATTTGGGAATCGGTATCTTCCATGACCGTTCCTTTGGGACGGAACATGCGCTGGGCAGCGTTGTTAGCCTCGAAGCCTAACTTTCTGCTGACATGCTCGAGGGCATCGAATGACGGACGATCTACAGTATAAGCGGTCGAATGGCGCAGCGCGTTGAGGCCGGGTCTGCCTTTGAGATCTGGGCGCTGATCCATCGCGCGGCCTGCTTCATGGAAAGTCGATGAGGCCGAGATAAGAGCGACTCTGCCGGCGGCGGTGTCGAGATAGCCCGGCGCGCGCGCCTCGCTCAGATTGACGCCAGTGCCGGCAAAGGCTATTCCGTTGTTCTTCAGATGGCGGATGTTTGTTAGAACTCCGCCTTCGCCATAATCGTAGCTGTGATTGTTGGCAGTGGAGACTAGGTTGATGCCTGCCCATCGCAGTTCGGCAAGATTGGACGGGTCGGATGCGGTGAATGTTCCACCCGCCATGCCGGGTGAATGCTCGAATTCATGCATGAGCATTTCGAGATTCGTATAGCCGACATCGGCATCTCGGAACAGTTCCATCAGGGACATGAATTTTGGTTCGCGGAAAACTGACAGACGGCGAGTTATCATAGTATCGCCGCTGGCCGTGAGTGTTAGATCGCCCGATTCGGCCTCATACAGCATGTCCACAAAGCTCCAGATTCATTCCCGCTTGTATTCAGCGGCCAGTATGCCAAGTACGGCGGAATGTCCGTCGCCGCCTGCGCGGAGCGTGCCTTCGTGGATGAACCCGACACGCTCCAGAATCGACCGCGCCGATACGCTGCCATCGGGAATCGAAACCCACACACGATAGAGACCGTAATCGTTGAATGCCATGTCCAGCGCGGCGCGAATTGCGTCAGCGCCGGCGCGACGCCACAGATCTGGCCGACCTACCAGCACAGACAGTTGACCATCGCCTAGATCCTCATCGAGGCCAATCTCGACTTCGCCGACATGATCACCAGCATCCGTGTATATAGAACGGGCAACATGGGACGGGTCTTCTATCTCGCTCGCGAACTTATCGTCAGCGGCATGTTCGGATGAATCATGCCGATAGCCCTCATATGCCCGTTCACCATATGAATAGCTGCCGAACCAGCCCGAAACAAGTCTTTCGTCTTCGAGCCAATCAGCGATGCGAGATACATCCGCGCGGGTAACGGCCCGCAAGGTAACATTCTGCTGACTCGACATAGAACTCCTCCGATTCTTCAATATATGATGTGGAATGATGGAAGATTGTCTATTCCAGCTCGACTGCTTCTACTATCAGTGAGTTACTATTGGCTACCGATTGGATTGCTAACTAATTGATAACAGATTCCAAAGCATTTATCCACAGATTCGGATAATTCGGGGCTAGTTTCCAAATACGGTTACAACGAGATTGCCGCAAGCGCAGTATGATGATACATTCTGATTAGAAATTCGCTGAGAGATTG
The DNA here is from genome assembly GCA_963422295.1 of Dehalococcoidia bacterium. Classification (GTDB taxonomy): domain Bacteria; phylum Chloroflexota; class Dehalococcoidia; order Lucifugimonadales; family UBA1123; genus VXRN01. The sequence continues at coordinate 2,576,461 of OY729417.1, read as the reverse complement.
CGTTAAGAGGATCAACAGGCTGAAGGGATTACAGATGGCGGACGATATGAGGATCGTGATAATCGGTCAGGCGGCTTTTGGTAAGGATGTGCTGGCAGCTCTGGCGGACGGCGGCGAAAATGTCGTTGGAGTGTTTTGCCCGCCTGACACAGAGGGCCGGCCGGCAGATCCTATTAAGCAGGAAGCGCAGGCGCGCAATATCCCTGTATTCCAGTTCAGACGCATGAGGCGTAAAGTCGCAATCGATGCATTTCTGAAGCTGAACTCAGACCTGTGTGTTATGGCATTCGTGACAGACTTCGTTCCCGACGCGATTCTCGAAGCGCCTACTCACGGCACCATCCAGTATCATCCATCCCTTCTGCCGAAGCATCGCGGGCCAAGCTCGATGAACTGGCCTGTCATCGCCGGCGAAACTGTAACGGGGCTCTCTATTTTTTGGCCGGACAAGGGGTTGGATACCGGCCCCATACTCCTGCAAAAAGAGGTGGAGATAACCCCCGATGACACGCTGGGTACGCTCTACTTCGGAAAGCTGTATCCGATGGGGGTAGAAGCGATGGTCGAATCCGTACAGATGGTGCGGGATAGTACCGCGCCGAAGGTCGCACAGGACGACTCGGATGCGACATACGAAGGCTGGTGCAGAGCAGAAGATGTGGTCATCGAGTGGTCTGCATCCGTTGACGAGATTTACGATATGATACGAGGGGGAGATCCTAGCCCAGGCGCAAACACGACGCTGAACGGCGAGACGGTTTCGTTTTTCCGCGCATCCAAGCAGCTTGGAGGCGTCGACGCCGCGCCGGGCGAAGTCGTAGAGACGAATGATAAAGGTTTCACCGTCGCCGCAAACGGCGGAGTCATCTCGGTCGGTCGCGTTCAGCCGGCGGGTGGCAGAAAGATTCTAGCTCCGGAGTGGATGGAGCAGACAGGTCTGCGTCCGGGCGTGAGATTCGGTTCGTAGTGGTACGAGGTATAAGGAGAAATAATGCAGAGCCGAGAGAATCATTTGGCGGGTATAGCGCGACGGCTGGCAGGTGTAGAACAATCTCCCGACCAGAACCAAGATCGAGATTCCGAGCATCTGATCAGCCGCATGTCATCGTTTCCCGAACATAATCCAAATCCTGTCGTGGAAACGGATCTGGATGGAAATGTTACATACCTGAATCCTACTGCGCGGGAGCTCGGGCAGATCGACAACCCCAGAATGTCAACACATCCGCTGGCGCAAGATATAGGCCCTCTGATCGGTAGATTGACTAGGGAAGGCGGTGGAGTTATCTCGCGTGAGATAGTCTTCCAAGGGTCTTCTTTCGAACAGAAACTCCTCTATATCCCCGAGGAGACAGTAATTCGCATATATTCCAGCGATGTTACGAGGCTGAAAGCAGCGCAGGAGGCCATGCGTATGGCTTCCGAAGAGGCAAACGCCTTAGCATTCGAAAATCAGATTCTCGGCGAAATCGGACGCGTCGTCAGCTCGAGCTTAGACATAAATGATGTCTATGCCGGATTTAGCAAGCAGCTCAGCCGACTGATCGAGTTCGACAGACTGGCGATAAGCCTAGTCGATCTCGAAGACAACACCTTCACCAATGCATATATATCGGGTGACGATGTGGAAGGCCGCCAGCCCGGACAGATTGCCTTGCTAGATGGTACGGTAACCAACGAAGCGGTTCTATCGCGCAGAGCAATGATCGTGCAGGGTACACCCGAAGAGTTGGAAGCTCGGTATCCGAATTTGATTCGGCATAGATATCCATCGGTCGTACTTGCGCCGCTGATATACCGCGGAGAGTTGTTCGGGGTGCTAAACGCCAGATCCACGAAGATGCACGCCTACACGGATGCCGACACCGAGATCATGTCCCGTGTCGCTGCGCAGATAGCGCCTACAATCGCCAACTCGCTGCTGTACGCCGACATCGTGAGAACCCAGCAGGATTTGGCGCGCTCCAACACAGACCTAGAGCAGTTCGCCTACGCCGCGTCGCATGATCTCCAAGAACCCCTGCGTACGATAACATCGTACCTAGATCTTATTACCAGCAGATACGCAGACAGGCTGGACGACACAGCTATGGAGTTCATGGGCTTTGCCATGGACGGCGCGCAGCGGATGCGAACACTAATAAACGACCTGCTCGAATACTCTCGCGTCGATGTTCGCGGCCAGCCGCTAGAGCCGGTGAACTGCAACAGTGTACTGGACGCCGCGCTCAGCAACCTTGGTCAGACGATCAGCTCCACAGGCGCGAAGGTAGAGAGCTCCCCACTGCCCGTAATCAACGGAGACGAAAGCCAGCTATCCAGGCTGTTCCAGAATCTGATAGGCAACGCACTCAAGTTTAGAGACAAACGAAAGCCGCGTGTCCAGATTTGGGCGGAACTGCAAGGCGAAGATTGGGTATTCGCCATCAAAGACAACGGCATCGGTATCGACCCTGAATACCAGGCCAAAGTCTTCGGAATGTTCGCCCGTCTTCATTCGCAGGCACGCTATTCTGGCAGTGGAATAGGTCTCGCGCTGTGTAGTAAGATTGCCCAGCGGCATGGTGGTCAAATATGGGTAGAATCCGAACCCGGCAAGGGATCGACCTTTAGGTTTACTATTCCCGTAGTGACTTGACATTATCTTTTAGCATCATACTGCAGCAACAGAGGAGGTTGAGCTGATGGTTTCCCAAATTGGCGAAAGACCCATAGAGATACTTCTAGTAGAAGACAATCCGGCAGACTTTCGGCTTGCCCAAGACACTATCGAACAATCCAACCAGCGGGCTAATATCACTCATGCTGAGGACGGTGAAGAGGCGATGGCGATCCTCAGAAAAGAAGGGGATCATGCCAACGCAGCCAGACCAGATCTCATTCTGCTGGATCTGCGACTGCCAAAACTGGACGGGGCCGGCGTTTTAGCGCAGATAAACGAGGATGAAGACCTAATTTCGATTCCCGTAATGCTGCTGACGGGGACGGAGGCCGAATCGAGCCTGCTCGAATCTTACTCCATTCCACCAAGCAGATACGCGCGTAAGCCGCTTCAGCTGGAGCAGTTCCACCGAGCTTTGGGGCAGATGGGGCTGTTCAGTCGGCAGCCAATCCAGATACCAACTCAGCAGGTCGTCCGAGAGGCTACCTCGAACAGGCGCGAACGCAAATGGTGGTGGCCCTTCGGCTAAGACCATCGCTAGATTATAGATATGGATGTGTCGCTAAAGCAGATGCTAGGCGCGTTCGGCATATCGGATTCCCGCGCTCAGCAGTCTGCGATCTGCACGCTGAAAGATGCAGGTGTAATATCCCGTCGCCCGAACCGGGAGAATATAGCCGTGTGCAAAGAAGACAAAGTCAGAGAGACGCTGGCTGAAAGATTCGTTTGGCACTGTGGCAACGGCAATTGTAAGAGAGATGCTGACGGTCTAGGCTGTTCTCTCTTGCTGGTCGATAGGCAAGCCTGTCAAATATGCGGAGGCTCCACAGACAAACAAGCGCTCGAAAACATGCTCGAGGCTATGCGCAGCGCTGGATTGAATAATCTACTCGTCATTGGCGGCACGGAGGGGAAGCGGCATGAGATGCAGGATAAGTGGCCTGTCGCTAGAAACATCAGACCATATCTAAGGGTCATCGACAGCGAGAATGCGCGGTCAGATAAATACTATCGGGAAGACAGACAGTGGGCCGATGTCATAGTCATATGGGCCAGCACTTCAATACCGCACAAGATAACCAGTCACTTCCCTAAGAGCCCCAACCGCATAACTGTTCCTAGACGAAGCATATCCGCCCTAGCCGAGGGGGTTACGCGATATTCGAAATCGCACTCGAAGAATAAGAATATATAGAGCATAACTATGATGGTCGCCCCACGCTGGTGGAGTTCGACAGCGAGAATAGAGAGTTATGAGAGGGTCATATAGGGCGGTTCAGTGAATGGCCGTGGTCTCTATAGCGGAATGCTCGCGCCGGAGGTGAACGAGGCAAAGCCCTCGTCGTCATCCCCATCGTCAATAATATCGTCGAGCGTGGGGGTGTTATCGTCCGGAAGCGCAATGTCTTCCATGTCCAGCATGGAGTCGATCAGATTGACGACGAACCATGAGTATATGGCGTCCATCATGAAGATCTCCGGCTTCGCCCTAGCCGTGTCGCGCATGATGCCCAGTCCGTCCTGGTAAGGATCGAACGACACGATACGCTCCATGCGGATGCGGAAGCTCTTCTCCGAGCCAGAGAAGTAGATATGCTTGGTCGTGATACCAAGCATCCCGGAGTCGGTCTGTTCCATGGACTTCGTCTCGACCGACCGTCCCCTAAAAGTCCCGGGCCTCACATAGATACCATTTGCGACACGGAAACTTGCGCCAAGCGAATTGCCCCTGAATTCGCGCCTCGTCACCTGCTCCGCGTAGCCCACATCGGGGAATACCCAGACTAGCGCCTCGCTCTTCATCAGATTGAAGGGTAGCCGTCCGAACTCCCTGCGCGTCGATCTGCGGTCGCGTCGCGGAATTACCCCATCTTCGTTGATAGATTCGAGGACTGCCATCATTCTGAAGAGGGTGAAGCTGCCTTCTTGGTCGAGCTGTTCGGGAGAGAGCCTAAAATGTCTCCGATAGCGATTGAGCGCGCGCATTTCATCCGATGACAGCTTGTGGTCGTCCGCGGCGGCCATTAGCGCATGAGACCAGCCCTCCAGCAGAATCTTCTGCAGGTCATCGTCGGTGACATCCACACCGGCGGATTTCGATGTCTCGCGTATCTCGTATGGCAGGTCATCGATCCCTTCGCCATAAAGTCCAGCGTCGATACAAATCTGTTCGATGGACTCTTCTGCTTGGACCCACCGTTCCGAACACTCCTCGTGCTGTTTACGCCAAAATCCGGCGGATTCACCACAATAACGACATGTGCCCATGAACTTACTCCTGCTTAGTTAGTCGTACTTCGGTTTCGCTCACTTGGTAAGAAGAGTGAGGTTTGGCATATAAGTTTGGCACATTGGCTTTGACGGTCATTTTTACTATGACATGCTAGTCGATTTCACACATTATTAGAAAAAGTATGAGTTTACGCTCCCTCTATGATCGTGATTATAGAGATCATAATACAGAAAGCATAAGGAACTATCAGGGCATAGCGCTGCGAATTTCCGCGCTTTTAGGGGAGGACCGGGCAGTATCACCTGATCCAATTAGGCAACAGTTCGAGCAATCAGCAGCCAGTTGGCGCCACTATCTCTCTATACACATCTCTATCTTTCGGATATGGCCATACAGAGGCTAGGCCGTTCCCGATTCCAATTTTGCGCCCAATTCTGGCGTTACAGCCGCTTACGACGTGAGCGTAGATAATCCACCATCACATACTGGCCCAACTGCGTCGGGCTGCTGTAAAAGGCGCGCCCCTTGTTGACCCGCGTTACCTGATCTATGAAATCCATCAGGTAATAGTTCGCTTCCAGCATGAATGTGTTTATAGTGATGCCGTCCTGCGTGCAGCGTTTGACTTCTTTGAGTGTCTCTTCGATGGTCTGATAGCTTGGCGGATAGCTGAAGTATGCGTGGCCGTTTTCCATATGCGTCGTCGGCTCGCCGTCGGTGACCATAATGATGTTCTTGTTAGCGACTTTCTGACGCGACAGCAACTTGCGCGCCACCATCAGCCCGTGCTGCATATTCGTTCCTGAGTTCCAGTAGTTCCATGTGATCTCAGGCAGGTCTTCCGAATCGAACTCCATCGCATAGTCCGAGAACCCGACTAGATAGAAGTAGTCTCGCGGGAACTGCGAATGAATCATCCAATACAACGCCATCGCCACCTTTTTCGCAGCTCCCCAGTATCCGAACATGCCCATAGATTTGCTCTGATCGAGCATCAGAACCGTCGCCGTCTGCGTGAGGTGTTCGGTGTGGTGTATTTCCAAATCTTCTGGAGACAACCGCAGAGGGACGGCCGGCCCGTTGCGCAAGACGGAGTTGAACAGCGTGCGGTGCAAGTCGATGTCGAGAGGGTCTCCGAACTGATACTGCCGAGTTTCGCCGGTGTATTCCCCGCCATCGCCGCGCGCAAACACCTCGTGCTTGCCGATACGGTCGCGTTTCATCTCCGAAAAGACTTCGCGCAGAGCGTTCTGCGCCAGTTTCCTCATCCCTCTGGCGGTAATCTCCAGCCTGTCACCATCCCGCCGCAGGTATCCGGCCTCCTCTAGCTGCTGAATCAGCTGTTGAAGCCGCTCCATCTCGAGGCGGGCGTCTTCGCCTAGATGTTCCTCCACTTTGTCGAGGTCGATATCATCGGCGCTGCCGCGCCGCATGATCGAATCCATCTGCTCGTTCAACCTGTCCATGTCCTGAAGCTGTTCCATCAGTTTCATAGCCTGATCGAGCGTAACGGATTCGTCGCCTCTGAACGGATAGTCATTCGCCATATCATCGAACGGGAACATGTCGTACATGATGGACGCCAATTCGGAGAAGTCGCGCATCATAGACGGGTCGAGCGTTGTCTGAAGCATGTCTTCCAGCTCCTGCCGCATCTGCGGCGACATAGAGTCCATGAGCGACTGCATAGAGGCCATCTGCTGCTGAAGCCGCTCGATCAGCTCATCCAGACTTACGGGGCGGTCGGGGTCGAAGAACTGGCCGTACTGCTCCATAAACCCCTCGAAGTCGGGGTCTTCGCCCGTGGCGCGGTCGTGAAGCATCTGGTTCAGCGCCTGTATCATCTCCTGAAGTCGGCGCATATCCTCGGGCGACATGTCTCGAACGGCATCTTTCATGCCTTGAAAGAAGTTCTGCATCATCTGTTGGCGGAGCATGTTCATTAGCTCCTCGAACTTCTCCCGCGCCTCCGAATCCATGAAGTCATAATCGGCCAGCTCTCGCATCTGGCCCGGCGCGCTTTCCGGCATCAAGTCTAGCTTCTCGAGATTCTGTTCCGCTCGCCTCTCCAGTATGTCCATGGCACTCTGCAAAAGCTCGCCATCATCGTCAGATTGCAGCTGCTCCCGCGCCTCAGACAGCCGTCGTTTGATACCTTTTCGCTCCAAATCTAGAATTTCCTGAAGCTGCTCTTTGATGTCATCCATGGCGGATTCGAGGTTGTAGCGTTCCAGCTGCTGTTGCTGAAGTCTCTCAAGCCGCTCTTTGAGATCGCGCAGGCCGGTGATCTGCTGGCCCTGCTCACCGGACATGCCGTCGCGCATCAGGTTGCGCATAGCATGGTTGACATCGCCATGATTCATAATGTCTTCCGACAACGCCTCCAGGATGTCGTCCTCATCGTAGTCGAACGGGTGTTGGGAGCCGTCCCAGCGTGAATATCGATAGCCGATCATGGGAAGTCACCTCTCATCGGGCCGCTGTGCCGACCCTGCGGGTTGAGGGAATAATAGGATCGATGGGGGAGAGTGTCAATATGAAAGACGTCCACTGCCGCTGATTGACTCGACTTATTGAGATGAGGGACGAGCATAAGCCTGTGTGATAGAATCCCACTTAGCGCGGCAGGACACAGGCGCAACGGTATGAGCATTTCGATCTGGAGTTGCAACACCCATGAAAATCACATCTCTGACTATGGACACATACCGCTGGAAGCGTGACAAGCCGATTCGCAACGGCATGTATGTGTATCCAACAGCCGGCCTGAATGTCGTGAGAGTAGAGACTGACGAAGGCTTGACCGGCATCGGGTTGGCAGGAGGGGTGCAAGGCGCTGAGGAGATCGGCAAAACGATTTTGGATCATTTCGCGCAGGTCGTCATTGGACAGGATCCCCTCGACACCGAACGAATCTGGGACAATCTATGGCAGCCCAAACTGGTTGGCAGACGAGGGATAACCACCCGCGTCATAAGCGGCATAGATATAGCGCTTTGGGACTTGAAGGGCAAAATAACCGGTTTGCCCGTATATAAGCTGCTGGGCGGTTTTACAGACCGAGTGCCGGTTTATATCGCCGGAGGTTACTACGAGGAGGGCAAGGGACTAGGAGATCTGGCGGAGGAGATGGCTGTCAGCGTGGAGATGGGCGCGAGGGCAGTGAAGATGAAGATAGGCGGCGCTCCCATAAACGAAGATGTCGAGCGAGTCCGTGTCGTAAGAGAGGCTGTCGGAGCGGATGTCAAACTGATGGTCGATGCTAACTGCGCCTATCGACACTTCGAGGCGCAGGAGATAGCGCGCAAGATGGAGCCTTACGATGTGTTCTGGTTCGAAGAGCCAGTCAACCCCGACGACTACGAAGGACACCGACTCGTAACGAACTCGACTATAATCCCCGTCGCCACCGGCGAGAACGAATACACTCGCTACGGTTTCAGAGAACTCATAGAGGGACGCTGCTGCGACATTCTTCAGCCGGACGGCCTAATAATGGGCGGTGTAACGGAGTTCATGAAGGTGGCGGCGCAAGCGCAGGCACACGACTTGCTGATAGCCCCGCACGGTAATCAGGATGTGCATGTACATCTGGTATCGGCCATACCAAACGGGCTGACAGTCGAGTACTATCGAGGTTCAACGGATCCGATGTGGGGCAGAATGTTCGAGGAGACGCTAGAGGTCGAGGATGGTCATGTCAGCCCGCCAGACAAACCCGGTTTCGGTATCAGCCTGAACGAAGAGGCGCTCGCGCCATACAGAGTAGGCTAGAAAAGCGAGCGCGTCAGAAATACCCAGAGAAATTTCGAGACCGCGCCGTAAACGAAATCTGCGCCATCGGCATACGGACAGATACACTAGAATGATTCATCCTATGTTACAATCTGTATATGCCGTACACGACACCCCTGCTCGAAGCCCGACAGCTCACCAAACGCTATGCCGATACGCTTGCGCTGGATGATGCGGATTTCACGGTTGGAGAGGGTGTTACTGGTCTGCTCGGCCCAAATGGGGCGGGGAAAAGCACCGCGATGAAGCTGTTCCTGGGCCTCATTGCCCCCACCGACGGAGAAGCTGTTGTCATGGGCGGAAGACCTTATGACAATGTAGAAATTCGCACTCATCTAGGCTACATGCCAGAACACGATTGCTTGCCTTCGTCGATGACAGCATCTGAGTTTCTGGCGCATATGTCCCAGATTAGCGGTCTGCCTCCGGAGCGCGCACGGAGCAGATCCGCGGATACGCTCAGACATGTCGGGCTGCATGAAGAGCGCTATCGCTCCATCGGAGAATATTCGACTGGTATGAAGCAGCGCGTAAAGCTGGCGCAAGCCATCGTCCACGACCCTGCCATACTTTTATTGGACGAACCCACCGCCGGCCTAGATCCGGCTGGGCGCGAAGAGATGCTCGCTCTCATCCGGCGCATCGGACGCGAATTCGGTATCAGTATCCTGCTTTCCACCCACCTCCTGAGCGATGTGGAGACGACTTGCGACCGCATCATCGTCTTGGAAGGGGGGAGCGTCGTGAAATCCGGCGAAGTTGCAGAGTTCACTCAGGAAGGCGAGACCGTCTTCATCGAAGTTGACCATGAACAGGATGCGCTGATAGCTGCGTTGAGACGGCGCGAGCTGTCAGCTTCGCTGGAAGGCCATTCGGTGGCAGTCGAAGGAGTTGCCGATGAGGACTATGATGCGATACGCGACGCTGTAATAGAAGTCCGCGCGCCTGTTCGCAGACTCGGGCCGCGCAGGAAGCGGTTGACGGACATATTCCGGAATGGCGGCCAGTGAACGAAGATATTTACGAAGGCCATGTGTTCGATCTCGGATACCGTCACTATGACGGCCCTCGAGAGGGAAGGAGCAGAGCATGGAAGGCGCTGTTCGTTAACGGCATTCGCTCTCTGTTCGGCATCGGGCGCGGCGCATGGGCGAAGGCGCTGCCAGTTCTGTTCTTCATCGCCGCGATGGCGCCCGCTGCCGTACTCGCAACGATTTCCGGTCTGTTCGGAGAGATCATCACCGATATAGCCGATCTTCCCGGCCCCGAACTGTACTATCAGATAATCTCCCCACTGCTGCTAATCTTCGCCGCCGTTATGGCGCCGGAGCTGCTCTGCACCGACCGCAAAGAGGGTGTTCTGAACCTATATCTGGTCCGTCCGATGACTTCGACTGACTATGTGCTTGGCCGATGGGCGGCGTTCTTCTTTGTAAGCGTTATCCTAATATGGTCAGGGCAGATTCTTCTGCAGACAGGCTTGGCGTTAGGCGCGTCCGATACTACCGAATATCTGCGTGAAAACTGGCTGGACATACCCAGATTCATGGGGGCTGGACTCGCAATAGCAGTTATTACCACGACACTGCCGCTCGCGGCGGCGGCGTTCACCGATCGGAGAGCATACGCATCCGTCATCGTCATCGGCCTGTTCATCGTCTCCTCGATCGTCTCTGGCGTGCTGGGGACAGTCGATTGCGAGTCGTACCCACTAACGCAGTCCGGCGCAGTATGCGAACCGCGTCTGGGTGAGACTGCGAGGTGGGTGTCTCAAATGGTAGATATCGGCAATGTTCAGCTACGAATCAGCGACATGATATTCGGCGTCTATGACAATTCCGACGACGCGTTTACGCTGAAAAGGATCCCAGAAGTGGCGGCGGTGGCGTGGTATATCGTCGTATCGGCAGTCGCCGGATTCCTGCTGTGGAACCGATATAGGAGGCTTGCAAGATGACTGCCGAACCCACTATAGAGGTAACGGAAGTCTCCAAGTGGTTCGGGAATGTCGTTGCTGTCAACGAAGTATCATTGGAGATACATCCCGGCATAACTGGTCTTCTTGGGCCAAACGGGGCCGGCAAAACATCGCTCTTGTACATGCTCGCCGGGATGAGCTCACCTTCCAAAGGCACTGTAACTATCTTCAGTGAACCAGTGCGCAACAACCCGGAACAGTATCGGCGGATAGGATTCATGGCCGAACATGAGTCCGTCTATCCTTTTCTGACAGGACGACAGTTCGTAGAGCTGTGCGCCAACTTGCATGGCCTGGCCAATGCCTCCGACAGCGTGGATCGCGCTATCGCCATAGTCGGTATGCAGGACGCGCAGCGCAGGAAACTTGGTACATATTCGCGTGGAATGCGTCAGAGGATGCGTCTGGCAGGAACTCTAGTTCACGACCCCGAAATCCTAATCTTGGATGAACCTATGAACGGCACCGACCCTCGACAGCGCATCGAGTTCCACGACACTATGCAGCAACTGGCTTCGGAGGGGCGGACTATCCTGATATCGTCTCATATTCTGGAGGAGGTCGAATCGCTGGCGAGCCGTATTCTGCTAATGACCAGCGGCAAGCTGGCGGCGTCAGGGGACTTCCGCGCTATCCGCGCGAGGCTGGACGAATACGCGTATCAGGTTCGCATAGTTGTGGACAAACCGCGCGCCATGGCCGCCGCAGTCGTGAAGATGGATGCCATAGATTCAGTCGGAATCGATGAAGACGATTCTGTCATCGTTCACAGCCGCCGTGTCGCCGAGCTCCGCCTTGCCGTACCGCGTCTGGCGCAGCAGAACGATATCCGTCTGTTCCGTCTGGAGCCGATGGATGAGTCTATAGAGAGTCTGTTCGAATACATGGTGGAGCGCTAGATGAAGGCGATTTTACTGCTTTCATTGAGGCAGTTGTCTGGGGTGCGTCGACTCGGGCTCGTGACGCTGCTTGCGCTGCTGCCGCTCGTTCTCTCGCTAGCGCTTCGGATTTTTGGCGATGACGATGGAGATTCGGATGGTTTCATCACCGGCATCGTCGATGCCCTGCTGGTAGGTGGCGTCTTGCCCATCGTAACGATGACAATGGCAACATCCGCGCTCGGCAGCGAGTTGGAGGATAGGACGCTCAGCTACATCTTCCTGAAGCCGATGGCGCGTTGGCAGATCGTTCTGCCCAAGTTGGCAGCGATCGTCATCATCGCCGCGCCTCTGGTGGCAGTCAGCGGCGCGGCCACAACATGGATCGGCACGGACTCGGGGGCCAAGACGGCATTCGCGGTAGGCGGCGCGCTGCTGGTGGGCACGGTCTCCTATTCGACCGTCTTTCTGTGGCTAGGCGCTATTACAGCACGCGCACTGGCTTTCGCTATAGCGTATGTGTTCCTTTGGGAAGGTCTGCTGAGCTCACTCATGGAAGGCGTTCGCTATCTGAGCATACGCGGCCACACGCTTGCGCTAATGTACGGAGCGGACAATGAGGGTTTGGAAACGCTCTCGGACCGTGTCATCGATCCGATCATTGTAGCCGCCTTCGCAATTGCCGTCCCCATCGTATTCTTCCTGCTGACCGTGCGCCGCCTGCGGACGATGGATGTTCCCTGAGCCTAAGTCTCTTAGCTAGAGCGAAATCAGCAGATGAAAAGGAGATACTTCAACTGCCCCCGTACTCTCCGCGCCGCGCCGCGCCGGTAAGGAACAGCCTATTCTGGAAAGCCCGCTGCGCATCTTCGATGTTGGCATCACAGCCGGCCCAGACTGCCAGCGGCGCAGACTGAAGACCACGCGCGAAGGAGAAGCTCAGCTCCCAAGGCGCGCCGACTTTGCGCCCGCGCAGGACGATTGCGTTCAGGTTCGCTGTCGATTCCTCGTCGCTTTGACCGCCCGACAGGAAGGCGATGCCGGGCAGCTCTGCGGGGACAACACGCGAAAGACGCTCTACTGTTTTCAACGCCACCTCATTGGCGCCAGCGCGGTCAGCGGTGTCCCGCCCAGATACCACCATACTGGCCTTTAACAGCGTCGCATCGAGCGCGATACGCTGTTCGCAGAGTTGCTCGAATACGGCTCTCAGGGCAATTTCAGTGACTTCACCACAGCGGTCGATATCATGGACGCCATCTAGCATAACCTCTGGCTCCACGATAGGGACGAGTCCGGCTTCCTGCGCGAGCGCGGCGTAACGCGCTAAAGCGTGCGCGTTCGTATCGATGCAATACTGGCTGGGGATGTCCACGCCATCTATGGCAATTACCGCGCGCCACTTCGCAAAGCGCGCGCCGATGTCTCGGTATTCCGAAAGTCGTTGCCTGAGACCGTCCAATCCCTCCGTGACGACCTCGCCCGGCGCGCCGGCCAGCGGCTCGGCGCCCGAATCGACTTTGATTCCCGACGCTATGCCGCGCTCGGACAGCAGTTCGACAATAGGTGTACCGTCTGCGTCATTTTGCCTGAGCGTCTCATCGTACAGAATGACACCACTGATATAGTCTTCGATTCTATCTGTGGTGAACAGCATCACGCGGTAATCGCGGCGGTTTTCTTCGGTATTCTCGATGCGCAGCGCGGCAAAGCGACTGCCAATGGTGCGCGTGCTTTCGTCGGCGGCAAGTATCCCCTTGCCCGGCGCGACTAGGGCATTTGCAATACCGGCTAGAGACCGATGATCCATCTCGATGTTCCCCTTATGCTGACCCAGCCAGATTCGTTACGCCTGAGAATCTGCGCACGAAACCCTCCGGCGACATTCCCGAGACTTCGGCAAGTTTACACCGTATTTCCTCATTTGCAAGGTCGGATTTTTCCAACCGGATCATAGAACTCCTTGCTGAGCGGTAATAATCGCCAGCGATGTCCACAGTCCTAACTCGTATTCTGCCAGTTTCGGGATCTCGCAGGGTATCGAACGGCAGAATACGGATCTGGCCCTCGACGATACATACCATACCGTTGATGCCGTCGTCGGCTAACAGGAATCGCGCCGCGCCGTATCCGAGACTGCGCGTGTAGTCGATATCGAACGGAATGGGCGGAGAAGAACGCAGCTCGTATCCCACATTGGCATCGATGATAGCCATACTCTCTCCGCGATCGGCGAACCGCCGCTGTATCTCACGGCTCAGTACCTTCTCCAGCTGAATGTCGCCAAGCCGTAGGTGTCCATGCTGATCGCGCGATATTTCTAGGCCCGGTATATCTTTTAGCTCTTCCAGATCGAATTTTTCTGCCACGCCCTCCGCCACCACCGCAAGCCCATATCTCTTGCCCATCACCCGCTGTTTGAGAATCGCTGTCTCCAACACATCGCATACATCTCCAACAGTGATTTTGTCTGCAGTGAACTCCTCTGGAATTATCGTCAGCGTGGCGGCGGCGGATTTGCCAATGCCCAGCGCAAGATGCCCAGCCGCGCGCCCCATAGCGGTGACGAAATACCAGCGGTTCGTCGTACTGGAGTCTTCGATCAGGTTGTGGACTAGCTCCGTGCCGAGCTGCCGAGCTGTTTCGTAGCCGAAAGTGGGCATTGCGCCCGGCAACGGCAAGTCATTGTCTATCGTTTTGGGAATATGCGCAACTCTAATGCGCCCGCCTGAATGGCGCGCAACTTCGGACGCGCTGAAGGCTGTGTCATCCCCTCCAAGCGTGATGAGATGTCTGATGCCGAGCTGCCGCAGGGTGGAAATGATGTTGCCCAGGTGCTCTGCGTGGCGCGTAGGGTTGGCGCGTGAAGTGCGGATGATCGAGCCGCCCCTATTGTGAATATGCGATACATCGGCGGTGGTGAGCGGGGTAACCATATCCGCGCGGCCTTCCATCAGATGCGAAAAGCCATCCAATATGCCGATGACCTCGCAGCCAAGCCGAATCGCCTCAATAGTGGCTGAGCTGATTACGCTGTTTATTCCGGGGGCAGGCCCTCCGCCCATGAGGATTCCGACACGATTGTCGTCAGCATTCACTAAAGCGATCTCCTAGGCGGACAGATAGAATCCAACGCGCAATTTTGACAAACTGAACCGCCGTCGCGCGTCTGCATGAGGATACGACCAAATAATATAGAGGGATAATACTGCGAAAATCCTTGGTCGGGGCGACTGGACTCGAACCAGCGACCTCCACGTCCCGAACGTGGCGCGCTACCGACTGCGCTACGCCCCGAAGACTTTCATCATCCATCGATGCCATATAACCGTCTCTATTGTAACCATTTACCACTTTGGCGGGCAATATAGCATTATGACGCAAGCCTATGTACTATCTGATTAGCTGGATGCGCCCTGTCGGTCAAAATCGGCAGTCAATTAGGTTTTTCTTCATTCGATTGTACCAGTGAGGTCTCATCATCATGGCTCTACAAGACATACTGAAAAGCATCTCCGAGCGACTTCACAGCACAGCGACTGTCCGCGCCGTGTACGGAGACCCGGTGACGGCAGGGGCGAAGACCATAATCCCCGTCGCCAGGGTGCGCTATGGATTTGGCGGCGGTTTTGGCGAGGGGAGGACTCCAGCCAATCACGATACTCCAGATGGGGAGTATGCCGAGGGTGGCGGAGGCGGAGGTGGTGGCGGTGTGGAGGTCATCCCGGTAGGGATGATCGAGATTACACAAGAAGAGACACGCTTCGTATCATTCGAGGACAGAGCGAGAGCTATAAAGGTGGCGTCAATCGGCCTGCTCTTGGGAGCGTTCCTTGTTTGGAGGCTGATAAAGCGCCTGTCTAAATAACAGCATTGAGTCGTAGTTACAGTAACTCAAACCTACACGCGCAGTCGAAAGCATTCTTGCCGCGAAGATTGTCAGACCCAGCCGCAATACTGTTTTCGACTGTACCAGTTCCGAATAGTTCAGGAGTTTTCCATGCCAGGCCTCTCGATAGTTCCACCCGCGCACAGACCCGCCGCAGTGGGCGTCAACGGGATGGCGACATCCGCCCATCCGCTGGCGTCGCTTGCTGGAGTGCAAATGCTTATGGAAGGCGGCAACGCCTTCGACGCCGCAGTAGCGGTGGCATCGACGCTCAATGTGTGCGAGCCGTTCATGTCTGGAGCCGCAGGCGTGGGTGTCGCGCTCGCATATGTGGCCGCAGAGGACAGGGTACGCGCATTGAACTTCTCCGGGCGTATGCCGGCCGCCGCAGATCCAGACGAATACACCGCCAGCGACAAAGACATCGGCATCCGCTCCGCGCTCGTGCCGGGCAATGCCGCCGGCTGGCTGACTTTGCACGAGACTTATGGCAAGCTGGATCGTGAACGACTGTTCGAGCCTGCCATCGGATACGCGCAGGAAGGCGCTCCTATCACTGCCTTCAACGCCAAATCGATTGGCAACTCTGTTCCGCGTCTGGCGCAGTTTCCGTCGGCGGGGATATTCGTGAAGAACGGCAAAGGCCCGCGCGCGGGTGGCAAGCTGAGACAGCCTCAACTTGCCGAGTCTCTTCGCGCAATCGCGCGCGGCGGCAAGGACGAGTTCTATCGAGGAGCGCTGGCGGCCAAGCTAATAAAAGGCGCGCGCGATCTGGGCGGACAGTTCACAGAGGAGGATTTCGCCACATACGATGCCGAGTGGTACGAACCCATCGCTATCGGTTACCGCGATTACGAAATCTTCTCCGTTCCACCGAATTCGACGGGATTTCAACTGCTCGAAACACTCAAGATAATGGAAGGTTTCGACGGAGAAGACCTGATATTTCAGCATCCGGAAACGCTGCATCTATATATAGAGAGCGTGAAGCTGGCAGTCGCCGACCGCATCGAGTGGGGGGGAGACCCCGCCTATGTGAAGGCGCCTATCGATGCGCTGCTGTCGGACGGCTACGCGGCGAGTCAGCGGTCAAGGATAGATCGAGACAGCGCGGCGGTGGTGTCGGGTGAGCAGTTCAGCCGAATGGTACCATCGGGGGCGATAAAAGCAGGCAGTCCAGACGCATTCGACGGTGGCATGACCACGCATTTTGCAGTCGCAGACCGTGATGGCAATGTCGTATCGGTAACGCAGACGCTGGGCGGCGGCTTCGGTTCGGCGGTCGCGCCGGGGGATACGGGACTGTTCCTCAACAATATGGCGCATTGGTTCGATCTGGAGGAAGGTGCTCCGAATCGGCTCGAAGGCGGCAAGCGCGTCGATTTCTGCGTTGCGCCGACACAGACCTTTAGAAACGGCAGATTCTATACCAGCCTCGGAACGCCCGGCAGCTGGGGGATCCTACAGACCACTCCGCAGTTCGTTATGAATGTCCTGGATTTCGGTATGAATGTACAGGAGGCGATCGAGGCGCCGCGCCTGCGCGTATTCGAAGGGCAGCGCGTCGTAATGGAGGAACGCTTCCCCGCGCCGGTGCGCTCCGCGCTTGCGACCAAAGGACATGCTATCGACCTGACCGAGCCGTTTTCTACTACAGTGGGCGGCGCTCAGGGCATCCTGATCGACCAAGAATCCGGAGCCTTCCAAGGCGGCGCAGATCCGCGTCGGGACGGCTTTGCAATCGGATTCTGAAGAATACCTGATACAGGTAGGCATACGATGCTGAGGATAAATCAGCGCGCGGAAAACCGCATCATCCCCCAGTAAGGGGACAGGCTGATTACTCTGGGTGATCACCCTCGTCTAATCGCAGTTCGAGCTTGCGAAGGGATTCCTGTACAGCGCGAATTTCACGCAGCAGTTCCTCTCTCGACACCGGATTCTCTATCTCATGTAGTCGCTCTAATTTGGCTTCATCCAGATTGTTGATGATTATGGCGACGAACAAATTTACCACCACGAAGGTTCCGATAACCACGAAACTCACGAAGTAAACCCACGCCAGGGGATGCAGTTTCATCGCGGTGTACATTACATCCGTCCAGCCCTCCAAAGTGATTATATTGAACAGGGTCAGCACGGAGACGCCCAAGTTACGCCAGTTTTCGGGGTCGTGTTCGTGGAATAGGTGATGGCCCATTATTGCGTAGATATAGACCATAATCCCCATCAACACCATGACATGTCCCACACTGGGGATGGAGCGCACGAGCGCGGATACTATGATACGCAGATCTTTGACCGCGGAGATGAGCCTCAACACTCGCAGCAATCGCGCGAGGCGCGCTATCATCGCAAACTGCCCAGTAGCTGGAATCAGCGCGAAGACTATTACTAGAAAATCGAATATATTCCAGCCATCTCTAAAGTATCCAGAGACACGAGGTGACGACGCAAACATTTTGATTAACGCCTCGACGATGAACACTGCTAGAGCTATTTGGTGGCCTATATCGAACAAGCCTCCATACTGCTCAGTCAAAGTGGGCGAGGTTTCCATACCGAGCAGCAAGCCATTAGCCAAGATGACTCCGATGATGAAGTACTCGAAGGCGTTGGCTTCGACGATGCGACGGGCTGAGTGTGTGAGTTGGCGCACGGCTACTGCATATAATGATGGCTTGGGATTTTCGTAGAAGAGTCAGTCATTAGTATCATCGAAGAATCTATCGAGGTCGTAATTGCCGCAGGCGGCCTGGATCAATTTATCCCAGTCAATCGCGCCGGAAGTATGGCAATATTCATCGATGAACTCTTTGGTTATACGATTCACCGCTTCGGCCTTGTTACGAATGTACTGTTCGTTATGCTCTCTAGCACGATATCCTATAGGCTCTATAATTCGAGTGTAGAGATGTTTATCCTCGCTTATGAAATACCAGAAATTCTGTCCAACTACTTTCAAGTAACCTCTGAGGTAATTCGTCCGAGTTTTGCCATAGCATATTCCTAGCACTGGTTGAATATTCGAATAAACATTCCACTGGCGAAGGCGTGTGACACAATCTCTTAAGTTTCGTTCGAGTTGATTTTGCTGAGACGCATTACCCCAGTTGGGGCCGGATTTAATCGAGATTACATAATGCACATCAGCGTTTATGAACTCTAAATCGACTCCGCCTGCCGATGATTTGTGTCCATTAGCTGTCTGTTGCGCAACGAACACCGCTAAGCCTTCTAGGAATGTTCCGAATCGTTCTTCTTCGGATGACGACAAGAAAGCATCCATAAACCCATAAATTATCTCGGATGCTGTCAGCATATTCTTGGCTCTGAATAAGTAAGGATTCTTCTTAAGCAAACGTCTGGTATCTAGGTTCTGTAATGCCTCTATACGGCCTTCATGAAAAAGAGTAATGTGCTGATTCACATATTCTTCGACTAAACCGAGATCGAGAGACTTCACAGCCTTCTGCCTTAACTGAGTATCGGTATATGGTCTTCGTTATTATCTGAGGCATTAAACAAAGGAACCTGTATATCGGCCAATCGCGATTCCGCCAGCTCGACATACTCTTTGTTGGTATCGACTCCTACATAATGCCTTCCGAGCGATAAAGCCGCAACTGCTGTCGTGCCAGAACCGATGAATGGGTCGAGAACGACATCGCCCGGTAGGGTAAACAGCTTTATGAACCATGTCGGCAACGAAACCGGAAACACCGCGCTATGTTTCTTATTCGAAGATTCTGTAGCCATATGTAGGACATTGTTTGGATATACCATATCGCGTCCTAGCCAGTTAGAGATGTTCTTTCCGAACCCACTTCCGACTCGAGATTCATCTCTAATTTTATCGGTGTCGCTCAAATTCGCAAGTCTATGCTTTGCCCAATCACCAACTGGAATCATTACAGATTCTTGATACATACTGAATTTGCGGCATTTATTGAATTGAATCAGCCTTTCCCAGTTGTCACGAAATCTATTCGGCCATTTACCGGGGTAAGAGTTCTTCTTATGCCACACGAATTCCTCAGTCCACAGCCATCCCATTTTCCGCATCTCTAGGATGAGCTCGATCACATAAGTATGACGTTCTCCCTTTATTGCGCGTTCTTTTATGTTGAGAATAAAAGTGCCGGATGGATTCAGAACACGAAAAAATTCGCGCGCCTTTGGCATGAACCATTCTACATACATATCGGGGTCGATACCACCATATGTTTTCTTACGCTGGTCTGCATATGGTGGAGATGTAAAAATCAGATCTACTGAGTTATCAGGAATATTTTTCAGCGCTAATTCGCAGTCTCCATATATAATTCTATCTATATAACTCATCGTGTATTCTTTCAATAGAATGACATAAACATTAAGAGCAATACAGTATAGACAGACAAATCTTCATGCGAAACTACCAGACACATACCGTCCGGATGTCTCGAATCGTATTTTGCGAAGGCTATATCAATCATCCGCCCATCTGCTAGGCTTGCCTAGCGCAGGATTATAGCAAAATGCTCAGATACCAAACCTAGCTTGCCCCACCACGCGAGAGCGATTATATTGAACCAGCTGTCGCCCTTCGGACACTAGGCTCACACTGCGGATTCCGAGTCGAGCGTCCGAGCTTGTGGAGCATAGCCAACAGCCTAAACCTCGTAGGAGCCGCCTGCAACATGCCTTTCGACAATATCGACCTCTTTCCATTCACCGCCGAGATGAACGCTCACGATCGATTAGTTATCGGCGGATGCGACACGGCAGAGCTTGCCACCGAGTTCGGTACGCCACTGCTCGTCTTCGACGATTCCACACTGCGCGGTATGTGCCGCGCGTTCATGGACTCGTTCGCCTCGCGCTATGCCAATAGCAGTGTCGTTTACGCATGCAAAGCGTTCGTTAACGCCGCCATCGCCCGGATCGTGAACGAAGAGGGACTCGGCCTCGATGTGGTATCGGGCGGCGAGCTTGCCGTCGCCGTCGCCGCGGGGGTGGATATGAAAAATGTCTATTTTCACGGCAACAACAAGACCCCCGAGGAGCTGGATTATGCGCTCGATGTAGGCTGCGGACGGATCGTCGTGGACAGCGCATACGAGCTGCGACTCCTCGACGACATGGCCCGCGCGCGCGGCACGACTCAGGATATATTACTAAGACTGTCTCCCAGCGTCGATCCGCATACGCACGCTCACACCACCACTGGGATACTGGACAGCAAATTCGGCTTCTCCATCGAAACAGGGGATTCCACAGTTGCCATACGGCGGGCGCTGGCATCCTCCAACCTCGATCTAATCGGGCTGCATTTCCATCTCGGCTCCCCCATATTTGAGCTGGAACCATACGCAATCGCCATCGACACGGTATTGAGCTATCTTGCGCAGTTCAGGAGCGAAGGGCTGAACATGCGCGAGTTCAGCCCTGGTGGTGGGTTCGCTATCGGCTATGTGCGCGATCAGCTCCCGCCTGCAGTGGAAGACTATGCCGAAGTCATAACATCGACCTTCACGCGGAGATGCGACGATCTAGGGTTCGGCACTCCAAAACTGATCGTGGAGCCAGGACGCTCCATTGTCGGTCGGGCAGGCGTCGCGCTCTACACCGTCGGCGCGATAAAAAACATACCCACCGTCCGCAAATATGTTTCGTTGGATGGCGGCATGGGCGATAACATCAGACCCGCGTTATACGACTCCGAGTACGAAGCCGTCGTCGCATCGCGCATGTCCGACGAACCCGTCGAGAGGGTAACGCTGGCGGGTAAATACTGCGAGTCTGGGGATGTACTGGTGCGCGACATAGAGATGCCTGCGTTGGAATCGGGAGACCTGATAGCGATTCCGTCATCCGGCGCATATGCTCCCTCTATGGCGAGCAACTACAACCTGAATGGACGCCCCGCCATCGTACTAGCCGCAGACGGTGACGCCCGCCTCATTCGGCGACGCGAGAGCTTCCAAGATATGATGGCGCTGGACTTGGTGTAGAGGGCTGACGAAAAGGTTCGAGGTTCTCTGGTGGAGGGCAGGAAGTGAATACCGCCGACATTATCTACTCATCGGCCAGTTCGATAGCGCAGTCGATACGCGCGGGAGAAGTTTCGTCCGTCGAGGTTGTCGAGGCGCATTTAGCGCGTATCGAAGCCGCAAACGGCAGCCTGAACGCCGTCGTCCAGCTATGCGCCGAGCGCGCAATGTCGGAGGCGCGTTCCGCAGACGATGCAATAGCGCGCGGCGAATCCGTCGGCCCGCTGCACGGCGTTCCCATGACAGTCAAAGACTCGCACGATACAGAAGGTATCGTCTCCACTGGCGGCACGCTCGGACGCCGCGAGCATGTTCCAGATGCGGACGCCACCGCAGTTGCCCGAATGAGAGCCGCAGGCGCGATAATCCTCGGCAAAACGAACACACCGGAGTTCACACTCTCTTTCGAGACCGATAACCTAGTATATGGCAGAACGAACAACCCCTATGACACGAGCCGTACACCCGGCGGGAGCAGCGGCGGCGCGGGCGCGATAATCGCCGCTGGAGGCTCGCCGCTCGACCTTGGCACAGACACCGGCGGCAGCATCCGCGTTCCATCGGCATTCTGCGGCATTGCCGGACTCAAACCCACTTCGGGCAGAGTGCCGCGCACCGGACATATAGTGCCATGGGGACTCGGCGGCCTGGATTCCCTGACGACCATAGGGCCAATGGCGCGGTATGTCGAGGATCTGGAGACCGTATTCCCTATTATCGCGGGGCCGGATGGTATAGACCCCTTCATACACGCCGCGCCGATGGGTTCAGCGTCTGAAATCGACCCCTCCAAGCTGAGAGTAGCCTTCTTTACGGATAACGGCGCTGTGCCGCCAAGCGCGGATGTCGATGCCGCTATCAGAGAATCCGCTCGCTCCCTCGCCAACGCCGGAGCCAAAATCATCGAGGATATGCCTGAGTCTATTACAGAGGGCGCCGGGACGAGCATCTTAACTGCCGATGGTGGCGCGGGTGTCCGCAGATTAGTCGAAAAGGCAGGAACTACTGAGGTCCATCCGCGCATTAAACGATTCGTGGAAGACGCCAAGCCGCTGCCTGTCGCCGAATACACCGCTTTGCTGGAGCAAATGGATATTTACAGAAGCCGTATGTTGTCTTTCATGCGGAATTACGATGCCATTCTATGCCCAGTTCGCCCTTGGCCTGCGCTGCCGCACGGCGAGACGCTTACTCAGCAGGCGAGCGTAGCGAATCTGTACACGAGCGTATTCAACACCACCGGCTGGCCCGGCGCAGTCGTGCGGGTGGGGACATCACACGACGGTATGCCGATAGGGGCGCAGATCATGGCGCGTCCTTGGCATGAAGATGTCGCGCTCGCACTCGCTCGCATACTCGAAACCGCGCTAGGCGGCTACCGCAGGCCAAATATCTAACGACACTCGCGCATCTGTGGTAAGTTATCGCCATCGAACTCGAACTCGCGCCGTACAGGAGGTACGACGATGGCGGACATCATCTTTTCTTCAGCTAAGACCATCGCACAGTCGATACGAAGTGGAGAAGTATCGGCAGTAGAGGTAGTCGAGGCGCATTTGGCGCGTATCGAGGCTGTGAACGGCAGCCTGAACGCCGTCGTCCAGCTATGCGCCGAGCGCGCAATGTCGGAGGCGCACTCCGCAGACGATGCAATAGCGCGCGGCGCATCCGTCGGCCCGCTGCACGGTGTCCCAATTACTCTGAAGGATTCGCTGGATACGGAGGGAGTCATCACTACCGGCGGCACGCTCGGACGGCGTGACTTCGTGCCAGAGCGCGATTCTACCATCGCCGCGCGTCTCAGAGCCGCCGGCGCGATACTGCTGGGCAAGACCAATACGCCAGAGCTGACGCTTGCGGGTGAGACCGACAACCGCGTTTACGGACGCACCAACAACCCATATGGACTCGACCGAACGCCCGGCGGAAGCAGCGGCGGCGCGGGCGCGATAATAGCCGCCGGCGGCTCGCCACTCGACATCGGCAGCGATACTGGCGGCAGCATACGCCTGCCATCGCACTTCAGCGGCATAGCAGGCATCAAGCCGAACTCAGGGCGCGTACCACGCACAGGGCATATCGTACCATACGGGCTGGGCGCAACGGATGCGCACACACAGAATGGTCCAATGGCGCGATATGTGGAAGACCTTGCGCTGACACTGCCCATCATCTCCGGCCCCGACTGGGAGGACCCAGCGATCGTGCCGATGCCTCTCGGAGATCCGTCAGAAGTCGATCTGGGCGCGTTGAGAATTGCCTTCTACACACAGGCGGAGGGATACACCGTCCCCACGCAGGAGACGAAAGACGCCGTCATCGCGGCAGTACAGGTCGTGTCCGATATCGCAATATCTGTGGAAGAGGACGAACCAGAACCGCTCAGACGAGTTCCCGATCTCAACGCCACTGTTGGCGGAGGGGATGGACGCGCATGGACGCTCCGCCTGCTGGCGCGCGCCGGCACGGACAGGAGCGAGACATCCCCATTTCTCAGCATGCGGCTCGACGAGGCGAAGGCGATACCTACAGAGCAGTTCACCAAAGCGTTGGAAGATCTCGACTCGTATCGCAGTGATATGCTGAGATTCATGCAAAATTACGATGCGATAATTTGCCCAACTGCCGCAATACCCGCGCCGCCGCACGGAAACACCTTCGCGGAGAGCAATCGCAACGCATTCTACACAGGCCCATACAACTTAACAGGTTGGCCAGGGACTGTCGTGCGCTGCGGCGAATCGCCCGAAGGGTTGCCCATCGGCGTGCAAGTCATCACACGCCCATGGCGTGAGGATGTATCGCTCGCGCTAGCGGCGCTGCTCGAATCGGCCCTGGGCGGCTGGCAAAAGCCGAACATTTAGAGGAGACTGGATGTATCTGTTTTTCGTCCGACTCGTCTTGAATAGACACAGAAACATTAGAGATACCCCTGATGCAAGATTATAATGACCGGTTGAGCACGCCCGAGGATGCTGTCTCCATAGTGACGGACGGCGATCGTGTCATGGTGCCTCTTTCTGAGCAGCCGACGATACTGCTGCGCGCGCTTGCGGACCGCGCTCACGAAGTGAAAGATGCGACTCTCGCCGTCTCCGTGCCGCAGTTCGACCTCGCCCCGTTCATAGACGCTGGCTGGAAAGTCGAAATCGAAAACTTCATAGGCCCGTACGGCAGACCATACGAGAACGAAGGCCTCGCGCCATATTCTCCGCTGGCGTTTTCGCTCACATTCAAGGCCCAGGACGAACGAACGAACGAGTCCAAACCCATCGATGTCGCGCTGGTCACGGTATCGCGTCCGAACCGCCAGGGGCAAATTACCTTCGGGCCGCAGGCGTGGTACAAGCGCGGATTCACGCAGCGAGCCCGTAAGGCAGCTGCGGAGATAGACCCATCTCTCATACGCACCTACGGCGATGGCTTCATGCCGATGGACGATATCGACCGTATGATAGAGAGAGAGAAGTCTAGTCTAAGCCGCGAGTCGCTCATGCAGTCCATAGTGGAATTGCCGTATGAACGCAGAGAGATCCTCGAAGAGATAATCTCGCGCGTGAGACCGAGCCGACTAGCGCCCACCGCTCCCCATTTTGCCACCGTCGATCTAAACCGTCTAAAGGCGCAGCTGGGCATCGGCGAACCGCCGGCTGCGGCCAAAGCCATCGCGGAGAATGTGCGACGGTTAGTGCAGAGCGGATCCACCATACAAATTGGTGTCGGCACACCATCTTCGTATATGCCCCGGCTCGGCGTATTCGATGACAAAGTGAATTTAGGCCTGCACTCCGAGCTGACCGTGCCCGGCATCGCCAAGCTGGTGGGAGCTGGAGTCATCGATGGCTCGCGCAAGACGATTCACAAGGGGCGCGCCGTCGCCACATCTTGGAGCGGAGCGAACGAAGAAGATCTCGCTATAATCGACGACAATCCGATATTCGAGCTGTATTCGCCAGAGTATATATTGAACCCCTGGGTAATCGCGCAGAACTATAGGCAAGTCGGCATCAACAACGCGCTCGCAGTAGATCTCAGAGGGCAAATAGCCTCCGAGAGCATATTTGGCGGGCAGATGTACAACGGCATCGGAGGTCAGCCGGAGACGCATTTGGGCGCGCTCTACTCGGAAGGCGGTAGGGCGATAACGCTGCTGTACTCCACCGCAGTCGGAGGCTCTATATCACGCATCGTGCCCAAGCTCGAATCGGGCGAGATGGTCACTATACCTCATTTCTGGTCGGATACTGTGATAACGGAATACGGAGTAGCGCATCTGCTCGGAAAGAACCATCGAGAGAGGGCAGAGGCTCTCATCGCCGTTGCCCATCCTGACTTTCGCGCTGAGCTGAGACGGGCGGCAGCGGGCTGGCTGTTGGCGTAATAAAGCCGCCGCGCCGTAGAATCGAGCGCGCCAATCTTTTACATTACCGGCAGGACATAATACGAATACGACTGTCCAGCCTGTCTATCTATATATCATTTCTATTCACTAAGCTACGCGCCACTAAGTCGAGTCCGGGAGCGAGTATAGTGTCAGGCACCTTCGACATCGGCAGGCTATTCGGCGTCCGAATCCAAGTTCACTTCTCTTGGATATTCATTTTCGCTCTGATAGCGTGGTCGTTGGCATCCTCTTGGCTGCCGGGGCAGTATCCCGGCTGGAGCCGCGAACAGTACTGGGCGGTGGGTATCACAGGCAGCGTGATGCTGTTCGTGTGCGTGCTAGTCCACGAACTCAGCCACTCGCTGGAGGCTATCAGACGCGGGCTTGGCGTCGAGAGTATCACGCTGTTTTTTCTCGGCGGCGTTTCGCAGATAGAAGGCGAATCACGAAGCGCAAGCGAGGAGTTCTGGGTCTCCATAGTCGGGCCGATTGCCAGTCTAACGCTCGCGTGCATATTTGGCCTGCTTTACTTCGGATTCCGCTCTTCGCCCGGACAGATAACCGCGCTACTGCAATATCTGGCAATCGTCAATCTGATGGTCGGGCTGTTCAATCTGATACCTGCGTTTCCGTTGGACGGTGGCAGGGTGCTTCGGTCTATGATCTGGCGTGCAACCGGCAGCCAGACACGCGCTACCAGAGTTTCCAGCCTAACCGGCTCCGTACTCGGATTCCTGATAATCGGCATTGGCATCGTATCTGTCTTCACCAACAACTTCATGACGGGCATATGGCTGGTGTTCATAGGCTGGTTCATACAGTCCGCGGCATCATCCGCGCGGCAGAGCGCCAGTGAACGCGCGCAGGTATCCGGCATGTCCATTGGCGACGCTATGGATACGGAGTTTCTGACTGCGCCGCCCGGAATATCGCTCCAAAGGCTGGTCGATGAATACATAACCACTAAGCTGGAGCGCGCATATCCCATCATGCTGGGTGATACTTTTCTGGGGCTAATAACCGTAACGGATGTGCTGAAGGTACCTGCCGAAGAGCGTAGCGAGAGGTGGGTATCGGAGGTTATGACGAAAGCGGAAGATGTGGTCACGCTTCCGGCGGACGCCCCACTAGAAGAAGGTATGAAGATCTTAGTAGAGCGGAACATACACCAGATCGTAGTGATGGA
The DNA here is from genome assembly GCA_963422295.1 of Dehalococcoidia bacterium. Lineage (GTDB taxonomy): Bacteria > Chloroflexota > Dehalococcoidia > Lucifugimonadales > UBA1123 > VXRN01. Next base: position 2,549,421 of record OY729417.1, on the reverse strand, counting down.
CGATCATTCGGGTTCGGTCATCGGTCTGCTCACCCGCGCCGGCGTGCTTCGCGGCATGGAGGTGGCGCGCTTGCTGGGCGGATCGGCGCCGAGCGCGAATAGCGGCCAGAACGGTGACCGAGTCTAAGCCTCCCAGTTCATATATCTATTATCTGTCTATTACCTATCGATTCGCTACTCGAATTCGAACAGACGAATCGCCGCTCCCGAAGTCAGCGCGATCCATGCCAGAATCACGGAGATCTCCAGTGGGAAATCGAACAGCGATTCCGTTCCTAGTGTAATACCGCGGAGAATCTCCACCATTGGGAACAGCGGCAAAAATTGCATCGCGCTGGCAAGCGCATCGGGAAGAAGATCGGTCGGGAAGAATATGCCTGACAGCATGATCATCGGCAGGACGATTAGATTGCCCAGGCCGCTGGCGGCCGCGCCGGTCTTTGAGAACGCTCCGACTATGAAACCTAGATTGAGAAAGACGATACCGGACAGCAGTATGAGCAGCCCGATCGCCAGCAGATTGCTGCCCAGTATGTTTATGCCCATCACCATGCCACCCACGCCCAGAACCATCCCTGCTTGCACCAGCGCGAGAATCAGGTAAGCTGCAATTTGCGCCGCGAAGAAAGTATGCGCCCGCATTGGCGACACTCTGATGCGTCTGAGTATCTTCTTCTCACGATAGTTGGCGAGCGTAACGGCCATTCCGATGATAGAGCTGCTCATTATCCCCCAGAGAGCTATGCCAGGAACGACGAACTCCATAAAGTCGAATCCGTCGGACAGCGCTCTCTCCGTACTAAGCGTAACCCTCGCGTCGGCGTCGGCAAGATCTAGGTTCATTCCGTTGAGAAAACGATCTACGGCAACAGAGACGAAATCACCGAACTGTCCATCGCTGTATATCAGCGTAACAGCCGCGGGCGGGTCGGTCTGAGCCCGCTGATAGAACAGCTCTGGTACGATGAGCAGGTGGGCGAGATCACCCTCCCGTACCAACTCACGCGCCATCGCCTCGTCTGAAAACCGTTCCAACTCGAATCCGTCCACCGCTTCCAAATCGTCGATCAGCTGACGCGAAAGGGTGTCGCCGGCATTATCCACAACACCGATCGTTACCGTAGAATCGGAGAAAGAGCCGATTAGCGAGAAGAAAAATACGAACGCCAGCGGAAACGCCAGCGCCCAAAACAGCGCCTGCCGGTTGCGAACTATCATCTTGATATTGGCTATGGTCAGACTGATGAAAAGCACTGCCGTATCCTATTCATAGCCGAGCTGCGGATATTCGCGTCATTCGTGCGCAAGATATCGAACGGTGATCGAGTGTGATCGTTCGGATAGTCTTCAGATAGTCTATTGAGTGATTCTCATTGGATTCTCGGCCTGATTCAGCTGCGCTGGAACTTCCCAAACTCGATGACTCCTAGCAATAAGGGTCGTCTGATAGCTCTTGTCGGCTATCTCAATTCTCTAATTCTCTCCCTGTCAAAGAGAGGAACACATCTTCGAGACTGGCGGGAGTGATCTGAAGGTGTGTCAGCACGGATCCCGTGTCGGACAGCCATTCCATCAGCGCGGGAATCGTCTCCGCCGAATTGGACGAGTGCAGGACGAAGGCGGATTCTGCGTCTTTGGCTGGGTTCGTGACCACATCGACGACAGCAGGCAGCGAATCTATCCCGCCACCGCCGCCTTTCAGTTCGACCGAGATGCGGTATGGCACGGGCAGGGAGCGCACCAGATTATCTGGCGTGTCCAGCGTGACAATGCGTCCTCCGTCCATTATGGCAACGCGATCGCAAAGGAACTCCGCCTCCTCTATATAATGAGTGGTGAGAACTACTGTGCGCCCCTCGTCGTGGAGCGCGCGGACTAATTCCCACAAATTGCGACGCGACTGGGGATCGAGGCCGGCGGTCGGCTCGTCCAGAAAGACGATCTCCGGATCGTTGACCAGCGCGGCGGCGATGGCGAATCGCTGCTGCTGTCCGCCCGACAGCTTGGCAACAGTGGTGTTTGCGCGGTCCCGAAGCCCAACTGTATCGAGCAGCTCTTCAGCGCGCGGGGCGATGTCGTAAATTCGCGCAAACAGGTCGAGAATCTCGCCCAGTTTCAGATAGTCGAAATATGCCGATGCCTGAAGCTGGACGCCAATGCGCCGTTTGATACGCACGGATTCGCGCGCAATGTCCATACCCAGAACCGAGAGCGTACCCGATGTTGGCGCGGTGATTCCTTCGATGCATTCGAGAGTCGTAGTTTTACCCGCGCCGTTGGGGCCGAGAATGCCGAATACCTCTCCGGAGCGCACGCTGAAAGAGATGCCATCGACGGCTATCAGGTCGTCATAGCGTTTGGTCAACGAATCGACTGCGATGACATCACGCATCGGCGTTAGGCAACGAGTATTTCATTATTGCCTGAGTGCAAGTGCCTGAGTGCAAGAAAAGTAAAGATTTCCAATGCCGCCGCATTTACGGTACAGACCTTGTATGAGTTTTCGGCTCCGTACGACACACGATAACTGCCCTAGTTGAACCTCATCTCGCCGCCGTCGTTCCCATCGAAGTAGTTCTGGCCGTACACACCGAGCTCTTTGCCCCGATAGACATGTATGGCTATCTCATGCTTCACGATGCCTACTGCGTCGAACAGTTCCGATTCGGCATCCTCGAAGATGTCTTGAATGCCATCTTCTGATACAGTCTCGTTTACATTCAGTGTCGCGTGTATGAGAACATCGGTGTAGTGAACATCCAAGCGTCCGATGACCGTATCCTCCAGCATTACAATGAAACACTCCGAATATGGAGTTCGTGTCTCCCGCTGAAAATCGTATTTTGGCATGTACCGATCTCAGATATAGCTATGGTGTAAGCGTCAGTCCCAGCCGGACTCGATCAGAGCTTCGCCTTCGTAAGACAAGGCCTGCGCGCTCCGATAATTGTACGGAAAGCCAATGGGCAAAACCAGCGCATACGCCCTTTCCGGTTGGATGTATGCAAAGATACGGGAGCCTCAGACCGTCTTCTCTCTGCCGATTTACTCCCGTATCTGCCCGCTGCCCGTGACAGTCCACTTGTACGATGTCAGTTCACGCAGTCCCATAGGGCCGCGCGCATGGAACTTATCGGTGCTGACAGCAACCTCCGCGCCCAGCCCGAACTGACCGCCATCGTTGAATCGCGTCGAGCAGTTGACGAATACCGCGCTAGAGTCAACTTCGTCAACGAACCGAGTCGCCGCAGAGTAGTCTTCCGTCACGATAGCGTCGGAGTGGCCGGAGCCGTAGGTTTCGATATGCTCTAGCGCATCGTCCAGTGAATCTACGATGCGGACACCGGCAACCAACGCAAGATGCTCAGTGCGCCAGTCATCCTCTGTCGCGGGGATCGCCCTGAGTCCGTCGGTTGGTGTACCTAGCAAGCTGAGAGCGCGTCGGTCGCATCGCATCTCCACACCCGCATCCGTGAACCTCTTTGCAATCGTCGGCAGCCACGCGGGCGCAGCGGACGAATGGACTATCACGGTATCCATCGCGTTGCACACTGAATATCGCTGCACCTTTGCGTTGAAGACGACATCGGCGGCCATATCCATATCCGCGCTCTTGTCCACATAGGTGTGGCAGACGCCGACTCCGCCCGTGATTGCGGGCATCGCAGCCTCGCGCGCGACGCGGTTTATCAGCTCCTGGCCGCCTCTTGGAATCAGCAGATCGATATATTCTTTGGCCGCAAGCATCTGCCCGACGAGCGCGCGGTCTGTCGATTCGAACAGCTGCGCCGCGTCCGTCGGCAGGTTTGCGGCGCGGATCGCCTCCCGAATTACAGCTGCCAGCGCAGTATTCGAGTTTATGGTGTCGCTCCCGCCGCGCAGCATGACTGCGTTGCCAGACTTCAGGCAGAGCGTAGATATATCGACTGTTACATTGGGGCGGCTTTCGTAGATGACGCCGATAACGCCCAGCGGCACACGCCGTCGCCCGACTCGAAGACCATTGGGCATCGTCCGCATCTCGATCGTCTCGCCCACCGGGTCGGGCAGCGCAGCGATGCCGCGGACATCCGCCGCCATAGCGTCCAGCCTATCTTCGTTCAGCGTCATACGGTCGATGTAGTAGTCGTCCAACCCTTTTTGCCTTGCGGCTCGCAAATCGAGTTCATTCGCGCTCAGTATGCGTTCGCGGCTCTCCCTCAGTCCATCGGCAATGTCGAGGATGGCTCGGTTTCTGTCGTTCCCCTTCGCTTTGGCAAGCTGTCGAGCGGCGCTGCGCGCTGCCTTCCCCTTTACTGTCAGTTCTTCAGCTGTCGTCTTCGTCATCGTTAGGCTCCGTTAGATATGCGCATCGCTTCTGGTCAGGGCGGCGCGCCACTATAAGAAATTAGGGAGGTAGCTGTTATTCGTTGATAATAACGAGGTTGTCTTTATGTATGACTTCATCGCCGAAGTAATGACCTAGTGTCAGCTCGATCCTGTCAGACCTCAACCTTCGTATCTGGCGTATGTCGCTTGCGCTGTAATTCGATATGCCGCACGCTATCTGTCGCCGCTCGGTATCGAGAACCGTAACGATAGAGCCTCGCTCGAAGCCTCCTACAGAATCGATTATACCCGCCGAGAGTAACGAGCTGTTTCGATCTACCAGCGCGCAGACAGCGCCGGAGTCTATGACGATAGCATCCGTCTCCTGCATTTGACTGAGCAAGTATCGCTTTCGACTCTCCATTCGCGTCACTTCCGTGGGGAAGTGTGTTCCGATCTGTTCGCCGGAGATGAGCCGCAGAATTATGTCGGGAGTTCTACCGCTGGCGGCAATAGTGTCCACGCCCGACGCGGTGGCGAGCTTAGCTGCCTCGAGCTTGGTCGCCATTCCGCCACGCCCACTTCTATCGGCAGGCGGCCCGGCGAGCGCCTCGATCTCAGAGGTAAAGGATGTCACCTCAGCAATAAGCTCGGCGTTCGGGTCTAGGTTCGGGTCGGCAGTGAACAGACCGCCAACCCGGCCAAGCAAAAGAAGCAGGTCCGCATCCACGATATTCGCCACCATTGCTGAAAGCATGTCGTTGTCGCCGATAGAAATTTCGCCCTTCAGCTCTTCAACGGCGACGACATCGTTTTCATTGACTATCGGCACCACATCGTACTGCATGAGGCGGAGCAGCGTGTTGCGAATGTTGAGATAACCCTCCCGGTCTCGAAGATCCCTGCCAGTGATTAGCGCCTGAGCGATACTGACACTGTGCCAATCGAAAAGCTGTGCGTAAACATTCATCAGCCGTCCTTGTCCTACGGCAGAGAACACCTGCCGCATCGGCAGGTTCCTGCGCGCGCCGGATACATCGAGGACATGTCTGCCGGCGGCCACCGCGCCGGACGATACGAGGATCATCTCGTAGCCGATGGTCTGGAGATGCGCTATCTGATCCACTAGGCTCGCCATTGTCTGAATGTCTAGGCTGCCGCCGCGCGTTATGAGCGCGGTTCCAGCCTTTACCACCACACGTTTGCGCGTGTCTTTAGACGCTGTATCTTCAGTTAATATATCTGGTGAACTGGACATACTTCAGAAATCCGTAACTCCATACGATACCGCACGATACTACCGGTATTCGCCAGAATATTTGCTTTCACCGCGCCTTCGGCTTTCAGATTCAGATTATAGCACCGCATCTCGTAACGCCGCATCGTTCGTAAATCTGAATCTGGATATTTGCCCACCGACTTGGCAAGCCATATACTGCGAGTATCCGAAAGGGGGCAAAGTTACAATGCCGGACACCGTAACCGCCGAGTGGGGAGACGCAGTCGAAGCCATCGAACGCTGCTACGAGTTGGGCTGGACGGACGGCTTGCCCGTAGTTCCGCCGACTTTGGAGCGTGTGCGAGAGTTCATCGACCGCGTAGGCCGCGCGCCAGACGAGGTGATCGGTTCTATCCCAGAGCGCAGACGTGAAGTGACCGTCGCCAAGACAGCCGCTAACGCAGTCATGGCAGGCTGCCTGCCGGAGTATTTTCCAGTGGTGCTGGCCGCGACTGAGGCGATGCTGGAACCTGAGTTCAACCTGATCGCGCCTTCTTCCAGTCAAGGCGGCGCCGCCGTCTTAGTCATCGTAAACGGCCCGGTAGTCGGCGAGATCGGCATGAACTCCGGCGCCAATCTTTTCGGGCCCGGAAACCGCGCCAACGCCACCATCGGCAGGGCGGTACGGCTCGTGCTGATGAACGCTTGCGCCTCCATACCTGGTCTGTTCGACCGTACTGTCATCGGTCATCCCGGCAAATACACATACTGCATCGCCGAAAACGAGACGGATTCGGATTGGATTCCGCTGCATGTCGAGCAGGGCTTGTCTCCGGAACAGAGCGCGGTTACCGTATTCGCCTCTTGGGAACCCCGACAAGTGCGTTCCGCCTCACATTCACAGGAGGTAGTGCTGGATACAGTGGCGGATGTCGCCTCTGTACTCGGCTCTTCGCTGGCATCATCCGACTCCGTGGGAGACGAAACGCTGCCCGTCAGACAGGGACAGGTGATGATCACGATAGCTGGCAGCGCGGACTTCTGGGGAGAGTGGTCTAAACGCGATGTGCGGGAATATCTGCATCCTAGGATAGGGCGCTCGATCGCGGACTTGAAGATCGTTCGTGTTCTGGAGGGGGATGTGGAGCCGGATGACTACCAAACTTTCGCCAGCTTCGTCCCCGAGCCGGACGATATTCTGGTCGTTCGCGCAGGAAGCCCGGAGGCCGCGGGCTATCGCTGCGCGGTGATATTGAGCGAACTTCCGAAGGTAGCGTCTGCAGCGGTAACGCGGGCGGTGCGCTAACGCGGCTATATCTGTAATTCCACATTTCGTGTTCATTTCATGCTATACCCGCGTCCGCTATCCACGCCGCCCGCGCGGCGCGTGATATTTACCGATTTTCGAGACTAGCGAAACACTTTCTCTATATGCTCGTCATATGGCAAAATATGATGTGCTAAAATGCCCGTAAACCCAGTTGCAAATAAGCGTCACAGGCGCGATTCATCGAGAGGTATAGTGTCGTCATGCGAGTCGTATTCTTGGAAGATGTCCCTGGAGTTGCCCAAGGTGGAGATGTCAAAGAGGTCAAACGCGGCTTTGCGCGAAACTATCTGATCCCGAAGAATCTGGCGACGCCAGCCACTCACAACGCGCTCCAGCGAACTTCCAAACTGCGACAGAGCGCGCATGTAACACGGCTGAAACAGCTGGAAGACATGCGCGAACTGGCCGCAGAGATAGACGGCACACAGGTCGATGTCGAAATGCGCGCGGGCAGCGCCGGACAGCTCTACGGCTCCGTAACTAACACCATCATTGCCCGAGAACTCAGCTCTATTACCGAGAGGGAGATCGAACGCCGCATGGTCGATCTCGACGACCCAATACGCGAGCTAGGTTCGTTCGACCTGCGCGTGTGGCTGCATCCCGAAGTCGATGCCGGTATCTCCGTACTCGTCTATCCGACGGGTTCGACACCGGAGCAGTACGCTGCTTCCCTAGTTGAGGAAGAGGAAGATATTGACGACGAATATGACTATGAGGATGAAGAAGAGGAAGAAGAGGGCAACGACGAATCCGACAGCGACTGAGGCGAGCAGAAGCAGCAATGGCGACGCCAGTCGCCAAAGATTCATAGGTGTGAGGTTCTAGGCTCAGAGTTCACGCTTGGAGGGGTAGGTCTTGGTCAGCGACCGTCTTCAGCCACATGACATAGACGCCGAGGAGTCGGTCATTGGATCTGTGCTGATAGACGGCGAAAGCCTGTCCCAGATCACAGTGTTTCTTCGACCCGCCGATTTTTACCATCAGCGCAACCGCAAATGCTACGAGGCGTGTCTTGCGCTGTTCGAGCGTAACGCCGCTATTAACCAAGTAACGGTAGCGCACGAGCTTTCGCTCGAAGATGGCACGCTGGAATCGGTGGGCGGAGCGCCGTACCTAAGCCATCTGGTATCCAGCGTTCCCACTTCTATTCATATAGAACACTATGCGCATATCGTTCACCGAACCTCGATTATGCGGCAGATCATCCGCGCTGGGACACAGATATCGGATCTAGGATACGACGGCGGCCACGACGAAGAGATCGTGCTGAGCAAGGCAGAGGAGGTGCTGTACGGCGTTCGCACCGGGCGCGGAAACAGAGACTTCGCCCATCTGCGCTTCTATCTCGACAACTACATGGAGCAAAGCTCCACGCTGCACGACCCGAACACTGCTTCTCTGGCCCCGGTGATCACTGGATTTCCAGACATAGATGAACTGCTCGGCGGCGGCCTTCAACGCTCCGATCTGATAATAGTTGCGGCGCGTCCCAGTTTGGGAAAGAGCACTCTCGCGCTGAACATGGCGCGACACGCCGCGAGTCAGGATTTCTCAGTGGGCGTATTCAGCCTCGAGATGAGCGGAGAGCAAATTGCAGTCCGTCTGATGGCGTCGGAAGCAAACATCGACAGCCACCGACTGCGTATGAATCTGCTCAATACACAGGAAGAGCGGCAGCTTTTGGACGCCATCGGCCTGCTGTCCGAAATGCCCATATACATCGACGATACCCCGTTCCAAACGATGATGGAGATTAGAAGCAAGTCGCGCAGACTTCAGCAGGAACAGGGCCTGGATGTCTTGATAGTCGATTATCTTACGCTGATAGACATAGGGCGCATGGACAACCGAGCAGTGGGCTTCGGCGAAGTGTCTCGCGCGCTCAAGGGCATGGCGCGGGAGCTGGACATACCCGTACTCGCCTGTTCCCAGCTCAACCGCGCCGTCGAACACCGACCCAATCACCGCCCGATGTTATCCGACCTGCGGGAATCCGGCTCCATCGAGCAAGATGCCGATGTTGTCGCCTTCATACATCGTGAAGACCACTACACCAGCCGCGAAGACTGGGAGCGAAAGTTCCCCACCGAGCCGTATCCAGAGAACATAGCCGAAGTCATCGTCGCCAAACACCGCAACGGGCCGGTAGGCACCATCCCGTTGTACTTCCGTAACGACCGCGTGCGTTTCGAGGGGTTGAGCGACTCCAGCCAAGTCAGTGCCGCAGGATATGCCGCCAGCGCTATGGAATACGCCCCCGTCTGACGAGCGATAGCGCGCAAAGATACGAGGCGCGCATCTTGCCCTCACGCTGACACCTCGCCCCTCACAGTTTTCGCACTCCCCACGATCCGCCCCAAAGCAGTATTATGCAGTATCATTGGGATGCGCGGGGATGCGCGCAGGCTGTATGTACCGGCAGTAGGCAAGCTGTCTCGGAAGCAGAATGACTCAGAAATGGACGGCTGCAGAGCCGATGGACACAAGCCCATGGATACATCGGATTTTCTCAGACACATCCAGAGACTGCTCTGGTATCAGGGGCAGCTGACGCATCTGGAGCGGGTGCCGTCTCGTGACGCAGTTATCGAGAGCCTAGACCCGCCGCTGGATGAGCGTCTTCGGGAACGGCTGACAGCAGCCGGAATCTCAGAGCTGTACACACATCAGGCGCAGGCGACGCGCGCGTTGCGAGACGGAAAGAATGTCATCGTCGCCACCCCAGCCGCCAGCGGCAAAAGCCTCTGCTACAACATCCCCGTTTTGGAGGCTCTGCTCGAAGACAGGTCTGCGCGCGCGCTGTATCTCTATCCAACGAAGGCGCTGGCGCAGGATCAGTCGACGAAATTGGCCGCGCTGCTGCCCGAATCCCGATCTTCACGACGCGGCATATCACACGGCATATTCGACGGCGATACACCGCGCGGCGAACGCGCCGACATACGCCGAAATACACACATCGTACTGACCAATCCGGACATGCTGCATATAGGCATATTGCCGAATCACAAAGCGTGGTATCGCACACTGCGCGGTCTGCGATATGTCGTACTGGACGAGGCGCATGTATATCGTGGAGTATTCGGCGCGCATGTCGCCAACATCCTGCGTAGGCTCAGACGTCTATGCAGACTCGTCGGCAGCGATCCGCAGTTCGTACTCTGCTCGGCTACGGTTGCGAATCCGCGTGAACTCGCCGAGCGTCTCGTCGGACTGCCGTTCGAAGTCGTAGATGAAGACGGCTCCCCATACGGCGGAAAGGACTTCGCTTTCTGGAACCCGCCAATGATAGACCTCGCTGAAGGCTCCCGCCGCTCTACCAACTCGGAGGCAACTCAGATATATGCCGAGTTGCTCAAGCAGCATACGCGCACAATGGTCTTCGTTCGCAGCCGACGACAGGCCGAGCTACTCTACATCTACACTCGCAACCAGCTAAGCCCGACGCATCCCATCGTAGCCAAACGCATAGCCGCATATAGAGCAAGCTATCTGCCGGAAGACAGGCGTCGTATAGAGCGCGAGCTGTTCGACGGCACGCTGCTCGGAGTATCCACGACCAACGCGATGGAGCTGGGAATCGATGTAGGGGATCTGGACGCAACGATACTGACAGGCTATCCGGGTTCGATTGCGAGCGCGTGGCAGCAGGCAGGTCGGAGCGGGCGGCGCGGCGAACGCTCGCTCAGTGTTCTAGTGGCGCAGGATACGCCGCTCGACCAGTTCCTGATGCGGCATCCCGAATACTTCTTCGGCAGCAGCCATGAAAGCGCGCGGCTGTCACCCGGCAACCAGTACATCTCGAAGCCGCACCTGATCTGCGCCGCATACGAAGCCCCCCTGAGCATGGACGATACCGAGTTCTTCGGGCCGGAGCTGCTCTGGTACGCCGATGAGCTAATAGAAGACGAATTCCTGCATGTGTACGATGACCGTTGGCACCTGATGCCCACCGAGAGCTATCCGGCGGAGCGTGTCGGCATACGCTCCGCATCCGGCGCATTCTATACGCTGGTCGATTCCGAAACGGGAGCGATTCTGGAGACTCTCTCTGAACATGCCGCGTTCATGCAGCTGCATCCCGGCGCGATATATCTGCACCAAGGGGAGACATATCTCGTAGAAAGCCTCGATCGGGATTCGCAGACTGCATACGCATCGCGGACGGATGTGCCGTATTACACACTCTCAAAAGACTTCACCGAGACGCGCGTGCTGAATATCTACAAGAGCCGCGCCGCCGGGCGAACGCGCGTCTTCCTTGGCGAGGTGAATGTATCCACGCATATGGTGGGCTTCGAGAGGCTGGACGCTCACACGGACGAGGCGCTGGGCAGCGAGTATATCCAACTGCCGCCGCAGGAGTTCGACACGACCGCGCTCTGGTTCGGCGTGCCGAAAGATACACTGGACGCAATCCACAGAGACAAGCTGAATCTGATGGGTGGGCTGCATGCGGTGGAGCATGCAGCCATCGGTTTGCTACCGCTGTTCGCCATGTGCGACCGCAACGATATTGGCGGAATATCCACGCCGATGCATCCCGATACGGGTCATCCGCAGGTGTTCATCCACGACGGGCACCCCGGCGGAGTCGGCATCGCCGAACACGGTTACGAGATCATCGAGGAGCTGTGGCGCGCCACATACGAGACAATACGCGAGTGTCCATGCGAGTCGGGCTGTCCATCGTGCATCCACTCCCCCAAGTGCGGCAGTGGCAACGAGCCGTTGGACAAGGGCGTCGCGCGTCTGCTGCTGGAGGCGGCGCTAGGAGAGTAGGGCGGATTTAGCCACGCATTCATTATCTCTCGATGATCAGATCGCTGCCAGTCGCGCAATGAACAAAGAGGGGGAGGCGTGAATTCGCCTCCCCCTTGGTTCGGTATTAGCGCAAAAGGGCGTATCGTTACGAAGACAGCCCTGCCAGCGCATTCGCCTGTCGTGATCGGCGCGAATCGCGCTCCGCGGCGAAGCGCGCGATGCCCTCGTAGATGGAGTCGGCGTCGAGATGGGCCTCGGCAATGACATCGGATTCGGTGCCGCCGGTAAGCCACTGGTCGCCCCAGTCGGAGGTCAGCGAGTATTCGTCTGTCAACGGGCCTACATTCCGAAGCGGCCACATGCGCCGCGTGCCGGTGGTGACGACCATCATGTCCCAACGCGATCCGTCGGGCAGAACGGATTCCTGATATTCGGCAGACTGACGCTCGAACAGCTCCTCGCTAATGGCGGCGATTACCTTTACATTGACGCCTTCCGCCTCGAGCTTGGGCAGCGCGGAGACGAGATTCACAGTGGATGACGACCCCTGCACGACGACATAGCCATCGCGCGGTCTGTCCGGCGCAAAGTCGCGTATAACATAGAAACCCTTAGCGGCGGCTCTTATGTCGGTATCGGCGAACTTCCTGCGGTCGGCGACGGGGAAGTCGGGGCGCGCCACTTCCAGAACGATGACGCCGACTTTTGGATCGCGCGCGGCTATCTCGGCGGCGGCGAAGTAGGCAGGGGCGACATCGTTATAGTCCCAAAAGCTGAGCGTGATGGCCTGTCCGCGCGGGAACAGCTTCCAAACCTGCGGCGAAAAGATGCCGAAGTGCGTGCGCGCATCGGCGGCAGTCTCTGGACCGGAATGCCCGGCGAGTATGTGAAGCACACCTGTCCTGAACGGGCTGTCCTGATTCTGCTGGCTCCAGACGCGCGCAGGCAGATACATCAGCGGCGTAAACGCGCCGTATGTGCCGCTCAGCGCCCATACCCCGACATGTTCATCAGGGTCGAGCGACGCGGACTGCCCAACGAGGCCGATGGCAGTGGATGCGTTGCCCGCCTCCTGAATGGCCGCCTTCAACCGTCCGCCACTGGGGTTGGCGACAGGGTCGAAGGTGTCCCATATTGCGCCGTGTTCGACATTTATCGACTCCGCAAGGTCTGCGGCCACGACAATGAAACGGTTGCTGGTTACATAATTCATCCACTTGATTATTTCGGATATGGCGCGCCGCGTGCCTCGCACATTACCCGCCTCCTCGAACAACTTGATAGAGAGCTGCTTTTCCTCCCCAGAAGACGGGTTGACGACGCTGAGATTTTGCGGCTCGATGGGCAGGCTGGCAACGGAGAGACGCTCGTCCTTGAACGGATTGGTGGCGCGGTCGATGCGCAGCGGAAGGCTGTCGTCCACGCTTTCGCCTATATCGACAAGGCGGTTGGCGATCCAGTCACCAAGCCCATCACGGTCGAGAACGGACATGGCGATGTCGATATTGCGCTTGAACTGAATGAGCCGTTCGCGGGTATCGGAAACCGCGCCGTCGCGGATACCCTCGAACTCCACTCCGAATCGCTCTTCGAATGTGCGGGCGAGCGCGACGAAGTAATCGCCGTTCATCGAGAGATTATAGGGATGGCTGTGATAACTGACGACCTGATCGCCGTATCCGGGTATGTGTCCATCCACCGCGCCGGGCCACCAGCCCTTGACAGTCTTGCCAACGACTATCATCGGCCTGTCGTCTTCGTGATCCCACTCCTCCATAGTCTTGAGCGCGGCGGCGACCTGATCGTAATCGTTGCCATCATCCAGCGTCATCACATTCCAGCCATACGCCGCCCACTGGTCTTCGATGCGGTATGCGTCATAGACAGGCTTGATGACACTTCCGACGAGCTCGTCGTCGATACCGGCGTTGTTGTACGAAAGCAGAATGCGCAGCCGTTTGCCTACCTGCTGGGCGACGGCGGCGGTCTTCATCTCCTGCGAATGTCCGGATGTCATAGCGAACTCGCCCTCTATGGCGATTATCTTCAGGCTGTCTGGCGCACCCACGATGTCCCAAAAAGCCGCTTTGCCGGCAGATGTGGCGATGCCGATGCCAGATGGGCCGCCGTTCACATCGTTGGTAAGGTCTGTCGTCTCTGAGTGGCCGGCGAGCGAGCGTATGCCGCGAATACGCGCCTGCCGCATCAGCGGATGATCGCTCAGATCGTTGTCTTCGAGCAGCGTGTCGAGCGCGCCTCTGCCACGACGAAAACCGAGAGCGTCTATCGAGAGCATCGAGGTATTCGGGTCTGCGGCGTAGCGGTCATCCCCGGTGGCGGCGCGCTTTCGCTCGAGCGCCTCTCCCATTATCATCCACAGCGCGTAAGTTACCGGCGCGTTGTGGCCTCCAGCAAGCATGAAACGATCGGAATAGGGGTGCTTCGGGCGGCGATAGTCGTATCGCATACCGCCCAAATCCGGGCCTAGAAGGTGCGAAGTGACGGTGTAGGGCGTATATGCAAGTGGCCCGCCGAAGTGGCCTGTCTGGGCATAGTTGCCCATCAGTACCAGCGTCATAGCCGTCAGAAATCCGACATCCTCCAGCCTGTCCCTGTCGTAATCCGGCAGTTCCACCCGCCGCGCCGTCCTACCCTGCGCCAGCGAAACTGTGCCGACTGCTGCCGTAGAGCCGCCATTCATAGATGCGCCTGTCAATGCCATAAAAATACTTCTCCGTGTGCTAATACCGGGTCGGAGACAACTCATTCTGCAGATCGTCCAAGGGGAGAACGGGCAAAGCACGCCCCAACAGGAAGCCCAACACGATAGATAAATGATAAGCCTTACCGCGCGGCGTTGCAAGATTCGACGCGGGCGTCAGGCGCGGCTTCGCCTCCGACGCATACGAAACCACATAGCAGGCCTGAACCTCCAGCCGATGCCAGAAGACACCGGACGCGCCACACTCGGATTGCCAAGCACCAGCGGACGCGCCCAGCGTCTCAGCTGACGAAGAGTCGTCTCTCCGGAGCGCCAATCCTCCACCAGCGTATCCGACTCGCGCCAGTCGAACGACGGGAACATCCCCATCGGCCCAGAATCGCGTCTGCCGACCATCAGCGACGCGCCCGCCTCCAGCGCCACCGCCACGCCGCCCACGATGTCCCACAGATGCGGGTTGGATGTGTACATGTACTGCGTCGCGCCACGAGCCACGAGCAAAAGTTCGTAAGCTATGGAGCCGGTTACTCTTGGATCTCCCGTCTTTCCGCGCAGGGGCTTTTGGAATCTGAACATCCTGTCGAAAGATCCCGGCACCGTCGCAAGCTGTCCGCCTTCAGGTGAGTCGAGCTTGGCGACGGATATGGGCTCCCCGTCGGCGTATGCTCCGCCTCCGCGTATGGCATGATGCACCACGCCTCCGCTGTCCGAAGGCCGGGCCGAAGGCCACGGGGCGAACACCGCGCCGACGACTGGAACACCCTTGTACAGCGCGCCGACGGAGCAGGCGTATATCGGAATACCGTGCAAGAAGTTCTTCGTGCCGTCCAGCGGGTCGAGAACCCACAGATAGTCCGCTGCTGCTGCCGCATCGCCGGAGGCATCGTCCTCCTCGCCTAGTATGCCATGATCGGGGAAGTTCGCTACGATACGGCTGGTCAGATACTCCTGCGCTTCCATATCCACATTGGTAACGGGATCTCGCCCATGTTCGTCTTTGAACTCCACGCTCAGATTGCCACCGAAGTTCTTGGCAAGGATAGCGCCGCCGCCTCTCGCAATCTCCACAGCCAGAGACTCCATCCGTTCGAGCAACGCGGGGTCAGGCGGGTCTATCACGGAACGATCTCCTCACTTATCCACTCTCATATCTCATCCATTATTATCCACCGCCGCCGACCGCGAACGAACCAGATTGTAACACGAGAGCAGCATCGTAAAACCAACATGATCTACAGAAACAATGCATAATCCCTTATATAGTATATTCTTGCATCGGCGCGATGACAGCCGTCTTTGCCGACTGCGAACACGCCACTCTCGAATAACCCCGCGAAAATTATCCTAATCCTAATAACCTAACGAACGGATTTTCTGCGATGCTCCCAGGCAAGCTGCCGCTGGAGATGCTCGGCCGTCTGCTAGGCCGCATCGACATAACCGACCCGCGCGTCGCGCTCGGCCCAATGCCAGGCGAGGACGCCGCGCTCATCGACTTCGGCGACAGATACCTCGTCGCCAAGACAGACCCGATAACCTTCGCCACCGACATGATCGGACAATATATGGTTGCCGTCAACGCAAACGATCTTGCCGTCATGGGGGCTACTCCCAAATGGCTTCTGGCGACGATTCTGTTGCCAATAGGGACTGCCGAGCGTGAAGTCTCGGCGATATTCGAGCAGATCCGCTCCGCGTGCGCGGAGTCGAATATATCCATAGTCGGCGGACACACCGAAATAGCTCACGGCATCGACCATCCCATCGCCGTTGGCGCGATGCTCGGCGAAGTTGCCAAAGACGAAGCAATCTTCAGCTCCGGCGTTCGTCCCGCAGACGCGCTGATCCTCAGCAAGGGCATCGCAGTGGAGGGGACTTCGATCCTAGCCGCCGAGTTTCCAGAACGGCTCGCAGCCGCAGGTGTAAGCGAAAAGGAGATCGCTTCCGCTCGTGGCCTTCTATTCTCGCCCAGCATCAGCGTGGTTCCCGACGCTCGCATTGCCCGCGAATCGGGCGAGATTCATGCCATGCACGACCCCACAGAAGGCGGGCTGTCCGGGGGACTATACGAACTGGCATCGGCATCCGACTTGGGATTCGACATCGACGCCGACGCTATATCCGTTCTGCCACAGACACAGACAGTATGTGACGCGCTCGGACTCGACCCGCTGGGTCTGATAGCCTCCGGCGCGCTGCTGGCGGCAACCGCCTCCGACGATGCGCGCGCAGTCATCGACGCTCTCGAGAGCAAGGGGATAGCCGCAGCAGTCATAGGCCACGCCACCGACCGTCATCGTCGCGTCAGAATCGTATCCGAGGGACGCGCCACAGATTTCCCCCGATTCGCCCGTGACGAACTTGCGCGGATGTTCGGCCGACCCAGCCATTCTGACAATGCAAATAGCGAGTAAATCCTATAGCCTATACATTATTCGACCCGATTACTCCTCCATTCATCTCATCTACTGGCGCCCACCATAAGCGAGGCCAGAAATGACTACCAAGACAAGAGATCGAACATCGAAGACGAGAGAGACGAGACTAGCCGCTCTCATTCGGCGACCTATCTACACGCCAACTCCAGAGCCGCCAAAGAAGCCTGACATGAACCAGGGTTTTTACATCATCGAATTCAACTCCATACTGATCGCATACTATTTCCATCGAGCGGATGTATTCGTAAGTTACGGCGGATACATTAGGCTCAGCGCGGGCAATCCATTGGGCTGGCTCGTACCGGACTCCGTAGTAGCGTTTGGCGTTGATGTCGAGGCCATACTCGCAAGCGATGGATACACCATCGACGAGGTAGGCAAGCCGCCCGATTTCGTTCTCGAAGTCGCATCCAAGAGTACCGGCGAGCGAGACTACACCTTCAAGCGGCTCAGATACGCCGCCTTTGGCGTCATCGAATACTGGCGATTCGATCCTACGGGCGGACGATTCCACGATGTCGCGCTAGCTGGTGACATACTCGTAAACGGCGTTTACCATCCGATCGAAATACACGAAGAGCCGGGGGGACTGCTCTGGGGATATAGTCCTACGCTAGAGCTGGATCTGTGCTGGGATGAAAGCCGTCTGCGTCTGAGAGACCCCATCACCAAAGAATATCTGCGCAATGCGCAGGAATCCGAACAGCGCGGAGATGAAGAACAGCAGCGCGCCAACAGAGAACAGCAGCGCGCCGACGAAGAGCAGCGGCGCGCCAACAGAGAACGCGCCGCCAGAATCCAAGCCGAATCCGAACTACGCAGGCTGCGCGCGCTGCTGAGCGATAACTCGGACGAATAGCGAATAGCCGAACAACGAAAACGTATATGCCACGCCATGACCCGCCACTGGACACCATAAGCGAGGCCAGAAATGACTACCAAGACAAGAGATCGAACATCTAAGACGAGAGAGACGAGACTAGCCGCTCTCGTTCGGCGACCTATCTACACGCCAACTCCAGAGCCGCCAAAGAAGCCTGATATGAACCAGGGTTTTTACATCATCGAGTTCAACTCCATACTGATCGCATACTATTTCCACCGAGCGGATGTATTCGTAAGCTACGGTGGATACATTAGGCTCAGCGCGGGCAATCCGTTGGGCTGGCTCGTGCCGGACTCCGTAGTAGCGTTTGGCGTGGATGTCGAGGCTATACTCGCAAGCGACGGATACACCATCGACGAGGTAGGCAAGCCTCCCGATTTCGTTCTCGAAGTCGCATCCAAGAGCACCGGCGAGCGAGACTACACCTTCAAGCGGCTTAGGTACGCCGCCTTCGGCGTCATCGAATACTGGCGATTCGATCCTACGGGCGGACGCTTCCACGATGTCGCGCTAGCTGGTGACATACTCGTAAACGGCGTTTACCGTCCGGTCGAGATACACGAAGAGCCGGGGGGACTGCTCTGGGGATATAGCCCTACGCTAGAGCTGGAGCTGTGCTGGGATGAAAGCCGTCTGCGTCTGAGAGACCCCATCACCAAAGAATATCTGCGCAACATGCAGGAAGCCGAACAGCGCGGAGACAAAGAACAGCGGCGAGCCGACAGAGAACGCGCCGCCAGAATCCAAGCCGAGTCCGAAGTCCGCAGGCTGCGCGCGCAGCTGAGCAATACCGACGCCGAATAACGAAAACGGAGCCACTACGCCATGCCCCGCCGCAAGCTGATCGAAGTCGATCTGCCTTTGGATACGATAAACGCGCAGTCCTCGCGGGAGAAGTCCATACGGCACGGCCACCCCTCGACGCTGCATCTCTGGTGGGCGCGCAGGCCTCTCGCCGCTTGTCGCGCGGTGATATTCGCCAGCATGGTCGATGATCCGATCGATTTGAACGAGTACGAAACGGACGAGGAGAAGAGCGTCGAGCGAGCGCGTCTTCATCGCATCATCGAGCGTCTGGTCAGGTGGGAAAGCACCGACGAAACCAAGCCCGAGGCTCGCGCGCTCATAGACGAGTCGCGTTGGGAGATAGCCCGCTCCGTAGCTCGTGGGCGCGGCGAAACGCCCCCAGAAGGGGACGATCCCGCCGCCGTATTGCGATACCTTCGCGATAAATCCCTGCCGATATACGACCCGTTCGCCGGCGGAGGCTCCATTCCGCTAGAAGCTCAGCGGCTGGGGCTGAACGCCATCGCCTCCGACCTGAACCCCGTGGCCGTGCTGATCAACAAGGCTCTAATCGAGATACCGCCCAAGTTCGCAGGTCGTCCGCCATCGAATCCTGACGCCGACCCGATGGGTATGCGCACGGGCAAGAGCGTTGGCAGGGGAAAGAACCGCAGGCCGGAGGTCATAAAATGGCGCGGGGCAATGGGATTGGCGGACGACATCCGATACTACGGACGCTGGATGCGTGAACGCGCCTTCGAGCGGATCGGGCATCTATATCCGAAAGCGAAACTGTCCGACGGAGGCGAAGCGACTGTCATCGCATGGCTCTGGGCCAGAACCGTGCCCTGTTCCAACCCCGCCTGCGGAATCTCGATGCCGCTGCTGACCACCTTTCGGCTGTCCACCAAGAGCAACAACCGCCACTGGATACGCCCCGTCGTAGATAGCGAGGCGAAAACGATCTCATTCGAGGCGCATAATCATGACGGTGGCGTTCCCCCAGCAGGCAGGACGGTAACTCGCAACGGCGCGGTGTGTATCGTGTGCGATACGGCGAGTCCGCTGTCCTATGTTCGGGAGCAGTCTCGCGCTGGCAGAATGGGCGAGCAGATGACGGCGGTAGTGGCCGAGGGCGATCGAAAGCGCATATTCCTGTCCTCGACAGATGAGCATATCGCAAAGGCGCGAGATGCGAAACCGAGCTGGCGTCCGACGCAGCGCATGCCCACGACCGCTTACCTTGTAAGCGGTCGTGGGTACGGCATTGAAAATTGGCACGAACTTTTCACCGAGCGTCAGCTCGTCGCGTTGACTACATTCAGCGATTTGCTGTCAGAGGTTCGCGCGCTGGTTGTGGAATCTGGGGCATCTGATGGATACGCTGATGCTGTTTGCACATACCTCGCATTGACGATTGGGCGGAGCGCAGATGCACATTCTCGCTTTGCAACATGGCAAAACGTGGGCGATAAAATCGCCCACGTTTTTACTCGTCAGGCAATTCCCATGATTTGGGATTTCGCAGAAGGGAATCCGTTTTCGGATTCGACACAGAATTGGCTCGGTCAAGTAGAATGGATCGCTAGAGTCGTAGAGCGTCTTTCTGCAAACGTCATCGCTGGCAAAGCGCATCACGCGGACGCGTCCACTACGATTCATGCCAAAGACGGCCCTGTAATCGTCACCGACCCGCCATACTACGACAATATCAGCTACGCCGAGCTGTCCGATTTCTTCTATGTGTGGCTGCGCCCGCTGCTGCGAGATACATATCCCGATCTGCTCCGAGGAATGCTCGTCCCGATTACAGAGGAGATGATAGCCGCGCCCAGATTCGAGAACGCCCGTGAAAGATTCGAAGACCTCATGGGCAAGACGCTGAAACTGATCAGAGAGCGTAGCAGCCCTGAGTTTCCGTCGTCCATTTTCTACGCGTACAAACAGCAGGAGGAATCTCATAACGGCAAGACATCTACCGGCTGGGATACGATGCTCACGGCTCTAGTGGACGCGGGGTTCAGAATAGTCGGCACTTGGCCTATGCGTACTGAACGCAGCGCCAGATCGAACGCTTTAGTTGCAAATTCGCTGGCGTCATCCGTCGTCCTCGTCTGCCGCCCACGCGCGGAGGATGCGCCGGTATCCACTCGAAGTAATTTCATCGACGAGCTGGAGGAGAGCATGCCCGCCGCGCTCGACCGCATCACACGCGAAGGGCATATCGCACCGGTCGATCTGCGACAGGCGGCTATCGGGCCGGGCATGGAGGTTTACTCCCGTTTCTCGCGCGTCGAGACCATCTCCGGGGATCCCGTTCCCGTGCGCGACGCGCTGACGCAGATAAACCGCGTCGTGGACGAATACCACCGCCAAGAGCAGGGCAACCTAGACCCAGAGAGCAACTTCTGCGTCGATTGGCTACGGGGAAACGGATACGGCGAGGGCGCGTACGGCGAGGCGGAGGTCTTGGCGCAGGCGGTGAACATATCGGTCGAAAACCTGCGCGATGGTCATCGGCTGCTGACAGCCGCCGCAGGCAAGGTGCAGCTGCTGTCACTGGACAGCTACTCCCCAGACCGTTTCCACGAGCTGTCGAGCATGAACATGACAGTGTGGGAAGGCTGTATGGGGATGGCGTATCACTTGTCGAAAGAAGACGGCGGCGGCACGGCTGGCGCGGCGGCGATCGCACGGCGCATGGGCAGCGAAGCGGACTCCGCCGAACGCCTAGCGCGCATCCTCTACGACCACTTCGACAAAGCCAACGACTCGCAAAACGCTGTCGTATTCAACATGCTCGTGTCGGAATGGGAGAACATACAGCGGCGTATGGGAACGCTGCGAATAGAGCGGCAAGGCAGCTTGGGCGAATAGCGGCATACGCACACGGTATACGACGGAGGATATTGACAATGGCGACAGGTACGATCGTGAACAGGCCAAATAGGGACGCGCTCAACCGCGCGCTGGACATATATCGAGACGCAATGCGCCCTTTCATCGTCCGATGCCTGAGGCGAGTGCGCGGTGGTTCACTCGAAGATATTGTCCGACGCTCTCTAAATGAAAACAGATCGCAGCAGTTCCAGATGAATCGCAACCGGGGGGGCAGCGTCGAAGAGTTCATAGACATCGGCGACTTTCCGAGCCTCATCGGCAATAACTGGCGCGCTTCGTTCGATAGCGAATTCGGACGAGATGGAACCGTCCGAAGCCTCGCATTTCTGATAGCAGCGGCGCGCAACGACGCCGCGCACCCTGGCAAGACTGATCTCGAGCCCGGTTACACGCAGGCTCATATTTACCACATCGCCGATATGCTAGGACGCATTGGTCGCTCCGACAGCAAGAGAGCTGTGGACGAAATCAACACGAGGCTATTCGCGCCTCCTCCCACTGCGCCGCAGATGATCCCCGCGCCCGAAGCCGCTCCAGTCGAGATCGAACGGGAACCTCAGCCACAGGCCCAGCCGCAGCCAGATCGACGGGCGCAAACACCAAAATCTGCAGCCGGCGATAATTCTCAGGGAATGGCGTCATGGCGTGATGTCATCATGCCAAATCAGGATGTGATAAACGGCAGTTTCACCGAAGCGGAGTTCGCCGCGGATCTTCAGCAAGTACACGACGGACGCGCAGACGCCACCGAATACGGAAATCCCGTCGGGTTTTTCGACCGAACATACATAACGCCCGGCATCCGCACCTTGCTGGTAAATACGCTCAAACGCATCGGCGGACGCGGCGGCGACCCGGTAATACAGACGAAGACGGGTTTCGGAGGCGGCAAAACGCACAGCCTCATCGCGCTCTATCATCTCATCCAAAACATGGACGCGCTGATAAATCCTCCCCAAAATCGTGAAGAGTCGGAGCAGACAGCCCGACAGATACGCGGCATGATGCAAGATGCGGAGTACGACCCAGACGAAGCCGAGCGCGCCAAGATAGCGGTCTTGGACGGCACATTTTTATCTACCACTGACGAGAAGAAGACCGATTCGGGTGACCCGCTGAACACGCTGTGGGGGGTGATGGCCTATCAGCTCGACGGTCAGGCGGCATACGATATAGTCGGCGCGGCGGCGCGGCAGGGGACAGCTCCGGGCGGCCAGCAGCTGGACGCGCTCTTCGATCATGTCGGCCCTTGCGTGATACTCATGGACGAGATAGTCGCATATGTCCGCAACGCCGGCGGCATGGAAGACAGTATCTATACCTTCATACATGCGCTTACTACGGCGGCGCGGCGCAACCACTCCGTTGCCCTCATCGTGACGCTCCCCGATAGCATAATCGAGGCGGGAGGAGAAAAGGGCGAAGCCGCGCTGAGCCGGCTGGACGAAATCTTCAGGCGGATCGAGGCAAACTGGGAACCACTAGAGGTGAACGAGGCGTTCGAGGTCGTCCGCCGCCGGCTGTTCGGCGCGCTGTCCAAAACAGACGAAGCCGAGCGCGACCGCGTATGCGAAGCATTCGTCCGAATGTACCGCGGACGGCGGCAAGATTTCCCGCAAGGGGTGAGCGAAACGCGATACCTGCAGCGGATGAAGGAATGTTACCCAATCCACCCGGAGATATTCGACCGCCTATACGAGGACTGGTCTGCGAACCCGCGCATGCAGCGCACTCGCGGCGTCTTGCGCATAATGGCGAACTGGATCAGTCGCTTGTATGCGGACGGCGATCAGTCACCGCTCATACTGCCAGGCACGATGCCGCTGAGCGATCCATCGCTGTCCAACGAATTCACAGCCCTAATGGCAGGCCGCTGGGATCCGGTTCTGTCAGAGGCGGACAGAGCCGGATCTCGTACCGATCTAATGGACATCAGCAACCAGCGGTTTGGAAGAGTGAATGGCGCGGCAAAGCGCGTAGCGCGGACTGTATTCCTCGGCAGCGCTGAGAGCGGCGCGGTCAGGGGTATCGACGCCCGACGCATCAGACTCGGCGTCGTACAGCCCGGACACGGCTCCCCTGTTTACAACGACGCTCTGGCGCAGATGGTGGGAGATCTCTACTTCCTCTATAGCGATAACGACAGACACTACTTCCATGTGGAGGAAAACCTAAACAAAGTCTCCACGGACAGGGCCGACGCGCTTACCGAACGCGAACTCGATGAATTCATCGTCGATGAGCTAGGTCGAGCCATCGGGAGACGCTCGGATGTGATCGTATGTCCGAACGGCTCCGGCGATGTCCCGGAGGGAGAATCCGTGCGGATGGTCGTCCTGCCGCCGGGCAAGTATTTGCCAGTCAGAATCGGAGAGAAAGACTATGCCCACGCCGAATCCGAAGCGCGCGACATTCTGCTGGGGCGCGGCGACGCTGGCAGAAGTCGCAGAAATCTACTGGTGTTCCTCGCCGCAAAGAGCGACGATATTCGCGCGCTGAGAAGTAATGTCCGCATACTCTTAGCATGGAAGTCTATCCTCAATGGCGAGCGGCGAATCCCAAATCTGGAGAACGAACGAAAGTCGCAGGCGACCAGCAGCGCGCAAAGAGCGGATGAAAGCGTCAGGGCCTCTCTCATACGCGCATATCAATGGGTCATACCACCATCTCAGTCAGACCCGAGCGTCTCCGAATATACCCTGCGCGAGACGAGAACTGACGCGGCGGACAGCGGCAATATAATCTCCGCCGCATTCGACAAGCTGATCGAAAGGGAAGAGCTGGTCGAAAAGATCGCGCCATCCCAGCTCGCGAACATGCTCGAACGATATATCTGGAAGAACGACCAGTACAGAGACCATATAGACATAGATACGCTGTGGAACATAATGGCGAGCAGCGTCTATATGCACCGTCTGCGGGACAAGAGCGTTCTGGCGGAGTGCATAGCCGAGGGCGTGGCGCAGAGTAACTTCGGCACAGCTTCCAGGGTTTCCGACGACGGCAGTTACGAAGACCTTAGGTACGGAGAAGACGCCACCGTGGGCGGTGGTAGGGTGGGCGAACTGCGCGGGCTGCTGGTAAACCCGGATATGGCGACTATCCAAAAAGAAGAGATTGCCCGCAGCAGTGACGACATGGGCGATGGTACGACGACCTACACAACCACCGACGAGGGCAACGGCGATCCCCCCCCTCCGCCTCCGCCCGATCCGCCACCTACTGAGATTATCGGCCATATCACAGTACGCAAGACGATGCATGGCGACATTGACATGAACGCCGTCATCGACATCCGGGACGAGATAGTCCGCAACATGGGCGGCGGCGATGTGACCATAAGCATCACCATAAACGCCCGCAGCCATGATGGATTCAGCCAAGGCGCCGTCCGCGCCGTCCGCGAAAACGGCAGCCTACTGGGGCTGGATGTGAAGATGGACAGAGACGCAGTATGATGCCTCACTATTTGATCTGAAGGGACACACATCATGACTGCACCAAATACCACTGGACACATAGGGCTGAGCGTCTCCAACATTGGCCCAATTCGCAAGGCAGATATCGAGCTTCGGCCGATGACAGTATTCGTCGGCCCGAGTAATACAGGAAAGTCTTATCTGGCCGTCCTAATCTACGCTCTGCACCAGTTTTTCGGTGCTTATTCCGGATATGCCGGTTATAGGAGTCTGATAGCACACTTGCAAGATCTGGAACTATCTAAGCAGCAAGTCAATGACATAAATGCTTGGGTGAGCGAATCAATGAGGATTACAAAGCCGAAAAGACCCGAAACAGATCAGGGCGAACTGCCACGCACCGTCTCCGAACCTATATATCAAGTCCTAAATGATGTTTCATACCTGAGAGAATACATCAATGATGAAATCAGTAGATGCTTTGGCTTGGAAAGCGTCCGAAGTCTGGTTCGCTACCCGAAGCATTCCGATAGCAGACTGACTGTTTTTTCCGTAGCTCACAATAGTCCCGGACAGTCTGACGCTGGTAAACCCTCTCAGTATGTGATTGATATAACAGATAAGGGAGCCGAGATAAGCGCTTATATCTCAAAGGATACTCCATTGCAAACATCTCAGAATGTCGAACATCTCTGGAATAGTTTGTATCGACGGGGAATCTATGGCGAAGAAGAGAAGGAACGGAACGCAGTCTTATATATTTATGAAGTTATCGCCAGCACAGTTTCCAACATAACCGCCCCCCTAAGCCATCCAGCTCACTATCTACCGGCTGACCGTACAGGGATTATGCACGCTCATCAATTGGCGGTACGCGGCCTAATAGCAAACGCGTCGCACGCTGGGCTGCGACAGGAAACGCCAATGCCGGTTCTATCAGGGGTTCTAACGGATTTTCTGGAGCAGCTCGTCTCTTTGCCGAGACCAACATACCAAAGAGAAGTTCCAGACAGAGAAGAACTCGCAGATCGTTTAGAGGAAAAGATTATGCAAGGAGCTATCAGGGTCGAATCATCGCAAATCGATTATCCCTCGTTCGTATATCAGCCGTCCGGCTGGCAAGATCGCAGCTTGCCGCTGACGAACACCTCGTCAATGGTGTCCGAGCTGTCTCCAGTCGCTCTCTATTTGCGTCATATAGTGCGAACGGGCGATATGCTCATCATCGAGGAGCCTGAGTCTCATCTACACCCAGAGATGCAAGTAGAGTTCGTCCGCCAACTGGCAAGAGTAGTTCGTTCTGGCATCCGTATCCTTATCACCACTCACAGCGAATGGGTATTGGAGGAGCTGGCAAATCTAGTTAGGCTATCGGAACTGCCCAGTGAACGCCGCGTAGGCATCGAAGACGCGGATGTGACACTTCATCCTGATGAAGTTGGCACTTGGTTTTTTGAGCCAAGCCATGATCCTGCCGGTGGCTCAGTGGTTCGAGAAATCAAGCTAGACACCGAAGCAGGAATCTTTCCATCAGGATTCGGTCTAGTAACGGAATCTCTCTACAATCGTTGGGCGGAAATTTCCAATCGAATCGAGGAGGATCGATAGTGCCGCCTGCTGTCGTAAATGAAGTCAATTCTAGAGTAAATCCAGAGTGCTGCACTGAGAGCTGCGAAGACAGTGGCTGCTCGCTGAGCATGATCGAGGTGCCAACTCCGAATGTTCTCATCAGTCTCGAACATGAGAAATCTCCCGCTGCGAAGAGTGCTCCGCATTGTGACTTTCTGTTCATCGGAGACTCCGATACTGGCGAAGTCACATGGATTGCCTCGATAGAGTTAACGACAGGCAAAGCCAGAGCGAGCAAATTCCTGCCTCAGCTGAGAGCAGGCGCCGAAATTGCGAATCACTTGCTTCCGCCAAATGCCAATGTCAGATTTCGCGCCGTGGCTGTTCATGGCAAAGGAGGAAGATCCTTCGAGATGAACAAATTGCGGGATTGTAAAATACCCTTTCGCGGAAAGAATGTGCGAATCAAGCTGGTACGTTGCGGTTCCCCGCTGGTGAAGGCGTTGTAATGACCTGCGATGACAGCGGCGAGATCTACGCCCTCCAATATCGGCTACAGGGCGGACGCAGAGCGTTTTCGGAGGAGGAGGCGCGCCGACTGCCGAGAAACCGATGCGGCATCTATGCGCTGTGGCTGCCCGCGGCGGTGATGGGATATGACTGCGTGTATGTCGGCATGTCCGAAACCTGTGTTCGCAGCCGTCTGCTAGACCATCTCGGTAACACAGACAGAAGGCTAAATCCCTGTCTATATGAGAAGATCGGCAGGCACGGCCTGTTCTCCGGCGATGTAGCCGAGTTCTCCTGCGTCCTGCTCGAGCGCCGCGATTCGGTGCGCAAGCTGGAATCCGCTCTGATACGCGAATGGCAGCCAGAATGCAACAGGATTCATGCCTGAGGCTTTGCCATAGACTGCCTAGATTAGTTATAAGCATATCAGGGATTTATATATACTACAGTAGTCGCCAGAGTAGCCAGCGGCGATTGAAAGACACCGAATCTTTAGTTGGAATCTATGGAATCATACGCGCTGTTTTCGCTGATCGCTTTGCCAATGGCAGGAGCGGCGCTGATTCTTTTTATACCGCGTGGGCAGATACGCGCAGTACGGCTGACGGCGGTTGCGGTTGCGGCGGCGGCGATGGCCGTTACCTTCTATGTGTTCTGGGCATACGATCATCAGGCAGGTGGAATCCAGCTAGAGAGAACATGGCATTGGCTGTCCATGCCCGGCCCCTGGCCGCTCGCCGACCGCGCGATAACACTCCACTTGGGCGTGGACGGCATATCCGCGCCGATGGTCTTGCTCACGGGCATCGTGCTGTTTACAGGCGTGCTGGTCTCATGGAAGACGACCGATCGCGCCAAAGAGTTCTTCGTCCTGTATCTGATGCTGCTGGCCGGCGTATTCGGCGTGTTCGTAACCCTGGATATGTTCCTGTTCTTCCTCTTCTACGAACTGGCCGTACTGCCCATGTACTTGCTAATTGGCGTCTGGGGCAGCAGCTCGAAGTTCCCGACTTTCTCACGCTCCAAAGAGTACGGCGCGATGAAGCTGATGCTGTTTCTCGTCGCGGGCAGCGTGCTTATCTGGATTGCGATTCTGGCTATCTTCGCGGAATCTGGTCTAGGCACTTTCGATCTGACAGAGCTGGAGAAGGTCACCTTCTCTGCGGGATTCCAGCGCGTATTCTTCCCCTTCCTGATGGTCGGCTTCGGCGTGCTGGCCGGTCTGTGGCCGTTTCACACATGGTCGCCAGATGGACATGTCGCCGCGCCGACTGCCGTCAGCATGGTTCACGCAGGCGTTCTGATGAAGCTCGGCGCGTTCGGCATCATCCGAATCGGAATGATGCTGATGCCGGAGGGCGCGCAAGAGTGGATGCCGGTCTTGATCGGTCTCGGCACGGTCAATGTGCTGTACGGCGCATGGTCGGCAATCGGGCAGACGGATCTGAAGTATGTAATAGGCTATTCCAGTGTCAGCCATATGGGATATGTGCTGATGGGAATAGCGACGCTGCATCCGCTAGGGCTGAGCGGCGGCGTTTTACAGATGTTCAGCCACGGCATGATGACCGCGCTGTTCTTCACCGTCGTCGGCGTGGTTTACGACCGCACGCACACGCGCGATATTCATTCGCTGGACGGGCTGGCAAAGCGTATGGGGTTCACCGCAACGCTGTTCGCCATCGCCGGCTTCGCCTCGCTCGGACTGCCTGGGCTGAGCGGGTTCGTCGCGGAGCTGCTGGTGTTCCTTGGTCTGTTCCAGACCTATCCCATTCTGGGCGCTCTGGGCATCATCGGCGCGGGGATAACCGCCGTATATATACTTAGGCTAATGGCGCGCGTGTTCTTCGGGCCTCTCGGAGAGCGATGGGCCGATCAGACCGACGCCGCGCCCCTCGAACGGGTCGCCGCTGTAATACTCGCCGGATTCATCCTGCTGGTCGGGCTGTTCCCATTCCCGTTCATTCGCGTCATAGAGAGCGGCGTCTTGGAGATACTCGCCAGATTTCCGGAGGCGGGATGAACAACGACTTCCTGCTTCTCGTCCCCGAGTTCTTCGTCGCAGGCCTCGCATTCGGCATACTGACGCTGGATTTCTTCATGCGAGAGGAGCGCAAACACTGGCTCGGATACATCGCCGCTGGCGGTCTGCTTCTCGCGCTAGTAGTTACGCTCGGATTCTACTGGGATCAGTGGGATACGCGGCAGACGCTGTACGACGGTCTGCTGTCGTTCGACGGCTTTTCGCTCTTTTTCAGAGCGACATTCCTCATCATGGGCGCTGTCGTCGCGTTGTCGTCGGTCTATTGGGTGCGCAAGAATCTCGGCTATCCGGGCGAATACTACGCGATTTTGATATTCACAGTCGTCGGGGCGATGCTGATGGCATCGTCGGGCGAGCTGCTGACGGCGTACATATCGCTGGAGCTGCTGAGCTTCGGGCTGTACGTGCTGGTATCGTTCGACCGATACAACCCGAAGTCGAACGAGGCCGGCGCGAAGTACATTCTGCTGGGCGCGGTATCGTCCGCGCTGCTGCTGTACGGCATAAGCCAAGTATTCGGCCTGCTGGGTACGACTCGCTTCGACGAGATCGCGAACGCGCTGTTCGCCGGCGGAGACCCGAGCCCAGGCGTCATCGTTGGGCTTACGCTGATAATCGCCGGGCTTGGGTTCAAGGTGGCGGCTGTTCCGTTCCACATGTGGGCGCCGGACGCATACGAGGGCGCGCCAATACCCATTGCGGGCTATCTGGCGGTAGCGTCGAAGGCCGCCGCCTTCGCGCTGGCTTTACGCCTGTTCTCACAGGCGCTGATACCCGTCATCGGGGATTGGCAAAACATCTTGGCTATCATGGCGGCGCTCACCATGACCATCGGCAACCTCGTCGCGCTAGCGCAGACGAACATGAAGCGTCTGCTGGCGTATTCGAGTGTCGGGCATGTCGGATATCTGCTGATGGGCGTTGTCGCGCTCGCCGGCGTCGGCCCCGACGGGAACATCGTAGCGGGAGCGCCGGCTATGGCGTCCAACGGCGTCATGCTGCACATCGTCGCAT
The DNA here is from genome assembly GCA_963422295.1 of Dehalococcoidia bacterium. Lineage (GTDB taxonomy): Bacteria > Chloroflexota > Dehalococcoidia > Lucifugimonadales > UBA1123 > VXRN01. The sequence goes on along the minus strand of OY729417.1, from coordinate 2,519,508 downwards.
ACGGCGTAACGAATCTGGCGGCGTTTTTGTGTCTGGCGGCGTTCCACAATGCGACCGGGCGCGACGACATAGCCGACCTCGCTGGCGCGGCGCGGCGGTCTCCGTTTATGGCGATGACTTTGGCGGTATCTCTGTTCTCGCTGGCGGGGTTGCCCATATTCGCAGGGTTCGTCAGCAAGTTCTATCTGTTCAGCGCGGCTGCGGCGCAGGGGTTCCTATGGCTGGCGGGGCTGGCGATATTTACCAGCCTCATTTCGCTCTATTACTATCTCCAAGTCGTCAGACAGCTGTATATAGAAGAGCCGTCGGACGCCAGCCCGATCCGTCTGCCGCGCCCGACAGTCGCGTTGCTGGGCGCGTTGCTGGTGGGTATGGTCGCGCTGGGCGTATATCCCGCGCCGCTCATGGACGCCATACAGCAGGCAAGCAACGCGCTGTTCTAAAAACAGTCTGCCGAAGAATTGGGAGCGTTGTAGAGCGTCTCGACACACGCGTTCTCATCTGTGCTGTAAATGAAGCAGCCAGCTGCCAGAGAGATACCCACTACGGTCGGGCATAGGGGCGATGTAATCAGGACGGATCGGCCATATGGCAAACACTATGAGATACGGCAGCTCCAGCAGTGGCGCAGGGATCGGCTAGATCTCTACAAAGCCATCATCGGCGAGATGGACGCATATCCTGTCGCCGAATCGTCCGCATTCGTATCGCAGCGTCGCCTGTTCGTCTAGCGGGAAGCCGGTGTCTGGGTCGAGGGAGTCCGCGGCGAACCCTATGGCTGTCACATAGTTCGGCACTCTGTTCGTCAGCATACGCGCATGGCAGGGTGGCCCCACATCAACGGCGTCCGGCTATGGCACTGGCTCGACAGGACGCTGAGTAATCTGAACATCCTTCGTTATCCAATCGGCGACATATCGCACACCATCGACGAAGATATCCCCAGATTTGTCTTCTATGACCATCTGCGCCGGCGGCGGTTCTGGCGGCGGCGGGTGTAGTTCGTAGATCCCAGAATTGACATCATATTCCTCCCAATCGTCATCCGGGCCAGGCCAGTCCTTATGAGGGCACACTTCGCTATCTCCGCGTTCTTCGGCTGTTGTGGCACAGGCTGCGCCGGCTAGAATCGCAGACGCTCAGCGTCTCTGCACGCGCGTTCATTTGTCGGGAAATTGGAACAGCCAGTTGGCTCTTACGCTCCCGGGTTCTTCCAGATGCTCCATGCGATATTCGTAGAGTGTAGGCCATACGGCAAACACTATGAGATACGGCAGATCTAGCAGCGGCGCGGGAATTGGATATATCTCTACCAAGCCGTCCTCATTGAAATGGACACATACCCTGTCGCCAAATCGTCCGCATTCGTATCGCAGTGTCCATGGGTCTAGCAAGTCGTCCGGCGGTAAGCCAGTAACTGGATCGAGAAAGTCTGCGGCGAATCCGATAATCCCCACATCCGAGGGCAGGGTATTCGCCAGAATCCGTACATGGCAGGGTGGGCTCACATCCGCGGCATCTGGCCACGGCATAGACTCTACCACATCCAGTTCCATTGGATCATATATCGTCCGTATGTCTCCAATGACCCAGTCAGAATAGAATAACACGCCATCGACGAAGGTCTCGCCAGATTCGTCCTCCACGACCATCTGCACCGTCGGCGGCCCAGGTGGTGGAGGCGTCTCTTTAACGAATGGAGATGAGTATGGATAGTCCATCCAGTCATCATCCGGCCCTGGCCAGTTTTTGTGAGCGCACACTTCCGCCGTGTCCTCGTCTTCTTGCTCAGAAGCAGCTGGGATACAGGCGGCGGCGATAACCATAGACATCGCCGCCGCGATTACGAAGAGACATTTTACCGTCATAGGCCGCATGGATTATATACAATGCGAGACCGTGTCATGGCTACATACATATCTTCATCGACATCCAGTATGAAACCGCTGCCCTTACCTTGATACTTTGCTTTTTCGCATACATCGTTCCCGTAGGCGGATCCCCGTTGAACCCAGACTTCTCTGAATACCCCAATAGTTCCGGTGGATCCCCAGCTGGAACCAGAGTTCTTTTCCAGTACAGCCGTATGAGTCATTTCTGGCACTGGATTGTTGCAAGTTGCCCGCACTTCGAAGTTTACACGGTTTAGACCTACTTGCGCGGCGTGCGTGGATTTGTGAGGATCGTGCACCGATTGCCGGCAGCCTGAGGGGCTGCTCTTCATAGGCAGCATTTTGGCTACCCATCCCCAAACACCACCCAATCTCCTCTCACTGCCATACGAAGATTCATCTGACGGCCCTGGCCCTTCCGCAAACACATCCGAGGGTGTTACCGTCAACAGAATCAGCAACAGCAAAACCGCTATCTACCTAATCGCGAATTTCCATCCATTCCTTCCAATTAGGACTTTCATGGTTATCTCCTTTTTATTTTTCTTTCTGTCGATCGAAATTATATTATGAGATAATGATAATTGTTGCAGGCTATAATGTATCCGATGCAAAGTCAACACCAATCATCAAACCCGGCCGGCTCAGACGCCGGCCCTAGCCAGCGCGCTGCCGCAGTCGTCATTGGCGGCGGGCCGGCCGGCAGCGTCGCGGCAACACTCCTCGCTCGCGGCGGGGTCGATGTCGCGCTGATCGAACGCGAACGATTCCCGCGAGAGCATGTGGGCGAATCGCTGCTCCCCGCGTCCATGCCCGTGCTGGAGGATCTGGGCGTTCTGGCGCAGATGGATGCGGCAGGATTCCCCAAGAAATACGGCGCAACCATGCTCTGGGGCAGGGACTCGGAACCTTGGAGCTGGCATTTCAGCGAGACGAACCGCGCCTACCCACACGCCTATCAGGTCTGGCGGGCGGAGTTCGACAAGATACTCTTGGACAACGCCCGCGCGCATGGCGTCCGCGTCCGCGAAGGACACGCCGTTACCGCTCCGATCATGGATGGCGAGCGCGTTGCAGGCGTAGTCGTCCGCGCTCCGAACGGGTTGGAATACCGGATCGAAGCCGACTGGACGCTAGACGCCAGCGGACAGGCGGCGATCCTGAGCCGGTCGCTCGGCCTGCGGCAGTGGGATGACTACTTCCAGAACATGGCCGTATATTCGTACTTCGACGCTGGCGAGCGTCTGTCTGCGCCGAACTCGAACGACATCTTCATCGAGTCCTATCACGACGGCTGGGCGTGGAACATACCGCTGAGCGGCGGCGCATCCAGCGTCGGCGTCGTGGTAGATTCAGAAGCGGGACGGGCGGGAATCGCCGAGCGCGGAGTGGCCGGCTACTTCGCGCGCCAGCTGCGCCTGACGACTCGCACGAGCGCGATGCTGGCAAAAGCGCGTATGACGACACAGCCGAGGGCGCTGAAGGACTGGTCGTACACATCGTCGAGTATGGCGGGGGCGGGCTGGATACTGGTCGGCGACGCGGCATGCTTCGTCGATCCGCTCTTCTCTTCGGGGGTGCATCTCGCCATGATGTCGGGGACTATGGCCGCCGCATATGTTCGCGCGGCGATCGAAGACCCTTCCATAGCCAAACCCGCAGCTGAGGTCTATCGCCAGCTGTATGCAAAGGAGTACAGCCACTTCCGAGAGCTGGCGCGTCTGTTTTACGCCAGCAATCGCACTGCCGAATCTTACTTCTGGGAGGCGCGGCGCATACTGGACACTCCGGAGGACGAGGCGGCCCGACAGTCGTTCATCCGAGCCGTCGCTGGGCAGTCCCCACGCGGCTACGAACGCGCCGTACTGGACAGGGGAGACATCCCCGCATCCTTCTCGAATGCGATGCGCGAAATCGAGCAAGGCAGACAGATGCGCTCCGCCGGATTCGACACGGCAAGGGCGCTGGATTCTGCGCCGTCGCTGGACGCGGGTGTCCGAATAGAGCGCAAACCCATATTCGCAGAGGGTAAGTTCAGCTGGGGAATAGTCATGCATAGCCAGCAAAGACCAGAGGGCTTGCCCATAAGCAATCTAGTCGCCGCGCTCACCACCGGGATGGACGGCAGGAGAACCACACGCCAGATCGTCGAACATCTGACAGCAAATCTGCAATCCGAAGCCGACAAAGTACAAGTGGCGGAAGCCCTAATCGGCGCGCTGAAAATCCTCGTCACCGATGGAGCTGTGAATATCTGAAACCTCCGTGATGTCAAGCTCTTTTTTTCGACTCCACCTCACCGTCAAACTGCTTTGCAATATGGAACAACGCTGCATTATGCTTATGTGAACGGTACATGCACAGAAATGGCTTTCGTTAGGAGCTTTCGTTGAATATCACTCAAGACGAGGTTGTGGACAGCCAAACGACGCTCCACATAGAGCTCGAGGACGCAGACCTCGATCCCTATCTCGACCGCGCGTATCGGCAGGTCGTCGGTCGTATGGCAGTTCCAGGCTTTCGCAGAGGAAAGGCTCCGCGCAGCGTCGTAGAGAGTCTTATGGGACGCGAGACACTGCTGAACGAAGTACTAGAATACATGGTGTCGGATGTCATCAGCCGGGCCGTCGAAGAGCAGGAACTAGATACGGTGGGGTCGCCCAGCATCGACGATCTGGATATGGACCCGGTTCAGTTCAAAGCAACATTGCCGCTCCGGCCCGATGTGCAGCTCGGTGACTATCGCTCTATTCGCGTCGATTACAGCGTCGATGAAGTCTCAGAGAACGACATAGCAGAAAGACTCGACCGATTGCGCGAAAGCCTCGGAACATGGGAGAGCGTTGACAGACCTCCGCAATTCGAAGACCTGACGACTATCAGCTTCAAAGGCATCGTGGACGGTGAAGAGGTGTGGAATCGTGAGAACTCCACATTCTACCTACACGAGGAGGGTGGAAGCCCTGTGCCGGGCTTCGCCGCAAACCTAGTGAACGCGGAACTGGGCAGCGAATTGGAATTCACTGTCGCTGTACCAGACGACTTCAGGAATCTATCCGTAGCCGGAAAGGACGCCCTCTTCTCCGCAACTGTGCATGATGTGAAAGAGCGCGCCCTTCCAGAGCTGAACGACGAGTTCGCGCAAAGCCTGCCGGATGGGTTCGAGACACTCGAAGACCTGCGAAAAGCGGTTGCAGACGCTCTGGAACGGGATTCCGAAAACTCTGCAAATGCCGAGTACATCACCCGCGTTATGGAAGCGCTGCTCGAACAGACCCATTTCGAGATTCCGCCGCTGCTTCTGGAGAACGAGATAGACCGCCTCATGTCCGAGCAGTCCGAATATCTGCGGAACGCCAATATCCGCATGGACGACTACCTGACCTCCAGAGGCATGACAGAGGATGAGGCGCGAGGCGAGGCGAGGGAGCAGGCGGAACAGCGCATACGACGCAATTTCACCATCAACCGAATTACCACATTGGAAAACCCCGAAGTGTCTGCCACAGAGATAGACGAACGCTATAATCACATGCAGTCTGGGCAATCTCTGAGAAGACGCGAACGGCGCGAGATGCGTGAGCATATCGAAGACATGCTCAAGTACGAAAAAACCGTCGATCTCCTCATATCGATAGCAAAAGGGGAGACGGACGATAATGACTCAGATCGAGAAGAACCTCGAATCCCTGAAGGGGGGGAATCACATGACAATTCAGAGGCCTGAAAATGTAATCCCCATGGTTGTAGAGACCGGTTCCAGAGGAGAACGCGCATACGACATATACTCCCTTCTGCTGAAAGAGAGGATCGTATTTCTCGGCTCTCCTATATATGACCAGGTGGCTAACAACATAATCGCGCAGCTTCTATACCTAGACAGAGAAGATCCCGACCGCGACATCAATCTATATATAAACTCGCCGGGCGGCGTGATAGCCGCTGGGCTTGCGATATACGATACCATGCAGCTGATTCGCCCGGATGTATCGACTATATGCGTTGGAAGCGCGGCGAGCATGGCAACCGTTCTGCTGTGCGGCGGCGCCTCCGGCAAGCGGTTCGCGCTGCCCAACTCCACCGTCCATATGCACCAGGCCCTCGGCGGAGCGCAAGGACAGGCGTCCGACATCGAAATTACCGCGCGTGAAATACTGCGACAGCAGGACATCATCAGACAGATAATCTCCGACAAGACAGGGCAGGCATATGACAAGATAGCCGCCGACTCCGACCGCGATTTCTACTTGAGCGCGGAAGGCGCAAAGGAATACGGCCTCGTGGACGATGTCTTGGACAACCCATCCGTAACATCGTCATCCGCCGCAGCCGACTAAACCCATCCGACACCGCCGAGACACTCCGCGCAAGAAGACACAGCAGCACACTTAGTAGAGGGATACATTGACCAATCGAGGCGGCAGCATACCCGGAAGCGGGCGCGGCGACAATCACTGCTCCTTCTGCAAAAAACATACACAGCAAGTAAAGCATCTGCTCTCAGGGCCAGATCGCCTATTTATTTGCGATGAATGTGTCGAACTCTGTAACCAGATAATTGCCAACAGAGAGTCGATAAAGCCGGACAGCCAGCCTCAGACACGGCCTCGGGTAAGCAACCTCAACCCGAAGATGATCTACTCCAAACTCGAAGAGTATGTCATCGGCCAGGAGCAGGCGAAGAAAGTCCTCAGCGTCGCGGTCTATAATCACTACAAGCGGATATGGTCCAACCAAAGCCCTGATGAAGATGTGGAGCTGCAAAAGGCCAATATACTCATGCTCGGCCCGTCGGGATCCGGCAAGACTTACCTAGCGCAGAGCCTGGCGCACATTCTCGATGTCCCGTTTGCCATCGCCGACGCGACGACGCTGACAGAAGCCGGCTATGTGGGCGAAGATGTAGAAAATATCCTGTTAGGTCTGATACAGGCGGCTGATTTCGACATCGCCCAAGCCGAACAGGGCATCATATATATTGACGAGATAGACAAGATAGCGCGCAAGAGCGGAATGAACCCTTCCATCACGCGCGATGTATCCGGAGAGGGCGTTCAGCAGGCGCTTCTCAAGATAATCGAAGGCTGCGTCGCCAATGTACCGCCGCAAGGCGGACGCAAACACCCACACCAAGATTTCTTACAGATACGCACCGACAACATCTTGTTCATGTGCGGCGGCGCATTCGAGGGAATCAACGAAATCACTGAAAAGCGCGCATTCAAAGACCGTATGCAGATCGGCTTCAAACCCAATATCGCAGCCAGCGGACAGTGGGGCGAACGCGCCGCTGACGAGATTAGACAACATGTAAACAGCGATGACCTCATAGACTACGGATTCATCACCGAATTCGTAGGCCGACTGCCAGTAGTCGTTCGCCTAAACGCGCTGCACCAAGAAGACCTGGTGCGAGTGCTGACCGAGCCGAAAAACGCCTTCGTCCGTCAGTATCAAGCTCTGTTCGATATGGACAATGTAGAGCTGATCTTCACAGACGATGCCCTAGAAGAGGCCGCTACGCAGGCTATCTGCCAGAAAACAGGCGCGCGCGGCCTGCGAACCATTCTCGAACAGACGCTGCTCGATGTGATGTACGAACTGCCCGGCGCCAGCGACATCGAAAAGTGCGTTGTGGACGCCGGCGCTATAAATGGCGCATCTCCCGTTATGCTGGTAACCCGCGACGGCAGACAAATACCAGTCGAGATCGAAGACAGCAAAGCCAAGCGAAAGACGGCGTGAACGAGTCATACGACTGATTGGGGCTTCTTTTCTGACGAGGCGTAAGAGGCAAGACGCGCGCCGCCGCCAACGGAGATCGCCAGCTGCGTCGAGCCAGCGCGTCACCGCCCCCCACGCAGACGAACCATCAGCTCGATCGCGCCCCTGCTGCCGTTCTCGCTCAATCCCAACCGCAATGCGCGCGCGGCGTCCGCGATGGCAAGATCGGTGTTGCCCATGTCCGCCATAAGACGCGCTCGCTCGAGATACGCCGGCCCATAAGTAGGGTCTATCTCGATGGCTCTTTCCAGCGCGTCGAGAGCCGCGCCGATCTCTCCTTCTATACGATGCTCGGCAGCCTGCGACACGAACGGGTCTGGAAGCGGGCCAACATTTCTGTTTCCAATAAATGTTCCTGCCACCAGCACAATGAGCGTCAGCGGAATTACCCACCACCGACGCAGCGCCGAATTGGCGTCATCGACACGCAGAATCTGTCCGAATGGCCCAAACACGGGGCGGAAATCTGGAGAGAATGCCAGTCCGATCAGAAATCCGGCGGCCAATCCACCCATATGGGCGTAGTTGTCGATGCCCGTTGTAACCAGACCGAAGACGAGATTTATCCCCACCAGAATCAGCAGACCGATTAGATTCTGACTCCCCATGTTTCCCATCTTGTCGCGGTTGAGCGCGTAGAAGGCGACCAGCCCGCCGATAATGCCAAAGAGAGCGCCGCTCGCGCCGACTGCGATAGCGTAAGGTTCGAGACTGATGTTGAGAGCGTAGCTAACGACGCTGCCCGCCAGACCGGACAGAATGTATATCAGTACGAAGCGTACACGACCATACAACGGCTCTAACTGAAAGCCAAAGATGAGAATGCCAGCGCAGTTGAATGCGAGATGAACTATACCGGAGTGGAGAAACATCGCAGTGAACAATCGCCAGTATTCGCCCGACGCAATCAGCTGGCCCTGTATTGCGCCGAAACGCTGCAAGACTTCTGCGGATTCGATGGGCTGCGAACGGACGGACACCTCCGTTGCGACCCACACCAGCACATTGGCGATTATGAGCGTCCAGGTCACGAGCGGCCTGCCGGATCTCGGAACGCGAAATCCGATGCCTGCAGTGTGATCTTCCTCTTCTTCTCTCGGCGTCGAAATCACGATGAAACCCTTCTCGGACAAAGTTTTCCTAATGTCCTTATATTAGGCAGATAACTGCATGTCAAACCCGTGTGCCGGCCCGTATGCCGGCCAGAGGCTACTCATCGACCCAGAGTGTAACCCCATCTGTGTAGAAGATTACGGAGCCTACCTCGCTGGTGACGAACACGCGCGACTGCGGAATCACGGATTCCAGCCGCTCGACGATCTCATCGTCTGGGTGTCCAAAATGGTTGTCCTTACCGGCGGAGATCACTGCCGCGACCGGGGCGACGCTGCGGATGAACTCCTCGCTCGACGATGTGCGGCTGCCGTGATGTCCCACTTTTATCACATCGCTATCGACAGCCACCCCTGAGTCGATTAGCCGAGATTCGCCCTCATGGAACATATCACCTGTGAGCAGAAACTTCACCCTTCCATATACGATTCTAAGAACGACAGAGCCGTTGTCTATATCCGAATCCGTACCAACCAGAAGCGATTCGGGCGGGCTTAGAACTTCTATCGAAACGCCGTCATCGAATCTCAGAGTCGCTCCCGCCGACGCAGACAGTGTGGGGACGCTCGCCGAATCTATCAGCCCTTTCCACGCCTCATAGTCCGCGCTCACGAAAGTTTGCCGCCGCTCCAGCACGCCGCCAACTTCGTATCTGCGCAGTACTTCTGTGAGTCCCGCAATATGATCTCTATGCGGGTGCGTCAGTACAGCGAGATCTATACTTCGTTCCCAGAACGGCAGTATCTCGCCCAGGGCGCTCGCCGCTCGCTGGGCATCCGGGCCGCCATCCACCACGATTCGGTATCCTCTCGGTGTAGTGATCACCGCCATATCCCCCTGTCCCACATCCACGAACGCGACCTCCAGCCTGCCGCTCGACCGACTCCCCAGCGCGACGGCCCACATCAGCGCGGCGCATACGACTGCCATCACGACGATCTGCCAAGGGACGCCTCTATTGGAAAGGGTGGTGAACAGGGTGGATAGAACAGCTAGAAGGCGTGACAGGATCGGCCTAAACTGCCATCGCCTGCGCAGGAAGCCATAGCCTGGCGCGGCTGTGGCAAGCGCGGCAAGCAAGGTGTAGTATGCCCACATCAGCCCAGAGCCTATGCCGCCAACCTCTACTGACGCCGACGATACCCGCGCGATGAGCGATACGGCTCCCGTTATGTACGCGGATAACCCCCATGCAAGCCACCCGAGCGGGATGGCGGCGGTCTGGGAAACTAGGCCAACTACGGCCGCCGCGGCATGAGACATCAGCGCGAGCGGTACGGCAGGCATCGTCAGCAGCGTCGTCGGCAACCCGACCAGCGAGACATTTTGGAAGTAAAAGCCCACCAGCGGCGCAGTCGCAATCGTCGCCGCCAGCGTGATTCCGATGGCGTTCGCCAGAGCGCGGGCGGCGCGTATTGATATTCTATCGTCTTGCAAGCCATGTCCAATCCGCTCTGTTACTGTGTCAGCCAGCCCCTCATAGTAAGCCGCAATCCCCAGCATGGCCGCAAAGCTGAGCTGGAACGATATGCTGCGCAGTATGCTCGGGTCGTGCGCGGCCATCAGCCCGGCGGCCAGCGCGAGCGCCGGTGTCAGGCTGCGCGGACGGCCAACGAAAATCGCGGCAATGTACAGCGTACCCATAACGGCGGCGCGCACTGCAGAAGGCGATGCCCCTGACAAGAGAGCATAGAGCCAGACTGCCACAAGCGGCGCGAGCAGATACAGTCTGTGACGGCGACCGAACGCCGCTACGCTGACGGAGATCACGGTTGAGAGCAGTATGCCAATATGCAGGCCGGATATGGCAAGAAGATGCGATGCCCCCGTTCGGCGAAAATCCTCACGGAGCGATTCCGGCAATCCATCTCGGACCCCAAGCAGAATGGACTGGCCGAAAGCCGCCTGCGGCTCCGGCGTCGCGCGAGCGATGGAGCCAGCCAGCGCGACTCGCAGCGATGACAGCCAGCGACGCCAAAATATCCCTACGCCTTCCTCCAGCAAGACAATATCGGGGAAGGACATTACCGATCTCATTCCCTGTCGTTCGAGATAGGCAGGGAAGTCGAAATCATCGATCGGCTCGGGAGCGGTGAGCCGTCCGCTAATCTCCAGCCGATCGCCATATCGAATCAACGGAGGTTTTCTGGCGCGAACGATATCGACAGTCGAATTCGCCGTTATTAGCGCATCCCCAGAAGCCGACTGCCAAACAGAATCCTGTCCCGCGCGAACGGAGTCCACCGAGAGTCTGAAGCTAAGCGTGGCGCCGATGCCCGATGGCGGCTCGACGACCGTGCCGCGAACCTCGACTCCTCCGCGCGCGTCGTGATGCGCTGGAAGGTCATCCACACGCTCGCCGACACAATCGGCCCTGAACGCGCCGAGCAGCAGAAAGAGGAGCGCCACAGCCGGAAGCGCGGAGAGGCGCAGAGACAGCGCGAGCGCGACCAGTAAGAGCGACGCAAGCATCAGCAGACCGAGCGCAGACACTGAAACGCTCGATGCTTCCCCTAAGAGTACGCCTGCGACAAATGCGAGCGCCCAGACCGGAAGCGCGAATGCCTTCCCGGCTGCGCTCACGGTTTCATTCCGTCACGGCATCACGCGATCTGATTCAGACACCCGCGCCGGCGCCGACCGGTTTGGCAATCGTCGGACGGATACGCGGAGCGCGCTCCACATCCACCCAGAGCTGTTTGACCCCGCGCAGAACGACCTGATCTTGGTACTCCGGCTGCGCGGCGAGGCGAATGGAAGAGAACCTCCCCAGCAAGCTGGCGAATGCGACACGCCCTTCGAGGATCGCCAGCGGAGCGCCGAGGCAGTGGTGTATGCCGCGTCCGAACGACATGTGGCTCTTTTCGCGGCGGGTGATGTCCAGCGTATTCGGATTGGCGAAGACGGCAGGGTCTCGGTTCGCCGCGCCGATTAGGCACAGCGCGCGCTGCCCAGGACGCAGCAGCTTCCCGCCAATCTCCACATCCTCTACTACGACTCTGCCATCGACCTGCACGGGGCTGTCGTATCGCAGCATCTCGTCGATAGCGGAGCCGATCATGTCTGGATTGTCCCGAAGCAGCTGCATTTGACGGGGATGCGCAAGCAAGGCAAGCATACCGTTGCCGATCAGGTTCCGTGTCGTTTCGTTTCCCGCCACCAGCAGAAGCAGAAGCACTCCCAGCAGCTCCTGCCGCGTGAGCTTGTCGCCCTCGTCCTCCACAGCGAGCAGAGCGCTAATCATGTCCTCCCGTGGGTGACGCCGACGCTGTTCTATTATCTCCTCGAAATAGGCGAACAGGCTTTCACCCGATTTCTGGATGATACGGTCTTGCTCGTCATCCAGCGTCGGCTCGATGCTGAGAGCGACACCGTTCGACCACTCCCTGAACCTGTCCCTGTCCTCCGGCGGAACGCCGAGCATCTCGGCTATGACCGTGACAGGGAGCGGATACGCGAAATCCTCGATCAGATCGAATCGCTCCTTGCCCTCGACGGCATCCAGCAGTTCATCGACTAGAACTTGGATTCTCGATTCCAGCCGCGCCACAGCGCGGGGAGTGAACGCCCTCGATGTCAGCCCTCTGAGACGCGTGTGGTCGGGCGGGTCGAGATCGAGAAAGCTCTTGTATTCGGTATAGTATCCGGAGCTGTGCGAGAACCGCTTGTTATCGCGCAATACGGTATCCACATCCTCATATCTAGTCAGCACCCAAGCATTTATCATCCTTAGACGGTGAACCGGATCCTTGCTGCGAATCTCGTCGTATCGGTCGTATGGGTATGTCTTGATCTTGCGCGATACGGGGTTGTAGCTAACTCCCGATTCGGCGCGTTCCCATGCGAGAAGCGCGGATATAGCCAAGGACTTGCCCATTTTGCGAAAAGCGTTAGTGACCATGAGTACGCACCTCCCACGAGCTCGTATTTTGGAGGTATTGTACATCGTTCGCGTCGGACTTGCTGAACTGCTGAACTCTGGATATTTGCCGAACAGATCTACAGACTCCATATCTATCTGGCTGTACTCCAGCGCGGATGCTCAATACTCACGGCATGGAGTATTGCAGATACACTCGCCGATCATGTACACATATTGAACATGTCGGAATAGGCAGACAATGTAGAAACTCATTGCCATTTGGCAGAAGTCGATTGAGTTTAGCGTTTTATCTCATATGAACGACCAGAACGACCCACAACTGGAACTGACCATTGCGATTCTGTGCCTCAACGAAGAAATGTCGATAACTCAGTGCGTCAGCGAGGCTCTCGGATTTCTCGAAAGAAACGCTATTTCAGGCGAAGTTCTGGTGGTGGACAACAACAGCGATGACAGATCGGCAGCTCTAGCAGCGGAGGCGGGCGCGCGTGTCATCGTAGAGACGCGCCGGGGATACGGCAACGCCACCATCGCTGGAATCGAATCCGCCAAAGGGCGCTGGACCATAATCGGGGACGGCGACGGGGAACACGACTTGGACGCGCTGGAGCCGTTTTGGGAAAGACTTCAGGAGGGTTACGATTTCGTATTCGGCAACCGATTCTCCCAAAAGAGCGACTACCCGGGCTCTTTTCTACGCCGCTATGTAGGCAATTATCTGTTATCGAGCATTGGAAAGCTGCTTACCCGCTCGCCAGTGGGCGACTTCCTTTGTGGTCTCAAGGGGGTCGATACAGCCTATGCCCGCGCGCTCATGCTAAAAAGCCCTGGAATGGAAATGTCTAGCGAGATAGTCACTAAGGCTGTGCTGGCGGATGCGCGTATCACCGAAATCCCCATAATTCAGCGACAGGCAATTGACGCGGATCGTTCCTCCCATGTGCGGATTTGGCGCGATGGCTGGTATCATCTACGCCTGCTGATAGTAATGTCTCCTCAGTGGCTGTTTCTATATCCCAGCTTCGTACTGTTCGCCGTAGGCATACTGTCTATGATCGTACCGATTGCATACCCACCCCAAGAAGGCGGATGGTTTGGGACATATACGATGATATTCGGGGCCGCTTTCGTCGTCTCCGGAGGGCAGGTGTTCTTCTTTTTCATACTGTCCAGCGTGTTCTATGACAGCATCGGCATATCCCAAACCTATCCGGGTACATTGATGCAGAGGGAAGGTGTACCTGAATCCATCTTCGCCTGCGCTTCGATCATGGGGCTGTTGGGGGCGGCAGGGTGCGTCTGGAGCCTGTTCGTCTGGTCGCAGACCGGCGACACAGCCATAGAATCGCGGATGCGCATTGCCATTCCATCAGTTACGCTCCTGATTCTGAGCTTACAGATGATATTTTCCATCTCCTTTATGACGATATTGACACTACAGAGCAACCGCGAAATTCGGAACAGAGACTCTACGCTTGCTGTTGTACCCCCCCCCCCCCCCCCCCCCCCCCGAACCCGCGTGTAAAGAGCCTAAGTCGAAATGAGTGTCTCGTCTTTCATAGACTGTCGCTGTCTCATTTCGATACCTTTTCTGCTATCCGCGGGGCAGTCCCTATTTAAACGAACTTCGGAATCGCTAGTCCTGGACTCGGCTTTTCGCTTTGCCGAATCGATCTCGCGCAACTCGTGGTTCTGGGTCGCGCTATTCGTTTACGGCGCGGCAACCCTGCTGTGGATTTTCGCCCTGTCCCACGCGCCACTGAGCAGAGCAATGTCCTTCGCAGCCCTGACTTTCGCCATCGTTCCTGTCATCGACGCGATATTCTTGCGCGAAGAGCTTAACTTCGCCTACTGGATTGGCGTTATAGTCGGGGTTATAGCCATCGTGACAGGTGTAGCCATTACAGTAACGGCGCTAGATCCATGGTGAGGTACATACGAAAGACAGTACCAACGCTGAAGAGCCATATGGCCGCGTTCCGTATCGACCGTTTCACCGCGCTGCTGCTGGCTATCGGCATGCTGGGCGCCGCGCTCATTCTGCTGCGTCAAATCAACTACGGACCCGGCGTAGGAGCCGATTCCTTACTGTATATATCAGCGGCGTGGAATCTGGCAGAAGGAAACGGGTTCGTCAATTACTGGGGAGAACCCTACATAGACGCCGCCCCGCTCTTTCCGATGGCGATGGCATTCCTCGCGCTGCTCGGACTGGATGTGGTCGATGCCGCCGCATACATCAACGCCGCCGCATTCGGCATAACCGCCTTCACGACCGCGTTATGGCTGCGCAGCCGAATCCAATCTCGTCCTCTGGTCGCATGGGCGGGGTGCGCCTGTATCCTATCTACAGCATTGGCTCGTAGCGCATCTGGTGTAATGACGGACGCTCTGTTCGTCTCGTTCACTATTCTATCGCTCTTCGCTTTGGACAGATTCTTGGACACTCGCCAACGGTCGCTGCTGCTCATGGCAGCCGCCTGCGCCGCCTTAGCCTGCTTGACCCGCTATATCGGCGTAACTGTGGTCGCCAGCTGTCTGATACTGCTGCTTATGCAGCGAAACATGACATTCTCCTCGAAGGCAAAGAATATCGCCGTCTTCTCTGTCATCGCGATTACGCCAATCGGCATATGGATGCTGAGAAACCTCCTGACGCTAGGAGAGCTGACTGGGAAAGTCTATCCGACCGATTTTTCGCTGGTGAGCAGTCTTCATACCACTGTTTCTGCGTTCGGCAGGTGGGCATTTGGAAATAGAGGCCTCGGTCTGTTCGACATAGCGCTCGGCAAAGTATTTGGCATCTCTATTATCGAAGGGCCGACCATCGCTGGGGTAGTGGCGATGGCAGCAATTCTGCTCACATTGGCGGTCGGAGTCGGATATCTGCTCTGGCTCCTGAATCGCAAGGGAGAAATATCCGCGAAGTGGAATATGTGGGCAGTCCCTGTGGTTTTCATAGCAGTCTATATAGCTTTCATAGCAGTCATTTTGCCGCTTACCGATGTAGATATCCCTGTGAGGTATCTTGCGCCCATATATCCGCCCATACTCGTTGCGACCACGCTGGTAATAAACGAATTCTTGGGATATGCCAAAAGACGGAGGCCGTTGGAAGAAATGCCCTTTTTACGGCGCTGGAACACAGGCTTCATAAAGAAAACGCCGCTGAGCTTGGCAATGCTCGTCCTTGCCTTCCTACTCTCCCTATGGCTCTCGCAGCAAGTAGTTGTTAAATACATGGATATAAGGTGGTATATGGACAACGGCATCCTTTGGTACACATCCAAACGATGGGCCGAATCCGATACTGTCCGCTACTTGATATCCTACCCAGTGGACGGGCAAATCTTTAGTAACAATCATAGTGTGGAGAACTATTTATACGCTAAAAGCTCCGAGTACAGAAATTCACATATGCAAGTATGGTATGCAGGGGTGGAAGATGAATACACATACGAATACATATACTATGTCTGGTTCACAGATGACGGTGATCTTCCAGAGATGCTCAGAGCGCGAGAAACAGAAGTAGTGGCGGAGCTGAATGATGGCGTCATACTGAAAGGTGTCGGCAAAACAGAGCCGCTGGACGAAGCCGCGCTTTTGCGGGCAGGTCTGCCGAAGGACGCCCAACCAGTCATACGCTCTGTTTTCGATGTGTACTTAGACGAGATCACAAACCGACTGGTCTATGCAAAAACCCAGTGCAGCGATGCTGATATCTACACGCCATTCTCACTGCATATCTACCCGGCTGATACAGCCGATCTATATGAAAATAGATTCACTTTCAATAATTTCGATTTCGTATTTCGTGATGAAAATAGATTCACGTTCAATGATTTCGATTTCGTACTTCATGATGATAACCGGATTATGGATGGTGGGCTATGCCTTGTATGGCGCGACCTTCCCGACTACGAAATAGACAAAATTACAACAGGACAGCTCATCTCCAGCCCCAATGTTTGGATACATATCTGGAAGAGGGGTTTCAGCCCCAGAGAAATCGAGTAGCTTTGCGTCCTCAGATAGCGGTTATGCCTCTAGCCCACAGGCATTCTGTCGTGTGCATCCTGATAGTGTAGGTCGAGTTACAGGCTTTCGCGCTTTCGCAGACGCGGGCAAAATAGGGTAGGATAGGAACGACATATTCAGAACGAACCGTAGCGATTACAGATAACAAGGAGAACCATTGTGGGCAAACTGGATGGCAAGGTGGCAATCATCACCGGCGCGAGTCGCGGTATCGGCAGGGATATGGCTGTCGTATTCGCGCGCGAAGGCGCCAAAGTCGTGGTCTCGGCGCGGACTCAGAACGAAGGCGATTTTAGAATACCGGGCAGTATTCAGACGGCAGTGGATCGGATCAGAGCCGAGGGTGGCGAAGCAATGGGCATCCGCTGCGATGTTTCGCAAGAAGACGATGTCACCGCGCTGCTCGAACAGACCTCCGCAACATACGGGCGCATCGACATACTGGTGAACAACGCCGCCATCCTCATCCCCGGCACGGTCGCCGATATGCAGGTTCGCCATTGGGACTTGCTATATCGTGTCAACATTCGAGGGCCGTTCTTGGGATGCAAGCTGGTGGCTCCATATATGAAAGAGCAGCAGTACGGCCACATTATCAACATCAGCTCCGTCGGCGCGATCGGGCCGGGCGAAGGGCCATACGAGTCGGCCAGACCGGATGGCACCGCATACGGCGCGGGCAAGGCACACTTGGAAAGATTCACGCAGGGGCTGGCGAGCGAACTCTACCAGCACAACATCGCGGTCAATGCGCTATCGCCGAGGGGCGCAATCGCATCCGAGGGTCAGCGTTGGTTCCGCGGCGACAGGCCTTATGCCGGCGCGCGCGAGGACGGCATCATCATGGGAGACGCCGGAGCCATCATATGCGAGAAAGAGCCGAAGTCCTACACAGGCAAGATACTCTACGATGAAGATGTGCTGGCAGAGGCGGGAATTACCGACCTGTCCCCCTATCCCGTTATCGGAGAGTAGCGGTCTTCGGAGCGCAAGACGCGGTATGCAGCCGTTCCGCAAACATCTCAGCGCAGAGGGCAAATAGTAGAAGGCTGAGGACTGATATGCTTGCCGATCTGATCGAGGTAACTACGCAGGACGGATTCTTGCTGGGCGGAGCGTACTTTGCTCCGAATGCCGCTCCAACTGATGCTCCACCGCTGAAGCGGCGAGATTCTCCGGTGGAGGCGGTCTGTTTCTTCCACGGAGACGGCGGCCACTTCTACCGCAAGCTCTATCTGGATCTGGGCGCGCGTCTGGCGGCGCGGGGAATCGCCTTTCTCTCGGCGAACAGGCGCGGACATGACATCGTGGCGGGCGGCGCGCCCGGTGATGCGCTTGCGGGATACGCGCATGAGTCGGTCGAAGACTCGCGCATGGATTACGCCGCATGGCTAGATGCTCTATCCGAGCGTGGACATAAGTCCGTCGCCATTGGCGGACACAGCGGCGGCGCGGTCAGAGCCACATACGCGCAATCGAAGGAACATTGGCCGCAAGTCAGCGCAGTCGTGTCGGTATCGCCGGGTGAATACGACCACTATGGGCTGATCGATCTGCATGGCGACGAATTTCGCAAAGCGTTTTCGTGGTGCGTCGATCAGGTGCAGAGCGGACGACCGAATGCCTACATACGACCGGGCATTCCATGGGGTTCGACTTGGAGCGCATCGGCATTCTTGGACTGCTTCGCGCCGGATAACCGATACAGCGTCACGCGGCGCGCCGCCGATCTGCGCTGCCCCGCGCTCTTCGTCTTCGGCTCAGAAGAGTGCGGCAATGGCATAGACAGTCTTCCAGTATGCGGGGCGGCGATGCGCAGCCTGAAAACCGCCGCTCACACCGGAATGGGAATAACAGTCGAGGTGATAGACGGCGCGAATCACGGCTACACTGGACGCGAAACCCAGCTGTTCGAGGCGATGTACAGCTGGCTAACTGCGCTGTGAATACGAGTTTTCGATGCGCCCCGGAAATTGACGAATCTATTGCATCTCTTCATCGACATGATTTCCATCATTCGGCCGGACGATCTTGCGAACAGGGTAATTTATCTCGACATTCTCTTGATTGAACCGGACGCGTAGCCGCTTGATCAACTCATGCTTGACGACGAACGAACCCGGACGATCTCGAGCCTGCAGCAGGAGAAGGAAATCTATATTGGAATCCCCAAAATCTGTGAAGTAAATAAGCGGTTCATAGTCATCCTCCGCCTCCTCCAAATCGTCCCTAACCGAAGTCGCCACCTCCAATGCCGTGCGCTCCACGAGATCTAGATCGGACTCATAGCTGATGCCGCATTTTGTAAACACAGTAACGACAGAAGACTCACTGTGAAAATTGGTCATAATGCTATCGATCATTTTGGAATTGGGAATAAGAATACGGTTGTTATGGCGGTCTTGAATCTTCGTACTCCGCCATCCAACATCCACCACGAATCCGGAAGGTCCTTTATCCAGTTCGATGAAATCGCCCTCGTTGAGATCACCCTCTGTTATTAGATAGACGCCAGACAGAAAATTGCCTAGCGTAGGCTGAATCGCGAGCGCAACAGCTATACCGCCGATACCTAGTCCAGCCACTAACGGCGCAACAGACACGCCAAGGATATCTAGCGCCATTATTACGGCAACAGAGAAGATTACGATAGGGGTAACATGAATAAGCTGCGGCAGCAGTTTCTCGATCATGTTAGTCGTCGTGCGATCGCTTATATGTCGAATGTACCATCGAGTCATCGCATTCAAGACATTCGAGGCTAAATAGCCCACATCGATCGCAACTGCTGCCAGCCATATCCTGACAGCCCACTCCTCAGAACTATCGATAGAATCGAACACCGGGCTGCCAATATTACTGAGAGACATATAGCCGCTCAAAAGACCAAGCGTAATGACGAATAGAGAGGACGGTTCCCTGGCAGCTCTGAACATATCCACTATCAGTCGTCGTTCGTCGCGCAGGATTTTACGGATAATCACTGTGGTTATAACGAATCGAAGTATCCCAGCTACCAGTACGGATACGAGAACGGACGCGAAGGCGTACAGCATCCCGACGGAGACGGACTCGATTACGAAGTCAGAAAACATTTCGATCTACCTAGGTACCTAACTAATCCAGCGAAGAATAGTAAAACATCGGCATGAGCTACGACTCCTGCCACCATCGCAGCAACGAAACCATCTTTCATTGTCATATCGCATCGCTCAGAGTATAATACCCATCTAACTAGACGATCCGCTAACTTCCATATGGCCGCCACGCGAATGCCATGCTCTGTTCGGAGTTCGGGTCCAATATTTGTGAGCGAATGAGTTCGCAAAACCTCAGAAACGGAGGCCTCGAGATGGCTGTTGACATGATGACTGAAACCGATACTGGTACATGGAGGGTCAAGGCGGGGCTGGCGCAGATGCTCAAGGGTGGGGTCATCATGGATGTGGTAACTTCGGAGCAGGCGAGAATCGCAGAGGATGCCGGAGCGGTTGCAGTCATGGCGCTGGAGCGCGTTCCTTCAGATATTCGCAAGGCGGGCGGCGTCGCCAGAATGTCCGACCCGTCTATGATAGCGGAGATCGTCGATGCGGTTACTATTCCAGTCATGGCGAAGGCGCGCATCGGCCACTTCGCAGAAGCGCAGGTGCTAGAAGCGCTCGGCGTAGATTATGTCGATGAATCGGAGGTTCTAACCCCAGCCGACGAAAACAATCACATCAACAAGCACGACTTCACAGTGCCTTTCGTCTGCGGCGCGCGCGACCTGGGCGAGGCGCTGAGACGCATCGGCGAGGGCGCCGCCATGATCAGGACGAAGGGCGAAGCCGGCTCCGGCAACATCGTAGAAGCAGTCCGACACGCCAGACGAGTACTCGGCGAAATACGCCGCATCCAAGGCATGGAAGAAGATGAACTGATGGCAACCGCGCGAGACTTGCGAGCGCCTTACGATCTCGTCAGAGACATTCACGAGACGGGAACTCTGCCCGTAGTGAACTTCGCCGCCGGCGGCGTCTCCACACCCGCAGACGCCTCGCTCATGATGCAGCTCGGCGTGGACGGCATCTTCGTCGGTTCAGGCATCTTCAAGTCCGACAATCCAGACCTAATGGCGGATGCCATTGTCAAAGCCACCACACATTATCGAGACCCGGAGATGATCGCCGAAGTGTCTAAGGGACTCGGAGACGCAATGCCCGGCCTGAATTTGTCGGACATACCCGACTCCCAAAGGCTCGCCATCAGAGGCTGGTAACACTCGTGACTGTCATAGGCGTCCTCGCCATTCAGGGGGACTTCGCGGAACACCGCGCCATGCTGGAAAAGTTGGGGATGAAGGTGCGCGAGGTGCGCCTGCCGCACCAGCTGGACGAAATAGACGGACTAATAATACCCGGCGGGGAAAGCACCACCATCATCCAGCTGATCGATATATACGAAATGCGCGACAGCCTGCGCAGACACATCAGACACGACCAAATGCCCACTTGGGGAACCTGCGCAGGCATGATCGTTATGGCCGGCAAGCTCGAAGACCGTCGTCCCGAACCGCTGCATCTGATGGATACGGTGGTCAGCCGAAACGCATTCGGCCGGCAGGTGAACAGCTTCGAGGCAGACATCGCAGTGAACGGCGTATGCGGCCCCGCCTATCGGGCTGTATTCATCCGCGCTCCCGTATTCAAGTCCGTCGGACCCAGCGTACAAGTGCTTGCCACATTAGACGACGGAACCCCTGTCGCAGTCCGCGAAAATCATATGTTGGCAACTGCCTTCCACCCAGAACTTACCTCCGATTTGCGTATCCACGAACTTTTCGTAAATATGGTCGAAGACAGGGGTTAAAGGACTCGACGATAAATCTCTTTCTAAGACGCTCGGTTTTCTGACTCTAAGCCGATACTCATGCCTGATATAATATGATTTAGAAACAGGCACATGAGCCACATGAGTAATGAGTATCTGTAGCGTAGGTGGGACGATGAGTACCGCCAGCAATCGGCTTAGGGTAAAAAGAACACACATCCTGGATTTGGCGCGTTGCGCTACTTTGGGCGATATGGAAGATTTCGCGTTCCCCTCGGAGCGGCTGTTTCGCCCGCAATCGTTTGCCGCAGCTATGCTCCGTATGTCGATTCGACAGCTCGCGCCGGGTTACCCTTCCACGACATGGATATGCGCAGACAAGACGCGCGTGCATTCCATCGTATCGGCCAAACAGAGATCCAGCGCCGAAAGCTGGGAAGTATCTCATCTGATGGCAAGCGCGGCGCTGGATCCTTCACTCTCACGAGTACTCGAAAGAGCGGCAGTCGATGCGACGGCGCGGGGCGCTCAGAGGATATTTCTGCGAACCCCTGACGAATACACTATAGCGCGAGTTGCGCAAGAAGCCGGTTTCGTACCTTGCGCCAAGGAGACTCTCTACAGCGGTATGCCCAAAATCGGAGAGGGGGAAGGCAGTCTATTCGGCGCCTCCGCGCGTCTGCGAACTAGACAAGACCAAGACGATCTTGCGCTTTTCAGGCTATACAATGCAGTAACACCCGTTAAGACGCGGCAGTATGCAGGGATGACATTCGATCAATGGAGGGCGTCACAAGAGCGCGCGGAAGGACAATGCCAAGAGCAAGTTCTGGACATGGACGGGGAGGTAAAAGGGTGGATGCGCATTTCGCTAAAGTCGGGGACGGGAATGCTTTCCGTTATGCTGCATCCTGAGCTAGAAGGACTTACAGCGGAGATGGTGGATGCCGGGCTGCGGTATCTGGATAGAGCCAATATCGTAATATCAATGTGCCCAGAGTTCTATCCGTCGTTGGCTGCCGCGTTCGAAAGACGCAGGTTCGAGGCAAAAGGCGACTTTCGCACGATGGTAAAACCAGCGGCGGCAGCCGTCCGCGATGTCTCACTCGCCAAATCGTCGCTGCCAGCGATAAAGTAGGCAACGAAGAACTTTCTCTAATGGTATAATCAGTGAACCGGCCACTGGCAATCTGAAGTCGTAATCGACCGAAGAACTAGCTCATACGGATTCGACAGGATTGGATTATAGAATAGACCTCGATCTGGAAGTTCTGATAGACAAACTTCCCGCCCATCTTCGAGAAACTCTGCTGGATTATGACGACTCGAAGCAGCTTCTCGAAGTCGTACTGGATCTTGGACGCGAGCCCGAGGCGCGATTCCGTGACCACAACCTCGTTTTGACAAAAGCGGAGGTGTCCGCCGCCGACATCGCCTACACTATAGATCGCATCGGACACTTCGGGGAGGACAATCGAGCCGGTATCGAACGCACGCTCCACCGCATATCCGCGATGCGAAACCGAGCCGGACGAATCATCGGCCTGACCTTGCGTGTTGGGCGCGCCGTATATGGCACGATTCGCATAATCGAAGACCTGATAGCGGCGGGGCGCAGTGTGCTGCTGCTCGGCAAGCCGGGTGTAGGCAAGACGACGATGCTGCGCGAAGTCGCTCGCGTACTAGCCGATGATGTCGGCAAGCGCGTCATAGTCGTCGATACATCCAACGAAATAGCCGGCGACGGCGATATACCGCATCCCGCCATTGGACGCGCGCGCCGTATGCAGGTACCATCTCCCGAACTCCAGCACAGCGTGATGATCGAGGCCGTCGAAAACCACATGCCTGAGGTAATCATCATCGACGAAATAGGCATCGAGCTGGACGCGAACGCCGCGCGTACAATTGCCGAACGCGGCGTGCAGCTCGTTGCGACCGCGCACGGCAACACGCTGGATAACCTGATAATGAATCCGACGCTCTCGGATCTGGTCGGAGGTATCCAGTCGGTAACACTGGGCGATGTGGAGGCGAGGCGGCGGCGCACACAAAAGACCGTGCTGGAAAGAAGAGCGCCTCCCACATTCGATGTGCTCGTCGAAATCCAGAGCTGGACAGAGGTCGTCGTTCATCCGGATGTGGCCGAGACTGTGGACAGGGTGCTGCGCGGCCACACAGTTTCGCCCGAACATAGAACCGTCGCGCCCGATGGCAGGATAACGCGCGCGCGGCCACAGATTTCACTCTCGCCGAAAGATTCACCCCAAACTAGGACGATGCGAAGCTCTCCCATCGACAAAAGCGATGAATTCGGGGAGGAGCAGCCCGATCCAGAACAGGAATCGGTGAAGATGACTTCCGTCCTTCCTTACGGGGTGAACAGAGGCAAGCTGCAGCAGGCAGTGCGACAGACCAACTCCCCCGTCGTCATCGTTGACAGTATATCCAAAGCAGATCTGCTGCTGACAACGAAGAACTACTATCGACGAAAGACAACCGCGCTCCAATCCGCAGAGAAGAAGGGAAAGCCGGTTTATGTCTTGAGGCGCAATACCACGCCCCAGATCGAGCAGTTCATCAGGGCAATAATGCGAGACCGCCAGCACGGCCGGCACGACTCCGATCTCGAATCTGCAATGCAGGAGGCCGAAGACGCCGCCGGACGCATACGAGACGGCGAGGGCAGTATTCAGCTGGCCCCGCAGAACTCGTATGCCAGACATATTCAGCACGAAATCGCCGAAAAACACGGCCTGGCATCGTACAGCATCGGCAAAGACTCAGCGCGCGGCGTCGTCTTTTCCAACCGATGACGGCATAGACCAAAACAGTACGCCCGCCGTTCTCGGCACAGACGAAAATCAAACTAGATGCCCAGTGTAGGAGTAAGATATTGGCGCTGTTCGTATCGTTCGAGGGAGGAGAGGGAACAGGCAAGACGACCCAAGCGGAGAACCTGAACTATAGGTTGATCGAGGCAGGCATTCCTTCGCTCCTGATCCGCGAACCAGGCTCCACCAATCTTGGACTCTACATACGAGATCTCATCAAGGGCAGACCCTGGGGAGACAATACCATATCGCGCGAAGCGGAATTGCTGCTGTTCGCGGCATCCAGGGCGGAGCTCGTCGGCAAGGTGCTAAAACATCGAATGTCCGAGCCTAATCTAGTCATAATCGCCGATAGATATGCCGATTCTACTGTCGCCTATCAAGGATATGGCAGAAGGCTGCCACTCGATCTAGTGCGCTCTGTCAATCTATTGGCAACAGGCGGAGTCATGCCGCACAAGACTTTCCTCTTGGATTGCCCTCCCGAGGCAGGTCTCGAGCGCGTGGGGTCGATGCAGGCAGATCTGTTCGACATGGCAAATATAGGCAGACTGGATGGGGATGATTCACGACGGTTCGAAGAGGAATCGATCCACTTCCATAAGCGGGTTCACGCGGGATATTCGAACATGGCGCGCTCTGAGCCCGGTCGATGGGTCGTCCTAGACGCGCTCGCAGACGAGGAAGACATCGCAGACTCGATATGGGACTCGATCACCAAAATGGAGGCGTTCAGAAGCATGACTAACGCCGAACAGGATACGGACGAGCGCGAGCTTCTCATACAACCAGCTATGACCACGACGCTTCTATAACCCGAGCAGTACGCGCCCGTGCCACCGGACATAACCCCTGTACCCAAGCCTGACTGGATGCCGCTGACGGCCCGCGGCGTAAGGAATGTCGAAGGCAAGGTGCTGCTCGTCTTGGATAATCTGACCGTTGCGCTGCTTCGTCTAGGCGTAGATGGATGTGTCCCAGAACGAGCCGCGCCATACGCGACGGATGTCGTTTGCATCGACGGCGGCGGATTCACGGAAGTCGAGGGCGAGGAGGCGGAGCTGAAATCTGGATATACCGTCCGCTGGCCTGCCAACGCTCGCCGCCGTCTGTGGACAGAGACCGAGACGATGACAGTCTTGGTAATCGAACATTTCAGAGCTGGATAGATTACGACTTTCTCCGGGACAGCAAGTTCGAGGCCACGAAACCGAACGCTCCAGTAAGAGTTCCGGCGCCTGCGATTGCAAAGGTCGCCGCCGCGCCAGTAACCGCGCCCACGGGGCCGAACACGAACGAGCCGCCAGACCCTCCGATGTCCCACGCCGACTGAAGCGTAGCCAATGCCGAGCTGCGCTCCCGCGCCTCGACCCTATCCACCGTCCACGACTGCATCGACGGCTGGACCATGCCAAATCCCAGCCCGCTCAGCACGCCCGCGCTCATAAACAGAAGCTGCAGCTCCGCAGTCGCCAAGACGAACATGCCGACTGCGACGATCAGCAGACCCGGCAATATCATAGAGCCTCTACCGAACCTATCGGAGATACGCCCAGAAATCCCAAGCGAAAACATCGAAGTTATCGAATACATAGTGAAATACAGACCGGGATTTCCGAAACCGCGCTCATCCGCCACCTGCGGCAGAAATGTTGCTACTGGCGCGGTAGTCATCGTATATGTCAGGAATATCAGCGTCGGAAGAAGCGCGTCTCGACTTATCAACGGCGCTTTGTATCCCTGCGGGCCCTGCTGAACGGGCACATTCGTTCGTACTACTGACAACCTAACCGCCGCCACGCACCCCGCGAATGCCATCGACGCCGAATATACGAAGGCGATAGAAAATCCGAACTGCTGCATTATAAAGAATGCCAAGGCAGGGGAGTACAGGCTTGCGGCGGATATGGAGTTGCCCATGTAGCCCATGGCCTCCGCGCGCCTGCGAAGCGGGGCGAGATTCACGACTATAGTAGAAGTCGCCACCGGGCCGAGCGCAAGTCCCACGCCCTGAAGCGCCCGAGCAGGAATGATGAACCACACATTCGGCGCCAGAATGTGAAGCAGCGATGCCACGCCAAACACCGCAGTTCCAACAATCGCAATCCACTTCGCGCCAACGCTGTAAACCCACCGTCCTCCGAACGGCCTGATCAAAAGCCCCACGACACCGAAGGAGCCTATGACAATCCCCAGCTGCCATTCGACTCCACCCCGGTCGAACACATACAGCGGGATGATCGTAAACATCGCCGTGTATGCGGCAAACAGACAGTGAGCCGTGAGCAAATCCAGTACGAAATCTACCGTCCACAGTCGCTCGCCGCCCAAATTTGGTTCGCCGGACATCAAAACACGGTATCGTTTAGAGTTTGCATACCCCCATTGTATCCGATATCCGCCTTATAACATCATGATTTCGGCTCGATTGTCTCGCATGCAGCTGTGGATTTTGGAACAATCAGAATATACCCGTCCGACGGTTCATTCGCGCAATAGACAGTCGGAGCATTAAATCATATCATTGCTCGGCCAAGCCCTATGACAAGCTCTACAAAAGGAGACACTCGAATGCCGTTCGGAGGAAACGACTGGCTAGAACTGACGACTGAAGAGACATTGGAGCCAGACCTGCCAATTTGCGACCCGCACCACCACTTCTGGGACATGCGGACGGAGCGAATTCCATATCAGAGATACCTGCTCCACGAGCTGTCGGACGATGTGAACAGCGGCCACAATGTTCGTTCTACGGTATTCGTGGAAGCGCGAGCAATGTACAGATCGAGCGGGCCGGAGGAGATGCGTCCGGTAGGCGAGGTGGAGTTCGTACAGGGGCTGGCTGCCGCGAGCGAGAGCGGGGTGTACGGCCCCACGCGAGCCGCAGCCGCCATCGTCGGCCATGCCAATCTAAACCTCGCGGCAGCGGTGGAACCAGTGCTGGAATCGCTCCAAGCAGCAAGCCCCAACCGATTCCGCGGCATCCGTCATTCTGTTACTTGGGACCCGCACCCAGAGATCGAGGTTACATCCGCGCATCGTATGGCAGGGCAGATGGCGAGCGACGAGTTCAGGGCCGGCGCGCGCGTTCTGGCGCGTATGGGCATGTCGCTCGAAGGATGGATGTATTTTCCACAGCTATTGGAACTCGCCGACTTCGCAAAGGCCGTCCCCAATCTTACTATAATCCTCAACCACATCGGCGGTCTCTTGCGCGTCGGCCCCTATGCCAACAACGATGATGAGGTTCTCACCACCTGGCGCAATGGCATCGCCGCGGTCGCCGCCTGCCCCAATGTCGTCGTAAAGCTCGGGGGCATCGGAATGCCGCGCACCGGATTCGACTGGCACGCGAGAGATGTACCTATCGGATCCGAGGAGCTGGCTGACGCTATGGCGCCATTCATTCACTACTGCATCGAGCAATTCGGCCCAGACCGAAGCATGTTCGAAAGCAACTTCCCGGTGGACAAAGTAGCGTACTCGTACAATATCATGTACAACGCATTCAAGAGACTATCGGCAGGCTACTCCGACTCCGAAAGAGCCGCGATGTTCCATGACACTGCGGCGCGAGTCTATCGTATAGACATATAACCGAAAAAGAGCGAATCAGTTGACGAAAGAGCCTCATCAGCCGGAAAATAGGGGCAGACGGGAACCTGTATTGAGCATACCGCCAGGATGGTGGCCTGCCTTCTCGACGCTGTTCATCCTGCAAGTGTCTGCTGTCTCACTCATAATAGGATCAGACGAGATCATATACGGAGTTACAGGCAGACGATTCGCCGAAGTCCTCAATGCGATCATAGATCGTCTCTCAGCCGTCCCCGCGGAAGGTGTTGCGCTGAGTGCAATAGAAGTCGAAATAGGAAAAACACTCATGGTCCTCGCCCAATATCTGAGAAGAAGGCTGCTCGAACCTCTGGAGAAAAGACTTCACGCCGAGGGAGTGGCTGAAGGTATAACACAAGGCAAAGCCGAAGGCGCATTCGACCAGCAGCTGAAATGGATAGACTGGAACCGCCGACGGGAAGATGCCCAAAAGAGAGGGTTGCCGTTCGACGAACTGCCGCCAGATACCGACTGATACGCTGATACGAATGAGTAACTAGAACATAGAAAGCCACAGGTGTACCGAAAATGGCGCTGCCTGAAAGAATGAAGTTCGGAATCTTCCTCGGCCCATTCCACAGGGTCGGCGAAAATCCTACACTCGCAATAGACCGAGACTTGGAACTGGTGCAATGGCTCGACCATCTGGGCTATGACGAAGCCTGGATCGGCGAACACCACAGCGCCGGTTGGGAGACAATCTCTTCTCCGGAGATATTCATAGGCATCGCAGCCGACCGCACACGACACATCCAGCTCGGCACCGGGGTCATCAGCTTGCCATATCACCACCCCCTGATGGTGGCCAATCGCATGGTACAGCTCGACCATATGACACGCGGCAGAGTCATGTTCGGAGTCGGGCCAGGCGCGCTCCCCGGCGATGCCTATATGATGGGAATAGACCCAGCCACTCAGCGCGAGAAAATGGATGAGGCGCTAGGCATCATACTCCGGCTGTTCACCGAAACAGACCCGATAACCTACAAGAGCGATTGGTTCGAGCTGAACGAGGCGATGCTCCAGATCAGGCCTTTTCAGCGTCCGCACATGCCCGTTGCGGTAGCATCGGTGCAATCTCCCGCCGGGGTCATGCTCGCCGGCAAATACGGCGCGTCCGTACTGACCATCACAGTCCCGCGAGACCCTTCTACGGGGGAATCCAACCTACGCGGTCTGTGGGACATCGCAGAAGAATCTGCCGCCCAACACGGCCAGACGGTCAACCGATTCGACTGGCGATTGACAATCCCGGTGCATCTCGCCGAAGACCGCGCTCTCGCTTTCGAAGAGGCACGGCTCGGAGCAGGCCGTTTTTTGCGTGAATACACGGAGGAGACCAACGGAAGGAAGGCGGCATTCGACGGACCGCTGGAAAAAGTCATCGACCACATGGCCGAAACCGGATCATGGATAATCGGCACGCCAGACGACTGCATTGCAGGCATCCGCAGGCTGGAGGAGCAGAGCGGAGGCTTCGGAGGGCTGCTGATACAAACTATAGACTGGGCGCCTCGAGACCGCATTCTAAACAGCTACGAGCTCCTCGCGCGATATGTAATGCCGCAATTCCAGGGCTCGCTCGCTGGCATCGAAGGTTCCAATCTATGGGCGCGTAAACGGCAAGAATATCTGATACGCGGAAGAGTACGCGCCATCGAACGGGCTCAGCAGGTTTACCAAGAACGCAAAACTACCTAGAGAGCGGTAAGAGAGGCGAAAAAACACCCCCTCGGCAACGCCTATCGACAATACGGCCATCTGGGGAAGTGATTTCAGCCCTTCACGAACATAGGAGACGATATCGAATATGCCCAATCCTTCGCTCTCGCTGAGTATAGACATCGGCGGAACTTTTACGGATTTTACACTGCACGACGCCGACACCAACGAGCTAACGGTTCACAAGGTGCTAACCGACCCCGCCGACCCGTCGCGCGCTCTGATAGACGGGCTTTCGGAGATACTGGAACGCGCCAGCGCAAACATCGCAGACCTGCGACTCATCGTCCACAGCACCACTCTGGCGACTAACGCCATCATCGAACGCAGGGGCGCGCAAACAGCGCTGATTACCACACATGGCTTTCGGGACATCCTGGAACTCGGCCGGGAGCAGATATACGACATGCACGATCTGCACGCCCGGTTTCCCGAACCGCTGGTGCCTCGAAGTCATAGGCTAGAGGTAACAGAGCGGATAGACCGCGCCGGAAATGTACTCGTCCCGCTCGATCTGAACAGCGCGACAGCGGCAGTGGATGAACTCGTGGCAAGTGGCGCCGAATCCGTAGCTATATCCCTGATGCATTCATACCGCAGCCCAGAACACGAATTGGCTTTGCGCGAGATAGTGCAATCGCGCTATCCACAGCTGCATCTGTCGTTATCGTCAGAAGTGGCGCCGGTAATCAACGAATACGAACGCTCATCGACCGTCGCCGCAGACGCATACATCAAGCCTGCAGTCTCGCGCTATATACGCGGCGTCATACAGAAGCTGGCCGAACTCGGATGGGACGGACGACTGCTGGTGATGCACTCGGCAGGAGGCGTGCTGGACGCCGACACCGCGAGCGAACGCCCCATTCGGCTGCTGGAATCCGGACCCGCGGCAGGCGCGCTGGCAGCCGGATTTTACAGCGATATTCTCGGTGAGCAAGACCTCATATCACTCGACATGGGCGGAACGACCGCCAAAACATGCATCATCGAAGGCGGACAGCCAACCCGCAGCAACGCCATAGAGGTAGCGCGCGTCCATCGATTCAAGTCCGGCAGCGGCCTGCCTATCTTGATTCCGGTGCTGGACCTCATAGAAATAGGCTCTGGCGGTGGCAGCATTGCGCATCTGGACGCTCTAGGGCTGCTGCGTGTCGGCCCACATAGCGCCGGCGCAAGCCCAGGGCCTGCCTGCTACGCTCTCGGCGGAACGCAGCCCACAGTTACCGACGCCAACCTGCTGCTCGGCTATCTCGACCCAGACTACTTCCTCGCCGGCCGTATGACGCTGGATGTGTCCGCGGCCGAACGCGCGCTATCCGAACTCGGCTCGCAGATGGGCATGAGCGCGGTAGAGGCGGCGCGCGGCGTTTACAGCGTCGTAACAGAAAACATGGCTGCCGCCGCGCGCATACACATCATCGGACGCAACAAAGACCCCCGAAACTACTCCGTAGTAGCGTTCGGCGGCGCGGGGCCGGCTCATGCCTGCGAAGTGGCGCGGATACTAGGCGCATCCAAAGTCGTCGTCCCGCTTGGAGCCGGCGTAACCGCCGCGCTTGGCTGTCTCGCCGCTCCGCTCTCGTTCGAAAATGTCCGCTCGATGCCCCGGCTCCTAGAACAGACGGACTGGCAGGAGGTGAACAGCGCATTCGCCGAAATGGAAGCTGTCGGACGAGATATGCTCGCTAACGCCGGCGTCCCCGACTCTCAAATAACCCTCACTCCATCCGCTGATATGCGGCTCGCAGGCCAGATACATGAAATAAGCGTCCCCGTGCCGGAGGGTAAGCTGTCGGGAGACGATGTAGCCGGCATCAGCGCGGATTTCCATGAGATATATCAGGAGCTGTATGCCCGCCGCAATCTGAACCTGCCAATCGATGTGCAAAACTGGCGTCTGCTAATCAGCGGCCCGCGCCCGGAGATAAAGCTCCGCAGACAGCAGCAGGCAGAGAAGGCAGAGACCAAAGGCGTGGCTCGCGCCGCGCTCAGAGGCTCGCGCAAGGCGTATTTCTCCAATGCGCCGGGACAGCGCGACTCTGGCGGATTCGTAGATTGTCCGATATATGACAGATACGCGCTGGAAGCGGGGAATACGCTCATCGGCCCAGCAATCGTCGAAGAGGGCGAGGCGACGACTGTAATCCGACCCGGAGATAGCGCTTCCGTGGACGAGTGGCTGAACATAGTGATTACAGTATCGAGCGGACAGTGAACGCCGAACATCCCCCACAGCCGCCTAACTCGCAGCTCGTCTCGCCGCATACTTCAGTAAACTGATTCTCGTTAGGAGAATGAATATGACCACCACCGACTTCGACCCGGTATCGCTCGAGATAATGTGGAGTCGCATGCTCAATGTCGCCGAAGAGATGTGGACTACGATCCTGCGAACTGCGGTATCGACCATAATTGCATCCGCCAACGACTTCGGCTGCGAAGTATTGGACGCGCAGGGCCGTTCTATAGCCCATGCTTATCGCTCCATGCCAGTGTTCAACATGACCATGCCAAATGTTACAAAAGAGATTCTAAAGAAGTATCCCGTTGAAACGATGCACCCGGACGATGTCTATATGACCAACGATCCATGGATGTGCGCCGGGCATCTGCCGGATATTGCCATAGTTTCGCCGGTGTTCTATCAGGGCAGGTTCGTCGGATTCGTGGGCAACATAGCCAACACATCCGACATCGGCGGCTCGCTCGATGCCAAGCGCGTTACCGATTCCTACGAAGAGGGGATCTTCTTCCCGCTGTGCAAGCTCTACGACCGGGGCGAACCTAACGAGCTGGCGTTCGATATGTTCAGATGGAATGTTCGCGGCCCAGACATGGTGCTAACGGATATAGAAGCTCAGGTGGCGGCCAACAAAGTCGGCGCGCGCCGAATCTGCGACTTCCTAGACGAATACGGACTCGAAGACCTCTCCGCGCTGTCCACCGCTATCAGAGGACGCTCCGAAGCCGCCATGCGACGCGCAATCTCAGACCTGCCCGACGGCGATTACATCAACGAAGTCTATACCGACGGCATGGGAGAGCCTCTACGCATACGCACGAAAATCGAGATACGCGGAGATCGCATACATGTCGATTTCGACGGCTCCGCGCCGCAGATCGACCGCGGCGGACTCAACTGCACCATGATTTACAGCCAAGGTCATACATACTATCCGATGGCATGTCTGTTGACACCGGATATACCGGTCAACGAAGGATGCTTCGAGCCGATAACCGTTAGCGCGCCCGAAGGCACGATAATCAACTGCACATTCCCGGCATCTGTCGGATCGCGCGTAAACACCGGATGGTACATACACGGATGCATATTCGGCGCACTCGCCGACGCCATACCCGACCGCATACAGGCCGGCAACGGGCTGATGTCCTCCATACACACATACGGCGCGGAGGAAGATGGAAAGCTGTTCAACGCGCATCTGTTCTGCGGCGGCGGACGCGGAGCGACCAGCCGTGGCGACGGGATGGGGCTGAACATGTTCCCGTCCAGCGCATCCAATGTGCCTGTAGAGGTATTCGAGGTCAACAGTCCTGCGCTGATAACCGCGAAGGAGTTGATACCTGATTCTGCGGGCGCGGGCAAGTTTCGTGGAAGCCCCGGACAGCGCGTCACCGTCGGCAAGCTGCCCTCACACTCTGCGCCGCTCAATGTCTATCTGCACCCGAACCGGCTGTCGTTCTCCCCGCAGGGCGCGTTCGGCGGCGCGCAGGGAACAAAGGCGGAGGTCATCATCAACGGCGATAGAGTCAGCGACGATCCAGCGTCCATGACCACAGGCACAGTAACCTTGGCGACGGATTCCGACCGTCTCACGCTGGAGTTCCCCAGCGGAGCAGGCATAGGAGACCCCACAGAACGCCCAAAATACATGGCAGATACCGACCTGCGAAACGGTCTGGTTACACATGAATAGCCAATAGCCGCGCGGTGGGTTTGCCCGTTGTTTGCAGTTCTTTCACAGGATCCGTTACGGCTGAGTAAACCTAGCTCTGCACCATCGTAACTGGAGTCAGGATTCGCGCAAAAGAGCAGCGAAACCCGCCTGCTCGAAGTCGCTGTCGTGAGCCAAGGCTTCTCGAATCTCCATATGCTCCATTACAAGGAAGCTCGCGCAGTCGGTAAATCCCCAACTCTGATCCGGGCGGGAGGCGTATCTCCGAGCAGCCAACGCAAATTGCTGGCTAGTCTGCGGGATTATCTCCACATTCTGATCTTCCCAAAGTGTATCAGTTAAATCTGTCGCTGCTCTGCGCAGGCGTTCCCCGAATCTCGACATGTGATTGAATACTTCTACAAGTACCATTTCGCTCGTTACGATCCGGCATTCGCCTAAGCCGCTCGTAGTAATAAGCGCTTTCTGGTGCAGCATGTCGCTCGGGTCCAACAGGGCAATCCAATACCCAGCGTCCGCGAATACTATTCTCATCACTCATCATCCTTTGGATGTCCATAGAGATAATGTTTGTAGTTGGCTGCGCCGTCAGCTGGAAGTTTCGCCCATTCCGATTTGGGTACGGATTCGCGGATTCTCTCAACGGCGTCGAGCAGAGAAGACAAACCAGAAGGATGGTCATTTTCCACGCCGTACACTCTTTCATATGAAGGCAATCTAGTCTGTATCATCTTGACTTCGGTCGGCGAGAATCCATACAAAGAGCCAATCAGCTGGTCGAGACGGCGTTCGCAAGATATAGCTTTCAGCGCCGCATCGCTTTTGATATCCACTCCTCCTAAATTCAACAACTCGTTAACCAATGTCGTGATTGCAGTAAGGGTTTCTGGGTCAGGTATCGGAGGAAATAGAAGTTTGTTGATCTCACCGGATGATACCTGCGTATTACTGTTTAACCGACGAAAGATATATTCTGTCATACTAGAGTTAAGCACTGCCAGTATGAATTCATAACTTACATCTCTTTTATTGATTGATATGAAATTCGTATGATTTTCAGAGTATATATCATCAGCGCCTATCATATGAGGCAAGATTAAAGTCGATATAATACGGCGTGGTTGTTCATTGGCAAAAACTCTTTGAGTTACAATACCCGAACTTATTATATTAGGTCGTATTGCTGACTTAATACTTTTATCTAGCCATTCTTTACCTGTTCTTCTAACAGATTCTCGCTGTGTATATCTCTGAATGTTTTCCGCCCATATCAAGCGAGATGCGCCTTCGGCATGCGCAGGTATGACATGTTTTCGATATTTATCGAATTGTATCTTACCGGTTTCTGCTTTGATCCCGAAATGCGACAGCTTTACACCTACTGAGTTCATTCGTTCGAATACCTCGTAATCGAACTCGGATTCTCCTATGTAGAAACTGTCATCGTATTCTTTTCCCAGAAGAACTTTGTCCGAACTTATAGAGACCGAACGCTGTCTATCGTTGAGGTCTGTCGGCACTGAAATTGCTCGTGTATTCACAGAGTATATTGGCTGAGGCCGCGCATCCATATTTCTAGAGAGGTGCAAGATAATACACTCTTGCAACACTCTATCGAAGGTGTTATGCCTATCTGCGATAAGCACGACACCCCTTAACTTCGTCTTCTGTTTTATTACTTTCCGCAAGTTCGTGAAATACCTGTCAGTCAACAATGTTCTCGGATTGATAAACAGCAGCTGAGAACCACCACTCATCAGCTGAAGGCTACGCTGGATAAACAGCCCGTAGAGATTCATCCGTCCATATACACCTTCCTTATACATCGCTCTCAGCTGAGAGTCTTTGACAACTACATACGGCGGGTTTGCCACAACCGCATCGAAGCCGCCGCGCGCGAACACCTCCGCGAACTCTATGCGCCAGTCCACAGAGCCGGCGGGGGACTCCGCGCCACCGAGCGTCTCGCGCAGCTGGGTCTCTTCCCGCTCGATGTCTCGTTTGATTACTGCCTTCTCCGGCCCGAAAGCGCGCATGTATTTTGCTTTGAGACCAGCTATACGCTCACCGACGCCGTGCGCGTGAAAACGAAACATCTCACTGCCGCTCTCGCCGCTGGGATCAGGCCCGAGCAGACTGTCGCCGCGCACTATCTCGAAGTCGAGATTCGGCAGCGGCTCGGGCGTGTCGCCGTCGTACTCGATTGCCAGCGACAGCCACAGCCGAAGCATCGCTATGTTTACCGCGAACTCATCGACATCCACGCCGTACAGATTGCGCTGGATGATGTGCAGCTTCAGAGCGTACACATCCCGCGCGTCCGATTTCAGACGATCGCTGTACAGCGCGGTATGCAAATCCACCAGCTCCTGCATCATGCCCAGCAGATACGCCCCAGAGCCGCACGCAGGGTCGATGACGCTGAAGTCGTCCAGCGCGGAGCTGATTCCGCGAGCGGCGGCGAGCGATATGCCCGAAGTCTCCCGATCGTCCACGAAGGACGCGATGACCTCCGATCCCAGCGACGGCATACGCTCCCCGAGATAGCCCTTCAACGCCTCACGACACATGAAAGACACCACCGCGCGAGGAGTGTAGTACGATCCCGATTCGTGACGACCAGTCACCAGCTCCTCGAATACCTTGCCCAGCATCTCAGGATCCACCGCCACCTCGATGTCGAAGGGCGTGGACTCCATGACCGTGAAGTTGAATCTGCCGAAGAGCTTGTCGAATATCTCCTCTATGCATTCGTCTGGGACTTTTGTGCCATTCATACCCTTACGATTCTTCTCGTCGGCAGTTTCTTCGAACAGGCCTCCGTTCAGGAACGGCACCTCCCCGATGTAGTTCCGCGCGGTCGGGTCGGATGTGACATCCTGCGACTGATAGTTGTTCAGACCTCCGAAGAACAGCAGACGCAGCCTATCGTAGTGGAAGTTCTTGGCGCCAAAGTCATCGCTATCGTCGCGGTTGCAGTGATCTTCCCAGAATGCTTCGAGATAGTCTTTTCTACCACGAAAGACCAGCCAGCCCTTGCGTTGAAGGAAATAGACGAACATCAGCCGGTCGAAGAGTGTCTGCACGAAGAGTTTCTTGCTCTCCTGCTCCTCCGCGCCGTCGCCGAATCCCTCCACTCGATCCATAGCGTGGTCGAACACGCGCTGGTATTCGGCGAAGAACCTCTTTGTGACCGGCTCGACATCGAAGGACTCTTCCAGAGCGACGCGGACGCTGCCTGTGTCTCGGTGTCTCCAGTAGATGTTGGACACCTGCTGCACGGCGGTTCGACGAGGCATATCGCGCTCGACTACCATCCGACGCAGCGTTGGGCGGGAGCCTACGAAACTGGGATGTATGAAGTGAAGCTGACTGCCGGAGGTGTTGACGAAGACCAACAAGATGTCGTCGCCTAGCTGACTGGCGACCAGTCTGGCGGCCTCGCTGGCGTCCGCCTTGCGAACTCTGTCCGTTTCGGTCGTGTCCAGCTGTACGAATACGACATGAACGCCCTCCAGCTCCGCGACACGCTCGGCGTATTCGGGCAGCGCGACACCGGAGGCGGCATTGGCAAGGCTCACCGTGCCATACGAGGCGTCGAAGTCCATCACCTCCACGAACAGACTGCGCGCTGCCGACGACCGCTGATCCGCAGTCGAACCGAATACGCGGGCTATGAGCTGCCCGACCTCATCCGCGTCGGCTCGGCTTACGATGGGCATTCGTCTGATCCTCTGAGTTCTCTGACTTTTAGTGCCGCTGCGATAGGCTCAGCCCTCTTCGAGCGCTCGTCGAATCTCCTCCGCCGTTGTGTTGACACGGACACCCGCGCGCTCTTCCTGCAATGTCATCGCCACTCTCGAATCGCGGTCACCCCAGCCTCTGTTGAGCGCCTCGGTCATCTCGGCCAGCGCGAGATTGGCGAGTTTCATTGGCACATCATGGCTGCGTCCGACCTGACAGGCGAGGTCCATATCCTTGCGCGCCAGTCTGAGAGCAAAATCCGGCGGGTCGTAGCTATCTATGAGGAAGTGGTCGGCGAGACGCTCGAAGGCGCCTCTGCGTCCCTGCGCTCCCTGCCGAACCGCAAGCCATAGTCCCAGCGGATCGACACCGGCTTTGACGCCCATAGTAAATACTTCGGCCAATCCTGCCTGTATGATGTAACCTGCGCAGTTGTGAACGAGTTTCGCCACCGCGCCCGAACCTATCGGCCCGACATAGTAAGGCTGGTCGCCCATGGATTCCAGCGCTGGCTTTACACGCTCGTAAACTTCGAGGTCTCCGCCGACCCAGATTGCCAGCTGTCCGCTTCTCGCTCCTTCCGGCCCGCCGCTGACGGGGGCGTCTAGGACATGAACCCCGCGCGGCGACAGACGCGCATGTATCTCACGAATCAGCTCCGGCGAGCTGGTGCTGAGATCGAGATAGACCTTTCCGGCAGTCAGCCCCTCGTGCAAGCCGTCCTCGCCCAGCGCGACCGCCTCGACTTCCACTGGGCCGGGCAGAGAAGTAAATACGATCTCCGAGTTGCGCGCCACATCGCGCGGCGTATCGGCCCATTCTGCGCCCATCTCAAGATGTGGCGTTGCAGACTCCCGCCGTATGTCGTGGACGACCAGTTCATGGCCGCCCCTGATTGCATTCAGAGCGATGGGGCCGCCCATCATCCCCAGCCCGACGAATCCGATCTTCATATCAGCCCTCCTCGTTGGTATAGATTCTAACCGCGTCTTGCTTGTCTCGCGCGGTATGGCGTGATGGTTGGCATATGTTTTCCACTACACATCCGTATAGCAGTCCAATATGATATTGGGTACAGTGTACACTGTACTTGGTATCATCCGAACGCATCGGGCAAATCAGGTATGCCGCAAAAGGCTATGCAAAAGACTATACAGAGATACGCGGGCTTTCCGAACAGGGTGCGGCGTCTGCCGGTGCCTGCGCCGCTGCTGGGGTCTCTGTTGGAGCAGATAGATGATCTGCTGGAGCTGAAATGCACGCTCCGCGTAGTTGCGCTGCTGTTGGAGAAGCGGGAGAATCCGAGATTCGTTACACTGCGCGAGCTTCAAGCAGACCGAATCCTGACTCTGGCGGCTGCGGGCGGGGAGCGGCCCGCGCCTGAGCTTATCGAGGCTGCGCTCGGCCTTGCGGTCAAGCGTGGGACGCTGGCCTTCGCAGTCGTCAGTAGCGGCAATGCCCGACAGCCTGTATTCGGACTAAACACATACTCAGACAAGGCCGCGCTGGCGAAGATAGCCACAGAGCCGCCATATCTCAACAGAATCGACGAACTGGAGTCACCGCCACACGCAGACAAGCCCAACATATTTGCCCTGTACGAGCAGAATATCGGAATACTCAGCCCAATAATCGCAGACGAATTGCGCGAGGCGGAGCAGATGTATCCCGAAGAGTGGATCGAAGAGGCTATCAAAGAAGCAGTTGCGCTAAATAGACAGAACTGGCGCTATATATCTCGAATTCTGCAGCGGTGGGAGCGCGAGGGTAGAACCGATGGAAAATCTGGCAGATATCCTAAAACAGTTAAGGGATACTCATAGGGGAGAGAACGGCGGCTCGACGCTTCCGGAGGATACCCTAGACCAACTCGACAGCGAGGAAGAAGCTCCCTGTCCTATATGCAAAGGTCGTCTGTGGCTGCGTGTGGATGTCCCTGTTGGACACGCAAGCTACGGGGAGATGAAGCCGTGTCCATGTCAGGTGGAAGTAGCTGTCAGCGAGCGTGATTCTAGGCTAAGGCGATATTCCAATCTTGGGCCGCTGTCTCGTCTCACATTTGCCACGCTCAATCCACGAGGCAGAACATCCGACGAGGAGAGCCGCCGTATGTTCGGATTCGCGCTTCAGTCGGCGCGCGCATACGCGGACGAACCCGACGGCTGGCTCGTTCTCACCGGCCCCAATGGATCTGGCAAAACGCATCTGGCGGCGGCAGTCGCCAACCGCTGCATCGAGCTGGGCAAACCCGTTTTCTTCGTACATGTTCCAGACCTGCTGGACGATCTGCGCTCTACCTACGCGCCAATGAGCCAGCTGTCTTACTCTGAGCTGTTCGAGCAGGTCATCGAAGCCCCGCTGTTGGTGTTGGACGGACTGGGCGCGCAGAGTCCTACGCCATGGGCGCAGGAGAAACTTCAGCAAATTTTCAACAGGCGCGCCAACTCCCAACTCCCAACAGTGGTCACCTCCGCCGCCGCTATTCAGGATATCGACCCATATATATCCAGCCGGATGACCAACCCGGATCTTGGCCTCGTGCTGGAGATTCAGCGCCGACAGTCCAGCCCGTCGGGGGATCTGGGGCGTCTGTCGCCGGAGATGGCTCGGAATATGACTTTCCAGAAGTTCGATACGAGGGGCAGCAGACTGACGATGCATCAGAAGGAAAGTCTGAGAATGGCGTTCGAGACTGCCACGAACTATGCCACCGACCCAGATGGATGGCTGACTATGTTCGGAGGCACCGGAACAGGCAAGACGCATCTGGCCGTCGCAATCGCCGTCCACAGGCTCGAGCGTGGAGAGCAAGCATTCTTCGCGTTCGTCCCGGAGTTGGTGGATCATCTCAGATACACATTCGGCCCCAACAGCAGCGTCACATATGACCATGTTTTCGACAGTATCCGGAATGCGCCGCTGCTGATACTGGACGACCTAGGAAGCGAACAGCGCAGTGAATGGGCGAGGGAGAAGCTATATCAGCTCGTCGTTCATCGTCACAACCGCAGAATGCCCACCATCGTAACCACTGCTGTGAACATACCGGAGGATACCAGCTCGATAGTGTCCAGACTGCGTGATCCGGCGGCGGGCGTAGTAGTAAATATAGATGCGCCCGACCACCGAACCTCCGGAGGAAGGCGATGAGGCGTGGCAATGCCTCCGAACACTAAGTACTGCACCTTCTGCGAGATAATCGCCGAACGGCTCCCGTCGGACAGAATCCATGAAGAGGAGGGCATTCTCGTATTTCGCAACCGCCTGAACTGGTTCCCAGTGCAGATAATGATAGTGCCGACGGAGCATCTGACGCAGGAAGAACTCTGGAAGAGTGGGGAGCTAATGGCGCGCGTCGGGAGGATCGCAGTCCGTCTGGGTAGTGAGCTGTGTCCGGACGGCTATCGCATCGTCTCCAACTTCGGCGAAGACGCGCTCCAGACGCAATTTCACGGCCATGTACATATAATAGGTGGCGCGCCATTGGGTCTGTATGTTAGTAGAAAACGGGCGTCTTTTTACTGAAAACCGCTGCCCTCCGCCGAAGCTACCCCGAAGAATGTCAGTGAATAAGTGAATATCAGTCCGATCCCAGTCCGCCGATTCTTTGCCTCACGCCAGCTTGATAACCCGCGCCAACCGTATTGCCAACATCAGCGCCGGCATCAGCAAATCACGCAGTTTGAAGACGAAGAATGTAACTACGAGCGCAATCGCCACCCCAGCGAGGATATCCAGCGGATAATGTACGCCTGCATAGATGCGCGCCAGCCCATACAGGCTTCCTACGCCGACAGCGGCATATCCTAGGCGACGGTCCACCCCCCAGATACCGAATGCGATACCGAACACCGCGGCAACAGCATTCGATGGGAATGACGAATCCGTAGGGCGATAGAATAGCAATTCCACATCCAAATTCACGAACGGGCGTGGTCTGAAGTAGAACATGTTGCAGATCATCACTCCGAAGCTCGACAGCGCCATCGAAGCCAGCGATACGAATACGCCGAGCTGACGCCGCACACGCATTTCGAGGTCTTTCTCGACGAACCACATCAGAATCAGGACGAGCGCAAGCGCGACAGGCACCAGATAATCGCTCACTATCCACTGCGCCACTCTGTCGATGAGCGGCAGCGTACCGACGAAGCCGTTTATCGCAAGGAAGAGTGTCGCGTCTGCCTCCGCCATTTATATCACCGCCATTTACGCCACAAACT
The DNA here is from genome assembly GCA_963422295.1 of Dehalococcoidia bacterium. Lineage (GTDB taxonomy): Bacteria > Chloroflexota > Dehalococcoidia > Lucifugimonadales > UBA1123 > VXRN01. The sequence goes on along the minus strand of OY729417.1, from coordinate 2,477,928 downwards.
GATAATGCCGCGCCACAGCGCTAGAGCGTAGTTCGTATCCCGTAGTGAGTCCAGGCCAGCCTCGATATCCGCGCCGTGATCATCATTGTTGCCGACTTGCCCTCTCATCTTACGATTGACCAGCGATGAAAGAATAAGAGTCGCCAACACCGCGACAGACGCGCTGCAAAAGAAGAGCAGCCCTTGCGTGGGGGCATCCAGGCCCCCTTCGTAGTCATTTATGTTGCGTGTGCCAGTAGAAAAGAACAGCACGAAACCCGCCACAACGAGCACAATACCGAAAATCCTGCACACCGCGTCTGACCCGAATAGCATCAGCCCTTTAATACCTCCGAGCGAGAACGACAGCTGCATTACGCCGAACGCGGACATGAACACCGTGATGCAATAGTCAATGGCGAATGTGAACATCGTGAGAGATATACCAGCGTCGGCTACGAGGATTAGAGCGGAAGCCGATCGTTCGGCTGAGGATGCCGCCCCTCATCACTCCAGAGGAATCTCGGTACACCAGTTTTTGTACTTCGGATTTCCACCCCTGATCAGATCGACATAAACTTCGCGGATACTGCGGGTAATAGGGCCGACCTCGCCATCCCCGATTGGACGCTTGTCCAACGATCCCACCGGTGTAATGTGGGCGGCTGTCCCCGTGAGAAACACTTCATCCGCAAGATACAGCTCGCTGCGGCGTATCCTGCGCTCGATCACCTCGATGCCTAACTCCTCGCGCGCAAGCGTGATAGCAGAATCGCGTGTGATTCCGGTCAGGTTGTTGTCCGCTACCGGAGGAGTAAATATCTGTCCGCCTGTGACTAGGAACAGGTTTTCACCCGAACCCTCCGATACATCGCCTGAGTGTGTCAGCATAATCGCCTCGTCGAATCCGGCGAGTGTCGCCTCCGTTTTGGCTAGGATGGAGTTGACATAGTGACCGCTAATTTTGACACGCGGCGGGATTATCGTGTCATCCATGCGTCGCCACGAAGAAGTAGTGCAGTCGATCGCTCCCTCCGTGTCGATGTAGTTGCCGAACGGCGTCGCAATCAGCGTAAAGTCGCTGGCAAGCTCTTGGAGTTTGAGGTTTGCCACCAGCTCTTGGCTCTTGTACGCCAGAGGCCTGATGTATAGGTCTTCGCGGTAGCCGCAGCTCTGAAGCAGATTCACCGTAATGTTGCAGAGGTCTTCCACACTGTATGGAATATCCATCAGCATCATACGGCAGCCCTGTAGCAGGCGTTCGTAATGCTCCGCCATCCGGAAGACATACAGTTTGCCCTCGTCGTCATTCCAGTTGCCGCGAATACCCTCGAACACAGCCGTTCCGTAGTGTAGGGCGTGGGTCATAACACTCACGCGCGCATCTTCGACAGGAACTATCTGTCCGCGAAAGAAAGCGAGTTCTTGCGGCATATATCGGCCCTCCACTTAGGATTCCGGCGCAGGTGGGTACGAGGCGTATTATATCCAAATCATGCGCGCTGAAACAACGGACAAAGGCACAAACGCAGACAAAACGCTAAGCGCCATCCATGCGGTATAGTAGGGTAATAATGTATAGTTATGCTCCCAATGATGAGAGTCTAGCTAGTGGGGAGACTTTGAATTTGACTATACTTAAGGGAAAGTAGCGTACCCAGCGCGCTAGAATCGATATGCCGCTGGCGTCACGCTGCTTCACAAACGTATCGACAGGTGGATACCTCGAATATGTACGCTGTCTCGTCTGATCCCTCAACTGTCCCAGAATGTCGAGAGCCTCAAAATGACTCAGAACCATAACGAACTGATACAAGCGCGGCTGGATAAGCTCCACAACCTGCGCGAACGGGGAATAGACCCATATCCGAGAATATACGACCGGACCCACACGACACGCGAAGCAGCGGAGCAGTTCCAGTCTGCGGAACTCTCAGGGGAAGAGGTAGCGGAGCATGAGGAGGTGTCGGTTGCAGGCCGAATAACTGCAATGCGCGGCATGGGGCGAGTAACTTTCTGTGACATTCTGGACGGCTCTGGCAAGATTCAGGCCATGTTCAGAAGCAACCAGCTAGGCGTTTCCTACGATACGCTGCGCGATATGGACATCGGCGACTGGATCGGCGTTACCGGCCCTGTTATCCGTACCAGAATGGGCGAAGTCACAGTGCAGGCCACTGGATTTACACTGCTGTGCAAATCCATTCGGCCACTGCCTGAGAAGTGGCACGGCCTTACAGATACGGAGATAAGGTATAGACAACGCTATCTAGACCTAATTGCAAGCCCTGAGGCGAGGCGAATCGCAGTGATGCGAAGCCAGATGGTGAGCGCTATCCGCCGTTTCATGGATGGGCGCGGCTTCATAGAAGTGGAGACGCCAATCCTCGTTCCTGTTGCAGCCGGTGGTATGGCGCAGCCATTCGAAACCCGCCACAACGCTCTCAGCCGAGACCTCTTCCTGCGCATCGCCACAGAACTCCACTTGAAAAGACTTATCGTCGGAGGGCTGGAGAAAGTCTATGAGATAGGCAGGATATTCCGAAACGAGGGGATAGACCCCAACCACAACCCAGAGTTCACATCGATGGAATCCTACGAAGCCTTCGCCGATTACAACGATACTATGGAGCTGGTCGAACAGCTGATCAGCATGGTCGCGGTCGAAGTTACTGGCAGCTCGGTCATCCAGTACGGAGATTTTCTCATAGACTACGCTCCGCCGTGGCCGCGTTTGAAGCTGGTGGAACAGATCGAAAAATACAGCGGAATAGACATCCTAGAGCATCAGAGCGTGGACGAACTAAAGAATGCAATGGCACATCGCCGAATCGATGTCAGCCAGCAGGTGAGCTGGTCGGGGGTGGTCGATAAGCTTATCTCCACTGCGGTAGAACCGCGACTCATCCAACCGTCTTTCCTAGTCGATTATCCGGTGCAGGTTTCGCCGCTAGCGAAACGAACCACTTACGATTCGAGGCTCGTGGAGAGATTCGAGGCTTTTGGCGCGGGCATGGAAATTGCCAACTCCTTCACCGAGCTGAACGATCCTGTCGATCAGCGCGCCCGATTCGAGGAGCAGGAGGTGTTCCGCGCAGATATGCCGGACGAAGAGTGGGACAGGCTGGATGAGGATTTCTTGGTCGCCGTAGAATACGGCATGCCGCCAACTGGCGGTCTGGGAATGGGCATAGACAGACTCGCCATGCTGCTGACCGGCCAGCGGACGATCAGGGAAGTAGTGCTTTTTCCTCAGCTGAAATCATGACGAAAATCACGAATCGCCCCAGACTGAGATTCGCGCCCAGCCCGACGGGAAACCCGCACATCGGCAATGTTCGGACAGCCATATTTGCATGGCTGTTCGCTCGAAGACACGACGGCGATTTCATAATTCGCGTCGAGGATACAGACCAAGGCCGTCGCGCGGCGGGAGCTGTCGAATCCATGCTCGAATCGCTGTCATGGATAGGGCTGGACTGGGACGAAGGCCCCGACATCGGCGGCCAGTTCGCGCCGTACACACAATCAGAACGGCTCGACCTTTACCAAGACGCGGCACAGAGACTGCTAAGCGCAGGCCGAGCTTATCGCTGCTTCTGCGCGCCCGAGCGACTAGACAACCTCAGACACGCTCAGCAAACACGGGGGGAGAGCAGCATAGGCTACGACAGGCATTGCGCCTTCATGTCGGACACGCGACAGCGGGAACTCGACGCCAAGGGCGCAGAGTATGTCGTCCGATTCCGAATGCCGCAATCGGGGATCTCCACGCTCGACGACATCGTGTTCGGCCCGCTGCAGTTCGAAAACGCGCTATACGATGATTTCGTCGCGCTGAAGTCGGATGGGTTCCCAACCTATCATCTAGCGTCTGTGGTGGACGACCACGCCATGCGAATAACGCATGTCGCGCGCGGCAAGGAGTGGCTGTCCAGTGTACCTAGACATGTACAGCTGTACGACGCCTTCGGCTGGGATATGCCGCTGTTCGCGCACCTCCCCATCATACTTGCGACCGACCGAGCCAAACTCAGCAAGCGGCACGGCGCAGCATCCGTAATGGATTATCGAGATATGGGCATCCTCCCGGAAGCGCTGATGAACTATCTAACCCTCTTGGGCTGGTCTTTGGATGACAAGACGGAGTTCTTCACCCCGCAGGATCTCGCCTCGGTGTTCGATTTGGAGCGCATTAGCAGATCGGACGCGGTATTCGATCTCGACAAGCTGATATGGCTGAACGGGCAGCATATACGACAGGCTTCCGCGCCGCGACTGGCAGAAGCGATAGCCAAATGCTGGGAGTACGATCCGCCGCCGTTCGATACCGCGCCGGATAATGGTCGAACTGCAGACATCGTGCCACTCGTTCACAATCGGCTAAAGACGCTGCGAGATGCCGCGCCGCTCGTCCAGTTCGTGTTCACAGACGGGGTGGAAGCAGACACAGGCCGCCTCGTGCAGCGAGGAATGGATATCTCCGCTACGCGCGAGATGCTGCGGGACGCGCGAGACAGGCTGGCGCGTCTGGATTCCTTCGACAGCTCGACGCTGGAGAGAGAGCTGAGAGCGATGGCCTCCGATACGGGCGTGAAGGTGGGACAGCTGCTGGGGACGCTGAGAGAGGCTGCAACCGGGCAGAAGGTGTCTCCACCGATATTCGAATCTATGGAAGTATTGGGGCGTGGCAGAACGCTATCCGCCATAGATAAGGCTGTCGAACGGCTTCGATAGCGACAAATAGCGACAGCAAAATTAGAAGGACCTCGGACGCTCGTCGTACCAGTATCGAAATACATGGCACGACTTCTTAGCAGCGACGAAAAAAGAGGATGCCCAAAATGACGATAAAGTCCAAATTGGAAGACGATCTGAAGAATGCGATGAGAAACAGGGATGTTCTCAGGCGCGACGCTATACGCTTCCTCAGAGCCGAGATCAAGAATCAGGAGATACGGGTACAGCGCGAACTCGACGATGAGGGATCCCTGCAAGTGCTAACTCGGCAGGCCCAGCAGCGCCGAGACAGCATTCAGGCATTCATGGACGCTGGGCGCGAGGATCTCGCAGAGAAGGAGCAGGCAGAGCTGGGCATAATCATGGAATATTTGCCATCTCAGATGACAGCGGATGAGATAGCGGAGTTGGCTGCGCAAGTAGTCGCTGAGTTGGGCGCGCAGGGTCCCGGCGACATGGGCAAGGTGATGTCGAGCATAATGCCGCAGGTTCGCGGACGCGCAGAGGGACGCGATGTGAACACTGCAGTCATGCGGATACTGAGGGGGCTGTAACCGATGCGCCTCCAACCAAAGGCCAACGCATTTCGAAGATACGCCAGCCGACGCAAATGGCTGAGGCGCTGATATGGAATTCGGCGTCATCGTCTTCCCCGGCACATGGAGCGATACCGACTGCTTCGACGCAGTGACTGACAATCTGGGCGAACGCGCCCGCTACATATGGCACCGCAGCGCTGATATATCCGATTTGGACTGTCTGATCGTGCCGGGCGGATTTTCCTATGGCGACTATCTGCGCCCCGGAGCGATAGCGCGCTTCTCGCCGATCATGCAGACATTGGCAGAGTTCGCCGAACGCGGCGGGCTGGTCATCGGCATATGCAACGGCTTTCAGATACTCTGCGAGGCCGGACTTCTACCCGGCGCGCTGATGCGCAACGACCATCTTCAGTTCCGATGCCAATGGGTGAACCTGCGCGTCGAAAACGCCGACTCTCCGTACACGAATCTATGCGCGTCTGGAGATGTCTTACGCGTCCCCATCTCGCACGGCGAGGGAAACTACTACGCCGACGCCAACACGCTGGATGAACTGGAAGCAGGCGGTCAGGTCTTGTTCAGATACTGCAGCGACAACGGGGAAATCTCTGCGCAGTCGAACCCGAACGGCTCCAGCCGCGCCATTGCTGGTATAACCAACGCCGACGGCAATGTGCTGGGCATGATGCCGCATCCCGAACGCTGCTGCGACCCGCTGGTAGGCGGCACAGACGGCCTGCTGATATTCCGTTCCATCGTCGAATTCGCGCGCGGCGCGGCGGTATCCAACGCATGATTTTAGGAGCCACCCTCGGATTGCTCGCGGCGGTGGGGTTCGGCACGAGCGCGGTGTTCGCGCGACTCGGTCTGCGCTTCATGAGATCGGGCACTGGGACGCTAGTTTCGCTAGTGGTCGGCGTCATCCTAACTACCTCCATAGCAGTATCGCTGCACTGGAAGGAGATGCTCGCGCTGCCAGCTGTCGCATTTCTCTGGCTCGCGCTGTCGGGGCTGATAAACTTCCCGCTAGGACGGCTGCTCAACTTTACCGGCGTAAGCATGGTGGGCGTATCGCGCTCTGCCCCCATCGTAGGAAGCTCCCCGCTGTGGGCAACCGCCCTGGCCGTCGGCATCGGCGGTGAGAGCCTCAACCTGCCGATTGCGCTCGGAACGGCTGCAATCATCGGCGGGCTCGCGCTGATTCTCAGCCAATGAAACCGTTCGCGCGCGCAGGTATTTCGGACGAACGACGCCGCGCGATTCTAGGCTACACCGCATCGCTGGGAGCTGCCTTCTGCTATGGCTCCGTAACACTGGTGGGGCAGAAGATAGTGTCCGATTACTCGTCGCCGATGGTCGCCACTTCGTTCTCTATGATACTCGGCACGATAATGGTAGCAGCGATTTTCCAACGGCAGATACGCTCGGACTTCGCCGCGCGCGCTCCTCGCAAAGCATGGATGTTCGTTGCGCTGGCGGGGTGCGCGTCAGCATGGGGAGTCTCGTTCTGGTATCTTGCAATCGGCGTCGCTCCCATCGTTCTCGTTGCGCCGCTCGTAGGCGTTAGCCCCATCGTCTCTATAGCTCTCACACATCTGTTCCTGCAACGCATGGAGCGAGTTACTTGGCGGACAGTCATCGGCGCTCTGCTAATCGTCTGCGGCGTCACGCTGGTCATCATCGGCAGCCAGCTCTAATAAGAAACGCAGAGATGCCGTAGCATTCTCACGGACGAAGAGAAGAACGAAACGAAGAAACGACCCATACGGTAATATCCAAAGTAGCGGGGAGCTGTCCATATGCCCATCTCACAAGACACTCTGGACGAGCTGGCGCTGACCCAAGCGGAGTACGAAGCCATAGTCGAACGGCTTGGCCGCGAGCCAAACTCCCTGGAGCTGGGTCTGTTCGGCTCGCTCTGGAGCGAGCATTGCGGCTACAAGCATTCCAAGCCGCTTCTGCGAATGTTCGAGGCTGACAGCGCGCGGATGCTGGTTCAGCCCGGACGAGAGAACGCCGGTGTGATCGACATCGGTGACGGGTGGGCTGTGGTGATGAAGGTCGAATCGCACAACCATCCATCCGCAGTCGAACCCTACGAGGGCGCGGCAACCGGCGTCGGCGGTATCGTGCGGGACATATTCGCCATGGGCGCGCGTCCTATCGCGCTGCTGAACTCGCTGCGATTCGGTCCGCTGACCGATGTTCACAACCGTTATCTGTTCGAAGGCGTCGTATCCGGCATCTCCGGATACGGCAACTGCATCGGAGTTCCCGATGTGGGTGGGGAGGTCTATTTCTCTCCAAGCTACTCCGGCAACCCGCTGGTCAACGCTATGTGCGTCGGGCTGCTCAGACATGAGAATCTCAGAAGCGCGAGCGCGGGCAAGGCAGGCAACCTGCTGATGCTGGTCGGCGCGGACACCGGGCGCGACGGCATACACGGTGCCTCCGGCCTCGCATCACGCTCGTTCGAGGACGAGCGCGAGCTGAGACCGACAGTTCAGGTGGGAAATCCGTTCCTCGAAAAGACGCTGATAGAAGCCTGTCTCGAAGCAGCCGAAAGCGATGCCGTAATCGGTATCCAGGATCTCGGCGCGGCTGGGCTGACCAGCGCAAGCGTCGAATCGGCAAACAGCGGCGGAGTGGGTATCAGGATAGATGTGGCGCAAGTGGCCCGACGCGAGGAGGGAATGGCGCCTTATGAAGTGATGCTCAGTGAATCGCAGGAGCGTATGCTCGTAATCGTCGAGAGAGGGCGCGAGAAGGAGGTTCAGGCGGTGTTCGACCGCTGGGACTTGCGCTCGGATATTATCGGAGAGGCCACGGCAGACGGAGACGCGACGATATTGGACGGCGGCGAGGTTGTCGGCTGCGTCCCGGTGGATCTCCTTACCGACCCGCCGCTGTACACACCAGACGGCGTCGAACCAGACTGGCTAAAGCAGCTGCAATCTGCGGATATGTCCACACTGCCGCTGCCTGCCGAGTCGCCCACCGACATATTGCTGCGGCTGCTGGCATCGCCCAATATAGCCAGCCGTGAATGGATATACCGCCAGTACGATCATCAGGTGCAGACTAACACCGTAATCACACCCGGAGCGGATGCCGCGCTGCTGAGGGTCAAAGGTACGCGCAAGGGACTGGCAGTAGCCATAGACGGCAACGGGAGGCTGTGCTGGCTCGACCCGTTCGCGGGTGGCGCGATAGCGGTGGCGGAGGCGTGTCGAAATGTATCCTGCGTCGGCGCAACGCCGATCGCGCTGACGGACTGCCTCAACTTCGGCAACCCTGAAAGGCCAGAAATATACTGGCAGCTGGAGAGCGCAGTCGCAGGAATGGCGGAAGCTGCCCGTAAACTCGGCGCGCCCGTCGTCAGCGGAAATGTGAGCCTGTACAACGAGGCGCAAGGCGTTGGTATATATCCCACGCCCGTGGTAGGCGCGCTCGGCCTGATGGAAGACATAGACACGCGCGTCACGCGAGAGTTCGTAAGCGAGGGCGATGCAGTCATCCTGCTGGGGCGTGGTTCGCTCGAGGGCGATGCGGCAGACATGGCCGGTAGCGAATATCTCGAACTCGTCCACGATCGCGTAGAAGGGCAGCCGCGCATAGACTTGGATGCAGAAGCGGCGGTTCAGACCGCCTGCCGCCGGCTGGTGTCTTCGGCCATCGCCAAATCCGCGCACGACTGCTCCGACGGCGGTATAGCTGTCGCACTGGCCGAATGCGCCGTCAGCAGCGGAACCGGAGCGGAAATAATGGCGGAAATAGGCGGCAGGTGGGATGCAGCCCTGTTCGGTGAAGGTCAGTCCCGAATCGTAGCTACCATCGCTCCCGACCAGCTAGACGACCTCCGCGTTGTCTGCGAGTCCGAATCCGTCCCCTATGTAAGAATCGGCGTCGTGGGCGGTGACGCGCTGAATATAGGCAGCCTGCTCAGCGCGCCAGTTTCGGCTATGGAAGACGCTTTTCGCAACGGTCTGCCGAATGCGCTGGCGGGGGTGGCAGGAAAATGATCCCGGCTTTTGTCAGAAAGTTACAAGGCTAGATATGCGCTCATACCAAGCCATCTGAGCATACTATGCGAATCACCTGCGATTCGGATCGGCTGATCTGGCTGGAGTCGGCGGGCGGGACTAGGCGATAGCGTTTGCACAGCGCGTACAACCGTCGTATCAGTCCATTTCCTTCTATCCCCAATTTTCTGATCTCGTCCAGAGCGTTCTCTACGGGCTCAGGAACATCGTTAGAGAACACGCGCCGCAGAGTTTCTATACCGTGCGCGTCCACGCCCTCGACCTGTTCTGACGCGAGCGCGAGCTGTCTGGACAAATAACGCCGATTTCGGCTGTCAGGGCGTCTTCTCGACTTGCCCAACCGACTGGTCGCTTCCGATTGGAACACATCGAACGCGGCCATTACCCGCTGGTTAGTATCTTCGGGAAGGGGCTGGGCTGCGGCGTCCGGGTCGCACTCTGCCGCGGCAACGAACTGGGCCGAACTTATCGGGCGCGGCTGCAGCTCGTCACCCACCGCATAGCAGGATTCGACGCCGTCTCTGCTCAGTAAAACCAGAGTCTCGCCTTGTCGCGGGTCATCGAAAGGAGAGGGAACGGACCTCATAGCTGTCGGAGACATGAGCGGTATCTGCGTCGCGTCTGTCGCCAAACCGGTCTGCGTCGCAGCTGGCATCGCCATTGGCGCCGTCGCCACGCGTGTCGTGCTGTCGTTGTTATTGGCAAGTTCCCGCACACGGAGCGCGGAGCGTATCCCGTCAGGCAGATTGGTGATAATATCCCACAACTCCGGGTCGTCGCTCTGAATTCGTTGGAGCAGGGCTATGGCGCGCTGATTCGCCGACACCTCATCTAGGCCGTCGTCTATATCTGGAAGCTCCCCGCTCTCGTAGATGCGATACATGGCATCGGCATTCAGACGTTCGGTATCTGACAGCAGCTTGCTGTCCAGCCCAATGAGATCGTGAAACGACTGGATGCGGTTGTTCAGACGCTCGGTCAGGTCGAGCTTGGTATCGACTTCGGTATCGGGCCACATGTTATGGAGATATATCTCGGAATGTTCGCTGCCGATACGGTCTATACGCCCGAATCTCTGTATTAGTCTGACTGGGTTCCAGTGAAGATCGTAATTCAGGATGCGGGAGCAATCTTGGAGGTTCTGCCCTTCGGATACGATGTCTGTAGCCAGCAGAACCCGTATCTCGGGATGCTTCGCGCCGCCTCTAACGGGAGGGTTCGAGCGAGGCGAGAAACGATTGAGGATGTTCCCCATATTGCCGCGCGTACTACCAGTGAGACGCTCTATGAAGCGGTTGCTACCATCTGGATTCAGCTGATTGTAGAGATATTCGACCGTCGTCTCCGCCTCCGAGAATATCAGCACCTTGCCGGATTTCGCTTCTGGCGTATCCAAGAACTGCCTGAGCGCGCGGAGTTTGTCATCGTCATCGGGGCCTATGTGTTCGACGCGACGCAATATTTCTCTCAGAACATCATAGTCAGCGTCTATATCCTCCATCCAGTCGGAGACTCGGAAATCCGATATGGGGTGAACGAGCTTGGGACGCTTCGCTCCCGCGTCTTGCCTGCGAGTTTCCTCCTGTTGAAGTATCTCCAGCGTCTCATCCGCATCGAACGAATCACCCGAAAGAAGCCGCGTCGCCATGCCACCGATGGGGACATAGCCTTCTTCTAGCGCGCGTCTGAAGTTACGATTGCTGTCAATCAACGAGTGCACGGTAGAGCGAAACGCCTCTATGCTCGACTCCAGACGCTTCAGGAGCAATACGCCCATCAATCTTGCAATTCTGTTTCTGGCCCTGAAGAGATCGCGATATTCTTCCTTGTCCTTGGCATCCTGTTTTATGAAGTCTGTAACTTTGTACCGCGCCGCTGTGTGGGACTCCAGCAGGGCTTGGAGTTCAGAAAAAGAGCCCGCCTTCGCATACACCTTGTCCAGACCATAACTCACATTGGACAGAACAGGGTTCGGAAAGCTAACGGGTTCGCCATTCAAGGTTGCCGTATCGCCGTACAGTTCGGTTATATCCTTGCGACGACGACGGATGAACACTGATGTCAGGACATGTTCCATATCCGCTCTCGGCTGTGTGGGTGGAGACGGCGGGATGGGCGGCGCGCCTTTGGTTTTCTGCGCCTGCCATCTCTGAAAGTCTTCGGTATAGTTCTCGTATTCAGCGCGGTACTTGTGCCATTTCTCGGCGCATCGGAAATAATCTCCGAGTGCGAGCGGCTCTATATTCAGCCCGTGTTCGATCTCGTCTAGGAAAAGTCTCAGCTGGCTGTATATGTCTGCTGGGCCGAGATTCTGGGGCGTCGCGCTTAGCAGAACGACCTTGTGATCTCCAGATTCGAGATACCTGCGCAGCCCCCTAGTGCGTTTGTTGATGTTGCGAAAGTTATGCGCTTCGTCCACGAGGACGGGGCCGCGGCTCCAATATTTATCTTGCAGGACTATACCGTGTCCAGCAGTAGAGGAATCGGCATCCATATATCTGCCGAGCTCCTCGTCGAACTCTGTTTCCGGCGGCGCGGCAATCATGCTGTGAGACAGGACTTCAGCGCCAAGTCTAAACTCCTCGTTGATTCTTTCCCACATCGGCTTCAGACCGGCGGGGCAGAGAATAAGGGGAGGGCCATCCTGTGGATAGCTCATCCGCATCTGCCGCAGCAGCTCTGCGCCGATGTAAGTCTTTCCCAATCCAACTACATCGCCGATATAGCAGCCGCCGTGCGCCTCGATCATCGCCAGTCCGCGGCTCACCGCGTCGATCTGGAAGTTGGTCAACTCCACATCAGCGCTTCGAGTGGGCGGCGCCAGCTGCGGGACGCCTATATCCTTTTCATACAGTTCGTACAGCGCCTTTAGATAGACATGATAGGGCGGGGTACGCGCCAACGCCCATGATCTATCTAGCTCTGCCAAGAGAGCAACGCCGATGTCCTCCGAGTTTTCCCATAGACCGTCGAACCAGTGTTTTAGCGCATCCATTTCGGCATCGCCGGTAACGCGAACATTCAGCTCTGTATTGCCGTTGAATCCGGCCAGCGTGAAGTTGGAAGAGCCAACAATGGCCGCGCCCGGCTCGGCATGATTGTCGTACCAGCACAGATAGGCCTTCGCGTGAAGTGGACTGCGCAAGTAGGCGCGCATCTCCAGCTTGCCGGAGGCTATCATGTCGCGCAGCTTGCCAACCGCATTCTGCGTATCCTGAGTCTGCGGAAGCGCGGACACGCCCTCGACGATATGCGCAATGGGCTGCCGCGCAATTTTGGCGCGCTGACGACGCGGAATCAGCGCATCGCCATCGAGCCGTTCTCGCAGCGTCTGTGCCTGCTGCAGGCCGGACGCAACCTCCTCGAGCACATGACGATCAGTGCGCCCGACCAGAATACGCGCCTTATCGAGACGGGACAGACTGTCGGCCACCGCGCTGAAACCGCTGATGAAGAAGTATCCGACTGCAATATCGGCGCGGGCAGAGCTGGCGAGCATCTCATCGAGGCGCTCCAGCAGAGTCGGTTCGGTCGTTGCATGAAGGATGTTCATAATATCTATGTATCTATCGGCCCTATGAAATCTCGTCGGCTGAGTACATCGCACAATATGCTAGGCTTAGAATCAGTCATCGCGCAAGAGAGCAACGAAACCTGCTTGGGCGAAGTCCCGGTCGTAAGCCAAGGCCTCTCGAATTTTCCTATCCTCCATGACGCGAAAGCTCGCGCAGTCGGTCAATCCCCAGCGTTGATCCATACGGGAAGCATATCGAGAGAAAGCTGCCCTGAACTGTCGGCTAGTTTGAGGCACTATCTCGACATTGGGATTATTCCGAAGCCTGACAATCATATCTGTTGCGATCTTGCGGATATACTGTTGCTTACCCATTGAGTTGAGAAATTCTACCAAAACCATCTCTGTCGTAATTATTTTAAGTGGAGTCAAGTTGGCATATGTTTCATTGGCTCTCTGATGCAGCTCGTCACTAGGATTTGCAACAGCAATCCAAAATCCAGTGTCCGCAAAGACCTCGCGAATCATTCATACTCCTTCGGGCGTCCATACAAGTAGTGGTCGAGATTCTTAGACAAGTCTGTCGGCACATCGTCCCATGCATCTTCAGGGATGCCTTCTCTGAGATCATCGAACATATCCGTAAGCGAGGGCGCATCAGAATCGAACGCTATGCCCTCGGACGGGATAATTTCATAGTGATCGATACGAACGATACTCCGTAAGTCTCCAGAAGGTTCGAACTCGCCTTCACCTCTAATCCGCAGGCGAACACTATAGTGATTGTGCAGAGCATTCGTGATGTCAGATTCCTGTTCGTCAGTAAACGAGCCCCGTATGTTATCTCCGGTGTCCAACTTTAGCTCGAAAGAGCCTCCTGTCTGTTCTCTCAATTCTATCTTTCTTACCTCTCCAGTTACATATATATTGTCTCTAAATATCTGTAATTGCATCGTTCTTAGAGAGAGTATTTCCCTTATAGAGTGGTTGAAATATGCCTCCGATCCGTCTGAACGAATCAGAACGATGCTCTCATCATGTCTCAACTTCTTCGCCCAATCCTCGAACATCGCCAGTGTACGATATGTAACACCTTCGGGAAATAGCTCCTCATTCTGTATAGCCAGTAATGTCTGGTCTATGATCTCTGCTGATTTATCGAATGCGTCATCTACTTTCATTTGCATTAGAGTTTTGGAGTTCACCGAGCCACTCGATCTTTCCAGCAGCAATCGGCACGAGCCTTCGGATATTTCGCTAATTCCCAGCCTGAATTCTTCTCCAAAACCCGATGGCAGGTTTGTGCGATTAGAGTGAGACTGTCTCCAAACATCTTTGGCTATTTCGGATAGAAGGTTGTGATAAACTTCCAATTCGGGCAGAACACTCAGATCCAATAACCCGCTATTCTCTTCGAAACGTCCTCCTGTAAATCGAATCTCCTTGAAAGTCATGACTGCCGTATCCTTTCTCTAAACACTCCACGCCCGTCGCGCCGGTTCTTCACCAGACCCGATTGCAGCCTCGTTAACTGCGTTCCACACCTCTATAACTAACTGAAATCAACCCTCGCACAAGAGCAGAGTGAAGCCTGCCTGCGCAAAGTCTATGACATCGACGAACGGTTTACGAACGACATCGACACCACTGCGCTGAAGCGATACTCTATGAGCTGCTAGACATCGATTGCGCCGTCTCGGTTCACAATAGGTAGCTGGAGGCATCTAGCTGAACCCTTCCTCATAAAGCCGTCTGCGCCGTGTGGATTGTATCAGGTAATCAGCGCAAGCAAATCGGCGGCGGATTTTCTTATGGTATCTGATAAACTAAACGAGCAACCCTGCATACTATCACTGTCAACTACCATCTCTATCGACATAGGCTATTGCGCCACTGCGCCCGGAGACCACATGACCGATACCGATACTATGATTGAGAAGATGGCGGAGTTCGTTTACGACTTTCGGCTTTCGTCCGCGCCGGCGGAGATCGAGCGCGCGGCGCGGCGGCATCTGGCAGATACGCTGGCCTGCGGCATCGGCGCGCACGGCCAGCCGCCGGTGGCAGCTCTCGTCCGTTACGCGCGCAACGCCGCCGCGCAGGGCAACGCGACTCTCACTGCATACGGAAACACCACCTCGCCAGCGATGGCCGCCCTGGTCAATGGCACGATGGTTCGATATCTGGACGCGAACGACATATCGGCGTTCGGCGGCGGCCACTTCAGCGATGGCACCCCTCCGCTTCTAGCTGTGGCGCAGCATCGCTCGCTAACTGCGAACGACCTAATAACAGGGACTGTCGCTCTGTACGAGATTCAGGGCGCGCTGGCTCGGTCGTTCGATTTCATGAAGCGCGGCTATCACGCGCTGACGCAGATTGCTTGGACGACGCCTATCATCGCAACGCGAATGCTCGGTGGAGATGAGACGGCGGCAGTGCACGCGGCAGGGATGTCCGGCGCTATGGGCATGGCGCTGAACACATGGCTGAAGCCCACGAATAGCATACCGTCTATCAAGGGAGTGGCAGTCGGGCTGGCAGGGCAGCGCGCCGTGGAGTGCGCTGAGCTGGCGACGCTGGGCATAACGGCATCGCCCGACGCTCTGGAGACGGCTTTAGATACGCTGGGGCGTATCGCAGACACGCCGCCTGCGCCCAGGGTGTTCGACAAGCTTGGCTCAGAGTGGACAGCCGATCGGCATGTCATAAAATCGTATCCGTCTCAGATATATACGCAGGCGGCCGTTCAGGCTGCGTTGGAGCTTAGAGGCAGGGTAAATTCGATAAATGAGATCGAATCCGTCAGCCTCTATGGACATAAGAATGTCTGCGGCGGCGTACAGGGCTCGTCTGGCGCGTACAGACCACGCAGCCGGGAGGCCGCCGACCACTCGACGCCTTTCGTGATGGCGACCGCTCTCCTGCACGGACGCGTTACGCTCGAAGAGTTCGAGAACGACGCATGGCTATCACCTAGCGTCATCGAGGTTATGGACAATATCCGGCTCATCGTGGACACCGATATGGACAGGGCTTTCACCGAATCGGGAATCTTCGGCGTGCGGCTGGAAGCTCGGCTGTACGGCGGTGGTTCCGAAACGGTGGAGGTGCATCAACCGAAGGGGCATCCCGACGATCCGCTGTCCGACACGGAGATCGTGGACAAGATGGAGTGGCTTATGAACGGAAAGGCAGACGATTCCACGCCACGCCGTCTGTTCGAACATTGTATGAATATGTCCAACGCATCGGATCTGGTCAGGCTCACCGAGCTATGCACGGTCGAGCGAACAGGCTGAATATATCCGAGTATCAGGCTCAGGCATCCAGATCGGAGCTCAGTCCGTCCTCCATATCGACTCCCAACGCCCTGAGCGCGACGGCTAACATGGCGTAATATCCGACCAGTACGATGAAATCCACAGTCCCGCGCGGGCCGAGCAGATGCTCTATAGCCTGAAATGTCCTGTCCGTAAGGTCTCCGCGCACGACCAGCTCTTTGGCCGCCTGCGCAAACACCCCTTCTTTGGCAGGCAGTCCCATCGGCGCGCGTCCGGTTCGTATGCTCTCTATCGCTTCCGCTCTGACTCCGACACTGCGTGCTATCGGTTCGTGGTGCGCCCATTCGTAATCGCTGTTCGTATGCCGAGCGACGCTCAGAATAGCAATTTCCCTGACGGTGGGTTCTAGCGAGGAATGGAATCGCAGATACTCGCCGAGTCCGCCAGCCGCTTCGGCAGCGGCGGGGCTGTTCAGCAACGCCCTGAACGAGTTGGGCATCGGAATATCTGGCTCAGCCGCCCCTCGCGTGCGTTCGATACGATCGAACACCGCGCATCCATAATCGTCCAGTTCGTCTCTTTCCAAATAGGGCAATCTCGCCATATATCATCCCTCTTTCTTCCATATGCCATTCGCTGCGAGCCTGAGTTTGCGCCTTGGTTTGGCGCTCCAGCATTACGACTCTGCCGGGCGCGCTCGCTCCGCGACATCCGACGCCAGCTTGTTCAGCTGCTCGGATATGACGACCGGGTAGTTTTCTGCCGGATTCACGGCGCTCAGCCAGTCAGGCAATGCGGCAATACGCTCCGCGTGGAACTCTCGTACATAGTCGATACTCGGCGTGAGAGAGATTCGCGCTCCGCTCTCCATAACAGCGCCCAGCAGTGGTAAATCGTCCGGCAGGTCGGCGGGCAATTCTTCCATCTGAACCGAGTCTCGAATCATTATGCCGCGTTCGTCGAAAGTTCTGAACACCTGCTTGCGTCCGGGCAGCGTAGCCTTGTCCTCGCTCAGTTTGCCGACGGGTTTGCCATCGTACTCGACGAGCTTATACACGAAATCCGTGTACGGCGCGTCAGCGGAGGTGCCGACGCGGGTGCCGACGCCGAAGCCGTCGATGGGCGCACCGTCACGGACGAGCCGATCGATAGCGTATTCATCCAGCCCTCCGCTTGCCATTATACGCACTTCACTTAGACCGGCGTCATCCAGCATCTGCCGGGCGCGCTGGGCGAGCCGTCCGATATCGCCGCTGTCCAATCTGATGGCGCGCATGCTATGGCCGCTCTCGACCATCTCTCTCGCCAGATCGATTGCGACGCGGACGCCGGTCAGCGTGTCGTATGTGTCCACCAACAGCGTCGTCGAATCCGGGAAAGACCTTGCATATGCCCTGAACGCCTCGACCTCGCTGTCGAACGATGTTATGAAAGAGTGCGCCATTGTCCCGACTGCGGGAATGTCGAGCGCGACTGCCGCCGATACATTGCTCGTGCCGGAGAAGCCCGCGATGTACGCAGCCCTTGCGAACTTCATAGCCGCATCCGTGCCATGCGTCCGGCGCGCCGCGAAATCCACGACGCTTTTGCCTTGCGCCGCGCCCACAGTGCGCGCAGCCTTCGTCATTAGCATCGACTCCAGATTTACGCAGTTCAGCAGAAATGTTTCAGCGAGCTGGCATTCTATAATCGGCCCGGAGACCTCTAGCACTGGTTCAGCAGGGAAGAAGACCTCGCCCTCTCGCATCGCGCGAACATCACCGGTAAACCGTATGTTTGTGAGACAGTCTAAAAAGGCAGGCGAGAATATACCCAGACGCTCCAGCGCCGCAGCCTCCCGCTCCCCGAAAGAGAGGTTTTCGAGGTATTCGAGCGCAGTCTCCAGCCCGCAGAACACATAGTACGAACGGCTTTGCGGAAAATTGCGGAAGAACATGCTGAATGTGGCATCACCGCTCTGACCGCTCTCGAAATAGGCTTGCGCCATCGTCAGCTGATAGAGATCGGTGAACAGCGCGTCAACTGTATGCGGACGGTCGTACATTAGGCATTAGGCTAGGTATTAGTGAAAAGTATGTATATGACTATACAATCGGGGCGGACGCGGCAAGCGCCATGACCCAACTGTTCGATTCGGTGTATCCTGTTCGTCCAAATAGCAATGCAAACGAAGTGTGCAAAGAGTCTAACAGGAGTAGCATCGATGACCAATACGGAAATTGCGGGCAAAGTCGGGCTGCAGGCGGCAGATGCGGAGTCAGTCGGCCTAGATCCGGCGAGGCTTGCAAAGCTGGACTCGCTAATCGAGTCGCACATTGCGGAGGACAGATATCCGGGGGCGCAGATCGCCGTTGCGCGAAACGGGAAGCTGGTTACAGCGAAGTCTTTTGGACAGGCGCGAATAGACCCAGACGCGGCAGATGCGGACGATTCGACTCTTTGGCTAATGTTTTCACAGACTAAGGTCATAGTATTGTCCGCGATTTGGCAGCTGGTGGAATCGGGCCATATGCGCTTCTCGGATCGAGTTGCCGACCATCTGCCGGGTTTCTCAGCGAACGGCAAGGGCGACATCACGCTGTTCGAGGTGATCACGCATCAGGGCGGATTCCCGAACGCAGAGGTGCCGGAGGAGGCGTGGGCCGACCATGATCTGCTCAGAGAGACGGTGTGCGGATTTTCGCTGGAGTGGACGCCAGGTTCGAGAGTGCATTATCACGGGCTGTCGGCGCACTGGGTGTTGGCGACGGTTATAGAGGCGGTGACTGGCACGGATTACAGAGATCACATCAGGCGGGAGCTGCTTTCGCCGATTGGTCTGGATCATGAGATATTCGTTGGCGTCCCGGAGGCGGCGGATGACAGATGCGCCGACATACACACCGTTGAGGATGATGCGGTGGTGAAGAGCTCGCGCAACACGCGCGCATGGCGCGCGGCGGGCGTTCCCGGAGGCGGCGGTTACGGCACAGCGCACGGTATGGCCGCCTTCTACCAGATGCTGCTCGACGGCGGCACGCTGAACGGCGCGCGTGTGCTGGGGCCTCGTATCATCCAGTTCGCCACTAGAAACCATACCCAAGACCGCGTGGATGAGAATATGGGTATGCCGATGCACCGCGGGATGGGGCCTCATGTACGAGGTATGACTCCTACAATCCGAGGGCTGGGGACGATTGCGTCGCCAGCTACATTCGGACACGGTGGCGCGGGAACATCCTACTCTTGGGCCGACCCCGATTCCGGCGTGTCTTTCAGCTATCTGACGAACTGCATGGCCCCCGAACCTTGGCACAGCGTCCGGTTGGACAAAGTATCCAACATCGTCCATTCTGCGATAGTGGAGCTGTAAGCAGGTTCAGGTGCTTTTCCCATAACTGCGACGAGAGAGAGCGGCGGGGACGCCTTCCTATAGGCGGCTCCGCTCCTGCTCTATAAGCGTTCGACGAAGTATCTTTCCAGAGGGGTTCTTCGGCACGGCGTCTATGAACTCCACTTCGCGTATATGCTTGAAAGTGGCGAGCTTCCCGGCAACGAAACTCATAACCTCTTCGCCGGAGATCTCCGAGTCCGGGCGACGAACTATGAACGCCTTCGGTATCTCGCCGGATTCCAGATCGTCTTTGCCGATTACGGCAGCGTCGGCGATGCCCGGATGCTCCAGCAGCACGCCCTCCAGCTCTGCGGGCGGCACTTGGAATCCTTTGTATTTGATCAGTTCTTTCTTTCGGTCCAAAACCCACACATAGCCATCTTGGTCCATACGGACTATATCCCCCGTGTGCAGCCAGCCATCTTCGGTGAGCGTCTCGGCAGTAGCCTGCGCGTTGTTGTAGTAGCCCTTCATCACCTGCGGCCCTCTAACGAGCAGCTCGCCGGGTTCGCCAAGCGGAACCTCCGTCGTCCCCTCATCCAGATCGATGACGCGATGTTCTGTGTCCGCGAGAGCTGGGCCTACCGAACCGTGCTTGATAAGATCGGGCTCCATGAAGTCGGCATGAGTTACCGGGGAAGCCTCCGTCATACCATACCCTTGGATTATGGGGAATCCGAGCGCGTCTTGTATTCGGGTCTGCATATCGGCAGACAGCGGCGCGGCGCCGAAGAACCCCACGCGAAGCGAGGACAGATCGTATTCCGGCACGCGCGGATACTGCGTCAGGCCCAGACCGACGGGCGGGACAGTGAACATCATGGATACGCGATGACGAGACATGAGCGAGAGAAAATCGTCCATATCGAACCGCCCCATCATCACTTGCGTCGCTCCCGATTCGATGGCGCCGTTCATCAGCACATTCATGCCATATATATGGAACAGCGGCAGATGCGTCAATATCACATCGTCCGCGGCAATCACGGCCTGCTCGCGCGGGCGATATGTGAACTGCTGTGTGTTGGCAGCGAGGTTGTGATGCGTGAGCATGACGCCTTTGGTGAGCCCAGTCGTACCGGAGGAGTAAGGCAATACGGCCACATCCAGCATCGGATCTATGACCACATCGGGGATGGATGAGGGCGCATTCTCTATGAGCCCCCAGAAGGAATCGGCGTCAGATGATTCGGGGCCAATGACTATACGAGAACGAACCCCACGCGCTTCGGAGCGGGCATCGTCCGCTACCCGCTGCAGAGCGGCGTGGACGATGAGGGTCTCCGTTTCGCTGTCGTTCAGCTGGTGCGCTATCTCACGCTCTCGGTAGCCGGAGTTTATCGTCGTAACCGTCGCCCCCGCTTCGAGTATTCCGTAGAACGCAATGACGAATTCGACGCAGTTTGGCGCGAGAATCGCCACTTTATCGCCTTTGCCGATACCACGAGCCGCGAGAGCGGCGGCGAATCGGTCTGTATATGCTCCCATCTGGGCATAGGTGAACTCCCTGTCCCCGTCGATAACGGCGATTCGGTTGCCGAACCGCGAAACGGCCTGTGTGAGCAGATTCTGAAGCGGACGGGGGGTATAGGGAGCCAGTGAGGTTCTCAAATCCTGCGCAGTCGCCATCTTGGGCCTCCATGTGCTGAGTTATGCATTGCCAGTATCTGAAAGCCAGTAATCCATCAGTAATCTGAAAAATCTGAAAGCCAGTAATCTGAAAGTCAGCTCAAGAACATTCTAACACGCGCATGCGGGAAATCGACTTCGATTGCCGCCTGCTTCAGCCTCTGCATGGACTGGGAATACGGCACGCGACTCGAGTCGTCTATAGGGAGAGTATGCGGGCATTCGGAACCCAGTTCTGCCTCCGGGCACATATGCCTATCGCCATTATCGTCCCAGAAACCGACCAGTCTCATAGGGAAGTATAGAGTTTCCGCCACGATGCGGAGATCACCCATTATCTCGGACGGACGGAAGCCGGAGTCTGTCTCTATCCTGACGACTGCGCTGTTCATTTCACCCTCCGCCACTGCTCTCTGCTGTTTATGCTGTTCATCGTCCATTTCCGAAGTGATCCCATCCTGTCGAGTCGGTATCGACGATGCAGCCCGCCGAATCGACGACCGTGACTATAGGCTCTGACGGTCCGGCGCGGTCGATTTGGCCCGTAATTCGCCCTACATCCGTAATTCGCCCTACAACAGAGACTGCCTCTCCCATTTGCTCACACACCGTCGCCATCGTCGCATCATCGGCGGTGAACAGCAGCTCGTAATCTTCGCCGCCGCCGAGAGCGAGGCGCAGCCAGTCCTTGGGGAAGGCGCGTCGCAGCTGTGGATCGATCGGTATGCGCTCCACATCTATCCTCGCCGATACATCGCTGGCGGCGCACAGCTTGCCAAGATCGGCTATCAGTCCGTCGCTTATATCCATAGCGCATCGCACGCCGAGCTTTCGGAGTATTTGCCCCTCTCGAACTCGCGGCATTGGGTGATTATGAGCATCCACGAGGGTGGATGTGTCTGCGCAAACAGATTCTGCTCTCGAAGGGTCTTCGAGCAGCAGACGCAGCCCTCCGCCGGATGATCCTAGCGTTCCCGTCACTGCTATGGCTTGACCAGCGCGCGCCTCGCTGCGCGTCATGGGCGTCCCGCCTGCCTCCACGATACCATCCAAACCGACTGATACGAAGAAAGTTTCGGAGCGCACCACATCGCCGCCAACGATTGCGCCGCCAGCGTATGCGCAGGCGTCCATAATCCCGCCGTACATTTCGAGCAGACCCTCCACCGGGATTTTTCCATGCAATCCGAGCGTTACGAGGGCACAAGTTGGGCTTGCGCCCATCGCGCCAATGTCGCTGAGGTTCGTTGCGGCGGCCTTCCAGCCGAGATCGCGCCATCCAATCAGTTCACTCGCGAAGTGTACGCCATCCACCATCGTATCCGTCGTAGCAACGACTGTGGCAGCGGGGTAAGTCCACACTGCGGCGTCATCGCCGATGCCGAGACGCAGATCGACGCCAAGCGAACGCAGCTTCTCGATCTGCGCGGCGTTACGGTCGTGAATCGATTCTTCCAGCAGGTGGATGAGGTCGAATTCGCCGATGTCTTCTACAAGCATGTGAACATTCACTATACGCGCTGATAATATGATATGAACAATACAAGGGTTGAGTGTAAGATAGATGATAAAAGGAATGTTGCAAAATGCCCTTCACAGACATTATATACGAGAAGGATGACGGGATAGCATGGTTAACTATAAACCGCCCCGAAGTCTATAACGCCATACGAGGACGGACTACGGACGAGATGGCGGAGGCCCTCCAAGACGCCGGCAACGACTCCTCCATAAGAGCTGTCGTCATCAGTGGCTCTGGGCCGAATGCATTCTGCTCCGGACGAGACCAGGGCGAAGATCGCACCAGCCCTGAGTATTCGGGCAGCAGCGAATCGCTGTTCATGGATCTGGTCAAACATCTGCCCAAACCTGTAATCGCGATGGTGGATGGATATGCCATAGGTTCTGGCAACATCCTGGCATATTCCTGCGACTTCACGGTTGCATCCGAGAGGAGCATATTCGGTCAGACAGGGCCTCGCGTGGGGAGTCCGGCAGCGGGCGCTGGTGTCGGATACCTCGCGCATGTGGTCGGACAGAAACGGGCGCGCGAGATATGGATGCTCACACAGCAGTACTCCGCGCGGCAGGCTCTCGAAATGGGGCTGGTCAATTCCGTCGTGCAGCACACGCAGCTTGTCGATGAGACGCTCAGATACTGCAGCCTGATTAAGAACAACAGCCCTGTTATTCTCCAGCTTCAGAAAATCACCTTCACCGAATCCGCCGAATATCTGGAGTCGATGGGCAACCCTACAGAGCGGTACGCTCCCAACTATGTAGAATCGGAAGAGGCGGAAGAACGCAGGCTGGCATTTATAGAACGCAGGCCAATAGACCCTGCAAAGAATCTGCCCGTCCGGCTTACCGAACAGCAGGAATCTCTACTGGGTCGAGGTGAAATCGAATGACCGAAAAAGCTCGTCTCGATCTGAACATAGTCATATCTTTTCCAAACGCGGGTGTCGAGTTCGCGCTTGCCATATCGGACTCGGACGGCTCCGCCGAGTTCTCCCTGACAGTCCACGAATGCGAATCCGGCGCGCTAGTGCCGTTCACTTCCGCCGCGTCTCCCGTTCTGGCGGATTGGGTGAGAGGCTATACACGCTGGCTGTATCGCGCCCGCGTATCCGCGACCTACACCGACGACGCCATACATGGACCACTTCCCGCGAACACGAACGCTGACAGCGCGCTAGAGAGCCTTCGGCTTGCCTGCGACATGATACGCCAGAGATTCGAGCTGTATAAAAGTACGATACTGGTCGGCTAGGGCAGACAGATGGAAAAGATGCGCATTCGTTGCCGGTGATCTTCTCCACATCGGTCGATAATCAGTGGTGGCCGTACCGGCGCATATGCTCGCGCAGCATACAGTCGTCCATGACCACCGACAGACCCGCGCGCCGTGCCCTGTCCGCCGCGCCTTCATGAATTACTCCATCCTGCATCCATATGAACTTAGCGCCAATCGCAATGGCAGAATCTACGATGGGCGGCACATGATTGGGGCGTCTGAATATATCCACCAGATCGATCGAGAATGGGATGGACTCCAAATCTGGATAGCTCACGAGTCCGAGAACTTCAGATACGGCGGGGTTGACTGGAACTATCGTATAGCCCTGCTCCATAAGATATTTGGCGACATAGTGGCTTGGTCGTTCGGGTCTGGGCGACATACCGACGACCGCAATCGTCCGCGCCTGAGTAAGTTGACGCTCGATCTCATCCATAACAGCGTTACCCTTCGTATATGAATATGTATGCCTTATTTTATGGCATTTGCCGCAAATAGGATAATCACTCTAAATTACGGAAATTCAATGCATGTATTATTCCAATAACATTGCCCTTTTCATCGATGCCGTACCATAATTGGCGTTAGATAGTGAACGAAATCACGGACGGAGTCACGCTTGGAACTGGGACGAATAGGGGAGCGTGTGCGGAAGCGTGTAAAGGCCGCCGCCAGAGCTAACGGTACTGCGCCCACTACAGAGCTGTTCAAGTATGCATCCGAATCTACTATTAGAACGACACGACAGTTCGGCGCGAATGTAAGCGGTGCGTCTGTCGATGCGGTGATCGGCGCGCTAAAGGCCACCGATGAGATAACCGATGAGACTAGCAAATTCGTGCGTGACGCTGTCGTTGGCGTCATACAAGGCACAGGGCAGGTCGCCAAGATCAGCGCGCCCGTTATCAGAGATGTAGTCTCTGCCGCTATAAAGAGTTCGTTCGAGCAAGGTGGTGATATTCCTGAGGCGAGCCGCCGCGCGACGGAGGGCGCCATAGTCGGCGCAGCATCGACAGGGATAGAGAGCGCGCAGGCATCCGCGCAGGCATCCGTGGGCGTCGTCGAAGCCGTCCGCCAGCTAGGCGGCGAATTCGAAGATGTCATCGCCCCCGCCGTACACGGTGTCATTATAGGAGTTATCCAAACATCGGGCAGCCTTTTCGAGGCGACTCGTAACACTGCAAGCTCGCTGGTCACTAGCGGCGCGAGACAAGGCTACTCCCCGACATATGTTGCGCGGCTCATCATAGACGAGGTGGTCAAAGCATCTCATTCATATGGCATCGACTCCACAGACCCAATAGCCGGAGCGTCAGAAGGCTGCATAGACGCGGCGCGCCAGATCGACTCCAAGACGGGTGAGGAGGTTCGGTCAGTCGTTTCTGCCCACAGTGAACGCTCTGCCAAAATCGGGCGAATGAAGAGGATACGCAGATCGATATCCGTCCCGCTAAAAGAGGTCTTAGACTCTCTGCGAACGAATCCGCAAGGATGGCGCGGTGTCGCGCTGTGGCGCGCAATTCGCATGCTGGTGCAAATAAACGCACTAGACCTCAGCGCAGCTCTCGCATACTACATGCTGCTTGCGCTGCTCCCCCTCATAGCGCTCATCATACTCGGGCTCTCGATCTTCATCGACCCTGGAACGATACGCGAAGCGATAACTAACATCATCATCGTCCGTTACCTTCCAAGTTCGAGCGAGTTTATCAACGAGGTAATAGACCATCTGCTAAACGCGCGTCTGATAACAATTTTGACGGTCATATGCACCATATTGATCGGAACTATCGCGCTGTTCATGGCAGCCAATCGGGGCATAAACAGGGTGTTCGACACCCCGCCCAAGAAAATGCTGAATATGACGCTTGCAACCATCGCCATAGCGGCCGTGACGATGATGCTTTTCCTGCTGTCGGTTAGCATGACTGCAACGATTCAGATAGTACTTAGTCTAGCAGGTGTTCTACCTGCGATGGACACTCCTGCGAAACTGATGCTGAGCCTGTCATCGGGCGTGGTGCAGTTTCTGTTTTCAGGGTTGGTGTTCGTGATCGTATATCGTTTTCTGCCCAGCCAGCATGTATCTTGGGCCAACGCGACCTTCGGCGGACTGATAACGGTCATTCTATTCGAATTAGCCAAGCACGCCTTCTTCTGGTATATATCTGTCGCCAGCTACCGGGATCTAATATACGGCGCGTTCTATTCGGCGATAATACTGCTCATCTGGTCACATGTTACGGGGATGATCTTCCTATACGGCGCGGCCATCGTAAAACAGGCGTCCGACCTGCGTCCGGATGGCGCGTCTGAGATGCAGCAGACGCCCACGGCTGCGAACGGGCATCTCCCGGAGAGCAGCAATAACATCGAAGGAAACATGCGCCGCGCAGAGCAGACACGCTCTCGAAACGGACTCTAGCCGACGGAGCGCGTTCTCAGCCTCCGCCGGCTGTATGCTTATTGTCTTCGGCGCGCGCAAGCGTGAGCGCAAGCGCAGCGACGATGAACATCAGCGAAACTGCTACGAACACGAAGGTATAGCTACCCGTCGCATCATAGGATACCCCCGCTAAAATCGGCCCCGTCCCGAATGATACGACTGTCAGCATATTGATCAGCCCCATTATCGCGCCGAAGTGCCGGACTCCAAATGCGTCCTGCACGACTAGCTGAAAGAGAGCGCCGAACGCGCCGTTGAAGAATCCGAACAGCGGTGTAGCCGTCCACATGATTATCGGATCGTCAGCCCAGATCAGCAGAACAAGAAATATAGCCTGGCCGCAGAAGTTGATCATCAGTGCATAGCGCGATGTTATCCGTTCCGCCAAGAAGCCCATTACGGATTTGCCGATCATCCCGCAGACTGCGAAGACGCTTAGTACGGTGGTGGCGACGGCTATGGAAGCTCCCTGTCCTGTCAGGTGCGTGATTATTTGCGGCAATATGGCAGCATATGTGAAAGTTCCCAGCATGACAGCGGTGGCTATGGCGTAAAACGAGCGGGAACGAAGCGCTTCGCCAAGCGTCCAGCCGCTTGCGATCCTCGTACCGCTCAGCCGAGGGGAGCTCTCTATGTTATCGGTATTATCAGCGCCCAACTCGGCGCCCAGATCCGCGCGAGTAGGGAAATCACGCACAACCACCAAAACATACGCCACGAGCGCGATCGAGAGGATCCCAAGCGAAACATACGCCCCCTCCCACGCCACGAGCGGCAGTAGAAACCCCAGCATCGGCGGTATGACCAAACCGCCAAAGTTGTTGCCCATCGCCGTTATACCCATGGCGCGCCCGCGCCTGCGATGAAACCACATGCCCACCAGCTTGCCGCCCGACAGCATGGATGCGCCCGTGTAGCCTGCATACTGAAATAGGCTGAGCGCGTACCAGTGCCAAAGCTCTGTCATCATCGGGCGAAGCAGGTAGCTCAGAGCGATCAGAACGAGGGATACGGCCATGATGCGCTTGGCGCCGTATCTGTCCATAATCCGTCCAAGGAATGGCGCGATCAACGCGCCAACGGCGGTGAACGACAGGGAAGCTGTGATCTGAGAGCGGCTCCATCCGAAAGTCTGTTCCAGCGGCTCGATGAACATGCCGAAGGCGTACTGCCCGGCGCCGGTGGCGAGCGCGGCCCCCAAGAACGGCGCGGATACCACCAACCAACCCTTGTATATGCGAATACGCGGCCTTTTCATCGCAGCTGGCGTGTCGTCGGGTCAGGCGTTAGACTTCCGACGCTCATACGAACGGCTCGGTAGGTTTTGAGAGGGTTCATATGGTGAAGTATCGAACTATGCGTCCGTACACTCCGATCACGCACTATATCGTTCCTGACGACGATGAATTACCAGTTTCACAGAAGAGCAGCGATGAATTGGGGATAACGAACGCTGACGAATCTCCACAGAGGCGATAGAACGGTACTTACAGGATAACCTAACAGATAGGTTGCCACTTTGCTCGATCCGTCATACTATACTCCATGTACTGATAGTACTGATACTGCGTAAAAGCTAAGAGGGGGTAGGACAGGACAGAACATGATTGAGCAGCAACTGACCGGCAAAGACCGCGACACGGACTTCCTCCAGAATGGTATGGGTGAGCAACCGAGCGCGCAGTCGGAGCCGTCCATTCCAGACGCCATCCCGATCGAAGACCCCGCTCACATCGGGGCGGAAAACCGGATCAGATACTTCAGAGAAAATCTGTATCCATACGCCCGTCGGATGAGGAATCAGGAGTACAATTCTCAGATGCTCGCTCTGCAGACCGAGTTGGTAAAACTGCAGAACTGGATAAAGGATGTGGGGGAGCGTGTAATAATTCTGTTCGAGGGACGCGACGCCGCGGGCAAGGGAGGCACGATACGCCGTTTCATGGAACACTGGAATCCCCGCACCGCCAGAGTGATCGCGCTGGACAAACCCTCGGAAGTCGAAAGAGGGCAGTGGTATTTTCAGCGATACATACAACATTTCCCGACACGCGGCGAGATAGTTCTGTTCGACAGATCATGGTACAACCGCGCGGGAGTGGAGAGGGTCATGGGATTCTCAAAAGAGCGTGAATACAGGCAGTTCATACAGCAGACACCTGCGCTGGAAAGAATGATAGTCGATAGCGGCATCGAGCTGTTCAAGCTGTACTTCTCCGTCAGCCGCAAGGAGCAGCTCAGACGGTTCGAATCTCGCATGAACGACCCGCTCAAGCAATGGAAGATAAGTCAGGTCGATATGCTATCTCGGGACAAGTGGGAGGAGTACACGGAGGCGAAGGAGGCGATGTTCTTGCTGACTCACACCGACATCGCGCCGTGGACGATAATCAAGTCCGACGACAAGAAGCGCGCCCGCATCAACGCCATACGCCATGTGCTGAACCGGTTCGACTACGACGGCAAGGACGAGACCGTCGCGTGCGCGCCGGACATCTCGCTCGTGGCATCAGCGCTGGACATATACACGGCGGGAGCGCCGGTGCGGTAGGCGCAGGGCGGCATTCGGCGCCTTCCCGGGATCCGCGCAGACTTTGGAGAATATGCCTAGAGATTTGCCATATCCAGTGGTGTATTGCCATCCGCATCCTTTGCGTTAGGGTCTGCGCCCAAATCAATTAGCTGGCGCATCATTTCTTTGCGACCATGTTTTGTGGCATAATGCAGCGGCGTACCGCCATTTTTGCCCCTTGCGTTGATGCCCGCGCCTAAATCAATTAGCTGGCGCACCATTTCTTTGTGACCAAATACAGCGACATAATGCAGAAGGGTAACGCCAGTCTCATTGATTGCGTCGTTATATGCGCCCGAATCGATTAGCTGTCGTATCATTTCTTTGTGGGCTTTATGCAAGGGTGTATGATTATCCTTATCCCTGGCGTTAATGTCCGCGCCCCAGTCAACTAGCTGCCGTACTATTTCCTCGTGGCCAAATTGAGCGGCATCGTGCAGAGGCGTATTGCCATACTCATCTCTTGCATTGATATTCGCGCCAGCAGTGAGCAGCTCTCGAACCATTTCTGGACGGTTATTCCCTACCGCAATATGCAGGGGGGTATTGCCATACTCATAATCCATTGCGTTGATGTCCGCGCCAGCTTCAAGCAGCCATCGAACTACTTCGTACCGGTCATTCCGTACCGCAATATGCAGGGGGGTATTGCCATACTCACTCTCTGCATTGATGTCCGCGCCGGCTTTGAGCAGCTCTCGAACCATTTCTGGACGGTTATTCCGTACCGCAATATGCAGGGGGGTATTGCCATACTCACTCTCTGCATTGATGTCCGCGCCGGCTTTGAGCAGCTCTCGAACCATTTCTGGACGGTTATTCCGTACCGCAATATGCAGGGGGGTACCATACTCACCCTCTGCATTGATGTCCGCGCCAGCTTCAAGCAGCCATCGAACTACTTCGTACCAGTCATTCCGTACGGCAATATGCAGGGGGGTATTGCCATACTCACCCTCTGCATTGATGTCCGCGCCGGCTTTGAGCAGCTCTCGAACCACTTCGTGCTCGTCATTCCATACCGCAGTATGTAGGGGTGTATTGCCATTCTCATCTCTTGCGTCGATGTCCGCACCCGAATCGATTAGCTGCCTCGCCATTTTTTCGTAGCCAATTTTGGCCGCAATATGCAGGGGTGTATTGCCACCTTCATCTTCTGCTTTTGCGTCAATGTCCGCGTCAGCTTTAAGCAACTCGCAAACTATTTCATGGTAGCCGTGTCGTACCGCAGTGTGCAGAGGCACATTGCCTTTCTTATCTCTTGCGTTGATGTTCGCGCCAGTGGCAAGCAGCTCTCGAACCACTTCGTGCTCGTCATTCCATACCGCAGTATGTAGGGGTGTATTGCCATTCTCATCTCTTGTGTTGATTCTCGCGCCCGAATCGATTAGCTGTCGCGCCGTATCTTCATAGCCAATTTTAGCCGCAATATGAAGGGGAGTATGGCTATTTTTATCTCTTGCGTTGATGTCCGCACCGGCGGCGAGCAGCTCTCTCAATAATTCTAGGCTGTTAAGGAAAACAGCCACTCCCAGGGGAGTATGGCCATTTTTATCTCTTGCATTGATGTCCGCACCCCAAGCAGTCAGCTGCCGCATCATCTCTTCGTGGTCATATTCAGCGGCAATATGCATACGCATATCGTCATTTTTATCCTTTACTCTAATATACGCGCCCAAAGCAATTAGCTGCCGCGCCATTTCTTCGTGACCAGAATCAACAGCATAATGTAAGGGTGTAGCGCCATTTTTATCTCTTGCATTGATGTCCGCGCCCGCATCGATCAGCTGTTGCGCCATCTCTTCATGACCAGAATCAGCGGCGTAATGTAGAGGCGTAGCACCACTTTTATCTCTTGCATTGATATTCGGTTTCGGGTCGACGGCGAGCAGATCTTGAACCACTTCGGCAGTGAGTAGCCTTCGCGGTTCTGCTAGATCGTCATCGTCGTAAAATTCACCACGCGCATAATGCAGGGGCGTAGCACCATATCTATCTCGTGCGTTGATGTCCGCGCCGGCATCGAGTAGCTCCTGAAACATTTCGCAATTAACATACCATACCGCATAATGCAGGGGCGTAGCGCCATTTTTGTTTCTTGCGTTGGTGTCCGCACAGGCAGCGAGCAGTTCTAGAAATATTTCGTGGAGGAAATCCCATGCCACAGCAATATGGAGAGGCGTATCACCATTTTTGTTTTTTGCATTGATGGCCGCGCCGGCAGCAAGCAGTACTCGAACTATTTCGTGGAGGAAATCCCATGCCACAGCAATATGGAGAGGCGTATCACCATATTCGTCTCTTGCCTCAGTGTCCGCGCCGGCGGCAAGCAACTCTCGCATCGTTATGGGAAATCGCTGTAAACAGTAAATCGTTGATGGAGTTATCTGAGGGCATAACTAGTCACCATAGGCAGCTTGCTGCCATTTGCCATAGTTCGGTTTAGCTTTCGTCTCGAGCACTCTCGGCACGCTCTAACGCCTGCTTTTATGAGTTTACCATAGCGTTTATCGCGCATCCGATACAGTGTAAATTTAATTCGTCCTATTGCGATCGCGACGGCGATGGTATCGATGCAACGCTGGTTAGGGCGTGACATAGTACCTCACCTCTATCACTTTGCGCTGGCTAGAATATACCAATACGACATAGCGTCCGGGCGCCCACTTTTGCGATGGCGACGCGCCCGCGCTAAACCAGAGCGTCTCGAGGATAAGAGCTCGGGGGCAGCGGTTGGAACAGAAGAGAGTGGTTAGCGGATCGTCGCGGAGACACTGGTTGCCCCGGCGCCCCATCTCTCACGGGGAAATCGCATCCTTCTTCGCAAGAACCTTATTTTCCGCCCGGTATTTCCAGCCAGTGATCAAGCTGTCTCGAATTGCAGGGCGGAAAGGTTGAGCTTGGAGGACCGATTCGAGAGGTAGAGTACCTCTACGCCCACCACCTCGTTCGATTCGTTGTAGTCGAGCACTACTCCCGGTGAGACCTCCTCGGATTCGACTATGGTGGAGTCGTCCAGGCGCAAATAAAGGGCGTCGGCCTCTTCATCCACTTTCAATTTCATAGCTCCCCTTTCATAGCGCGATCGAAGAATACACTCGCCACGGAGCAACACGGGTGTTCACGGCTACGCGCAGTACACGATCACCGTGTTCCGGAATACGACGGAAGAATCGCTCCACCTCTGGATCATTCGTATCGGGCGTATCGGGCGTGCGCAACGCTGGCGCGTCCACCACCCTTTCGACCCACTCTACAAGTATCTTGCGTTCATCTACGTGAATCGCGTGCCTTGTATAACCCAGCCTCAGCGTCCCCACGGCATCTTCCTTTTTGCCTCTTCTGCCAAGTACGCCCGTACCTTTTCGGGTGTCTAGAACAGGCAGCGCTCCGAGCCGCTGTCAAAGATATCCATATACTATACGATCCCATAAACCAAGTATGCCGAAACTGGATATATACAGGGACACGACAGTCGCGACGGCGCGCTAAACGATATCGGCACTCGGCAACGCATACGAAAGCGCTAGGCGCGCTGTCTCGGAATACACGCAGACGATTCCGGTCAGGGTCTGACCTCGTACATCACCTCTATCACTTTGCGCTGGCCAGAATATACCAATACGACATAGCGTCCGGGCGCCCACTTTTGCGATGGCGACGCGCCCACACTAAACCAGAGCGTCCCGCCGATGAAACCGTCCTCTGCGGTTATACTCTTGCTGCGACGCCTGAACTCGAAACCGTCCTCATAGTACTCCACGATCTCCAGTGGAACTTCGTACGGGCCGCCTGACACCTCATACGAGTACTTCGCAGTTAGGTAAACCCAACCATCCACATCCTGAGCGGAAAAGCTGGTTACAGCAGGCCCTTTCTTGATCGTTACGATATACGCCATGTCGATACGGCCTCCGATGACAGGCAGGCTAGGATCGACTGGAGCGGTGTCGATGTGGGAAAGGTCGTAGGGTTCGGTTCCATCGTACCAGCGGTCTATTACGACGGCTGCGTCTGCGCGAGCGCGGGTGTGAAACGATTCCCTGATATTCTCGATGTCCACAGAAGTATCTCTGCCCTTGTCGTCCTCTACTTCCGACGCTGCATACAGATCACGAAATCCCTCTTGGAACATTTCATCGCCTAATGCGCGATACATATCGAAGAACAGCCGCTCTCCTAGCGAATAGTTGCATCCGAATGCTAAATCCTCTTTGGATATGTCGAGACTCTCCAGTTCGGCGATACTTCCAGCATGGGCGCAAGGAGAGTGGGTTACCCCTGCTGTCCGCCCGGTTCTCGACTCTTCGATAATTGCCTCCATAAAGTTAGCCGCGCCTTCGTCCACCCAGTCTTGGTTGCCGCCCCAATAGTAGTGCGACACTTCATGAGCTATGGTGTTAGGAGCAAACTCCGCCTCACTGCTGCCATCGTCAATGTCGTATTTGGGGAGTAATGCAATATGGGTGCCGAAGTTCGTTCCCGCAGAGGAACCCGAGACTGCGTTTTCGTAAAGCAGCCCAACATACTTGGTCGGCAGAGGCGAGCCCATATACTCTTCAGCGCGGCGTACCGAGTTCTCTAGCAAATCCATAGAGCGCGCCGCCCCCGGCCTCGTGCGTATGATGACGAGAACGACATCGCCCGACAGCGGCAAGGTGATGTCGCGCCTCTCCAAACTTACTCTTTCGGGATCGAGTAGGACATCAATGAGATCGGGGTTCGTTTTCGATGTCCCTCGCAGTGTGGCGACAATCGGCGCTAGCTCGTTCGATATACCGTCTTCCAGCGCGGGATGAGACATCACAACATCGAAAATATCCGGGGCGAATGCGGCAAGCTTACTCAGCGATGCGACAGCCGATACATCGGGAGGCTCGATGGCTTCCATGAATGGCATACCCACGATACGCAGCGCAGCCCCCGGCTCTCTATTCGCCATATATGAAAGGTTTTCGATCACCTCGATCTCTGTATCGCCGTCTATGCCATCCACTACCCAGCCCAATGCGACCACGGATGATGCTACTCCGCCGTCACCTATGTTGTTCATCCGACCGATCGCCCTGCCTTCTTGGGGGTCTATACCATCTTTCACCCAGTCCAACGAGACTATGAACGAAGCCATGGGACGGCTCATCACTGCGATGTAGAGTATTTCCTGAATCGCCGCCGACTCTATCTCGTGGATGCCGTCTCGTACCCACCCCAGTTCTTCGATCGAAGAGGCCAGCTGGGGATCTTTTCGTTTCAGCCAAGCGCCGTTCACGAAATCTCTGATAGAGAAAGAGACATTCCGTGTCGGAGAGAGCGACGGAGTAGAGGAAGCTGTCGGCATCGGAGTTGGAGTCCGAGTAGGCTGCGACGGCTGGACAGTCGGCGTCGGCGTATCGACCGAAGTCGGCTGGGGTTGCGGCGTAGGAGATGCTGTCGGCATCGCGGTTGGAGTTCGAGTAGGCTGCGATGGCTGGACAGTGGGAGTCGGTGTATCGAGCGAAGTCGGCTGAAGTTGCGGAGTAGGGGATACTGTCGGCATCGGGATTGGAGTCCGAGTAGGCTGCGATGGCTGGACAGTGGGGGTCGGCGTATCGAGCAAAGTCGGCTGAGGTTGCGGCGTGGGAGAAGCTGTCGGCATCGCGGTTGGAGTCCGAGTAGCCACCGCCGATAGAGATATATCGTCACATGATGACAGTAGTATCGCCGCCAGCACTGATAACAGGCAAGTCCATATATTCATCGGCCCTCGCCCTATGAACCACGCAGTGGGGAGAATTATGCGAGACACGATTTTCTTTGAAGATGTGAACTAACGACTTATTTGCGGCATATGATCTAGCCTCCGAGCGAAGGCATCGGCATTCGGCGTGAGGTGGTGGGCGATAGAGGACTCGAACCTCTGACCTTCTGTGTGTAAGACAGACGCTCTAACCAGCTGAGCTAACCGCCCACATAAACCGAATGCACCGAAAAGGGAGCGCGCTTGGCGGGACTCGAACCCACGGCCTCAGCCTCCGCAGGGCTGCGCTCTATCCAACTGAGCTACAAGCGCGCGATATGTCCACTCCCCTTTATACGGGGAAGGAATGGTGCCGAAGGAGGGAGTCGAACCCACACACCCGTAAGGATACTACGTCCTGAACGTAGCGCGTCTACCGTTCCGCCACTTCGGCACTGTAAAACATACTTCCGATATACGATCTACGGTATAGGCGCGGGGGCTGTGGTGGGCGATCGAGGATTTGAACCTCGGACCTCTCGCGTGTGAGGCGAGCGCTCTAACCACTGAGCTAATCGCCCCGGCTGTACCGCTCAGCTCATCGAGATGCGCCGCTCCATAAACCGTACTCCGATCCGGGCCGCTACCAGAGTGGCAACGACAGGGATCGAACCTGTGACCTAGCGCTTATGAAGCGCCCGCTCTAACCTCTGAGCTACGTTGCCACCTAGCATACAACCCTTTCCGAGCATATCGAATCGTATCAGTCGGTGTCAAACACTATGGGGCGAAGCAGTACGCTTAGATATGCTCTCTGACAGCTCCTCTCTATAGCGCGTATAATAGCTCTCGATACATGAACTTGCACGAGATACATGACTGAGGAGACTGTAACATGAACATCGGTATATCCACATTTCCGACTGACTATTCGGTGGACATCGCAGTTCTGGCGCGCAGGGCGGAGGAGATGGGATTCGAGTCGCTCTGGGTACCGGAACATCCGATAATCCCTGTTACCACTTCCAGTCCGTGGCCCGGCTCGCCCGACGGGGTGATACCGAAGGTGTATGCGGACATCGTAGATCCGTTCGTCGCGCTCGCGCGAGCATCGGCGGTTACAGAGACGATCAAGCTCGGCACGGGGATTTGTCTAGTTCCAGAACGCAACCCGCTGCTGCTGGCAAAGGAGGTCGCCACTCTCGATATGTACTCCGGTGGGCGATTCCTGTTCGGCATCGGCGCTGGCTGGCTGCGCGAGGAGACCGAGATAATGGGAGGAGACTTTCCGCGCCGCTGGACACAGACGAGGGAAGCGATTCTCGCTATGAAGTCGCTCTGGACGCAAGTAGAAAGCGAATATCACGGCAGCTATTACGATTTTCCTCCAGTGTATTCGTTCCCAAGATCGGTTCAGCGCCCGCATCCGCCGGTATATCTGGGCGGAATGGCGCGAAATGTGTTCAGCCGCGTCGTAGAATGGGGCGACGGCTGGATGCCTAACCGCGTGACTCCGGAGCATATCGAAGCAGGCCGCCAGACTCTGAACGAGCTGGCAAACGCAGCAGACCGCGATCCAGCTTCCATATCTATATCGGTGTTCGGCCAGCCTTCCGACCAAGCGCTAGTCTCGGAGCTGCTCGACGCCGGCGCAGACCGAGTGATGATCCGCGTCGAAACCGCTAACGAACCGGAAACCATGTCGCAGCTCGAAAGCATCGCGGAAGCTCTGCTGTCCTGACAACCGAGATCGGAGAGGACGGGGGCCAACTTGCGCTGATCGCCGCTTCCGTCCCGCCTTCATCCATCCCTGACTTCACCGGTTCGAGCGCAAGAGAGAAAGCAGACGACAGCGGCAGGCGGTATCGTCACAGGCCTGCCGCCAGTC
Source organism: Dehalococcoidia bacterium (assembly GCA_963422295.1). GTDB lineage: Bacteria > Chloroflexota > Dehalococcoidia > Lucifugimonadales > UBA1123 > VXRN01. Next base: position 2,441,402 of record OY729417.1, on the reverse strand, counting down.
TCGAATCAGCTGAGGTCAATTGCCTGCGAACTTTGGCATAACCTGTGTGCCGAACAGCTCGATGGACTTCCTGACGGCGTTCGTGTCCATCTCGCCAATGTTGAGCTTCATCATCAGGTTTCGGACGCCCATATCTCTGAGCTGAGCGATCTGCTCTGCGACTTGGTTCGGGGTTCCGACGATGCACGCCTTCTCGAAATCTTCGCCGGACGGCAGCGGCTTCGTCGTATCCAGCTGCGGGAATCCCTCCGGGTTGTAAAGTTCGCGCGCACTGCGAAAGTGCTTGCGTTCGCGTAGGAAGCCGGGTTCGCACAGTTCGCGCGCCTGCTGGTATGTTTCGGCAACGAAGACATTTTTTGAGAACCAGCAAGCATCTACAGCCGCATCGACCGCCGACTCCGAAAATCCCGCGTCGGACATCTCTCTACGGTATCCTTTCAGCCGCGCGCTTATCTCGACGGCTTCCTGCACACCTAGCAGAACGGGGCGTCCGATTCGCGCCATTGCCCGCGTCGATGCCTCGCTGATGCAGGCGCGCACCATCGGCGGATGCGGCATCTGATAAGGGCGTGGCCTAAGAGCGGGAAACGAGACATTCCAAAATCGTCCTTCGTGTCGAACGGATTCCGAAGTCCACGCCTTTACCATCAGCGACTCGGCCTCTTCCAGTCTTTCGGCGCCCTCGTCCATCGAGACGCCGAACCCGATGTATTCGTATGTGTTGAACGCGGAGCCTCGCCCAGTGCCGACGATCATCCGCCCTCGGCTGAGATTATCCAACAGCGCGATCTGAGCGGCGAGCCGTACAGGATGATGAAACGCCATCTCGACGACTGCAAAGCCTATCGCGATGCGCGTCGTTCGCGCCGCCACTGCCGCGCCGAACACGACAGGATCCGCATAAGCGCACGCGCCATCGAAATGATGTTCAGTCAGCCACGCGGCGGAAAAGCCGAGCCTGTCTTGCAGCTCGATCTCCTCCAGCGTGGAGTTTATGACGGAGCTGTCGTTCTCTGATCTATGGCTGACTGGAAAGATGAAAGAGCCGAATCTCATGCGCTGACCTTCGTCCGGTGTACAGAAATATACAAGCAGTGTGTAGGGGATCATCCGCAATTATAACAGCCATCTCCCACTGCTTGCCCGCATACGCACTGGCATATACACTGACTTACACTGATCGCGCACTATTACTGCGAATAGCAAGGTGGGGGAGAGGCGCAATGGCCGAACTTGCGGACACGGGTGACCTGAGAGAAAAGCTAGTACGATATCTTTGGATGCACAACCGTGATTGGGTTCAGCTAGCGGAAGAGGGCGATCCGATGATCGCCGTCCGAGGCGAGGGTGTTCGGATCATCGACGCCAACGGCAACAGCTGGATCGATGTAAACGGCGGCTACAACTCCGTCAATGTGGGATACGGTAGGCAGGAGATAGCCGACGCCGCCTACGAGCAGATGAGCCGCATATCGTATTTTCCCAACGGCGCAGTTACAGAACCCACGGCTCTGCTGGCGAAAAAGCTGGCTGAGATTACTCCCGGCACGCTCTCTCGTACATTTCCTGTATCAGGCGGCTCCGAGGCTAACGAGACGGCAATCAAGATAGCGCGCGCATATCACAAGCGACGCGGCGACTCGCGCAGATACAAAATTATCAGCCGAATCGGATCCTACCACGGCACTACGGGCGGCGTTCTGTGGCTCGGTGGCTCGCCGGATACCCAGCGAGACGATTACGAACCAGCCTATCCCGGTATGGTCTATGCGCCACCGCCGCTGCCAATGCGCTCGGCGGCTGGCGTCGAGTCGCCATCCGAATGCGCGATCAGATGCGCGCGGGCGGTGGAGGAGCTGATCGAGTTCGAGGGGCCAGAGACCGTCGCCGCAGTCATCGGCGAGCCGGTGGCTATACCGCTCGGCGCGGTCGTCCCCGGCGATGAGTACTGGCCGATGATGCGCGATATATGCGACCGCTATGGCGTTCTGCTAATCGCCGATGAGGTGATCAACGGCTTCGGACGCACCGGCAAAATGTTTGCCGTCGAACATTGGAACATCGAACCCGACATCATGACCATAGCCAAGGGAATCGTAAGCTCGTATCTGCCAATGGCAGCCGCCATAGCCTCCGAAGAAGTTGCGGGTGTATTCGCTGGCGAAGAGGACTATCTAAGACATGTCCTCACATCCAGCGGGCATCCGGTGTCCGCAGCCGCTTCACTGAAGAACATCGAGATAATCGAGTCCGAGCGCATGGTGCAGAACTCCGCGCAAGTCGGCGCATACTTCAAAGAGCAGCTGGAAGGAATGATGGGCGACCATCCATCCATGGGCGATGTTCGCGGACTCGGCCTGATAATGGGCATAGATCTGGTACGCGACCGAGACACATGGGAGCAGTTCACGCCTGAAGACAGAGTGGCAGACAGGCTGAACGAGAGATTCAAGAACAACGGCCTAATACTCCGCATGGCCGGCCCTGTAATTCACATTGGTCCGCCACTGTGCATAACCGAATCGGAAGTCGATGAGATAGTACACGCCTTGGACATCAGCCTCTGGGAGTTCGAGGGCGAGGTTGGGATGGGTCGATATGCCTGACGCAATTACGGACACGGTTGCAAAGACATCGGATGCGAAGCAGGCCGCGCTAGATCATCTATGGATGCACAACCGCAGCTGGGTTGCATCTGCAGAGTCGGGCGGCCCAACGATGGTTACGGAGGGGCGCGGCATCCGCGTTACCGATTCGGACGGACAAAGCTGGATAGATGTAAACGGCGGTTATGTCTGCGTCAATATCGGCTACGGACGGACCGAGCTGGCCGACGCTATGCGCGAGCAGATGTCGCGTCTGGTCTATTTCCCGCAAGGTTCGGCGACGGAGCCGCTGGTGAACTTGGCGTCCAAAATCGCGGAGATAACACCCGGCGATCTCGAACGCTCATGGCCCGTCACCGGTGGCTCAGAGGCGAACGAAACCGCCATCAAGATAGCGCGCGCATATCACAAGCGGCGCGGCGAATCGGGAAGATACAAGATAATCAGCCGCGTCGGGTCTTATCACGGCGCGCTGGGCATAACCACATGGCTGGGCGGCAGCGGCGGCAGAGAAGACTACGAACCGGCATATCCCGGTATGGTCTATGCGCCGATGCCGTACTCATTCGGATCGCCCATACCGGGTGAGACAGACTCCGAATGCGCCATCAGATGCGCGCAGGCAATCGACGACCTCATACGGTTCCACGGCGCCTCCAGCGTCGCCGCGGTAATAGCAGAGCCGGTCTCAGCGTCGATGGGCGCGGCAGTCCCCTCCGACGAATACTGGCCGATGCTTAGACAGATATGCGACAGACACGGCGTTCTACTCATCGCAGACGAGGTGATTACCGGGTTCGGTCGCACTGGAACGATGTTCGCAATGGAACATTGGGGCGTTACACCGGACATACTGACGATGGCCAAGGGCATCACTTCGAGCTATGTTCCACTCGCCAACGCCATCGTTACGCCGGAGGTCGCAGATGTGTTCGCAGGCGCGGACAACATCTTCAGACAGGCTCTCACATTCGGAGGACATCCGGTTACCGCGGCTGTCGCGCTGAAGAACATCGAGATAATCGAATCCGAGCGCATGGTCGAAAACTCGCACGATATGGGCGCTTACCTGCTGGGGCAGCTGACCGCGCTGGCAGAAGACCATCCGATAATCGGCGAGGTTCGCGGACTCGGCCTGCTCACCGGCGTCGATTTCGTCGCCGACCGCGATACCCGTACACGCTTCTCCCAAGAAGTTCAGCTGGCCAAACGGCTGGAGGAGGCATTCCAGTCCGAACGGCTCTTCCTCCGCGCCAGTAACGAGCGCATGTCCGTCTGTCCGCCGCTGTGCGTAACGCAGGACGAAATCGACGAGATAATCGCAGGCATAGACCGCGCGTTGAGCGGGGTAGAGCGCGAAGTCCTCGCACAGTAGGCCAGTACGAAAAAGAGCAAGATACACGCGCTTTCGGCATGAATGGCGAAGCGCATAGGTGTCTGCGGCATCCCAGACTATTCTACTCGGCAGCACTTCTGGTATAATGGCAGATGGTGTGCGTGAAACTGCTTCGCGACCTATTTTTCCCGCTGAATTCAGTCGCATATAGTGGCGCGCTACGCCTGAAATCTAAACGGTTTTCCAGACAGGGGTAATTCGATGCCTGCCTATGCAGTATTGGGCGCACAATGGGGTGATGAAGGCAAGGGTAAGATAATCGATTTTCTGGCTAAGGATGCACACATCGTAGCCCGATTCGCAGGGGGCAATAACGCCGGCCATACCGTCGTCAACGACGACGGCAAGTTCAGCTTTCATCTGATTCCCTGCGGCGTGTTTTGGCCCGAAGCGCTAAATATCATCGGCAACGGAGTCGTGGTCGATCCGGATGTACTTCTCGACGAGATAGACGAGCTGAAAGATCGAGGCATCGATGTGTCCGGACGCATCGTGGTTAGCGAACGGGCGCACCTGATAATGCCCTATCATGTCATCCTCGACGAACTTTCGGAGAAGGCCAGAGGAGCCTCCCGAATCGGGACGACGGGCAAAGGCATCGGCCCCGCATACGCTGACAAGGCCGCGCGTACAGGCATCAGAGCAGCTGACTTGCTCGACATAGAGGCCCTTATACCGCGTCTGGAAAACATCCTCGAATATACCAACGCCATCATCACCAAGGTTTACGGCGGAGACGCGCTGTCTTTCGACGAAGTATTCGACAAGTGCAAACAGTGGGCCGAGCGCATGTCGCCGCACATCGGCCCCGCAGAAAAGATCGTGAATCAGGCGCTCGCCGCTGGAAAAAACATCCTCATGGAGGGGGCGCAGGGGGTTCTGCTAGACCTCGATCACGGCACCTATCCCTTCGTAACCTCATCCAACCCCACCATCGGCGGAGCGTCCGTCGGGTTAGGCGTCAGCCCTACTCATATAGAGGGCATCGCCGGCGTGTTCAAGGCATACACGACCAGAGTCGGCACCGGTCCGCTGCCAACAGAGCTGAGCGACAGTACGGGCGAGACGATACGCGAGCTGGCGCAGGAGTTCGGGACTACCACCGGGCGCCCGCGCCGCGTAGGGTGGTTCGATGCGGTGGCGGCCAAGTACAGCGCGCTGATAAACGGATATACCTCTGCCGTCCTGACGCGACTCGATGTGCTGGACGGCTTCGACAGCGTCCGCATATGCACACATTACATAATGGAGGATGGGGAGAAGACAGACGACTTCCCCGGAGGTGTCGCCGCGCTGGGAAAGGCGCGCCCTGTATTCGAGGAGATGCCCGGATGGGACAGCCCCACCGCCAGCGTCCGCAAGCTGGAAGACCTGCCAGAAGCCGCGCGTAACTATGTGGATCGCATCCAAGAGCTCATCGGATGCCCGGTGGATCTCATCTCCACCGGGCCACACCGTGACGAGACCGTTATGATACGGCGAGTTATTAGCGACAGCTGAGAGAACCTCTTTATTCAGCCATTGCGCTTCGCCCAGTCCACTCGGGCAACGGACGGGGGAAAGATGAAATAGAAACGGACGATACTCCGGAGTATCGTCCGTTTCGGTGAAATCTCGTATGTTTCTCTCGAAACTACGGCTTCTGTTTATTAGTATTCTTTTTAGCTCCCGTTCACCGGCAGATCGATGTCGTATCTATCCATGAGCGGATCGAACTTGGACTCGAAGTCGCTGCCTGTCTCCCAGAGCGGGAGACGGGGGCTGCCGATGTCGAAGCCGGCGCGATTGACGGCGTATTTGATGGGGATTGGGTTGGTCACCCAGAATATGGCCTTGAACAGCGGCAGAAGACGGCGATGTTCGGCAGCCGCGCTCTCGATGTCTCCCTCCAGTATCATGCCCATCATCGTCTTGATCTGCTGTCCGACGATGTGCGCCGCGACGCTTACGATGCCGTAGCCGCCAGTACACATGATGGAGAATGTCTCGTCATCGTTTCCAGACCAGACCTTGAACCCGTCGGGCGCGCCGTCGATGATCCGCGTTATCTGCACCGGATCGCTCGACGCCTCTTTCACGCCAACGATGTTGTCTATCTCCGCAAGCCGAAGCGTAGTATCGTCCGTCATGTTCAGCGATGTTCGTGACGGCACATTGTACAGAATGCCGGGCAGGGCAGTGGATTCGGCGATGGCCTTGAAGTGATGGTACAGACCCTCCTGAGTCGGCTTGTTGTACGCCGGAACGGTCAGCAACAGGCCATCCGCGCCCACCTTCTCCGCCTCTATCGACAGCTCGATGGACTTGCGGTGGTTATTGTCCGTCGTCCCCGCGATAACCGCGCCGTCGTCCCCGACTTCCTCCTTGACCTCGGCGAACAGCCGAACCTTCTCGTCATCGCTCATAGACGGCGATTCTCCCGTAGTTCCGCCGATGACGAGGCCATCGGAGCCCGAGTCCAGCAGCGCGCGCGCCAGCTTGCGAGCCTTGCCATAGTCTATTTCGCCCGCGTCATCGAAGGGCGTCACCATCGCTGTCAGAAGTCGTCCGATTTCAGCCATTTCGACCCTCCTGTCGTAGCAGGAATCTCGACCATCGCCAATCCGCCGTTTAGTGGCGGAATCCGGACAGCAGATCCCTATTCATCATCTCCTCGGCTATCTGGATGGAGTTCAGAGCGGCTCCCTTTCGGAGGTTGTCGCAGCTGAGCCACATCGCAATGCCGTTCTCCAGCGCCAGATCGGAGCGAATACGCCCCACAAGCACATCATCGCTCCCTTCGGCCTGGATTGGCATAGGATACACATTGGACTTCGGTTCGTCCAGCACCCGAACACCGGGCGCGTCGGCGAGTATCTCACGGACTTCCGCGGGGTTGATTGGCGCGTCGAATTCGATGTTGACGGCTTCGCTGTGGCTGACCACGACGGGAACCCTCACGCAAGTCGCCGAGACTTTGATATCCGGCGCGTGCAGTATCTTTCGAGTCTCGTTCTGCATCTTCATCTCTTCGTTCGTGTAGCCGTTGTCCCAAAACGGCTCCACATGCGGCAGAACGCTGAAGGCGATGCGATGCGGATAGACCTCAGTAGAGACCGGTTCGCCATCCAGCACAGCGCGAGACTGATCGCGGAGTTCTTGTGCCGCAGCCGCGCCGGTCCCGGTTACGGACTGATATGTAGCGGCGACGACGCGCCTGACTGCGTTCTGCGCGTGGAGGGGTTTCAGCGCCATGACCAGCGGCGTAGTGGTGCAGTTCGGTATGGCGACGATTCCGTGATGATCGTCGAGATCGTCGCCATTCACCTCCGGCACGACGAGCGGGACATTCGGCTCCATTCGGAAGGCAGAGCTGTCGTCGATGGCGACAGCTCCGCGCTCGGCGGCCAGCGGCGCGAGTTCTCGGCTGACGGCGGTGGACGCCGCGATGAAGGCGAAATCCACTTCGCCTAGTAGCTTGGCAGTTGCCAGCTCCACCTCTAGCTCCTCGCCGCGCACCTTCAGACGCTTGCCGACCGAGCGTTCGGAGGCGCACAGGCGTATATCGCTCGCAGGGAAGTTACGCTCCTCGATGATGTCTATGAAGACCTGACCCACCGCGCCCGTCGCGCCAATAATGGCAATTTTACAGTCGTTCAATGCTATCTCTCCGCCAGATCAGCCCAGGATCAGCCAATAAATGCCTTTCTGACAGAGATGATAGCGTTTGCGGGCAAGCTAATTCTAGTGAGACCGCTCTTCGATGAAGCTGCGCTTGGCTTATCGGTGTTGTTGTTGGCAATCCTCATACTCAGACAACCCCAGCTCTTCGATATAGGGCGAAATCGGCCATTGAGGATGGCTGCGGTTCCAAAGAATCGAGACTCTCTTCTTTGCCCTCGTGAATGCTACATAGAATACTCGCCGTTCCGCTTCCAGCTCAGCAGCAGTCTTCGCTTTGATATTTGGATGTATGCCCTTCAATACATCGAGCAGTACTACCGTATTGAATTCCTTACCCTTTGCACGGTGCGAGGTCATCATATGTACTGGATGTTCCCAGAGTTTTTTGGATGCCTCGACATCCTCGAACGGCGGTAATTTGACCAACTTCTGCTTGGCGCGTTCTATGGCATTTATGAACTTATCGTAGTCGTCGGCATATTTCTCGGCATACTCTGCCAACTGTGGGAACGGCGGAGCCACAAAGAATATTTTATCGATAGACTTTTTAGGGTCGGCTTTGAGTCCCCTGAATTCACTCATACATCTAAGGGTCTCCGATACAGTATTTGTATCGACGACTTTTCGTATTCGTTCAGCCATAACGTGAACCTTCCTCCACGGGGTATCACATTTATGGCACTCAGCCAATATATCAATGGCCGTATTTAGGGATCTAGGGGAGGATTCACGCATACGATCAAGTATGGATTCCCTTTGAGCATTTGACAAGGGTGTCCTATAGACTAGATTGCATAGTATTCTAATCTCATCTACGATTTGACCAGTAGGTTGATCGTCATAGGCCTTTGTCTTAATTTTCAACACATCTATAATCTTTTCGAACTCAGGACTCAAGATTATATTCAGCGTATCTGGCGCGGAGAAAGGAATTTCTTTCTCTACAAAGTAAATTTGATATGGGATTAGCTGAGCCCGGTTACGCCCTATTATACCTACAAGGCTCGGACTTATGCCCTGTTCTATCGACTCCGCAATCAAACTACGAACATATTCCAATGGGTCTGGCAATGCACTCGTTTCGTGAATTTCGATTTTCGCACCTTCCACTAGACCAGCGGAAACTATACTCTTTTTTATATGGGTCTTATTGTTCTTTATCAACTTCTGCGAGTGATCCACTATATTCGATGGAGAACGGTAATTAATGCCAAGTGTACGGGTCTGAAAGGACGCACCGAAGTGATCTTTCGGATTGAGTATGAATTCTGGTGTCGTTCCTTTCCACTCGAATATAGCCTGATCGTCATCGCCCGCTATGGTTATCGTAGCATCGTGACGCTTGGCGATGGTCTTTATGAGCGTTAATTCGAGTGGATTGATGTCTTGGAATTCGTCCACCAAGATATGATCGTAGTGTCCAACATCAGAAGGAATGACCTGTTTTTCCAGTTTCTCTCTTTCGTTTAGATAAGCTACATATTTCTGGTCTTCGAATGTGAAAAGGCGCTTGTCGATCATGTACTCCGACGCGTCTCGCCAAAATCCGAAGAAAGCATCGTAAACAATACACTTGTCTCTCGTCGAAACATGTGTGTTGCTTCTGAGAAAATCCTGAGTTAACTTAGCCTCTAGGACTTTAGATTCTTCGAGTTGATCGAACTCCTGCCAAACCCACCATCCCAGCTGCTGTCGGCAAAGCTCATCCACATGATCCGAGAATGCTTCGAAGTTCGAATGCCGTATATGATCGAATCCCATCGCCTTGAACGCATCTACTACTGTCATCATAGGTACTGCGACAGAGTTATTTTTGAGTGCCTTTTCGATATTATCGTATTTCTGCCATACTTCCTTCAGTCTGAATTTCATCAGCCCGAAGATTCCTTTACCTTCGATGAGCTTGTCTCCCCTTTTCTTGAAAGACTGCCAACCCCAAGCGTTGAGCGTCGATAGCTCTATCGAATACCTGATGCTTGCGAACTGCCGTTCGTCGGTCAGACGCTTATGAAGCTCGTCTCTTGCGGCGCGGGTGAATGTTACTATCAGGAATCGTGTTTTGCGCTCTGGTGTCAGGCTCGCTAGGTGCTTGCAGCGATACAGCAGGCTGCGGGTCTTTCCGCACCCGGCGGGGGCGAGCAGTCTGATGTTGCCGACGGGCGCTTCTACGAAGGCTCTCTGTGATTGGTCTAGCACTTCTGACATATGTTTGTTTCTCCTCGAGACTGGGAAACTGGCTGGAGGCTCGGATCTAATGCCGCCGCGCTATTCCGCGGGCGACGGCGGGATGTGGTCTGTTCGAGCGCAGAGCTTGCGAGGCCAACCAGTATCATTGCGACGCGATGCGCGCATGCGTACGAGCGCGAGCGCATCCGAAGACGGCCGAATGCTGACGCGGGAAGGGGAGAAACGGGAACAACTGCGATGTCCACTAAAGTAGCCCCCTTTCGGCAGGTGGTTGGCTACCCTGAACAAGTCGCCTGAAGAACCCACGATGTGAGCCGCGAGGGGGCGCAAAAGCGCACCACACTTGCCGGAATACGCGCAAATCGTGGTATGAGCGTGACTTGTTCAGGGTCAATGGCAAGCCTATACCATGCCGTAATCGGTGTCAAGTACGCTGCCAATACAGAGGCGCGATGATAAGGATGAACCAGTGAAAAGAGGCGGCGGTCATGCCTGACAGCGCGAGAATGCATACGAGCTATGCAGTTATGGCACGACTTCCCATAATGGAGCTAGGAAGATAGAGGCGATATGAGTATAAGCGACTGCGAGAGAAAACCGTCGCCGAAAAGACGCTAGGCCAGCCCCATGATGTTTTCCAGCCCTACGGTCAGCCCTTTGCGATTTACTACCTCGCGGATAGCCATTGTTACGCCGGGCATGAAGCTCTCGCGGTTGATGGAGTCGTGCCTTATGGTCAGCGTTTGGCCGAGCGCGCCGAAGACGAGTTCGTGATGCGCCACTCGTCCGGGCATCCGCGCGCTGTGGACGCTGACACCCTCGAAGTTTCCGCCTCTGGGCCCGGCTATCAGCTCCTTTTCGGCAGGTATGCTGGTGAAGCCTCCGCCCTTGCCCTCGACTGCGGCGCGGGCGATTGCCAGCGCGGTGCCGGACGGCGCGTCGATCTTTGCCTCATGGTGCATCTCTGTCAGGTCGGCGTAATCGAAGAAGCGCGCGGCGAGTTTGGCTAGGTGCACCATCAGCACCGCGCCCATTGCGAAGTTGGGGGCGATGATGATACCGACACCGTGTTCGTTGGCGAGATCGTTCGCTTCGGCGTAGTTGGATTCCACCAGACCAGTGCTGCCGATGACGATATTGACGCCGCGCGCTGACGCCGCGCGCAGAACGGACATCGCGCCTTCCGCAGTCGAAAAGTCCACGACGACATCCGCGCCGTCGAGGACATCGGCGATGTCATTAGACACGGGCACTTGCGCAGAGCTATCGGGTAGTGTCAGATATCCGGATTCGGCCATGCCGTCGGCGGCGGCGACAGCCTGCATGTCTTCCGCATTGGTGACGGCGCGAAGCACTTCCTGTCCCATCCTGCCTAGCGCGCCGTGTACGACGATGTCGATGGATGACATGGGATATATCCTCCGTTGAGGTGTAAAGCCGGTCTCGGATTTGCGAGTTGCCGGTTTGACTAAACCTGCAGGGCTGTCGAATTTCCCGATCGCTGTTTTTCGAGTCGGTCTGTCGGTCTTTTTCTATCCGCTGATGCTAGATGCCTGTTCTCGTCATTCCGAAGTTGGTCTGAGAGACCTTCTTCGAGTCGAAAACAGGCATGTAGCTATGGTTTTTTTATCTATCCCTGTGCCCAACGCTTGCCTAGTGAATATGAGCGCGCTGGGGTGTAATTAGTCTTAGTAATCTCGGCGCCGCGAGCCGTCTCCTCTGCCTCGTCCGCCGCCATCACGATCGCCGCGGAAGCGGCCTCTGCCTCCGCCGTCGCGTCCACCACCACCACCACCATCACGATACCTGTCCCTGTCACGGTCTCTACCGCCATCGCGGTCTCTGCGGAAACCTCTGCCACCGCCATCACGTCCACCACCGTCACGATCGCCGCGGAATCCTCCGCCGTCACGCCCTCCTCGGAATCCTCCGCCATCGCGTCCACCACCGTCACGATCGCCGCGGAATCCTCCGCCGTCGCGTCCGCGCGGGCCTCGGTTGGGCGGCCCGTCTCTGCGTGGGCCTCTGTCCCTATCACCTCCGCCGCGTCGTCCACCGCCTCCGCTGCGGCTCTCTCGCTGGCGACGCAGAGCAGCCTCGACCGGATCTCCGCCATCTTCGCCGGGTTCGCCCAGCAGCGCGCGGCGGGACAGGCGCACTCTACCAGTAGGATCTACTTCCGTTACCAAAACCGCTACTTCGTCGCCGACATTTACCTCGTCCTCGACGGACGGGACGCGGTAGTTGGCGAGTTCGCTGATATGAACCATCCCGTCCTTGCCGGGCAGCAGCTCTATGAACGCGCCAAAGTCCGTCGTTCGGACTACCTTGCCTGTGTATATGTCGCCGATTTCGATGTCTTTGGTCAGGTCGCGTATCATCTGGACGGCGCGACTCGCAGCGTTTCCATCGCTGGAGCCGATTACGACTGTACCGTCGTCCTGTATATCGACCGTCGCGCCTGTCTCTTCGGTAATGCTGCGGATAGTCTTGCCACCCGGCCCTATGACCGCGCCGATCTTATCTACGGGAATCCGGATGGATTCCATGCGCGGCGCGAATGGGCTGAGGTTGGATCTGAACTCCGGTATGGTCTGTTCGATCTGATCCAGAATCACCGACCGCGCGGCGCGCGCCTGATGAAGCGCATCATATATCACATCGTAGCTGATGCTTTTGACCTTCATATCCAGCTGGATAGCGGTTATTCCACTGGCAGTGCCGGCGACCTTGAAGTCCATATCGCCCATATGGTCTTCCTTGCCTTGTATGTCGGTGAGCGTCACATACCGCCCGCCGTCGCCGGTTACGAGGCCTATGGATATTCCAGCGACTGGCGCCTTGATCGGCACGCCCGCATCCATGAGAGCGAGTGTGGAGGCGCAGACGGTTGCCATAGAAGTCGAACCGTTAGAGCTGAGGCATTCGCCTACGAGCCGAACCGTATAGGGGAACTCTTCCTCGCTGGGTATCACTGCCGAAAGAGCGCGTTCGGCGAGCGCGCCGTGTCCTATCTCTCTGCGTCCGGTCGAACGAATGGGTCGCGCCTCGCCAGTAGAGAACGGAGGGAAGTTGTAGTGCAGCATGAACCGCTTGGAATCTTCCGGGCTGAGGTTGTCTATTTTCTGGGCGTCGCCCACAGAGCCGAGTGTGCATACGCCAAGAACCTGCGTCTCGCCGCGCGTAAACAGGCCGGTGCCGTGCGTGCGCGGCAGGATGCCGACTTCGCTCGAGAGCGGGCGTATCTCTGTCAGTCCGCGACCGTCTGGGCGTTCGCTCATGTCAAGGACACGCTTCTTGAACGCCTGCTCCAGCGCCTCGTCGAGCGCGGCTGCGATGAAACTGGATTCGTGATCTTCGGCGTATTTGGCGGAGACAGCCTCGCCAATCTCAGCCACTCGCGCATCGCTCTCGGAGCCGGGCAGGGCGAGCGCCTCTCCGAGATCGTCCAGCGATTCGGCGATGACTTTCCCAGTAAGCTCGGCGTCGTATCCGCGCGGAACATATTCCATGTTCTGCTTGCCGAAGGACTCGGCGAGCTGCTCTTGGAGCTGGATTATCTGCAGATTGACTTCCTGCGCCTGCTCGATGGCCTCCAGAATGATGTCTTCTGAGACTTCGTTTGCGCCTGCCTCCATCATTATGACGCCGGAGCGGGAGCCAGCGACCATGAGGTCGAGCCGGCTGCGTTCCAGTTCAGCATAGGAGGGGTTGACGACGAGTTTGCCATCCAAATATCCCATACGGGTTGCCGAGATCGGCCCTTCGAACGGAATCTCGGAGATAGTCAGCGCAGCCGAGGCGCCTATTATCGCCATGACATCGTAGGGGTTCGTGGTATCTGACGAGAGCGGAGTAACGATGACTTGGACTTCGTTTCTGAAGTCTTTGGGGAACAGCGGGCGTATAGGTCTGTCAGTCAGGCGAGCTATGAGTATGGAGTGGGTAGTTGGTCGTCCTTCTCGTTTGAAGAAACTTCCGGGTATTTTGCCGCGCGCGTAGAGACGCTCTTCGACATCTACGGTCAGAGGGAAGAAGTCTATGCCCTCGCGCGGGGATGCGGTGGTGGCAGTAACCAGCAGGACATTATCGTAGTATTTGACTAGGACGGATCCGCTAGCTTTCTGCGCCAGTTTACCGCATTCGAACGACAGCGTTCCGTTTCCAACAGGATGCTCAAAAGGGGTGGTCATGTGGTGTTCGGTCTCCTATGTGGAACCCATAGGAAGAAGAAAAGCGCTCGTTCGGTACGAGCGCGATAGGGGGTTAGCCTCTTAGGCCGAGCCTCGAGATAAGCGTTCTGTACCGCGCAACATCCTCACGATTGAGGTGTCGGAGCAGCCTCCGGCGACGACCGACCATTTTGAGAAGGCCTCGTCTGGTGGATTCGTCGTGCTTATTTTCTCTGAGGTGCTGGGTCAGACGGGTAATTCGGGCGGTCAACAGGGCCACCTGTACTTCGGTCGATCCAGTATCGTATTCGTTCGCTCTGTACTCAGCGACTATGGCCTGCTTTTCAGCCGCGTCCAATCCCGTCTCCTAGGTTCCTTGTTCTCTTTGTTCTCTTTCTTCTTCACGGGGAATCCTAGCATATACGCAGATGGCGTCGCAATTGTAAAAAGCGAATGGGTGATATATTACCCAGCCATCGACACGGCTCACTGTAAAGCTCATTGTCCAACTTATTGTTCACGAGTTCGCTTCGGCGAAGTGAGTTCCAAACGCCGCGCCGATGAACCACAATGGCTAATGAGAGCGGCGTTGGCTGCGACAGTCCAAGTCGTTCGCTCTCTGCTATTTAGCAGCCTCCAGCAGGAACTCGGACACAGCGCGTTCGAATCCGGCGGGGTTGTCGCCCATCACCAGATGGCCTGCGTTTTCCACAGTGGCAAGCCTTCCGTTGGGTATGCGTTCATGCATGTTGCCGGCAGTATCCAGGGCAATTATATCGCTCTGCGCGCCGCGCACAACGAGCGTGGGACACTGCAGGCTCGACAGATAGCCCCACAGCCTGTCCGTCATATCCTGGCCCTGCCGAAAGCTGCGCCCGCCCGGCTGTCGCAATCGCCTATCGTATTTCCAAGTCCACCTGCCGTTTGGAAGCTGTTTCAGGTTATGCATGATGGATCCGCGCACTTGCACGGGGTCTCGCAGAGGGTTGAATTCGAGGACACGCTGAACGAAATCGTCAACAGAATCCAGCTCGTCTTCTTGCTGTACGAAACTGCGTATCTTCTGCGTCCCGGCGCGCATGTTCTGAGGGCCTGCGTCCACGATTACCAAGGCGCGCACCGTGTCCGGGTGATTGGCGGCATATGTGAAGGAGTTGCGACCACCCATAGACAGGCCCATCAGCACGAAATCCTCGAGGCCGATGGCGTCCACCACCGCTGCAATGTCCAATTGCTGAGTTTCGGGGGAGTAGTCTCCGTCTTCGGCCCAGCTGCTGTCGCCGTGTCCGCGCTGGTCGAGCGCGACGACATGAAAGCGGTCACAGAACGAGAGGGAGACGAAATCCCAAGAGTGGCAGGTCTGAGCGAATCCGTGCAGCACCAGCATATCGGGAGCATCGGGGTTGCCCCAATCGAGGTAATGAAACCGCATTCCATTCGCATCCACGAACCGGTCTTCCGGTACTGCTTCTCGCTGAAAAGTTACTCCCTGGGATCTGGCGGCATCGTGCAGCGAAAGTCCTCGAGATTCTGGGGCATGTTGAGATGTTGTCAAAGATAGTCCTCCCGTTTGGTGGTGTATGCCGCTGTTCTAGCCTATATTCGGCCTGCGGGTGTGCCATTCAGTGGCATTTTCGTATGCGAATGCCGTGCGCAGTACAGTCGATTCTTCCCACATTCTGCCTGCCAGCTGGATTCCGATAGGCATTCCGTCGGAGGTGAATCCGCAGGGCAGGGATACTGTGGGCTGGCCGGTGAGATTGAATGCGCGGGTTAGCCGAGACATGAGAGACAGCGCGTTTTCAGTCTTCCCGCCGATTTCGACGAATTCCTGATCGATTCGCGGCGCGCCTACGGCGCTGGTCGGCGCAAGCAGTATGTCGAACTCCTGCATCGCGCTGCCCAACTGCCTGTTGTACGCCGTTCGCGCCCGCTGCGCCTCGATGTAATCGACTGCGGGGGTAACCGCGCCCAGATACAGACGCCTTCTCACATCCACGCCGATGTCGTCCGGTCTGTCGCGCAAGTGGCTAATGAGCGTCTCGGCGGCCTCTGTCATGAGTATCGTCCCGGATATAGTCAGGCAGTGGTCGAGAGCAGGTATGGAGCAGCGCTCGACGGATGCGCCGAGCCTTTCCAACACGCCTGCAGCGTCGCACACGGCGGAGGCAACTTCCGGATCTATCACATCGTAGAAGAAATCGTCCGGGATGCCGATTCTCATACCATCTATGCCATTGTCGATGCCTGCCGAAAAGTCGGGCGCGGGACGGTTCGCAGAAGACGGATCGCGCGGGTCGTGGCCGGAGAGGGCGTTCAGGACGATGGCGGAGTCTAGCGCGGAGCGAGTCATCGGGCCGACAGTATCGAGGCTCCACGACAACGGATGGACGCCATAGCGCGAAATGCGCCCAAATGTCGGCTTCATGCCAAGGATGCCGCAAAGCCCGCTCGGTATTCGGATAGAGCCGCCGGTGTCGCTGCCGAGCGCGGCCATGCACTGGCCGGAGGCGACCGCCGAACCGGAACCGCCGCTGGAACCTCCCGTAATTCGCGTCGTGTCCCACGGGTTGCGCGCGGGGCCGTAGTGCGGGTTTACGCTGGTCGCGCCCAGCGCGAATTCGTGCATCTGGAGCTTGCCTAGCAAAATCGCCCCCGCATCTCGAAATCGCTCGGTAACGGCTGCATCGTACTCCGGCACGAAGTCTCGCAGTATCTTCGTACCGACTGTGGTTCGCACGCCGCGCGTAAAGTAGAGGTCTTTCAAGCCGACGGGGATGCCGTGCAGCGGGCCTCGATAGTTTCCTGCCGCTATTTCTTGCTCGGCGATTTTTGCGGATTCGAGCGCTTCTTCACTCAGCAGAGTTATGAAAGAAGCGAGCGAAGCATCTGTCCGCTCTATTCTGTCCAGATGCGCCCTGACCAGCTCGACAGGGGAGAGTTCGCCAGATTCCATCAGCGACGCGGCTTCCGAGATACTGGTGAAGCAAAGAGAGTCGCTCGTTGTCATGTTGGATCTGCCTCTTCTGCAGTCGGCTGGAAACGGACGGCTGGTTCGCATTCGCCGGGACGCAGCGCGCTCAGCATCTCAGCATCTCGAACGGCATCTTTCGCGCGCGCCAGCACTGGAATTATATCCGAGTCGTCCATTGCGAGACCGACGATACGAGCGCAGGCGCGGAGCGAATTTTCGGATATCTCGCGTCGAGCAGTTGGCATCTGACCGTATCCTATACGCTGGTTAGTAACTGGTTAGCAATCTGAAAGCACACTTTATCATACTAGGCTCGGCTTCGTCGGATTCCTGACGACGAACGCGCGGCGCATCGGGAAGGGGCAGGGCGCAACAGCGAATGGCAGGGGGAAAGAGCGCTCATCTGCGGGGTGTATCGCTCTGCGACAGCGCAGGCTGTTCGTCTCGGTCGTCCTGGAGCATGTCTGTTCCAATATTGCGGATTTGGCGATTGATGAGCGCTGGGCCTAGCGCGAACGCCGCGACCATCGCTCCGCCAATGGCGATCGACACGGGAACGCCGACGAAAGTCGCAATCACACCCGCCTGCAACCCGCCGAGCGGCATTATGCTCCATGTCATGCCGTAAAATCCCATTACTCTGCCGCGCATCCTGTCCGGCACGAGGAGCTGAAGGGAACTCATTATAGAGATCATGTAAGCCGAACTCGATATACCCATGATCACTATTAGTACGATCGACAAGGGGAACGAGCCAACGAACTGGGCAGTCAGAGCAAATGCGACTATGGAGAGACCAAACGCTACGCCGCCGCCAACGATGAGCAGCCATTTTCGGCTAAATCCGCCCATGGAGCTAAGCCACAGTGACACCGACAGCGCGCCGACGCCGCTTGCGGACATCAGTATGCCTTGCCCCTCGGAGCCGACTTTCAGCACATCCACCGAGATAGCGGGCATCATCATGATATATGCCATGCCGAAGAAGCTGTTGAAAAATGTCATGCTTATGAGGAAAACGAAGATGGTATTTCCTCTGATGAATTCGAGTCCGTCCCGCATGTCGCGCATGGCGTTGCCGGAGGAGCTGGACTGTATCTTAGGTATTCTCAGAAGCATTATGACGACGGCCATAACAACGAAACCGGAGCCTGCGAGGAATATCGCAGCGGAAGTTCCGATCCAGTAGATTACGAACCCTGCCACCGCTGGGGCGATAATCCGCGTTCCCTGCCAAATGGACGAGTTCAGCGCGACTGCGCTTACTAGCGCCTTACGGTCTATGAGATGCGGGTATAGGGCCTGGCGCGCAGGCTGGTCGAAGGCGTTGACACCGCCGGCCACGAACGCCAGCGCGATGATGTGCCATACTCTTACCGCGCCCGTAATCGCCAACGCGCCCAGCAAGAAGATTATGACGGCAGTCGCAATCTGCGTGATGAATATCAGCCGACGCTTGTCTAGCTTATCCGCGAAGACCCCGCCGACCAGATTGAGCGCGATTGCGGAGGCAGCGCTTGCAAGCCCGACATATCCTAGGTGAAGCGGCGAACCGGTCAACTCGTATGTCAACCAGCCCTGGGCAAACATGATCATCTGGAAGCCGCTGACGGAAGCCAGTGTACCGAGCCAGTAAGCCCGATACTGCGGATAGCGCAGGGCAGGCGGAACACTGCTGGCGGAGAACAGACCTCTTCCCGTATCGGACTTTTGTTTGACGACCTTCATTCGGCGGGAGAGCGCTCCGAGCCAGCGAGGACTGTCGATTCGTCTCAGCTAGGAAGCTAGTCGAGAAGTGGAATCCGACCCCATGTTACCGCATGAGGATCGGGCGACAGGGATTTCTCCTGAATAGTCTCCCGAATCGACAGAAGCGTAGCGTTCACTTCACTGGTTACATATACCCAGTCTGGCTCTTCGGGGAACCAGTACGGGGAGGTTATCCGGACGACTTTGCCTTCGGCCGGGTTGAGGTAGATACCAAACTTTTCGACATGGGGCAGCAATTCGGGCTCCTAAGCGTCGCAAATATCGCGTCGATTCCGCGCGCGTCAGTGTAACACTAATTCGTTTTTTCAGCAGAGGATTTCCGTAACAGCCTATTCGACTGTAACCGTTTTAGCTAGATTTCGGGGCTGGTCTATATCGCAGCCCCGCTGAGCGGCGGTGTAATAGGCCAAAAGCTGCATCGGAATAGCGACTAGTATTGGATTCGAGATTTCCGACACAGCAGGTATAGTTATCACATGGTTGACCAGATCCGCTATCTCGGAATCTCCTTCGGTGGCAACAGCAATTACCTGCCCCCCACGCGCGCGCACTTCGCTTATATTGGACATCATCTTATCTCTTAGCGAATCTCTTGGCGCAATAGCCAAGACCGGCAAATTCTCGTCCACGAGCGATATTGGGCCGTGCTTCATCTCGCCGGCGGGATAGCCCTCGGCGTGAATGTAGCTAATCTCCTTCATCTTCAGCGCGCCCTCCATCGCCATCGGAAATCCGAGTCCACGCCCTAGGAAGAGAAAGTCAGATTGTCGCTCTAACATGTTCGCCAATTCTATGTACTGGTCTTCGTTCTCTAAGATGGAATCGACGAGATCCGGCAGGGAGCGGGTCTCGGAGAGTATCTCCCGTCTGCGATCTGCGTCCAGAGTTCCACGACGAGTTCCGAAATCCACTGCCAGCAGCAACAGCGCTATCAGAGAGCTGGTGAAAGTCTTGGAAGCGGCGACGCCGATTTCGATTCCGGCGCGCAGCAGTATCGTTTCGTCCGCGATGCGTGTCGCCTGCGTGCCTATATAGTTGCACAATGTTATCTGACGCGCGCCACTGTCTCTCGCCAGCTCCATCGCCGCTAGCGTATCCACAGTCTCGCCAGACTGGCATATAGATACGACCAGCGTATCAGGCCCCAGCACTGGGTTGCGGTATCGAAACTCGGATGAGTTGTCGTATTCGCATGGAATCTTCGCAATGTTCTCCATCCAGTGCCTGCCCAGCATTGCTGCATGAAGACTGGTTCCCATACCCAAGAACACGATTCGGTTTATAGAATCGAGCATCGAGGCGGCGCCGGCGACTTCGGGCAGGTTAACGGACAGGTCTTGTTGGGAGATGCGTGTGGCTAAAGCGTTGGTCATCGAGAGCGGCTGTTCGTGTATCTCCTTGTGCATGAAGTGACGGTGTTCGCCTTTGGCGGCAGACACCGCATCGTAGATTATCCGCGTCGGGTTTCGGTCGATGCCGGATCCATCCAATGCGGAGAGTTTCACATCCATGGCATCTGCGGTTACCATCTCACCACTGTTCAGGAATGTAACATCTCGTGTATGGCGGAGCAGGGGCGGGAGGTCGGACGACAGCATCACACCATCCTCGGATTGGCCGAAGACGATACCGCCAGCGTTTCCCAGCCGTACACCGACGATTCTACCCGGTTCCCGTGTGGTGAATATGACGAAGGCGTTTGCGCCCTTTATCTTTTGCGATACGAACCGAGCCGCCTCTTCGAGAGTCCACCCCTGACGCATATAGTCTTCGATCATGTGTGGAACACATTCGGTGTCCGTCTGTGAAGAGAACTCATGCCCTCGTTCGATGAGTTCGTTTCTGAGAGATCTGTAATTCTCCACGATGCCGTTGTGGACGACGATCACATCGCCGGTACAGTCGGTATGTGGATGCGCGTTGCAGTCAGTTGGGCCGCCATGCGTCGCCCAGCGCGTATGACCGATGCCGAATACACCCTCTGGCATGGAGCCGTTGAAAGACGATATTAGGTTGGAAAGTTTGCCGGATCTCTTGGCAATATGCGTCGAACTGCCAACGCTCGCAACACCCACACCCGCGCTGTCGTATCCTCTGTATTCCAGAGAGGCCAAACCGTCCAACAGTATCGGCGCAGCCTGTCTATTACCGGAATAACCTATGATTCCACACATATATATCGGACCTCGCTATGGTTGAAAGAACTCGATCTCTGAGTGTCTGTTTTCCGTTTTCAACAGAATCACTTATATTGCGCCCATATTACAACAACAGAATGTAACTTGGCGGAGTGGCTAATTCAATTGGCTTTCCATGCGTGTGCCTGACGATTTCGGCT
The DNA here is from genome assembly GCA_963422295.1 of Dehalococcoidia bacterium. Classification (GTDB taxonomy): domain Bacteria; phylum Chloroflexota; class Dehalococcoidia; order Lucifugimonadales; family UBA1123; genus VXRN01. The sequence continues at coordinate 2,420,296 of OY729417.1, read as the reverse complement.
TCGTCCATAAATGCAATCCGCGGATGTTCCAATTCCTGTCTTTATCTGCTCATACTTCTGGTTCAGCGCTTCGGACACTGCTCTGAGCGGGATCTGCGACTGGCTTGGCGCTGCCGCTCGCGTTTGCATAATATCCGTGATAGCTCTCCGGAAGCAGGTCGCAGACACGGCGCATCACATCCGTAGTCAGCGACTCCAGCACCTGCCGCCCCGGCCGGCCTTCGATGGATGGGAGCGAAAACGGCTGGCCGATATTGACTCGTATCTGTCCCGTCGGATTGACTACCCGTAAGAACGCCCCCATGTTTTCGGTGCCGCTAATGCCGACTGGCAGAACGGGCGCGCCTGATTTGAGTATGAGGGCGGCTGCGCCGGGTTTTGCGCGATTCATAGAGGCTGTTCGACTGCGCGTCCCCTCTGGAAATATCACGATTGCGGAGTCTATCTGAAGCTGTCTGAGCGCCCAGCGAAACGCCTTGGCATCCGCGCCCCCTCGGTCGAGAGGAAATGCCCCATATCCGCGCAGATACCAGCGTCCGACGGGGCCGACGGCTCTGAACAGGTTGGCTTTGGCTAAGAATCGCAGACGACGCGGTACACTGGAGCCGAGCAGAGATGGATCGAGGTTGCTGAGATGATTGGAGACGACGATCAGCGGTCCCATCGGAGGGACATTTTCGAGCCCTGTCACCTTCCAGTCTGAGAACAGCCGAAGCGTTATCCGCTGCATGAAGTTGCTGAGAGAATAGACGGTTTCCATATTTAGAATAACGCCTCTTTAGCGTCCTTCGACCAGATCGATCACGCAATCCACGACTTCGACGAGGCTCATAGAGTCTGTTCGTATGACAGTCGCATCCTGCGCCGCGCTCAGCGGGGAATCGCTGCGCGCGGTGTCTATTTCGTCACGCCGCGCCGTATCCATTGCTACCTGCTCTATACCGATACCGTCTGTACCAGAGCCGGTCATCTCGGAGTACCGCCGCGCCGCTCTGATCTCGACTGCCGCATCCAGAAACACTTTGGATCGCGCGTCAGCTAGGATAACAGTTCCAATATCGCGACCTGCCATAACGACGGGGCCGACTTCGGCGATGATGCGTTGATGAGGCATAAGCGCTCTGCGCACTTCAGGAATCGCGGATACGATAGAGACAGTTCGGTCTATTTCCGGCGTTCGAAGCGCGTCCGTTATGTCCTCTTCGTCTATCAAAAGTCGGCTGTCCAGCCCCTCCGGTTTCAGTTCGATATGCGTCCGTCGGATAGCCGACGCGATTTCGTCGCGGTCGTCGAGATCTATCCCCTTGGAGAGTACCACCCAAGTCGCGGCGCGGTACAGCAGGCCAGTATCGAGAAAGCGATAGCCTAGCCGTTCGGCCACTAGCTTGCCGACAGCGGTCTTACCGGAGGCGGCAGGGCCGTCTATCGCCACAGCCTCGATAAGCTGACAGCCTTTCGCCTCTGTTGCGAATTGTGATTCGTTGCGTGTTTGGAGCATACGAAACGATTATACCATGATGTACGATTTATGGCTCTGTCCGGTATATCCTATGCTCTCACTGTAACCTGAATCTTCGTTCGACCTGTTCCTCGAAGTCCGCCTCCCATCGCGCTATGCGTCCCTGATTCAACAGCATTTCGTTCGTGGGCGGGTTCGCGGTTCTGGGATTGGTTGGCCGTGAGCCGATTATGCCATCTCGTTCCAGCGCGCCGATGCCGTCGAGGTCGATGCCCAGCAGGCCGGACAGGACGGCGGAGTTGTGTTCACCAAGAAGTGGCGCGGCATGAGATATTCTGCCGGGCGTTCTGCTGTGTTTCCATGGGCGTCCGGCGTAGGGCAGGGGCGGCATACCAGTATCCGGATGGTGCGCGACGACTTCGTAAAAACCGCGCTCGGAGAGATGTTCGTCGAACAGAAGCTCCTTGCCGTCCAACGCGGCGCCGGCGGGGACGCCCGCCGCCTGCAGCCCGCGCTGAAGACGATGCGCATCCCAACTCGTCGTCTCGAGCGCTATCAGCCTGTCGAGTTCGTCGTGATTCGCCATTCGATTCGAGAAGTCCACGAACCGCGCATCGTCGATCCACGCGCGCTTTCCGAGCGTATCGCACAGCGACGCCCACTCCTCATCCGAGCGAACGCTCAATGATATCCAGTTGTCTTCGCCTGCGCATGGATATGTTCCCTGAGGCGCGAAGTTCCTGTCGCGCGCGCCGACACGCGCGCCGAGCGAACCGTTGAATGTGTAATCCATGAGAGACTCTGGCACTGTCGCGCTCAGCGTTTGCGTCTGAGATATATCTATGAACTGCCCCCGCCCGGTAACTGCCCGATGCGCGAGCGCGGCCATTATCGCGAACACGGTATGCTCTCCAGCAGTGTAATCGGCGTAGGGCAGCTCCGGTATCGTGGGCGGCCCGTCGCCGTAACCAGTGACAGCGGCGAGACCGGATGCGGCCTCCGTACCATAGCCAATTGCGCCGAAACCGCTCCAAGGCCCGGTATGACCATATCCAGTGGAAGATACCATTACTATGTCTGGTTTCACTTTCCGCAAGTCTTCGTATTCGAGTCCGAAGTTCTTTATGACTCTTGGAGTAAAGTTTTCGGAGAACACATCGCTGACGGCGATCAAGTCCAGCAGCGCGGCGCGTCCGGCTTCAGTAGTGAGTTCTAGTGTCAGGCTCTGCTTGGCGCGGTTCTGTTCGTAGAAGTTGATAGCGCGGTTCCAAAATGCGCCGGAAGCATCGCTCTTGTAGAATCCGGAGGCGCGGTAACCGTCCATTCGCGCGCGAGATTCGACTCTGATGACCTCCGCCCCCATATCGGCAAGCAGCTTGCCAGCGAACGGAATCGCTATCAGCTGCCCCATTTCGACCACCCTTACGCCATCCAGGGCCTTCCGCATCGGCATCACACGACCCCCTCATCAATAAGCCGGGTCAGCTCGTCGTGAGACAGCCCTAACTCTCCGCAATAGATGTCTTCATTGTGCTGTCCGAGCGTCGGAGCAGGGTTCTTCGCCCGCCAAGGAGTCTCCGACATTCCGAACGGCGCGCCGGGATAGGCGGCCGCGCCGGCGACAGGGTGTTCGATCTCCGTGAAGTATCCACGATGCCTGTATTGCGGATTGTCTATCAGCTCCGAAGGATCTTGAACGACGCCGTAGATGAGGCCGCGCCGCTGATTGGCGCGATAAAAAAGGTCGAACTTGTCGTGATGGGCAAAAGTATCTCTGAGAATCCTGTCCAGCTCGGCGGCATTTTCGACCCTAAGTTCGGGCGTGGAAAAGCGTTCTGCGGCAAGCTCGTCAGATTCCAAGAACGACGCCGTGTCACTCCAATCGACAGCGCCGAACGCAATTGGGACGATGTATCCGTCGCGCGTCGGGACTGGGGTTCTTGGCAGTTCACTCGTCTCTTTTGGCTGACGCCATTTTATCGCGCCCGTGTATGTAAACGCCGATGTGGTATCTCGGAGTCCGGTTGCGATACATTCCTGAATCGACACATCCACCCACTGGCCTTCACCCGTCATCATTCGGTGATAGAGCGCGATGAGAGCGGCAGAGGCGGCATCGGTTCCCGCCTTGTACTGCGCCTGATCGAAGCCATGCTTGATAGGCTCTCTTTCATTCGATCCGAATATGTACTGGAGTCCCGAAAGCGCATATTCCACGATATCGGTCGCCTCGTAGTCACGGTATGGCCCACTCTGCCCGAAGTTGGATATGGACATCATTATCAGATCTGGATTGTCCGCTCTCAGCGAATCGTAATCCAAGCCCAGCGCAGGCATGGTACGCGGCCTGAAGTTCTCTACGACAATATCGGCATACGACGCCAAGCGGCGGGCGATAGAGCGTCCAGCCGGAGACTTCAGATCGAGCGTAATCGCACGCTTGCTGGTGTTGAGATACAGAAAAGACAGGCTCTTTTCGGGATGCGCCTCGCCGCCGGCAAACGGCGCCATGCGACGGGCGGGGTCTCCTGTTCTCGGTCGCTCCACTTTCACCACATCCGCGCCGAAGTCTGCCAGCAGTTTGGTGCAATACGGCCCAGCTGTATGATGAGTCAGGTCGAGAACTCTGATTCCTTCCAGCGCGTCAGGCAATTCGTCCTCCGTTTCTGGTTCGCAGTTATGACAGTCTCACACCACAAGTCGGGCAAGGAGATTATACAGGCTTTCGACCAGACGCGGCGCGCCAGTAGCGTCGCGCAGGCCACATCCCGATCGCTGATGTTGCCCGTATGCAGCTTGCGCTTTATAATCGGGCTACATGCCGCAAATTCGGCAGACAAACGCACACAGCAATAAAATAACAGGAGCGACTATGGGCGCACAGGTTGTAATGTACGGCCCCGATGGGGGTATGCTCGAGAATCATCAGCGAGTTGCGCCAGAGGGTGTAGAGATAGCGTGGGTAGATTCCACCCTGCCGCTCGACGATCAAGCCGAGCTGCTGAAAGATGCGCAGGTAGCCATCGTCGCGGGATCCGGCTTCGATGTAGAGGTCGCCCAGCGCGCGCCGAATCTGAAGCTGATTCAGACCACGAGCGCAGGCACCGACAGACTGGACAAGACCACTTTGGGCGAGATGGGCATACGAGTATCCAACAATGGCGGCGGGAACGCAGTCGCGGTTGCCGAACACACAATCGCGCTCCTCGTCAGCACCATCCGAAAGCTTCAGCTTCAGTTCAACGCTGTCAAAGCCGGTGAGTGGGCAGGCGATATACGCGCCGCGTGGTTCTCGCAGGCCAACGAGATAGCAGGCAAGACCGTGGGCATAGTCGGACTCGGACGCATCGGCTCCAGAGTTGCGCGCCGCCTTCAGGGCTGGGAGTGTGACATCATATACGCCGACATCGTCGATCCCGAAGAGGGTATCGAGGAGGAGCTCGGCCTAACCCGTGTCTCGCTGGACGAGCTGCTTCAGTCTTCGGACATAATTACGCTGCATGTTCCGCTGGGCAGCCAGACACGCGGTATGATCAGTGACAGAGAGTTCGACATGATGAAGCCGACAGCCGTCTTCATCAATGCATGCCGCGGCCCAGTCGTGGACGAAGCCGCCCTGATACGAGCAATGGAGGCGGGCAAGATAGCTCAAGCAGGGCTAGATGTACTAGAGGAAGAGCCGACTCCCGTCGATAATCCGCTGCTGAAAATGGACAATGTGCTGATAACTCCGCATCTGGCGTCCTTCAGTCAGGAATCAGGTGAGAAGAGCCGCACCTTCGCCATGTACAACGCTCAGCGCGTTCTGCGGGGAGAGGATCCGGAGTCTATCGTTTTGCCAGATTAGCGCCAGATTAGCTGGACGGCAGGCGACGATCGGGCCGTTTACTGGAGATTAGAACGGCATCTCTCGGCCAATGCGAGATCCCATAACGCGGGCGGGAGCGACTTCTAACGGTCGCTCCCGCATCGTTTTACGAATGTTCTATACCAAGCTCGTTCAGCAGCTCCAGCGGGGCGCGGTCTAGCAGAGCTTCGGCCTGTTCGGGATCGAGTCCGGCTCCGCGCGCCACTTTCATAGCGAAGTCTCGGCTAAGCAGGTCTTCGGGCGCATGCGCATCTGAATCCAAAATCAGCCGCGCGCCGGCCGCCATCGCCGTTCGCGCCACATGACCATTGGCAAGCCCGTGCCCCTTACGCCCCGACACCTCCAGAAAGACACCGTTTCGGGCCGCAATCCGCGCCTCGTCTGGCGTGATCAGACCGGGATGGGCAAGAATGTCGATATGCGAGCTGGATACGGAGGCGAAGTTCGTACCCTCTACGACAGGTTCTGTTATCGTCTCGCCGTGTACATTAACGACTTTTGCGCCCAGATTTCGGCACTCGATTGCCAAACGCTCGATATCTTCGCTAGGCGTGTGAGTTATCTCCACGCCGGGAAGCGCTAGGATGTCCCAGCGTCTGTTGACCATCTCGCAATCCGCGATGAGCGTGCTGAGAACGAACTCCATGTTGCCCGGCCCGACATGATCGGTAATCGCCATAACGCGGTATCCGGCTTGGATTGCGCGTCTGACCAGCTCTATCGGCGACAGTACGCCGTCGCTCAAGAATGTGTGAGTATGAAAATCGTACATATTGGCTCAGCCGTCGCTCAGGCGCTGTTCGAGCTGCCGCATCGCAGGGCCTGTCTTGCCCATGTAGAACGGCGGCGGCTCCGGCGGATGGCTGACCTCTAGGCGGACGAACACGGGGCCTTCCATCTCCATGATCGAAGGGAGTTCGCCCACCAAATCTTCGAGGTCGTCGAACGAGAACGACTCGGCAAACCCGGCGTCTGCGGCCATCCCCTCGAAGTCGATTTTCTGAGACCCCGGTATCGGCTGCCCACCGGTAGTAAAATACACGCCGTCCTCGAAGACGAAGTGGACCAGATTCTGCGGCGCGGCGCCGGCAATGGTGATGAGCGTTCCGAGATTCATCATCAGCCCACCGTCGCCGTCCAGACACAGCACCTTCCTATCCGGCTTCGCCAACGCGATGCCCAGCGCGACGGACGACGCTTTTCCCATTCCGCCGAATATCGGCAGATCGAGGTCGCGGCGTTCGGACACAGAATCCCAGTATCGGTTCGGAGTCATCGTACCGACCACTACAGCATCTCCGCGCACATCGTTTATTGCCTTTACCGCATCGAGCGATGAGATCATGCGTCTCTCCCAGGGTGTATGACTTGCAAGATATGGCTTGGGGGTATAGATGGCATCTTCCAGCAACATAACCGCATTCGACTTCGTTGTCGGGACGCGGCCCTTTTATCCTATCACCCCTATCTCGTCACCTTCTATTCACGGGTCTATTTCAGCGTACACCGTACTGGAACCGCTCCGGCAGCGTGGATGTAACGCCTAGCGCGACGAGAACCCGCTGAGCTACGAAGTCTGCTACATCGTCGATCGTCTGCTGGCCGAGATAGAATGCAGGTTCGGGCGGTATGACCGTCGCGCCTAGCTCTGCAAGCGCAGTCAGATTCTGCAAATGCAGCCTGCTCAGCGGCGACTCCCTAGGCACCACTACTAGCGGTCTGCGCTCTTTGATAGTAACATCCGCCGCCCGCCGCGCCAGATTGTCAGACAGGCCATGCGCCACCGCCGCCGCCGTCGCCATGCTGCAGGGAACGATTGCCATTGCGCGCGTGGGGAATGTACCGCTTGCGATAGGGGCGGCTAGCTCTCCAGGCCCGAAGTATGTGAAATCTCCGATGTCGTCCCAGCGTTCGAGGGCGTATCCAAACGACTCGCTCATCTCCTGCTTCCACACCATGCGCGCGGCAGAAGACGCGGAGGCTATCACTGGAACACGCTCCGCAAGCAGCGCGTCGATAGTGTGTGATGCGACTGTCGAGCCGCTGGCGCCGGTAATGCCGACCACCACCGGCAGATCTCCGATGTCCGTTCCGTATCGCGCTGTCATCCGTACACCGCCCAAATCGTCCCTGCCAGCATGGAGGTGGAGACATATGCGTTGATGCGTCCGAAGGCCAGGCCCATTCTGGAAAGATCGTCAGGGGAGACCAGCGTATATTTGTACACGAGGAATCCCGATGCGATTACGCAGCCCGCAAAGTACGGCCAAGCCAGTTCCATCCATATCCCCAGCGTCAGCAGGCAGCCGACGGCGAGCGTGTCGAGAGTTCGCGCTATCCAGAATGCGGCGCGCACGCCAAATCGAGAAGCCACCGAGTGAAGACCGTTGGCGCGGTGAAACTTCACATCCTGCGTATGATAGATAATGTCGAAGCTCCCCGCCCAAAGCGCTACGGACAGCGACATCAGCGCCGGCTCCCATGACATGCTGCCAGTTACCCCTATCCACGCAGCCGAGGGCGAAATAGCAAGAGCCCATCCGAGCAGCAAATTGGCAGCCCAAGTGAACCTCTTCGTGTACGGATACAGGACGAGATAGACTATCGCCACCGGAGCGAGGACGAGGGCGAGTGTGTTCAGCTGCGCGGCGGCGAACAGAAACACTGCCAGCGACACCACAGCCAACACAGTCATCTCCGGCGCAGTCAGCAGACCGCGCGGCAGATGTCGGTCTGCGGCGCGCGGATTTCGGGCGTCTATATGCCTGTCTATGACACGATTAGCGGACATGCCAACCGTTCGCGCGCTGATCATAGCGACGGTTATCCAAGCAAAACTCGCCCAGCCAGGAAATCCGCCCGCAGCCAGCGTCATACCCATATACGCGAATGGCAGCGCGAATATGCTCTCGAGGAACCTTATGGCGTTGAAGAACAGCGGGATCTTGCGCCAAAACGGCGTTGCAAGCGTTGGCGTCGAAGTAGTCAGAATCCGTACTCCTTCCATCGGCTATCGACAAGACGCTTTATGTCGGCGTCCATGACTATATCCGCAGGCCATTCCCGCGTTCGGCCTTCGGCAACCCCTTTCGCAGTGGCGTCTATGCCCATCTTGCTTCCAAATTTGGGCGTGGGGGATGCATGGTCGAGGTCGTCCAGCGGGCCTCTCGCAAAGGTTATGTCATTCTCTGGGTCGATATTGTTTGCAACACGCCAAGCGACTTCGGACAAGTCTTGAACATCGACGAAATGATCTACGATGACGATAGTCTTGGCAAGCATCATGAGGCCAAGTCCCCAGAGCGCGTGCATCACCTTTTGCGCATGTCCAGGATATTCCTTGCGAATCGAAACGATCACGAGGCTGTGAAAGATACCTTCGGCGGGCATGTTGATGTCGGCGACTTCTGGAAGCGTCATCTGCAGTATAGGCAGCATTATACGCTCCGCCGCCTTTCCCATGAAGAAATCCTCAGTGGGCGGTCTGCCGACCATCGTCGTAGGGTAAATAGGGTCTCGACGATGCGTAACGGCAGTAACATGAAAGACAGGATACGGCTCGGCAGGGGAATAGTATCCTGTATGGTCTCCGAACGGCCCTTCGTCTCTAAGCTCGCCCGGCGCTATGTACCCTTCGAGGATATATTCCGCTTGAGCTGGAACCTCCAGATCGACAGTCTTGCAGCGAACGACTTCTACAGGCTCGCCCCTGATTATCCCGGATACGGCCAGTTCGTCCATGTCCGGCGGCAGAGGCATGGAGCCAGTCCATATAGTCGTCGGGTCGCCCCCCAGCGCGACTGCTACTTCGAGACGCTCCAATCCTTGCTCCCGCGCTCGGCGGTCATGGCGCGCGCCTACCTTGTGGGTCTGCCAGTGCATTCCCGCAGTCCGGCGATCGTACACCTGCATACGGTAAATGCCGACATTTCTGCGCCCCGATTCTGGGTCTCGGGTAATTACGAGCGGCAGGGTAATATACGGGGCAGCGTCCATCGGCCAGCATTTGATTACCGGCATGTCGAACAGGTCGATATCGTCTCCTGTCACGATCACTTCCTGACAGGGCGCATGGCGCACTGACTTTGGCTGAGAACGCGCAAGCCCGACGATATCGCCCAAAGCGCGCAGCTTTCCCGCTATCCCCGTTGGAGGTGTCTGAGCCATCGCCAGCAGCGAGCGTACACGATCTGTCAGATCCTCTATGTCTTCGACCCCCAGCGCAAGGGCGACGCGGCGGTGAGTTCCGAAAATGTTTATCAGCACCGGGGCGGTGTGGCCGGTTACATTTTCGAACAGCAGCGCCGGGCCGCCGGATTTGACCATCCGATCCGTTATCTCGGTTATCTCCAGATCGGTACTTACGGGGGCGTAAACGCGCCGCAGCTCGCCGCGCTCTTCCAGCATGGATACGAATTGCCGCAGATTTTTCATACTCATATAGATTCAGCCCGATGCCTGCGATTGTCGGATTGCAGAAGACGATATATCGCTGCGAAAAGCAGACTCAGGGATAGCCATGAACATGTCTTCGAATCCGACAGGGACTTCGACTTCGTTCAGCGTTCCGAAGCCGTTGCCGACAGCTCTTCCAGCCACTAAAAAGGAGCAGCCTCTATCCCGGATTTCGACCAGCGCGGCGATCATTCGCGCCGGGCTGCTATCATAATACTTCGGGGCGACGAGACGCAGCAAAGTATCGTAGCCGATTACGAACACGCATCTGGGGAACAACCTCGACTTTTCGTAAAAAGTCGTCGCGTGTGTTGCCAACGCGCTCGCGCGGCCTGTGAACTGGCTCAGGCGCCTGCGAACCTCTTCTATATCCAGCGCAGGCTTGTCCACATTGGTTACAGACAGCTCGTAAACGACGGGAAAGCCGAGTATGTCTTCGGCGACATCCCGCAGTTTCAGATGCCCGCTGTGAAGTGGATCGAACGAGCCTGACATTATACCGCCAGTGTAGGTAGAGTCCGCATATTGAGAGCCGTCCGAATCGATCGAGACATGCTCGATATGACCGGCTACTAACGCGGCAAGAGGATCGGCAAACTCGACCTCATCGCAGACGACATCCTCGCCATCCACAAGGCGGGGGTCGAGCCTGAGCGGAAGGCCGAACGCATCTGCCAGAGCGTTCAGCAGAAGTCTGCTAACGACATCATCCTCGTCCTCTCTTCCGCGGCTTCCTTTAGAGAGCGTCAGTGAGAGGGTAAACGCCCGATCCGAAGAGTGTATAGCGATGTGACAACGATGGTCGCCGCGTTTAGCGCGATCCGTGGCGATGGTCGCCGTACAGGCCGCGCCTACGACGGGCGCGCCGGCGTCGCCGATTAGCCTTCTACCGCGCTCATAGGCGGAACGAGCGAGCGAGCGAGCCGCCTCGACCGATACGAACTGTTCAGGCTCCGAACCGATATATTCGATCACGGCAGACGGCGCATACGGCACATGAATATCCAAAACAGTCTTAGACGCGCCCGCAACGCCGAGAATCCACGAGATCGCCTGCGTCCCAGCGCCTGCGACGGCCAGCGACACCATAGAGGGCGCATCATGCAGCGATCGTACTAGACCTGCTGGCTGGTGATATTGCATCTAAACTCCAGTATCTAGGATAATGCCGCGAGGCTCGTTCCAAATACCTACAGACTAACTGCTAAAGGCCAAGCACAGAGCGATCCATCGTCAGCTATATTCTATAAGTCATTTTATCCCTCTGAGTTTAGAAAGCGCGAGTCGCAAATAGACCTTGCCGGGCATCGAAATACGCGCTCGTGTCGATAATCGCTGGTTTCGTGAAAATATGAGTATATGTGAATGTATGCTTAGATATGTAAACAGAGCCTTAACTGTGGTTTAACCAATTGTACGATGTTCTAATAGTCGGCGCTGGGCCGGCGGGCAATATGGCAGCTCTCGAACTCGCCAGAATGGGCAAGAGCGTTGCCGTTATAGATTACCGTGAGAAGATCGGCAGTAAATTGTGAACTGGGATAGTGGGCACGGAGTGCGCCGACAGATTCGATATACCTGCCGATTTGGTATTCAGAGAATCCAGCTCGGCTGTCATTCACTCTCCGGGCGGGCGATCCTACGACATTGGCCGTAACGCGCCTGTAGCGCTGATTCTGGATAGAGCCGCATATGTGAACAGTATCGCCGAATCTGCCGCTGCCGCTGGCGCAAAATATTATATCGGGTATAGAGTCGGCGAAGTATCGCGCTCTCGCAGAGGCGTTACAGTTGGCGCGCTCTATGGAGCCGATGGGATCAGGGTATCTGACAGTCTCAGGCTCGATGGAACGAAACATGAGAGACAGAAGCAATTCGAGGGGCGGCTGCTGCTGATGGCATCCGGCTTCGGTTCGACTCAGGTTCGTATGGCCGGTCTAGGAGACGGCGGCGGCTATCTCGTCGGTCACCAAACCGAAGTTGGAACGGAAGGCGCCAGCGAGGTAGAAGTTTTCGTCGGCGGGGGAGACGCGCCCGGATCATTCGGATGGCTAGTTCCGATTTCTGATTCCAGAGCCCTGCTCGGCGTCATATCCAGCCATAAATCGCAGGGATTTCTTCATCGGCTGATCGACCGACTGCAGAGAGAAGAGAAAATAGCCGAAGACGGCTGCGGCATACAGAGCTGGGGGATACCGCTCGGCCCGATACGAAAGACATATGCCGATCGTGTTCTCGTTCTTGGCGACGCCGCTGGGTTCACGAAACCCGTTACCGGTGGCGGTATCTACTACTCGATGCTGTCGGGTCAGATCGCGGCAAAGACGGCGAGCGAAGGGTTGGATTCCGATGATCTGTCCGAAGGCATGCTCGTCGCATACGAAGAAGGATGGAAGAGCGAATTCGGACGCGAGCTTTGGATGGGTCGGCTGACCCGCAAGCTGTTCGAGCATTTGGACGATGCTCAGATCGAGGAGCTGATGGAAGTGTTCCTAGGGCGCGGGGCATGGAGCGACCTTATCAACAGCCCCGATTTTTCTTTCGATCGCCACAGCAGAGCGATTCGACAGATTCTCACGCATCGACACATCGGCAAGTCGATCGGCACATTCGGCCCAACGGCTGCCAGCATCGCTGGGCGAATGCTGCGGAAGGGGACGCTAACCGATCTGTTTAGACTCAGCTGAACATCTGAGCCAGTATGCCCATCCTAATGTACAGAGCGTTTTTGGCCTGTCTGTAAAACGCGAGGCGCGGGTCATCGACCTCGATAATGAAATCGCCGCTCCGCTGCATCGGGTCCATAATGATACTGTCCGCGCTCAGGGATTTCATCAGATTTTCGTCTATCACGAGCCGCTCGCGCCCTCGCCCTCTCAGCAGCTGCATATGTGCAACCGTTCTAGGGCCGTTCAGGTAGATGACATCAGATTCGGATAGCGCGCCCACATCCTCAGAAGTTCGCAGCCGGACTCCACGCTCCTCGCAGTAGTCCGCGACATGTGTAGGCAGCTGACCGCTGAAGGGTATGAGTGTCACGGTTATATCATCGAACATTGCCAACCCTTTCAGCAGCGCGCTGACATTACGATGTTCCAATCTTCCGACGACGGCAACAGCGCAGCCGTCGATTGCGCCCCTTTCTCTATGAATCGTGTACAGATCCGCCAACGCCTGCGTCGGGTGGTCGTCGGGGCTGCCGCCGTTGATGACGGGAATTACATCGGCCTCTGCCGCCTGCCGCGTGACATTGGCATCCGGACTTCTGATAACCACCGCATCGATCATCAAACTAGCCAATATGCGCGTTATATCGTCCACGAATCTGGCGCTATGAACGGGGAAGAACTGGAATGCATCCTCCGTATGGTACGCCTGACCACCGAGCAGCCCTGTCGCGCGCTCGAAGGATGTCCTCGTAAGAAAGCTCGGCTCGTAGAACAGGCAGTACAACGCCTTGCCCGCCATATGCGCCGCTGCTTCCCCGCCGTCCCGAAGCTCGTCGCATATGACGAACAGCTCCTTTTCGACCCATTCTCTGCTCAGATGCGTCGTATCGATGATGTGTCTGTACATGAGGCGATATCCAAAGACTCTGTGGCGCGGATTACAAATCTGTCAGTATCGAACAGCATCGAAATTGTAACCGAGACAGTCTGCCTGAAACTATGGCGAAAGCCTCTCGCGCCGTTCATCGACTCAGATCCTCATCTGGATCGAATAGGAACTTGCGCCAGTAAGGTTTTCGCAGACCGTCCAGCGCGCCGCGCCACATGTCTTGGTTCGGGGCGTCTTCATAAAGGGTATCGAGGTAACATCCGAAATCCGCGCGAAAATCGGAAACCGCGCAGTATCCACGCCTGCCGATTCGTTCCAGAATCGAGACTGCGACTTCTCGGCGGCGTTGGCAGATATCCGAAGCCGAATCGTAATCCCGCGAGAGGCTCTCCGCCCGCCGCGCCAGCGTCCCTACCAGTCGTCTCTCTCGAACATGTTCGAAGTCGCGCAGATCTTCGGGAGGCGGGTACGGGGAGGTGTATGACTGAAAGAACTCCAATAACACATCATTCAGATCGAGAGGTCCACGCCGACTTTCTGCCGGGCGAGGAGTCTCCAGCGATCCTAAGTCTATTACCGTAACCTTGCCGGCGCGCGGCGAGTAGAACACATTGCGCGGGCCGAGATCGGCCGCTAGAAAGCCTCGATCGAGACATTTTTCTATAACAGTCAGAGTCTGTAGAGCCGGGTGAGTCATCTCACCGAATTCGCGGCGCTCCTCTGGATGTGGACTGTGTAAGCCGAACAGGTTCATTGGTAATCCAACAGGATGACCTCGCACCTGATCCGATACGCTGCCCACCAGCGGGATACCTTTCGCTCTCGACTCTACCTGTACCGAGTACGGATGTCGCAGATCGTCGCCGAAATACCACGCGAAACTTTCGGCGCGGGTCAGCGTGTGTAGAACAGGAATATGTGGCAGTGGCCGTCCATATGTTCTCAACTCGGCCTGCGCAAACATACGCCGCTGGATGTCACCGTGCATATCACGAGATACCAGCGACGGATGCGGCCTCTTTATGGCTACTGCATCCCCCGTCTCGATGTCCGTTCCGGAGAAGGTCTGCATATCCGCTCCTTCGCCGAGTGTGTCACCGAGTCGAAAACGCGCCAGTTCGCTCCGGTCGATGCGTTCGGCAGCCGATTTTGCCTTCGACCCCGCCATCATATCCCCCTTTCAACATTCCCAGATGATTGATGCTATAATACCGCGCGTGCCATAAGAGCTAAATTGCATATTGGGGATGCCGCCAATGTCCGAAGCAGGAATGCCAAGTATATCCAATCTTTTACTGGCAGTTGCTATAGCCTATTTACTAGGCGCGCTTCCGTTGGCGGAAAAGCTGAGTCGACGGCGCGGTATAGATATTTTCGATGTCGGTACAGGGTTGGCCGGCGCGACGAATGTCCTCCGAAATGTCGGGAAGATGCCGGCGACGCTGGTAATTCTAGGAGACTTAGCGAAGGGCATACTGACTGGTTTTATCTCGCAGTATTTCTTAGGAATAGACGGGCCGTGGATAGTCGTGCCAGCGACTGCCGCAGTGGTGGGACATTGGAACTCCATCTTCAGTCGATTCAGAGGCGGTGATGGGCTGGTCGTGCTTGGGGGGCTGACGCTGGCTATATTCCCCGAAGAGTTCGGCATAATCGGTGTAGCCGTTGCGTGCCTAGTTGCTCTCGCAGGGCAGAAGATGCCATACAGCTCTCTGTTCAACATACTGGCAGGGTACACGGTCATAGTCTTTTGGGCGCTGAGATATTCCAACGAATATGCGGATACGGCGCTTGCAATGGGCGCGCTTGCAGTGATCGTGTTCGCTCACGCCGTGCTGGGACATGCCCGCCGCCGTCGCGCTTCTCAGATAGTGGGCCTCGCCGGCAGTCAGAATTCCGACAGGGCATAAAAAAAGGGCGACCAATTAGCCAATCCTCCGCGCCGATAATACCGAAAAACGATCTTCCTCTCCACTTCACATCGCCTGCGGGCTGCAACTTTTACAGACTTTACACCTAACCGACGCAGAGACGCGCGCGCTGGGCTGCTAAATCGGGCATCGGCGGACGCGAATCATGGGGCCACGACTTATTTACTCCTTGCCCCTCTCTCGTATTAGAGACGCGACAAAAAGTATGCGGAAAAGCGGAAAAGGGGAGCGTTTCACCGCACCGCGCAGCAGACAAAGAGAAGGGCGCAGTAGATCACAGCGGCGCGCTGTATGTATCTCTCTAACCTAACCGCCGTCTGCCAGACTGTCCATCACATCGCCCAATCTCAGCAAGAGCGACGATGTTACACGATTATCAACGACATAGACAGTCGATGCCGTTGGAGTCTTGACATACATTGTCAGATCGTCGCGAACGAGGAATCTGAGCCGTGTGGACGGTGTCGGCGCGCCTTCGCGTGTGATTACTCTCACGGTGGCGTCAGGGGCGGTGAAGTTCAGCTCCTCGGACTCGTCATCGTCTGCGAATCCAGATGCTACCACACCGCGCAGAGAGCCGATGATTGCATTGAGAGCCGCCGGGTTCACCGCCGCGCCCTCTGGCGCTGCCTCTGTGAAGACATTCCACTCGAGACCGTCCTCACTCGGCCGCAGAACGAACGCCTCATCGGGATATGTGTACTGGATTTCGGCTATTTCAGTGAGCTGGACTGATGTTATCAGCGGGTTCTTCCAGTTATCCGGATTGGGGTCGAACACATTACCGTAAGGGCAGGGGATGCCATAGGTTTCATCCTGTCCGGCGCGCCGGACATAGCACAGGCGCACATCACGCTTCCACTCGCCGATGAAGAACTTCTCCTGAAGCGCTCCCCTGTCTTGGAAGAAGGACACCGCTATCGAATCTCCGTCGGCAACTCCGATGCGGGCGTGATTATTCGGGTTGTTCGAGACGAGCTGCGCATCGTAGATGTCGGACACCGCAAGCCAGAACTGCTGCATGATGGGCTGGAACACAGGCTGATCATCGACGAACCATGCCGCCTGCTCACTGTCCCCGTAGCGCTGAAGCTCGGTGTAGGAATCTCCTCCCTCGACGAGTATTCGGTCGCTGGCCTGTTCCGATACTTGAAGCAGCCCCTCCAGTATCACCGCTTCGGATTCCGTGGACACGATACGGAAGACGAGCGCGGCTATGCCTACCGCGACGAGCGCCATCAGGACGAATCCGACCTGCCTGCTCTTCATTCGCCGTCCTCCTGATCGCGTTGACCGCGTCTGAGAAGCGGCAGCCGAAGTCCGCCACCCGCCGTCTGACCATATCTGACGAATCCGAACCGCCGTCTGCGGAACGATCTCAGCAAACCGATGCCGACCAGCAGAATCGGAACCCCTGCGATGTTCGACCAGCTTGCGAGGTTTTCATGTGTCGTCGATGTGAACAGAAGATCGCGCGACGAGACGACTTTCGAGCGTACAGCGGCCAACCTATCCTCCTGCGCCAGCCAGTCGGTCAGATTCAGAGCGAGCGCGATGTTGTTTTGCGCTCTGCTGACCACCTGGTCGGAGAGCCACTGCGCATCCCCGAAGACGACCAGCCTATACGACTCTTCGCCTTCGACCGAACCCTTCTCCTCGACAGCGACAGCCATTTGAATCTGAAGCAGATTGTCGAGAGTTAGGTCTCCAAGAATCTGCGCCTCTCTGGGACGCACATCTCCATACTGAAAATCGATAGCGCCAAACTCCGTCGTCTCCAATATGGGTACGACATCGATGCGTTCCCTCGCCGATTCGTCGATACCGATAGAGCTTGCCCACGCCAGCAGAGCAGATTCGATATTGCCTGCAACTTTTCTGTCGGTTACAGGCACATGCGGCCAGAACTCGTAAGGCAGCAGTATGTTTCCATACTGAGTGCCGAAGCTCAAAGTCTCGTGCGACTGCATATCCAGAACGAGATCGTTCTCGACGATGACACCGAACTCTTCGGCCATGCTTGCGAAGCTGTTGCGATTTGGCGTGGCAGCCCAGTTACTCGTATCGACGATTGTAGAGTCGATGAGCAGCATGGCCTTGCCGCCGTTGGCGATGTACTGGCGCACCTTATCTGCAATGTCGTCTGGTATGGCGCGACTCGGCCCGCCGATTATGAGTACATCCACATCGGAGAGGTCTATATCCGTATCTTCATCTTCGGCCGCGTTCAGCTCCGCGATTTCGTAGGAATCGGTCAGCAGCGAGGCGAATGTCTGATATCCGGCGCTCGGCCCTGCCTGTCCATGTCCGGTGAGAAATGCGACTGTTTTCTTCTGATCTTCGACCATTCTGTTGGCAAGCGAGGCGAGTCTGTACTCGAATCCATCGAAGCCGGTTATGAATGGAATCACCTGACGCTGGTCCACATATGTCATAGCAAGTCCGAGATAGCCGCTGGTGATCTCCAGCCTGCCTTGCACCTGTCGGTTGAACTGTCGCGGCGCAATGCCGGCGTTCTGCGCCCGCCGAAGGTCGCGGTCATCCTCGCCGGGGCTTTCTCCAGCGCTGCCTAGTTCGCGCCTGACTAGCTTTACACGCCCATCGGATGCGGAGGCAAAGTCTTCGAGAAAATCCCCGACATCCCGCGTTGTGGGGGCTATCTGCACCGGAGGATCCGCAGACTCGAACAGCTCGACAGTCAAGACATCATCGAGTTCGGCAAGTATTCCCTCAGTCGCCGGGCTCAGAGTGAACAGCTGATCCTCAGTAAGATCGAGACGCCCGCCAATGGAGTTGCCCGACCAGCCAATAAGGATGCTGAATACGATCAGCCCAAGAGTTCCCAGCTGAAGGTTGCGATATTGAGTCGAACGATGGCTCAGCGTTCGACCTCTGATTACGAGGAATGTTGCGGCAAGGAAGGTCGATATCAGCGCGACGAAGTAGAGTACATCGCGCAGGTGTATGACGCCGCGAGCTATGCTGGCGAAGTGCGTTACCGGGCTAAGCGCCTGAAGCAGCGATGCGATCTGCTGAGGCAGAGTGACCGCTACGATGTCCAGCCCCATGATCATCAGCAGCATGGTCGTCAGCAATCCAAGTATGAAAGCGACGATCTGGTTGCGCGTCAGGCTGGATGTGAACAGTCCGATTGCTACGAAGGCGGCGGCAAGAAACAGGCTGCTGGCGTACTGTCCGGCAGTGGCGCCGATGTCCAGATTGCCGGCGGTGCTGACAGCTATCGGGATTCCAATCGTCGCTAGAATTGCGAATGCGACGAATACGAAGCCCGCCAAGAATTTGGAGAACAGGACGATCCAGCCGCGTATTGGGTGTGTCAGCAGCAGTTCCAGAGTGCCATCGCGATTCTCCTCTGCCAAGAGCCGCATTGTTGCGGCTGGTACGAAGATAGCCAGCAGCCACGGCAGGGAGGGGTTCTGTATCTCGAAATCGACGGTGAACAAGAGCCTAAGCGATGCGTCTCCCACCAGCAGCGCCTGACTGAAAAACACATACGACAGCACCGCGACGAACGGGATTATCAGGATATATGCCGCAGGCTGATCGAAGTAGCCCTTGATGTCTTTCTTCGCTAGGGCGAGCAGAGGTGAGCGCATGTGTTAGGAGCCATCCCGCTGTGCATCGTCAGATGTCAGATGATAGAAGATATCCTCTAAACGCGGCATCTCCTCGTGGAGTTCCCAAAGCGTCCAGTTGCGGGATTTGGCGACGCGGAAAATGTCCGAGCGCGGATCCGAGTCACCTGCGACTCTCAGCCGAAAACGCTTACGACCGTTCTCTATGCCGAGTCTGTCTATATCATCAACACCCTCGATTCGTTCCAAATCGGATTCGACCCCGTTGCCCTCTACTTCCAGATGGATGCTTCTCAGCTCCATGGCCTGTTCGAGCAGATCGGAAACAGGGCTGTCCGCCACCAGCTTCCCTCTGCTAATCACGAGGACGCGCTCGCAGGTGTTTTCCACCTCTTGCATCACATGGGTGCTGAGCAAAACGGTTCTCTCTCCGCCCAGCCGCGAGATCAGGTCTCGGATGGTGATACGCTGGTTGGGGTCGAGCCCCTCCGTCGGTTCGTCCAGCACCAGCACCGATGGGCGATGCAGTATCGCCTGCGCCAGCCCGACGCGCTGATGATACCCCTTGGAAAGCTCGAAGATCGGCCTGTAAAAGACCTCCTGTATGCCCGTCTCCTCGACAGTAATATCGAGGTTGGTCTTACGCTCTGCGCCTGTCAGACCGCGCAGCTCCGCCACGAACTCCAGATACTCCGACACCAGCATATCTTCGTACAGCGGATTGTTCTCAGGAAGATAACCAATGGCGGAGCGGGTCTCTATGTCGTCTTCCTGCGTATCGGCGCCGTTGATGGATATGGAGCCGATGTCTGGCGTATAGAAGGATGTCAGCATTCGCATAGTGGTCGTCTTTCCCGAGCCGTTCGGCCCTAGGAATCCGACTATCTGACCGCGTTCGACCTCGAAAGACAGGTTATCGACAGCGATACGCGCGCCAAAACGCTTGGTGACCCCTTTGACGAGGATTGTGGAATCCGAACCGGAGGCGTTCTCTTCCGGCTGGACCTCGGGCTGATCTGTAATCTGGTCTTTGGAGGCTGACATTTCACCACTGCCCGGAAACGGTCGGTTGTAAAGTCGAACTGTTCATAAGTAGCCGATTACAGGGTGATTACAGTATAGCAGGCACTGGGGGCAGAAAAGATTCCGCCCTCCATGCCTGTCCGATTCTGTCTGTATATCGCTAAGTCTATCCTCTAATCATCATACGGAGCGGGGAGCTTCATCGGATTCAGCTCGGTGATGAGCGATTCGGTGGTAATGACCATGCCGGCGACGCTGGCGGCGTTTTCGAGCGCGGATCTGGTGACCTTCGCCGGATCTACGATGCCCATTTCGAACATATC
This sequence comes from Dehalococcoidia bacterium, assembly GCA_963422295.1. Classification (GTDB taxonomy): domain Bacteria; phylum Chloroflexota; class Dehalococcoidia; order Lucifugimonadales; family UBA1123; genus VXRN01. The sequence goes on along the minus strand of OY729417.1, from coordinate 2,400,083 downwards.
GCCGTAGCGCTGGGTTTCAGCGTCGAAGCCGAACTCGCCATCCTGCTCCAAGACACGGTGCAGAATAACATCGCCGAGCAGTCCAGCGTTAGAAGATATGACCCTGATAGGCTCCTGCGCCGCCTGCATCACCAAGTTGACGCCCGTTTTCTCATCGCCCTGCGCATCGATTCTGGCGACGGCGCGCTGAGCGGCTCTGAGCAGAGTCGTTCCACCACCGGGTACGATGCCTTCCTCCATAGCGGCGCGACTGGCAGACAGCGCATCTTCGAGCCGCTGCTTCTTCTCGCGCATTTCGATCTCCGTCGCCGCGCCCACTCTGAGTATGGAGACGCCGCCAGAGAGCTTAGCCGCTCGCTCCTCCAGCTTTTCACGATCATAATCGGAGGATGTATCTTCCGCTTGGGACAGAATCGATCTCACGCGCGCCTGTATCGCGGCTTCGTCCCCGCCGCCGTCCACAAAAGTCGTGTTGTCCTTATCCGCGATCACCCTTCGGCAGCGGCCCAAATCCGCAACTGTAATCGAATCGAGACTGCGCCCCATCTCCTCGCTGATAACTTGGCAGCCGAACAACGCCGCCATGTCTTCTAGGATGGCCTTGCGACGGTCGCCGAACGCGGGGGCCTTGATGGCAATACAGTCGAGCATTCCACGCAGCTTGTTCACCACCAGAGTAGCCAGCGCCTGATCATCCACATCCTCGGCAATTATGACGATGCTTTTGGATACTGGAGCAACCTTCTCCAAGAGTGGCACCAGATCGTTCGTGGAAGATATTTTGGAAGAGGTAACCAGAATCAGCGGGTTTTCGATCTCCGCCGTCATCTTCTCCCGATTGGTGACGAAATAGGGTGACAGGTATCCACGATCCACCTGCATGCCTTCCACATAATCCACCTCATAGCTGAGCCCTCTGGACTCCTCTACGGTTACGATGCCTTGCGGGCCAACCTTGTCCAGCACCTCCGCGATGAGTTCGCCCATCTCTGTGTCGTGAGCTGACAATACGGCGACCTGACTGATCTGATTCTTATCGCTGACTGGTCTGGATATATCGCGTATCTCGTCGCGGATATGATCGACAGCCTTTTCGATACCGCGCTTGACAGCAAGCGGATTGGCGCCTGCAGCTAGCACCTTGAATCCGTTACGAATCATCGCCTGCGCGACGACGGTGGATGTGGTGGTGCCATCGCCAACATCGTCATTGGTTTTGCTCGACGCCTCTTTTAGGAGCTGCGCGCCCATATTGGGGAAGGGCTCCACCAACTCGATATCCCTGGCGATCGTTACACCGTCGCTGCACACATGTGGAGGGCCAAACTCCTTATCGAGAACGACATTTCTGCCGCCCGGCCCTAGCGTAACACCTACCGCGGCGGCCAGAGTATCAATGCCAGACATTAGCTGCTGCCGCGCATCTGTATCGAACTGAAACTGCTTCGCCATTTCCGAATTTCACCTCGCTGGATTATTTCTTTATCCTATCTATTCTAGCATTGACGCTATTGGCTAGTGAAGTGGCGCGGGCAGGGGGTACGATAGAACTCATCCTCGATGCTTGTCATATAAAATGATTATTCATCACATCTGTACATCGGTGTGATGGTGTGATGGAGAGAGCAAGAGATGAAAAGAGGACATTCGATGAAACATAGCCGAGTTTTCAGACTTGCGTCCATAGCAGTCATCGCCCTGTTCGCGTGGCTGATAGGCATGGATATGGAGGGAACAGTCGCCCAGTCCACGGATTACGACACCGACGACAATGGGTTGATCGAAATATCCAATCTCGAACAGCTGGACGCCATACGCTACGACACGAACGGGGACGGCGCGGCGGACATCGCAGGTAACACAACTGTCTATACGCAACCGTTCCCAGGCATATCTCACATGACTGGCTGCCCAAGCGACGGTTGCAAGGGCTATGAGCTGACACGGAGTTTGGACTTCGACGACACCAGCAGCTATGCGTCGGGAGCTGTAAACAGCCATTGGACTACCGGCAGTGGGTGGCACTCTATCGATGAATACAATGCCATATTCGAAGGCAGCGAGCATACGATTTCCAACTTGTTCTCCAAGCGTGATGGGCTGTTTCGTTCCACAGAAAGCAGCGCTGAAATACGCAACTTGGGGATGATAGATGTAGAGATCGTTTCCGGGTACGACTATGTGGGCGGATTGGTCGGAGACAACAAAGGCTCTATTATCGCCAGCTACACTTCAGGCAGCATATCGGCATCTAGATCCGGATCCGGATCCAATAGTCTGCATGCTGGAGGACTAGTCGGACACAACAGCGGCTCTATTATTATCAGCTACGCTTCGGTCAGCGTATCGATATCTCCAGTCAAGCTCCCCTTCGAACAAACTGCCGGAGGACTAGTCGCAGGCAACAAAGGTTCCATTACCGCCAGCTATGCAACGGGAAACATATCCAGCAGTAGAAACGCTGGAGGTCTAGTTGGACAAAACTATGATGGAGGCTCTGTTACTACTAGCTATGCCACAGGCGATGTAACTGGGAAAGTCTCTGTAGGCGGACTGATCGCATTCATGAACAAGAGTTCTGTTACTGCCAGCTATGCCACAGGAAGTGTATTTAGCAATCTTCACTCAGGAGGGCTTGTTGGGATTCTCTACGAGGGAGGATCTATCGACGCATGCTACGCAGCAGGCAGCGTATCTGGCGGTACCTATACAGGCGAACTAGTCGGATACAACCACGGAAGAGGTCCTATTACCAATAGTCGTGTTATAACTATAGAAGATGTACAGACGCCAACAGGATACATCGGGCTGTACAAATCCTGGTACATAGACATAGACAATGCAGACGGCGATGACGACCTCCACACTGGAGCGGACGATGTATGGGATTTCGGCACATCCAGCCAGTACCCTACGCTCAAAACGAGCGAGAAGAAACCTGCCACTCCTCCTGCGCCCACTTCCACGCCATCGGTGGATTACGATACCGACGATGACGGGTTGATCGAAATATCCAATCTCGAACAGCTGGACGCCATACGCTACGACACGAACGGGGACGGGACTGCCGAAAATGACAATCCTAATTATGCGCAGGCGTTTACCGGGATAGCCCAAGGTGGCGCAGGCTGCACAAGCGGCTGTATGGGGTACGAACTCGAACGGAACTTGGACTTCAACGACACCAGCAGCTATGCGTCGGGAGCTGTGAACATCGCATTCACAAAAGACGATGGGTGGAATCCCATCGAGGGTTACGACGCGATATTAGAGGGTAATGGGCATACCATCTCCAACCTGTATTCCAGACGCAGCGGGCTGTTCGAAAGTATTCTGAAGAACGCTCAGATACGCCGTTTGGGGATGAGCGATGTGTTAATTCCATCGGGCCGAGATGCTGTGGGTGGCTTGGTCGGAATCATCGATGGCGGCTCTGTGGCTGACAGCTATATCACCGGAAGCGTTTACGGCAATGAATCTGTAGGCGGTTTGGTCGGGATCATCTACGGCGGCTCTGTGGCTGACAGCTATATCATCGGAAGCGTTTATGGCAATGAATCTGTGGGCGGTTTGGTCGGAGCTGCTCACGGTGGTTCTGTGGATACGAGCTATGCCATCTGCGATGTTCACGGCAATGAATCTGTAGGCGGTTTGGTCGGGCGGAACGGATACTTCAGCTCTGTCGCTGCGAGCTATTCCACCGGCAGCGTTTATGGAAACGAATATGTGGGTGGATTGGTTGGAGACAACGACGGCGCTATCGTTGCGAGCTATGCCATCGACAGCGTTTATGATAACGAATATGGCGGCGGACTGATTGGAGACAACAACGGCAGTGTCGAGATCTCAAGCTACTGGAATACAGAAACTGGTCGGCAAACATCAGGAGTAGGTAGTGGGTCTTCTGACAGAATACACGGCCGAGTCACTGTACAGATGCAGTCCCCGGTTGGATATACCGACCTGTACGAACTCTGGCGCATAGATATAGACAATGCTGACGGCGATAACGACCTTAGCACCGGGGGAGACGATGTGTGGGACTTTGGCACATCGGAACAGTATCCCGCGCTGAAAGCCGACATCGATGGGGACGGCGCCGCGACTTGGCAAGAATTTGGACATCAACCACGATAGCAAGACCGGCCGCCAAACATTGGCAACTCTCCAGCGCTAAAGCTATAATTACAGGCGTGTCGGTGGGGAAGTGTCGGAATTGGTAGACGAGCATGATTTAGGATCATGTGCCCCTGGGCGTGGGAGTTCGAGTCTCCCCTTCCCCACCAATTTCGTAATTTTCACGATTCCCTAGACATCACGATCATAGCCGGCGGTGGCGGCAATATGGTTGGCAATGGCGAGGAACTCTCTTCATCTTCTTAGTATCTTCGTACATTTCTGCACAGGGGAATGACTTCGATTGAGATATGCCGCGCAGAAGTGGGACTTCTCGAATCGTTCTCCCAGGAAGCTCGTTCTGATACGACACGCAGCGCCGGAGATCGTCCCGCATATGCCGCGTTCTCTCTGGCGATCGAGCGACAGCGGTCGGCGACGCGCGGCATCTATTTCGGTGGGACTGCGCGCTCTGCGCGTAGGGCGGATATGGAGCAGCCACGAACCCAAAGCCGTCGAGACCGCCAACGCATTGGCCGACACGCTCGGCATCCCCACGCAGATCGCAGACGGCTTGGAGGAGCATCACCGAAACAATACACCATTCTTCCAAACCAGCGCGGAGTTCGAGGCTGTGATAGAGCGATTCTTCGCCAGACCGCGACAACTGGTGTTCGGCGAGGAGACGGCTCAGCGAGCGCTCCACAGATTCTCCACCGCAGCGCAAAGGGCGGCAAAAGCCGAACAGGGCGACTGCGCAATCGTAACGCACCGGACTGTTATGACGCTCTTCGCGGCGAGCGTGTCGAATATGGATCCGATGCATCTGTGGCGACGGCTGGGGATGCCGTCGCTGATCACGCTGACATTACCAACCATGCGCTTGGCAGACATACGCTTGGAATCCGTCGTCGAGTGCATCCCAGCGAGTGGGGAAGGGACAGTTCTCCCATTCCCAACGGAAGAAATAAAACGCGACGACTGCGCCAGCGGTTGCCCACAGCGAGTCGAGCCGATACACTCCCTCGAGCAGTCTGACGAATAGGGAGGCCGCCCGTGAAGATAACCGGTATCGAGACCAACATATTTTCATCCCAGCACAGGAACGCCAAACGCAACTGGCTGATCCTGCGTCTGCAGACGGACGAGGGTTTGGAGGGTATCGGCGAAGCGTCGATGCTGTCGCACGATCCGCTAGTAGTCGATCTGCTGAAAGATTGGACTGAAAATTACCTCATCGGCAAAGACCCGATGGCGCACGAACTTCACTGGATGCGCCTGCATCAGGACAGCGGCGGCAGGGGCGGGCGGCTGTTTTCGACCGCGCTTTCTGGAATCGACATCGCGCTGTGGGACCTCAAAGGCAAGGCGCTGGGCGTACCCGTATATCAGCTGCTCGGTGGGCCAATTCGAGACAAGATCAGAGTCTATGCGAACGGCTGGTACACGAATCCGGGAACGCCGGAGCAGAACGCGGAGGAGGCGCTTCGCGTCATCGATATGGGCTATACAGCCATGAAGTTCGACCCTTTCGGGCAGAGCAACTACTATACGATCTCGCCGGAAGAGGCGCAGCTGGCGGAGGACAGAGTAGCAGCGGTTCGCGAAGCCGTCGGCCCGAATGTAGAGATACTCGTCGAGGTACACGCCAAGTTCAATGTCTATACGGCGATTCATCTAGGCCGTCGTCTGGAGCAATATCGCCCGTTCTGGTTCGAAGAGCCGGTCTCTCAAGAGAATGTGGGCGAGATGGCGCAGGTTCGCCAATCCGTGAACATCCCCATAGCCACCGGCGAGCGTCTGTATCTGAAGTTTCCATTTTATGAGCTGGTCGAAGCGGACGCGGCGGACATTCTCCAACCAGATATGTGCAACGCCGGCGGCATAACCGAGCTGAAGAAGATAGCCGCTATTGCGGAACCGCGACATGTCATGATGGCGCCACACAACACTAACGCCGCCGTCGGCACCGTCGCCAGCTTCCATCTCGACGCCGCAACGCCGAACTTCCTGATTCAGGAGTATCATGCGGAGTTCTACGAACCGCACTATTTCGAAGTATTCGACGGACTGCCCAGACAAAAGGGAGGATATGTCGATCTGCCACAGGGGCCGGGATTGGGGCTGACTTTCAATGAAAAAGTAGCGAACGAGCATCCATACCTGCCATTGGGACGCGGCGAGCGAGGGATATAGGCATCTGCAAATGAGAGTTCTTGGAATAGAGACATCCTGTGACGAGACGGCGGCGGCAGTCATAGATGACGGGCGATACATCGTCTCCAATGTAGTAGCAACCCAAGTCGATATGCACGCGCAGTTTGGCGGAATCGTCCCCGAAGTAGCCTCGCGTCAGCATATGCTGACGATCTTGCCTGTCATAGACAACGCGCTAGAGAACGCGGGCATGGAGCTTCCGGATGTGGACGCCATAGCCGTAACACACGGCCCCGGTCTGGCGGGCGCGCTTCTGGTCGGCGTAAACACCGCAAAGGGCCTCGCGCTGTCGCACGATCTGCCGTTCGTCGGAATCAATCATCTCGAAGGCCATGTCTATGCGGCATGGCTGGAAGAAGACATAGACCCCGAAGATCGTCTCGGATTTCCGTTGATGTGTCTGATAACTTCCGGCGGCCATACCGATCTGATTCTCATGGAGGGCCATGGGCGTTACAGACTGATCGGCAGAACGCGCGACGATGCCGCCGGAGAGGCGTTCGACAAGGCCGCGCGCGTACTCGGCTTGGGCTTCCCCGGCGGCCCAGAGATACAGCGCGTCGCCGAAGGCGCCAAAGGCGTGGAACCGGACTTGCCGCGCCCCAGTATCCGCAATTCGCTGGATTTCAGCTTCAGTGGTCTCAAAACAGCTGTGCTTAGACGGGCAGAGACAAAAGGCATGTATCCTCCACCTGAAAGCGGAGAACTCGACCCCGTGGAGGTATCCGAAGTGGCGTTCGCCTTCCAAGAGGCCATCGTCGATGCGATGGTCATACGCACAGTGCAGGCTATGAAGAAACACAAAGTCAATGGCCTGATACTAGGCGGTGGAGTTGCTGCGAATTCGCTCCTGCGAAAAGAGATGGCGGCGCGATCGCCTGTGGATGTCGTCGTTCCATCTCCTCACCTGTGTACGGACAACGGCGCGATGATAGGGGCGGCCGCATACTTTACACTCAGGAGCGGCGACTTACGCCAATGGGATTTGGATGTGTCACCGAGCCTGCGGCTGGGATAGCTACGGCCAAACACGCCCGAACTAGCGAGGCGCAAACCACCGCGTCGTCTTCGACTCCAGCTTGGCGCAAAACAGGCGGTTTACCAGCTGACGAACTTCTCCCACATCGCGTTTGGCATCGAAATGCCACTCTATTTCGGACCCTGCAGTCCTGAATACGACTGCCGACTGCCCCGAATCGATCATCCGGTTTACGATGAGATAAATGCCCATACCCAGAACTATCAGAGGCGCTGCTATCTTACCCAAGCTGTGGTCTATCATGCTATAGAGTACAAGGCTAAGCACGACGGACACCCCCGCCCAAGCGAAAGCCGAATATCCCTCCCGCGAGGGGACTATCTCTACGGATTCTATATCTCCTATCAGCGCAGCCTTAGCAGAGTGTCCACCGCCAATCTGTATGACACGCCGATTGGTCAGTAGCAAGACATCCCTCGTCCTCCAAGAGCGGCGAGAGTCTTCTCCATTCGAACCGACGGCCATATCGACATGCTCACCTTCGATCAGGCCGATACCGAAACCGTCCACATCCAATTCGTTCGCGTTCAACCGCGTCTCCTGACAATCGGGGAAGTTCATGATGAAGATTTTCTGATGAAAATGCCTCAGCAATCATAGCAGACATACGCTGCATTGGAGGAATCCCGGCGGAACCGTCCAATCGGTTTCGACACATTCGCGTCCGAGTCAAAGCGTGAGGATGTGTGATACCATCTGAACGCTGCGTCCGATAGTCAACGCGAATGTCCAAGCCCATATCCTAAATATACGGAGACAGTCATGGAACGACCGATTATGAAACCGCTCGGCGCTCCGATGGAAGAGTTGGATACACCCGCGCTGGTTGTCGATCTGGACGCGCTGGAACACAACCTAGACTTAGTTCACTCGCTCGTAGCGGCTTCGGGAGTAAATATTCGGCCCCGCCTCGACGCCCATCTGTGTCCTGCCATTGGTCATATGCAGATGGCTGCAGGCGCAGTGTCCGGGTCTGCGGTTTCTACGCTTGGGCAGGCGGAGGTATTCGCGCAGTACGGTTTCAGAGATCTGCTCGTTACGAACATCGTGGCGACAGCGTCGAAGGCGGCTCGCGCCGCGTCGCTATCCGCGCGCACGGACCTGACGATCGGCGCGGACAGTCTCGCCGGCATCGCCGCGCTGAATCGCGCCGCGTTGGGCTCGAGATCCAACATCGGCGTCGCATTACCAATCCGCGCTGGAGACAGCGCCATAGGTGTCCTGCCAGCCAGCGCCGTTGAGCTTGCCAAGGCGATCGCCGCATCTCCCGATTTGCGGTTTGCTGGTATCTTCTCGGCAGACGAACAAAACCCTCCCACAGAGTCGAAGACGCGTCTGAGCGCGCTGCTCGATGCAGCGTCCGCCTGCGCAGACAGAGGGCTGCCGCCCGATATGGTGGCATGCGGCGGGTCGAAGGACTATGACGATGTAGCGTCCACCGACGGTGTAACTGATGTACTGGCGGGGGCATACGCGCTCGGGGAAGCGCGGCTTGTCGGCATACGACAGGATATTCGCGCGGCGGCGATGATTCTCGCTGCCGTGATGTCTCAGCAGGATGATGGCGGCGCATGGCTGGACGCAGGACAGAAGGCAACGAGCATAGACACCGGCCTACCGCTGGTCGCCGATGCCGCCAGCGCGACCGTAACGCGAATGAGCGCCGAACACGGCGGGCTGGAATTCACCGGCTCCAGTATCGAACTTGGCGAACGGCTGCAACTCATCCCGCACGACATTGCCAACACCGTGAATGTGTACGACTACATACACGCAGTGAGGAACGGCAAACTCGAAGCCGTCTGGGAAGTCTCCGCGAGGGGACGATACGACTAAGCCAAACCGACGAACACGACATCACGAACGAACTCGGAGGCGCGACAGATGCCAGCGTACAGACCAGCAATTGGAACGCCAATCTCGGAGCTGGAAACCCCAGCTCTGCTCGTCGATCTGGACGCGCTCGACCACAACTTCGCATACATCTCCACGCTATATTCAGATAGCGTATGCAAGATGCGCCAACATGCCAAGAACATCAAAACTCCGGCCATACTGCATCGGCAGATAGAGTCAGGCGGAACCATGGGCGGCGTCTGCGCAGCGAAGGTGGCCGAGGCCGAGGTGATGGTCGAGGCCGGTATAAACGACATACTGATTACCAGCCAAGTCGTCTCAGAAGACAAGATAGCGCGCGTCTGCGCTCTCTCCCGCGCCACCGATACGAAGGTCGCAGTGGACGACGAGCGCAACCTGCGGATGTTGTCGTTGGTATCCGAGCGGCACGGATCCGACATCGGGGTCGTCATAGAGGTCAACACATCTATGAACAGGGGCGGCATCCGCAATCCGGAACAGGGCGTCGCGCTGGCGCGAATGGCATCCGATCTGCCCGGAGTATCCTTCAGAGGCGTGATGAGCCATCAATCCATCAGCGGAGAGCCAGACCGCGAGACACGCTTCACCGAAGGCCGCAGATGGATTCAGATGTGTCTGGATGTAAAAGACGCAATCGAGGACACTGGCATACCAGTCGAGATAGTATCCACCGGCGAGACTTTCACAATAGATGTAGCGGCCGAGATAGACGAAGTAACAGAGGTGCAGGGCGGAAGCTACGCGCTGATGGGTACGAACTGTTCGTATATGGAGGATTTCGAGTATGCGGTGAAAGTGCTGACGACGGTGATAAGCCGTCCGAAAGAAGACACTGCCATCGCCGATGTAGGCTACCGCGCGCTCGCCGCGCCGGGTGGCGTACTGCCAACCGTCGAGAGAGTCGAGGGCGGGGAAGTCGCAGTCGAATCACTCGGTCACAGCCATACGACACTCAGATCGCAAGGTAATATGCCTCTCGAAGTAGGCGATCAGCTGATGCTGAGGAGCGCGCAGGCGGACATACTGGTAAACCGCTGGGACGAGTTCATCGGCGTTCGCAACGGCGTCGTAGAATCCGTCTGGCCTATACTCGCCAGAGGCTGCCACCATTAGACTGGACTAGACTGGACGACACAGAGACAGATTGTCGCTAGATAGAAACCGCGTCTGGCTGACATTCTCGAAATCTGGCGCGCGGTCGCGTCATATAGCTATAATCATCGCACTTTAGCTCGCCAAAAGTCTGGATTCCCAGAGCGGGATTTCATGGTGAATCTGTATGAATCCGTCCCGCAACGACGAATTCGACAGCGCGACTTTCTCATAGGGCATACCCGCCGCGCGAGAAGCGCATTTAGAGTTTGGTGCGATAGGCAGCAAGACAGGTCAGGAGGCAACTCAGTGAAGGCAGGCATCATCAATGTCACGGGCTACGCGGGGATGGAGTTGGCGCGCATCTTGCACGGCCATCCGGAGGTGGAGATAGCCGCCGCTACAGGACGAAGCCAAGCCGGAAAGCGACTGAGTGAAGTCTTCCCGCATCTATCGTCGTGCGACATCGAGATTACCGAAGACATCGAACAGAGCGTCGATTTCGTCTTCTCCGCTCTCCCGCACGCCGCCAGCGCCGAGCGTCTTCAGCCGTTCATCGAACAGGGAGTAAAAGCAGTCGATATATCCGCCGATTTCCGGCTGAAAGACCTAGCCGAATACACCTTCTGGTACGAGATAACTCATCCTTGTCCGCAGTTCATGGAGACGGCGGTGTACGGTCTGCCGGAGCTGCATCGGGAAGAGATTTCGCAAACCGGCCTCGTAGGCAATCCAGGCTGCTATCCGTCGGCTGCCATACTCGCTCTCGCTCCTGCAATTCGCGAGGGCATTATAGATCCGGATGTGATAGTAGATGCCAAGTCGGGTGTATCCGGAGCGGGCAGGGGAGGCTCGGTCAGCCTCAACTATTCCGAAGTCAACGAGAACTTCAAGGCATACAACCTCGACGGCCACAGACATCACCCAGAGATAGTTCAGGAGCTGGGGGAACTGGACGGAACGACCCCTCTCAGGCTGACATTCTTGACGCACCTAGCGCCGATGACTCGCGGCATACTGGTCAGCTGCTATGCGCCGCTGAAAGAAGGCGCGCTGCCATCGGGAGAAGCTGGCAAGGCGGCAGTACTCGATATGTACCGCGACTTCTACGAGGACGAACCGTTCGCCAAAGTCGTCGCAGAGCCGCCGCAGACCAAGCATACTTCGGGCAGCAACGACTGTGCGATACACCCAAGCGTGGATCTGCGATCGGATCGGCTCATGGTCATCGCATGCCTCGATAATCTGGTCAAAGGGGCCGCCGGTGGCGCAGTGCAGAACATGAACATCATGTGCGGATTCGATGAATCGGCTGGGCTGGAGCAGCTCGCGCTGTATCCGTAACAGGAAATCCTATCCCTTCGGATATGCTGCAAACCGCGCCGACGCCAGTGAATTCGGCAGCTTTGGCGTATGCCAAGCGCGTCGAACGGATTGACAGGATGAAGGATTCTCCCTAACATAACTGAAGAGGTCGTGCTAGGCGGGGAGATAGCGGTGCCCTGAACTCGCAAACCGCTCTAGCGAGGCTGAATTCCACATCGAGGTTCTGCACCGTCGGCCACTGACTGCGATTGCTGGTGTTGAGAGTTGGGCCCAGTGCGGCGGAGAGCTGTGAACCCCGTCAGGTTCGGAAGAAAGCAGCGGTAAGCGGTAAGCTCCGGGCGACGCTGGATTACCTGGCTCGAGCTGGGATCGTTTGGCATGTCGGCGAAAGGGATCGACAGGTGGTGCACGACCCTCTTCAGATGCCGTCCAAGGGCGGAGGCGCGGTTTAGCCCTTGTCACAGGTTTTCGACATCCCCACCACTTCTTCCAAACTTTCCGATAAGGCCGATAAGGCGCGCGCCTATCGACACCGGCGCAGGTTTGGGCAAAACTTTCTCGTCGATCGAAATGTGGCGAGAAATATAGTGGATGCCGCCAACATAGACGAGAATAGCGAGACGCTCGAAATCGGCCCCGGACGCGGCGCGCTGACTCGCTTCCTAATCCGCAGAGCGGCGCGCATCGTCGCCGTCGAGATAGACACGGACCTAGCCGAATCTCTACCAAACAGGCTCGGTTCGCCAGACAACCTGACCGTCGTGAACGAAGACGCATTGGATTTCGATGCTCGCAGCCATTTAGATTCAGGCTATACGCTGATCGGAAACCTCCCATACAACGCGGCGACTCCTATCGTCAGAAGATACCTCACCTCCATATCAAAACCGAAGAGTATGATTGTCATGGTGCAGCGAGAAGTTGCTAGGGTCATGGCCGCGTCGGCAGGGGATATGAGCTTTCTATCGGTCATCGTACAGATGCACGGCTCGGTAAAGATGTTGTTCTCCGTCCCGCCGCGCGCGTTTCGTCCTGCGCCGAAAGTTACTTCCGCTGTCGTGCGCATAGACCTGCACGACCGCCCAGAGATGAAAATTGAAGACGCCGATTCGTTCGTCGAATTCGCCGCCGCAGGTTTTCGCTCCCCACGAAAACAGATACGAAACAGTCTGCGCGCCGGGCTGGGCGCGCCTGCCGACGCCGTATCGGCCCTACTCCGCAATGCCCAGATCGATCCGACGCGACGACCATCGACGCTCGGACTGGACGAATGGGCAGCCTTGCATCGCATCTGGAACGAATCCAACGAGGGTATCTTCTCTGCATGATTACGCTAGATGCCCATGCCAAGCTGAATCTAACGCTCGAAGCAGTGCGGCGGCGAGAGGATGGATACCACGAAACCGTATCGATCATGCAGACGCTGGAACTGGCGGACATCGTGACGATAGAGCCATCGAACAGTCTCGAACTGACATGCGATGCGTCCGGCATACGACGCGAAGAGAACTTGGCATGGCAGGCGGCGCAAACGCTCAGAGCAGAGACAGGCATCGCGGACGGCGCGCGCATCGGAATACGCAAGCGCATCCCAGTATCCGCAGGACTCGGCGGCGGGAGCTCAGACGCCGCCGCCGCCCTAGTCGGGCTGAACCGACTATGGAAGCTGGGAATGTCCGGCGATGAGCTGCGCTCCATAGGCGCGCGCATCGGCTCCGATGTACCGTTCCTGATCGATGGCGGCACAGCGATCGCGCTAGGAAGGGGCGAACGCATCAGGGACCTGCCGAATCCGAATCTGCCCTATTTCGTCCTCGCTTTCCCGGAAGTGGACATGCCAAACAAGACGGCGACGATGTACAGCGCGCTCACATCAGGAGATTTCACGCGGGGGGCGCTCGGACGAAAACTGGAAGCTCGCATACGAAACGGCGGCGATGTTCCGCCACAGTTTCTATTCAATGTGTTCGATTCGACTGCGCGCATCAGACTGCCAGAGGTGAAACGCTGCTGGGACGATATGCACGCGGCGGGCGCGCGTGAAATACACATATCCGGCAGCGGCCCGACAATCTATGCAGCCGTCGAACGACGGGAGATGGCAACTGCCATTCAGCTGGTGATGGAGAAGATCAAAGGATGGAAATCGCTGACCACGCGCGCGTGGCCGAATCCGCAGACGGCGACGGGCTGAACTATGGACATACTGATAGCCGGCCTAGCCAGCGGCGCGCTTATGGCGCACACCTTCGTAACCATCTGGTGCATATCCATGTTCTTCATCATAAAGAATCCGCCGCCATCGCTGGCTGCTGCCATCGAGCGATTGCCGCCCGGAGGTTTCCTGGTGGGAGTCATGGCCGCGGCGTTTCCCATTTGGGGAATCATCGGCGTAGTTCTGGCATTCCTGTTCGTCGCTATGGAAAACGGCGCGCCCGGCGCGGGGCTAGGAGCCTCGAACATAGCATATACCGCCGGCGTGTCTGCGGCGTCCATCATGCTGGCTCTCCCGTTCGGCATAGCCATAAGGAGGCTTCTGCCGGGCGTGGCAAGCATTGCCTTGGCATCGGCAGGCATCTTTGGATGGCTGCTGCCGTTTCTGGCATCATAGGAGCGATATATGCCAGCGCCGGTCGGCAGCTAACACTCAGACCTCTAGCATACTGACATCCGATCTTACCGATACAATACTGCGACACTCGATTCGGCCTTCAGAGCAAGAACAGTATAAGGACATTATATGGAGTGGGTGGCTCTCGATCTCGAAACGACAGGGCTGGACTCGACGAACGACCGCATAATCGAGATCGGCGCGGTAAGGTTCACAGGCGATGACACGCTCGCAGAGTTCCAAACCTTCGTCCAACCCGACCGCGAACTTACGCAGTTCATACGCGATCTGACTGGAATCACGCAGGCAGATGTGGACAGCGCGTCACCCTTCGAACGGGTCTCGCCGGGCCTGGCAGACTTCGCGCGCGACGCGACGATAGTCGGACACAATGCGAACTTCGACCTCTCCTTCCTGCAAGCCAACGGCCTATGGCTGGATGACGCTGTATGCGACACATGGGAGCTGGCGTATCTGGTAAGACCGTCGGCGCGCTCGTACGCGCTGGAGGCCCTGGCGCGCTCTGAAGGAATCAGCGCTCACAGGGCGCATCGCGCGCTGGACGATGCTCACACCACCCGCAAACTCTTTCTGAAGCTGATCGGCGATTTAGGCAGGCTGCCCCCCGAACTGCTTCAGCAGATCACACTGCTCTCACGACGGTCTAACTGGGACATCGGCGCGCTTCTGGAATCCGCGCGTCAATTCTCGCCACCGCTGGTTCAACCGGGGAGGGCGGCGGCAGGCGGTATCGACGCGAAGCAGCTGTCTAGCCGACTGGAACGCCCGTCGCGTCTTCGCCCCGCGCTGATGACACATCCGCCGAACGCAGACGAAGTGGCGCGAGCGCTATCGGCCGGGAGCGACTTCTCCAACGCCATCCCCGGCTTCGAGGAGCGCGCGGAGCAGATAGCCATGGCGCGAGCGGTGGCAAACGCAATCGACGACGGCGGCAGGCTCATGGTGGAGGCAGGCACGGGCGTGGGCAAATCGCTGGCATATCTGCTGCCAGCTGCGATCTATGCCACTAAGAACGACAGGCGAGTGGTAGTATCGACGAATACGATCAACCTGCAGGAGCAGCTAGTCGGCAAAGACTTGCCGATGGTAAAAGAAGCCCTAAGCGCGATGAACCCCGAACTCGGCGACAAGTTCAGGTTCACTCAGCTCAAGGGACGCAACAACTATATATGTTACAAACGATGGCAGAGGTCTCGCTCATCGACAGAGGTGGACGGAGATCAGGCGCGTCTGACCGCCAAAACTATGCTCTGGATGCAGACGACTGAAACAGGGGATCGATCCGATCTAAACATTGGTCGTCGGTCATCGACGGCTTGGAGACGACTGTCCGCGGAGCGCGCCAAAGGCTGCCCATCTCCATCCGGCCCTTGCTTCCTTCAGGCGGCGCGCAACGACGCCGCGGCATCACATATAACCGTCGTCAACCACGCGCTGCTCATGTCTGGCATAGCCGCGTCGGGAAACGCCATGCCAGAATACGATGTTCTCATAGTCGATGAGGCGCAGCATCTGGAAGACGCGGCTACGGATCAGTTCGGATCATCCGTGGACTCTCGCAGTTTGGATGATACCCTCGAGACACTGATCGGCGAGCGCGGCCTGTTCGTACAGCTGGCGCGGGCGATGGAATTGACACAGCTACCACAAACGGCGCGGCAGACGATGAACGATGCGGCGTCGGAAGCCATGTCCGCAGTGCCGGAGCTTCGGGAGACAGCGTCAGCCCTCTTCTCGGCGGTGGCATCCGAAACTATGCCCGCCAAAAAACAGGCGCAATTCTCGGACAAGCGGCGTATCGAAGCCGCCGACAGAGAAGACTCCGGCTGGACTTCGAACATCACACCCGCGTGGGAGAATCTCGATATTACATCAGCCGAGCTGATACGCCAGCTGTCTAGGCTGCTAGATACTCTCGAAGATCTGGAACCCACCGACTTCCCCGAACGCGACTCTTTCCTAGCCGAATTGGAACCTACTTTCGAAGAACTGAGCGATCTCATATCCATAACTGGCGAGTTCATATCCAAACCGTCTGAACAGAACATATATTGGGTAGAACGCGCGCCACAGTCGGTCGATGTGTCCCTAAACTCCGCGCCGCTTCATGTTGGCGAAGCGCTGAACGATAATCTATATTCGACTACCGACACCATCGTGCTTACCAGCGCGACGCTCAGCGTGGATGGCAGTTTCGACCATGTGATAGAACGCATCGGATTCACGGATGCGCAGCAGGTCGCGCTGGGTTCGCCGTTCGACTTTCGGCGCGCCGCTTTGCTGTACACACCGAGAGAGATGCCGGCGCCTAACTCGGCTGGCTTCCAATCTGGTATCGAGTCCGCAATAGTGAACGCGGCGACTGCGGCGTCGGGGCGCACGATGGCGCTGTTCACATCGCACAACGCGCTGCGCGCTACAGCGAGC
The DNA here is from genome assembly GCA_963422295.1 of Dehalococcoidia bacterium. Classification (GTDB taxonomy): domain Bacteria; phylum Chloroflexota; class Dehalococcoidia; order Lucifugimonadales; family UBA1123; genus VXRN01. The sequence goes on along the minus strand of OY729417.1, from coordinate 2,383,356 downwards.
GCAGTTCGCGGGGAACTTGCAAGCGCAGGCATCCGTCTGCTGGCGCATGGCATAGACGGCTCCCGCGAGGCGTTGGCAGAGCGGTTCGCGGACGAACCCAAATCCGTCCTCTTCGGAGCTTCGAGCTTTTGGGAGGGAGTGGACTTTGCCGGAGACGCTCTCAGCGTACTGATAGTCGTCCGTCTGCCGTTCGCAGTTCCGACCGACCCTGTGTTCGAGGCAAGATCGGAAAATTACGGCAACCCGTTCATGGAATATGCAGTGCCGCAGGCTGTGATACGCTTCCGACAAGGCTTCGGTCGGCTGATAAGGACGGGAAAGGATCGCGGCGTCGCCATGGTGCTGGATTCTCGAATCGTCAAAAGCCGTTACGGCAAGCAATTCATAGATTCTCTGCCGGATATGATAAATACGGACGGGAAGGGACACAGAGTATCCTCCGTAATCGAACGCTGGCTGGAGTACACCGAATGAACGCTACGAACACTGACTGGAATTGGCGCGCGATTCGGCTGTCACGAACTTTCGACCTCGAATCCTCTCTCGAGAGCGGACAGGCGTTCAGATGGCGTCGCATGGAGGACGCAGATTTCGGCAGATACTACGAAGGCGTCGCATTCGGCAATCTGATTCATGTGCGACAGGAGGAGAGCAGCGTCTCGTTCCGTTCCAGCCCTGGGCCGAACGACTCAATCGGCACGCTGCTCGAGGATTTTCTGGGGCTGAGCCACGACATAGACGCTATCTGTGAAGAGCTTTCTGCAGACCATATCGTTGCGGCGGCAATGGCGGAGTATCCCGGTATGCGGATTCTGCGACAGGAGCCTTGGGAGTGTCTGGTCAGCTTCATATGCAGCGCTAACAACAACATCGCGCGTATATCTCGCAATGTCGAGGACATTGCTACGGAGTTCGGAGAGTCGATTTACGGATCGGACACCCAGCGCAAGGCCTTCCCCTCGCCTTCGGTCATCGCCGACGCGGGGGAGGGCGCGCTTAGAGAGCTGGGGCTTGGGTTCAGAGCCAAATATGTAGCCGCCGCAGCGCGCCGCGTCGCCGAGCGCGAAATAGACCTGTACACGCTGCGCGAGGCTTCATACGAAGAGGCGCTAGAGACGGTAACCGAAGTTCCCGGCGTGGGCGACAAAGTGGGCAACTGCGTACTGCTGTTCTCACTCGACAAGCTGGAGGCGTTCCCCGTCGATGTCTGGATAGACCGCGCGCTTAGAGACTGGTACGCCCCCGCGCGTGACGGCAAGCCGCTGCCAAAGACAAGGATGCGGGAGTGGGCGCAGAACAGATTCGGACGATTCGCCGGATACGCCAACCAATACCTGTTCCACAGCCGCCGGCTGAAGGGTGCATCGAAAAGCGCAGAGAAACGAGACTCCCCCCAACCTGCTTCTTGAGCATATGGGAAACTCTGTGATACTCTAAAACTAAGTCGGGGAGTGGCGCAGCTTGGTAGCGCACCTGCATGGGGTGTAGGGGGTCGCTGGTTCGAATCCAGTCTCCCCGACTCTTGACCACAACCCCTATCGCAGAGCGTATCCAATCCTATTTCCCATATTCGCTCCATGCCTGACATGCAGAGCAATCGGGGAATCTAAGATTGGATACGCTCGAGAGTTTCGAGTTGAAGAAAAGTCCACCGCGTCTGTCTGACCTCAATACAGAAGGAAGCTCAACGCTGCCTTACTGAATGCCTGTGCCGGATGCTTGGGAATCTGCGTTCGGTATCCGCCCTCTATGGCGACCGTCGCGTCGCGTCTTTCCTCTAGCTCCAATATATTCTCAGCTATTCCTTGACGGTTTGGAGCCAGGCGGCTTCTTCGAAGACGGCGCTGGCTTCGCTATCCTAGGTTTTCCTCCCCTGACCCGGATAATGCGCCCTTTCGGTTTGACTTCGTGTGACATCTCCGCCTCTTTACAACGACATGAATCGATGATCTGATTCCAATATATCATACACTGTTATAGTTCTCCATCCTTCCGCGACTTGGGCGCCTGCCGAGAATCTCGGATTGTAGAAATAAGTATACACGGCAACTGACTCTACATCAGTTACTACGATGAAATCGTAGGACTCTTGGTGCGATTCTCCAGGTTCTATGATCGAGTCACCTTTGTCCCAAGTTTGGCTGATATTGTAGAGAGTATCCCACTGAATATATTGTTCTTTATCTTCTACTTCTTCTACTTCTATTACGAATGCGTCAGTGAATAGCCTATCGACATCTAGATCTGATAGAGGCGCAATCTGGTGCAGCCGGACATCTGACTCATATAATTCAATCTTTACTCTCGAGCTGTTGTGCAAAGTCGCTGTCACATCTATGTGTACATAGCTGGGACTAATAACCCTATGACTAATATCGTGTGTGACTGTCAGGTGGGGCTCGAAATCCCTAAATGCCTCCAATTTTACTCCGGCAATGACACCCCCTATGACAATTGCGATTATTGTCACAATCGATTGGACAATACTCACCTTGTCTTTGACGATCACATCGAGCCAATAAAGCGAAACGAACCCTAATATCAATATCGACGCCAGCACCAGCAGAATCAACATTGTCACTTGCGATGCCCTCAGCCTCGACAAGTCTCTGATCCGTCTCCAAAACGGCATCGCTATTCTCAAAATCCTATTCATATTCCTGTCTCTACTCAGATTACGCCAGCAATATATTCGCCGCTGACTTCATTTTTTTGACTTGTGTTCGACTTCCGTATCCACCTACGAATCTCGCAGCCTGCTATGGTGAACGTTAATATATTCCGGAAATCGCTTCCTCTGTCATATCGAGCGCAGCCAAAAGCATATCCGCGTTGGGGATAGACTCTCAAGCTACACCCAGTGCGGCATACAATAGAAAAACTTCACCATCGCCTCGCATTGTCTGCTCGCTGTAATAGTTCGATGACAGTACGATTACTTCACGATCGCCCTTGCAATTCCCATCGATTATTCCTCGTCTGCGGATCCTGTGTTAGGATACGGCCACGCTTTCGGCTCAGTTATTAGCCATCATCGCGCAGGGAGGGGTTCATATGGCAGTCCGATCCGGTTCGCAGTTTCTGGACGGCCTTCGGGACGATAGAGAAGTCTGGCTGGAAGGCGAGCGTGTCGAGGATGTGACGACCCATCCGAAATTGCGTCGAATGGCGAACACGCTGGCCGGTCTCTACGACCTCCAGCATAACACGAAGACTGCGGACGCCATGTCGTTCGAATCGCCCACGAGCGGCGAGCCGGTGTCACTCTCGTATCTGATACCCGAATCCGTCGATGACCTGATCAGACGGCGCGGGGCGCTGGACATCACCGCGCGCGCGTCGTTCGGGATGCTGGGACGGACGCCGGACTACTGCAATATCATCATCACCGCCATGCGGCAGATGGCCGATGCATACGGCGAGAACGACCCGCGCTATACCCAAAACATCATCGACTATTACCAGTATGTGAGCGAGAACGACCTCTGCCTAACACACACTTTCGGCCACCCGCAATCGAACAGGTCTGCCGATGTGAGCGAGCTGGCCGATCCATACCTCGCGCTTGGCGTCGTCAATAGAACCTCCGAAGGCGTCATCGTGCGCGGCGCGAAGCTCCTCGCCACTCTCGCGCCATTCTCTGATGAGATACTGGCGCCTATCTATCGTCCGCTCCGCCCAGACATCCCAGATTCCAGCAGATATGCGATCGGCTTCGCTATTCCAGTAGCGACACCGGGGCTGAAGTTCGTCTGCCGCGAATCTTACGATTTAGGATATTCGTCGTTCGACTATCCGCTGTCCGGACGATACGACGAGATGGACTGCCTCGCCATATTCGATGATGTACTAATCCCTTGGGAGCGAGTGTTCGCACTCGACGATGTGGAGCTGGGCAACAAAAATCTCGGCAGGATTCTGCTATGGCGACAGTACATGCAGCAAGTCTCCGTCAAGAACATCGCCAAGCTGGATTTTATGCTGGGCATCACATATCGAATCGCAGACGCCATCGGCATAAACCAGTACAGCCATGTGCAGGAAAAGATATCCGAGATCGTGGATATACGCGCGACGGTTGCCTCATATATGCGCGCGGCGGAGGCGGACGCAGCGCCGTATCAGGGCATCGGCATATGGCCCGCGGCAGAGCCGTGGCAGGCGATGCGGCACTGGTTTCCGGACGCCCACACACGCATCGTGTGGATTATCGAGCAGCTGTCTGCGAGCGGGCTGATGCTGACTCCGACGGAACGCGATGTCGAAGGCCCACTAGCAGAGCTGATTGCCAAGTACTATCAGGGCGCAAATGTCGGGGGCAAAGACCGAATCCGACTTTTCCGACTGGCATGGGATCTGGTCGGTACACAGTTCGGCTCGCGTCAGGCTCTCTACGAGCGTTTCTTCAACGGCGATATCGTCGTGCTGAGACAGCGCAGATACGCCGGGTACGACTATTCGGACGCGCTGGACATGGTGGACAGATTCTTCGACTCGTCAGAAGACTGAGACCAAAGAGACCCAAACCTACGACAACTGCGCGATGATGTTTGCGAACGCTCCGGACAGATACTACTCCACATCCTCCACAGCGGATTCGATGAACTCCACTGACATGGGGCGATTCCATCTATCCAGCAGTACCGCCGCCACATCTATACGCCAGTCTGCCCAAGCGGTGTCGCTCCCCTGAAGATACTCCTCGCACGCGGCTACGATACGATGCGCCTTACCGGCTGAGACCGTCTCGGCCGGCGAGCCGTAAGCCTGAGACTGTCGCGCCCTGACCTCGATGAACACCAGCTCGTTACCATCCGCCATGATCAGATCGATCTCTCCGTATCGTGTACGATAGTTCCGAGTTAGCAGCGTCATGCCGCGATTTTCCAGCGCGACGGCGGCGAAAGTCTCCGCCCACGCGCCAGACACGGAAGGCAAAAGCGGCTCGACACGATGCGATTGCGCAAGCACTGGCGCAAAGCTCATCCGGTGAACCGGACAGGGGCCGAAGCGTTCGAGCGCAGATCTATGCCGTTCGGTCGCGTAGCCTTTGTGCGCCTCGAATCCGTAATCTGGGTGCCGCTCAGCCAGAGACACCATAAAACGATCACGCTCGACTTTGGCAACGATGGCCGCCGCCGCGATGCTCAACGATTTGGAGTCGCCTCTGATTATCGAACGCTGTGGCAGGTTGGTGGAGGGAAGTCCGATAGCATCGATCAGCAGGTGATCTGCGAGCGGGTCTAGCTCGGAGAGCGCTCTGCGCATAGCGATGCGGACGGCGGCGGCGATGCCTACTCGGTCTATCTCAGCCGGACTCGCCCATCCGACGGCGCGGGTTACGGCATCGGCCGCAACCGCTTCGTATGCGGACTCCAGCGTACTGCGGGAAAGCTGCTTACTATCGCGGACAATCGAGACGACATCGAAACTCGGACGGCGGGGCAGGACGACTGCTCCAGCGGCGACAGGGCCTGCTAAACACCCTCGCCCGACCTCGTCCAAGCCTGCGACAGCGGCAAAACCCTGCCGATGCAACATCCGTTCCAACTCGAAGTCGGGACGGGCGGTCATCTGAGAATCCGATGAGGCAGCGATGGGACGATGCGGCAGGAAAACCGCCTATTCTTTATTCCTCGATTCCCCTCTGAATGCCGCGTATATAGGCGACATGCCCGACATGTTGAGCCTCTTCTATCATCAGATGGCTGAACATATTGGCGACAGTATATTCGGGGCGTCGCGGATGCGGCTTCAGAGCGAGATCTGGCTCGGATATAGAATCGAGATACCGATAAGTCTCCGCGCGCACCGCATCATAGTAAGCGAGCAACTCATCCAAGTCGAATACCGGCAGGTTCGTCACTTGCTCTGCAGTATAGCGAAAGCCGCTCTCACGCTCTGGCAAGCCGAGCTTGCTGTACCATCCGTCCCGCTGCCATACCGTAGGCGCGCGCTGCGCGAAACGCTGAAGGAAGTCATCCTCGACCCGTGCCATATGCCAGACGATGAAGTCGATATGGTTGGACTGCGGTGTAGGCTGAAACCGTCGTTCCTCCGGAGTCAGCCCAGACAGATACGATTTCAGATCGGACAGGTACTCATCGAATCCCAGCCTTATGAGGTCTTTGAAATCCACCCTGTCGCCTCCTTCGCGTTATATCTGACCAGATAAAATCATGTTCATCGGGTCGTAGGACATTCTATAAAAAATTATATTCCAAAGTACACGAGGACAAATGTTAAACATGAGCACCTTGTAATATGATTCCCAGTGTTAGAAAAATAAAGATATATCCTATATCAATTCCGCCGATTCTCTTTAATCAGATACTGTCTGTCTTCTTGCATCCACGCTATACCCCGGTAATCTACATTTAGATACACTGCTGTAGGATATAAACAGTGAATATCAACTGTACGAATGTCTTGGAAAATAGTTTTTATAGCGTCTGTATCAACAACTAGTGAGTATGGTTCTGCAATATGTTCTCTATGACAGTTACAACACTCATGGAATTTGTAGCATTTATCGCATCTAGTATATCTGTCTATTTTCCTCATTGATTTGTTGGGCGGTGTATATAGAAGGTATCCTCTGAAAGGTTGAACGTTTGCATGACCTAACGCATTTCGCCAGATCACTATACGCTCAATAGCATCATTAACTTCCCGGTGATTCCGCCAGTCTGGCCATTCATTTAAGAATCGTTCTTTGACTTTTCCAAAGTCTAACTTGCCAATCTCTAATCTGCTCCTCGCAAAGTCAGCAGGATGAGTTTTATTTCCAAAGGATTCTGAGTATCGCATGCGCATTTCCTCACCACCCTCTTTGAGCACTATTAGATCACGCATCGTTGTTTCGGCCCAAAGCAGGAACATAAAGCATTCCCCAGCCTCTGATAAGAATTCATCTGCTTGCACTCGTGCGTTATTCATATCGCATCGACTTAAGATACGCGCCCAGCCGAAGTCTCAACCGGCGCGTCTATCTCTATGTAACCGCCGCCCAGCACACGGTCGCCGTCGTAGAATACTACGGCTTGGCCGGGGGTTACCGCGCGCTGAGGCTGATCGAATCGTATCTCGGCGCAGTCGGTGGCAAGCGGGAAGACTGTCGCCGGCTCCTGCGACGACTTGTATCGTATCTTCGCCATCGCCCGAAGTGGCTCGCTCGGCGGCTCTCCCGATACATAGCTGACGCGAGACGCCCACAGCGTGGTTCTCAACAGGTCTTCGCCATGTCCCAATATCACATCGTTGGATTCCGCGTCTATGCGCGTAACATAGAGCGGCCTCTGCGTGTTGCCTTTCAGCCCCAATCCGCGACGCTGTCCCACGGTGAAGAACTGGATACCCGGATGCCTGCCCAGAATCTCCCCGTCAATCGAGACTAGGCGACCAGGCCTCGGCTTGGCGCGGTCGGCGACGAACTTGCGATAGTCGTCATCCGGGATGAAGCATATCTCTTGGCTGTCCGGCTTACCTGCGACTGGCAGTCCAGCATCCGCCGCGATGGAGCGTATATCGTCTTTGCGATACTCACCTAGCGGAAGCATCAGACGCCGAAGCTCGCTCTGGCCGAGCGTGAACAGCACATAGGATTGGTCTTTCGACGAATCGACGCCACGACGGAGTTCCATTCGACCATCGGCGTCCGTCGTCACCCGCCCATAGTGGCCGGTGGCTATGTAATCGGCATCGAGAAAAGTCGCGCGGCGGAGCAGGAAGTCGAACTTGATCTTGTCGTTGCACGCAAGGCAGGGATGGGGAGTGCGTCCGCGATCGTACTCCGCAACGAAGTAGTCGATGACATGTCGCTGAAATTCGCGCTCGAAGTTCAGGAAGTAGTGCGGCACGCCTATAGCGTGGCATACGCGGCGGGCGTCCTCGACATCCTCCACCGAGCAGCAGCGCTTGGAAGATGACGGCACATCATCGCGCTCCAGAGACCATAAACGCATGGTAACGCCAACGACATCGTATCCCTCACGATGCAGGATCAGCGCGGCGACAGAAGAATCTACGCCGCCGCTCATTGCAACTATAACTTTGCCCTTGCTCATAGTCGAAAGCATATCACGGCGTTCGAGGGGCATTCAACGCGGGCTGATCGGCTAAGAACGATTGGCGACGATAATCACCCCGTCAGCTTCAGAAACGCAATCCCCGCGCTGACTACGGCTACATTCACCGCGCCCAGTATCAGTATCTGACGGCTGAGATCGGCGCGGACTCGCTCTACTGCGGTCATAGCTCGCTCCACCGCAGTCATTACCCGCTCCATATCGGCCTTCGTAGCCATGTGGCTAATCTCGCATTCTAGCCTGCTGATGCGCTCTGTATCAGATGGAGCAGCAACCATATCGACACTCTCCCTCTACTTACATGAAAGCGTATCACGGCACTCTAGCGGCATTCGACACGCGCTGACCAGTTACGGATGATCGATGGCAATAATCACCCCGTCAGCTTCAGAAACGCAATCCCCGCGCTGACTACGGCTACATTCACGCCGCCGAGTACGAGTATCTGTATGAGTATCTGACGGCTGAGATCGGAGCGGACTCGCTCTAAGTCTGCCTTTGTTGCCAGATGTCTAATTTCACCTTCGAGACGGGCGATACGCTCCAAATCTGTCGAAATCGCCATATCTATAGTTCTCCTACACCCGTATGAAAGCGTATCACGGCATTAAAGAGGGAAGAGATGGGCATTCAACGCGCGTTGACCAGTTGCGGAGGATCGATGGCAATAATCACCCCGTCAGTTTCAGAAACGCAATCCCCGCGCTGACTACGGCCACATTCACCGCGCCCAGTATCAGTATCTGACGGCTTAGATCGGCGCGGACTCGCTCTACTGCGGTCATTACCCGTTCCATATCGGCCTTCGTAGCCATGTGGCTAATCTCGCCTTCTAGCCTGCTGATGCGCTCTGTATCAGATGGGGCAGCAACCATATCGACACTCTCCCTCTACTTACATGAAAGCGTATCACGGCACTCTAGCGGTACTCAACGCGCGCTGACCAGTTGCGGAGGATCGATGGCAATAATCACCCTGTCAGTTTCAGAAACGCAATCCCCGCGCTGACCACGGCTACATTCACGCCGCCGAGTACGAGTATCTGTATGAGTATCTGGCGACTAAGATCGGCGCGGACTCGCTCTAAGTCAACCTTTGTCGCCAGATGTCTAATTTCACCTTCGAGACGGGCGATACGCTCCAAATCTGTCGAAATCGCCATATCTATAGTTCTCCTACACCCGTATGAAAGCGTATCACGGCATTAAAGAGGGAAGAGATGGGCATTCAACGCGCGTTGACCAGTTGCGGAGGATCGATGGCAATAATCACCCCGTCAGTTTCAGAAACGCAATCCCTGCGCTGACTACGGCTACATTCACCGCGCCCAGTATCAGTATCTGACGGCTGAGATCGGCGCGAACTCGCTCTACTGCGGTCATAGCTCGCTCTACTGCGGTCATAGCTCGCTCCACCGCAGTCATTACCTGTTCCATATCGGCCTTCGTAGCCATATGAGCAATCTCGCCTTCTAGCCTGCTGATACGGTCAGAATCGGATATAGTCGCCATATCGACACTCTCCATCTACTTATATGAAAGCGTATCACGGCGTTCGAGGGGCATTCAACGCGGGCTGATCGGCTAAGAACGATTGGCGACGATAATCACCCCGTCAGTTTCAGAAACGCAATCCCCGCGCTGACTACGGCTACATTCACCGCGCCCAGTACGAGTATCTGTATGAGTATCTGACGGCTGAGATCGGCGCGGACTCGCTCCACCGCAGTCATTACCCGCTCCATATCGGCCTTCGTAGCCATGTGGCTAATCTCGCCTTCTAGCCTGCTGATGCGCTCTGTATCAGATGGAGCAGCAACCATATCCGCAATCTCCCTCTACTTACATGAAAGCGTATCACGGCACTCTAGCGGTATTCAACGCGCGTTGATCAGTTACGGATGAGCGATGGCAGTAATCACCCCGTCAGTTTCAGAAACGCAATCCCCGCGCTGACCACGGCTACATTCACGCCGCCCAGTATCAGTATCTGACGGCTGAGATCGGCGCGGACTCGCTCTAAGTCAGCCTTTGTTGCCAGATGTCTAATTTCACCTTCGAGACGGGCGATACGCTCCAAGTCTGTCGAAATCGCCATATCCTTTACTCTTATGAAAGCGTATCACTGCGCTCAGCGGCATTCAATCGACCCACGCAGCGCGCGAGTCTTGCCAGCTATGCCGCCGGGTGGTATCATCGCCGCCGCTATCGGTAATACAGAACCTTCATTCATCATTCATTAAAGAGAAATCGCGGCATACATGCCAACGCTAGACTTCAAGGGCAAGCAGCATATCTACGCCCACCATCTCAGCGTGCCGTATCGTCCGCTAGTTCCAGACGCCGAGAAGTCGGTCTCTGCGAACATGGATTCTGCCCCCCCCCCCGAACGCTAGTTCTGCCCCCCCGCCAGATGACAACCTCATCATCCACGGAGACAATCTCCACGCGCTAAAAGCGCTGCTTCCCCGATACGCAGGCCGCGTCAAATGCATCTACATCGACCCGCCATACAACACCGGTAGCCAAGCATGGGTCTATAACGACCGCGTGAACAGCCCACTGATGAAAGCATGGCTAAAAGACAACGGCCCCGTCGATGGCGAAGATCTCGAACGCCATGACAAGTGGCTCTGCATGATGTGGCCTCGCCTCCAGCTACTCAAAGAATTGCTGTCGGATGATGGCGTTATCTTCGTATCCATCGACGATAACGAACAGTGGCGGCTTCTAGGATTACTCAATGATGTATTCGGAGAACAGCAATTTATTGCAACTCTCACTTTGGTACATTTCTTGGGAGCGTTACCGGGAAAATGGTTGACTACAGTTACAGAATATGTACATATCTTCGCTAAAGATGTAAATTCAGTCACTCTATCACGGCTTCCCAGCGACGATGATCCAGAGGCTGACTGGGAAATAGATGAGGTTGGGTATTACAAGGAAGGGTATGAACTTAGGAAGACTGGATCCGGCGCAAGGCGTGAAGATAGGCCCAATCTATTCTTCCCAATATATGTTGATAACAATTACAGGATTAGTTTAACACGCGAATCCCTAGATGATGTCGAACTTCTGCCAATTCTCAGTGATGGATCCCATGGACGCTGGAGATGGTCGAAGAAGAAGATACAGAACAATCCTACAGAGATACTCATAAAGCCGAATCGTAGATTCGGCTTCAGGCTAATCGCAAAACAACGACCTACTATAGGTGATGTGTTTGCCGTAAAGCCTAGATCGTTGTGGTATAAACCAGGATATCAATCTTCGAATGGAACGAACATACTCAAAGATATATTCCAACAGAACGAAGTGTTTGATTATCCAAAGGCAGTGCCATTTGTATCAGACATAATTCGCTTTGCAAACGTCGGCCCCAACGACATTATCCTAGACTCCTTCGCAGGCTCCGGCACCACCGCCCACGCCGTTCTCGCGCTGAACAAGGAGGATGGCGGTAACCGCAAGTTCATCCTCGTCGAGTGCGAGGATTACGCCGACAACATCACCGCCGAGCGTGTGCGCCGCGTCATCGCAGGCGTCCCGAACGCGCGTGACAAGACACTGCGCGAAGGGCTGGGAGGCTCTTTCACTTACTGCACGCTAGGAAGACCCATCGACAGCGAAGGCATGCTGAACGGCGAGGAGCTGCCGTCGTATTCCGCGCTCGCGGCGTACATGCTGCACACCGCGTCCGGCATCTCCGCCGGGGGCGACGCGCTCCGGTCGCAGAACGAAGACGGCCTGTTTTACACCAGCGACGAATACGCCTACTACCTGCTGTACGAACCCAATGTGAACTGGCTGCGCAGCGATGGCGCGATGCTAAATACAGAACGCGCAGATCGCATCGCCGAAGCCGTCAAGCGAAGGGGCAGAAAGGCGATCGTCTTCGGCGCGGGCAAATACATCGGCCAGCGAGAGCTGACTTCCAAGCGCATAACTTTCTGCCAGCTGCCTTACGAAATGCACAGACAGAGCATAGCGGCTGGCTGAATAGAGTGCCCAGCGCAGCGTTGTTATGTTACCCATACGCCATAGGCAAGGGGAGTATTCGCAGTGGAACTGAAGGAGTATCAGGCGCAAACGCTAGACGCATTCGGACGCTGGCTCGACGCGCTGGAGGCTGCGCAGTTGGAGTCGCAGACAGCTGTCGATGCGCTGGCGGGAGCTGGTGTGGATGTCCCTGACGATGTTCGTAACTATCCAAAGAAGGCGTGGCAGGCGCTGGCAAAATCCGGCGGCGTCGCCGAGAGCGCGGGCAAGTATGTCAGCCGAAGGGATGATGCCGGACGCCCGATCCCGCATATCTGTTTCAAGGTTCCTACTGGCGGAGGCAAGACGCTGCTGGCGGCAGCCGCGCTGGAACGGCTCTCCCGACAGTCCGGGCTTACATTGTGGATAATGCCCACCAAAGCGATCTACGCGCAGACCAAAGCCGCGCTCAAGAACAGAGAACATCCCTATCGCCAGATGCTGGAACGCGCCAGCGGCGGACGGGTAAAGCTGCTGGAGAAGGACGATGTTTTTACGCGCTCGGATGTCGCCAACTATCTCTGCGTAATGCTGCTGATGCTCCCGGCCACCAACCGTCAGAAGGGGAAAGATTTTCTCAAGATGTTCCGTGATTCGGGGAGATATCCGACACTGTTCCCCGATAGCGACGACGCGCTCAGCGAGGGGAGGCTGTTGAGCGAATTTCCCGATCTGGAGCGCGCCTACAGCGGCGGCCCCGTCAAACACAGCCTGTTCAATGTGTTCAAGATGCTTCGTCCGGCAGTGATTCTCGACGAGGCGCACAAAGCATACGGCGTCAAGAAAAAGGGCGCGTCAGAAGAGTTCGTCCGCGCCGTAAACCGGCTCGATCCCAGCCTCGTAATCGAGCTGTCCGCAACTCCCAACAGAGGTATAAGCAACCTTCTGGTCGATATAACCGGCGTGGAACTCAAGAACGAGGAGATGATAAAGCTGCCGGTGGAGGTGACATCCTTCACCAACGACGATTGGCAGCACACGCTGGCGCAGGCGTATGACAGACTGGAACATATCGATGCCGAAGCCGTATCGCTTCAGCACAGCGAAGGAAGATACATTCGTCCCATAGCCGTCGTGCGCGCGGAGCGTACCGGTAAAGACCAGCGCGATGGCGAACGCATACACTCAGAAGATGTTCGGGAGTATCTGACTCAGGGGCTGGGAGTTCCAGCCGAAGCAGTCGCCGTCAAATCTGCCGAGATGGACGAACTTTCGGGCAAGGATCTGCTGTCCCCGTTCTCCCAAGTGCGCTGGATAATCACCAAATCCGCGCTGATGGAAGGGTGGGATTGCCCGTTCGCATATGTGCTGGTGATGCTCGACAACACGCAGGCGCAGAATGCCATTACGCAGCTGGTGGGGCGCGTGATGCGCCAGCCGCACGCGCGACGCACAGGCAGGGAACAGCTGGATAAATGCTATGTGTTTTGCATGAACACGGATGTCAGCAAGGCGGTGAGTCGAGTCAAAAACGGACTGGAAAACGAAGGGCTGACAGGGCTGGGCGATAGCGTAATGTCATACTCGGAAGACTTCCGCCGCGTTACCGCTCGAAGACGAAAACAGTTCCGAGACAGAGATATTTTCCTGCCGAAGGTACTGCACGCAGACAGCGAGGAAGATTGGGTGGAGCTGGATTACCAGCGGCACATCCTGCCCGAAATCGACTGGGATATGATAGACGCGCCCTATACGCAGAGCGTCATCCGAGATAAAGCGCGTGTGCAGTCGGCATCTGTCGATGTGGGCGACGCGCTGCCCGTGTTTCATGCAGACCGCGAACTGTTCATCGACAAGACAGTGAAGATAGAATGGTTCGCCCGTCGCCTATCCGATATGATGCCGAACCCGTGGCAGGCTGCGCGCATCGCGCAAGAGCTGATACAGAGACAGCGGGCGGCAGGCGTGAACGACGACTATATCTACGACAGCCGCTCCTATCTTGCGTACACGCTGCGACATCATGTCAGCGTTGAGGTGGAGCAGCAGGCAGAACGAGTATTCCAAGACAAGCTGAATCGGCAAGAGATTCGATTCGATCTGCAAGCCGATAAAGACAACTTCCGCATGGTCGATAAGTACGAGATACCCGCGCCTGACGACGGACTGTTGGACAGAAACGATGGGAATGTGGTGCAGCTCAGCATGTTCGAGCCTATGTACGCTCGATACTTCGATTCGGACTTAGAACGAAACTTCGCCCGCTACCTGGATGAACAGAAAGCGCTGAAATGGTGGCATCGCGTTGCGATGGGACAGCGCGGGGAATACTACCTGCGCGGGTGGAAACGGGAACGCATCTGGCCGGATTTCGTTGCGATGGGCGGCGAATCCGACGGCAAGCCGCATATGCTGGTTTTCGAGACGAAAGGCAGACACATGCAGGGCAGCCCCGATACAGACTACAAACGGCGCGTGCTGAAGACTTTGGAGCGCGCTTTCAACGCCGGCCATATGACCCTGCGAGACGGCCCCGCCAAAGGCACATTTCGGCTGGTATTCGATGAGGCGGAGTTCCCGACTGCGATATCTAACCTGCAAAGCGTGTACAACGCCTGATCCGTTTCTATACCGCGGTTCTCATGCGAGTTCATGCGCCCGCGCGCACTAATGGGGTTTGACCAATTTACAACACCTTCATATAATGCCCGCTATGACTTCACCAGACACACTGACCCGAATACGCGATCTAGCAGAAACAGCGTTCGACATTGCGGACGAAAAGCAGGCGTCGAACATCGTCCTGCTCGATGTGCGCAGCGCATGCGACTTTGCGGACTACTTCGTCATTATGACAGTGGAATCCACTAGGCAGCTGCGCGCGCTCGTGAGCGATGTCGAGGACGGCATGAGACGCGATGGCGCAAGGCCGCACCACATCGAAGGCACGCACACCAGCGGATGGGTGCTGATGGACTATGGCGATGTGCTAATACACATTATGGGGCCAGACCAGCGCGACTTTTACCGTCTGGAGACCGTCTGGCCTCAATCTCGGCAGCTGCGCGTTATTCCCTGATCCAAGCGTCGGTCGCCCTGCTGTAACTCAGCAGCTCGCTATCCTCGAAAAAGAGAGCCACCTCTCTGGCTGCAGACTCCGGCGAATCGGAGCCATGCACCAAGTTGCGCCCGATATCGACGCCGAAATCGCCGCGTATGGTACCGGGCGGGGAATCTGCCGGGTTGGTCGCGCCCATCGTCTTGCGGACTATCGACACTGCGCCGTCTCCCTCCAGCGCCATAGCAACGATTGGGCCGGAGGTGATGAACGATACCAGCCCATCGAAAAACGGCTTGCCCACATGTTCGCCATAGTGTCGGTTGGCGAGGTCGTCCGATACCTGCATCGACTTCATGCCGACTATTTTGAGACCTGTACGCTCCAGCCGCGCGATTATCTCTCCGACGAGTCCGCGCTGTACCGCATCCGGTTTGAGAAGTACGAGTGTAGTTTCCAAATATATGCCCCTTGTCCGATCCCATCCTGCATTTTGTAAAGTTCACATTCTGCAATATTTATCTGTCAGCGACGGACACCCCAGCGACGCGCGGCGGAGTCCACCTGCGAAGAGCGCAGATACAGCGGTTCGGCTGTTTCTACGGATGCGGTGTCTCCCGCCAGCAGTTTGCGATAGCCGATATCCGCAAGCGCGGACGGGTGTCGTGTAGGTGGCATTTCGCGCACGATGCGCGCGGCGTCTCCCAGCCGAGCCGATATATCCGACGAAACCTCCGCCACAGCCTCGCCGCAGTAGATTACGCCCGATGACAGGCCGTCGAGAAAATCATCCGTCTGGCTGAGTCCCACCTTCGGCGACTCATCGCCGGGGTCGAGCATTCCGGTGTACAACCGGTTGCGGCCCGCGCCGACGATGGCGCACACCGGTTCACCTATGCCAGAGAGCGCGTAGAGTTCTATATCCAGTGTTCCGACGGATACCAGCGGGATGGCGCGGGTGTAGGCTATGGCTTTGGCGGCGCTCATGCCGACTCTCAAGGCGCTGAATCCGCCCGGCCCGCGCGCCACGAACACGGCGTCTAAATCGGATATAGCCGCATGCGCGGACTCCAGCGCGCGGTTCAACGCGGGGACGAGCTCGACGGAATGATTGCGCTCCGACCGCCAAACAATCTCCACGACCGAGCGGCCATCGACCGAAAGCCCCACCGATGCATACCGCGTGGATGTGTCTATCTGAAGCTCCATGCTCAGCGTCCGTCCGTCCGCTGCGTTCCATGCGCGGAGCGCGGCAATTCGAGTCCGCTAATGGAGTCGAAGAGTCTGCTATACGCTGCAGAGCCATCGCAGGATATGACGAACTCGCGACGCGTTTCGGACAGCGTGTCGATCGCGATGTGCAGATGATCGGGCGGGAAACTGTCCCGCGCCCTGTCCGCCCATTCGACTACGCACAGGCCATCGCCATACAGATAGTCTTCCAAACCAAGGCTGTCTATATCGCCCGGCGTGTCGATGCGATATAAATCCATATGATAAACGGGCAATCGCGCCGCGTATTCGTTCACCAGCACGAAGGTGGGGCTGCGGGCGTATTCGTCGGCGCCGAGTCCCCAGAGTATCCCCTGTGTGAGGGTGGTTTTTCCTGCGCCCAGCCCGCCAGTCAGCAAAACGATCTGTCCAGCAGAGACCGACTCGCCTATGACGCGCCCAATTCGGTGGGTGCATTCCACCGAATCCGATGTCAGCCGAACTCTCACAGCGTTACTCGTACACGCGCGCAGAGATGCGAAACTGCGGATTCCAACCGCGCACACTGATACTGGGACTGATACTGATAAAACACTCGTGTATTATATGGACGACGGTTGCTCTGCAACAAGACGATGAACGAGGCATGAGAGGGGCAAGCAGAAGGGGAGATATTGAAAAGCCTGATAATCTCGGATGTACACAGCAATATCGAAGCGATGGGCAGCGTATTTGCAGACGCGGAGCAGCGAGGCGGGTTCGACGAAGTATGGTCGCTCGGAGACCTGGTCGGATATGGCCCGGATCCCGCCGCAGTCATCGACTTGCTGATGAAATATCCACACCGAGCCATCGCCGGAAACCACGATCTCGCCTGTGTGGGCAAGCTCAGCTTGGAAGCGTTCAATCCGTATGCGGCGGCAGCGAACAGGTGGACTAGCGCAGAGCTGGACGAAGAAAGAAAGAGCTGCCTGCGTGAACAGCCCCTCACGCTGGAGATAGACGAGTTCACACTAGCGCATGGAAGTCCGCGCGATCCTATCTGGGAATATGTAGTATCTGTCCAATCCGCGCGCGCCAGCTTCAACCATTTCGACACTTATAGATGCCTCGTGGGACATTCACATATCCCGTTCGTATGCCGGCAGGACTCCAGAGTGGGGCCGATGTTTGCGAGTCCAGAGTTCGGCGTTTCACTTCGGCTGGACGATAAGCGGCTGATAATCAATCCCGGCAGTGTCGGTCAGCCGCGCGACGGGGATCCGCGGGCAGCCTATGCCGTTTACGACTCCGAAGGCGAATGCGAAACAATCACGCATCATCGCGTCGAATACGACATCGCAGCAACTCAGGACAAGATGCGCAGGCACGGGCTGCCCGATGCGCTCATACACAGGCTCGAGCGGGGGCAGTAAACAGCGTGTGAGAACGACGCCCTTATAACGGGGGACGCCTCTATCAGGAGTTTCTCGGCGCAGTAGCCTGAAGCCCGCGCGCTTTCGGGGGTCTGCGCGCGGGCAGTTCCCGAATCCTCTGCGCTGTCAGACTGACCAGCTCGCCGTCCGAGAGAGGAACGACAAGGCCATCGACGCCAACCTCTCTGAACGCAGTCAGCGCGGCTAGGGAAGGCTCCTCGTTTAGGGCAACTAGCATTGCGCCGCCGGTGGACGCGGCGATCTTGTGCAGCTCGACCAGCTGCCCGAATCTGAGATCCGACATATCGCGCGCTGAAGTGTTGATCGTCCCCGCGACTTGCATTGCGCGCAATGCGGCGGCAGTCTCTCTATCCACAGGTTCGGAGAGTGTAACGAGCGTCGCTATGTCCGGATAATTCACGACTTCGCTGGGCGTGAATTCGATATCCACCGTGAAGAAATCGCAGCCAGCGGCGGCCAGCGCGTTCACATCGTCCGAGAGTGTATTCCTGTCACAGGCCGCGCCCCAAATCATATCGTCGATGCCATCTAGCTCGGCAATGACATCCGTAGAGAGTTCGGAGGCAGTGATACCCATACCGCTACCGCTCCCACGATCTGCATTGTGGAAGATAACCGCATCCACCGCATCAGCAGATACACTAGCCAGATGATCGGTAAAAACCTTCGGTGAAGTCGTGGCGATCAGCGCCATCGTGGGAGCCGCCTCGACCTTTCCCGCCAACGCCCCAAAGCCGATGGGCGGGGCAGACTGCTGTCCGAGTCTCCCAATCAGATCGATCAGTTTGCTCATGCTGGTCGGATGTCCTCTCCTAATGCTGGGCGCGGCATATCGACTGTGTGGGATTCTAAAGACAATTGCCGCCGCATTCAAGAGAGATCGCGCCAGTCCTGATGCGCGAGTAATCCTATTGCCAAAGGCGCGAGGCAGGATTACCCTATTTGCCGAAAGGGGCAAATGCAATGGAAGCGCACAGAATAGACGGAAGTTCGCTGAGCTATATCATGGTCGAGCCGGATGACTACGACGAGGGTATCGAATATCCCGCCATCGTCCTGCTTCACGGGTTCGGAGCGAGTATGACAGATCTCGCTGGTTTGGCGCCCGCCATCAATAGAACGGGCTATGTATATCTGTTTCCAAACGCGCCGATCCCAATTCAGCTCGCCCCCGGCATGACCGGCTATGCTTGGACTCCGCCCGGCGGCGCGAATGAGGAGGCGGCGCAGCGAGCCGAGCAGCTTCTCGAAGTGTTCTTCGAGGAAGCAACGAATCGACACGGGCTAGTGAACAACGAAGTCGTGATGGGTGGGTTCTCGCAAGGCGGGATGATGACTTACAGATTCGGCCTGCCGAGGCCGGACTCGTTCGCCGGTCTCGTAATACTCAGCGGCAGAGTGCCATCGCCGGACGCGTTGTCCGAGACATTGCCAGATCATCGAGATCAGCCTATATTCATCGCGCACGGCAGCGCCGACGCTATGATAGACATTGGCGATGCCCGCAAATCACGGGAGTTCCTAGAGCATAATGGCTATGCCCCCATGTACCATGAATACAGCATGGGACACGAGATAAATGAGTATGTCATCTCCGATCTCGTCACATGGCTGGAAGATGTCATGCCGCCTCTAGCTCCGCTTTAGCTGGTGAGAGTGTTATTTGATTTGAAAATATAAGGGTTCGGCCTGCATATTGCAGGCCGAACCCTTATATACGGTGTGGATATTATTACCTCAGTGGAGCGGCATAAATCTGTCCGCCCTTTATGCACTTGTCGCATGGAGCTGCAGACCAAAGCGCATTACGGCTGCCTTCACGATTTATTCCTAGCGGAGTGATGTGTCTCTCATATATCTCGCCATAGTTGCCCACTACACGAATTATATCTTGTGCGACTGTCTTGCTTAGACCTAGCTCATCTTGACCATAGCCTCCCTCGAGTCCTAATAGCCTATCGACTGCTGATCGCCCTGTTAGTTCGGTTGGTACATTATCTGAGCTTATCTCGTATGCTTCAGCATAGATCAGGATTGCCACGACAGTCTTCACGATATCGAACCACTGATCATCTCCGTGTGGCACCACTGGGCCGAGCGGCTCTTCTGAGATCGTGCCCGGCAGAATGGTGTGATCGTCTGGAGAGTCGAATCCGAATTTGGTCGAGGCCAACGCGGAGTGATCTGTAGTTAATGAGTCACACTGTCTAGCTAAATATGCAGCATTAGTGGATATGATATCTGGGAAAGTTATTATATCCATGTTCATGTTGTTCTCATTGTTGAAATCTTGCAGGTTGAGTTCTGTCGTTGTTCCTTGTGTAACACATACCTTAGAGTCTTTTAAGTCGAGTAAGCTGGACACTTCGAGGTTATTTGGAACCATGAAACCTTGCCCATCGTAGAAAAAGGTCTGAGCAAAGTTGCCCCATCCTGCGTCTCTAGAAGATGTCCAAGTAGTGGTTAGGGTCATGAGATCGATTTCGCCTGACTGAAGAGACGGTCCACGTTCTGCGTATGTCATCGGTCGAAATTCTGCGGCATCGGCATTACCTAAAACCGCAACTGCCACAGCTCTACAGACATCTATGGTGAACCCGACAGTGTTGCCGCTGTCATCTGTGAATCCAAAACCGGGTACATTGTTGTTGATCGCGCAGACGATTTTGCCTCTGTTCTGTATAGCAGCCAGACGACTTCCAGATTCAGAACCTGATTCGTTCTTGGGTTGAGTCTCGATATCTTTATTTACTTCTTTAGTGGATATTTCGTTGTCTTCCTCGCTTGGTTCCTCGTTCGAGCATGCTATCAGCGCAAAAGCTGCTATCGTAAGGGCTGCTAACGCAATCAAAGGTTTCTTTGTCATTTTGCGCACTATTCTCCTTATTTTTATATATGGAGGTAGCAATCTAGTTATTTCTCGATTGTTTCTCTAGTAATGCAGTATAGTCAGCGTTTTTGATATAAGCGTCAGTGTAATTCCCAATACTAAATATGCCGATATTAATACATTTAAGTCTCCCGTGAACTCATACTGAACAGGACAAGTATGTTAATATCTATCATCCAAACCATATCATATTATTGTAGATATCCGTCCTACCTCTCGACAGAAGCGTATAAATACGGTAATATAGGGCCTGCATAACCGTCGCTCAATAGACACTCTTAGCCGGAGCCACTCTTAGCCGGATGGAGGCGAATAATGGCTGGGTGAGTTGGAAATCGTATGGAGTACGAAAGCATGAACGGATCGCCGCACATTTGGCTAAGAAAGATTAGCCGAGTATAGATTTGTGATGCACGAGTCTCTGACATATATGTAAAGCGCGCTCGCTATGCTCGCTATGATGAACTGTATTAATGTACGCCGATAATTGTCAAGACATTCTCAGCGATAAAAGCGCACTTCCGAGCCAACCAGTTGATCTCATATACCTCGATCTTCCCCCAACCCAAGCAGCAAATACAACTTGACTTTCAAAGGCAGGTACAAACAGCCAGGCCTGTGCGGGTGTCCAACAGCACCTGATCTTGGAAGTCAGACAACAGAAGAGGAACTTTTTCACGATTCGAGACAGGGCACACAGACAAGGTTGCTGGCTGACATTATCCGCTTTGCGTAGTATTATAGATGTAGCTGCTGATGTGAAAAACAAAATACAGCGCTGGGCGCGTAAGCGCGATGTCTTTTTATTCTATGTGTCCAGTGAAGAATATTGATATAACCCTTTCTTAGAACGAATTTTCTATAAAAAGCCTTTCTTCACTAAACACACGGATGAATACGGCAGATATTTTGTGGGTGTGTGTATTCGATCGGTAACCATGAACAGTGGACAATGAGTTTTCCACTTCTCTTATATCTCATCATAGGACTCTCTCAGTCAATCAGTCAGTTGGACACATAATACGAGGTGCAGCATGGTAAGGCTTAGAAACAACAACATATTCGCCAAAAACGGAGAAGGAAAGAAGGGCCTTGGACTGGGCCTTGTGTATCCGTCAGCGGAGGCGATAGAACTCGTGGGAATGCTGGGTGGATTCGACTATGTAAATCTGGACGGTGAACATGGGCTGTTCTCGCCGGAATCCATAGACGCTATGGTGCGCGCCGCCGACGGCTACGGTCTGACGGTCACCGCGCGAGTGCCGAATTTGCAATCCTCCACCATCAATCAGTTTCTCGACCGGGGCGTAATCGGAGTTCTGGGGCCTCATGTGGACACGGCGGAGCAGGCAAAACAGCTGGTGGATGCCTGCCGCTTCGTTCCAGACGGTCAGCGCAGCTGGGGAGGCGGACGCGGCACTTTCTACAACGATGGCGGCCTGCTCGACCAGCCAGGACTAAAGCGAACCGAATATATGGAACTCGCCAACAAAGAGATGTTGGTAATGGCGCAGCTGGAAACCGCGACCGCATTCGAGAACCTGGACGAAATTCTAGCGGTGGATGGCATAGACGCCTTTGCGTGGGGCTCCAACGATTTGGCGCAGTCGATGGGGCTGCCCGGCCAGCCGGATCATCCTGATGTGAAGGCGGCGGAAGCCGGCATCGCGGAGCGTATACACGCCGCCGGGCGGAATATGTCCTACGACATATCCTCCGCTATCAACCTGCCGGATATCGTCCTGAGTGGCGCGCGCGCATATTTGGCAGCGAACGCATAGAGCTGAATCTACGCTACATCTCGACCAACCGAATTCGGCAATTTCGACGAAAAGGCCGCAAAACCACGAAACGGCCGCGCCAGAACACGCGCAGACGCAATCCAATCGAACCGCAAGGAGCAACCGATATGGCCGATACGGCAATGATGCAGGCCGCATTTTTCGACGGCGACGGCAGCATGGAACTCAGAGATATGCCCCGACCGGAAGCGGGCGCAGGCGATGTAATCGTCCGTGTCAGATCCGTCGGCATATGCGGCTCTGATCTGCAGATGAATGTGGACAAAACCGAGCCAGATCAGCTGCCTGCCGGCCACGAAGTCGCCGGTGAAATAGTCGAGACAGGAGACGGAGTAGATCCAGCTCTAATCGGTCAGCGGGTTGCCATCGAGATAATTGGACATGGCAGAGCATGTTCGACCTGCTGGTACTGTCGGCAAGGGCAGTTTCGGCAATGTCTAAATATGGCGCCCAGTGAGGGCGGCGGGTTCGCCGAATACATGAAACGCAAGGCTATCGGCTGTTATCCGGTGGGAGAGCTGTCGTGGGATGAAGCCGCGCTGGTGGAGCCGCTGGCGGTGTCGATACACGGCGTCCGGCGCGGCGGAATGATGGGCGGAGAGGTCGTCGCAGTTCTCGGCAGCGGCAGCATAGGGCTGACGACGATCGCCGCGGCTCGCGCGCTCGGCGCGGGGAAGATTATCGCCACCGCGCGCTACGAACAGCAGGCCGCGCTCGCCAAGCGACTCGGCGCAGATGAAGCGCTCCCGGACAGCGGCTCACAGTTCTTGGAAGCCGTCCAGAACGCCACCGACGGCAGAGGCGCCGATCTGACCATCGAGACAGTCGGCGGACACCAGTCGGCGACAGCGGCGCAGGCGGTGGAAGCGACGCGGATGCAAGGCCGTATCGTCATCGTCGGCGGGTTCAGACGCCCGTTCGAATTCGACTTCCTAACACCCATGCTGAAGGAGCAGTCGATAGTCTTCTCATCCTGCTACAGCGTTCTGGACGGACGACACGACTACGAACTCGCCGTAGATATGATGGCATCCGGCCGCGCTCCAATCGAGCAGATGGTTACACACAGATACGGACTCGGAGACATACAGAAGGCGTTCGAGACAGCATACGACAAGAATAGCGGCTCTGTGAAAGTACAGATTCATCAGTTCTAAAGATTTGGAGATTCTCCCAGATGCTATACAAGAAATTCGGAAACTCCGACCTAGAGACTTCTGCAATCGGATTCGGCGGCTGGCCGATGGGCAGAGGACACTACGGCTCATTCGACGAAGAGCAGGTGATTCGCTCGATTCACCGTTCGATGGATCTAGGCGTTACGCTGTTCGATACGGCGGCGGTCTATGGCTGGGGCGAGGGGGAAAAGCTGCTCAGTCGCGCCATAGCCGGCAAAAGAGACCAGATAGCGCTAGTCAGCAAGGGCGGCATACCGTGGGAAACACCCGGCGGCCCGAGCGGCAGAGACAGCTCCCGTGAGTCGCTCGCCAAATCTTTGGATGAAAGCCTGACACGGCTGGGAACGGACTATCTCGACCTGTATCTAATCCACTGGCCGGACGAGTCGCGTCCGATGTCGGAGCCGATGGAAGCGTTCGCCGACTTCCAGCGGCAGGGGAAGATACGATACGGCGGCGTCAGCAACTTCAGCTCTCAGCAGATGGCCGAATGTCTCGAAACATTCCCCATAATCACGAATCAGGTCGGCTATCATCTGTTCGACTTGCGGACGGAGCCTGAGATAGCGCCATTCTGCCGCGAAAACGGCTTGGGCATCATGGCCTACGGCTCGCTTGCGCACGGCCTGCTGACAGGAGCGATGACACCGGACACGACTTTCGAGGATGACGACTGGCGACGCAATCTAATGGCTTTCGGCCAGCCGCTGTTCAGAGGGCAGAACTTTCTGGACAACCTGAAGAAGGTGGATACTCTGAAAGAGATGGCGGCAGAGCGCGGATACACCGTCGCGCAGATGGCGCTGGCGTGGGTAGCGTCCGAGCCTACGGTGTCCGTCGCGCTGGTCGGCACGCGACGCCCCGAAGAGATGGAGGAGAATGTCAAAGCTCTCGAATGGCAGATGACAACCGCCGAGCGCGACGAACTGCGGGCGGTGACGACGGGCTGAGACGACACAGCTTTCTGCTTCCGCTCCACAGTTGGAACGCGCAGGGAATCGCCCTTACAGAGAACGAGAGGAGCTGGTCTCCGAGTTTTAGAGTTGTGCAAGGAGGCTTTTATATGATGGAAAGGCGTCTGAGGGCTCTCTGGGATCAGTTACAGGGCAAGAAGCCGCACATGCCTCACTTCTTGTCCGAAATCTATCTCGAAGGGATCAGAGGCATCGATGATCTCCGAGTCGTGTTCGATTACCCCGTGAGTGTAATAGCTGGAGGCAACGCTACTGGTAAATCTACCGTACTCTTCGCGGCTGCCTGCGCGTACAAAGTCCCCGGAGCGGGCGTCAAAGATTTCGTGCCGTCCACGCTGTTTCCAGATTTCCGACCCAAGATGGGAATGCACGAAGACGCTAGGCAAGAAGTCGTATTAGGATTCGATTATGCCACACCCGACGGACGTCGCTCCATGCTGTGGAGGCGTAACAAAGGATGGAACCGAAGTTTCCTAGGTCGCAAGGGCGCCAGTCAGCCGGAGAGGCAAGTTTATCTACGCACTTCGAGCAACCTCAGCAACCCCGCCGAAGTGCGCGGCGTTCTCAGCATGTCTCGACTGAGTTCTGCGCCTGACGAGAAACAACTCAGCGCATCTCAGATAGACTTCGCTCAACGAATGCTCCCCTTCAGATATAGGGAAGTCGTTAATCTATCCAGCGGCGCCAAGAACTTGCTGTTCGCAAATCGAGAAGGTGGGGTGTCGTATTCCGAGCTGCATATGTCGGCTGGCGAACGAACTGTCTTCAGAATATCCCAAGAAATTGCCCAACTCAAAGGCGCGCTCGTTCTAATAGACGAGGTGGAAGCAGGTCTTCACCCTTGGATGCAGCAGCTTCTAATGCTGGAGCTTCAACAACTTGCCCTGCGTAATGATCTCCAGATCATCGTAACATCACACAGCCCAGTAGCGCTCGATTCGATACCCCCGCATGGGCGGGTTTTCCTCGACCGAGATGAAAACGGCAAGATTACGGTACAACCTCCTTACCGGGATATGCTGCAGAACGCTCTCTATGGACGCTCCAACGATATACTCAACATCCTATGCGAGGACGAAACGGCAGAAAGTGTTCTGCAAGGTGTCTTGGACTACCTAGTAACAGATCGACCAACAATAAGGCGCGAATCTATTCGCGTTGGTCGAGACACAGGCGCGGACGAGTTTCCAACACATACAGCCGCCTTCCGAAAGTTTGGTCAGATCGAGAATTTCATCTTCGTTCTCGATGGAGACAGGCGTGATAGCGATACAAAAGCCAAGATACAAGGAGCAGCCGGAAGAGATGTCCCTGTGCTGTTCCTCCCAGGCGACAGTTCGCCAGAAGAATGGGTGTGGCAGATATTGCGATTGCAGCTGGACGATTGCGCCGACCGGCTTGGAACATCCCCGAGCAATCTATCTGGAATAATGGACCAGATAGATTCCGTCTATGATTCTTCATCCGATAGGCCATCTCGAATCGCCAAGGTTAAAATCGACAATTTGGGTGAGAGACTAAGGCAAGACATGCAGGCGATATGTCGAGTTGCGGCTCGTTCGGAATCCCCACGGATTGAAAGCGATATCCAACCTCTAGTGGAAGGGATAGAGGATGCGATACTGGCTTGGCGCAGCTGAGTAGAGAAACGAGTCCAACAGCGACATAGCTATACAGCGCAAGCCTCGAATGCCGCAGCTAATCACGATGCTATTCTATTGGCGCCCGTTACTCAGAAGCTATCCATCCACTCCGAGCAGGTAGTCGAAGTCGCAGCCTTTGTCGGCCTGCAAGACATGTCGAGCATACATTTGGGTATAGCCTCGCCGGTGAACGGGCGGATTGGGCGGCGTTTCGGTCAGTCTTCGCTCGATCTCCCGCTCATCCACCAGCAGATCTAGCCGACGGGCGGGTACATCGAGTCTGATCCGGTCGCCGTTTCTGACGGCGGCCAGCGGGCCACCCGCGGCGGACTCCGGGGTTACATGTACGACCACTGTGCCGAAAGCGGTGCCGCTCATGCGGGCGTCGCTGAGGCGCACCATGTCCCGCACTCCGGATGCCAGTATCTTCTTGGGCAGCGGGAGAAAGCCCCACTCCGGCATACCAGGCCCGCCAACCGGGCCACTGGAGCGCATCACCAACACATCATCAGGAGAGACATCCAGCTCCGGGTCGTCGATTCTGGCGAACAAGTCGTCATGGTCTTCGAACACGATCGCGCGTCCCTCGTGCGTCAGCAGCGACGGGGAAGCGGCTGTCGGCTTGATGAGCGCGCCTGTCGGAGCGAGCGAACCGTTCAGCACCGCGAGGCCGCCCTCCGAGTTCATCGGGTCATCCATACTGCGGATTATATCCGGCCTGTAATTCACCGCGTCCGAGATGTTTTCAGCGAGCGTCCTGCCGGTTACTGTTGGCAAATCGGTATGCAGCAGCGGGGATATCTGCTTCAGAAGCGCCGACAGTCCGCCGGCGTAGAAGAAGTCTTCCATGAGATACTGGCCGGAGGGTTTGAGATTCAGCAGGAACGGTGTCGTTCTCGAAAGCTCATCGAACAGCGTTCCCGGCAGGTCGATGCCGAGCCGTCCTGCGATGGCCGTCATGTGAATCACCGCGTTGGTCGAACCGCCGATCGCGTGCAGCGTCCGTATGCCGTTCTCGAAGGCGCGGCGCGTGAGTATCTGCGACGGTTTTATGTCTCGCTTAACCAGCTCCACGATCTGGCGTCCAGCCAGCTCCGACAACCTGATACGGCGCGAATCCGCAGCCGGTATCGCGGCGTTGCCGGGAAGAGCAATGCCCATCGACTCGGAGACAGCCGCCATCGTCGAGGCGGTTCCCATCACCATGCAATGTCCTGGACTTCGCACGATGCAGGTTTGCAGCTCAGCCCATTCGTCCTGCGTGATTCGCCCCGCGCGCAGCTCCGTCTCATATCGGCGACAGTCGGTACAGGAGCCCAGCTCCTCGCCGCGCCAGCTCGCATTCAGCTGCGGGCCTCCTGTAACCATTATGGACGGCACATCCGCGCTCGCCGCGCCCATCAGCAGCGCGGGCGTCGTCTTATCGCAGCCGCCCAGCAATACCACACCATCCAGCGGATTGGCGCGTATCGACTCCTCCGCCTCCATGCTCATCAAGTTGCGAAACAACATGGTCGTGGGGCGCATGTTGTACTCGCCCAACGACATGACAGGGAACTCCAGTGGAAAGCCGCCAGATTGCCACACACCGCGTTTGACCGCCTCCGCAAGCTGTCTCAGATGCGAATTACAGTGTGTCAGCTCACTCCACGAGTTGCAGATGCCGATTATCGGCCGGTTGTCGTATGCCTCAGGGCCGTAGCCTTCGGACATAAAAGCCGCCTTCCTCAGCCATCCATACAGTTCGGGAGTATCGAACCACTCGGAGCTTCGCAGTCGGGGCGTATCGGTCGTCATGTAGCTGTTTCCTCTTTCTGAAACCAAGTTCCAGCAATCTACTCGTCTGATGTTTGCTGGCCGAGAGTATCCTCGAGCCATCGCTTGAGTCTGTCGAGCGACGGCGGCGCGACGAAGAACACCTGCACATCGCTGCCTAGCTGCGCGCGGTGATCTTCTCGAATGAAAAGGGCTGCGGATTCGCCCTCTTCCAAATCGCCAGATATTCGTTCGGAGATGCCTGCGTACCGCGCGTCCAGAGTTTCCTGATAGCCCTCTAGGGCCAGCGTAAATACCTTCTGGCTCACAGGCCCCATGCCTAAGATTCTATGCCAGTCGGTATGTTCGGCCACCAGCTCGGCATCTTCCAGCGACCGCAGCGACGCGGTGGATTGGCACATAGCTCGTATCAGCTGGCTGCCGCTGGGGTTCATCATGTCTATCTGCCGAAGGCCGTCCTCGCCTTCATCGCACACCAGCTCGTGATATACCTTGCACACCACTCCGAGCGACCGCTCCAAACTGGTTATCGAGTCTCTGACTTCCGACCAGTACTTCTCGAACAGATCCTTGCCCTCGTCCGGCATACCCGGTGGCATGGTGTAATTCGGCACTAAAAACAGCTTCTTCTGCCCCACGAACCGATCTGGCTGCGGGCGTGGAATGCGTGATAGGGGAGTCGTCATCTTCAGTTCACCATCGAAGTCGTTCTGCTGTCCGATACATGGTCTGCTTTATGATTCGCCCGCGAGTTCGCGCCGTTCTCTCTGTCAACCGTGTCGATTCTGACGGCGCATACTTTGTATTCCGGGATGCGGGAGTTGGGGTCTAGGGCGGAGTTCGTCAAAAAGTTGGCGGCGTGTTCTTGCAGCTTGACGAACGGGACGAACAGTTCCCCCGCGCGCTGATACTGGGTGTACACAGCTCGTCCTTCGAGGTCTCCGCGTCTGGAGCGTACGCGCACCCATTCGCCATCCGGTATTCCGAATTTAGCTCCGTCGTCGGGGTTCATCGACACGATCAGCTCCGGCGCTCTCGCCAGCAGATTTTCTGCGCGTCTGGTAATCGTCCCACCGTGCCAGTGGTACAGAATACGCCCCGTATTCAGAACGAGCGGGAAACGCTTCGAGGGCATCTCGTCTGCCGCCGGCCCCTGCTCGAAAGCCGCAAACAGCGCCCTCTCCCCACGCGGAAAGCTCGTCTCGTACAGGAATCGCGTACCCGGATGGGCTGGGTCTGGGCAAGGCCACTGTATGCCTCCCTCCGCTTCCAGACGGTCGTAGGATATGCCCGCGATGATGGGCATTAACGAGGCCATTTCGTCGAATATCTCCGACGGACTGCCGTAGTCGAATTCGTGATCGAGTTCCAAACCGAGCCGTGAGCTCACGCGCATCGCCACATCGCACAATATCTCCCAATCGGGTCTGCTGTCTCCGACTGGCTCCACGGCCTTGCGAACTCGCTGAACACGACGTTCGCTATTGGTGAATGTGCCGTCTTTTTCGGCGAAAGATGTAGCGGGAAGCACCACATCCGCTATCTCGGCAGTCTCGTGCATGAATATATCTTGGACGACCAGAAAATCGAGTTTTCGGAAAGTCTCCTCCGCGTGATTCAGGTCTGGCTCGCTCAGAAGCGGGTTTTCTCCAGTTATGTACATAGCGCGTATGCGTCCGTCGTCGATGGCCGTTACCATATCGGTTACGACGAGGCCATGTTCGACAGGCAGCGCGCTGCCGCTCCATGCATTCTGGAATATGGACAGCGATTCTTCGTTTATGGTCTGATATCCGGGCAGAGAGTTGGGCAGGCAGCCCGCGTCGCCGCATCCCTGAACATTGTTCTGACCACGCAGCGGAGATATACCAGAGCCCGGCTTCCCCAGCTGGCCGGTAGCCAGAGCCAAATTCAACAGGCTATGCGCGTTTGCAGTTCCCATAGTGTGCTGCGTGATACCCATGCCCCATATGAGACAGGAGCCGCTGAACGGCGGCGCGGCGTACATGCGAGCGGCTTTGGCTATATCGTCCGCCTGAACGCCCGTTATGCTTTCGGCATACGCGAGGTCGTATTTCTGCACCATGTCCCACCATTCATCGTAGCCCTCCGTCCGTTCGGAGACGAAATCGACATCGGCGAGACCTTCTTCGACGATGACATTCGCCATAGCGTTCAGCAGCGCGACATCTGTGCCTTGCCTGGGGCGCAGCCACAAGTCGGCATAGTCGCACATATCGATGCGACGAGGGTTTACGATGATGAGCTTTGCGCCCCGCTCCACGACGGCGCGGCGCATCCTCGAACCGGCGACGGGGTGGTTGGAGTTTACATCCGACCCGATGATGAACAGGCATCCAGCCTCTTCGTAATCTATGTACGAATTAGAAGTTGCGCCGCTGCCCAGCGCAGCCAGCATAGCCTCCACCGACGGGGAGTGACAAAGCCGCGTGCAGTGGTCGATAT
The DNA here is from genome assembly GCA_963422295.1 of Dehalococcoidia bacterium. Classification (GTDB taxonomy): domain Bacteria; phylum Chloroflexota; class Dehalococcoidia; order Lucifugimonadales; family UBA1123; genus VXRN01. Next base: position 2,352,854 of record OY729417.1, on the reverse strand, counting down.
GATTGCTCTGCATGACGAGGCGCGCAAACTTTTGCTGGATGTATCCATCCTCGTTCGTAGCTTTGGCCGATGCCAGGGTGCCGAAAGAGTCGCCTCTATATTCGACTAGGCGAGAGACGACATAGTCCAACGCCTCCTCCCATTCTACTTCGGTCAGAACTCCATCCTTTCGCATTAGCGGCTTTCTGATGCGGTCGGGGTGGTTTACGAATGAGAAGCCGAATCTGCCTTTGACACACAGCATGCCTAGAGAAGATTGATTGTCGGGGTCATCCAGCACTTCGATGATGTTCTCGTTGGAATCGACCTCAGCTTTAATTCCGCATCCCACGCCGCAATAAGGGCAAGTGGTGGTGACGGAGCGAACCGGCTCCGGCAGAGCGGCCTTTACCCGTATCGCGCCGGTGGGGCAGGATGCAAGGCAGGAGCCGCAGGTAGTACAGACGGATTCGAGCAGAGGGCGATCCATAAAAGTTCCGATACGCGCGTCAGTTCCTGCTCCAAGTATGTCGATAGCGCCGATGAACTGGTGTCCGTCCTGACACGCCTGAGCGCACCTGCCGCACATTATGCAGGAGTCCATAGCTATATCGAACACGGGATTGGAAATATCCGTCGCCGGGCGCGAACGGCCATTCCAGCGTATCGCGTCGATGCCGTGATGTTCGGCTGCGTAAGTCAATTCGCGGTAGTCATCGCCGCTGTCCTCATCGGGAAACATCGCCAGCGTCAGCTCCAGCACGCCGCGTCTGACTTCGCGCGCCTCATCGGTCTCCGTCAGTACGGACATGCCTTCAGCCGCCGGCAGCGAACACGACGCAGGAAGGCCGCGCGCGCCTTCTACCTGGACGAGACAGGTGCGACATGCGCCGATGGCTTTCATATCCGGATCTTTACACAGCTGGGATATGTATGTTCCAGAGCGGTTGATGGCGTCCAGCACCGTCGCGCCGTCACCGACTTCGACACGCTTGCCGTTTATGGAGAGTGTAACGGTCATACTTCGCCTCTTCTGTAAAGAACCAAACTTCGTTTAACCTTCTGCTCCAAGCTCCTCTGCGAAGAAGTGCAGTCCACTGAGAATCGGGTTGCCTGCCGCCTGTCCGAGCCCGCAGAGCGAGGCGGTGTTTACCAGACGGGCGAGGCTTTTTAGCTCGATGGCGGTGGCTCGACTTGCCGCTAGATCATCCAGCATTTCGACCATGCGCGGGGTTCCCTCACGGCATGGTGTGCATTTACCGCAAGACTCATCCGCGTTGTATTGCGCCAGATTTCGTACCGCTTCCAACGCGGTAAGCGAATCGTCGATTGCCACTACGCCTCCCGCGCCGAGCATGACACCGGATTCATGCAGGAATCCGGGTTTTATCGGAGTGTCCAACATGGACGGCGGAAATACGCCGCTGGATGGACCTCCGACTCCGACTGCTGTAAGCCGCCCACTGCCTACGATGCCGCCGCCGTAGGTGAAGATCGCCTCCCGCAGCGTCGTTCCGAACGGCGTCTCGACCAGCCCGGCGCGCCGAACCGCTCCGCTCAGGCTCAGTATCTTCGTGCCGGTGTCCTGCCCGTCGCCGATGTTAGAGAAGGCGTCTGCGCCGCGCGATAAAATATACGGTATGTTCGCCAGCGTCTCGGCGTTGTTTATCACCGTCGGATATCCCCACAAGCCGGACTCGGTGGGGAACGGCGGCTTGAGTCTCGGCTCACGACGATAGCCTTCGAGCGTGTTGAGCAATGTCGTTTCGTCGCCGCAGACATATCCTCCCGCGCCGCGTCTTATCTCTACATGGATATCTATGCCATCCGGCCCGATGATACCTGCATCTTCGGCCTGTGAGATAGCGCGCGCCATGCGCTCGGCGGACAGATTCGCCTCGGCGTTGATGTAGAAAACGATATCGGCGGAGTCCACCGCGAACGCGGCGATAAGCGCGCCCTCGATGATTCGATGCGGAACTCCCTCCATCAGGTGACGGTCTTTGAAGAGACCCGGCTCGCCTTCCTCGCAGTTGACGATCATGGAGCGACGGGACGCGGTGACATTTCTAGCGCTCTCCCATTTTATTCCCGCGGGGAAATAGGCGCCGCCACGCCCTCTGAGACGAGACTGTTTGACCTGATCTATCACGGCTTCCGGGCCAATGGAGAGAGAGCGAACGAATGCAGAATAGCCCCCTTCCGCCAGATACTCGTCGATAGATTCGGCATCCAGCAGACCGCATCCCTCTAGGGCGATCCGACGCTGAGACCCGATGAAACCATCGGCGGAAGACGGTTCGGACGCAGACTCCGCGCGAAGAGCGATTCCTACCTGTCGGAGGCTGTCAGCGCGAACACGCTCCAAACGAATGAAGTCACCGCTTCTACATTCGACGAGGACGCTCGGCGCGGCGAAGCAAGCACCGTCACAGCCGGCGACAGTGACGGAAGCGCGCCCGCTGAACTGACTGCGAACGGCGTCCGCGAGTTCGACTGCCCCGACGGAGGCTCCGCAGTGTCCAATCTGTACCACTATGCGAGGCTTCTGACCGCGAGATGCCTCCAAACGCTGGAGCGCAGATTCAGTAAGAACATCGAGTCTGCTGTTCGGCTCTCTATCTTCCATCTTCACTTCACCCTTCGACCAGTTCGACCGCCGAGTTTTCGTTCAATCTGCCATGCCATTTGCCCGAAACTTCGACTGTCGGAGCCATGCCACACAGGAAACCGCACTGAATTTCTTCCAAGCTGAATCTGCCGTCTGCCGAAGTTCCTCCAGATGGTATGCCTAGATGCGCGCTGAGCGCATCCAGTATATCTCTCGCCCCCGCGACTGCGCAGCTAAGCGCAGTGCAGACGCGCACGACACATTCGCCAGGGCGTTCGGTGCGCAGCTCGGTATATGAGGTGGCAGCTCCATAGACTTCGGACGCAGGTATAGCAAGATGCCATCCGACGACCTCCATCGCCCAGCCGGGCAGATGTCCGAACTCGTCTTGAATATAGTGCAGAGCCGGCAGCAGCTGGCCGTGATCTCTCGGAAACCGTTCCCGCAGCTCTCGCCGCAGCGCGTTTCGCTCCATAGTCAAACCGATTCACCTCTATAAATGATGGATAATGATACTGACACTTCTGGCTCTCGAATGCCGCGCATTTTAACAGAATATCAGGCAGAGGACAGCAGTCCCCGAGAGAGACAGTTTATCGAGCGTATCAACCGATATGAGAAGAAGCGCCTGACAGATTCAGCCTGCTGAGCGTCTCCGGCGGTATGCGGCCTTCATCGTCCCAGCCGCGCGCTGAGTAGTAGCTCGCTATCATCATGTCGAGGTCTGCGCGAGTCAGCGATATGCCGCGCGCCACGCCGTCTGGCAGCTCCTCGGTGAGGGCTCGGGCGGGCAGGGTATCGTCAGAACGCGTCCAGCCCTCTCGAATGTTGAATAGCTTCTTTAGGTTGTTGATTCGCTCGCCGGCGAGTCTGAGTTCGTCTGGCGTAGCATCCCAACCAGTGACCAAGTTAAGCGCATCGGCAGACTCCGCCCAGAAGTCATCGAACGCTTTTCGCAGGAACTTACACCAGATCAGAGAGTCCAAGACAGCGGAAAAATCCTCGCCATCCGCGGTTATACGACCACGCTCGGCATCCGCGCTCAGCCTATCCACTCTGTTGGAGAAGTCCGCTTCGTAAGCCGATGATCTGTTATGACACGCGCCTCTAGTGCTGACTGCGAGCGCGAGCGCCATTGTTTTTAGGCTCCTGGGTTCGTAGCCGGGCATCTCCAATCCCTTTACATGCATGGCCCACTGATGCGAACCTCGACCAACGCTGTCCGCGCCGGCCCTGGATCCACCTGCGAGCAGGCGACCGAAACTTCCTTCGTTCATCGCCATCTTCCGCAGAGCCGGCAGAAGTGCATCGGCATTGCCAAAAGTCATATCGAGACCATCGGTATCTTGGATAGTAAGTATGCCGCGCTCGAAACATTCCATTACCCAGGCAATCGTCCCGCCAGCGCTGATAGTGTCCATACCCACATCGTCGCAGTAGTGCGACGCGCGTATTACCGTCTCACGATCGGAGACGCCCACGAGAGGGCCGAGCGCGAAGGCGCTTTCGTATTCCATCCGTCCTGTCGATCTCTTGGCGCCATTTCCTACGCTCAAGATTTTCTCGCATCCGATGGTGCAGTTGGCGCAGTGGGCATTTTTTACGAAGTGGCCTTCGTACATAGCTTCGCCGCTCACATCGTCGGCGGATTCGAAAGTGGACTGCTGGAAGTTTCGTGTCGGCAGCGCGCCCATTCTGTCGAACACAGCGATGTTCGCCATCGTGCCAGTGGTGCGATATTTTTCGGTTGCCGGGCCTAGACTCTTGGCGGAAAGGTCTCGGCGCGTCGATTCGAGAACTGCGCTATCGAATACGGCGGCGGGCTGTGTGCCGCGAACAGCGACACACTTGAGGTTCTTGGACGCCATAACCGCTCCCGTTCCGGTGCGTCCCGCCTGTCTGCCGCCATCGTTGGCTATGCTGGCGAATCGTACACCGTTTTCGCCGGCCGGCCCGATACACGCAACTCTAAACCGACGCCCAAGCTCAGCGCGCGCAGCGGATTCGGTCTCGAATGTACTCATTCCAGACAGATGTGAGGCATCGAGAAATCGGACATCGCCATCCTCTATTGCCAGCATCAGCGTCCGTTCGCTCCGTCCGATGATGACGAGCGCGTCGAAACCTGTGCGCTTCAGCTCCACTGACAAGAAGCTGGAGCTGAGGGAATCACCTATCATGCCGGTAAGCGGAGATTTTGCCGCAACAGCGAATTTGCTAGATGTGGTCAGCCGACTCCCAACTAGCGGGCTGGAGCAGAATACGAGCGGGTTCTCAGGCCCCAGAGGATCGGCGCCGGGCGGGCAATATAGATAGAGCAGATAGGCGGCAAGACCAGAGCCTCCTATGAACTCGCGCAGCGCGCGCTCCTCGATTTGCCGCTCGACGCAGGTCTGTGTCGTAAGATCCACGACCAGCGCGCGCCCATGATAGCCATACACGCTCAGCCTCCCGCCTGACTGGAAAATACGAAGATCCGGTCTCCATCCAAGAGTTCGACAGGGGTATCCGATAAGAAGTTCAGCCCATTCAGATTCGCGGTATAGCTCGTTTGGAACGCCGTGCCGTCTTCGGTTAAGGCTGTACCGGCGAGTTGCGGCAGCATCTCTGCGAGCGCGGCGGCGATGTCTTTCGCGTTCGCAAGCGCAGGCAGAGTTACACTCACAGCGCGAACCCCAGCGACGGCTCTGGCGTGCCCGAACAGATCGATGGTTACAGAGACGATTATAGGAACTACAGAAGTGGAAATCCCCGTCTGGGTGTTCATCGCGACACTTCCGACGACGCCAAAGATGTCGCCAACTTCAGATCGGCCTCGGTGTTGACATTCAGAAAACAGCTCAGTTCGAGGTCTAGTTGGCGTATCTCCTCCTCCGCCACATAACTCACTGCCAGCTCGTCGAACACTCTGCTTATCTTCAGGTCTCCTGACAGCAGCTTGGCGCGAATCGGCTCGATGCAGGCGCGCGAATAGATTGCATGGATGGTTTCCGGGCGTCCGTCCACAATCGGAACGACGACATCGAAACCGACGCGACGCGACAGCAGCATTCCGAACACTTCGGGAGATACGAACGGCATATCGCACCCACATACGGCGACCCACTCCGTATCGGCGGATATGAGGGCAGTGAATATCCCGCCCAGAGGCCCGCTATCGGGAAACAGGTCGATACATGCGCTGACTTCGGCGGGCAGATCCAGTTCTCTAACCCGTTCATCGTCGTTGCAGACGACTGCGACGCGATGAGCGACTGCGCCCATTCGCCGGATTACGCGGTGAATCAACGGCTCTCCGCCGAACGGCTCCACCGCCTTGTTGCGGCCAAGTCGCCGACTCATGCCCCCGGCGAGTATCACCGCAGTCACATCGTGTGAATCTGTATCGAGAATTACCATAGCCTCAGGCTATCAGATATTTCAGCGGGCTGCACGAATGCGGCTAGCATAGGACATTCCCCGAAGACTAAGGCGTAGTATAGAGCTGTTTTGGTATTTCTTTCTTTCATATAGAAACATAGAGGTAAGCGGCAATCTTTTTGCGGCCTCTTCATATTATCTTCACACTGCCCATCCGACTCGCGTCGTAGCCGCCGAGCGATTCCACCTCGGCTCCGAATTCGGGCGCGCGTATCAGTTCGAGCATCGGCGCGAGCAGTTCACTCTCGTAGAACTCGACCGGAATTACGAGGTCATACTCCTCGTCGAAAAGCGGTACGAAGTCGAGACCGAGCGCGCGAGCGGCGGGCAAGATGCCCAAGCCAGCGTCGGCGCGTCCACCCTGGACAGCGGCGGCAACCGCTAAGTGCGTGTACTCTTCGCGGTCGTATCCTATTATCGAGCTGCCGTCGATATGCGCTCGTCGCAATTCGTAATCCAGCAGAACGCGAGTGCCAGAACCGCGCTGTCTGTTTACGAATCGGACGCCAGAGCCAACAATATCGCTCAGAGATGAAAGCCCCAGCGGGTTGCCCGGCTGCACCATCAGCCCTTGAGAACGCGCCGCCAGCCGCACCAGCGCAACTTCTCGACCACCAACATATCTCTTTATGTAAGATACATTGTACTCGCCAGTATCCTCATCCATAAGGTGCGATCCAGCAAGATGCGCCTCGCCCCTGCGGAGCGCGATAAGGCCGCCCAGACTGCCTATGTTGGCCGAAGACAGTATCGGGGCGCCCGGCGTTTCGCTGAGCCGACTTGCGATCAGGTCGAGTATCAAGTCGTGGCTGCCTATGGCGACTATGGTTCGCTCTATCTGCTCCATCGGTCTGCTCAGCAGCACATTTACGCTGGAGCCTGCCTCGAGACCTTCTGAATAGCGCGGTATGACGGCCAAACCGTCAGATCGCACGAGCGACGATATTACCCCCGCGCCGCGCTGCGCGGGTGTCGCTACTAGACGCCCTCCGACATTCCCTAAACGGACGCGCAGGAATTCGTCTTCGCCCATCGGGGAGTGTACTCGGCGCGTCAAGACGGCCTCGGCGGACGGTCTCGGCGGCAGACGACGCCCCAGCATGGACTCGATTAGCGGCTGTACGAAAAGCTCGCAGGCGAGTACCGCAGAGACCGGATAGCCGGGAATACCGATTACAGGCTTGCCCCGTACGATGCCTAAGACCACAGGATGGCCTGGGCGTATGGCGACTCCGTGTACGATGAGCTGACCGAGCTTTTCGACGAGCGAAGCTGTGTGATCGTCTCTACCGGCAGACGAACCGGCGTTCACAAGAACGATGTCGAATCGCTCTACAGCATCCAGCAGGGCCGATTCCAACAGCGCGGGATCATCGCGCACTGGGGTTAGGCGAGCAGGCTGCGCTCCCCACTCGCGCAGCATGCCGGACAAGACGAGCGAGTTGAACTCCACGATGTCGCCGGGGCGCGGCGTGGAATCTATGGGAACTAGCTCAGAGCCTGTCGGCATCACCGCAACAGTCGGCTCCGGTCGGGCGCTTATCGCAGTTACACCCGCCGCCGCGCACGCGCCGATGTCGGCTGGCCTCAGCAAGTGGTTCACCGGCAGCAGCAGCTCGGACGCAACTATATCTTCTCCCAGCATACGCACATGGCTGTACGGCGGAACGGGAGCGCGAATGGCGATGGTCGAATCGTCAATCCGTTCGACGACTTCTATCATTATCACAGCGTCGAAATCGTCCGGTAGGGGGTCGCCGGTATCGACCCATATCGCCTGCTCCGGAATCGCAATGCGCACAGGGGAGACTTCGGACGCGCCGACTGTGTCCGAAGAACGCACCGCCACGCCGTCCATTGCCGCCGCGTCGTAGTGAGGAGCCGAGCGCAATGCCCATACAGGAGATGCTGTCGTTCGTCCGAGCGCGTTCTGGATAGGTATCCTCTCGCCATCTAGGGGTTTCGAGATGCCAGCATCGGTCAGAGCCGCGTTGTACCTCGCGCGCGCCTCGTCCAGCGGAACATCTTGGAGATAGTAGCGACGACTATGGCTATGATTATGGGAGCGGCTGTGGGACATGACAATCAGAAAAGGAATCTACTCGGGAGGGTGGCAGTTCGTTATACCAGTATGCGGAGGAGGGACGATTTTATATATTCTCGGGATTCGCGGGCAACCGATTCAGCAAAGCCGAACACTCACGACCTCGCCCGCATATAGGCCGCCAGAGTCCGGCGGTACGCTGACGATGCCGTCGGAGTCTATCAGAGTATAGATTAGGTTGGATTTGCCGAATACTGGGGATGCGGAGACGATATCGCCGACTTTGGATAGTCTGACTGGAACATAATCCTCTCTCCCGGATTCGGATGGCAGATTTGCGGACAGCACCGCCTCTACATGATTCGGTTCGGATGATGATATAGAGGCTCGCACGCCTGACAACGCCCGTATCGCGGGTGCAACGAGCAAATCGAACACGACGAGCGCGGAGACGGGGTTGCCGGGCAAGCCGAAAAGCGATTTGCCGCGTGCAAAGCCGACTATGGTGGGCTTTCCCGGCTTGATGGAGATGCCGTGCGCCAGCACGCCGGGCTTGCCTAGTTCATCGAATACGCGCGCGGTCAGGTCTCGCGTACTCAATGAGCTGCCAGCGGAAAATATCAGCGCATCCGCCTGCTCGATTCCTTTTCTAGCCAAATCGAGCTGAGATTCGTATTCGTCAGGCGCGAGACCGAGCAGGATAGGTTCGCCGCCGCATTCGACAACGCGCGCGGAGATGGTATATGTGTTGATGTCGCGTATCCTGCCGGGCGGCGGCTGTTCGTTCGGAACGACCAGCTCATCGCCGGTGGAGACTATCGCCACGCGCGGCCTGCGGACGACCGAAACATTGGTAATTCCCACCGCGAGCAGCCCGCCGATGTCCTGCGGTCTCAGTCGGTGTCCGCGTGTTAGGATGCAGTCTCCTGCGCGCAGATCTTCGCCAACCTGTATCACATTCTCACCCGGCGCGACTGGCCTGAGGACTTCTATTGAAGATTTGTCAGCAGGCTGAGTCCGCTCGAACATAACGACGGCGTCGGCATTCTCCGCCAACATACCGCCGGTGTAGGCGACAGATGTCTCTCCGGGCGCGAGCGCTATGCGCAGATGCTCCCCAGTCGGTATATCGCCAACGACCTCGAGGAGAGCGGGCAGGCTCTCGGACGCGCCGAATGTGTCTCGCGCCCTGACCGAATAGCCATCCATAGACGATCTGCGAAAACTCGGTAAGTCTTCGGGGGAAAGAATATCATCCGCTACGATGCGCCCCAACGCAGAGACAGTCGGCAAAGTCTCCGAATCTCGGATAGAGGACAGTCGCGGCTCGATCTCCGCGAACGCCAGAGACGAGGAACGGACTTTTAGGAACTCGTGCAAGCGTTCTTCTCCTGCGCGCGGGCCTTATTTGCTAAGACTGCTCGCGCCGCGCCGGGCGGACATATGCCCTCGTCGGTGGTGTCTTATTCGTCGGCTTCGGTGAAAACTGCTCGCGCCGGGCAGGGTAGGCATATCCATAGCCGTCTGCGGCATATTCACTTCGACTTCTACCATCCCGAAAGTGGTCTCAGGCTCGTAAGCCGACTGCTCATAAACCGTCTCCTCGATCTCGAGCGTGATGTGCTAAGCCATTGCATCGCTAATCGACATGCTTGGTTCTGGTACAGGATCGCAGTCCTCAATTAAGCCTTCTATATGAAAGGGAATGGCCTCGAGGATCATCTTCTGTATCTTTTCCCAATTCTTCCCAGCGCTGTTTTAGGCAGCAATTCTTCTCCAAAATGACCAGGAATTATAAACCTTCCCCGATCTTTCGGGATGCTGGTACTGCCGGTGGCTGCCGCGTGTCCGAACTAGATACCAACCATGTCTCTGTATCAATACCAATCGGACGGCGTCCCTAACCTTCGGCATGGGCCGTGCCGCTAAAGCCCCAGTATGTTGCCCTCCGCATCCGTATCGAGCTGGCGCGGCGAGCCGGGCAGACCGGGCATAGTGACGATATTTCCAGCTATAGGATATACGAAGCCCGCTCCGGCTGAGACGCGAACATCGGATATAGCGAATGTGTAGTTTGACGGACGCCCCTTGAGCGCGGCGCGGTGGGATATGGACAGATGCGTCTTCGCCATACAAACGGGGAGGCTGCCCCAGCCGTTATCCTCGAACCGGCGCAGGAGACGGCGCGCGGGCAGCGGCCAGCTCACACTGCTTGCGTTGTAAACGCTTTCTGCGAGCGCCTGCACCTTCTCTCTAGTCGTTGCCTCCATGGGATATCTGTATTCTATGTTCGGGTGTTCGTCCGCAGACGCAGCTTCTATGACTGCCTGCGCCAGATCCATGCCGCCTGCGCCGCCTTCAGCGAAGACTCTGCTCTCGACGGCAGCGAACGCCCCGGCCTCCTCCGATCCCTGTTTTACGATGGCAGTCTCCTCAGCGGTGTCAGTCGGGAAGTGATTCATCGCCACTACCACGGGCAGATTGAACGACTTTATCATGCCGATCAGATGAATCAGGTTATCCATTCCTTTGCGAACGGCATCTGTGTCGGGCGTGTCGAGATTCGCGCGCCGCACGCCGCCATGATATTTGACGGCCCGTACCGATGCGACTATGACGGCAAGATGCGGCTCTAGTCCGTTGAAGCGCGCCTTGATATGCATGAACTTCTCGAACCCCAAATCCGCGCCGAAACCAGCTTCGGACAGCACATAGTCGGCATATCCCAACGCCAGCTTGTCCCCAGCGACGGACGAGCAGCCGTGCGCTATGTTACCGAACGGGCCGGCATGAACGATCACCGGTTGTCCTTCGGTCGTCTGGACTATATTCGGCTGAATGGCATAACGCAGAAGCGCCATCATAGAGCCGACTGCGCCAATTTCAGATGCAGTCACCGGACGCTGTTTGGTCGTATAGCCGACAACGACTCTGCTCAGCCGTTCGCGCAGATCGGAAAGATCGCGGGCGAGCGCAAGAATTGCCATTATCTCGGATGCGGTAACGATGTCGAACCCCGTCTCACGGACGGGGGCGTTGTTCGCGCCGCCGATGCCGGTCATTATGCTTCTCAGAGCGCGGTCTTCGACATCCATCACTCTGCGCCATGTGATCCCCTCCGGCCTGAAGCCATCGATCTGTCCGCGCTGGGCTACATTGTCGGTAAGCGCGGACAGCAAGTTGTGAGCGGAACCGACGGCATGGGCATCCCCTGTGAAGTGTATATTGACCTCGTCCTCCGGCTCGATTAGGCTCTTGCCGCCGCCTGTTCCGCCGCCTTTTATCCCAAATATGGGGCCAAGCGACGGCTCCCTGAGCGTGGCGACGACATTCTTGCCTAGCCGTCCCATCGCCTGAGTCAGGCCGACAGTGGTGGTGGTCTTACCCTCTCCGGCAGGCGTGGGAGTTATACCGGTGACGACTATCATCTTGCCGCGTTTGTCGCCAGTTTTTATGGCGTCCAGAGACACCTTCGCCTTGTATCTTCCGTAGGGTATGACATGATCGGGACTAAGACCGAGATCTTCAGCTACTTCCAGAACCGGGCGCATAGAGGGCCTCCGCAGGCTTGGGGTTGCTTGCCGATTGCTGATGCGAATTGTAGCATAGGAACCCGACAGCGGTAAGTTGCGCGCTGGACGATCATACCGAACACTTTCATACAGGAGGCAGGCAGTTGAAGGGCGCATTTTTCGTCGGAGACAGGCGTGTTGGGCTCAGAGACCTCCCAGAGCCGGAGCCGGGCCCTGGTGAAGTGCTGCTGAAGATGATGGCGTCGGGACTCTGCGGGAGCGATCTGCGGAGGTATCGGACGCCGGCGTCGGAGCTGGTCGAGCCGCTGCATGTCGCAGGCCACGAACCCTGCGGAGTCGTCGCCGAGGTGGGCGCTGGTGTCGATTCGGTCGCAGTCGGCGACAGGGTGATGATGCACCACTACACCGGCTGCAACGCCTGCTCTATGTGCAGAATAGGCTATACGCAGATGTGTCTGGTTCACCACGAGGTGTATGGTACGACTGCCGATGGCGGACATCAGGACTATCTGCTGTGTCCGGCATCGACCTGTGTAAAGATGCCGGACGCGCTGCCGTTCGATCAGGGCGCGGCTGTTGCCTGCGGCACGGGGACGGCTTTCCATGCCGTCAAGCGACTGGGCGTAACCGGCGTCGATACCGTAGCGGTGTTCGGGCAGGGGCCTGTTGGCGCGAGCGCGACGATGTTCGCGAAGGCTATGGGCGCGCGCGTGATTGCCGTCGATGTGGTCGGCGAACGTCTGGCGCTGGCCGAACATCTCGGCGCCGATACCACGATAGACGCATCCAATACGGATGCCGAGAGCGCAATACGAGACATGACGAACGGCGAGGGAGCAGACGCTACGCTGGACGCCACAGGCATTGCGGAGGTGCGCCGCAACGCACTGGATTCGGTTCGATACTGGGGGCGTGTGTGCTTCGTCGGGGAGGGCAACGGCACCGCATTCGATGTCAGCGCGCAGATCATTCACAAGCAGCTGACTATCTACGGCTCGTGGACTTTCAGCTTGGCTGGTCTAGCAGAGGCCGCCAGCTTTGTCGTCGATCGCGCCCTGCCGCTCGACCGGCTGATTACCCACCGATATACGCTAGATCAGACGGACGAAGCATATGCGCTGTTCGATACTGGGACGACTGGCAAACCGGTGATAATCTGGGAATAGCCGTTCGGTGGCAGCGGGCAAAATAGCCTCCGGCGTTAGGCAGACGGCTTTCGCGGGAAGCGTGGAGACGCGCGCGAGGGGATAGATCGCTAAGAACACGCGCTTTTAACCCCAGCGGGACTGCCGCCCTCCAACGCCGGTGTCAAGCACTTTGGCGAGTTCTAGCAAGGCGTGGGTTACGGCGCGCGCGCGAATTCGCAGGCGGCGGGCAGGGTAGGAGGCCGAGCTGACATGCGTATCTCCACCGACGGAAATCCCAATGTGAGTCGTTCCTACAGGGCCGGACGCGGCGGTTTCGACTGAAACGAGCCCGGTCATCGCCAAGCCGACATCTGCGCCGAGCCTTTCTCTGACGGACTCGGCAAGCGCGGCGGCGTCTGCAGACACGGGGCTTTCGGGGGGTGACGCGGAATCGACTCCGAGCAGATTCCTGGCTGCCATATCGCCGGTTAGGACTATGCTGCCGACCAGCGCGTCAGCCGCCCGCCCATCCTCCAGCAGAGACGCAGACAACATGCCGGAGGTGAAGCCTTCGGCTATAGCCAGTGTCAGCCTGCGCTCGGTCAGCGCGTTCAGGGACGCGGCGACTGGCGTATCATCGTCTTCACCCCATACGGCATTGCCAACGATGTCCCAAATCTGACGCTCCATAGGCTCGATGAGCGTCTGCGCCTCCCCGATAGTCGGGGCGCGGGCGATGGCGCGCAGGTGTATGCCATCCTGCTTGGAGTATATGCCCAGAGTTGGATTGTCGCTCTCGAACAGCGGCGCGAGCATCTCGTCGAGTCCGCCTTCGGTTATGCCGAAGGTCTTGAGCGTTCGCGTGGCGATGGCGACATCCGGATTCATCGCACGCAGTCGAGGCGCAACCTCGCGCTCCCACATGTGAGCTATCTCCCTGGGCGGGCCGGGAAGCGCGACTATTATACTGTCGCTCATATTACTACTCCGCCGAACCCACCAGCCGGGAGCCGTTCCCATCGCGTTCGGGATGATCTCGGCGGACGGTATAGAAGTCGCCTGCTTTATGTTGGTAGCAGGCATACGGATGCCGCGGCTCTCGAACTGCGCTGTCAGACGCTCCAAGAGATCGCTCTGAACTTCCATATGCTCACCCATGACCGCAGCGATGCTCTCACGCGTCAGGTCATCGGAAGTCGGCCCCAGTCCGCCGGTGGTTAGTGTAATGTACGAGCGTTCGACAGCGCGCGCTATCGCCTCCTCGATTCGACCGGGATGGTCTCCGACTTTCGTTGCCCATATCAGATCTATGCCGATCTTCGCCAACTCGTCCGCAAGCCAAGATGAGTTGGTATCCACGGTCTCGCCCATCAACAGCTCGGTACCTATGGAGATGATCTCGGCTTTCACGGCGACTTCGCCTCGCTGAGGTGAATAGAAGATGGGAGGTGAATAGACGATGGGAAGAATCGCATCTCTAGCCTTCGGTCTCCTCCGCGTATGGAACATTGGATATCAGATCGAACATAGCGTCCACCCACTCTGCGCTGAGCGTGATGACAGGCGTCAGGGAAATATCAGAAGGGGGAACGGCATAGTAACGCTGACCGTCTTCGGTCTTGTCGCCCAAAAGGTACAATACACCCTCGACATATTTCGTACCGCGCTCCGTCAAGCCCGAGAAGCGTATCTCGACGGATTTACCCTTATCGTCGATGCCCCAATCTATATAGTCGCGATCACGAACTCCATACTCGACTATCTCGATATCGACTGGGCCGCCGACGAGGTTGACATATTCCGCCCACTTGTCGGGATCTAGTGGTCGGTTGGCTTCGTCTTGAGGGAAATTGCGTGCCTCCCATTCGCCATCATTATTCTGAAGCCGCAGATACGGCCCGTCTTCGTCCCCTTCCGAGCTTCCGAGGTATATATTCACCTCTTCTAATATCTCCGGGTCGCGGTATTGCCACCATTTGGGTGTCGGAGGTTCGTTGGCCAACCGGGCAAGCACCTCGCCCCACAAATCGGATATGAGGAACAGCTGCGGGAAGCCGATGACTTGGCCGTAATGATGATTGCCGTCGGTGGTCTTGTCTCCCAGCCTGAAGTCTAGTTCACGCTCACCAGTTAGACCAATCTTCACGACCAGCTGCGGCGTATCGAGGCCATATTCCGCAGGGTTTTCTATAGTAGGACGAATGGTCGAAAAGTCGCGTTTCGTCTGCGGGCCGCTTAGCAGGAGGACGATGCCGCCCCAGCGTGTATGCGATGGGGGGATGTCTCCCAGTCGATCTATTACCCAAACGCTCTCGGTGATTTTGGAGAAACTCTCTTTGTTTTCGCCCGCAGTCACTTCGATCTTTACGATATCGTCGAAGCTCACCTGATAGAACCAAGGGTTCTTTTTGCGCGGGTCTTCTTCGCCCGTAAAGGGGTTGAAATATACGACGGCGCCAATGATGACGGCAATCGCAACAAGAGCTGCTGTTAGTTTCCAGTTCATTGCTATCCGGTCTCTACCGTCGTCTCCACCAAACGACGACACTGATGGTCAGCATTATGACGGGTGGCACGAACCAGCTCGACCATGTGATGAAATCGCGTTCTCGTCGATTTAGCACCAACTCGCGGAATGGGCGTGTCTTTGGGCGAATCGAGATGAGATCGAAGTCATCTGCGAGCCAGTTAACCGAGTTCAGAAGCAGATCGGCATTGTCGCTGCTGAAGAAAAACTTGTTTCTTGCGAAATCGGAGTCACCGATGACGACTATCTTGGCAACCTCTCCCTGAGCGTTCAGCGGCTGACCGCTCAAGTTACGCCTTGTCTCTATCACAGCCGCTATGTCGAACGAGCCGAGCAGGTCGGCGGCCGCGTCGAATTCGACCTCCTCCGGATGAGACTCCAGCCAGCTGGCAGGAGTAGTGCGCGCAAGCGCGCTGTAAAACATGTCCTGCGGCATATCCTCGAGCTGTATGGAGGGCAGAATGGCAGTCGAGTCGGGAAAGAAGACGACATTTAGTTGATCTGCTATCGGAACGCCAGTTATCCCGCTGGTTACGAACTGGGCATTGGCCTTCTGAAGCAGAGGTGAAGTTACTTCGCCCGCAACATTGCTGATAGGGTCTGCCAGCGAGCCGTCGCCGACTAACATCCCCCAGCCGACCAGCATCTCCCGATAGCTGTTTGGCGTGTCTGGGTCTAGCAGCATTACCAGCTTGCCGCCGTCGAGAAGATATTCGGTAAATGCCTCCATTTCGTCGCGGTCTAGGTCTGTTTTCGGGCCGGGAACGACTACGACTGCGGCATCGGAGGGTATCGCGCCATCCTGTTTGAGGTTCAGCGGAAGCACATTGTAGTTATCACGCTGCATACCCTGAAGCGCAAAATCGAAACCCTCATCGGCGACACTGCCCGTCGCCAGATCTCGCGTCAGAGACGCCTCCTGATGGCCAGTGAGAAAGTAAACACGCTTCTGCTGCGCGCCTGTGGAGACCAAGATTCCAGTAACGAAATGCTGTTCGGTGAGGTCGAATATGCCTTGCTGGGTGCCGGTATCGAGGTCTTCGAAGACTACAACGGGAAATCGGCGAACATCGTACTGGTCTGCGATGGTTTTGTTCAGCTCGGGATCGACGAATCTATATGTGAAGTTACGGCTTCGGCGGGAAAATTCGTTGAGCAGGTCTTCGGCTTGCTCTCTGGCGAAGGCAGTATTGGCATCGCTGGGTACGAAGAATGCGTTGGCTCGAACCGGCTTCTCTATACTGTCGAGTACTTTGGTGGTCTGCTGCGATAGGGTAAACACGCGGGTTGCGGTTACATCGATTCGCGTCGGCGCGCGGAACAGCAGGAAGTTCAGCAGTATGATTATGGCGAAAAACGCCAATGTCATAATAGCGACATTCGTGCCGTATCGTCCCTGTCGCCCGGCCATGAACACCGCTACGGCTCTCGGAGAGAGGACCAAGGCGATGAACAGCAGCGCCAGCCCGATGATTAGCACGGAGACTGCGAAGTTCTGAAGTTCATCGATAGTCAGTATGACGACGAGGCCGCCAGCGGTTGCGACGACGCCTACGACTGCGGCGATTGCGCTCCAAAACCCAGTCGATTTAGCCGAGCCCAGTAAATCCTGGACGATAGACCCATTTGTCTGCTGCTGTCTGCTCAACTATCGCCACCTGCGAGTTTCGAGAGATCGTATCGTGAGAAATAGGAACACCGCCGCGAGCGATAGGAAGAAGGCTACGCTAGATGTATCTATCACACCGCGGCTGAAGTCTAGTATATGCTCGTTCATCGAAAGGCCTTCGAATATCTGCTGGGCAATTCCGCTGACGAGTTCGCCGATGCGATTTACGAATGAAAGCATCAGCAAGACGGCTATTCCGACGACCGCCGCAACGATCTGGTTCGCCGAAAGCGACGATCCGAGCAAGCCTATCGCCAACGCGGCCGCGCCGTAGAGCAACAATCCCAGATAGCCGCTCAGCACAGGGCCGATATCCGGGTCTCCGAACCAGAACAGTAAAAGTACATAGTAGAGTGTCGCCCCCAATATGGCGATCAGGATTAGAAAGCTGGCTATATACTTGCCCATCACGACTTCCCAATCCCGTACCGGTGAAGTGAGCAGCAACTCTAATGTGCCGAGTTTCTGCTCCTCGGAGAGAAGCCTCATCGTGAGCAGGGGCGCAAGAAAGATTATGAAGAAACTGGCCCATTCGACGATGCCTCGAACCTGAGCCTCGGCAAACGGCGCGGTTATGTCGGAGACGAAGAAGACGCCCGTAAGCCCCAAGAACATCGCCCCGACTATGTATGCCGCAGGAGTGCCGAAGTAAGATTTCGTCTCTTTCCAAGCTATGATGAATGTATTCATATGGTCGGCTCAGGCATCCTCTTCGGTGGTCAGCCGCAGGAATATCTCTTCGAGCGACATGGTTACGGCTTCGAGGCGGTGCAGTTCCCAACCCGATTCGACGACGGTGCGGGCAAGATCTGCGCGTATCTCGGTGCCGAATTCGGATTCCACTCTGTACTGCGGTATCTCACCACGCTCCATATTGATTCTGGACACGCTGCCCACGCCTTCCACGCCATTCAGAACAGCGATGACCTCCTGCTGGGGGCCTTTGATCTGAATATCGACGCGCTCGCTGCCGACCAGCGTCCGCGCGAGGTTGTGCGGCTCGTCAGTAGCTACGATACGGCCTTCGTGAATCACGATAACGCGCTCGCATATCTGGCTGACTTCTGGGAGTATGTGCGTACTGACTATCAGCGTATGCTCACCGCCGAGATCTTTGATGAGCTGGCGCGTCTCAACGACCTGAATAGGGTCTATACCTATTGTGGGTTCGTCCAACACCAGTACATCCGGTTCGTGGATGATTGCTTGCGCGATTCCGACTCTCTGCCGGAAGCCTTTGGACAGCTTGCCGATGATCGATGTGTAGTAATCTTCGAGTCTGCATATACCGACCACATCGTCTATTCGGGAGCGGAGACGCTCGGATGCCATGCCGCGAATACGACCCATATAGTCGAGATATTCCCGAACTGTCATCTCCGTGTACAGCGGCACAGTCTCCGGCAGGTAGCCGATGTGTCTGCGCGCCTCCAGAGATTCGTTTATGATATCGCAGTCGGCGACCGACACCGTTCCACTGGTCGGCGGAAGAAAACCGGTAATGACCTTCATCGTCGTAGATTTGCCCGCGCCGTTCGGCCCGAGGAAACCCACTATCTCGCCCGGTTCCACGCGAAAGGATATGTCGGAAATCGCCGCGAAGTTCCCGAAGTGTTTCGAGACACCTTTTACTTCGATCATCTGTTGCTGTCCATTGTCGAGGTTACGCTATCGAAATACTGTCGTTATGCAATTACTGTTACGACCGCCGAGCGATTTGGGATTTCGGCTGTATCGCTACGCCATTGAGAAGGCAAATCGAATATCGAAACGATTCCCGACATTCGCTGCCCAAAACCTAACGGATTCTAAATGATGCTCTTTGGCGCGCGCAAGGCCGCAAGGCCCGCAATGCAAGGCATTGTTGTCCGCCCGCGCCGTTGAGTGCTAAGCTAGATTTCTAGGACATTCCATCCATGTTAGGTTAGATACATACTAGATTAGACACTCTTTCACCCTCTGCGCATCTGCGCGAGATACCACACATCCCATCTACATACATACACCTACCTACATACGCGCTACACATCTTACATATCACTTCTATTCTTACATATCACTTCTATTACGGACATAGCGGCAGCGAATCGGGCAGACACACTCGGAGACAGCGTCATTGCATCTGACCATCGACGGATACGACGGAGACCCCCGCAAGCTGGGGGACATCGAACTCATTCGCGCTTTTCTCGACCGCTTTCCTGACGAAATTGGTATGACTCGCGTCGCTCCGCCGCAGGTCTATACCTATAGCGGCCAGAAGCCAGACGATTGGGGCATATCCGGCTTCGTGCTGATTGCAGAGAGTCATATAACGGTTCATACCTTCCCAACCCGTGGATATGTGAATGTCGATATCTTCTCCTGCATGTGGTTCGACGCCGATGAATCTGTGGAAGAGGTCAGGCGGATGCTCGCGCTGAGCCGCGTTCGCAGCCATGTGCTGGAGCGTGGCCTAGAATATCTGGACGAAGAGGAAGCAAAGTTCGGAATGGACGCCGAACGATCTGGTCTAATCGGCGGGGTACCGGGGCGCTAGAATGTATTCTCGAAGCCCGAAACGGCGGCATGTCCGCCCAACTGACTTTCAGATGTCAGATTCCGAATGCCCTCGCATAGGCCGCATCGGCACAGGCTTCATTGCAAAATGAGATGGTTCGATTCACGCTCTGACAGGTTCGTCTGGCAGACTTTTCTGGATACGCCGCCTGAAGAGCACGACTACGAATCGTCTCGGTTCGTCGTGATACCGGTGCCATACGACGGCACCACCTCGTTCAGAACCGGCGCGCGCTACGGCCCGGCTGCCATCATAGACGCATCTCGCCATCTGGAGGATTTCGATATAGAGCTGGGCATCGACCCCTCCACGCAGGGGATTTTCACTCTGCCGGAGATCGTTCCCGATGCATCAGGCCCGCGCGCAGTTATAGAACAAGTATGCGACGCAGTGGGGCAGGCGCTGGACGACGGGACGACGCCAGTGGTTCTCGGCGGAGAACATACAGTGACTATCGGCGCGGTATCAGCGGCGGCGACGCGCTTTCCAGACTTATCCGTTCTCTATCTCGACGCGCACGCCGACTCGAGAGACTCCTTCATGGGAACGCGCTGGGGACACGCATCCGTCGCCCGTCGCGTTAGCGAACTGTGTCCGCTGGTAGCTGTGGGCATCCGCTCGATGAGCATGGAGGAGTATGAGTTCGCGCAATCCACAGAAAGCGCGAACGAAGTTACCGTACATACATGGCCGCCCCATACATCGCTGCCACACACACAGACTTCATCCGCCGAATCGGAGGCGGAGCTGATCTCGACGGTGCATGACAGTCTTACGAAGCAAGTCTATATCTCAGTGGATCTCGATGTTCTGGATCCGTCGATAATGCCCGCCGTCGGGACACCCGAACCAGGCGGTATGAGCTGGTGGGAAATCGTCCGCCTACTGAAAGCTGTGACATCCAGTCGCAAAATCGTCGGGTTCGATGTCGTAGAACTTAGCCCAGAGGAAGGGCCTGTAGCTTGCTCATCGACAGCGGCGCGGCTGGTCTATAAGATTATGGGATACATGGTGTTCGGTGAACGATAGGCTGCGTGCTATAATAGCTGTCCGAAACAGTAACGAATCGAGTAGTATGAACTGATGGATTCGATGAACGGCCTAATATACATGGACAACGCGGCGACCACGCCAACGCGCCCCGAAGTCGTCCGGGCGATGATGCCGTACTTTACGGGCGATTTCGCCAACCCGTCTAGCATATACGAACTTGCCCAGCGCAGCAGGGGAGCGGTGGATGCAGCCCGCCGCACAGTCGCGCGCTGCATCGGATGCAGAGCAAGCGAGGTGGTCTTCACATCCGGCGGCACCGAGTCTGACAATGCCGCGCTCAAAGGCGTTGCGTTCGCTCTGAAGAATGTGGGCAACCATATCATCACCACATCCCTAGAACACCACGCCGTACTGCACGCATGTCACCAGTTGGAGCAGTTTGGCTTCGATGTGACATATTTGCCAGTAGATGAGTTCGGACTCGTGGATCCAGCGGACGCAGCCGAAGCCGTCACAGACAGGACGATTTTGGTCAGCGTGATGATGGCGAACAATGAGATAGGCACTCTGCAGCCGATAGCCGAAATCGCCTCGGCCATTCGGCGCGAGTCGGAACGCATCGGACAGAGAATATACTTCCATACCGATGCGGTGCAGGCAGTAGGCGCGGTGGAAGTGGATGTCCGCGCTCTCGGCGTAGATTTGCTCAGCCTGTCCGGTCACAAGCTGCGCGGCCCCAAGGGAGTCGGCGCGCTGTTCATCAAACGAGGGACGCCGTTCGAACCGCTGATCACCGGCGGCGGACAGGAGCGCGAACGAAGATCGGGAACTGAAAATGTTCCCGGAATCGTCGGGCTGGCGGAGGCTGTCCGGCTGGCGTGCGAGGAGCTGACCGATACGGCGACTCACACCGCGCATCTCAGAGACCGCATCATAGCAGGCATACAAGACCGGATAGAGCGAGTCAAACTCAACGGCCACCCGAGCAGACGACTGCCTAACAATGTAAGCCTGTCTTTCGAAGATGTGGAGGGAGAGCCTATACTGCTGGGGTTGGATTTCGCCGGCATCTGCGCATCGAGCGGGTCGGCATGCTCATCGGCATCTCTCGAACCTTCGCATGTACTTACCGCTATCGGTCTGCCGGCAGACCTCGCGCAAGGCAGCCTCCGAATCACAGTAGGACGAGGCAACACAGAAGAGGAAGTGGACTATATGATGAACACCCTGTCCGATTTGGTATCACGCCTGCGCGCGATGCCGTCTATATCCAACATCTGAAAAACCCACCCTCACTCTCACTCTCACATCCGAGCATGCTCAGAAAATACATCACTCGCCTATACATGCTAAAAGCGTTCTCCGAACCAAACTACGCGCTCGGTGTCTTCGTACTCCTTATAGCCGCAATGGCCGCGTCGTCATGTTCGAGCGAGCCTGATGCCATTGGCATCAGGGGAAGAACTATCGAGATACACAGCGAACGCCCCGTAGTCACGGAGAAGGTATCCTTCACGGACGGCAATGGCGAACTCCGCGTAATTCGCCCCTCCGCATCCAACCGCCAGCTCGCCGCAGTTCTGATAACGGTGGTCAACAGAACCAGCACCGTCATGCCTCTGCTAATAGACCCCGAAGCCGCTGATTTGGGCGACAGACGCGGCAAGCGAATGGCTGCAATAGACCCGTTCGAACGCTCCATCGATGCCAGTTCATCTGACGATGATACAGACAAGTTCATGCCGCTGCTCTGGGGCGAAATCGATCTCGACCGCGAATTTCAGGTACAAGGCTGGGTGTTCTTCGATGTTCCGAAGGGACTGACTCTGGGAACTCTGTGGTGGAACGAAGTCGATGATGTACTGCTGGATTATGTCGAATATACCCGCAGGTAGCTGCAAGGCAGATTTCCGCCGCGCCACACATCTCAAAACCAACTGCCATTGATGCGAACGCGCGCACCGTAATGAGTTCGTATAGAAATAGAGAATCTTCGTCTATCACTAAAATCAAACTTGGAATATAACCTGTACAATATAAATACAATAAATAGTACAATACTGAAAATACCAAACAGTTGGATTGGAGTTGAACATGTCACATCCCGTTGAGATAACCGACGCGACTTTCGCGGACGAAGTAATTAACTCCGATGTCCCGGTCGTAGTTGACTTTTGGGCAGAGTGGTGCGGACCGTGCAAAATGATCGCGCCTATAGTCGAGGAATTGGCCGGTGAGTACGATGGCAAGGTGAAGTTCACCAAGCTCGATGTGGACACGAACCCGAAGACGGCGATGAAGTTCGGCATTCGGGGCATCCCGACACTGCTGATATTCAACGGCGGTGAAACTCCGGTAGATCAAGTAGTCGGCGCAGTGCCGAAGTCCATGCTGCAGAAGCGGGTGGACGAGGTGCTAGGCTAACCCGAAGCCGAAAGCATACGGGAGCGGATAGGGCCTGGTGGCTCTCGCGGTCTTCAAAACCGTCCGGCGGCAACCCAGCGGTTGGCGCGGTGGGTTCGACTCCCTCTCGCTCCCGCCACAATACTAGATTCGACTGTGAGCGTTAGAGCGTATATCGCCTAAAGCGGTTGGCGCGGTGAATCGCAGCTTTTGAGCAGAACACAATAAAGTGGGGACTGGTCTAGCTAGACCAGTCCCCACTTTCCATATCGACCGACCGAGCTTGTGGCCGACCGCGTGAATGTTAGCTACTTCTGCGCTAGGAGAATCGAAAGAACTTCGGGCGCGGCGGTGGCGGCAAACCCTCTAAGCTGTTCCATCGTTCGGCTGCCCAGTGGATGCGGCACTACGACATAAGGGTAATCCGGAACTCCGCCCAGCGCAGCCATAGCATCCGCGCTGGTTACGAACGGCTCAGTGCAAATCACCGCTGTCGGCACGCCTCTGCGCTCCAGTGTCAGTCCATCGTGCACACTGCACGACGAGCAGGAGCCTCAATCGCCAGATGATGTGATTACCACATCACACTGCTCGACGAGTTCGTCGATTATATCCTCAGGACATGGGCGCGAAGCGTTATGCTTATTGCGCTCGATGACCGCGCCGAACTCGAAACGGTCTGCCAAGACATCGTGCAGAGCGGTCAGCATCTCCTCAGAATTGAGCTTGCCATTCGCCAGCAGACCAATGGATACGCCTTCCAGAGTAGTCGGCCTATCCGCAACTACGCCATCCGCCGGAAGCGGGGAGACGGTCGGATCCAAAACGACCATTGCAGATGAGTTAGTCAATATCGGCCTCCTTGCTTAGCCTTTAGCCTATTGTATCATTTTGGTAACCGAGCGTGAACCAGTGCCACCGGCCCAAAGCGGTATGACGCAGGAGAATGCTCCTGCCATTCCGCCAGCCACGACGACGGTTATCGCATCCGCCGATACAGTGGAATGGAGCGATTCGTCAGCATCGCTCACCGAGTCTGGGATGTAGCGTCCCGCCTCTCTCCACTTCGCCGCGCTGCGCTGGGATATTTCGTACAGGAACTGGCGAACCTGCTGCTTGCTCCATCCGGCGCGTTCTATATTGCCGACATGTTCTGGACACAGAACGACGACGACCTCACCCTGATTCCAGCCTACACCGCCCGCAAACAGCGCATCGCGGAACGATGCCAGTATCTGCTCCGGCTGCTGAAATGCGTGGTTATCGACCTGTATGGGAGACAGTCCCGCGAAGAGCGATACGACACTGTCCTCCGCGCCGAACCCTCGATCTGTCTGAAGCGGCTCCCATGGAGATACCTCTTCTGCCTCTCCCATACACCAAGTGTATTTGCCTGGATGTCCGATAGTCGCCTTGTCTATCTCGCCTGAGCGGGAGCCGGTGGCGTTTATTACGACCAGTCTGATGGCGCGTCCGATGGCGGCATTGGCGCGGTGTCCGGGGCCGAAGACGCTGATGCCCGAGTTCAGGCCAATGTCTTTAGCGACAGGGCCGTTGACTACCGCCAGCATAGCCGCTCCCATCGTGCTGGCTGTAACCGCGTGCAGGTTGAACTGTGGCTCGCACATAGCCTCCACCGCAGCGGCGACGACGGCGAAATACTCTGGCCTACACCCTGCCATGACTGCGTTTACAGCTGCTTTCTCGGCGGTTATCACGCGCCCCTTGGTCGGCTCAGTACCCAGTATATCGGATGGATTCCTGCGCGCAGATTCCAGACATGCGGCCACCAGATCGGGAGTAGGCGGCACGATAGGCAGCCCATCCGTCCATCCGTTATCCATATAGGTCTCGACCACCTGATTCCAGGTGTCGAATTCGAGACGCCCTGAGGTTAGCTGTAAGCTGTTCATGCGATTCTCTCTCGGCATGGCTTCATAGGGTAAATAGTCTTATATACGGCATTGGCGCGATTATATGAGTCATTCCGCAGTCGGTCAATGCTCGATGCGGTATATAGTTATCTCGATGCCATCTCGAATATGTCTGCAAGCTCTCTCGCGGCGGCGCGCGGGTCGCCTGCGAATGTAACCGCGCTGACGACGCATACGGAATCTGCGCCCGCGCTGACGACTTCTGCGATGTTGCTCTTACCAATACCGCCGATAGCGATGATGGGTTTGCTGACGGCGTTCTTGACGCGAGTTATCATCTGCGGCCCCAACGCCGTTCGTCCCGATTTGCCCATCGTGGTCGTCCGATATATCGCCCCTACGGCGATGTAGTCCACTCCTTGCTCGTTGGAATGCATCGCCTCCTCCATGCTGCCATTGGAGTTGCCGATCAGCTGTCTCGCCGACAGTGTCTGCCGCGCCGACTCGACGGGGAGATCGGTCTGTCCTATATGCAAGATATGCGCGTTGGCGGAGCGCGCCACATCCGCATGGTCGTTCATCACGAACAGCGCATCGTACTCTTCGCACATTTCAACTAGCTCCACTGCGGCTTCGAGCATCGGCCCTTTGTCGTTGAGCTTGTCGCGCAGCTGAATGACTCGCGCGCCGCCTTCCAGGGACTGCCGCGCCACCTCCGCCACTGG
The DNA here is from genome assembly GCA_963422295.1 of Dehalococcoidia bacterium. GTDB lineage: Bacteria > Chloroflexota > Dehalococcoidia > Lucifugimonadales > UBA1123 > VXRN01. The sequence continues at coordinate 2,327,389 of OY729417.1, read as the reverse complement.
CCGTCCGCGCGTTGCCTCCGGATCGACGATGACATAGATGCCTCTCAAGCTGTTCGCCGTCTGCGCTCTGATGTCAGCGCCGACCTCACGCTCCGCGCCGTCGAGAGCCATCCGAAGGCGTCGAGTGAAATCTTCGTCGAATGGGCATTCTTTCATAGCCCGCAGCGTCTTCACAGTCGCGCGCAGCGAGCCGATTGCATCCAGCATCAGAGACAGGTGATCTTCGGACAACGCCGCATACGCATGACGCATATGCTCCACATTATCAGTAAGGGCAGATGGCGCATAAACATCCAGCAACTCACACGCCATGCGAATATCGGACGGTACACTGAGCGGAGATGTAATGTAGATTGCTCTCAGCAGACGCAGCCCTTCGATGACAGCGCGCGTCTGCATTTCAGTATAAGGGTTCATGGTTAAGCTCCTACGGGTGCAAATCTTGCCGCCGTCAGATTACAATAGCGGTTGCGGCGGCTTTCGACAACAGTGGGGGTGTTATTCCGTATGTCCAAACACAAAGTTGCAGTTATCAGGGGCGACGGTATCGGCGTGGAAGTGATCGAGGAGGGGATAAAGGTGCTCGACGCGGTAAGTGTCGAGTACGACATCGAATGGGACTGGGTAGAGTATCCGTGGGGCAGCGAATTCTATCGGCATAACGGAACCGTCATGCCCACCGACGGACTGGATACACTAGCCGGAGCGGATGCCATATTCCTAGGCGCGGTCGGCCACCCAGACTTCCAAGATCACATAACGCTCGGCGGGCTGCTGCTGCCAATCCGGAGGTCATTCGATCAGTATGTATGCGAAAGGCCGAGCGTGCTGTATGAGGGTATCGAATCGCCAGTGAAGGGTTACGAATCCGGCGATATAGATATGCTAGTTATCCGTGAGAACACGGAGGGAGAGTACGCCGATGTTGGCGGGTTCGTCTATCCCGGCTCTCCGGAGGAGATCGGCGTTCAGTCCGGGGTATTCACACGCAGAGGCTGCGAGCGCATCATCCGATACGCCTTCGAATCCGCCCGGCGGCGAGACAGCGCAAAGCATGTAACCTCGATAACCAAATCCAACGCGCTCGGATATGGGATGCTGGTTTGGGACAGGGCCTTCGAACGCGTCGCCGCTGAGTATCCGGACATCGAAACGAACTCCCTTCTCATCGACGCGGCCTGCATGGATTTCATCCGACGCCCGGAATCTTTCGATGTGGTGGTGGGCAGCAACCTGTTCGGGGATATACTCACGGACATCGGCGCAATTATAACGGGCAGTATGGGGTTGGCGCCGAGTGGCAACATAGACCCCGAGCGGCGGTATCCCTCCATGTTCGAGCCGGTGCATGGGTCTGCCCCTGACATAATGGGGAAGGGTATCGCAAATCCGCTCGCGGCTATCCTGTCGGGCGCGATGATGCTGCGGCACTTGGGTGAAGACGACGCGGCGCAGTCGGTGGAAAACGCCGCCCTCAGCGTCGTTGCATTGGGCGAGACGCTCACACCCGACTTGGGCGGCAGTTCCCGAACGGAGGAAGTGGGCAGCGCGGTGGTGTCTGCGCTGAGTTAATTTTTTAGATATTCGGGGAGGCGAGACATGGCCGATACGATAATAACGGGCGGACGAGTAGTTACACCCGCGGGAGCAGGCGACTTCGACATCGCCATAAGCGGGGAGACAATTGCCGCCGTTGGCGCGCGCGGAGCTTTCGATAGCGAAGAAGGCGCGCGCGTGATAGACGCGACGGGGCGCGTCGTCGTGCCGGGCGGTGTCGAACCACACGCGCATATCGGAGGCCCCCGCCAGCCGGAACGCTCCGGAGCGGAGCCGGTGTCCCTCGCCGCTATCTGGGGCGGAACGACGACGGTTCTGGACTTCGCTACACAGATTCCCGGACATGATCTGCGGCATGCGCTCGACGAAGCCGCCGAACGATGGTCGGGGAACGCATATACAGACTATTCATATCACCCCATATTCACCAACGGAGCGGACAGAGCATCCATAGACCAAATACCGGAGCTGATCGACGAAGGTTTTCCAAGCTTCAAGGTATTTACCACATCGATTCGTCCTCCCAGCCCGCAGATGCAAAACAACAAGACAGACTTCGGACGGCTTACGCGCATCATGGAGCGTGTCGCCGAAGGCGGCGGCATACTGCTGGTCCACTCCGAAGACGATGACATGGTTCACTACGGCTACGAACACGCCGAAGCAGATGGCCTAACGGACTGGTGGAATATGCACCACATACATTCCAATCTGTCCGAAGATGTATCCTTCAGGCGTGTCATACGGCTGTCCAGCAAAACGGACTGCCCGATCTATTTCGTCCATGTCAGCGCGCGCGAGGGCGTGGAGGCCGTCGGGCAGGCGCGTATGCTAGGCATGCCTATCTATGGCGAAACTCTCCACAACTATGCATGCTTCAACGCAGACAGTTACCGCGAAGAGAACGGCATGAAATATCACACATACCCATCGCTCAAATCCGAGAGCGACCGCAGCGAACTTTGGCGAGGTCTGCTGGATGGGCGGCTCTCCACTGTCGCTACGGATCTAGTATCCACCACTTGGGAAGAGAAGATACGGTTCGAGACAGTCGCCGATGTAACGGGCGGACATAACGGCATCGAAACGCGCATGGGCATAGCTTACTCTGTCGGCGTCGCGGAATTGGGTATGAGCTTGGAACGATTCGTGGATATAACATCCGCCAACGCCGCGCGGATATTCGGCATGTATCCCCAAAAGGGCGCAATCTCCCCAGGCTCCGACGCCGATATATGCATCATCGACCCGACTTTCGAACGCGAACTTACACTGGACGACCTTCATCTCGAAGACTACTCCATATGGGAAGGATGGCATGTACACGGCTGGCCGGAGACGGTTCTGCTACGCGGCAAAGCGGTCATAGACCGTCGCGCCCTGACGGGTTCGCCCAGCGACGGGCGGCTGCTGTCGCGGTCGTTAGATGCGCAAGTCATCCGCTCGCCGGTGTGCTAGTCCTGTTCTCAGACGGCGAGAGTTCCAGACAATCTCATAGAATAATCCTGCAAATACACGATATAGACCAGATAGACCAGCGCCTATTGTCGAGAGATGGGTTTCTGGCGCGTGCGATGGTTACTTCAACGGGCGCGATAGGAAAACACGAGATTCTTGACCGCGCGTTTTGCTATTTGCTAACTTTCCGATACGGTGATGAAGGGGAGTAGTAGGGGGGAACAGTCGGCCACAGCGAACCGGGGACAGTGAAAGCCCGCACGCAAGACACCCTCCGAACTCGCCCCTGAGCTTCCGACCCAAAACCGATACCAGAGACATAGACATATTAGTCATGTCATATGCCAATAAGGTCGGACGGACAGCGCCGTTATCGTAAAAACGAGCGTCCGCCAAGAGCGGGAACTAGGGTGGTACCGCGGGTGTCTTTTCGGCCCGTCCCTTGCAAGGGGACGGGTTTTTGTATTCCGAGAACTCAGCTCGAACAGTAGCTATCGCATCCAAAACCGGCGCATCCAAAACCGGCGCATCCAAATTACATACGATTATCAGGGAGATTTTTATGACCACGACGACAGGGACATCGACGACCGAGAGCCACTCCCGAATGTCGTATCCTCACGCGGTGATGCAGGATAAGTGGCTAGAACGCTGGGAGAACGACGGTGTTTACAGAGTCGATGACGACGACACGCGCCCGAAATGGTACGAACTGCATATGTATCCATATCCGTCGGGCGACCTGCACATCGGCCACTGGTTCGCCATGTCCGGCGCAGACACGCGCGCGCGTTTCATGCGGATGCGCGGCTTCAATGTCCTGCACCCGATGGGCTTCGATGCATTCGGTCTCAACGCCGAAAACGCCGCGATCGATAACGGAGTTCATCCCCACATGTGGACGAATGCCAACATGAAGAACATGCGCCGTCAGCTACGCTCGATGGGGCCGATGTACGATTGGGAAAGGGAGATAGCCACATGCGCGCCAGACTACTATCGCTGGAATCAGTGGTTCTTCCTGAAGATGTACGAAAACGGGCTGGCATATCGCGCAAACGCCCCCGTCAACTGGTGTCCGTCCTGCCATACCGTACTGGCGAATGAACAGGTCATCAACGGCCTGTGCGAACGCTGCGACAGCGAGGTGGCGCAAAGAGATATGGAGCAGTGGTTCTTCAGGATAACGAGCTATGCCGAAGAGCTGCTCGACCACTCTAAAATCGACTGGCCGGACCGAATCAACACAATGCAGACGAACTGGATCGGACGCTCGGAGGGTGTGGAAGTCGATTTCGACATCTCGGAATACGGCATCGACGAGCAGGCTATCCGTACTTTTACGACGCGGATAGACACTGTGTTCGGCGTTACTTTCATCGCGCTGGCGCCTGAACATCCACTGGTAGAGAAGCTGACGACTGAGGAGCAGCGCGCGAAAGTCACCGAATATGTGCAGGGGGCGCGGCTTCAGACGGAGATCGAACGACTGTCCACAGAGAAAGAGAAGACGGGCGTGTTCACAGGCGCATATGCCGTCAACAAGCTGAACGGTGAGCGTGTTCCGATTCTCGTTGCAGACTATGTGCTGCTGAGATACGGAACGGGGATGGTGATGGGTGTTCCCGCCCACGACGCGCGTGATTTCGTGTTCGCGCAAAAATACGATCTGCCGATTCGTGTCGTCGTCGCGCCGCCGGACTGGAACGGCTCCGAACTAAACGAAGCCTACACGGACGCTGGGACGCAAGTCGCCTCCGGCAAGTTCGACGGGATGCCGAACTCCGAGGGTCTGGAGAAGATTGCCGACCATATCGAAAGTCGAGGGTGGGGCGAGAGAGCAGTCAACTATCGGATGCGTGACTGGCTAATCTCCCGACAGCGATATTGGGGCACACCAATACCGATAATATTTTGCGACGGCTGTGGCGAAGTTCCCGTGCCGGAGTCCGACTTGCCGGTGCTTCTGCCGGAAGATGCGGAGTTCCTGCCGACGGGCGATTCGCCGCTGGCGCTCAGCGCGGATTTCGTGAACACGAGCTGCCCGCAATGCGGCTCGTCCGCCAAACGCGAGACGGACACGATGGATACTTTCGTAGATTCGTCATGGTATTTCCTGCGATACACCAGCCCCAAGTTCGAGGATGGCCCGTTCGACCCGGAAGCCGTGAAACTGTGGAACCCTGTCGATCAGTACACCGGCGGGGTAGAACATGCGGTCATGCACCTGCTGTATGCGCGTTTCTTCGTCAAGGCGTTGAGGGACATGGGCATAGTCGATTTCGACGAACCGTTCGTCCGACTCTTGAATCAGGGAACAGTGCTGCACAAGGGCCGCAAGATGAGTAAATCGCGTGGCAATGTGGTCGCCCCGGATGGCTATGTGCAGGAGCTGGGCGCCGATGTCGTCCGAACTTACCTGATGTTCATGGGGCCGTGGGAACACGGCGGAGATTGGAACGACGGCGGCATCAATGGCATGGCGCGTTGGACGAACAGGGTATGGGATCTGTGTACACGCAATACGCAGATTTTGGACGACCTGCCAACCGAGCCACGCGCGAAGCGGGACCTCCAGCGCTCGCTCCACAAGACGATACGAAAAGTTACCGACGAGATCGAACGGTTCAAGTTCAACACTGCCATAGCCTCCTTGATGGAGCTCTCCAACACGCTGGAAGATGTCTGGCAGCAAAAGTCTGTCGATACCGCGCTTTGGAACGAGTGCATGAAGAATCTGGCGCTGATGATGTCACCGGTGACGCCGTTCTTGGCCGAAGAGATGTGGGAGCGTCTGGGGGAGCAGTACAGCATCCATAATCAGTCGTGGCCGCAATGGGATGAGAATCTGGCCGCAGACGATACGATAACGCTGGTGATTCAGGTCAACGGACGCCTGCGCGACCGTATCGAAGTCCCAGCCGAGATTGGCGAGGAAGACGCCCGCCGAGCCGCGCTCGGCTCCGACCGCGTCGCGGCGCATACCGAAGGCAAGACCGTCCGCCGCGTCATCGTCGTACCGGGCAGACTGGTGAATATCGTGGCTAACTGAGTATCGTAACGGGGACGAGCGCCAAGGCGCGGCGACGAGGAACAGGCCCTACGCGATCACACGGAAGCTGTATTGCGTCGTGTTCAACGAACCCTCTGCGAATCGGCCCATACGCAGAGGCGATATATCCACGAGATTGGACTCGCCATCCAGTATCAGCTCCGCCATACATACGCCGACAGCCGGCGCCAGCTTGAAACCGTGTCCGCTGAATCCGGTGCAGATATAAAGACCGTCGATGCCTTCTACACGGTCGATCACCGGATGAAGGTCGGGAGTAGTAGTATACAACCCCGCATAGCCATGTACGAGCTGGCCATGTTCTATACCCGGCATACGCGCTGCAAGCCTCCCCCATACATCCGCGGCGAAGTCGGAACTGGCTCGCTGGTTGTATGCGTCCGGGTCGGCTTCCTCTTCGCGGTTGCCGTTGCCAACCAACGTCAGGTTGTCAGCCTCTGGTCGGAAGTAGATGAGATTCGCCATGTCTCCGCAGCCGGGATGATGGTCTATGCCAGTCTCCGATCTGCGTATTAGAATGACCTCGTGGCGCGTCGGCAGCAATGGCAGGCTCACATCCAGATGCCGCAAGAAGCGCGAAGTCCACGGGCCGGTGGCGATGATAGCGGTCTCGGTCGCATAAGTCTCTGTCGCCGTCTGCACGCCGACCACTCTTCCGCCGCAGACGATGACACGCGTGGCCGGAGACTCCAGCGATATGGATGCCCCGAGCTCGCGCGCGCGGCTGACGAATGCGAGCGCGGTTCCGGACGGGTCGCCGTGTCCGGAGCCGTCTTCCCATGCAAACAGCTCGTCATCACCCAGTCGAAAGGCGGGAGCAAGCTCGCGCGCCTCCATCCAGCTCACTATGCGCGTGTCGATGCCGATACGCTGCTGCATGGAGATGTTCAGCCGAAAGCCTTCTGCATCACGCTCCGGCGCGACGACCAGATATCCGGTGCGGACGAATCCCGGATCGCCGTCTCCGCCCACGGCATCTCCCCAGTTCTGGAAGACTCGCAGGCTCTCCCACGCGAGCCTCGCGTTGACCTCAGTCGAATAGTGCATACGAATCGCGCCGGACGATCTGCCTGTCGAGCCGGAGCCGAGCGTGTCGCGCTCCAGCAGAACAGGCGAGGACACGCCGCGCGCGGCGAGGTTGTACAAGATGCTCGCGCCCATCACTCCGCCGCCGATTATGACCGACTCGCTCGTTATGCTCATAGGGACTGAGGCCTTGTCTCCATACACGACATCGAGCAGGACGGTATGAACCGCGCTCTAGCCTGCCATTCCGCCTGCAATGCGGAGTTTCGAGAGTCAATTGTGTGTGTTGAGAAGCAGTATGTCAACGGTTAGCGCCTCGTTGTTACGACTGGCCTTGCGTTCTGATACACTGATCCTGGAGTTGGCTATGCAATTTAGATTTATCCGTAAGAGTCGAACCGGTCGAGGATCAATACCAAAAGGTACGCGGAGGACATATATGTCCTCGAATGTAAACATCTAATCCAGAGCGCGTTCCTTGGCAAACCTGAACGAGAGGCCAGCTTTAGAAAAGTGTCTCGAGCCCTATGTCTATTTGACGAAGTGTCGCTGGGGTCGCTGGACTGAGAGAAGGAAGATTTAATTTATAGGTGCGTTGCGAACGAGGTCCATGCTGTTAACGGATTTCTTGTATAGCGCTGACTTATGACTACGAACTACCAAAGTTACAGATTCAGGAGACGATTCGCGTGGAGTTCGAGATAGCGGTTCTGCCGGGAGATGGAATTGGGCCAGAAGTCATAGCGGAGGCGGTAAGAGTTCTCGACGCTGTGGGCGGACGCTTCGGACACAGCTTCGATCTGGAGCATGGTCGTATCGGAGGGAATGCAATCGACGACTTCGGCACGCCGCTGCCGGATGATACCGTCGAACTGTGCCAGAGTTCCGATGCCATTCTGTTCGGCGCGGTCGGCGGGCCGAAGTGGGACGATCCCAACGCTTCCGTAAGGCCGGAGGAGGGAATACTCGCTATTCGCAAGAGCCTCGGCCTGTTTGCCAATGTCCGCCCAGTGAAGGTGTACCCTGCGCTGATAAACGCCAGTCCGATCAAGCCATCGCTGCTGCAGGGCGTGGATATGGTCGTCCTCAGGGAGCTGACTGGCGGACTCTATTTCGCAGAGCCTAAACGCCGCTGGACAGACGAGACGGGCAGACACGGAGAGGATACGCTCAGATATACCGAACACGAGATAGCGCGTATCCTCCGAGTCGGGTTCGAGATCGCCAAAAGCCGAAGAGGGCATCTCACTAGCGTGGACAAGGCAAATGTGCTGGAATCCTCCCGGCTGTGGCGGCAGATAGCGGACGAGGTTCATGAGGATTACCCCGATGTAACGCTGGAACATGTTCTGGTCGATGCGGCGGCGATGGCGCTGGTAAAGAACCCCGCGTATTACGATGTCATCGTTGCCGAGAACATGTTCGGCGACATTCTGACGGACGAGGCTTCGGTGCTTTCAGGTTCGATGGGGATGCAGCCGTCCGCGTCGCTGGCCGGATTGCCCGGCGTTACGGAAGGAGCCAAAGACGCAGTCAGCCTCTACGAGCCTATACACGGCTCCGCGCCTGACATCGCAGGGCAGGGCATCGCCAACCCCGTCGGCATGATACTGAGCGTGGCGATGATGCTGCGACTGTCGTTTGGGCTGGAAGACGCCGCGGTGGCGGTGGAGACTGCCGTCGAAGGCGTACTGTCCGAAGGCTATCGGACGCCAGACATTGCAGCGGACGGCGGCGATGTCGTGGGAACTCAGCGTATGGGAGCAGTCATTGCCGGGAGAGTGTAGATACTCTTTCTCAATTCTATATGCTCTATATGCAACAACCATTCCTTTTCACAAAAGAAGGTCGGTGCGGGATGAGAACGCTATAGAGATACTCGCCGACTGAATCGAAACATATCATCATAACACTCAGCCATAGTCTATATAGGTTGCGAGAGACTAAATGCTCGGCAGATATAGGGTTATGGAGGACATTATAAAGACAAACGCTCGGCAATATCTCGACGCCGGTTGCCCAATCGAAGGCTAATAGCGTCGTGATCCGCTTCTTTTGTGACATTGCGGCAAAACTAAACGGCAAGGTCGCTCTAATGAGCGTGGTCAGTATCAAGTCGCTAAATTATGACGAGCATGCGGAGATAAGATCAGCCGAGGGAAGGGCGCGCATCGAACGATCGCACTTGGGACTTTATGGCCGAGATTGCTAGTTCCATCGAATACGAAATCTCCGAAGACGAGATGCTGGTTCGCGTTACGAACCCAGCCGGAGCGCATACGCCTGTGAGCGCCGCCTTTCTTACGGTCTCCGAACATGTAGATGTAAAAGATCTGTCAGATAGGAATATTCAGTCCTACCTCGACGAAAGCGCTGAGTATGTCTCGGAGCGCGGTTTGGAGGTCGAAACCCGAATTCTGCAAGGCTCCCCAGGCCTGCGCATCGTAGAGCTGGCACAAGAGAAATCTGGCTCGATGGTGATGATAACCTCTCACGGCCGTTCTGGTTTCAAACGACTGGTCAGAGGCTCGGTTACCGGCACGGTAATCCGTCACTCAGGAGACCCTGTGGTAGTAATACCATTTTTGCCTAACTAACCCCATAGAATGTCGTAACGCCAGATTTATCAGATTTGGAGGGACTGAATGCCAACGCCGCCGACCGAAATGCCTCGCGCATACGAGCCGGGTCAAGTCGAGCAGCAGATATACCGATTCTGGAACGATAGCGGCTCCTTCACGCCCAAGATAGACCGCTCCAAAACGCCCTTCGTCGTCATCATGCCGCCGCCGAATGTTACGGGAGAGCTCCATCTGGGACACGCCCTGTGCATCGCGCTGCAAGACCTGATGGTGCGCTGGCATCGGATGCAGGGCGACCCTACACTCTATCTGCCCGGTACGGATCATGCGGGCATCGCAACACAAGTCATGGTCGAAAGACAGCTGGCATCCGAAGGTCTGACACGCCATGATCTCGGACGCGGCGGCTTCATCGACCGCGTTTGGAAGTGGGTGAGTAACTACGGAGACCGTATCTATCGCCAGACAGAGCGACTAGGAGCTTCCTGCGACTGGAGTCGCCGCGCGTTTACCCTGGATGAAGGGCCGGCGAAGGCCGTCAGAACCACTTTCGTAAACCTCTATAGAAAGGGGCTCATCTATAAGGGGACGCGTATAACGAACTGGTGTCCACGCTGTCAAACCGCGCTGTCCGACCTCGAGGTGAAGTATCAGGACGAGGACGCCAGCATATACCGCATCCGATATCCGCTGGAAGATGGGTCGGGAACTCTCGTAATTGCCACCACGCGCCCGGAGACGATGCTGGGCGACACAGCCGTCGCAGTAAATCCGGAGGACGACCGATTCTCGCATCTGATAGGCAGTCGCGCCGTTCTGCCGATTATGGAGAGAGCCATCCCCATCATCGGCGACGAGGCAGTGGACATCGAGTTCGGCACAGGCGCGCTGAAGGTGACTCCCGGACACGATCCGACGGACTTCGAGATCGGCGCGCGTCATGGTCTCGAGACGGTCGATATACTCAACTTGGATGGCACACTGAACGCGAACGCGGGGCCATTCGCGGGGCAGACGGTTTCGGACGCGCGGCAAGCCGTCGTCGCGCGGCTTGATGCCGATGGAGCGTTGGAAGGCGTCGATGATTTTCGCCACAGCGTCGGACACTGCGAACGATGCAGCCACATCGTCGAGCCAATCGTCAGTGACCAGTGGTACATTGATATGAAGCCGCTGGCCGAACCCGCTATCGACGCCGTATCAGACGGGCGAATCCGAATCGTCCCGGAGCGTTTCACTCGTGTATATCTGAACTGGATGGAGAATATACGAGACTGGCCGATCAGCAGGCAGCTCTGGTGGGGACATCGCATACCTGTTTGGTACTGCGAATGCGGCAACATGATTGTCGAGATGGAAGACCCGACGGAATGTCCCGACTGCGGTGGGACGAACATCGAACAAGACCCGGATGTTCTGGATACATGGTTCAGCTCAGGGCTGTGGCCGCATTCGACGCTGGGCTGGCCGGATGATACCGAAGACCTCTCATACTTCTACCCCGGCTCGGTCATGGAAACAGGCCACGACATCCTGTTCTTCTGGGTTGCGCGCATGATCTTCTTCGGCATAGAGAACATGGGCGATATACCGTTCCACACAGTGTATCTGCACGGGCTGGTGCGTGATCCCGAAGGCGTCAAGATGAGCAAGACGCGCGGCAATGTCACCGATCCGCTGGAGATGGTCGAGCTGTACGGCGCGGACGCTGTGCGATTCGCGCTGACCACCGGAACTTCCGCAGGAAACGACATGCGGCTGAATCAGCAGAAACTGGAGGCCAGCCGCAACTTCGCCAACAAACTGTGGAACGCCGCGCGATTCGTTATAGGCAATCTCCAGAGCGCCGAAGAGATCGGAGATTGGAAGAATGCGAACTGCCTTTCGCACAGAGAAGACCGCTGGATCGTGAGCCGACTGAACCGCGTTACAGAACAGACGAACACGCACATGCGCGAGTTCCAGTTCGGTGAAGCTCAGCGCGCCGTACACGACTTCCTATGGAACGAGTTCTGCGACTGGTATATAGAGATGTGCAAAACGCGGCTAAGCGCTGCTGACGCTGGCCCATCGCCGCTGCCGACGCTGGCGCATGTCCTCGAGGCCACCCTTCGGCTGCTGCATCCGTTCCTGCCTTTCGTGACAGAGGAGATATGGGGCAGGCTGATGAACGCGCTGAACGCGTCGGGAGACAGACCGAATGCGCTGATAATCGCTCCTTATCCGGTTTCCGATTCGTCGCTGCAGAACGACGACGCTGAGCGCGAAGTCGAATCGGTAATAGAGCTGGTTCGCGCGGCGCGCAACCTGCGCGCAGAGTTTCGCGTGGACAACAGCTTGCGTCTTCCCGCGCGGCTCGTCATAGACGACCGCAGTAACGGCGCTCGCTCCGTGTTCGACGATGCCATGACATTCATATGCTCTCAGGGCAGAATCGATCTCGAAATCGACGATTCCCAAAGCTCAGACGGACACTCCGGAGACGAAGCAGTTCAGGTGCTGGCTTACAGCACGCTGGCGATTGCGCTGGGCGGATCGGTCGATCTCGCCGTCGAGACTGAAAGGCTGCGCGCCGAGCTGTACGAGCTGCGCAAATATCGTCAGCGAATCAAGCGAAACCTAGCCAACGAAAACTTCGTTGACCGCGCCCCAGAGGAAGTGGTGGAGAGAGAACGCGAGCGGCTAGCGAACGCCGATATGCGCATCGAAAAGCTCGATGACATACTCGGAAGGCTGGACGGCTAAACACTAACACGGCCAGTCACCTAGCATCACCGCTAGACGCTGCCCGAGTCTCGCGCGCCTCGTCTGTCCGTTGAATTCGACGAACAGACGAGGCAGTGATAGGCGGCATACGCGCCGCACTCGCTTGGGTAGTACTGAGCGTCTTCCTAGAACCCTGTGTTGCGATCGGCATAAGTTCACGCCAACACATGCAAAGGGCGTAAGACATTCCAGTCACCTCAGCTACACTATGGCTATAATGGTCATTTGCTGTATCCCGAATCTCGCGGCGCCGCTTTGCTAACGGCGCTTGCGCTGTTCACCATACTCCTCAGCAGAAACTCGAAGTCCCGGTAAGATCGCCTTTCGGACAGTGACGAATCGCCCAGCAGATCGAGTTCATCTTGCAGCGACAGCAGATCTCTATGAGCAGTACCCGCAACCTCCGAATCATCGTCCGACAGCGCGCTGTATCTGTCCGCAGACATTGCCACCATCATGCCGAAGTTCGCCATCAGAATATGGCCTTCATCGTCGTTATGTGCGAACTCCACCGGCGCGCTCTGCTGATTGTCGCCTCCCGTCATCGGGGTCTTCCAGCGGAGTTCCACCTCACCGAAGTCGATTCGTTCGGATTCGATTGTGGCAGGGCGCTGGCCTTCGGGAATGTGCAGCTCTAGTTCGTAGAACACGGTAGCGGCGCTTCCGGAAGGCATCTCTGCGAACTCTTTGCGCGCTTCACCGAAGGACTCATCGGGAGCTATCCTGTTCTCGTAGCCGACTATGCGCCATGCTTTCACCACATCCTCGTTCCATCTCACCTGCGCTCTTGCGGCATCGGCGAAGGGTATGGACAGCTGCAGCCAGCTGCCGTTTCCAAAGGTGTCATCGGCCTGTTCGACACTGTCCAGATACCGATACCAGCCGTTGCCGTGCTGCGCCAGCTGCTCTAGCAGATAGTCGTTGTAGTTATTTATACCAACGCCGATCGCGATGAGTCTCAATGGATTTTCTTGGTTGTCGTCGCCTGCGGAATCCAGAATGGCGAACGGGCTCGTGGAGTCCACATTGGCTACGCCGTCCGACATCAGCACGATATAGTTATACGCATCCGGGCGTTCGCGGCGAGCATCTGCCGCTAACTTCACTCCCAGATCTATTCCAGCCTGCACATTGGTACTCTGTCGCGGTGTTAGCATTAGAATAGATCGTATTACATCTGCGTCCTCAGGGCTGGTGTGCTGCACAGTCATTTCGTGAATCACATCGCCGCTGAACTGTACCACCGCAATACTGTCCTGCTCCCGCAGACTCTCCCGGATACCCTCCGCCGCCCTGCGAGCTATTTCTACGCGGTTGCCCTCATCCATAGACCCCGATGAATCCAGCACTAAGGTGACATTCAGAGGCTTTTGCGAATCGGCGCTGTGTTCGAATAGATCAGGCGATTGAAATGCGATGCGCGCCATATATGAATCGTCCCTTATGGGATGATCGAAGACCTCCGCTGTGATGGCGAATTCATCATCAGAACCCGGTTGTTCGTAGTCATAATCGAATGAGTTTATCCACTCCTCCGCCCGAACGGACGCTGGATCGATGTCGAATCCGTTCTGCGCCCAGTTTAGGGCCAAACGGTAGGATGTACGGTCGGTATCCAGGCTGAATGTGGATATGCTGTCATCGACCGTTTGCACGAATTGGCTGCGCTGATAATCATCGAATGTAACATCAGAGGGCTGACCACTTCGATAATTCTCGCCGAACGAGGATGATTGCGGAACTGCGCCGGACGGTGATGGTGGTGGCGATGGCATTGGCATAGTCTGCCCTGTCGAAGCAGACATTGGCATCTCCACCACTACTACTGTCTCCCCCACGGTGGCAGATTCCTTCACCTCTATCGCTGCCTGCTCGGGTGCCGCTGTCGAGGACGCCGCCGGCATCTCCACCACTACTACTGTCTCCCCCACGGTGGCAGATTCCTTCACCTCTACCGCTGCCTGCGCGGGTACAGCTGTCGTCTCCCATTTCTCTACTACCTTTTCCTTAGCAGGAACAATTTCCTTCACCTCTGCTACTGTCTCCGACACTTCTACTGCTGCCACATCATTCGCAGGAACAGATCCGCTCGTAGGAACAGTTACGCTTCCACCTCCACCGCATCCAGCTAGAATTACCGCCAGCAACATAAACGCTACAATGAATATCTGGGGTTTTACGATAACTTTCATGGCCCTCACCTTACTTATAAATGAATCAGCAAGTATCTCGGAATCTATAACGATACAGAGCGGCTGTTTGTTACTATACTGTCTTAGCTGTCTTCTCTATTAGTTGCGCTCTCTCGAAGTGACTATGCATTCTTCGCTGACTATGCACATCTTTCATACTCCTCTTTGGCATACAGCGACGCTCTCTCCACGCATAGTCGTATCCGCATTGCCAAACATGCTGGAAAAGCTGCACATGCATCCATGAAAACAATCCTGAGTTCTGTAATTCCGCCCGTCGAACGCGAAGGGCGGATAGTGATAGCCGCCTCCGCGCTGCGCTCGCTGGGATACGGATTCTTGAGCGTCTTCCTCGGCGTATATTTCGATCTGCTGGAGTTCACCCCATGGCAGGCGGGGTTGGTATTCAGCGCGATAATGGCAGGCGGCACGCTGTCCAACATCGTCGCCAGCTGGAAGGGCGACACTATTGGCCGTAAGCGGATGCTCATAGGCATGGCGGCTCTAATGGGAGTTGGCGGCTTGCTGTTTCCCATGACGGAGCGAACTTCGTTCTTGATCGCCATATCGCTGATTGCCATGACCACTTCTACTGGCGGAGACCGCACGGCGTTTCTTTCGCTGGATATGGCGATACTGGCGCAGTTGGGCAATGCGAAACACAGAACAGCGCTGTTCAGCTGGTACAATCTCGCGGGACGGCTCACGAAGTCGGTGGGCGCGCTGCTGATAGCCGCTCCGCCGGCGCTCAGCGCATTGTTCGATATGGGGGAGGTCGCATCGTTCGAGGTGATGTTCTTCGGGTATGCCATAGTCGCCTTTGGCGGTGTGCTAATCTATTCCAGACTCGGCCCCGAAGTGGAGCAGCGTCCAGCCGCGCCAGCAGCCAAAGACGCTCCTCCCATGCCGCGCAGCGCGCGCATGATAATGATTCAACTCGCCGCGCTGTTCAGCCTAGACTCGCTCGGCGGCGGGTTCATGGTTTACAGCTTCATGTCCTACTTCTTCGCCAACAGGTTCGATATGGGGTTGGAGACGATAGCCGCGATATTCTTCGTCGGCCAGCTGCTGAACGCCGTATCCATCATGTTGGCCGCGCCGCTGGCGCGCCGCATCGGACTGATAGCGACGATGGCATCCACACAAAGCGTCTCCAACTCGATGATGATTCTCATGGCAATCACAGGCAACGCGCCTCTCGCAATAGCGTTCTACATGATACGGGAACTCGTGAATGACATGGATATACCGACGCGACAATCCTACTCGATGGCGATAGTCCCTCCGGAGGCGCGGACAGCGACTGCGAGCGTAACGAATATGGGACGAACTTTGGCGCAGGCCATCAGCCCCGCCATCGCCGGCATCGTAGCTCAGTCGACCGCGCTCGGCGTACCAATCATCATAGGCAGCGTCATCAAGCTGGTGTACAACGCCGCGCTCTACGCCACTTTCAGAGGCGTCAGCGCGCCGGAGGAGCGGGAGTAAGGCGGGCAGGGCGCAGAGATACTGGATGTATGTATTCTCTCGCCGAACCCATCATCGCCTACGGTCGGGCCGCTGAATACAACGCGTTGAACAACAGCTTATAGGTTCCTCTGGTCTGAGCGCGGAAGTGGGGGCGGAATCCGAACAGCACGAATTCACCCATTCCCATCGGTATAGACGCCAGCGCAGAGAGGCCTCGTATATGCTGCGCGCCGATAAGCCATCCGCTGAGAAGGGTATCTTCTTCTGAGAACGACGCTACGACGGCTCCCTGCTCCAAGCGATAGGCGGGGCCGTTCATATACAGCGCAGCCGCAGTCTCTGGCATCCCGAAGCCTAGTGGATGTCCCGTGTCGATCCGTATTCGGAGCAGGCTGCCGGGCGCGAAGAAGTCGGAGTGGGATATGCCAGCTAGGGGGTTGGTCGCCGGCAGCTGAAGCCGACGAACTAGGAGCCGCGCCGAGTCGTCCCATGCGATGATAGTCCCGCCTCGTTCTGCGAACTCGCGCAGGTTCTGCAGCCCCCGATCGCCAAGTCCGCCGGAGAATCGGGATGCATAATAAGCGCGGTTGAAACCGCGATGAATCTGACGAACCGCCTGATGCGGTATCAGCACGCAGTCGAACCGCGCCTCCAGATTCCCTTCGCGTATGTCGCTATCGACGAGCGAAGTATATGGAAACCCATAATCATCGAGCACGAACCGCGTCCAGCCTTCCTCGATGCATGGGACATAGCTGGAGTAAACCCCGATGCGCGGCGGACGCGCCAATTCGAGCGAATCTTCGGGACGCTCCCATAATGGAAATATGTCTTGGAGGATGTCCACCGCGCCACCATCGGCCACCAACGCTCTACGCAGTTCGTCCGACGACGGCGCAACCCATGTACCAGCGGGAAACGCACGCGCGCCGTCGGGCAGATCGGGGACAGGTATTGGTATCGGAGCGAACGATCGCAGCATCGGTATGCCCATGGACATGAGCTCGTTCACCGTCCGCGCCGATGCGTTCGACTGGGGCATAATGGCAAACGCCGGCGCGTCGTAGGAGAAGATCTTTTCGCGCTGCGTCGCGTCCACAGACGACGACTTTCGCGCCTCGCGGGTTCGGATGTCAACAGGTTCCGCTATCTCGTGACACTCGACCCCCATCATCAGTGGCAGGCTGTGAGTGGTGGCGTCGTATGGACGCTTCGGCGGGCCGCCAGGGTGCTGTCTGATGTCTGGATAGACGCGGCGTTCGAGCATAGTCTTGGCGAACGCTCCGTATGGCTGTTGCATGAAGATAACGCGATCGCTGGGCCGAACTATCGTCCCGTCGGAAACGGTGTATTCGTCCGTCGCCTCGCGCACCTGCACATCGGCAGTGCGCATGATGTCTTCGAGTTCGTCCGCCGCGCTCGTGTCGCGCTGACGCGCAGGGATGATATATGCGAAAGGGTCGTTCGTGTCTTTGGTCGCCCGCCGCAGCATTTCGTAGGAGTTGCGCACCCACCACTTGCGATTCAGCGCGGCGTGATCGAGACAGGCCATCGCCGCAGACAGATCGTATTCCACTATGTCACGCAGCGTCCAGCGTCCGCCTTCCCAAGGGAGCGGATGATTCCATGTTCTGGTTCTGGGGAGTTCGCCACGCTCTTCGCTCAGCGCGGATTGCGGCACAGTGATAGGAGACGCGATGCGGACGCTTGCCGCCTCCGACAGCACGCGCACGCCGCCGTGATAGTGCGGATACGACCGGCTGGGGCTGTACGAATCGTACACGACATTGACAGCGACACCGGCCTTTCCCTCCGCCGTCAGATGCGCCGCCATATGCATCCCAAGCGCCGCCATCTCGCTCTGGATTACTGGGTCCACATTCGGGCCGATGGGGTCCGTCAGCGGCGGCAATATCATCCGCATACCGTCGGCGCGTGTCTGATGAATGTCGTATGTGATGTGCGGACGCCAAGCGTTGTGGACACAATCGACCACGAGCCGTGTCTCTTGCTGCGTGAACATGAACCAGTCGCGGTTGTTATCGTGGCCAGTATATTTGTGGTATAGATAGGGCGGTATCGCCCCCTCGAACTTCGTCCCTATAGAAGAGTCGTACCAGTCCTTCACTCGGCCCAGCCCATCTGGGTTCAGACTCGGCGCCAGCAGCAAAATCACATTGTCTAGAATGCTCCGTGCGCGCCGATCGTCGGACGATGCCAGCAGATGAGCGAGTTCGACAGACATTTGCGTTCCGCCGACCTCGGTGGCGTGGATGCTGCATGTTATGGCGACCACAGCGCGGGCCGTATCGATCAGGGCGGCGGCGTCTTCGTCTGCCAGCGTTCTAGGATCTGCCAGTGATTGCTGTACGCTGCGGAAATCTTCTGCGCGGGCGAGGTTGGCAGGTGAACTGATCTTGCAGATAACGAACGGCTTATCCTCTGTGGAGCGTCCAATCTCCTCGACGATGATCCTGTCGCTCTGTTCCGACAGCAGCCGAAGATAGGCCATTATCTCAGGCCAGCCCGCCAGCTTTCTATCTTCCCCGACGCGAAATCCAAAGAACTCCTGCGGTGTGGTAATATCATGCATCGATTTAGAAAAACTTCCTCGCCTCGATTCTAAGTAGCCGTAAACCATACCATACCGTGCCGCATATTTGGCGGCGTGTCAGACAGAATAATACAATATATCCGTCTATCCCAAATTAGAAAAGGAGCAGCAGCAAGGATATGTCACAAGAACCGAGAACGATACTCGTCGTCACGCCGCATCCGGACGATGCGGAAGGCGGCGCAGGAGGCACGATAGCAAGATGGACGCGAGATGGGTGCAAAGTCGTCTTGGTGGTATGCACCAACGGCGATAAGGGAACCTCAGATCGAAACATAACCCCAGAGGAACTCGCCAGCATCCGTGAGCGGGAACAGATGGAAGCCGCAGATGCGCTGGGGATAGATGAGGTCGTATTCCTGCGATTTCCAGACCAGAATCTGGAAGATTCGCGCGAATTCAGGCTCGCCCTGACACGCCAGATTCGCAAGCACGAGCCGGATATCGTGCTGACCATCGACCCGAACCGACCATACATACGCCACAGAGACCACTACATGACCGGGCGCGTTACGCTGGATGCCGTTTTCCCGTATGCCCGCGATCATCTCGCATTCCCGGAGCTTACAGCGGAGGGCTTGGAGCCGTTCAAAACGCAAGAAGTGTGGCTTTTCCGCTCGGAGTCTCCCGATACATACATAGACATATCGGACACTTTCGGTACGAAGATGGACGCGCTGTACAAACACGCCAGCCAGATGTCGAGGCCGCGCGAGGTGGGAGAGGAGTTCTCGCGGCAGAGAGCGGCAGACACGGGGGTGAGCATCGGCGGGGGATTGGCCGAATCTTTCAAGCGAATAGTGATCGGACGCTGACGCCCTATCGACTGACGCCTATTAGCCTATTTGTCATTATAGGAAAGGCACCAGCAAGGGCATCAGCGCAGATGAACTATTCTCGTCGTTCCAGCTCTTCGTCTTTTGGCAGTTTATCCGATGCGCGCAGCATACCGAGCGCCTGCTTTTCGAGCTGACGCACACGCTCGCGGGTTACGCCCAGCTCCCTGCCAACCTCTTCCAATGTGCGCGGTCTGTCGTCGATGAACCCGAAGCGATAGGCTAGAACCAGCCTGAGCCTCTGCGGCAGACCGTCCACGAGAGCGTTGATGACATTCTCCCGCATCAGCATCTTCATCGCCACTTCGTCGGGAGTCCACGGGCTGGTGTCCTGTATGAAATCTTCGAGTGTGGACTCTTCCTCACCGACGGGAGTGCCTAGCGAGATCGTGTGTTGACGCTGTCGCATAAGCGTCTCTACCTGCTCGGCGGTCCAGTCCAGTTCGACTGCCAGCTCCTCTGGGGATGGGTCTCGGTCTCCATCTCGCGTCAGCATACGCTCTGCCGTGTTCAGCTGCTGAAGCCGCTCGACCACATGGACGGGCAATCGTATCGTCCGGCCCTGGTCTGCGAGCGCGCGCGTAACCGCCTGCCGAATCCACCAAGTAGCGTAGGTGCTGAACTTGAACCCTCGATGTGGGTCGTACTTCTCCACTGCGCGCATCAGGCCGAGATTGCCCTCCTGAATCAGGTCGAGCATCGGCAGACCGCGCCGCAAGTATTTGCGCGCAACACTGACGACCAAGCGCAGATTGGAGTTCGTGAGACGCTCGGAGGCTATCTTGCCCCGCTCTGTTATCTCACGCCACCAGCGTTCGAGCTCGAACTCCAGATCGTCTATGGCATCCCGCACCGTGTCCAAATCCAAATCAGGATCATACAGACGCGCGCCCAGTATATCCTCCAACGCGCTCCACACACTCAGCGGGATCAACATAGACGCTCTGGACAGCCCCGAAGTCCGCGGCATCGCATCATCTACTTCGATGCCTGTACTGTCGGAAATTTCTTCTTTGGACTTGTCTGACAGCGGCGCATCCAGCAGCCGTCTAACCTCGGGATCTGCCAAAAGCACGCTGACGGGCGCTTCCATCGGCAGCTCGACATCTGACTTGGATGCCAATGTCCTCAAGAGGTCGAGGTCTCGCATAGCGGAGATTATCAGCAACGCGGCCACTTCCGTAGTGAGCGTGAAGCCAGACGGCTCGGCGTCAGTATCTACGGAGACTCTGAGCCTAGTCTCCTTTAGCAGCATCCAGCGTTCTACATTCAGTCCAAGAGTCAGCTCCTCCGGCGCGGTCAGCAGCGGATGCTGGCCGATGGAACGCAGGTATTCGCGCACCGTATCGGTCGGCTCGTCTCCTATCTCGCGCTCCGGCAGCGCTATCAGGTCTCCGCGCGCGCCAGAGGGTGTAACTTTGTCGGAGGATACGGCATCTATTCCCAGTCTTCTGTCTATATCTTTGCTGATGATGAAACCTCCCATCTGAGCTATGAATCGGTCAGCTCTTCCCCAACCTCACACTCTAACAGAAATGCTAGAACAACCAATCATATCATCGTTTAGTGTATTATGCCACAAAATCACACGGCGTACAGTCTGGATTTTGCCAGTTCCTGCGAATTACGAATTTACGAACGAGAATTGCAAATAGTACAAATAGAAATAGATGGAGAGAATACGAATGCCAAAGAGCGTAAAGAGAGTATTGATTACTGGAATGAGCGGGCTGATTGGCGGACTGCTCGGAAGACATCTGCTAGAGTCGGGTGGGTACGAGCTTACTGCGCTCAATCGGCGCCCAGTAGAAGGCGCGCGGACGGTGCAGGCAGACATCGCCGATCTGTCCGCCATTCGTCCCGCGTTCGAGGGACAAGATACCGTCGTGCATCTGGCGGCGTATCTGGGTGGACAGGATTGGGAAAGACAGCACGCGGGCAATGTGCTGGGCGTTTACAATGTGTTCGAGGCGGCTCGGCAAGCGGGTGTCGGGCGCGTCATATTCGCATCCAGCGGCAACGCCATCCGCGGGTTCGAGCGCGTGCCGCCATATTCGGACATCGCAACGGGCAACTACGACCGCGTGCCGGCGGATTTCCCCAAGCTGACGGGCAAAGATGTACGCCCGGAGGCGCTGTACGGCGCGGCTAAAGTATGGGGCGAAGCACTCGCGCGGCATTTCTCCGACGACTACGACATGAGTATGCTATGCGTCAGAATCGGCTCCGTAACGCAGGGCGACAGACCACGCACGATACGCGAAAACGCCATCTACCTGAGCCACCGCGATATATCGACGCACCTCGAGGCCTGCATAGACGCTCCCGACGATGTGCGATTCGGCATCTTCTTCGCAGTCTCGAACAACAGGTGGAACTACCGAGACCTCTCTTCATCCAAAGACATTCTCGGATGGGAGCCACGAGACACAGCCGATGACAAACTCTTCGACGGCTGAGACGACCAAGAAGTATCAGGCCAACTCCTATTAGCCAGCTAACAGCGTCTGCCGCGATATTCACAGCCGTTGCTTATGTGCTTATGTATCGTTGCGCGCTCGTCGTTACTCACCCACCATTCACTAGCGCCATTCATTAGCCCCGACAGGATTCCACCATGACTCAATTCGTTCGAATAGACCGAACCAAGAGGCTCCGCGAGCAGCCGGAGACAGGACACAACCGTTGGCATCCAGACATTCCGCCGATAATCGAGGTCGGCGAAAACGAGAACATCATCATAGAAACGCAGGACGCCAGCGACGGGCAGGTTACACCGGAGACGACAGCCACCGATTTCGAGGGCATGGATCAGAAGGTGAGCCACCCGCTGACAGGGCCAATATACATCGACGGCGCGGAGCCGGGAGACCTGCTCGAAATCGAATATGTGGACATATTCCCGCAGCCATACGGATGGACGCGATTCAGACCCGGAGCGGGCTTCCTGCGCGATCTGTTCTCGGAGCCATACCTCGCGCATTGGAATATACGCAACGGCTATGCCACCTCCGAGCAGATACCGGGCGTTCGGATACCAGACGGGTCGTTCATGGGGACCGCCGGCCTCGCGCCGTCGCATGAACAGCTGGAGGCATGGACCAAGCGCGAACAGGAGTTCATCGGGCGCGGCGGAATCGCGCCGCCGCCAGACATAGAAGACGCGGTGCCGGGCGGACGCATCGGGGAAACAGGGCTGCGCACCGGCCCGCCACGCGAAAACGCCGGCAACATGGATGTGAAGCAGCTGACGCGCGGCTCACGGCTGTTCATACCCGTAGCCGTCGAGGGCGCGCTGTACTCGGTGGGCGACGGACACTTCGCGCAAGGCGATGGCGAGGTCTGTATAACCGCTATCGAAATGGGCGCGACCGTCGGCGTCCGATTCACGCTGCACAAGGGGGAGGCGGCAAGACGAAACATTAATCTGCCGCGATTCTCGCATCCGGGATACTTCTTGCCGCCGAAAGACTCCGTGCCGCGCAACTTCACCGCCACCGTCGGCTATCCCATACGCGCGGACGGCGGACAGGAGGGCGAGAACGATGTTACGCTCGCGGCGCGAAACGCGCTGACAGCGATGATCGACCTGCTCGGAGAGCGCGGATACACGCCAGAACAGGCATATGTCATCTGCTCCGTCGCCGTCGATCTGCGCATAAGCAACATCGTCGATCTGCCCAATGTCACCGTATCCGCCTTCCTGCCCGAAGGGATTTTCGAGAGCGAAAACGCGTAGAAGCGCGAGCGAACAGCGCGAGGAAGAACAGCGCACAAACAGTGCAGTCAGCAGCAATAGGCAGCAGCAATAGATAGCAGGGACACGATATGCCGCGCCAGACCGAACCTAGCGCGAACAGCGCGTTGGGAAACATTCTCACGAGGATGCTGCCCAGCTGCGATGTGCGCTCCGAGAATACCCGGCAGATAGTGGATAATCCCGCGCTTCGACTAGACATACTCATCACCGAGTCTGGACGCTCGCCTGTGGTCATCGAGGCGGAGTTCATGCCGGCGTACAGCGCGGAGCCGGAAGCGAAGTCTAGGCTCGGCTTGGAAGTGGTCGGCACAGCTAAGCATATCGACGCCGCCATCGCCCTCCGCTATCCGGAGCGTATCACCGACGCCGACGACCTGAACGCCGCGCTGGAGGCGGAATCGGGGCTCTCCTACTGTGTCTGCTACAAGAACGGCAGCAGATTCCCCGAATCTGGCTGGCTCGAGGGTTCGGCGGAGGACTTGGTCGATCTGATACGGCTGATATCCGTGCCGCAGCAGGCAGTGGACGAGGCCGTCGCCACGCTGGAAAAGGGCATCGACCGAGCCGCCGCGATTCTCGAACAGCTTGCAAAGTCCAAGCCGGGCATCGTAACGAACATCGCGCAACATATGGGACTGTCCAAAGTCTTGCAAACCTATCGCATGGCCGGCGCGATGGTCGCCAACGCTATGGTATTCCACGAACGCTTAGCCGGACTGCACGGCGTCGCGCCGCTGTCGCAAATATGCTCTAGCTCCGCGCGAAACCCCAAGGAAGGCATGTTGGAAGCGTGGAATGCGATTCTGAAGGTGGACTACTTCCCGATATTCGACATTGCGCGCAAAATCGTGAACGAGCTGCCTGCGGCTGAGGCGGCGCAGATGCTGACGAACCTGCGCTCCACAGTCGAAGATGTCATCGCCACAGGCATGAACCACGCGCAGGATTTGACCGGACATATCTTCCAGCGGCTGATAGCCGATCGCAAATATCTGGCGACATTCTACACACTGCCGGAAACAGCCGCTCTGCTGGCGCGGCTGGCAGTGGCGAAGATGGATGTGGATTGGTCGGACGCCGACGCTATCGGCAATCTGAAGATCGGCGATTTCGCATGCGGCACCGGCGCGCTGATCGCCGCCGTATATAGCCGTATTCGCGCTTTGCACGAACGCGCGGACGGTGATCTCGCCGCGCTGCACCCAACTATGATGGAGGAGGCGCTCTACGGATGCGATGTACTGCCGTCCGCCGTGCATATCACAGGCTCCACACTCTCCGGCGCGGAACCGCAAGTGAAATTCGGCAAAACCCAGCTATACAGCTTGGCATACGGACGACGGGATGACGGATCGGTTCTGATAGGCTCGCTGGAGCTGCTGCAATCCTCTTCGGTTATGACTCTGTTCAACATGAGCGACCCCGGCACCCAAGTAAGCAGCTCGGGTGAGGAAACAGCAGAGCAAGTGCGTATGAACATACAGGACGGCGCGTTCGATCTGGTGATAATGAACCCGCCGTTTACGCGGAATGTAACCCGCGAGGGCGCGACTGCCGGCACTTTTGCCGCTGCGTTTGCGGCATTCGGCGCCACCAAGGCCGACCAGAAAGACATGGCAAAACGGATGAACATACTGAAGAGAGACACTGTTTATCACGGCAGCGCTGGTATCGCGTCGGCATTCGTATCCTTGGGCGACAGAAAACTGAAACCGGGCGGCGTTCTCGCGCTGGTACTGCCGCTGACGGTTGCATCGGGATCCTCTTGGCAAGCCGCGAGAAAGATGCTAGGGAAGGGATACACGGATCTAAGCGTACTGAGCATCGCCTCCAATAGCAAAGAGATGTCCTTCTCTTCAGATACTGCGATGGCCGAATGCCTAATCATCGCGCGAAAGCTCCGAGCGGAGGAAAGACGAGGGGAGCGCGGCAAGTTCGTATCGCTAGACCACCGTCCGAGAGGATTCCCCGAATCCAGCGAGACAGCGAGAGAGATCTCGACCCTCGAATCGATCAGAGGAATCGAGGACGGGCCATACGGCGGCTCCAATCTGGCGGTGGGAAGCAGTAAAATCGGGGAGGTCATCGCCGCGCCCGTATCGGAGAGCGGCGAAAGCTGGGGCAGCGTGCGGCTCATGGACGCTTCGCTTGCGCAGACGGCGTTCGCGCTGTCCCAATCTAGGCTGTGGCTGCCGGGCAGACCAGCGGCCATCGACCTAGACTGCGCGCCATTGGGGAATATCGGCAAACTCGGAACTTATCATCTAGACATTGACGGCCCGCCACCTCGAGGCCCCTTCGACAAAATATCACCTAGTCCAACAGCCACATACCCCAGCCTTTGGAACCACAACGCCAAGAACGAGACTCGTATGATCTGCGAGCCTGACTCTCAGCTGCAGGTACGGCAGGGGATGGAAACTAAAGCGGCTACAGTCTGGGCAACCGCCAGCCGCGCCCATCTGAATCTCGATTTCAGACTCAATTCTCAACCGTTAGCAGCCTCATTTACAGAACGGGAGACGGTCGGAGGGACGGCGTGGCCCAATGTGATTTTCGACGACAACCGATTTGACTACGCCTTCACTGTATGGTCGAACACCACACTGGGATTGCTATGTTTCTGGTGGCATAGCAACCGCCAACAACCAGGACGTGTAAGGCTGACAGCAACCTCAGCCGAAACGCTTCCCGTCCTCGACTTTCGCGCGCTGAGCGATGACCAGCTTGCGACGGCTGAGCGGATATTCGACGATTTCCGCGAACGGGAGCTGAAGCCAGCATATATAGCAGACGCCGACCCCAACCGCGCGCTGCTCGATCGGCGCGTAGTATGCGACCTGCTGGGCCTCGACGAAGGCGTGTACAGCGCGGTGCGTCGGCTGTCGGCGAAGTGGTGCGCCGAGCCGTCAGTCCATGGCGGCAAGCGGCGTCCGAAGGGGGCGGCGTTCGTGATGTAGGGCCATTACATCTAGCCAGTCTCGCCTCTGATATACCTGCGCTCAGAGGATGTAATCTACAATTGACTCCAAGTTTCGATAGTCAAGGGCTTTTGCCTCTGGGAATTCATAGCGCTACTCTTGCAGAAATTCGTACCGTACTAGGATTTACGGAGCGGAGAAACACACTGATAGATGGCTTGGACAGGTTCGTACATATTTGGAACGAATCCGGGTTTCTGGATCAATATGAGGGAGTCGATATACTGTCTTCAGAACATGTCGAACGGCGCGAAGTCAATCCAATAGAACATGTCAACACCGAGATACTCTCACGTATGGTAAAGTTCATTCCTAAGTAGAATAGGCAATATAAAATCTATATCAAAAATATAATACTGCCAATCTACGTAAATTAGACATTAAAAATTGTCTCAAAAGGGGAGTATCATGAATAAATATTTAAGTGACGACGCAAAACACATCCTGTTTCTAACAATATCCAATGAAGACTCTGAATTGGAATTTGTAGAACAAAAACCATCAGGGTATATTGTTATTAAGCTATATAAAGAAGACGGTGACATAATAACAATCGCAAACGCAGTATCAAAAAGAGAAATAGCAAGATGGAGAGATGCATTTAAAGAACTAACACAGAAAAGATATTTAGAACAAGCTTCTACTTATGTCTTCAATGTAACTACTAAAGGGTATCAGTATTTTGATTCTCTAACCGAATCAAAAAAAGCCCAAACCACTCAGACAGAACAACTTGTAATAGACAACACTAAAACAGACAAAAAAGAATATGACTTTTTCATTTGCCACGCCAGTGAAGACAAAGAATATGTTAATAGCCTTGTCCAATGTCTTAAGAAAAGAAAGGCTAAAGTATGGTACGACGATGATATATTAACTATAGGAGATAGCATACGAAAAACCATAGAAACAGGATTGAAGGAATCCCAGTTTGGTATCATTGTTATATCAAAATACTTTCACAATAAACAATGGCCAGAAAGAGAATTAAACGTATTGCTTTATAAAAACAACGTCCTACCTATTTGGTACGATGTAGATAAGGCATATATTGAAAAACACTTCCCATTTTTAGTGGATATATACGCATATCAAACAAATTCCAAAAATATAGATAGCATATCTGAAGAATTAATGAAGAAAATCTCATAACCATACTGCTTTGATCCAAAAGCCCTATTCCTAGCGATATAGAGATATGATACTGGTTCCAAGGATCGAGCATATATCCGCAAGCGAATTCATCGATTTAGTTAGATCACACAGCTATGACAGAGACTTCACCCAAAGAGAGTTTGGGTGTGAGGCATTCATCGTAGCGGGGCTGTCAGACCTCGATGCATGGGTGTACTTCTTCAGTCATTATCGACAAGGAAGAGCGAGGGGACTACTCGAACTGGGATTCCCACTATGAGCGGACAAGATGTAAGAAACGATACTAATTTCGAGTTCACTATCGAGCAGATTGGAAGGCTGGAACGCGCTCTGATGTCTGTGCGTGAATCGCCCGTCGTATCTCAGGAGGCGCTGGATACGATAGCTCTCGTTCAATATCAGGAGATCGTCAGGCTGAGAACCGAATTGGATGCAGCCTTAGGGTTCGATTCGGAAAAGGCAGGCGATTTGGTGATAGCTCTCCATGGGCCATATGTCGGTATCGGTACAGTTCCATCCAGTATAATATCGGCAATACTGAACGATGTTTACGGCGCAGTACGCTCTGTTTCGTCATACTTAATCAGAGGATATCAGGGAGAATCTGGAAGGTATCCTAGCTGGCTATCCCAGTCCGCAGATTTCGACTTTGCAGGTGTGTCCAAAGGCAGTGTGCGGATCAGATTGAACTTGCCGAAGCCCCAAACACTGTTTGCCGATGACGACCGTAAACTCATCGAACGCAGTGTGCGGCTGATACTCGATACGATTGACTGGCTGTCGACAGGAGACTGTATCGATGATTTCGGCCAGAGCGTGGAAGACGAGCGTCTCGAGCGACTTCTCATAACTCGAATCCGCCGTATGGTCCCGTCTCGCAACGGGATCGTCCAGCGCATCGGATTTTCTGGACGCCTCGCAAGACCCGAGGGTAACTACATCTTGTCCCATTCATCCGCGGACAGGATAAGGAATGCTCTCTATAAATCCTCGAGTGGAACGAGGCGAGTGGTCGAAGAGGGGAAGCTTAGGGCAGTTGACATCGACAGAGGTGTTTTTTCATTGAGGCAGAGACCCGGCGACAAGTCTGATCTTCCATGCCGCATCTCAGGTGAAATACTCTTCCAGGCCCTCGAACACCTCGTTCGACAAGACACCGTGATTGTCGAAGGCGTTCGACAGTACGACGAGTGGGGTAAACCAACTCAGCTCGAAGTAGAAGACTTGTATGAGAAAACAAGCTGAGCCGTCAGTCCACGGCGGCAAGCGGCGTCCGAAGGCGGCGGCGTTCGTGATGTAGGGTACGGCGCGGCTGTTGGCCTGTGCGAGTATAGCCGTTACCGGGCATAGCTGTTACACTGAATACGCTACTGTATAGCCCATTCAGTAACTGCCGATGGTATGCATCCAGATAGGGGGAGCGCAAATGTCCAGATACCGCAGATCGCGTACACAGCGTCTCGACCCATTCATAGACGGTATCGCTCGGATATTCGACTTCACGGGGTCGCTCAGAACACCATACACGCGGTCGCATAGTAATCCTCGCGAGAGCGATGCGCGCGCTATCCAACGCGACTGGGAAGCCGTTGGCAACGCCTTCAGAGCCGTCCTCGGCAACTGGGAGGAGTTCGAGCCGCGCGAGAGCGAAGCTCCTACAAAGCGGCCTGCGAAAGACAGCGACAAGCGCAAGGATACCGGCTCTGGCTGAAGAAGATAGCGCGCCATCCCCGGAACATGATGACATCGCGCCCGTCCACGCAGCAGAGGATGCATCCGAATCGCAGGAGCTAACAGTCAGAAGCTCCATGGTAATGACTCAGCAGAGCTGGTCAGGGCCGCTTCCGCATCCCGATATGTTGGCGAAGTACGAAGACATCCTGCAAGGCGGGGCAGAACGCATCTTCAGGATGGCAGAACGCGAGAGCGAACATCGCATGAAGATGGAAAGCGATCAGCTCGCCTCCGATAGCAGTCTGGCGATGCGAGGACAGTGGATCGGCCTTGCCGCGGTTCTTGCTTCGCTCTGTCTTGCCGGATACATGGCCTATCTGGATGAGGCGGTGGTTGCCGCTGTGATCGCCGGTCTGAACCTCGTCGGCTTGGCCGGAGTGTTCGTTTATGGCGGCCTCCGCAGGCGCGCAGCGCAGCGCCATATGCAAGATACCGACGACGAGGGTGCCGAGTAGCGTAGCTGGCGGCTGTTGCAGTATGCGAGTATAGCCGTTACCGGGCATAGCTGTTACACTGAATACGCTACTGTATAGCCCATTCAGTAACTGCCAGTAACTGCCGATGGTATGCATCCAGATAGGGGGAGCGCAAATGTCCAGATACCGCAGATCGCGTACACAGCGTCTCGACCCATTCATAGACGGTATCGCTCGGATATTCGACTTCACGGGATCGCTCAGAACACCTGCTAGGAAGTCGTATAGCTATAACCCACGCTCACGCAGTGGGCGCATCCTGCAGCGTGACTGGGAAGCTGTTGGCAACGCCTTCAGAGCCGTCCTCGGCAACTGGGAGGAGTTCGAGCCGCGCGAGAGCGAAGCCCCTACAAAGCGGCCTGCGAAAGACAGCGACAAGCGCAAGGATACCGGCTCTGGCTGAAGAAGATAGCGCGCCAGATCACACAGAACATGGGATCATTCACCCAGAAGACCAGTCAGACTCACAGGATCTGACAGTCAGAAGTTCGATGGTACTAACTCAGCAGAGTTGGTCTGGGCCATTACCCCATCCCGATATACTGTTGAAGTATGATGATATCTTACAAGGTGGAGCTGAGCGCATCTTCAGGATGTCAGAACGCGAGTTCGAGCATCAACTGGATATGGAAAGCGGACAGCTCGATATGGAGCGCGACCAAATTGCCTCCGATAACAGTCTGGCGATGCGAGGACAGTGGATCGGCTTTGCCGTGGTTCTTGCTTCGCTCTGCCTTGCCGGATACATGGCCTATCTGGACGAGGCGGTGGTTGCCGCTGTGATCGCCGGTCTGAACCTCGTGGGTTTGGCCGGGGTGTTCGTTTATGGCGGCCTCCGCAGGCGCGCAGCGCAGCGCCATATGCAAGATACCGACGACGAGGGTGCCGAATAGCGTAGCGCACGGCTGGCGGCTGTTGCAGTATGCGAGCATGGCTATCACACTCGAACATGCGGCAGCGAGTATGACGAGCATAACCCAACAGCATGAACAATACCGCTTCGATATAGCCCGGAGGTCATCATGGTAGGCATTGCCAAATCCGCCAAGACTATTGACGATGCGCAGCAAGATGACCCGATTCTGGACGAATCGGAAGAAGACGAATCACATCCTAGGGCAACATACAGAATCACCAGCTTCGGCGCCGACTTCGATATAGACGGTCTGGTTCGACGCTTGCAGAGCGAAGACATCGTTATCCCAAAATGGCAAAGGGGGTTCGTCTGGACTCATAGGATTGCTTCTGAGTTTATCGAGTCGCTCCTACTCGGCCTTCCCGTCCCGGAGATATTCTTGGGTTTCGATTCAGAGAGCAACCGATATTATGTCGTGGATGGACAGCAGCGTCTTCGG
Organism: Dehalococcoidia bacterium; assembly: GCA_963422295.1. Taxonomy (GTDB): domain Bacteria; phylum Chloroflexota; class Dehalococcoidia; order Lucifugimonadales; family UBA1123; genus VXRN01. Next base: position 2,296,354 of record OY729417.1, on the reverse strand, counting down.
ACCATTTGGTATTTCTACGATGGAAAGTTTCCGGCTAAGACCAAGACTGGTTTTCGCAAGTTCGCGCTGGCAGGATTGAGCAGCGATTTCGAGGGCGTGACATACGAAGATCTCAGCGAAATAGATCGGCGCGGGTTGGGATTCTCTATCATCCATGCCACCATCGTCAGGCAAGACGCTCCCGCTGGCGAAGACACGAGTATGTACCAGATATTCAAGCGTCTCAACAGTGGAGGGCGCGCAGTCAATCCTCAAGAGATCAGGAGCGCGATCTATCAGGGCAAGCTCATAGACAAGATCGCGGAGCTAAACGACTTTCCCCAATGGCGCGAGATCATTGCTCGCACGAGTCCTCGTATGAAAGACCATGAGATGATCCTGAGATTCATGGCAATGTTGTATAAAGGGCATGAATACGCTGCGCCGATGGGGGAGTTCTTGAATATCTTTACCGAGAACAACCGCAATCCGGATGATATGTGGATGCGAAAAACGACAAGCATCTTCGAAAGAACTGTCGAGGCATTTGCGAAAGCCAAAGGGCAGCGAGCGTTCCGTGTTATCGACGGGAATGCCGTCAACGCAGCGATATTCGATTCGATGTCGGTCGGTCTGGCAAACCGTATCTCTGAAAGCGGATTACCAGAAGAAGCTAAAATCGGGGAAATCCACGACTGTTTAATCACGAACGACGAATATCTGCAAACAGTTACGCAAGGAACTTCGCAGGAGAGATCCGTAAACCGACGCCTGCACTTAGCGAAGAACGCATTCGCGGATGCGTAACAGCCGAGTAAATCTGCGGCTCGAGCAACTTCGTGAACTGATCGACAGGACGAGTGACACTACACACGACATCGACATCAATCTGCAGGGTCATTGGGGCCGCTATCTGTGCGTGATGACAGCTGCCTTCATCGAAAATAGCCTGCGAGATATATACGCCGATTTCGCAAAAAAATGCATCTAGTCCGCAGATAGCGCAATTCGTATCCAACCGCCTTGCGCGAATATACAACCCAAACTCAAGAAGATTCCTAGAAGTTGCCGGCTATTTCAGCAAACAGTGGCGCCAAGAGTTAACCATTTTCTTCGAGGATGATTCTCACCGTGCCCAAAGCGCAACCGATTCGATCATGAGTCTCAGAAACAGCATCGCTCACGGCGGAAGGCAGCCGGCAAGCATTTCGCCTATTAGAGTTCGGGGTTACTTGGATCAGAGCGTCGGCGTTCTCGAGTTCATCGAGAGTCAGTGCATGGGCTAATGCGAAGGAGCTTTTCAATATCGAGCTATAGCGTATCCACGAGAGTATTCGCGCCCATCCATAAATAATTCGAGACTGCTGACTGGATTGGTCTGAGCTGGATTGACACGAACATGTGATGGTGTTAGATTTGTCTAGGTATTTGGCAGTCAGGGGCAATGATTGCCAGATGATTGCCGAATCGTCAGAATAGCGCAGGAGATGGTGGTTTGCCGAGGTACGACTATCGCTGTAAAGAGTGCGGTAATCAGTTCGAGCTGAGACAGAGTTTCCATTCAGAACCGGTGGCGGACTGCCCAGATTGCGGCTCTCCGTCCAATCGCAAGATACATGCTCCGCCAGTGATATTCAAGGGCAGCGGTTGGTATGTTACCGACTATGGCAAAGGGCGCGGCAACAACGGTATGAACGCCGACAAGCCCGAATCCGAATCGTCCGACGCTAAGGAATCCGCGGGCAAGAGCGAATCATCCAAATCATCTGCCTCTGCGAAGAAAGAGGACGGCGGCACGACGAAGGCCAGTTCTGCGTCGGCGGCTACGAACAAGGGCGACTGAGGCTCATTCCTTGCGCGCGCTGCTTCAGCGGGTTGCGCAAGCCGCAGTCTGCGTCGATAACGATGTCCTGGGTCGAATAGGTCCAGGACTCGTTGTTTTCGTGGGGATTGCCAAGTCCGACAGCGCCGCGCAGATAGATTATATCGTATCCAAAGCCGTCTCCTTGCGCATATTCGCCGATACCGATGGCAGATTCGATCTGTCGGCGATGGATGTGGACGCAGAGCTGCTGGTCGTCAGCCAATTCACGCTGTACGCCGATACCCGACGAGGACGACGCCCCAGCTTCAGCGATGCCGCTCCCCCAGATACAGCGGCGAGGCTTTTCGAGAGCGTCCTGGCGAAATTCGCCGATACCGGACTGCGCGTACAGACGGGCAGGTTTCAGGCGCATATGCAGGTGGAGATTCACAACGACGGCCCTGTTACCGTCATGCTGGATTCAGACGATCTAAAGCGTCCTCGCCGAGCCTGAGTCGTTGGGTGAAAGATCAGAATAACAGCGCGCACCGCAACTATCTGACTATAGGCTATCCGACATCTATACCCATGCGTCGCGCCTGTTCCAGCAGCCCTTGCGCGCGTTTGACAACCGGCACATCGACGACTTTGCCATCCAGCGAGGTGGAACCTCGCCCCGTAGCCGCAGCCTCATCGAACGCCGCTATCTCCCGGCGCGCTCGCTCCAGCTCTTTAGGGGATGGGGAATACACTTGGTGTATGGTTTCCAGCTGAGCGGGATGTATGGCAAAGCGCCCCCTGAAGCCGATGCCGCGCGAGCTTTCGCAGTTGGCTTGCAGGGCATCGGTATCGCGGAATGCGAAGAACGGCGTATCGAGAGCGAGAACACCCGCTGCCTTTGCCGCGACTGCGACTGCGCTGCGCGCGTATGCAAGCTCGGCGTCATCCTCCCGTCGCTCGATCTGCATGTCGTTCGTAAAATCTTCCGCGCCCAGCGCAACGCCAACGATTCTGGAAGACGCGCCGCATATGTCGTATGCCTTCACGATAGCCTCTGCCGACTCGATCCATGGGACGAGTCTCACCGAGCCGATATCGAGGCCTGCGCGCGCCTCCGCCTCCTCGATAAGCGTCTCGATCTCGCGCACGATGCGCGGGTTGTCCGCCTTGCCGACGGAGACGCCGTATATATGCGCGCTAACTACCGCTGCCAGATCGTCCGCCAACAGGCCCGTATCCAGCGAGTTCACGCGCGGAATGACGGGGACGCCTGTCGAAGCCAACTTGGGTAGATACGATGCGGTTACGCTGCGCGCGTTCGCTTTTTCGTCCCACGGCACGGAGTCTTCCATATCTGGGATGAAGGCATCCGGCCTGAGTCCGAGCGCGCGTTCCAGCATTCGCGGCGTATTGCCGGGTACGAACAGCAGGCTTCGGAATATCGGCGCGGTATCCTCGTCGGCATCTACGGCGCCAGTAGCGACGGCGGCGGTATTTGTCATTTCGGCTGAGTCCTTTTCGACCTAGTATCTCCCAATGCGCACTGTCCGAAATAACGGACGAGCGGCGAGGGATCTACTGCTATACACCTGCTTACACGCCCAGAAAACCGCGTGTAACCGCTATGAACTCGTTCGGCTTGTCGGTGGTAACCACATGGCCGGCATCCTCGACATCCACGGATGTCAGGTCTTTTGCGACGGCCTTCATCCGTTCCAGCGTCGCATCGGACACCAGCGGGCTGTCCGCGCCGCGCACTTCCAGAATGGGACAGGGGATGGTTTCCAAAGCGCGCCAGTACCGCCCAATGAGTTCGGAATCGGACATATCCGGCAGCGGCGTATTGAACAGCGCGTGATCCGCCTTCCAAGTCCACGAACCGTCCTCGTCCTGCCGCAGCTTGTCGCGCACATCCTGCACTAGACTTTCGTCACTCGCCCAAGGATTGCCTGAGCGCGTCCAGTCGAAGGCATCGTCCATGCTGTCGAATCGCATCGGTGTCGGCGCGCGCGCGGAAGACAGCGCCTCCGCAGACGGCTCCGGGCCTATATCGACCATGACGATTCGCTCCACGCGGTCGGGGTGATCATGCGTGTACAGCATCGAGTGCCATCCGCCCATCGACAGCCCGACCAGCGTGAACCGCTCCAGCCCGAGCGCATCGACGAAAGCGGCCAGGTCTTCGATGAAGCGGTCTCGCGCGTAGCCGTCGGCGGCGTGGTCGGATTCGCCATGTCCGCGCTGATCGAGGGCATAGACATGGTACGATCCGCGCATAGACTCTGCGAACTCGTCCCATATATGCGCCTGGCCGGTGTGTCCATGCAGACATACCATCGGCGGCAGACCATCGGCCCCCCAGTCCAAATAGCGCAGACGAACGCCGTTGACGGTTATATTCTTGGATTCGGGCTTTGTGGATTCCATATCATTCAGCTCCACTAAATTACAGTATTGCAACATACAATATTACAGTATTGCAACATACAATCGAGGTATATCCGGCGGGGTATATCCGGGGTATATCGGGTCAGATGTTAGCCATGAATGTGAGTCTTTATAAAGTCGTCCATTCGGCGGCGGGATCGGCGCGCGAGTTCCGTCGGATGTCCGTCGAAACCGTGAGGGCCGCCCGGATAGACGGCAAGCTCAGCAGCGTTGCCAGCGGCAATCCACCGCTGATACATGAACAGCGTATCGTCCAGCAGCGGGTCGAGCGTTCCGACGGTGAACAGCGCGGGCGGCAACCCGCCGAGATTGGCATACAGCGGCGAGACATCTGGGTCTCGTCGCTTGTCGTCGTCTATGAACTGCTCAGAGAACCACTTCATTATCGGAGTGCTGAGAACGAGGATTCTTTCGCCCCAGTTGGACTGAGACGGCGTCATGTACAGATCGTACACGCCGTACACGAGATTCGCGGCGCGGAAGCCATCGAACCCGTGCTTGTCGCGCATCCGAATGAGCGTAGTCGCGGACAGATGTCCACCCGCGGACTCTCCGCCGATGACGATGTTTTCGACGCCGAATTCGGCCTTCGCGTTTTCTGCCACCCACAGCGCGGCAGCCTCGCAATCATCGAGCGCGGCGGGGTAACGGTGTTCGGGCGCAAGTCTGTAATCGACGCTAACCACCGCAACTTCGCAGCCTGAGGCTATCTGCTCGTTTCTAGGGTCTTGCAGATGCGCGCGTCCCAGAACCCATCCGCCGCCATGTATGTGCAGATAGACGCCTTTCGGCTGGTCGGGAACGAAAGTCCTGAGAGTGATTTTATTGCCGTCTGGGCCGTCTATTTTTCTCTCCCGCGCCATGTCGGACAGTACGACCGGCCCTGATGGGCTGCGCCCCTCCTCACGCGCGCTGCGTATCTCCTCGACCGGAACATCCATAATGGACGGCGCATTGGCCTGCGCCGCCTCCAACTCCGCGTTATACGCCGCAGTCTCCGCGTCGATCGCGTCCGGCAAGAACAGAGTGTGGTCTATAGTCCGTAACAATGTGCAAACCTCCCACCAAATTATCCACGACAGGATAGCACATCGTGTAACCATCCGCCCGTTGTTGTAATATGATATAGACAGATTATAGATAGCTCTCAATTACAGTAGATTGTCCGCGTCCGAGACTCATCGGAGGTTCACCCGACAGATGTTTAAGTCAATTGCCAAGCTATTCGGCGGGTCAGATGAGAAGATCATCTCCAAGCTGGCTCCCGATGTGAAGAAGATAAACGCTATGGAGCCGCAGTTCGAGCGGCTGACAGACGAGGAACTTTACGCGACTACGCAGCGTCTGCGGAAGGCGGTGTCCGGCGGCGCGAAGTTGGATGACATAATGCACGAGGCGTATGCCACCGTCAGAGAGGCGGCCAAACGCGCGCTCGGTCAGCGTCATTACGATGTTCAGCTTATCGGCGGCATCGTCCTGCATCAGGGCAAGATAGCGGAGATGAAGACGGGCGAGGGCAAGACGCTCGTAGCCACACTGCCAGCGTATCTCAATTCACTGACGGGCAGAGGGGTTCATATCGTCACCGTCAACGACTATCTCGCGCGACGCGACGCCCACTGGATGGGCGCGGTCTATCAGAAGCTGGGCGTATCTGTCGGTACGCTGCAGAATCAGTCTGCGCTGATGTACGACGCGGACTATGACGACGGCGAGCGCGGCGGCGAGCATATGAAACCGGCGACAAGAACAGATGCCTACATGGCCGACATCACCTACGGCACGAACAGCGAATTCGGCTTCGACTATCTGCGCGGCAACATGGCCGGGGCAACGCAAGATCGTGTCCAGCGGGAGCGCGTGTACGCAATCGTGGACGAAGTGGACAATATCCTGATAGACGAGGCGCGAACACCGCTGATAATCAGCGGGCCTGCTGATATGTCCGCGCGAGACTATATGCGATATGCAAAGGTAGCTCCGTCTCTGCGCCCCGAAACTGACTACACGCTCGACGAGAAGCATCGAGCAGTCTCCCTCACCCAGGACGGCATATCGAAGCTGGAGCGTATGCTCGATGTGAAAAATCTGTACGGCCCGGAAAACTTCGGCGTCGTCCACCATATCGAAAACGCGCTCAAAGCGCAGGTCGTGTTCCAACGAGACCGCGACTATGTGGTTCAGGATAAGCAAGTCATCATCGTGGACGAGTTCACCGGACGCCTCATGGAGGGCAGACGCTATTCTGACGGCCTGCATCAGGCAATCGAAGCCAAAGAGGGAGTCGCCGTCCGCCCGGAGTCTATAACCTATGCCACTATCACACTCCAGAACTATTTCAGGACATACGAAAAGCTGGCGGGTATGACCGGTACCGCGGCAACAGAGGCCGAAGAGTTCGATAAGATATACAAACTGGATGTGGTGTCCATCCCCACCAATCAGCCCATGACACGGGTGGATTCGACCGATCTGGTCTTTCGAGATCAGGGTTCCAAATATCGCGCCGTCGTCGAGGAGATAGAGAAGCGCCACAAAGCGGGTCAGCCCGTCCTCGTCGGCACCACAGACATAGACAAATCCGAGATGCTGAGTGAGATGCTGCGGCGCAAAGGCATACGGCACGAGGTGCTCAATGCCAAGCAGCACGAGCGTGAGGCAACGATCGTGGCGCAGGCTGGCAGGCCGGGCGCGGTAACCGTAGCCACGAACATGGCGGGACGCGGAACCGACATCGTGCTAGGTGGCAGCGTGGACATAGAAGGCATGTCCCAGAGCCAGTGGCAGGCAGACCATCAGAGGGTTATCGACAGCGGCGGCCTTTTCATCATCGGCACCGAGCGACACGAAGCGCGCCGCATCGACAATCAGCTCAGAGGCCGCGCTGGACGACAGGGCGACCCCGGTATGACCCAAATATATGTCGCACTCGACGATGAGCTAATGCGTCGATTCGGAGGGGATCGCTTACGCTCCGTCATGGATTGGGCCGGTATGGAAGACGATACGCCAATCGAAAACGGCATGATCAGCAAGATGATAGAAAACTCGCAGGTCAAAGTAGAGGCGTTTCACTTCGATATGCGAAAGCATCTCGTCGAATACGATGATGTCGTAAACACGCATCGAGATGTCATCTACGGTGAACGGGACAAGGTGCTGGCCGGCGCAGATCTCAAGGCCATCATTCAGGATATGCTCGGCCAAGAGATAATCGACATAGTGCGATCCACGCTCGGCGACACGCGCCCAGCCGATTGGGATGTGGACGGATTATTGGCCGAAGTTTCCACCGTAATGCCGCCACCTAATGAATACGCCGACCAAGAGGCGGTAATCGAGCTAGGCATGGAAGGCATCGAATCCGGCCTGCTCGAACACGCAGAGCGACTATACGCAAGCATGGAATTAGCCGTGGGAGAGGAGGGCGCCCGGGAGGTAGAACGGTATCTCATGCTCCGGTCTATCGACTCTAACTGGGTGCAACACCTAACGAGCATGGAGAACCTGAGGCAGGGCATAGGTCTGTACGCATACGGCCAGCGCGATCCGCTGGTGATGTATAAGAAGGAGGGGATGGAGCAGTTCCAGAGACTCCAGCAAAAGATACAGAGCGATGTAGCCCATTCCATCTTCCGGTTCCAAGCGGCGCCAGCTCCTGCCGCCGCGCAGCGCAACGGTTCGCGCGCGGACACGCTTAGCGGCGCGCAGACTCGTAGAAATCGCAGCAGGCCGATGGCCGCGACGCCGGTGGCTGCGGCAGCGGCTCGACAGTCCGCGCCCGCAGTACGCAAAGTGGGCAGAAACCAGCCCTGTCCGTGCGGAAGCGGCAAGAAACACAAACGCTGCTGCGCCGCGTAGAGAACTCCACGAAAGCGCGCGAACAGACTAACGAACTACGGAACTACGGAGCGATAATCCGCATTATGACCAACTCCGAAATCGCCGCGAAGTTCGAGACTATAGTAAGCCTGCTGCAGATCGAGGGCGAAAGTTCCTTCACTATCAGGGCATACCAGCGCGCCGCTCGCACCATCGGCCAACTTCCTAAAGATGTCGATGCGATGGTGCGAGAAGGCGAAGATTTGACTGCCATCCCCGGCATTGGCAAAGCGATATCAGCCAAAATAGCGGAGCTGGTGAATACTGGCAAGATGTCCTATCTCGACCGTCTTACAGCGAAGTTCCCAGACGGCATCATCGATATGACGCATATACCCGGCTTAGGGCCTAAGACGATTGTCAGGCTTTGGAAGGAGCTGGATGTCACCTCGATAGAGACGCTGCAGATCGCGCTCGACGATGGCAGCGTCGACGTGCTGCCGCGTATGGGGCAAAAGAGCGCAGACAACATCCGCCGCGCGATCCGCTTCGCCGCCGCCAAAAGCGACAGAACGCCCATCGCGTCCGCGTCCGAGCTGGCGAGGCGCGTCATGGAGCATCTCCGCGCAAGCTGTCCGCAAATACGCCGGCTAATAGTGGCCGGAAGCCTGCGCCGTTTCGAGGAGACCATCGGCGACATCGACATCATCTGTGTAACTCCAGACCCGACAGCCGCGCTCGATGCGCTGGTATCTATGCAGACAGTCGCAGAGATTCTCGGACATGGCGACAAGAAAGCGTCCGTGATGCTCGACTCCGGCGTGCAAGTCGATCTGCGCGTCTGCGAACCCGAACATCTAGGCGCGATGCTGCAGTACTTCACCGGCAATCTGCATCACAATGTCATGCTGAGAGAGATAGCCAACGGCTTGGGACTATCGCTGAATGAGTATGGCCTGACACACCGCGATACAGGGGAGCTGGAGACTTATCCGACAGAACGCAGGCTGTACGAACGGCTTGGGCTGAGTTTCGTCCCGCCGGAGCTGAGACAAGGCGCGTCAGAGATACACGCCGCCAAACACGGGCTTATTCCAAACCTCGTCAAGGCTTCGGATATACGGGGAGATCTGCACACCCACACGGACTGGAGCGACGGACGAGACTCGATGGAAGAGATGCTGGCGGAGGCAGTTTCTCGCGGCATGGAATACATCGCCATTACCGATCACTCCGTCGGCAGAGGGATCGCCAACGGCCTTAGCGTAGAACGCCTGCGACAGCACGGCGCGCGACTCGCCGAACTCGATGACGACTTTCCAAGCATCCGTATCCTGCGCGGCACGGAAATGGACATCCGCGCCGATGGGACTCTCGACTATTCTGACGAAGTTCTCGCCGAGCTGGATTGGGTAGTAGCCTCTGTACACAGCGCGATGGGGCAGGACGCAGACACGATGACTGCTCGTATTATCGCCGCGATGAAGAACCCGCATGTGTCGGCGATAGGACATCTGTCCACACGACTTATAGGCCATAGGAAGCCGGTCGATGCCGATTACGACATGCTGTTCAGAGCGGCGGCAGATACTGGAACCGCCCTGGAGATAAATGGATCGCCCAGCCGTCTCGATCTCAAGGATGTCCACATCGACAGGGCGCGAGAGCTGGGCGTCCCCTTGGTGATAAACTCCGACGCGCACACCACAGAATCGCTGGGCAACTCGAAGTTCGGAGCGAAACTAGCAAGACGCGGCTGGTGCGAGCCACGCCATATCGTCAACTGCATGGGTGTAGAAGATTTTATACTTTGGCTAAAAATGGGCAAAAAAGAGCGTGTCAAAGCATTGTCGCTATAGGAACATTAGTGCTATATTCGTATCGGCGTTTGGAAGAACCAAACGAGTTCCACAGAAAGGACGATACGCTGATATGAAGATCGAAAGCTACACCCAAGGAAATCTGTCTTGGACGGATCTGTTGACCACGAATCAGGATGCCGCCAAGTCATTTTACGCCGACCTGTTCGGCTGGAGCTACGAAGACAACCCGGTAGATATGGGCGAGGAGGGCGATGAGAACGGGGATGTGATGGTTTACTCCCTGTCCGTCAAAGACGGCTCATACACGAGCGCGATAACTACGCAGCAGGGTCAGGAAAAGGAGATGGGCGTTCCACCACACTGGAATGTCTATCTCACTGTGGGAGATGTGGACGCCGTAACTGCAAGCGTCGCCGTACACGGCGGCTCCGTTCTCGCCGACCCATTCGATGTATTCGACTTCGGGCGCATGTCTGTTATAAACGATCCGACCGGCGCCATGCTCGCGCTCTGGCAGCCCCTGAATCACATCGGCGCGGGCGTCAAGCACGAACCCGGGTCGCTGGAATGGTGCGAGTTGTTGACGCTGGATACTGATACTGCAGTGGAGTTCTATTCCAAACTTCTCGGTGTAGAGGTTATGCTTCGGGGAATGCCGGACGGCACTGACTATACCGTTATGCATACAGAGGATGTTCCAGCTTTCGGCATAATGGCGATGCCCGACAATCTGCGCGAGATGCAGATGCCGTCGCACTGGAGCATCTACTTCAATGTGGACGATGTGGACGACGCGACGCGGCAGGCGACGGCGAACGGCGCGCAAATCGCCCTTGCTCCCACCGATGTTCAGGATACCGCGCGTATTGCGGTGCTGCTGGATCCGCAGGGCGCGGCCTTCGGGCTCATGAAGACGGTGGCGCACTAAAGCATAAACGCGACGAGTACATAGAACACGGTATCAGACACCGATGGCGGGTGTCGGCGGGTGTCTCTCCGGCTCTGGCCTCTGTCGCGCTGTCAGACGCCGTCTCACAGCGCGCGCCTGTCCTGTCGAACTGGACATATGCTGCCTGTTTGGTGCATTATTTGCACATGAACGAATGCGATTCCACAATCTGGAAGCCTCTGCCTGAGCCTGTCACATATCTCAGGCAGTCCATCGAGAGCGGGCGTGAATGGACAAGGGCGCTCATGGAGGCGATGGCGCTATGGACAGTGCCAGAGGAGATTTTCCGAGGCACGCAGTTGGTGTATCTCATAGCGTCGGAGGCGTTCGACTGGGTGACGCTCGCCAACAGGCTGACAGCCGAAGTCCGAGATATCATCCCGCCAGACGATCTAGAAAATCTTCTCTATTACCCCGGTCGGTTTCCTACACGCATATGCGAAAGCGATTTCAAAGAGATCCTAGGGGCGGATAAATACAGCGCATATCAAAACTTCCACTACGGCGTCGAGGTCGAGATGGCGCTTCAGTATGTCGTCGAGAGTGAAGTCGAAAAGCGTTTCTATGCAGGCGGCAGACGATACACAGCCGATCACACCGACGCTGCGTACCAAACTATATACAGAGGGAGTCGCGAAGGCCTGTTTACAGAGTTCCGAGCGGAGTACGGAAGGCAAGAGCGCACCTTCGCTACATTCACCGAAATCAAAGAGTTCACATACTGGCTGTCCAAGCGCCGTCTGAGAGTTTCAGACAAAGCCAAATTCGCATCGGACACACGCAAGGGGATCGACGCGCTGGAGTCCACTGCGCAACTCCTCGGAGGGAATAGACGATCCAGTCTCGTAGAGAATAGCTCCGATACAGCTCCGAACGCCGCGCATGGCGGAGGAACGGCTCTCGGATTCAGAGAGTCGATCCGATATATGACTTCGGGTCTCGATACCTGAACGCCAATCCCTACCTAAACATATCCCGCGAGCGTTCCCGCACGAGCGTCCCATATCCGGAAGAACTCTCCCTGTATGGATAGCCCCTGATTATCGAGACGGGAATGCCAATTGCCTTGAACTGCACCAGCTCCGCTGCGCCAGCAAGTTCGTCCGCAATGGCTATCGTAGTAACATGCATCTCCTGTCCCTGCGCATCGGGCAGGCCGCGATAGTCCACCATCGGCTCCATCCCCGCGACTCCGATTGCGAAGTTGACATGACCGTCTCTCCATGCGCGCCCGAATGTGTCGGAGATGATAACTGGCGCCGATACCCCAGTGAAGTCCCGTATCTCAGCGGCGATGCGGCGCGCGGATTCATCCGGATCTACGGGCAGAAGACAGACCGTCTCATCGCCGGGGATGTTCGACTGGTCTATACCTGCGTTGGCGCAAACGAAGCCATGATGCGTCTCGGAGATTATGACGCCGCGTTCGGGATTCATCCGCACAATAGATTTACTCTCCTGCAAGACGAGCTCTATTAGACGAGCGTCTCTACCCGCGCTCGCCGCAAATACGGCGGCAAAATCCGACGGCTCCACGCCGGACAGCTTTACGACACGACCTTCCGCTTTGGAGACGACCTTCTGCGTAACGACCACGATATCACCTGATTCGAGAGGCGTTCCCTGATCCACCGCCGTCTCGGAGATGATACCGCCCAACCTGTCGCCGGACTGAATCTCAGGCATACCAGCAATCCCGAATATCTCTAACGATAGATTGCTCTGCTGCATATTTCACACATCCCGCGCCAAACGATTTATGCCTATGATGCCTGCATTCTCGTAAAAGATGGCGGACACCGCCAGCAATCCTGAATATCCTAGAATATCGCCAGAATATCGGAGGAAGACTTTACCAGATTTTCTGGAAACTCAACTATACAGCAACGCGCCAGCTATGGACACGATGGAACCGCCAGAATCGTCCGCAGGACATTGATCGTAGCCTGTCGAGATTCCCGACACATCTCCTAGAACGCGCAGCATCATGTATATTGGCGACAGGCCGCATATGTTCCGCCTATCGGATTCTGCGCGAGATAGGTCGAGAAATCCGTCGGCGTCGCCTGAACAAACGGCCTCGATGGATACGGCATCCTCGGCCTTCACTTTCGCCTTTGCAACGCTGTCCAGCGGCGCGGCGCCTCCGAAGGCAGGGCCGAGATGCGCAAGGTCTCCTGCGGCGACTATCATAGTTCTGCGGTCAGAGGTAACCTCTTTCAGAATCCGAGCGGCGGATTCTAGGCGCGGCGAATCCTCTGGTCGCGCGTTGCCATGCGTGAACTCATAGAACGAACCGCACAATATAGGCACGAATCTCGGCTCCCGACCACGCAGCATATGGTGTATCCAGACCGATGCCAGCTCTATGGAGTGTTCCTGAGCATGGTGGAGTTCCTCGTCGAACACATCGTCTCCCAACGATTCGGTGAGCGCGTCCACCACCGCCAAATCAGTCGGCAAGATGCCATATGGCGTAGAATAACTCTGGCGTGTCAAAGTCAAACTTCCTGCGCTTCCGTTGTGATCAGTCCCCAATACAATCACGGTCTCTATATCCAACATGTCGGCGCGCGCTCTGCCCCAAAGCTCTGCATAAGTGGCATGTCCACGAGCATAGTCGATGTGCGGGCATAGGACGCCAGCCAAGTCTCCTGTCGGTCTTGCCGTCCTTCGCGCAGCTCTATCGGCATCGGCGGCGGCATCGGCGGCGGCATCGGCAATCCATGCTTCGATTGCGGACTGCAAATCGCCAGCGTCTTCCGGATACACGCCGCCGGAGTGCGCGGGAGGTCTGCAGTCCGCCTGCCTGAACTCCCTCAGCATTTGTCGATATGCGTCGCGGAATGCCCCATTTTCGATCATCAACGCCGCGTCCAGATGCCCAATTAGCGAACGCAGTTCGGAATCTGTAATCGACAGTCCCGGTCTCGACCCCAGCGCGGCTCTTATCTCCTGTAGATCTCGTCTGCCGTCCAGAAACATCAGCAGCGGGGCAACAGGCTCTGGCAGCATGATTGCCCCTTCCGTCATCCGCATCGGATCGCGCAGATATAGAAACCGCTGCCCCATATGCTCGACCCACATAGGTTCGACAGCGCGCAGCTTCGGTCGCTCAGGAATAAGAGTCGAGTCGGGAAGTATCATCGGAGGGAACGCCGTCCATATTTCCGAAAGGTGTCTAGGTTCCGCGCCGTCAGGCGCAGACATGGTATAAGCAGAGCAATCCTAACATATGGGCCTAACATATGGGACATATAGGATAGACTATCACACCAGCCGCATTCGATTTGGCTGCGGCTCTGGCCCTCGGATACACGCTCCCTGATTGCCGATCTCGTCGATAGGACAAACTGACGCAATTTATGACCATATACCGCTATCCAACGGCAGGTAACCCTTGTGATACAATCCCAAAGCTCGCGGCCCAAACCGTAAATCGTATAAATCGTAATGGAGGTTACGCAGTGCCAATTGCAGGCGACCTCAAGGTATTCACAGGCAATGCACATCCTGCTCTCGCGCGGGACATCTGTTCCTATCTAGAAATAGAGCCGGGACAAGTCGATGTTTTCAAGTTCGCCAACGACAATACCTTCGTCAAGATACTGGAAAATATACGCGAGCGCGATGTGTTCATCGTTCAGCCGTTCAGCTATCCGGTAAACGACCATATCATGGAGTTTCTGATAATGCTCGATGCGGCGAAACGCGCGTCGGCGGGCAGAATTACGGCGGTTCTGCCGTACTACTCCTACGGCCGCAGCGACAAGAAGGATCAGCCGCGCGTTCCTATAACTGCGCGGCTGTTAGCCTCTCTAATAGAGGCCGCCGGCGCAAACCGAGTGCTTACACTCGACCTGCACGCAGGCCAAATACAGGGCTTCTTCGATATCCCTGTGGATGAGCTTACGGCAATACCGATGCTTGCGCGCCAGTTCGCCAACGGCCAAGATGTAGTGGTTGCCGCTACCGATGTGGGCGGAGCGAAACGAGCGCGGGACACCGCCGATATTATCGGCGCCGATATCGCAATCGTCGAAAAGCGCAGGATAGGCAACTCCGACAAAGTAATCGCCGACGATGTGATAGGGGAGGTGGCCGGCAGACGAGCCATAATAGTCGATGACGAGGTTACGACCGGAGGCACCATTGCCGCCGCCGCTAACGCCCTCACCGAACATGGCGCAGAGAAAATCTATTGCGCCGTTACACATGGCGTCCTCTGCGGAAACGCCACCGAACTCATACAGCAAAGCCCTATAATGCGAATGGCCGTCACCGACTCGCTGCCAATTGACGATGACAGGCTGGGAGACAAGACCGATGTCATATCCGTCGCGTCGATTCTCGGAGAGGCGATCCAACGAATACACAGCGGCCTGTCCGTCGGAGCGATGTTCGAAGGGCGGAAACCCAACGCCAACTTGTGAATGCCATCGAAAAACTGGTAGGATTGATACATGTCAAACTCAAATGAAACAACCGAACAATGTACCGGAATCTATGCTGACATTCAGAATCTACAGGAAATAGCGCGAAACACCCTCATCAATCTGGTCAGAAAATGGCCTGACAGGATGCCCACCCCGGGCAAACTCAACCTCTATGTCAGAGCCGACCATTCTCATCTTTGGAATGTATGGGCCACCAGCACTTTCGTGAGCATGGATGTTACAGTCAAAGGCGTCCAGCATTACAGTTTGGCAGCAACCAAGAACGCTGCCGACATGGCAATTGCGGTGGACGCAATCAGCGACTTCAACCATGGACGAGTCAGCCATGTTGCCGTAGTCAGCGATGACAGCGATTTTATCTCGCTCTATGCCAAGCTCGTCGAAGAGACGGAACACATGGAACCCACCCCACCCAAAGACCAGATACCCTTCCTGTGGGTGCTGACCGACCGTATAGGCACCAAATCCAACCTGCTTCAGGACTTTTTCCCACCCAAATATGTTCACATTGCGGATTCCTCGCACCCGAGGCCAATACGCACCCCTACATACAGCGTGGCATCTTCTGTCGCCAAGCCAGCGTCCCAGCAGGAAGAAGCTCTTCCCCTGCCAGCTGCCGAAGAATCGAGCGCCACTGCTGCGGAAGCAGAGAATACAGCGGAATCTCTTCCCGAAGCTCCCGATGTCGAGGCCGACACCGAACAGTCGCAGTACTCTTCTGAGAATAATAACCTTGCGCAGCGCGAGATATCGGCTACCGAAAGGATTGCGATACAGCTGATCCGCGATATGCCTGTGGGCAAATTCAAGAGCACCGACTGTCAAAAGACTATCCGAGAAAGCTTCCCTGGACATCAACTCGCATCCGCCGACGGCCCGGCATTCGGTACGGCATTCAGACGGGATGTCTTTCCTTTCATGGAAAAGAGAGGCGTCAAAGAGACCGGGAACCAGCGTCCTCGACAGTACGAGATGACGATGGAGGCAAAACGCTCCCTCGTCCGCTCCTGACGAATATCGCAGGGCACACGCGGCCCTGCGTATCAGCTCGTTTGGCGGTCTTGGCTTGGACCGCCAAACGCTGAGAGTTTTCGTCGCACACACACATCGCCTGGAGGCTTCCGCTGACTAGGGTTCTCTATGCCTGTTTTCTAAGTCGCGCGGCAAACAGCAGATAGAGCAGAGCGACAGCGCAGCCTATAATTCCCATGCCTATCAGCGCCCATGTTACCGATGTTACACCAGCAAACCATCCGACCAGCAAGCTGGACAGGACGACGAATCCCTGGCCAACTCTCTGAAGACTGGTGATCCTTCCTCGAAGCTCATCTGGGGCGAGCGTCTGCGTGAGTGTACCGTTCGTAGTTCTAAACGCCGTCTGACTCGCGGCGAACAGGGCGATTACTATGAGCGCCACCGGCAGCCACACAGCCATCGCCAACACCAACGCCAGTATGGAGCTGACGAGCGCGGTTACCAGACACACCATGCCCCGACGGAAGAAAAAGCCAAACGATGCGATAGTCAACGCCATCAGCAGGCCTCCGAAGCCGTTAACCGCGAGCATATATCCGCCCACATCCGCGCCACGTTCCAATATCTGATTCGTAAACAGCGGCAGCATGAATATCACCGGCTGAAGTATGACATTCGGAACGACCGTCAGGCTGATTAGCACGAACAGCACGCGGTTTCCCGACCATATATAGCGAAAGCCCTCTGCCAAGTCTCCGAAGAAACTGTTTCCCGTGTCGGCCTCCGTTCTGCGTCTGCGTACAGTCTCGAACGGCGTCTTCATCGGCAGGAACGCTAGTATCATTCCCAGATACAGCAGCGATTCTATAGTGAAGTTCCAGAAGAAACCCAGGGTTGCCACCAAAATGCCACCGACGAATGGGCCGATTGCGCGCGTTCCCGGAATGGTCAGCACATTCGTGGCGTATGCGTTTCCCAGCATCTGGCGAGACACTGTGTTTGCAATAAGCGCCTGACGCATCGGCTGAGTAATCGACAGACACGCGCCGCTCACCACCGCGTATGCGAACACATGCCAGACCTCGACCGATTCCAGAAAGACCAGCCACGCGAACCCAAACGCAAACACCGCCATGAAACCCTGCAGGCTCATTATCAGCTTGCGTCTATCGATCCTGTCCCCCAACACTCCGCCCAGAGGCCCCACGATCAGCCCAGGCAGTGTATTGATACCGCCCACGCCCACCACCAGAAGCGCAGACGCCTCCGATCCCTGAGTCAGGTCACGAACGAGCCAGCCCAAAGTCAGCAGCTGGAGCCAGTGCGCCGTATTTGCAAAGAAGTTGCCCACCCAGAGAAAACGATAGTCGCGGTGCGCTATCCAAGCATCGAATGTCTGTGGTCTGGGGAACCATGCGCGTCTAGCTATGTCCGAGCCTCCGAAATCTAGTATGTTCTCAGCGCATGATACACTAGCGTAAAGAGGACGCGCCCCAGCTGACGAAAATGCTCGGCGGCATAGTAACATAGTAAGCTGAATACCAGTCATAACCGAACACGACAGGGAGAGGATTACCGATGCCGAACCCGAACTCACAGTGGCCCAACTTCAGCGAAAGCGACCTCGACTTCGTAGTACGCAACATTGCGCCGGACGCGGCAGACTCATCAGCGCTGAAACGCCTCATCGCCGAGGACACTCAGTTCAGGTCTGCCGCCATCGGAGACCCAATTCTGCTCGATCTGCTGCTGAACGACGATGAGATATTCATTCACATATCTCCAGCCCTGTACTTCGAAATTCTGCTAAGGCAGTCGTACCGGGAGCTGGAGACTGTCACATACACAGAGGAACGCGAAGGACACGCTTCGATTCCAGTCTTCGACACTCCCGAAGTTCTGGAGTTGATGGAGCGTCCGGGCATAGTAGAATATCTAGCTTCTATGATGGCGTCATTCACCAAAATCCAAAGCTATGTCG
This sequence comes from Dehalococcoidia bacterium, assembly GCA_963422295.1. GTDB lineage: Bacteria > Chloroflexota > Dehalococcoidia > Lucifugimonadales > UBA1123 > VXRN01. Next base: position 2,278,116 of record OY729417.1, on the reverse strand, counting down.
TTCCGATAAGGGTTAGAAATGGAATCCGCCGACGCGTCAAGTACAGCGATATAGACATCGACAGTCTGGTTAGATTCGCCGCCGACGCGGAGCCGGAGCAGCGATTCGGATACTACAAGCGTATAGCAGATGTATGCCTGTTCTTGTCAGGTGTGTTCCCAGACGGAGCGGCGCGCGCGCGGCGGCAGATTGGCGCGGGGGATAGAGGACAGATCGGCAGAGCATGGCGCCAGCGCCGAACAATCGAGGACTACGAACGGGAAGGGCGCAGGTTCTACGATCTCGCGCAGGCGCACCCCGCCGCCCGCGCGCTGGAGCTAAACTCGGTATTCGCCACACTGCGGGATAGCTTCACATCGGCGCGCAAACCGCTGACTTTCGTATCGACACGATTCCTACATGCCCGCAAGCGTCAGCTCTTCGGAGTCGCGCCTACCTCCTGAGTTCGACGCAGAATGCAGAGGGCAGCGAGCAAGCATTTTAGAACTGGTGCCCAGGAAGGGACTCGAACCCCCACACCCAAGAAGGGTAGCGGATTTTAAGTCCGCCGCGTCTGCCGTTTCGCCACCTGGGCCATTCATACTCCAACCCTAATTGTAGCGCAGACCGTTCTCATATACTACACAACACCGCATCGACGAACACTCGCCCTAAATCCCAATTGGAAGAGATGGAACGAAGGTAAAAACCGGGCCGTTTTTATAGAGCTAATCTTCCAATAATGTCAAATCCAGTCATCCAATAGTGTCGTCAACCAGAAAGGGCGGGTGCATGCCCCGCCCTAGATTATGGCTTTCCCTTGATTTCCTGAACCTTACAAGAACAGCGGGGCGAACACCAGAGCGACAATGCTCATCAGCTTTATGAGAATGTTCAGCGCGGGGCCGGAGGTATCCTTGAATGGGTCGCCAACGGTGTCACCGACGACAGCTGCAGCGTGCGGCTCTGAACCTTTGCCCCCATGCGCGCCCGCCTCGATGAACTTCTTGGCGTTGTCCCATGCTCCGCCAGCGTTCGCCATCATTATCGCCAGAAGGAATCCGGACGAAATCGAGCCGATCAGCAGACCGCCGAGCGCCTCTGCGCCGAGTATTATGCCCACCGCGACCGGAGCCGCTATCGCCAATACGCCTGGGAGTACCATCTCCCGCATCGCGCCGCGCGTACTGATATCGACAGCGCGCTTGTAATCGGCGTCCGCCTTGCCCTCCAAGAGTCCAGGTATCTCGCGGAACTGCCGTCTAACCTCCTCCACCATCGCCCCAGCCGCGCGCCCAACCGCCTGCATCGTCAGCGCGGCAAACACGAATGGCATGAGCGCGCCGAGAAGCAGCCCCATCAGCACATTTATATCGCTCAGGTCGAACGATGTAACTCCTGTAACGACCGAATACGCCGCCATCAGCGCGAGCGCGGTCAGCACAGCAGAACCTATGGCAAAACCTTTGCCCGTCGCCGCCGTCGTGTTGCCCAGCGAATCGAGCGCGTCCGTTCGTTTACGCACCTCCGGATCCAATCCCGCCTGCTCCGCAATTCCACCTGCGTTGTCAGCGACTGGGCCATAAGCGTCCGTCGCAAGCGTTATTCCCAGCGTCGAAAGCATACCAACCGCCGCCAGCGCAACGCCGTATGTTCCAGCAAGATCGTTCGCAATCCACATAGCCACCACAATGACGAGAGCAGGGATCAGCGTGCTTATCATTCCCAGACCGAGACCGCTGATTATGACCGTCGCCGGCCCTGTACGAGCCTGATCGGCAATGTCTCGCGTAAACTTGAACTCATAGCTCGTATAGACCTCGGACGATGTTCCGATTATTTGGCCTGCTATCAGCCCGGTCAACACTACCCAGAACAGATCGAAGCTCATGTCCAGCATATACAGCGATGCCGCGGTTCCTGCGAGTACCAGTATGCCTGCGCCGAATATGCCGTATCTCAGCGACCAGAGCAGGGAGCCCATGCTGGCGCCTTCCTTGGTTCGTACTACGAAAGTACCAATTATGGAGGCGAATATACCGATAGCCGCAATCAGCATCGGCAGAACCAAAATGTCTGCGTCGAAGTCTCCCGGCGTGGCGACGCCGATAGCGGCCACGCCTGCGACACCTAGCGCAATCGTGGCGATTATCGAGCCTGTGTAGCTCTCGAATAGGTCTGCGCCCATTCCGGCGACATCGCCCACATTGTCACCCACATTGTCCGCGACGGTTGCCGGGTTGCGCGGGTCGTCTTCGTCCAAGCCCTGCTCGATCTTGCCTACGAGATCCGCGCCAACATCCGCTGCCTTCGTGTAGATGCCGCCGCCTACTCTGGCGAAAAGCGCAATCGACGATGCGCCGAATCCGAAGCCGGCGACGACAGTGATGTCTTGGAATATCATATAGACGGCAGTTATGCCAATCAGCCCAATGCCGACGACGCTGACACCCATGACAGTGCCAGAGTTGAATGCGACACGAAGCGCGGCGTTCAGCCCCTTTTGCGCCTGAACCGTCGTCCTCGTGTTGGCGCGCACCGCAATGCTCATCCCAATGAAGCCCGCTAGACCAGAACCTATCGCGCCGGCTAGATACGAAAGCGCGGTCTCTGGCACAGTCGGAGTCTCTCTGCCTACCTTGTCCAGAACATCGTAGTCGATAAAGACCGCTAGAATTATGGACACCGCAACGACGAAAACCGCCAGCAGAATATACTCACGCGACAGAAACGCATTTGCCCCTTCTTGGATGGCCTTGCCGATAAAACGAACCTGTTCGTTCCCTTCATCCAGCCGCATTATCCGCGATGTCAGAAACGCCGCGAATCCCAAAGCCACCACACCTGCCAGCAATGCAAGTAGCAATATATCCACTGCAAACCTCCATAAAAAAACCTCCCATAGCAATCGGGAGGTCGCAAATATCTAAGCATTCATATCGAATAGAAATTACCAGAGACAATAAACACAGGTCAAGATTATAGATACACCCTGTAAATGCCCGCCGGCTGCCTGCCAATGACCGTGCAACAGTAAATCTTCTCTCGAAGTGTCGAACATCTTTTGACATATCCCTGAAATTGCGACAGACTGAGAAACATCTTTGAGAGCCATCTCGAAATCAGCTGCCGACCAACGAAAGACGAAAGAAGGACATCCCCCATAGTTATGCTGGACACCATGCCGCGCCTCATCCCCAGAAAAGCGCTGTTCAGTAACCCCGAACGAGCAATGGCGACTGTCAGCCGGGACGGCAGCCGAATCGCGTTCCTCGCTCCGCTAGACGGCGTGATGAACATCTGGGTCGCCCCCGTGGGCGACTTAGCGGCGGCGCGGCCAGTTACTCGCGACACCACTAGAGGCATCGAGTTCTATGTGTGGTGCTACGCCCCGAACTACATCCTATATATCCAAGACACCGACGGAGATGAGAACTGGCATCTGTATGCCGTGAACATAGAAAACTGCGAGCTGCGCGACCTCACGCCGTTCGATGGGGTACACGCGCGGCTGGAAGCGCTGTCGCCAAAGTTCGAGAACGAAGCCCTCGTTGGCATCAACGACCGTGATCCTCGCCTTCACGATATCTATCGCATCGACATTCTCACAGGCGCATCTCGCTGCATCCAGCGCAACGACTTGGACGCAGCCGGTTTCGTCGCAGATCACGACTTTCGAGTACGCTTCGCTCTAGTGGCGCCTCCGTCGGGCGGAACGGATATGCTGGAACGAACCGAATCGGGAAGCTGGGAACTGGTAATGCAAGTCGGCCCCGAAGACGATCTTACGACATATCCGCTCGGATTCGACGCCTCGTGCAATATCCTATACATGGCCGACAGCCGCAAGCGCGACACATCCGCTCTGACGCAGATAGACCTAGTTTCGGGTGAAGAGCTCGAACTTGCCACCGACAGCAGAGCAGACGCCGCAGACTACATCATTCACCCGAACACTCGTCGTGTGCAAGCCGTCGGCTTCGAGTACGACCGCCTCCAATGGCAAACGCTGGACGAATCCATATCCGAAGACCTAAACCGCATCCGCAACGCAGCGGACGGGGATTTTCACATAACCAGCCGTTCGCTCGATGACAGGATTTGGCTGATCGAGTACGAGAACGATCAGAACCCGAATCTATTCTATATATATGATAGAGTGCGCGGAGAGCTGAGCTATCTATTCTCGAACCGTCCGCAGCTGGAAGAGTTCGGCCTCTCCCCGATGAAAACCGCGACGGTTGCAGCTAGGGATGGGCTCGATCTCATCGTATATTACACGCTGCCGATGCAGCGCAGCAGCGCAGAGCCTCCGCCTGCGGTTCTACTAGTACACGGCGGGCCGTGGGGACGAGACAGCTGGGGATACGAACCGCATCATCAGCTGCTGTCCAATCGCGGATATGCAGTCATCTCAGTGAACTTTCGAGGATCTACCGGATTTGGGAAAGAGTTCGTCAACGCAGGCAACCGCGAATGGGGCGGCAAGATGCACGACGACTTGCTCGATGTCGTCGAATGGGCAATCACCTGCGGAATCGCAGACCGCGACCGCATCGCTATAATGGGAGGCAGCTACGGCGGATACGCAACACTCGTAGGAATGACATTCACGCCAGAAGTGTTCGCATGCGGAGTCGATATCGTGGGGCCGTCCAGTCTAAACACTCTCCTCGAATCGGTGCCGCCATACTGGGAACCGATGATAGCGATGTTCCAAACCCGCGTCGGAGACAACTCCAGCGACGAGGGGCGTCTCTTCCTCGAATCGCGCTCGCCAATCTCTCGCGCAGACAGCATAGTCAGGCCGCTGCTGATCGGGCAGGGCGCAAACGATCCGCGCGTCAAACAGGCGGAGTCCGACCAGATCGTCAACGCCATGACAGAACACGGCATCCCTGTAACATATGCGCTGTACCCCGACGAGGGACACGGTTTCGGCAGACCGGAGAACTCTCTCTCATTCATGGCCGTCACCGAGGCGTTTCTGGCAAAGCATCTCGGCGGAAGGTTCGAGCCGATCGGCAGCGACTTCGACGGCTCCTCCATTACAATAGTCGCCGGAGCGGATCAGATTCCCAACTTGGACGAAAGCTCGTAAAGCAGGGCTAGGTTAGGTATAGACCTATTACTATAACTCTACTCTTATTTTCTCTTGAGATATAATCTCTGATAATACCGAAATCACAGCTGAATCGCGGAGCTTCACATGACCACAGCCCCAACCCAGACCAAAATAACCAAGAGCGAGGCGCGTTCCGAACGCGGTATGGTTGCGACAAAAGATATTCATGCCACACGCGCTGGCATTCGGATGCTCGAACTCGGCGGCAACGCCGTCGATGCAGCCGTCGCCTCGTGTTTCGCCGTGGGCGTAGTCGAACCGATGTCCAGCGGCATCGGCGGCGGCGGATATCTCGTATATCAGATAGGCGACCAGGGCGGTGTCATCGGGTTCCCGATGAAGGGGCCGTTGGATGCTAAACCAGACATGTACGAGCTGACAGGCGCGGCGGCAGTCGGCAACTTCGGGTGGGCCGGAGTAGCGAACGATGAAAATCTCGACGGGCCACGCTCGATCGCAGTACCCGGAGCAGTCGCCGGTCTATGCGAAGCGCACAGACTTCTCGGCAAGCTGCCGCTGGCGGAGGTCATCGCCCCAGCAGTCGAGCTCGCAAGAGAGGGACACTCGCCCGGCTGGCACAACATATACTCGTTCGGACTGATGGCGTCCAGACTGTTCGAATTCGACGAGCTGCGCAATATATTCATGCACGGCGGACGCCTGCCTACCGGAGACCTGACCTCCCCTGCAATGCTTCGCCAGCCAGAACTTGCCGATGTGCTGGAGGCCGTCGGAAAGCATGGTCCCAAAGCGTTCTACTCCGGCGACATAGCCCATGCTATAGCATCGGACATTCGCGCAAATGGCGGCATAATCTCCGAGCGCGACCTTGCGGAATATCGACCGTTCGTTTGGGACACAGGCTTGGAGTTTGGTTACTCCGGCCACACTGTCCGTGTTCCGCCGTTCGCCTGCGCCGGGACGACCTCCGCGATGACGCTGCGCCTGTTAGACGGGTTCGATGTGCGAACGATGGGACACAACTCCCCAGACGCGCTCCACTCCTATATATATGCCGCCCGGCTCGCATATGTGGACAGATTCACACACATGGCAGATCCCGCGTTCGTCGAAGTTCCGTGGGCAGGTCTGGTATCGGACGGCTATACCGATCTACGACGCGGGATCATAGACGGTGACGCTCTTGGCAAGGTTGCGGCGGGAGACCCGTGGGCTTTCGACGAAGGCTCGCCATCCGCCGAAAGACTCGCGCCCAGCGCGCCAGCTCTGGACGCCGGCACCACTCACCTATGCGCCATGGACGCCGACGGCGGCGCGGTATCGCTTACCAACACACTCATGGCAGGCTTCGGCTCCGGCTTCGTACCCAAGGGAACAGGCGTGGTGATGAACAACGGGATGATGTGGTTCGACCCTGTGCCTGGAAGAATAAACTCGATTATGCCCGGCAAGTATCCTCTAAACAACATGACGCCCGCGCTGGTCATGGACTCCGACGGGGTCAAGCTGGCCGTCGGCGCATCCGGCGGACGGCGGATAACCAACTGCGTAACGCAGCTCATATCGAAAATCATAGACTTCGATATGGGACCGCAAGACGCCATAGACTCGCCGCGAGTGGACTGCTCGCTGCCCGTCACCAGCGTCGATCCGCGCCTGTCGGCGGAGGTCGTCGCCGAGCTGGAGTCTCGCGGACACAATATCTACACCATCGGCAGCGGCCATGTAGAGGGGGGATTCGCCAGCTTTGCCAGCCCCGCCGCCATCGTCCGAAACGCAGACAGAGACTTCCGAGCCGGCGTCGATACATTCCATTCCGCTTACGCCGAGGGGATATAGATAACGCAAATTACGAATGACATATGAGACACATACGGCAGGCTAGCTCGCTAACCGTCTTCTGCACCATGCAGCGTGATGCAGAAGACGGTTATGTCGATGCACTCTGATACGGCTGAGCTTTTACCTGCCATTTTCATGGCCGATTCGCCATGACCATATTCAGCTTGTATTACATTTTCAGCTGCATCACACTTCCCAGCTGATCAGACCCTGCCGAGTTGGTCGCGCGCCGTGTATCCGGAGACGACCGTCTGCCGTCTGTTCCAGATAGTCCTCGATACATTCTTCCAGTCTGCGCTCCGCCGCGCTGTTGGCGGAGACGAACAGCCGCTGTTTCGTCTCCGCCAATGCAGATTCTACATCATCGAACACAGAGGGACTCGACGGGGTCAGCATCTGAATACTGGGGTAAATGTCCATCTCCCAGAGGACATTCACCAGTTCCGGCAAGGCGGGCAGGTCGATGCGCTCCTCCTCATGCACCGGCTTCCACAACGAAGAGATTCCCGATTGCGGCGAATCGACGAACGACAGCAGCGCAACTCTCTTTGAAGAGTGTGCCGCCAGCTTGCGGACGAACGGCTCTACATCTGCGACGCCGTACACTACATGAGAACACAGTACGAAATCCGCAGGCTCCGGCGCGGCAGACTCCCACGCGGAGCCGATGCCTGTAACATTATCGAGACCTGCTTCGGCGACAGCCTCCGACAGCTGCTCCAGCATGGACTCCGAAGGATCCACTACAGCCACACTCCGACAACGAAAAGCAAGCGCCACCGCGAATCGCCCCGCGCCACCGCCCACATCCAGCAGCGTCGAACCTTCGTCCACCAGTTCGGCAATAGCATTCAGCGCTTCGTCATCCGTTCTGCGCGGATCGGCCCTGAACATCGGCGCAAGCCTTCGCCAAAAGTCGCCGCTCAGAATCGATTCGTCCATAACCCGCTCGGATTGCGCATGATGCGCCTCGACGCGCGACCGCCAGTTGTCGATTGCCCCAGTTCGTCCAGAATACATCGTAAACCTCCTCGCTCTCCGAATCTCACATCATGCGCGCCGGAATCTCCCCACGCGTCTCATCTATAGTATGTACGCTGACTTTCGTCCGTCGGCTTTGGCAAGATAGTCTCAGGACAGTATATAGCTATATAGCTCGATACAGCTCGACTCGCACCCGAGTTCGGTATTATCGGTCGGGTCTCGAAGGGATAACGAGCGAGCGTTTACAAGATCCCAGACTAGCGCCCGACACCTAAAATAACTTGCGCGATAGTCTCAGAAGTAGTAGATTCTACAAAATAAGACTCAGCGATTTTCAGTACACTTGGGAGCATTCCAATGGCTTCTCGAAACGGCAGCCACAAGAAAGCGTTAGTAGTCGTCCAACTGTCCGGCGGCAACGATACGCTCAATACAGTAGTGCCGTTCAACGACGGCATGTACTACGATTTCCGTCAGACAGTTCGGCTGGACATGGACAGAGTTCATCCGATCAGCAGCGATCTGGCATTCAATCCCAGTATGGGCCCGGTAAAGAGGCTTTGGGATGAGGGCAAGGTTGCAGTCATCAACGGAATAGGCTATCCGAACCCAAACCGGTCCCACTTTCGGTCGATGGATATTTGGCACACCGCCATGCCTGACGACATAGGACGAGAAGGCTGGCTCGGCAGAGCGACACGCGAGCTAGACCCGGCGGGGGAGAATGTACTCACAGCTGTAAACTTCGGACGCGGCCTGCCTCGCGCGCTCGGTGTGCGCGGCGTGCCAGTAGCCTCCGTGGGCAACCTAGAAACTTACGGGCTATTCCCCGATATCGAAGACGAATTCATGCGTAAGTACGCGCTCGACGCATTCGCCAAAATGTACGGCGGACAGGGGCGAGATGCCGTCATGGACTTCCTCGGCCAGACAGGGACGGATGCGCTCGAAGGCGCAGACATACTGCGAACCGCGCCGGAGCAGTATCATTCGTCAGTCGAGTACGCCGCCGACCCGATAGCGCAGAGCCTCAAGAGTGTCGCGCAGGTGCTGTTCGCCGATCTCGGAACACGCGTCTTCTACACCCAGCACGGCAGCTTCGACACCCATTCCGGGGAGATCATAAGCCACGCCAAGCTATGGGACGAAGTAGGCGGCGCCATCGGCGACTTCTACGACGATCTCAGAGAGCATGGGCGCGAAAACGATGTCGTTATGCTGGTATTCTCCGAATTCGGCCGTCGCGTCAAGGACAACGGCTCCGGCACCGACCACGGCTCCGGCGGAACCGCCTTCGTCATAGGCGGCGAGGTCAACGGCGGACTCTACGGCGAATATCCGTCGCTTTCCCCTGATATGCAGCTCGAAGGCGACCTACGCTTCAACAACGACTTCAGAATGACCTACGCAACACTGCTGGAACGCTGGTTCGAGCTGGACGCCGATCCGATAATCAACGGCAGATTCGAACAGCACGAGTTCCTTCCCGTCTAAAGCGCAGGTGACTCTATACATAGGAATCGTCACATACCAACTTCACACGATTCTAAACTTTCACAGCCCATCTTTCACAGCCCATAAGGAGAGGGGAGATGCCCACAACAGACATTGCTCTGATGGCACATCTCATGCGGCGCGCCGGTTTCGGCGCGACACGCGAGGAGCTCGAGGAAAAAGTCGAGCTAGGCTACGAAAAAGTAGTAGAGCAGCTGCTGTATCCGTCGGGAGACAGCGGCTGTCTGCCAGATGACCTGATCCGCAGATATCATGTGGATCAGTCCGAGTTGCGGCAGCTGGACGGCGCTGGCGCATACTGGCTCTACCGCATGATCACAACCAACCATCCGCTGGAAGAAAAGCTCGCGCTGTTCTGGCATGGTCTGTTCGCCACCGGATATGCCAAGCTCAATCAGGCGCGCGCGCTGCTCAACCAGATAGACATGTTCCGCCGCGTCGGATTCGGCAGCTTCGAGAATGTACTGGTAGAGCTTTCCAGAGACCCAGCGATGATTATTTGGTTGGACAACAACGACAATCACGACGGCGCGATAAATGAGAACTACGGCAGGGAGCTGCTGGAGCTGTTCTCCATGGGCATAGGCAACTACTCCGAGGACGACATAAAAGAGGCGTCCCGCGCGTTTACCGGCTGGACGCTGAAGAACGCCGAGTACATGTCTATGCGCGCCATGAAAGATTCGATCTGGCCGTATGGCAGAATAGCATGGCATTTCGAGTTCCGCGATGACGACCACGACACCGGAGAGAAAAGGTTTCTCGGTGAACGCGGCGAACTGAACGGAGAAGATGTAGTCGATATAATCTGCCGACAGGAGGCAACCGCGCGGTTCATCTGCACACGCCTTTTCCAGTTCTTCGCAGCCGACTCCATAAGCGAGGAAGGCGAACAGGCCATCGAGCAGATGATGGCATCCTACTTCGAGTCTGGCTACGAAATCCGCTCCGTACTGCGCACTCTGTTTAACTCCGAGTACTTCCGAGGCGAGGCAGCTAGGTATGCCCGCGTAAAGGCTCCCGTAGAAACTGTCGTCGGCGCAATCCGTATGGCCGGTTCCTACCGCGAGCCGACTCTAGGCGTCAATCAGCTTGCCAACCAAGCGTTCTTCATGGGGCAAGGGCTGCTGCAGCCGCCCACTGTGGAAGGCTGGCACGAGGGCGTCGAGTGGATAGACAGCGGTTCGCTCGTAGAGCGTGTCAACTTCGCGGCCAAGGAACTCGGCAACCCCGACAATTCCGGCGTCCGCAGCATTGCGAATCGTCTTGCACTAGATGGCGGCAGTCGCCAATCTCCAGCGCAGCTGGTGGACGGATGCCTCGATCTGATGGGGCCAATACAGGTCGAAGATGACACACGCGATGCCATTGTTGACTTCGCATCCCGATACGGAGACATAGACTTCGCCGAAGATGGCTCCATCACAGCAGTCGCCGGCGTGATGCGTCTAATCGCATCCTCGAAGGAATACCAGCTCGCATAATCAGCGGCCCCCGCCGCAGTACAGCCTAGACGCACATTTTCGAGCCGGTGTTTCACGCACCGGCTCATTAGCTGAATTTTAGTTTCCACAGATCGTACAAGCCGCGCAAAGCGATAGAGGCGGAGCAGAAAAGTGACAATCGAGGCGATTTCCGCGAACCCGACCATCGAATACATAAAGACAGTCGGCATTGTCAACAACGGAAATAACGGACGCGGCTTCGCCAATCCTTACGACATCGCGTTCCGTCCAGACGGCCGGATCTATGTTCTCAACCGATGCGACCCCGCGCGCGCCTCCGCCATACGCGTCGGAGTCTGCAACCTCGACGAGGATTATCTGTTCGAGTTCGGGCAAGGCTACGGACAGGGCGATGGGCAGTTCGTCTGGCCGGTGGCAATGGCCTTCGGCAAAGACGACCGCCTGTACATAACCGACGAATACAACCATCGCGTCACGATCTACGATGCATCCGGAGACTACATCGGGCAGTGGGGCGAACACGGCTCTGAAGCAGGGCAGCTGAACGGGCCGGCGGGCATCGCCGCAGACAGCGAAGGCTATATATACATCGCCGACCAGCACAACTGCCGCGTACAGAAGTTCTCCGCCGCCGGCGAGCCACTCGCGGCGTGGGGCGCGCGCGGTTCGGGCGCAGGCGAGTTCGATCTCCCGTGGGGCATCGGGCTGGGGCCGGATGGCGCGGTCTATGTCGCCGACTGGCGCAACGACCGTGTTCAGAAGTTCTCACCCGACGGCGACTACCTCCAGACCATCGGTTCCTCAGGAACAGCAGAAGGCAAACTAAGCCGACCTTCCGGAGTATCGATCGATTCCAGCGGGCTAATCTATATCGCCGACTGGGGCAACGAGCGGGTGCAGATATTCACGCCCGAAGGCGAATCTGTCGCCGTGTTGAAAGGGCAGGCTACGCTATCCAGCTGGGCGATGGACTACTATTCATCCAACCCGGAGGAGTGGGAAGCGCGTCAAATATCCGAGCTGAATACCCCTGACAGCCTGCCAGAACACCTGCAGACGCCATATCACACCTCATCCCAAGTCGAGCCGTACTTCTGGGGCCCAGTTTCCGTCCGCTTCGACAGCGAAGGCCGCCTCTATGTGGTGGAGACCAACCGCCACCGGTTCCAAGTGTATCAGAACGCATAATGCGACATCGCTCGAACCCCGTTACAGTCGCAAGAGGTAACCCAATATGAGAACCGATATTCTCACACTCAAAGACCTCTTCCAAAAAGACATCCGGTACATCGTTCCGGAGTTTCAGCGACGCTATACTTGGAAACAGGAAGAACAGTGGGAGCCGCTTTGGGAGGATGTACGCAACACAGCTGAAAGCTACATAGAGGAACTCGAACGATCCGGATGCGACAGCGTCAAAGCAGAGCAGAACACCACACATCACTTTCTTGGCGCCATAGTCGTCCAGCAAATACCCACCGCATTGAAAGACATCGACCGGCGCCAAGTGATAGATGGTCAGCAGAGAATTACCACGCTTCAACTCTTGCTCGATGCCGTCCAGTATGTGTACGAGGAGCTGGAGCTGAGACAGGAATCGAGACGACTGTCGCGATATGTCACTAACGATAAAGACTTCGTATCGGAAGAAGATCACATCTTCAAACTATGGCCTACGAGAGGGGACAGGGAAGCATTCAGACACGCTATGGACAACGGGCTGGCAACCGAAGATTTCGAAGACTCCCTGATCGTTCAGGCTCACGAATTCTTTCAGTTGCAGGCGAGAGAGTGGATAGAATCCGAACCAGACGCTGATGCCCGCTCTGGTCGCATAAAAGCGCTCGAAACCGCAGTAACCGGCATGCTCCAGATGGTGGTCATAGACCTAGATGCAGATGACGATCCCCATGTCATATTCGAGACTCTGAACGCGCGCGGTACACCTCTATTGCAATCAGAACTCATAAAGAACTATGTCATGTCCAAAGTTAGCAGTATCAGCGGTAATAGCGACATATGGGGCGACCTAGACAGCGACTGGTGGCGTCGTCAGATAGAGCAGGGACGCTTATATAGACCTCGCATAGATATGCTGCTCGACTACTGGCTCGAGATGCGAACCGCATCCGAAGTCTCTGCCATCAGGGTCTTCAATAGGTTCAGATCTCATGCCGAGGGGTCTGATATTGCCGACATAATGTCAGAAGTCAAACGCGACCTGGGAAATTATCACAATTTCGAGAACGGGTCGTCACGAAACCCCATTGAAGATATGTTTCATTACCGCAATGGCGTGATGAAAATAGATGCCATCACCCCGGCTCTGTTGTTTTTGCTGTCGTTACCAGACGAAAAGCGAAACAAGTCCTTGCAAGCACTGGAGAGCTACCTTATCAGAAGAATGGTATGCCGGAAAGGAGCGAGGAGCATCAGCAGAATAATCCTAAGCCTATTAGGAGAGCTACGAGAGAAGGGGCAGGACGATTCAGATCGCATCATCATTGACTTCTTGAGGGAACGGACAGCCGAAGCTGATATATGGCCTGACGATACGGCTATCCGCGACTCGCTGAGGAACTCGCCACTCTACAAACTGCTAACACGGGGAAGGCTCAGGCTCGTACTCGAAGGTATCGAAGAGCGTCTTCGTAAAACTTCGATGGCAGAGCAGAACGATGTTCCGAAGAATCTGACAATCGAACATGTGATGCCACAGAGCTGGGAAACGAATTGGCCGCTGCCCAACCCACTGCCCAATGGCATCGAAATACAAGAGGCGACTAACGACCGTAACAGACTCGTTCACACCATCGGCAATCTGACGCTGGTTCGCGGAGGGCTAAACTCAGCATTGAAGAACGCCGCTTGGGAGGAGAAGCGCGAGACACTCAGAAAGCACAGTGTCTTGCTCATCAATGACCGATTGCTGTCCGAATCCCAGGACGAGGAGTGGAACGAAGACTTCATCCAGGCCCGCAGCGAACGCATGGCGAAGATCGTCACCGAAATCTGGCCGGGGCCGGACTCTCCTACATGGTGCAAGTAAACAGCGCCATATATCGCCATATAGAGAGAGAGGCGCCCATAGACAAGGCTAACCCGTCTCACGCTACGCCGGTGGCTGTATGAACTCCACATAGTTGCCCTCCGGATCCTGTATATAGCAGATGCCGCGCCGCTTTCCGTCAGGCATGTCATGGAAGATCGGCGCAGTTATGAACCTGATGCCCTTCGCCTCCAGCTCGGATGCCAACGCCGCGAGGTCAGTTACATTAAAACAGATGTGCGCAGCGCCTAGCTGATGACGGTCGAGATGCCCCTCCGGACTGGGCGGCTCTATGAAATGCACCAGCTCCAGCGCGTGTTCGCCGTCCGGCTTGCCGACGAAGACAAGCGTTCGGTGCGCTCCGGGTATGCCGGTGTGGTCTCCCTCCGGGGGCGCGACGCTATCCACCTCCCGCATCACAGTCAGCCCAAGCGTATCGCGATAGAACGCGACCATTGTATCTATATCCTTCACCACAAACCCTGAGTGATTGAAACCTGTGATCACGCCGTCCCTCCTGCTCCGCAATTCCGACTTACGATGCAAAACAGTGTATTGCACCAACACCGATACGACAAACCAGATTGCAGCGATATGTTTGCAACACACAGTTTTCGAGTGTATCCTTTTCTCAGATCAGATCTTCAGACGATTCCAAACTAGACCAATTCCAAAGTCTCGGTGAAAGATATGCTTGTCCGTATTCGATCGACTATCGCTGAATCCCCAGTGGCTCCTATTCTCGAACACTTGGATTCGTGGATAACTTGGGGGGTCATTGGGCTGGTTATCGGCTTCGCGCTCGGTGTAACTTTCGTCTCGGTTCTGCTCGTGGCGATAGGGTTGAGCCTGTTCGGCTTCTATCTAGCCATGCACGGCACGGCCAAACCGGAGACAGAAGGTAGCCTGTTCGCATCGGGCGGAGTGTTTATGACTGCATGGCTGGCTGGATTCATCGTAAGAGGTCTGGTTCTATGAGGGACAAGCGCAGCAAGACCGATTCAGGCAAGACCGATGAGGGGAAATAACCGCGCGCGCCAGCGAGTAGAGCTGTTCGTAACCTGCGTTGTCGATAACATATTCCCGGAAGTCGGAGTCGCCACCTATCGCATTCTCGACGCGCTCGGCTTCGATGTGAACTTCGACTCCAACCAGACTTGTTGCGGCCAGCCTGCTTTCAACTCGGGATACTGGGATGAGGCTCGCCCCATCGCGCGGAGACTGCTGAATCAGTTCGATGGCTCTGTTCCAGTCATTCTGCCGTCTGGGTCATGCACGGCTATGATTCGCAACTACTATACGGAGCTGTTCGCCGATGATCCGGTGAATCGAACTCGCGCGGCCAGACTCGCGCCAAAAGTCTATGAACTGACTGAGTTCGTCGAGCAGAACCTGTCCCTAGACACCGATACGACACTATTCAGCAAGCCATACGAAACAGCGACAGCTATCGCATTTCACGAAGCCTGCCATACGAAGCGTGAACTCGGCGTTGACTCCCAACCCAAGTCACTGCTGAGCATGATAAAGGGCGCGCAGCTCGTCGATCTGGAGCAGGCGGAGGTATGCTGCGGTTTCGGCGGAACCTTCTCAGTCAAATATCCCAACATATCCGGAGCGATGCTGGCAGACAAGCTCGACAAAATAGAGCAGAGCGGCGCGCAGACCGTCACCGCCTGCGATGCCAGCTGCCTAATGCATATCGAAGGTGGATTGCGAAAGAGGGGCAGCGCAGTTCGCGCCGCGCATGTTGCGGAGCTTCTAGCAGAATCCATTGGAGAAGATTAGCCATTGAAAGCTACCACCGCCAATTTCAGACAAGCATCCGCGTCCGCGCTCGACGACGACGGCATACAGCAAAATCTAGCCGGGCTGTATTCGGGATTCCACAGCGCGCGAATCAGCGCGGCATCCGCAACATCGGATTGGGAAGAGATGCGGGAGCGCGGGAGTGAGATAAAAGCGCATGTCATCGAAAACCTGGACTACTATCTGGATTTGCTGGCGCGCAATGTAGAACGAGCCGGCGGACGAGTGTATTTCGCCAAAGACGCTCAGGCCGCATCCGACTATGTAGTATCGGTGGCCGCAGAACACGGCGTCGATATGGCAATCAAAAGCAAATCGATGCTGTCCGAGGAGATGGGACTCAACGAGCGGCTAGAGTCCGAAGGAATCGAGCCAGTCGAGACCGATCTTGGCGAATACATCGTGCAGCTCGCCGGAGACACGCCCTTTCATATAATAGCCCCTGCCATCCACAAATCCCGCGACGATGTATCGAAGCTGTTCAGCGAACGGCTCGGATCTCCGCAGTCGGACGACATAGGCGACCTCACACGCATAGCGCGAGACCGGCTGAGGGAGAAGTTCCTTACTGCCGGAATGGGAATATCTGGCGCCAACTTCCTCGTAGCGGAAACTGGAACCGTCGCGCTCGTCACCAACGAAGGCAATGGCCGCATGGTTTCCTCCATGCCCAAGGTTCACATTGCCATATCCGGCATGGAGAAAGTCATCCCATCCCTAGAAGATCTGGGAATGTTCTTGCGGCTGCTGATACGATCCGCCACAGGGCAGATGCTGTCGAGCTATGTAACGACAGTAACTGGGGCGCGGCGAACGGACGAAGAAGACGGGCCTGAAGAGTTCCATCTGGTAATAGTGGACAACGGACGATCGCGCATACTGGCAGACCCAGATCTGCGAGAGGCACTGTACTGCCTCCGATGCGGCGCGTGTCTGAACGCCTGCCCCGTATATCGGAAAGTCGGCGGCCATTCCTATGGCTGGGTATATCCGGGGCCAATAGGCGCTATCGTGTCACCCATGCTAACGGGGCTGTCCGACGCCAAAGATTTACCATTCGCATCGACTCTCTGCGGAGCGTGCAAAGAGGCATGTCCCGTCCGAATCGATCTGCCGAGAATGCTGCTGTATCTCCGTAAGGAGCTGAATCAGGGGGACAGATACCCCGAAGAGAAGTCTGCCTCCGCGACGGAGAGCGGCGCGATGCGCGCATGGCGTGCCTCGATGTCTTCGGATGGAGCCGCGCGCTCCGCCAATCTTGCCGCTCGGCTGGGGCAATCGGCGTTCTCGCGCTTGTCTCCGAAATCGAGCCCGCCGGGCCCGCTGTCCGGATGGACGGATCACCGCGAACTGCCGAAGGTAACCCGTCCGTTCAGATCGCGCTGGAAAGACACGAAGAAAGAATGAGCAGCCGAGAACAGTTCCTGCGCTCCATCAGCGAGGCGCTCGGTCGAACCGACATCCCGAAGGCCCCACTGTCGGAGCCGCCTTCGGCGATCGGAGCGTCCTCCGATCTTGCGCAGCGCGCGGCGCGTGTAAACGAACTCGTATCTCGTAGCGCAGATAACCTGCTGGATATAGTGGCACGCAGCGCGGAGGCGTCAGGCTGGAAAGTCGCGCGCGTTCCCGACACAGGCGCGGCAGGGGATTACATCCTCGAAGTCGCCCGCGAAATAGAAGCGCGCTCAGTCGTGCATTCGCTTCATCCCGCAGTACGGGAAGCCTTGAGCGCAGACCCATTCGCGAGGACAGGTATCGAATCGGTGGCGGTGACGCTAGATACTTCGACAGACGCGGCTTCGGCGAATGCGGATGATATCGAGAACAGACGCGCCGAACTGCGGGCGATAATGGCCGCGTCTGAACTCGGCATCACCGGCGTTGACTACGCCATAGCCGAAACCGGCACATGCGTCATACTATCTCGCGCAGGCGCCAGCAGGTTGGTATCTCTACTGCCGCCGGTGCATATCGCGCTGGTCGAACGCGGGCAAGTGCTGCCGAGCTTGGACGAGCTGTTCACACTCAGACGAAGCTCCTTCACGAGCGGCGAACTCGGAAGTTACATGAACCTGATAACAGGCCCCAGCCGTTCAGCCGACATCGAATACACCTTGATAACAGGCGTACACGGCCCCGGCGAAGTCCACATGGTGCTTATCGGCTAAGCGGCGCAATATAATAGGGCAGGGCGCGGCTGCTATGGCTAGCGTGAACAAGAGAGGGGTAGGGCGCAGAGCGGCAAACTTCAGCCGAAAACCTGCGCGCCAACGCGCATCATTCGCAAAACTCCTCGCACGGATTCGGCGATCAGCTCGTATGCGCGTTCGGACGCCTCCTCCAAAGTCATCGGGCCGTTCGGAATCGCCACCGCCGCTGATATACCATGCTCGAAGACCAACTCGAAACGGTCGCCGAGCATTCCGGTGATGGCGATAACGGGAATGCCTCTTTGTGCCGCGCGCTGGGCTACGCCGACAGGGGCTTTGTTGTACACAGTCTGATAATCCAGCGCGCCTTCGCCGGTTATGACCAACTCTACACCGTCGAGAGATCGCTCTATATCCACGATATCCAGAACGATATCCACTCCGCGCCTAAGTTCCGCGCCTAAGAATGCGACCATTCCGCCACCAAGTCCGCCTGCAGCCCCCGATCCCTGCATATACTCGATGTCTATATTCAGATCGCGCCGAACTACCTCTGCGAAGTTGCCGAGCGCGTCATCCAGAATCTGCACCGTATCCGGAGTCGCGCCCTTCTGCGGGCCATATATGGCGGATGCGCCTTCCGGGCCGGTCAACGGGTTGGTGACATCACATGCCACCATGAACGAGCACTCTCTGAGCAGGGTAGGGATTCTCGATAGATCGATGCTGTGCAGCTTCGCAAGCGCGCCGCCGCCCGACGGAAGGCTACGCCCATCAGCATCCAGCAAGTACGCGCCGAGCGCCTGCGCCATTCCCGCGCCTGCGTCATTCGTGGCGCTTCCGCCGATTCCGACGATGAATCTCTTGAATCCGTCATCGAGCGCGGCCAAGACAGCCTCGCCCAATCCGTAAGTAGTGGTAGTCAGTGGGTTTCTGAGTTCCAACGGAACTAGGGCAAGACCCGATGTACGCGCCATTTCGATCACGGCGGTCTCGCCATCACCCATCGCGCCCCACTCGGCGACTCTGCGTTCACCCAGCGGCCCAGTAACCTCTACAGACCTAATTTCCCCTCCGGAACCTTCGATCAGAGTTTCCAGCGTCCCATCTCCGCCATCCGCAACCGGAGAGAGCACGGTTTCCGCATCTGGCAGAATACTCAGGACACCGTCCTCGATGGCGCGCGCTGCATCGAGCGCGGATATGCTTCCCTTGAAAGATTGTGGGGCTATCAGGATTTTCATAGGATGCATTGTACCTAAAAACTTCCATATATTGTACTCGGAACCAGCATATGCGAATGCATATATATATAAAAACCCCTTTCAGCATCACGACACACTGCTTACTAATATATAATCACCCTACCACAGCTATTCTATAATAATATGGACAGCTATATATATTTGCGCACATGCGGGAAATATGCTAATATGCAATTATTGATATATCAATTGGTTCATAGCGATGAGGGGGGATCGATGTCTCGAGAGACGACTAGGCGACTATTTGCAGAGATACGAGAAGATATATTTCTGGCAGCCAAGTCCAGAGCGGCGGAGCTGCAAGTTCCAATGCGAAAGTTATTAGAGGATGCGCTAACCGACGCATTGGATGATACCAGAGCGCCAAGAATCGACCAGCAAGCCCCTAGATCGGTTTGGGACGACGAATATCTGTCAATGCAGCAGCGGCAGCCTATCGGATCACCCGTGGAACTCACTCAGCAGGAAGCTGCCGCGATCGTGCTCGAATCCGCTAAAGATGCCGAGCGAGTCAATGACATGGCGGCGCAGTGGTGACGAGGCATAGAAAACAGCTGCCCTTACAGTGTAGCTGTTTTCTAAATTCATTCACGACAAACTCACTGTCTCCACAATTTTCGATGCCCAGCGCGAGTGTGTGGATGCGCTATTCTCGCTCGGCACATCGCACAGAGACTAGGGTGAAAGTAGGCAGCGCAAGAAAGGCGTGGTTTACTGCCTACAAAAAATATCGCCGAGTCGGGACGAGTGAAAGGCTAGCCGCAATCTCCAAATCCAACCAACCTCTGATGAGAACCGATCCAGATTTCGGCACACAGAAAACCTGACGTTCTTCAATTTCAATACATGTTCCAAAATATAGATAGGGAAGAGCATTTCTTACGGCTTGGATAGGGCTTCCAGCTTCTGATTTCACATCAACCGATAAGCGGATTGTATACCGGGGATGTGTTTACGGCTTTGATTGAAATTCATCCATTCAGTGGCTATAGCATGTATTTATAATAGTCTTTGGCATTCAATCATAATATAGTCGTTTCGAGTTGGTGAATAAACAGATTAAATAGGTGCATTCCTTAACGAGTCCCGGAACAGAACCCAGAACCCATATATGAGAGTCAAAGTCTATAAGAGCAATGACGGTAGAGGGGAGAGATAAATAATGACAACAGTTAAAGTGATACTCGATACAGCAGTCGCGGAATGTCTATGGAATGGCGGGCAAGGCTCCGAATGGCTTTACCGCATCGCCAACGGCGATGTCTCCGCCGCAATGACAACGGCATCTCTCGCTGAGCTAGTGCGAAAAACCCCCAGCCGCAAAGCCGATATCCAGCTGACAGCGCTGGCTTCCATGACTGAGATCATCGACCTGAACGCCGGCATCGCACGAGCGGCAGGGAAGATGGCGAGGGAGTTAGACTGCGACGACTCGGCAACTATGCCGAGCGCGGTCGTCGCAGCCACAGCCATCGAATCCGCTATCCCCGTTGCCTGCATAGACGACGAATTCTTTGCGGCCATGGGTTGCAAGGTCGCAAAACTAGAGAACTAGGCATCCGATACCCTGTTGCCTCACACGGTCTTTCTTTAGCCCCACGCGGGAACGCCGCATGCGAGTTCGTGTATGGCCAGATAATCGCACGCCAAGCTATACACATATATTTACCGTTAATTTTGGTGTATATACGGTAAATCCATACCACCTCATATCCCATACCACCTCATCATCGCGACACCGAGTATCTTCGCTAAGCTGGTCGCAAACTTCTGCCAACGCAGACGAATTGATATACAATTGATCCCAAAGTAGAGGGAGCTGATCGAACGGCTTCCGAAGCCGAACGATCATGTATGATTTCTCATGCTGGAGAGGTGTTCCTATGCTCACATTCAGCAAGATTCGTTGCGTCCTCGCTGCAATCTTGGTCGCATCTACGGCGGCGATCCTAGTGATCGGCACCGTTAATTCCCAGAGCAGTGGAAGCGGTCCAGCTTTCGTAGGCCAGCTGGCAGCTCCCATCGACGATGTGTCGGTGAGATTGCTCAGGAATTGGATCGATGAAACCGAATCCAGAAACGCTCCGCTGCTCATCGTCGAATTGGACACGCCGGGAGGGTCGATCGACGCAATGCGAGAGATGATCGGGCTGATACTCGACGCGAACTTGCCAATCGTCGTCTTCGTCAGTCCCAGCGGAGCTCATGCCGCATCTGCAGGAACCTTCATTGTCGCTGCCAGCCATGTTGCGGCTATGTCCACAGGTACGAACATCGGAGCAGCATCTCCCGTATCTTCGAGCGGAGACAATCTTCCTGAAACACTAAAGAGTAAAATAACACAAGATGCAGCCGCGCTTTTGCGTGGAATTGCCAGTCAACGCAATCGCAACTCCGACGCGCTCGAACACACCATATTCAGGGCCGCGTCATACAGCGACGAAGAGGCGATGGAGCTGGGTATCATAGATTTGCGCGCGATCGACTTGCCGGATCTAATCGCCAAACTCGATGGAATGACGGTCGAAGTCGGCGGCTACAGCAGGACGCTCGTTACGACAGGAATGACAATCGAAAGACTGGAGACATCACCAGTGCAGCGGCTGCTCCGGTGGGTTGCCAGTCCACATATCGTATTCATCCTTCTAGCAGTCGGCGGCGTGCTGATTATCGTAGAGCTATTGCTCCCAGGCGGCTATGTCGCAGGCGTACTGGGTGTCGGACTGCTAATTCTTGCATTCCTTGGGCTAGTAAATCTTCCCATGAACTGGATTGGACTTGCGCTCATTGCTGGGGCCTCGCGCTGATGTTCGTAGAGATGCAAGCTCCCGGATGGGGAGGGTTCGGGGCTGCAGGCGTAGTATGTTTCATACTCGGCGGGTTCCTGCTGTTTGGAGACTCCAGCATACCCGGTCTGCCAGCCCCAGATATCCGCGTTGGGGTAGGCGTTCTCGCGGGAACGGCGGCAGTGATGGGGGGAAGCCTAGCAGGATTGTGGTATTTCTCTAGGAAGGCGCGTGGCATTCGAGTCGAGTCTGCATCATCGAGACTGATAGGCGAGGTAGGGGTGGTCAGCACATCTCTGGACCCCAAAGGCACCGTACAAGTAGCAAGCGAGCTCTGGACTGCCGTGTCCTACTCGGGCGAGGTCATCGAATCCGGAGAAAGCGTCGTCGTGGCTGAAGTCGATGGTGTTACACTAACTGTAATGCGAAAAAGCAGCATCGAGGAAATCGGGAGGATACCGCAATGATTCCATATATCAAGGTCGTACGGCAATACGAACGGCTGGCTATTTTCGCGCTGGGTAAATATTCCGGTATGCGTCAGCCAGGGCTTCAGTTTCTGTTTTGGCCGTTTCATGTAACACAGAGCATAGATCTCCGCGAGGAGGTTCTCGATATCCCGCGCCAGACGAATATCACGCTCGATAACGCGCCCATCGACATAGACTTCCTAGTTTACATGCGCATAATGGACGATCAGGCAGAGCGGGCAGTGCTCGAAGTGGTGGACTATTACAGCGCAGTCGTGGGGATTGCAACAACCACGCTGCGCGCGGTGATTGGTGAGATGAACGTCGATGATGTTCTCTCACAACGGGAGCGTATAAACGAAGAACTTCGCGTCAAGCTCGACGAGATAACCGCGCGGTGGGGCATCAAGGTGACACAAGTCGAGATCAGAGAGATAGAGCCAGCTCGAGACATTCAGGAGGCGATGAACCGGCAAATGTCGGCAGAGCGTCTGCGCCGCGCGTCAGTTACAGAAGCCGAAGGAATGAGACAGGCCGCTATCACAGTCGCCGAGGGCGAAAAGCAGGCTGCTATTCTGCGGGCAGAAGGGCAAAGACAGTCGGATATACTCAGCGCCGAGGGCAACCAGCAAGCCGCGCTCCTACGCGCGGAGGGGTTCAGCGCCGCTCTCGACCGTATCCACTCCACGGCTGAGGGGATCGACTCCAACACGATGAGCCTGCAATACTTCGACACACTCAAAGAACTCGGCAGGAGCCCTAGCACTAAGTTCATCTTCCCAATGGAGTTCACCAAGCTGCTCAGCCCGTTCTTGGGCGGCGCCAACGGCGATAGGGATGAAAGCGCGAAATCGGACGGCTAGGGCCCACAACCCACTATCGAATAGGGACATGAATAAGGGGAGTTTACGAATAGATAACGAAATTCCCTCATAATTCCACAGGCTTGCGCTCCGCGTCTGAGAAACTTCAGGAACGACTGCGAGTACTGACCCAAACCACCCGCAGCGGGCTTCCGACGAGTGTCCGTACCGACTGGATCTCCAGTGGTGACACATCTGCTAGGGTAGTGATCCGCCGTTGGATGAATCGGCCAACCGGGCGACTTACGGCTCTAGCGGCAAGAAACCCAACCGTCGCGCCGCCTAAGCGGGCTCGCCAACCGCTCTCCTGCCTGCGTGAGATTATTAGCTTGGCAGCAGCAACGCCCAAAACGAGACCGACAGCGAGGTTCGTGCCGCAGTAAGGGGAGACCGCCAACTCCGATCGGCCGTCGTTCAGAAGATTCAAGGCTTCTGCCACGGCGTCTGCGACTTCGCTCTCAGACTCCCTAGACCATAGGATAAATCCCGAGGCAAGAGAATATCCACCGAGCGGCGTAGGCGATCCACGACCTAGCAGCACGCTTACGGTGGCATGTTCCAACGAGTGATTGCGCCGTATCGAATCCACAACGCGATTCCGCACTTTAACTCGTACCTCCTATCCCACTTACCTCATCAGATTCACACTTCCCAAACGGTATCACACAAACACAACGAGCGCATCATCAGGCACGGCGCAGAAGGCACGGCGCAGATGATTCCCGCTCACAGATTCTCTCTCAACTGGGCAGAAGGTTCTAATAAATTATTTATTGAAACGCTAAATTAGCGACTCTAAATATAGATACTGTAGTTTCAGTGTATATCAGAGTGATTTCGGTTTAATTCATGCTTTGAGAAAATGCTGGAAAAGTATTGAAATATGCGTTGACATAATCTCGGTGCGGATATTAGGATGATTCCAACTTAAACGAGCGCAGAGCAGGGAGGTTACCGAAGATGACCCGCAAGACGAAGAAAATGATCGCCGTCGAAGAGAGATTCCATCAGCCGCTGGAGAAGATTCTGCCTGAGATGGTGACAGAGCTGGGGCTCTCCGCTACTGCCGACCAGCTCGAAGTCAGCAAGGCAACGCTGGGCTACTGGCTCCTCAAGCTGGGTATCAATGTCCGCCGAGTCGCAGTTGCGCCGGGCGAGACCATCGAGATCAAGCGGGTGAGTTAGCA
The DNA here is from genome assembly GCA_963422295.1 of Dehalococcoidia bacterium. Classification (GTDB taxonomy): domain Bacteria; phylum Chloroflexota; class Dehalococcoidia; order Lucifugimonadales; family UBA1123; genus VXRN01. The sequence continues at coordinate 2,253,665 of OY729417.1, read as the reverse complement.
ACTCGCCAGCTATCACCGCATTGTGAAACTTGCGACACGGCAGAAGACTGAGGGGGCAGCACAAACCCATCTTCGTCTTTTGCCGTTTTCTTTTGCCCCATTCCCATAATCTCTATGCAGTGCCATTACGAAATCGCGTTGCGCGCGCAGCAGGATACTGCAGCAAGATACTATAGATTCCGGAGCGATTCTGTGAGACGCCCCAAGTTACAATATCTCAGTCATCTCAGTAGGAGAACAACCAAATCCATCCCATCCCAAACAGTGCCCAGGGACATGCGCGGAACACCCAAGTGTCTTCTACGCGCGGGGAAAATCCGTAAGACGAGACGAGTGGAGCGATCCTATAATCTCGTAAACAGACCACTATGTCTATTGGGTATCGTGAGGATGATCTCGATTCAGCCCCCTCTGAACGACCCGATTGCCGCCCGTGCCTCTCGCTCCCGCTCTCTTTCGATTAGAGCGCGCCGCTTGTCGAAACTCTTTTTGCCCCTCGCAACCGCAAGCTCGACCTTGGCAACATGGTTACGAATGTACAATCTCATAGGAACGAGAGTCAGACCACGCTGATTGACCTGTTGGATGAGCCTCTGTATCTCAGCGCGGTGCAGCAGCAGCTTGCGAGGGCGTTTCGGATCGTGATTGTACCGACTGGCCGGGGCATACTCATTGATGTGCAGATTGTGAAGCCATACCTCGCCGCTACGAGGTCTAGCATATGCGTCGCTCAGGCTGACCATGCGACCGCGTATGGATTTGATTTCAGTACCAGTCAGAACGAGTCCAGCCTCGACCCGATCGAGTACTTCATAATCGAATCGCGCGCGTCGGTTGACTACAATCGTCGCACTGCCGCCGCCATTACCATTTTTCTTAGCCACGGGCCATTCTCTCCGCCTGAATTCTCTCCACCCAGCGTCAGGGTGAGGCAGCAATACTTTCCATCACTTCGATGGCCTTTTCGAACTGGTTGGTATCCGCCTTTTGCTGATCTCGCGCCGTGACATCATAATCGGGGTCGATGCCGTTCCCTTCTATCAGCCGTCCCGACGGCGTGTACCACTTAGCAATGGTCATGGTAATTCCACCACCGTTACTGAGCCGGCGCAGAATGTTCACACTGCCTTTACCGTATGTCGTTGCGCCCACAACTGGAGCTCGCTCGTAATCTTGAAGCGCACCTGCCAGGATTTCGGACGCGCTCGCGCTGCCCTCATTCGCCAGCAACACGAGCGGGACTTCTGAGAACTCGGTAGGGCTGGTTAGGGGCAGCTCGGATCTATGACCGGCCCCATCCATCTGATACAGCGCTATGCCGCCGTCCACAAACATATCCACCACCTGCACGACACTGGACAGCGTACCGCCTGGGTTGTCTCTAACATCGAGGATGACCCCCTCGGCTCCGTCCGCAAGTACAGCGCGAACGGCATCGGAGAGCTTCTGTGGAGTGTCCTCGTAGAATGTGGATATCCGAATATGTCCGAATTTGTCATCTGGTCTGCTGCGAACGAACACGCTTTCCAGCGGGATAGTGTCCCGCACAACGGCGATCTCCGTGTCTTCCACATCGCCTAAATGCCTGACTAGCAGCAAGACTTCCGTCCCTTTCGGGCCCCGTATCTTATTCACCGCCTCGAGAATGCTCAACCCTTCGATGCTCTCTCCGTTGACTGCCAGCACGAGATCTCCAGGTCTGATACCGGCTCGCTCGGCGGGGCCGCCCTCTATAGGGGAGGATACGAACAGCTTGCCATCCGGACGCATCTCGACACGAGCGCCAATTCCCTCGAACGACCCGTACAGATCTTCGTTTTCTATCTGAAACGCTTCCGGAGGCAGATAACCTGTATGCGGGTCTCCCAGAGTCTGGATAATTCCGCGTATCGCCCCCTCTTCGAATTCATCGTCTTCGAGTTTGGCGCGATCCACATGCTGTTCGTTAAGCAGCTGCCACACCTCCCATGCCGAGGCGAGATCTTCCGGCACCGCATCCGGCACATCCGGAGGAGCGTCGGGGAGTGCAGTGGGTAACAGCATCGGGTCCTTAGGCGCGGACGGCGCCGAATCGGTGGGCAGCAGCGTCGAATCCTGAGGCGTGGACGACTTGGCAGGAGGATCTCCCGTCTGCTCCGATGTGGTTCGCTGACATGCAGTCACCATACAGAATAGGGCAGCCACCATGATAAGACACAGCGGTGTCATCAGGTTTCGCAGAGACCGGGAAGTTTTATATGTCGGATTTATGGTAATCATGATCCGTATTTTAGCATCTATCGAGAGTGAAGGTAATCACGGCGCTTCGTGTCGGGCTCGCGGGGCCTGAAAACAGCATTGTGAAAACAGCGCTAATGCTAATAACGATAACGCGGCATTTTTCGGCCTCTATACAATCCGCACAATCCGCAAGTCCTGAATTGTGTGGCCTCGGGTGAACTCCAATTCACATTATCCAGATCAGACAAACTCCCAAACGCAGCGCCGCTCTAATGAATCACTCCGAGGCAATAGCGCGTAATTCACAGTTGGAGATATTTTTCTGAAAACTCGAATATATTGCGAGACATTGACGAACTATTCATACCAGGTTTACAATTCTGTGAACATTCTAGCTTGTATATTCATGATCGATAGCTTTGTTTCAGAAATTTCAAGGATTTCTATATGGCGAAAAGAACCCGAATAAACCGACCATATCCCACACATCTAATCGAGGAAGCTCTGCCAATCGCTCAGGCTATTCAGGATGTCAACAGCGGCCACTCTGTGGAGACTAGCCTTCTAGCAAGAGAGCTGAGGACTTCTGTAACCAGCAGCGCCTTCATTCAGAAATTGAATTCGTCTTCCAAATACAACCTAACAGCGGGTACCAACAAAGACGATTATATCAGCCTGACAGAGCTAGGCGAGTCTATAACTGCGTCTCGGGCCCCCGAAGACAGAGCCGGCGCTTTAGAACAGGCTGCGCTTTACCCAGAGATTTTCAGACGATTCTATGAGCTATATGCCAATAAGCGGATGCCGGAGGATGTCTATGCAACCAGCACGCTGATACGGGATTTCGGAGTTCACCCTGATCTGGCATCCGAATGTCTGCACACGATCCGCATGAACGGGCTGTTCGTGGGTATCATATCCGACCATTCGGGCATCGTGAGTATCGGCCGCAGAAAACCTGTCGAAGTGGTGGAGCAAAAGAAGCCTGCTTCCAGAGCCGCCGTCGGTACAGAAGAGCCAGAGCCTTACAATACGCCACCGAACAGCGGAGACGACTCCAGAACAGTTCTAATTCTGACGCTGGGGGACATGGATGAAGTTGGAGTCGAAGTTCTCGATATCCTAAACGAATTGTCACTGCCAACACGGCTGGTAAACATCGACCTGCTCGAAGGCGACCTAGTTCCCAAAGACATGGCGGCGGCGCTCGATTCGGCGCACGGATGTGTTTTCGTATGGCCGCTATCCTCCGGCAATGGCGGCAACCAACAGGACTGGCGCGCATGGGCGATCTTGGGCGCGGCGTCATACGGCCTCGGACAGAGGCTGGTCGTCGCACTTACTGACTCGGACGGATCATGGCCAAGCGCGAATACCGAATCGCTGAATATCTCCATAGCCTCGAACGAACCGCGCGGCAGCTTTTACCGAAACCTAATGTCCGCGCTCATACAATCCGGGACGCTCAGAATCGGACTGGGCTAAGGGATGTGGGTTTAGGCGCAAAATCCGCGCTCATCCGTCGGCGGCAAGCTAAGGAGCAAAGAACTGTATCGAAAGATACATTATGTAAAGTAACTGCGAAAATAGCGGCCAACGCAATAGTTACTTTACATAACAATTATAGTGCGAACCAACGAACCTAGGCGCCATTTCCCCTGTTAGTCCTCTTGCAGACACACTTCCGAACGATCTGGCCGCCTATGACAACCGCTCGGCAACCGTTTTGGGATGGTTCGGCAAATCTGCGGAGTCTGTATTTTCATCGTATGTGTCCAGAATCGATTCCACGAGTTCCAGCAGCTCTTCGATGCCATCTCCAGCCAGAGCGGAAATCCACACATCGCCATCGACTCCGGACTTGGCCGCCATGGATAGATCTCGCCCTTGCCATTGCAGAGCCGCAGTATCGGTCAGCATGTCCGATTTATTCAGGACTGTCACTATTGGAACATCTCCCATCCCCAGATCTTCGAGGATGGATTCGACCACGCCTATCTGCTCCTGCGCGTTTTTGTGCGTCGCATCGACAATGTGCAGGATAAGCGTGGACTCTGCGATCTCCTCCAGTGTCGCACGGAAAGACGCAACCAGCGTCGTTGGCAATTTATGGATGAACCCAACTGTGTCCGTAATCAGAGCAGGCGCGCCCGAAGGCAAACGCAGTCTCCGTGTTACCGGATCGAGCGTAGAAAACATCAGATTCTCGGCCCTAACACCGGCCTTGCTCAGGCGGTTCAAGAGTGTGCTCTTGCCTGCGTTCGTATATCCCACCAACGACACCACTGGCACGCGGCTGGATGTTCGCTTCGAACGATGCCGCTTACGATGCCGGCGGACTCCTTCGAGTTCGGTTTTCAGCTTCTGTATTCGGCCTCTGGCAAGACGCCTGTCCGTCTCTATCTGCGTCTCACCCGGCCCACGAGTCCCGATTCCGCCTCCCAGACGCTCTAGGTGTGTCCACTGTCCAGCAAGTCTTGGCAACAGGTATTCATGCTGGGCAAGCTCGACCTGCAAACGTCCTTCTCGTGTACGCGCCCGCCTGGCGAACACATCCAATATCAGCGCAGTACGGTCGATGACTTTGAGGCCTCCGAGCGCACTTTCGAGGTTTCTCTGCTGTGTTGGTGTCAGCTCATCGTCGCAGATGACGGTTTCGGCTGACATGCTCTCGCAGGTCTGCTTCAGCTCTTCGAGCTTGCCCTTGCCGACATACATCTGTGTAGGTCTATCCAAGCGCTGGAATATGCGTCCGACCACGACGGCGCCGGCAGCCCTAGCAAGCTCGGCGAGTTCGTCCAGGGAGTCTTGTGGATTCCACAGAGAGCGTTTCCTCTTCAACGCAACGCCGATAAGAAGCGCGCGCTCGATCTTCTGCCTAGTAGTTTTGAGTTTTGCGGCTATTTCGATGCCTCCTGAAACCTGAAAATCGCCTTCATGGGCTATCGGTTCAGAGTCCAAGTAGCCAAACGTCTGAGCCCTTCTTCCAGTAGATCGTCATGGATCGTCAGTGAAAAGCGGATGTACCCCTCGCCGTATTCTCCGTAGCTGGCGCCGGGCGTTACTACGATGTCACACTGCTCGAGCAGCTGTTCGGCAAAGTCCCCGCTGGTAAATCCTTCAGGAACCCTAGCCCATACATACAAGCTCGCTCTTGGCGGGTCCACATCCAAACCTATCTCAGAGAGAACCGACAGCACCTTATCCCTACGCCGCTGATAGACGGCGTTGCGCTCGTCTATCCACGAATCCGAAGTGTTCAGCGCTTCGATTCCCATATACTGGATTGCCTGCGGGACGCCTGAATCCAAGTTCGATTTCACTATTAGCAGAGCGTTTATCATGTCCGCGTTGCCAACTGCCATTCCCAATCGCCAGCCGGTCATGTTATAGGTCTTGGACAGCGAATGAAACTCCATGCCGACATCCATGGCGCCCGGTGTCTGCAGAAAGGATGGATGGCGGTATCCGTCAAATGTAACATCCGTATAGCAGGCATCGTGGAGGATGGCGATTTCGTATGCTTTGGCGAATTCGACTACTTTCTGGAAGTAATCTATGCTTGCGATTGCTCCCGTGGGATTGTTCGGATAGTTCAGCCACATCACTTTAGCGCGTCGCGCCACATCGTCAGGGATGGATTCGAGGTCTGGCAGCCAGCCGTTCTCCTCTTTTAGCGGCATCCAGTGACACTCCCCCCCTGCGAACCATGTGCCAACCGAATAGACTGGATAGCCGGGGTCGGGTACCAGTGCAATGTCGCCGGGCTCTATGAAACATAGCGCGGCGTGTCCGATACCCTCTTTTGCGCCGATAAGCGAGATTACCTCGCTAGATGGGTCGAGCGATACGCCGAATCTCTTCGCATACCAATCAGCTGTGGCCTGTCGAAACTCCGGCAGACCCTCTGACTCTGGATAGCGATGATTGGGCAGATCTCCGGCGGTGTCTCTAAGACTATCTACAACCGGCGTTGGTGTCTCTAGGTCAGGGTCTCCGATTCCGAACGAGATTACCTCGATTCCCTCCTCACGCTTACGGGCGATCTTCCGACTTATCTCCACGAATAGATATGGCGGTATTTTCTTTACACGGTTGGCAAACTGCATGACGGCTCCGAACTGATTCGAGGAAGATATCTATATGTTATGCCAAGTTACCACTTAGGTAAAGAACGGTTTTCGGCTAACACGAGTTGTAAGAGGTGCCCAAATGGTCTGATCGTACAGAATCGACCAAGACAAAACATATGTGACATAGCGGATATATGCAATATTTACAGCAAATAACAACAGCTAATTTACTGATAAAGCATATATATCGCTAATTATCAGGCCATTCGCCTTCGAATACATGTGTGACCGGGCCTTCGAGTATCACCTGTCCATGGCCTGGCCAGAACACGCGAAGCTCCCCACCGGGCAGATCCACTATGACATCGTCATCCACCAAATCATGGATTCTTGCCACTGCGACGGCTGCGCAGGCGCCGGTTCCGCACGCCAGAGTTATGCCAGAACCTCGCTCCCAGACTCGGACTTTTATACGATCTCGCGCCAATACATTTACCACCTCGAAGTTTATCCGCTCCGGGAACATCGGGTGATGTTCTACCTTCGGCCCCAGACTCGTCAACGGGTACTCATCCACAGGAGCATCCATGAACACTACCGCATGGGGGTTGCCCATCGAAACGCAGTTGACCAGAAGTTCAGTGGAATCGATCGTTAGCGGGAAGTTCAACACCCTGTCTATGTCTCCGGGAACGCGGACTGGTATCGCAGAGGGGAACAATTCCGGAACGCCCATACTAACCGACGCCCGTTCCATGACTCCGTTTTTCCAGATCGGGCGGACATTCAGCATCCCAGAAGCAGTGTGTATATCGAACTCTGTTTTCTCAGTATGTAGCGCATTATTATCCAAACCGAAACGGATAAAACAGCGTATTCCGTTGCCACACATCATTCCTTCCGAACCGTCGGCGTTGAACATCTTCATTCTGGCATCAGCGTCATCCGAATCCATGAGCAATATGAGACCGTCTGAGCCGATGCCGAAATGCCTGTCGCTAACTCGGCGCGCCACCTCGGGCCAGTCTCGATCCAGCTTGCGCGCATCGATATATATATAATCGTTCCCCGCTCCGTGCAGCTTTGCAAATCTCAACCCATACCTCCCTCATCTTATCTATATATAAATAAATGTATTTCTCGTTACACGTTTACGGATTCGCAGCTTTCGTCTATCCAACGGATACCGTCTTCCAACGCCGCTGAAAAATCTGACGAATCGTACCAGTGGATGCGGGAATCGCTCGACTTGAACCATGCCGACTGCCTGCGAGCCAGCCGGTGTGTTCTCATTTTGATCTTGTGTACTGCTGCCGAAAGTTCGATCTCTCCGATAAGGTGATCGGCGAGCTCCCCATAACCGACGCTGGACATCGACGGCAGCATAACGCTGAAGCCCATGTCCAGCAGGGACCGCACTTCCCGCAAGAATCCTGCTTGCATCATTCGATCGACTCGCTGGTCGATTCGCTGATACAGCGGCGGTCTTTCCATAGTCAACCCTATTATACGGGTTTGGAACGATGGCGGTGTTCGTCGTGGGCGAGAACCGCTCGTCTCCCCTGCGGCTGCCACTTCGATGGCTCTAATGATACGACGAGGGTTGCCCAAATCCACTCTGCTCGACGCTTGCGGGTCGAGTTCCCCAAGCAGGCTGACCAGTGAGGCGATTCCATCCGTATTCAACTGCTCATTCAGTCGGCGTCGCAAATCATGATCCGGCGCGACCCTAGGGACATTCCACCCCTCCAGCAACGCCCATATGTACTGCCCTGTTCCTCCGACGACGACGGGAAACGCTCCCTCGAGGCGTACCGAATCCATTGCGGATTTGGCTGCGTCTAGGAATTGCGCAAGGCCAAACTCTTCGTCCGGATTGATTAGATCGACCAGATGGTGTCGGACGCTGGACAGTTCGAATGCAGTCGGCTTTGCCGTGCCTATATCCATATATTTATAAACCTGTCGGCTATCCGCGCTGACGATTTCTACGCGCGCATAGTCTGCCAGACGCAACGCAAGCTCCGTCTTCCCTACGGCAGTTGGCCCGACAATTGCCAGCAAGCGATCTCCCTTGCTATTCACACGCTAGCTCTCGTATATCGTCGCATAGCAAGGATAGCGCGGCGCTTCGGGTCCAGAAGGCCGCTGGAAGGGTGATTCCGTCTAGGCGCGATGCGTGGATTTGGCTGCATTTTGCACGATGGCGCAGAACGAATGAGCGGCTAGGCTCGCGCCGCCAACGAGCGCGCCGTCGATGTCGTCTTGGATGACCAGCTCTGCCACATTGCCCGCGTTCACGCTGCCGCCGTACAGAAACGGAATCGTGTCTGCAAAGTCGCCACCAAAGCTATCTCTAACTGCGAAACGCAGCGCGCCGATCATCTCCTGGGCGATTTCGGGGGTTGCGGTCTCTCCCGTTCCTATCGCCCAGACAGGTTCGTAGGCGACGAGTAATTCGGATAGATCGTCGAGATTGGAGAGCCCCGCGAGCAGCTGCTCGGATACGAACCTCTCCGCATCGCCCGCCCTACGCTCCGATATGGACTCCCCTACGCATAGAATCGGCTTCAGCCCGACATCGAACGCGGCGCGAACCTTTCGGGCGATGAAGTCGTCCGACTCGCTGAAATGCGCGCGTCTCTCGGAATGGCCGATGATTACGAAGTCTGCAAACTCCCGCACCATCTGCGGCGAGATTTCGCCGGTAAACGCTCCTTCCGGCTCTGGATGCAGATTCTGCGCGCCAACAGCGACATCGGAGCCAGCGAGGGTCCGCGCAACTGTCTCCAACGAGACATACGGCGGGCAGACCACCGCTCGAACACAGCCCACGCTGTCCCCGGCATCCAATATAGCGCGTATCTCACCCGCAAGCGCTTCAGCAGATGCGGGAGTGACACTCATCTTCCAGTTTCCGACGATTGTAGGCATTATCGACAAAGGCGCTGTCGGCAAGGGTATGATTTCTCCTCTTGGCATATTTTCGCTATCGCTCGTTGGGAAGATTGCTACACATTGCCCCGCATTCTATAGAACAAAACTCACGCGCCGAACTTCGCCAGCTTGCCAGCGTATGCCATCAGCTGCATCATCAGCGTGGTTGCGGGTATGCTGCCTAGCAAACCCTGCCTGCAGGCGCGTTCGCTGAAAACATCTGCCCCGCTCCCAAGCGTGTTTTGTAAGGCATGTATCATCAGAGGAACCGGATGCCAACTATGCGCGGCCATTATCGAAGGCGTGGAATGATCGCCCGCGATTGCGACCACATCGGCTCCGAGTTCTAGCAAAGCTGGTATCTGGCAATCCAGATATTCCAAGCACTTTACCTTGCCGTCGAAGTCGCCATCCTCGCCAGCGGCGTCGGCAGGCTTGTAGTGGATGAAGAAGAAGTCGTATTCGGAAAGATGCGCGCGCAGCGTATCGAGCTCGGCATCGAAGTCTCTCCCAGTAGATAAGACCTTCATACCCACCAGATTCGCCAAACCTCGATACATAGGATACGCCGCGACAGCCGCGGGCGTCAGGCGATAGCTCTCACCAAAGTTGGGCCACTCTGGGAGTACTGAAAACCCTCGCATCAGCACAGTGTTGGCCGTCTCACGCGACGAGAGCAGATCTTGCGCCGCTTCGACGAATGCGGAGGCGAAACGAGCCGTTCTCGCCCCGCTCTCTGCGCGAGCAGCCGGCGCGAGGGTCTTTGCGCCCACACGCTGTGGGTCTGTATCGCTCACATCGGCGCCTAGTTCGTCACCTCTAAATACGACGACGAAGCGGTAGTCCTGCACAGGACGCACTATGATCTGAACGCCAGGGACATCTATTTGCGACAACCGTTCGACCAGCGGGGCTGATTCACTGGTTGCAATTCGCCCTGCGCGCCTGTCTATCAACAGACCGTCATCACCAACGGTGGCAAAGTTACACCTCACGGCTACATCGCCTGACGCAAGCTCGATTCCGATACCCAGAGCCTCCAAGACGCCCCGACCAATAACATATTTCAAAGGATCGTATCCGAACAGCGCGAGATGCCCTGGCCCACTGCCCGGCGTGATTCCGGACGCGACGGGCGTCGTTACTCCACAAGCGCTGTTACGGGCAAGGGCGTCCAAATTAGGGGTGTCTGCCGACTCCAGCTCCGTCATGCCAGTCATCGGATGAGGCAGACCACCCAGCCCATCTACCACCAATAGGACTATCTTGGAGTCTGTTGGCTGGCATATTTCATCCAGAAAGGGAAAGTCGATCATATCGTGCCCCGTAAACTCTCAGGCATCGGCCAGCGCGGCAATGCCGGGCAGCTCCTTCCCGGACAGAAACTCCAGCGTCGCGCCGCCGCCAGTGGATACATGCGAGAATCTGCTTTCGATCCCTAACGATCTGACAGCATCGGCGGTCGAGCCGCCGCCAATGACGGTGTGCGCGTTTTCGAGACTCGCAATAGCTTGGGCAATGGCGCTGGTGCCGGCGGCGAAACTTTCCCACTCGAACACACCCATCGGCCCATTCCATATCACCGTTTCGGCATCGGCCAGCGCCCTAATATAGGCATCGACTGTCTGCGTCCCTATATCCAAAATATGCTGCCCCTGTCCAATCGATTCTACCGTCACTGTCTGGGCATCTGCGTTTTCGGCAAATACGGAGGAAGTCACCACATCCAGCGGCAGACGCACTTCGGACCCTGCCTCTATCGAACTGCGCAGGATTCTGCTCCATTCTCCAGAACGATGCCGTGACGCTGCGATGAATGCAGACGCTACGACACCGCCCAGCAAGAATCTGTCCGTTATTCCAGACAGGTTTTCCACAACAGGCATCTTGTCCTCGGCTTTAGCGCCACCCAGAACAGCTACACACGGACGCTTCGGGTTGGCGACTACACGACCAAGCGCATCGATCTCCCGCGCCATCAGCAGGCCGGCCGCCGAGGGCAGATATTTGGTTACACCAGCCGTCGAGGCGTGGCTCCTGTGCGCCACACCAAATCCCTCACCGATATAGCAGTCTGCTAGGTTCGCCAGCGCGTTCGCAAAGGCAGGGTCGTTGGACTCTTCTCCAGGATGAAATCTCAGGTTTTCTAGCAGGATGACATCACCCGGCGTCATCCGGGAGATGGCGGCCTCTGCATCCGCTCCAATGCAGTCCGAGGCCATCGGCGCAGGACGCCCGATGAGTTTCGCCAACCGTTCTGCTACCGGCTGGAGGCTGTCCGACTCCGTTCGGCGACCGTTCGGCCTGCCAAGATGCGCGCATAGGATGACTTTGCATCCACGCTGAGTAAGGTAGTCTATCGTCGGCAGAGATTCTACGATGCGGCTGTCGTCGGAGATATGGGCGCCGTCTCTGTCGAACGGCACATTGTAATCGACACGGACGAGTACGCGCGCGCCGGGAGCGAACTCCATATCGCGGATGCTCCGCTTCGCGCGAATTGGCGGCATCAGCGCCCCTTGCCCACCACGATTCGCATGAGCGACTCGACATGAGCCACCCCGCTCGCATCCGCGAATGTATCTCCGAAAGAGCCGATAGCCTCATCGAGAAGCGTCTGAACCTTCGCTTCGGCCTCGTCGATCGCTCCCAGATCGCCGATAATCTCGACCAGCCCCCGAATATCGTCTGGGTGCATCACACGCTTGAAGTAATAGTCACCTAGCCTTCTGCGCTCGGAGGGTGTCGCCATCTCGAAAGCCCTGACGACTGGATACAGTTTCTTTTTATTCATGACAGAGTCCGAAGGCTGAACATCGCACTCCGACGAAGACACCAGTTCGGCCAAATCCTGTGATATTTGGACGGAAATGCCCAGCCTGCGCCCAGCATCTGCGCACACAGCGCGAAGCTCGTCATCCGCCCCTGCCGTCAGCGCGCCGAATTCCATTGCGCACGCGAACAGCGAACCGGTCTTGGCCTCCGCCATCCGCAGATATGCATCCGAAGTAACATCGAGACGCTCCTGCGCATCCAGATCCATGAAACGCCCCTCGCAGGTTACTAGGCTTGCGCGGTCGAGCAGCTTCACAGATTCGAATATAGTATCGGAGTCCAATCCGTGCCTATCGAGACCGAGCAGCACGAGGCGGGCCAGAGCGTGCATACCGTCGCCGGCGTTGATAGCCTGCGCAGGCCCCCAACGCCACCATACCGAATCGCGCCCGTCACCGCCGACTTTGCCATTTTGTATATCGTCATGAATCTCGCAGAAGCCTTGAACGAGTTCGATTGCAGCTGCGCATGAAGACGCGGCATCTGTGTTGCCGCCGAGAGAGTCGCAGACAGATAGGCAGACAGCGCCGAGCTTTCGAGGGCGGGGCGATATTCTGCCCGGCATATCGGACGCTGAAAGGTCGTCACCCCATCCAAGATGATGTTCCATCATGGAATACAAAGTCAGACCTCGCCCGGAAACTACTCGCTTCATCTCGGCATCGACTGCTATGGAGTATTCGATGAGATTCGGGCCGTGCTGAGTCATAACCGTCCGTTATTATATATTAGTCTTGTATATATGCTCGAATAGACATTCTTCGCACTGCCGATTCTACATGGCTACGACGGTTCCTGCCACTTTCTCTATATCAGAGACGGCAACCGCGCCTTCTCGGAGTATCAGTGGAGGTTGGCTGGATGTGTCGATAACCGTGGAGGGCATGGATGGCTGCAGTTCTCCTCCATCGAAAACGATGTCGAGACGCTCCCCTAGCTCGCGGGCTACATCAGCGCCGGAGGTAAGCGAAGGCATCCCGCTGATATTAGCGCTCGTCGCAGTTACTGGCGAACGCAGCAAGGCAACTATCGCGCGCGGCACGGGATGATCGGGAATCCTCATACCTATCGTGTCCAGCCCGCCCGATACCAGCGATGACAAGAGCGGCGATCTCGGAACGACTATCGTCAGCTTACCCGGCCAGAACTCGTTCGCAAGACGAAACGCGACTTCCGGAACGCGGCTCCCATAGCGAAACAGATCATCTATGCTCGATATGAATATCGGAAGCGGGGTCGATACAGCGCGCGTCTTGGCATCGAAGACCTTGCCCACTGCCGAGTCGTCCAGCGCGTCCGCTAGAACGCCGTAGAGCGTGTCCGTAGGAACGGCCGCGACGCCGCCGGCCCGCAGCATCCGAACAGTACGCTGAACGGATGTGGTTATCTGAGCTTCTTTTCCCATAATTATACAGAGATTCGAGCTGCCCAATGTAAGTATAATGAGTCGGCAAGGGGCCAGCCCAAGAGTTGCCCCCATACAATTTGACCCAAATATAGCACAGGTGTTAGCCTAAAAAGCGACTATCTTATGCCTGCGAATCCGAATCACACGGAACGGCCCGCCCCACAACAAATGGACAGTCAAAATCTGGCCGCGTTTCCACATATGGAAAATCATAGGCAGACAGAGACGCTAGGGGCAGACTCCACGCCGAAAGAGGCTATTCTCGTCATCGACTTCGGCTCTCAGTATTCCAGACTGATAGCGCGGAGAATACGCGAGGCGAAAGTCTATTGCGAACTCATCCCTCATACAGTGGCTTGGGAAACAATAGAAGACCTAGCCCCACGCGGAGTGATTCTTTCAGGTGGGCCTGCGAGTGTCTATGAACAAAACGCCCCCCTAGCCCCTGGATGGGTATATGAATCCGGCTTGCCAGTGCTTGGTATATGCTACGGGATGCAGGCACTCGTTCATCAACTCGGCGGCAAAGTCGCGCCGGCGTCGCATCGTGAATACGGATATGCAGAGCTCGGCCTGACTCAGCCGAACTCCCCTCTTTTCGAGGGCATATCGGATTCGATGCAAGTCTGGATGAGCCACGCAGACAACATCGCAGAGCTTCCGTCCGGGTTCGATGCGCTGGCTCACACCAACAACTCCCCGATAGCCGCGCTTGGCGACGGCGATGGCCGATTCGGCATCCAGTTCCATCCCGAAGTCGTGCATACCCCTATAGGCAGAAAGCTCATAGAGAACTTCCTATACGGAATCTGCGGATGTTCCGGAACATGGACGCCCGATAACTTCGTCTCCGAAGCCGTGCAGACCATCCGCGAACAGGTTGGCGACGGACGAGTGATCTGCGCCCTGTCCGGCGGAGTAGATTCGGCAGTGGCGGCATCTTTGGTACATCGCGCTATCGGCGACAGACTAACATGCATATTCGTCAACAACGGCATGCTCAGGCATCATGAGGCGGAGCAGGTGCGCGAGACCTTCGAACAGCACATGGAGATGAACCTGCGGTATGTGGATGCGTCAGAACATTTCTTGGGCGCCCTGCGCGGTGTCTCCGACCCCGAATCCAAACGCAAGATAATCGGCGAAGAGTTCATACGCATCTTCGAAAGCGAGGCAGCCTCGCTCGGAGACGCCAAGTTCCTTGCGCAAGGAACCCTCTATCCCGATGTCATCGAGAGCAAAGTCGCAGGCGATGAAGTATCCGCCAAGATAAAGTCCCATCACAATGTCGGGGGGCTTCCCGAACATATGAACATGGAGCTGATCGAACCGCTGAGATACCTGTTCAAAGACGAGGCGCGCAATGTAGGGCTCGAACTCGGCCTGCCGGAGGATATGGTTTTCAGACAGCCGTTCCCTGGCCCTGGGTTGGCTATCAGGATCATCGGCGATGTTACGATCGACAAGCTGGAGACGCTTCGCGCCGCAGACAGAATCGTTTCGCAGGAGATACACGCCCACGGTCTGTATCGAGATACATGGCAGAGCTTTGCAGTGCTGACAGACTCGCGCTCGGTAGGCGTAACCGGAGACTTCAGAACATACGGACATGTCATCGCAGTACGAGCCGTTACCAGCGACGACGCCATGACCGCAGATTGGGCGCGCATTCCATACGATGTTCTCGCCCGAATCTCGAACCGAATCTCGAACGAAGTGCCGGATGTCAACCGAGTGGTATATGACATAACCAGCAAACCTCCGGGGACGATAGAATGGGAGTAGCTCGCATGAGCGAAGAACCAAGCTCAGAAAGACCAGGCTCGATGGAATGAAAGTTCTCATCGTCGGGAACGGAGGCCGCGAGCACGCGATTGCATGGAAACTGGCTGCCAGCCCGCGCCGTCCCGACATAGTAATCGCGCCGGGCAACGCCGGAACTGCTGCGCTGGGGGTCAACGCCCCTATAGATGCGGAGGATATCGACGGCTTGCTAAAACTGGCGACCGATCAGGCGGTCGATATTACAATCGTCGGCCCGGAGGCTCCTCTCGCCGCGGGAATAGTGGACAGATTCAACGAAGCCGGGCTTAGAATCTTTGGGCCAACAGCAGCGGCGGCGAGAATCGAAGCGAGCAAGTGGTTTGCCAAACAGGTGATGACCAGCGCCGGTGTTCCAACGGCGGCTTCGCGCTCTTTCACCAGCTTGGAAACCGCTGAAAGGTATGCAGATGAGATTGGCGCGCCACTAGTCGTCAAAGCGGACGGGTTGGCGGCTGGCAAGGGTGTAATCATGGCCCCTGCCCGCTCGGACGCGTTCGCCGCTCTGAGTATGATTTTCGAGGATCGAGCCTTCGGAGCCGCTGGCGATACGGTATTGATCGAGGAGTGGATGACAGGAACCGAAGTCAGCGTCTTCGCGTTCGTCGATGGCGAGTATGTATCGGACATGACAGCCGCATGCGACTATAAGCGAGCCCTCGACGGCGACGCAGGCCCCAACACCGGCGGTATGGGCAGTTACAGCCCTCCGCTGATCTGGAACGCAGAGCTAGAATCCATAGTCCGATACCAGATAATGGAACCCGTCGCCGCGCGCATGGCAGAGATGAACTGTCCGTTTCAGGGGATACTGTACGCTGGTATCATGGTCACCGCGCAAGGCCCGAAAGTGTTCGAGTTCAACTGCAGACTGGGAGATCCCGAAGCGCAGGTCGTCTTGCCGCGTCTGAAAACCGACTTGCTGGACATCGCGCTGGCGACCACAGACGGCAGGTTAAAAGAGCAAGAAGTCATCTGGTCCGGCGATGCATGGGTCGGTGTGGTGATGTCATCGGCAGGCTATCCGGGTGGCTACGACACCGGATTCGAGATAACCGGCCTGCCGCAGTCGCGCCGCGTACGGTCAGACAGACACATGCCCGAATACAAGGCTGTGTTTCATGCGGGAACGACGCTGAGAAACTCGGCAGTCGTCACATCCGGCGGGAGAGTTCTTACAGCCTCTGCCAGCGGAAAGACACTGGAAAACGCCAGACACAACGCATACGATCTGGCAGAAAGTATAAAGTTCGACAATGCGTCTTACCGACGCGATATAGCAGCAAATATCTGAGGTGAAATCGATATGCCACTCGTAGGCGTGCTAATGGGAAGCGCCTCCGATCGTCCCGCAATGGCGGCCACGATAGAGGTGCTGGATCAGCTGGGAATAGATAACGAAGTTCAGGTCATGTCTGCGCATCGCACACCGGATAGAGTGCGCGAATACGGCATGAGCGCTCGGGATCGGGGAGTCGAAGTCATCATAGCCGGCGCGGGCGGGTCTGCCGGACTTCCCGGCGTGCTGGCATCGTGGACTACCCTGCCCATCATCGGCGTGCCGATACCATCGAGCGATCTCAAAGGTATCGACGCGCTGTACGCGATCGCTCAGATGCCGCCGGGAATCCCAGTGGCGTGCGTTGCAGTCGGAGAATGGGGCGCGCGAAACGCCGCCTTCCTAGCGGCGCAGATACTGGGCGGCCAACACGACGAGATAAGGCAGGCATACGACGACTATCGGGACGGTCTCAGAAACCGCTAAGAGCGAATTAGCGATGAGCATGGCGTAATATCGCGTAACATCTCTCGGAATACACATACTCGAAGCAGGTGATAACCGTACTATGATCGAAAGATATGCCAGACCGCGAATGAAGCAGATCTGGTCGGATGAGAGCAAATACGACAAGTGGCTGAGCATCGAGCTGGCGGTGTGCGAGGCATGGACGGAGATGGGCGTCATCCCCGTCGAGGATATGGAGAAGCTGCGCTCCGCGCAGTACGACCTCGACCGCCTCGATGAGATACTTCGAATTACGCGCCACGACATGACAGCGTTTCTCCGCTCCGTCACGGAGCAGCTGGGGCCAGAAGGTCGCTGGCTGCATCTGGGGCTGACAACCAGCGATATATGGGACACAGCGACCAGCCTTCAGCTGGTAGATGCCGCTGATGCGCTGGCTTCGGAGATCGAACGCTGCATCGAAACGCTGTCCGCGCGGGCCATAGAACACAAGCGAACCCTGATGATGGGCAGAACACACGGAGTTCATGCCGAGCCCGTAACATTAGGCCTAAAACTCGCCTTGTGGTGGGACGAAATGCGCCGCAACAGGAAGCGGCTGCAAAACGCCAGAGCCGAGATCGCCGTCGGCAAAATATCCGGCCCTGTCGGCACTCACGCAACAGCTCCGCCCAATGTCGAAACCATGGTATGCAACAGGCTGGGCATCGCCGCCGCGCCTGTATCCAACCAAGTCATACAGCGCGACCGGCACGCTAGCTTCGTAACCACCCTCGCGATAATCGCGGCGTCGCTGGAGAAGTTTGCAACTGAGATACGAGGCCTTCAGCGCACCGAGATACGCGAAGTCGAAGAGCCCTTCTCCGAGGGACAAACTGGCTCGTCTTCCATGCCGCACAAGCGCAACCCCGAACTGAGCGAACGAATCTGCGGACTGGCGCGCCTCATACGCGGCCATTCCGTAACGGCTCTGGAAAATGTCGCCCTATGGGGTGAACGAGACATCAGCCACTCATCCGCAGAAAGGCTCATACTCCCCGACTCCTGCATGGCGTTAGACTACATACTCGACCTATTCACCGGTGTCGCCGCCGGCATGAAGATATATCCGCTCCGCATGAAACAGAATATGGAACTGACACGCGGCCTGCTGTTCTCCCAGCGCCTGATGCTCGAACTGATCGAGAGGGGCATGAGCCGTGATGAAGCATATAAAACAATGCAGACCAACGCGGCGAGAACATGGGACGAAGACTCCGATTTCAGAGAACTAGTACGCAGTGATACCGATGTAACCGCCCTGATGAACCAGTCCGACCTAAACGACATCTTCGACTATGAATACTACATCAGATTCGTCAATGATATATTCAGCCGCATAGGGCTGGAATGAAAGAATGACACCAAGCGAGGCCAATGCCATGACCACAATTCGAGAGACGAACCTGCCAGATCTGCTGTACCGAGGGAAGGTACGAGATACATACTCGATCGACGACTCGACTCTTCTGATGGTCGCCACAGACCGTATATCCGCGTTCGATGTGGTATTGCCGACTGGAATCCCAGAAAAAGGCACTGTTCTGAACCAAATATCTTCGTTCTGGTTCGAACAAACCAAGCATATCGTTCCGAATCATATGATAGCCCTTGCGCAAGACAGACCAGATCTGCATATTCCGACAGACATCGCAAGACGATCTATGGTCGTAAAGAAAGCCGAACGCATAGATGTGGAATGCGTCGTGCGCGGGTTCATCACCGGGTCTGCATGGTCGGAGTACAAACGCTCAGAAACCGTACAGGGGCTGCCCATGCCATCGGGTCTCAGAGAAGGCGACCTGTTCCCTGAAACCCTGTTCACTCCAACCACGAAGGCGGAGGTCGGACATGACGAGAACATGAGCTGGGACGAGGTGGTGAACATGGTCGGGCTCGACATGGCCGAGCGACTCAGAGACACCACTATATCTGTGTACGAATTCGCCAGAGACCGAGCGAGAGAACTCGGCATCGTCATCGCCGATACGAAGATGGAATTCGGCACGATAGACGGCGAACTAATTCTGATAGACGAGCTGCTGACGCCAGATTCCAGCCGCTTCTGGAATGCGGAAGGCTACGCGCCAGGTCAGTCTCAGCCGAACTACGACAAGCAGTTCGTGCGAGATTGGCTCGACGCATCCGGCTGGGATCACGAGCCGCCCGCTCCCAGCCTGCCCGATGATGTCGTGATGCGAACGAGCCAGCGATATACGGAGGCGTTCGAGCGGCTGACTGGGCAAAAGTTCGAATAGCGTATTTACCGAATTCCCAAATCGTATCTCAAAGGTAACAGGAAAAGATGGCAGCTAGGTCACGCAGATCGTCATCGAGAACGACACCAACACAGGCGCGCGCGGCTCGACGCGCGCGCAGAACGAGACGGCGCAGGCTTTACAGATACGCCGGTGGAACAGCCATAGGCATCGTCGCCTTCGCATTCATCGCATCGCTGTTCATTCAGGGATTGCCGCTGCAAGATCTGTTCCGCGGCGGCGCGCCCGACGGGCCTGGCATCCGCGTCGAGTCGCAAGGGGCAACGCATGTACGCCCCGGCGAAGAACACGACGCTTACAGCTCGATACCAGCAACATCCGGCTGGCATTACGACCTCCCCCTCGCGCCCGCCAAATGGGGAATCTACGAGGAACCCCTCGTAGATGAGATACTGCTGCACAACCTCGAACACGGCTATATCAATGTCCACTACGACTGCCCAGATGATGAGTGCGACGAGCTGGTTGCGCAGCTCGAAGAGATCGTACAAGACGGCATCGACCGCGGCGGAAAGCTGCTGATGAGTCCGTATCCGGATATGGAGTCACGCATAGCCATAACGGCTTGGACTTTCATAGATCAGATGGATGAATTGGACGAAGACCGAATCCGTGATTTCATGTCATCGCATGAGAGTTCGCCAAACGCCCCAGAATATCGAGTGCCGAGGTAACACAGATGCTGCTGGCGAAAGTGTACATCCAGTTCAAGCCGGGTGTGAACGACCCGCAAGGGCGTACCATTCTAGGGGGCCTACAGCAGCTGGGGTTCGATTCGGTTGCTCAAGTTCGGTCAGGCAAATATATGGAGATTCTGCTCGAAGAGACGAACTCCGACGCTGCCGAACGGAGTGTCTCCGAAATGTGCGACCGTCTGCTTGCGAATCCCGTAATCGAAGATTTCCGATTCGAGATAGAGACCGGGACGGCTAATCCAGACAAAAGCTAGAGAAACGACGGGCGACGGGGACATCCACATAACATAAACAAGTGGTCGGCAAAACAATCACCCGCTTCCCTCTCTATTCCGAAATCGTCCCCTTCGTGCTGGGAACATCCCCCGCTCTGCGCTCGTCTATTTCGAGGGCCGCCCTGAGAGACCTCGCCAAGCTCTTGAAAATCGCCTCTGCTTTATGATGATTGTTGATCCCCGACAACAGGCGAACATGCAAGTTGAAGCGTCCCTCGCGCGCGAAGGACTCCAGAAAATGCCGTATCAGGTCTCCCGGCAGGCCGCCCAAGTCGCTATCTCCGATGTCGGCGTCGATGACAGCGTAGCCGCGCCCGCCGAAGTCCACCACCGTCAGTGCAAGCGTCTCATCCAGCGGCATGAAAGTACTCGCGGCGCGGCGAATGCCAGCGCCGCTGCCCACAGCCTCCGACACCGCGCGGCCCAGCGCGATGCCCAAATCTTCCACCAGATGATGAAGCCCGATATGCGTATCTCCAGACGCCGAAACCTGCAGGTCTATCAGCCCGTGCCGAGACAGCTGCGCCAACAGATGCTCCAGCATGCCGTTTTCGGCGTCGAGTTCGTACACGCCTGTTCCGTCTATATTCAGATCGACGACTATCTGCGTCTCGGCAGTTCTGCGTTCGACATGCGCCGCGCGTGAAGCGGGGTTCATCGAGCGATCTCCCGCACGGCATCGAGGAATCTCTCGTTCTCGCTGGCGGTTCCGATAGCAACTCTGAAACAGTCCGCTAATCTGTCAGACCCGAACCTGCGAACGAATATACCGCGCGACTCCAGCGCGTCCACCATATTGGCCGCCCGTTCGGGGGTGTTCATACGGCAGAGAATGTAGTTACCTTGCGACGGCCACGGGGCAATACCGTCTATCTCGGTGAGGGCCGCGTACATAGATTCGCGGTCTTCCACGATTTGCCGAACATTGCATAGCAGGTAATCCCGGTCTTCCAGCGACGCCAGCGCGGCGGACTCGGCTGCAATGTTCACATTGTACGGAGATTTGATGTCTATTATGTGGTCGATTAAAACAGTGTCCATGACTCCGTAGCCAATTCGCAAACCAGCCAGCCCAGCCCATTTGCTCATCGTTCTAAGCACCACTAAATTGTCGTATTCGTTCAACAGACCTGCGACAGTCTGCCCGCTGAACTCGTAGTATGCCTCATCTATAACCACTACCAAGCCAGTATCGAGCAGAGCGCGAACTTGGGATTCGCTCACGAGGTTGCCAGTGGGGTTGTTGGGAGAGCTGAGAAAAATGAGCTTCGTATTCTCGGTGATAGACTCCGTAACGGCATCCAAATCGACTTCGAATAGCTCGTCTCGCTGGACGAGCCGCAGCTCCCCGCCCGCGATTCGAGCGCAGAAGGCGTACATAGCGAAAGTCGGTTCGCAATCCAGTATTACATCTCCCGGTTCTATCAGCAGCTTGAACAGCAGGTCGATGAGCTCATCGCTGCCTGCTCCTGCGACGATTCGTTCGGGGCCAAACCCGGTATAGTCGGCGAGGGATTCACGCAGCTTTCGCTGGAACGGATCTGGGTATATGTGCAGCGGTGTCTTCGACACCGCTTCGATAGCCCTAGGAGACGGACCGTATGGGTTTTCGTTGCCGTTTAGCTTTACTATCGACCCCGGCGATATTCCTGCCCGCTCCGCCAGCAGCTCCGGCGGATCGACTGGCTGATAGGTCTCCACCGATGCCAGATGCGGCCTGACCAGCTGCCCTACTCTCCTGCTCGGCATCACCCTCTCCTATCCAGCTCTTGGCGTCCATGTTCTAAATCACGGTCGCGAGAAGTCATCTCAATTCCTGTCTGATCTCGGCGGCTTCGGCGTGCGCAGTCAGCCCCTCCGCGCGCGCTATGATAGCGGCGGATTCGGATAGCTCGACTGAAACCTCGTCCGCTATGGCGACCACGGGAATGGTTTTTATAAAGGTGTGGACGCCGACGCCAGAGCCAAACCGCGCGGTGCCGGAAGTCGGCATCACATGGCTAGGCCCGGCAACATAATCGCCAAGTACTTCATGGGAAAACTCCCCAATGAAAAGCGCGCCTGCGTTTCTTACCTTGCCAATCCACTGCCAAGGGTCTCGCACCGAGAGGCACAGATGTTCAGGCGCGAACCAGTTGGATAAGTCGATAGCCTGTTCGACACTAGAGACCACGGCGATACACCCCTGCCCATCCATAGAAGCTCGCGCGACCGATGCACGGCTCAGACGAGAGAGCCTCGCTTCGATGTCATGCGCGACACGCCCGGCAAGCTCCGAAGATGTGCATATCAGGGCTGGTCTCGCCATAGGGTCATGTTCGGCTTGCGCCAGCATATCGGCGGCGCAGAGAGCCGCGTTAGCGGAGTCATCCGCTATGATGAGCGTCTCCGTCGGCCCGTAGAGCCCGTCGATGCCCACATCTCCATATACCTGCTTCTTTGCCAGCGTTACGAACACATTGCCGGGGCCGCATACGAGATCGACTGTAGGAACGGATTCCGTTCCATAAGCCATGCTCGCAATCGCCTGGGCGCCGCCGATAGCGAACACACGGTCTGCGCCGGCAATGCGCGCCGACGCCAGCACCGTTGGATGCGGCAGCCCATCTTCCTGCGCAGGCGAACACAGTATTACTTCGTCCACTCCTGCAACCCGCGCGGGTATCACGGTCATCAGAGCAGTAGAGGGCAGAGGCGCTCTTCCGCCCGGTATGTAAACGCCGACGATTTCGCACGGTCTGCGCAAACCGCCATATCCTGCGCCGAAGTCCATCCAGTCTCGGACGCTGGCAGCTTCGTGATATGAGCGAATCCGTGACGCGGACAGTTCGAGAGCGTCCAGTACACGACTATCGACAGATGCGAATGCGGCGTCTATAGCATCGGAAGGCACTTCCAAAGATTCTTGGCGCTGCCCCTCCAGCGATTCAGCAAACCGGCGAATGGCGCTATCGCCTTCGCGGCGAACATCGGCAATTATCTTCGCCACTGTTTCCTGAGGTGTCAGACGTTCTCCGAAAACGCGCTCGGATGTACGCGCGAAAGATTCCGGCACGGACGCCAAGTCCAATCTGCGCCCCTCACCTAGAACGCTCCGAGCTGCATCGACTCCATACACCGTATTCATAAAACCAGCCTCACGATAGATAAGTTCGCAGCCCGTCGATGATAGTTTGGACGGACTCCGCCCTAAACGCATCGACGCGGGATTCGGGGATCATATCGTAAAGATCGTCCAGAGATGACGGAACCGAATCGATGAAGGTTTCGGCATATTCGTGCGCGGGATGACCTTCGTCCCCACCCGCTATTCTGCGCGCCATGAAGCGAAGCCTGTCCCACGAAAAGCCACGCTCCACCACGCCATGCACCCAATCCTTCCACCTCTGCAGATCGTCGGCATTCAGGAACTGTACGCTCACTCTGTCTGTATCGACCTCATCCAAGAACACGGAATGGCGAACATCCGCCCATACTCGGCGATCGAAGTCCATCTGAAGCGCCCTATCCCAGATTTTGGCTTTAGCATCGTCCTCGAACGCGCCGGATTCGCCAAAGTATGGCCTGAACATTCTAACGATGTAGGACTCGTCTGCCAGCAGATGAGTTATGTAGCCAGCCACGAAAGCGCGAGTCGGGCCATCACGCTCGGCGGCGTTCATCAGCTCCGGATAGGCAGCGAACATCGTGCGGACACCGGTGCCGATCGTCTCGAAATCCAGCTCCACGAAATGATACTCCGACCTCGCCCGCTTGGTAAGCGCGCGTATATCGGGAGATGTCGCGCCAAGATGAAAGTAGCCAATGTGGGAATCTATATCCCGGTGGCGTACTACATTCGCGGCGTCGATTGCCAGCTTTATATGTGCTGGAAGGTTTGGCATTCGTATCCCGAAATATGATTCAGACAGCAGAACAAGAACCCGCGCAGAGTTCCTATACCTGCGTCATTTCTGTTAGTCGTCATAGAGGCCGGTTTGCCGAACCGTCAGGTTGGCATAAGATTTGGACTCCGCCTGAAAAACATAGTCTGGCCTCGAAACCGTTACCGTCGTTCCACCAATCGACCTCAGCTGGTCCACAGCATGAACCAGGCGCGATTCGTCCACGATAACGGTTACGGCGAACCACCCGCCACCGTCGGGCGTGAACACGCGCGCTATGGTGGGGCCTCTTAGACCGGCGATGTCCGCGCGTCGCAGGACATAGGCGCCCAGATCGTCAGCGCTGGTTCCACGCATATTGGCAGTAACGCTGAAGTATCCGCGAGAGTCCAGATGCGCTTCTATCATCTCTAACAGCGGACGAGCGACACGCAGACTATCGGCATCCTGCTTCGCGCACATCCTACGGGAGATAATACACGCCTCTGAGCTTATGACTGTCCCTTCGTCTATCTGTTTGAGTCTATTTTCGCGTATGGTAGTCCCGCTCTCGGTAATATCTCCGATAATATCAGCGAACCCCATTGCAGGGGCGGCTTCCAGCGTTCCGCTGGAGCGCACGAGACTGAAGTATCTGACATCGTGTGTAAGAAGATGCCTCTGCACCAACCTCGGGTACTTAGTAACTACCCTAAGATCTCGTCCCATGTTCCGGAACTCCACCGATACATCAGCGAGATCGGATATGGATGTAACATCTACCCACGAATCAGGGACAGCGATAACCAGCTTGCTTCGACCGAAGCCCAGACCGTTTATAACCAACCTGCTGTCGCCGTCTTCGCGACGGTTTTCGAGGAACTGATCTCTGCCAACGACACCGAGATCGACGCTCCCATCATCCACCTTGGCGGTAATGTCGGAGCCACGCTGAAACATTACGGTAACGCCGGGCAGAGAGCCTATCTCGGCGATGTAGCGTCGGTTATTCACACGCGAGACGCCAAGACCGCATGAGCGCATGAGAGACAGACAGGATTCATGCAGCGCGCCGCTGCTAGGCAGAGCGAGACGCAAAACGGAGCTGGTCATCTCGAGCCCGATTCCAAATCGCTGCCAGTGTCTGAGGAGAGCGCCAGGGCTGTATTATCGACATCCAGCGCGAATCCGCACGCAGGAACATCCGGGCCGCCGAATGCGCGCACCAGATCGTCATATCTGCCTCCGCCGCCTATCGATACGGCGCTTCGCCCCGAGCCGATCAGCAGATCGAATACGATTCCAGTGTAGTAAGCCGCCCCTCTCACGAAAGACATATCCAAGAGCATGGCAGACTCTTCGACACCAGCGCGGCGCAGCTTGGAGAGGGTCTTTCCAAGTTGCGTCGCGCTCTCGGAGGATGCGCCGCTGTCTGCAAGAACACGCTCGACATGTCCCGTCGTCTCGCTCACATATCCTGTCTTTTCCACGAGCCGCGCGACGCTTTGCAAGGCTATTCTAAACTCGGATTCGGATGACGCCTGCTCTCTGCGTCGGATGAGCCTGGCCACTATCTGCTCTGGCGAACGCCTGCCCATGGATGCGGGCAGTGACGCGCCGAGCGTATCCAGCAGTACACCCGCATTATCCGTAACATTCAGAGATGCGGTCTCCTCCCTTGAACCATCGAATATCAGCCCAGCGGCTCTAGCCTTTCGCAGCATGGTATCCGCATAGCTAGGGTTGGAAATTATCTCCCTCAGGTTCACCGCAACGAACATTTGGAGAGTAGCCGAGAGGCCGAAAGATTCGACTAAATCTCGGATTATGCCAATGTGCCCAATACGAATCGAGTAACCGGACAGACCTACTGATTCGACGCAACGGATGACAGTCTCGAGTATCTCTATGTCTCCGTCGGGCTCGGACAAGCCAATTATCTCGCCGCCCATTTGGCGAAACTCGCTGCATCCCGCTCCATCGGAACCAATGTATCTGAAGACAGGGCCTGAGTAGCGATAGCGGTATGCCCTCGAAGGCCGATCCACATTTTCGACGAACCAGCGAATTACGGATGGGGTGAACTCCGGTCTGAGGCTGACACTCTCGCCGCCGGGATCGGTGAATGTGTACAGATTCCCCGCGATCTCGCCGCCTGATTTGCGCACGAACAGCTCCGTGCGCTCTACTATCGGCGTATCGAGTGGAAGAAATCCGCCATCGGCAAGAACGCGCTCGAAGCGATCATCTATATCGCGTATCCCGTCGGCCTCGTCAGGGCCGAAGTCGCGCATTCTCCGCAGTCTGGATATGGGACTGGATCGCAAGTAACGCACTCACCTTTCGCGCAAGATTTTACATCAGCCATACGGCTAGTGGCTAGTTGGAAAGCGCGCGACACGACTGGCAGCGACAACCGAAGGGCTAGTTCTGGGATATGCAGAGAGGCTCGCGGCCATAGCAGGCTGAATCGGCGCTCTACAGCGAGCCGATCACATCGTCAGCGGCGTCTATCGTCCGAGCTATATCTTCGTCGCTGTGTTCGGTGGATACGAACCACACGCCACGGCTCGTTAGGCGCACACCGCGTTCCAGCATCCCGGCAGCGAAGGCGGCATACATACCAGTATCGGCGCGCTCCGCGTGTTCACGCCAGTCCGTGATCCGCTCCGCATCAGTGAATGTGAGCGCGAACACGGAGCCTGCCCCCTGCGCTAGAGCCGGTATCTCATGCTTTCGGAACACCTCCCGCAACCCCTCCATGAGCGCCTTGCCCGTATCCTGCATACGACGCAGAGGAGCGTCTTCGCCGGATATACGATCCAAACAAGCATTCGCCGCGCCCAGTCCCAGCAAGTTGCCGTTCAGCGTCCCGCCGTGCAGGACGGAGCCGTCAGCCAGCAGAGACATTATCTCGCCCTTCCCCGCAAACATGGCGAGCGGAAAGCCGCCGGCGATGGCTTTTGCATATGTGGACAGATCGGCAGTTACTCCGTAAAACTCCTGAGCGCCGCCGGGCGCGATGCGAAATCCAGTGATGACCTCATCGAAAATCAGGACGATTCCATACTCATCGCATATATCGCGCAGCCCTCGGAGATAGCCTTCTTCCGGAGGAATGCAGTTCGTGTTACACATAACAGGCTCGGTCAGAATCGCGGCAACATCGTGAGCGTGAGCGTCCAACGCGCGGCGCACGGATTCGATGTCGTTCCACGGAAGTGTGATGACATCGGATGCGGCGGATGCGGGTATGCCGGCAGACATCGGAACGGCGACAGGCGCTTCCCGCGCGCCCGACGCTGTCGCATCCGGCAGCGTAGTCGAATAGCTCACGGAGTCGGCCCATCCGTGGTAGTGTCCCTCGAACTTGATGAATCGGTTCCGGCCAGTGTACGCCCGCGCCAGTCTGAGCGCAGCCTGTACGACCTCAGTGCCAGACGAGGCGAATCGCACCAGATCGGCGTTCGGTATCATGCGCTGGAGCTTCTCGGCGACTGCGATTTCGAGCTCGTGCTGCCCGGAGAATGTTACTCCGAGCTGCATAGCGTCAGCCGCCGCTTCGTTCAGCCACGCCGGCGCGTGGCCGAATATGTCAGGCCCCTGCCCAAGCACATAGTCTATATAGATGTTGCCATCCACATCCGTGAGGTGACTGCCGCTGCCATGCGTGAAAAACAGCGGCGAGGGGATCTCTGCAAGGCGAACATTGCTGCTGACACCGCCTGCCTGCGAACGCGAAGCTCTGGCATACAGCTCCCGACTCTTTTCGAGATTCATAGTCCAAACTCTCCACAAGGCGCGTAATCAAGAGGCACCGAAGTAGCAGAAACAGAAGAAAAGGGAGTGCGGTAAGGTATGGCACGCCCGGCAGGATTCGAACCTGCGACACCTGGTTCCGAAGACCAGTGCTCTATTCCGCTGAGCTACGGGCGCATCACTTTCACTGCTTCTATTATTACAAGAATCGAATCAGTTTACCAACCCATGTACGAAATCACGAAATGCAAGCGAACCCGTGCGTCTCAGGCGCGCCTCGTCTGTAAACTCGACATCGCCCAGATCCTGAAGCACTTCGATATGCGCCACTATCTCGGACATCGCCATGTACAGGTTGCCGCCAGTCAGCTTGTGGCGTTCGAATACGCCGCGCGTTACATCCTCCAACCCTATCGGGCTGTCGTCCATTCGGCGAAGTATCTGCTCCATGCGCCGCCCATGATGGGTAATCACCTCTCCCGCCCTGTTCACCGTGGTGAAGTTGAATCGTCCCTTGTTGAACAGACGATGCGCCGGCAGTACCGCAAAGCCGGGGCCGAGATCGAGAATCGTCTTGAGAGACCTCATGTATATTTCGAGGCCGTAGGATTTGGCAGGGTCGCTGAAACGAACGGGAACTTCCTGAGCCACATGATCAGCGTATGCCGCTTTGGTCGTCGGATGAGGGGTTATCTCAGGCAGCACATGATCCCCAGTAAATACGATGCCGTCGAGTGTCAGGCACAGTTCGTCTGGCGAATGGCCGGGGGCGTAAATGAATCCTAGATCGCCAACGCTGTCGCCGTCATCTACCGCATGATCGACGACCACGCTCTTGCGGGCATCGATATATCTGCGGTTACGAGTAGCGTAGGAGGATCTGCGCCTGTCGCTGTCTCCTGCGGATGCAACCCTGCTCATCTCCGCGTGTATAGGCGAGGAGTCGCGGCGCTGAACCTCCCACGGGTCGTAGGAGATGAGCGCGGCATACATAGCATGCGCCCAGAGCGCGGCATCGGATTCGCCGAGAAGCTCCGCTGTCGATCCGTCGTGATCGGAGTGGCCGTGCGTGACGATCACTCGGTCTATGTCCGATACCGAAAAGCCTGCCGCTTTCAGACCGTCTTCCAGCTCGGAGAACGAACCCTGAGCGCCAGGGTCGATGAGCGTAACACCCTCATGCTCGAACACATAGCACCAAGTTGGGCCTGTGCGCGAAGGCCAGTCCTGTGGCACACCTATCGCGTATATCTGCTGTTCATCAGTTGCGGTAAGGCGCAAAACCATTCGGTTGCCCTGTGTATCGCCCCGACGGATAGTTTCCACTGAGGCGAATCCAGCTGGCATACGAACATGCTCCTAACGAACAAGACGGACAGGGCATAAAGAAAATGTGGGGTGAGCGAAGGGATTCGAACCCTCGATCTCCAGGGCCACAACCTGGCGCCTTACCGCTTGGCCACGCCCACCGCAACGGAATAATTCTAGCATCCACTCTCGAATACGGTCAACGAAACAAAGCCTTGGAGAACACGCTCAACGAGCTTGCTCCGACACCGCGAGTATTCGCAGGAATCGAGCTAAACGCCCCTGCTGCTACCTCTTGCCTCGAAAGCCGATTCTGACTCGCGCCACTGTCCGTCTAGTCGAGTCTCATACGGCGTTTCATTCCGAATATCATCGCAATCGGCGACACCAGCAGGAGCGTATTCGCCACAGCCGCGACGAGCGAAAGGCCAGTGGAAAAGCTGCACCTGCCTTGCCTGCCTTGACTGAGTGTATGCGTAGATGTCGGCAATCCAGGCGAGGACATTGGTGTTGGCGGCACGAGCGTTGGTTATACAACATGTTTGCCGTTGGTGTTGGCGTTTACGCTGATATTTGCGTTGCGGATTGGTATTATTATTATAGAAATCTAAAGAATTTGGATCTTATATCTGACCTGTAAGTCCCATCGATGCCACTCCAGCTTGGCGTCGATGGTGAAACTGCCGGGCTGATTCGGTTGAAGATATACCTTTGGTGTTGGCTGGTGCTGGTGCTGGCGACGCGGGCGCGGGAGTAGATGCCGGCGGTACGGGAGTTGGTATTTGCGTTTCGGGTTGGTTCGTCATTATGGAAATCGAAAGTGATTTGCAGCTCACATCTGCCCTGTCCGCCTCGAAATACCAACTCCAGCTTGGCATAGGCAAACCCCATACCCGTCACTGTCCACCCGACCGGAACTCGAAGTACCGGCTGCACGGTCATCGCCTGCAGGGAGACGCCATTCACCGCCGACAGATTCAATGCAATCGAGTCATCTATGTCGATCGCGGTCTTGTCGGTATGAGTACTCTCACGCACGGTTCATCTATCCCACAGCCGAGAGGGTTGGCTGTGGGTGCCAGGCGTGGGAGTAAGGGTCGGCGTAGGCGTCTGCGTAGAGATCGGCGTCTGTC
The DNA here is from genome assembly GCA_963422295.1 of Dehalococcoidia bacterium. Taxonomy (GTDB): domain Bacteria; phylum Chloroflexota; class Dehalococcoidia; order Lucifugimonadales; family UBA1123; genus VXRN01. Next base: position 2,223,273 of record OY729417.1, on the reverse strand, counting down.
TAGGCGTCTGCATGGGCGTAGCAGTCGGCATAGGTGTGGGTGTCGGGGGGTCACGCTTATCGGCATCGAGAGATTCTTTGCGCTCACGCTTATTGTTTCACCTCCGTGATACCACTCCAATTGTGTCTGGATGGTGAAACTGCTGGGCTGATTCGGCTGGATATCCACCTGCATATTACTGCTCTTGCCCGAAGCGACTTCGTACACTGCGCCGCACAGTCCGGTACAGTCGCCGCCCAAATCCTCGCCAGCTGCCGTCCATCCAGGCGGGATTTCCAACACCATCTGTACTGTCATATCCGGCAGCGAGATTCGGTTCACCAGCGTCAGCGTCAGAGTGACGGTCTCGTCAATGCCTATGACGGTTTTGTTCGCATGAACGCCCACACAGGGTTCACCGGGCGCGCAGCCCGACGGAATAGGCGTGGGTGTAACAGTCGAGGTACATGTCGGAGTCGGTATAGGTGTGGGTGATAGCGTCGGTACATCCGTAGCGGTCGGCGGCGGTGTCGGAATTGGCGGAGGGTGTATGTGTAGCAGCTGGCAGAGGTGGGGGAGTCGGTGTGACCATCGGCCTGCCCAGTGAGCCAAACTCTTCCCAGCTCGCTTCAGCGTCGCCGTTCATATCTGCCTTCAGCGCAGGATACTGGCTGGATGTGCCGAAATCCCATACATCGTCTGCCCCAGTGTGAAGATCGTCATCGCCGTCTGCGTTGTCTATGTACCAAGATTTATACAGCCCGATATATCCTGTTGGGGCTTGCATATCTGCAGTGCCTATAACCTGGCTATCGGTAATAGGGCCTCTATTCTTTCCAACCAGCCCGCCTACACTGTCCCCAATGGATACGCTGTAGCATAGCTCGAAGCTACAGAGCCTTCGCTGTTTCCGGCCAAGCCGCCTACATCGTTTTCAGAACCTGCTTCGATATCTACATCTACTATTCCCAAGCGACTGATCTCAGCATTGTCCATAATACTGATGAATAATCCTCCGCGCTTGGAGAACAGGTTGGATATGGTATATCCGTTGCCTTCGAATATGGCATTGCATTCATCGACAGGGTACCACCCACTGCCGGTAGTCCAATGGCTGTTTACAGCTCCCGACGCATAGCTGCTGGTGTCGTCGAAATCCAAGCTCCGTGTCAGCTCATAGCCCTTGCCGCCGCCGCTTGGGCAGCCAGTCATGTGAGATATGCTTAGGAACAGTCGGGCATAGACGCTTCTGCTGCCTGCGATGTCCGCCGCGCCGTCCCCGTTCGTGTCGTAGCGTATGGCGTCCAGCTGTTCGAGATTGGATATTTCGATCAGCCCATCGTCGTCGGTGTCGTAGTCCGCGGATTACGCGGCTGTGACTTCCATACAGATCAGCCACGCGAGCAAAGCAACGACTGCGATGGACGCAAACCTAGAAATTCGGCCATGTTTCATCGAATTGAACTGTTCTTAGACGCTCGTTGGATTCACTGCGGAGTCGAGAAGGGATCGAGCACGGAGCGAAGGCTGGTCTCTCGTCAGACAGTCGAAAGATCGTCGTTCGACGGCTCCATTATCTCATGCAGATCCCTGCTCGTCAGAGCCTCGAGCAATTCGGAAACCATAATATCGTTCTTGGTATGATGTCGGAGCGGAAGGCTGGGATCCACGCTGTAAACATTCCTCCGACCGGATCTCCGCCTCGTAATATAACCTGCCCGTTCGAGATCTGAGATGATCTTATGCGTCGTCCTCTCAGTCACGCCGATGTACTGCGCTATCTCTCTGGCAGTACTGGTCGGATTGTGCCAGATATAGCTCAGAACGAGTCCATGATTGGTTATAAAGTTCCACCTTGGCGGATTAGTCAAGGCATATTACCCTATGAATTTATGCGAATCCTATCATACTGGCAAGCGCCGATTCAATCGGGACATGGTTTGGTACGAAAGGCGACCTTGTACGAACAATACACCATATCCTCCGCAAATGTCGCTATGAGTCCCCCGCGCGTTCTCACGTCAAATACCCAATAGCAGTAAAACGGATCCGAGACATCAGCCGTCCGAGCCCAAACTTACGGCCAACTCGACCAGTGTTCTAACTGGGACACCGGTGGAACCCTTCGGGTCGATACCTTTGTCGCTGGTAGCTCGCGTCGTGGCGGCGATGTCCAGATGCGCCCAGCTCGCGTCTGCCGCGAACTCACCGATTATCAACGCGCCGGTAATCGCGCCCGCGCCGCTGCCGCCGGTATTCCTTATATCCGCGACATCGCTTCGATATTCGGATTTGTACGACGCAAAAGTTGGAAGCTGCCACATGCGCTCTCCTACCCTAGCGCCAGCGGCAACTATGCTGTCCACCCAGCTCTGGTCGTTGCCGAACACGCCCGTGGCGCCGTCGCCGAGCGCGACACGCACCGCGCCGGTCAGCGTCGCAACATCCACCAGCCGCGTTAGCCCATTCTCCACGGCGTAGCACATAGCGTCCGCCAGCACGAGGCGCCCCTCGGCGTCTGTATTGCCAATCTCTATCGTCTTGCCATTCATAGCGCGAACGATATCGCCAGGACGCTGCGCGCGACGACCCGGCATGTTCTCCGTCGCAGGAACGATTCCCCAGACATTTATCTTCGGCCTAAGCTCTGAGATGGCCTTCATTGCGCCGATGACGCACGCGCCGCCGGACATGTCGCTTTTCATCGTCAGCATCCCAGCTGCGGATTTGATGTCCAGACCGCCGCTGTCGAAAGTGATTCCCTTTCCGAGAAGGCCGAGATTATTGGCAGGGTCGTCCGGGTCGCCGTCGTATCTGATGACTATGAACTTGGGCGGTTCCTCTGTCCCCTGCGCCACGCCTGCGAACGCGCCCATACCAAGCGCCTCGATATCGGAACGCTCCAGCACTGTCAGCTTCATGCCGCCAGCCTGCGCCACTTCCAGAGCTATTTCGGACATTCGCGTCGGCGTCATGAAGTTAGCCGGTTCGTTGCCCATTTCGCGCGCTATGTTCACAGATTCGGCCATGCTGGCGCCTCGGCTCACGCCCGATCCGAGCGCATCTATACTGCCCGCATCGGCTTCGACGATGTGGACGGTTTCTATGCCCGCGCCGTCGGAGGCTGCTTTGTACTTGTCGAAGGAGTACAGGCCGAGCGTTATACCTTCCGCCGTCGCCTGCCCCGCCGCCGCCGTATCCAGCCCGCCGATTCCCGCACCATGCGTGATGGTCGAGTAAGAGGTTATGCCTTTGGAGCGTAAGAACCGCGCGACTTCGGCATGTACATTACGCGCGACAGACAGATCGAACTCATCGGCGCCGCCGAGACCCGCAATCACCACCCGCTTAGCGGGAATTCGCCCTAGAGAGTAGATCAGAGTAATCTCGCCGGACTTTCCTTTAATGTCTCCCTCTTCTATCAGGTCTCGGATAGCCCCATCCAAGGCGGCGTCCACTGCGCCAGTCGCGCCACCCGGCGAGCCTATTCCTTCAAACAAGTTCACCACAATGGCCGGGGTGTTCTGCTCCGCAATGTTTCCCTGTATGACTTCTATATTCACTCTGAGTCTCCTGCTGACGATCTGGGTGGATATGCCGCAACGATACTCTTCACGCCGCCGCGCCTAATTCTCTTAGTATCGGCGGCGAAAATCAACCTCCAGCCCGGTTTGGTCACTAACCGACTGCCACTTCTGATAAAATCGGCAGGCAAACTCATCGAACTCATTGAAAGAGTAGCGGAAATAGAAGAATAGAGGAGCATCAGAATGGCGCGTCAGCAAACTACCAAAGAACAACAGCTAATCGAACGCGCCCACGCGGTTTTGCCCGGCGGCAGCTTGGGCAACGCCGGCAGCGATGTCGTAATCGCGCGCGGCGAGGGCAGCCGGATATGGGACGCGAGCGGGAACGAATATATAGATTACCTGCTCGGATCCGGCCCTATGATAGTCGGCCACAGCCACCCTGAGGTTATCGACGCCGTGAAGGCGCAGCTGTCCTTGGGGACGACATTCTTTGCTAATAACGAACACGCAATCATGCTCGCAGAGGAGATAGTTAGAGCCGTCCCCTGCGCGGAGAAGGTGCGGTTCAGCTCCACCGGCAGCGAGGCGACGCTGTATGCGATGCGCGCGGCGAGGGCGTATCGCGGCAGAGACAAGATACTCAAGTTCGAAGGCGGCTTTCACGGGATGAACGACTATGCGCTGATGAGCATGGGGCCGTCCTCCCCCGCAGACTACCCCCAAGCAGTTCCCGATTCGGCGGGTATCCCCAAATCCGTCCAGAACGAGGTGCTCATAGCGCCGTTCAATGACATCGAAACCACGCGCGCCATAATCGAGGCAAACCATGATGAACTTGGCGGGGTGATCGTCGAGCCCTTCCAGAGACTGATTCCACCCGCGCCCGGCTTCCTAGAAGGCCTAAGACAGCTGACGACCGAATTCGGCATCCCACTGATATTCGACGAAGTGGTCACAGGGTTCAGATTCTCCTACGGCGGCGCGCAGGAATATTACGGGGTAACTCCAGACATCTGCACACTCGGCAAGGCTGTAGCCGGCGGCTTTCCGCTGACGGCCATCGCGGGACGCGATGACATCATGGCGCATATGGACGGCGGCGCAGTGAATCCGGACGATTTCATGCCGCAGGTCGGCACGCTCAGCGGAAATCCAGTTGCCGCGGTCGCCGGTCTGAAGACACTGGAGATACTGCGCAGACCCGGCGCCTACGAGTCCATGCGCGCGACAGGGGCGACGCTCAAAAGCGAGCTTCAGCGTATGCTCGACGAAGCCGAAATCCCCGCGCAAGTTACCGGCGACCCTATGTTGTTCGATGTGTTCTTCACCGAAAATCCGATAACCGACTACCGCTCAACCCTCTCGGCAGACGCGGACACGATGAGGCGTTTCAACTCCGGAGTCGTAGAACGAGGGGTTTTCAAGGGAGCGTCGAAATTCTACATATCCGCCGCACACACGACAGACGACATCGACAGAACGCTCGAAGCTTTCCAAGAGACCATCGGCAATCTGAGCTGACACTCTCTTACACAATCAGCAATACGCAGCAATACGCTGTGACGGGCGGAGTAGGAAGAGAGAACGAGCAGGTCTCTTCCTCTACTCCGCCCATATCATATTAGGGGTATATCCACACGCCCCTACCAGTTCGTATGTGCCATTCGCTTGACGCCTAAGTTAGAGCGTTTCGCAATTTGCTAACCATAACGCAATGCGCAGTTACGCTTTTCGTAATCTAGGCGTGATTCAGTAAATGTTTTTCAGTAATTATGCGCTACATAAGATGTTATCTCATAAAGTTACTATAATATAACCCATATTCCGCTAGACGCTAAATCCGAACCTCGCATATCCTTAAAAACGGCTTGGGGGAGCCATATCATTTCATCTAGCGGCATCCAATACGCAAGGTCGCATGTATTGCGTGAGTATTACATAATTTTATCGTTTATATATAGCAGTTTACACTTATCATATGCATTCTATATGAGTATTAACGAGTATAATATCGATACGATGTCTGCATGGGATCCTCTCCACTGACGGCTAGGAACTGTCACGGAGACTATTCACAGACAGTACATAATTCATCTCACACTTAACCGATTACATTGCCGTTTATTTGTATATATACAGGAGTATGGATAATTGAGAGTAGGAAATACAGCAATCGAATTACTCAGAGACGGCACCTACAAAGTCGATGGCGGTGTACTTTTCGGACACATCGCCAAGCTGGAATGGGAAAAATATATGAAGCCAGACACCCGAAACCGCGTGTCTCTGGGTATATATTCACTTCTAATCCAGACTCCAGGGGCGAACATCCTCATCGACACCGGCGCAGGCGGCAAACGGATGGATATGATGAAGGCAGATTACGCCCTCAGAGGCAACAAGCTGAAAACGCAGCTCAAAGCCATGTCGATATCTCCAGGGGACATCGATATGGTGTTGCTGACAAATCTGCATTTCGATCATAGCGGCGGCTGCACCAAGCTAGACCGCAGCGGAACGGCCAGCCCACTATTTACAAAAGCCCAGCATATGGTACAGAAGGTTGCATGGGATGCCGCAGCCGCGCCGAATGAACGGTTTGCGGGTGCATTTTACGAAGACGATTACGAACCTCTGGATGAGTATGGCCTCGTCACGCTGCTAGACGGAGAGAAAGAGGTAGTACCGGGAGTAACCGTCAAACCCATGCAGGGGCCGTGCGCAGGCAATCAAGTCGTATTCATCGAGCATGGCAGCGAGCGGATAATATACGCCGGCGATCTGATCCCGACGCAATTCCATCTTCCCCTTCACCACATTCCTGCAACTGCAGAGTTCCCAAACGAAGCGATGGAGCAGAAACGGGAATTGATAGAGATGTCGCTGTCTGACGGCTGGAAGATCGTGTTCGGAAACGGCATGGAAGACATGGCGGGCTACATCAGCGGGCGGCGCGGCAAAATGCACTTCGAATCAGTGCCTATATAGCGCTCACGATTCAATTCATATCCTGTAGTCGAGTCTCGTTCCGACTACAGGACGCGCTTCGCTTCTTATCCTCCCCCTGCACATCTCCCAGACTGCAGACTGCCTCTCTAATCTAACTCTCTGGGCATACCCCGGGGCCACCCTCTTGTAACACCTCTACACTAACCCTATTGAGCGTCGGGAACGACTGCGCTGACGAAATCCGGGTGCAATTGGGTCAGTGTCGCGAGTGTAATCCGGTTCTCAAGCAGCCTTTCGGACTCCGCCTGAACCCTGATGTAATTATCGGTCAGCCCCGACCAAACACCCGTCCCTGACGCCACGCGGTTCGAGACCCGTCGCTCCCAGAGAGTCTCTCGCGTCGCTCCCACGAACCGCTGTCTGAAGGCGTTCGCCAGCTCCCGTGCCGTCTCGCCGAGATCCCGTGCCCTCGCTGATTTGACTGCGGCATCCACATGCTCGCCATAATATGCGGCGCTCGTACCGGGGCGCGGAGAGTATGGAAATACATGAACTGAAGAGAGAGCGGCGGCAACGCAAGCATCTACCGTAGCCAGGAAATCCGCTTCGGTCTCGCCGGGAAATCCGACGATAGCATCCGCTGTAACGCCGGCATCGGGTACAGCGGCGCGAATACGCTCCACAGCCGCGATGAACTCGGACACGGAGTATCTCCGACGCATTCTAGGTAGTACGGCGTCGCTGCCGCTCTGAAGAGGGACATGAAAGTGAGGACACAGCCTGCTGTCCTGCCATAGATCCAGCAGCTCATCGGATATCTCCTGCGGCTGAAGCGATGATACCCGGATTCTCGGAACTTCCGTCTCGTTCAGCAGTTTCGCTATGAGTCCGCGAATGTCTATGCCATCCAGATCGAACCCATACGAACCCAGCTGCGTACCTGTAAGAACGACTTCCCTATACCCTGCCTGCGCAAAGCCGTTGACGACGCTCGCTATCTCATCGGCGGGGATACTTCGCTCTCTGCCCCGTACTTTGGGAACGATGCAATATGCGCATACCTGATTGCATCCTTCCTGAATCTTGACCATCGCCCGCGCTCTGTGCATCTGCATAGGCGCGGGCGGAATATCGTCCCCCACGGCGCAGGGTGTTGCATATCCACCGACGATGCCGCTGACGACATCCACCAAGCCGGGCTTATCGAAGTTCCCGACCACTAGATCCACTTCGGACATCGCGGTAATCTCGTCCGGATCCCGATGGGCATAGCAGCCCGTCGCCACTATCACGGCATCCGGATTACGCCGCCTCGCAGACCGTATCGCCTGACGCGCCTTGCGGTCGGCGACATGCGTGACAGTACACGAGTTCAGAACGAACACATCCACCGCGTCACCATGCGATACGACCCTATACCCTGCCAGCGAAAACTGCTTTGCGAGGGTCTGTGTATCTGCTTGATTCAGCTTACATCCATGCGTCTCGATACCCACGCTGGGCATACTCTCAACGGGATATATCGCTGATCGAGCTGATCGAATCATGGTCTTCACTGCTGCTCCAATGCTGTAATATGAAGCGTAGCAAGGCCGCGCAACGGCGGCGCTTATCTACATATTCCAATATCTCCAACGACACCGCAATGATAGCAGGCAGAGCCGCGCCTTTATACCGTGCGCACTTGCCTGCGAGTCGAGAAGAAAACATGAATGGCGATACCGAACAGCTGTCCCTGAAAGCCCGGAGCGAGCGTCTTCGGAGCATGGTGGCATACGCGGAGGATGCATTCAACTTCGTGAGCCGGGCAAGCTCGCAGCTGCCGACGGACGAATCGGATATCCATATCCTCTGCCGCCTGTGGACGCTTGCCGATGAGTACGATGTTACGATATGCGAATCTCTCGCCAAGTTCGACAGCGTTCTGACGGAACCGGCCGGCGAGCTGGACATCACGCGAAGCGTCGAGGCGTGGCCATCGGCGAATAGCGGCGCGCCGGACGACCTCATACCGGACAACCTCGTATATGTGTGCAGCTGGGAGATGCTGCGATCACAAGGCAGATCCGTCACCGTCAGAATGTCGATAGACCGGGCATCGGGTGAGCCTAGCGTCGAAGTCGCGGACAGCGGCGGCAGACGGCAGCGTGTACCATTCCCCGACGGCATGAACGATGAGCTGCTCGACGCTATGGAACTCGCGTTTTTAGACATAGGCATAGAAGCGTCTATAGCAAACTTCCGCCAAAAGCTCCAACAAGGAATACCACTATAATCCCGATAGGAATACGAAGCTGGATGCGTAGTCTCTTCTCGAAAGGGTTTTTACAACGCCCTGCTCTGCTATAATCTGCTTGCAATTTTTAGTATAAGGCCGTCCGCGCCGCGCTGCTGCGTTGCGCCGCCCGGCGAGGAGTGATTCCGCCAAATGATACCAAACAGAGTCGCCATCACCGGGGTGGGCATCACCAGCCCTGTCGGCCTGAACGCCAAATCTACATGGAAGAGCTTGCTTTCTGGACAGTCAGGCGTCGGCCCAATCACATCCTTCGATACCGAAGGATACGGAACTACAATCGCAGCCGAGGTGACCGGCTTCGATCCGGAGGGTCTCGTCGGTCGCAAACAGGCGCGCCGCATGGATAGGTTCGTGCAGCTCGGAGCGTCCGCCACGCTGGAGGCGTTGGAGGCGGCCCAGTTCACAATCGACGACAGCAACCGCGAGCGCGTCTCCGTAATGATAGCCAGCGGCATAGGCGGCATCATAACCTTGTCGGATCAGATTGGTGTGCTGGGGAGGCGTGGGCCGAATCGAATATCACCATTCTTAGTACCCATGATGCTTCCTGACATGGCATCCGGCCAAGTTTCGATGCTTCTGGGCGCCAAAGGCCCCAATTACAGCACCGTATCGGCCTGTTCGAGCGCGGCAGACACTATCGGACAAGGTTTCGAGGCCATTCGCCGGGGCGATGTCGATGTCGTGCTGGCTGGCGGCTCGGAAGCTGCCATATGCCCCATAGGTGTCGCCGGGTTCAACGCCTGCCACGCGCTGTCCAAGCGCAACGATGACCCAGAAAAGGCTTCCCGCCCATTCGACGCCGACAGAGATGGATTCGTTCTCGGCGAGGGCGGCGCGACACTCGTGCTGGAATCTCTGGAACATGCTGTGGCGCGCGGCGCCGAACCGCTGGCGGAGATGGTTGGCTATGGCTCCACCGCGGACGCTTATCACATCACACAGCCTGCGCCCGGAGGTGAAGGCGCGGCGAGGGCAATGACCAACGCTCTCAGACAGGCGCAGACTAACCCAGAGGAAATAGGCTATATCAACGCGCACGGCACTTCCACACCGCTAAACGATAAATACGAGACCCTGGCCGTCAAAGCAGTCTTCGGAGAAGAGGCTTTTAAGATACCGATAAGCTCCACGAAGTCTATGACCGGACATCTGCTCGGCGCAAGCGGAGCTATCGAGGCGGCGGCAACGACACTGGCCTTGGCCAACTGGGCGATACCGCCCACAATCAACCTCGAAACGCCAGACCCCGACTGCGACCTAGATTACACCCCGCACTTGCCCCGACGCGGACGCATTCGAGCGGCCATGAGCAACTCGTTCGGATTCGGCGGACACAACGCCTCGCTCGTGTTCCAAGAGTTCCAAGAGTAGCACTCCAAAGCCCAAGTCGATACAGCGGAAATGCTACGGAGACGGTGGACATTGACTCATACATCGTCTCCGTTCTGTTGTCTGATCTCTAACGACACGGCCCCTGCGCAAGTAAGATCGGATTACACAGACCGACGACAACCTTTAATGTACGGCATAGACGCTGATACCCTCGCTCTGTTTGGTTGGCAGAATACAGCGCAGGCCTAGATTGCGCGCCAGCAGCCTCATCTTATTGGAAGCAAAGCGCATATCGCACACTTCTGCCCCTTTGTGAATCTGCCATAAAATCGGGGAGATAAATATCTTGAAAGACAACTGGACAGTCGCGCCGAGAATATCTGCAAACGAGGTCGCCACTCTCGGGTTTCCTCCAGCCCAATCTCAGCTGCTTCATAATCGAGGCATAACTTCACACGCCGACGCGCAGAGATTCCTGAACCCCTCTACTTTCGATTTTCACCCCCCTCTGCTGCTTCCCGATATGGAGGCGGCAGTTACTCGTCTTCGCGCCGCAATTGCCGAAGACGAACTCATCGGCATATTCGGGGATTTCGATATGGACGGCATAAGTGGGACTGCCGTCGTGGACAGAGGGCTTCGTGGACTCGGCGGACGCACACTGCCCTATCTTCCACACCGCGACGACGAGGGACACGGCCTAAACCCAGATGCCGTGCGCTCGCTCGCTAATCGTGGCGTATCCGTGCTGATAACAGTGGACTGCGGCGCAGACTCCACCGCCGAGTCGGAGCTTGCCGCCTCTCTGGGGATAGACTGCATCATCACCGACCACCACACGATGTTCGAGAGCGGGCCATATCCAGTTCTTGCGATGATAAACCCCATGCGCCCGGACTCCGACTATCCATTTCCGCATATGACCGGCGTCGGCATGGCATACAAGTTGATGCAGGCGCTCTATGCGGCGCTCGGAAGAGACGACCCCTCTTATCTTCAGGAACTCGTCGCGCTCGGCACGGTGGGAGATGTCGGCCCGATGACCAGCGAAAATCGGCGTTTCGTTAGCGAAGGGCTTCGACGCATGGGGCAGTCCTCCTTTCCCGGCCTTCGGGCGCTGATCGATATATCAGCCAAATCAGACCAGGAGATAGACACATCAACGCTGTCGTTCCAGATTATCCCTAGAATCAACGCGGCAGGCAGAATCGGAGACCCAGCCGAGAGCCTCGAGCTGCTCACTACTGCAGACGAAGACAGAGCGAGGCAGATTGCCCTGAAACTGAACGAATACAACGACCGCCGCAAGGAACTGACTTCCCAAGGCATTGAGCAGGCGGAAAAGCAAATTCACAAACGCTGGGGAAATTCGCTGCCCGGCATCATAATGGTCGGAAGTACCGACTGGATTCCCGGCATACTCGGTTTGATAGCGGCTCGGCTGACAGATGAACATGGCCGCCCTGCGATTGCGGTTTCCATCGGCGAAACCGTAAACAGGGCCAGCGCGAGAAGCGTCGAGGGATACGACATCCTAAAGGCTATCGAATCCGGGAGCGATCTGCTGATGAGATTCGGCGGTCACCAGCAAGCGGCGGGTTTCACCGCGCCAAAGGAAAATATGCGCGCGCTGGCAGATCGTCTGGAATCGGTTTCAGCCGGTGTTTTCGATGAATCCAAACAAGGGACGAATCTGGATATAGACATCACCGCCTCTCCATCAGTCATACGACACGAAGTGTACGACTTTGCCCGCGCGCTACGGCCATACGGAAAAGGCTGCCCGCAACCGATGTTTCACTCCACCGGGCTGAGCGTACTGAACGCGCGGAGCGTGGGCAACGGACGGCACCTCAAGCTGACTCTCGGCGACGATACCGACCGATGGGACGCTATCGCCTTTAGACATGGTGAACGACTCGACGAAGTGACGACGAACAGAGCCGGAGTGGAGATCGCCTACACTATGGAGCCGAACATATGGAACGGACGGACGACGATTCAGCTCGTCGTGAAAGACTTCGCCCTGATGTAAAGATCGCAGCGCCCAAGAGCCGCCGCCATTCTGCGGCGACTCCGCGCGCAATCGGATATCTCAGCTCGGATATCTCAGCGACGATCCTGCCGCCTGCGCTCTGCCCTAGTACCCCGCCGCGTATCCGGCGCCAACTGAGCATCTCCCCCGGCCTCGACCTGCAGCCCAAAGCGCGCCTTCCAAAGCAGAAGCGGAACTGTCACAGCAAGCACCAGCAGCGCGATATAGTGCGCCTCCTGCATCCCCAGCGCCCATATCGGATCGGTGCGCAGGAAAGTTATACCGAACCGGCCTACCGCATAGAGCGCAATATACAGCGCGAACAGCATCCCGTCCGGACGCAGACGACCCCGCAACTTCCAAATAACGACGAGCGAGAGCATATTCCACAGCATCTCGTAGGCGATCACCGGCTGTACGGAGTCTCCGACGCCGTTATTCTGACGGCAGATCGCCGCCGATGAGTTTGGATTCGTCCACACGAAACCCAGCGCAAAATCCCACGCTTTGGCGCAATGTTCACCGTTTACGATGTCCCCGAGCCGTCCGATCGTCTGCACGAACAGCACAGCAGGCGCGGCAAGGTCTGCTATGGCCCCGACGGGTAGCTTCCTTATCAGAGCGTATCCCGCTCCACTGATGAACCCTCCGATTAGGCCGCCCCAGAGTCCGATTCCGCCCTGCCATATCGCAAATATCTGGCCGGGGTTGTCCTGATAGAAGCTAAGGTTATCGATAACATGGACGATACGCGCTCCGATGATACCGCCGATAATCGCCCAAATAGCTATCGAATACACATCGTCCGGCAGTATCCCGCGCATCGGCGCCCACCTGCCCACGAGATACACCGCAACCGCAACCGCGATGAAGCTGAAGAACCCGTGCCAGCTGAGCAGAAGTACAGAAACATCGATCAGATTTGGCCCAATGGGAATCTCTATCATCTACATATCCATATCTAATTCGAGCGGGCGCCAGCCAGCGCGCTGTTTTCCCATTTCAATAACCTTCTAATCTGACGAACTGCTGATGCCGCGTATTATAAGATATCCGCCATTATAATGCACAGAAAGGCGGACGATGAAAGACAAATTAGACGATTTCTTCGACCATCTAACAGTAGAAAGAGGCGTATCTCGCAACACCCTGACAGCATATCGGAGCGACCTCGAACAGTTCATCAAATACATACTGGAAAATCACGCAATCCAAGACTGGCGCGACATAGACGAACAGACGATGACAGGCTACATACTGCATCTCGGCAGTCTAGGTTATTCGGAAACAACGCGGGCGCGCAAGATAGCATCGACAAAGTCACTGTTCGCCTTCCTCCTTATGGAAGGCGCTGTAGATGGAAACCCAACCGCCAACATAGCTTCGCCTCGAATCGGGCGTTCGCTGCCGGATCCGCTGACAGTGGAGGAGATCGACCGTCTGCTAGACAGTTCCATCGACAGCGACACTCCGGAGACGGCGCGCAACCAAGCTATGATGGAACTGCTATACGCAACTGGAATGCGTGTCAGCGAGCTAATATCGCTCGGGCTAGAGGATGTAGATGCGACAGGCGGCGCGGTACGCTGCTTCGGTAAAGGCGGAAAGGAACGCGTCATCCCTATCCACATACAAGCAGCCAGCGCGCTGGACGACTACATAGCAGAAGCTCGCCCCATGCTGCTTCGCGACAAATCTTCCACAGCGCTGTTTCTCAACCGCAGAGGAACGCAGATTACCCGGCAGGGGTTCTGGCTGATTCTGAAGGCGCGCGCGCGACGAGCGAACCTCGAAGGGCGCGTCACGCCACACACTCTCAGACACAGCTTTGCCACCCACCTGCTCAGAGGAGGCGCGCCTCTGAGACATGTCCAAGAGCTGTTGGGACATGCCAGCATCAACACTACTCAAATCTACACCCATCTAACCAGCGAGCATGTCCGCTCGGAATACGACAGCGCCCACCCGCGAGCGTAACTATCACTCCATTAACCATCCATCACTCCATCCATCCATCACTCCGTAATGTGTCTCGCGCGAAAGCAACGAAAACGGTAAAAGCGGAAACGGATTTGATTCGCGTTGACTATACGCTTATCCTGTTTATAAAAAATATAAATGCCAGCACAAGAAGAGTGGAGCCGATCATGCCCAGCAAAAACAAGCGCGCAGCGATTCGACAAGCCAGCCTGAACCAGCGACGGAAGCGCCGCTCATCTCGCGCACAGAATGCCAACTCGCCCCACTCCACGACTCCGACGAAAGAGATACGCCGAGCGCCAGGAGGCGCCGAGAATGTGCAGACGCAGGCAGCGTCCACAGCAGCGCCAAGCGCGCCGACGATCGCGCCCACAGCAATGCCCACAGCGGCTAGAAGGCGAACATCGAGAGCCGGCAGGCTGCAGCTGGAGCCTCTGACCATGTATCCATACCTTGCGCCTGAACTCAAGCGGATAGGCGCAATCACGGGAGCGATTGCGCTCATCCTGACTGCGCTGACTTTCGTTCTAGGGTAAGGTTCGAGAGCGATCTTACAGATTCCAATACGAACCTGACAAAAGCACGCACCGCATGCCATACCCAAACCCAATTGCGAGAGGTGTGAAGTGGCGGCCCTAGGCGAAGCCCCTAAGTTCATCCAGCGTCTCCGCGCCCTGCCGACCTCGCCGGGCGTCTATCTGATGCGCGATGACAAAGGCAAAGTCCTGTATGTCGGAAAGGCCGCAAGCCTGCGAAACCGAGTTTCGAGCTATTTCGGAAACCCCTCCGGCCTCCCGCCCAAGATAAGGCAAATGGTTCGGCGAATCTCCGACTTCGAATTCATCGTCACCGAATCCGAACAGGAAGCGCTAATACTCGAATCCAACCTGATAAAAGAGAGGCAGCCTCCCTACAACTCCAGACTCAAAGACGACAAATCATATCCGTTCATAAAGATAGACACCACAGAAGACTTCCCTATCGTCTATGTAACGCGGCGCGTTCGAGACGACGGAGCGCGATACTTCGGCCCCTTCGCCAGTGCGTCTAGTGTCCGCAAAACTCTGGCGTTGCTCAAGAAGCTGTTCCCCTACCGCTCCTGCACCAAAACAATCACAGGCAAGGACGACCGAGCCTGCCTGGACTACTACATACATCGCTGCGCCGGCCCGTGCATCGGCGAAGTGGATAAGGCGCAGTATCACGAGATCATAGATCAGGTCCGGCTGTTTCTGGAGGGCCACACGGAGCAGGTGGTCAACAGTATCAGCAGACGGATGGCGGAGGCGTCGGAATCTTTGGAGTTCGAGCGCGCCGCAATCCTGCGCGATCAGATCACCGCGATAGAGAAGGTGCACGAGGGGCAGAAGGTTTTGCATCTGTCTGACGAGAACACCGATGTTATCGCCCTGGCTCAGGGCGAGCGGGACGCATGGACGGAGGTCTTCTTCATCAGACAAGGCAAGCTGGTGGGGCGTGAAAACTTCTTGATGCACCGTCCCGACGGCGATGAACCTTCAGAGGTGTTGGCGGCGTTCGTAAAGCAGTTTTACAGCGCAAATCCGTATGTACCTCGCAATGTGCTGCTTCAGTACCTCCCAGAAGATATGGAAGCCATACAGCAGTGGCTGCGTTCCAAGAGGCAGGGCGCGGTTCGCCTACATGTCCCACAGCGCGGAGAGAAACGCAAGCTGGTCGATATGGTGGCTCAGAACGCCGCGCAGGGCTTGCACCAGCTGACGATCCGCAGGATTCACGAATCGACCAACAACGGACAGGCGATGGAGGAGCTTCAAGATGCTCTCAGCCTGCCCAACTTGCCTGCCCGAATCGAGTGTTACGACATATCCAACACTCAGGGAACCAACCCCGTGGGCAGCATGGTAGTTTTCGAGAAAGGCAAACCCAAGACTTCGGACTATCGGCGGTTCCAGATAAAGTCTGTAGATGGCATCGACGACTATTCGATGATGCGCGAGATGCTTACACGACGCTTCAGACGGCTTTCCGAAAGCAGGAAAGAACAGCCAGCGCAGTCGGCGGCGCAATCGACAAATACTGACGCAAACGGACAGAGCTGGGGCATAGCGCCCGATCTCGTAATAATCGACGGAGGAAAGGGGCATCTCGGTGCCGCGCTGCAAGTCTTCCTGAACATGGGCATTAGCGACATTCCGCTATCGAGCTTGGCGAAAGAGAATGAAGAGCTGTTCGTCCCATATGTGAAAGACTCGATAATCCTGCCGCGAGGCTCGCAAGGCTTGTTCCTCGTACAGCGCGTTCGGGACGAGGCACACAGATTCGCTATCACATTCCACCGCCAGAGACGCTCCAAAGGCAACATCAAATCGACTCTGGACATCGTACCCGGCATCGGTCCGAAGCGTAAACGAATGCTGATGCGCCGGTTTGGTTCAGTCAAAGGAATTCGAGAGGCATCACTCGAAGAAGTAGCATCCGTACCTACCATGACTATGGCCGTAGCCAAAGTGGTCAAGGAGCATGTATAGAGAAAGTACAGCATGCCCTTCTCCATAGCGCCCGGCCCTGCGGTTTCTATATATGCCAATAGCGCGCCTCGAACCTGAGAAGCCCTCGCGCGCGCTCTGGCCCAGACCCTAAAAAAAAACCTCGAATATCTTCTTCTTGCACAGCACAGGGGTCCAGCCGATTTGACCAGCTGGAGGGCCGTTTTGCTAAAATCTATATGTTCGTTTCATGTCCCTGTAGCTCAGTTGGATAGAGCGGCTGCCTTCTAAGCAGCGGGCCGCGGGTTCGAATCCTGCCAGGGACGCTTCTTCCCCACACTCATACACTCTCCTCCTACCCCTGTGTTCCTGCCACTAGGTTTCTGAACCATTATGCTCGCCTGTACGGTTCACAACAAGAAATATATTTATATTATTATATTCACAAACGACTCAGCGTAAACACATAAATATATTATCCACGCCTCTGATGCATATAGATAAGATATATATGTCGCAGCAAAGGTTACCTAATGCGAGAATATACATATAATAATATAATTCTTTGCCGCATGCCTGCCCCAACTTCACGCGGTATAATATGCATACGCGATGGCGAGGGCTGGATACTCGGCAGCCGCAGTACGCGGCGCATATATACCACAATCACAAAGGCCACAGAGGAGGCTAACAGTTTTGGATAAGTTCAGTGATGGTCTATGGAATCTGGCAGCTCCGGTCTGGGATGCGGTAAAGCACCATCCCTTCTTGCGCGAACTCGAGGTCGGGACTTTACCCCTAGATAAGTTTCGATTCTATATCTTGCAGGACTATATATATCTCGGCGCCTTCGGACGAGCCGCCGCCTCAGCGCTCTCGATCTCTCCAGATACTCCCACCGCCCGAAGGCTGCTTCGGCGGGTTACTACCCCGGTAGAACGCCCGCTTCACGCCCAGCTTTTCGAGGCGCTGGATGTATCTGACTCCGAAATCTCCTACTCTTCCCCCAGCCCTACTAATCTGGCATATATGAATCATATTGAGACATCCATCCGAATTGGCGGAATTGCCTGCGGTGTCGCCGCGCTGCTCCCCTGTCCTCGCATATATCACGAAGTGGGTAAGATAATCCGCGAGCCAGACCACCCTATCTACAAAATGTGGCAAGCCACCTATGCAGACGGACTGCTCGAAGAAAGTTCCGCCGCATGGTCGAGCCTCGTCGATGACATGGCCGCCGCATCGGGGCCGCATACGCGGGCGAGGATGACGGAGGCATACCTGATTAGCGCCAAGTATGAGCATATGTTTTGGACAATGGCGTATAATCTGGAACAGTGGCCGGCCTGACTTTGCCGGAGCTAATTACATACACAGGAAATCGGGAGACGCACAAAAGTGAGTACACGCAGATATACAGGTACAGTGAACGCCCCCGACTTCCCTACCGGAGTCGATTGGCTCAACACAGACCGTCCCCTATCCCTCGCCGACCTGCGCGGTAAGGTTCTGATACTGGATTTCTGGACATACTGTTGAATTAACTGCATGAATGTATTTCCGCAGTTGCGGAAACTGGAGCAAAAGTACTCAGACACACTCTACGTCGTAGGCGTACATTCGGCCAAATTCAACGCCGAAAAATCTACAGATAGCGTGCGTCGCGCAATCCTGCGATACGAGATAGAACACCCCGTCATCAACGACGCCGATTTCGAGGTGTGGCAGAACTACACCGTTCGCGCATGGCCCACGCTCATGTTCATCGCCCCTGATGGCAAGGTAATTGGCAAGCATGAAGGAGAGTTCCCAATCGACGCGCTCGACAGCGTGCTAGAGAACATGATCGGCGAATACGACGAGCTGGGGCAGATCGACAGAAGCCCCCTGCACTTCAAGCTCGAGTCCGAAAAGGAGTGGGAACGCCCGCTATCATTCCCAGGCAAAGTTCTTGCCTCCGAACATGGGTTGTTCGTATCCGACTCGAACCACAACCGCATCGTCTGGACAGACCTGCACGGGAACACCAAGGCAGTCATCGGCAGCGGTGAACGAGGATTGAAAGACGGACACGCCAACGAAGCACGCTTCCACGATCCGCAAGGCTGCGACCTAGACTGGCCGAGCCTGTATATCGCAGATACGAAAAACCACGCGATTCGCGTTGTGGACCTCGAATCGCTAGAAGTCAAAACACTCGCCGGAACCGGGGAACAGGCGGCAAGGTTCCATAACGGCGGCAATGGCCGGTTCGTCGCGCTGAACTCGCCTTGGGATGTTTTTGCGGTAGGCGAATGGCTGTATATAGCCATGTCCGGGTTCCATCAAATCTGGCGACTAAACCTGAAAGACCGCAGTCTGGAACCGCACGCCGGCAACGGACGCGAACACATCACCGACGGCCCGCTTAGAAATGCCGAACTAGCGCAGCCCAGCGGCATAACGGGTGACAAAGACACGCTCTTCTTCGCCGACAGCGAAACGAGCTCTATAAGGGCTGCCTCCATAGACAGAATGGGTTCAGTAAAAACGCTGGTAGGGCTAGACCTGTTTACATTCGGCGATGTGGACGGCGTAGGCGACGATGCGAGACTTCAGCACCCAATCGGCATAGACATCGACGCCGACGATACGCTTTGGGTCGCAGACTCGTACAACAACAAGATAAAGCGGTTAGATCCTCGAACACGGCTTTGCCGCACGGTATTCGGCTCCGGAGAGATCGGCGCTGCGGACGGTCTCGCCTCCGCTGCCGAATTTTACGAACCCAGCGGCGTCAGCGTCCATGACGGAAAGGTTTACATCGCCGATACCAACAACCATCTCATCAGAGTCGCCCATCCCGCTTCAGGCGTCGTCGAAACTCTCGAACTGAGGGGGGTATAAGGCACATGCCCAACCGTCTTGCGCAAGAAACCAGCCCCTATCTACTCCAGCATGCCAACAATCCAGTGGACTGGTATCCATGGGGCGACGAGGCGCTAGAAACGGCGCGACGGCGAGATGTCCCGATTCTGCTGAGTGTGGGATACTCCTCATGCCACTGGTGTCATGTCATGGAGCGGGAATCTTTCGAGAATCCGCGCATCGCCGCGCTGATGAACGAACGGTTCGTGAACATCAAGGTGGACCGCGAGGAGCGACCAGATATAGACTCTATCTACATGACGGCGGTTCAGGCGATGACCGGACACGGCGGCTGGCCGATGACGGTATTCGCTACGCCGGACGGCAGGCCGTTCTACGGTGGTACATACTTCCCTCCCGAAGACAGGGGCGGACTGCCCGCTTTCGACAGAGTACTGACGACGATTGCCGACGCGTACACCACCAGACGCGCAGACATCGACCGCAGCGGAGAGCAGCTAGTAGATAGAATAAGGCAGACTTTTGCAGGCGACCGAAGCCCAGACCCGCTGACGAATTCGATCTCGGAATCGGCGTTTCGTACTCTGCTAGGTCAGTTCGACTTCCAAACCGGCGGGTTCGGAATCCAACCGAAGTTCCCGCAGCCTGCAACGCTCGAATTCCTGCTCCGATACCATGCCAGAACCGGATCGGCCCAAGCCCTAGAGATGGTCGAACTCACGCTCGACGCAATGGCTGACGGCGGCATCCACGACCAGATTGGCGGAGGTTTTCATCGCTATTCCACTGATGCCTTTTGGCTAGTGCCGCATTTCGAGAAGATGCTGTACGACAACGCGCTTCTCACAAGGCTCTACATCCATGCATACCAGCTCACCGGAAACGAGCGATTCGCTGAAGTCGCTCGAGGTATCGTAGATTACGCGATTCGGGAGATGACATCTCCCGATGGGGCGTTCTACTCCGCGCAAGACGCAGACAGCGAGGGCGTCGAGGGCAAATTCTTCGTCTGGAGACCGGAGCAGCTAGTTTCGATACTGGGAAGCGAGCGAGCCGCTGTGGTCTGCGACTACTTCGGAGTAAGCGCGCATGGCAACTTCGAGGGTATGTCGATTCTTCACATCCCCAACGACGACGCGCGTGATGTTGCGGCGCGACACTCCATGAACCTAGACGATCTCACCACGCTGATTGCCGACGCAAAGAGCCGCTTGCTGCATGAGCGGGCGACCCGCGTACCGCCGATGACCGATACGAAGATAATCACCGCATGGAATGGCCTGATGCTCGCCGCGGTGGCCGAGGCGGCAGTCGCTCTGGGGCGAAACGAATATCTGGACTCCGCCAGAAAGAATGCGAACTATCTGCTGAGCAGGATGAAGGAAAATGGCCGCCTTCGCAGGACGGACAGCATATCCGTCAATGGCGCGCGAGGCTTTCTGGACGACTACGCAGCGCTAATCGACGGGTTACTCTATCTCCACCGCGCGGATGGTGATACGAAGTGGCTGATAGAGGCCAACACGCTGGCAAAAGAGACTGTAGAGCTGTTCTGGGATCCGATTGAACAGCAGTTCTACGACACTGGCAGCGATCAGGAAACGCTCATTGTTCGCCCTCGAGATGTAACCGATAACGCCCTACCCTCCGGCCATTCGATGATAGCCAATGCGCTTGGGCAACTCGCCGTAATCACCGGGAACGACGAGTTCAGATCGATAGCCGCCATCTCGCTCAGGAGCGTTCGCGGAATCATGGAGCAGTTCCCGACAGGCGCCGGACACTGGCTCTGCGCGCTGGATTCGTACCTGTCGCAATCGACTGAGGTCGTTATCATAACAGCCTCGAATACTAGCGACGCCACCCCTATGCTCCGCATGCTTGCATCTGGGTTTCATCCGGATGCAGCAGTCGCCGTG
This sequence comes from Dehalococcoidia bacterium, assembly GCA_963422295.1. Taxonomy (GTDB): domain Bacteria; phylum Chloroflexota; class Dehalococcoidia; order Lucifugimonadales; family UBA1123; genus VXRN01. Next base: position 2,201,911 of record OY729417.1, on the reverse strand, counting down.
CGCGCGGATTCAGACATTCGCGGGCGCGAGTGGCCCGTCTTCCAAGGGCGAAATACAATAGACGGAGTAGCCTCAGCGTATGTTTGCCGCAATTATTTCTGCCAGCTACCGACGACTAACCCCAAGGAGATGATGGCTCTGTTGTCGCAAAATCTACGCTAATTGCTAGGGCCAACCATACTCATCGAGCTTAGAAAGTTCGGCTGAGCCGACCCAAGTCGGCGATCATCCTCACCCTTCTCTAAAGACTGCGCAGGTGCTTGCGCAGTCTTTTTCTATGCGCGGAACGGATCACAAAACCGTCACAAAGCGCGAGTATTCTCCCCCTAACTTGCGAAAATACGCATCGACCTCGGGGCATCAGTTCTCTAATTCACTGTATACGATCACGTCTATATCTAATCTTATTGCCATCTATATTGATAGTTTATTATTTGTAATTTTCTATAAACATAGTGTTAAACATAAGTGATGTTTTCAATATATATACAATTACCCTGACTCATTATCCGCTATATACGATAAATATCATATAATATTTGTGATTATTCCATTTATGATATATGGTTACATATTGTTAACAATATGACATAAATTACTTATATAAATAGCAATTTAAGTTTAATATATTTATTAAACTTAATATGTTAATGGGTGCGTAGATGGGTTTCACAAAGCATATTCTTCTTGTCATTTACTTGCCTCACAGACGCTATGTAATAGTGCTCTTATGCCTTACATTAGCTGCAGCATCGCCTCTGACGACTAGCCAAACCTTACTTGCGGCAGTTCCGGAAATAACGGTATCCAAACCAGGTCCATTGCGGCTGATCGAAGGGCAAATAACGGAATCGCTGACTTTCACAGTCCCCGAACTGTATACCCGCCAAACAACATATGCGGTATTGCAGCTCCAACTGTCGGACGGTTCTACTATATCTGACATCGAAGTGTACCCAACTCAACAAAAACCCATACCCGGAACTATCGATGCACTATATTTTCCTTCACCGCAAAACTATGCAGTCGAAAAATATCCAGGATACCCCCTAACCTACTGGTTCTACGCGGTCGATGACTGTTCAAAGGAAAAGGACGAATGGATCAGCTTGCATATGGAGATAGATGACAAGCGCAAAGTCCTAGCCCAAAGCCCAGAAATTCGTCTGAATCTTGTAGATTCCAGCATCCAGAAATTCACAGACGGCGATAGCACGACCCAAGCCATCGCAGAAAACATTCCCGCGCATCAGAAAATCGGCAACCCTGTCGCAATCTGCAATAAATACGGTAACGCTCTCACCTACACACTCTCAGGAACTGACGCCGAGTCGTTCGACATTGACTCCGACACGGGACAGCTGCTGACTAAAGCGCCACTGGACTACGAAACTAAGCAGAGTTACAGCGTCCAGGTCGAGGCCACCGATACACACGACAATAAAGCCACCATCGCGGTTATTATCTCCATAACCAACACGGACGAACCTCCCGATCGACTCCCACCGCCTACGGTGAAGGCCGAAGGCATAGGATCGCTCCGCGTGAGCTGGCGCGCGTCCGAAAACTCAGAAACATCTATCACCGAATACCAAATCCGTTACAGGCCCAAGAAAGAATCGAATTGGACGACACTGACACCAGAAGACATCTCCCTAAACACGCTCATCCACGAACTAGAGCGCGGAGCCGAATACCAAATCAGCGTCAGAGCCCAGAACGACGATGGCTACGGCGTATGGTCCGAATCCAGCAGCGCAACGACCATGTTCAATCGCCCGCCGGTGTTCTCTAACGACGAAAGCACGACCCGTGTCGTTCCGGAAAACACTGCCCCACAGCAGAAAATCGGCAACCCCGTATCAGCCACCGATGACGATGGCGACTCCCTCACCTACACACTCTCCGGGGCTGATGCCGCTGCATTCGACATAGACTCCGATACCGGACAGCTGCTGACTAAAACGCCGCTGGACTACGAAGCCAAGCAGAGTTACAGCGTGCTTGTACACGCCGCTGACGGATACGGCGGAACAGCCAGCATCGAAGTTGCTATCTCGGTAATCAACATCGCCGAACCTCCCGACCAACTCCCACCGCCCACGGTGGCTGCCGAAGGCGTCGGCTCCCTCCACGTAAGGTGGAACGCGCCTGAAAACTCAGGGACATCCATCACCGAGTACCAAGTCCGTTACAAGCCCAAAGCAGAATCGAAATGGACGACACTGACACCAGAAGGCCTCTCTCGAAACACGCTCATCCACGAACTAGAGCGCGGAGCCGAATACCAAATCAGCGTCAGAGCCCAGAACAACGATGGCTACGGCGTATGGTCCGAATCCAGCAGCGCAACGACCATGTTCAATCGCCCGCCGGTGTTCTCTAACGACGACGAAAGCGCAACCCGCGCCATCGCAGAAAACACCCCAGCACAGCAGAAAATCGGCAACCCCGTATCAGCCTCCGATGACGATGGCGACTCCCTTACCTACACACTCTCCGGGGCTGATGCCGCTGCATTCGACATAGACTCCGACACGGGACAGCTGCTGACTAAAACGCCGCTGGACTACGAAGCCAAGCAGAGTTACGGCGTCCAAGTCGAAGCCACCGATGCGCACGGTGGAACAGCCACGATCGAAGTCGATATCTCCGTAATCGATGTGGACGAACCCATAACCGTCACGCTGACACCCAGCAACCGGCCCTTCGTATGGACGAACTCGACGGCGATCCCATCCGACCCAGACGGCGCAGCAAACATCGACAGCTGGCAGTGGCAAAAAGTGGCGAATACGCATAATCCGAAGTGGGTAAATATCGAGGGAGCCGTATCGGAATCCTATATCATATCGCCATCAGACGAAGGCAATATACTGCGCGTGATGGCGTCTTATACCGACTCGCTCGGCAAGACTCTAACAGCCCAAAGCTCGCCCACCGACACGATTATAAAACTGCCCAAAGTAATCATATCCCAGACCGACCCTATACGCTTGGTGGAAGGACGCATTGCAGATTACCTAACCTTCACCGCGCCCGAACTGTCCGATGACGAAATACCTGCCGTAATACGACTCCGACTGTCGAACGGCTCTACGCGATTCGATATAGGTGTATACAAGGGATCGGAGTCGTTCGCGCCAATACCAGATGCTTACAATAAGCTGGTATTCCACCCGAGCGAACATTGGGCCTTCGAAGATCATCCGGAATTTCCCCTTACCTATTGGCTCTCAGCCGTATCCGACGATGCCGAGGAGTCTGGCGAATGGATCGACATACAGCTAGGAATCGAATCCGAAGATTCCGTTTTCGCACTAAGCCCTTGGATACGACTGAATCTCGTCGATTACAGCAAGCCGATCCTTCTCGACGGCGAAAGCACAACCCGCGCCGTCCCAGAAAATACCCCAGCCGGACGGAAAATCGGCGATCCGATCTTAGCCAAGGATGTCGATGGCGATGATCTTACCTACACACTCTCTGGAACTGATGCCGCTGCGTTCGATATAGACTCCGACACAGGACAGCTGCTGACTAAAGCATCGCTCGACTACGAAGCCAAGCAGAGTTACAACATCCAAGTCCAAGTCGCAGACGGGTACGGCGGAACAGCCGCCATCACAGTTACTGTCTCTGTAACCAATATCGACGAACTCCCCAATCAGCTGCCACAGCCTACGGTAGCTGCCGAAGGCATCGGCTCCCTCCGTGTGAGTTGGCGCCCGCCTGAAAACTCAGGGACATCTATCACAAAATACCAAGTCCGTTACAAACCCAAGGCAAAATCAAAATGGACGATATTGACATTAAAAGGCAATCTCCTCGATACCCTTATATTCGGACTGGAACGCGGAGTCGAATACGAAGCCGGCGTCAGAGCCAAGAATGGCTACAGCTACGGCAACTGGTCTCATGCGAATATCGGAACGACCACTCCCAACCACCCGCCAGTGTTCTCGAATGGCGAAAGCACAGACCGCGCCGTCGCAGAAAATACTCCACATAACAAGGCCGTCGGGGATCCGGTATCGGCCACCGATGCCGACGGAGACACACTAGCCTATACACTCTCAGGAACCGACGCCGCTGCGTTCGGCATAAACTCCGACACAGGACAGCTGCTGACTAAAGCGCCGCTGGACTACGAAGCCAAGCACAGTTACAGCGTCCAAATCCAAGTCGCTGACGCACACGGAGGAAAGGCCACCATCGAAGTCGCTATCTCCGTAATCGATGTGGACGAACCCATAACCGTAACGCTGACACCCAGCAACCGGCCCTTCGTATGGACGAGTTTGACAGCAGTCCCTTCCGACCCAGACCGCTCAGCAAACATCGACAGCTGGCAATGGCAGAAAGCTGCAGGTTCGCAAACGGATGCGTATAATCCGCAATGGACTAACATCGAAGGAGCTATATCGGAAACCTACGCCATATTACTAGCAGACGAAGGCAGTATCCTGCGCGCGGTGGCGTCTTACACAGACTCGCACGGCAGAATCCACACGGCCCAGAGCGCCCCCACCAGCACGATTGTGAAATTGCCCCAAGTAACCATATCCCAGACCGGCCCTCTACGCTTGGTCGAAGGACGCATTACAGACTACCTGACTTTCACCGCGCCTGAACTATACACCGATAACATATATGCCGTAATACGACTCCGACTGTCGGACGACTCTACACTCTCTGATCTAGGTATTTACAAAGGATCGGAGTCGTTCACTCCAATACCAGAGGCTTCCAACGAGCTGGTATTCCACCCAATCGAACATTGGGCCTTCGAAGAATTTCCGGAATTTCCACTCACCTATTGGCTCTCCGCTGTATCCGACGATATCGAGGAGGCTAGCGAATGGATCGACATACAGCTAGGAATAGAATCCGAAGACTCCGTTTTCGCACTAAGCCCTTGGACACGACTGAATCTCGTCGATTACAGCGGACCGATTCTCGTAGATGGCGAAAGCATAGACCGCGCTGTTCCGGAAAACACTCCATCAGGGCAGAAAATCGGCGATCCGATCTTAGCCACCGATAACGATGAGGACGCCATCACCTACACACTCTCAGGAACCGACGCCGCTGCGTTCGACATAGGCTCCAACACCGGACAGCTGCTGACTAAAGCTCCCCTCGATTACGAAACCAAGCACAGTTACACCGTCCAAGTTCATGTCGCTAACGCACACGGAGGAACGGCCACCATCGAAGTCGATATCTCCGTAATCGATGTGGACGAACCCATAACCGTCACGCTGACACCCAGCAACCGGCCCTTCGTATGGACGAGTTTGACAGCAGTCCCTTCCGACCCAGACGGCGCAGCAAACATCGACAGCTGGCAGTGGCAGAAAGCGACGAATACGCATAATCCGCAATGGACGAACATCGAGGGAGCTGTATCGCCACAGTACACAGTATCGACGGAAGACGAAGGCAGCATCCTGCGCGCGGTGGCGTCTTACACAGACCCGCACGGCAGAATCCACACTGCCCAGAGCGCGCCCACCAGCACGATTGTGAAATTGCCCGAAGTAACCATATCCCAAACCGTCCCTCTACGCTTGGTCGAAGGACGCATTACAGACTATCTAACCTTCACCGCGCCAGAAGAACTGTTCGCCGGCAAAATATATGCTGTAATACGACTCCAACTGTCAAACGACTCTACACTCTCTGATCTAGGTATTTACAAAGGATCGGAGTCGTTCACTCCAATACCGGAAGTTTTCAATAAGCTGGTATTCCACCCAACCGAATACTGGGTGTTCGAAGAATATCCGGGGTATCCTCTTACCTATTGGCTCTCCGCTATATCCGACGATATCGAGGAGTCCAGCGAGTGGATCGACATACAGCTAGGAATCGAATCCGAAGACTCCGTTTTCGCACTAAGCCCATGGATACGGCTGAATCTCGTCGATTACAGCGGGCCGATCCACCTCGACAGCAATACTACAACCCGCGCTGTTCCGGAAAACACTCCATCAGGGCAGAAAATCGGCGATACGGTCTCAACCAGAAATGACGAATCCGATGATCTCACCCACACTCTATCTGGGGCCAATGCCGCTGATTTCGACATAGACTACAACACCGGGCAGCTGCTGACTAAAGCTCCCCTCGATTACGAAACCAAGCACAGTTACACCGTCCAAGTTCATGTCGCTAACGCACACGGCGGAACGGCCACCATCGAAGTCGCTATCTCCGTAATCGATGTGGACGAACCCATAACCGTCACGCTGACACCCAGCAACCGGCCCTTCGTATGGACGAGTTTGACAGCAGTCCCTTCCGACCCAGACGGCGTAGCAAACATCGACAGCTGGCAATGGCAGAAAGCGACGAATACGCATAATCCGCAATGGACGAACATCGAGGGGGCTGTATCGCCACAGTACACAGTATCAACGGAAGACGAAGGCAGCATCCTGCGCGCGGTGGCGTCTTACACAGACTCGCATGGCAGAATCCACACAGCTCAGAGTGCGCCCACCAGCACGATTGTGAAATTGCCCGAAGTAACCATATCCCAAACCGTCCCTCTACGCTTGGTCGAAGGACGCATTAAAGACTACCTGACTTTCACCGCGCCAGAAGAACTGTTCGCTGGCAAAGTATATGCTGTAATACGACTCCAACTGTCAAACGACTCTACACTCTCTGATCTAGGTATTTACAAAGGATCGGAGTCGTTCACTCCAATACCGGAAGTTTTCAATAAGCTGGTATTCCACCCAACCGAATACTGGGCATTCGAAGATCATCCGGAATTTCCACTCACCTATCGGCTCTCCGCTGTATCCGACGATATCGAAGAAGCTAGCGAATGGATCGACATACAGCTAGGAATCGAATCCGAAGACTCCGTTTTCGCACTAAGCCCGTGGACACGGCTGAATCTCGTCGATTACAGCACACCTTCATTCATCGAGGGTGAGTCCACGACCCGCACCGTCGCAAAAAATACTCCGGCGGGGCAGAAAATCGGCGATCCCGTATCGGCCACTGATGACGACGGCGACGCCCTCGGCTACACCATATCCGGAGACAATGCCAATGCGTTCGACATAGACTCCAACACCGGGCAACTGCTGACCAAAGCGCCATTAGACTACGAAACGGAGCGCAGTTACAGCGTCCGTATCGAGGTCGCCGACGGATACGGCGGAGAGGACAGCATCACGGTTACAATCTCCATAGACGGCGTGTGGCCCGGAACCAGCGCGCCAGTGTTCACAGAAGGCGAAAACGCAATCCGCACGATTACTGAGAACACTCCGTCGGGCAATACTGTCGGAAACCCGATCTCTGCCACTGACGCCGACGGCAACGATCTAACCTATACGCTCTCAGGAATCGACATCGCTGAGTTCGACATAGACTCCGACACAGGGCAACTACTGACCAAAGCGCCACTAGACTACGAGACCAAGCGCAGTTACAGCATTCGTGTCGAGGTCGCCGACAGATACGGCGGAAAGGACAGCATCGCAGTTACGATCTCAGTGCGAAACTCCATCGAACTCGCCGAACAGCCATACCCACCATCCGTAATAGCTAACGGTGTTGGGACGCTGCGAGCGCAGTGGGAAACGCCCACAAACTACGGGCCTCCCATAACCGGATACGAGATCAGGTATCGAGAACAGAACGCCAGTGAATGGGCATCCATATCAGCAACAGGCCCTGAAACGGAAAAGTCGATGACAGGACTAAAGCGCGGTACGAGCTACGAAATAACGATTAGCGCCATAAACGCGGACGGCGCAAGCGACAGATCGGAGGCAAGTATTGGTACTACCAACGCAAACCGGCCTCCCCAATTCAACGAGGGTTCTAGAACGAGACGATCTATCACAGCAGGCGCGCCACTGGGGACAGTAATAGACATACCGGTTCTGGCGACAGACCCAGATGGTGACACATCGATATACGAACTAGCAGGCTATGACTCGAATCTATTCGGAGTTTCGCCATCGACAGGGTATATTCATACACTTGCCCAAGCCCTAGATACCTCTGTCAATGTATCTTACTCCATAACGGTCTCAGCCGATGACGGATTCGGTGGAATATCCACCATCGCAGTTACCATAGTTCTGCGCCCGCGTTCATCTTCATCGAGCAGCGGCGGTACTTACACAAGGCGACAGATCGAACCCACTCCGACCATAGACTGGCGGAATCTGGTTACACCCGTGCCAGTCACCAACACTGATACACAGATTGTAGCGCTGATACACCCAGACCACGAAACGATCATCGTCTCGACAGATGGCAGTATAACGATAAGAATACCCGCGGGCGCAGTGGACAGACCTATTCAGGCAAGAGTCAGCATCTTTCCAAGTGAATGCGCAGACAAGACTCTCTCGCCCGCAGAGCTACTTACATGTGTGAGCGTGGAACTATTCGATATCTACGGCATCGAATTGGACGGCTTCGAGCTGCGCAAACCCGCCACAATGAGTTTCATGCTGCGCCCAACAAATTTGGCGGGTATCTCGGACGAGACTACTATCACGATTGACGATACGCTAGGAACTATCAGGATACTCACCCAATCGCACGCGAACAGCCTGTGGATAGAGGTGCTGCCCACATCTTTTACCAAAGGCGAAAACAGCCTTGCTCTGTTCGTCACAGGCATCACAAGGTTCAGCAACTGGGCAGTAGCTCTTTTCCCAATCCCTACCCCCACTCCTATCCCGACTATCACGCCGACACCTACTCCCACACCGACTATCATACCATCTCCGACCCCTGCGCCGACTATTACGCCGACACCGACACCGACTACCATGCCGACACCAACACCGCACATCAGAATCTATACGGATCATCCAGAACTGCCAGCGGCTGGAGGCATTTACATCACCGCTTGGGTGACTATGCCGATCTCGCTAGCAGGATTAGTTACAGCTTGCATCAGCGCGGCGATACTCATAGGACACCGAAAGCCATGCCGCTAATAGTTCGGTTGCGTGCCGGATTTGCAATAAACTATCATTGCCCCTGTAGTGTGGCTATATCCCCATAAGCGGCGAGGCAGAATGTCGTGAACATCGGCTCCATAATCGAAGAACTTCAGGCGGTCGTCGGACAAGATTATGTTATCTACAAACCCGAAGACCTGATCGTTTTCGAGTACGACGGCTCGGTGGACAGAGCGATGCCCACAATCGTCGCGCTCCCCGACTCCGCCGAAGAGGTGGGCCGATGTGTCGAAATAGCCGCGCGACATGAAATGCCAATTACGGCGCGCGGCGCGGGAACCGGACTCAGCGGCGGGGCTATCGCCGAACACGGCGGACTCGTCCTTGCGCTGACCAGAATGACTCGGATCCTCGACTTAGATGTCGAGAACAGAGTCGCCATCGTAGAGCCCGGTGTCATCAACTTACAGCTCACAGAGCATGTATCGAAGCACGGCCTCTACTACGCGCCCGACCCATCCAGCCAGCGAGCCTGTACCATAGGCGGAAATGTCGCCGAAAACTCCGGCGGGCCGCACTGCCTCGCATACGGCGTTACTACCAACCATGTGCTGGGTTTGGAAGTCGTATATGCAGATGGCAAAATCGAATGGCTCGGAGGGATCGGCAGAGAAGCGCCGGGACTCGATCTCAGAGGCATCGTCATCGGCTCGGAAGGAACGCTGGCAATCGCCACCAAAATAGCCGTCCGACTGCTGAAGCAGCCCGAAGCCGTTACGACTCTGCTGGCGATATTCAAAGAGCTGGATGACGCCAGCGCGGCAGTCTCCGGCATAATCGGCGCGGGAATCGTACCCGCCGCAATCGAAATGATGGACGATCTCTGCATACAGGCGGCAGAGGCCGCGGTTCACGCCGGATACCCAGAGGGAGCGGGAGCAGTACTGCTAGTCGAGGTGGACGGGCTGAAAGAGGCCGTCGAAGAAGAAGTAGCCGCCGTCGAAGAGGTCTGCAACCTGTACGACCCACTAGAAATTAGAACGGCGACGAGCCAAACCGAGCGTGACAAGCTCTGGTCCGGACGAAAAGGCGTATTGGGAGCGCTGGGACGGCTCGCCCCAAACTATTACCTCGTCGATGGCACCGTCCCGCGAACCCGACTCGTAGAAGTGCTGTCAAGAATCAAGGACATCTCTCGACGCACCGGCTACCCAATCGCCAATCTGCTCCATGCCGGAGACGGCAACCTCCATCCATCGGTACTGTTCGACGAACGAAAGCCCGGCGACACCGAGGCCGCGCTCGCCATCGGCGGCGAGATACTGGAGCTGTGCGTAGAGGTCGGCGGCGTGCTGTCAGGCGAACACGGCATCGGGCTGGAAAAGCAGGAATACATGCCGCTGATGTTCTCCGAAGCGGATATGGAAGCAATGGCTCTGCTGCGCCCTTCGTTCTCCACCAACAACATGCTCAACCCAGGAAAGATATTCCCCACCGGCTCATCCTGCGCCGACATCGCCCAGCAGATGGGTGCGATACGCCGCGCGGGACACGGCGCCTATATCTAGCCCATGTCCAACGAGCCCGCCGAGCGTCTTGAAACGTTCCCGCACCTGTCGGCCATCTCCACAGACCAGGAACATATAAACTCATCCGTCATCGACGGCGTCGCTCCGCTGGCAGTCGCTGCGCCTCGAACCGAATCCGAGCTGTGCGACATCGTGGCATGCGCCAACATAGAAGGAATCGCTGTATATCCAAGAGGCGGAAATACCCGAATGTCGCTCGGCGGCATCCCTGCGCGTCCGGGAATCGTAATCGACACCAACCGACTCAACCATGTCGTATCGCACAACGCCGCAGACATGACGGCGACTTTTCAGGCAGGCGCAACCCTCCAACTCGTCGAAGAAGTCCTCGCGCAAGAGGGTCAGATATTGGCAATCGACCCGCCAATACGCAACAGATGCACTGTCGGCGGGACGCTGGCAGTTGGTCTAAGCGGGCCCGCCAAGTGGCACTTCGGACACCCGCGCGACACAGTAATAGGCATGAAAGTCATCCAGCCCAACGGCAGCGTTACCAAGAGCGGCGGCCAAGTCGTCAAAAATGTCAGCGGATACGACATGTCCAGGCTCCATATCGGTGGAATGGGCAGTTTGGGAATCATCCTCGAAACCAGCTTCAAGCTGACTCCCGCGCCGATGTACGAACGCACCGCCCTCGCAACATTCGAGTCCCATGAAAGCGCGCTGATGGCGGCAATGTCCATTTTCAACTCTCATGCGATGCCGCTTGCGATGACCGGGTTCGACGAATCCGCGGCCAGCAGGCTGGATTGCGACCCGCTGCGTCGTGGGTTCCATCTCGCTGTTCGCCTTGGAGGAAGACCTCGCACGCTGGAACGCCAATTCGACGAAGTAACAGCCGCCTGCAGCCGCGCCAAAGTCACAGTCATCGAGCGGATCGAAGGAACACCCGCAAACAGATTCTGGCGCAGCGCGGCAGACTTCGGATGGACTCCAGAAAACCCTGCCCTCTCGAACATACGAATCATGCTGAAACCCAGCCAGATTGGACAGATGCTGAACGCGCTCGGAGCGTCCGAAGAAATCGCCACAGTCATCGATCCCGGATTCGGAGTCGTAAACGCAGTCAGATTCGCAGAAGACGACAGCGATGCATCGGATCTCGTACAGACTGTGAATACAGTACGATCCGCAGCCGCGGCGTTGGGTGGAACCGCAATCGTCCAGAAATGCCCGTCGTCCACCAAACGCTCGCTCGATGTCTGGGGTGACGAACCATCCGGCATATCCGTAATGCGGCAGATGAAGTCACAATACGATCCGAACCGCATCATGAATCCAGGACGGTTCGTAGGTGGAATATGACAAATGACGATATGACAGATAATACCGAACGGCAGAACCAGCCAAAGCCGCCAACGATAGACCCCTCCATGCTGTTTTCAGGGCTAGATACGCCGGATGAAGCGGGATTGTACAAATGCGTCCACTGCGGGTTCTGCCTGCAGGCATGCCCCACATACATCGAAACCGGTCTCGAAACGGAATCCCCGCGCGGGCGTATCGCGCTAATGAAGGCTGTCAACGAAGGCCGAATAGGCATGACCGAATCGGTCATCAGACATTGGGACTTATGCATCCAGTGTCGCGCCTGCGAAGTAGCCTGCCCATCCGGCGTACCATACGGGGAGCTGATCGAATCCACTATGGCGCAGGTAGCGTCCCAGCGTAAACCCGGACTACTCACCCGTATCGCAACCAATGTCGCGCTAGACCAGATTATCCCACATCAGGGGCGGCTCGAAGCCATCGCATCTGTCACGAAGCTATACCAGCGCTCCGGCGTCCAATCGCTCGTGCGCAAAACCAGACTGCTGCGGACGATAGCTCCCTCTCTAGCAGATATGGAAGCGTCTCTGCCGGCGGTATCGCCGACTTTCTTCAGCGCATCCGACCAGACGATGCCCGCGCAAGGCGAAACCCGAAGCCGCGTCGCTCTGCTCTCCGGATGCGTCATGCCGCTGTTCAGCGGGCCCGAGATGAACGCCGTAGTCCGTGTGCTGACACGCAACGGATGCGAAGTCGTCGTGCCGCGCGCGCAGGTCTGCTGTGGAGCGATACACTCCCATACCGGCGATTTGGACACCACACGAGATCTGGCGCGAAAGAACATCGATGCATTCGAACGCGCCGAAGTCGATGCTGTCGTCGTAGCCTCCGCCGGCTGCGGCTCGCGCATGAAGGAATACGGACACCTGCTGCGATACGACGAATCGTTCGCTGACAGAGCCGCAAAGCTATCCGCCAAAGTCAAAGACATTCACGAATTCCTAGTCGATCTCCCATTCCAACCGCCCAGAGCGGCGCTAAATTACAAAGTCTCATATCAAGACTCCTGCCATCTCGGTAACGCCCAGCGGATTAGAAACGCCCCTAGAGAGATCATCCAATCCATTCCCGGAGTGGAGTTCGTCGAGCTGCCGAACGCCGACCGCTGCTGCGGCGCAGGCGGGACTTACACGATAACGGAGCGAGAGTTTTCGCTCAGAGTGCTAAGCTCCAAGATGGATGACTTCGAGACGACAGGCTCCGAAGTGCTAACAACCGCAAACCCTGGATGCCTGCTCCAGCTCAGATACGGAGTCGATGAACGCGGCCTGCCAACGCAGGTCAAGTATGTAACCGATCTGCTGGACGAGGCATACTCGCTCGAAGAAAGTACTCACCAAAACGCCGCGTCAGACGCCAAGGCGAATGCAACAAAGCTATCCGAAACGCAATAATGAACATATTCATAAAACGGAACACATTCGTAATTGAGAAAAGCATACGCATAGGAGTCACAAACAATGGATCTAGGATTGCATGGCAAAGTGGCAGTTATAACCGGTGGCAGCGAGGGAATCGGCAAGGCCGCCGCGGCTAGCATGGCCGCAGAAGGAGCCGATGTCGTCATAGCGGCGCGGCGAGCCGATGTTCTCGAAGCGGCGGCAGAAGAGATAAGGGCAGTCTCACAGCACAGCGTAGTTGCCATACCTACCGATGTGATGGACTCCGCTCAGGTGCAGGCGCTCATAGACAAGACGATGAACGAGTTCGGCAGGCTGGATATACTGGTAAACAACGCCGGAACCTCAGCCGGCGGCCCATTCGAGGGTGTAACGGACGAAGCATGGCAGCACGACCTCGACCTCAAACTCTATGGCGCAATCAGAGCGTCGCGGCTGGCATTGCCCATAATGCGTCAGCAAGGCGGCGGTCGGATAATCAATGTAACCAACCTCGGCGCGAAAGCTCCCGGCGCGGCCTCCGTGCCGACATCCGTAAGCCGAGCCGCAGGCGTCGCGCTGACTAAGGCCATGTCCAAAGAGTTCGCCCCAGACGGCATTCTCGTCAACACAGTGTGCATCGGGCTGATAAAGAGCGGCCAGCATGAGACGCGCTTCAACGCAATGAAAGCGCAACAGCCAGACCTGACGATCGACGAATTCTACGCCGGCATGGGCGCCCGTGTACCGTTGGGACGGGTTGGCGAAGGCGCCGAAGCAGGCGATGTCATCGCATTCCTAGCCTCCGAGCGCGCCAGCTACCTCACCGGCATCGCCGTAAACATCGACGGCGGCACATCGCCCGTAGTGTAAACCCCAAATCGAACTCGAAAAATCCAGAGGAGCGAAACTGGGCAAACTTGCGGAGCTGAACCAGAGAAGATAAAACACAAAACCCACCCAGCCTCCGCCAGCGCGTCACAGCCCTCGCTCCTCGCCACTCACGCCCGATAGCCACCCTGCCCTCTTTGTATCAGCGCGTGATCTGCCAGCGTCAGAGCCATCATGGATTCGACGATCGGCACGGCGCGCGGCAATACGCAAGGGTCATGACGCCCGCGACCCTTCAGCGTCGTCTCATTACCGAACACATCCACAGTCTCTTGCTCTCGCATTATAGTCGCAGTCGGCTTGAACCCGGCGCGGATTACGATGTTCTCACCGTTGGATATACCACCCTGTATCCCCCCTGAGTTATTCGTCCGTGTGCGTATGCGGCCTGCCTCGCTGTAGAACGAATCATTGTGCGCCGAACCCGTCGAATAGGTACCGGAAAACCCCGACCCGACCTCGAACGCCTTGCACGCCGGCAGAGAAAGCATAGCTCTGGCAAGGTCTCCCTCCAGTTTGTCGAACACAGGGTCGCCCAGTCCGGGCGGCACGCCCCGCGCAACACACTCCACCACGCCGCCTAGCGAGTCCCCCTCCTTGCGAGCCTGCTGAATCCGCTCGATCATTCGCTGTGCCATGTCCGCATCCGGGCATCGCGCGATATTGTCCTCCACCTCCGCCGCCGTTACGCAGTCCGGATCCACCGCCGCCTCCAGCTCCCACACGCGCCTGACATACGCGACTATCTCGACGCCGAATTCGCCGGAGAGGTATTTCTTAGCGATCGCGCCCCCGGCTACTCGCCCGATCGTCTCGCGCGCGCTCGCTCTGCCCCCGCCCATCCAGTTACGAATACCGTACTTCGCCTGATAGGTATAATCCGCGTGAGACGGCCTGTACTTCAGACGCATCTCCTCGTAATCGCGGCTTCGGGAGTCTCTATTCCAGACGATTATCTGTATCGGAGTCCCCAGCGTCAGACCCTCGAACACGCCGGAGAGTATCTCCGCCTGATCGCCCTCTCTGCGCTGTGTCGTAATCGCGCTCTGACCCGGACGCCTGCGATCCAGCTCCTTCTGGATATCCTCCTCCGACAGCGGCAGACGCGGCGGACAGCCATCGACAGTAACGCCCACAGCCTGCCCGTGCGACTCTCCCCAAGTGGTAATCCTGAACATATGGCCGAAGGTGTTACCCATCTAAGACCTCTTCTACTAGTATGCGTATATGGAATATGTATATAAGGGCGGCATACGATATTGGAGTAACGGATATTACAATATGGAAATTCGCGCCTTGCCTTGGAACACGCATCGTACATCTCGAATCACATAAATGCGAAACCCAGACAGCGAAAACACAAAATCAGAAGCTCCCTCGGATATGGTATCATTATCTAAAGGAGCTTACGAAGGGCCTGGACGAACACCTGCGAGCGCCTCCCGCCTCGGCGGGCGAGCGCGGCTCACAGTCCAGGCCCGCTCCGATACCCCCAAGCCTTCTACCATTCCCATTCTCCCCTTACGCGACGCTTGAATTGCTTAGCCGATTGCATGTAATATATTTCAATGAAATTCGCTTCACGCAATCTCTCCGACGAGAGCGGCGCCGAACCTCCCAAAGACACCGACGAGCCGGCATCTCCGCCGGTCGCGCCATCCGACCAGCCCAACGCCGATTCTCAGTCTTCATCCCAATCCCAGCCCTCGGCGCAGTCCCAGCCCTCGGCGCGGACGCGTTCTCTCCCGCCCAGAGCCTCATCTCCTACTCGCGGGTGGCGGCAGACATTCTCATCGCTCGCCAACAGAGACTTCTTCTTCCTGTGGATCGGGATGATAGCGATGATGGGCGGGATGCAGATGCAGATGCTGGCGCGCGGCTATCTGGTCTATGACCTAACCGGCTCGGCAGCGCTTCTCGGACTCGTAAGCGCGGGGTCTGCCGCGCCGATGCTGGCGCTGTCCCTATTCGGCGGCGCAGTCGCCGACCGTGTAGAGCGCAAGCGACTAATACAGATAGGCCAGCTAGTCGTCGGCGCACTCGCTCTCATCGTCGGATTCTCCATCTTCACCGACACGATACGATGGGAATATCTGCTCGCCGCATCGCTCATACAGGGCGCTACATGGTCTTTTATGATGCCCGCGCGACAGGCCATCATACCTCAGATCGTCGGCCCCGACCGAGTAGGCAACGCTATGGCGTTGAACGCCGCCGGCATGAGCGCTATGACGCTCTCCGCCCCCGCCATCGCCGGCGCGCTGTACGCATGGATCGGCCCCGCAAATGTCTATTTCGCAATATCCGTCATGTCCGTCATCGCCGTCGCCTTGACCACGCTGATAGGCCCCCAAAACAGAAGCGTCTCATCATCCAAACAGCGTCGCACGATGATCAACGACATAGGGGCAGGGCTCGCGTACATCAAAGGCAACCGGCTGGTACTATCGCTGCTGGTCATGGGGCTGGCGACTACCCTGCTCGCATCGCCGTTCCGAATGCTGCTCCCCGTATTCGTCGTGGATATCTACGAACGCGGGCCAGACTCCATGGGGCTTCTGGTAGCGATAATGGGCGGCGGCGCGCTGATAGGCTCGATGACCGTCGCCGCGCTTGGAAACTGGCGACGCGGCATGCTGCTCATCGCCGGCGCGTTCACATCCGGCATCGCGCTGCTGCTCATCGCCGCATTCCCCTTCTACACCGCAGCCGCCGCTATAATGCTGCTCGTCGGCTTAGGAGACTCCGGACGCCGCACCATAAACATGGGTCTAATCATGGAAGTCGTGGACGACGAATACAGAGGCCGCGTAATGAGCGTGTTCATGATGAACTTCGGCCTGATGCCGCTGGGAGTTCTGCCCGTAGGACTCGCCACAGAAGCGTTCGGCGCGCAAATCTCCATCGGCATCTTGGGCGGCGTTCTGATAATAGTCGCCGCTATCATGCTGATGACTCAGAAAGAGATGCGTTCGTACCAGTAGCGCTTCTCCTGAACGGACTCCCAATAGAACGCTCCCGCTCCAATTAGCGCACGACTCCTCGCGGCAAAAGCGGAGGGCGCGGGGCAGGATCTATGCTAATCCGCTCCGCGCCCTCGCTCGTTCGTATCACGCGCCGTTATTCGCGCGTCGAGCTGTCTATCTACTGCTTACTGCGCGTTCGCCGTCTCCATCTCGCGCGAGACGGATTCGAGTTCGGAGACTGCGCTTGCGACCAGCGCGGGGTTCAGCCGCGCCGCATGATCGGCGTATCCTGCCCTGTCCAGCATCGCCCCCAGCTTGCCGCCCTTGAACAGATCGAGCGCCCAACCGAGCGGGTCTGGAACAGTCGTCATATCGAGATACAGCCGCTGGTTCTTCGCGCGCGGCCCGTAATGATAGTGCGGAGCGCGCTCGAAGCAATCGAAAGTGAGCAGCTCACGCTCCTCGCCCCCGACATCGCCCAGCACATGAATGGCAACGCCTCGGTCGTTCGCCAGCTGACGGAACTCCACGCCAAAGCGTACAGCTCCCGCCTCCAGTATCACATCGCCGCGATCGTGAATCACCGTGCGACGGCCATCCTGAGCGAGACGACGCGCCTGCGCATCCAGCTCGGATATATCCTCCGCCAAGCCATCCGCGCCCGCCGACTCCACCAGCTCGGGATACCCCGCGCGCTCCACCATCTCCGGCAGGCGCGTCCGAATCTGAGCAAGCGTCCAGTCCAGAGAATCTCCCTCAGTCGTCTTGTCCAGCATAAGCCGCCGGTTGCGCTTCTGTGGGCCGTAGTGATAATGCGGCTCGTGATCGAAACAGTCGAACCTCAGCAGCTCGTGTTCCTCGTCCTCACTCACATCGCCCAAAACATGCACGCACACGCCCTGATCGGACAGCAAATCCCTATACTCGATACCGAACTTTATCGCGCCACCGCCAATTATAGTATCCCCTCGCTCCTTCATAGCTTCCCCTCCTTGGGATTGGATCACTCGCTATTATAAACACTTTCCAGAATGCTTGCATTTATGCCAGAATCGCGCGTCCTAGAACTGCAAACAGATCAGCAGCCACGCGCGGCGCTCAACAAAACACACGAAATCTGCCATAATCACGCGGATGCAACACGCGAATCGAGGTCAACCCACACATGCCGACATACATAAACTACGACGAGCCCAAATACGCGGAATCCGCGCGCCGCATCCTTCAGCGACATTCCAGCAACGCGAATGAGACTAACATCACCAGCGCGGTGCGAGATTTCCTGATCGAAACCGGGCTGGCAGACAAGGAAGACATCCACGAAGAGATACCGCCCGGAGTCGGTTCGCGCCAAGCCGTCGATCTCGCCACGCTGCACACGCTCATCGAAATCAAGCGCAGAATCGGCGCTAGTATCATCGAGCCGACCCCCGAATACATCCAGCAGCTCGACGACTATCTCGAGCAGTCCGCCGCGGATGGCGGCAGAGGCGTCAGAATGGGTGTGCTGACGGACGGCAAACATTGGCTGCTGCGCTGGACTGGCGCGGGCGAGGTCAGGACATCTCCGCCATACGCATTCACCCTGGCGGATGAGGAAGAGAGCTGGATCCCGCTGTACGAATGGCTGCGCGACGAGGCGTTGGCGTCCTATGTAGAACTCGACCCAACCCGCGCGAACATCGAGCGACACTTCGGCCCGCATTCTCCTCGATACGAACAGGATATAGCCATACTCCGCAGGCTGTACGATGCCTCGTCCGACAGCGAAACCATCATAGTCAAACGCCGTCTGTGGTACGACCTGCTCAGAGCCGCTCTCGGAGAGATAACCTTCGACAGCGAGGACGCTATAGACAACATGTTCGTTCGCCACACATACCTATCCATGGTCATCGGCATGGTGGTGCAAGCCACATTCGGGCTGGACATACGACAGATAGCGCAGGCAGACCCAACGGATCTGCTGCTGGGACGCCATCTCAGAACCCAGACCGGGCTTCAGGGCATCGTGGAGTCGGACTTCTTCGCGTGGCCGTCGGAGATCGGCGGCGTGGAAGCTATCCGCTCCATCGCGCGGCGAGTCAGCAAGTTCCGCTGGTCGGACGCTCCAGCGGATATCGGCGCGACGCTCTACGAAAGCGTCATCCCCGCGGACGAACGCAGACAGCTCGGCGAATACTACACCCCAGACTGGCTCGCCCGCGTCATGGTGCGCGAGGTGATAACCGACCCGCTAAACCAGCGCGCGCTAGACCCCGCCTGCGGCTCCGGCGCTTTCATCGCCGAGGCCGTAACCCACTTCATCGAAGCCGCAAACACAGCGAAACCTACGGACACATACATACATCCAAAAGAGATGCTAGACAAACTGCGCGAATCCGTCATAGGCATAGATGTCCACCCCGTGGCGGTGCATCTGGCGCGCGCAGCGTGGGCGCTCGCCGCCAGACCCCTCATCGAAGACACCATAAAAGCGGGATTCAACGCCTCCCTGTCCATTCCCGTCTATCTAGGCGACTCGCTCCAGCTGCACTACCGAACAGGAGACATGTTCGCCCAGCATCAGGTGACGATTCAGGTCGGCGACGAAGCCAACTCCGAACTCGTCTTCCCCATCAGCCTCGTGGACAGATCCGAAGATTTCGATTCCCTCATGGGAGATGTCTCCGAATACCTAGAGAACGCGCAAGACCCGCTCTACGCGCTGAACGACAACGGCATTACCGACCCGAACGAGCGCAAGATACTGGAGCAGACGATAAAGACACTCGGCAGGCTGCACGAGCAAGGCCAAGACCACATCTGGGCATACTACACCCGAAACTCCGTCCGCCCCGTCGCGCTATCTCGAAACAAGGTGGATGTGATAATAGGCAACCCGCCCTGGCTGAACTACAACCAGACCGTAAGCACGCTCCGCGCCGAGCTCAGACAGCAGAGCGAAAACCGATACGACATATGGACGGGCGGCAGATACGCGACGCATCAGGATGTCGCCGGCCTCTTCTTCGCGCACTGCTCGTATCTGTATCTCCGAGAGGGCGGATTCATCGGCATGGTGATGCCTCACAGCGCGCTGCAGGCGGGTCAGTACTCCAAGTGGCGCACCGGGCAGTGGCCGCCCAAAGCGTGGCCCGGCTCCCCAAAGATGAACTTCGGATGGAAAACCGCATGGGATTTGGAGGGGCTGGAGCCAAACACATTCTTCCCCGTCCCCGCCTGCGTCGTGTTCGCTCGAAGAGTGGGAGCGGAAGATAGCGCGACGCCGCTCGCAGGCTCGGTCGAACGCTGGCTCGGTGCGCCCGGCGCAAGCGCGGACAGAACGGCGCGATTCGCCATAACCGACACCTCCGCCGACGCCGTCTCGCCATACGCCAAGCGCGCGCGGCAGGGAGCAACCATCGTGCCGCGCTGTCTGTTCTTCGTGAACGAAGTCGAAAACCCTGCTATCATCCAAGCGGCGCAGACCGTGAATGTCGTCCCAAGACGCGGCGTCCATGACAAGAGACCGTGGAAAGAGCTAGACCTCTCTTCCATATCCGGCCAGTCCATCGAAACAACCCACCTGTACGAAGTGCATCTGGGTGAAACCGTCGTGCCATATACGACGCTCGACCCGCTGAAAGCCATCCTGCCCATCGCGCGGGACGAGCGGATACCCCCCCCCCCCCCCCCCCCGCACGAAGGACGAAAGCAGCGGCATTGGTGGCATCGATCTAGGCAGACTCGAACCCCGCATGCGCACGCGATGGCAGAAAGTCAGCAAGTACTGGGAGGAGAACAAAGCCCGCGCTAACAGACTGAATCTTTTGAAGAATCTGGATTACATGGGAAAGCTGTCCTCGCAGCTGGAGTGGCAGACGGACCACGGAGACCGTCCAATACGGCTGGTGTACACCACCTCCGGCCAGCCTACGGCGGCAGTCATATACGACGATGAGGCGCTAGTCGATTGTAAGCTGTTCTGGGTTAGCTGCAAGACCCAGCAGGAGGCCAATTTCTTGCTGGCAGTCATCAACAGCGGCGCGCTGAGAGAGGCTGTAAAATCCCTGATGTCGAAGGGACAATTCGGCGCGCGCGATCTACATAAACACCTATGGAAGCTGCGGATACCGGAATTCGACGCGTCAGACGCGCTCTACGCGGAGCTTGCGGAGGCAGGTCGAGCGGCGTCCGTAGGCGCGGCGGCGCGGCTGGAGTCGCTCAGGGAAGAGCGCGGGGGCAATGTCACCGTCACCATAGCGCGACGCGAGCTGCGCAAATGGCTCGCCGCCTCCGACGAAGGCCACGCAGTAGAAGACGGTGTGCGCAGGCTGCTGGGGGGTTAGGGACGGACTGGCGAGATGGGTTGGGCTGAGGAGCTGAAGTAGTTGACTTACTAGTACAAAATAGCTCTCGGTGATCTCTGTAACAGCTTTTGACACACAGTGCTTGACGCATTTCATAATGGCTACTTGAGCTATTTGAAATACAGATGTGAGTAGCCTCTTATTTATAGGATTGCCATGCAACACCTGAATCTGTCCAATATCATTTTTGGTTTTGCGCGTTCCTCATAATATGAGGAACGCGCAAAACTGATTGGATTGTTAGGAAGTAGCAGTGTTATGCGAACCCCTCGTGTCCGGTATTTGTACCTTAGGGTAAAATCCCGCTCATATATCTAGAGTCGAGAACGAATTTATACCAAATGTGAGTGGGCAAAGGAAAAGAAATGAATGTCTGCATGAAAGTACTTACATTTCTCGGCTTGCGCACGCTGGCAGCGCTCGCTCTAACCGTCGTGATTCTGCTTCTGGCCGCATGTGAAGAGGACC
This sequence comes from Dehalococcoidia bacterium, assembly GCA_963422295.1. GTDB lineage: Bacteria > Chloroflexota > Dehalococcoidia > Lucifugimonadales > UBA1123 > VXRN01. Next base: position 2,179,986 of record OY729417.1, on the reverse strand, counting down.
GGAGAGACGAATTTAAGAATGCACTTCATTGCATGAATGAGGATGGAGATCACACACAGTTTATTGAGCAGGTAACGCCTCTGGCCGACTTTGAACAAATACGCTCGATTGACTCTACGATAACAACCGAGCGGCACGAGGGCTGGAACACACATATGATTGTGATGGAGTTTGAACCCATGATTATTATTCACAAGCCTCTGTTGACTGCTCGCGGAATACTGAATCATACCACTTGTGATTCGATTGTGCTGTCTATTGAGGACACCGAGATTGCGACCGATCAGGAGTTCGACGCATTCGTTGAGCGCGCACAAGCCGATGCTGGGCAGGCTGTTGAGTAAGATCGCCCCTTGGGCCTAGTTGTCCTCGCCTTCCTCGGATGTGTTGCTTCGCGTATGTTGTGGCTCGTAACGCAGCTTTCTCCGAGTGTCCAATTCGCTTGGCCTGGCCAGTTGTCGGAAATGTTCCCGCGTTCTGGCTTCCTCCAGTTCCAGATCTTGGAACACTTTCATAATCGGCTCCAAATCTATAGATCTGTCTATAGCCTGCATGATGATCTCCATTCTTACATTATCTCACGAATCGAACTATCAATCAGCCTGCTCATATGTGTTTCGGAAATACGAGAGAGGAGAACCGGCCTACTTAGATCGAATCCGAAGGTCGGTGCGTAGTGAATTGGATTTCTTCCGAACAGGAGGAAAGTACTATTATCGAGTAATAGCATCGCCATCCAAAATGACCCCCTCGACTACCCCATCTCTGGGGAGAGACCCTTGGTCTCTTTCATCGAGGGGGGACCTTTTGAGCAAAATAGCAGAGAATACTCATAGCGTCAATCCGCAATTTTCCTATTCAGCTTGCGTCTTCTCGATAAGACAGGTATCCTATACAGAGGCTGGGAGGACCACTGGTACACTCGGTTCGCTGGAGCTAATAAGCTCCGCCCGTCCACTCTTATCGGTTCAGAAAGGGCTAATGTATAGCCTCTATGTATCTACTGTATCTGGACGAATCTGGAACACAGTTGAACGCCCGCCAATACAAAATGGCGGGCGTTTCAGTTTACGAGACTAACATCTTCTGGGCGGCAGACCAACTAGACCGTCTCCAATCTCTCTATCTTCCAGAGACTAGCGGTAGCGTTCACTTCCACGCGACATCTCTGCGTGTAAAAGATAACGCGACCGTTTCCCCACCGTTCAATGAGCTAGATCGAAGTTCTCGCTTGGAACTCCTGAATGAACTCTATGATGTGGCTCTGAAAATACGAGGAACATTTTTTGCCGTTGTAGTAGAGAAATCGTTTTTGAACGGAGGCGAGGATGCTTACGAGCGTGCCTTAGAAGAAATCTTGTCCCGATTCGATCAATTCCTAGGCAGGATGTACCGAGAGTCCAACCACCGCGACAAAGGTCTGATAGTCATAGCTGATTCGAGTGCTAGAGAGAGACTCGAGGTTGTGGCACAGAAGTTGGCAATAAGAGGTACACGATGGCGTGGTCTTCGTGACATTGTGGATATACCCTTTTTCACGCTCTCCAAAAACAGCAGGCTGCTCCAGATAGCGGATCTCATTGCCAATACCGTGTACGGAAGGTATGAAGCCAGTCACGCCGAGCAGTTCGACAAGATGTTGCCCAAATTCGATCAGGACGATACAAACCGCATGCACGGCCTCGTGCATTTATCCAGAGACAGGGGACAGTGTTATTTACCTTGTTGCCTGACTCGACGCTCAGCCGCTGGTGAGAGATAACCTTATACATCTCCTCCCGCAGCCATCATATTTAACCATTGACGAACGCATAGCAGAGCGTGTGGGACAAAATGTATATCCCCCCTATGTTTCGCATGGTAGGGCAGCGAGACCCCGGCGCAGGACACTGCGCATATCGGGGTCTCTGCATTTTTCGGCATTTTCATATCATGGCTCGGCTATACCGGCTACCGTTTCGGGCGGGAAATCTCTTGACAGCCGCATCACGAGCATTATAGAGTTATCTCATATTCCCCCTATCGTTTCGTATGGTAGGGCAGCGAGACCCCGGCGCAGGACGCTGCGCATATCGGGGTCTCTGCATTTTCAGGATATTTTGTGATTGAATCCGTCTATATAGACGGCATCTACATAGACGGATTCAATCTGTACTATGGCTCCATCGCAAAGCGTCCGAAACTCAAGTGGCTCGATCTAGCGGAGATGTGCCGCAGGCTGCTGCCTAACCACGACATCAACAAAATCAGATATTTCACATCGCGAATCGATGCATGGAAGAGGGATCAGGACGCTCCCAAACGACAGGATATTTACCTCCGCGCGCTCGAAACGATTCCCAATCTGACGATCCATTTTGGTCGGTTCGCGACTAGACCTGTCCGCATGCCTAGATACCCCATTCCGCCTGCGCCGCAAAAGCTCGATATGGTGGATATCGTCAAGACCGAAGAGAAACGCTCCGATGTCAATTTAGCCACATATCTGTTGCTGGACTGTTTCGATGACGACTTCGAGCAGGCCGTGATTGTCAGCAATGACTCCGATCTAATGCTCCCTGCCAAAATCGTAAGAGAACGATTCAGAAAGCCCATCGGAATGATAAACCCCCATCCTCGCGGTAAGCTCAGCAGTGAGCTGGTGAAGTGGACGACTTTCCAGATCGGAAGCATCAACCTGAAAGTGCTTGCCAATAGCCAGTTCACAGAAACATTGGCGGACGATAAGGGTCGCTTTTCTCGTCCGCCGAGATGGAGCTGACTGCCAAACGAGTACGAGCCGTATTCGGACACCCGCCCAACTCTCGTGTTGGCGGGTGTTTCGGTTTATGAGGCTAAAACGATTTCGTAAGCCAGCCGCGCGTTGCCTCGATAGTGGGCCAGAACTCCACTCATTATTCACCCATTGAACACGCAAAAATAGCGGCAGTCCCCAACATCGAGACTGCCGCTATTGGATTTTGGATATTCTACTGAGCCGCCGGCCTGCCCCTCTTGTAAATATATATGTAGCTACATCGTCAGCCGCCGGTACAGGTATAGAAGACGCTCCGGCAGGTCGTAGATGTTGTCCAGCACCTCGTAGCCCATATCGGCGCACATCGTCTTGAGATAGTCGTGGCCGTTCTTATCGACGGTCAGACAGAAAGCGTTGATGTCCTTGCGCCGCGCCTCCTCCAGCGCCATCCGCGTATCGTGTACGGCGTATTCCTTCTCCACGCCCTCCCTGCTGTATCCGCGATCCTGAGGGCGTCCGTCGCTGACTAGGAACAGTATCTTCGTCCGCGCGTCGGCATTTTCCAGCTTGGAGATGGTATGCCTGATGGCAGGCCCCATGCGCGTTGCGTGCAGTGGCGCTACGCGGTCGATCCGCCGCTTCACGCGGTCGGAGAACGGTTCGTCCAAGTCCTTGATCGTGTAGTATTCGACATTCTCTCGTCCGTAGCCGGAGAATCCGTAGATGCCGTAAATATCGCCGATCGCCTCCAGCGCGTTCACGATAAGGACGATGGCCTCTTTCTCTACATCGATGATGCGCTTGTAGGAGCGTCGCGCCGCTTCGCCGCGCCGTGTGCGGAGCCAGACCATATACTCTACAGGGTCGTCCGGCGCGTCCCAGTCATCAGAATTGCGCTTGCCGTCGTCGATAGCCTCGGCGGTGGACGCGCTCGTGTCGATCAGGAAAGCCGCCGCAACCTCGCGCTGAACCTTGTTGCGCCGCCAGTAGAACTTGTCCGACGGGCTCGCGCCTGTCTTCATATCTACGATAGCCTCTATCAGATCGTCAATGTCTATCTCTTCGCCGTCTTCGAGCTTGCGCACCTTACGGAACATCTCAGGCACCATCATCTCGAACTGCCGTCTGATACGCGCGACGAGTCCACCATAGCTGTGCAGCGTACCGCCGTAGAAGTTCGGATCGCCCTCCGCCATAGTCTTCTGACGAACGACACACCAGCGCGGCTTGTAATCCGCCGCTCTGAAATCCCACTCGTCATAGACGAAAGTCTGCGGCTCGTTCGCCTCCAGCGAATCGCCGTCCTCATCGACATGCACGAACGGCCCGTTGCTGAACTCCGGATTATCCGGCAGCTGCATCCCCGCTTCCTTCAGCAGGTTATCCGCGAACATGCCCTGCGTATCCTGCAAGTCGCCCTCGACGGCCTGCAGGTCTAGCTCCGCGCTGTTCTGAAGCAGCTCTTCCAGCTGTTCCTGCGTTATCTGCTCGCCCGACGCCTCCGCGCTGCCCTCCTGCTGCTGCATCCTGAGCTGCGTCAGCAGCTGCACCAGCTCCGGCTTGAAATCTCCGCGATAGTCCACCTCTTCGGACGATTCGTACTCCTGCTCCCCTTCCGGGCGCAGCTCCATATCCATTCCCAGCCCCATCTGCTGGATGAGCTGCTGCATGTCATCGGGGTCTTCGTACTCCTGCTCTTGGTCGTCCTCCACATCGACATCGTCCCACTCGTCCGGCGGCACCTCTTCGTTGGGTATGGACGATATGATGGCGTAGATTCTCAGAGTCGCTTCGGCGGTATCCTCGACCGTCGCTTCGGCGTCCAGTATCTGCCGCGCCACGGCGGCTATCTGCTGAGCCTGATCCACATAGTCATGCGGCGCAGGTATCTCGCGGTACTGCTGAAGGCTGAGCCGAACTAGGAACTCTACCAACGCCTCGCGCGCAGGCATTTCGGTAATATCCGAACGCCCTTCGGACGAGTCCATCTGCACGCGCGCATAGGCGGATTTGATACCAGGATATTCGTACTTCACCCTGAAATCCAGCCGACCATCCTCGATGACGGTGAAGATGTCCAGCGCGAGCTTACGGTCTTCGAACAGGTTGAAGAAACGCTGCATATCCGTTATCCAGCCGCGCTCCAGCCCCTCGCCTGAAAGCTCGCCAGACACGGCCTGCGTATTATCGGCTGCATTGGCGGCTACACCGTTGGCTAGGCGTTTTGCGCCGCCATCCTCTCTGCTGCGTTCGGCATCTGCGCGCAGATCGTCGAACAGCGCGGAGGAGCGTTCGAACTCGAAGAAAAAGCTGCCGAATTCGAGATGCGCCACCTGATGTGTGGAGACGACCTTGAACCAAGAGAAGTTTTCGTCCTTCGTCTGGTATCTATCCACTATATCTGGGACGAAAACGGTGGAACCTTCCGTCGTTGGCGATTCGGCGGAGACCCAGCCGATATTACGATCCACCAGCTCCGGCGACGATGCCAGCTCGACCTTTTCGCCAGCCAGAGCGCGGCAGTACATCTCCATGACGGGTTTGATGCGATCGAACTCCACACCCGAAGACAGCGCCTCTAACATGGCTTCGGAGTGGGCCGATTCTATCTTGAAGTATGCCAACCCACCGTCCGGGTTCTGACGCAGCAGAGAGACGCCCTCCTCGTACCAGCGTTCGAGCTGCGCCATCGAAAGTCTGTCCATCACCAGCGCCGATGCGCGGATGAACTCAGGCACCGCGTCGGGAGACTCCGTTATCAGCCCCTCCGCCAGCGTCAGCACGCGCGCATGAAGCTCCGGCTCGATACGCGCGAACGCCTGCGAGGTTTCGAGCATCACGCCGGGTATGTTGGAGCCGCCGTTTTGCACCAGCTCTTCGGCTATTTTGAGGAATCTGAAACGCTGCTCCTGCTCTATCTTGGGCAGCGCCTTCGCGCCGGCGTCGAAGAAGCTCTTGACCTCCCTCCAGCCGGAATCGACGAGCGCGGAGGCGAGCGTTATGAACGCCGTCTTGTCATCGCCTATCAGCGGGAATATGCGCGCGCCGAGAGCGAGACACTCCGCGGCGAGGTCATACGACCGGTGCGAAAGCGCATCCAAGAACGCTACGAAACGCTCCATCTCGGGGAAGGTCAGGCTGTCCATCAGCGCGGGGCTGAATGTAAAGAACTTACATGCGAGCGTGCTGGATTTCCATGTTCCCTTGTACAGGCTGCCGCCCAGCGATGCCCAGCTCTCTATGTGACGAGAACGCAGCTTGCTCATCGCGGCAGGCGATGCCTCGAAGTACGCGGCCGCCAGTGTTGGTGAATCGGCGCACAGCTCCGAACCGCATTCCGTCCATTTCATAAAGTAGTTGAACGGCATATACGCGACGACTTTCGGGCTGACCTTGAAGTACTGCGCCGTCGCCTCCCATGAGCGCACAGTCTGATCGGCTATCTTCAGCCCTGCCTCACCCCAACGGATTATGTTCCCGGACTCCATAGTTCGAGGCATCTTCGCATTGGCCTTGTCGAACTCCTCCAGTACAGGAGCGGGGAACTTGCGAAACGCCGTCCTGAGCTGTCGAATCGTTGTCTGCCGAGATGATGACGGATTGTCGTTTACCACATGGCCTCCTTACAGCCGCACATCGCGCGTCAGGCTCAGGAACTGGTCGAGGATTCTGGCGGTCGCGCCGAAAACTATATGCCCATCGTACACGAAAGTTGGCATCGTTACTTGCCGTCCGTCGCGCAGCCGCGTCTCCACTCTGAAGGCTTCGGGCGTCCGCAGATGGGCAATCGGCGCCTCTATCACCTCGGCGACCTCTACTTCCGCCGGCGTGAACCGGTATGGATACGGGATTACGCCGACATAGGTCGTTATCATAAACCCTGTCTGCGTCGGGGTGTCATCCAGCCTGCCGAGTATATCTACATCTTCTGGCGCAATTCCCATCTCCTCTTGCGCCTCTCTCAGCGCGGTCTGGAGACGCGATCCGTCCGCAGGGTCGGCCATGCCGCCGGGGAACGATATCTCCCCTTTGTGATGTTCTACAAGCTCCGAACGCTTCTGAAGCACGACGCTGAGCCCGCTCTCGCTCGGATACAGCGTGAGCAGAACGGCGGCCGGAACCGCCGCAGGGTCGTCCAGGGACTGCGGCGCGCGGTCGGCGAGTATGCGCTTGGTATCGGCTATGAATGTGGAACCCAAATCGGGGCCTTCCGATCGGGCCGGACGCGGACGCAGTGCATGCGCGTGTTACGCGAATGTCTGACGCCCGCGCGGCCCTCAGTGCGCTACTCGAAAATCGAAGTCGTCAACTCTTCGATGCTGCGCTGAATGTTGTAGTCATCAGTAACAGCCCAGTTGACGGCCACTTGGCAGGCGCGTCTCGGCGCAATACCCTGCGATATCATCTGCCCCGCGTAGATCAGCAGTCGAGTGCTGGCGCCCTCCGCGAGGCCGTGTTCCTTCAGGTTGCGTATCTTCTCGCCGAGCTTGGCAAGCTGCATAGCGGTATCGTCATCCGCGCCGGATTCGTGCGCGATTATCTCCGCCTCGATGTCGCGCGGCGGATAGTCGAACTCGATAGATATGAAACGCTGCCGTGTGCTGTGTTTCAAGTCTTTGAGCGCGCTCTGGTAGCCGGGGTTGTAGGAAAGTATCAGCAAGAAGCCGTCCGCCGCCTCCAGAAGCTCTCCCCGCTTCTCCACCGGCAGTACGCGGCGATGGTCAGTCAGAGGGTGAATCAGCACAGTGGTATCCTTGCGCGCCTCCACTATCTCATCGAGATAGCAGATGCCTCCGGCCTTGACCGCGCGCGTCAGCGGGCCGTCTATCCAGACAGTCCGGTCGCCCTCGAGCAGGTATCTTCCTACGAGGTCGCTTGCGGTAAGGTCTTCATGGCAGGCGATGGTTACCAGCGGCAGGAGCTTATCGTCATCCGGATCGCCTGCGCCGTTGTCTTGCGCCGCGCCCGAATCGGGATTCTGCGCAACTCGTGTCAGCGGCTGTCCGAGTCGATACGACATATATTCGACGAATCGTGTCTTGCCACAACCCGTCGGCCCCTTGAATATGACCGGAATCTTCTGGGCGTATGCAGCCTCGAAAAGATCTACCTCATCACCAACGGGAACATAGTATGGCTCTTCGGTGAGGTGATACTCCTCTATAATGTAGCTGCGAAACAGGCTCCGCGTTGGAGTTGTCATGTGTCTCTCTGGTCTCCTTGCACTCGCGCGGCAACCCGCGACTCCCACTGCTTCCGAATCAGGTCTTCCAGTTCGCTGATACTGCCGTCGTTGGCGATGACTTCGTCTGCGTGTGTTACTCGTTCATCCTGCGGCATCTGTGACGCGATTCGCGCCTGCGCCTGCTGTGACGATAGCCCTCGCGCAGTCAAACGCTCCGTCACCTGCTCCGCAGACGATGTTACGACCCACACCTCATCAGTCAGCGGCGTCCAGCCTGCTTCTATCAGCAGAGCTGCCTCCACCACAACGACCTCAGCGCCATTCTCAGTAAGATCGGCGATTCGGTCTGCGATCATAGCATAAATGCGCGGATGAACGATTGCGTTCAGGCGTTCCAGCTCTGCCGGATCACCGAACACTATCGCGCCCAGCTTGCTGCGGATGATCTGGCCGTCTTCGTCCACGATGTCCGACCCGAAGGCGTCCACCACCTCCCGCCAAGTCTCTGTGTTGGGGAGATAGGCTTCATGCCCCACCAAGTCTGCGTTGATAACAGCAGCTCCGAGCTCCTCGAGAATCCGAGAAACCTGAGTCTTGCCAGCGCCGATGCCGCCCGTAAGGCCAATGACGAACATTAGATACCATCGCAATTGTCATAGTTTCAGAAAAGTTCCAACACATATCTTACTGGAGTAACAGAAAAACGGTCAATACGAAACCGAACCCGCGCAGCCAAAGATTGCGCGGCGACGATACTGACGATACTACAGATGATGCGACGGACAGGTTATGGATAGATTATACTGCGGGGAGACGGACCGGAGAGACGGACAGAGAGAGACGAATAACAGGAATCTATCTGCTATGACATCCATGACATCACGATTCAGATCGATACCCGCAGTGAACGATGTGCTTTGCGAACCGAATGTCGCGCGTCTAGCGGATGCATATTCGCACGCTGCCATTGTCACACTCGTCAGGCAGGAGCTGGACGCGGCGCGCGGCGCAGTCTCGGACGGCGGCGATCCGCCTACCCTATCGGAAGTGGCGAATGCCGTCGAACAGCGCGCGACGAATATGTGGAGGGCGTGGCCTGCATCCGTCATCAACGCAACCGGCGTCGTGCTGCATACCAACCTCGGACGCGCGCCGCTCAGCGCGGAGAGCCTGGAAGCCGCAGCTGTCGCAGGCTCCACTTACAGCAGCCTAGAGTTCGATCTGGACACCGGACGGCGCGGTTCACGCCAAGCGCGAATCTCCGAGCTGGTCTGCCAAGCTACCGGCGCCGAAGACGCGCTCGTGGTCAACAACAACGCCTCCGCCGTCATGCTGGGGCTGGCTGCCATTGCCGCTGGCAAAGATGTCATCGTTTCGAGAGGAGAAGCAGTCGAAATAGGCGGCGGATTCCGAATACCGGATGTGCTGCGGCAGAGCGGCGCAAGACTGGTAGAAGTCGGAACCACGAATCGCACCTACGCGGCGGATTACGAGGCGGCGATTGGCCCTGACACAGGCGCGATTCTCGCCGTCCACGCCTCCAACTTCAGAGTCATGGGATTCGTACATTCCCCTACGATCGCCGAGCTTACGGCCGTCGGCGAGAGGCATCAGGTTCCAGTCTTGCACGATCTGGGCAGCGGCTGCATGTTAGATACCCCCGCCTATGGCCTTGCGCCGGAGCCGACGCCGCAGGCCAGCATCGCCGCGGGTGTCGCGCTGGGCTTCTTCTCCGGAGACAAGCTGCTCGGCGGTCCGCAGGCGGGAATAGTCGTCGGAAAGCGTGAGTTCGTCAACCGCTCCGCGCGGCATCCGCTGGCGAGAGCCGTCCGAATAGACAAGCTCAGCATGGCCGCGCTGGCCGCGACGATGCTTCACTACATACGCGGCGAGGCCGAATCGAAAATCCCGATCTGGCGGATGATAGCCGCCACCCCGTCCGACCTGAAGCGACGCGCGACACGCTGGGCGGAAGCCGCTGGCGACTGGGCAGCGGTCACTCGATCCAGATCGGCCATCGGCGGAGGAAGCCTGCCGGGGGAGACCATGCCCACAGTCGCGCTGAGCATAGACCCCAAAACGCTGGATACCACTCCAAATCGAATGCTCTCCCACCTGCGAGATCAGCTGCCGCCTATCATCGGCAGAATCGAGGACGAACATGTGCTGCTAGATCCTCGAACGGTTCTGCCGGAACAGGACGAGGCTGTCATCCGCGCGCTGACGACTCTGACCACATCGACGAACGAACACGATCGAGACGAGTAACGACGAGTAACGAAAATCGCGCCGATGATCGGCGCAGGTCATACCCCATTCCATGAATCTGTTCGACCACGAAAAAGACCGACTGCTCCGCCGCGCCGCGCCGCTGGCAGAACGCATGCGCCCGCGAAACATCCGCGAGTTCGTCGGACAGCAGCACATAATCGGCAAATCGACAGTCCTCTGGCGATCGATCGAGGCAGGACATATACCCTCGATGGTCTTCTGGGGGCCACCGGGATCTGGCAAAACGACGCTCGCCGCCCTTATCGCAGGCAGAGTCGATGCCCATTTCGACAAGCTGAGCGCGGTAACCTCCGGAGTCGCAGACCTGCGCAGAGTCGTCGGCGAGGCAAAAGACAGGCTCGGTATGCACCGCGCCCGAACCGTGCTGTTCGTCGATGAGGTGCATCGGTTCAACAAAGCGCAGCAGGATGTCATCCTCCCCCATGTCGAGGACGGAACTGTCACCCTCATCGGCGCGACGACCGAAAACCCGTCTTTCGAGGTTATCTCCCCGCTGCTATCCAGAGCGAGGGTCTATACGCTGAATCAACTGACGGCGGAAGAAGTTTCCACCATAATCGACGCGGCCATTGCCGACGATGAACGCGGAATCGCGAATCTGGCAGCATCGCTCGAATCAGATGCGCGCGCCGCGCTGATCGCGCTGAGCAACGGGGACGCGCGCATCGCTCTCAACACTCTGGAGCTTGCGGCCAACGGCTCTCTGCCCGACGCGCGCGGCGCCAGAACCATAACCGCCGCCGCAGTCGAAGACGCCATACAGCGACGCGCCTCCGTTTACGACCGCAGCGGAGACGCTCATTACGACACTATATCCGCATTCATCAAATCGGTCAGGGCGTCCGACCCGGACGCCGCCATCTACTGGCTGGCGCGGATGATACATTCGGGCGAAGACCCGCTGTTCATAGCGCGCCGTCTAGTGGTGCTGGCGGCGGAAGATATAGGCCTGGCCGACCCTCTCGCGCTGCCTATGGCCATCGCCGCTCAGCAGGCCGTACACCTCATCGGAATGCCCGAAGGCAGAATCCCACTCGCGGAAGCTGCCATATATCTGGCATCCGCGCCGAAAAGCAACAGAGCGTATGCAGCCATCGGCCAAGCTCTCCAAGACGCCGAACGGACGACCAACGAACCCGTCCCAATCCACCTGCGAAACGCCGTAACCGGACTCATGCAGGACATGGGATACGGACGCGACTACAAGTATGCCCACGACTATGACGGACACTTCACGCCGACGAAGAACCTGCCGCCGAACTTAGAAGACCGCCGATATTACACACCATCCGAGCAGGGGTTCGAGGCGCAGATCGGCGAGCGGCTGAGAATATGGTGGGGAGACAGAAAACGCCCGCAGTAAGACAGGAATACATCATATAGAGATAGAGAACCTCAAGTCAGCCAACGGAGCATATCCCAATGCCAACACCCGATGTCTGGGTATCGGACTACGCCGACGAGCTTATCGAGACGCCGAGAGCGCATCTGCGCATGATTCTCGCTCAGGACGAACGCGGCATCGTCCTCTCGCTGCAGGGACGCGAGTTACTGCGCTGCTTCCTGACACCAAACGGAATGCTCGCAGGAGGCTTCGTAGCCGAAACGCTCGGCGCAAAGCTCCCCGCGCTCGGAGATTCCACGCCCGCCAGAGTGTCGACCGGCGTTCTGTACAGAACACTCGGCGCCTGCCGTCTGGACTACTCCAAAGATGTGTCATATATCATCCTAGAAAGGCTTCTCGAAGAAGCGAAGATGCAGCGCGGCGCAACGAGCCTATCGGAATAGATCTCCGCAAAGCTGTGCCGAAGCTCCGCGCGTTGATTTGGCTATGCCCTGTCTCTATAATCGTTTCGGATTCGCAGAGGCCCGGCGACAGACAGACAACAGACAGAAACACCCGCGCTAGGGAGCGTGAATGATACTCGATTATGCAGATTTGGAATCCGGCCAGGTGATCTCCCGGCATTCCTACATGCTCGACAGAGACATGGTGGAAGACTACATTATGGCCGTGCAAGACGACTCCCCCACCATCGCTGACGGCAATGGTGATCGGCTAGTCCCAGCCATGGCCGTCGCCGCGCTCAGCCTGCGAGGCGTCGTCGAAGACTTGCGCATACCCGGCGGAACGCTGCACACAGGACAAGAGTTCGAGTTCTCCCAGAGCGTCTCCATAGGCAGCGGCTTGGAGTGCGTGGCGACACTGGCTCAAAACTCGGTGCGTGGCGAATGGCGCTTCCTAACGGTGAACTGCCGCGCAACCAGAGACGACGGCGAACCGGTGATGACCGGCAAGAGCAGTATAATGATCCCATCCCATCTCGGCCCGCGCAAGGTGTCGAGCTAATGCGCAAGGGAGAGACGCTCAGCCCCGTCGAGAAATACATCGACCAGAAGCAAATCGAGCGATACGCCGCCGCGTCCGGAGACTACAACCCCATACATATCGACCATGACTATGCCGTTGCCACGCAGTTCCGCGGAACTATTGCGCACGGCATGATGATAGCTGCAACGATATCCGAGATGATGACCGCATCCTTTGGCCGAAGCTGGCCTGAGACAGGAACGATGAAGATAAGGTTTCGCGCGCCTGTCAAACCGGGCCAGCGTGTAACCGCCAACGGCACAGTAACGAAAGTATCCGAGTCTCCAGACGGCATCCGCGTTACCTGCTCGGTATCCGTGCTAACGGACGAAGGCGAAACTGCAATTTCAGGCAGAGCGGAACTCGTGCTGGAGCCGGAGTAAACCGCTCACATTAGAGGAAGTGGGCGTGTATCCCCCTCTTGTCGAGATTTCCGAGACCAAACGCGGCGGTCATAGCTGACCGAAAAACTATAGAAAAACTATAAACAATCATAAAGGCATAAAGGCCACACTGCGGAGATGACGGCGTTGGATTCCAATGAAAACAGTATAGTGCGAATAGCTGTCGATGCGATGGGCGGGGACAACGCGCCTGCGGAGGTCGTCGATGGCGCTGTCCAATTCGCCGCGGCGGGCGGCGGACAGATAACCCTCGTGGGCGACCCGGATGACATCGCTCGCGAACTCCAGCGGCACGACACTTCCCGTCTGCCCATCGGCGTCGTCCCTAGCGATGGCATAATCTTGGAGGGCGAATCCCCCGCGCGCGCGCTGCGTCAAAAGCCGCGCGCGTCCATCATGGTCGCCACCGGCATGGTCGAACGCGGGCTAGTCGATGCCTGCGTTACGATGGGTTCCACCGGCGCGGCGATGGCTGCCAGCGCGGTAATACTCGGCCTCGCCAAGGGTGTAGAGCGTCCTGCGCTCGGCGGCCCAGTCATCGGCGTCGCGCCGAAAACATGTCTCCTAGACCTAGGAACCAATGTGGACTGCCGCCCTGCTCAGATGCTCAGCTTCGGCGCAATCGGAGATGTGTTCGCCCGAACTTTCTTCGGAGTCGAAAACCCGCGCATCGCGCTGCTCAGTGTCGGCGCGGAAGTCGGCAAAGGTAACCGTCAGGTATCGGAAACGACGGAGCTGTTCGAGAAGAGTGGGCTGAACTTCATCGGGAACATCGAGGCGAACGAACTGCCAGCCGGCGCGGCGGAGGTGGTCGTATGTGATGGATTCGTCGGCAATATCGTGATGAAGCTGACGGAAGGGCTGGGACGCAGCCTCACCAAGCGCCTGCGCGCGAATCTGGAGGGAAAGCTGACAGCTGACGATCTGGACGACCTCATGCGTGACCTCTACGATACGCACAATGTCGTAGAGACACGCGGCGGCGGACCGCTGCTAGGTGTCAACGGTGTCAGCGTAGTCGGACACGGCGCGGCGCGCGCAGACGCCGTCACCCGCGCAATCGAAACCGCCAAACACGCCGTGCAAACGAGTTTCATACCGCGCATGAACGAACAGCTCGAAGCGCTAGACGCAATACAGGAATAAATGAAAGCGTGAGATTGCGCAAAGTTTCCGACTGCGCTGAAACGACGGTCGAAAGATAACCAGGCTGTTTAGATTGCCCAAACGGGGAGGAAACTTGGAAAAATCGGACATTTCGGGACGATTCGCGCTGGTAACCGGCGCGTCCAAAGGCATTGGCAAAGCCGCAGCCCTCCAGCTCGGCGCGCATGGCGTCAATATAGCCGTCAACTACAACGCTTCCGAAGACGAGGCGGCAAAAACGGTCGAAAGTCTGGAAGCATACGGCGTCCAGGCCTTCCCCATCCAAGCCGATGTCAGCCAACCAGAACAAGTCGCGGACATGATATCCGAGGTAAACGAACGCTTTGGTCAGATCGATATTCTGATAAATAACGCCGGCATCATCAGCGACAGCCTGCTAGTCAGAATGTCCGACGATGCATGGGACAAGGTGATAGCAACTAACCTGAACGGCATGTTCTACTGCGCGCGCGGTGTGGTTCGGCAGATGATTCGACGCAGATGGGGCAGAATAATCAACATAGGCTCCGTCGTCGGAATCAGAGGAAACATTGGCCAAACCAACTACTCGGCATCCAAAGCAGGCATGATCGGCTTCACGAAATCGCTTGCCAAGGAAGTCGCCACACGCGGCATCACGGTCAACACCATCACACCCGGCTACATCAGCACCGACACCGTCGATGTCTTGCCGCAGGCAACCAAAGACCGAATTATGACATGGATACCGCAAGGACACTTCGGGGAAGTGGATGATGTCGCCCATCTGGTCGCATTCATCGCCAGCCAGAAGGCGAAGTACATCACCGGCCAGATAATTAGCGTCGATGGTGGAATGGCTATCTGAATAATCTCCAATCCTAGACAGCGCGCGCTGCATCGAGAGGGGTTGAATACGGTGAGACTCGACGGCAAAGTCGCGCTGGTTACAGGCGGATCGCGTGGAATCGGCAGGGCAATCGCGCTCGATCTGGCAAGTCGTGGCGCAGACATCGCCTTCGCCTATCTTAGAAATCACCGCGCCGCCGCGCAAACCGCCGACGACATCCGCGCGCTAGGAGTTCACGCGATGAGCATTCGCGCCCACCTAGCCGACGAAACCCGAATCTCACAGCTGTTCGACAGTATAGAAACCGAGTTCGGAAGACTGGACATACTGATAAACAACGCCGCCTCCGGAGTCCAGCGACATGCCTCCGAACTTCAGACCAAGCATTGGGACTGGGCGGTTAACATCAACGCCCGCGCCGCGTGGCTATGTTCTATACGAGCATCGGAGCTGATGCGCGACGGTGGTTACATCGTCAATATCACCAGCGAGGGTTCTCGCCGTGTTCTGCCGTTCTATTTCTCGGTGGGCGTGTCCAAAGCCGCGCTCGAAGCGGTTACACGCTATCTAGCAGTCGAACTCGCGCCACTCGGAATCTCTGTCAACGCCGTATCCGGAGGATATGTAGATACAGGCGCGCTAGATCACTTCCCTAGCAAGGATGAGATGCTGGCCGCAGGACGCGATACCCCCGCAGGCAGAATGGTAACGACGGAGGACATCGCCCGTGTCGTCGCCTTCCTATGCTCGCCCGACGCCGAGATGATAAGAGGCCAAATCATCGTCGTCGATGGCGGAGTTACACTGCGCGCCGCAGATGCCGGCTCAGCAGAAGACTAGGCCCGCAGGTCTCTCACATCTCCAGCCACAGACAATCCAACGGACACTATCTCCACGGTCACGCCGTCAGCGTAGTGCCGCTTGCGGAGGAAGCCCAGCGCCATTCCGGGAACGGCTGTCGTAACATCGCCCACGCTCTTGCCATCCAACATCATCACAGATCCCGGTTCGACCGTGATAGAGTCGTCCTCAAGAGTCAGGCGGCATAAATAACGCTGAACACGATCGTATGTATTCAGCCGCGCTACCACCTCTTGCCCGATGTAGCAGCCCTTGTTGAAATCGATATGCCGAAGCAAGTTCGCCTCCAACGGGTTACGATCCTCGTTCAGCTCGTTCGGATGAGAGGGAACTCCCCGCTCCACACGCAGGCGCGCAAACTCGGACTCGTCCAGAACCAGAGTATCGTCCCCTAACTCTATGCTGTCATCGGCAGAAAATATCAGCGTCCACGCGGGCAAGTCGCCAAAATCGGCTCTGACGGCGACACTCGCATTTTCCCTCCAGATGCGCGACTGCACATCACTTTCATCGTCTTCGCCACCGCCGATCATCAGATATCGTCTCGTAGCATCCGTTATGTCCCGAACGGCAACATCTTCAGAGAAAGTATAGAAATCTATCCAGTCCGCTACCCTCTGCTGAGTCCCAGCGCTGGTCAGCAGCAACAGATCATCGCCTCTATGCACGACTTCGAGCAGGTCGATCACCCTGCCCTTGTTCGTCGTCAGCACAGTGCCCATACTGTCACCCGGCTCCAGCCGCTCAAGATCGTTGGTGGAAAGGCGATTCAGCAGGTCTATGGCATCGTCTCCGGACACGGCCATCCGTCCCCAGTCGGGCATCTCGAACAGCGCGGAACGAGTTTCGAGTATGTCTGACAGCGAACGGCCCACAGTTGACATCGTGATCACTTTTCAATCTCCTCATATCGTCTCATCCGAAACATATGCACCGTACAGCGTATGTCCCAAACGAGATGCGCCACGCATAGATCAGCGCGGCGCATAGGAATACGGATTCCGCATGTATCAGGAATGCCGGTGATGAGTCGACGGCGTCAGACGCTGAACGATGTACCGCATCCGCAGGTAGTCTTGGCATTCGGGTTGTTGAACACGAATCCCTTGCCGTTCAGCCCGCCGGAGTATTCCAGTATCGTGCCTGCAAGGAATATGTAAGACTTGCGATCCACATACAACTTCATGCCGTACTCTTCGATTATTTTGTCATCCTCGCGTGGCTCTTCAACTAGGTCGAGGACATAGGTCATCCCCGCGCAGCCGCCGCCCTTTACCGCAACGCGGAGGCTCGAGTCAGGCTTGCCCGACTGCTGAGCAAACACACGCACATGGTTTGCGGCTTCCTCGTCGATACCAATTGTCAACGGCGCAGGCGCAGTCCGAGTCGTCATCCGATTCCTCCTAAAAAACACCTGTATATGATTTTCGAAACTGTAATTATGATACAGGGTGAACTAGTTCAGATTGTACTACCTGCCGAACTGCGCGTCAATTTGGACTAGGCGCGATTTTATTGACACCGCACACTCCCATAGCTACTATTGCCTTTGACGGTCGAGCCACTTTGGGGGCCGTTTTTAGCGATGTGTGATCCTCTGTTCATTACTGGAGCGAGAGATGGCCGAGTATATCAAAACCGAGTCGATGGAATGGGCAAGAGAGAATCTGCGCGGTCAGTGGACGACGCTAATGACACCATTCACGCCGGATGACGAAGTGGATGCGGATGGTCTTAGACATAACATCGCCCATGTCCGTGCGCTCGGGTCGCACGGCGGAGGCTGCACCTGGGGTATGGGCGAGTTCTGGAGCCTGACGCATGAAGAGCGTCTGGGCGTATATGATGTCGTCGCCGAAGAGGCCGCAGGCGAATGGCCTATCGGCGCGCATGTGTCGCACACCTCCGCCAAGTCCATGCTAGACCTTGCGCGACACGCCGAAGGTGTAGGATTCGACCTGCTCATAGTTGCCGCGCCCTACTTCGTCACCAACACCGAAGATCAGGTCGTCGAGTGGGTCGAGCTGCTCGCAGACAACACTAACCTTGCCATCATGTATTACAACTCCCCGCAGTTCGGCGCCGTTATGAACGCGCAGGCTCTCGCCCGCATATGCCGAATATCCAATGTCGTGGGCGTCAAAGAGGCCAGCTTCAATCAGGCTCTGTCCATCGAAACGCATCAGCTCGTCGGGCAGGAAGCGATAATCAGCACGCCCGACGAATGGATTCTGTTCAAAGGCCGCGAACTGGGATTCGAACAGCAGGTGATGTTCGCCAACACTTCTGATTGGCGTTTCGATACCAAAGAGAAGAACTACTATGTTCAGTTCATCGACAAAGCCATGCGTGGAGACCTCGATGACGACTTATACGACACGCATCTCAAACCAATCAAGCAAGTGTCCGACAAGTGGTGGGCATACACCGTCAAGAAGTTCGGCGGCGCTCTTCCCGCGTCGATGTGCAAATACTGGGGCGAAATAATGGGTCTAGCGGGCGGCCATGTGCGCGCGCCGCTAGATGTCCTCTCCGATGAAGAGAAAGCCGAACTCAAATCAGATGTAGAAACTACTCTCGCCCAAATGCCGTAAGCGGACATACTGCAGCCGTCTATACCGCAGCCGTATCGAATATCAGTTTTCAACCGGAGGAGAAACCAAATGCTGCTAATGGTCAGCGTTCAGAATCTGGAGGAGGCGATGGAAGCGCTTCACGGAGGCGCAGATATCGTCGATGTCAAGAACCTGCAGGAGGCGCTAGTCGGCTCCGCGCATCCGCTGACCGTAAAGGCAGTGCGCGAATCCATACCGACAGCGCGACACGCAAGCGTTACGCTCGGCGTCGTACCGAACCAAGCCGGCACAGTCGCCATGGCCGTCTATGCCGCCGGCATGCTAGATGCCACTTCCGTCAAAGTCGGTTTCATGCGCGCGGAATACAATCAGGCCGTCGAAGTGCTTCTCGAATGCCGTGAGGCTCTCAACGGTTTCGATACCAAACTGGTCGGCTCGCTGTTCGCCGACAACCCCCTCTACGATGGACTGGACGCAAGCCATATGGTCGATCTGGCAGAGGCTGGCAAGTGCGACGGCTGGCTGATAGACACGCTGACCAAAGACGGGCGAAATCTGTTCGACTTCATCCCAGAGAGTGACTTGCGCGATATGGTCGTCGCGGGGAAGAAGTCCGGCATGTCCACCGCGCTCTCAGGCCACCTGAAGATGGACGATCTCGACGAACTCGCGCGGATAAACCCCGACATCGTGGGAGTGCGCGGCGCAGTCTGCCAGAAAGGAGACCGCGTAGCCGCAGTTCACAGAGATGCAGTCGGCGAGTTCAGACGACAGCTCGACCTGCGCGAGTCGGGCCAAATAAGCGTCCGAGAGGCGCACATCATGGCAGGCAATGGCGCGGCGCGAGTAGAGCCATCCAACGGCAGCGGCTGGGTCGTCATAGATGGCACCGGGAAAACCTGCGCCGGCATCCTAGCCGCGCTCACCGGCCAGATCGAACAGGATGCCACTTCCTTCATCGAAGTCGTAATCCCTGATGTGCTCAATGCTTACGATGTGGTCGTCTGGGCAGAGGAAAACAGCCACAGCGTCTTGACGCAGCGCAAAGACGAAGTCGGCACCACAAGGATGCTGATTCAGCCCTAGCCTAGCGCGAATAGAACTGTATAGAGCAGAGGAATCAGTCGGATTTCCAATCCGGATCGGGGTGAGCGTCCAGAAACTCCGTGTCTAGCTCCACACCCAAACCGGGACGCTCCGACAGATGCAGCACCCCGTCTCGAATATCCAAAGGCTGATCTATCAGCCTGTTGTGTATATCGAGCGCGGCATGGTTGAACTCCAGCTTGTAGAAGTTCGGAACAGTCATCATTGCATGCGCGCCCGCCAATATATTGATCGGGCCACTCGCATCGTGCGGGCTGACAGGGATATAGAATGACTCGGCGAGATTAGCAATTTTCCGAATCTCGCTAATACCGCCGCACCACAAGATATCCGGCATCAGGTATTCGGCAAGACGGTCTTTTAGAATCGGTACGAAATCCCAGCGGCTGTACAGCCTCTCGCCCACGCACAGCGGTACATCGACAGCGTCTCGCACTGCGCGCAGAGCATCGTTGCTATTCGGCTGAACCGGCTCCTCGAACCACCCTATATCGTAAGGCTCCAACCCGCGCGCCAATCGGATCGCAGTCGGTACATTGAAGTTGCCGTGCGCATCTATGAGTATCTCCACATCACCGCCGACAGCCTCTCGCATCGCCGCTATGGTATCGATACCCAGCGCCGCTCCCTGCGCGGAGATCTCGCCTTTCAGATAGCGTCGATGGTGCAACCGCATCTCCGGCATAAACGGGTCGGTCTTCAGAGCGGTAAACCCCTGCTCAGCCAGCTCCTTCGCCTGCCGCGCCGCCGCATCCGGATCGCCCGGCGCAACATGCGTGTACATCGGCACATCGTCCCAGATCGGGCCGCCGAACAGATCGTATATCGGCCTGCCCCGCACTTTTCCCTCGATGTCCCAAAGCGCGATGTCGATTCCACTCAGCAGAGTCGTTACAAACCCTCCGAAGCCGCCTCCACCCGTGAAACGGCGATAGAGACGATGCCAGATACGCTCGATATAGCGCGGGTCTTGTCCGATAATCGATTCGCGGAAGTCGGCTGTTATCGAAGAATCACGCAAGAAGCGCGCCATATCCCCCACGACGACGCTCCCGCCGCCGCCAGAACTCGTCGCCTCGCCAACACCAGATATGCCCTCATCCGTATCTATCCTAAAGAATACGAAAGAGCGGCCTGTCGGCTCCGGCCGCGTTACCCATACTCTCAGATCGGTTATCTTCATCTTTAGAACGCTCCTTGCTCCTACCTGCCTCGTCTTCTTATGTTACCCTTAAATCACGACTAAATCACGACCCAAGAAACTGCGGCATAGAAACAGGGAGGACAGGCGAATGACACTGCTAGATGATGTGCAGATCAAAGAAGTAGTACGCGATCGGTACGGCGCGCTGGCGAGAAGCGCAGACGAGGATCAGGCAGCCGACGCCTGCTGCGGCACGAGCTGCTGCGGTGGCGACGGCGATACGGATTCGATACTCGCGCTATACACGGCAACAGATACGGACGGACTCCCAGCAGAGGCGCTCGCGGCGTCGGCCGGTTGCGGCAGCCCGACAGCCATCGGAACTCTGACAAAGGGCGAAACGGTGGTAGATTTCGGCAGCGGTGGCGGAATCGACTGTTTCATAGCAGCCAAGGCCGTCGGAGAAACTGGACGCGTAATCGGCATCGATATGACCGAGGATATGGTGAAACTCGCACGCTCCAACGCCGAACGGCTCGGTGTCTCGCATGTCGAATTCCACCTAGCCGAGATGGAATCGACACCGCTGGAGGACGATTCCATAGACGCCATCATATCCAACTGCGTCATCAACCTCGCGCCAGACAAGGACGCCGTCTTCAGCGAAGCGTTCAGGATTCTCAAACCCGGCGGGCGGCTCATGGTCTCTGACCTCGTAAAAGTAGCAGAAATACCGCAAGAAGAAGCGGAGGACACTGCTAACTGGGTAACCTGTCTGGGTGGGACAGAGATGAAAGAAGTCTATCTCGGCAGAATGCGCTCCGCCGGATTCGAGGATGTGAAGGTGATCGAGGACGCCCCCTGGCGGGAGGACGGCTGGCAGGCGAATATCCACAGCATGAACATCTTCGCAATCAAACCAAGGGATCGATCCACGAGGAAGTAATCAGTCTTGCCAAACAAAGAACTGCATTAGCAAGACCGCGAACCTAGAGCGTAATGGTGAAACCGGATGCAAGCTGGCGCGTGGTCATGAACTGGCGAACTGACTGACACAAACAGCGCGGGCAGTGAAGACCGGGCATCAATAAAGAAACCCTTACATCACTGCCCGCCCAACTGCCCATCTCACACACGGAGCTCTATACCGTTGTCTCGAGGCAGTGAGTCAACGGCATCGGGGCGAAGTGTGTCGATACCCCGCCGTATCTGTCCTAGAACCTCGGACAGCCGCTCCTCAACGCTGAACAGCACCTCCTGCGCGTACTGATCTGCGCCATCACGCCGGGACGCGGCGACTTCTTCGGATTCGGATATAATACGATATGCACGACGCTGAGCTTCCTGAACCAAGTCTTCAGCCTCGTTGGCCGCCTCCGTGAGCATAATAGCCGCCCTCTCCTCCGCCGCCTTGATTATCTCGGAGCTTCCGACCTTCGATACATGTTCGGCCTGCGTCGCCTGCCTCTGAGCTGAAATCTCCGCTTCGAGGTCAGCCTTCACACGCTGCACTTCGAGATGAGACTGATTGATGATGCTATCCTTCTGCCGTAGTATCTCGCGCGCTTCCTGTATGTCTGCAGGCAATACGGTTTGAAGGTTGTTGATAACTAGCGAGAACTGGTCGGAATCCACCATAACCTTCCGGCGAATTCCAGGTACCCGGTTGCTCGTCGAATACAGCTTTTGTAACTCCTGGAGTGCCTGTTCGAAGTCCACCCTATTCCTCCTTGATTTTCCATATGGCGGGGGCTGGAATGCCCCTGCCTCAGTTACCTAGCTTCTCTTGCAGCGCGCGTCCGATATGCTCTGGAACTAGCTCCGAGATATCCGCTCCGAGCGATGCGACCTCTTTTATGCGGCTGGAATATATAAACTGATATTCCAGCGAGCTCATTATACATACCACATCTATATCCGGCGCTATGTGTCGCCACATAAGAGCCATCTCGAACTCTAGCTCGAAATCCATACCCGCGCGCAGGCCGCGGACGATGAACTCCGCCCCATTTTCGCGCGCCACCGTAGGCGCAAGCCCTGTGAACGAAACGACGCTGATGTTCGGCACATCGGAGACGGACTCCGCGAACATATCGACGCGCTCTTCAGTAGAAAACATCAGAGACTTCGTAGGCGGCGACTTATAGACAGCTATAACCAGCTCATCGAACACGCCTGCCGCCCGCCGCGCGATGTCTATATGACCAAGATGCGCCGGGTCGAAACTGCCCGGATAGATAGCCTTAGCCATCGAACACCCCCGCCCTCATAACAGTCAACGCGGTGTCTCCGTATCTTTTAGTAGTTTCCAAGCTGAACCTTCCCAACACAAAGTCTTCCCATCTGCCCGAACGGTGTTCCAGAACGACGAGACCTCCCTCTTCGAGTAGATTCGGCGACTGGAGCAATCTAAGCAGTTTACCTAATTCGTTCGATTCGTATGGAGGGTCGGCAACAACAATGTCGTACGCAGTCGTTATCCTATCCAGCACTGTCAGCACTTGGCCTCTGTAAACGGATGACCGCCCCTCCAACGACCACTCGCGTTGACGCTGGCTTATAGAGCGGCAGAGCTTCGGATGTCGTTCGATGAAATCGACATGACCCGCGCCTCTGCTCAGCGCGTCGAACCCGACAGCCCCTGTTCCAGCATACAGATCCGCCAAGCGTAAACCCTCGACTTCGCCAATTATAGAAAACAACGCAGCGCGAACTCTCTCAGCTGTAGGACGCATCCCACGAACGGACATGGTACGCAGCGCGCGGCCACGAAACTCCCCGCCCGTAATTCGTGTGGTCAAGTTCGCTTCCCAAATCATTTTTCATAGACATAATAAATATGATGCTAACATGAGTAGATGAATCACGAAAGGTATTGCTATGCATAATTCCGAAATAGTTTTGTTTTTAGACCAATATATTGAAAATATACAGAGATCGACGATCGAGCGTCTGAGAACACATACGCAACCTACGGCATCACGCTCTTTCTCCGAATCGTCTCGTTTTGTCTAACAAGTCATCCAGATATCAGACCACACGCCCCGTTACAGAGTCCAAAACCAGCACCTTGTCTCGAACATCCAGCCCCAGCGTATCGCGGCATCGAACCATCGCATCCAACGCGCGCTCAGGTGTTCCGCTGCCCGCGCTATCGACGATAGCCGCCAGCTCCATGCCCAAATCGTAAATAGCGGGAGCGCGCTCGGCATACAGCGTCTCGACAGGTTTCCACAGGGTCAGTGGCAGCTCCGAGCGCAGCATCGCAAAGCGTATGGCCCATGTGAAGTGCCATGGAGAGCCATATTCGGGAACAGGTGCAGAACGCAGCCCGCCAAGCGCGCCTTCGTACATATGCCTCTGGATGAAATCGTGTCGGAAGCCGAAGGGTTCGAGAATCGACTCCAGCGACGGATGCAGCGTCATCTCCTCTAGGTCTTCACCGACGCGCGCCTCCGCCGAATCCGGCGGGTAACCCACGCCGCGCACTGTCTTCGGATACCCGCGCGCGATCATTAGCCGATGCGTGAGCTCATGCGCGACATGATAGGCGAGGTCGTCGTCCGGCAGCGATATCCAGCGCGGCGGATCCGGCCGAGCGGCATACGCCGACTGATCGCCAAAAACAGCGGCCGCGCCCGACTCTATATCGGCTGGCGTAATCAAAAGCTCCGGCGCAATCGACCGCCAGAACTCTGCGAAAGGTTCGACTAGCTCTCGTCCGAGTGTCTTCATCGCCTCATATCTGCTCCCTTCTCAGCGTCTGCTCGGTCGCCGTACCGTTAGCATCAGGAAGGATCCCATAAAAGCCAGAACAGCGAAGGTCATGAACGGAATGAAGTACGATCCGCGCAAGTCGTATAGATATCCGGCGTACAGCGGCGCGAATATCATGGCGATGTTGTTCGGCATCTGCGAAATGCCCATGATTGTGGCGAACGCTTTGCGCCCGAAGTATTCGCCGCGAATCGCGGTCAGCAGCGGAACGCGACCGCCGAAGCCGATTCCATACAGCACCGCAAACAGAAACGCCAGCGGAGCGCTCTCTGCGAACGCGATTACCATGATGCCAGTGGACTGAAATATGAGGAAGACGAAGGTCACCAGATGCTTGGGGAATCTGTCTGCTACGAACCCTGCGAGGAACTGCGACGGTAGAGCGACTGCGGTATATACCAGCGGCACCATCGCCGCGCCGCTGAGCGAAAATCCCATGTCAGTCAGCTTCGGCGCAAGGTGAATCGACAGCGTAACTATGGAGATGCTAGAGGACAGATGAACGACTGTCAGAGCCCAAAACGCGCGCGTCCTGAGCGCCTGCCCAACGGTGAACTCCGGCTCATCGTCCTGCTGTGTGTCACTGAGAGCGCCCGTGGCGGCGCGGCCCGAGCCGGACACACGATCGCCGTCCGGAAGCAGACCCATATCTTCAGGTCGGTTACGAACCACCATATACACGGGCAAGATTATCACCATGAGAAGAATAGCGATGCTCGCTGTCGTCCAGCGAAACCCGTAGTTTTCGACGCCAAACGCAAGCGCGAACACCAGAAATCCGCCAACATGTATCCCAGACATTGCCGCCGCAATTGCCAAAGACCGCTGGCGTACGAACCAGTTGTTGACCATGCTTATCATCGCCAGCCAGCCGCCCAGACCGGAGCCGAGCGTAATTACCATGAAGGCGATGTAAAATTGCCATATGCTGGTAACTTGGGAGAATATGAGGAACCCAATTCCCATGACGATATAGCCAATGAGAATCATGCGTCGGTTGCCGAGTCGGTCTATGAGCCATCCCTCTATCGGCCCAAGCACCGCGCTTTCGCCGCGCGCCAGCGCGAAAGCCACGGACATAGAAGTGCGAGACCAGTTGAAATGCCGCTCCAGAGCGACCAGAAAAGTCCCCAGACCTTGAAACACCGTCACCGACATCAGCGCCAGCATGAGAACGGAAATAGCGACCAGCTTCCAGCCGTAGAATATGCCGCTGATTCTGGAAATCGGATTTGGTTTGGAACTGCGTCCCGTGTCTCTCACGCGAGGGATTTTAACATAGAGAGCGCATCGGATATTAGGCGCACAGCAAAAGACGGATGGCGAAAAGAGTCAGCCGCCCTCGTCGTCGTGACTTATCTGGTTAGATGTTTCTGGCCAGATATTCACGCAATGCTAGAAGTGTCTCGCTGTTCTCCTCCAGCGTGAATCCATCTACCATGTACTCCTGCTTAGCGCTCATTCCATCGACTGCTCCGAGATCGACTGTCTCCCTAATCAGAGCTTGCTCCTCCTCTACGGTGGGCAGCAGGTTGCGTCCCGACTGCTCCGACAGCGCGGCGGCGAGACCGTAACCGCCCCAGTTCGAGACACTCGCAAGCATCAGAAAGTCCGTTTTCGTGATGCAAGGTATCTTCACCAGCGATTCGACCTGCGTAACCTCTTCAGCCAAGTTGCCCATGCCGATCTCGTTGCCTCCATCTCCAATTCCGACGGATGGGATGTCAGAATGGAACAGATAGTCGATGCGAGCGTTGTAATCCGTGAGATCTCGCCCACGCATATTGCGATATTTACCCTCATCCGTCAGCCCGCAGCGTTCGATTGCCACCAGCACGGACGGCTCGATATCCGCCAGCAGGTTAGCGGCAAACTCACGGCTGGCGTCGTCGTCCGCGATGGGGAACTCTACGACACGCGAATAGTCTCCGCCAGTCTTATCCATGATTTCGGCGGCATATCGGTCGGTAACATGTATCACTTCATATCCGAGCTGGTTCAGCGCGCTGCCGATTATCACCGCGCCCGGCGGCCCATCCGTCTCGGCTAACCCGGCGTCCAATATGTAGAAACCAGTAACGACGACTGCGATGCCGGGGTTATCCAAAATCAGGCGCGCCGCCCGTGTCGCGTAGTCTGCGGGCAGATGCGGTCTCAGTTTGGAAATGCCGCGCCTGTCCCTATCCAGAATGATGTCCTCTATCGTATCGAGCATGGCCGCGCGCTCCTAGAATCTCTGATTCGCTATGCTATCTATATTGTATGCCAGCGTCGCATCCAGACGGTGGCTCGTTTATAGCACTGCTAGGTCTTCGTCTCGCTTATCGGTAACGAACATATGCCCCGGAGCGTGCGTGATCATCAGCGGCGGCCTGGAGGCCATCGCCGCCGCCTGAGGCGTAACGCCGCACGCCCAAAACACAGGCACATCGCCCTCTTCGAACTCGGTAGGGTCGCCAAAGTCGGGAGTCATAATATCGCTTATTCCTATCGCTTCGGGATCACCCACATGAATCGGCGCGCCGTGCGTGGCTGGGAAGCGCGAAGTTACCTGCACTGCCCTGACGACTTGCTCCTGTTTGATCGCGCGCATCGACACTACCATCGGCCCGGAGAACACCCCCGCCGACGACGCTGGAATGTCCGTTATGAACATGGAGACATTCTTGTCCTGCTCTATATGCTTCAGTGGGATGCCTGCGCGTATCAGCGCGGTCTCGAACGAAAAGCTGCACCCCAGCAGAAAAGATACTAGATCGCCGCGCCAGAACTCGGATATATCTTCCAGCTCGGCAGTCATCTCGCCATACTCATAAATCCGATACATCGGCACATCTGTGCGCAGGTCCGCGCCCGGCGCGTACTCCACCGGCTCCACCTCGCCGGCGTCCACCACTTCCAGCAGCGGACAGGGCTTGGGATTTCGCTGGCAAAACAGCAGGAAATCGAAAGCCATATCGCGTGGGAGAATCGCCAGATTCGCCTGCACATGCCCCGGAGCAAACCCCGCCGTTGGCTGAACCAGATCCCCTTGCCGAATGAGCCCTCGAATCTCCGATGGCGAAGTGGGCAGCGTCATTGTCTGCATCGTACCGCTCCTAAGCATGAATGTACCTGAATATGAATAATGTATATCCCCTCGAATTATACCCGATTGGCCTAGAATAGTAGGCAAGTCCAAGGTCGTCAAGGATGGATTAACGAAAGATAGCCGATGACTGCGGGTTACAGCTGCGGATCTATTATATGCGCCGAGCAGTATCAGGTCAGGTATCGACCTTTTTAGCCTGCTCCTGAAGTTCGTACAGCTTGTTTATGGCTTCGATCGGTGTCATAGAGGCGACATCCAGCCGCTTCAGCTCGTCCAGCGCGGGAGAGGACATAGGGATGAGCGCGAGCTGAGCGGATTTCGAGTGTTCGGCGGCGCGTCGAGATCCGCTCCGTCCGTTGGAGTACGGGCGACCTCCAGCGTCTTCGAGGGCGCCAAGCGCCTCCCATGCGCGGTTGACGACTGCAGCGGGCATCCCGGCAATCTTGGCAACATGTATGCCGTAGCTGCGATCCGCCCCACCCGGCACGATGCGCCGCAAAAATACTATCTCGCCCCGGTCTTCGGAAACAGCCACATTGAAGTTACGCGCGCGCGGCAGATAATCGGCAAGTTCGGTCAGCTCATGATAGTGCGTGGCAAAAAGTGTCTTGCATCCGAGAGAGGGGTGACTATGAATATACTCTGCAACCGAACGGGCTATCGCCAGACCGTCGAAGGTGCTGGTGCCGCGTCCAATCTCATCCAGTATTATGAGCGAACGGCGCGTGGCATGATTTAGAATAGAGGCCGTTTCGACCATCTCCACCATAAATGTGGACTGCCCAAGCGCTAGGTCGTCCTGCAGCCCGACACGGCTGAATATCCTGTCCACAAGGCCGATCTCCGCGGACTGCGCCGGCACGAAGCTGCCTATTTGCGCCATCAGCGCCAGAATAGCAACCTGTCGAATATAGGTCGATTTGCCTGCCATATTCGGCCCGGTGATTATCGCCAGCTGTCCGGATTCACAGGATAGTTCCGTATCGTTCGGCACGAACTCCCCCGCTCCCAGCGCTCGTTCGACAACGGGATGGCGCCCTTGACGAATGCGTATAGCGTCGGAGTCGCTCAGCTCTGGGCGGATGTAGCCATTTCTCGCGGCCACCTCCGCAAGCGAGCAGAACACATCGACATCCGCCATCGCGTCTGCCGTCGCCGCTATCTCCCGCGCGTATTCGCCAACCTGCGAACATACCTGACGGAACAGGTCGCTTTCTATATCTGACATCCTGTCCTGCGCCGTCAGGATGCGCGATTCGTACTCCTTCATCTCTGGCGTAATGAACCGCTCGCCGCCAACCAGCGTCTGCCGTCTAACATAGTCATCCGGAGCCATCTTCAGATTCGCATTGCTGATCTCGATGTAGTATCCGAACACTTTATTGTATCCGACCTTCAAGGACTTTATACCGGTGCGCTCGCGCTCGCGCGACTCCATCTGCGCTATGTACTGCTGCGCGCTGCGCGCCGAATCTCGCACGCGATCCATCTCAGGAGAAAATCCGTGCCTGATTACTTTGCCGTCGCCCGTCGCAAGCGGCGGATCGTCGCTTATAGCGTCGCGGATGAGCGCAACCACCTGCGTCGTATCGCGGATGCCTTCCGCAAGCGATGCTACACGGCAGGCATCTTCGTCTTCGGACAGTATCTCCTTCAGATGTGGAGCTGCCTCCAAACTCGCCGCCAACGATACCAGATCGCGCGGGCTTGCGCCGAAGCCGCGTATCCGATTCAGCAGACGCTGTATATCCGAAACCATATCCAGCAGAGCCAAAACACGCTCCCGCCTCAGCGAACTGCGATGAAACCATTCCACAGCGTCCTGCCGACGGTTCAGCTCGGACAGATCCAACAGCGGCTGGCCGACCCACGCGCGCAATCTGCGACCGCCCATCGGAGTTCTGGTTCGATCCAGCGCGGACAACAGAGATGAAGATCTGTCCCCCCATCGACCACCCTCGAACAGCTCCAAGTTTCGGCGTGTCTGCGGGTCGAGAACCATATGCAGCTCGGTGGAGTATGTACGAAGCGTCGTGAGCTGGGCAGCGGCAGAACGCTGTGTGGAAGCCAGATAGTCGATTACCGCGCCCGCCGCGCGCGTCGCCAACGGCAGTCTGTCGCATCCAAAAGCCTCCAGACTGGAAACTCCAAAGTGCCTCATCAGCGTCTCCGTCGCCCATTCCAGATCGAAGCTGTCATCTCCGACGGACGCGACGACAGTTCGAGCGTCCACATCGACAGGATCAGAGCTCTCGGGAACGAGCAGCTCCGCAGGGCTCAGGCGCGCCAGCTCCACCGGTAATTCCGCAATTGGTATCTGGGTAGCGGCATATTCGCTCGTAGTAATATCGACATACGCGAAGCCGGCGAAGTCTCCCTCCGTCACTGCCGCGCTGAGATAGTTGTTCGCTTTGCCCTCCAGCAGGGAATCTTCCACTATCGTGCCGGGCGTAACGACGCGGACGACTTCTCTATCTACAGGCCCCTTCTGAGATCTGGACGATTCGGAAGTCTGTTCGCAAATGGCAACCTTGTAGCCCTTGCGGATCAGACGCGCAAGATACGACTCCAGCGCGTGATACGGGATCCCCGCCAACGGTACACGCGACGATGATCCGAACTCACGCGAGGTGAGAGAGATTTCCAGCTCCCGTGCGATGATGCGGGCATCGTCGTCGAAAGTCTCGTAAAAATCGCCCATGCGGAACAGAAGGATAGCGTCCTCATGTTCTGATTTGATGCGGAGATACTGTCTGCGCGCAGGCGTGGTCATGGTGGGCAGCTGTTTGTGCTTCGGAAGGCGATTGTCTGCGCGACAGTGGCCGCGACAGAACCGAGATAACTTCTGATGATCTTATTCTACTAGCCGCCTGCCCTACACGAAAAGCGGCGGCAAGTCATCAACACGAGAAATAATCGAAAGCATTCCCGGGAGTAAGTCAGTGAGAACCGACTCCCGTTCCACAGCTCTGTAAGCTCTTCTCGAGTCGGCAGAGAAACTCAGCGAGTTCGGTCGTCGCCATGATTTCGCGTCCCCCCACCGTAAGCTCTTCTTGGGTCGGTAGATAAAACTCAGCTGCCCCGCCCGGAGCTTAGTCGTCGTCTTTCCAGAATCGTTCCTCTTCGACCTTGAAACCAGCCGGTATCATGCGATCCTTCACATCCTCGATCATGCCGGGATGTCCGCAAGCGTATATAAGAGTGTCCTCGGACTTTAGTCCCCATCGGGCGACATAATTTTCGACGATGTTGTTTACCCTGCCGGTCTCGCCCGTCCAGTCGGCGTTCTGTGGATCCTGCGGGCGGCTTATCGTCGGTACGAAAGTAACCAGATCGGGATGCTCCAATTCCAGCTTGCGCAGCTCGTCATCATAACCGAACTCGGAGATATAACTCGCGCCCATCAGCACATAGAAATGGTGGCCCGAAGCGCCTTCGTGAATGTACTGGCGCATCATGCTCAGATATGGCACAACACCCGTAACGGTAGCAACGAACAGCTGGTTGGTGAATACGGGGTCGAATACGAATATGCCTTTGGCGCGCGGGCGTATGGTAACTGTATCACCCACGCCGATCTCATTCAGAAGCGGTGTTAGATTACCCTCTGGTGGAGGCACCAATTCGACGAACAGCTCCAGATCGTCTTCGTAAGGAGCCGACACGATGGAATATGCCCGTTCGATGCCGTCCATGCCAATAGTGCAATACTGTCCCGCCTTGAATGTGTATCCTTCCGGCTTCTCCACCCAGAGCTTCCACAGGTCATGGCTGATGTCTTCACGCCGAGTCACTGCAGTGTTCGCAAGACGAGGCCGACGAGTTCTTCTTCTGGTTGTCATAGAGTCGCAAAAACTCCTTTTCTTCCTTGATCGGGATTGGCAATCGTCTAGGAATCGTGATGCGGGCTGGCAGTCTCAGGCTGCATCTCTCAGTCCGCCGCAACTTCGGCGGCGAGTTTAGCTAGACGCACTGGCGCCATAGGCAGCGTCGGAAAATTCAGCATCGGGTCAGGCTCTTGGCTCTGAGCCATACCGGGCATGAGGTCGCCGAGCAGCGTCGTCGTCGAAACGAGCCCTCGCTGCGGGCCTGACAAGTCTGCCGTGCCTGTAAATCTGGCTCTCTCTGAGACGGCTTCTATCCAATCCCCCTCGACGATGCCCAGATCAGCGGCGTCCTGCGGATGCAGCTGGATGCTCTCATCGCGGCGAATCGCGTTCATCCCGCGCAGCCGGAAGACATCGACATCGACATCCGGCTGATGGAGAACACGGCCATGAGCCATCAGCAGCGGGAAGTTCTCATCGAGTTCGGGTTCGACTACGCGCAGCGAGACAGACGCCAGCTTTGGCTTGCTGCTGTCCAGCGTGTCCAAATACAGAATGGGAGTATCGGACATATCCGCTGCTAGACACGGCCACTGAAGGCCTCTAGCCTCCAGCCTGTCGTAGGTTATGCCGCCATACGGAACGGCCATGTTGTTGAATTCGTCGAATATCTGCTCTTCGTCCGCATGATCGAAACCCGCAACACCCATACGACGCGCCAGCTGTTCGATGATGCGCCAGTCCGCGTCTTCATCGCTACTTACGCCGAGCGCGGGTCTCAGCATCTGCACGCGCCGCTCCAAATTCGTATATGTGCCGCGACGCGACGCGAATGTCATAGACGGAAACACTACATCGGCAAGTTCCGTAACGGAGTTCGAGAACGAGGCATGAGCAATGACGAACTCAGCGGCAGCGACCGAGTCCATAAACTCTCCCAGTTCGCCATTGGTAAAGTTGGGGCTGTCTCCGATGATGTGAAGCGCGCCTATCTGCCCCGAGCGTACAGCATCGGCGACTTTCATAGCGCCGACTCCCGCCGCGCGCGGCAGTTCGCTCGACCACGACCGCTCAACCATCTCGAGATGTCGCTCGCTGTCACTCGATCTGTATCCGGGCAGAAAATCCGGCACGCATCCGGTGTCGCGTCCACCCTGTTCGTTAGTGCCAGTGAACAGAGGATACAGCCCCGACGACTGCCTCCCGACATTGCCTGTTACGAGCGCCATATCGACGAGCAGCCTTGCGCAATCCTCGCGTATAGCGTGAGGCAGCGTCTCCAGCGCAAACAGTATCGCGCCAGGTCTGCGCTCGCAGAAAGTCCGCGCCGCGCGATGTATCTCTTCCCGCTCGATACCTGTCAGTATCTCGATATTGGCGAGATCGAATTCCTGAATTATGGCGTTTCTGAAATCTGTCACGCCATCGACATACGAGGCGAGATATTCATGGTCATCCAGAGACTGATCCCATATAGAACGGATAATTCCACCGATGAGCGCAGATTCGCTGCCCGGCTTGGGCCGAAGCCAAATATCGGCATGGCGCGCCATCTCCGTCTCACGCTGATCTATAACGACTAGATTCGCGCTGCCGGCGCGCAATGCCTTTTTTATAGGAACCGCAACCACATTCTGCTCTTCTGTCATATTGGAAGAGACTATCAGGAAGCTGCCCGCGCCTTCGAGATCCCATATCGGGTTAGTAGCCGCGCCCCATCCGAGCTGCTCGCGGAGGGGTGTGAATATCTCCGGGCGCGTGTTGGACGCCATATCGACGCTGTTGGTGCGCATCGCCACACGCGCGAACTTCTGCGCGATGTATGCGTCTTCATTAGTCGCCCGCGCCGATGCCACGAGCGCATAGCGTCCATCGGTGTACTCCGCCAGCCGCTCGGCGGTAAAGTCCAGAGCCTCCGGCCATGTAGCCTCCCGCAGCTGACCGTCGCGCCGTATCATTGGCGTCGTCAGCTTATTTCGGCTGTTTACGAAGTCGATTCCAAACTTGCCCTTGAAACAGGACTGGCCATGGTTGGCAGGCGCATGACGATCGGGAATCGCGCGAATGACACGATTGCGTTTGTTAACTTCCAGATTCAGTTCACACCCAACCGGACAGTGTGGACAGATGGTATTGACGGTTTTAGTCGCCTTGTCCCACTTGTAATCGCGCTCCACCAGCGCACCCGTCGGGCAGACATCTATACATGCTCCGCAGAACTCACAGCCGGATTCGAGCAGGCTGGTACCCTGCGAAGTACCGATGAGAGACCGACCAGACCGCATCTCCAGCGTCAGCGCAGAATCTCCGCGCACTTCATCGCATACGCGGACGCAGCGCGCGCACACGATGCACAGGTTCATATCCATATCCAAATAAGGGTCTTGTACTGAGAGTGGCAGATGGCGGTTGTTGTATGTCAGCGGCGTATCCATCTCCATCTCGAGATAGCGCACCGTGTCCTTGAGCTCGCAGCGTTCGTTCTTGGGGCAGGTAACGCAGCGATCGTTGACAGAAACATGCCGCAAGCATATGTCAGCAGGGCCGCACAGCTCTATGCGATGACATGTGAGGCATCCGTGTGGATGCTCTGAAATCAGCATATCCATGATACCGCGCCGCAGATCTCGAAGCTCGCTGCTGTTCGTCGTAACGCGCATCCCGTTCGAGACAGGCGTCGTGCAGGAAGCCGGCGAGCCTGGCAAAGCGCGATAGTTCCCGTCTCTGTCCGGAGCCTCGGCCGTCACCACGCACATACGGCACGCGCCGAACGGCTTCATACCCGGATAGTAGCAGAGATACGGGATGTACAGCCCCGAATCCATAGCCGCCTGAATGATCATCTGACCCGGCTGGGCCGCGACCTCTTCACCGTCTATCGTGATTGTAATACCGTCAGCCATTGCGCCACTCCGTCAGCCATTGTCAATATATTGGCACTCTGAGAGGTCAGCTCCGAAGACCATTCGCATAGAAAGCGTCTTTAGGGCAGGAAGCTCTTCACCCGCACTCCGTTTCGGTCAGAATCCAGAACCGGGAACGATGATATTCCACGCTGAAACTCTCGTTCGCAAAACAGTCATCCGCTCGCCATGACTGGCATGGCTGGCGTGAAGTCATGCGCATACGGCCTCGTATTCTTCGGCACGATCTTCGGCACGAGACAGCTGCCAGTTGGGCATCTGCCCTGCTCGATGTGCGCCATAAAGTCCGACTCGAAATGCGTCAGCGCGGAGCGAATCGGGCCGAATCCAAGCTGACCATGCCCGCAAAGCGAGCTCCCCTCCATCGTCGTGCCGACAGAGCGCATCAGGTCGAGGTCTCCGGGGAGGCTTTCGCAGCGCGCGATACGCTCCGTTATCTCCAGCAGATGTTCCATCCCCAATCGGCATGGGAAGCATTTGCCGCAAGACTCGAACTGGCAGAACGCCACCAGCACACGGGTCAGATCCACAGCGCACACATCTTCATCGCCGACGATTATACCGCCCGAGCCAAGAATCGCTCCCGCCTCGCGCATCTCGTCGAAATCTATATGAATAGACATACTCTCCGCGCTCAGCACTCCCCCCAGAGGGCCTCCAGTCTGGAGCAGCTTCAGTCGTTTGCCGCGCGGCACGCCGCCGCCGATGTCGTTCACCACCTCGCCGAGCGTCATTCCCATAGGAACTTCGTACAGACCGGGATACTGTACATTTCCGTTCAGGCATACGATAGCCGTTCCTGTACTGCGGTTCACGCCAATAGAGCTGAACCACTCCGCGCCACGCGATATTATCTCAGGCGTGTACGAATAGGTCTTCACATTGTTGATAGTAGAAGGATGCCCCCATACACCGTATGCGGCTGGGAACGGCGGACGAAAGCGCGGCTGGGAACGCTTGCCCTCTATCGCCTCCATCAGCGCGGTCTCTTCGCCTGCGACATATGATTCGCCCGTCAAAGCGACTTCTATATCGTAGTCGAAGCCAGTCCCTAAGATGTTTTTCCCCAGCAGGCCGACTTCGTATGCCTGCCGAATGGCTTGCTCGGTGCGGTCTATCGGGCCGTCATGTCCGTGCCGTATGAATACGATACCGTTGGTAGCGCCGGTGGCGTATCCGCCGATCATCAACCCTTCGAGCAGTGTATGTGGGTCACTCTCTAGGATGCCCTTGTCGTTGTACGCGCCCGGATCGCCCTCTTCGCAGTTGCAGAGCATGTATTTAGGCGGCCCCGGCGAGCGCACCATGAAACTCCACTTTATACCTGTGGGAAATGCCGCGCCGCCTCGTCCGCGCAAACCGGAGTCCGTAACCTCTTTGATGACATCGTTCGGCTCCATCTGCGTCAACGCGCGGTATATGCCTGCGTAGCCGCCATTAGCGATGTACTGGTATATATCGTCCGGCGCGATGTTGCCAGCGTTTCTGAGAGCAATCCGGCGCTGACGCCGTATGCCCTCCACATCCGCCAAGTTCGGCGCGCCTTCTATGGGATCCTCTCCCAAGTAGCCGATGATGCGGGGGGAAGTCGTCTCTCCTCCAACGATATAGGATTCGACTATCGACGGCACATCCTCCGGTGTCACATTTGCGAAGAAAAGCCGTGTCTGCGTCCCATCTCGGACCACATCCACCAGCGTCTCGGCATAGCAGATGCCGAGACAGCCCACCTCGTCTATGTGCGCCGTCACATCCTGCCGCTCCAACTCGTTCCTGAGCGCAGCTATAACACGATACGCGCCCGAAGACTGGCCGCACATCGCCGTACCCACCCGAATCCACGGATTCGGCCCAGTCGCCAAACTCTGCCAGTGTTCATCGGCGGTCTGCTTCAGGGATTCGTATGTAGTCATGCTAGTAGATACGCCCCTATGTTATTTGTCATCCATCATTCCCGGAGCCTGCAAGATAAGACAAAGAGAGAAGAATTACTGTTTCGGCACACACCCTACTGTTCGTCCAAAATATCCTGAACATGCCGCGTCGCCGATTCCGGCGACAGACGGCCTATCAGATGGTGATCGATACTCATCACCGGAGCGGTGGAGCAAGCGCCTAGACATGTGTTGAGCTTGAAAGAGATACCGCCATCTGCCGTCTCCCCTTCGTCCTCCAAGCCAAGCTGCTCCATAACTCGCTCCAAGATGCGTGGAGATCCCGTCAGATGGCAAGTCGGCCCCCAGCACACCTCGATGCTGTGTTCGCCGGGCGGAGTGAACCTGAAGTTAGTGTAAAAAGACGCTACTCCCCAAACTTCGTTGATAGTCGTATCGTTCAGCGAAGCCACATCCAGGATAGCCTCTTGCGGTATGTATCCAAGCTCGTCCTGCACCGCGAGAAGCGAAGACAGCACCGTAACAGTCGGCCTGCGCTGATTGTGTATCGCGCTCGTCAGTCGTTCCCTGTCCGCATCGCTGATAGGAGGCAAGGCGTCTATCTCCTAACTCCTAGTAATAAGAAGGATGTGAATACGATGATTTGCAAAATCAGTCTCAATCATAACATAGCCCTGCCCACTTGGGCAGTAGGCAGCATATGACGCGCGCGCAAGTCGCGTGTGTCGTATATGCGCTATGTGTATTTTTTGTTATGTATCATGCATATTATGAAGAGGCGGCGGCATCTTGCTTGACGGACTTCGCCAATCGTCCGTAAAATCGTCCTCGACGGTGGCTCGCTAGCTCAATTTGGCAGAGCAACTGACTCTTAATCAGTAGGTTCTCGGTTCGAGTCCGAGGCGAGTCACCAGTCGAAAGGCTCCGCTAGAGGCTCCGGTGGAATACGGATTCGCACTCCCCAAGACGACAGACGGTCAGGCGCTGATAGCCTTCGCGCAAGCGGTGGAGGCTCTCGGCTTTCAGTCGATTTGGATGGGCGACCACATCGTCTTGCCGGTGGATGAGACCGATCAGTATCCATACACGCCAGATGGGCGCTTCGTTGCCCGCCCAGACGATCCGCAGCTGGACGCGCTTATAACGCTCAGCTTCATCGCATCCTCCACCAGCCGCGTAGATATTGGAACGACGGTCGCAATCGTCCCATATCGAAATCCGATTCTCCAAGCCAAGATGTTCGCCACGCTCGATGTGCTGACCAACGGGCGCGCCATCTGCGGCGTCGGCGTCGGTTGGCTCGAAAAGGAGTTCGACGCGCTCGGAGCGTCCTACCCAGAACGCGGCCCCGTAACCGATGAATATCTGGAGATATTCAGAACGCTCTGGGAAAACGACGAGCCGGAATACCACGGACGGCACTACGAATTCGAAGGGATATACTTCTCCCCCAAGCCGGTGCGCGACGGCCATTTACCCATATGGGTCGGCGGTCACAGCAGGCGAGCTATCCGCAGAGCTGTGAAATACGGCGACGCATGGCATCCGACACGGCATACACCCGAATTCGTCGCCAATAACCTGCCATACCTTCGCCGATACTCCGAGCAGTCAGGCCGAAACCCGGACGAAGTTACCATATCACTCAAACGAACACTGCACTTTACCGACATGAACATCGAAGAGGGGCCTGCCAACCGCTCCAACGGCGCGCTCATCGCATCCACCGGAGAGGTCATCGAGGATGTCAGAGCGTGCTACGACATAGGCATCGAACAGCTGACTTTCGATTTCCGTACCTCCAGCGTGGACGATTGTATCCGAACGATGGAACATCTGGCGGGTTCTGTCATCCCCGCCGTCTGACGAAAGTCCTATGGCAGACGACTTCGATCGAGCCACGCTTCCACTCTTGCGGCGTGTATCGCGCGCCTTCTACCTGACCATCCGGATTCTGCCGCGCAGCATACGCAAACCCGTCGCAATCGCATATCTGCTAGCAAGAGCGGCAGACACCATCGCGGACACAGCCGCAGTCCCCGACAACCGCAGACTACTCCACCTGCTACAGCTTCGCCAGCAGCTGACCGCCGAACCAGACACGGAACACTTCACCACCCTCGCCTACTCACTCGCGGACGCTCAGCCGTCCGACTCCGAACGAGATCTGCTGATGTCACTAGATGGCATACTCCGCCTCCTAAACACACTCCCGCAGGCCGACCGAGACCGAGTAGCCAATATCGTCCAGCGCTTGAGTAAAGGGATGGAGTTCGACCTGACACGCTTTCCGGCTCAGAAACAGCCGGAACGGAGCGAAATCCCGGCGCTTTCCGACACGGAGGAACTCGACCGTTACACATACCTCGTCGCCGGATGCGTCGGCGAGTTCTGGACAGACCTCAGCATGGCGCACATGCCCGCGCTCGCGCGCTGGGAGCGAGAACGAATGACACAGCTCAGCGTCGAGTTCGGACAGGCTCTCCAGATGACGAACATACTCCGCGACATTCCACGCGACCTGCGCTCCGGCAGATGTTACATACCGCTGACTTGGCTGAACGAGGTCGGCATGAAACCTCGAGACTTGCTGGATCCGGACAGATCTCATCTAGCAAGACCTCTGCTGGACACAGGTCTCAAGCTCGCGCTGGAGAAGTTCGACGCCGCCGAGAGATACCTGCTGGACATCCCGCGTCGATGTGTACGGTTCAGGCTGGCTGCGGCGTGGCCGATGCTGATGGGGCTTGCCACGCTGGGCATACTCGTATACTCACCTCTCTGGCTCGATCCCGCGGCGCGCGTTAGAGTTTCGAGACGATGGGTTTACGCCACCATGTCCGCCACCATACCTGTAATACACTCCAACCGCGTCATGTCCGTCTGGATAGGACGGCTCCGAAACCGCATAACACTGTCTATATAACCCACCTATCTAACCCGCGTCTCCCGCGTCTTAGGTGATACCAAGCGCATCATTTGCCGCCACTGCCGACGCGCCCACCCCGATCGCAGCTGCGGATACCCCACCTGACGAATGCTAAACTTGCCTGAAGCCGTCAATTGCGATAGTCTTAGCGCGGTTTTGTGAACCATTGGATAAACGCAGGAGGTCAGCGCAAGAATGGCTGATATGTCAAGATCGGTTGCCATCGTCGGAGTAGCAGAGTCTGACGAGATTGGCAGAATAGAAAACAAATCTTCTCTGCAGCATCATGCCGAGGCGGCGTACAACGCCCTCGAGGATGCCGGGCTGAAGCTGAGCGATGTCGATGGGCTGCTGTCGGCGGGGTTCGGGACTCTGACGCTGGCAGAGTATATGGGCATCGAGCCTAAGTTTACGGACTCGACTGCCGTTGGCGGATCGTCGTTCATAATTCATATCGCGCACGCAATGGCCGCAATCAACGCCGGATATTGCGAAGTCGCGCTCGTAACGCATGGCGAAGCCGGCCGAAGCGCGCGCTCACGCGCAGGGGGCAACGCATCCGAACCTGGGGCGCAGTTCGAGATCCCCTACGGGTTCATCGGAGCGCCTATCAACTATGCGATGGCCGCCCGACGATACATGCACCAGTACGGCGAGGATCGCGCGAGACAAGGCATGGCGGAAATCGCCGTTGCCACACGCAAATGGGCAAACCTCAACCCGAAAGCATATATGAAAGACCAGCCCATGTCTTTCGACGACTATCACAACTCTCGCTGGATAGCTTGGCCGTTCCATCTGTTCGACTGCTGTCTAGTCACCGACGCCGGGGGCGCGTATGTGATAACTAGCGCCGAACGCGCGCGCGACCTGCCCAAAAAGCCGGTCTATGTGCTGGGCGCAGCCGAGGGACACGACCACAACCTAATAAGCACCATGCCAGACCTGACACGCACCTGGGGCCGATACTCCGGGCCCAAGTCTTTGGAGATGGCCGGCGTTACGCACGACGACATAGACCTCGCCATGATCTATGACTCTTTCACATACACCGTGATGGCGACACTGGAAAGCCTCGGATTCTGCGGGCCCGGGGAAGCTCCTGACTTCGTTGCCAACCAGCGCACCGCGCCCGGCGGCGAGTTCAGCATGAACACCAGCGGCGGCGGACTGTCCTACACCCATTCCGGCATGTATGGCATGTTCTTGGTGTTGGAGGCAGTTCGACAGCTGCGCGGAGAAGCCGGAGACCGCCAGATCGATGACCCGAAGCTCTCGCTAGTACACGGCACCGGCGGCTCGCTGTCATCGACCGGCACAGTCGTACTCGCAGTCGATTAGCCGCAGCCTTCAGCCAACACTACAGACACGAACTTCCGAACAAATCCCGGCAGGCCAAATCAGCCCGCCGGGATACCGAATCAGGAGAACGCCAAATTATGACACAGGCTTACAACAAGCCCCTGCCAACGCCGCAGGGCGAATCCGACTTCTACTGGGAAAAGACTAAGGAACACGAGCTCTGGCTTCGCAGCTGCGACGAGTGCGGCCCATACTTCTACCCGCGCGACATATCCCCATGCTGCTTCTCGAGAAACACCAGATGGGTGCAGGCCAGCGGCAATGCGACGCTGTTTACCTACGCCATCGTAGAACGCGCTCCGCATCCCGGATTCGTCCCCGATGTACCTTTCGTCACCGCCATAGTCGAGCTGGAAGAGGGGCCGAAGATGGCGACTAATATAGTCATCGACGAGCCGACACCTGAAAATCTCCAAATCGGCATGGCGCTGGAAGTCGTATTCGAGGACGCCAACGACAATATCTCGCTGCCTAAGTTCAAACCTGCGGGATAGTTCGAGGGCAGATGCGGCCTTCCTTCACAGCGTCTTACGCTTCCCGCGCGAGGTTCATGGTTGCATAATCACCGTGAGCATGAATACATAAACAGCTGTGACAAGAGCGGCGGGGCATGGACCGGGTTTACGAACCGACCTCCATGCCTCGCTTTTTAGTGTCTCAAGGGCCAGGGGAGCGAGAGCCAATGCCCTCGTCGATATAGACAGACTTGCCGATTCTGGATATGCGAATATGCTGGCAGTACATCCCCGTTTGCAATTCGCGCTCGGCGGCGCGCACCTCACTCGACCACTCCATAGCCGTCGAGCCGTCGAGCAACGCCTCACCTATCACACGGCCATCCATATAGTCGGGAACGGGCAGACCGAGCAATCTCAGCGCGGTGGGCGTCAAATCGATGTTGCCAGTGGGCGAAGCGACTCGGATGCCCCGCCTGAAGCTGGGGCCGCGCGCTAGCAAGACATTATTCATCTCATGTCGGCTCATAGAGCCGTGCTGACCGAGACCGGGCGCGCCTCCCGTGGAGTGCGCAAATCCTGCGTACCCAGCGGCGTTGGAGCGCGAGTCCCACCCGAAAGACATTGCCAGCTCCGGCGCGCGCGGACCATCCCCTCCGGCCAGAGACATCGGCAGCGCGCCTTCGATCTCCCCCGCAGACTCCGACGCCAAAAGCGCGCCGCACCAAGCGCGAGACATCAACCACTCCGCCAGCCGCGCCGTAATATCAGCATTCCGTGTATAGAACAG
Organism: Dehalococcoidia bacterium; assembly: GCA_963422295.1. Taxonomy (GTDB): domain Bacteria; phylum Chloroflexota; class Dehalococcoidia; order Lucifugimonadales; family UBA1123; genus VXRN01. The sequence goes on along the minus strand of OY729417.1, from coordinate 2,138,284 downwards.
CGCGCTGCCGCCGTTCGGCGCGATTAGAACATCGTCCGGAGTGAAACCGGCGTCGCGTACATAACCCTCGACATGCACGGTCTCGCCGATTGTAGAATAGCCATGATCGGAGACTACCATCACATCGGTTTCTCCAGACAGCTCCTGCAAATCCAGCCATTCGAGAATGCGCCCAAAACCGGCATCCGCCTCGCGGACAGCGCGGTCTGACATGTCCGAGCCCACTCCTGCCGCATGCTGAGATCCGTCAGGCTCCGAAGACCATATCAGCGCTGCCGCAGGGCGACGCTCAGGCAATATATATTCGGTCAGGACGCGGATCGCATGGCCGAATCTCTGCGTGTTCGGAAGAGACTGGGCAGGCCAGGCGCCAAATCGGGCGGTCAACCCCGCTTCGAGATTTCGAGGCAGTGTGAAGTCAGGATGAATCGTCGCGCCGCCGTATGCGCTGGAATCAGCGGCGTTCGCCCCAGCAGCGTTCGGATGATGAACATAGGCATTGCCGGAGCTTCCGGCACCTATAGCGATGTATTCCATACCGCGAGCGGCGAGAATGTCCGCCAATGTCGGGGCGAGCAGAACGCGCCCCGTCTTTCGGCGCAGGACTTCGAGCGTCGGCTCCATCGCGGAAAACACGCTCGCAGGGTCGGCATCGCGCGCCACCATTACATTGGCCGACAATCCGTGCCCACCGGGCTGCATTCCAGTAACCATACTGGCGGCATTCACGCGCGTTACCGACGGAAACACCGGATGGTGATTCTCGAAGAACACGCCTTCGTCTGCGAACCTCGACAGGTTCGGCGCAAGGTCAGGGCGCAGCTGCGCAGGCTGAAGGCCATCGAATACGACGATGAGGACTGAGTGCATGGGTTAGAGTCTCTTTCTGTAAATAGTTATCCCGAAAGCGTCTATATGTGCTCTGAGCGGGGCGTAACGAATACTTTCGTAGGCTTTTAGATCGCACTTCTGGGGAATATCCAAGTCGTCGAGATCCAGATCCAGCCTTCCTAGGCGCTGGTAATCCACAATGCCGCGTGTAGCAAGGTCTATGTCGGAACGCGCCGATGCATTACCCGTAGCGCGCGAGCCGAAAAGTATGACTTCGGTCAATTCGGAATACCCATCGAACACCTGCGTCAGCTTCGACCTCGTCTCAGGCGAGAGATCGGGACAGTTCACTATTCCAGCATCTCCTCGGCCAAGCGAATATGTATGTCTCCCAATATACGCAGATAGCGGGAATGTATGCTCTCTACGACTCGCCTAAACTTCGCGGAATCATAGGAATGGGACATCGAGTTGCGGTCGTTCAGCATGTCTATCCATGTTTCGCCATCCTCGATAAGCCCAGCCTCGAACGCTTCCCTGATGACATTACGCGGAGTAATCGCCGTCAGAACCACTCCATCGTATTCCATACGATCTTTGAGCGTATTCCACGTCAGTTCGAAAGTGTACTCGAATCGCTGTATAACGCCGTCACGCTCCAGCTCATTGAGAACCTCGACACCCCCATCCAACGCCTCGCGCAAAAGCGAAAGCGCACGCGAAAAGTTCGTGTATCTATATTTCCAGCGTATCTCTGTGGACATCCTGCAACATAGCCTGTTCGGAACTGATCTGGGAAGCTATGCTATCATCATTACCCGATACAGTGCGACATAAGACAGGATTGGACGAGGCCTCCCAATGCTCCACCATCAGATGGAAACCGCCTTCACGATGGACACTTCTTCGATCAAGTTCGGCCCCGGCTCGACGCGGGAGGTGGGGTTCGAGATGGCAAAGCTCGGCGCCAAACGCGTCGCCGTCGTTACAGATCCGAAGATGGCGCGACTCGAACCCGTCGCCATCGCTATAGAATCTCTGCGAGCGGAGGGCATTGACGCCGTACTGTTCGACGCCGTGGAGGTGGAGCCGACAGACGAATCGTTCCGAGAAGCTATCGCTTTCGCCAGCGAAGGCGGGTTCGACGGCTTCGTCTCCGTCGGCGGCGGCTCGAGCATAGACACCGCAAAAGCCGCCAACCTGTATGCGACCTATCCAGCAGACTTCCTCACCTATGTGAACGCGCCAATCGGAGAGGGCGCGCCAGTGCCGGGGCCACTCGAACCGCATATAGCAATCCCAACTACATCTGGCACCGGCTCCGAAACTACGGGCGTTGCGATATTCGACCTGCTGGAGATGAAAGCGAAAACTGGCCTTGCCCACCGCGCGTTGAGGCCGACGATGGGTGTCGTAGATCCTGAGAACAGCCGTACACTGCCGAGCATGGTAACGGCGTGCAGCGGATTCGATGTGCTGTGCCACGGGCTGGAGTCTTACACTGCCTTGCCATACAGTCGCCGAGACGCGCCCGCAGACCCCGGCCTCAGACCATCCTATCAGGGATCGAACCCCATATCGGATGTTTGGGCGACACGCGCCATCGAGATGGTCGCGCGCAATATCGTCAGCGCGGTAACAGAGTCGGACGACATCGAATCGCGCTCGAACATGATGCTGGCCGCGACTTTCGCCGGCGTCGGATTCGGCAACGCAGGATGTCACCTGCCGCACGGCATGTCCTACCCCGTCTCCGGGATGGTGCGAAGTTACATTCCCGAAGATTACCCGGACGATCATCCGATCGTACCGCACGGCATGAGTGTCATACTGAACGCGCCTGCGGTGTTTCGCTACACCGCGCCGACGAATCCCGAACGGCATCTGCACGCCGCGCGGCTGATGGGCGCGGATGTGTCCAGCGCGGGGCCTGAGGATGCTGGCGACATATTGGCGGACGCAATTATCGCGCTGCTCAGGCGCATCGGCGTGCCGAACGGTCTAGGCGCCATTGGCTACACGCCTCAGGACGCGCCCACGCTGGCCGCCGGCGCAATGCCTCAACGCCGCGTTATCGGACTATCCCCGCGCCCGGTGCAGGAAGAAGACATGCGACAGCTGTTCCTCGATTCGATGACACTCTGGTAATCGACGCGGGGTTCACTGCCCCCGGACGACATCATCATCCTAACTCGACTCGACGGATTTGGCGGCGCGATGCGAGTGCCTGTCTCTGCGCGCTTGGCTTCCGAGATACTCCCTGATTATGAGACGGCAGCATACTCCCCGAGGGAGACGGCTGCCGCCTTTCGGACGCATCGCAGGTGGCGGTGTTAGCGCATTGGACAGCTCGGAGTTCATCAGGGAGAGATTTCGATTCACGCGCCATAGCGTTCCCAGTGGACGATCTCGGACAGAGGCTTCCTGTCTTTGCGCCCTTGCCCGCCGCGCGTGTCTTCCTCGCGATATCCGAATGGCAGCACAGTGACCAACTCGAGGTTCTCCGGAATGCCGAGCAGATCCTTGATACGCCGGTTTTGCTCCGCGACCCGCAGGCCAACGAAACAAGTACCGAGACCCTCCGCCCACGCTACCAGCTCCATCTGCTGAAGCGCGCGTCCTGTGTCGAGATCGGGCCTGTCGGCGTTCTGCATAGCTATCGCTATCGCCACAGGCGCATCAGCCACAAACCGCCCGCTAGTGGCGATGCTGCCAATCTTCTGAAGAGTATCGGCATCTCTAACGACCACGAATCTCCATGGCTGAAGGTTCCGTGAGCTCGGCGCCAACTGTCCCGCGCGCAGTATTTTCTCTAAAACATCGTCTGGAACAGGGTCTGAAGCGAACTCTCTCACTGTGAGTCTCGTTCGTACAGCTTCGAATACATCCATTTTCAATAAGCCTCCTCTCGCTCGACAGTATCGAACAGACAGTATTGACAGTCCAAGCTAGACCCCTATCATGTCAGATCGAGATTCGGGGGACAATTCGGAATTGCTAGACTCAGTCGAACTGCGCCCGTTGGAAACTGTTAGACTCACAGGCGGACTGCGCCCTTTATAGCGTGGCGGCAATCGAATCCGCAGGGAGCGCAATATTTGGATACAGTAGAACCCTCCGAAGTTCGGCCAGAACAGTTCAGCGGCAGACCTGCGATTTTGGGAATAATGTCCGCTGGACACGGAGTCGCGCACTTGTATGATCAGGGCGTTCCCGTTCTATTGCCGACTATCTCCGCTTACTTCGGGCTGAGCACATTCCAGATATCCGCGCTGCATGCGCTGCGGTTTTCCGGCGTCGGCGTCGTGAACATAGGCGGCGGACTGGTCGTAGATATGATGAAGAGCCGCTGGGGGCTGATGCTGACCGGCTGCATGGTGAGCGCGGCGATATTCTTCGCGCTTCTTGCCGCGGCTCCGGGGTATCTGGCTCTGCTGTTGATCGTACCGCTCGTGTCGATACCGGGCGCTCTGTGGCATCTTCCATCAGCGGCTTCGCTCTCGCAGATATTCTCCGATCGGCGAGGGTTCGCCATATCGATTCACGGCTTCGGCGCAAATCTCGGCAACCTCACGGGGCCTATCATAGCCGCCGGACTGCTGGCGCTGTTCGCCAGCTGGCGCGGCGTAATTCTCGTGTACACCATCCCCGCAATGGTGATGGGCGTGATCGTATGGATATATCTAAAAGATGTCGGCAAAATCGGGGCTGTCGAACCTCGCGGGCTAGTGACGCAGCTGCGGGAGACGGCCCGCATTGCGCGCAATCCGACGGTGCTTATACTCGTCGGCTCTGCGATGCTGCGAGGGGTGGGGCTGGATGCGATATTCGCATGGTCTCCGTTCTATCTCTCCGAGACGCTAGACATGCACGGGCTGAACTACGGCATTCACATGTCGCTGCTGACGGGAATGGGAATCGTGTCCGCGCCCGCGCTGGGGTATCTCTCCGACAGATTCAGCCGGAAGGCCGTGGTGATTCCAGGGTTCGTCTTGGCGACAGCGCTGTCGTTCGTCACAGTCGCCGCCGGCGATGGGCTGCCGCTGACACTGGTCTTGGCAGGCACAGGACTGTTCAGCTTCGCGCTGCATCAGATCGTGCTGGCGATGGTATTGGATGTGGTCGGGCGTGGAACAGAAGCGACAGCTGTCGGCCTGATATTCGGCCTGAACGGGATTTTGGGGGCAATTTCGCCGTTTATCGCCGCAGTAGTAATACGAGACTTCGGCGGCTACGGCTCGATCTACTACTTCGCCGGCATCCTAACCGCGCTGTCCACGATCTTGATCATCGCCGCGCCCGCCGGAAAACGCAGCTAATCCCCTAGTCGCCGACCGGTTCGAGCAGTATGCGAAAATACGCAACTAGCTCCTCTCCGGATTCAGCCATCACTCTCGCTATGCACACCCAGAATCATGCTAACGGAAAGGACAACGCCCTCGAACTCCGACAGGGTAACCGTATCGCCAGGTTGGAAATCGCGGTGAGTAGTGTACTCGCCATCCACAGAATCGCTATATGTATGGATAACTCGGTCGGGTATATTCGCTATCCAAACCTCGGGAATATTGAATCGCGCATAAAGCCGCAGCTTCGAGCCTCGATCGTAGTGGAGCGATGAGACGGCAACCTCCATCAGCAAGATCACATCATCTGGGCTGCGCCGGAATGTCGATAGTAGTCATCGCGCCATTTCAATAACAGCAAGTCTGGCTCTGGCTCGTTGTATTCGTTCAGACGCAGAGATCCTCCTACCCTGACGATAGCCTTGTCTCCCACTGCCCTAACCCAGAATGCAGTACCTATATCGACAGTCGCCATATGTTCGCTGCCAATCGGCGCAATGACTAGTATCTCCCCGTCCACAAGCTCGACGCGCTCTTCGTATCCCAAGATGCCCGTCTCCGCCATCGCGTGGTACTCATCGACAGTAAACAGCCTTCGTGAGGGGAGCTTCTTCATGTTGTTATTGTCATCTAGTAGATGGATACCTGCCCGCTCTTCTGTGGCTTGGGCTGCCGTTATCATATCGTCTCTCCTTCCATCCCCTGCGTGCCATCCATTGTATGTAGTGTATGTAGCTACCCTATTAGTGCATCCGACACTCGTTCCAGATCTACTTCGCTCTGCGCGCTCAGGCGCAAATCGCGGACGGTGACCACTCCCCTTTCGAGTTCGTCATCACCGACGATAACAGCATGTGTAGCCTTCGTACTGGAGGCGTATCGCATCTGAGCGCGCATACTGCGCGGAGGCGCGAGCGTGGCGGAGATTCCAGCTCGGCGCAGATCGGCTGCCAACCGGACGCCGACTAGCTTGGCCGCGTCGCCCATGTGAACTACCATCGCGCGTGTCCGATCACCCGACGATATCTGCACGCCCTGCGCTCTGACATTCTGTATCACGCGCTCCAGGCCCATACCATAGCCAATACCGGGAGTAGGTCTGCCGCCCAGCTCCTGAATCAGGCCGTCATAGCGCCCACCGCCTATTATCGTGGACATCCGCCCCTCATCCGGCGGCGCGATCTCGAATACCGTTCGGGTGTAATAATCCAGACCGCGCACTAGACGCGGCTCGACGATATATTCGATGCCAGTCTCTGAGAGATATCGGCGAAGATCGTCCCAGTGCGATTCGCAATCGGAACAGAGATGATCCGCGCTGGAAGGGGCTTCGGCGACGAGTGGCTGACACTGATCGTTCTTGCAGTCGAGAAGCCTGAGCGCGTTGCGATCTATTCTCCGCTCGCAGTCAGCGCACACCGCATCGCGATAATCGGAATAGTATCCCTTGAGCCGCTCGATATATGCCGGCCTGCACTGGCCATCCCCGATTGAGTTGATAGACAGCGACAGGTCGGACAGACCGACCGACTCCAGATAGCGCCAGCCGACTTCGATGACCTCCGCGTCCACCGCCGCATCCGACTCGCCTATTATCTCGATACCAAACTGCGTGTGCTGGCGGTATCGGCCAGCCTGCGGGCGTTCGTATCTAAACACAGGGCATATATAGAACAATCTGACCGGCTGAGTCAGCGCGTGCATACCGTGCTGAAGATATGCGCGGCAAACTGGGGCAGTACCTTCGGCGCGAAGCGTGAGCAGATCTCCGCCACGATCCTCGAAAGTATAAGTCTCCTTCTCCACGATGTCAGTCGTAGAGCCAACACCCCGCTCGAACAGGCCAGAATACTCGAACATCGGCGTCTCTATACGACGAAAACCGAAAACCGCCGCAGTCTCCTCCGCCCTCTCGCGGACAAAATCCCAATACTGCTGATCATCAGGAAGAACATCCGAAGTACCTCGCGGAGACTGAAATTGCATTTTACTGAATACCTCATATGATTGATGTGGTAAAATCCCATTCTATTTATACAGCTACTATTATGGTACATATATAATACATATCATCTCAGGCATACTCCGCCATAAATATCCCGATCCTCGACAGTATCCGCAGTGAACGCAGTAAAAATACCGATAATAGCCAATCGCACATGCCATTCATCCGCGAAAAGGGAGCGGTGATGCTCGACACCATTATCTCCAAAGCCTCGGAGTATATCCCCACAGAGAAACTCGATATTGTGGAAAAGGCTTACCGCTACGCCGCAGAAGCCCATGAAGGACAGTTCAGAAAATCTGGGGATCCGTACATAGATCATCCGCTTCAGACCGCTATCATTCTGGCAGATCTCAAACTGGATCCAGACGCGCTGGCAGCAGGCCTGCTGCACGATGTAGTAGAAGACAATCTGGACATATCGGTCGAGGATATACAGGAGAGTTTCGGCGGCGATATAGCGCGTCTGGTGGACGGCGTGACCAAGTTCACGAAAGCAGAGATAGTCACTACAGGAATCGGCAGTCCGCAAGCCCCTCACGCGCAGGCGGAGACCATTCGCAAAATGCTGGTAACGATGGCGGAAGATATCAGAGTGGTTCTGATAAAGCTGGCCGACCGCCTCCACAACATGCAAACTATCCGCCATCTGCCACTCGCCAAGCGGCTCGAAAAATCCCGCGAGACGCTGGATATATATGCGCCGCTCGCCCATCGTCTGGGTATATGGGAGATCAAGTGGCAGCTCGAAGACATGGCCTTTCGGCAGCTCAACCCAGAGGATTATCGCGCTATCTCGCAGCGTCTGAACGCCAAGCGCGCCGCGCGCGAGGAGTATATCGACGATGCCATAACGACACTCCAGAACCAGCTGGAAGCAGCCGGAATCTCCTCCGAAATCTCCGGCAGACCAAAACATATCTATTCCATCCACAACAAAATAGACAAATATGCCCGTCAAAACAAAACCGTTGACGACATACATGACCTGTTTGCGCTGCGCGTGCTGGTCAATACCGTGCAGGACTGCTACGGCGCGCTAGGGGTCGTCCATGCCAAATGGCGTCCGGTTCCCGGCGAGTTCGACGACTATATAGCCAATCCGAAAGACAACATGTACCAGTCGATCCACACGACTGTAATCGGCGAGAGCGGACATCCAGTGGAGGTTCAGATACGAACTTACGAGATGCACAGACTCGCAGAGTACGGCGTCGCGGCGCATTGGCTATATAAAGAGGGCAAAAGCTCCGGCAGAACTGCCAGCAACTCCTTCGAGCGTAAGATGGTCTGGGCGCGGCAGATACTGGAATGGCAAAACGATGTGGAAGATTTCGTCGCCGCTCTCAAAAACGACGAGTTCCAAGATCAGCTTTTCGTCTATACCCCGGCAGGAGATATAAAAGAGCTGCCCGCAGGTTCGACTCCGCTGGACTTCGCATTCCGAATACACTCGGATCTGATGATGCGCTGTATCGGCGCGAAGGTTAACGGCAAGCTGGTATCGCTGACATACCAGCTGAGAAACGGCGACACTTGTCAGATACTCACATCGAAAACCGTCAGAGGCCCCAGCCTAGACTGGCTCAACGAAGATCTAGGCTATATTCATACCAAGTCTGCGAAAGCTAGAGTTCGCAGGTGGTTCGAACGGCAAGAACAGTCGATAAACATCCGACGAGGGCGTGACCTGTTCCAAAGACACCTCCGCCGACTCACATCGGAGCCTGACGAGCGCGTTGCCGCTATGATGGGAATAGGCAAACTGGACGACTTCCTCACAGCGCTGGGCAGCGGCTCTCTATCTGTGGAACAGGTCGTCAGGAAGCTCAGCTCCCATGAGCAGGATGACGAACCGGAATCCGCAAGACAACAGGAACTGAGCCTGCCGCTTAGCCCCAGCACCGGGATCGAGGTGCTGGGCGTCGGCGATTTGCTCACGACGATGGCGCGATGCTGCGGCCCGATCAACGGCGATGAGATAATCGGCTTCATAACCCGCGCCAGAGGCGTCACCGTCCATCGCCGAAGCTGCGCCAACATCGCGCACGAAGACGAACCCGAAAGGCTGGTGCCTGTGAACTGGGGGAAAACGGAGGTTCGATACCCCGTCAGAACGCAGGTAAGAGCGATGGACAGAGTCGGGCTGCTGCGAGATGTGAGCGCCGCCGCATCCGGAGAAAATGTCAATGTCTCCTCCTGCACATCCGAAGAGTACGACGGCGTATCCATCATCACACTCACAATGCATGTGAGAGGAATCGACCAGCTAAGCAGGCTGTTCTTCAAACTGGAGGCGATAAGCGGCGTAATGGCAGTAACCCGAAGCAATATATAGAGCAGCTAAACAGTCACGCGCCTCCCCTGCCATCGCGTCGAAAAGCCGAAAGACTCTGCTTACTGCAAGCGGCGCGAACACGCTACACCCGAACATGCTACAATTGTTATAATGGCCTAGCCTGTAATTGTATTCTCGTAAGAATGTAAAATGAACCTTCGCAAGGTATCCAAGTCGGAGTAAACGCATTGCCATCACCAAAGTCGGATCGAGTATCGGAACGCCGTCGGCATATCAAGCAGCCGCTCAGGGTTCGCGCGCGCACCTTCGTACGGAATGCGCGGCGCGACATAGAGAACGGAGACATGGACAGCGCGGAACGCTCCGTCCATTCGGCAGTCGTCGCGCTGGACAAAGCCGCGTCCAAAGGCGCGCTGCATCCAAACAACGCATCCCGACGAAAATCCCGGCTCATGCAGCAGCTGCATAAGGCCAAGAGTTCCTAGCGGAGCGCTCTTCCCTTTCCAGCCGGTGCAGACTGGTCGCGTCAGAGTAATTCTCAGCACAAGAACACTGGAGCAGTCACTCTCCACCATGGCGGGATAGGCGCGAGGTTCCGCATTGCAATTCATTCGGCGCCTGCAGCGTCTGGCCGATAGACAATTCGATGTAGGCGATTACATAAAAACCCTCATTCCGAAAGCGACGGTATATGCTCAAGATAAGACTCAGAAGAACAGGGGCGCGGAACCAGCCGAGCTACCGCGTCATAGTCGCTGACTCTCGCGCCGCGCGCGACGGCGCATTCATCGATCACCTCGGCCACTACAACCCAACCACTAACCCACCCACCGTTGTCGTGGACGAGGACAAAGCTCTGAAATGGCTCAGACAGGGCGCGCAGCCGTCAGACGCAGTTAGACAGATTCTCACGACATTGGGAACTCTGGAACGAGTTAAAGACGAATGAAAGAGTTAGTAGAGTACATTGCCAAGTCCATAGCCTCTCAGCCAGACGAAGTCAGAGTCAGCGAGGAAGAGGACGAGACCGGCAGAATCATTCTCCGACTGGAAGTCGCCGACGAAGACAAAGGCAAAGTCATCGGGCGTCATGGTCGCGTCGCGCAGTCCATCCGCGTTCTCATAAGGGTCGCAGCGATCAAACAGGGTGTGCGCGCTACGCTGGATATAGTCTGATCGCCGCCGCGGACGGGGTCGGCGCGCCCAAAAGCCAGCTCCGCGACGATGCCGCCGGCGCCCTCCCGCAAGATCAGGTTGTCGTTGGCCGAATAACAGGGGCATGGGGTATTCGCGGCCATGTGAAGGTACAGCCCCAAACCGACCTGCCAGAACGGTTCTCCCCAGGCTCCGTACTCCTAATCCGCGACGAACCTGTTACCGTAGTATCCTCCCGTTCTCACAAAGCCGGCCTCGTAGTGAAACTCAGCTCCATACAAGACCGCACCGCCGCCGAATCCCTGCGCGGAGCCCTCCTCACGATACCAGAGGACAAGCTCCCTAGCCTTCCCGAAGGTTCCTACTACCACTTCCAGCTGATCGAACTCGATGTATATACCAATGACGATGAGCACCTAGGTCAAATCGTCGAGATCCTAGAAACGCCCGGCAACGATGTCTATATAGTGCGCCTCCCCGAACGACGAGACATCCTGCTCCCCGCAATATCCAATGTAGTGCTGGACATAGACTTAGATGCAGCTCGCATGACGGTGAATTTGATGGACGGCTTGCGACCGTAGCCGCTGCTCTCGAAGATTGCTTCTTGCAATTCCTCCTCACCCCATCCACCACCCCTTCCGCAGAGATGGGATTCCCCACATTTACAGGTGCAAGCCCAATCCGAGGGAATGCATCGGATCGTTTCTCTGTCTCTCCCATGAAAAAGCCCCCGTCCAATAAAAGGACGGGGGCTCTGCTATCGAGAATTATGTCAGATGAGTTTCAATCAGCCTCAATCGGCGGCAACCGCCAGGGCGTCGAGCCTGCTTCGCACGATTGCTCGCAGCTCCTTGACTCGGTTCAGGTGAGGAGTCTGGCCACCCTCTTCGGACTTGTCGTAGATCTTGTCTCCATCGACAAAGACCTGCAACACCCCTCCTACACCGGGCCTAACCTCGATTGCTACATCCTTGCCGCCTTCAGCGACGAATTCGTTGACCATCCAGGCCGCGACACCGTGATACTGTCAAGGTACGCAGTAGATGATCTCTATGTCCATCCTGCCTTCGCCAGCCATTGGATTACCTCCCGCCGGGCTTTTAAGCACAACCGCTGCCTACAAACCTCATAAGCCAAAGATTATGCCTACTCTCTAATAAGACACCTATAGGTTATCACGGAATTCTGAAAGCCGTCAACCCTTGACAACCTCTCGCCGCTCCATGTAACATTCTGGTTATATAGTTGAATAGAACTGGCTCTTATCCAGAGTGGCGGAGGGACCGGCCCCTTGATGCCCGGCAACCGGTTAGGGTTATATACCCCGACAAAGGTGCCAATTCCGGCGAACGCTCGGCGTTCGGGAGATGAGAGCGGCAGACAATCTGCCGTCAAAAAAGACTTCTCCCACACCGAGAAGTCTTTTTGAGTTTGCCCGTCCCGCGCCCCGGCGCACACAGGAATCAATACATTGAAAGCACAATCCAACGAACTCTCACCGCTGATATGGCTGGGAAACTCTATAAAGATACTCGATCAGCGACAGCTACCCTTCGCAGAATCGTGGACGGAAACCACTGACTATCGCTGTGTCATTGAGTCCATTCGCAACATGTCGGTTCGCGGCGCGCCGGCCATCGGCATCGCCGGCGCATACGGCCTCGCTCTCGCGGCGATGGAGCTAGCGCAGAGTGGCGCGGGCGACTTCTCCGAACGCCTGCGCAGAGCGGCACGCGAAATTCGCTCTGCAAGACCAACAGGAGCAAATCTCGGCTGGGCAATCGACCGCATGCTCGCAGCCTCAGCCTCAGCGCAGACAGTCGAAGACACCATCGCCGACCTAGCGAACGAGGCAGCTGCCGTTCACGCAGAAGATATAGAAAACAACCGACAGATCGGCAAGCATGGCGCAGGTCTGTTGGCGTGGGGAAGCAGCGTGCTAACTCACTGCAACACCGGCGCGCTGGCAACAGGCGGATACGGCACCGCGCTCGGCGTCATCAGGCGCGCATGGAAGGACGGTCGAATAGAGAATGTCTATGCGACCGAAACTCGACCTATGCTCCAGGGCGCGAGGCTGACAGCGTGGGAACTGAAACGAGAATCCATCACCACGCATCTGCTCGCAGACTCCGCAGCAGGCATGCTCCTGCAGCGAGGCGAGGTTCAGGCTGTCATCGTCGGCGCGGACAGGATCGCCTCCAACGGCGACACCGCTAATAAGATAGGAACTTACAACCTAGCCGTGCTAGCCAAAGAGAACGGTATTCCCTTCTACATCGCCGCGCCAACCAGCACACTCGATATGGAACTATGTGACGGCAGCGATATTCTCATCGAGGAGCGCGAGCCGTCGGAGGTGCTGTCTTTCGGCGATGCGCGAACCGCACCAGACGGTATCCGCGCCTTCAACCCCGCCTTCGATGTGACACCGAATCGCTACACTAGCGCAATCGTAACCGAGCGCGGCATCGCGCGACCGCCCTATCGCCGCAGTCTGATCTCGATAACGGAGCAAAGTAAATGAGCGAGACCAAAATCGGTTTCATGGGCGGGTCGGGATTGTACGATATGGATGCGCTGACAGACCGCGCCGAGATAGAGGTATCGACACCCTTCGGCTCTCCAAGCGATGCGATCATCTCTGGGAAAATCGGCGATGTGCCGATAGCATTTCTCCCAAGACATGGCAGAGGGCATCGTATATCTCCCTCCGAAATACCAGTACGCGCGAATATCTGGGCATTGAAATCGCTCGGTGTAAAGCGCATAGTATCCGTCAGCGCAGTGGGCAGCCTAGAAGAGCGCGTCAGCCCACTCGATCTGGTAGTCCCGGACCAGATCATAGACCGCACTTCGGGACGCGCTGCCAGTTTCTTCGGCGAAGGCATCGTGGCGCATGTCGGACTCGCCGACCCGTTCTGTGACGAGTTGCGCCAAGCCGCCATCGAACAGGCGCGCAAAGAAGTAACCGTCCACGAAGGCGGCGCCTATCTGGTGATCGAAGGCCCGCAATTCTCCACGCGGGCTGAGTCGGAAATGTACCGCAGATGGGGCGCGAGAGTTATCGGAATGACAGCGCAGCCGGAGGCAAGGTTAGCGCGGGAAGCGGAGATATGCTATGTGACGCTGGCGTTCGTCACCGATTACGATGTGTGGAGGCCATCAGAAGAGGATGTGTCCGTGGATATGGTCATCCAAAATCTGCTGCGCAACATCGACGCCGCGCGACGCATAATCGCAGAAATGGCGCGCAACATACCACCAGAAAGAGACTGCGGTTGCAGCAACGCGCTAGAAAACGCCATAATCACAAGCCGAGATGACATACCGGCACAGACTCGAGAAAAACTAAGTCTGATGGTGAATAAGTATTTGGATTAGAACAAGAAGAACCGAGAAGAGGAGAGGGGGCATAATGCCCAGACAAATACCGGGAGAACCATATACCAGAATTACCATCGATGAAGCCGCCGAGCTTCACGGCAGCGATGACCATGTGTTCGTAGATGTTCGTCGAATGGACGAATATGTCGACGGACATGTCAGCGACGCGCTGTTCATCACGGTGGACGACCTACTGTCCAGAATCGAAGAGCTTCCGCAGGGAAAGAATCTGCTGTTCATCTGCGCAGCCGGAGTACGAAGCGGACTCGCCTGCGAAATGGCCGCGGCCATGGGCTTCGAGCCAGATGTACTTTTCAACATCGAAGACGGTACAGATCCCTGGATAAAAAAGGGTTACCCAACGAGCTATGGGCTGGAAAAATAGCCACTGATTATCCATCCGCATTGTCATACCCCGACTCATAACATAGATTCCCAAAGCCGAATCTTCATAGGGTCTGGGGAATATAAGCTATCGGCATACAGAAAAGGCACCGCAATACAATATCGTGTATCGCGCACCTTGACATCTGTAGGCAATACACGCAAATACATATCCGACAGACGAACACGAACGAACAGATCGGCAAACCGAAGGTTTCTGATATAACATGCCAAATATACAGATATACATGGATAGATAGGTAACAAGAGATTGTCCCTACTCGTCATCGGCTCCGTAGCCTATGATTCGGTCACCACTCCGGCCGGAAGCCGCGGCCGTGCGCTGGGCGGTTCTGCAACTTACTTCTCGATTGCCGCAAGCCACCTTACCAGCGTCGGAATCGTGGGCATCGTGGGCGAGGACTTCGAACAGCGTCACATCGACCTGTTCGCCTCGCGCGGTATCGATATGTCCGGTCTCGAACATGCGGCTGGCAAAACTTTCCACTGGTCGGGAGCATATTCACCCGAAGATACGAACCAGCGGGACACGCTCGATACACAACTCAATGTGTTCGCCGACTTCGAACCGACACTCAGCGCAGTACAGCGCGAATCGGAATATCTCTTCCTCGCCAACATAGATCCGGAACTTCAGCTGAGCGTACTGAAACAGATGCGCAGCCGCCCGCGACTGATCGGGCTGGATTCGATGAACTTCTGGATAGACGGCAAACGCGCGGAGCTGGATGCTGTCGTCAGCGAAGTGGACATCGTATTTATGGATGAGGGGGAAGCGCGAATCTACTCGGAAGAAGCAAATCTAGTCATGGCGGCGCGACGAATTCTGGAGCGCGGCCCCCGCGCCGTCGTCCTAAAAAGGGGCGAACACGGCGTCACGCTGTTCGACGGCGAATCGGTCTTCAGCGCTCCTGCTTTCCCGCTAGACAGCGTGATCGACCCTACCGGCGCAGGTGACGCATTCGCAGGAGGTTTCATGGGCGCTGTTGCTGCGACTGAAGACACATCGAACTCATCTCTGCGAAGAGCTGCCATAACCGGCTCAGCCATGGGATCATTCACAGTGCAGGCGTTCAGCGCAGACAAGCTCGCCAATCTAACCAATTCTGAGTTTGCAGCGAGGTTCGAAAAGTTCATTGAGATAACTGGTTTCGAGCCGTTCGACAATTCGACGGCGCCATGGAGGAACAGTTGACCGAAACAGCTATAACAGGTGACAGGTCGGGACATGTCCTAGATTTGGATCTGGCTAACGAAGGAGTCCGTAGAATAGAATGGGCGGCGCGGGAGATGCCCGTCGTACGGCAGATACGCAGCAGGTTCGCTGCGGAAAAGCCGCTCAACGGGCTGAACATCTCCGCATGCCTGCATGTAACGACGGAGACTGCTAACCTGATGCTCGCGTTGCGGGACGGCGGCGCGCATGTCGCGCTTTGCGCCAGCAACCCGCTCAGCACACAGGACGATGTAGCAGCCGCGCTGGTCGCCGAATACGGTATCCCCACCTTCGCCATCAAAGGCGAAGACCGCGATACCTACTACGCCCATATACAGGCCGCGCTAGACAATCGCCCTAATATGACTATGGATGACGGCGCAGACATAGTAGCCATTCTGCACACAGAGCGCGCCGATCAGCTCGAAAGTGTGATCGGTGGCACTGAGGAGACGACAACCGGCGTCATCCGTCTGAACAGTCTGGCAATGGACGGCAGATTGAAATATCCGATAATCGCAGTCAACGACGCAGACACGAAACACTTCTTCGACAACCGATACGGCACCGGACAAAGCACGCTCGACGGCATAACGCGCGCAACGAATGTGCTCTGGGCGGGCAAGCGTGTCGTAATCTGCGGTTATGGCTGGTGCGGACGAGGAGTCGCGCTCAGAGCGCGCGGCATGGGAGCGCATACCATCGTAACTGAGGTTCAACCTATACGCGCCCTGGAAGCCGCCATGGACGGCCATCAGGTAATGACTATGGCGGAAGCGGCGAAGATAGGAGACATCTTCATATCCGTAACCGGCGGCATAAACGCCATGGGACGCAGTCACATCGAAGCGATGAAGGACGGCGCAATCCTAGCCAACAGCGGACACTTCAATGTCGAAATCGACATCGAAGCTATGGAGGAAATGGCGGACGGCAAGCAGACGATTAGACCGTTCGTGGAGGAATATCTGCTGGGCGATGGGCGAAGACTCTACCTGTTGGGCGAAGGACGGCTGATAAATCTCGCCGCCGCCGAAGGACACCCCTCCGCCGTCATGGACATGAGCTTTGCAAATCAGGCGCTCTCCGCAGAGTATCTCGCGCAAACCGCGCATACACTCACACCCGAAGTCCACTCCGTCCCCAGAGACATCGATGAAGAAGTCGGAAGGCTGAAACTGCAATCCATGGGAATCGAGATAGACAGCCTCACACAACAGCAGGAGGAGTATCTAGCAAGCTGGGACATAGGCACATAAACCGTGACAGAGACGAATGCGGAACTCAGAACCAACAGCTCCCAAGACGGTGTCTAAGATGGCTAACTCATCCGCGCGAGACGCCCCATCGAACAGGGATTACCCGAACTGCTTCGGGTGCGGCAAGGAAAACCCGTGGGGGCTCCAATTGAGATTCCGAGTCGCTGGCGAAAGAGTATTCACAGAATTCACTCCGTTGCCGCGTCACGAAGGCTGGCCGAACATCGTACACGGAGGTGTCATCTCTACGCTGCTCTACGAGGTGATGGAAAATTGGCCGTTCGTTATGCACGGAACCGTAACCATGATGCGGTCGATGGATGTGAAGCTCATATCGCCCGCCCGCGTAGGCGAAAAGCTGTCGGTCTTCGCATCCCTAAAGCGACGCGAAGATTCTGATATGTGGATCGAATCGGAGATAACCTGCGAAAGTCGAACTGTGGCGCGCGGCAAGGCAGAGCTGGTCTTCACATCCAAACGCCGACAGCAACTGCTTGGGATATGATTGGACTGGATGAACTGTTTACAAGGGCATTATTTATTGAAATCCGATACTCCCACACCCCAAAAGAAGATTCCACCTTTTCGCTCCGAATCGGATTCCGAAACGCAGTGAATTTGATATTTGCGATGTTATAAAGAAAACAGTATCGAGGAGTAAAAATGGCACACAGCTTCTTGGAAAGCCCTTCGTACCTGTTCACTTCGGAGTCGGTAACAGAGGGTCACCCAGATAAACTCTGCGACCAGATATCCGATGCCGTTCTCGACGCAATACTGACAGACGACCCTACGGCGCGTGTAGCATGCGAAACATGCACAACGACAGGGCTCGTCCTCGTTATGGGAGAGATTAGCACCAGCACATATGTGGATATTCCCGCCATCGTCCGGCGCACCATCCGAGCTGCAGGATACGAAGATTCTTCATATGGTTTCGACTATCAATCCTGCGGAATAGCAGTATCGGTAACCGAACAATCCTCCGACATCGACCAAGGCGTCTCGCAATCCTACGAAACACGAAGCGAACAGGCTCGAAATAACCGTGAGCTGGAGACTCTCGGCGCAGGAGATCAAGGCATGATGGTCGGCTACGCCTGCACCGAAACGCCGGAGCTGATGCCTCTGCCGATTGCTCTATCCCACCGGCTCTGCCAACGCATGGCGCAGGTTCGCAAAGACCGTACACTGCCATACTTGCGGCCCGATGGAAAGTCGCAAATCACTGTCGAATACGAATACGGCATCCCAAAGCGTGTTCATACCGTCGTAATTAGCGCACAGCACAGCCCCGAAGTCAGCCCGACCGTACTCGAACGAGACCTAGAACAGATGGCAAGGGATGTGATTCCCGGAGATCTCTTGGACCGTAACACTCGCTGGGTCATAAACCCGTCCGGGAGATTCGTAATCGGCGGGCCAGTCGGCGACTCTGGCCTTACCGGACGCAAGATTCTGGTCGATACATACGGCGGTATGGCACGGCATGGTGGCGGAGCATTCTCCGGCAAAGACCCCACTAAAGTCGATCGCTCGGCCGCATACGCCGCGCGATATGTGGCGAAAAATACCGTCGCAGCAGGTCTCGCAGACCGCGTCGAAATCCAAGTCTCGTATGCTATTGGAGTCGCGCATCCGATCTCCATATCCGCAGAAACCTTCGGTACGAACAAAGTCCCCAACAACACGATAGAAGAGCTGATACAGCGACACTTCGATTTGAGGCCAGGAGCGCTAATCAGAGATCTGGACCTGCGCCGGCCCATCTATACCAAGACTGCCGCGTACGGCCACTTCGGACGACCAGAGGAGGACTTCCCATGGGAGCGTACAGATAAGGCAGCCGTTCTCAGACGCGAGGCGTTCATCAGAGACACGGCGGGCGATGCGGGAGCCTACGCCTAGAGAGAATTAGGCGCCCTTCTCCAACAGCCGTTCTCGACAGGTTCAGAGAGGCAACGGCAAACCTCAACGGAGTTCTATATGCCAATAAGATTCGGAACAGATGGCTGGCGCGCGTTAATCGCGGAAGATTTCACTTTCGAAAACTTACGCGTCTGCGCGCAAGGAGCCGCCGACTATGTAAACTCCGCAGGGATCGCGTCGCGCGGCTTCGTGATCGGATACGATACCCGCTTCGCATCACGCGAGTTCGCCCATGCCGTCGCCGAAGTCATGGCTGCCAACGGCGTGCCAACCTTTCTCTGCGACCGCGCCACGCCGACTCCAACCGTAAGCTATGCCGTCGTAACCCTGACAGCAGGCGCAGGCGCAGTCATAACCGCAAGCCATAACCCGCCGCTGTGGAACGGGTTCAAGTTCAAACCAGAATACGGCGGCAGCCCGTCAGACGCCATTGCCACAGAGTTGGAATCATATATAGCCGCAGCCGAGCAAAAGGGCGCAGTGCGCCGTATGAGCATTCGAGAGGCCGAACGGCAAGGACTACTAGAATACTTCGACCCCGAAACGGACTATCTGAACCATATTGCGCAATATGTCGATCTGGACACCATTCGCGGCGCGGGGCTGAACATCGTCGTCGATTCTATGCATGGATCAGGCGCAGGCTACATTCGCAAACTCGTCGCCGGCGGCAGCACACGCATC
The DNA here is from genome assembly GCA_963422295.1 of Dehalococcoidia bacterium. GTDB lineage: Bacteria > Chloroflexota > Dehalococcoidia > Lucifugimonadales > UBA1123 > VXRN01. The sequence continues at coordinate 2,118,765 of OY729417.1, read as the reverse complement.
GTGGAAATAAACGGCGAGGCAAACCCCGCTTTTCCGGGTATGAGCCAACCTGAGCCGATAGCTCACAATCTCAGCGCGCTGTTCGACGCGATGGACGATCACATCGCAGATATCGGCCTCGCCACCGACGGCGACGCCGACCGACTCGGAGTCGTGGATGACGATCGCAACTTCATCACCACAACCGAAACCTTCAGCCTGCTGTGTATGCATATGCTGGGAAATCTCGATCTGTCCGGCGCGCTCGTCAAATCCATCACCATGAGCAGCATGATCGACAAGCTGGGTGATCTGCACGGCGTGGAGGTGATAGAAACACCTGTCGGATTCAAATATCTGGGACCAGAGATGATGGCGGCAGACGCGCTGGCCGCCGGCGAGGAGAGCGGCGGATACGCGTTCAGAGGCAATATCCCCGAACGCGACGGCATTCTCAGTGGTCTTCTAATGCTGGATATGATGGTCAAAACAGGGGAAAATCCTACAGAACTGAGAAGGATACTATCCGAGCGCATAGGGCCGCACTTCTACGATAGGTGGGATATAACCTTCGATCCACGCCAGCGAGAAGATATCGAATGGCGAGTGCGCTCCGCTAGACCCTCAACGCTGGCAGGACACTCCATAATAGATATCGATCACCGTGACGGTGTGAAGTTCCTGCTAGAAGACGGCTACTGGGCGCTGATCAGGTTCAGCGGCACAGAACCACTGCTGCGAATCTACGCCGAAGCCCCGTCACCAGAGAACACCGCCGCCCTGCTCGGAGAGATCAGGGCAATAACGGCGATCTAGTATGAACGAGAATTCGGAATCCAAACCAAGTAATTTCACGGCTGGTATAACGAAAACAGCCTATGTCAGCTGCGAACTCATACACCGGGAGGCGGTTCGTCGAAAATCTCGCCCCTAGCCTCCGCTTCTCTGCGCCGACGATCCCAATCGCGGACTTCAGCCAAAGCTGCCTGCCGTCCCTGTTGCAAGCCTTCTTCGCGGCCCTCGGCCTTGCCTTCTCTACGACCCTCGGCCTTGTGCTTGTCTATGATCGGCTTGACAAATTTATTGGTCAAAACACGGGCGGTAACCAATATCGTACCTCCTACCAAATCAATGAAGGTTGGAATAGGCTAAAGTTCAGCAACACAGGGAACCACTGCTGCGAATCTACGCCGAAGCCCAGTCCCCAACGGACACCGTCACCTTGCTTAGAGAGATTAGGACAATAACGGCGATTTAGTGGATGAGGTTCTGAATCTCAATCGAGTAAATTAGCCGGACGATATGACGGAAACAGCCTATGTCAGCTGCGAACTCATACACCTGGCGGCGGTTCGTCGAAAATCTCGCCTCTAGCCGCCGCTTCTCTGCGCCGACGATCCCAGTCGCGGACTTCAGCCAAAGCTGCCTGCCGTCCCTGCTGCAAGCCTTCTTCGCGGCCCTCGGCCTTGTGCTTGTCTATGATCGGCTTGACGAATTTATTGGTCAAAACACGGGCGGTAACCAATATCGTACCTCCTACCAAATCAATGAAGGTTGGAATAGGCTAAAGTTCAGCAACACAGAGAACCACTGCTGCGAATCTACGCCGAAGCCCCGTCACCAGAGAACACCGCCGCCCTACTCGGAGAAGATCAGGGCAATAACGGCGATCTAGTATGAACGAGGATTCGGAATCCAAACCAAGTAATTTCACAGACGATATGACGGAAACAGCCTATGCCAGCTGCGAACTCATACACCGGGAGGCGGTTCGTCGAAAATCTCGCCTCTAGCCTCCGCTTCTCTGCGCCGACGATCCCAATCGCGGACTTCAGCCAAAGCTGCCTGCCGTCCCTGATGCAAGCCTTCTTCACGGCCCTCGGTCTTGCCTTCTCTACGGCCCTCGGCCTTGCCTTCTCTACGGCCCTCGGCCTTGCCTTCTCTACGGCCCTCGGCCTTGCCTTCTCTACGGCCCTCGGCCTTGCCTTCTCTACGGCCCTCGGCCTTGTGCTTGTCTATGATCGGCTTGACGAATTTATTGGTCAAAACACGGGCGGTAACCAATACCGTACCTCCTACCAAATCAATGAAGGTTGGAATCAATATCGAGTATAACACTATCAAAGGCGACGCAACCGCAGTATCGAGAACCACTGCTACGGCAGTCTCGATCCCATCCTCGTGGCCGCCGCGTGTTGTCTCACGCCATACGACAACTCCAGTCCAGCAGACGGTCATCGACAGCATCAACAATAGACACAGCGGCAGCCACTTCCGGGCTATGCTCAGAGGAGGTTCTCTATCACCATCATCGTTGGACGGCCTTCCGCATCGAGGGCAAAACGAATCACTTCCCCCGACCAGCGCCGCAGAGTCGTCTCGCAAAAGATCAGCTTGCCGCCCAGGCGATACCGTTGAGTACCATTCTCTGGAATTCGGGCGTCTCGAAACTCAGGCCGTTGTGACCGAGCAAGGTTACGAACACCTTGCCATCACCGTAGCTGCGTGTCCATCCGAGAGGGAAAGTGCCGGCGGGCATGTGCGTATCCTTCCCGCCCCACATGTAGGTTCCCTCTTCGGAAGTGCCGTACATGAAAACATCGTTGCCTTCCTGATAGTCGATGCCCATATACAGCTCGTCATTAGTCTCGAAATCCGATATACCGTCCACGCCGGGATGTCCTGGCTGTGTAACATTTACGGTGAATTTGCCGTAAGGTGGGTGGAAACTGACACCCATCACCCAGCCACCGCCGGTTATGTCTCGATACTCCTGCCAAGTATCAGGGACACAGCCCGATATATGAATGCAAACGAAGCCTTTGCCAGAGCCTATGTAGCTCTTCACACCCTCCTGCTCCTCAGAGGACAGCGTCATCTCCCCTGCGCGCAGCGTGTTGAACAACAGCGCATCGAAGCCGTCCATACGGCCCGAATCGGCGAGAATGGAGGCGTCTTCTGTCACGGTTATAGTGTGTCCCGCTTGAATAAGAAAGCTGGTCAGAGCTGGTGTGGATTCTTCATACGGATGTCTGCCACCAGAAATTACGAGTAGGTTCATATGCCTCTCTTCTCCTTGTACATGAAGTATATGAATCGTGCATAAAACGATACCGATGACTACGCTGTTGGGTAACGCCAGACTTCGCCTTCGGGCGGATCATCCGTCAGCGTGAACTGCGGGAGCGCAAGTCCATCTTCCTGCTCCGCAAACACGACACGCACACGACTGCCAATAGCCACATTCTCTTCCGCCTCTGGGTTCATATCTATATCGACGAGGTTGGCGGTGATGCGAAGTCCGTCGCCAACGCCAGGCTGATCTCGCTGTTCATCCAGCTCGACCAATACTATTGGATACGGCGCCCAATCGCGGAATCCCGGCAAGATGCTATGAGCAACGATCTGATAGCTGTATATCGTCCCTTTGCCGCTAACTTCGACCCACTCCGCGCTCATCGATGCGCACCAAGGGCATGACGCGCCCGGCTCTCCGCGCAACAAGTCACAATCGAGGCACTTCTTCAGTGCAAGCCGTCCCTCCTTCGCCGCAGCAAAATAGCCGAAATATTCCGAATCCTGCTCAGGTATGTTTAACGGAAGCTGCTTGTAGTGATAGACAGGCACTCGTTTACCTCCTCATAATCAGGGCGCTTCCAGTAGCAGGATTGGCCCATCCCATATTCATAGAGATGTTCACATCCGGAACCTGTCGGCAGCCGCCCTCCGAGTAGTCGTAGCTGTGAACCCCCTCCTGCGCGCCGGGGCAGTAGTCATCGACCTTGCCTCGCAGCTGGCGGACATTCTCGATAACCATGTTCATGCCGTGCGTATAGCCTTCGCACAGATGGCCGCCGCTGGTGTTATTCGGACGCTTACCACCAAGATTGATTACCCCGGAAGTCACATAGTCCTTGCCCTCACCCTTCTCGCAAAAGCCGTAGTCCTCGAATTGAAGCAGCGAGGTATATGTAAAAGCGTCGTAACAGCCGGTAACATCGATGTCATCGTGATCCACGCCGGCTAGACCAAAGATTCTGGGGCCGACATAGTATCCAGCAACGCGCGTTATCGGAGCGTGCTGGTAGTGGAAGTCACCCCCCGGCTTCGTCCCCCTTCCCTGTACCGCCATGATGTATGCAGGCGGCTGTTTCAGATCGCGGGCGCGTTCTGCGGAGGTAACGATGATGCAAGTGGCGTTGTCCGTCTCGAGACAGCAATCCAGCAAATGTGCGCAGGGACGCACGATCCAGCGCGAGTTCACTACATCTTCGACTGTTACACGCTGCTTCATCAGCGCCTTCGGGTTGTTGCTGGCATGGTTGCTGTGGGCAACTTTGATATGCGCCAAATCTTCTGATGTGACACCATACTCCATCATATGCCGCGTAAATGTGAATGCGAAGTTCTGAACTGCGCTCGCAAGACCATACGGACGCCTAAGCAGCTCCGGGCCGGACACAGGAGACGCGGCGCGCGCGCCTGTCCCACCGATACGAACCTGCGAATAGCCGTTCATGGCGCGGAAGATGGCGACCGTCTCGCACATACCTGCCTCTATTGCTCCTATGGCGAGTCCGACCAGCGCCTCTGTGCTGGAACCTCCGCCGGAACAGTCCATATAGAAATTGAGCTGGATTCCGAGGTCGTATGCAATAGCCGTTGAAGTGGTGGAATCGCCACCATGATAGCTGAGCATTCCATCGATATCCTTCGGATTCAGCCCAGCGTCGGCGACGGCGTTTCGTATCGCCTCCACCGCCAGCGCGCGCGTGCTGCGCCCAGAGCCGCGGCTGTAATCCGTCTCCCCAACGCCAACGATGGAGTACTTCTCTTTGAGGTTATTCTGCATATGTCCTCCTTACCGAACCATTTTGATTTCGAATGGCAGAATTAGGCCCTGCCACCTATAAAGGATGTCCTATACCAGTCAAATAAATAATGCGCCGCAACATTATACTCCAACTGACTCCCGTTTAGTGGAAACTGAAACGACAACTAGCCGCAGGCAACTGGACACTGATATATTTGGCCCCACTTGCACTTCTCATAAGCACTTCTCATAGGAGGCAGCGCATGGTGGAAAGACGAATACCGACGAAAGAAGAGGTCATGTCCTACCTCAGAGACCGCCGGAACTGGGGGCGTTGGGGAGACAAGGGGTCGGCAGGCGCTATGAATCTGATAGACGCCAACAAGCGGCTGGAGGCCGTGAGCTTGGCGCGAACAGGACGCGCCGTATCTCTCAGCCGTCCGTGGGCTGTCGAGCCGAAAGCGGAGAACCCCCGACCAGCGCAGCACTTTATGTCCGTTCTCGACCGTCCGCACGGAGGCGGAGCGGCCATGGACTTCTACGGAGTCTTCTATCATGGCACTGCGACGACGCATATCGACGCTCTCTGCCATGTCTGGGATGACGGCGGAATGTGGGACGGCAAATCACCCGACGAGATTCTCGGATACGATGGCGGCAGATATGGCACTGTCGATGCGTGGAGCAATGGCATCCTCACGCGAGGCGTTCTGCTAGATGTGCCTCGACACAGAGGCGCCCCGTATGTCACGATCGAATCCCCCGTACACGGCTGGGAGCTGGAGGACATCGCCGCCGCGCAGGGCGTCGAGATTCACCCCGGCGACGCGGTGATGGTGTACAGCGGGCGCGAGGCATATGCCGCGCGCAACAACGGCAACTGGGCAGGCGAAGCGGAACGCCCGGGACTGCACGCATCCTGTCTGCCATTCGTCCGCGACAACGACCTCTCTATTCTCGGATGGGACATGATGGACGCATCCCCCAACGAATACGACATACCTTGGTCAGTGCACGGTGTCATATTCGCATACGGCGTCGCGCTGCTGGATAACTCTCTGCTGCAGCCGCTCGCAGAAGTCTGCGCAGAAGAAGGACGATACGAGTTTATGCTCACAATAAACCCACTGAATGTCATCGGAGGCACCGGCTCTCCCGTCAACCCCATAGCAGTATTTTAGTCGCCAGAAGTCAAGTAACGAAGTCGGGTAGCAAGGTTTGTTTATGCAAGACGAACCAGAGCTGCCAGCGCACGGATTCGTGCCGCCCACGGCATATAACGACTCGTCGTTGCGCAGCCTCCTGACTTCTGCCGAATCCTCATATATAACACTGACTTGAATATCCCAAGCCATGTTGTCTAACCTCTCTTTATGAAAGATACAAGGGCCATACATGATACAAGGGCCGTACATGCAGAGGGACTGATCAAGCAGTACGGCGGGCTGACAGCAGTCAACGGCGTCGATTTCGAGGTCATTCGTGGCGAGTGCTTCGGCTTTCTCGGCCCAAACGGCGCAGGAAAAACATCCACGATGAAGATGATCACCTGCGTCTCCCCCGTTTCCGGTGGCAGTCTGAGAGTCTGGGATATGGATGTACGCAGACAGCCCCGCGACATCAAAGGCGTATTAGGCGTAGTGTCTCAGGCGGACAGCCTAGATCCCGATCTAAATGTAATCCAAAATCTGTTGGCATTTGGCAGATATTTCGACCTACCCTCGAAGGAAGCTCGCCAACGCGCCATCGACAGTCTAGCACTGTTTCAGCTGAAGGATAAGACTATCAGTAGCCCCGACGAACTCTCCGGAGGCATGAGAAGACGGCTAATGATAGCAAGGGCGCTGATAAACAACCCCAGCATCCTAGTACTGGACGAACCGACCACCGGACTCGACCCGCAAGCGCGGCTCATGGTCTGGGACAAGCTCAGCCTGCTCAAATCAGAAGGCATCACGATGCTGCTAACGACTCACTACATGGACGAAGCGGCATACCTCTGCGACCGTCTCGTGGTGATGGACCATGGCGAAATACTCGCCAGCGGCTCTCCAGAGCAGCTGATACGAAACATCGTAGGTGAAGAGGTCATCGAAATCCATGTCCGACACTCGGATAAAGAAGAGCTAATGCGTCGGCTGTCCGAATCTAGTGTCAATGGTCGCATCGAAGACCGCGCCGACTGCGTACTGATATACCCGAACGAAGACGCAGATTCCGCCACCAGCTTCGACCTGAGCGGACACTATATAACTCGACGCCCCGCCAATCTGGAAGATGTGTTCCTCAGCCTAACCGGGCGCGGTCTGCGAGAGGAATAAGATGGCAGCAGCGTTTACCTCCACCCGCGCCGCGTTTCGACGCACCCCTGTATGGGGCGGCGTCAAGCTTTGGCAACGCAACCTCGACGCTACCAAGCGCGCGTGGAAGGTCGAAATTGGCGGACTGTTCATCGAACCATTCGTCCTGCTGTTGGCAATGGGATTCGGATTAGGCTCCTATGTTGGAGACATCGGAGATCTAACCTACGCGGAGTTCATCGCGCCCGGCATCATCGCTTCCTATGCCATGTTCCACGCCACCTTCGACGCCACTTACGGCGCATACCTGCGAATGGAGAGCCATCATATATATGAAGCGATGTTATTCACGCCGGTAGAACCGGAGGACATAGTCGTGGGTGAAGTAATGTGGGGCGCGACGCGCGCCGTCATATCCGCAACCGCCGTCCTGATAGCCGCCACGATGTTCGGGCTGATACAATCCCCGCTCGCGCTGCTGGCCATACCCGTCGCATACCTCATCGGGCTCGTATTCGCATCCATGGCAATGACGCTCACATCGACAGCCACCACCATCGGCGCGATGAACAACTTCTTTACGATATTCCTGCTGCCTATGTTCTACTTCAGCGGAACTTTCTTCCCCATGGAACGGCTGCCTGACACCATCCAAAAGCTCGCATGGATACTGCCGCTGACGCCGGCCACTCACCTAGTACGCGCCCTCACTACCGGGGATATCACGATATGGATGCTGGCTTGGATTGCCGAGCTCGTCGCATTCGCGATCCTGCCCCTATTTGCGGCATCCTACTTCCTGAGAAAACGGCTGACGAAATAGCCGCAATCGATTAACTGTCTCAGGAATATTTGGATAGCAGGAATACGCATTCCCCGCCCACACCACCTAAACTTAGGCTATAATCGGCTCATCACAGACACAAACCCCAAGCCAGAAGGAGCGTCAACCGATGGTCTTCGACAGCGGAGCCGACATATATCGCAGACTTGGGGTCAGCCCCGCAATCGTGGCATCGGGATCGACCACCGCGTACGGCGGCAGCAAGCTGAGGACGGAAGTCTTAGACGCTATGGAGAAGGCTTCTCGCACGATGGTCAATATGGACGATCTCAACGCCGCGGCCGGAAAGGTAATCGCGGACATAACCGGCGCTGAGGCAGGTCTGGTAACCTCGGGGTCGGCAGGCGGCCTGATACTTCAGGCTGCGGCCGTCATGGCAGGGAAAGACCCTGCGCGAATGGCGCAGCTTCCCAATTCAGATGGCCTCAAAAACGAAATCATCATGCACACCAGCCACAGATTCCCATATGACCAGTGCTACATAGCCACCGGAGCCACAATCGTAAACATAGGCGACGGACGGCGATGCCATGCATGGGAACTGGAGGCTGCCATAAACGAAAATACCGCCGCCATCGCATATCTGTTCTCAGGATTCCTATCCCGCCGCGCTCTGCCACTGGAGCAGGTGGTCGAGATGGCTCACGCGCATGGAGTTCCGGTGATTGTGGATGCCGCATCCCATCTACCGCCGCGCGCCAACCTAACCCGATTCATAGATGCGGGCGCAGATATGGTGCAATTCTCCGGCGGAAAAGCCGTTCGCGGGCCACAGGGAACCGGTATCCTGGCCGGCCGCGCAGACCTCATCGAAGCCGCATATGCCAACGCCAGCCCTCACCAGTTCATCGGACGGGGCATGAAGGTCGCCAAAGAAGAGATCATCGGCCTGATCGAGGCTCTCCGCATATTCGCAGATGAGGACGAAGAGGCAGAGAACGCGCGGTTCGCCGAAATGTGTCAGCAGGTGGTGGACGCGCTGATCGAAATTCCGGGGCTGGAGATAAGCGTCGAGCATAACGAGTGGGATTACCTCACACCTCTCGCAGTCATACGCTTCACGCGCGACTGGCGCGGCCCCTCCCGCGACGAGGTGAACGCCGCAATGAGAGCGGGAGACTCTCCCATATACCTACACGATATACACAACCCAGACGAACTCGCAGTCGATCCATTCAATTTGGACGACCGTGAACTGGAAATCGTCATCCGACGCCTGCGGGATACGCTGCTAGGCAACTAAACGCGAGATTTAGAAAACATAAATTAGAGACAGCGCATCGGAAAATCAGCCGCGAAATCTATATACATAACTTGCGCCGTCTGCCGCCGTCACATCCCGGGCAACCTAGTCTGGACTGCTGGCGATAGCTCCTGCGGCGCGCCGAACCCGGAGACGCCCACGCCAACCAGCCTGAACATCCGGCGCGGGCCGATCTCCGCAAGAATTAGCTCGCCAGCGGCAGCAGCTATCTCATCGGCAGACTGCACCGGCTGCGCCAGCGTAATCTGCCGAGTAAAAGTGCTGAAATCGGACAGCCGCAACTTCAGCTTCACTGTTCGCCCCCACAGCTCTCGCCGCCGCAGCGATCGGGAAACATCCATACTCAGCCGGCTGACGAGCTCCTGAAGCGCGTCTGGATCGCCCGTATCGTGCAGCAGCGTCGTCTCCGAGCTGACAGACTTCGTATCTCTGTGCGGCTCCACGGGACGGTCATCCTGTCCGAGCGCAAGGCTTCTTATGAATGCGCCGACGCGTCCGAACCGCCCTATGAGCCAATCCTCCGTCTTCGCCGCAAGCTGTTCGACAGTGGCTATTCCATCCGCGCGCAGACGCTGCTGAGTCTTCGGGCCTACACCGGGTAGAACACCCACTGGCAGCGGCGCGAGGAACTCTCGCTCCGTTCCGGGTTCGACCACCGTAAAACCATCGGGCTTCTCGAAATCCGACGCAATCTTCGCCACAGACTTACTCGCCGCCACACCCACAGATATGGTTAGCCCCAATTCCTTCCTAACACGCCGCTTCAGCATCAGGCCAATATCCGCCGGGCTCAGATCACGAATCGCGGCGGCAGTTACATCGAGATACGCTTCGTCCAGCGACAGAGGCTCCACCAGCGGCGTTATCTCCTCGAACATCTCCATAACCCGGCGTGAGACATTTCGATAGCGCGAGAAGCGCGGAGACACGCGCGTCAGATCCGTACAAAGCTGGAACGCCGTCCGCATTGGCATAGCAGAACGAACACCGAATCGGCGAGCCTCATACGACGCCGACGCTACGACTCCCCTACCCTCAGGACTCCCCCCAACGGCAACTGGACGGCCTCGAAGGGTGGGATCGTCCAGCTGTTCGACCGATGCATAGAACGCATCGAAATCCGCATGAATGATATGCCTCATCCGAATACCACCGATAACGATTTCCTGTGCCAGACTTCTGGCAAGCGCTGAAAACATCATACATCATACTGCGAATCATGGGAACATATGTGTTACAATATCGGCAACAGGGCGAAAACACATCGCTTATCATCCTCCAAACCAGTTCGACAGTACAGGAGAAGCACAAATGCCAAACCCAGTAATTCACTTCGAAATACAGTCTTCTGATTCAGCGAAGAGCATAGAGTTCTTCACCAATGTATTCGGGTGGCACATAGAAACAATTCCACAGATAGGCTACAGCATCGTAGATACGCACACCGAAGGAAAGGGCATCAACGGCGGTATCGGGGATTCCCCAGATGGCCAGAGCTATGCCAGCTTCTACATAGAAGTGGACGACATTCAGGGATACCTAGACAAGGTCGTGGAAGCCGGCGGCAAGGTGCTCGTACCGGTAACAGTCATCCCAGACGCAGTAACCATGGCGGTTTTCGAGGAACCGACAGGCGCGGTCGTCGGACTCGTACAGAGCGAAGAAGGCACACAGCATTAGAATCCACAGTTAGTTCTCCCCCCTGAGCCAAACACATATCGAGTCGGCCTGCCGGCGTGTTCATCGCTGGCAGGCCGACTTCTGTCCGCAGTTATCCTACTCGCGTTGTAGCCTACCTCGCCGTGTGCCATACACCTATAGAGCGTGATAAACTGAAGCATAAAGTCGGATGCAGGCTCGAACAGCAGCAGGAGCGGATTATGACCATACCGAACAATGTCGCGGCGATGGAACAGGGCAATATGAGCCGGCAGACGACTGGAAGACCTGTCGTGTACGGTACTCGAGGCGTCATATCCAGCGGCCACTATCTCACATCTATGGCAGGGATGCAGATGCTGCTGAACGGAGGCAACGCCTTCGACGCGGTAGTCGCCGCCGGATTCGCAGCTGCCGTGACTGAACCCATCGCATCATACTCGCTCGCGGCAGAGGGCGTGTTCATGCTATACCACGCCGAAAGCGGCGATCTGCTGTCGCTGAGCGGACAAGGTACCGCGCCAGACCGAGCGACCGTCGATTGGTACCGCTCGCTCGGACAAAACGAGATACCCACCGGGCCAGGCCCACTCGCACACCTCAGCTTCACCGTCCCCGGCGTCGTCGCAGCCTTCTTATCGCTGCTGGAAAGATACGGCACTCGCAGCGTAGGAGAAGTCCTGGAACCGGCAATTCACTACGCCGAACGCGGCATCCCCAACTACGAATACATGCTGGAACGAATCGACACCCCAGGCACGCGAAGTCAGTTCGAGCAGTATCCACCCGGCGGAATGGATATATTCTACGACAATGGACGCGTCCCGAAGCCGGGGTCGCTGCTGGTGCAAAAATCGCTCGGACTGATTCTGCGAAAACTGGTGGAAGCGGAACGCGCGGCAGCAGGACATCGCGCCGCCGGCGTTCGCGCCGCCAGAGACTGCTTCTACACCGGCGAAATCGCACAGATCATCGCACAATGCAGCGAGAGCGTAGGGGGCGTGTTGGATATGGATTCCCTCGCCGCATACGAGGCCAAATACGAAACGCCCCTCTCCACCACATATCTCGGCCACGAGATTCATGGACAGCAGACATGGACTCAGGGCGCGGTTCTGATGCAGTCGTTAAACATACTCGAAAACTTCGACCTACGCGCAATGGGACACAACTCCACCGCATATATTCACACCGTGAGCCAGGCCGTAAATCTCGCATTTGCAGATCGTGAGGCATACTACGGCGACCCCGACTTTGCCGATGTTCCTGTGGACGGGCTGCTTTCCAAGAGCTATGCCAAAGAGCGCGCCGCCCTGATAAACGCCGAGCGCGCCATGTCCGAACTGCCCGCGCCGGGCAATCCGTGGGCACACTCCACCATGTCCGGAGTCCGCGCCGAGCCTACGGGAGCAGTCGCGGCAGCTGGCGGCGACGGAGGCTCCGACAGTGGAACCACGCACATATCCGCTATCGACCGCGACGGGAACATGGCCTGCTCCACACCCTCCGGCGGATCGTTCGGGAAATCGGCCTTCTTCCCCCAACTCGGCTGCGCGCTCAGCACCCGAATCGAAATGTTCGGATTTCAAGACGGTCACCCTAACCGACTGGAGCCGCGCAAGCGTCCGCGCACCACGCTAGTCAACTACATGGTCTCCAAAGACCGTGTTCCAGTAATGACAATCGGATGTCCGGGCGGCGACCATCAGGCGCAGGCGAACATGGAGCTCATCCTAAATATGCTGCTGTGGGGGATGAATCCGCAAGAGGCGGTCGAAGCCCCAAGATTCGCCAGTCAGGGAGTTACCAACAGCTTCTATCCGCACACATACTATCCAGGACAGCTCGCCGTCGAACCGGGAATCTCCGAAAGCGTCATCGACGAGCTGCGCAGCATGGGGCATAACATCGTAACCGTCGCCAGCGCGGGCATGGGCGCGACAGTATCCACGCGCGACCCCGAAACAGGCGTACTCGCATCCTCCGGAGACCCGCGCCGCGCCTGCTATGCCATTGCGTGGTAACTAAGATACCAGAACGAAAATACTAGAATCTGATAACATCATGTACGACTTATCGGAGCCATCCAAATGGCTACGCATCCCATCCCAATAGAGACTCACTATACACACAGCGAGCGGCTCATCACCCAAGCAGAGCAGGAATTAGCACAGGGCGATAGACTGCAAGCATCCGAGAAGGCGTGGGGAGCCGTCGCCCATCGGATGAAAGCAATCGCAGAACAGCGCGGCTGGGAGTATATTTCGCACGCCCAGGTATTCGACATCGTAGAACGGCTGGCAGAAGAGACAGGCAGTAACGAGGTGAGACACCTGTTCGCATACGCTAATGGTCTTCATCGAAATTACTATGTGGACGCAACGCCGATCCGCCAGCTGGAATACGAGATCGCACAGGTGAAACGACTGCTGGAAATGCTGAAACGCGCAGAGTCGAGGAACGGCGTATGACAACTCACGAACGAACCGTAAGCGCAGAACCTATGCCGATATACAATGCCGGTGGAGACCCCCGCCACGCCTGCTACGCCATTGCGTGGTAACTAAGATACCAGAACGAAAATACTAGAATCTGATAACATCATGTACGACATATCGGAGTCATCCAAATGGCTACGCATCCCATCCCAATAGAAACTCACGATACACACAGCGAGCGGCTCATCACCCAAGCAGAGCAGGAATTAGCCCAGGGCGATAGACTGCAAGCATCCGAGAAGGCGTGGGGAGCCGTCGCCCATCGGATGAAAGCAATCGCAGAACAGCGCGGCTGGGAGTATATTTCGCACGCCCAGCTATTCGACATCGTAGAACGGCTGGCAGAAGAGGCAGGCAGTAACGAGGTGAGACACCTGTTCGCATACGCTAATGGCCTACATCGAAATTACTATGTGGACGCAACGCCGATCCGCCAGCTGGAATACGAGATCGCACAGGTGAAACGACTGCTGGAAATGCTGAAACGCGCAGAGTCGAGGAACGGCGCATGACAACTCACGAACGAACCGTAAGCGCAGAACCTATGCACATCAAAATCCGCGATGTGGTGGCGAGACACGGCGAACCTCCTTGGGCGGAGCGTCTGCTATCCGACGGGCGCAACGACGCTGTGCTGATATGTAATGCGCCCGGTCAGGTCAGCGACGCGCATGTACACCCCGACTTCGTGGAGTGGTGGATCGTTCTCGCCGGTGAGCTGGTATGGGAGGTCGGAGACTATCCTCCGATACACGCCTCCAAAGGCGATGTAATCATGGCCCCAAAGCGCCACCGTCACGCCATAAGAACGGTCGGAACAGAGCATTCCCTGCGACTAGGCATTACTAGCCCAACATCGAACCACGATGTCAAAGGCGCGCGCTCCAACATCATCAGGCCGTTCCCAGCTCAGGACGGCCCGCCGAACATGCTGCATACGACGCTCGATAGAATGCTCGAAAAGTTCGGCGAACCTCCATGGGCGACATCTATTCTGCTCGACGATCGCAACAGCGCGAACCTGATCTGCCACGCAGAGGGCATGACGAACAACGCCCACTGGCACCCCGACTTCAACGAATGGTGGACGATCCTGCGCGGCAAATTGACATGGGAGGTTGGCGAAGGGAGACCGCTTATCGAAGCCAACGAGGGCGACATAGTTTTCGTACCGGAGGGGATGCGCCACCACATCAGCAGCGTCGGCGAAGGCATCTCGTTTCGCTTGGCAGTAACCACTCCGGACCAACCGCACATCTACACAGATGACGACACCGCCGCGACACCGCCAGTATCCTGACACACCGATAGAACTGCCCGCATTCGAGCATCACACGACATTCGGGTCAGCAAGTGAGCTGGCTTTCGGACGGATACATCGCATCTCCGCCAGCCTGTGGAGCCCCAGGGGGGATTCGAACCCACCAACCTCCCGATTACAAGTCGGGTGCGCTGCCAATTGCGCCACTGGGGCCAGCGTCAGGTGATATGAAGCTCCCCACAGCCGGAAAGCCACTGAGAATCTAGCTGCATCCTGCAGCACATCACGATTGAGAGACCGCTCCCCGCAGGATGATGCCAGTCAAATAATGTTAGTGTACGCCGCTAGGAACGGTCAACGCCTGACTGCGGATACCCAGCCGAGCTTCCGCCTCCTGTCGGACTGTATGGAACACATCGAGCAACGGACGGCCCGTTGCATCAGCGATGCGGCGGCAGTCTTCGTACTCAGGCGCGGCGGATACGGGCGTTCCATCTAACTTCTTGACCTTGACCGACACGCTTCCCAGCGATGTATCGACGGATACGATGTCGCGTTCGGCTTCATAGCGGGTTACTGGACGAACCCTGACACCGAGAGTAGTCGTCTCTCGCATGATCAGCTCGACGGCGCGCTCTTCATCCGACTCCGCCACCAGCGCGCAAAGCAGAGTCGCCGGACGATTCTTCTTCATCTGAATCGGCGCGAACCACACATCGCGCGCGCCTATCGCGAACAGCCGCTCCTGCACATAGCCTAGAACCTCGCCTGAGCAGTCGTCGATATTGGTCTCGATAAGTGACAGGCCGTCCACCCGCACCGGGCGGTCGGCAACCTCCCCGATCCACAGACCGAGCGCGTTCGGATATTCCTGCGGATCGCGCGCGCCCAGCCCGTAACCCGATGCGCTCATCCGCATCACGGGCTGCCTGAACTCCGCGAGTGTCGTGAGTATCGCAGCCCCCGTCGGCGTTACCATCTCACCCGTCCATGCGGGGTTTCCCGGCGCAGACCTGACCGGAGCATCAGCCATAGCGAACAGCGCGGATGTGGCTGGCGACGGGACGGGCAACATTCCATGCGCGCTTCTGAACACTCCAGACCCCATCGGAAACGGCGATGAAAACACGCGCTCCACCCCCAGCGATTCGAGTCCGGCGACGCTTCCGACCACATCTATCAGAGTATCCAGCGTGCCGAGCTCATGCAGATGCAATTCCTGAGCAGTGGTACGATGCACCCGCGCCTCCGCATCTGCCAGTCTCCTAAATATGGATACTGACTGTAACTTCACCCGCTCGGACAGCCCCGAACCCTGAACAGTTTGGATGAAGTCCTGGAACGAGTGATTCCCCTGCTCTTTCGCGTCCAGACGGACATCTATGAAAGTTCCGGTCACTCCCGCGCGCTGCGCCTGAGACGGCTCCAGCGATACTCTGCCGCGAACGCTCATAGATTCGAGCGCGTCTTCGATAACGCTCAGACTCACGCCCACATCGAGCAATGCGCCGAGCGCCATATCACCACTGGCCCCGCCTATGCACTGAAAATATGCCGCCTTCAGTCGAACACCTCCGCAAGCTCCTCGTCGCGCACCGCGTTTCGCGGCGCAGACGACTTCGCGCGCGCCAACCCAGTCGATATGGCCTGTCGCAAAGAAGATACAGGCATCGGCTGCACATCCGACATTGGAGATCGGCGCGGCGCGATATCCGCTCCGTCGGGTACGATGCAGGAGCCAAGCCCCAGTCTGCCGACTTCCTGAATGCGTCTTCCTATCTGAGATACGGGTCTAACCTCGCCGCCCAGACCAAGTTCGCCGACCGCCGCCGCGCCCGCCCTCAGCGGACTATCACGCATCGACGATACGATTGCGAGCGCTATGGGTAAATCAGCGGCAGGCTCCGGCACCCGCGCCCCACCGGTAACATTGACAATGACATCCTGCCCCGACAGAGACAGACCCGCCCGGCGCGTAAGTATGGCGCATACCAACAGCAGCCTGCCATAATCCACACCAGCGGCAACACGCCTAGGCGAGGGCAGCAGCGATGGGTTCGTCAACGCTTGCACCTCCACAAGCATCGGGCGCGTCCCCTCCAGCGTAGGCACGATTATCGACCCGATAGAACCGGCGGAATGCATCGAAAGAAAATGCGCCGAGGGGTCTGCCACATCTTTCATCCCCATGTCTGTCATCTCGAATACGCCTACCTCATTCGTCGATCCGAACCGATTCTTGACTGAGCGGAGCAGCCGAAATTGTCCGAGAGAATCACCTTCGAGATACAGAACCACATCCACGACATGTTCCAGCACACGAGGCCCGGCTATGTCGCCGCCTTTGGTAACATGTCCTGTCAGCACGACCGCCGTCTGAGAAGTTTTCGCCCACTGCGTCAGCCGCCTAGCGCACTCTCTTATCTGCGTGATACTGCCCGCTTCGGAAGACACTTCGGCATCGTAAACCGTCTGAATCGAGTCCACGACGACCAGAAGCGGCTTCAGTGTATCCAGCTGCATGAGTATTTCGGCCAACCCGGTGGCGGGAAGCAGATAGAGTTCGTTCGCAGTTATACCCAGTCTGTCGGCGCGAAGTTTGATCTGCGCCGCAGACTCCTCACCGGTGATATACAGCACGCGTCCGAAGCGCGCGGCGTCTGCGGCGACGGCCAGCAGCAGAGTAGATTTGCCAATTCCTGGATCTCCGGCAACCAGATTCACAGACCCTGGCACCATCCCGCCGCCCAAGACCCTGTTGAACTCCACCGATTCGAATGCGAAACGCGGACGCTCCAGCGTATCTACATCGGCAAGTCTGACCGATTTCGCGCTGTCGCCACCCGACCATGTCCCGGCGCTTCCGCGCCCGGAGGCAGGACGAAACTCAGCAAGTGTGTTCCATTCACCGCAGCTGGAACAGCGTCCCTCCCAGCGTCGCGATTCCGCGCCGCATGAGTCGCAGACATATACCGTTCTGGGTTTTCTCGCCAAATCATATTCCTAAATATAGAGAAGGTCTGAGGCTCGAAAACGCCCCAGACCTTCGATCTGCTCTATGCTCTCTATGCTCGGCGTTCAGCCCAGTCGCGTCTAGGTAGTCACTTCCATAGCAAAGGGCGATTCTACTCTGACTGTCAACCCATCATCATCGGCGTCGATTATAGCCGTATCGGCTGGGCCAAGCTCACCGGCCAAGATAGCATCCGACAGCTTGTCTTCTATATGATCTTGGATCACGCGGCGGAGGGGGCGCGCTCCGAACATCGGATCGTAACCCTTTTCACCGAGCCAGCCTTTCGCCGCATCCGTTACTACGAGATCAATGCCCTTCTCGATCAGATTGGAAGCCACATCCTTCAGCTCGATCGGGATTATGCGGCTCATATGATCGCGGTTGAGAGCATGGAAAACCACTGTGCCGTCGATACGATTGAGGAATTCAGGCCTGAAGAAGCGTTTCACCTCATCCAAGACATTATTCTTCATCCGTTCATAGGCTTCCTTCTCGGACTGACCGGAGTCAGAACGCGCGGCAAATCCAATAGAGCGGTCCTGCCTGATAAGGTCAGAGCCGATGTTAGATGTCATCGCAACGATGGTATTGCGGAAATCGACTTGTCTCCCTTTGGAATCCGTCAGATGGCCATCATCGAATATCTGGAGCAGTATGTTGAAGACCTCGGGATGCGCCTTCTCTATCTCGTCCAGAAGTATGACGCAATAGGACTTGCGCCTAACGGCTTCGGTTAGCTGGCCGCCGTCATCATATCCGATGTATCCCGGGGGGGCGCCCACGAGGCGGGCGACAGAATGTCGTTCCATAAACTCGGACATATCGATGCGGATTAGCGCGTCTTCAGAGCCAAACAAGAACTCCGCCAGCTTACGGACGAGAAGTGTCTTACCGACGCCGGTAGGGCCGAGGAACATGAAGATTCCAGTTGGGCGTCTGGGGTTTTTGAGACCGGCGCGCGCGCGGCGGACGGCTTTGGAGACCATATTTATCGGTTCATCCTGGCCAATGACCTTCTCATGGAGAACTTCCTCCATCTTGATCAGGCGCTCCGTCTCGGTGGAGGCAAGTCTAGTGACGGGAATAGAAGTCCACATGCTCACGACTTCGGCCACATCTTCTTCCGTCACGACTGGGGATTCAGTGGCCTGCTCGTCTTTCCAGTCCTGTTCCAGTCCTTGGAGTTTCTCAGCGATGCTCGCCTCTCGGTCTCGCAGTTCGGCGGCCCATTCGTACTGGCGAGCGGCGATAGCCTCGTCCTTTTCCTTGCGGACACTCTCCAGCATCATAGTCACTTCTTTGACGGACAGCGGCGCGGTAGTAAAGTTTATTCTAACGCGGGAAGCTGCCTCATCGATAAGATCGATAGCTTTATCCGGTAGGAATCGATCGGATATATAGCGAGATGCGAGCGTAGCCGCCTGCTGAAGCGCCTCGTCTGTTATCTGCAGGCCGTGATGCTCTTCGTATCTTCCCTTGACGCCTCTGAGTATATCGACAGTCTCCTCTGCGCTGGGCTCTTCGACTCTGACCGGCTGGAATCTGCGTTCGAGCGCGGGGTCGCGTTCGACATATTTCCGATAGTCGTCGAGAGTAGTTGCGCCGATGGTCTGTAATTCCCCGCGCGCGAGTGAGGGCTTGAGTATATTGGCTGCATCGACCGCGCCCTCCGCGGAACCTGCGCCAATCATCGTATGCACTTCGTCGATGAACAAGACGCAATTGCCAGAGCTTTTTATCTCTTCGACGACCTTCTTGAGACGCTCTTCGAACTCGCCTCGATACTTAGTGCCTGCTACGAGCGCGCCCATGTCGAGCGTGACCAACCGCTTATCGCGCAGAGTGCTGGGTACATCGTTGTCCGCAATGCGTTGGGCAAGGCCCTCGACGATGGCCGTCTTGCCGACGCCGGGTTCGCCAACCAGAACGGGATTGTTCTTAGTGCGCCGACTGAGTATCTGGGTAACGCGCTGAATCTCTTTCTCGCGCCCGACGGTGGGATCCAGCTTCGATGCATGGGCAGCCTTCGTCAGGTCTATGCCCAGCTTGTCCAATGTCGGAGTCTTGGACTTGTTTCTGGCCCGTCCTCCCTGAGACTGCTGAGACTCTTGGCTGAGGATACGGCTGGTTTCGGCGCGTATCTTATCGAGCGTTACGCCGAGGCTTTCCAATACACCGGCGGGGACGCCTTCTCCCTCCCGCATCAGGCCGATGAGAAGGTGTTCGGTACCAATATAGTTATGCCCAAGTCGCCGAGCTTCATCCACGGCCAGCTCGATGACCTTCTTGGCCCTGGGCGTCAGGCCTATCTCCCCGGTAGTCGCCCTCTCTCCTCTACCTATAATGAACTCGACGGCGGAACGGACTTTAGCAAGCTCTACATCGAGATTCACGAGAACATCAGCAGCCGTACCGGAAGTCTCCCGCACAAGACCGAGAAGTATATGCTCCGTTCCGATGTAATTATGGTTGAACCGTTGAGCCTCTTCTTGGGCAAGAGAAAGAACTCTGCGAGCCTTCTCCGAGAATTTATCGAACCTGCTAGCCATTGAAACCATCTCCTAGTCGGGAAGTAACTTCGGCTGAACCCTGTGAATCGGGCATTCTTGAAAGGGGGCACTCTCTGAGCGCTGCTGTTGGCACAGAGAGGAATCCGCGCTCAGAGAGTGCCAAGAAACCCTGCGAAATCAGAAGTAGCGTTCCTCAGTCGCCTGCTTCAGGCTAAGGCCCAATCTCCTGCGCTCAGGCTCGATACGCAGTATCTTGACCTCCACCTCATCGCCCTCTCTAACCACCTCACGCGGGTGGTTGATCATTCTGGAAGAGAGCTCTGATATATGGATAAGACCCTCGATCGAGTCCTCGACACGCGCAAACGCGCCGAAATTAGTCAGCTTGGTAACAGTCGCTTTAACGACATCGCCTGCATTGAGGCGTTCGTGTATCGTCTCCCACGGCTCTGGCTGAAGCCTGCGCAGGCTAAGCGCTATCTTCTTATTATCTGCATCCACCCGCAGAACGAACACATCCAGCTGTTGACCGACTTTGACTACATCTTCAGGGCTGTTGACCATACTCCACGACAGTTCGGAGATATGGATGAGGCCATCGGCCCCGCCGAGATCGACGAATGCGCCGAAGCTGCTAATGCCGGTAACGACACCGCTGCGCACCTCCCCTTCCGAAAGCTCCTCGATGAGCTTCGCCTTCAATGCATCTCGAGATTCCTGCACAGCCTGTCTTTCAGAAAAGATAGCGCGATTGCGGCCGCGGTTGACCTCGAGCACCTTCATCTGTATCTCTTTGCCAAGCTCGGCGTCTAGGGCAGCCTCGAGGGCATAGCGTTCCTCTTCGGAGATACCTTCGCTCTCTTCCTGATACAAACGGAAGCGCTCTCTAGGGATCGATACGAGCTGCGACATGGGAACGAAACCCTGCACGCCTTCGACTTCTACGATCGAACCTCCCCGATTGAAGCCGGCAACCTTGCCCTCGATCACCACGCCTTCATTCATGGCCTTTTCTAGGTATCGCCAACCCTGTTCTCCAATAGCGCGATCCACCGAGAGTATAGCTGAGTTGTCGCCGCTCTCAGGACGAACCACCATAGCTATCACCGAGCTGCCGACCAGCTCTGAAATATCCTCCGGCGCATCGACAGTGCGCATCTCGTTCACAGGGACATGCGCCTCGGACTTCTGTCCTATGTTGACATATAGTCCGTCCCCGTTCTCCGCCCGCATGATGACACCTTCGACGATATCTCCCCTGCGAACTGTCTTGATTTCACTCATCATCTCATCGAGCAGCTGTCCCATATCCTCTTCGGCGGGCATCTGTTCGTACTGCTGTTCAGTAGTCATTCCTGCATCTTTCCGGTCTAATGTCGATCAGATTGTCAAGATTTATTATAAGAAATGCCCAACGACAGGTAAACCTGCCGAAAGATCTTCCATCTTATAAAGCTCAGACCTTCGAACGCTCACCACGCCGAAGCCCCTCCTGTCCGACATTCCCACTCCCTACGATTATTTTTATAGCATGATTGTAACATGGAGCGCGCCGCCTGAAAACCCATTCGCGCAAATCCGAAGCCGATACCCGGCAGATGCAGGGTTAACCAATCGCGCTCCTAGTGGTAAAATCCAACTACAGAATCCCATCTGTCGAAACATCGAGGCGGAGATGCCCGGCGATTAACAGCGAATAACCCTACAGATATTAAGGAGAAGAGACTGTGATATACGAATACCGCGTTTACGAAGCTGCGCCCGGAAAGCTGGAAGCGCTCAACTCTAGGTTCAGAAATCACACACTGGGGATTTTCGAACGGCATGGCATCAAAAACATCGGATACTGGACATCGGCGGTCGGAGACTATTCCGACAGACTCATCTACATCATCGCGTTCGAGGACGAAGCGCACCGTGAACGGGCGTGGGCAGCGTTCCGACAAGATCCGGATTGGGCGCGAGTTCGGGAAGAATCCGAAGCCGACGGCGCGCTGGTAGCGAGGGTGTTCAACTCCCTGCTGACACCAACAGACTATTCCCCGCTCGGATAGATCGGATAGATATGTCCAGATACTATGTCGCAGTCGATATAGGCGGCACATTCACAGACATCGTCGTTCAGAATACCGAAAGCGGCGAGCTGTGGACTGTCAAGACACCATCGACACCCGCAGACCCTGCAGAGGGATTCATGGACGGCATCCGGCGCGGCTTGGAAACAGCCGAAGCCACGCCCGATGAAGTATCGCGTCTGTTTCACGGCACCACCATCGCCACGAACTCCGTCATCGAGCGAAGACCCGCAACCATCGGCCTGCTGACCACACGCGGATTCAAGTATGTACTAGAAATCGGCAGACACGACATCCCGCGCGGAAACAATATCTACGGCTGGGTCAAACCAGAGAGACCAGTGCCTCCAAATCGTATATTCGAGGTGACGGAACGGCTCGACCGAACTGGGTCGGTTCTGACCGCGCTAGACGAGGACGACTGCCGCGCGGCGGCGCGTTCCCTGCGCGATATGGAGATCGAAGCTGTGGCTGTTTGCTTCCTATATTCCTATGCGAACGATACGCACGAGCGCAGAGCGGCGGAGATATTGCGAGAAGAGCTGCCGAATATCCCTGTTTCGCTTTCGAGCGAGGCGCTGCCGCAGTTCAGAGAGTTCGAACGCACAGTAGCAACCACGCTGAACGCATATGTAATGCCCCGTGTCGGACGCTATTTGAGCGGACTCGAATCCGCGGCTCAGCGCGAGGGGCTGCGCGCGCCGCTGTTCGTGATGAAATCCAACGGAGGCGTAACCAGCGCAGACCTCGCGGCGCGACAGGCCATTCACACGGTGCTGTCAGGGCCGGTGGCGGGCGTCATCGGCGCAAACCGCGTCTCTGACGCCGCGAAACGAGCCAGCTTCATATCAGTGGATGTTGGAGGCACCAGCGCAGACATATGCCTCGTGCGCGACGGTCGCCCTGAGATGACGGTGGAGCGCAGCATCGGAGGCCTGCCGCTTCGCCTGCCGATGCTGGACATATCTACGATCGGCGCCGGCGGCGGAAGCGTCGCAAGAGTATCGACCACAGGCGCGCTTCGCGTCGGCCCCGAAAGCGCCGGCGCCGAACCCGGCCCGGCCTGCTACGGAAGAGGCGGAAGCGAGCCGACCGTGACGGACGCAAGGTTAATTCTAGGACACCTGCCTAATCACCTGCTCGGCGGCGGAATGCATCTGGATGTGGAGCTGTCGCGGCGCGCTATCGAAGACGCTATCGCAGCCCCGCTGAACATGACGATCGAAGACGCCGCCGCCGGTGTCGTCGAGATAGCCGACGGCAACATGGCAGGCGCCATGAGAGAAGTATCCATCGGAAGAGGTCTCGACCCAAAAGACTTCGCGCTGATCGCGTTCGGAGGCGCAGGGCCGTTGCACGCATGCGCGCTGGCATCGCTTCTGGGAATGCAAACGATCATAGTGCCGCCAACGCCGGGGGTGCTGTCCACCTACGGACTCCTATTCACCGATCTCCGAAACGACTATGTTCGGACTTTCGTTCACGGGGATAGGGCCGGCAATGAGTCTTCAGAATCGCGTTCAGTAGAAAATATAGCGCGCTCCTACGCTCAGTTGGAGTCGCAGGCGCGGGAGTGGCTCGACCGGCAGCAAGTCGCCGAGAACGCTCGGCAGATAACACGCTCCGCAGATCTGCGATACCAGCATCAGGGCTGGGAAATTACAGTCGATGTTCCATCGGGGGCTGTTACGCAGCAAACGATTGCCGACATGGAGAATAACTTTCACGAACTGCACCGCAGGCTTTACACATACGATCTGCCGCGCCAGAGCGTGGAGCTGGTCAACCTGCGCGTAACCGCAGTGGGCAGCCTGCCCCGCCACGGGCCTCAGCCATCGTCGCGCGCACAATCGGGAACGCCCAAGCCTGTCTCCATTCGGCAGACGATGTTCTCCAGAGAGACTGGATATGCAGATACGCCGGTATATCTCCGGGAACACATCGCCACTGGAACGAATATCGACGGCCCCGCAATCGTGGAGCAGGCGGATGCGACGACGCTTATATCCCCCGCCTTCGCAGCGAGAGCGGACGAATTCGGCAATCTAATACTAAATCCAAAACAGCTTGCGCGCTCCGACTAAGAGAACGCTTGGCAGATGGATAAAGGCAGGGGCGGAGGTTCGTAGAACCTCCGCCCCTTCTCATAATATAGAACCGGAACGCTAGTTCCGGATATAGAACCGGAACGCTAGTTCCGGATATAGAACCGGAACGCTAGTTCCGGATATAGAACCGGAACGCTAGTTCCGGATATAGAACCGGAACGCTAGTTCCGAATGAAGTCGAACTGCTCGAAGCTGCCGTTGGTGATCGGAACCGGGTCGAGTCCGAGCCAGCGATCTAGGATGGTCGAATATGTAATGCGGAAATCGTTACTGAAGTGCATATCGCCCTCCAGCTGGTCTTCAGGGCGAAGCGACGGGAAGTCTCCGTAGAGGCCGCCGTTCACATCGCCGCCGATAACGAACGCGACTCCGCCAGAGCCGTGATCGGTTCCCGCGCCATTATCGTTGATGCGACGCCCGAACTCGGAGAACATCAACACGACCGTATCCTTGTCTCTGCCGTGTTCTTTGAGATCATCCATGAAGTCTGCGACGGCGGTGGATACATCGCCCCACAGTTTGGCGTGCGCGGCGAGCTCGTTGGCATGAGTGTCGAAGCTGCCATGCTGCGTATAGAAAACGCGTGTCCCGACATCCGCGAACATCACCTGGGCGATACCCTTCATGTTCTGCGCGATGGGCGTATCGGCATATTCGACGCTGGAAGAGTATGAGTTCGGAGCGGTTCGCAGTATATCTGCGCCCTTTAGCGCATCCATGCCCACTTGGCTTATGAACTGCGATATGGTGTCTTTTCCGGAGCCGCCGTATATCTGAGAGAACGCTTCGAGCGCGAGCTTGCGCGCGGACTCCTCCTGAATATCCGGCATCAAGCCATAGGTCTCGAGGTTGCCGACAGAGGCGACGGGAACATCCTTCGCATACATAGCGCGCGGCAATCCTCTGCCGAAGTTGACTCCGGTTACGACATTCTCCCCACGCGGGTCGAGGTCTCGAATAGCCTGGCCGAGCCAGCCTTCAGGGGCGACATCCGCAGGCTGGGCGGTATGCCAAACATCCATCGAGCGGAAGTGCGACCTGTTCGGGCTGGGGTATCCAATGCCGTTGATGACCGCGACTTTACCCTCATCCCAAAGCGATTTCATGGAGACCATCGCCGGGTTCAACCCCAGCTTGTTATCTAAGTGCAGCACTTTTTCCTGGGGGATGCCGAGATAGGGGCGATGGTCATAATAGAGATCATCGCCGTATGGGATGACAGTGTTCAGCGCGTCATTGCCGCCGCTCAGCTGAAGCACAACCACCGTCTTGTCGTGGCCGTTCCCGTTAGTCGTAGCCATAGTATTGCTCCCCTCTTCTTGCTAAGCCGATGGCCTATGACAGCATAATTATCGACAGTGCAACCACCAACAGCGCATTCACCATCGTGATGAGCCGTCGCGATGAGCCGCCGGAACTAAAAAGATGCCTCTCAGTCACATGCTGGCCGATATATCTGAACCCGGTGTCGGTTGCTTTCGGTAACATACATACGGCCTTCGGCATCCAGCTTGACGGATGTAGGCGCCCAAAAGTATTTCTCGATGTGGGAAGACTCTTCATGCGGGTCATCTATGAAGAAGTCCATCTCCAATTCCAAATTGGCGCGCGATCTGGCGGCGGCCTCTTCACGGTTGATAGATAAAAACGCATCCGCCCATTTGGAATCGGTGGCATCCCCGCGCATGCTCTGAATCTGGCGGCCATCCGCATCGAACACCACGACACGCTCGTTGCCCCAGTCGGCGACATAGACACAACCTTCGGTATCCACCGCCACGCCAGACGGCTTGAATAGCTGTCCCTCGCCGCGTCCGGAGCTTCCAAACACCGCGACGAACTCACCATCTAGCGTCAGCTTCTGTACGCGGTCGTTCTGCCAATCGGCGACATACAAGCAGTCATCCGGCCCGACAGAGACGCCCCATGGCAGGCTAAACTCTCCAGCCGCCGAGCCGTGCGCCCCAAAACAGTCCAGCAGCTCGCCATCGGAAGCGAACACTTGGATACGGTGATTGTGCTGATCCGCGACATACAGACGATCGTCCGCGTCGAACGCAAGCCCTGCCGGGCCGTCCAGCTGTCCACGCGCGCTGCCAGTCTCACCCCAATGATGAACGACGCTTCCGGAAGCGTCGAAACCGGTGACGATGTTCTTATCCTCGTCACTAATATAGATATGACCAACGCTGTTTTGCGCGATGGCGACAGGCCATATGAACTGTCCCGCGTCCTCGCCATAAGACGCAAAGGTGCCGTAGTACTCACTGTCAATATCATAGACCGTCACGCGAACACCGCGCGTATCTCCCTCTAACGAGCGGCTTATCGTGTACAGTCTGCCATCGTTGCCGCAGAGCGTATCTACGGGATAGTAAAACCCCCGTCCCTCCATAGTCGATAGGCCGATGGTGTGGCTGTACACCATCTCTTGTCGAATCGTTTCGAGCGTAGTCATGGCTCTCCACCCCCTTTCAAGACACGCAACACTCAGAGGCAGCGCGCGCCTATGCTCGCTGAAACTCGTGTGTAGCGGCTATCATCTGGAGCAGCTGCGCAATGCGCTGCTCAGTCTCTGCGTCCAGCTCAGGGTTGGCGATCAGGTCGCCGCCCGCCGACGCATACGCGATCAGACCGGCTCGCGTCTCATCCGAGATGGAGAGCATGCCTATCTCGTCCAGACAGCGATCCACGAGGGTGGACGGGGCGACAGCGGAACCTCCGTTCGTAGCCACCCGCTCGATGAGAGAGCGAATACCAGGATGCGCGGTATTGCCCAGCTGACTAGAAGCAAAGTTCAGCCGCTCGACGAAAGTGCCAGTATCTATCCATTCCAACCCCTCATGCCATCCTTCTACGGAAGGCGGGTTGATGAGATACTGCCCCATCCATGTCATCTGCTGCTGGCGTTCGACGATCTGCCGTTTTGGTCGTCGGAACTCTTCGGTCAGCCGCAGGACACCCGCAACCAGCTCCGCCGGGCTCTTGACGCGCGCGTACCACGAATCCTGAGACTTGAAGAAATCCGATGTGAACAGCACACGCAGCATATGGCTAATATCGCCGTCACCCTCGAAGTAGGCTTTAGATAGAATATCTATCGCCTCCGGGTCTTGCGGCTCGACATAGGGCCACTGCGGGACGGGCGGTTCATCGGCGACGAAGAAGTGGTACATATGTCGAGATATGAACCTCGCTGCCGCTTCCTGCTTACAGATTATATCGACGATCTCCTCTCCTGTGAGATTGCCTCTGTGCCCTAGGAACTCCTTTTCGCCGGCATCGTGATCGTCGGAGTCGAATCGGAAATGCCATGCGATGCGGCCATAGGGCCAGATAGAATCGCGCTCGGCGCGCAGCGACATATACTCGGCATTGCCAATCGTCCAACCGGTGAAGGCGCGAGACGCCTCCTTGATATCATCCTCGCTGTAATTGCCGACGCCCATCGAAAACAACTCCAGCAACTCCCTGCCGAAGTTTTCGTTGATCGCTCCCTTGTGATTGTCATGGTTGTCCAGCCAGACAATCATAGCCGGGTCTTTCGCCAGCTCCGTCAGCAACTTCCGAAAGCTGCCCATACCGTACCGACGAAACATTCTGATCTGGTCGCTCAGCACCTTGCCCTGCGTTATCTTCGGATACCCGGTTGCAAAGATACCGTGCCAGAACAGAGCCATCTTCTCCTGCAATGGGTCGGTGGAAGTCGCCAGCTTGTATATCCAATAAGAGCCGGGGCTGAGCTGTCCCATCATCCCCGACTGCTCATGGTGATAGCGTCTGATCAGGTGGTCGGACATCGAATCCCGGCTGGCCGGGTTCAACAGCTCATCGACCGTTGCGTCATATCCGATCTCGGCGTATCTTTCCAGCTGCTCTCGGCTCGCTCCAAAACCCGCGCGCCGCGTGAGATGAGCAATCAGCTGCAGGTCTGTCACCGCAGTAGTCATATCTGCCTCCCTATCGCCGTGTTATTTCGGTATCAGCTAGAGATTTCTGGCCCCCGAATCGTCAGAATAAGTGATGCTATTAAGCTCGATCCCCAAATAGACCATCCTAAAGCTAATATAACATCGTCTAGCGCGCCTGCATAGTCTGCGAGTTGAGCATCACAGACGCCGAGTATCAGAACGCCAACAGGTGGAGCGTGTACGAGCGGCGAGCGTTCCCGCGAACACCGCGTCTCACAATAGTAATAGGTGATACAATCCAATTCGCTGCTGTCACGGCACTGCGACGATTCACTCTCGAAAAGGGGGACTTGGATATAATGACTGTTCCGATAGAAAGACGGCCTCGCCTTGCTGGGAAGGTTGCCATAGTAACAGGCGCGGGAGCGGACGCGAATGTCATAGGGAACGGGCAGGCTGCCGCCGCGCTGTTCGCGCGCGAAGGGGCGGATACGCTGCTAGTCGATACCGAAGAAAAGCGCGTCGCACGCACGCTGAGTATGATAGAAGCGGACGGCGGCAGCGCATCCGCCTTCATCGGCGATGTAACATCGCAGGATACATGCCGCGAGATTATAGATACCGCACTGAGCCGTTACGGACGGCTAGACATCCTGCATAACAATGTCGGCATCGGAGGTCGAGGCACCGTCGTAGAGGCAGACTCGGACGAGTGGGACCGCGTAATGAAGGTCAATATCAAATCCATGATGCTGATGAGCAAATATGCAATCCCAGCAATGGCGGCAACCGGTGGAGGTTCAATCATTAACATATCCTCCATTTCGGCCATACGGCCGCGAGGTTTGACCGCATACACAGTGTCTAAAGGCGGCGTCATGGCGCTGACGCAGGGAATGGCGGTCGATCACGCGGCAGAAGGCGTTCGCGTCAACTGCATTCTGCCCGGCCCTGTATTCTCATCCATGGTCGCGCCCGGCATGTCGGCGGAACGGCGAGAAACGCGGCGGGCGTCCTCTCCACTCGGAATCGAGGGTAGTCCATGGGACATCGGCTGGGCCGCTGTCTATCTCGCCAGCGACGAAGCGCGATGGGTGACAGGCGTCAACTTCCCAGTCGATGGCGGCGTAACGCTGATCAGCCCTCCGCGATAAGAACCCTCTCACCTATCCATCTATCTCCATCTATCGAACGAATATCATTGAGAAAGAAAAATTAGAGATACGAGAAAGAGAGAATCCTCATGCGCGCAATAGACATTCACGCTCACATATCGCCGCAGGCTTTCATCGACGCCATGAACGCTGGCGAAGACTGGCACGGCATAACGGCGGGAGCCGTCCCCGCGCATCTGCACAACCCGCGCACGACTTGGACACCCTCCGAACGGCTGGCAGATATGGACTCGCTGGGCGTCGATGTACAGGTGCTCTCTACGAACGCCGTGCTGTACTGCTATGACAGAGAGGCGGACGCTGCCGCAGCTATGGCGCGCGACTGCAACGACTATGTATCGCAGCTGGCAGCTGACCATCCGGACAGATTCGCCGGACTCGCCACGCTCCCGATGCAGGATGTTCCCACAGCCGTCGCAGAGCTGGAACGAAGCGTATGCGATCTCGGGCTGAAAGGCGCGATGATCGGAGACCATGTAAACGGGCGCACATTCGACGAGCCGGAGTTCATGCCGTTCTGGAAAGCGGCTGAAAGTCTGGGCGCCTTCGTACTAATCCACCAAGGCGGCCCGACCGTCGTCAGCCCTCGCTCGAACCGATACCATCTGCCCAACACCATAGGCAATCTCGCAGACAGGGCAGTAACCTTCGCCGCCCTAGTGTACGGCGGCGTAATGGACGCCTGCCCAGACCTGCGTATATGCCTCTCCCACGCCGGCGGCTACACCTGCTTCGGCATCGGCAGAATGGATCGCGGATGGCAGGTACGGCCAGAGGCGCGCGGAAACCTCGACAGTCCGCCCAGCGCATATCTCGACCGCTTCTACTACGACACCATCACCCATAGCGAAGAAGCGCTCAGGTATGTCATCGACCGCGTAGGAGCAGACAGAGTGCTGTTCGGCACCGACTGGCCCTACGACATGTGCATAGACTGGCCCGTATCGTGGATCATGGGGCTGGAAAGCCTGAGCGTAGAGGAGAAAGAGGCGATACTCTGGCGAAACTTGGAGGGGCTGCTAGGAATCTAGGAAGGTAACGGAGTAAGAGCAAGAGCAGGGTAACAGTGTCGTGCAAACGCAGAAAATAAGCACAGCCGCCAAAGCCGGCGCGCGACATCTCGGCAGTATATGGCTGCCGAGATCAGTTGCTGCCATATAACGGCTATGTATTATGGGCGAACACTGTAGTGTGGGCAAATATAGTGAGTGAACACATCTACAGATCACGCGACATACGGGAAAACCCTAGCGCATCATATCTATTCTGTGCCAGCTCCAAGCAAACCGCTTTCTGAATCGCCAAGCAATATCAGACGATCTGCGAGTTCGATGGCATCCACAGGCCAGAAGATTTCTGGACGCGGTTGGAATACGCCTTCCAGCCCCTCCTCCGGACGGCAATCGAGAACCCTCTCGACCCACCTGCTCGGTACTGCGTCCTGTCCATAAACAGATCCCATCAGCGCGCCGCATATAGCCGCGTTGGTATCCGTATCCCCGCCACGCATTACAGTGTCTATCACGCCCTCTTCCAGATTAGGCGCATGCAAAAGCTGCCAAAAGGCATTGCGGAAGGCTACGAGTACCCACCCCTGCAGTGTAATATAGTCATCGGGCGGCGCGTCTGCGGCCCCCAAAACCGCGTCGAACAGGGTATCTTCGACATTCATATCGTCAGCCCATACCCGAACTTGGGAATACAGCTCCGCCCCGTCGCATCCAGTTCGTATGGCGTGGGCGATGGACATTGCGAACAGCGCCATCGCCTGCACGCAAACCGAGTTGGGATGTGTAATCAGAGCGTCCAATACCGCCCACTCCGATACGCAATCTGAAGCGTAATTCGCCCCGAATATGCCGAGCGGACTGATACGCATTAGCGAACCGTTGGCTTGGCTGTCCACCAAGTTGGGATTCTCCATCAGGCCGGCATACACTGTACCGCCGCAGTCGAACGGTTCGGAGTACAGCCAGAATAGATATGCCTCTCTGATATGCTCTCTATCGAACTCTCCCCGTTCGATCAGCGATCGGGCCAACATCAGAGCCATCTCGGAATCGTCTGTAGGCTGCCCTGCAATGGTGTTGAATGAGCCGCCATCTCGAAGATCTCGAACGCCCTCAGGATACAGCCGAGAAATAGATTGCGGCGTCATAAACTCCACCAGAGACCCCAATGCGTCTCCCGCGAGCTGGCCTAGCATACATCCGCGGGCGCGCGATTTAATATCTGCCGGAGTCATCTGTTCGTCGTAGCTCTTCTCGTAAGGGGACTGCTGTCTATCGACTATTGCCCATCGGCGAAAGGCGTCGCCATCGTGCCGTCTATAGATATTACAGGTCTATATTCTATATGCTGTGAGTCTGCGTCATTATTTCATTGCTAGTATCCGCTCTTTCACAGCAGAGAACTCTTCATTGGTAAGAATCCCATCTCGATACAGACTCGCTGCCTGCGCTAGTTCAGCCATGACACTGACTGTCGCTACGGGCGAACTAGTAACCGCTGGGACAGTCTCGTCGTCGATATGTCTCCGTATAGAATCTGCGAATACTTTGGCCGATTCTCTAGGATAAATGTCGTTGACCTTGATGACGGCGTTACCGGTGCCATAGATATGCAGATCGGTATCAATTGCTCCACTGGCGGAAGTGATGGAGTCAATGCGCCCGTAACGCATCTCTCTTATTTCAACTCGGATGATGCCCTTATCGACGAACAGCACGCGCTTGTTAGTAGTTATACCGACGCCGGTGTTGCCAGCAGACACTCGACCATCACCGAACCTACACCGAATCATCTTCTCGATATGTTCGTCTTCGTCGAGCATCGTTCTGACTACGCGCCGTTCGCCCATGCTGGCGTTTTCGTCTTTGCCAAAAGCGCGCCACCCTTCGGGGATCGCATCTAGCCATTCTTTGTCTATCCGCGCTTCTTCACTAGTCAGTGAGACCAATTCCTTATTGACTTGGGTTTTGGCTGACTCGTCTGGCAACCTAGTGTCAGTAATCCGCGCTTCGATGGTCTCGACAAAGTGAGGTACCATGCTCTTGCGAACGAAAAGTATGACCTTCTTTTCGCTAGTGATTATCGTTATCGGAGGCTCGAATACTTTAGTAGAGGACTCGATCGTGTGAATCTGCTCATACTGGAGGTTTTTCGACAGTTTCATTTTGCGACCAAACGCAGAGCGACCAATTATGAGAACGCGCTTGTCGGTTGCGACACCGAAATCGCCGCGCTTGTTAGCAGCGACCGCAAGTATGGACTCACCATCATCTAAAAACTTCATCACATCGTCAGTATTGATTATCTCGTTGCCTTTCATACTTTTCCTTCTATGCGTACTTTCGGCTGGAATGCTGACCAGCTCTTACCCGCATTAACCGCCTAGTCCAGATACAGCCAGACTAGGCAGCCAGTCTGTGTGATCTAGTGATTGCTGTCGCCGATGCAGTCATTCCAGCTCGCCGGGATCAGCTCTTCGCAATAGATAGAGTCCAGTCCCCCGATCCGTTTCTCTGGTATATTCGTCAGACTATTCCAAGCTCTTCGCGTAGGGTGCTGATGGTTTCGCCACGCCCTCGTGTCGGGCGTCGCTCGCGCAGGCCGATGGGCGCGTTCTCCACTTCCGGGACGACCTTTATAGCGACAAACACGGGGCCTTCCTGCTGCATTATCTCGCCAACGCTGGTGCTGAACTCTTCGAGATCATCGAAGTTGTATGCCGCGGCATAGCCTGCGCCCTTAGCCATCATCGCATAGTCGATATCCTGCGAATTAGGCACCGGCTGGCCGCCGGTCGTGGCGTAGCACTCGTTGTCGAGCAGAAAGTGATAGAAGTTGGCGGGCTTCATACCTGCTATGGATGCTATCGCGCCAAGATTCATCAGCAGCGAGCCTTCGGCGTCGAACAGCACTATCTTCTCATCGGGCAGGCCGAGCGCAAGTCCGAGCGCGGCGGATGTCGTCTGCCCCATCGCGCCGCCAAGCGAGACATCGCGCCGCTCGTTCTCGCTGAAATCGCGCCAGTGCCGGCCTGCGGTGCCTGTCGCCGAGACTATGGCGTCACCGCGATGTTCTTGAAATGCCTTGAATACTTCTTTCGCATCGATCAATGTGAGAACTCCTGCTGTGTAATGTCATCGGGGGAAGAGTGTCAGAGAACGCTCTACTCTATCGATTGAAACCGTGGTATTCGTCGCCAACGAGGATGGCAACCGGACGGCTAGTCGCCCGCGCCTCGTCGAAAGCTACGGAGATGCGTTCCCCATCCTCATTCTGCTCGACCAGATAGTAATTGATGCCGAAGGCTGTCAAGAACGGCTCGGTATATTTCGCTACGGAGTCGGTAATAACGCCGCGCCGCGTCCAGCCGCGATAGCCTAT
The DNA here is from genome assembly GCA_963422295.1 of Dehalococcoidia bacterium. GTDB lineage: Bacteria > Chloroflexota > Dehalococcoidia > Lucifugimonadales > UBA1123 > VXRN01. The sequence continues at coordinate 2,084,960 of OY729417.1, read as the reverse complement.
GACCATCACCAGCGGAAAACCAGCGTCTATCGCCATGCCGCGAATGGAGTCGCCAGACTCTAGCATACCGGTGTTCTGAACCAGCACCACCGGCACCTTGCCGGCAATGTTGAGACCCATAGCAGTCCCCCACGCCTCGCCCTCGCGCGAGACAGGAACCACCTCCAGCCACTCTTGCTGTTCCATAAGCTCATACAGATAATTCGTCTCCGAGTCCGGAATAGTCACGACATGTGTAACGCCGTTCTTGCGGAACTCCTCGACCATGGTTTCCGGCCTAAGAATCGCGGCCTGCTGCTGTACCATATCACTGCCTCCATACTATAAAGTTTCATGATCGCACGACTTTTCGGATTGACTAGGCTAACTAACTGAGCTGGCTATTGTATATCTAACGCTCGCTCTCTACTCAGATTGCCATATTACGAATGCAAATCGAGCGCCCGAGGCACCCAACTCGAGGCACATTATACAACATTAGTCGGAAGAATCGTTCTTCACGAAATCCGCCAGCCGCTCACCAATCATCATAGTGGTGACATTGGTATTGGCGCGGACGGTATCGGGCATCACCGACGCATCGGCGATTCGCAGACCCTCAATACCGTGTACGCGCAGTCGCTGATCGACGACTGCAAGCGGGTCGGACTCCGGCCCCATACGACAGGTACTCGTCAGATGCTGCCCCGTCGTAACCTCCCGCAACATCCACCGATCCAGCGCGTCGTCCGATTCTAGGTCGGAATCCAGCGGCTCTATCCGTTTCTCCAGCATGGATGCAAGGTCCGGATGCTCGAAAATCGAGACTGCCAGCCTGACCGCCTCACGCATACGCCGCCTATCCTCCGGATCTTCGAGCAGGTGATAATCCAAAAAAGGCTGAACACGCGGATCTATGGATGTTAGCGTTATCCTGCCCTTGCTTGCGGCGAGATATATCGAGCCAGTTATCCTGATACCTAGCGGCTCCATCCGCTCGCCTCCACGGTTGATACGCTCGGAGGCAAAAGACTGCATCCACATCATCATGTCGTTCGGGCGACTAGAGCCAGCGGCAGTGTATCGCAATCCAACCTGAAGCCTGGGCGCGAGTCCGTCCAGCTCGACGCCCTCTTTGACCTTGGCCGTGATGAATATGAGCGGATGATCGCTGAAGTTGCGGCCGACGCCGGGCAAGTCATGGACGACGGGGATGCCGAAGTCACGGATATGGTCTGCGGGTCCAACGCCAGACAGCATCAGCAGCTGCGGATTGGCAATAGAGCCTCCACTGAGGACTATCTGTTCACCCTCGACGACGAACTTATCTCCCCCGCTCTCGACCTCGATACCAGCTGCGCGTTTACCGTCGAATATGATGCGATGCGCCATGCAGTTGGCCCTAATCGTCAGATTCAGGCGATGCCGCGACTGACTCAGATATCCGAGATTCGTACTCCAGCGGATGCCATCCGGGTTGTTGCACGGAATGGCCCCGACTCCGTGAGCGTCCGGCTGATTGAAATCAGCCACTTCGGGGAATCCTGCGTCGATGCAGGCGTTGTAGAACCCCGTCTGAGCCGGCAGCCAGCTGTCTCTCGAAAAACGGTGACAGATTATCGGACCGTCAGTACCGTGAAAATCATCATGGAAGTCCGTATCCGTCTCGAGATTGCGAAAGAACGGCAGCACATTCTCGAACCGCCATTCACTATTGCCATAATTCGCCCAATCCTCGAAATCGTGGGTCAGGCCGCGCAAAAAGACCTGGCCATTGATGGCGCTGGTGCCTCCGGTAACCTTTCCGCGCGGCACCAACATCGGCTCCGCAACATCGTTGGCCTTGCCGGTAAACTGCCAGTTGTGATCATCGCTCACCATAATATCGGTTCCGGTGGCATAGCCCTGCTTCAGCTCTTCCGGCAGCGTATCGAAATCAGGATAGTCCGGCCCCGCCTCCAGCAGCAGAACCGACTTCGATGGATCCTCAGACAATCTGGACGCGGCAGCCGCTCCAGCAGACCCAGCTCCCACAACGATGACATCGTATTTCATAGGGCTTCCCTCCCTCAAAGAGACCATATCATGTCTATACTAACGCAGATTAGCTAATAAATCAGGATTATCCAAACTATCGAAACAAGGAGAACGCTTGAGCTGCTGAGCTGCAGCCCTGACTAGAAAAGTGCATACGAGAGGCATCCATGAATTAGCCAATCTCTTTTGCTATTCGCCCACTTTAGGCATGTCTGCCGCTTCGATTGTATGCACACCACTAAGCTGATATGATTCGCAGCAGCATCAGCAGGAGCCTCTCACATTGGATTTTACGCTGCACGGCAACCCCGACTACGGACATTTGACTGTCGAACTGTTTCCGGGAGAGAGCTTCATCGCCGAAGGTGGCGCGATGGCGTGGATGTCTGCTGATATGCAGGTAAGAGCTTTGCTTCTTGGCGGTTTCACCCGCGCGCTGATGCGAAAGATCGGCGGCGGAGAGTCGCTGTTTGTGGGAGAGTTCAGCCACCCAAACGGCGGCGAGTTGACCATATCCCCCCGCATGCCGGGAATGATCACCCACTATCCAATGTTGGATAACCCCCTCACATTAACAGGCGGTTCTTTCCTTGCCTGCTCACCAAGCATTCAGCTCAGAACGAAGTTCGGCGGTCTCAGATCGGCTTTCTCCGGCGAAGGCCTATTCTTCATCGAATGCGCAGGACACGGAGACCTGTTCTTCAATACATATGGCGCGCTGATCGAAAAACAGGTCGATGGCTCCCTAACCGTCGATACAGGCCATGTCGTCGCGTGGGAGCCGACTTTGGATTACACCATCAGAGGCATGGGCGGTCTCAAAAGTACGCTGCTGTCCGGCGAAGGTTTGGCGATGCGCTTTAGCGGGACTGGAAATGTATATCTCCAAACGCGCACGATGCCATCGCTGGCTGGCTGGCTAACACCGTTCAAGTAATATATCTAATATATCGGGGTCGAGTCTTCTCTAAAATACACGCGCGGGGGCCTACATATGCCCAGATACAGTATATCCGAGCAGGGTTCGTACAGATCGATAATGATCGAACTGGAGCCGTCCGAGCGGTTCATCTCGGAAGCGGGCGCGATGTTCCGCGCTTCGAGTAATTTAGATATAGATGTAACTACTCGCGCAGGCGGTTCTGCCGGGCTGTTCGGAGGCCTGCGCCGCATGATAGCGGGCGAGAGCTTCTTCCTCTCCACATACTCTACCAACGATGACAAGCCCGGCGAGGTTGGCCTCGCCCCCACTCTGGCAGGAGACTTAGCGATAATCGAATGCTCAGGCCGCGAACGCTGGCTATGCGCCGGCGGCAGCTATCTCGGCTCGTCCGACGGTCTCAGCATAGACACCCAGTTTCAAGGAATGCGCGGAATGATGTCAGGCGAATCGCTCTCCTTCTTGAGCGTAGAAGGAGCAGGCGAACTGGTCGTCAGCGCATTCGGACATATTCAGCAGATCGAAGTGGATGGCGCGCTCACAGTAGATACAGGCCATGTCGTCGCCTTCTCCGACTCGCTCTCCTACGAGGTGGGAAAAGCGGGAAGCAGCTGGCTGCAATCGTTTCTATCCAGTGAGGGCCTAGTGCTGAAGTTTCGCGGCAGCGGCGTCATATATGCGCAAAGCCACAATCCCAAACAGTTCGGGCAGACACTCGGCGGGCTGATGCCGCCCAGGAGTTCTTGAAGTGGACTACGATATCAAAACTCAGCCAAGCTACAGCCTGCTAGAGGTTACGCTCGATGCAAAAGAGACCATCGTGGCCGAATCAGGCGCGATGGCATGGATGAGCGACAACATCGATATATCCACATCCACGCGCGGCGGCGTACTCAGCGGACTTCGTAGATCCGCGCTCGGCGGAGAGAGCTTCTTCCAGAACACCTTCTCATCGCGCGATGGACAGGGGCTAGTCGGACTCGCCCCCGGACAGCCGGGAGACATAGTTCCCTACGACATGGCAAACGGCGATCTAATGCTGGAAAAAAACGCCTATCTCGCATCCGAAGAGGGTGTCAAAATCGATTCCAGCTTTCAGGGACTGAGAGGGCTGTTCAACGAGGGAATGTTCATTCTGCGCGCGTCAGGCAGCGGGATGCTTTTCTTCAACTCCTACGGCGATGTAGAAACAGTGGAGGTGGACGGATCCTACATTGTGGACAACGGCCACGCCGTGGCTTGGGAACCGTCGCTAATCTACAGCATCACAAAAGGACGCAGTATCCGCTCATTCCTGTTCTCTGACCAGCTATTGCTGCGATTCTCCGGGCGCGGCAAGCTATGGATACAATCGCGCAATCCTAGATCTCTCGCAAGCTGGGTATATCCGTTCCGCTCAGTACAGAGCGGTGGCAGCAGCTAAGACACCGCCGACAATCCGAGCAACACGCGCTAATACCAGTACCGCTAATACATCGAAACTCCCGTCTCCGTAAGACGACCTGTAACGAGGAATATGACGCGCTCCGCTATGTTAGTAGTGCGGTCAGCTATTCGTTCGATGTCGTGCGCAACCCAGAGCAAATATGTCGCCCGCCGTATCGTGCTTGGGTCAGACATCATGTAGGTCAGCAGCTCACGATATATCTGCTCATACAGCGCGTCCACCTCGTCATCGTCCTGACATATCTGGTACGACGCCTCCACATCACGGTTGACGAATGCATCCAAACTGCGGCGGAGCATGTCCATCGATCTCTCCCCCATACGCGGAACATCTATGAGAGGCTTAAGCGGCGGCTCGTTGCCCATCGCAATGCTGATCTTGGCGATACCCTCCGCATAATCGCCCATACGCTCCAACTCGACGGCAACATGCAACACCGTTATCAGAATGCGCAGGTCTCCGGCGAGCGGCTGCTGAGTAGCGATAAGGTCTATCGACTTCTCCTCCAGCGCGAAACGCTTCTCGTCTATCGCGTCGTCTTCCTGAACGACCTCAGCGGACAGCTCCAAATCGCGATTCTTCAGCGCGTCCAAAGATTTGGCAATAGCTTTCTCCACCATACCGCCCAGAGTCAGCAAATCATCCTGCAGTTCACGCAGGTCTCTATCGAATTCAGATCGAGGCATGGGAGACTGCTCCTCTCCTCCTAAGTTGGTTTTAATGGGTTTGCGGGTTCTGCCCCCGATTCTCGGATTCCCGCTCTAACTGAACCTTCCCGTTATATACGCCTCGGTGCGTTCGTTCTTAGGCGTAGTGAAAATCTGGCTAGTCTCCCCATGTTCGACGAGGTAACCAGAACGATCATCCGATACCATCAGGAAAGCGGTTTCGTCCGAAACGCGCGCCGCCTGCTGCATGTTGTGAGTGACTATTATGATTGTATAATGTTCGCTCAACTCATGAACCAGCTCCTCTATGGCAAGCGTGGCGATAGGATCGAGCGCGGAGGCGGGCTCGTCCATGAGAATGACTTCGGGTTCGACTGCCAGAGCCCGCGCAATGCATAGACGCTGCTGCTGTCCGCCGGAGAGATCCAGCGCGCTGGATTTGAGACGATCTTTCACCTCATCCCAAAGAGCCGCCTGTCTCAGCGAGCGTTCTACCGCCTCATCCATATCGCCCAAATATCCGTTTATCTTCAGCCCGAACGCCACATTGTCATAGATAGACTTCGGAAACGGGTTCGGTCGCTGAAAGACCATACCGATGCGCGATCTTATCTCAGTAGCATCGACGCCGGAATGGTACAGGTTGGAGCCTTCGAATAAGATTTCGCCCTCTATCCGAGCGGACGGTATCAGATCGTTCATACGGTTGAAACATCGAAGGAGGCTGCTCTTGCCGCATCCGGACGGCCCTATCAGCGCGGTGATGGCATATCGTCTTATCCTCATGTCGATGTTTCTGAGCGCCTGAAACGGCCCATAATACAGATCGAGGCCGGAAACCTCGAATATAGGAGCATCGCCGTTCACTTCAGTTCTCCGTCCTTGCCTGATACTTATTTCTCAATATTACAGCAAGCGCATTCATTGTAAGCAGTATGGCAAGCAGCACGATGATTCCCGCGGCGGCGAGTGATTGGAAATCGTCCTGAGGGCGTCCGATCCAGTTGAATATCTGTATCGGCATTACGGTGAACTGATCGAATGGGTCACTCGGAACGAAAGTAAGATAGACGAGCGCGCTGATTGCGATTATCGGCGCCGCCTCGCCGATAGCGCGGGATAGCGCCAGTATCGTCCCAGTCAAGATGCCCGGTATGGCGGACGGCAGAACAGCGCCTTTTACTACCTGCCACTGGTCCGCGCCCAGAGCGAACGCGCCGAGCCTGTATTCGTTCGGAACGGCCCTTATCGCCTCGCGCGATGCCAGAATCACTATAGGAAGCACCAGCAGCGACAGCGTGAGCGCCCCTGCCAGCACCACCCGTCCCATAGACATGAACTGAACGAACAGCGCCCAGCCGAGCAGTCCGTACACTATGGACGGCACCCCCGCCAGATTCGATATGTTTATCTCGATGAGCTGGGTCAGACGGTTTCGAGGCGCATATTCCTCCAGATAAATCGCCGCGCCGACACCGATAGGAACGGTGAAAATCGCAGTCAGCGCCATCACCCATATAGTTCCCATCATAGCGGAGCGTATGCCGGCAATCTCCGGATGACGCGACGGATAGTTCGTGACGAAGTTCAGACTCAGCCACGGCAGCCCCTCTATCAGTATCTGCGTCAGCAGTACCAGAAGGCTGATAATGCCCACCATAACGGCAAGCAGGAATACGAAGTAAAAGATTGCGCCGATCTTCTTACGGCGCGCCAGCCTAGGATTGAAGTTCCCGCCGGTTAGGGCCATCTCTGAACCTGCCATTACTGTAATTCGTGTGTGGCTATTCTTATAGTCCGAACGATCCGCGCAAGATCGAAGGATGTTCGCGCTGCGTTCTCTTTGCCAATCTCAAGGCCAATCTCAAGTCATCAGTCGCAAGTCATGTTAGTAAGCCTGTCTCCAGCGTCGGACAACCCAATGCCCAAGAAGATTCATGCCGAGCGTCATCGTGAACAGCACGATCCCAACGGCGAAGATAGTGTTGTATTCGATGGAGCCATGCGGGGCTTCGCCCAAGGCGAGCTGCACGATGTAAGCCGTCATCGTCTGTACGCTTTCCAGCGGATTGGCCGTCATCCTTGGCGTCGCGCCCGCGGCGATCGTAACCAGCATCGTTTCGCCCACGGCGCGGGATATGGCGAGTATGAACGATGCTACGATACCAGACAACGCGGCGGGAACCACCACTTTCAAGCTGGTCTCCAGCTTGGTCGCGCCCAACGCATACGACGCCTGTCGCAGCGAGCGCGGGACGCTCATCATCGCATCCTCGCTGAGCGAAGATACCATCGGAATTATCATTATACCCATGACCACGCCTGCGCTGAGCGCGTTGAACACGATCATGTCAGGGAAGAAGCGCTGAAGCTGTGGCGTAACGAATGTGAGCGCGAAGTAGCCGTAAACCACCGTCGGAACGCCGGCCAGCACCTCCAGCGTGGGCTTTACAACCCTGCGAACCTTGTCAGGGGCATACTCCGCAAGGAAAATAGCCGTCGCCAGACCCACTGGGAGCGCGACAAGAGCCGCGAGGAACGCCACCAGAAGTGTGCCGTTGATCAACGGCAATACACCATAGGAACGCGGTTTGAGAATCGGCGTCCAGCGTGTGCCTGTGAAAAACTCCCACACGCTGACTTCCATGAAGAAACCGACAGCCTGACTGAGCAGGCTGAATACGATTGTGACAGTGGTTACTACGGACAGCATCGCGCAGAGGAAGAATACCCACCACAAGACGCGGCTTTCCAAAGACACGCCGCGCCTGCGGCGGAATCTGCCGGAGGCGACTTTAGAGAACGAAGTAGAATCGATCTCTCGTCGCCCGGGCGCTGCCGTCTCCATATTTTAGTCTCCCTATAACTAAGTTACGCTGAGATAGTGCAAGACAATAAGTTTCTTTAAGATATTTTCGATGGAGGTGGGGCATCCAATCCTTGCCAGACGCGCCACCCCGCTAATTACTGCAAGCCGCCGTTTCCACAGCCGCTCGAACCCGCGCGGGCTCGGAGAACAAGCCCACCTTCGAGCCCTTTACATTACTTCCCCACCTGCGAGGCGTTGTCATCGTATGCCTGCTGAGACAGCGGCACATAACCAACTTCACGAGTGAGTTCCCTGCCGTTCTCCATGTAGAACTCTACGAACGCCGCGACCTCAGGCCTCTCCAAGCTCGACTTGCTGACATAGATGAACAGCGGACGAGACAGCGGACTATAATCGCCAGATTCTATGGCCTCCAGTGATGGCTCGACGCAGCCCGCGCCGCTATCCACACCAACCAGTTTCAGCTTGTCCGCATTCTCCGAATAGTACGCATAGCCGAAGTAGCCAAGACTGTTGCGGTCCCCATTCACGCCCTGCACCAGCACATTGTCATCCTCAGACGCAGTGTAATCCGCGCGAGATACCTGAGCTTCTCCGTTTATCTCTTCCGTGAAGTAGTCGAATGTGCCGGAGTCCGTGCCGGGGCCATACAAGTTTATCTTACGATCCGGCCAGCTGGGGTCGAGATCGTCCCAGCTGTCCACCCTGCTATCTGGCTTCCACAGCTCGTTGAGCTGAGCGACGCTGAGACAGTCCACGAAGTCGTTTTGGGGGCTAACTATCACGGAAAGGCCGTCCACGCCAACGAGAAAATCATAGTACTCGATGCCATTCTCCTCAGCCCTGGCAGCTTCGGCGTCACTTATCGGGCGGGATGCGTCGGAGATATCGATCTCGCCGACAATGAACCGCTTGAATCCACCGCCACTGCCAGAGACGCCGACATTGACCTGAACATCCGGAGCAACCCTGCGAAACTCCTCGGCAACCGCTTCGGTGATAGGAAATACTGTGGAAGAGCCGTCTATCTCTATCGTGCCTGTCATTTCGTCGAGCTGTACAGCCTGCTCTTCAGTCACAGCTGCTGCCGGCGTGTCCGACACTGTAAGTTCAGGCACATCCGTCTCGTTGTCCGTGCTGCACGCCGCCAGCAGCAGCATTGCGAAAACAGCCGACAGCGCCAAAAACATCGGTATGCCTGCTCTGATAATCTGTCTGTTGCTTGTCATGGTTATGAAAATTGCCTCCGCGATTTTACTTACCTTCAGTTAACGATCTGTGAAAATATAATTAACAATCAATTAACGCGCCCGTTCAGGCGAACAGCCATACGCATTCGGCGTCATTTCGGCGCGGCAGTCGGGAATACATTCGATGTATGTTTTCCTCCAGCTTTTAGCTCGAGAAAACTTTAACCCCATTCTGTAAACGAGGGTTTAACAAGGAGTTAATTGACAGTTAGCGTACTGCTAAAATTACATGCGAATATCCCACTAGGGTTCAGGAAAGGCAGGAGACGATAGTAAAAACCGCCTCTAAAATCCGATGCCCACGATTCCGCCCACGACTATCGCAATGCCGACTATGAGGACGAACCATCCGAAATCGAACCTGTTTGCGACGCGCATCAGCGCCTTTATCGTGGCGAATCCGACGACAGCGGCTACGAGCAAGGCGACCACCGATTCGGGTGAGGCGTAGGCCCCTGTGTCGAGCGCGGCATACAGCCCAGCGCCCAAGCTGGCAGGAATACTAAGGAGAAAGCTGAGTGTCAGCGCCTCCGTTCTATCGACGCCGCGCGCGAGCAAAGCGGACACCGTCAGACCCGAACGGCTCAGACCAGGCAGCGCCGCCGCCCCCTGCGCGATTGCCGTCAACACTGCATCCAGCCAGCCCAGATCCTCACGCATCCTCCGGCCAGCCTCAGCGCGTCGCAGGAGCAACCCCGCGCCGGTTATCGTCATCAGCGCGCCGACTGCGGCCATGCCGACCGCGCCGGCTGCCTGCGGAAAGCCGTCCAGACCAACCACTAACGCAAACCCAATGGGCATGCTGATAGCAGTGCCGAGAACTAGGAAGACGACGACAGGCGATGGGCGCATCGGGCTGCGAACGGCGTCACGGACGATGACAGCCACCTCGCCCCTGAACGCAGCAAACGCCGACAACGATGTGCCGAGATGCAGCCATAGCGAGAATCCCACCGCATCCGACAGCGAGCTGTCGAACACCAAAGAGTGTACGAGCGTCACCATCCCTTCGGAGCTCACAGGTAGCCACTCGGCCACCCCCTGAATCAGCCCTAGCAGAATGGCTTCAGCGAAGCCGAGCTCGTCTCGACTCAAGTCGCCCGCCTCGAAATCAGGGTAAACACGCTGCCCTCCCCCTCCGAGCTGACGACATCGACACTGCCGCCGTGCGCCTGAGCTAGATGATTCACTATGGCTAATCCAAGACCGGTGCCACCATCTCGGCGCGATCTATCGACCTTGTAAAACCTCTCGAATATATGAGGCAAATGCTCTCTGGCGATTCCCACGCCAGTATCGGCAATCATCAGCTTCACCCAGCAATCATCGACGGACACGGACAGAGTGATTCTGCCGCCGCTAGGCGTGAACTTCAGCGCATTCTCCAACAGATTGGTCAACATCTGATCCAGCTTCACCGCATCTGACATAACATAAGGGAGATCAGACGGCACACAGCGGCTTATAGAGACGCCTTTCGCCGACGCCCCAACCTCGAAACGACTGACCGTATCGGCGACCACTTCACCCAAATCGACCGGAGCAATATATATCGGAGCGTGTCCGCTCTCCAGCCGGGATAGTTCCAGCAGATCATCGACCAAAACAGTCATCCTGTGTATATCGCTCAGGATGCGCCTCAAAAAGTCGCGCGCAACGACAGCATCTTCCAACGCGCCATCTTCCAGCGTCTCCGCCAATGCGCTGATGGACGCGAGCGGACTGCGAAGCTCGTGAGATACATTGCTGACGAACTCACGCCGCGTAGTTTGCAACTGTCTGAGACCAGTCACATCCTGAAGAGTCAGCAAAACCCCTCGTCCCAAATCCACCTCGATAGGGGTTGCAATGACATTCAGAAACCGCCGGTGGTGGAGCAGGTCTATCTCCGCCTGTCGCATCTGCCGGGTATATGCCGACTCTGCCGCCAGTGTCAGCACTTCCGGATCGCGCACCACCTCTGCGAGCGGCCTGCCTGCCATCTCCCTAGCCTCGGTGCCGAGCAGCCATTGCGCCGAGCGGTTGATAAGCGTTATCCGATTCTCGGAGTCGATCACCAGAACTCCATCCGCCATAGTATCCATGACGGCTGCCAGCAGGCGGCTCTCGGCCTCGAGATCTCGCACTGTGCCGCGCACAGCGCCGGCCATCAGATCGAAAGCCGATGCCAGCTCGGAAATCTCATCCTCAGAGAGCCTCTCGACGCTGTAATCGAGATCAGCCGATGAGAGCTGTCGCGCGTCTTCGGTCAGTCGTCGAATCGTCCGATCTGTCGAGCGTGTGAGCAGGCGCGCAAGCCCAAACGAAAAGAGCGCGCCCACCAGCCCAACGACCACAACCGTCACCACCAACGCGCTGCGCTCGGCATTCGGCATCAGCGTCAGCATCATGACGAATACCCCCGTCAGCAATACGACGAGAACCACGCAAGGGGCGGCTATACGCCCGTACAGAGAGCGTGGAAACCTCATCCGTCGAAACGATAGCCAACGCCGCGAATGGTTACGATACGAACCGGTTTCGACGGATCCGGCTCTATCTTCTCCCTGAGCCACCTGATATGAACATCCACTGTGCGAGAGTCGCCGATGTAGTCCTGTCCCCACAGCCGTTCGAGAATCTGGTCACGCGTAAAGGCGCGTCTTGGGCTGGATGCCAGCAGAGCAATTAGAGAAAACTCTCTAGGTTTCATTACCAGCGGCTCGCCGTCGAGCGTGGCAGAATAGCTGACGAGATCAATAGTGAGGTTGCCCGATCTGACGATTTCGGAGGCATTCTCCTTGCCAACGACACGATTCTCCGTATAACGCCGAAGCATGTTGCGAACTCGCAGCATCAGCTCCGGCATGCTGAACGGCTTCGTAACATAATCATCCGCGCCAATCGCCAGCCCCTGAACGCGGTCTGTCTCATCCACCTTTGCCGTGAGCATCAGAATAGGCACATCCGACTCTCGCCGTATCATACGGCACAGTTCGAATCCATCCTGATTCGGGAGCATCACATCCAAAATCAGCATATCCGGCCTGTGAGTACGCGCGAGATGAAACCCTGACTCTCCATCGGTAGCAGTCAGTGTCGCATATCCATTCTGCTTGAGGTTGTACTCGAGCGCTCTCAGGATATTGGGGTCGTCCTCCACGACCAAGACTGTGTTCGACATATTCCGAGAATAGCACACTCAGGACGATTTCAGCACCACTCGCCTCGACACACAGCAGGTTCTCTAGGCCTCTTTATACGGAATACAGTTACAAAACAGTGAATTCTCACACTCGCAGAGATGCCGGAACTTTCGAGCGGGCATCGTATCCAGAAAAGAGAATCCGCAATTTTGCTTGACTCGCATAATCCACCATAGCTACTATCGGATGAACTTCAGAAGTTGGAATCCTCTGGGGGCTATGTGCTGTGTACTTCCTGAGATTCGTTCTCTTCTGCACCGATACTGTAAACGACTTCCTTTCCAAGAACTGCCAGTACATTGCGGGTGCGATAGCTTTCTACGCGCTGTTCTCCATGTTCCCGCTCCTACTGGCAACCGTATCCATATGGGCGTTCTTTCTGGGGCCTTCGGCGGAAAAAGGGGAGATGGCGCAACAGATGGCGGATGTGTTTCCTGTGTCATCGGACTTTGTAGGAAGCACAGTAAATGGCGTTATATCTGCGAGAACGATAACCAGCGCGGCATCCGTCTTAGCGCTTTTATGGGCCGCGTCCGCCGCGTTTGGCGCAATCAGAAAAGGCATCAACGCCGCTTGGGGAGTTACCAACCCTCGCCCGTTCCTCAGAGAGCGTCTCATCGACCTCGGTCTCGTAGCCGGCGCGGGCATACTAATGCTTTTACTCCTATTCATCACGCCGCTAATAGGCTCCCTAGAAGAATTGGTACATCTGGTCTTCCCCGAAGTAGAATACCGATTCATCGCGCAGTTGACTTCGCGCGTCGTATCCCCGCTCCTGTCGTTCATCACTTTCCTGATTCTGTACCGATACATGCCCAACACGAAGGTAAGTTTCAGAGAAATATGGCCGTGCGCGCTATTGGCGGCGATAGCTTTCGAGACCGCAAAGTCAGGTTTCCTCTGGTATATCAAGACATATCCGATTTACAACATAGTCTATGGAGCGGTCGGCGCGGTTATGGCTTTTTTGACATGGGTCTATGTCTCCGCGCTCGTCATGCTGTTCGGCGCGCTGCTCTCCTCTCGCTATTCTAAATTCGTCCGACATGCAGACGGCGAGATGCAGCGTATAAAGGCTATCTTCACAGCCCCGTCGCGCGTCAGAATCAAAGCCATCGAGCTGGACAAAACGACATAGTAGGTCACGCAGGGTGAAGCCGCTTTCAACCATATTCATCATCGCCGCAGTCGTGGGCGTGGCCGTATGCATCGTCGCGCTCGCAGCCTGCGGATCGCCCGCCCCTGCGCTTGCGCCCCCGCAGCCAACGCCAACGCCAATGCCAACGACTGCGACTGCGCTCACCGCGCCTACACCCACGGCTACGCCGAGCGCGACAGATTCGCCCAAAATTGTCCCCACAGCCGAACCCAGCGCGCGCGCCGCAGATCTGGCCTTCGCTCGTCTGCCATCCGTCGCCGATCTGGCCTCACAGGTCAAGCCCATCATCGCATCTATCTCTGTGGAAAAGGTAAATCAGGGTGTATTCTTCGACTTCACAAACCCCGGGGAGGGTTCCGGCATCATCGTCAGCTCGGATGGATATGTACTGACTAACTATCATGTCGTGCAAGGCGCAACGGGGGTGAAGGTCGATCTGCCCAACGGCGACACATACGACGCAAAGAGTGTTGGCTGGGACATCGTGACGGATCTAGCGGTGCTGAAGATAGACGCAGACCAGCTTCTCCCAGTCGTAAACTGGGGTGACTCGAACGATGTTCGCGTGGGAGATTGGGTGATCGCGCTCGGCAACGCGCTGGCGCTCAAAGGAGGGCCCACAGTAACTCTGGGCATCATCAGCGCGCTAGGACGCACAGTGGAGACAGAGCGTGGACAGCTGTACGATATGATACAGACAGACGCCGCGATCAACAGCGGCAACAGCGGAGGCCCTCTCGTAAACCTCGATGGCGAGGTCATCGGAATCAGCACCGCGATACTTCGACAGGCGCAAGGCATCGGATTCGCAATCAGCTCAGAGACGGCCATTCCAATCATAGACAGCCTCATCGAGCATGGTCGCGTCGTCAGACCGCTAATCGGGCTCATCGCGGAGGATGTAACCCCTGCCATAGCCAACCGTCTCGGACTCGATGTTACCGACGGACTCATCCTCGTTCGCGTGCCGCGAGACGGCCCCGCCTTCCGCGCCGGGCTTCAAGTGGGCGATGTCATAACGAAACTCGACGGCATTCCCACAGCAGATGTAGGCAAGTTCCTAACTCTGCTCTGGAGCTATGAAGTGGGCGACAGCGTGCGCATAGATTATCTACGCGACAACAAACCCTTCGAGACGATAGTAGATCTGGAAGAGCGTCCCTAGCTGCCGATATATTCGCGGAGCATCTGTCCCCAGCCAGTCTTCATGGCTTCTCGAACACGCTTTCTGCCGACGAATCTCAACCAGTAAGCGTTGTGGTATATGTTAGACGCAGTATAGGCCCAAGGCGCTATCCAAGACCGCAGCAGCAAGTTCTCCATCGGCTTGAGCGGCCCCCAATAGATGAGCTTCTGTCCGCGGCTGGCGAAGGTGTTCTCTGCGGCAGCAAACTGCCAGTCGACCTCCTCTATGTCTATGTCATCCCCCACCATTTCGATCTCATCTAGGACACCGCTCCCGAGCCCTTGTTCATGCGCCAGCCGTATGAACCCAATCGACATGGGATCGAAACCCATCAGACGAGCGGACACGGCGTCGATTGCTACCTGATCCGCGCTCGCCAGTATCACATTCTTCATATGCCATCGCATAGCGCGCGGGCCCGGGCCGTCACCGGCAAGTGTCCCATCCGTAACTGCGAAAATGCCGGGGTGAATCTCCTGTTGAATCCTAAGCAGATCTACCAGCGTCTCATGTATCACAGAGTGTGTCCAATGTCGCTGATAGTTGAGCAGGCCACCGAATGCGTTCTTCATCGCCCCGGTTATCGTCGTGAACACATGCGTTTTGACCGTCGGCAGATGGACGATGTTCGTCCCGCGCATCATCTCTGGTATCTGGAAGCCGTTAGGATACACCTTGTCGAGAACCAGCAAGGGGGGTCGGGGTTCGTAATCCACCCATTTGGCATCTTCCAAGAATATCGGCTGAAGGCCGTGCATCCGCTCGACGGCATCGTGACCGTTGGCGAGCGCGCCCTCTCTCGGATCGACGACGACCGTACCGTTGTGAAGTGGCACTAGGTCGTTATGTCCTGCGGCCATCAGCGTCCGCGCCACGCCGTCCAGCTGCCATGGCGTTGTCGAGCAGGCGGGATAGTAGTGCTGCCATGATATGTTTATCTTCAGCAGCGTTCGCAGGTCTGGCGCAAGCTCCGAACGAAACCCCGCAAGCTCCATCGCCCGCGCTATATCCTCCAGCACCGTTTCTGGCCGCGTGTACACCACGGCGACGGACGAACGCCGAGCCGTTGCCGACGAGCTGCTATGGGGATCTGCTCTAGACGCGTCTGATATGGTCATACGGTAAACGACTCCGAATCTAATTCATGTCCTTTGGCGACCGGGATATTACTCATTCGCCAAGAACACCAATCTCCGAATGATATCTACTCTACTTCTCTATTTCCCATGCAGAAAACCTCTGAGTTTTTGGGACTGGTTCTCTTTTTTCAGCTTCTTCAGCGCTTTGGCCTCTATCTGCCGGATGCGCTCTCTGGTCACTCCGAAATCTCTGCCGACCTCTTCCAATGTTCGCGCGCGTCCGTCCTCGAGGCCGAACCGAAGCTGAAGAACCTGCGCTTCGCGGTCGCTGAGTAAGCTGAGTACACTCCAGACCTGGTCCTTGAGAATTTGGTTGGTCGCGGCTTCGGGTGGGGCAGGCGCATTCACATCCTCTATGAAATCCCCTAAGTGGCTGTCCTCCTCTTCACCGATGGGGGTACTCAGCGACACAGTTTCCTGCGAGATTTTCAGAATCTCACGCACCTTCTCCGAAGTTATCTCCATCTCCCGTCCGATCTCCTCGCTGGTAGGTTCGCGCCCTTTCTCCTGAACTAGACGGCGCGTAACTCGCTGCAGCTTGTTGATCGTCTCCACCATGTGAACAGGGATTCGGATGGTACGCGACTGGTCTGCAATAGCCCGCGTGATAGCCTGTCGAATCCACCATGTAGCATAGGTCGAAAACTTGTAGCCTTTGCGATAGTCGAACTTATCCACCGCTTTGATCAGACCTATATTGCCCTCCTGAATCAGGTCGAGCATCGACATTCCCCGTCCATTGTACTTCTTGGCTACACTGACCACGAGCCTCAAGTTCGCCTCCGCTAGGTGACGCTGAGCGCGCTCGCTCTCGTCCACTATCTTCTGCATATGTATGAGGAAGTCGAGTTCATGGGATCGAAGCGTAGCTAATGTTTCGGGACGGCGTATAATAGCCGCTAGATCCTCGACATGCGGATCGTCTCCCAGCGCTTTCAGCGTCTGCGACGGCAAAAGCCTGCTGCACAGCGAAACCTGCTGGAGACGCTCCTTACTCTCATCGGTATAGGAATCCAGATTCAGCGCGTCGGACAGGAAGTTCCTCAGCTCATCGGACAGCTCTCCGTCGAGTATGTCTCGCATATCAGGATCGAACATCAATTCGGAAAGCCTGCCCGAAAACCTGACTGCGTTGTAGCGAGCAATCGCGCTCGCCACTTCGTGGTGCGCGGAGATGACTTCCAAAAAGCGCACGACGATCTTCCATGCGCGCGGACGAGAATCCCTCGGATCATCCAGATCACCCTTGATCCGTTCGATATACCGCCCATTCTCGAACTGTCTCGCCAGAGTGCGCTCCTCGACGGCTTTGAGCAAACTGACGCGCCCGATCTCTCGCAGATACATACGAACCGGGTCGTCATTCCCATCCGGGCCAATATCCTTCTCCCACTCGGCGGGCAGCGCGGCCAGATTCTCAGTGGACATCGAGCGTCCCAAGCCATCCGCCGGCTGCAAACCGTCATACACTCCTTCGGTACGATCGGGCTCCACCCCTTCGCCCCACCTGAAACCGTCTTCGGTCGAGAGAGGCGTGCTGATCAGGTCGGAAGTTGTGGACGCCTCCGATGCGAACCCTCGGATCATACTGTCAGAGCTTTCGGCAGTGGTATTTCTATTCATAGACACAACCCCGCTGTACTGTAATCTTTATCGATGAACGAGAACTCCGAGAGAATCCGAACGCAGATACTTGCTGAATGATTACCAAACTCGACTAAACAGATTGATAGATCGAGCGAATATTGATTTTCTACTCAATTTCTGACAGCTCCCATACGCTGAAGCTCCCTGATTCTCTGGTTGACCTCGATAACAGGACCTTCCAAACCTCGCTCCGGCAGATCTTCAGCGCTGCCTTCGAGGTATAGTTCCTGCTTCTCATAGAGATAACGCAGCTCCAATCTTTGCAGACATCGTGTCAGCTCCGCCTCCGCGTGGCGAGAGCTTGTGGCAGATGGTCCCGGCAGCGGCTGAGCTTCTAATCTGTCCAAATACGCCGCCAGCTCCGCATCTATACCGTCCCGAAGTTCTTCGATTTTAGAGCAGGATAGCAGACGCATGAATAGCTCACGGTTTTCTGTGCTGCGAAAGCAGTCCGGCGGAGCATCCGCGACAGTCGGAAGCAGACTGGGCCTTCGCAGCAGCAGCAGCAGAGCATATTCCTCTAACATGCTCACCCCCCGCTGCGTGACCAGCGCGCCGGGGCTTACTTCGATGTCCGAGCCTGTGTCGGCAGACATACGCTGTCTTCCGCCATCGCGCCGTCCGCCGCGTCTGCCGGTGACAGAAATGGCGGCAGACAGCGATTCGAACGGTACTCCCAGATGAACGGCGAGCTTGTTCCAGTATTCGTACTGATCCATCGCGTCCAGCTCATTGATGAGAGGGGCGAGCGCTCGCGCGACATCTGCGCGGCTGCCGGGGGAACTCAAATCGGTACGCCTAACCAGCGCGGGGATTACGAAGTCCAAAAGCGGCTGAGCGTCGGCGATTACAGCATCCCAGCGCGCCTTGTCGCTGCGTATCAGAGCGTCCGGATCCAGACCCTCTGGCAGAGAGGCTATCTTCAGCGTCGGCGGCTTCCATGTATCCAGCACACTACCGCTGGAGCGCCCCCTCCGCGAGACTGCGCTGCGAAAGACTCTCCAAGATGTCTGAAGACTGCGGAGTGTCGCCTCCTGCCCCGCCATGTCTGGGTCGAGCGCGAGAATGAAATTCTGCGCCATAGAGCGCAGCTGAGATACCTGATCTTCCGTCAGCGCAGTTCCCATCGAGGCGACGACATTCGCATAGCCGTGTTCGTGCGCGGCGATAGCGTCCATGTATCCTTCGACGATTATGGCCGAACCCTGACTTCGGATAGCATCCCGCGCAAAGTTGAGAGCGTAGAGCGTATTGCGCTTGTCGAACACATCCGTGCGAGCGGTGTTGATGTATTTCGGATTGGAGCCGTCCATCGAGCGGGCGCCGAAGCCGGCGATGTTTCCATCCCTATCGAATATCGGAAACATCAGCCGGGAACGGAAAAAATCCCATGTCCGACCATTGTCGTCCGTTCGGATGAGGTCTGCCGCCACCGCATCATCTAGGGTGAAGTCGTGCGTCTCTAGGTAACGGCGCAGGCCCTCCCCGCCGTCTGGACTCAGCCCCAGCAGAAAGCGTTCGCGCGCGTCCTGTCCGACAGATCTGCTATCCAGATATCGTCGAGCCTCGCTGCCGGAGGGAGATTCCAGCATGTCGCGATAGTAGTGCGCGGCAGCTCGGTTCACGCGATGTATGATGTTCGCCTGTCCGCGCTCCGACGAACTGGGTAACTCCACACCCGCGCGCCTAGCAAGCAGCCGCAGCGCGTCTCCGAACTGCATATTCTCGGCGCGCATGATGAAGCTGAAAATGTCTCCGCCATCAGCGCAAGCCCCAAAACACCGCCAGCTTTGCTTCTCCGGATTGACTATGAACGAAGGCGTCTTCTCCGTATGGAACGGGCAGGTGGACTTGAAAGCCCTCCCTGACTGCTGCAAAGCAGCGTAAGGCATGACCACATCTACGATATTCAGCTTCGCCTTTACATCGTCCGTTACGCTCATGCGCAGACTCGAAATCTCTTTCCCCTAGTCTTAGTCTCCGGCTTAGTCCCCGGCGCTCAGGCCTTTCTCATACGCCCAGAGGGTTATCACCTCCATTGGCCCGGCAACCCCTTTGGTGTGGTGAACGATATGATCTATCGTACTGCTCAGATCTACTAGACTGTCGCCGACAGCGTTCCACTCGCCGGGCGACTCTAAGAAGGCTTCCAGCTGCTCAGCAAACGCCGCTTGCGCGCTCCACAGATCTCCCAGATCGGTACACATCTGCGAAAGATGCGCATCCATGTCATCCGGCAGCCCCATCTCTTTCAGCTTGATTACCACGCCATGCGCCATGACCGACGCCCTCCGCGCCCGATCCAAGTCGGGAACACGCTCCAAATGTGCGTCGGTTAGCGCCTGATGTTCCAAAAACTCTGCTCCTCGCTTGCGGATACAGCCGCAGTCGCGCTAATTCAGCCCAACGCTGTAATGAGTAATGTAAGTCATCCAAAGCTCTCGCAATGAATCCAGCGCAGGCTGCTGAAATTCGGATTCCAGAGCGTTCACATCGGCAAATATGCTCTTCCAGATATCGTCCACTTCCGCCTTCCACGGCGCATACTCCAGGCCATGCGCGTCACGCTGCATCGCCTCCAAGTGTTCGTGTATCATGCGGATCCTATTGCCGATCACGCGCATTCGCATACGATCTTGCGGTGTCATTGGAAGATACGCTCATCGAAGTCGTCGGTGATTCCCGGCTGTATCTTCTCTGCCGCTCTTAGCGCATAACGATCCGTCATTCCAGAAACGAAATCTACCACAGCCATATCCTCGGACATACTTCGGCGCGCATATTCGGCTGGTATGAGATGCCGGTTAGAGTCGAAGTATCTATATAAGAGCTGCACTATATCTCTGGCGGCGATGCCGCGCGCTCGCTCGTCCTCTGGAATATATACCTCTGCGAACATGAACTCACGCAGGATAACTAATGCGCTGCGAATCTCATCGCTCATAACGATTCGGGGTGGCTCAGAGCATCCGCGCGAGCTGGAATCTTCTGCCTCACCGGACGACGCCCATGACGACGCCACGATGTCCGACACCATCGTATCTATGCGCTGGGAGTGTGTCCTCCCCAAAACCTCCTCTACTTCCGTCGGCAGCATATCCTCAGTCAAAACCCCCGCTCTGAAGGCGTCGATTAGATCGTGATTCAAGTATGCCACCGCGTCCGATATCCGGCATATCTGCCCTTCCAGAGTCAGATCGCTCACGAGGTCTGCGCTCAGAAAATCCCCCCTCGGTTTGGAATGTTGGAGAATACCCTGTCTAACCTCCCATGTCAGATTCAGGCCAGCTCCTTCCTTCTCGATCTGATCGACGATGCGCAGGCTCTGGCGGCTGTGTCTAAAACCTCCAGCGCAGAGCCTGTCCAATTCGTCCTCGCCTATGTGCCCAAACGGAGTATGCCCCAAGTCATGTCCAAGCGAGATGGCTTCGGTCAAGTCTTCGTTCAAGTTCAGAGCGCGGGCGATGGTGCGTCCGATCTGCGCCACTTCCAGAGTGTGCGTAAGGCGCGTTGCGTAGTGATCTCCGAGCGGCGCGACGAACACTTGCGTCTTGTGTTTGAGCCTTCGAAACGCGTTCGTATGCAGAATACGATCGCGGTCGCGCTGATACTCCGAGCGCGTCTGCGAAGGAGGCTCAGGAGTAGAGCGACCTCGGCTGGTACAGGCCCGGCTCGCATAGGGCGAAAACGCGCTTTCCCGTTCGTTCAGCCGCGCGCTAATAGCATCGGCAACATACGGGGGCAGTCTAGTGAAGTTCACGGCGCGGATCGAGATAGAGACTCTCCGTTGTTTCTATTAACCAGAAAGCGACTACGATACCGCAGTCAGACCTCTGACAGACAATCATCCGATGGGCGGCCGATGAGCGGCGAATGCCTATGACGCATCTTACCACATCGACAATCGCGGCAAACTGGGCAAACGAGCCTATATTTTCGCCTCGATTAGATCGTAGCAGTAAGATCGGGTGGACGAAGATGATAATTTCAGAAACCCCAGCGGCTATCCGCTGATTTTCACCCCCGCCATATCCTCGATGAAATTGGCAATCGCGGAGTGATCCGAGCTCCCCTTGCCTTCGTTCATCAGTGAGACGATCATCTGCTGAACGAGAGATGTTACCGGCAAGCCGACGCCTAGTTCTCTGGCAGTCAGTATGGCGTTGTTGAGATCCTTATGGTGGAGGGCGATTCTGAAACCTGGCTCGAAGTTGCCTTCTATCATCATCGGCCCTTTGGCGTTCAGCACGGTCGATCCGGCAAGCCCGCCCTTGATGGCATCTAACACGGTGTTGGGATCGAGGCCGGCCTTCTTAGCCAGCGTCAGCGCCTCGCCGACCGCCTCTATGTTGGCCGCGACGATGATCTGATTCGCCAGCTTCGTGGTATTCCCTGCGCCGTAGCCGCCGCACAGCACGATGCTCGAGCCGACGGCTTCGAGCATACCGATATGCGCGTCGAACACTTCCTGCTTACCACCGACCATGATGGCGAGCGTAGCGGCGATGGCCCCTGGCTCTCCACCGGAGACCGGCGCATCTAAGAAATCGACTCCCTTCGCATCGCACGCCGCGGCTATCTTCTGTGAGCTTGCGGGCGCAATCGAGCTCATATCGATAATCGTAGAGCCTGCCGACGCGCCTTCGAGAACTCCATTGGGGCCGAGAATCGCAGCCTCCGAATCCGCTGAATCCGGCACCATAGTGATCACCACCGGCGCAGCAGTCGCCACCTCGGCGGACGAAGACGCAGGCTTCGCGCCGTATCCCACAACCTCCTCCATAGCCGAACCGACGACATCGTAAACCGTCAGCGAATATCCCGCGCTAATCAGATTGCGCGTCATTGGCCGTCCCATGATTCCAAGACCTATGAATCCTACCTCGCCGCTTGGCATTGACCCTCTCCTTCTCGCTCGATCGCGCTGCATACGCAACCACAACACAGTGAATATACTCTCTAGTTCTAGGATGTCAGCCTAATGCGTATCCGCTTTGACGGTCAAGCCTGTCTGGACAGAGCCTGTGTCTGGACAGGTTGAAAACGCTGCGACATAACGATACTCTCAGCGTAAGATAGGATGTGGAAGCGAGAATATCGGATACGCATCCAATCCATAGGATATATTCGTGGATATACCCAGATATGTGGATATACCCAGATATACAGACACTCCGGACGAGAGAGACACTGGCAAGGGAGTTGCCGGATATTGAACAAAGTCATTCCAACATTCGCTGGCGCCGTCGCTGACATACCGAACGGGGCGGTTATTATGATAGACGGGTTCGCCGGGCCTGGCGGAACGCCGCAAAACCTGATAGGCGCGCTGCGCGATCACGGCGCGCGAGACCTAACCATCATATCCAACACGGCTGGTCTGGCGTCCGTTATCGGCTTCGGCACACTGCCCGGTGACAGGCCAACAGACATCGGCGTTCTGGTGGAAAACGAGCAGCTACGCAAAGTAATCGCATCGTTTCCAGTATCGCCATCGCCATCTCGCCCCACGGCGTTCGAGACAGCATACAAAGCAGGCAAGGTCGAGCTCGAAGTCGTACCGCAAGGCACGCTGGCAGAACGCATCAGAGCGGGCGGAGCCGGAATACCCGCCTTTTACACCCCCACTGGCG
The DNA here is from genome assembly GCA_963422295.1 of Dehalococcoidia bacterium. GTDB lineage: Bacteria > Chloroflexota > Dehalococcoidia > Lucifugimonadales > UBA1123 > VXRN01. The sequence continues at coordinate 2,061,860 of OY729417.1, read as the reverse complement.
TCGGAACGCTCATAGCGCACGGTAAGGAAACTCGCAGTTTCGGCGGACGAGAATATCTGCTGGAGACCGCGCTCCATGCCGATTTCGCGCTCCTGCGCGCCCACAGAGCTGACACACTCGGCAATACGCAATATCGAGGAACATCCAGAAACTTCAACGGAGTCATGGCGACTGCCGCTAATATGGTGGTCATAGAAGTGGATGAACTCGTCGAATCCGGAGACATCGACCCCGATGCCGTACACACGCCAGGGCTGTATATCGACCGAATCGTACAGATACCGCGATAGACGAGATTCATAAACCAACCATTACTTACTCTCCACACACAAACCGCCTTACAAGTCTCGGAGGGAGCGAATGCCAGCAGAGAGACTCGACCGTGAGATTATCGCCATGCGTGTTGCGCGGGAGTTTCGGGATGGAGACATCGTAAACTTGGGAATCGGCATACCGACACTGTGTTCTCAGTTCGTCCCAGAGGGTCGGAGCGTCGTCTATCACAGTGAAAGCGGCGTTCTGGGATACGGGCCGCTGGCGGAATCGGGCGAGGAGGATATCGACCTGATCAACGCTGGCGGTAATTTCCTCGCGCCCAACCCAGGCATGTCCTTCTTCAACTCTGCCGAGGGATTCGCCATGATACGAGGCGGTCATATAGATGTCGCAGTACTGGGCGCGCTTCAGGTTTCCGAGCGCGGTGACCTCGCCAACTGGATGCTGCCTCAGCGTGGAATCGGCAATGTCGGCGGCGCTATGGATCTTGCCGTAGGCGCAAAGCGCATCATCATCGCAATGGAGCATACCGACCGCAGAGGAAAGCCCAAGATCGTGCGCGAATGTTCATTCCCGCTAACCGCGCAGACATGCGTCAGCATAATCGTAACCGACATCGCGGTAATCGATGTAACGACCGAAGGGCTGGTTCTCCTAGAAGCGGCTCCCGGCTGGACGGCAGACGCCATCCAGGAGCTGACTGAACCGACGCTCGCCATATCACAAAATCTAGGCGACTTCCACCTCTGATTCGGCGTACCCAGCAACGCGCCCGCTATACACCGAAAGCCTGACCACACCAACACAAGGCCACATCTCCCCTACCCCAGCTCTCACCCTAGATCCAATTTGACCTGCCGATAGCTATGCTGTACAACCAGCGCATCGGCCCCAGTACATCAGCCATCGACGACCATTGACCGCATCGACATGGCGGTGGACTGGGCTTTCGGAATCCGTCTCAGAAAAAAATAAGAGCATACTTAAGAGCATAGTAGAGGCGTTTCCATGTCATCGACAGAGATAATCGGCAAAATCCAGACGGTGCTGGGGCCAATAAAGCCTTCGGCTCTCGGCGTTACGCTGACGCATGAACACCTGCTCATAGACCTATCAACGCTGTTCGACCCGCCTCAAGAGGCAAGCGCGCGAGCCATCTACCATGCTCCGCTGACACAGGAAACGCTAGGATACATCCGCTACTATCACGCGTCGAACTCCGAGAATTACAAATTGCTCGATATGGACACCGCCATCGCCGAAGCGTCTCTGTACAGACAGCGCGGCGGCGTATCACTCGTGGATGCGACCAGCATCGGCATAGCGCGAGACCCTGTCGGCCTTGCCCGAATCTCGCGGACAGCAGGAATAAACATCGTGATGGGCGCGGCGTTCTATGTAGATGACGCACACCCGCCATATGTCGCCGAAAGTGACGAAGAAGAGCTTGCGGAACAGATAATCAGAGATGTGAGCGAAGGCGTTGATGGCAGCGGCATCCGCTCAGGAATCATCGGCGAAGTCGGATGCTCCTGGCCGCTGACTGCGAATGAACGCAAGGTTCTACGAGCGGCCGCCACCGCCCAGCGCGTGACCGGCGCGCCCATTCTGATTCACCCAGGACGCAACGAGCATTCGCCGCTGAGAATCATGGAAACGCTAGATGAAGCAGGCGCAGACCTATCACGCGCAATCATCGGACACCTCGACCGAACAGTCTTCGAGCGCGACACGCTCCGAGCCATAGGCGAAGCCGGATGCTATTTCGAATGGGATCTGTTCGGAAGCGAAAGCTCGTACTATCGGCTGAACCCCTCGATACATCATCCAAACGACGCTACGAAACTGGACGATATACAGTGGCTCATCTCCGAAGGATACGGGGGCAAGATAGTCATTGCCCACGACATCTGCTCCAAACACCGTCTGCTAAAATACGGCGGACACGGATATTTCTACATCCTCGAACAGATCGTCCCCACCATGCGCGCTAGGGGCTTTTCGGAAGATTCCATACAAGACATTCTGGTAAGCAACCCAGCGGCGATATTGACCTTCGTCCAGCCGAAAACATAGCGCCGAGCGCATGGAGAGAAAGGCGAAGCATGGCAGCGTTACAAAAAACAGACGAGGAACGAGATTCGCTCGAACAGCTCCAATATGCCGTCAGACAAGAGCTGAAAAGCATGATAGACGGGCTATCCGAATTCGACCTTCACGCAGTGAAGCGTTACATCCAGTTCATCCGCTACCTCGACGATCCGGTCGCCGTCTCGCTCGCTGAGGCTCCGCTCGACGACGAAGAGGTTACCGAAGAAGATATTGCCGCATTCACAGAGACCGAAGAAGACTTCAGGACAGGAAAGGCAGTTCCGTTAGAAGAGGTTATGCGAGAATTCGGCTTGTGACATATTCTGTATCCTTGTCTCGCAGAGCGATTCGTGATTTTGGAAGATTGGACATATCTACACAAGGCAGAATAGCATCCGCAGCCAAAGAATACGCCGCGCGCGGATATGGAGATGTACACCGCCTCAGAGCGAGCCAGTTCGAGTACAGACTCCGGGTCGGAAACTGGCGGATTCTCTTCGACAGGGACGAAATCACCCACACTATGCAAAATTCGTCGAATCCTGCATAGACGGGAAGCATACAAATAGAATCCGTCTCATGCCATATCACCAGAAGCAGACTTCGCACTGAAAACATAGCGCCTAACGCGCATAGAGAGCGGGAAGAACAAACATGGCAGCGTTAAAGAAAACAGACGAGGAACGAGATTCGCTCGAACACCTCCAATATGCCGCCAGACAAGAGCTGAAAAGCATGATAGATGGGCTATCCGAATTCGACCTTCACGCAGTGAAGCGTTACATCCAGTTCATCCGCTACCTCGACGATCCGGTCGCAGTCTCGCTCGCTGAGGCCCCGCTAGACGACGAAGAGGTTACCGAAGAAGATATTGCCGCATTCACAGAGACCGAAGAAGACTTCAGGACAGGAAATGTCTTCTCCCAAGAGGAGATCGAAAGAGAACTTGGGCTGTGATATGGGATGTCAACTATTCGTCCCAAGCTCGCAGAGATATCCGAAGAATAGAACATTCCATAAGCCAGCGCATCGCAATCGGCATACGGAGGCTTGCAAGCGGCGAAGTCGTGGATGTACACAGCCTCAGAGCAAGCCAGTTCGAGTACCGACTTCGAGTCGGAAACTGGCGGATTCTCCTCGACAGGGACGAAATCACTCACACTATGCAAAATTCGTCGAATCCTGCATAGACGGGAAGCATACAGATAGAATCCGTCTCATGCCATATCACGATGGTATCCCTACCGCAAAGCGAGAGCATTACGCCACAGACATATGCAAAGATATATACGGCCTGTCATCATTCGACAGAGCCAGCCGATGTATAAGCATCTAAATTAGGAGAATCCAATGACCACAACCCACGATGAAAATTGGGAATACGGCCTGCGAACCGAAGGGCACGAGGCCGAAGCCGGAGGCCCGGTTACGCTCGGAGAGGGCGACTTCAGATACGAACTGTCCGGAACGAACTGGGGCAACTTACCGGAAGGCTGGGTGTACAAAGAAGGCACCGCCGTCGATATCGACTCCAAAGACAGAGTATATGTCTTCAATCGCGGCACCTGCCCGATGATCGTGTTCGATACGGATGGCAACATCGTCGATACATGGGGCGAGGGTGTATTCGCCAACCCGCACGGCGTCACCATCGCGCCGGATGATACCGTCTTCTGCGTCGATAACGGCGACAGCACCGTCCGCAAGTTCACCGCCGACGGCAAATTGCTGATGACACTCGGAACCGCGCATCAGCCCGCGCCGAAGATGAGCGGCAAGCCATTCAGCGTCCCAGCGCATGTAGCCATCGACCGACGCACCGGCGAGTTCTATGTCGCCGACGGATACTCCAACGCCCGCGTACACAAGTACACACCGGAAGGCGGTTACCAATTCTCTTGGGGTGCATCCGGCACCGGCGAGGGGGAGTTCAACATCGTCCATAATATCACCACCGACAACCAGGGCTGGGTCTATGTCGCCGACCGCGAGAATCACCGCATCCAGATATTCAGCCCAGAGGGGAAATACGAGACGCAATGGGTGAACCTGTCGCGCGCGGCGGCCATCTGCATCGACGGACGAAGCGGGCAAGAGCTGGTATATATCGGCGAGTACTTCGCCGGAATCGCCACCAACGACACCGGCACAGATCTCGGACCGCGTGTCTCTATAATGAATACCAAGGGCGAAGTGCTGGCCCGCGTCGGACGCGAAAGCTACGGCGCGCAGAGTGGCAGGTTCTATTCCCCGCATGGCATAGCCGTAGATTCACGCGGAGACATCTATGTAGCAGAAGTGTCCTGGAGCGACTACGGCAGCAAGATGAACCCTCCACGCGAGCTGCGCTCCATGCAGAAACTGGTCAAGCTGGTGTAGAATTGATTATCCGAAATTACTGAGGGGGGAATGTCTGCCCAAGAGAACTCGAAGGCAGCGGCGTGAAAACAGTATGAACGAACTAGAAAACCAGTTAGCCATGGAAATATCGCCTACGAACAGCAACCGGAGAGTTAAGGGGGAAAGGCCACTAACATGGTGCTGGACACTCCACAGGTATCTACACAGTTAGACATCGCTGAGCTGCAGAACGACTTCGCCGCCAACCCTCGTAACCAGCTCATGCAGAACGCGATTACACAACGAAATGTAAACGAGATAGCGCTCGATCGCCGGATAGTCACCGAAGCTTCACACTCGTTTTCCACGATGCTCGATGACTGGTCACCAACCCATCAGGGCAACTCCGGACGGTGCTGGCTGTTCAGCGGCTTGAATCTCTTCCGAGTCGATACGATGAAGAAACTCGGCATGCGAAAGTTCGAGTTCAGCCAGAACTATATGATGTTCTGGGACAAAGCGGAACGCGCAAACTTCGTCCTCGAAGCCGTCATCGAAACCGCCGACAGACCAGCAGACGACCGTATCGTACAACACCTGATGCTAGGGCCCGTCGAGGACGCCGGCCAGTGGGATATGTTCATCAACCTAATCGACAAGTACGGCGCAGTTCCCAAACAGGCGATGCCGGAGACCGAAAGCTCCGGCAACACTCGGCTAATGAACTCTATGCTCTACTATCAGGTTCGGCAAGGCGCGGCGACGATACGCCGACTCTACCAGCAAGAAGCAGGCTTGGATGCAATGCGGCAAGCCAAAATGGACACGCTGAAAGCCGTCTATCGAATCCTATGCATCCACTTAGGCGATCCTCCCGCCGTCATAGATTGGCAATGGCGCGACGACGACGGCAAGTTTCACCGAGATGGCGAATTGACGCCGCTGGAGTTTGCCGAACGATATATAGACACGCCATACACCGACATCGTATGCCTAGTAAACGATCCTCGTCCCAATCATCCATACTTCCAGACCTATACGATAAGCTACCTCGGCAATGTCATCGGAGAGCGCGCGATTCGGTATCTGAATGTCCCGATACAAGTGATGAAAGACCTCACCGCGCAGCAAATTCGAGACGGTCGTCCTGTCTGGATGGGCTGCGACACCGGCAAGCAAAATCACGGCAAGCTAGGCCTGTGGGATGCCAAACTGTTCGACTATGCCAGCGTCTATGGCGCAGAGTTCGAAATGAACAAGGCGACCCGACTCGAATACGGACAGACGCAGATGACCCACGCCATGCTGTTCACCGGCATGGATGCGCCAAACGGCAAACCGCGCAGATGGCGAGTCGAAAACAGCTACGGCGACAGCGTCGGGGACAAAGGCTTCTTCCTGATGAACGATTCATGGTTCGATGAATATATGTTCGAAATAGCCATCCCGCGCAGCTGCCTTTCGGACGATCTAATCTCCGCGCTCGACACCGAACCCATCATCCTGCCGCCTTGGGACCCTATGGGCGCACTAGCTTCATAGACCATTCACATAGAGTTCGCACAGCGATAGAAACAGAGGCAAAATCTCAATGACAGTCGGAATCTCCACCCCTCTGCCCGCATACAAACTCACCGCCGCTTTCATGGCGTCGAAAGCGGAAGAGCTAGGGTTCGAATCGATCTGGTATGCAGAGCATCCTGTTCTGCCTGTGGAGTCGTCCAGCCCATTTCCCGGCTCGGCTGACGGCGTAATCCCATGGACATACGCGCACTTCGCAGACCCGTACATCGCGCTTGCTCAGGCATCCGGCGCCACCAGCAAGATAAAACTCGGCACAGGCATAACACTGATACCGGAGCGCAATCCGCTGGTGCTCGCGAAAACAGTCTCGACGCTGGACCTGTTCAGCGGAGGGCGATTCATGCTCGGCATCGGCACTGGTTGGCACCGCGAGGAGACGACCATAATGGGCGGTGACTTCGATCATCGCTGGACTCAGACAAAGGAATCACTGCTTGCGCTCAAGGAGCTGTGGACTAAAGACGAAGCCGAGTTCCACGGCAAGTACTACGACTTTCCGCCGGTACAGATGTATCCCAAGCCCGCGCAGAAACCGCATCCGCCCATCCTGATCGGAGGAATGGCGCGACGGGTGCTTCAGCGCGTCGCCGAAGTCGGAGACGGCTGGCTGCCGAACAGGGTTACGCCCGCAGTTATCGAGGACAGCCGCCGACAGCTCGATGAGCTCGCCGCCGAGCGCGGACGCGACCCGAACTCCATCACAATCTCCGTTTACGGACAGCCCGCCGACAGACAGAGCGCGCAAGATTTCCTAAACGCCGGCGCAAACCGCGTCATCGTCCGCCCAGAATTCTGCGAAACCGAACAAGAGATGACAGATCAGATGGAGCGGATGGCGGAGGCCGTTCTATAAAGATCATCGACTCGACTGCTATATATCCAAATACATCGAACGGGCAGACTGGGGTGGTCGATCTTTCGATCAGCTGTGAGAAATTACAACCAGCTGCCCTCTGATTCTCACTGTTCATTATGACGGCGCCTCTCGCTATGTCACAGACACGGATGAACACATCAGCCCTCGTTTGGCAAGGCTTACACGACATGCACACGGCGTCGCCACAACGACCTATCCGAACTTCCAGAGCGCCTCTATGAATCCGGATACGGCAGCATTCATCTCCAGCTTTCATGAAGAGATGCGACGAGGTCTGGCTGGAGAGCCCAGCTCGATCGCCATGCATCCATCCTTCGTCGGACGGCCGTCAGGCGATGAAACTGGAAGTATGGTCGTCCTAGACCTAGGCGGCACCAATGTACGCGCAACAGTTCTCGAATTGCGCGGAAGCGGCGCAATCGAAGTCATCGACAGTGACACGCTCCGGCTCACGACAACGACAGGAACAGCGTCCGACCTGTTCGACCCCATCGCGGAGTTTCTCGCAGGCGCGCTGCACGACGATAAAGAGTACGAGCTCGGATTCGTCTTCGCCTTCCCAGTGGAACAGAAGAGTATTCTCAGTGGCAGACTGACGAAGTGGACTAAGGAGTTCGCATTTTCCGGCGTAGAGGGACAGGATGTGGTTGCGTTGCTAGAAAACGCGCTCAGGCGTGCATCCAGCGCGCGCCCTGCCCTGCGCCGTCTCCGTATCGGCGCGCTCGCCAACGACACCGTAAGCGCACTCGCCGCAGGCGCATACTTCGACAGCCGCTGCGATATTGGGCTGATAGCGGCCACTGGCATGAATCTCGCAGTCTCCGTGCCAAACCACCTGATACACAAACACATATCCGGACGCCGCGACCCCAGACGCCACGACTCAGGCGAGATGATTTTCAATATGGAGTGTGGAAACTTCTTCGGCATCGAGCCGTTCCAGACGAAGTACGACCTCCAACTGAATGCAGAATCAGACACTGAAGGCCAGCTGCTCGAAAAGATGATCTCCGGACGATACCTAGGCGAGACAGTTCGACTAAACACGCTGGGCGAGTCGGCGCAGGGCCAGTCATTCGTTGGGTGGATGGATGCCTACAGCGCGTTCCGACGACCATACGCCTTCACAGCCGAGCATCTGTCGGACGCAATCCAAGACACATCCAGAGACCTGCGCGCCGTATCCATGATGCTGCGAAAACTCGGCATACGCGCGCCAACTGCGGAAGATACACTCCGCCTCAGAAGAACCTGCGTGGACGCCGCTCGGCGTTCCGCTCATCTCATAGCCATGAGCATCGCCGCCACTGCGACTTACATCGACCCGAATCTGGAACGCGAACATATCGTCGCCGCAGACGGAAGCCTCCTGCGCGGATGCCACGGATACCAAGCCGAAATCGAGCGCGGTATAACAGAGATACTAGACGACCGCGCAGATCGTGTGCGCTTAGCGTACATACGAGAAGGCTCCGGGCTGGGAGCGGCGGTTGTGGCGGCGACGGCGGAGCGGCTTGCAGAAAATTCATATATCGTATAAGTAAGCGCGTCACCTTAGAGACCATACTTCAGAAATCACGCTTCATCGATCTAAAGATAGATACCAACCCGTTTCCACAGAACAGCTCACCCCCGAATCGGTCGCAAACATGTGAATCCCCGCCAATATCAGACGCATTCGGGCAATGCCAGACATGAAATAGACGGAACATCGACGGCATAAGCCTAACGCTCTCCACCTGCCAATGGTAAACTCGATCCTATAACTGTCCATACCACCCAGAATCATCCCGGCAGGTCGATGATCACTCTCATCGAGCAGTCGTATAGAAATATCCGACGATCGTGAGGAGCATCCAGCCCGATTACATTCCCCAACTGCATCAGTAGATCGGCGCAAAGCATATGGCACTATATCCAGTCATACTGGCAGGAGGAGCGGGAACGCGGCTGTGGCCCCTGTCGCGCGAGTTCTATCCCAAGCCGTTCATGTCCATATCCAACGACCGATCGATGTTTCAGGAGACCATACTAAGACTAGAAGGCGTTCCGGAAATCGTTCCTCCGATGATCGTCTGCAACGAAGAACATCGTTTCTTGGTCGCCGAACATGCTCGGCAGATTGGGACATCTCCGCAGTCGATTCTGCTGGAGCCGATAGGCCGCAACACTGCCCCTGCTCTGACGCTCGCCGCGCTGTCCATAGCGGTACAGGAAGACTCGTGCAAAGACGCGGTTATGCTGGTACTGCCAGCCGATCACATGATTACAGATGTGGAGGTCTTCCAACGAGCGGTAGTGACTGCCGCGGAGCTTGCCAAAGACGGCTGTATCATCAGCTTCGGCATCACGCCGACTTCACCAAGCGCGGCCTATGGTTACATTCGTATCGGCGACGAATATTCGAATAACGGCGCGGCGAGCGTCGCTCGATTCATAGAACACTTCGTCGAAAAGCCGGATGAAAGCGCAGCGCAGGGGATGCTCGACACGAACCTCTACCTCTGGAACAGTGGCATGTTCGTCATGCGCGCATCCACATGGCTGGAGGAGCTGGAACGCTTCAGACCGGACATCGCAGACGCCTGCCGACGCGCGCACGACGGCGGCAAACGCGACGGTATCTTTTACAGACCCGACGCTGAACTCTTCGCTGAATGTCCTGTGGACACGATCGACTACGCCGTCATGGAGCGCATCGCCGGCCCCGACGCGCAATCATCCCAACGCCCCGCCCTCGTCATTCCGATGGATGTCGGATGGTCGGATGTCGGATCTTGGGCAGCCATCATGGAAGTCAGCCGCCAAGACGACGAAGGCAATGTGATTCGGGGAGATGTCTATACACACGAAATGCGAAACTCGATGGTATTCGGACATCACAGGCTCGTAGCCGCCGTCGGACTGGAAGATGTAATCATCGTCGAAACTCCCGATGCAGTACTGGCAACCAACCGAAAGCGTGTCGAGGATGTCAAAACACTTGTCGAACAGCTCAAACTAGAAGAAAGACCGGAGCAGGAAAACCATCGCCGCGTTCACAGGCCATGGGGATGGTACGAAGTCATCGACTTCGGCAACCGTTTCCAGGTCAAACGAATCTTGGTCTCACCCGGACAGGCGCTCTCGCTTCAGATGCACCACCACCGCTCCGAACATTGGGTCGTTGTAAGTGGCACGGCGAGGGTAACCAAAGATTCCAGCGAGTTCTTACTACACGAAAATCAGTCCGCATATGTCAGCGTCGGAGAAACACATAGACTAGCCAACCCCGGAACCATACCACTGGAAATAATCGAAGTGCAATCCGGCAGCTATCTCGGCGAAGATGACATCGTTCGGCTTCAGGACATGTACAATCGACAGTAACATACATGCGCAGCAGAACCTGCCGGAGGATTCCCTTGACGGAACACACCCTGCCCACTTTGCCTGAATCGGCTATGCCCTCGGTGCCGAACCGTATCCTGCTTGGGCCAGGCCCCTCTATGGTATCTCCAAGAGTCCTGCGCGCGATGATGCAAAACATGATCGGATACCTCGACCGTGACTACATCCCTATCATGGATGAGGTTTCCAATCTGCTGAAGATGGTTTTCGGGACGCAGGACGCCGCAACGATGGCTCTGTCCAGCACCGGATCGTCTGGAATGGAGGCGGGCCTGTCCAGCATTTTGGAGCCGGGCGATACCGCCATCGTCTGCATATACGGCCACTTCGGAGAGCGAATGGCAGACATAGCAGCGCGCGTGGGCGCGAATGTCGTCGCGCTGCGCTCGGAATGGGGCAAGCCATTTCCAGAAGAGATGCTCGCCGACGCTCTCGCCATGAACCCAGCCGCCAAACTGGTCGCAGCCATACACGCGGAGACATCTACAGGCATCCGTCAGCCGCTAGAAGCCATGTCCTCACTTGCGCGCGAACACGATGCGCTGTTCATGGTGGACGCCGTAACCTCGCTTGGCGGCAACGAGGTAGCATTCGACCGCTGGAATATCGACTACTGCTACAGCGCAACGCAGAAGTGCCTCGGCTGTCCACCCGGTCTGTCACCCGTCGCCGTCAGCCAGCGCGCTCTCGAATCGATACGATCGCGAAGCACACCCCCCGTCTCGTGGTACCTCGATCTCGACCTGAACGCCCAGTACTGGTACGAGCCGCGCGTGTACCACCACACATCACCCGTCAGCTTGGTACTTGCGCTGCGGGAAGGGCTTCGCATAGCGCTAGAAGAAGGGCTCGAGAATCGGTTTGCGCGCCACGAACGAAACGCAGCCGCCCTGCGCGCGGGGCTAGAGGCGCTCGGACTGCAGATCGTCACGCCCGACGGATTCCGGCTGGCGCAGGTTACACCCGTATGGATACCCGAAGGTATCGACGATGCCGAAGTGCGCGGATGCATGCTCGACGAATACGATATCGAAATCGGCAAAGGTCTCGGCAAATTCGATGGCAAGGTATGGCGATTCGGGCTGATGGGAGAATCCAGCAGACCCGACTATGTTCTACTCGCTCTCTCCGCGCTGGAGTCGATTCTTCCTCGCTGCGGGTTCGAGATACCACCCGGCGCGGCCGTCGCAGCCGCCAGCAAAGCGCTCGCCTGAGGTCGGAAGGAAAGCGCAACCTCAAAAATCATACGAATACGCGCTCAGCCTACATCCGCGCCATCTCTCTACGCATCTGCTCCAAACCCATCGGCCCCAGCTCCAACGCGCGAGTATGCCACCGCGCAAGGTCGAACGCCGCGCCCTGCTGACGCCGCGACTCTTCACGCGCCGAAAGCCATTCGCGTTCTCCCACTTTGTAGCTGATGGCCTGCCCTGCAATGCCCAAATAGCGGCTGACCTCGCTCGCCGCAAAATCCGACGGGATGAGGCTCTTGAGATTCATAAACTCCAGCCCCAGATCTGGCGTCCACCGCTCGCCAGGGTGAAAGCTCTGTCCGCGCGGTATATCCAACTCCAGATGCATCCCTATGTCGATTATCACGCGAACCGACCGGAGCGCCTGCGCGCTCAGCATTCCCAGATAGTAGTCCGGATTCTCCAGATAGCCTAGCTCCCCCATCAGCCTCTCCGCATACAGCGCCCAGCCCTCGATATAGCCCGATGTTCCTCCCAGCAGCCGCTGGAAACGCGAGAGCCTATCCGAAAGATGCACTGTCGTTGCGAGCTGGAAATGGTGGCCCGGAACCCCTTCGTGATAGGCGATGGACACCTCGCTCCACAGAGGGAATCGAGTCTTGCCTCCCGTTGGATACCAAGTGCGTCCCGGTCGGGAGAAATCCTCCGATGGCGGCGTATAATACATCGCCAGCGCGCCGCCGGGCGGAGCTATCATAGCCTCGATACGCTTCACAGGCTCGGCAATATCGAAATGCATCCCGTCGAGCTCCGCAATAGTACGATCCTGAAGTTCCTGCATCCATTCGCGGAACTTCTCTTCGCCCACGACAGCGCGTGCAGGGTCGGTATCCAGCAGCTGCCGCGCGCCTTCGATTCCCTGCCCCGGCGCAATCTTTTCGGCAGTCGCATCCATCTCGGAATAGACCCACTCCAGCTGTTCCCAGCCCCATTCGTATGTCTGACGCAAATCCAGATCGATGCCATTATAGACGCGCGCCGCCAGCGCATACCGCTCCTGCCCCACAGCATCGCGTTCGGCAGCTTTCGGCGCGTACTCTTCCCTGAGAAAGCGCGCCATCTCGGAAAAACCCTGTTCGACATCTTGGACGGCGGCTTGGAGATCGTCCCTCAGCGCAGGCGAGTCGATCCCCGACCGTTCGAAATCAGCAGCCAGACCGCGGAAGAACGATTCATGACCTACCGCCGCGCCCGTCCAGACATCGCACTGATCCACCGTCTCGAGCGCCTGCCGTCGTGCCACCACCAGACCTCGTTCCAGCCCTGCCTCCAGTGTCCGCCGATAGCTCTCCAACCCCTGCCGAACGCGCGACATGCGTGACGCGATGTTCCGCCAATGCTCGTCGGTCTCACGCGGCATAAGATCGAACACTTGACGCGCGCTGTGAACAGGACTGTGAATCATGCTCAGGCTTCTCAGATGCTCGTCGGCTTCATATCTGTCCAGGCTCAGCCGCAAGCTGTCCGCCATCGCGTCGCGCGCAATCCGGTCGCGCTCGTCCTCCACCGTCGCCGAAGCAAGCTCCGACAGTGTCCGCCGATTCAGATCTGCATCCGCATCGCTCGCCTCCGGAGAAAAATCGTCCATCAGGTGATCGTAGCCAGAAACTCCCATGTAAGTTGCGCTCAGCGGGCTCAGCTCCGCCACACTCTCGACATAACGGTCCGCAATTTCGAATACGCCGGACATCTTTTGTACCCTCGCCACGCCTTTCGATATTTTCAGAACGGAAGTTTATCATACATCTCACCGCCGCAATCTGAAGAATCGGCAACCGTCCGAGCGCAGAAACGCAACCCCATAAGTCATAGCGACGCATAATGAAATGATACGATGCATGATGCATAGTGATACAATGAGAAGGCATATCATACGCCCACACTCGATCATCACTCGATCATCCATCTAGTAACCCAGCCCTAGTAATCCAAGCAGCAATAGCGGAGGAGATACCTCGATGGAGAAACGAACGCTCGGACGCACCGGGCATGAAAGCACGGTCGTAACCTTCGGCGCATTCGTCGTCGGCTATGTAAACCAAGACGAAGCCGACCGCGCCATACAGCTCGCGCTCGATCACGGCGTCAACCACATCGACATAGCCCCCAGCTACGGACAATCTATGGAACGGATGGCGCCTTGGATGCCAGAAATCCGCGATAGCGTGTTTCTTGGCTCCAAAACTCGGTTCCGAACGCGCGACGATGCTTGGCGAGATATCGAAAGCATCATGCAGCGGATGAAAGTCGAGACATTCGATCTGTTCCAGCTCCATTCCGTCGTCGATATGCGCGAACTAGACCTAGCAACCGCGCAGGGCGGCGCGCTGGAGGCGCTGACCGAGATGCGCGAGCAGGGGCTGACAAAGTGGCTCGGCATCACCGGACACGGCCCATTCGTGCCCAAGACGATTCTGGAAGCCCTGCGCCGATTCGATTTCGATACCATCATGTTCCCGCTAAACGCCGCAATGGCGCGCGACCCCGACTATCGACGCGATTCCGAAACGCTTCTAGTAGAGGCGAACTCGCGCGGCATCGGCATCCAGACGATAAAGATGATAGCGCGAGGCGGATGGGGCGACACGCATCCAAAAGACTGCCATACATGGTACGACCCGCACCGTGAACAGTCAGAAATCGACAGAGCGTTATGGTGGACGCTGTCTCAGCCGATGCACACCGCGCCCAGCTGCGGCGAGATCGGTCTGCTGCCGAAGGTGCTGGATGCCGCCGAACGCTTTACACCGCTTACCGCATCCGAACAGCGAGCGGCCATCGCAGCGCAAGACCCGCCTCTGCCGCATCCACAACTTGCAATACCTGCCGCAGATTGACCACCTCCATGCGCTCCACACGAAACGAGGCTAGAATCGAATCTGTATTGGACATGCAATTGACACGCGAGCGCGCTACTATTGTTTTATGAACAATCCCGCCATAGAATAAAAAAAGTCCGAGATTATCGCACAGCAAGGAGGTCAGCCATGCGAGAGCAGCCCAGCGAGAAGGCCATGCAGCGCATGAGGCGTTTCGTGGAAAAGTTTACGGAGAAGTCTGGTACATATACGCACCCAGGCGAAGGCGTTACCGATGCGGTGGTTCTAGGTCTGGCTCAGAATGTCGATGAGCTCGGACGCCCGTTGTGTCCGTGCCGTTTCTACCCCGACAAGAAGGCGGAGATCAAGCACCGCACCTGGATATGCGCCTGCGACGATATGCAGATTTACAAATACTGCCACTGCCTCTTGTTCGTCGATAAGGAAGGCTTGCCAATCACGGAGTATCTCCCCGAAGGCCACGAAGGGCGCGATATGTACGGCCTAGTAGAAGACCCGCATCCCGACAAGGGACGCCCACTGCGCCACAAAGCAGAGGAGCGCGAGATCGAACGCAAAGAGCGGCCTTCGTAAGCAGCCCGTCGTACTACACAACACCGACGACACGCATCCGCGCGGCGCAGTCGAAAAACATCCCGCGCAAACTCGCGGCTCTATATTCGACTGCACGCGCAAATATGACATTCACTCAGATTCACACAAACCAAATACAGACAACAGGAGGCAAAATGACCACTGCCAACAAGACTGTCACTGTCTATTCCACCTTGGGCTGCGGCTATACCGACATGCTCAAAGAGCAGCTCGACCGCGACGGCATAGAATACGAAGAAGTCAACCTCTCCCTCCACCCGGAGCGATGGCCTGAAGTACTCCCGCATACAGACGGCCAGCGAATCAGCCCGGTGATGATCGACGGAGACGAAGTTACCGTCGGATTCAACGGCATCGGCTGCTACGGATAGGAACGGCAATGACAGATCAGGTTCTCATATACACACATCCCGAATGCACCATCTGCGTCTCCGTGAAGATGGAACTAGACGAAAATGGCAAGATATACGAAGAGATAGACTTAGGCGAACACCCAGAGCGCTGGCCAGAAGTCGAAGAGCTAACCGGCGGCGACAAGATAACGCCCGTAGTAGTGGAAAACGGCGAAGTAACCATCGGCTATCGCGGCATCGGGTGCACTTTCTACTAAGGCCACTAGGCGACTCATACGCAGTCACCGCAGGGCGGCGTTCATCTGCGCTCTGCACAAAAACAAAGCGCAGTCCGCATACCACTCGAACTGTATAAACAGCAGATTGCCCTGTACCGAAACTCACTACACTGGCGCGAGGCCAGCGCAATGACAACCAAAATACATACATCCAAGACAGCAGTAAACACTGCCGCAATAACGCGCCATCCTCCCTATTCTTACGCGCCAGACTCGCCAAAGAAGAATAACATGAACCAGCATCTATACATCGTCGAATTCACTACCGTGCTGATAATCCAGTACAGAGACCGCGATGATGTTCTCGTCAACGGCAGCGGCTATCTGCGGCTTGGCACTGGAAACCCCAGACAGTGGCTGGTGCCAGACTGCATAGTAGCCTTCGGTGTAGATGCCAAAGCCATAACCGAAAGCAACGGCTACACCATCAGCGAAGTAGGCAAACCTCCTGATTTCGTCCTCGAAGTCGCTTCCGAAAGCACCGGCCAGCGCGATTACACCATCAAACGCATCCAGTACGCGCGCTTCGGAGTTATCGAATACTGGCGCTTCGATCCGACAGGCGGAAACTTTCACGATGTACCCCTCGCAGGAGACATACTCGTCAACGGCGTCTATCGCCCAATAGAGATACATAAAGAGCCGAGCGGCCTGGAGTGGGGATACAGCCCCGCGCTCGATCTGGAGCTGTGCAGAGACGGAGGACGCCTGCGTCTGAGAAATCCCATAACCAAAGAGTATCTGCGTAATGGACAAGAGGCCGAGCAGCGCGGAGACGCAGAAAGCATCGCCAGAATAGAAGCAGAGCTGCGAGCAGACCGCGCCGAGGCCGAAGTCCAGAGACTGCGCGAACTGCTGAAAAGAACGGGCCGAGAGTAAAAGAAATACTGTTAAAAGTTCCAGCAGCGCGGCGAACGGCTACAACAACGCAGTTACAGGAACGATACACTCCGGCCCGTCGTTCGCAGGCGAGTTTACCAACCTCGATACGCGATGAGCTGTCATAGACTCCGACGGATACGGCGCCAGCAAGCAAGACAATACCAACGGGTCATCGATACTGGTATCCAGCCAAGTTCCTTCGTCCTCTCGTCTGAGAATCACGGGCATTCGGCTGTGTATAGGTTCCATGAAGGCGTTGGCCTGCGTGGTAACCAAAGCGCAAGACTGCATCCGGACACCATCGCGCTCCCACTCCTCCCAAAGTCCGGCGAAGGCGAACTTCTCACCGGATTTCAGACCAATACGCATCGGCAACCGCCCTCTGCCCTCCCCTGACCATTCATAGAAGCTGTCCGCGATTATCAGGCAGCGACGACGGCGAAAGGCGGATCTGAATGCGGGTCGTTCGGCCAGGGTCTCGGCGCGGGCGTTGATCATCCGACTGCCTATGGCTACATCTTTGGCCCAGCTCGGCACCAGCCCCCAACGCATCATAGCAGCGCGCCGCTCACCGCTCGCGGCATCGTGAATAATGGTCAGCACACCTTGCGTCGGGGCGATATTGTATCGAGGAGGAAGCATCCTCTCCAAATCCGCATAACGCTCCTGAACCAAAGCAAGGCTAGAGTTAGGCAGCATGAACCTATGCTCTAAACCATCCCAGTCCACCAAAACGAATCTTCCGCACATATCATCATCGCCTTACGCTCATAGCAGTCTCGAAGTCGTTATAAAACATTGGCTGCGACATCCAGCTGCAACATAAAAGAGCCTAAGCGGACAGCTATCTTCTACCCTGTTGGGCCGCGAGCCATTTCGTGCGCTGAGCGCGCCGCGTCTTCTCCTCCGGCGGCCTGAACCGCTCATGAAAATCCGCCCTGAACGCATCGAATGACCCAGCCGTGATCGCGCTACGCATATCCTCCATCAGCCGCAGTACGAACCGGAGATTATGGATCGTAGCGAGTCGGTAAGCCAGCAGCTCTTTAGCTTTGAACAGATGGTGCAAATATGCCGCAGAGAACGCTCCGCATGTGTGGCAATCGCAGCCCGGTTCGATCTCTTCATCCCTCGCGCGATGGGCGGCGGCATATATGTTGATGCGTCCGCGATGCGAGAACAGCGAGCCGTTGCGGGCAATTCGCGTCGGGAGAACGCAATCGAACATGTCGATGCCGTGCGCGACACTCTCCACGAGGTCTTCGGGAGAACCTACCCCCATCAGGTATCGCGGAGATTCGGGCGGCAGCAGCGATGCGGAAAACTCGGTCATCGCATACATCTCTGCCTTCGTCTCCCCCACGCTCAGGCCGCCAGCGCATATCCCGGAAAGCCTATGGACACGATCTGTTCAGCAGATCGGCGACGCAGGTCTTCGAACAACCCTCCCTGCACGATGCCGAACAGCAGTTGGTCATCTCGTCTTTCGTGCGCGGCGTGACATCGCGCCGCCCAGCGCGCAGTGCGCTCCGAGGCAGCCTCGACCTCTGCGCGCTCCGCATCCGCCGCAACACACACATCCAGCGGCATGATGATATCCGCGCCGATCTCTTCCTGCGCGCGGACAGTGGATTCAGGAGTGAATTTGTGCATCGATCCGTCGATGTGCGACTTGAATAGGATGCCATCCTCATCCATCTCTCGCAGATGCTTCAGGCTAAACCCCTGAAACCCACCGCTATCGGTGAGTATCGGGCCATCCCAGCGCATAAAAGCGTGCAGTCCGCCGAGCCGGGCGAGCAGATCCGTGCCGGGGCGCAGATATAGATGATAGGTGTTGCCCAGCACGACACGCACACCCGCCGAGCGCAGATCGCCCGGCTCGACCGCCTTCACCGACCCCTGAGTTGCAACGGGCATGAAAAGCGGCGTCGGCACATCCCCGCGCGCAGTACGCAAAACGCCGGCGCGTGCGCCTCCATCCACAGTATCTAGCATGAATGTCAATCTGCTTATGGACATATTAGATATATATGTTACAACATTCACGCTTCTCTGAGTACAATACCGGAAGCTATCGATCAGATATAAATACAATGCCGTTCTTGACACTCCGAAGACTCCGACTTACACTTGCCCATATATTCGACGGACACTAACAAGGCTTTCAGGAGCAGGTGGGAATGACACAAGAATCGGCAATTACCGACGAGATGCGAGCGGCTGTCGGGGTGGAGTCGGAGCCCTATACGAATGAAGTGGAAAAGGGGGCAATAATCAAGTTCGCCCGCGCAATCGGCGACAATAACCCCATCTACGCAGACGAATCCGCTGCGCGCAATTCGCGGTACGGCGGGCTCGTTGCGCCGCCGACATTCTTCCGCTCCATGCATTCCGGACCAATGAAGGTGAATATAAAAGTCCCCTATTCAGCCAACCTCGACGGCGGCAGCGAATGGGAATACTTCGAGCCTGTTCGACCCGGAGACCGTATTACCGTCACCACTAAGATATCCAACATCTTCGAGCGCCCTGGACGGCTCGGCAACATGCTGTTCGTCCAGAGGGAAACCAACTATGTCAACCAGTTCGGCAATCGAGTAGCAGTACAGCGAACTACGGGCATCAGCTATGAGCCGCCCGAAGGGGAATAGATCGATACCGATTTAGTTCGTCCCCGGCCTCAGTGGGAATTACGGATGAAAACCAAGAAGTAGGAGATGAAACATGGAAGAGCAGGTGTATTTCGACGATGTCGAAGAGGGGATGTCCATTCCCGTCCTTCGCAAGGATCCGACCACGCAGCAGTTGGTAATGTACGCCGGCGCGTCCGGTGACTACTACCAGATTCATTACGATCTGAACTTCGCAAAGAACAACGGTCTCCCCGATGTCATACTCCATGGCGCACTCAAAAACGCCTATCTCGGTCAGGTGATGACCAACTGGATCGGTGAATGGGGATCGCTAAAGAAGCTGAGCGTCCAGTATCGGGGCATGGATGTTCCAGGAACGCCCGTATTTGCCAAGGGCGTGATAAAGAAAAAGTATCAGCAGAACGATGAGAACATCGTCGAATGCGAGATTTGGCTGGAAACTCACGAAGGCCAGCGTACAACGCCGGGATACGCAGTCGCCTCGCTGCCTAGCAGAGAGTAAGACCGTACCCGCATAGTCTCACAAAGCCGTTCCGGAACAGGAGGCGTATCTGGTTTCGCGCGTAATGCGTGTGTAACCTGCCGCCTCTACCGGAACGGCGGCAGAGACGATAGCTGACGGAGAAGAAGCGTATGTCGATATTTGTCCTCGTTCACGGCTCATTCCAGGGCGGCTGGATATGGAAACCAACAGCGGATGCCTTGCGCCGCGCTGGTCATTCTGTCTATGCGCCCACATTGGACGGCTGCGGCGAACGCCACCGACTGATACGCCCTGGCATCACGATTGCGGCGCAGGCGCGCGAAGTCGCCGACATGCTCTTCTACGAAGACTTGTCGGATGTAGTCCTCGTCGGCACCAGCACAGGCGGCCTCGTGATCTGTAAAATCGCAGAACTGGCGAGAGAGCGCATCAGACGCCTAGTCTTCGTAGATGCGCTGGCGCCCCAACCCGGTGAACGGGTATCGGACATCGTACAGCGCAGCCCCAATGCCGCGCCGATGCCAACGACGGATCTTACCAGAGGCCCGACACGCGAAGAGCTGGAAGAGCGTCTCTTCGCAGACCTCGACCCCGACCTGAAGGCATGGGCTGTCGAGCGCGTTACTATGCACCCCATAGAGGCATCCGACGCGCCGGGAGAGCTAGACGGGTTCTGGGCGCAGTCTTGGCAGGCGCGCGTGATCCGGTGCCGTCTCAGCGTCAATCCGCCCGAATCGCATCAGAGGCGCACTGCCGAGAAGCTCAACGCAGACTGGCACGAACTCGACGCAGGACACTATCCCATGCTGAGCCATCCTACGGAGCTGGCCTCGCTGCTGGAGTAAGAGCGCGGCATCACCTCCAATACGCAACCCTCACAGACATGAGAGATTACAGCGCGCTCAGCTCTTCGCGTGAGTGCATTCGTTCTGTTTCCGCGAGAAGCCTGCCTTGCACAGGCTACGCCAGAGCTGCCAGCGCGGAGCCGACCCCCTGAGCTATCTTGCGATATTCCTTCAGCACCGAGTTGTTGTTCAGCGCGGCTGGCTTGGAAGTATCTCGATAATCTGCGCGCATCTCTATGTTGCCGAGGAATGGGATGTCCATCTGTTCGGACAACTCCTTGCCCGCGCCGGAACCGAATATCTCGCCGGACAGGTTTTCGATGACGCCCAGCACATCGATATGAAGCTTCTTTATCATGTTGATAGAGCGCAGCGCGTCTATCTTGGCAAGCTCCTGCGGTGTGGTTACAACGACAAACCCATCCATATCCAGCGTCTGCATGACGGTCAGCGGCGCGTCCGAAGTTCCAGGCGGAAGATCTACGATCAGATAGTCCAGCTCGCCCCAGTCAGTGGCTTGAAGAAGCTGGTTGATAGCGTTATGTATCATAGGCCCGCGCCAGATGATAGCCTCCTCCTCGTTCTCTTGGAAGAACCCCATGGACATGACCTTCACGCCGAAGCGTTCGGGGGGTATCATCCTGCGCCCCTCGGTGACGACCGGCGGCTCGGACACCTTCATCGCGCGGATGATGTTCGGACAGTCTATATCGACATCTAGCAACCCTACCTTTGCGCCGTCATTCGACAGCGTCGTCGCAAGGTTGACTGCAACCGTCGTCTTGCCGACACCGCCCTTGCCGCTGTACACGCCAATCTTATGCTTTATGCTCGCCAGCGAGTCGGCAATTGCTCGCTTCTGTTCGAACTGTCGGCGCATCGCCTCGACTTTGGCTCTGGCCTGCGCCTGCTGCTGGGGGTTCATCGAACTCTCCTATACTGGGATGTGTGTTACATGCTGTCGTAATCGGCGCAATTCCCAGCGCACAGCAGTAGAACGCGGCACGAGAGATGCTTGCGGCATATAGCGGTCGCGTCGAGGAACACCAGCGACAGTCAACACAACCGTATATGCCTGAAACCAAACAAAGAAGGAGCACACTCGCAATGCGTGATCTATCCCTCCTTGCGATCCGTCAGTCCAGACCCAGCAGCTTCTTGCCGTCATCGGTAATAAGGTCGGGAGTCCACGGAGGGTCGAAAGTGAGTTCGACATTGACATCCTCGACGCTGTCGATCTCGGCTATTCGCCACTCGGCCTGCTGAGCGATGTACGGCCCCATGCCGCATCCAGCGAAAGTCAGCGTCATCTTGACATCGACACTTCCCTCGTCCACCGCCACACCATAGATAAGCCCCAGATCCACCACATTCACAGGTATCTCAGGATCGTAAACATCTTTCAGAGCCTCATAGACATCACCGACAGTTAAGGACGCTTGCGTAGTCATTATTTCATACTCCATTCAGATGAAGGGGAAAGTTTTCCACTGTACCTAGCTTATCATATCAGATTCACAGCGCGCAGTAATTGCAGTAATTACGGATTACACCAGAACCGGGCTGAGTCCGACATGAAATGAAAGCCGTATCTCCAAAACTGCGAGACGCGACATACCACGCAGCCATTAGGTATCGCGCCTACTTCTTCGACTTCGCAAGAGCTCGAAGCATCATATTCTCTGCGAGCGCGCGGTCGCTGGCAAGGACGGTATATACCAGACTCCCCTTGTTCTTCAGAATCAGATGGCCGTAGTCGAGCTGCGCATAGCGAGCGTTAGTGTTGCCCAGATCTATCGTCTCCATACCTAGCTCACCCGCAATCGAGCGGAGCAGGAACGCAACCCCAATACCCGGATAGCCCGTACTGCTGACCATAACCAGCGTAGCATGATGTTCGTCTATGAACTTTGTTCCGACTTCGTTGGGTATCAGCGCTGGCGGTTTGCCGTACACTGCGAAGGCCAGCTTTTCGACCCTAACCATACCAAACACCTTCCCCAGCTGCTGCTCGTCTATGCTGGCTAACAACTCGGTGAGACTGTCTATAAGGTCGTGATCCATTACGACTATACCTGCGGCGAGCGGCGCGGCATCCTCTGATATGGGCAAATTCGTAAGCAGGCTCCACGCTTCGGGATCGCGTTCAGGGAACGGTATTAGTGTTGCAGCCTCATACTGCCTCGAAACTCCATCTGCCCAATGCGATTCGCCATACGCTAGATGAAGCGAATTAGGCCCCATCCGAGCGAGATACTTATTTTGAGGGCTGCTACCTTCCGCAGAAGTCCTTTGCAAAAGCTCGAACGCAGTCTGAGCATCGGCCTCGTCTGCGAACTCTAGCGTGCTGGCATATTCCCCGAATGCGGACACGATCACCGATCCGCGCGAAATGCCTACGCTCGCCTCGACATCGGCATCCGACGACAGCGGCACAGAGACAGCATCTGAAATCTTTGACGGAAGCAGCCGAGCCAGCCGAGCATGTGTCAGACCAATAGCCGGATCGGATGCAAAGTACATGTAGAACGAGTAGTCCGCATCCGGTACGAGTTGATACTCCATGCCCGCAGGCAAAGTAGCACCCCCCTTGCCTACCTGAGACGAGCAAGACACCACCGCCAGCGCGAGGACTGCCAGCGATAGAAGCATACCTATTCTTTTCAGATACTTCATACTGATTACTGTTTACCATGCGCTACCTGGCTGCGATGAATGATAAACAAGACCCCTCTGTATATAATATATACGATGACGAAAGTCTTTCGGACGCGCGCAACTAAGACACCACGACCTTCCGCAGATCTGTAATCTGATCACGCAGCAGAGCTGCCTTCTCGAACTCCAGCGTTCGCGCGGCAGTCTTCATCTGCGATTCCAGGTCTTTTATCAGCCGCAAAATGTCATCCGAGGGCATATCGGAAGAGTCCACAGTATAGCTCTCTCGCGTCTCAGCGATAGCCTTGACCCGCTCCGTTATGTCATGGATCGTCTTTTGTATGCTGACGGGAGTAATGCCGTTCTCGCGGTTATAGACCTCCTGTATCTCGCGCCTACGCTCCGTCTCGTCTATGGCGCGCTTCATCGAATCCGTAACACGGTCAGCGTACATTATCACATGCCCATCCACATGGCGGGCGGCGCGGCCTATGGTCTGCACCAGCGAAGTGGTCGAACGCAGATAGCCCTCCTTATCCGCATCGAGAATCGCCACAAAGCTGACCTCTGGCAAGTCTAGACCTTCTCGGAGCAGGTTGATTCCAACTATGACATCGTACACGCCAAGACGCAGATCCCGCAGTATCTCGCTGCGTTCGAGCGTGTCTATCTCCGAGTGCAGATAGTGAGTGCGAACCCCCATTTCGCGCAGATAGTCCGCAAGCTCCTCCGCCATTCTCTTCGTCAGCGTCGTAACGATGCACCGCTCTCCCCTGCTTACACGCTTCTGAATCTGGAACAGCAGGTCATCTATCTGGCCGTCGGTGCGCTTGACTTCGATGATCGGGTCTGTCAAACCTGTGGGGCGTATGATCTGCTCTACCATCTGCTGTGAATGTTCGTGTTCGTATGGGCCCGGCGTGGCGGAGACATAGACCGCTTGGTTGACGAACTGCTGGAACTCGCCAAAATCCAGAGGACGATTGTCGAGCGCGGAGGGCAGACGAAATCCGTATTCGACGAGAACCTCCTTACGCGCCCGGTCGCCGTTGTACATACCCCTTATCTGCGGCAGCGTCATATGAGATTCGTCGATGAACAGCAAATAATCTTCAGGGAAGTAGTCCATCAGCGTGTACGGCGTGCTGCCGGCGACACGCCCTCCTAGATGACGCGAATAGTTCTCCACGCCGGCGCAGTAGCCAGTCTCGCGCATCATCTCCAAATCATAGCGTGTACGCTGTTCCAGACGCTGGGCCTCCAGCAACTTACCCTCGCGCTTCAGTAGCTCCGCTTGCTCACGCATCTCATCTTCGATGCTCGAAAGCGCGGCAAGCATCTTCTCCTGAGAAGTGACGAAGTGTTTGGCTGGATATATGTCGATCTCATCGCACTCCGTAAGAATCTCCCCCGTCAGCGGATCCAACTGGACGATTCGCTCCACTTCGTCGCCCCAGAACTCTATCCGCACGCCCACTGATTCATATGCGGGGAGTATCTCCATCGTATCGCCGCGTATCCTGAATCGCCCGCGCGCTAAATCGAAGTCGTTGCGTTCGTACTGCATGTCGATCAGCTGACGAGACAGCCGAGAGGGGCTGCGCACCTCTCCCTTGTCCACATGCGCCATAAAGCCTTGATATTCCTCCGGCGAACCGAGCCCGAATATGCAAGAGACAGATGCAACTATCAGCACATCCCGCCGTGTCAGCAGCGCGCGCGTAGCGGCATGGCGCAGCTTGTCCAGCTCCTCGTTTATATCCGCATCCTTCTCGATGTACAGATCGGCGCGCGGGATGTATGCCTCCGGCTGATAGTAGTCGTAGTAGCTGACGAAGTATTCGACGGCGTTGTTGGGGAAGAAATCCTTGAACTCTGTCGCAAGCTGAGCTGCGAGCGTCTTGTTATGCGCGATGACCAATGTCGGACGCTGTACACGCTCGATGACATTCGCCATCGTGAAAGTCTTTCCGCTTCCGGTAACACCCACGAGCGACTGGTGAGCCATCCCATCGCTTAGACCGTCCACGATCTGAGACACAGCCTGCGGCTGATCGCCAGTCGGCTTCATATCTGAGACTATCTCGAAACTGGGCAATGTTCGCCCCTCCTCTGTAGTCATCGCCAATGTTGCTATCGCGCCACAATTGCCGCGAGTTAGCCCAATACTATTCTATTTAGTTTAGCACTATCGGCCTATCATTGATCAGCCTCATAAGGTCACGAATCCAGACCCTCTGGCTCGTAAAAGTCTGCCGCGCAAACTGCCGCCAGAGAAGCAAGCAGGAGACGACCCACAGGCAGAGCCACAGCAGAGACTGGGGGAGCTCCTGTATCACGCCTTACGCGCCACCCAGACCATCTCAGTGCTGTCGGCATCGAACGGGGACATATCGAAATCTCCATACAGCTCTTCCACCACAAAACCGCACATATGCAGCAGATGGTGGAGCTCCCAGCGGTGGCAGTATCGCAGACGGTAATCACGATACAGCCGACGCGATACCACCCCGTCGTCATCCAGCGTCTCTATGAGCATACGCATATCGACGATCTGGTTGTGGCTGTCATGGCCAGACTGCTGGTATAGGATATGCGTAACGCCAGTGTTCGGATCAGTAACATCCGTAAGGTGGCTCATAACATCGCTCTGTTCCAGCGCCATGTTGGGGTCTGGAACGAATACATTGAACAGCAGGCGCCCGCCCGGCTCGAGATGCCGTCTGATACATCGGAGCGCGCTTACCTGATCTTCGACAGTCACCAGCTCCAAGAATCCTCTGAACGGTATGGTCACCAGCGGGAACCGTCTCCTTTCGCCGTCTCCATCGCGCAAGTCGAAGTCGCGCATATCCGCGGATATCAGATCTAACCTTCCAGCGCGCAGCCCGAGATCCTCGCTCGCTTTGCGGCGCGCGACGGACAGCATCGCCTCCGAGCTGTCGATGCCCACCACATCGACACCCATCGCGGCAGTGGGTATCGCCACGCGCCCGGTGCCGACACCCAGCTCCAACACAGGGCCTCCATACTCATCAGCGGCGCGCATGTAGAACGGTATATCGGCGCGAACATAGGCATATACCGCGTCATAAATATCCGCCCACTGAGCATAGGAGTTCATATCATTACCCTGTCTGCACCGGTCTCCATCACTCCCCCGCTAAGCGTTCCAGCGCGGCGCGGACGCGATCTTCATCCGAGCCGTCAGCCGCAGTCGCCGCCAGCGCATCCCGCGCCTCGCCCTCACCGTAGCCCAGCGCAGTCAGCGCATCGACGAGTTCAGAGCTAGGGGCAGATCCTGAGTCGGCTATCGAATCGAAATCCAGCTTGCCCTTCAACTCCAGCACGATTCGCCCTGCGGTGCGTCGTCCTACACCAGGAACCGTCGTCAACGCGCGCATATCGCCATCCTCCACCGCCTGCGCCAGAGATTGCGGGCTGAATCTTCCCAGCATCGCAAGCGCAAGACGGGGGCCGATACCGCTGACATTCAGCAGCGTCTCGAAACTCTGACGCTCGTCCTCAGTTACAAAGCCGAACAAGGATAGGCTCTCCTCCCTGACCTGAAGCGAGGTGAACAGATGCACCTGCTCGCCGACACGCCCGACGCCAGCGACAGCGCTATCAGGCACGCTGACTCTGAGCGTCAGACCGCCAAGCGATACATCCACCCAGTCCGTGCCGCTGCCGCTCAGCGTGCCGCTTATGGAAGATACGAGCGATGACACCAATGACTACTCCCAGACTACTCCCACATCTCGAACTGGTCCGCTCTAGTCGAATTGAGGTGGCAGATAGCAACGGCGAGCGCGTCAGCCCTGTCAGGCGGATCGAGCGGATCATCCAGCTCCAGCATAGCCTGCACCATATCTTGCACCTGCCGCTTGGAGCTGCCGCCGTGGTCGGTAACTGCCTTCTTCACCGCGCCTGGGGCATATGTAAACACTGGTATGCCCTCACCGGCGGCGGCGATCATAGCGACAGCCTGCGCCTGCCCGACAGCCAGCGCAGCCTTGACACTACGACCAACGAATGGCGCCTCGACAGCCACGACATCCGGACGCAGCTCCGACACGACAGCCGCCATACGCGCGTGCAACCAGCAAAGACGCTCGGACAGATCGGCATTGCGTGGCGGTCTGAGCGCATCGCTCAGCACGAGCATATATTCATCTCCACACGCCCGCACCGCGCCGACACCCATCAGCGCAGTACCAGGATCTACACCCAGAACAAGCAAAGATGCTCTTCCTTTCCAATTTACATGTTCACGAACATGTAATATAAAGTCGAATTATAGTAGCGTACATTACAGTCAATAAGAGCAGGGCGATTCCATGAATAACAACGATGCGATAATCCGAACTGCACAACTGGGTTTGCATCTAATAGAAGATGCCATACTCCGTCTGCTGACACGAAATCCACAAGGACTGCGAAATGTCGAGATAGCAGATATGCTGAATCTGAACTCGGAGTTTCGCGGTAAAAGACAAAACTACTTGACTTGGTCCATGCTGGGCAATCTATATGCTGAAGGCAAGGTTACCCAAGATAGAGGTACGAAACTATGGTACATAGTAGAATAGCGTAGCCAAATTGAAATGCGGACACGCTCCGACCTCAGCCAAAAGCCCTCGCGCCTAATCCAAGTGCCAGCACCGCTGTATCTCCGACGGCAGCGGAATCCGTTCTGCGCCTGCCGTGTGTAGATGCTCGACATCATGCGCAGACTTCGAACGCAGAGCACGCAGACGCAACATCAGACCGCCGATGCCGCCAAATGCCGAAAAGGCAACTCGAATCGCAGCCATGCTGTATCCCGCCCTATGCACCCTGATATGTGTCGAAGGCTTCATCCGGGAAATCCGCGTTGGAATACAGCTTCTGAACATCATCCAGATCTTCCAGCTGATCGAGAAGCCTCAGAATCTGCCCAGCAGATCTAGTATCCAGCGATACCGTGTGACTGGGTATCAGCGACACTTCGGAAGAGCTGATAGCGGCATCGCTAGACTCCAGCGCGATGCGAATATCCTCCATAGACGACGGATCTGTGAACACCTGCAGTGTGGAATCGTAGCTGTCGAAATCGTCCGCGCCCGCCTCGATAGCCACCAGCGCCAGATCATCCGCAACCTCCGAATCCGCCTCGACAGTAATGACGCCGCGCTTCTCGAACTGCCATGAGACAGAGCCAGATTCGGCCAAGCTGCCACCCGCGCGCGAGAGAGTGGTGCGAACATCCGAAACGGTTCGGTTCCGGTTGTCTGTAAGAGTCTCCATCATAATAGCGACGCCGCCCGGCCCGTAACCCTCGTACACAGCCTCTATCATCTGCACGCCTTCGCCAGACTCCCCCGTACCGCGCTTTATGGCGCGGTCGATATTGTCGTTAGGCATATTGGCATCTTTGGCGCGCTGCGTCGCCATCCGAAGTCTGAAGTTCGCATCTGGATCGCCTCCACCCTGCCGCGCCGCAACGATTATCTCACGCGCCAGCTTGGTAAACAGCTTGCCTCTCCGATGATCCGTCACCGCTTTGGCATGCTTTATCTGCGACCATTTGGAATGTCCAGCCATATCCAAAACTCCGAGAACAGAAAGGCTGTGAGGGGATCGACTGACCCCATCGTATATTGCCAGATTCTACCACCAGCTCGATAGATGGTCAAAGCCAAGCCAAGCAGCTCCAGCGCCAGATTGACGATTCGGACATCTATTGTTACACTCGCGCCAAGCTCCCGGGCATCGCAGAACGCTCACTGCGCCTGCGCTCCACCGCCCACAGAGCGGCAATACGACAAGAGGAGGATGCCGTGCGCCCCGTTTACTCAGAGCTGAACCGAGACACATTCCTATGGATGTATCGCACGATGACGACAATTCGCAGATTCGAGGAGCAATCTCGGCGCGAGGCGGACGCGGGTAAGCTGCGCGGAATGCATTCATCCATCGGCCAAGAGGCCGTGCCGACGGGCGTTTGCGCCCATCTGCGCGACGATGACTATGTGTTAGGCACTCACCGCAGCCACCATCACTGCATCGCCAAGGGCGTAGATCTGCGCGAGATGATGGCAGAGCTGCTGGGCAAATCCACCGGAACCAACAAGGGCAAGGGCGGCACTATGCACATCGCCGACATAAACAAGGGGATGCTAGGCGCCAACGGCGTCGTCGGCTCCAACATCCCAGTAGCCACCGGCGTTGGGCTTAGCGCCAAAGTCAGAGGAACCGATCAGGTAAGCGTAGTCTTCTTCGGCGACGGCGCATCCAGCCAAGGCGTCCTACACGAGTCTATGAACTTGGCGAGCATCTGGAAACTGCCTGTGTTGTTCGTGTGCGAAAACAACCGATACGCCGAAGCGACACCTTTCGAGTTCACCGTCGCCGGCGCGTCTGTCGCCGATCGAGCCGCAGGATATGACATGCCCGGCGTCTTGGTAGATGGACAGGACGCAATCGAGATACACGAAGTGGCGACGCAGGCTGTTGGCAGAGCTCGAAGCGGCGAGGGGCCGACCCTGATCGAGGCGCAGACATACCGCTACCAGGGACACTTCGGCGCAGACGACCCGCTGGGATACCGCTCCGAAGAGGAAGAAGCCTACTACAAGGGACGCGATTGCATTGCACGGCTGCGCAGCCACATCCTCGACGGAGCCATTGCCACAGAATCAGAACTCCAAGCGATCGAAAACGAGTCCATGCAAGCAGTCCTCGACGCAACCCAATTCGCCGACGAAAGCCCCTTCCCCGAACCAGAAGAGCTTATGGCAGATGTCTATGTGAAATACGGATAGAGACGCATACGCGCTCAGCTTGCGCCAACGAAGATGCCTGTGCCTATCGTCTTGTCGTTCATACCGATAGTCGTAAAATTCACGAAAAAGACAGGAGACCCACCTCATGGTAGCCCAAACCGTCCGCCAAATGACCTATATTCAGGCAGTAAACGAAGCCATACGACAGGAAATGGAGCGCGATAACGATGTTATCGTAATGGGCGAAGACATTGCAGGCGGCGGCGACAGAGAGGACAAACAAGACGCATGGGGCGGCCCGATGCGCTTGACGAAAGGGTTGGTCGGACAGTTCGGGCGCAGACGAATACGAGATACTCCCATATCGGAAGCCGGCTTTGTCGGCGCGGGAGTCGGCGCGGCGGCATCCGGATTGCGCCCCATCGTAGATCTCATGTATGTCGGATTCTACGGCGTCTGCGCTGATCAGATCACCAACAACGCCGCCAAGATCCACTACATGTTCGGAGGAAAAGTTACTATCCCGCTGACCATCATGACCGGCATCGGCGCCGGCACCAACTCCGCCGCCCAGCACTCCGAAACCCTCTACTCCATCTTTACACACTTCCCCGGACTCAAGTGCGTCGCCCCCTCCGACCCATACACCGCAAAGGGGCTGATGGTCGCCGCAATCCGCGATAACGACCCCGTCATAGTGTTCAACAACCGCCAGCTCATGGGAATCAGATTCGATGTGGATGTGCCAGAAGCACCCTACGAAGTCGATATCGGCAGCGCGCGCATCGTCCGCGAAGGAAGCGATGTTACGCTAGTGGGAATAAGCTACACCACCAACGTATGTCTCGAAGCGGCCAAGGAACTGGAGGCGCGAGGCTACTCAGCCGAAGTCGTCGATCTACTGTCGCTGTCCCCAATGGACGACGAGACTATACTAGAATCCGTCAGAAAGACGCGCAAAATCGTAATCGTGGACGAGGACTATCCGCGCTGTTCGATAGCGTCGGACATATCCGCGCTCGTAGCGGAAGAGGCGTTCGACTACCTAGACGCGCCCCCGCGCCGCCTGAACGCGCCGCACGCCCCAGTTCCATACAGCAGACCGCTGGAAGAGCTGTTCGTCCCAACAAAGGATATGGTAATCGACGCAGCGATCGGCGTCTTGGAATAGCCTAGCCGCGCGCCAGTCAGCGCCATGCGTTCCCCGCCAAATGAGGAGTACCTGAGGAGGATCTAAGGTGGCAACTCGAATAGTCATGCCCCGACTCGGCGACTTTATGACCGAGGGCACGGTGGTTCGCCTCGCTAAATCGGCGGGCGAAGAGGTAGGACAGGGCGAAGTAATCGCAGAGATCGAGACCGAAAAGCTGAACTACGATCTCGAAGCTGTCGCCGGCGGCCGGTTTCACCCGGTCGTGGACGAGGGCGCAACCGTCGCCGTGGACGGTCTGATCGGCTATTTGCTGGCAGTTGGGGAGGAGGTCCCTGCGTCCGAAACGCCGCCTGCGCCATCCGCCCCCTCCCGTCCACAGTCTAGGCATGAGTCACCCTCCCCAGCCGCGCGCCGCGCGCCAAGTGCCGCATCCAGCAAAACACCGCTCCGCTCCACACCCGGCGCGCGACGAGTAGCCGCGAGATTAGGCGTCGATCTATCGCAGGTTACGGCCACAGGGCCAGGAGGCCGCATCGTAGATGCCGATGTCCGCGCATTCGCCGAGGCTCAGACAACAGCAGATCAGTCCCCGTCCTTGCCACCCGGCCTGCCGCAGCCGTCTCGAAGCGAACCGCTGAGCGGCATGCGACGCAGCATAGCCCAGCACATGTCCGACAGCCTGCGAAACTCCGCGCAGCTGTCATACTTCATGGAAGTCGATGTAACAGAAGCGCAGCGT
Organism: Dehalococcoidia bacterium; assembly: GCA_963422295.1. Taxonomy (GTDB): domain Bacteria; phylum Chloroflexota; class Dehalococcoidia; order Lucifugimonadales; family UBA1123; genus VXRN01. The sequence goes on along the minus strand of OY729417.1, from coordinate 2,029,799 downwards.
CTGCGGCGAGAGGCATCACGCCAGCAGGATACGACTCTCACAATCTCGCATGTACTCATAAAAGCATGCGCCGAGACTCTCAGACGCATTCCAATTATGAATGCCATTCTGTTCGACGGGACGATATACCATTTCGATCAGATAAACATTGGCGTAGCAGTCGCGCTGGATGACGGGCTGATAGTCCCAGTTCTGCGCGATACGGGCAGCATGGATATATCCCAAATAGCCAGCCTAACCCACGAGCTGGCAAGCCGCGCGCGCGAAGGCACACTGTCTCCGGATGATGTAGTCGGGGGAACATTCACCATCAGCGCGTTGGGTTCGGTGGACGGTTTCACCCCTATTCTAAACCCTCCTCAAAGCGGCATACTGGGCGTTGGCCGGTCGGCGGAGAAACCCATCGTCTCCCGCGGGGAAATCGTCGTGCGTGAGATGATGACACTCAGCCTGACAGCAGACCACCAGGTCATAGACGGCGCGACAGCCGCGAGCTTCATGCGACGGCTTCAGGCCACCATCGAACGCCCAACGCGACTGTTTCAGTGATCTATCTCAGTAGTCGATTCAATGAACTCGATCGGAAAACCAATAGGCTGTAACAAACATCTCAGACATCTCAGATCGATGTGACAAAACATTCATTCAGGCATTCAGGACATCGTTCCCAGATAATTCAGGGATTCTCATGCAAATCACACCCCATGTTTACAATATGCACATAGACGACGGCGCGGTGTCTCACCCCGGCGGCTCCAACAACTACTTCGTCGGCGATACTGCTCGTGAGATGATTCTCATAGATACCGGCGACTATTGGCGGGAATGGACACGAGCGATCATCGACTACCATGCGGAACTCGGCAGACCCAAAATAAGCGGCATCCTAATCACGCACGGCCATGTCGATCACATCGGCGGTCTGGACAGGATTCAGGAGACGATGCAAGCTCCTGTTCGCTGTCATCCCAAGCTGGCTGATCGCCTCCGCAAGATTCTCGACGATGACGATGCTGTCGTCCCGCTGGAGCCGAACGAGAATATCACCGTCGCGGGCGTAACGCTGCGCTCGCTCTTCACGCCCGGCCACGAGATCGACCATGTATGCTATCACCTGCCCAAAGACAGCGTAATCTTCACCGGTGATACCGTGCTGGGAGCCTCCTCCACATCCGTGGGCGATCTGTCGGCGTATATGAAATCGCTAGAGCTGATAATGACCTGCGAACACGACACAGTATGCCCCGCGCATGGGCCGGTCGTCGCCCCACCCAAAGGCGCCGAGCTGGTACGCTGGCAGTACGACCACCGTGCGCGCCGCGAACGGCAAGTGCTAGACGCCCTCAGCGCAGGTAACAAAACCGCCGAATCCATTACCGACGCCATCTACCCCAGAGACCTAAACCCCGGCCTCCGTCGCTCCGCCATCAGAAATGTTACGACACATCTCCACAAGCTGAAAGATGACGGGGTAGTAGAGGAATCCCCTTCGAGTTTCGCATTGCTCTGAAACCGGGATTCTCGAACCATCGTGAAAACCGCATAGCCAGACGCGCTCTTCTGCCCTACTCCGACTTTCGAGCGCGGGGAATACCGACTAACAACGCAACTGGCCCAGCAGCCAGCAGCCAGATCGCTCTGCCGAGTCCCAAGCTCCGCGCCGCCAGACCTAGCCCTAGCGGCGCCAGCCCCGAAACCAGAGCGGATACATCGTTGACAGCCAGCACCGTGCCGCTCATTCCTCGCATCTCCGTGTACAGCTGCGCCTTCAGTATCGAATACCATCCGGCATTGGCAAAACCCAGTATGCCCACGATGACCAGTTTAGGCCCTAGACCTGGGACTGTCAGCAGAGCGACGAACATCACCAATTCCACGACCGCGCTGTATCGCAGATATGTCAGACCGCGCATCCGCTCCAGCAACGGAATCAGCAGCAAGTCTCCGAGCAGACCTACACCAGTCCAGACGGCAACGCCGAGAACCGCTTCAGCCTCGTCGAATCCGGCGACATCGACGAAGTAGAGCGCAAGGAAATTGTGCAGACTATCGCCCATCAGATTGGAGAACTCCAGCAGCGCCAGCCATCGGAGTACCGGCCCTCGTCGAAGAGCCGCGAACGCATCCGCTACCCCTGCCCTGATGTCTTCGAGTGACAGGGATCCCCCGCTATTCGTAGAGCTTCCGGCCAGAGGCAGACGCCACACAGAAGCCAATGCCAGCACGGCAGCGACGCAGATGGCGGCAGTCAGCTCCCGCCAACCAAATCCAACCGCAAGCATCGCACTCAACACGACGGCCCCCAGCATCATGCCGAGCGCCCCGAAGAATGTCCATCGCGCCATATTCTGCTCGTGCCGAGCGGGAGCAGAATCCATCAGTGTCGCCTGCGACAACCCGACGAACGCGCCCGACGCCGGATCGAACAGAGCAAGCGCGACCAGCAGCCATAGGAAACTCCCGCTTATCGATACCAACGCGAGCGATATGCAGAATACGACGCCGCCACCGAGTATCAGCAGGCGCCGACGCCACACATCGCCCAATATGCCGATACCGATGCCGGTCAGGCTGCCCCATATTCGCGGCAGGCTGAGAAGAAGGCCGATCTGAAAATAGGTCAGCGCGAGATCGTCTCGAATCAGCGGCCAAGAGGCCTCCAGCGCGCCGAAGAAGAACTCGTCTATCAGCTCTATAAGCAATAGCGAAAGAACCAAGACGCCGCCGAATCGTGTAAGACGCCGCAACAAAAACCGAACTATACTCGAAGGATTTCAAGTGGACATGACTGCACCGTGGTTCTCGATTACTAATATCGCTACATGTCTATACGCTACATGTCTATATACAATGGAACGGTACAGAACAGAAGTGGCAACGAATGGTGATGGGTAATAGCGATAGCGGATAATAACAGAACTCTTCCGAACTGTGGTGCGAAATCTCTTTTATACAAATCTCTTTGAGTGGGAACAGAGAGCGCAGACGAATCCTCCGCCTTAGCCGCTGCATGTCAGGTAGCTATGCTATATGGTAGCTGAGTAGTAACTGCGACAGATTCACACGCCAATCCGCAGACCGCTAGCTGCGGCTGCCTCCGCTTTGGCGGCTAGATAATCTATGTTCGCAAAACGCTGCTCGCTGCGAGGTTGGAGAAACAGAAAGACGACCTCTACCACCTGCTTCTTGGTTGCTCGCTGCGCCATGAGCGCGTAAGCCCCTGCCTGCATCTCATATCGCGCAGCGGCCTTCCGCGCCTCCGACGCCGTTACGCTGTCTGTCTTGTAATCCACGATGACTATGCCACCGTCTTCCTCGAAGAGCAGGTCGATGTAGCCCTCCAAGACACCACCGCCAATAGGAACGATCATGGGCGCCTCACGCCAGAACCGGCCTGATGCTACTGCTCTGCGCACGATGTCGCTTTCGACAGCAGAGCGGGCAAGACGAGCTATCTCTACCTCCCGTCCGCGCACGCTCTCGGCGTTGGCCTGCGCGCGGGCAGTCTCGTCGATGCCCGCGCCGGTACCGAGATCGACTGTCTGCAAAACGGCGTGCACGGCGCGTCCTATCGAAGTGCCTGCCCTGCCGCGCTTCCACGGCTCCTTGGCTTCCGGCTCTGGCTCCTGTTCCTGCTTTTCGATTCGCGCAAGCGCAGTAGCGGATATGGACGCGGGCCGCCCCAGACGCTGGATGAGGGCCGCGCGCTCCTCCACCCAGCGTTCCCGCGCTTCGAGGGTATGATCTTCCAAACGAAAGACCTCATCATCATCCAAAGACGATTCTGGCTTCGACAAAAGCCCGGCGCTAGGGAAAAGAACGGGTTTCCATATGGCATCGTCCGCATCGCCTGCATCATCTGTATCGGCTAATATGCCCACGATATATCCCGAAATACCTTTGTCATCGCCAGCACGATAGACGCTGACCACGAGATGATCCCTGGCTCTGGTCGCGGCCACATACATCAGTCGCGCCAATTCGTCTTTTTCCAACTTCTTTTCTAGCTCATTCAGCCGATCATATCCGGCAGTCTCGAACGGCTCCCCTCCCCGGCCTGCGCTAACTCTAGCCTCCGCCGCGCCATACTCGCGGTCGAACAGGACTGCAACGCCGCTACCAGCTGTATGATCGGATACGATGCCCGTAAGAACGACGATTGGGAACTCCAGTCCCTTCGCCCCATGTACAGTCATTATTCTAACGGCATCTTCATCGCTCTCGGGGACGGGGGTTTCATTCAACCGCGCGCGCTCATCGACTTGCCTCTCCATCCAGCTCAGAAAAGCGCGCAGGGAGTTCCCGCCTGAGTTTTCGAAGGCGCGCGCCTGATCTACTACGAATCTATACCGCCGCCATTTCTGCCTCATTCGAGGATCATCTACGGCAACCTGCATGAACGGGCGACTGCGTATGAATCCGTCGATGAGATAGGCGAGCGGCGTCCACATCCGTTTCTCGTGATATTCGCGCAGCGTGGAAAGCCCCTTCCCGACAGCTCCATCCGTCAGGTTGGATTTTCGAAGATAGTCGAAACGCCCGCCGGATTCATAAAAATCTAGCAGCGCGGCATCGCTGCAGGCGAACGCGGGAGACCTCAACGCGGCAACCACAGCTACGCTGTCAGCCGGATCGTCGATCGCCCTGAGACAGTTCATCGAGTCGCGCACCTCCTGGGTGGAAAACACCAGCGAGCCGCCTTCCAGTCTATATGGTATCTCCGCGTCATCCAGCTCGATTTCCAGATCGGACAGCGCAATCCTCTTATTCATGAGTATGCATATATCCGAATACCGCGCAGACTTGTAACGCTCCACACCCGCCGACTCAGATTCCGATCTGTCCAAAATTCGCCACTTATCGCGAACGACATGCGCGATAAGTTCGACAATCCCGCGAGCCTCTTCCTTCCTCACATGAGCGACTTTCTCTTCGATTACATGGCCAAGAGACCACACCGCAGGGGCGAAACTCTCATCGGTATCTGCCCCCCATCTGTGAAGCAGATCGGCGTACTCGGCTTGTAAATCGCTTCCGTGCCGCATCCAATCCCCGAACACGCGGTTCACCCACTCGATGATCGGCTGCTGCGAGCGGAAGTTCTGAACCAGTCTGAGGGTCTCCCCGCCCATTCGTTCGCGCAACAGCTCCATCTGGCGTACATCGGCACGGCGGAATCGGTATATCGACTGCTTCGGATCGCCAACAACGAACAGCTTCCCGCGTTTGGGTACGATCTCGTCCCACTTTCGCGGACGCGAACAGTCTGGGATATTCGATGCAGAGTCTTCCGCCAAAAACATGGCGATCTCCGCCTGTATCGGGTCGGTATCCTGCGCCTCGTCAATCAGCAGGTGGCTGAACTTGTTTATGAAGTAGTCCCTAACGCCTATGTCATCCCGCAGGAGATTTCTGGCCCACACCAGCAGATCATGAAAGTTAGCGCGTCCACCCTTCTTCCTGTCGTCCGCGAAATCCAGCGCGAACTTCTGGATTGCGGCAAGCAGTGGTATCAGCGCAGCTTGCCGCACCGCCTTCAGTTCGGAAACAGCTTTCCCATCGAGTTCGTTGAGATAATCCTTCAGATATTTACAGGCATTTTCTCCGACTCCACTGTGATACTCCCAGTCCCGCTGTCTTCCAGCATTCCCTTTCTTTATCGGCATCATGCGCTGGAGAAATCTGTACGCAGACGCCGATCCAGAATCCCGCATCTCAGAGAGACTTCGTATCGAGACTATCTCTTCCTGCACATGCTCGAACAGCTTATCGTCTTCGCCGAGCTTGGAGCAGCGGCACAAATCTTCGATAAGGGGAATGGCCCTTACCAGCTCTTCCACGATGACCGGGGCAGGCATAGAAACGGTGTCGAAAGATGCATCGATCAACAAATCATAGTTTTCGTGGAAGTTTCGGGCTATGTCCCTAAGGTTATCAATCGACATACCTAAAGAAAGAGCAAACTCTAACGGTCTGACGAGTTCGGTATCCTCCAACGCCGCATCCAGCCATTCCGTCCACTTCTCATCGAATGCCAGATCGCCAGATATCTGGTCCATAATCTCGAACGCTGGCGGAAGTCCCGCCTCGATAGGCCGTTCTCGCAATAGAGTCATGGCAAAGCTGTGAAGCGTGCGTATGGAAGCCTGATCGAGGTCTTCCACGCCGCGCCTATATAGCTCTCTCTCATTTTCGGGCAATGAAGAATCGTCTGCCGCCTTCTCCAGCCTCTCCCGGATGCGATCTCGCAGTTCGGCTGCGGCGGCCTCCGTGAAGGTGATAGCAGCTATCCTGTCCAGCGTCGTCTTGCCGGATGAAATTAGGGACATCACGCGCCCTACGAGGCTGGTCGTCTTTCCCGTTCCAGCGCCCGCCTCGACGAACAGCGTCTCATCGATGGAGTTCTGGATACGGTCACGCGAATCGCTGTCTTGCGGAACGAACTCCTTCACTGCTAGACATCTCCCCCATCCCCCGTATCGGTTGTATCGTTCGTATCGTTTTCGTTCTTGCCCGAGTTCGTACCATCTGAAAGCCTCAGATAATCCTGCAATCTGGGATCATTGCTCTTCTTATTCCAAAGCACATTACGACGCGACGGACACAGCGAATCGAAATCGCAATATCCGCAGTTCTCGAAACCCTTCCATCCCGTGTCTCCAGAATTCGCCGGAAACAGCCCTCTCCCGATACCAGAAACGATGGTGGATATACCCTCGTCGAATCTCGCGCGCGTCTCGTCCGACGCCATATCTACACGGCCCTGAGGAATCATAGCGAGGCCGCCTCTGGAGGTAACGAACCAATAGGCAGCTTCGACTGCCACACTTTCGCCCAGCGCCTCGCGCGCCGCCAGCGAATAGACCGCCAGCTGAAGCCTTCGACCGCCGTCGATGGGATCATCCTTCAGATTCTCGTATCGAGTCGCGCCACCCGCCTTGTAGTCCAGAACCAGCGCGCGCGTCCCATCAGGCGAAATATCCACACGGTCTATCATGCCTCTGAACTCTATCTCCGGGCCATTCTCAGACGCGAACTTCGCTCCGGGCCACGAATCTCCCCCCAATCCGAAGCGCGCTTCGACATGAGCAGGAGATACCCCGAACTGCCTTCGCTGAGACGAATCTCGTTCCATGAAAGATCCTAGATCGTTCAGTATCGCCTCCTTATCCAGCTGCCACAGGAGCGATCTGCCTTTCCCGCCACTATCTTCACTCTCACGGAATTCACGCTCGGCGATACGATGCATGATGTCACGGTGGGCAGCAGTCCACGCCTCCGTTGGAGCAGGTATAGCATCATCTTCACGAACTTCGAGGATGAACTCTTCCAGTATTTTATGTATCAAAGCCCCCCTATCGAGTGGCCTCATGGAGTATATATCCTCCGGTTTTTCCACAGATCCAAGCCGAAGGATATAGCCGAGAAAATAGCTGAACGGACATGTTGCCCAGCGTTCGAGGCTGGTGGGAGAGAGGGAACTTCCGCCGAGTTGCCCAACAAAGCGCGCCTGCATTCCGGACAAGTCGCCGTCCCATTCCGTCAGCGCAGGGCCATATCGTCCGCGTTGGAGCGCAAACGAGCGAGCGAGATCATCCCCTTCGCCTTTTACAACAAGGGGATGCCCCATAATATCACGCCCCGCCCGCTTCCATCGCCACAGCCGCTGGAGATCGTACTCATGCGCGTCGGGGGCGGACGCAATCCCCGTATCGCCATAGTCGGCCAGCACACTCTCCATCGAATGAATCCTGTCGAGCCAGGCTGTATCTTCCGGCAGCGTCGTAAGCGTCGATGTGTAAACAGGCGATCCGCTGAGCGCCGATGCCTGCTCCAAAAACCAGCGTGACGCATACTGCCCGCGTCCGCCCACGGGGTCGGCCATCGGGAAGGACATCGATATGCGCGGCGCGGAGGCGAGGGCGGACAAGAAATTGTGTCGCTCGTCCGCTCGGCGAGACTGCTGAGTAGGAAGGCCTGCTTCCGAGCCTCCGACTGCCTGCCTGTCCCTATCCGAAATGAGCGGGTCTTCCCGAATCGCAGGCGGCACCGCGCCCTCTATCATTCCCGCGATATGCGTCATGTCGAAGTTCATTCCCGCCGATGCTCCGATCGACGCAACGAACACGCCTTCTCCAGTCCTGCCGATGTGTCCTACTGGACGCTGGAGAGACTCGTTCAGAGCCTGTCTGAATGTATCGAAACCCGGATTCTTATCGATTGCATCCGCCAACTTCATCTCGTCGAGGTGTTTTTTAACCGTCTCCAGCGCGGCCAACTCCGCGTCATGGAGAGCCGAAACACCATCGAGATATTTATCTAGCAGCCTGCTCGCCCAGCTGCAGAACACTCCCCACGAGCTGCCGTTACTCGGAGGCTTTACATCCGATTCCAGCCGTTCGAAAAAGAGGAGCAAATCGCGGGCGCAGTCTGCATCGGCGCGCATGGCATTTGCGCGGCCTTCGGAAATCTCTTCCTGCTCCAGCCCTTCCTCAGCGCGCCGCTCCTCGCCATCGGCGAACCTGCCCAGATTCGACTTCCACTGCTCTGCCCCCTGCACGATTCTCGCCTTTCGAGATATAGAATCCCACCGACTGGGGCTGAAACGCGCCTCGAACTGCTCGCGGACTTCTTCCGGAGGTCGAACCGGGCATCCAGTTAGCCAAGACATGACAGAATCACGCATGAACTTGCCATCCGACAAACCGATCAGACCGATCAGAGTACGACCGACAGCGGTATCGGACAGATACGAAGTCGCAGGGCCGGCTACAGATATTCCAGCAATCTCCAGCTCCTCTCGTATGAGCGAGGCATACGGATCGGATGTCCCGTACAGGACGGCCATCCGATGAAATGGCATGCCCTCTTCGGCGCGGCGCATGATACGGCTAATCACCGACCTGATCTCCTGATGAGGGTCGGGAGCAATTAGCAGACGCATATCTCGCTCAGCAGTCGAGGGCATATCTGACCGTATGGCGTCTCCAAACGATGCCGACAATCTTTGCGCCAAGCTCTCCAAAGGCGCATCCGCAGCCGGCTCGCCAGTGATAGCTAAAACTACATCGCACCGTCGCCCAGATTCGGAGAGAGCCTCTATCATCTCACGCTCTGCGGGCGATATGTCTCGAACATGAAAGAACACGATATAGCCGAGATCGTCGAGCGCAGTCTCCGAAATCAGACCTCCCCGCACCGACTCAGCGGCGGCATACGCCAGATCCTCAGCGTCATAGTAATCTTGGCTCAGACGGCTGAAACCACGATACAGATTCAAGACTTGGCTGCTCAGACCAATTCCCCGCACATCTTGCTCGCGCAGCTTCCGCAGAGCGTCATCAGATGCGTGGCGCAGCTGGCGAAAAGACTGCTTGAGAACCTGATGCGTGGATGGATGAGATGCAAGAGCGGCTAACGAGCTAGATCCGCTGTCCGACTTGGCGTCCGCATCGGCATCCATCTTCGCCGCAACGCGGATAGCTGCGCTTTCCAGTACACCCGTCAGTGGGCTGCGGCCCTGCGACGCAAGATACGGAGCTCCAATCAGCTCCGCCACTCTGGACAGCACCATGAACCGCACATTCGACATGCCCCGATCTTTTGCCACCCGCTGACGCAGCGAGATGTTGGCGTAAGTCGATGGGCCAACGACAGTTACGGGATACAGAGGATCACCCGCCTGCTCTCTCTGAATCATCTCATAGAGAAGAGCGGCATGATCGAAAGACTGATAGTCGAGATATAGCGTGTTCATATCAGGCATCGGGTTTCACGCTCGCTAGAATGCGCCTGCCGAATCCTTATCCGTCCCCCGATACCTGATATGTGATATCCGATCTCTGCTATTCCATTCGGCTGCCACCCCATGCGCGCGATACGCCTGCGGCGGTCGGCTCGACGATGGCGTTTATCACAGCGGGCTTGCCGCTGTCGAAAGCGCGCTGGAGAGCAGGCTTTATTTCGTTGGGGTCTTCGACCCGCTCACCGTAGCCGCCCAGCTCTCTCACCATACCATCGTAGTTGGTAAAGCCCAACTCGCGGCCCGGCTTGCGGCGGTCTGGCGTGCGCGCCGTCCAGCCCGCGTTGTTCGATATGACCGTAACCACTGGGATATTGTGCCGAACGCAGGTATCCAGCTCCATCGCGTTCATACCCATCGAGCCATCTCCATGCAGCACCAAAACCTGCTTGTCAGGCTTGGCGAGCTTCGCCCCGATACCATAAGGCAGACCAACTCCCATGGTGCCGGTTACACCAGAGTTGAGCCTGTGACCCGGAACATAGGTGGGGATCGACTGCCGACCGAAGTGGAGTATCTCGTTGCCATCCACGGAGACGATAGCATCCCGATCCAGGAACTCGCGTATCTCCTTGCACAGCCGCAGCGGATGCATCGGACGCTGGTCGGAGTTCTGGATGGCTGCTCCCTGCTGGGCGCGGAGGTCTTCCACATCCCGCAAGCGCGATATCCAGTCGGACTCCAGCCGTCCAGCCCAATCCGCCTCCCGCGTCTGCGCCTCCGCCAGCAGCTGTCCCATAACCGTCTTGGCATCTCCCACGATGCCAAGGTCGATGTCGCGGTTGTGGCCTAACTCAGCGGCATCTATATCTATCTGCACGACTTTGGCATTGCGATTGAACCGATGTCCATACTGAACCATCCAGTTGAGCCGAGTGCCGACGACGAGAACGAAGTCTGTCTCGCGCATGGCGGTGCTGCGCGCGGCTTGGAAGGACACTACATGATCTTCAGGAACCAGTCCACGCGACATAGGCGCGGTATAGAAAGGTGTGGAGGTGAGATCGACGAACTTGGAAAGTTCATCCGCAGCGTCTGAGAAAAACGCGCCTCCACCGGCGAATATCATAGGGCGTTCGGCAGAGGCGAGCATATCTATCGTCTCGCTGACCACGCCCGCTTCAGCAGCAGGCCGACTGCGACGCTCCGCGCGATACGGCGCAACCGCGTCTTCCTCCTCTACCTCCTCATACAGCACATCCGCGCCGCAATCTATATATACCGGACCCGGCCGGCCGGTGGTCGCCTTGCGGAAAGCCATGCTCACCACTTCGGGATAGCGCGCCGCATGCGTGGTCTGGTGAACCCACTTCATCATCGGCTCCATGATGCCGACCTGATCGACCTCTTGGAACGCCCCCCGTCCAATCTCGTGAACAGGCCCGGCGCCGCCAAGAACGACCATCGGAGCGCAATCGATTGCGGCTGTATAGACGCCCGTCAGCAGGTTGAGCGTGCCAGGTCCAGAGGCCGCAGTGCAGACACCGGGCTTACCGGTGACGCGGGCGTAGGCATGCGCGGCGAAAGCGGCGGCCTGCTCGTGCCGAAAGTCGATACAGCGTATGCCGAGATCCTCGGCGGCCATGACAATGTCGAAGTTGGGGCCGCCCATCAGATAAAACAGCGTATCGACGCCCTCTTCTTTCAAAGTCCGCGATATAAGATAACTTCCGATGACTTTGCCCATGCGTATCTCCTGCTACTAAACTCTATACTCCATGCATCCACGGGCCGCGACGGGCGACCCCGTACAGCGCAAGGGTATCACATACCGACAGCATAGTGTTCAGCAGCAAACAGCGTTCAGCGACGAACGGCAAAGCCGTAATCCAGAAGCCCCCCAACAAAACCTGGTTCGCTGCGATTACACTAGTCATCTCTCGTTTTCCAATGTAAAATGCCCGCGCAAACCATGATTCGGAGGATTCGGAGGTCGAGCCCGTATATGAAACTCAGACTGATTTCTGCTTCGTACATCCTAATGGCGACTATAGCTATAGCGATGTCATCCGCCATCCTGTTCGCCTGCAGCTCGGACGAACCGAAAGCCGATCCTGCCGCGCCATCCAAATCGCTCGCCGAATCCACCGCTGCGCCTGCTGCTGCCAAAACAGATTCCACCGCTGAGTCTGCTGAATCAGACGGCCCCAAGCAGTGGGGTTCGCCACCGCCTCTGACTATCGACCAGAACAAGAAATACACCGCCGTCTTCGAATTGGAAAAGGGCGCAGAATTCGAAATCGAACTTTACGCTGACAAAGTGCCGAACACGGTGAACAACTTCGTCTTTCTATCCAGAGAGGGATACTACAATGGCGTGACATTCCATCGTGTGATACCCAACTTCATGGCGCAGAGTGGTGACCCGACCGGCACAGGACGCGGAGGCCCCGGATACAGATTCGCGGATGAGTTCCACCCCGATCTTCGGCACGATTCACCCGGCATCCTGTCCATGGCCAACGCAGGCGAAAACACCAACGGCAGCCAGTTTTTCATCACATTCGTGCCAACACCCAGCCTCGACGATGGACACGCCGTCTTTGGCAAAGTCACCAAAGGCATGGATGTAGTCAACGCAATCTCGCTGCGAGACCCATCCACCGCAACCACACCGGGCGATGTCATATCCACCATCCGAATAGTAGAAGAGTAGGCGAAACGACGGAGCCGCCACGTCCGCGGCAATGTCCGCCAAAGGCATCTATGACAACGACAACGCTCATCACCGATACCACAATAATAACCTGCAACCCTCAGCGTCAGGTTCATTACGGATCGGCTCTGGCGATAGAGGGCGGGCTGATCGTCGCAATTGGCCCATCCGCTGAACTCGATGCGCGCTATCCAGACGCAGATCGCGTCGATGGACGCGGGAAAGCCGTCTTTCCGGGATTCGTGAACTGCCATACGCATCTGCTCGCCACCGCCGACAGAGGCATTCTGGAAGACTTCGGATTTCCCACGACGCTGCGGTTTCCAACCACCGGACGCGGCCTGCTGAACGAAGAAGAGCGCAATGTGTTCGCAACGCTGGCGGCGATAGAGGCCATTCGCAGCGGCACGACGACGCTTCTGGAAATATCCGACGACATACCAGCATATGCCGAAAGTCTGGCATCCACAGGGCTTCGCCTATTCCTTGCGGAGAACATCAACGACATCGATGATGAAGAATTGCGGAACGGAAGGTACAGATTCTCCACTCGCAAACTCGACGAGGGCATCCACCGAAGCCAAAGCCTTATCGACGCATGGCACGGCGAGCGTAACGACAGAATCCGATGCTTCGTCGCGCCGCACGCCCCAGACCTCTGCTCCCCTGAGCTTCTGCGGGCGGCAGCAGACCTCGCAAACGAACATGGGCTGCGCTGCACCATCCACCTCTCTCAGAGTGATATAGAAATCGAAGCGGTGATGCGGGTTCGGGGAGTACGCCCGACGCAGTATCTGTTCGCCAACGGCTTGCTCAGCGACCGTCTGCTAGTCGCCCACTGCCGCCATATAGATAATTCGGAGATCGCTCTGCTCGGTCAACACAGCGTATCGGTATCGAACAATCCCGCCATTGCCGCCAGACGCGGCGCGGCTGCCCCAGCCTTCGAGCTAATGGCCGCAGGCTGCCCCATCGGCATGGGAACCGACAATATGGCGGAAGACATGGTGGAAGTCGTCAGAACCGGGCTGTTCCAAGAGCGCGTTCGGCGCGGCGACGAGATATGGCCGCGTCCGGAAGATGTGCTGGAATGGGCTACTACTGGGGGCGCCCGCGCGCTGGGAATCGACGAATACGCCGGAAGCGTCGAGGTGGGCAAAAAAGCCGACATATTCATAATAGAAACTCAGCGCGCCCACCTAGTGCCGACCACACAGATCGTATCCGCATTCGTACATCAAGGACAGCCTGCCGATATAACCCATATCATGGTGGATGGACAGTGGCTGATGACGGACGGGGTGTTGCTCACTATAGATGAAGCCGGCGTCATATCCCACGCCGAGGAGATAGGCCATCGCGTCTGGAACCGTCTGATAAGAGAAAACCCCGATGTTCCATTTCCTTTGCGCCTTCCGCCCACTCCGCCAGCGTGAATTGCTATACTATCGACCCTAAAACATGCCTCGTTATGAGATTTTCGCAAACTCCGCGCGGTCGGCATCGTATTTCATACCCGTACATTGACATATTCTGCTGGCATATATTGACAATCGAGAGATTCTTAGCTTAACCTTGCGCTACTATGGCGGTATAGGGTATTGGGAATGGTGGAATTTTCCTAGATGCTGATATCCGTCAGCAATCGGGTCGCATGTCGAGTGGACGAAAATTCGTCCAAAATGTCTTGCGACGATAGATTTATCGGATCGGAATAGAAGAATGCAGGAGACGAAGAGTATGCCTAATGCGCTAAAGAGGTTCGGTATTCTGATTCCTCTGGGACTTGCGTTCGTCGTGGCGATGGCTATGGCGTGTAGCAGTGATCCTGAGGTAATCATCGAAAAAGTCGAGGTTCCCGGCGAAACTATCATTGAGACCGTCGTCGAAAAAGTCGAGGTTCCCGGCGAAACTATCATTCAAAAAGAGATCGTCGAAGTCGAGGTTCCCGGCGAAACCATTATTCAAGAGGTCGTCAAGACCGTTGAGGTTCCCGGCGAAACCGTTATCAAGACCGAGACCGTCATCGAAAAAGTCGAGGTTCCCGTTATTCAAGAGGTCGTCAAGACAGAAACAGTCACGCTGGTCGTAACGCCCACGCCTGTGATAGTGGCACCGGCGGCAGCGATCAATGCGCCTGTACCCGGGAGCGAAGCCGGCGTCATCAACATCGCGATCGAAGATGTTGCCCCCGGCGTAGGACTCGGCTCTACTCAGCTGACAGACGCCATGCACTACTGGGGCGTCGGCGAAGTAACGATGAAGTTCGTCGCGCCCGGCGTAGTCGCACCGATGCTCGCGACCGAATGGAAGCTCGACATGAACGACGCGGGCCAGCCCATGGGCGCCACGCTCACAATTCGTGACGATGTAATCTTCCACGGAGAAGGGCTGGATTGGGCAGGCGGCCAGAGCTGGGGTCCCATGACCGCAGCTGACATCGCCTTCACCATCAACGACGGCAACAACGCTGTCAACAACGCAAGCATCCACTGGCAAGCAGGCGACTTCGCCTCCATGTTCGGCCCTAATGAGGCCATAGCAGTGGACGACACTACCCTGAAGGTGACTTTCATCACGAAAGATGGCGAACCGCTATATGACCCACGCTGGAACGCTAACCTAATGAACGACGCCGCGCAGGCGTTCAGCGTCCAGAGTAAAAACCGGTTCGATACCGTCGGCAAACAGGAGATGCAGGACAACCCGTTCATCGGCACCGGCCCACTGCAGATCGTAGAGTGGGTACAGGACGATACCGCAATCCTAGACGCCGTCCCATACGAACACTGGAACGCCAACGCTCAGTACGATCGTGTCGTCCTCAAGGAAGTTGGCGAACAGAACACGCAGATCGCCCTACTAGAGACAGGCGAAATCGATGCGGCGCCCATCGCGCTCAAGAACCTGCCTCAGCTGCTCGAAGGCGGATTCAAGACTGCAGATACCGGCCTCGCAAACCAGGCCTCGATAGTGTTCTCCGGTAACCTCTGGGAAACCAACCACATCGTCACCGGCGACCCACTCGACACCGCTGCCGTTTACATGCGCGATGTGCCATGGGTCGGCAATCCAACCGACGCAGCGGATGTCGAAGAAGCCAAGCTCGTCCGTAACGCGCTCGCTCGCGCCATCAACCGCGCCGAAATCAATGAGTTCATCCTCAATGGCATCGGTTTCGAAGCCCATCTGAACCAGTTCAGCGTGAAGAACGCGAATTGGAACTCCGATTGGGAATATCCGTATGACCCAGAAGCTGCTGGCGATATGCTCGATGAGGCAGGCCACGCCAAGAAGGGCAACGGCACTCGCTTCGAGATGCCTCTGTATGCGCCAAACCCCGGTGGATTCCAAGAGATCGCTGACGCAGTTGCCGGATACTGGGAAGCGCTGGGCATATCGACATCAGTTCAGAAGTACGCCTACTCTGTGTATCGCCCAACCATCGTAGCCCGCTCCACGACCCTCCCATGGATCACGGCATGCGACGACGGTAAGAGCACATGGCCGTGGGAGTGGCCAAAGTCGCAAGACCACACCTCCTACACGCGTGGCGGTTTCGGCTGCGGTCTCGAAATACCGATGGTTGCCACGACTTGGCGCGATGTCGCTGCCGAGCCTGATATGCAGAAGAAGATACAGATGAACAACGAGCTCGCTGCCTACCTGTTCGACGAAGCCGTCAGCTTCGGTGTAGTCGGAGTACCAGCGCCAATCACTTTCAACCCCAATAAGATAGCCGCATGGCCGATGGATCCCAGCTTGTTCGCAACCTGGAACAACCCAGAGGACATCGTACTGGTGGACGGCCAATAGGCAGCTACTGAAGAATATCGGCGGGACACCCCTATACAAACAGAGTGTCCCGCCATCGCGGTAACATTCATCCCAAATCCAACAAGAGATACGATTAGAAACCGTCCTGGCCCGCGGCGCCAAAATATGCATCGGGCCAGGCCCCGAACTATTATTTGATTACTGCCTTTTATATCGTTATGTTTATCACTATATTTACTGGGCAAGAATAGGGAAAGTTCGCAATGTATGCATTCCTGATACGCAGACTGGCATTCGTGCTGATCGCGCTGCTCGGCGCGACAGCAGTCGTGTTCACGCTGTCCAGAATGGCCGGAGACCCGTCCTCCTCTATGCCAAACCTTCCGGCTACGGCTCAGAAGACTATCTCGATAATCTCCGCAAAAAGCTCGGCACAGACAGACCCCTGGTAGTTCAATATGTCCGCTGGGTAGGGCAGCTGGCTCGGGGAGACTTAGGAAGAACTCTGCTGGCCGAGCGTCCCGTTATAGAAGTTATCAAAGAGAAGATATGGAACACTTTCCAGCTGGCATTCACCGGCTGGTTCTTCGCAACTATTATTGGCGTACCTATCGGCGTGTTGTCCGCAGTAAAGCGCGGCACCGTATGGGACTATATCGGAAGAGGCGTCGCGCTGTTCGGACAGGCTCTGCCACCTTTCTGGCTCGGTGTCATGTTAGTGCTGATATTCTCTGTATATTGGGAGATATTCCCCGCAGCCTTCAAGGGCGACGGTTTCAGCATCAAACACTTCATCCTCCCCACAATAACCATCGGTTGGGGAGCCGCCGCTGGCTATCTGCGAATCACACGCTCGGCGATGCTCGAAGTTCTCGACTCCGAATTCGTCAAACTGGCGCGCGCCAAAGGCTCTGGAGCAAACTCCGTAATCTGGAAACATGCCTTCAAGAACGCGCTGATACCGCCACTGACGCTCTCCGCTCTGCTCTTGGCAGGCCTGATGAACGGGGCGGTCGTCGCCGAAGTCGTATTCGCATGGCCAGGGCTGGGTCGTGTCGCCCTAGTCGAGGCGGTCAACAACAACGACTTCCCCCTACTCACAGGGGCAGTGTTCATATTTACGATCATTTACCTCATAATGAACTTCGTCGCCGACATGCTCTACGCATGGGCAGACCCCCGAATCCGCTACTCCTAACCTAAGAGGTCTTATCAATGAACGAGGGGCTGAAATTTGAGGCCAATCTCTTGCAGCAGCGCCAGAGCATCCTTTGGCGCATTCAGCAAGTCTCCCGCCGTTATCCGATTCTCCCCGTTACGATCCTTTCCGTTATGGCCATATTCGCCATATTCGCCCCTATCCTCGCCCCAAACGATCCTATAAAACAGACTCTGAGACACCAATACATCCCACCAGTATGGGCATCAGAGCAGAGACAAGAAAGAGAGATCAGCGCTACCGATCTCATAATGGGGACGGACAATCTGGGGCGTGACATATTCAGCCGCATCATCTACGGCGCGCGTATATCGCTCATGGTCGCCGTCGTCTCCCTCGCAAGCGGAATCCTCATCGGCACGACTCTCGGACTAATCGCCGGGTGGTATGGCGGCATCGCGGACGAGATCATAGCCCGTATCGTAGATATCTGGTACGCTCTGCCCTTCCTGCTCGTCGCACTTGTCATCGTCATTGTGCTGGGGCAATCGCTGCAGGTGATGATGTTCATTCTGTTCTTAACAGCATGGAGCCCGTTCGTACGCAATGTGCGCGCAGAAGTGATGACGCTAAAAACGAGAGATTATGTCTCGCTCGCAAGGGTCGCGGGAGCATCTCCGTTCTATATAATGTACAAACACATCCTGCCGGGTGTATTCAACACCATAGTAGTAATAGCCACCCTGAGCGTCGGCGGACTGATTCTCGCCGAAGCGACGCTGACTTTCCTCGGAGCCGGTCTTCCGTCCAACATTCCTGCATGGGGGCTTATGGTCGGAGAAGGACAGAACGAAATAAGAAGAGCTTGGTGGATTTCGGTATGGCCGGGACTCGCCATATTCCTGACGGTAATGTCCCTCAACTTCTTCGGCGACTGGCTGCGGGATCGCTGGGACCCACGCCTGCGCCAAGCATAATCGAGACACAATTCCCGAGACACAGCAAAGATAGTCTGGTGAACGCCCAGAAGCATTCACCAGACGGGTAAAGCTCATCTATATTATGCCGTCACCTCTGGCACGCGTAGCAGCAGCCATTTCCCGCGCCGTCGGGGGTTATTTCTCCGAGGGGATGCTCGGCCCAGTAGCCGTGGTAGCCTTCCTATTCCGCCTCGTCATCGGGCTGTTCTTCTCGGCCATGATCGCCTTCGTAGGATGGGCTATCGTCCGTCTCGTACACATATCGTTCTTCGAAGTTACACCGGCATCAGAACAAACGGTGGCTGTAATGTCAGTCGGCATCGGCGCCGGCATCGGCGCATCCATCGGCTTGCTCATGCTTGGGCTATCGAACACTCATCTCGCGCTACGAGCCACAGCAGTCATCGCAGTCGGGATCATCGGAGGATGGGCAGGTCTGGAGTTCGGCAAAAATGTGGACTTCATGGGCAACCTGCCCGGTATGCCCGGCATCCCCGAACTCGCCGGAACCGTTTGGGGGGGCATGATCGCCGCCAACATCTTCGCCGCCCTGCTAGACATCGTAACCTCCGTACGCAACCAATCTCGCCTGCGTTCGGAGCGCGACGCCATCACCTTGCGCGCCGCATCCCAGCTAGGCCCCGACTTCGCCAAACATCGCAGAGACCGGCACCCCCCAGCTAGCCCCTGACACCGGCATCCAATCCGACTGTAGAGCGCATAGATAACGAGATAACGGCGTATTGCACCAGCTAGCCCCTGACACGAGCATCGAGGTCGGCTGACGGGATCGATTGGCCCCCCAAAGCCAACAGCAGGATCTAGCCGCCCTCCCGTTAGGCGCGTTGCCGCGGAGGGAACTCTTCCCACAGGCGGTGCGCGACATCCATACTGTCTGCAATCTTGGCATCCAGCAGCTCGGCAGTAGGGATGGACAGACGATGCGCCAGATACATGAACTCCCGCGAGTTCGACGGCGGTATGTCTAGGTCTTTGGCATCTCCCCGCACGACGCGCAGAGCATCTATCAGCACACGCAGAAACCCATACGCATTGCGCACTGAATAGACCAGCGAATCCGGTATATAGCCCGCGGCATATAGAGAATCGACCGCATCCATCGTATTCGCCACCCGTAAGCTCCGGTCGCGATGGCCGTTCGCTATCTGAAGCGCCTGTATGTAGTACTCTATATCTACCACGCCTCCTGGGCTGAGCTTGGCGTTCACCTTGCCGTGTCCGACCAGCTCATGCCACTGACGCTGGCGCAGATGCCGAACATCCTCCAAGTCCAGCGGCTCATCCGAGAATACGAACGATTCGCGGACGGCCATGACGCGCTCGATGAGTCGCTCATCGCCTGCAATCGGGCGCATACGAACCAACGCCATGCGTTCGAACTGCTGCGCGTCTCCCAACAGACGATAGTAGCCCTCGACTGCCGAGAACGACGATGCCAGCGCGCCCTTGCTCCCATATGGACGCAGCCGCATATCCACATCGAATATACGGCTCTGCCGTGTATTCAGAATGCCGATGAACCCTCTAATCGCATCACCGAAGAATGAAGATGTTCGCACAGAATCTGTCCCGTCCGTCCTCCCCTCCTCTTCGTACACGAAAAGCAGCTCGATGTCCGATCCGAAACCCATCTCCGTGCCGCCGAACTTGCCGAGCGCGAAAGCCGCCCAGCCGCATGCGAGTCCGTTCGCAAGGCGCGGCGTTCCGTACCGCTCTCGGAGAGCGTCCATCGCCAGCTTCAGACCCTCCTCCACTATCGAATCCGCCAGATCTGTCAACTCCGACCCGAAATCTTTCCAGTCTATGCTCCCTGTTATGTAACGCAGATCCGACCTGAACATCTCACGGTCTTTGAAATCGTTTAGCGCGCGGACACGCGCGATATGATCGGAACATGCCTCCAGCTCCGATCCGAGCGCTATTGACATATCACGCTTGGAACGGCTGACATCCATCTCGCCCAGATCCAAGAGAACCGGGAACAGGTTATCGTGCTGCATACGCAAGAAATCTTCCCATAGGAAACGGCTCACGCCCATCATCTCCGCCAAAGCGCGCAGAACACCGGGAGACTCCAGATGGCGCATCTCCGATGTCCAATCCGGACGCGAAAGCAGATGCGCTGTGAGCGCATCGAACTGCCGCAGAGCCTGTCCCGGGTCGGGCGCGACGGGGAGCAGATGCGTGAACTGCTTGATGAGCGCAGCTGCAAGCCGTATCTTATGAATACGAGTCTCGGATTCGATCTTTGCGCCTGAACGGTCGGTCAGCCAAAAGGTGTCCTGCGCGTCGCTGCCGGCAGTTCTAGCCCTCGCCCGCACCACATTTACGCCAACGCTCGTCAGCGCGTTAGTAAGAGCAAAAAGAAAGCCTGGCGCATCACCAGCGCGTATCGTCAGCAGCGTGTATCTGCCGGAAGTATCCGTCCCTATAGATATATCCGGGGATTGCCGAACATTCGGAATCTGGCCTGTGTCACGCATAGCGCTCGCAAAACGCTCGATGACATCCGCTCTCGCCTCCGAGATTTTGCCGGCAGCGGACAGCCTGGCAATCTCTGCAATATCTCTTTCGACACCTTCCCAATCGGGCATCTGCCCTGTGTGAGATTCGAGTTCGAACAGCATCACAGCGCCCAGCATACGACCATGGCCGTTAGTGGCGCGCTGACGACGAGGACGAGCTCGACGCGCGACAGCCGAACGCCCGAACTGCGCGCGTCGCGGAGATTCCGGCACAGGCGATCGAACATCGGCAACCGTTACTGTGTCCGCCCGAACGATGTCCAATCCGGCAGATGTCAGCAGGCCTGACACCACCGACAGCACACCCACGCCATCCGGCATTCCCACGCCCAACCGCCAGCCCGATTCTGCATCCCCCCAAACCTGCACCGTTACTGCTTCGCCCGAACCCTGCCGACGCTCCAGCAAACTTTCGACGAGCGAAGCTCCCTGAAAATCCGTATCCGCCAACGCCTCAGACCAGAGTTCCGGTATGAATTCGAGATATTGGGGAGCGGTCTTGGGATGCATGGCTCTTACCAACCAAACTTGTCAGGGTTTATCCTATGATGCCATGATAACATGTATCGTATTTTCGAGAGACAAGCATTCACACTGCGGATTTTTATATTTACGGGAAATCATCCAAATGCTTATATACATATACATACATGCGCGAAACTTCGCCCAAATAGGGAGAACCGCTCGATGATAGGCAGTGAATTGCTGCTGGATGCATTCGAGAGACGGCTGCTGCTCCCGCCACTGTCTTCCCGATTGAATCTAGTCGATCTGGCGCAGGCAATCGGTAAGCTGGCAGATCTTGCCAATCTCGAACTGTCCCCGGCGGCATCCGACATCGTGACAAACATCGGAGAATCCGACCATCTCATATTGATACTAATCGACGGCGTCGGAATGAACATGGTAGAGATGCTGCCAGAAGACGCATTTCTGCGACGACACTTGCAAGACGAGATGCTGACGGTATTCCCATCCACGACAGCAGTCGCGCTCACATCGCTAACCACTGCGCAGTGGCCCGCATCGCACGGCATCACTGGGTGGTGGACGCACCTGCCACAGCTCGGAGGAGTAGTAAATACGCTCCAATACACCGCGCGCAGTGACAACAAAAATCTGCTCGAGCGTGACATAGACATAGAACGCTCCTTCCCCGTCCCATCCATATGGGCGGATATACCCCGAGATGTGATGCTCGTAGTGCCAGACAGAATTTCGGGGTCTGTCTATTCACGATACTTCTCAGGCGGACGACGAACGGAGGGATACGATAGTCCGGCCAACGGCATCGACAAAGTGATACAGCGTATAACCGAGGCGACTGATAAGACTTTCACCTATCTGTATCTGCCACAGGTGGACAGCCTAGCGCATCTGCACGGAATAACGCGCCCAGAGGTGCTGCGTTCGCTCTCGCATATAAACGACGAGCTGGAACGAATGCACTCTACAGTTGGATCCAAAGCCCGAATGGTACTCACAGCCGATCATGGATTCCTAGACGCGGCGCCGGCGAATCGCCACACGCTCAGACCGAACCGCCAGCTTCAGCCGCTGATGCGATTCCCCCCATCTGGCGATGCGCGCGTAATCTATATGCACACATGGGACTGGGCGCGAGAGCGCGCGCGAAGATACATAGAACCGCTTTTTAGAGACAAGTTCGTAGTCATCGATACCGAAGACGCAATGGCATTTGGACTGTTCGGCCCAGACATCCCAGAATCCGACGAAGTAGAAGAGCGATTCGGAAACCTCATGATCATATCTATGGGCGATGATATGCTCGAATACAACTTCAGACGCGGCGCAGGGCGAATGCTCCAGCTGAACGCGCATCACTCCGGTCTCACTCCAACAGAGATGCGAATTCCGCTTATCATCGCCTAACATACGGCGGCGCAGCAGCATTACGCAGCGTCCTGGAACCCGCATTTAACAACGCCGTAACACTATTATGCTATATATATGTAAAAAGTCCTTTACATACGAATGCATACGAACTTCGACAAGGAGCCTTCTAAGTGTCCAAATCACTCAACCCGATTCAACGGCTCGGCGAACTCGGCCAGAGCGTCTGGTACGACAACATGTATCGCGCGCTCATAGAGACAGGCGAACTGAGCCGTCTCATAGAATCCGGTATTACAGGAATTACCTCCAACCCGACAATTTTCGAGAAGGCTATATCGTCTAGCTCGGATTACGATGAGTCTATGACAGCCCTTGACGAAGACGGACTCACACCGGCGGAGCTGTTCGAGGAGCTGGCGCTGGAGGATATACGCGCGGCGGCAGACATGCTGCGCCCCGTGTACGACCGCGCGAAAGGCGCGGACGGCTTTGCATCTTTGGAGGTCAGCCCTCACCTCGCATACGACACTGAGGGCACTGTACAGGCCGCGGAGAGGCTGTTCGCCAAACTCGACCGACCGAACGCCATGATAAAAGTCCCAGCGACACCAGCGGGTATTCCCGCTATACGACGACTGATCGGACAGGGCATCAATGTCAATGTAACCCTCATATTCTCGCTGGAGATGTATCGCAAAGTCAGAGAAGCATATCTGTCCGGACTCGAAAACCTCGTCGCCGCTGGCGGCGACCCATCCGCCGTATCTTCGGTAGCGTCGTTCTTCGTCAGCCGTGTGGATACTGCCGTCGATGAGCTGATACTCGCATCCGCCGACTCGATGAAACATCTGCTCGGAAACATCGCAGTGGCAAACGCCAAAATCGCATACAGGGATTTCAAAGAAACTTTCGCCACTGAAAGATTCGCCAAGCTTGCCGAGGCAGGCGCGCGCGCACAGCGTCCACTGTGGGCATCCACCAGCGCCAAGAACCCCGATTACAGCGATGTCCTGTATGTCGAGACGCTTATCGGCCCAGATACGGTAAATACTATGCCAGACGCTACCATGGAAGCCTTCCTCGATCACGGCGTCGCGCATCGGACGATAGAGCAAGATATAGCTGAAGCCGTATCAGCAATGGCCGCGCTCGAGGACGGCGGTATCGACATCGACGCCATTACCGAAAGTCTAATGCGAGACGGCGTAAAAGCCTTCGCCGATTCATACGATACGCTTCTCGCTAACATAGCCGTCAAACGCGACCTGCTCACAGCGCGTATCATGACAGAGCGCGCCGCCCCTGCCAGTGTCTCGCTGGGAAAAGCTCGTTAGCCACCGTCGATGAGACGCTGGCTTCACTCCGAAACGCCAACACCATAGACCGCATCTGGGCCAAAGACCACACCATCTGGCATGACGACCCGACCGAGATCGAAGACAGACTCGGCTGGCTAGACATCGTCCCAGCTATGATGCGTGAGGTCGAGCGTATGGAAACATTCGCCGAACGAATCCGCAGGGAAGGTATTCGACACGCCGTCCTGCTCGGAATGGGAGGCAGCAGCCTCGGGCCGGAAGCTCTGCGCATGTGCTTCGGCCCAGTCGAGGGCAGACCGGAACTTATCGTCCTGGATTCTACATTGCCTTCGCGCATACGCTCCGTCTCGCAGCTCATAGATTCCGCGCATACGCTCTTCATCGTGTCATCCAAATCTGGCACGACGATAGAGACCAACATGCTGTACAGATATTTCAGGGCGATAACCGAAGCCGCCATTGGCGCGGCGGACGCGGGCAGCCGATTCGTCGCAGTAACCGACGCTGGAACCCCGCTGGACTCCCTCGCCGAACGCGACGGCTTTCGACATGTATTCAGAAATCCACCCCACATGGGCGGACGGTACTCCACGCTCAGCTACTTCGGCTTACTACCCTTAGCCATCGCGGGATACGACATTCAGACATTGCTGGAACGCGCCGCGCATATCCAGTCCTCATGCGCAGGTAGCATGGAGCAGCTCCCCTCGCGCGACATCGCAGACAATCCGGGAGCCTGGCTCGGCGCGGTCATCGGAGCGCTGGCGCGCGCAGGACGAGACAAGCTGACGCTCGTAACATCCCCGTCGCTAGAACCATTCGGGCTATGGACAGAGCAGCTAATAGCGGAAAGCCTAGGTAAAGATGGCGTTGGAATCGTCCCCGTCGTAGGAGAACCACTCGCCGAGCCATCCACATACGGTGAAGACCGGCTGTTCATCTGCCTAACCCTCGCAGATGAGGAAGGATCGGAAGCGACTCGATTCGTACAGCGTATAACAGACACCGGCCACCCAGCCATCACATACGAAATCGAAAGCGTGTCAGACATCGGCGGCGAGATTTTCCGCTGGGAATTCGCCACAGCCCTAGCGGGAGCGATCATCGGAGTCCAGCCGTTCGACCAGCCCGATGTGCAGCTCGCCAAAGACTTGACGCAAAGCGCGCTGGCGCAGTTCGAGTCCAACTCGCGCGCGCCGGCTCAGAACGGTCTCCGCTCCAGCCTTCGTATATGCGACGAAACAGTCCCCACTATGCTAGATGATATTTCGACAGCCCTGCTATCCAAATCGAAACCGGGAGACTATCTCGCCATACTCGCATACATAGAGCAGACGCCCGAAACGGACTCTGCTCTCTTCGCTCTCAGGCGCGCGATACTCGAACACTGGCGACTGCCGACCACAGCCGGCTACGGCCCTCGCTACCTGCACTCCACAGGCCAGCTGCACAAAGGAGGCGCGGACAGCGTTGCCGCGCTGATTCTGACCAAATCGCACGATACCGACACAGAGATACCCGGCGCAAGCTACACATTCGGAGAACTGGCCGACGCTCAGGCATCGAGCGACATCGCCGCGCTCGAATCGCGCTCACGTCGTGTCACAGTCGTCGAACTCGCGGATCCTGCGTCTGCGGCGATACGCTCCCTCGCAGAACATATCGCAAAACAGCAGCCATTACAGAAAAACGAGCGCATACACGCATGAACATCAGGGTCGCGCTGAACGCATTGCTAGTTGCCGCAATCGCAGCCACAGTCATCGGCGCGGTCGTTCTCTGGGCAGGGAGCTTGGATTCTACCGGCGAAATAATCGTCACTCTGCCCGAGCCGACCGCTACCCCGATATCTGTCGCGCCTGCCGCCATAAAAGTCTATGTATCAGGAGCGGTAGCCCACCCCGGCGTGTACGAGCTGGGAAGTGATGCGCGCGTGGAGAGCGCGGTTTATGCCGCCGGAGGCCCTGCCCAGCGCGCAAATCTCGACCGCATAAACTTGGCGCGACATATCTCCGATGGAGAACAGATACATGTTCCATTCGAGGGAGAGCTACAGACAGACTCGAACCCATCTATGACGAACGAATCCGTCATCGGCAAGCTAGATCTGAACACCGCCACCATCGAGCAGCTCCAGTCACTGCCCGGAATCGGGGCCGTCCGTGCCGAAGCCATCGTAGAACACCGCGGCGCAAACGGAAGTTTCGAACACGCCGACGATCTGCTCGATGTACCCGGCATCGGAGAAGGCGTACTCGGATCTATCCGAAATCGTATCGAAGTGAAATAACGACCTCACGCCGCCCCCTAAACGAGGTTATCGACAATACCGTAGCAGTGATAGTAAACTCACTAGCAAATAGGAAGAGAGAAAGAATTCGACCTTCTTTCTCTCCTAAACAACCGTATCTGAATAAAAAAATCAGTCCGAAGAGCTGGCCGCAAGTTGCGAGCAGCTAGGGAAAACCGATCGAAGCCAAACACGGAGGAAATGGATTCTGACATGACCACATATGCAAGATACTCGGCGCATGGCGAAGTAGCCTACGGAGTCGTAGAGAACGGCTCTGTACACCAGATCTCGGCAGCGCCATACGAAGAACATGAAACTACTGACCATACCCACAGCCTCTCCGAAGTAAAGCTGCTGTCCCCAGTAGTACCCGGTAAGATAGTCGCAATCGGACTCAATTACCGCAGTCACCTTGGCGACAGGACACCGCCCAGCGTTCCCGAACCGTTCTTCAAGACCACATCCTCCGTAATCGGCCCGAACGATACCATTATCATCCCCAAAGAGGCGATAGAAGATAATATAACGATGCAGCCGGAAGCGGAGCTCGCGCTGGTCATTGGCAAGACGGCAAGGCGTGTCAGTAAAGAAGACGCGCTCGACTATGTGTTGGGATACACCTGCGGAAACGATGTCAGCGCGCGCGATTGGCAGGCTAACGACCTCTCTTGGTGGCGCGCCAAATCGTCCGACACCTTCACGCCGCTCGGCCCATACATCGTAACCGGCCTCGACCCATCCGACCTGCAGCTCATCGGACGAGTCAACGGTGAAGTCAGCCAAGAGCAGACGACCAGCGACCTGCTGTACGGGGTTCCTGAGATACTCGAATTCGTAACACGGGTTCTCACACTAAACCCAGGCGATGTGGTAATGACTGGCACACCCGGAAGACCTGGGAACATCTACGACGGCGATGTCGTCGAAGTGGAGATCTCAGGCATCGGCAACCTATCCAATCCCGTTCGCAACGAGTAGCATAAGCATAACGAGGCGTACAAAACCGCGCATACGAGTCCGCAGGTAGATATCCCACCTGCGGACTTTCTATTTTACCGATCGGCTTCCCCGTCTATCTCAAAACATCTCCAATAGAGAGCCAATAGAACACGATATACGCCCCTGCGACTATCATCAGCCATGTGCCTATCGGCTGAATGTATCGTATCGCACTGCGCATGCCCCTTATCATCGCGCCTCTAAAAACCGCCATGCTCAGCGTAAGCGTCAGTATGACTGCGCCCATGCCCAGCGCATATAGCACGAACTCCGCGAACGAGGTGGCAATGCCCGACGCCGCAAACGATGTCCCGACCACTGACAGAAATATAGGCAGCGTACAGCCGAGCGACGCTATGCCATAGCTCAACCCGAATAGAAAATATCCCCTGACATCTGACCGTCCGGGATTGCCCAACCGATCCGCCATCCGCTGCGCGAGCGCGGTGTACAGTTCGCCTCCGCCCAGAAGCCACGCGCCCGCCATAGTAAGCGCAATGCCTATTCCCAGACCCAGCCACGGCAAGATACTGCCAACCACCGACCGCGCGCCCAGCCCGATGATTACTCCCGCCGTCGCAAACAGCAGTACGAAGCCAGCAGTAACCGAGACTCCCACGAGCAGAGCCCGCCCCAACTGCCTGCCTATGGAAACTTTGGCGTCACTGTCGCCCACGCCGAGATAAAGCCCCATATACGCGGGAAGCATAGCGAATCCGCAGGGGTTGAATGCCGCGGCTACACCTGCGCCGAACGCGAAGCCAAGCGGCGCAATCACACCCAGTCCTCCAAGAAAAGCTCCAGAGCTGCCCGAAAGATTCTCCACGAACAGGTTGATCGCATCGATGCCGCCATCGCCGCGAACCAAGAGCGCGCCGACAGTAGCAATACCCAACGCAGCGACAGCTGCCAGCGCGGGAATCAAAGCGCTTCGGACAAATCCGCTATCGTCGGTATGGGCGCTCGTATTCTTCATGCTCATACGCGCCGATCTTTTGCTCCAATTCTGTATATATCCAACTAAGCATACTCAGAGAATATCATCGATCACAGAAGCTAGACTAGTTCCGATACATACCCTCTTCTGATATGAGATACTTATTGCAAATAATATAGAGGTATAGAATGGGACGAACTTTCGCAAAGGCGACACTCGCGGGAGCTGACAAAGACCGCGAGTATGAATTCATGGTGGACACAGGATCGACATATGTCGGCCTACCGCAAAGCGAGATAGACGAACTCGGACTGCAGGAGATTCCAAACGGTGTCGAAGCCACCCTCACCGCAAACGGTGTTGTCGAGCGGCAGACATACTGGGCAATCGGATATATCGACGGACGCGGATTCGGCTGCATCGTCAGCGAAGCTCCCACTCCACTCATAGGCTATCATCTGCTCCAGACTATGATATACATAGTAAATCCCGTAACCGAGACGCTGGAAAGGGCTCCAGACGAGGAGATAGGCCCGCCGTATATCCTCTTGCGAAGAAAGGGCCACGCATGACATACATAACGACAGCTCAGGATCGTATCCATGCAGGCCAAGCCACGAAAAGGATGATATAGACCATGAAGAAAGTCCTACTGACAGGCGCGGCGGGGAGAATAGCAGCCTTTCTGCGAAAGGGATTCGGAGACCGATTCGACTTGTCCGGCACAGACAGAATCCCAGCCAATGCCGACGGGTTCCACTCGGTGACCGCTAACCTGACCGACTTCGACAGCATACTCCCCGCGTTCGACGGCGTCGATACGGTCATCCACCTAGCCGCCGAGCCAAGACACACGCCCGATATATGGTGGGATCTGCTCCTGCCTGACAATGTAACCGCAACAGCCAATGTATTCGAGGCGGCGCGCAGGGGTGGAGCGAAGCGCGTCGTCTTCTTCAGCTCGATGCATGTCAATGGCATGTACGAACGCGACGAGCCGTGGCGGTCGATTGCGGAGGGCAGATACGAAGGCTTAGACCCCAAATCAGTCCCGTTGGTAACGCACGAAATGCCAGCGCGACCGGATGGGCCTTATGCGGCAAGTAAGATATTCGGCGAGTCGCTCGGCAGGTACTACGCGGAAGAATACGGAATATCCGTCATATGCATTCGTCTCGGCACCATGAGCATCGAAGACATCCCCGGAAGCGACCCACGCTCTATGGTCAGCTGGCTGAGCAGCCGAGATCTCGTAACAATGGTAGAACGATGCATCGACGCAGACGACATCGGATTCGATGTGTTCTTTGGCGCATCCGCCAACACTTGGAAGATATACGACACGCCGCGCGCATGGGATGTACTCGGCTACACACCGAAAGACAACGCACAAAACTTCGCGCGCTGATCGAAGGTATATCTCTGCAAAGAGTTACAAGATGGCGAAGAGATGAAAACTGGCTGGCGTGTGCGGTGTGTATCCGCCGGTCAGCCAGTCTCCTCCGCCTCGACATACTTGGAGGGGCATTTCACGATCACATTCTGGCTGGCGAATGTGCCATCTCCGTGATAGCGTCCTTCCAATATTATCTCCGAGTGTTCGTTGAAGAACAGGTCGGGCAGAACTCCATCGTGCGCGGCTGTCAGCACTTCTACGCCGTCCGTCAGACGAAACTCGGCGAGTGTCGAGCCCTCTGCTCGGTGGAACGAATCCGGCGCCAGCTTGCCGCTAACGCGAACTACCCTGCCCTCTGGCGTCGGGTCGAGTTCGGTCATTTCTCCAACCGTGTAGTAATAGACCGTCGCGCCCGCGAACGCCTGAAACGCAAACCATACCAGCGCGGCGAGCAGTACAGCCAGCGCGACCAGCAGCTTGAGACGATGCGTCGAGACGATACTTTCGCTCTCGTCAGCATACACAGCGGCAAAATCCGATTTTGTAGAATTAGACATATACTATCGCTCGCTCGTAGAGAATACCTGCTCTGAACTATCTTCGCTGTCTTTCGTTTAAGGAGAATGGGTGGATTCAGGCGCGTTCTCGGCGGCGCGCGAAGCGGCTAGGGCGCGCTCGAGCGCCTCTATCTCACGCTGCATCTCGCGCTGGCGGCGCGACATATAGAACACATAGCCGAAAAACGCTGCCCATGTAATTATGAACACCGCAAACAGATACGGCAAATTCGCATCGGGACCGTCAGTGTCCTGTACCTGCGGCGTAACACCCGCCATCGACTCAGTTGGAACATCGCCAATACCAAACACAACAAGGGTACACATCGACATAAGCGCAAGCGCAATGGCTGCGCTCAGAGTCGCCCGACGCAACGATCCTTTCATGCCTTCTATGTTAAGCAATCTGCCTATGCAGCTCATCAAGATCGGACTCTGACCTTCTCATAGAATATCTCTCCATCAGCAGCAAAACATACATTACCGTGAAGGTTACCACAGACACCATCAGCGTAATCAGTATCCTATCATCCAGCCCGCCCGGAATATTATTATCCGGATGCGCCGTCCGCCACCAGTCCGTCGCTTTATAGATAATCGGAGCGTCCACCGCGCCGATCAGCGCAATCACCGACGCGAACCGCTTCCCCTGCGTTCCGCCAGGCCCATATGAGCGCATCATTAGATATCCGACATATATGAACCATAGTATCAAAGTCGTCGTCAGCTTCGGGTCCCAAGTCCACCAGACTCCCCATACGGGTTTGCCCCAGATAGAGCCGGTCACCAAAATCAGGCTGGCATAGACGATTCCAAGCTCCGCAGTAGAGTAAGCAAGATCGTCCCATCGCTGGCGGCCGGTGATCAGATGCATGAGGCTGGCAATCGCAACGACCACGATGGACAGCATGCCTATCCAGCCAAGTGGAACATGAAAATAGAATATCCTCTGGGATACGCCTAGATTCTGCTCCGTCGGAACCCAGAAATAGACGAGATACAGCGTAAGCGCCATCGCCGCCACACTCGCGGCTAAGAGTATATCTCGCGGCAGACCACGCCTAACGCGCGTCGGCGAATCTGCTGCCGATATCTGCTGTGTCATCATATGTGCAATATATCACAAACAATCCGCGCAACGGTACACAGCAGCGCGCCGCGAATCGAATGTTCCCCCCTTCCGAAAACCGATATCTCTTGTATCTATACCTTACCTTTTGCATCTGTAGGTTCACGCAAATGTAACATGGACTTAACCTAGTGTTAACAACTGCGCAAAAACATGCGTGTATAGTCAACACAATAGAAACATAGAAACTCAGAAACTCATCGAGACGCCCCATACATACCAGACATACAAACAAAAGTGAAACATACTAAAGAGGGAATCGGATGAATGTGAGAGAGCTGATGAACCCGACCTCGGATTACATCGATGTTGCGGCCACTGTTACCGAAGCGGCAATACTGATGCGGGACAGCGGCGCATCTTCACTAGTGGTTATGGACGATGGCGCTGTCGCGGGAATAATTACCGAAAGCGATATAATTCTCGACTGTGTGGCAGACAACCACCTGCCTTGGCAATGTCGCGTGGAGCGCCACATGACGCAGCAGAACAGAGTCGTCTCCCCAGACACTCACATGGGTGACGCATCGTTGATAATGATAGACAGCGAATTCGACTTCATCCCAGTGATGTCCGGAGGACAGCTCACCGGCCTGTTGACGGCTAACTCTATATTCGAAGCCATAGACATGGAGATGGCTCTCTCCACTGTATGACAGCCAACCGCGTCTCACAGACAATGCACGAAACCGTACACCGCAGCTAGCCGACCGATAGATCATTGCGCAGAGCGCGCGCCGGCTAAGGCAAAACTCCCTCTATCGCAATCTCCAGTTCGTCCGCGTTCACGAAACCTTCGTACTTTGCCCTGACGATGCCCTCTGCGTCTATCACGAAAGACCATGGCTCGCTGGGCAGCCCCCACTCCTCGACCTCGGGGACTACTCTCGCAGCGTCTATGCCCTCTTCCATTATTTGGCTAGGGTTGTCATAAACTTCGATATGGATGAAGTTCATCCGATCGGCGTAGCTGTCGCGCAGCTCCTTTACAACATCCACCTGCGGCCCGCAAGTTGCCGTACTGCAAAAAGACGGAGTAGCAAAAGTAACCAGCAACGGCTCGGATTCGTCTATAGCCTGCGCGACCGTTTTCCGATAAAGCTCCGGCTCTGGTTCCTCGTCCGTCGTCAGCTCGGACAGGCTCCCAACCGATTCGAGCGTCTTGTTCATACTGCGCGGAGCGAGGGAGCCTATCGCAGGGGTCGAGCTGGTCTCCTCGACGCTTACCCGGGCGCTTCCCATCGCAGTCGATCCGTCCGGTCCGTCATCCGGGTATTCGACAGACACTCGCAGGCCCCAGTCTCCCGGCTCATCGAAGTCGAGGCTCACTACATGTGTGCCGACCTGTGAGGCCCCGGGCCACGCGCGAAACGACGCCTGCGCCGTCTGATGGGGCTCGCCAGACGCATCATTGGGCAAAAAGAAGGTCTGCACCTCGACCGACAGC
Source organism: Dehalococcoidia bacterium (assembly GCA_963422295.1). Lineage (GTDB taxonomy): Bacteria > Chloroflexota > Dehalococcoidia > Lucifugimonadales > UBA1123 > VXRN01. The sequence goes on along the minus strand of OY729417.1, from coordinate 1,996,945 downwards.
GCCCCCTGCCCCTGTCGTTCATGCCGAAGGATGCCGAACGCGACGCGATTTTCACCAACAGCTAAATCGGTCGAAAGCATGCCGATTGTCAGAGATTCGCCCCGAGAGCCTTCTACATCCTCGGACACAGTAGGCTGCCGATCGACTCCCTGCGAACACGCCGCCAACGCTAGAACACAAAGCAACAGCGCACAGGGCAGCAACGCCCAGATCATCGGACGCGACAACAACGACGCGGCAGCCCCGGATGCAAGAGCTAATCCGCTTCGCATTCCGACACTGCCCCGCGCCCTAAGGCTTCAGATCGACTGCTTATTCCCGCGCTCGCTCAGTCAGCGACAACCTGCGCATTCTCTGACGGAGCGGCATCGAACGGCTTGCCCGTAGCAGGGTTGACCTCGAACGAGCTAGGCAGCTCCAGTTCGTCCGCTATCTCGCGGACGGCTGGCAAAACATACTCACCCATCAGACGCAAGCTCCGCATCTGGTCTTCATGCGTCATCGCGCCATCGCCGTCCCAGAAGAATACGCTTCCGGGTCTGAGCGTCTCCAGCACATGGCGTATCTTCGGTATCACCGTATCGGGCGTTCCGGACACGACGGTATAGTTTTCGACCTGCTCTTCGTAGGATGTGCTGAGAACTCCCCCGCGGTTTGCAGTCGCAGAGTCGCGTGTCGGCAAGACGCGCCTGCGAGATGTAAGACCGGGCAAGCCTAACAGCGCCGGGTTCGCCGTGCCTTCATTTCCAGCAAGGAACGGGTTGCTCGGCCCCTGCACGAACTTGCGGCCTACCTCTTCGGCCAGCTCCTCCGTCTCGTCCACATGCACCTTCCAGAGATAGCCAATGTTCTGCGGGCCGGATTCGTAGCCTAGCTCCGCAGCGGTGTCATGGTATATCTGGAACGCTTCCTGCGTCGGCCCCAGCTTCGTTGCCAGCATGATATACGGGATACGATTCGTCGCCGCCCACACAAGCGAATCTCGGCTCACCACACCGGGCAGCCATATCGGCGGGTGCGGGTTCTGATACGGCTTTACCCACGGGTTCACATAACGGTAGTTAAAATGTTTGCCCTCCCAGCGGAACGGGCCTGGCGTCGTCCATGCTTTTACGATGAAATCGTGCGCCTCTTGAAAACGCTCCCAGTTGTAAGGCGGCGGCGAGTTATGGGCGACGCTCTCGCGCCCGGTGCCGCGAACCCAGCCTGATACGAGCCTCCCGCGCGATATCATGTCTATCATCGCAAGCTGCTCTACCAGCCACAGAGGATCGTCCCATATCGGCAAGATGTTGCCCAGCAGCACTATCTTGGCGCGGCTGGTAGTCTTGGCGAGTATGGACGCCTCCACATTCATCGCGCCTCCCATACAAAACGGAGTGCTGTGATGTTCATTCAGCATGATGCCGTCGAATCCGACCTCTTCGGCATACAGCCGCTCATCGAGATAGCGGTTGTACAGATCCGCGCCAATTTGAGGGTCATATATCTCGTTGCTCAGCGTGAGGTCTTTGATTGAAAGCCCCGTCGCGCCGAAATAGCCGGACTTCGGATCTTGATACGGTCTCTCCGTGAAGTGGCCTATAAACATAGGGCTGCTCCTGTATGCTGGCGGCGGTTCGGTCTAACGCGCCACAGTCTATCAGGCATTGCCAGAGTGGGCAACGCATCTTGCCATTGTCGAACCGTCTAACTACGATATATTCATCAATAATATAGTCAATAAGAATATAGTCAATAAGCTCGAAACGAACTCCGCAGCCAACGAAGGAACTAGCATGACATCCGGCAGTGAATGGCTCCTACCAAACGAAGTTAGGCCGTTGAATTACGACCTCAAGCTCGCGCCCGACCTCGAATCGTTCACTTTCGAGGGCAGCCAGACCATATCTGTAGAGGTAAAACGCCCGACGAAGCGCATCGAGCTGAACTGTGTGGAGATCGAAATACACTCCGCCGAAGTCTCTGACAACGATACAGGCGGCTGGCAAACAGCGGATGTCTCTTACGATGAAGACAGAGAAACGGCAACTCTATCTCTCCAAGACGATCTGAACGCAGGAATGGCTGAGATTCGTATGAGATTCAGCGGAGAGCTGAACGACAAACTACGCGGATTTTACAGATCATCCTACACAGATACGGAGGGCAGCCAGCGCTGGATGGCGACGACGCAGTTCGAAGCCACCGACGCCCGCCGCGCCTTCCCCTGCTGGGACGAACCCGCCGCCAAAGCCACCTTCGATGTTACGCTTACCGTACCTCAGACGCTCGTCGTAGTCTCGAACACCGAACCCGTTTCCACCACGCACAACGCGGACGACACTACGACTGTTCGCTTCGCGCAGACGCCGGTTATGTCCACATATCTGCTGGCATTCATCGTCGGCGATCTCGCCTGCGTGCAGGATAGAACAGCGGATGGTGTGCTGATGCGCGTTTGGGCAACCAGAGGAAACGAAGAGAAGGGACGCTTCGCGCTCGAAACCTCTATGGCGCTGCTGGACTACTTCCACGACTACTTCGGCGTTCCATATCCGCTCTCTAAGCTGGATCACATCGCAATCCCCGACTTCGCAGCAGGCGCGATGGAGAACTGGGGCGCCATAACCTATCGCGAGGTCGCCCTGTTGGTCGATCCCGAAAACAGCTCCGCCAGCACGCGGGAAGTCGTCTCCGCAATCATCTCCCACGAAATGGCGCACCAATGGTTCGGAGACCTCGTCACTATGGAATGGTGGGACGACCTCTGGCTAAACGAGAGCTTCGCATCATGGATGGGTGATAAAGCAGTCGATTATCTTCATCCCGAATGGGAGATGTGGACACAGTTCCTGACCAACGACACAACCTCCGCCCTCAGTCTGGATGGTCTGCGAAACTCGCACCCTATCGAGCAGGCGGTGAACGACCCCGCCGAGATCGGCCAGCTTTTCGATGCAATCAGTTACTCCAAAGGCGGATCGATCCTGCGGATGCTGGAACATTATCTCGGCGCAGACACATTCCGAGAAGGTCTGCGGATATATATAAAGAGACATCAATACGCCAACGCGCGCACCCGCGACCTCTGGAACGCCCTCGCCGAAGCCTCCGGACAGCCGGTGACGGACATCATGCAGACTTGGACAGCGCAGACGGGTTATCCCACACTGGATGCATCCGTAGAACGCGGCGATGACGGCGGCGATAATGGCGATAATGGCATTGTGATCAGCCTCTCTCAGTCGCGCTTCCTATACGACGACATACTAGGCGCGGACGCCCCCGACGACACGCGATGGAGCGTCCCCATAACCGCCCGAACAGCCTCCGACGCAGAGCCGGTGCGCGCGCTGATGACGACGGAGGCTTCGAGCCTAAATCTGACGCCCGCTTCTTACGGCTCTGCCGATGAGTGGATAAAAGTCAACCCCGGACAGTCGGGTTTCTATCGGGTGAAGTATCCAGACGATGAACTCGAACGGCTAAAGACGCCGATTCGCAGCCTGACGCTCCCAGCTCAGGACAGACTTGGGCTGCAGTCGGACACCTACGCGCTGGCAAAAGCGGGACATATACCCGTAACGACATTCCTGAATCTGGCAGAAGCGTACTCCAACGAAACTGACCCGTCCGTAGCCGGCGACCTATCCGCCGCGCTCAATTCGCTGTCGAACCTGCTCTCCGACGAGCCGTTTTTCGCGGCGTACCAGGCGTTCGGACGCGGTATCTTCAAGCCCATCGGAGAGCGAGTCGGCTGGGACGCGCGCGACGGCGAGGGGCACCGTAATTCGCTGCTGCGGTCTCGCGCCCTTGCCCAGCTCGGACACTTCGAGGACGACGAGACGCTCAGCGAGGCGCGCCGCAGATTCGATGGTTACCTCGAAGACCCCGCCAGCTTGACTGCCGATCTCAGAGCTGCAGCCTTCACTATGTCCGCCAAGCGCGGCGGCGCAGATCTCTACGACGCTATATGGGAGCTGGAAAAAACGGCCACGCTCCAAGAAGAGAAGATGCGCTTCCTAGCCGCGCTGTGTAGCTTCGAAGACCGAAGCCTGCTTCAGCAGACGCTGGATAGATCTCTGGACGAAGCTCATGTCCGAAGCCAAGACACCATCCGGGTAATGGTATATGTAGCTTCCAACAGGCATGGCCGCGATCTGGCCTGGGGGTTCCTCAAAGACAACTGGGACGAATTCGACAGACGCTACGGCGAGGGCGGATTCGCCATCATGCGGCTCGTCGAGATCGCATCCCTGTTCACCACAGAAGAGAAGCGGCAGGAAGTCAGAGATTTCTTCGACAGCCATCCCGTACCATCCGCTGAACGCACCATCCGACAGGGACAGGAACGCATGGCGATCAACATAGCATGGCTCGCCCAAAACCGCGAAGACCTAGCCCGCTGGCTGGTCGGATAGAGCTTGGCCAGTCGGACAGAACCGATCATCCGAAAGAAAGCGCCTATGCTGGATGACCTGAGCCCGAGCGTGAGCAGCTGGGCGCGGCGCGCGAAAGAAGCCGCGCTGGATACCGTGTTCCCGATACGCTGTCTCGGATGCGGACGATTCGGGAAGTTCATCTGCCCGAGCTGCGTTCGGAGTCTGCCCGTACTCCGCAATCCACACTGCGCCCTCTGCGCCGCGCCGCAGGTCAACGGCACATGCGCATGGTGCCAAGAGCGCCGACCTGCGACGGATGCGGTTCATTCGCCGTATCTGTACATCGCAGACAGCCCTATCCGCAGAGCGATAACAGCGCTCAAATACGGCGGTATCACCGCAATCGCGCCTGAGCTGGCCGATCTGCTCACAGACTTCGTTCTCGATCAGCAGATACAGTTCGATGTAATAGCGCCAGTCGTCAGCCATCGCTCCAGAGTTCGTCAGCGCGGATACAGCCAGGCATCGCTCATCGCAGAGAGTATCGCTCGGAGGCTCGACGCTCGAATCATACAGAACGCGCTCATAAGAGACAGCAGCGCGCCATCTCAACTAAGCGCCGACTCCCGCAGTGACAGGTGGGCAAATGTGCAAGACGGGTTCACAGCATCGAAAGGGTTAGACCTCGAACTAAGCGGCAAGGCCGTGCTGCTGGTAGATGATCTCGTAACCACCGGCAGCACGGCGCACGCCTGTTCCACCGCTCTCAAACACGAAGGCGCGGCGAAAGTCGTATGTGTATCCGTCGCGCGGACGCCATGACACCCGGAGAATAGGAATAGCGCAACAACCCTCAGACTCGGACGAACTTGGAGACTCGCTCGCCCTGCCCGATCTCGGTTACATAGATGCTGCCCTTGGAATCGACACAGATGCCGTGCCCTCCGATCAGCGTCCCCAGCCCAGCGCCCTCGTTGCCGCGCCAGCGTGTAATCAGCTCGCCGTCCATCGTCCAGATACTGACACCGTTGCCGCCGCCTTGCTCGATGACATAGATGATATCGTCCTGTATCCAAAGGTCACCCGGCGCGACCATATCCGTCCATTCTTCGATAAACTCGCCTTCATCCGTGAACAGCTGGATTCGGTCATTTTCGCGGTCCGCAATATATACGCGGCTGTTCTTATCGACCCAGATGTTGTGCAACAGCGCAAACTCGCCCGGCCCAGTCCCCTGCTTCCCCCACGACTGGACGAGTTCACCATCTGCGGTGAACTTGTGTACACGATGGCCGCCATAGCCGTCGGATACGAACAGAGAGCCATCGGGAGCGATTGCCAGCCCTGAAGGCATGTTGAAAGGCATCCCTTGAAACGACGGAGACGGCGCGAGCTTACTGCCCAAAGTGCGCAGAGCCTCGCCTCCGGGCGTATATTCGGTGGCGATGTGGAAATCCCTGTCCACCAGCCACACATTGTCGTTTGGTGTGATGTAGATGCCGTGAGGATTCTCGGAAAAAGTCCCCTCTCCCCAAGAGCTGATGAAGTTGCCGTCTGTATCCCAGATAGTAACGGGATGCTGGCCCCGACTGAAAATATAGACCTCGTCCTCCGAGTTGACCGCCCCGTCCGAAGCCGCGCCGAACGCCCAGTACTTGGGCATATTCGGCCACTCCGGAACCCGCTCGTATCGGTAATCGCCGGATCCTACGATAGCCACCGTGTTCACCCCTTTCGCTGCTGAGCTGATATATCAAGCAGGCCGATTCTATTCCGAGACAGGCATACAGTCAACCGAACGAGAATCAGCCAGCTGCACGCCGCCAGCCTAGCCCGGCGGCTTACCCGACAGCCATTCGGCGTACAGTCTGCGACGGGATATGCCAGTCTCCGCGCCGACTGCCGCAATCGCATCTCGCGCGCTGTATCCCTCGGCGCGCAGACCCGCCAGCATCTGTACTGTATCGAACTCGACTTTCGAAATCTGCTGCCCTGTCCTTCGGGGGGCGCCCTCCACCACCAGCGTAAACTCCCCACGCGGCGCGGAGAAGTAGGCGGAGGCTTCGGCGATAGAGCCTCTGAAAACCTCCTCATGCAACTTCGTCAACTCTCTGCAAACCGCAATCCGCCGATCGCCCAGGGTCTCCAGCATATCGGCAAGTGAATCCGCCAGCCTGTGCGGAGTCTCGAAAGCCACCAGCGCCCTAGCCTCGTCTGCAAGCCTCATCAGCAGATTTCGCCGTCGCCCACTCCGACGCGGCAGAAAGCCGACGAATACGAATCCCTCCATAACGATCCCGGACACGGCGACGGCTGTCGTTACAGCCGACGCCCCCGGCAATGCAACGACGGATATACCCTCGAGCGACGCCGCGGCTATCAGCTCTCGACCGGGGTCGTTGATAGCGGGGGTTCCGGCATCCGACACCAGCGCGATGTCAGACTCCGCCAGACTGCTCAGCAGCTCCGGCATCTTTCTGGCGTGATTGTGTTCGTTCAGAGAAGTTAGCCGAGTCTTCACCCCATATCTGTCGAGCAGCCTCCGAGTAACACGCGTATCCTCAGCCGCGATTAGCTCGACCTCTCCCAGCACACGCAGCGCGCGCAGCGTGACATCTTCCAAATTGCCAATTGGCGTCGGGACGATATACAAGGTAGGCATCGCAATCCATTTGCCATCCAGCTGCTGTAGCGCCAATTGCCGGCATCAACTGCCAAACATCAAAATACTGCATTGCCTAGCTATTGGCATAAGTATCATGTATTACTATTATGGCTTCTGTCACTCAGAAACGATACATGCGACTCAGGTCATCGACTCGGCACGCTCATAAACCTGTGTTGCCCATCATTGCCCATCATTGGACAATAGCATACAATCCGACACGGATTTCATTGTACGCCTTTTCATATTTTACTTTATGTATAAAGGAGCGACTTAGATGGTTCAGGTTCTCGACATAGAAACCAGCTTTGATAACAGCTTCACCCGCCAGTTCGGATTTCCGAAGGAACGTCCGGCGACCAAGGTGCAAGACTTCATGCCGGATAAGGTGCAGGATTTCATCCGACAATCTCCGTTTCTGGTGATGGCGACGAGCTCTGCAGACGGCAGCTGCGACGCATCTCCCAAAGGTGGTCAGCCCGGTTGGGTAAAGGTACTGGACGATTCCAGACTGCTCATCCCGGATGTCGCAGGCAACAGGCTGTTCCAGTCGTATCTAAATATGGAGGAAAACCCACAAGTTGCGCTCGTATTCTTCATACCCGGCATTAGAGATACAGTGCGCGTCAACGGCAGTGTAGAGATAGTCGAACGCGCAAGGCTGGACGACCTCCAAATCGAGCTGCAGGTGTTCGAGCCGGACGAAAATGCGAAGATACTACAAGGCGTCGTCGTATCGGTAAGCGAGTCCTACGGCCACTGCCCGCGCGCGCTGGCATTTTCGCGTCTGTGGGACGGCGCGAAGAGCTAACTCGCCCTGTTCCAACACAAGCCTAGATGCCGCGAACTCGACGAACGAAGGATGGTCTGCAATGTCAGATGGGCCGCTGTCCGATATACGCGTGGTGGAATATTCGCTGGGACATGCGGGGGCGATGTGCGCCAAAATCTTCGCCGATCTAGGCGCGGATGTAATCAAAGTGGAGCCGCCCAGCGGCGACCCGCTCCGTGACGCGGGCCCATTCCCCAACGACATCCCCGACCGCGAACGCAGCGGCCTGTTTCTATATCTGAATGCGAACAAACGCGGCATCACACTGGACCTGAATCTACCCCAAGACCAGCGGCGGATGCATTCACTAATAACCTCTGCCGACATCTTCGTAACAGACCTCCAGCCGACAGACGCAGCGCGGCGCGGAATAGACTCGGACACCGTCGGCGCGCTGAGCAGACGACTCGTACGGACATATGTAACGCCATTCGGCAATGTCGGCAAATACAGCGAGTGGAAAGGCAACGACCTCATCGCTTGGCATATGGGCGGCATGGGCTGGGAAACTCCCGCCGCTTTCGTGACAGAACCGGAACACCAGCCACCTCTGCGGGGACAGGGAAATCAGGCAATGTATTTCGCAGGCTGGGTGGCCGCAGCCGGCGCAATGTGCGCGCTGTTTCATCGCGAACGATATGGGCGCGGCCAGGAAATCGATGTCTCCGCGATGGATGCAGTCGCCAGCCATATACGCGGCAACTTCGCAACCTGCTCTTATGACATCGAGCGACTGCCCGAAAACCGTGAGAAGGTATTCTTCCCGTGGATATGGAAATGCGCTGACGGCTACATATCCCAAACCTTCCTGCTCGACCACTGGTGGAGAACTCTAAAGAATCTAATGGGCAACCCGCAATGGGCGCAGAATGAGGAATACGACACGCTCACAGGCAGAAGAGACGGCCTAGAGATCATCGAAGCAGGCGTCGCCGAGTGGACACTCGGATTCACGCGGGCGGAGCTGTACGAGATGCTGCAAAGTCGCGGAATACCCTGCTTCCCTGTACAAAGCATAGATGAAGTAGCAGAATCCAAACACTACAACGCGCGTGGATTTTTCGTCAAACAGACCCACCCAGAACGAGGGGAGCTGGTACAGCCCGGCCCATTGGTACGCTTCTCGAAGACGGCATGGGAGCTGCGAACGCCGGCGCCAACTATCGGACAAAATAACTCAGATTCGTTTTGGAAGACCGCCGAACGAACGACGAGAAACATCGGCAATGTCGATTCTGGCAGCAAGCCGCTGGAAGGCATCCGCATTATAGATTTCGGCTGGATTCTGTCCGTTCCATACGCGGGCGGCTGGCTCGGCGCGCTCGGCGCGGAGATCATCCGAGTCGAATCCAACACGCGGCTCGAACCCGGACGCGGCGCGCTCGCGGGTGCGGCAGACGGCATCGCAGGCGTAAACCGCTCCAGCATCTGGAACTGTCTCAACCACAGCAAGCTAGGCGTTACGCTCAATATACGCGACCCCAACGCTCGAGAACTCGTCCGAGAGATGGTCTCCATCAGCGATGTAGTAATAGAAAACTTCTCGACTGGTGTTTTGGACCGTCTCGGATTGGGCTACGACGATCTGCGCAAATTACGACCGGATCTGATTATGCTGAGCGGCTCTACGATGGGCGTCATCGGCCCGGACAGCAGCGCGACAGGCTTTGGGCCGAATGTCTGTTCATACGCCGGACAGCCGTCGATCACTGGATACGCGGACGGACAGCCGCAGAATCTAGGCGGCAACTGGCCGGATTATCTAGTCGGTACGATGATGGTTCACTCCGTACTGAGCGCGCTGTGGCACCGCTGCAAGACAGGCGAAGGACAGCGCATCGAAATAGCTATGGCGGAGGTCGTCTCCGGGATGATGCCTGAGGCATTCCTGGACTATACCGTCAACGGGCGCGTCGCAGAACGCATCGGCAACCGCGCCCCGCTCATGGCGCCACACAATGTCTATCCATGCGCGGAAGAAGACATGTGGGCCGCAATTGCAGTAAAGACCGATGACGAATGGGCGCGGCTATGCGGCGTCATGGAGCGGCCGGAGCTAGCAGAAGACTCGCGTTTCTCCACGCTGGCGGCGCGAAAGCGAAACGAAGACGAGCTAGATGAGCTGATAACAGACTGGACGCGCCAAGGTACGCCATCGGACATCGCAGAGCGGCTCCAAAGCGCTGGGGTCGCCGCCGGCCCCGTGATGAACGCTCTCGCTCTCATAGCGGATGACCACTTCCGCGCGCGCGGATCCATCGTCGAGATGGAACATACCGAAGTCGGCATCCGAGAAGTAGCGGGGCTGCCGATACGCTTCAGCGAGATTCCCAGACCAGCCTACTATACCGCTCCCCTGCTCGGAGAACACAACGACACCGTGTTCTCCAACATTCTCGGACATCCCACCGCCGAAGTGGACGATCTGCGAAACTCGAAGGCTATCTACTAAGAGAGCAAAATCCAAATCCCCCAACCGTATTTTCTTCTGTATAATATATACAGCCGCATGAAACGCGTCGAAGCGTATCAGCGTATCATGGAGAAATAGAAAAACTCAGGGAGCAGCGCAGTCGATGTCAACACAACAGTACAGCATCCCGTTCGGCAGGGAGCGCGCCAACGCCATTTACACAGATGCGATGACACGCATGTATGGGCTAGTCGCTCTGGGCATTGTGACCACAGCAGTCGGCATCTGGGTCGGCGATGCGGCGGGGGTATCCGACATCATATTCAGCTCCGGCTGGGTAGGCATTTTGCTCGCGTTCGGCGTCATATTCGGCACGCTCATGGCAGCAAATTTTGTCGTCCAGCGAGGGAACATCGCGCTCGGAACCGCGCTCTATCTAGCCTTCACAGCTCTCGAAGGCCTCTTCCTTTCGACCATTATGGCGAGGTTCACAGGAGAGACCATCGGCCTCGCGTTCATACTTACCGCCGGCCTGTTCGTCGCCATGAGCGTCATAGGCATGACCACTAAGAGGGACATCTCCAAGCTGGGGCCGATGCTGATGATAGGGCTAGTCGGCACAATCATCGTCAGCTTTGTCAACATGCTCCTGATTCAGTCCAGCGGGCTGTTTCTGATAATCAACATACTGCTGCTGCCGCTGTTTCTCGCGCTCACGGTGTGGGAGACGAAACAGGTCAAGGAGCTGGCGCAGCATGCGGCGATGGAAGGCAATAAGGGAGCAGCAACTCAGGTGGCAGTCATGGGAAGCATCGGCCTGTACCTAAATGTGCTGAATATCTTCCTCATCCTTCTCAACCTGCTGGGCATCTTCGGCGACGATTAACGCGCCTATCGTATATCTGGTCTCCGACCCAGTTTCCCAAATCGGAGACCAGATACATACGCCGCCTGGATACTTAGGAGGCAGTCCAGTTGGGCTTGCGCTTTTCGGAGAAGGCGAGCGGCCCTTCCACCCTGTCTGCCGAGGCTATCTGCTTCTGCTGTTCGCTGTAATTCCTGCTAAATGCTATATCCAGCGGCCAGTCCAAACCCTGATACGCCATCTGCTTGCTTGCGCGCACCGAGAGCGGCGCGCACTCTAGGATTTCGTTCGCCCACCTCTCCGCCGTCGGCATCAGCTCCGCCAATGGTACGACTTCGTTCACGAGGCCGATGCGATACGCTTCCTGCACACTGATACGCCTCGCCGTGAGCATCATGCCGAGCGCTATTTTCGTCGGTATATGACGGGGCAGACGGAATACCCCGCCCGCTCCGGCGTACAGTCCGACTCTGGGTTCCGGCAAGCCGACTTCGGCATGGTCAGCGGCGATTATCACATCGCAAGCCATCGCAAGCTCCAGACCGCCGCCAAGCGCATAGCCGTTGACAGCGGCAATTATCGGCTTCCAGCACTCGAAGTCGGAGGTGATCCCGCCGAACGGCGCGCGGTGCGCGCGCGCGCCGGGATCGTCACGCTGACGATCACGCTCTGCCGTATAGCGCAGATCGTTCCCCGCGCTGAACGCCCGCTCCCCTGTCCCCGTTAGAATAGCAATCCAAGCGTCTGGATCATCATCGAACTTGGTAAAAGCATCGTAAAGCTCCGCATTAGCCGGCGGATGCAGCGCATTCAGTCGCTCAGGGCGGTTGATAGTAACATAGACAATGCGCTCTTTACGCTCGTATGTAATGAACTCGTATGACATCGTTCTTGTCTCTCCGTAATCTTCGGTAATCTTCGATTTGCTAATCCGAGTGTATCTCAGACTGCGTCAGCCTGCCACGACTCTCCCCACCTATCACTGAATGTAACCTCCTCTATCGGAGCGCGACGCGTCGGGCCATATTGCGCGCCCTCGGCGGGGAATCCAACAGGCAAAAGCGCGGCGGTCTCTACATTGTCTGGGATGCCTAGAAGCTCCTTTATCTCTTCCTCGTATCTCTTGTGCAGACTGGTAAGGCAGCTGCCCAAACCGAGACCACGCGCGGCAAGCAGAAAGTTTTGTATCGCAGGGAAGATAGAAGAGCCGCGCCCCATCGTCGAGGGGCCTCCATCGTGTTCGATACACGCCATTATCAGTAGAGGCGCCTGAGCCATAGTGCGCGCAAGATGGTCTGCGGAGCGCCGAACGCGCGGCTGAATCGCCGGAGGATCGGGGTTCAGAGAGCCATACACATGTTCCCAACCCTGTTCGTAGTATCCGCCGATAGCGTCCTTGATCTGTTGATCACGGATGACGATGAACTTCCAACCCTGTCTGTTGCCGCCGCTGGGGGCCTTTGTGGCAGCCTCGAGCAGCTTGCGGACGAGTGTATCCGATACTGGGTCGGGCCTGAAATAGCGAATAGCGCGCTGAGAATATAGGGCTTCGAATAGCCCAATGTCTTCGTTCATGGCATCATTTCTCCTAGTCATCGTCTGGTATCTGTCGATCTGCTGTTGTATGGGTTCAGACAATAGCCCGAACCCATGCCGTGTGCATCTCCCGCATCTCAATGTTATACGAACAGCCCGAGAAGATGCAGTATCTCCCAATCGAATGTCATCGCCGTTGCCCGTAGTCGGCGCGTTCCATACAATAGCGCATAATAGACGCGCAGTAGCAGCCACAACCCAATAGCCAATAGTTAGCCGCGCGTGAAAACGAGTGTAGAAGCGTATTGTAAACTGTGGCAACTCATCGAAGGATGGGAAGAGCGACGGCGCAAAGCAAAGGAGCATCCAAAATATGACGACCGAATACCGAAAGCCCATACCAGATCCCGTGCCAGAAACTGAGTTTTTCTGGCGAAAGACTGGAGATCACGAACTCTGGATTCAGCGTTGCATCCAGTGCGCGGAGGCGTTCTTCTATCCGCGTCTGCGCTGCCCGCTGCCGGGCTGCATGTCCGATCAGGTAGAGTGGTTCCAGGCGTCCGGACGAGGGACGCTGTACACATATATGATCAATCACCGTCCCGCCCCCGGCTTCGAGACCGATGCCCCTTACGCCATAGCTATAATTCGGCTAGAAGAGGGGCCGCGTATGATGGGCAACATCGTCGGCGTCGAGAACACGCCTGAAAACCTCGTGCTGGATATGCCGCTGGAGGTCGTCTTTACCGACGCCGCAGAAGGTATAGCCATCCCCAATTGGAAGCCGGCATAGCATAATCGGCTGTGATCGACAGCCAAGCGGCAAAAGCCGGCGCATATACACCGCCCCGCCTCGAAGTCAGGAGACTCAAAGAAAATGTCACTTAGATACAAGACCGCGATAGTCGGAGCGTCGGAGACGACGCAGCTCGGCGTCATACCCGATATGTCCGAGACCGAGCTACACATAGACGCAGCCGTAAACGCGATGCGTGACGCGGGCATCGACAAAGACAAGATAGACGGAATATCTACCACCATGAATCCAGCGACACTCGCCCACAATCTGGGCATCGTGCCGAAGTGGATAGATAATACATCCGTCGGAGGAACCTCGTTCCTCATCCACATGCGCCACGCCGCCGCCGCCATTGCAAGCGGTCTGGCGACGACCGTACTCTGCTGTATGGGTCAGAGCGGACGCAGTCGAGTGGGCGTGGGCGGCGCGCGCATTGGCACGGCGTCAGCATCCACAGGGCCGCGATACGACGGCTCCTACCCCGGACAGTTCGAATCCATCTACGGCGTTCTTGGCCCAACCACGCAGTTCGGCATGGGCGTCCTCCGCTATATGAAGGAGACTGGAACGACTATCGAGCAGATAGCCTCCGTCGCAGTCGCGCAGCGAAAATGGTCTAGCAAGGTGCCGCGCGCAATGTTCCGCGCGCTTGCCTCCGTCGATGATGTGCTGAACAGCCGAATGGTCTGTTACCCGTTCCGTCTGTTCATGTGCTGCCCCGTAACCGACGGCGGCGGCGCATTCATCCTAACCTCTGCAGATCGAGTGGACGACTATCCGACTAAGCCTGTGTATATTCTCGGCACTGGCGAGTCAGTCGAGACGCCGGTTATCAGCCAGATGTACGACATGACCAGCTCTGCGGCGTTCAAGACAGCCTCTTCGAGCGCGTTCGCCGAAGCTGGCATCTCACACGGCGATATAGACCATGTGCAGATATACGACGCATTCGCGCATCTGCCTATATACGGTCTGGAGGACATCGGCTTCGTCGGACGCGGCGAGGCGGGCGCGTTCATCGCAGAGGGCAACACATCGCCCGGCGGCAAGCTGCCGCTAAACACCAATGGCGGCGGCCTGTCTTACACCCACACAGGCATGTACGGCATGTTCGCTATGCAAGAATCCGTTCGACAGGTACGAGGCGAGGCGGCGCATCAGGTCGATGGCGTCAAAACTTCGTTCTGCCAAGGCGTCGGCGGTATGTTCATGGCAGCCGGCAGCCTGATATTCACCAACGAGCCTCCGCATAATTAGGCGGCTGGGGCTGGCATGTATGTAACTAATACGACACACAAACAACATAGAACGCCAAACCCGTGGGCTACAGACGAACACGACATATCGAGAGAGGGATTCGGACACTATGCGCATATTGGTTTCCGGCTCGAATGGGCTGGTAGGCAAGTCGCTAGTTCGCAGTCTTGCGGCGTCAGGGCATGAAGCGATTCGCCTCGTGCGCCCGGCGTCACGCGGGGGTATGAATGGCGTGATGTGGGATCCTGCCGCCGGCTCGATAGATCGAGAAGGACTGGAGGGGTTCGATGCCGTCGTCCATCTCGCAGGCGAAAACATCGCCGACAAACGCTGGTCGCCTGCGCAGAAAGAGCGCATCAGAAACAGCCGCGTAGTAGGAACCGCGCTGCTAGCGAACGCGCTGGCGGAGACGCAGGCTAAGCCCTCGGTGTTCGTCTGCGCTTCTGCATCCGGCTACTTCGGAGACCGTGATGACGAGGTATTGAGCGACGACGCCCCTCCCGGACGAGGATTTCTCGCTGAGGTAACCGCCGAATGGGAACGAGCCGCCGCGCCCGCAGCCGATGCGGGGATTCGTGTCGTCAACATGCGAATCGGCATAGTGCTGTCCGCCGCGGCGGGAATGCTGAAGCGCGTCCTGCCCCTGTTCGAGCTGGGACTCGGCGGCAAGCTCGGCTCCGGCTCCCAATATATGAGCTGGATAACACGCGCGGATCTGACGGATGCAATCATGTGGATGATCGAGTGTGAAGACATGGCAGGCGGAGTAAATGTAACCAGCCCAAATCCTGTCTCGAACGCCGAGTTCACCCGAAGTCTTGCGCGCGCGGTACACAGACCGGCAATGTTCATCGCGCCGCGTTTCGCCCTGCGAATCGGCATGGGGGAGATGGCAGATACCGCGTTGGGCAGCATACGAATGTCACCTGACAGGCTGATAAAAAGCGGCTTCGTATTCCGTCACCACGACATCGAAAACGCCCTGAGATGGGCGCTAACGGACAGAGACCCGTAAAAACCCGTAAAAAGAGTCATAGCGCGCAGATCGAATCTATACGCTTCCGATACCATGCGTCGGGAATATCAGCCTGTGGACTGACTGGACGCTGGCCTCAGCGAAAGTACGCGAGTCTTGCCGTAATTTGTCATCCAGCCCAATAGATTCAGGGTCGCTCAATGCAGTTACGCCATGCTCACGGCGATACGCATCCGGGACAGAGTCAGAAAACCGCTGCCCAGACATAATGCCGTATGCCATCGTCCACGCGCGGGCGACGGCTTGAAGATCGTAGCCTCCGCCGCCGAGAGCAAGCCATCTGCCCGGCGATAGAGCGCCAAGCTCCGCGACTGCTTGCCCAAACCCCTGCACAGTCAGCGCAAGATGCGTTATCGGGTCTCGATAGTGAGAATCTATGCCCAGCTGTGTAACCAGCACATCTGGCGCGAACGCCCGTATCAACGGAGGAACTACCTGCTCGAACGCCCAAAGATATACCTCGTCGGAGGTGTAAGGATACAGCGGCAGATTGACGGAATATCCTCTACCTACGCCGGCGCCGGTCTCCTGAACGAACCCAGTGCCGGGAAACAGAAACGCGCCCGATTCGTGTATCGAGATAGTCAGCACCTTATCTGTGGAATAGAAAGCATGCTGAACACCATCGCCGTGGTGGCAGTCGATATCGACATAGGCGACTTTCATGCCCTCTTTCAAGAATCGGTGTATGGCAATAACCGGATCGTTGAACACGCAGAATCCGTATGCGTGGTCTGGCATAGCATGATGCAGGCCGCCGGCGATGTTGAAGGCGGCGTCCGCCCGCCCCTCTATGAGCATATCCGCGGCTAGTACGGATGCGCCCGTCGATAGGGCGGCAGCGCGGTAGATGCCCGGATAGGCGGGGTTGTCGCCTGGGCCGAAGTTGAACTCGCGCGGATCTATTCCCCCGTTGCCCGCGCCGATACGCTCCACCCCATCCACATACTCTGGTGTATGAAACCAGCGCAGCTCGCTCTCAGTCGCATCGCGCGGCGCGACGATGCGCGAGTTGTCCGACGCGAAAGCTCCGTATGCGGACAGCAGATCATGAGTATATCTGAGCCGGACAGGCTTCATCGGGTGCGTGTCGCTGAGTACATGTCCCGTCATACGGTCGTCATATACAAAGGCGGCGTTCGGTATCTGGTTGCCATTCGGTTCTTTCAAGATATTCCGCCTCTCATTCGCACAACGCGCGACGCTCTAAAAACACACAGCTGCCAAACATATTATAAAGCTCACGCATTCGCGCGACTTCTGAGCCAGCGGACGACCACTGCGCAGCATGCCACGAGTACCGCGCCGCTAACAATTGCGGACGAACCGAGCGCGCCGAAATCGACGGCTGCGCCGGTATATGCTCTGTCCGACATCTGGACGCGCCATTCCGAATCCAGCCCCTCGACATCGAATCCGTATGCCGATGTCAGCGCGGCGTCTATGCCATGCCCATCATTTATGGCTGACAGCAGTTCGGACATCTTCGCCTCACCATACTGCTCCAGCATGAAGCGAACCACACTCGCGGACTGTTCGTAGAACAGTCGTACATCTTCGGGCTTGCCGGGTACCGCGGTCATATGCCGCAGATGCAACGCGCGCCGTCCGGAAAGTTCACGGAAGTAGTCTCCCGGCTCGAAATACATCGCAAGCCCCTCATTCAGCCACGCAGGAACTACGGCGCGCGGCGAATCCAGCGCCTCATCCAACATCAGATGCGTCAGTTCGTGCGTCAGCAAAGCGCTGTCCATGCCTGACATCACGGCAACGCCATAGTCATCGAACGCAAAGCCTCCGTAGAGAGATATATCCTGAGAAGTCTGGCTGATAGGGGGAAACGCGCTGTTCGCCTCACGACGGCTGTTTACGGCAACCGCGGCGAACTGCGTATCCGTATCCACTCCGAATACACTACGAACGGAGAGGAGCGACGCGGATGCGGCAGCGGCAACTTCTTCTACCCGTTTTCGCGGACGGTCGTGCCAGAATAGCGTAAAATCGTCCATCTCCAGCCGCTGCCACTCGTATCGAGGATCGAGATATTCGAACCGGAATCGTTCGGATTCAATATCGACACCGCGAGAATCTGTGAACGCATAGTAATACTCGATGTCCACACCCTGTGGAATGAACCCATCTCCACTGGTATGGATTACGAAATTCGCCCGCAGGTTTCCACCTGCGCTATCCACAGAGAGAGGGCGCGAATATACGCTAACAGGGTTGCTGCCGACAGTGTAAAACAGTCTGATCGACTCCACATCATCAGACGAATCCACTCTGAGATCGAACCGGATCCTGTCAGGAAATTCGATCATATGCTCCGATTCGACACCGCTCGAAGGGCGGGCGCTTTCAGAATCGGCGCCGATTTCAGCGTCGTCTCGAAGACTTCCCGAGACAGACATGAACGACATGACCATGAAAATGGCCGCCACCAATGCAGATATGCTCATAAGGATGCTCTCGATACAGGCGCGGCGAGTCGCCTTCATGCCGGAATCTCTCGTTTCGTTCTTCAGATACCTACTATCCTTATTGAGGAATGCGCTTTGTAGATTCGGTTTATGTTTATCAGCAGCGCGGTAAGCTGCTCGAGGTACTTCGAGCAGTACAATCCGCCACCATCTACAGCTCGGACACCTGAAATCATCTCGGCAAGTCTCATGACCTGCGCTTTGGCATCGGAGTCATCGGCGCACACAACGACATCGGCAACGACATCGGCATCTGGATTCAGCAGATCCTCCGCGCTCAAATTATGAAACGCTCCGACGACACGGGAGTTAGGAAGCAGCGTCTGAGCCTGCTCCGCCGCCGATCCCTCTTCCACATCGACTGCGGACGCCGCGCCGCGGCTGAATCGCAGTGGTGCAACCACATCCACGATCAGTTTACCGTCTAGCTGCGGTCGCAGAGACTCGATTGTCTGCCTATGCCCTGCATACGGCACAGCGACGAACACCATATCAGACTGTTCGGCGATTTCCTGATTCAGACCGCCGCGAACGCGCAGGCCGTCGGCCAGAGCCGAAACCGATTCAGCAGCAGCAGCAGCCCTCTGAGCGTCGCGCGACCCGATAGCCACATCTTCACCCGCCAGCGCAAACCGCAGCGCAAGCCCTCTGCCTTCTGGCCCCGTGCCTCCAACGAATCCAATCATCTGCACATCTCCTCATACTAAAAATCAGGTATCGGATCCTCCGAAATTGGGGATACTCGACACATAGCTCGCGCAATCGGATTCTAGCCCAGAACGATATGCCTCCGATACCAGCTCCCCAATACACAAACATACTGTATTTCGTTGTACAATAGCATTGGAGGGAGAGATTCGATGACACTGACCACCGAAGATCGTCAAAGCAGACTCGAAGGAGCCTATGAGCAGGTCTCCGCCCGACTCGGCGACATGAACGAGAATATCCGGCAAATTGGCGCCGACACCAATAAGCGATTCGATGTCATGAACGAGAATGTCCAGCGAATTAGCTCCGATACCAATAAGCGATTCGATGTCATGAACGAGAATATCCAGCGAATTAGCTCCGACACCAATAAGCGATTCGATGTCATGAACGAGAATGTCCAGCGAATTAGCTCCGATACCAATAAGCGATTCGATGTCATGAACGAGAATGTCCAGCGAATTAGCTCCGATACCAATAAGCGATTCGATGTCATGAACGAGAATGTCCAGCGAATTAGCTCCGACACCAATAAGCGATTCGACGATACCAACAAGCGCATCGATGATACCAATATACGAATCAATGAGTCAGAAATGAGACTGCGCAGCGAAATACAAGACTCCGAAATTAGACTGCGCAGCGAAATACAAGACTCCGAAATTAGACTGCGCAGCGAAATACAAGACTCCGAAATTAGACTGCGCAGCGAAATACACGCCGTGGATACCAACCTCGGAGAGCGCTTGGAGAACCAGCGTAAGGACATGCGAACCGCTGTGACCGTGCTGATAGGGATGATGGGACTCACATGGGCTACTGTCATCGCAAGCATCGTTACCACCGTGGTCTCATTGAACTAGCCAGAATACAACGATAGCCCTCCTCGCGCGTATATCACCCTCCCCTTAACCATCCACTATCCATCCATTGCGCAGCCATCAGTGTTCTAATAAAATATCTGAAATCTGAAATTAGGAGCATCCACACATGTCAGCCGTCCCTTCCGAGAGCATCCGAAACGCAATCCTGCTTTCTCATGGTGGAGCGGGCAAGACTATATTAGCCGAAGCAATGCTTCATGCGGCGGGTGTCACGACAAGACTCGGCAGAGTAGAGGACGGCACCACAGCATCGGACTTCGAGCCGGAGGAGCATAAACGCGGCGCCAGCGTCAACACTTCTATCCTCAATGCGTCCTGGAGAGAACACAAGATAAACCTCATCGACACGCCCGGATACGCGGACTATCGAGGCGAAGTCGCATCTGGCCTGCGTGTGGCGGATTCCGCTATTTTCTTAGTAGCAGCGCAGGCAGGCGTCGAGGTCGGAACCGGACAGCTGTGGAAGCTGGCGGACGAATATGATTTGCCCAGAATTGTCTATATTTCCAAGATGGATCGTGAAAATGCGGACTTCGACGGCGTAGTTGACGAGCTGCAAGAACGATTTGGACGCCATCTCGTCCCAGTGCAGCTGCCCATCGGCGCAGAAGCATCATTCTCCGGAGTCGTAAATCTGCTAGATATCGAATCTGATTTACAAAGTGACATGGCCGACGCATATGAAGAGGGGCGCGAGCGTCTGATCGAAGCAGTTGCAGAAATAGACGACGACCTCGCCACTAAATACCTCGAAGGCGAGGAGATAACCGCAGAGGAGATGATCGCAGGCGTCCGACAGGGCATCCTAGACAGGACAATCATCCCCATACTTGTTGGCGCCCCTTCCAAAGAGATCGGCGTAACCGAACTACTGAACTTTGCCACAAGCTATCTGCCATCCCCTGCGGACATGCCCGCTGTGACATCCCAAGACGGCAGCAGCCTCCCCTGCAACAGCTCCGGGCCCCTTGCCGCGCTCGTGTTCAAAACCGCCGCAGATCCATTCGTCGGAAAGCTCTCTTACTTCAGAGTTTACAGCGGCTCTTTCACCTCCGACTCCCAGCTGCTGAACTCGAACATGGGAGAGCCCGAAAGAGTTGGGCAAGTATTCACCATATGCGGCAAGCAGCAGAACTCCACACCTAGCTTGGCCGCCGGAGACATAGGCGCAGTCACGAAGCTCAACTCAGTACTCACAGGACACACTCTCACATCCCGTGACGCTACGCTGACGCTGGAAGGTATATCGTTCCCTCACCCTGTCTATCATATGGCTGTCTATCCAAAATCCAAAGCCGATGTCGATAAGATGACAAGCTCCTTGGCACGCATAGCGGAGGAAGATCAGTCCATCGTACTGACACGCCAGCCAGACACTAGCGAGATGATAATGGGTGGACTCGGAGACACGCATCTCGATGTAACTATTGAAAAGATGAAGCGTAAGTTTGGCGTTGAGATGATACTGGAAGTACCTCGAGTGCCGTACAAGGAGTCGATCAGCGGACGCGCCCGCGTCGAATATCGCCATAAAAAACAGACAGGCGGGCATGGACAGTTCGGCCATGTCTGGATAGAAGTCGAACCTCTGCCGCGCGGGACTGGCTTCGAATTCGCCGAAACCATCGTCGGCGGAGTAGTACCGCGCGAATACATCCCCTCCGTAGAAAAGGGAATACGCGGCGCGCTGAGCGGCGGAGTACTCGCCGGATATCCCGTCGTCGATATGAAAGCCACACTCGTGGACGGCAGCTATCACACTGTGGACTCTTCCGGCGTCTCATTCGAGATAGCGGGAAGCCATGCAGCCGCAGCAGGTATCCAGAAGGCGAAACCCATCATCCTAGAGCCGATTATGAAGACCGCTATTACAGTCCCAGACACCTTTACTGGCGACATAATCGGCGACCTCAACAGCCGACGCGGACGCATTCAGGGCATGATACCCAACGGAGACGGCACCACAACCGTCGAAGTCGAAGCGCCTCAATCCGAGATGCTAACATATGCCACTGAACTTCGCGGCCAGACGCAGGCACAAGGCAGTTTTACAATCGAGTTCGACCACTACGAAGAAGTCCCCGCGCATCTCGTGGACCGTGTCGTGCAGGTCACGCAAGAACTGAAGGAGCGAGCAGAGGCCCGATAACTGACAGACACGCATAGATCTGAGGGCATCACAAAGGCTGGCACTCGCAGAAACCCAAAACCGGCGCGGGGTACGAAATTTGGTACCCCTGCCCGGACTCGAACCGGGGCACTCGGTTTAGGAAACCGATGCTCTATCCTCCTGAGCTACAGGGGCGCGGAATCATACGCAGCCCAATTGTACCAGCGCATCATACATGCCTGCCAGAACTCTTCGCTCATTCGAATTCTCGACATTGTCTGCGACAAATTCGCAGACAGTGTACAACTACTCTAACAATATAGAGGAGTGACACCGAGATTATATCACCTCCGAGGACATACGAATCAGACTCGCCAATAACAAAGCTCACGCGCAAGTCAGCCGTTTGACCATACAAACTCGGCAGTGATAGCATCCTGAACAGTATTAGTCATTCACGGCAAGAGAGTAGGAATAGAGCTTGAGTCTAGGGCGTCGTCTGGCGCAGAGAACGCCTTTCTTCTATGGATGGGTTATTCTGCCCACAGCCGGCAGCTCGCTGTTCGTAAGAAATGCCGCCGCAAGCCTGACACTAGCAGTATTCATATTCCCATTGTCAGAGGAGCTGGATTGGAGCCGAACACTCATAGCGGGCTCGGCAACCCTCGGCGGATTAGCCGCATCGTTCGCATCACCAGTCGTCGGATGGATGGTGGACAGATATGGCGCGCGAATCGTGCTGGTCGCCAGCGTTCTGATACTAGGCCTATCCACCATATCGCTGGCGTGGGCAACGACGCCAATAGCCTTCTACCTCGCATACGGCATGGGGCGCGTCATATTCTCCAGCCCCGTGCAAATCGGAGCCTCGGTGGTCGTGTCGCGCTGGTTCATCAGGATGCGCGGCAGAGCAAACGGATTCCTTACAGTATCGCACTCGGCAGGTATGATACTGTTTCCGCTAATTGCGGGGCTGATAATCGCCAGCGGCGAATGGAGAAACGCTTGGATAACACTAGGCATTATAGTATGGGTCGTCGCGCTAATCCCTGTCGCTCTGCTCATCGTCGAAAGACCAGAAGATGTAGGGATGAGACCGGACGGAGACTCGCAGGACGACTTCCCAACGCAGACAGCAGAGACGAAAACCTCTGACGAAGCAGAATGGACTTTGCGCGAAGCGATGCGAACTCCCGCGCTGTGGATACTCGCAATCGCCACCGGATCGCTATTTCTCATACAGGCAGGAACGAACACACACATAGCGGCATACTTCCGCGACCAGGAGCTAAGCCAGATCACCGCAACCGTCGGCATCGCGCTGAACGCGGCGTTTCTCGGTATAGGCAGCCTCATCTGGGGCTGGATCGCGGATCGTGTCGGCATTCGCTGGGTAATGGCCGGCGTTGCGATCACTATGACTGCGGGGACACTCCTATTCATCACCGTCGATACCGCAGCAGAGGCCGCGGCATACTCCGCCCTGTTCGGACTCGGACTCGGCGGAATGCTGACAGTGCCGCCTGTGGCATACGCTAATTACTTCGGAAGACAGTCTCTCGGCGCGATACGCGGCGTGACCGAGCCGTTCACATCCATGGGGCAGGCCATCGGAGTTTTGGTGCCAGGCATCATATATGATATGACCGAGCAGTATCTGACGGCATTCATAGCTTTCGCCATCATCGGAAGCCTCGCCTTCGTCATCACGCTCTTGGCAAAACCGCCGCGCCATCCGGCAGCCGATGCCCAGCACACTATACGAACAGCCATGTGAAGAGATCGATTATGAAGGGAAAAGAGAATCTTACCCAGACTGACCCGCGCATGCCGAAAACAGCGTATATAGACAGGTCGGTGTATTCATCCAATTCTTAGAGAATCGTTGTTGGATACTAAAGCCATCTACTATATAATATCTCTGGCGTAAACCGCCAGAAACTGCTTCCTCATCGGCTCAGGCTCATATGCCCCGATGAGGAAGACGAGCCGCTAGGACAATAATAAATTCGTACATCTCTGATCAAGATAAGGAGAAAAGCTGATGGCAACTAACACCAACCAGGATGGTGGGACTTGCAGCAGCTGGATCGTCACCGATACTGAAAGCTTGACGATACAGGCCGAACGGAACGACGGGGTACTGATCGCCAAGACATCTGGGCGCATCGATGGCACCAACGCACGAGATTTTCAGAACGCGATCGAATCCGCAATAGAACGAAACGATTCTGCCGTTATGCTAGATTTAGCCCAACTCTCCTACATCAGCAGCGCGGGTCTCAGAGTCATTCTGCTCACTGCCAGAATGCTCCAGAGACAGGATACGAATTTCTCAATATCCTCGATGCAGGATTCTATACGAGAAGTCTTTGAAATAAGCGGATTCGACAAGATAATCCAGATAGCCCCTCGTTGAGAAGTTACCACCAGACATATCGTAACGAAGCGGCATATAATTACAAAGAATGAGCGATACGCAGTGACGGGGGTTCTGGGGCACCTCTCCGTGCCTCGTAACATATGGACACAGCATTGATATGAACAATCTAGCTCAACCGCACCCATACAAGATATTGGTTGTGGACGACGAACCTGACTTGGAGCCGCTGGTAAAGCAGCGTATGCGAAGGCAAATTCGCGCGAAACGCTACGAGTTCGTCTTCGCGCACAACGGAGTGGAAGCTCTCGAAGTGCTTCGAAAAGTTAGCGACATAGACATGGTGCTTTCTGACATTAACATGCCGCGCATGGACGGTCTGACGCTACTAGGGCAAATTTCGGAAATCGACCCGGACATGCGCGCCGTCATCATATCGGCATATGGCGATATGAAAAACATCCGCACAGCCATGAACAGGGGCGCTTTCGACTTCGTCACCAAGCCGATCGACTTCACAGACCTCACCCTGACCATAGATCGCACACTCACCCACATGGCAAAGTGGCGCGAAGCGCTCTCGACACGAGATAAACTCGTCGCCCTTCAGAACGAACTCAATGTCGCCAGCAGTATTCAGCAGTCCATTCTTCCCACCGACTTTCCGAAAGGGGATGACTTCGAGATCTTCGGCAACATGGAGCCCGCGCGCAATGTAGGCGGAGATTTCTTCGATATTATCCTGCTCGACAGTGGCAAAATCGGTCTTGCCGTTGCAGACGTCTCCGACAAGGGCGTTCCCGCCGCTTTGTTCATGATGTCCAGCAGAACCTTGCTCAAATACGCGGCAAACACATACCAAGAACCGCGCGATGTGTTGAGAGAAGTCAACGATGTGTTGACCGAAGACAACGATGCCGCCATGTTCGTCACGATGCTATACGCAGTGTACGACCCACGCACAGGAAACCTTACCTACGCCAACGGCGGCCACAATACCCCCATCATCGTTCATCCAGACGGCAGCGCTACTCAGATTCCGCTTACCGGAGGCATTGCGCTCGGCGTTATGGACGAGCTGGAATACGAACAGAAAACCGTCACCATCGAGCCCGGCGACACCCTCATCATGTACACGGACGGAGTAACAGAGGCGATGAACATCGACGGTGAAGAATTCGGCATGGAGCGTCTGTGCAATCTGTTCGCCGACGCCCCACCGACCAACTTGCATGAGTCGAACTCGGCTCTTTTCAGTGCCATCTCCGACTTCGAAGGAGATGCGCCACAATCAGACGACATCACATGCATGATGGTCCGTCGCAGCGAAAAATGAGTGTGAGCAAGAAATGGTCGCTCGAGTTCGACCCAAAGCGCGACGAACTTCCTAACATAGTCGCAGAGGTGGAAAGAGCCGGCGAACAGAACGGCTGGTCGCTTGGACTCATCTTCCGTATCAACCTAATTATGGAAGAGATGATGCTCAACATCATCGACTACGGATTCGATGACCGTAATCACCAAATAGATGTGACTTTCATATCCGAAGACAATCTCCTAACCATAGAGATAATAGACGACGGACGCCCATTCGACCCTCTATCCGAGGCGCCTGCCCCCGACATAGACGCATCGCTCGAAGATAGACGCATAGGTGGGCTCGGTATTCACTTAGTACGAACTATGACAGAAGACATGCGATACGAGTGCACGGATGGCAAAAATCACCTCACTCTCGTCACACGCACAGACATATGATACGAGAACATACGCGCATCCGCAACACAGATGACACAGCCAGGCACGCCGTCAGAACGAGTGTTCATGCTGCACTGTATCCAGATCCAGTAGGTCTGGACGGGGTCTAGCTCGACTGCGCCAGGAGCATGCAAGGTTCGGGAGAAGAGATATTCCCTAAGATAATCGGATATCACGACAGTTGCTATCCTGTGTCGGAAATCTAAAAGCGGAGTAAATCCCATTCTGAACCCCTTACCCTCTACCCTGATACAAAAGCGATTCAGCCTCTCTACGCAACTGTACTTCGCAATCGGCGTGGCGGTCGCGCTCACTGTGGCAGCCAGCCTCGTTGGTTGGTTCTCCTTTAACAGCGTGGGCAACGCGCAAACTCATGTAAATGAGAAAAGCGTACCCAATATGGCAGTGGCGTTCGGAATCGCGCGGCACAGTGGTACACTGGCCGCCGCAGCTCCTCTCCTTATAAACGCGACAACACCGTCAGAACTCGCTCGCGTCGTTGCCAGCCTCGACTATGCCCGTGACAGCCTCGAAGAGGAAATGGCTGCTCTCAAAGAACAGGCCGGACGAGACACCCGTTTCGAACGCATTCAGGAACAAAGCGACGCGCTGATTCTCAGCATCGAGGCCATACAAATCAGAATGTCCGAACTCTTTCTGGTAACTTCCAAAAGGAAGAAGGCAAGAACAGCATTGGATGAACTGAGAGTCTCCATAGAAAATATCCCAGTTACGGGTTATGGATCTCTCAACATACAGCCCTCTCAGAGTGGGGAGCAACTCTCCCAATCCGAACTCGAACGCTATCTGCTCATAGCAGAAGTAGAGATAGAAGCTCGAACCGCAATTCAGCTGCTCGAAAGCGTGTTCGCCGTCTCGCACTCCTCGCTAGTAGAGCCGACGCGCGAGCGTTTCGAATCTACGCGCAAACGAATCGAGGAAAATATCTCATCTCTCGAAGGGTCAGACACTCCCTCGGAACCCTTCCCTATCGTAGAGCACCTGCTCGAACTCGGAGTCGGCGAAAACAATGTGTTCGACCTTGTCGAACAAGAGCTGCTCCTCATCGAGCATCAGCAAGACTTGATGGTGCGCAATAGCGACATCGCCGTCGATATGATCATAGAAGTGGACGGACTGGTTAGCGTGGCGCGAGACGGCGCGCAAAACGCAGCCCTGGCATCTTCGCAGGCAATCTTCACAGGACGCACGCTGCTGCTGGCAATCAGCGCAGTCAGCATCGGTGGCGCTCTACTCATGGCTTGGCTTTTCGTCGGACAATTTCTGCTGCGTCGTCTCAAGACGCTTTCGGACCGAATGCGACAAATGGCAGAAGGCGATCTGGAAACCAAAGTGGAGATCGGCGGGCGAGACGAGGTAGCTGAAATGGGCGCCGCCCTCGAAGTCTTCCGCCAAAACTCGCTCGAAGCTCAGCGACTGAATCTAGTAGAACAGCTCGCAGGCGAACTCCAAGAAAAGAACGGACAACTCGAAAAAGTCCTAGACGAACTAAATCACGCGCAAGATCAGATAGTCATGCGTGAAAAGCTGGCCGCGCTCGGTGAGCTAACCGCAGGCGTCGCGCACGAGATACGAAACCCACTGAATTTCGTTAAAAACTTCTCCGAAGTGTCCGAAGAACTCATCGAAGAGATGCAGGAAACCCTCGATGAGGTGAGCGACAATTTCGATGACGAACACAAAGAACTGATAGACGAAATATCGAACGACCTGGCAGGCAACCTACAGCGCATCCGCACACACAGCGAACGCGCCAACCGCATCGTCCACGACATGCTCTCCATGGGGCGCGGCTCCGGCGACCATCAACCCACCGACATAAACAGACTGCTAGACGAATACGCGCGCCTCGCATACCACAGCGCGCGCGCTAGCGACCCCGACTTCCAGCTCGACCTGCGGAACGACCTCGACCCCAATGTTGGAGAAATCGAAATCATACCGCAGGACATCGGCCGCGTGTTCCTAAATCTGGTGAGCAACTCTTGTCAGGCAACAGACGAGAGACGACACCAAATCGAAGATACCGAAAAATACGGCAGCGACGGAAGCTACATCCCAACACTACAGCTCGTCACCAAACGGGGCGAGGAAGAGATCGAAATCCGCATCAGGGACAACGGACCTGGGATACCGCCAGAAATTATAGACAGCATATTCAACCCGTTCTTCACCACCAAACCGGCTGGACATGGAACAGGACTCGGACTCGCCATGTCCAACGACATCATACGCAAACACGGCGGCAGTATCCGCGTCGAATCCGAACCCGGAGAATTCACCGAAATGATAATCGAGCTGCCACTCGTCCCACCCCTTGTCACCCTCGAAGAAGCCGAAACCGAAGCGGTGATGAGCTAAGCAAACATCGGATTGTATCCTTCCTCCCTTCTGCTCGCTCTTATTGACAATCTGGCAAACTGGCAAAGCGATCGAGCAGAAGGGAAGTTCTGTTATTCACAGACATCCGAAACCGGGCAGAGCAAGGTCAGCCATCCCCCTGACGATCGCAGACCGTCGATGATAGAATCTACTCTGCGGAGCATGCGCCAGCGCTAACTGTACAGCTGTATCGCTGGAAGCCATTCCACCAACCCTACAATTGAAGGACGCTCTCGGAATATGTCACTCGAGAACATCGTCGTCCGCGGCGCGCGCGAACACAACCTCAAGAATATCGATGTAACCATCCCGCGCAACAAGCTGGTGGTCATCACAGGAGTATCCGGATCGGGCAAAAGTTCGCTCGCATTCGATACCATCTACGCCGAGGGCCAGCGGCGATATGTCGAATCGCTCTCCGCATACGCGCGCCAGTTCCTCGGACGCATGGACAAGCCAGATGTGGAATATATAGAGGGGTTGTCACCCGCCATATCCATAGACCAAAAGGGTGTATCCCACAACCCTCGCTCGACCGTCGGCACCGTCACTGAGATATACGACTATCTCCGCCTTCTGTTCGCCAGAGTCGGCCACCCGCACTGCTACAAATGCAAACGTCCGGTGGAGCGCCAAACAGTTCAGCAAATCGTCGATGCCGTTCTCTCGCTGCCCGAACGAACACGGCTTCAGATTCTGGCGCCTATGGTCGTACGACGCAAGGGCGAACACAAGGAAGTGTTCGAAAACGCGCGCAAATCAGGATTCGTCCGTGTCCGTGTCAACGGAGAAGTCCGAGACCTGAGCGACGAGTTCGATCTCGACAAGCAGAAATGGCACACAATCGAAATAGTGGTGGACAGACTGTCGATCGGCGATGGCGCGGAAATCTCCCGTGTAACAGACTCTGTGGAAACCTCACTCGGAATGGCCGGCGGCACAGTACTGGTCGATATCCCCGGCAGTGATGAGGATATGCTCTTCTCCGAACACTTCGCCTGCGTCCACTGCGGCATCAGCATGGGAGAACTGGAACCTCGCACATTCAGCTTCAACAACCCACACGGAGCCTGCTCCACATGCACCGGACTGGGCTACAAGCTAGAGATAGACCCCAATCTAGTGATTCCAGACAAGAGCCTCAGCATATCTCAGGGCGCAATAGAAGCATGGTCCCGAGCCGGCTCCGTCGCGCCATGGAACATGAGCCAGCTCGAATCGCTCGGCGAAGCATACGGGTTCTCGGTAGATACACCTATAGAGAAGCTGACGAAACGCCAGCTAGAACTGATACTGCGCGGGACGAAGGGCAAGAGAATCAAAGTTACGCATCGGACGCAGCGAGGACGAAAGTACGAATGGAACACGAAGTTCGAGGGCGTCATCAACAACCTGGAGCGACGCTATCGAGATACGGAATCCGACCATGTCCGGGGCGAAATCGAGCGGTACATGTCCGCCAACATGTGCGCGGCATGCAGCGGGCAAAAGCTGCGGCCTGAAGCCTTGTCCGTCACAGTCGGCGGCGCGAACATCACCGAAACGACCAATCGTTCCATATGGCAGGCGCTCGACTGGATAAACGCTATCTCAGGACAATCACCCGCCACATACTCCAATAACGGAGACAACATCCCAGAACATACCCTCAGCAAGCGCGAGAAAGCCATCGCAGAGCAGATACTGAAGGAGATAGAGGCGCGGCTAACCTTCTTGGTAAACATTGGGCTGGACTATCTAACGCTATCGCGCACCGCATCTACGCTCAGCGGCGGCGAGGCGCAGCGCATACGGCTGGCGACTCAGATCGGCTCCGGGCTGATGGGCGTCCTATATGTCTGTGACGAACCCTCCATCGGCCTACACCCCGCCGACGACCATCGGCTCATAGGTACGCTGAAAAATCTGCGCGACATTGGCAACACCGTGCTAATCGTCGAACACGACGAGGCCATCATGCGCTCTGCAGATTACATCGTCGATATGGGCCCCGGCGCGGGCGAACACGGCGGCCATGTCGTCGCCTGCGGAACCGTCCCGGAGGTCATCGCCACTCCCGAATCGCTCACAGGCCAGTACCTAAGCGGGGTCAGACAGATTCCCATTCCAGACACGCGGAGAGAGGGCAACGGAAAATCCATTACCATCAAAGGCGCGCGTCAGAACAACCTCCGCAACATCGATGTAGATATACCGCTGGGGCGGTTGGTATGTATAACCGGTGTATCCGGTTCAGGCAAAAGTACGCTGATTTACGAAATCCTGTACAAAAAGCTCGCGCAGAGCTTTTATCGCTCACGCGAACGTCCCGGCGAATGTGACTCCATAGAAGGAATCGAAAATATAGACAAGGTGGTAAACATCGACCAGTCCCCGATAGGCCGCACGCCGCGCTCGAACCCCGCCACCTACACCGGCACATTCACACCAATACGGGAGCTTTTCGCCACCGTACCGGAGGCGCGCACGCGAGGATACAAACCCGGCAGATTCTCATTCAATGTCAAAGGCGGACGCTGCGAAGCATGCAGAGGCGATGGATACATCAACATTGAGATGCAATTCCTGCCCGATGTAACCGTTCCATGCGAAATATGCGGTGGCGCGCGCTACAATCGAGAAGCTATGGAAATCGATTGGAAGGGCGCGAATATAGCCGAAGTGCTGAATATGACCGTAACCGAAGCTCTGGAACATTTCGAGAACATACCGCGAATCAGACGCAAGCTCCAAACCATGTACGATGTCGGACTGGGATATATAAGACTGGGGCAGCCGGCGACACAGCTGAGCGGCGGCGAGGCACAGCGCGTGAAGCTATCCACAGAACTGTCCAAACGCGCCACTGGGCAGACGCTGTACATACTCGACGAGCCGACAACCGGGCTGTCATTCGAAGACTGCGCCCACCTCATGCGGGTGCTGCACAGACTGGTGGACACCGGCAACACAGTAGTGCTGATCGAACATCACCTAGACCTGATAAAAAGCGCGGACTGGCTCATAGACCTCGGCCCCGGCGCAGGACACCGCGGCGGAGACATCGTGGCGCAGGGAGTCCCCGAGGACTTGGTCGCAATGCCCCAATCTCAGACAGCGCGATACTTGCACGATGTGCTGCATCTGCCCGCGCCAAACCCAAGCGCGGATCTCGAACCGATACGCGCGGCGGACTAAGACGGACTGCGAGAGCTTGCTTTAGAGATGTCATTCGATACGGTTGCAGACAAAATTATGGTACTGGCTAATGAATATGCCGAAAGACTATCCGGTCGTATATCCAACAGAATGGTCGAAATGACCAGAGACGACAACTCTCACTACTTGATATACAAAGTTCTTGGTATTAGCGAAGAAGAAGGCCGTCTCGTCGATCAATACCAGAGCAAAGGACGATTCCTGTATAACCACGCAGGACGGTTTTTGGAAGCTGCCTCAAAGCTCTGATTCTCTGAGAGATTCCCGGACTCTGATTCTCACAGAATTCCCAATACTCTAGGTGGTCGCCCGAAGACTTACGAAATAGACTGTTTGGTTGGTTCGGATGCAATCGAGATAATATGGCGAGATGCTACCACAGATGGCGACCATATCAACAAAGAACATTCGAGGTTACAGTGTGTACAGGATGCAGGATATAAACCTATAAGAGTAATGTTCTACTATCCAAACCGATCACAAGCTATCAAGACTCAACAAACTCTCGAAACTCTATACATCGGCGCTGGTGGAGAGTATTATCACGGTCGAGACGCATGGCCGTATGTGAGTCGCCGAACGGGAGTAGATCTATTCGATATTCTAAACGAGATCGCAAGAGAGAATGTCAAACCTAGCTGATATCGAACTATACAAAGGGGACTGTTTAGATATTATTCAAACCATGGAATCCAATTCAGTAGATTTGGCCTACTTGGATCCTCCGTTTATGACGATGAAATCTCATCGTTCGTATAACAAGAGCCGCACAGAAGAATTCGGTTTCGATGATTTATGGACATCGCGCTCAGACTATTCTAATTTTCTGAGCAAAAGAATAGAGCAGATTCACAAAGTCCTATCCGCAACTGGTTCTATATTCGTTCACTGCGACAAGAATGCCACTCATATAGTGAAGGGACTGCTCGACAATATTTTCGGCGTTGCCATGTTCAAGGCAGAAATCATCTGGAATTATCGCAGATGGTCCAATTCGAGCAAGCGTCTTCTATCTTCGCATCAAACCATCTACTACTACACTAAATCTAACGAATACACATTCAACACTATTTGGCAAGACTACTCTCCAACCACTAACATCGATCAAATACTCCAACTCAGAAGCCGTGACGAGTTTGGAAAGTCTATATATAAAAAGAATGACAGAGGGCGGACTGTATTCAACGCCAATAAGCGGGGGGTACCACTCGGTGATGTGTGGGATTTACCTTATTTGAACCCAAAGGCAAGAGAACGAACTGGATTCCCAACCCAAAAGCCTCTTGTATTGCTAGAACGGATCATAGAACTATCCACGAATAGTGGGGATACTGTACTAGACCCTTTCTGCGGCAGCGGCACTACCATAGTTGCAGCTATGCTATTGGGGCGTAAGGCCATCGGCATAGATATAGAAGACGCCGCCATCTCGCTCACGAATAGACGACTACATAACCCGATTAGAAGCGAGTCTCGCGTAGCGCAGCGAGGGCGCAGCTCTTATCGGTCAGCAAACGACTCAGCCCTCGCCCTCTTGAACGGATTGGACTGCGTGCCTGTTCAACGCAACCGCGGCATCGACGCCATAGCCCAAAATCGGGCTGACGGATCACCTGTCACTATCCGAGTGCAGCGCCGAGATGAGACATTGCTTGCTGCAGCAAAGAAATTGTACAGTGCCTCGAAAGACAAGAACGCGAGCGCAATGTTTCTCGTAGCAACCAGAAATCATGAGCTGCCCGGCTACAATGACGCATTCCCAAATGACGCATTCCCAGATGAAGTAACTGTGATCGATTCTCCAGGTACCGCAATAGAAAAGACGATGTTGGGAAGAGGGGTAGAGAAAATCAGATGACCGTCGCCATCCCCAAACATGTAAACGGGTTTCTAAACCAAACCCGCGTCGCCGTCATCAGCACGGTCGATGCTGATGGCAAACCGCGTTCCACGCCAATCTGGTATCACTGGGAAGACGGCGCGCCATACATGTTCACGAACCGTCGTACCCTGAAATGGCGCAACCTCCGACGAACACCATATGCGTCGCTGTGCATCGACTCCCGCAAACCTCCATACGAATCGGTCATATTGAGCGGCGCGGTAGAGGAAGTCAGCCGGCCACTGTACGATCTCGTACTCTCGATGTCGCTCCGGTACTACGAAAGAGACGAAGCTCTCACATTCGCCGAAGGATACCGGGGCGAACACCCCAACATTGTTATCTTCAGACTCGTACCCCAGCGAGTGGCAGACTACACTAAAGGTGAATAGCTGCTGAAATATACCCAACGATTACGCATTTTGCAGAGCATTGCTGGAACTAGACCGAAAACGGCGCCCGCATGCGCAGAGAACACCCGTCCGTTAGCGATACCATCCTCCGCTCCCATTCCACCTAAGCTGTGATACAATCTGTTCGCTCACAGATCTACTGTCACCCTGTTCTATTATCATCCTGTATGGTTGCTTATATTACGGAGAGAGAATTGCCTCGACCAGCTCCCACACCACCAATCACAGTCCACGACGCGCGCCAAGAAGACCTCGCCCACATCGTCCGATTTCAGCAGAGCATGGCGATGGAGACGGAAGGCAAGACACTCGACGAATCCACACTGCTCGCGGGCGTAACCGCAGTCCTCGCATCGCGCGATCTCGGATTCTACATCGTCGCGGAGATCGGCGGCGTGGTGGTCAGCAGTCTGCTAATTACCTACGAATGGAGCGACTGGCGAAACTCCACTGTCTGGTGGATTCAGAGTGTCTATGTCGATGCCGCATACCGACGCAGGGGGGTATATACAGAGATGCATACCCATGTCCTGCAGCGCGCCGAAGATACCGGCGGCGTCTGCGGCGTCCGTCTGTATGTGGACCGAACCAACACACCAGCGCAGCAGACATACAAGAAACTCGGCATGGAACACTCGCACTACGATCTTTACGAAACGGATTTCACAGCCTAAGACATTCTAGGTTAGAGCATGCTTCCTCCAAATATCTCGGATTTCGTTTCGGACAGCCATAACGCCGTTCTGACGACCTTTCGCAAGAACGGCGCGGCGCAAATGAGCATAGTCACCGTCGGCGCATACGCAGACGGCGTCGGGTTCACCACCACCGAAAACCGCGCAAAGCTGCGCAATCTAGCGCGCGACTCCCGCTGTTCACTGCTCGTCTCCAAAGACGACTGGTGGGGATATGTGGTGCTGGAAGGCAGGGCTCGTCTGCTAAGACGGGGGCATTCGGACGATACGGAGCTGCGCGATGCCCTGCGCGGCATATACCGAGCCGCATCCGGCAGAGAACATCCAGACTGGGACGAATACGACTCAGCCATGATTTCAGACAACCGAGCCGCCGTCATCATCGTTCCCGAACGCATCTACGGAACCGCTGTATGAGCAAACAGCCCAACTTCCTCGTGATAATGTCCGATGAACACGGGCCGATGTGGTCATCCGCCTACGGTCACTCTTTCGTGCGAACGCCCAACATGGAACGCATCGCCGAGGCCGGGGCAACCTTCGACGCCGCATACTGCAACTCCCCACTCTGCGTCCCTTCCCGTCTATCGTTTATGACCGGGCGATATGTGTCGCGCTGCGAGGGATGGGACAATGCCAAGCCGCTGCCGGCCGACGCCACGACTTGGCCCTATCTACTCAGAGCCGCAGGGTACGACTCCGCCCTATCCGGAAAGATGCACCTGATCGGCCCCGACAGGCTGCACGGATTCCAAAGCCAACTTGCATACGACCCCCACGCCGACGGACACGGCGGAGACGCGCAATCGCGCCGTCTGGGGCTGTCCAGCGGCGGCAGGCATCCGATCTATCTGTGGGAAGACGGAGTGCCGAAAGCAGAAGAAGCATGGTCTAGCGTACGGCAGGCGCGTGCCGGAACTGGGCCGATGATCGAGGCGGATGATGCTATCGAATCAGCCGCGTTGGAATATATACACGACCCGGCGCGGCGGTCTGCGCCATGGGCTCTGTGCGTCGGGTTCGTCGCGCCGCACTTTCCATTCGTCGTGCCAGAGCCTTACTTCTCCATGTACTATCCCGATCATGCCGATCTGCCAAACAATCCACCAGGACATTTGGACAACCTGCCAGCCGCCGCGCGCAAACTGCGACAGGCGTTCGGATTCTCCGGTTACATGAACGACGAGATACGCCGCGCGCGGGCGGCATACTACGGGCTAATCACATATCTTGACGATAAGATAGGCCGTCTGCTAGATGCGTTAGATGAGACGGGAATGACCGATAACACCATCATCATCCACACATCCGACCACGGCGAATCGCTAGGAGAACATGGCCTCTGGCGCAAGATGAACTTCTATGAACAGTCCGCGCGTGTGCCGCTCCAGATAGCTTGGCCGGGCGTCATAGATGGCGGACAGCGATTCGGCGGCGCGGTCTCGCTGGTGGATGTGACTGCCACGATTCTGGATATGGCCGGAGTCGGCGATGAAGTATCCTCCACGATGTCCCCAGACGGCGAGTCGCTGCTCCCGCAGATTACTGGCGACTCCGAATCGGAGCGAGACGAGGCATTCTCAGAACACCTCGCGCACGGCACCGACCGTCCGCGAGCGATGCTCCGACGAGGGCGCTGGAAGCTGGCGTACAGCCACCACAAGGACGCTCCCGATGTGGAGCTCTACGACCTCGAAGCAGACCCCGACGAGTTCTACAACCTCGCCGAAGACCCAACCCACTCCGCGGTCCGCGAGCAGCTGACCGCCCGCATTATGGACATCTGGGGCGATGCCAACTTGCTGGACGCCAACATCAGGCAAAGCCAGCGTTCGCGCCTGCTCATCCGAGATGTACTCGGTGACGACGCGATCTTCTAGTATGCGCGCGCCGCCCCCTACCTCATATTCTCGGTTCGCGCTGGAATGAGCTGGGCGCTGTTCGCGCTAGGCAGCACGGTAGCGTTCGCCGTAGTCTCCGCGCTAGACAAGATAATCATTCAGCGCCATACCCCCAACGCCTGGACTTTCATCAGTATGGTCGGGTTCACACAGCTGCTGCTGGCAGTCGTAGTACTGCCATGGGTCTCGTGGAGCGGATACGGCTCATGGGATGTCGCGGTCGGCTATGCCTCCGGTCTTACTTCGGGAGCCTATCTCGTGTTGATGTTCTGGGTGATGGGGCGACAAGATGTTTCGAGGGTTATTCCAGTAACATCGACCTATCCGATATTCGTCGCCATACTTGCCGCGCTGCTCCTGGACGAGACGATAGGCGCGCTCGCATGGGTCGGGGTACTGATAACCGTCGTCGGGGCATCGCTCATGTCACTAGGGCCAACCGCGCGAACCTCCGACAGGGGCAGGGGTGAACTGCTGGCCTTCGGCCTGCTGATACTGGCAAGTCTCGGATTCGGTCTGAGCCAGTTCCTGAGCAAGGTCGTAGCCGAGGATATGGATGTGTGGACGCTGCTGATGTGGCGCGCGCTGGGTGGAGGAACCGCGTGCATCATGCCGACTATAAGGCCGCGCGCGCTGGGAGACCTGATCGACACGCTCCGCCGTCCGATGTCCGTCGGACTAGTGCTGTTCACAGAAGGCGCGTTAGTATTCATCGCGCTTCTGCTGATGCTCGCCGCTATCTACTCAGGCCCGGTGTCGCTTGCATCGACGATCATGGCGAGCAGGCCGATATTCGTCTTCGCGCTTGGCATACTGCTCAGCCTAGGAGCCTCCCGCGTACTGGACGAGCCGCTGGAGAAAAGAATAATCGCTGTGAAACTGGCGGCAATCGCCTTGACCGTCGGCGGCGTAATCGTCATAACTCTGGCATGAGAACCGCGCTAGATTACAGCAAACGAACGCCAATCGGGACACGAACAGATAGACGACGGTAAACTATGACGGTCTCATCTCTGACGCAAAGTTTTCGTTTCGTCGCATCCTCCCTACGCAATCATGGAGCGCCGGAGTGGCGTATAGAATCGGAGATTCTGCTACGGCACACACTGGGTATGACTCGAAGCGACTTCCTGACGACGCTCTACACGCGAGATAGTCCTATCTCGACCAGCCAATCACGCCATCTGGAATCGTTGTTGAATCAGAGACTTGCCGGCGAGCCGCTGGCATATATCGTCGGGCGACGCGAATTCTATGGCATAGAATTGAGAGTCACTGACCGCGTACTCATCCCCAGACAGGAGACCGAACTGCTCGTGGACATCGCGTTGGAGCGTCTGCGTCGCACCGACTCTTCTCCCATTCCCATAGTAGCGGACATCGGCACCGGGTCCGGCGCGATCGCGCTGGCTATCGCGACCAACGCCCCTCACGCCGCGATCATCGCCACCGACATAGACACCGGCGCGCTCGACATCGCCAGACGCAACGCCGCCGTACTCAGCCAGAATGAGCACACGGATAATCAGCTAACTGAGCGCGTGAGCGTGAGCTTTATCGCAGGCGACTTGTTGAAACCCCTGAGAGGGCCGTTAGACATAATCGTATCCAATCCGCCCTATATCCCCAGCGATTCGATAGAGAATCTTCAGGAAGAGGTGCGGCGCGAACCACGCTTGGCAATAGACGGCGGATCAGACGGCCTAACGCTCTTCAGAAGGCTGCTCGCGCAATCGAAAGACAGACTCGCCCCCGGCGGAACACTCATCGTCGAGCTAATGCCAGAGCAGATGGAGACTGCCGCCAAAATCGCCGCCCGCGAGATGCCGAACACCCGAAGCATAGATACCCACCGAGACCTAACAGGCGCCGAACGAGCGTTGGCAATTGAGATATACTAGGAGGCGAAACACGAACGAATAACGAGAACCGACTCCCCACCAAAGCAACCGAAATATCCGAAATATCCCCTGACGAGCTTACTGCTAATAGCTCAGCGAACTCCAGAACCGCTCTTCCCTCCAAGGGTCGCCTTCCATGTGATAGCCGCGAATTTCCCAGAAACCGGGGCGGTCTTCCGCCATGAACTCGATGCCATTCACCCATTTGGCGCTCTTCCAGCCATACCGCTTCGGCACTACCAGCCGCAGTGGGCCACCATGCGGCGGAGTCAGAGGCTCGCCGTCATGCGAATGCGCGAACAGCACATCGTCATCCATCAGCACATCCAGCGCAATGTTGGTGGTATAGCCGCCATAGCAGTGCGCCATCACATACTTGGCATCCGAGCTCGGGCTGATCAGCTTCACCAAATCGGTGAACAACACCCCCTGCCAAGTATTCTGCAGCTTGCTCCACTGCGTAACACAGTGAAACTCCGCATCCAAAGTAACCTGCGGCAAGTCGCCGAACTGCTGCCAATCTAGTGTTATCTTCTCATCCACCAGACCTGATATATCGAACTTCCAATCCGCCAAGTCTATCCTCGGCGTCGGTCCGTAGGTCAGAACAGGAAACTTATCCGTCACGAACTGGCCGGGCGGCGCATCGGGCCGAGTCCTATCAGGGCGAATTTGGGTAATACGTCCAAGCTTATTCAGCATCGCATATAACTCCGGTATCTAATTAAGAGAAATCATCAGCTTAGATTCTACACGATGGGAACATACGATGGCAGAGCTTTGCGGCGCGGCCGCTCTCCGAACATCCTCAGACATTCACCAATATCTCTCGGTTCAGACCGCGCTTGCCGTCATATATATCATGCGCGCATTCTCATTCATTGGCGTCTGATATTACTTCGTCATAGCAGGCAGTTGGGTTTATAATTACAGAAAATAGGCATGATCCACAAAATCGAGGATTCGTTGTAATTCCCATGTTTTTCCTAGCGACTATGATCACGAAGAGTTCCCGTATCGTGAACTCGACTCACGCGCTCACCTGCGCGACACATGACGGATGTGCGACGCGGATTACCGTACATTCCGATTACATATACGGATGTGCGACGCGGATTACCGTACATTCCGATTACATATATAGTTATAACACATCATGACTGAACCGCAATCCGCGTTGAGCGGCATGACCGTTGTGGATATGTCTGCGGGGTATGCAGGCGCGCTTGCGTCGATGTTTTTGTCTGACAACGGCGCGCGTGTCGTTCGTGTCGCCTTCCGAGATGCGGACATCGTTCGCGCCCCTGATATTTTCGCGCTGTACGACAGGGGCAAAGAGGTCGCAAGACTGGACAGAGACGACACGGCTGCGTTGAGAGATCTGTACAGCGTGTCGGACGCCGTCATCGACGACTTC
The DNA here is from genome assembly GCA_963422295.1 of Dehalococcoidia bacterium. Classification (GTDB taxonomy): domain Bacteria; phylum Chloroflexota; class Dehalococcoidia; order Lucifugimonadales; family UBA1123; genus VXRN01. The sequence goes on along the minus strand of OY729417.1, from coordinate 1,957,045 downwards.
CCCTCGTCGCCGACGACCGAACGCGCGCGGCTGGGTCTGGACACACTAACCGAAGTCCACCCCCGAATCGTCCACTGCTCGATAACCGCATACGGCGCGCGCGGCCCTCTGCGGGACGAGCCCGCCGACCACGATCTCGCGGCGGCGCGCGCCGGGGTTCTTGCCAGCCAGCCGTCCTATCGCGGCGGGCCGATTCATGTAGCGCATCCGGTAGCATACATCGGCGCGGGGTTGCTGGCGGCAACGGGCATCTGCGCCGCGCTGTACCATAGAGAAAACTCCGGACACGGCAGGCGCGTTCGGACCTCACTCATGGCAGGCGCGCTGCTCTACACGCCGAAGGCCGCGAGCGACAACATCCCAGTGCGCCGAATGAACATGACTCCACAGGGTGGCGGCCCGTTTTACAGCGTGTTCGAATGCGCCGACGGGCGCTGGATTCAGATTGGCTGCATCCACTCTGGATTCGTTGATCTGGCAGCCGCCGTCATCGGCGTGGTCGATGTCATCGCGGCAGACCCTAGATTTGGCGACGGACGCTGGCCGCGCGACGAGGACGCCCGCCGCGAGCTGTTCGACATCGTACAGCAGCGCATCAGGACACGCCCATCGCACGAGTGGATAGATGATCTGCAAGCCGCCGATGTTCCGTGCACTCTAACACAGACTGCCGAAGACGCCATGCGCGATCCGCAAATCCTGCATAACGCGCTCGTACACCAGCTGGAAGACCCCATTTTCGGCCCGACGCGGATGGCCGGTTTGCCGATCAACCTGTCTGCCACTCCCGGACGAATCCACGCGCCGCGCGCCGCCGCGCCGAACGATGCCCCTGACACTGCCCTTACCGATTCGCAGACAGCCGAACCGTCACCCATATCCGAGGCAGACTCGAACTCGAACTCAGATGAGCTGCCGCTGGTTGGCGTCCGTGTAATGGAGATGACCAATGTGATCGCAGGGCCGGTCGCGGGGCGTCTGCTCGCCGATCTGGGCGCGGAGTCGATCAAGTTCGAGTCGCTCGATGGCGATATATCGCGTCCCGCGGGTGGAGCGGGGTTCATAGCGTTCAATGCCAACAAACGCTCGGTCTCCGCGAACACACGCGCCGACGCAGGCAAAGCGATAGCCCGTCGGATCGCCGCCGTATCCGATGTGATTCTCTCCAATATGAGACCCGGCGCAATCGACCGTACCGGGCTGGATACTGAAACGCTCAGTTCGCTGAACCCGAACATCATCCAGACGCACATCACCGCATACGGCTGGGACGGCCCCTATTCGCAGCGTCCGGGTGTCGATCCGATAGCGCAGGCGATAACAGGACTTCAACACGCTCAGGGTGGATACGACGCGCCACCCGTATATCTATCCATGCTCGCGCCTTGCGACTACACAGGCGGCGCGCTCGGAGCGCTGGGAACGGTCATCGCGCTGCTCGCCCGCGCCCGTTTCGGAGCCGGCCAAAAGGTGGACACGAACCTAATGGCCGCCGGTGTCATCGTGAACGCAGACGGATTCCTAGACTATGAAGGAAAGCGGCCACGCCGACTGCCAGACCCCGATCAGATGGGAATAGATCCGCTGCGCCGACTCTATCGCGTCTCCGACGGCTGGATATACATAGCCGCCGACGGTGTATCGCCTCTCCCGGACGCGGACATCCTGGCAGATATCCTAGACGAAACCAAACTCGCCGCGTCGAGCGCCAACGACGCCCTAGCCATGCTCACCGCCCACGGGATACCTTGCGCGCCGGTGGTCGCGGACTATGCGCAGGGATTCTTCCACGATCCACAGACGCGCGCCAACAGGATGACGGCAGAAATACAACATCCAACGCTGGGAATCGTCCGGCTCAGCGGAAATCTCGTATCTTTCGATGGGGCAGACTCCCTGCCAAAACTGCCCACGCCGCTGCTCGGACAGCACACGGCAGAGACGCTGTCGAAAGTCGGCTTTTCCGAATTGGAGATAGCCGCGCTCTACCGTGATGGCGTGATAGTGACCGAGCCTGTGAAGTGACCATATGCGTCGGCGGCCAATTTGCGCGTCCGCCGAGTACAGCTACCATATGCGAAACGATATGAACGACAGCCGCGCATCGGCTCTGGAATTCACGCTGATCGCGTCGTCCGTCGCGCTGATCGTACTTGCAGGCTGGTTCATACGAAGCGGGAACTTCCTTTGGGCAGTAACGCCGCTGATAATTGCTGTCGGCTGCCTGTCCTTCGCATCCATCAGCAAACGCGCTCCACAGTCAGCCCCCAGCCGTTCCGCCGATGTCGTCGATGCCCCGGTTGCATCCAAATTGGAGTTCCGCGAGAAGCTGTTCGGAGCGTTTGCAGGCGCGGCAGCCGCTCTTCTTATGTCCATATCACTTACGAACTTCGCAGATGAGAACAGTGGAAATCTGACGATCGCATGGTGGAGCTTCGGCGTGGCGGTAACGCTCGCGCTGGCTGCAGCCCCAGCCATGGACAGACGCTGGTCACGGCTAATTGCCAAGATGCGAGACATCGACGCTATAGCCTTCCGCCCACACTCGATTATACCGCTCGCCGCGCTCTTTGGCATTCTCATCCTCGCGGCGAGCCTCAGGCTGTACAGCCTAGACACGATCCCCGCCGGACTCTGGTTCGACGAGGCGGACAACCTAGCGCACGCTCAGATGTATGCCAATGACCCTGGGCGAACGCCGCTGTACACTCCATCCACGAACCTGCCGACGATGTTCCTGCTGCCCATTGCGCTGGTCATCGAGCTGGCAGGCATGTCGATAACAGCGGGGCGGCTAGTCTCCGTCGCTTTCGGACTGCTCGGAGTCGTAGCAGTTTTCATGTTCGCTCGCCACGCGCTGGGAACACGCGTGGGGCTGGTGGCCGCCTTTCTGGTGGCTTCGATGCGTTGGGACATCAACTGGAGCCGCATCGGGATGCACGGCATAACGGCGACACTGTTCGCGGCTCTGAGCGGGTGGCTCACGCTGAGGGCGCTTAGCAGTCGGAAGCTGTCCGACTACGCCTTCGCCGGCGCCGCGCTCGGTCTAGGGATGTGGTTTTACGCCTCCTTCCGCATGTTTCCACTGGTCATCGGATTCATGCTCGCGCACCATTTCGTGATACAGCGTCCGCCCATCCGCGCATTTGCGGCGCGCGTCGCCGTCATGTCCATAGCTGCGATGTTCGCCGCCGCTCCCATATTGCAGTTCGCCGCGGACAACCCCGAAGTGTTCTTCGCACGAACGCAGACGACTTCGCTGTTCGAGATCACGCCGCGTGAACAGTGGGCAGGACAGATCGTAGATGGATTCCTGAAACATATCCTGATGTTCGTCCATGAGGGAGATACGAACCCGCGCCACAACCTCCCCGGCGCGCCGATGTTGGATTTTCTCACAGGCGCGCTGTTCGTTCTCGGCCTCCTATTCGCGCTGACACGCTGGCGCAGCCTCACGATGTTCGCCCTACCGATGTGGATACTGCTCATGCTCTTGCCCGGTATGCTGACCATACCTTGGGAGCATCCGCAATCGCTGCGCACGCTGCTAGTCGTTCCTGCAGTAGCCGCGCTTGTGGCGTATATCATAGTGCGTCTATGGGACGCAGCCCGTGTCGTCCCATGGCCGCGAGTTCGCAGATTCTCCACGCCTGCAATACTCGCGCTACTCGGCATAATCGCCTACGCCAATGTGGACACATACTTCGGGAGTCAGGCCAGCGATCCGCGTGTCTATGCGGCGTTCTCCACAGACCAGACGCTGATGGCGCACAGTCAGATAGAACAGCAGGGACACGGACACACTCTCTGGATCTCACGACAGTTCATGTTCGGGCGAACCTCTTCACTTATCGCCGGAGAACCCAAATACGAGGTCATATCGGCTTCTAGAACGCTGCCGATGGATTCGACAAAAGTATGGAACGGCGCATCCGCCTACTTCGAGCCGAGAGAGCGGGGCTTTTTGGAAGTGATGCGCGCCTACTATCCCGACGGAGAGTATGCGATCGTGACCCCACCCGGCGGCGGTGAACCGATGTACTATACAGGTTTCGTGAGCCGAGAGCTGCTGGCCAAGAGACAAGGACTGGACGCGCGCTGCTATGCAGACGACGCCGATATACCATGCCGAATCTCTTCGGCATCCGAAACCGTATGGCATGCCGACATGGGAGCGCCAGAATATCCACATGAAGTACGGCTGAATGGCGCGCTGCACATCGTGGAAGACGGCGAATACGAATTCGAGCTGGACGCGCCGGCGTCGGCAGTAGTCGAGCTGAACGGCATCCAGATACTCGGCGACGGCATCGATAACGCACTCGTCGTCCCCGCGCTCGGCATACACTCGCTCTCGATACGCTCCAGAATATCCTCATCCAACGACTATATGCGCCTGCTGTGGCGTCCACCCGGCGCCGAATACATGACGCCCATACCGTTCACGAAGCTATATCGCGATACAGTCCGCCCGATAGGTATGGCAGGCCGATTCTTCGCAGGTGACAGTTACAACGACAGCGCGGACATCCCAGACCACACGCAGATAACGCCGACTATGGATATGTTCTACTATACCCCGCTGATTCCAGAGCCTTACACCGCAATCTGGGAGGGTCATCTGAACATCGCATCTGATGGAAGATACGAGTTCGGCGTAAGGCTGGAAGGAGCGGGCAGCATCGCGCTGTACATAGATGACGCCCTGATTGCGCGCTACCCGCCGACCGCGGACGCCAACGCGCGTGGCGAAACGCCGCTTACTACAGGCAGCCATCGTATCAGAGTCGAATATCGCCCAGAATCACCACCCTCGCAGTTCCAAATACTCTGGTTGCCGCCCAACGGGGGACGCATGGAGCCTGTTCCAGTAGAGATGCTAACGCCGGCGACGGAATACATGCTGCGCATTGCCGACTGAGCGCGCGCCGACCGAGAAAGAGTTTGGCTAAAAGAGCTTGGCTAGACGATACAGGCCTTTTGCAAGAAGAGCAGAGCAGCTATCGGTGAGCAACAGGTGGGCCGCCTTCCAAAAACACAGTCCTTAGGAACGGGTCCTGCGCGGGGAAGAAACCGAGTATGCGCGCAGGCGCATCTCCGATAGCCTCGAACCCGTGCGGCACGCCGGGCGGAATGACGATGGTGTGGTCGGATTCCACTTCGTGGGTCTCGTCCCCCACTCTGACGCGCAGGCGTCCGGACAGAATCACGATAAGCTCATCGTCGGCGTGCGTGTGCAGCGGCGCGCCCGTGCCTACACCGACCTCGCTTATTGAGGCGTCGGTCGAAGTAGTGCCGTCGCCGCGCTCCGTGATGAGCCATTTTCGATAGTTAGGACGCCACGGAACCTCTGTCGCATTATTGTGATCTATTATAGGCATTGCACTTCGCCTCGTATCTACTTCGCGCATCTCCTGCGCTGCGGCTAAGGGTTCTCCCTAAGAGATGGGCGGCGGAAGAGAGCTTGATATTAGCTGCTTATCATCATGCGCCGCTCGCCTTCTGGCTCGCCAGACTTGGGCGAGTAGCGAACAGGAACAGGACACCGCCGAGCATGTTCAGCGCGGCCAAGACGCCGAATGCCAATGTGTACTCGCCGGTAATATCGCGGACGACTCCTGCGAACACCGGCGCAGAAAGCAGCAAGACATTCATCGGCACCTGCGAAAGCCCCATTATCATACCGAAAGACTTTCTGCCGAAGTATTCGCCGCGAATCGAGACCGTCAGCGGGTTGCGTCCGCCAAATCCGATGCCGAACAGCAACGCGAATCCGAACGCGACTATCAAATTAGCAGGGCCGAATGTCAGCAAGAAGACTCCCGACGCCTGTATCCATGTGAATACGAACAGCGCGAGACGCTTCGGCACACGGTCGCCAACGAATCCGCCAACGATCTGGAACACCATCGACACCACCGTATAGGCGGTTATGACGAACGACGCAGTCTGCAATGTGTATTCACGATCAGTCATCATCGGCGCGAGATGCGCCATCATCGCTATGAGCACCATCGAGGTAAAACCATGTCCGATGCTGATGAGCCAAAACGCGGGTGTCCTGAGCGCCTGCCGCCATGTAAAGTCCGTCTGCGGCGGAGTAGCGGCATTCGCGGCGGACAGCTCGCCATCCGCGCCGGTCGCGTCATACGGTTTGTCACCATCCGGGAGCAAGCCATAGTCTTCTGGTCTGTTGCGAATGAGCGTCGATAGCGGCAGAGCGACGATCAGAATAGACACGCCGATCAGCACGACAGTCACCCGCCAGCCTAACCTGTCGAAGTCAGGATCTATCGCCCACGCTATCGCAGGAATCAGCAGCAAGCTCCCCAGCCTGCTGGTAGAGTTGGAAAATCCCATCGCTCTGGCGCGCTTGCGGCTGAACCAGTTGTTCAACATCGTCATCAGCGGAAGCCAGCTGCCCAGCCCCTGCCCCAGCGCGATGAAGATATATACCAGATAGAACATCCACAGCTCTTGGACTTGGCTGAACAGCAGCCATCCGATGCCCATGATCGTCATTCCAATCATGACGAGCCTGCGTGTGCCGAACCTGTCGGTCAGGTATCCTTCTATCGGGCCGAGTATGCCCCCCTCGATACGAGTGAAGGCGAACGCGAGTGAAAGTTGTGTGCGGCTCCAGCCGAAAGTATTCTCCAGAGCGACGAACCAAAGTCCCATCGCGTGAAACATCGGCGTGGTGGATATGACCATGACCGCGCCGCTGATGAACACCATCCACCAGCCGTAGAAGACGCGGCTGGGAGAAAATCTGCCGGGCGAAGTATCGGTATCCTTCGTCGCCGCGCCGTCGCTCGAAGACGAAGGCTCACGCGGCGACGCGTCACCATCTTCGGAGGAATCGGATGAAGTGGTATTAGCGCTCATGGCCTAGCCGCCGAGGTCCATACCCATATCGACGGGCAGATTACGCTGCTCCAGCGCGCTATCCAGCTTCTCCCGAAACTCCATCCACACAGCGTCTTTCATCTTGCTGTCGCCGTTGGCATCCTGTAACCGCTCACGGTAATCATCCACTACGAGATCTTCCGACCTGCCCAGCGGCATATCGAAGAAGGCAGGCTCGAATTTCGGAAGCTGCCCTGTCTTGAAATATCCCTTGTCCGGCAGGGTATATCCTTCCAAGTTCTCAGTCGCCTTGCCCAAGACATTGCCTGTTTCGATGTAGTGCTTCATAACCTCAGGCATACCGTATCGCTGAATTGGACACACCTTCATGCACACGCCACACCCAGAGTATCGCGTCATCACGGGGCGGCACCTGCGGAAGTCCAGCTTGCTCTTTTCGACGCCTCTGTACCATATCTTGTTCTGGTTGATAGCTCTGCCCGGACAGCGCATGAAACATATCTGACAGATTTCACAGAACTTGGTAACGCCGTAATCGACAGGTCTATCGTGAGTGATAGCAGCGTTGGTGGTAATGATCTGGAGCCGCGCGCGCGAGCCGAAGTGGGGGGAGAGGAGCTGGCCGTTGATGCCCAGCTGGCCGAGTCCAGCTTTGACGAACAGCGGGATCATCGCTCCGAAGTGCCATGTAGGACCCCATACTTGTACTTCGTATCCGAGCGAGTGGATGAAATCCACCATATCGCGCGCCATCTCTGCCTGACGCATATGCGCATCACCATGCGCGGACTCCGCCTCGATGCTTGGCATCGTCTGTGTAGCGATATAGTCCTGCTCCACAGCGAGGCATATGGCGTTTCGCAGATCGCCGCGAACATATTTACGCTTGCTCTGATAGATATAGCGTCGATCGAAGTTCGTGAATCCAACTTCGCCATAGCCCAGATCGCGCGCCTTTTGGCGAATCGCATCGGTCACATCCGCGCCCGTCGGCTGAGCCGTCGGCTTCATCTCCCCAGTGGATTTGAGCCACTCTACGACGGGTTCGATCTCTGCCTGATGCTTTCTGTACAGCTCCGCTGTCTCTGGAGAGGCCTCCTCTCGAACATCCAGCGACCATAGCGATGATGCGCTATGCTCCACCGCCACACTCTCCAGCGGATATTCGCGCGCATAGTATGTTATCTCGTTGTCCCGTGTAGGCGTACCGGGAACGGATTCGAGATCTGCGGCAACGGGAATCTCGACCGGAGGGTCTTCCGTCCGTCTCCCCGGCCGTGTAACTTGGTATCCAACTCTTCTTCTTGCCATCGATGCTCCCTTCCGTTGCCGCGCTCATCTGCGCTGTACGGAGTTTATTTTCTGTCCCGCGCTGTGTCAATTGGGCATCGCGCGCGGCTGGCAGGCGTGAGAGATAGGGCGCAACTAGCGAGAGCGACTATCTGGCGCTGTTCACTCGTCCAAGTAGATCATCCACTCCAGCAGGTTCTGATCGGGGTCACGGGCGTAAAGACTAACAGCCGCTCTGTCTGTGAGAGCGCCGCGCCGAGGGCCGGGTCCTGAGATTATCTCCACGCCAGCATCTTCCAGCCACTGGCGGCACTCATCTGCAGAGCCGTCCCAGACGAAGCAGATATCGCCGCTTCCAGGAACAGCGGTAGGGCCGCGCAGCGCGGCAGTGTAGCCTTCGGGGTGAATGTTTATCTTGGAATCGCCAATCTGTATCGAAAAGGCATTAGCGCGACCAGCTCGCCAATCCTCTTCGTCATTGATCGTAAACCCAAGACGCTTGTAGAAGCTTATCAGATTCTCCGCATTCGCCGTCGGCATTGCGATGTGATCTATGCTGACTGTGGACATATCCTATGCTCCTCTATACGGATACTGTGCGCTACTGTTCTAATACTCTTAGCAACGATTTGCTAAGAGTATTAGAAAGGATGATATATTCGACAAATAAGAACCAATAAACACGGAATCCATATCTTGAATTGTATCTATTTATCGAAACCTCGTAACAATCATTCCCTTTCGCATATACCGTAGCTCGTCACGACTCTACTCGAGTTTTACGCAACCCGTACTAAGTACGGCGTTTTCAATAAGGCAGTATCACATCTTCGTTCTGACGAATGAAATGCGCCTGCCGAACGCCGAAGTTTTCCTGCAGCTGAGCAGTCAGACCGCCATCGACGACGAGCGCATGGCCGGTTATGAAGCTGGCTTCGTCCGAGCAGAGGAAGGCCACAGCGTTGGCGATATCCACCGGACGTCCGACGCGCCGAACGGGGTATTGATCTTCGAAGAATCCCAGACCCGTGGGGATTTCATCCCAGCGCGTCCGCTGTCGCTCCGTAACTATATGGCCAGGGCAGATAGCATTCACACGAATACCGTCGGGGCCGAGTTCGGTGGACAGCTGCCGAGTTATGCCGATAACCGCATGCTTGCCTGTTTCGTATATCAACGCGCCGGGCGCGCCGAACATGCCATGCACGGACGATATGTTGACGATGCTGCCACCGCCCGCCTTTATCATGTGCGGCACGGCGTGTTTGGCCGCCAAGAAATGCGCTTTTACCAAGATGCCCATGCCAGCATCGAAATCCGCCTCGGTGATGTCCGCCAATGCTTTGTCGCCGCCCCAAACATCGCTGCTGACGGCGTTGTTTACCAAAATGTCTAGTCTGCCGAATCGAGAAATTGCCAGCTCTATCATCCGCGCGATGTCTTCGGCGCGGCTGACATCCGCGATCACGGCCTCAGCTCGTCCACCATTCTGAACGATGATCTCGACCGTCTCGCCTGCCGATTCAATATCGACATCGCAGAGCAGGACTGCGGCGCCATCCTCTGCGAGTCGCAGGCAAGTCGCTCGGCCGATGCCCAGTCCGCCGCCCGTGACGATAGCGACACGGCCTTCCAATCTGCCCATGCTGTTCCTCCAAGTCTCAGGGGAAACGCGCAACGATCCACGCGCTCGCTTTGCCTATTCGGATATCGGATCCGATCTGCGAATAGGAGATTCCACTTCGATTGGCTCTCCATTCAGTATGGCCTTTGGTATATGCACTGCCATAGCCACCGCTCTCGAAGCGCCCACGATATACGCAGCAGCCCCCACGCCGGGCATGAGATCAGGGTTTCGCAACCCCGTCGGTGAGTGGGTATCCGACGCCATCACATGCGCCATTCGGCGTCGGAGCAGCAGATGCGTGAAGCGCATCACCTCCTCGCCCCATGTACCGACTATGCTGCCCACGGTTATCTGGCTCAGCATCCCGCGCTCGATGAAGCCTGCAAGCATATCGGGATCTCGCTGAAACGCCTCTATTCGCTCCGGGTGCGCCAGAATCGGTATCAATCCGCGCCGCTGCACTCTGTATAGAGTATCCTCTATCCAGTCCGGCCTGCCAAAGAAGGGCATTTCAATGAGGATATATGGGCCACTGTCGATTGTCAGAGCGCGTCCGGCAGCGATCTCGTCGGGCAGAGTTTCGTCGAGATGATTCTCCATTCCCAACGCAAGCGTCAGACTCAGGCCGATCTCTGAGATTTGGGCGTTCAACTCCGCAGTCTGCTGGACGATATGGGAGACGGATAGATTCTCTGTCACATCCTTTCGGTGCGGCGTGGCGAGCATCACCTTCGTGCCAGAGCGAGCCGCCACCCTGCACATCTCCAGCGACTCTTCACGAGAACGCGCTCCGTCATCGGTTTCGTATAGGACATGAGCATGAATATCGTACATTATCTGCGGATGTGTACCCTTCGAAACGCCTCAGCGTACGGCATATCCGCTCTTTGGCCGATGCGCTGCGCGTTGGCGCGGACGAAATCTCCTACATTGTCAGACGATACTTGCGAAGCATGCTTCTCCAGCGATTCGATCTTCAGCTCGATGGTATCCGTTATATCGATGAAAGTATCCGGGTCTTCTGCTCCCCAGAACAGTACATCGCCCACCTTGTGGGTATCGAGGCCTTCTTCTGTGATATGTTCGGGATAATGCAATCTGTCACGCGCGTATGGGAACACTGCGTCCATAGTCACCATTCCGCACATTCTATGATCTCTGTGCAGATAGAAGCTGCGTCTGTGCGGGTCAGTAGCCAGCACCACATCTGGCCTGAATTTGCGGATAGCGTGTACTAGCTTGCCTCTAAACTCGGCTGTATCCTCCAACGCCCCGTCGGGGTATCTAAGATAGACCACCTCCGATATGCCCAAGGCTTCAGCCGCCTCAGCCTGTTCCCGCTCGCGTATCTCTGCCAAACGCTCGGAGGTCATATCTGGGTCGTCTGTACCCTTATTGCCATTGGTGCAGAGAACATAGAAAACCTGCGTTCCCTGCGCGATCCATGCCGCCATAGTCCCGCCGCAGCCGATCTCGGCATCATCGGGGTGCGGCGTCACCACCAACGCCCTTTCCGGTCTTTCCATTGTCACTTGCATTGCCTTTCTGAGATATATGAACCGTACAAAGCGGATACGATGCGTACAATCATAGGATGAAGACCAGAAAGCAGGCAACTCAAGAGTGTGCCCGCAGATAGCTGCGATCCAGTTAGGGCGACATGAATATATATTTGTATAATCGAGTATATTATTCTCTATCATTGTACTGCACTGTCTAGCCCGCCCCAAACCGAGTGAGGATGCGACGATTTTGACATCTACATATCCGCTGAGCGCGGTTCGAGCCATTGCCATCCATGCGCAAGGGCTGTCGAACCCCGCTTCTGCCTCACGGAATCCGAGCGTCGAGGAGATATACTCCGCAATCGAACGCATCGGCTGGGTGCAGATAGACACGCTTCAGGTGGTCAACCGCGCTCAGTATCTGACGCTGTGGAGCCGTCTCGGCAGCTATGCCCCCGCACACCTCGACCGCCTACTGTTCGACGACGGCAGCAACTCCCCACACAATGCGCGCCGCCTATTCGAATACTGGGCGCACGCCGCATGCATCGTTCCGCTGAGCAAATACCGGTATCTGATGCCGATGATGCGCAGACGCGCCAATGGCAGGGGAAGCTGGCATAGACGCTGGATAGCCGATCAGGACAATCGCAAGTTCGTAGAATCGGTACTCGAACATGTAACAGCCAATGGGCCTGCCCGACCGGCGGATTTCAGAACCGGGCAGAGAGCGCCGGGCAGCTGGTGGAATTGGGATCACGCTAAGATAGCCCTCGAACATCTATACGATACAGGGGAACTTGCCATCGCCAACCGCGTGAACTTTCAGCGGATATACGACCTGCGCGACAGGGTGCTGCCCGCATGGGTAGATCTCGGCGAGCCGACCGAAGAGGAGGCTTTCAAGTATCTGCTGGAGATGTCGATGAAGGCATTCGGCGTATGCGCCCCGGCGCAGGTTGGCGACTATATGCACATGAAACGCACTGAAACAAAACCGTTTATAGACGAGCTCATAGCAGACGGCGTGTTCGTACCTATACGAGCTGTTCTAGCTGATAAGCAGACACACGATCTGCTCATACATAGAGACAATATGTCGCTGCTGGAACAGGCGGTGGACGGAGAATCGAAGCCGCGCCGTACTACATTCTTGAACCCCTTCGACAGCCTGTTCTGGGCCAAAGGCCGTGACATGAGCTTTTGGAAGTTCTCACAAGTGCTAGAATGCTACAAACCTGGGCCAGAACGAATCTGGGGCTATTTCTGCCTTCCGATTCTCGACCGCGATCGTCTCGTTGGCCGCTTCGATCCGAAGCTGGAGCGCAAGACCGGGCTTCTTCGGCTGAAAAATCTGTATTTGGAACCTGGCGTCCGACCAAGCGCGCGGCTGGCGTCGTCGGTAGCGCGAGCCATGCGCGACTTCATGCAATTCCACGAAGCGCGGGATCTGGTTATAGAACGCAGCGACCCGCCAGAGTTCGGCGACAAGCTAGTCGCAGCGATGTGAACAGGAATAGATATATCCAATAGGAGAGGCCATGACCCAACAGGAAGATACCATAAGGCGAGCCGGCGAATATCTGGCGTCGGAGTACCGCGCGCGCAGACCACTGGACATCATGGCGCAAGACTTCGCGCCCCGCTCGGAGACGGAGGCATACGCCATTCAAGACATGTTCCTGAAGCGCTTGGCAGAACTGCACGGTCCGCCTGCTGGTTACAAGATCGCATACACCAACGCCGTGATGCAACGACGCGCCGGGATAAGCTCGCCATGTTCGGGGCTGATACTCTCCGGACGAGTCCATGAATCTCCGGCGAAGATAGACGCGAGCGGCTATGAACGCTTGGGCATCGAATGCGAAGTCGCTGTCCTCATAGGACGAGATATACCCCCGTCTGCCGCGCCCTACACGCGGGAGAGCGTCTCCAATTACATCGAATGGCTTGCGCCTTCGTTCGAGCTGGTGGACGGTAGGCAAGCCGTTGACGGCTCGAGCCCGACCCCGTTCCTAAAAGCAATCGTAACAAACATCAGCAACGCAGGCGCCGTAATCGGCGCCCCAACAACGGATTGGGGAACCATAGATTTGGCCGACGCGCGCGGCGCGATGCTGGTCAACGGCGAGGTAGTCGGCGAAGGGCGAGGGCGAGATGTAATGGGACATCCGGTCGAGCCACTCGCTTGGCTTGCAAACACATTGGCTGCCAGAGACATCGGCCTGAAGGCAGGCGAAATCGTGCTGACCGGCAGCTTCGCGCCACCACATACGCTGCAGCGAGGGGACTTCGCAGAGATAGTCATCGAAGAGCTAGGAAAGGCGCAATTCACGGTATCATAGACAGTACTAGTATCCGCGATCAGCAAGACCGGAGCTACTCCCGCTCTAACTCGCGCAGGCGTTCCCTCAGCCGTCTTACATCGGCAGCCTGTTCTCCCAGGTTGCGCAGATATTCACCCCTCTTCGGGTCGTAGAAACGCAAACGACCATACTCCCAGCATAGATACAGCTCCAATACATTACTGTATCCTCGAATCACACCGTCAGATATATACTCCAACTCTATCGGTATGTATTCGCCATCTACCAGCATATCGCCTGCCAATGGCTTGTCGTGATACATCCCGCCTGTATAGTCGCTGCGCCAAAACTCTGCTACTCCGTATTTCGCATACAAAATACGCTTGCGACCATAGTCCGCCCTGCCAGTACTCCGAGACGCTATCTCCAACACGAAGTCCGGTGGCTTGCCAACCTCGTTTATCACATATCCCATGCGCTCTCGAATCGTCTCGGGATCTACTCCGAACGCGACTATGCAATCGGGAATCAGCCAATCATCCCGAATCGCTGTGTCGAAACACAGATAACCCTCACCCCCTACTAACACATCAGAACGACCCTCGAAGTGAACCCTCAGAATAGAGCGAGTTTCGGTGTTGGCAGGTTCTTGCTGCATAGACTCCGGTCCAAGGGGTGGTCTGGGCAGCGGCGATGAGCGCTGCACTTTCTTATCGGTCACCATACTCTGACTCGTCAGACTAGTCGCCATCGAAAGCCTCCGATTTATGACTCTGCTCCGCCTGCCCGCAAGAGCTTACAGAACTACTCCAGACCTCGCTCACGAAGGATTCTCCTCAGTCGTCTAACTTCGGCAGCCTCGGCATCAGCGCGAACAGCCTCCGCATCAGCGCGAACAGCCTCCACATCAGCACGGATAGCCTGTTCTCCCAGGCTGCGCAGATATTCACCCCTCTTCGGGTCGTAGAAACGCAGACGGCCGTACTCCCAGCATAGATACAGCTCCAATACATTACTGTATCCTCGAATCATACCGTCAGATATATACTCCAACTCTATCGGTATGTATTCGCCATCTACCAGCATATCGCCTGCCAATGGCTTGTCGTGATACATCCCGCCTGTATAGTCGCTGCGCCAAAACTCTGCTACTCCGTATTTCGCATACAAAATACGCTTGCGACCATAGTCCGCCCTGCCAGTACTCCGAGACGCTATCTCCAACACGAAGTCCGGTGGCTTGCCAACCTCGTTTATCACATATCCCATGCGCTCTCGAATCGTCTCGGGATCTACTCCGAACGCGACTATGCAATCGGGAATCAGCCAATCATCCCGAATCGCTGTGTCGAAACACAGATAACCCTCACCCCCTACTAACACATCAGAACGACCCTCGAAGTGAACCCTCAGGATAGAGCGAGTTTCGGTGTTGGCAGGTTCTTGCTGCATAGACTCCGGTCCAAGGGGTGGTCTGGGCAGCGGCGATGAGCGCTGCACTTTCTTATCGGTCACCATACTCTGACTCATCAAACTAGTCGCCATCGAAAGCCTCCGATTTATGACTCCGCTCCGCCTGCCCGCAAGAGCTTGCAGAACTACTCCAGACCTCGCTCACGAAGGATTCTCCTCAGACGTCTAACTTCAGCAGCCTCGGCATCAGCGCGGATAGCCTCCGCATCAGCGCGGACAGCCTCCGTATCAGCGCGAACAGCCTCGGCATCCGCGCGGATAGCCTGTTCTCCCAGGCTGCGCAGATATTCACCCCTCTTCGGGTCGTAGAAACGCAGACGGCCATACTCCCAGCATAGATACAGCTCCAATACTTTGCTGTATCCTCGAATCACACCTTCAGATATATACTCCAACTCTATCGGTATGTATTCGCCATCTACCAGCATATCGCCTGCCAATGGCTTGTCGTGATACATCCCGCCTGTATAGTCGCTGCGCCAAAACTCTGCTACTCCGTATTTAGCATACAAAATACGCTTGCGACCATAGTCCGCCCTGCCAGTACTCCGAGACGCTATCTCCAGCACGAAGTCCGGTGGCTTGCCAACCTCGTTTATCACATATCCCATGCGCTCTCGAATCGTCTCGGGATCTACTCCGAACGCAACTATGCAATCGGGAATCAGCCAATCATCCCGAATCGCTGTGTCGAAACACAGATAACCCTCACCCCCCACTAACACATCAGAACGACCCTCGAAATGAGTCCTCAGAATAGAGCGAGTTTCGGTGTTGGCAGGTTCTTGCTGCATAGACTCCGGTCCAAGGGGTGGTCTGGGCAGCGGCGATGAGCGCTGCACTTTCTTATCGATCACCATACTCTGACTCATCAAACTAGTCGCCATCGAAAGCCTCCGATTTATGACTCCGCTCCGCCTGCGCGCAAGAGCTTACAGAACTACTCCAGACCTCGCTCACGAAGGATTCTCCTCAGTCGTCTAACTTCGGCAGCCTCCGCATCAGCGCGAACAGCCTCCGCATCAGCGCGGATAGCCTCGGCATCAGCGCGAACAGCCTCCGCATCAGCGCGAACAGCCTCCACATCAGCGCGGATAGCCTGTTCTCCCAGGCTGCGCAGATATTCACCCCTCTTCGGGTCGTAGAAACGCAGACGGCCATACTCCCAGCATAGATACAGTTCCAATACATTACTGTATCCTCGAATCATACCGTCAGATATATACTCCAACTCTATCGGTATGTATTCGCCATCTACCAGCATATCGCCTGCCAATGGCTTGTCGTGATACATCCCGCCTGTATAGTCGCTGCGCCAAAACTCTGCTACTCCGTATTTCGCATACAAAATACGCTTGCGGCCATAGTCCGCCCTGCCAGTACTCCGAGACGCTATCTCCAGCACGAAGTCCGGTGGCTTGCCAACCTCGTTTATCACATATCCCATACGCTCTCGAACCGTCTCGGGATCTACTCCGAACGCAACTATGCAGTCGGGAATCAGCCAATCATCCCGAATCGCTGTGTCGAAACACAGATAACCCTCACCCCCCACTAACACATCAGAACGACCCTCGAAATGAGTCCTC
The DNA here is from genome assembly GCA_963422295.1 of Dehalococcoidia bacterium. Classification (GTDB taxonomy): domain Bacteria; phylum Chloroflexota; class Dehalococcoidia; order Lucifugimonadales; family UBA1123; genus VXRN01. The sequence goes on along the minus strand of OY729417.1, from coordinate 1,940,385 downwards.
AGAATAGAGCGAGTTTCGGTGTTAGTAGGTTCTTGCTGCATAGACTCCGGTCCAAGGGGTGGTCTGGGCAGCGGCGATGAGCGCTGCACTTTCTTATCGATCACCATACTCTGACTCATCAAACTAGTCGCCATCGAAAGCCTCCGATTTATGACTCTGCCGATCGAACGACTCCTGTGAGGCGAAACTGGGCGAATCGGCCTGCGCCCAAGCCGCGACATCGAACACGCCTACTCCAACGCATTATGTCCGGTGAGGTCGCGTCCCAATATCATCGTGTGTATGTCGCGCGTTCCTTCGTATGTATCCACGGTTTCGAGATTCAGCATATGCCGAATGGCCGGATGATCCAAGACGATACCGGAGCCGCCCAGCACTTCCCGCGCGGTTCTGGCGGCGTTCAGCGCGGCGCGAACATTTTCTCGCTTCGCCAGAGACACTTGCGCAAAACTCATCTCGCCTCTGTCTTTCAGGACACCCAGCCGCCAGCACAACAGCAGACCGCGCGTATGATCGGCAACCATATTCACCAACTTGTCCTGCACGAGCTGGCGAGAAGCTATCGGCTGGCCGAAGGTTTGGCGCGACTGCGCGAAATCCAGAGCGTCCTGATAGACAGACTCTATCGCGCCAAGTACACCCCATGTAATGCCATAGCGCGCTTGCGTCAGACAAGACAGCGGCCCGCGCAATCCTCGAACACCGGGCAGCATCGCAGTCGCCGGCACGCGACAATCGGCCATCACCAGTTCGCTCGTAACCGAAGCGCGCATACTCATCTTGCGCTCGATCTTGTTGGCAGTGAAACCGGGTGTATCGGTCGGAACTAGGAAACCTCGAACGATTCCATCATCATCCGAGGCCCATACCAGCGCAATATCCGCAATACTGCCGTTGGTAATCCACATCTTCGAACCGTTCAGCACATAGCTTTCGCCGTCCATACGCGCCGTCGTCCGCATCGAGCCCGGATCGGAACCTCCCTCATGTTCTGTCAGGCCAAAGCATCCGATCATCTTGCCAGAAGCCAGCTTTGGGAGATACTCACGCCGCTGCTCCTCAGAGCCGTAGGAGTATATCGGATACATGACCAGCGCACCCTGCACGCTGGCGAAGCTGCGGAGACCGGAGTCTATCCGCTCCAGTTCGTACATGATTAGACCGTAGGATATATTGTTGACGCCAGCCGTACCATACTCCTGCGGCAGGTTCGCGCCGAAGTATCCCATCTCGCCGAGCATGGGTATCAAGTGTATCGGAAACTCGCCGCGCTCCCAGTAATCGGCAATATCAGGCGCGGCCTCGGCATCCAAAAATACGCGCGCTGACGCCTGCACCTGCTTTTCTTCATCTCCAAGTGTGTCCAAGACTTTGTAATAATCCAGCATCGATTTCGACCCCTGATGATTCGAGTGATAATCTCGATTGTAATCGTTCATGGCGTACCATGTCAGGTATTACCGTCAGGTATTGTCTCGAACATATTCATGAATGGGCCGAGGCGCGCGCATGTGCGTTGACCCGCCCGTTCTCAGTTGGATAAACTCGGCTCTAACAGCATAAAACATGGGAGGTTCACGGCACGGGTGGCATTCAAATTTGCGATTTTTATCGTAGCGGTTTTTCTGGCAGTATCGTTTTCGGGTCACGAAACGCAAGCGCAACCTCACGCCCAATCGACGACCCGGGCTGTCAGCGGAATCGTGCTGAACGCCACCAAAGACGGTGCATCCGAATCCGGCCAGCCGATAACCCTGCACAGAGTAGGCAATGCCATACTGGACGATCTCACTGCCACGACAGACGCATCCGGTAGATTCCGCTTCGAGTTCGACTACGATTCCGCGCTCGAATACGGAGTGTCTGTCCGCTATCAGAATACGGTTTACGGCACCGACATCGATCTGTCCGCCGGCTCCCCCGCGCCGGTTACACTGACGGTTTATGAATCGAGCTCGGACGATTCGATAGTGTCCGCCGGAGCGGTGTCTCTTCTGCTGGCGAGTGTGGACGAGACGGCGCAGACCGTCGCCGCGCTGGAAATAGTAGAGCTGGTGAACGGATCGAACCTCGCCTATGTCCCCGGCTCCGGCGTTATGGAGCTGCTCCGCTTCGGCCTTCCGCCCGGCGCAACCGACCTAAATCTCGATACGGGTCTCATCGGCGCGGACTTCGTACAGGTCGATAGAGGATTCGCGCTGCTCGCGAGCGTTCCTCCCGGTGAACACGAGATCATGTTCTCTTATAAGTTCCCATACGATACGCAGAAGTTCTCCCTATCCAAGTCTTATCGCTACGGCGCGGAAACAGCGCGGATTCTAACACCAGAAGAGGTGATGGAAATATCTGGCGAGGCACTAGGCGCGCCGGAATCCGTCATTATTGGGGAGCGTCCATACTGGGTAATAGAGATGAATGGACTAGCGCGGGAGGAAAGCATCGTATTGGATCTGGACAAACTGCCTACGGCGACGCTGGTCGATAAAATCGGCAACCGTTTTTCGGGCATCGAGTTCCAGTTCGCCGCGCCTGTCGCGCTCGGCCTGCTGATGACATCGCTGCTCGTTTATGGTTCGATTCGGAGGCGCGACAGCAAACGTAGACGAACCGCCGGCGTATCTACGAACACGACACCCAGCGCCGACACTGTCTCGGGCACAGAGGAACGCGCCGTCCTGCGCGCGATGATCAACGAGCTCACACAGAGACATCGAGCGGGAGAACTAAACGAGGCAGATTACACCCAAAGATTGCGGATACTCAACGCGCGACTCGCAGAACTCGGAGACTGAGAACGAACGAAGCCGGTATCTCGCGTTAGCGCCCTGCTCGAAGGCTTTGCCGAATAAAAAGAATACGCCTGCGCAGAGTTTGCGCAGGCGTATTCTGTCTCATCTCAGTGTAGAGAGAAATTCGGACTATCTTCCGTTACCATCATAAGTGATACCGGGAGCGCGCAGCTCTTGAGTAGAGGAGGAACTCATTCTCTCTCCCGACGACAGGGCGCCGGCCATGTCTCGCCCTCGCGAACCAGCAGAAGAGGTAGAAGCATTGTCCGGCAGCAACGAATTGATGCGATCGAACATCGATGCCACATTGTCCATCACCACAGGATTGATGCCACCGCGTAGCACATCGTAGTTCTGGAGGAAGTGCGCCGCAGGCTTATAGCTGTTGAAAGTGCCGCCCGCTATACCAGTGGACTGGAAGTACGACTTAATACGCTCGACGATCCGCGGAGACCTGTCCGTGATCGAGCGCAGCGTAATCGGCCGCTGTATGTAATCACTATAGGTTGCATTGACCAGCTGCAAGTAGAATCCGGGGTCCAGCAGGTCTTCGATATCGGCGTCGCGCACACGCGCCACCTCGACCCACTTGACAGGCGTAAGCTCATCGGCAGCCATGGATTGGTTTATACTCTCCACACGATCCCGGTTAGTCGGCGTAACATCCATCAGCACGGCCAGACTAGTATAATTCTCACCGAGAAGCGATATGAATGCGGACAGGTTCTCTGCATTGCCTACGGGGATGATGACCCAGCGAGGATCGAGTTTGGAACGCCCTTCCGACGCGCATATCTCGCCCAGCACCTGAAGATAGATCATATCGGACGCGGAATTGACCAGCAAACAATGTGGCGCAAGGAACAGAGTCTGCGCCAGTTGATAGCCGAGCGCCATCTGCAGCGGGAACACTGTCTCCTCATTGTTCTGGAGAACATCGGAGGCTACCACCGTGCCGAGCTTGTCCATATCCTCCACTGTGCGGACATTCGCAAGATTGTCGAGGTCAATCATGAACGGGGAGTGGGTCGTGTAGATAACCTGATACTTGGGCGACAGCCGCTCCTCAATGAACCGGAGGAAGTCGTGCTGAGCAAGCGCATGCAGATTCAAACCCGGCTCATCTAGCAGCAGAATCATGTCTTTATCTTGCCGATTCTCTATCTGGGAGAAATAGACGAGGAAGCTAAAGAACCACACAAAACCTTTGGAGCGTTCATCGAACGGTACGGATACACGATGTCTGTCGTTCCAAATTCGGACATGCAGGATAGTTCCCGAATTCAGAGGCGGAATATCATTCGGGTTCCCCTGGGAAAGGTCGAACTCCACACGCAGTTGCGTGTTTTGCTTCCAGAACTCGAAAATCTCATCGCTGATACCTATAGAGGCGGATTCGAGTTCCGCTTTCATATATTCGTAACCCATTTGCTGTTCGAGGTCGTCTAAGTCAGCTCCAACCATAGATAGCAAAGCAAGGAATGTACGGTCTGCGTCGTCGAACTCCTCGCCTGTAGTCATACGCTGTTTGATGTCCTGAATGGATATGCTGCCGCGCATGGTGCTGTAATTATCGAAATAGACGAACTCAGGCAGGTATCGTTCGAGGTGGTTGAGCACGATCTGCTGACGCAGATCGTTACTGTTGGGCAGGTCCGCAAGCAGTCTTTCAACAGAGGTAGGCTTTATCTCCAACGATTGGAGACGCCTATGAAGTTCATGCCAGCTGGTCGCGCCATCCACATACTGCCGAATCTCGCCGGGCAGATTAGCAGTCTCAATAATATGTTCAATAGCAGCGCTGTCGTTGATATCCACTTCCCAATAGCGCTGGTTCTTGTATGTCTTCGATGCAATGACCCGGCGAGACCTGATGACGCCCCTTCCGAAATTCGCTTCCAGCTCGGCCAGCTCGGAGTCGCTCAGCTCGAACTCGGCGCGGATTGCAGTCGCCGGCTCACCGTCATGCTGCCGTCGGTATCGGACATATCCCTTTCTGGGGTAGTCTCGCAGGTTAAAGTTTCCGTTGACTCCGCTGGCTCCGCCGACGGGGTTTAAACGCCGAAGCGCCTGTAAAAACGCAGTCTTCCCAGACTCGTTCTTCCCAACCATACAGGTCACATTATCCAGATTCACCCAACCGGAATCATCGATACTCCGGTAGTTGGTAACCCTCGCTCGAGTTATGTTCATGCTTCCTCCTGAGTTTGACTCTACAACGGTCTATTGACGATTCCGTTGAGATCTCGCAGACGCTCGCGTAACACCATGTCAGTTATGCGTAATCCAATATCAGATGCTAGAGTAGTATCTATCTCGAACTGTTTCAAGGTATTTATTGTCTATTATTTTGTATAAGTATAAATTGCGGATGGCAAGCGCACATTCTTCATCGCCATTACTGCTGATTCCGAGCCTACACCATGCTGTATCCAGAGCCTTGCCTCTCGACGCCCGTGCCTTTAGCGTAGTCTATCCAGCCGAACTCTTTGAGAATCTGCTGGCTGTATGTTACGCGGCCGGTAACCGAATCCAGCGGTTCCGTCGCCAGCAGCAACGCGGATTTCGCCATCAGCTCCGGATGCTCTCCTCGCGGGTCATCCATGCCGGTAACGAGGTTGTGGAACACCGTGCCAGGCGTGGGAACCACCTGCGAAGGCGAGACGCAGGTTACGGATATGCCGTAACGATATACCTCCTGCGCCATCCCCTGCGTAAAGCGTTCCAGCGCGGCCTTCTCTGCGCCGTAACAAGTTCCGCCCAGATTCGCTGGCGTGTCCGGGTAAGGCCCTCTGCCAGGCCCTATCGCAGCGCCAGAAGATATATTCACGATGCTCCCGCCGCCGTCTTTCATATCGCCCAAAGCAAGCTGGCTGAGAATGAACGGAGCGTGAAAGTTCACCGCCCAAGAGCGCATCCATCGCCGAAGCGGATAATCCTCGACTGGGATGAAGTATGTCAGAGCGGCGTTGTTGACCAGCACATCGACGCTGCCATACGCTTGGCGCGCCTCGTCGAACAGCCGTTCACAGTCTTCGGGCAACGATATATTGACGGCAGACGCCGTTGCCTCGCCGCCCGCTTCGCGTATGTCCATAACCGTCTTTTCGAGCGACCCCTCCAGCGGATGATCGCCCTCTCGCAGCGTTCGCGCCGCGGCCACGACGCTGCCGCCCTCAGCCGCGAACAGGCGTGCAATCTCAGCGCCAATCCCTCTGCTCGCCCCTGTTATCACGCACACCTTGCCTTCGAGCTTTCCCATACAGTTCTCTCCCTATGTATATTCACATGTATATCCATTTATACATGCGGTATTATAGCAGGCGTTATAGTACCTGTGTCAGTATTGCGCAGCGCGCTGCGTACCGATCATCGATCCCCCTTCATGGACACATCGTTTGCGGATGTCCGGAAACCGTCTCCCCTATTCCTAACTGTCGATCCAAGAAGTCTCCTAAATTGCAACATTGCAACGACTCCGCAGTAATTCAGAACCCTGACAGCGAGACACGAGCGAGAGGCGCAATGCAAATCGATCTTCGAGATATTATGGAATACCTCCTGATATTCGCCGCGCTCGCGGCTTTGGGGCTATTCTTGTCCGCCACGCTGGGGCTGGGGCTGTACATCATCGCTCTGCCGATTGTGCAGTCTATATGGGAGGTCAGTGAGATAAACTTCGCGCTCATGGGCGTGCTGATAGTTGGAATCGGAGCCGCCGCCGGCAGCTATCTTGCATGGACTAGCAGTATTCCAAATAGCTGGTGGCTAGTGACTATCCTGCTGCTTACGCTGGCCGCCTCTATGATCGGCGCGGGAATCGGCCTCTACGACAGCCGCGATGTTTTCAAGCTGGTAGGCAAACCGGGCATTCCAGCGTTAACAGGCATCACCGTCGGAGCGACGCTGGGCGCGAACCTGTTTGGAATGGCAGTTCGGGCTGTGCGGACAGCATACAGACCGAGAATCTAAAGCTGTCTCAGCCTCGGGTCGAAGCGATCGCGCATCCAGTCTCCGAGGAAGTTCAGAGACATCACCACCAAGAATATGGCAAGGCCCGGGAAGAATGTACTCCACCACGCGACGACAACATACGAGCGGCCTTCGGACACGATCAGCCCCCATGCGGGCGTCGGCGAGGGGATACCAGCGCCGATAAAGCTCAGTGTGGCCTCCGTCAAGATAAGCTGTCCAACGCTCAGGGTCGTTACTACGATGACAGTGTTCAACACGCCCGGCAGTATATGGCGCAGCATGATTCTCAGATTGGACGCGCCCGCGACTTTCGCCAGCGCGACATAGTCCCTCTCCTTGAGCGACAGCACCTCCGCGCGTACATAGCGCACGAACGAAGCCCATGTAAACATCGCCAAGAGAGCCATGACGAGCCAAAGGCTCGAGCCCAGCACGACAACAGCTACCAATGCAATAAGTACGAACGGCAGAGCAAGCCACACATCGACCAAGCGCATTATCAGCTCGTCCACCAACCCTCCCACATAGCCGGCGACCAGGCCGAGCGTCGTCCCGATCAGGACGCCCGTCGTGAGCGACACTGCAAGTACCTGAAGCGAGATACGCGCGCCATGTATGATACGGCTCAGCACATCGCGCCCGACATGGTCAGCGCCTAGCAGCCGTGATGTGCCATCGAACTCGTCCTCTGCGTCCCAAAACTCGGAATACCAGAACGGCGGCGCATTCCGCAACGGCAGCTCCTGATCCAGAGGGTCTTGGGGCGAGAGCAACGGCGCGAATATACCGGAGATCACCAGTACCGCCAGCACAATCAGCGGCAAAATCGGCCAGCGGCGAAGCACATACCACACTTTGCCGAGTATTGAAGTCGCCGATGCCGACGCGTCCTCTACGGGTATGGACACCATTGACCTGTTCCGCCCTGTCTTTCGGATCTGATTTCCGAGATGCCTGCTGCTAATTACTGATTATTGATAGCGTATTCTTGGATCGACCAGGCCGTATAGCACATCCGCGATGAAGTTGAAAAATATGTATGCAACAGCAAAGAACATCACGATACCAGTCAGCAGAGCGAAATCGTTGTTGTCCACAGCGGTCAGCGCCAGACGCCCAATACCGGGCCATGCGAAGACTAGCTCCACCACAGTGGCGCCGGTTATGAAACTGGCGAGAAACAGGCTGGAATATGTGATAGGCGGGATGAGAGCATTTCTGAAAGCATGCTTCCATACGACAGTTCGGCTCTGAATACCCTTAGCGCGAGCGAGCTTGACGAACTCCGAATCCAGCACCTCCAGCATCGACGAGCGTACAAGCCGAAGGTATGTCGCCGAACCGAGCCAGCCAAGCGTTATGGTCGGAAGAACGAAATGTTGCATCTGCTTCCAGATGTCCGCACCCGGAAGCGCTCGACCGGACGCAGGCAACCAGTCGAGCTGCACAGCGAATATGACGATTGCCATAATGGCTATCCAGAACTGCGGTAGTGCCTGTCCGAACAACGCAAATCCTCTGCCGATGTAGTCGAGCATTTCGCCGCGTCTAGTAGCCGACAGCACACCCAGCGGAACGCCAGTAACGATGGCGAACACCCACGCGGCAACCGCGAGCTGCACCGTCGCGCCGAGCTTCCCCCAAATCAGGCCGGACACCGGCGCGCGGTCGAGAAGCGTCTTGCCGAAGTCTCCACGCAGCGAGTTCCCTACCCACACCAGATATTGCACGATCAGAGGCTTGTCCAAGCCCAGATAGCGCGATATATCCTCTTTCTGCTGTTCACTGAGACCATATCCGCCACCCTCCTGCGTATATACGAGGAGGGGATCACCCTTGACTCTGGACAGTCCGAACACAATAAGCGTCGCCGCAAACAGCGACAGCACGGCGAAATATGCCCGTCTGATCAGAAATCGTCTCATCGCAATGGCCTATCGTCAGTACTCGACCTGCCAGCAATGGGCATCAGCATCGGCCATCCTTAAAAGTCTTTCCCAATCGTCCTATTTCTGCGCCTAGCTGGGTTCCCGTCCTGTAAAACAGGGAACGGAAACCCAGCAGGCCATTCTCTCCCGTGCCCACTCACATCAATAGGATTCTGTGAGAGGGTTCTGTGAGAGCGCGGTTTAGTTCGCTTATCGCGCCTTCGGGACGATGTTCCAGAATGCCGAAGTACCAAACGGCGTCGGCTCCATGACCCACTCCTCGATGGAGTTCGGGTTGTAGATGGTCAGATTTGGCACAGCCACCACGCCCGGCTTGAGCGCCCAGAAGTGCATCAAGTCGAAGTATCGACGGTTTAGTTCTATCCGCTTCTCCGGATCGTTCTCTTCAGCCACATCGAGGTATATCTCGCTAATCCATGTCGTCTCGTAGCACATGCAGTAGCCGCCTCTGGAGAGGCTGGATTCCTCGATGCCCTTGGGCCAGTCGAACGGGTATATGGTCTGACCGTCGTCGCCGGATGTGAGTCTCGGTACGGTCGCGCTGCGGTTTACTAGGCCGGGGCGATAGACAGCATAGGGGAACTTCAGCACCTCAGTCTTGATGCCGATATCGGTCATCATGCCGCCAATGGCGTCGCCAATCTCCTCGCCCAGTCCGCCTGTGTGACCAGAGCTTATAAACAGCGGCATCTCGAACCGTACGCCGTTGTCACCTTTGGGGAATCCGGCCTTGTCCAGATACTCTTCCGCCATAGCTGGGTCGTATGGATACTCCCACTTAGTGTCCCAGAACTCGCTCTTCTCGTCCACATATCCGACATGTACAGGCCACCCTAGATCGTTGAGAAGATGTTCGTTGATCTCTTCTTTGTCGATAGCCATAGCGACTGCCCAGCGGACGAGTCTCGCCTGCTCCATATCGCCGCAGCTCTGGGCCATGTCCATCGGGTCGGCCCCTGCCGGGCAAGCCAGCGCATCCGGGTCGTTGCCGTCGGAGCCCCTATACGGGTTGCCGATCCACTCGATATCTCGGGCGTAAACGCCGTTGGCGGGAGTATTGAGGTCCTCGCCAGTCAACGCGTTGTGCGTCTCCCACAGGTTTCCTGAGAAGATGACACCTTGCTGACTAGCATTCCCGGACGATGTGCCGGCGAATCCGGCGTCCAGCGCCTCCGGCACGCTCTTGATGGCGAGTTCGACAGCGTCCAGCTCACCAGTCTTCAGCGCAGCGACGCGCGTCGCATCTTCTGGCATCGACCGTATTATCACTCGATCTATCTGAGGGTCGAACTGCCAGTGATCTTCGAACTTGGTGAACACGGCGCGGTCATCCCGTATCCACTCATCCACCTCGAATGGGCCAGTGCCAACGAAATTCTCGCGCATCCAGTCCTCGCCGTTCTGCTCCTGCGCCGCCTCCGGATGCACGACAAGGCCGACATAGCCGTTGCCGTTCATCATATAGGTGTGCCAATGAGAATCGACTGCGGCGAATGTGTACTCAACGGTGGAATCGCTAGTAGCAACCGCAGAGTTCTCTCCGAACAGAGTGGAGAAATACGATGCGCTCGGCGCGATGCTATGCGTCGTAATGAGTGGGTTGACCTGATTATAAGTCCATGCCACATCCTGCGCGGTCATCGGGCCCCAGCCTTTGTGAAACTCGACTCCCTGCCTGATGTCGATATTAACGCTCAGGCCGTCGGATGCGAGTTCCCAACCTTCGGCGAGCTGGCCTGCAGCATATTCGACAGTGCTGTCATCACGCCATCTCCATGTGAAAAGGTCTTCACCAACACCCCAAGCTACAGCATCGTACTGTCCGCAGAAGACAGTGCCTGCGCCGGGATTACATGCCAAGCTCGACTGCGCGAAAACTATGGTTCCCTGCGCATTCTTGGGTTCTGGAGCTTCCCCACCCGTCGTCGCTATCGGCACCGGTATCGCCGTCGGCTGAGACGGGGCGGAAGGCACAGATGTCGGAGCAAGGGGGGGAGGAGTAAGCTGTGCCGGAGCGACAGTCGGTTGTGCCGCAGCCACTGTCGGCTCAGGCGTGGATGTCGGAGCTGGCGCAGCCGTCGGCTCAGGCTCAGGCTCGTCGTCGCTGCACGCAACCGAGAACAGCAGCGCAAGTGTCAGCATTGCAGTAGTTATAAAAACAGTCGGACGAAGTATTCGTCTCATCCTATATCTCCATTATCTCCATATTCATAATTCATATATTTTGTTCATCATAGAAGTGCATGAAATTCACTGATCCCTTCCATCGCCGCGTGACGATTCCGCACAATTGTTCATCGTTATACTCTTATATCGATGCAGTGTCAATTACCACTGTCTATCATCTTCTACGACTTTCGTGATAATCTCGGACTGACTAAGGTGGCTGGTCAGTATATATTCAGTATATATATAGATAGTTCACCTCTCTGTCTCGACCCATTCGGCAAAAGCACGCATTTGCAGTCATAATAGATAGGACATGTCCAGAGTCGATTCTGTCCGGCGCGCGATAAGCTCGCCTAGAAAAATCGCATCCGACACACGCGGCGTATTCTATGGCTGGTGGCTCGTCGCCCTCGCCGCGCTCATGCTGACGCTCATGTCGCTGACTGTGTTCCAAGGTCTCGGAACGATGCTGGTCGCGCTGGAGCGCCAGTACGCATGGACGCGAACTCAGCTCTCGCTCGCCTTCTCGCTGGCGCGCGTAGAGGGCGCGGTGCTGGGGCCGATAGAAGGCGTGCTAGTGGACAGGGTCGGCACGCGACGCATGGTGCTTATCGGATACACCATGATGGGGCTGGGCTTCATCTGGCTGTCGCAAATAGATACGCTCGGCGCGACAGGGATGCTGTCATGGCTAGATTTTACCCTGCGATTCCTGCCGTTCCAGTCTGTGGACGAGCCGCTGATCCATTTCTACGGCGCATACATGTTCGTAACGCTGGGGTCTGGTCTCGGCGGCTGGCTGGCGCTAATTGCGATGGTCAACAACTGGTTCAGCCGTAAGCGAACGATGGCGATGGCGTCTGCGATGTCGGGAATACATCTGGGCGGCCTGCTGGTTCCGGTTCTAGCGTTTGCGATAGAACGCGCAGGGTTCGACGGAGCCGCGCTGGGCATCGGCATCCTGCTGCTGGTGATAGTCGGGCCTGCGACAAAGGCGATACGCTCGCGCCCGGAGGATATGGGGCTGAGACCCGATGGAGATGGTGCAAATCCTACGGCGAACGAGCAGACGCAGACCACGACCGACGAAGACGACGAGCCGGATTTCACCGTCTGGCAGGCGCTCAAAACACCTGCATTCTGGATGCTTACCATAGCGCAGGTGGCATCGAGCGTATCCATCGTAACACTCGCGCTCCATCTGGTGCCGAAGCTGACAGATACAGGAATGTCCCTGACCGGCGCTGGCACAGTGGTGCTGGCCTATACGATAGTCGCGCTGCCGACGCAGTTAGTATCCGGATACTTCGCCGACAGACTTCCCAAAACGCTGATGATAGCGTTCTTCCTGATGCTTCAGGGTGTGGGGATTCTGATAATCGCGCTGTTCGACAGCGCGCCAATGGCATACCTGTTCGCGCTGCTATACGGCATGGGATTCGGCGGGCGCAGCCCACTCACGACGGCGATTCGCGGCGACTATTTCGGACGCAAAGCGTTCGCCACCATCATGGGCGTATCGCAGCTGCCGATGAACATTGCCATGATCTTCGCGCCTCTGTTCGCAGGCTACATGTTCGACACCACAGGAACATACATCGCCCCGTTCACCGCATTTGCCGCGCTCAGCTTTCTCGGCGCCGCGCTGATGCTGTTCGTCAGAAAGCCCAAAATAAGCAGTTCCTAGCTCCTCATAGCGGCAAGCCTGTCTGCTCCCCGTCTTCTATCTTTTCTTTCCGCCCTCTTTGCCTGCGCTATCCCGCGCTCGTCGGCACTGGCATGCCGGGTATCGAGACGCGCACGCGGCAGACGGTGTTCCAAGTGGTGATGAACAGCGTCCGCCAGTCGTCCCCGCCGAAGGCAACATTGGTCGTAGCGGATTCGCCGTGTACGATCGTGCCTAGGTGTCGTCCATCGGGCGCGATAACCCAGACGCCGCCGGAGCCGCCGCAGTAGATATTACCCTCGATATCTACTTTCAAGCCGTCCGGTACGCCCGGACGCTCACCACTCAGGTCGCACAGCACGCGGTCGGATGCCAACGCGAGCATGCCGTTGGGCTGGACATCGAAGGCACGGATATGCTGTCTGCGGGTATCATCGATGTACAAGACGCTCTCATCCGGGGAGAAGGCGAGGCCGTTGGGAAACAGGAAGTCCCTGACCAGCAGCGTGATCGAGCCGAGATCGGGCGAAACCATATACACGCCGGAGTAGTCGAGTTCCAACCCGGGTTCGGGCGCGCCCGGATTGGTGAAGTAGATGCTTCCGTCCGACTTCACCACGGCATCGTTCGGGCGATTGAGTCTGCTGCCGCGATAGCTGTTGGCGACGACGGTGATTTCGCCATCCGCCTCTTGCCGCGTTACGCGCCCGGAGCTATGCTCGCATGCGATGAGCCTGCCTTTGAGATCGCGCGTGAGGCCGTTAGCGTGGTTCGTCGGCTGTTGGTGAACGCTGGCGCCTTGCCCTTCGGCCCAGCGCATACGGCGGTTGTTGTGAATATCGCTAAACAGCAGGAATCCGCCTTCATGCCACCACAACGGTCCTTCAGTCGGGCCGCCGCTGCCGCCATATCCGCTGCCGATCTGCTCGATGGGCTGGTCAGTAGTAAGCAGACGGTCGAGGTCTGGATGGTGTCGTTCTATAGGCATGTGGGCGGCTCCTGTGTGGGCTGTCTGGGTTCAATACAAAGCCGTTGTTGAGATAGCTTTACGCAGAGTAAATGTTTCATAGGGGTGTTACAAATGTTTTATTATCGTTAGCTCATCATATCGCTCCGAACACGCTCCGCAACATCGCGCGCCTTGCTTTGCGCAAGTTTAGCTCTTCCCTCATCTTGCATCCATTTCACCCGTTTGTTATCGCGCAGCAAACCTCTCAGCGTAAGATTTGCGCCTTTACGACTGTTACATGGTGGGCACAGTAGAATGCGATTGGTGATGTCGTTCGCTCCACCCTCTGCTCTTGGCTGTATATGATCCAGATGCATGAACTCATTCTCTAGTAAACGACCACAACCACCGCAAATAACCATACCAGAGCTTGCTTGAGCTTCTACTAAATATTCTACGATCTGCTTACGAGAAAGTCTCTGCCATACTTCGAGAGGACTTTGTATCTTAAGACGCAATTTAGGCGCTGCAACCTCACCTTCGTCAGTTCGTTCTGGCGCATATTTCGAGTAGAGCACATCTCCAAATGTGAACATGTGAGGCTCCAGCAGAGGCGAGCCGTCCGGTACTGCCAAGCGTTCGGACTGTAATCGATCGAGAACTGTTTTGTATGCGCCGTCCCAAATATCTATACCTACCCACTGTCGCCCAAGCCTCTCAGCCGCAATTGGCGTCGTAGCGCAACCAGCGAAAGGATCGAGAACCATATCTCCTTCGTTGCTAGATGCCTCGATAATACGCTCGTACAATGCCAATGGCTTCTGTGTTGGGTATCCAGTACGCTCGCCGCTAGTACGACCAACCATATCGATATTCCAATAGTCTTTCATACCAACGAGAGTGTCCCACCCTATTTCATCTTTATACTCATTCACACCCTGGAATCTATATGGCTTCAGTCCGCGATTGTACGATTTTTCACGCTGCGAGTTGAACAAGTAAGATGCCGTTCTAGTATAGAATAAAATAGAATCATGCTTGCGGCTAAAGTATCTATTTGGACTTGCCCCTCCGGATTTATAGCACCACACGATTTCATTGCAAAACTGTTTACGCCCAAATATACCATCCATCATAGACTTCACCCACGCATGCGCAGTGTGGTCTATGTGTAGATATATACTGCCCGTCGGCTTCAGAACGCGGCGCATCTCTATTATTCGCACACCAAGCCAGCACAAGAATGCGGCCATATCCTCGCCGCTTGCTATCCGCGCGGCTTCGATAACCGCTTTTACACTCGGCCAATCATCCTCGATCTGATCTATCCAAGATTCATGAACATCCCTGTTCCAAGACCATCGATCTACGAATTTGGCATTCTGCGACAAGCTGTCCGGAGTAGCGTGGAAATCTTTGTTCTTGTTGAACGGCGGATCTGTCGCTATCAGATCGACTGTCTCGCTGTTCATACCGCGTAAGACATCCAGATTGTCACAGTGGTAAAGCGCGCGGTTCTCGAAGTTGCGTTCTGTCATACCAATGCACCTTTATCCATACATATCTATAGTCTATATGTTCTGAACATGCGATGATTCCATCACCCCGTCGAACAGACTAGGTAGGTTTCGCAACTCATTCATCTACTGAACCGCCTCAGCCAACGCCTCAGCCTTCTGCGCCTCGCGTTCGGCGCATAACTCCCATAGCTCCAGAGCGACTCTGGCATTCTCATCGACGGGGACATCTATCATCATCGTGGTGCCAGGATATGGTACGGCCGCGGTGCCACGCGCGATGCCCTCGGCGAATAGACGCCGCGTCTCACGATAGAACTCCAGCTTGTCTTCATCCGGCGCGAAGGCGCGGTTGCAGTGCGATACCCAAGACGGATGCGGGCATATCGCTCCAGCAAATCCGAGGTTCTTGGATCTGAGAGCGAGCCGATATATATCAGCGTCATCGTCGAATCTGGGCAATACGCCGTATGGATGGCTCATGCCGACGGGCTGTACATGGGCGGCGCGCGCCTCGATTATCACCCTGCCCTTTGCATACTCGAACGGGTCGAATTCGATGTTCGGGACTATTCCCATATCGGCGCAAAGCCGCAGTTCGTCGATGCCGACGGAGCATACTCGCGGGCTGGAACGAACGATCTCGCGGATGTTCCAAACACCGACAGCCGAATCCAGCAGCGCGATTATCCGAAGCTCCCCATGCGGGATTCCACAGTCACGCTCCATCTCCGACAGCGCCGACGCGACAACATCGACATCCGCGCCGACACGGATAGGGCATACGACGCCAGCGATGCCGAGCGTGGCGGAGGCAATATCGGCATGGATCGTGGCCGGGTCTATCAGCGCGAAGACCTCTGCGCCACCCTTGCCCGCAGCGCGAATCGACTCCGGAAGCATCTCGCGCGCAGCGGCACAGTCGGCACGGGGGTGGGCGGAGGACAGATCGAGTATGACGGCATCGGCGTTGTGCCTCCAGCTGTCGGCGACGGCAGCGCAGTCGAGGACGGGGACGAGCAGGTGGGATCGGCGGACGAACGGATTCATATCGGTCTTACTCCCATATCGCGGCTTGTCGGTCTATGCGCTCTCATCGCTGCCCTCATGTTCGACGACAGTTCGAGCGCGGGCGGCGGATTTTTCGGCGTCGCGCGCACGGCACAGCTCGGCCCACTCGATCAGCTCGCGGGCGCGGGCGGCTTCGTATGCGTCCACGGTGATGCCGTCCATATCTCCCTCGACTTCGCCGGCTGCGTCTATCTTGGTGAAACGGGCTAGTACACGGTGGGCAAGTTCCACATCGTCTGCAGTCGGCGTCAGACCTTCGTTCTGCGGCGCGACGACATTGGGATGCAAACCACTGCCGTTTCTGAGGCCGACCTTGCGGCTGGCGCGGGCGCGGTCGAGCGCTAGATCGGCGTTGCCGACGCTGCCAGTCGTATCCGACATGTAAACGCCACCGTCGCGCTCCAAGCCCAACGCCATCGCTATCAGCTCTCCCTCGCCGCGGTTATAGAAGAACTGGTCGAATCCGACGAACATCTCCACGCCCATATCCATCGACATATCGTAGCCGGTCCCTGGCCCAAAGGAGTCTATACGCGGGCTGGAGGCGGCGATTTCGTATGAGTTGGCAACACCGAGCGTCGTCTCGATTGCGACGCCTATCCTGACAGTGCCCGGACGTATTCCCTGAATCCTCTCCATGCGCGTGATGAGTTCGTCGAGATTCACTATCTGCTCGGCGGTCTCGGCTTTGGGGAAGTTGATCTGTGTTACGCCGTGGCGGACGGCGGCGGCCACATCCGCTTCTGGATAGGCGCAGTTTATTCTGACGCAAACATCCGCCGCGCCTTTGCGCGCCTGCTCGACGGCATAATCGACCAGTGTCCGCGCGTGCTCTTTCTGCGATTGCGGCACGGAGTCTTCGAAATCGAAGTTGAGATAGTCGCAATCGCGCGTCCAGCATCTGCCGACGAAACGAGGATTGTTGATGGGCATGGTCAACCCGGAGCGTCTGACGCGGCGCGGCTTGGAAGTCTTATGAGGCATCGTATCTATATCCTGATCCTGTTCGGCTTCTATTTGGCGACGAAAGGCTTAGCAATGAACTAGGCGAATCCAACTCGGAGTCGGCTTGCCGTGAGGATTCTCAGCAAGCGCGTCCGCGCCGCGCGCAGGCCTCGGCCCATTCGAGCAGGCCACGCGCGACGGCGGCGCGCGGCGAATCAGGTCGCGCATGTCTCAGCACACGCTCTGCCCGCGCGATGTCTTCTGCGGAAGGCGTAAAGCCCTCATGCAGTGGGTTCACCTGCTCCGCCTTCATGCACAGCGCGCCACGGAATCCTGCCATTCGTCCGGCGATGGCGGCGCGCAGCGTGTCTTCGGAAGAGGCAACGAGTCCGCGAGAGCCGGCGCGCCACCATGCGCCGACCGGCTCTACGCCGCAGGCGCCCGACACGACGATCAGCCGCTGCATGAGATACGGCAGCATATGCAGTTCGCCGGATGGCTCCGCGCGTAAATCCATCGTGAGATCGGCGCGGCCTAGGCTCACAGAACGAACACGATCGCTCGCGCCGATCAGCTCTGCAGCGTGCCAATTTCCCTCGCCTGTGTCCAGCGAAAGGTGTATTTCGAGAGCCTGTTCCGGCCCCCTAGGGTCATCCGCCTCGCGTACTTCGCCTATTGATGGCGGCTTGACTACTCCGCGCTCCGACTCGAACTCGGACAGAATGGCATCCGCCTCGCGCACCTGCTCCACGCGTGTAACGCCCGGCAGTACGATACCGGACAGCCCTCGCCAAACTGACGCGTCGAGATCGGCATACATCAGCTCGATATCCGCGCGGACGAACACTTCGGAGCCGGCGTTCCGCATCTTACCAACGGATTCGCGCACTTTGGAGCGAGCGGCGCGCTTCTTCGTTTCGTGAACGGTATCTTGAAGATCTAGTACAACGACATCCGCGCCGGCGCGGGCGGCGTCCGACAGGCGCGCATCGTCGTGCGCGGGGACTATGAGCCAAGAGCGGCGGCAAGAGCGGCGGACTGTATATGGCATGGAGTCCTCCCCCGATCTCCAAATAGTTACGATATAGCTACAATGATGATGACAATGGCGATGAGATCTGCGCGAATATATTACGACGGCGGCGCAAGCGTCATCAGGGCGTCCAGAGCATACACCCCCTGCCCCTCCGGCAGAACCGCGAGAGGGTTGATGTCCAACTCTTCCAGCACGCCTTCTAGGTGAACAGCCATCTGCGATACGCTGACCAGCGCATCTACCAACGCATCTATATCCGCTTTGGGCGCGCCTCTGAAACCTCTCAGCAGCGCGCTGCCGCGTACTTCGTCGATCATATCCTGCGCATCCGCTGCGGTTATCGGGCAGATACGCAGCGCGAAGTCACCGAGAGCTTCTACCAATACGCCGCCGATTCCGTAGAGTATCACAGGGCCAAGCTGGGCATCGTATGTAATGCCGACGATGATTTCGACTCCGCCGGTTACCATCTCCTGCACCAGCGCGCCTCCGATTTCTGCTTCGGGCGCGTACTGCGCCGCATTCGCCAAAACCTCACCGAACGCGGCGCGTGTCTGGCGCTCATCGACTATATTCAGCCTCAGCGCGTCCGTCTCCGTCTTGTGCAAGATGTCGGACGAATCGACTTTGAGCGCGACGGGGAAGCCGATGCTCATGGCAGCGGCGACGGCCTCGTCTGGGGTAGATGCGCGGAGTTCGGAGGGCGCGGCGATTCCCCATGCGGCGAGAGCGCGCTTGGCGTCGTATTCACCCAGGGATGCGCGGGTCGAGGAGCGCAGACTTTCGGCAATTTCCCGCTGTTCGGGCGTCATATCATCCGGCGAGGCGAACCAGCCGCTTTTCTCTCGCTCTTCGCGCCATGCGTGCCAATCATGCAGCTGGCGCAGCGCGGAGGCGAGGTTTTCTGGGCTATGAAAGACTGGTATTCGCGCCGACTTCAGCCGCTCCAAGCCGGTGGGCGGCCCCATCTCGCTTCCCGTATATAGGAAGGCGACCAGCTCGTCATGCGTGTCGCGTATATCGATAACATGCTGAGCCTGCGCATCGCTTCCGGAACTGGCAACTATCAGCGCGCCAACATCCGGCTCGCGTATCATATGCTGCATGATAGGCACGACGGTGTCGCGGCTGGCGTGGCCGGTGATGTCCGCGGGGTTGGCGGCCCAGCCGAACCCTTCCAGCACGCCGTCGATGGCGTCGCGCGCGGAATCGGAGAGCGGCGGCAGACGCAGGCCCTGTTCTCCTAAGTTGTCCGCTGTGAGCGAACAGACTCCGCCGGAGTGGGAGACCAGCGCGATGCCCCGACTCTTCGGCGCAGGGCTTTCGGCAAGCAACCCGGCGACTTCCAGCAGCTTGTCCCAGTCGTGTACACGGGTTACGCCGTACTGTCGGAATGCGGCGTCGTATACGGCGTCCTCGCCGGTGAGTGCGGCGGTGTGCGAGCGGGCGGCGCGCGAACCAACATCCGACTTGCCTATTTTCACTGCCACGATAGGCTTGCCGCGCTCGGCGGCGAGACGCGCGACGGCGAGAAACTTGCGCGCGTCCTTCAAGCCCTCGATGAAGAGAGCGATGACGCGGGTGCTGTCGTCGTCGAGCATGTAGCGAACGAAATCTGCGGCTTCGAGATCGGCCTCGTTGCCGGTGGAGACGATGTAGGAATAGCCGATGCCCCGTCCGACAGCGCGTGATAGAAACGGCCCGAACGCTGACGCGCCGCTCTGGCAAACCAGACCAACGCTGCCACCGCTCATCTCTACGCCCTCCAGCCGTGAAGAGGAGCATGCCCAAATATCGTCTCTTATGTTGGCGAGTCCGAGGCAGTTGGGGCCGGAGATTCGCACGCCGGTTTCTCTGGCGACCTTGCCCAGCTCCACCTGAAGCGCGCGGCGGTCTTCGTCTCCACGCTCCGAGAAGCCAGCGGATATGACTATGGCAGAACCTGCGCCGCGCTCCGCGCTCTCGAGAATAACAGGTATAACTCGATGATACGGCACGATGATACCCACGGTGTCCGGAGCTTCGGGCAGATCAGCGACACTGGGATAGCAGCGCATCCCCAGCAGCTCGTCGTATCGCGGGTTGACGGGATAGACGCGCACGCGGTCGGCGGCCTGCATCGCCGCGCGTAAAAAGCGTCCGCCATACTGCATCCTCTCAGTAGCGCCCACAACCGCAATCGAACGCGGATTCAGCATCTTATGAATGGATGCCAGCTGGTCGTCAGTCCAGTAGTTCACCAGTGGTTCATCAGCAGTTCATCAGTCCATTAGTTCATTGGAGTCAGCCCGCGGCGACTTTGGATTTCTCCATCTCGCGTATAGCGGGGAACACCTCTTTGCCAAACAGCTCTATGGAGCTCATAACCTTGTCGTGTGGTATCGTCTCGGTCTGAATTATCATCATCACCTCATCGACGCCTATTTCATCGTACATCTGGATGGCGCGGATGCAGCTTTCAGGGTCGCCTGCGATAGTTACGGCGCGGTCGGCGAGTGTGTTAGCGTCGAGTTCGGCGATGGCGGCGCGCGCTGCTCCGGGGCCGCTGTCGAGCGATATGCCCACCTCCTCCGCCTGCTGCTTGTGCGCCTCGTCTGACTGCCGCAGCCATCGTCCGAAGTCTGCTTGAAGATGATCCGGCACGCCTCCCCAAGACTTCAGCAGGTCTTCGTATGCGCCGACGCGACCGGCTATGTATGGCTTGTCGGGGCCGAAGAATGTCTTCATCGAAAGCGCGGCAAGCTCACGCGCCTCCTGATTATCGGCGCCGCAGAAGGCGTGGACATTGTTTGCCCAATAGTCCGTTACGAACGCGCCAACGGGGTCTGCATCTTGCACTTTGCGCTTGTAGTTATCGACATGGCTGGCGAGTACGGATGTAGCATACGAAGCAGACGACAGCACCCCGATTCCCTTCTGCGCCGCCAGCTCGAAGCTGGCAGTCTGCGTACAAGCAAGGTATATGCGCGGATGCGGCTTCTGAACCAACTTGGGCAGTACACGACGCGGGGGAACTTTCCAGAAGTTGCCTTCCCACTCGAACTCGTCTTCCGACTGCCATATCTGGGGGAGCATGGAGATGGATTCGTCCCACATTGCGCGCGTGTCTCGAGGATCGACGCCCAACCCTACCTGTTCGTATGCGTTCGAGCGTCCGGTGCCAAACTCCACGCGCCCGTCGGTGAGCTGATCGACCATCGCCACACGCTCCGCGATGCGCACCGGATGCGCATGCGGCAGGATAGACACTCCGAAACCGATGCGGACGTTCTTCGTTCGTTGGCTGAGAGCGCCGAACATCACCTCCGGACACGGCGAGCCAGAGAATCCTAGCAAAAAGTGGTGTTCGACGAACCACAGTCTGTCGAACCCGACTCTGTCCGCAAGTTCGCACTGGTCGAGCGTCTCCTTGTACAGGGTATTCCAGTCGATCTCCGTTCCCTCGTAAGGACGCTGCATCTCGAACAGTAGGCCAAAGTTCATGGTTGTCTCCCAAATAAGGTTAGATGCGCGGTTTCAGGCGGCTTCCATATCGTACTAGCACAGTAAGCAGCGCGCAACGCAAGGATGACAGCTAAGCCATGTCAGGCCGTAATAGCTAGGCTCTGAGAACTAAGCTGAGCTAAACCCCCAATCGGCGCAGCCATTCGTTCGCGCGTGGCCCCCTGTCCACGGCAGGACGCGAGGGGCGCGATGCCGAACGCAGTCGCTCCGTCTCTTCGCTGTCTATGCTCATATCATCGGCCAGCGCGATGCCGTAATCTAAGGCAGCGGCCTCGGCAGTGACGAAGCCTTCCAGCACATCGCGGCGCACATGTCCGGGGTCGCGCTCGAACGGGTCACCCCAGCCTCCGCCTCCGCCCGTCTCCACTCTGAGCAGATCGCCCGCTCTGACCGAAATATTCTCGCCGGCAGGCGGCGGCTCTGTCTCGCGCGGTGTATCGGGATTCAGCAGAAAACGGCCAGGCTGGCCCGCGCCGCCGCCTGCGATTCCGAAACAGGGGAACCGAACATTGTCCATCCGCGTGCTTAGGGTGCAATCGACCAGCACACGGACATCCCGCACGACGCCGCATCCGCCGCGCTGGAGACCGGGGCCGCCAGAGTCAGGACGGATAGCGTATCGCTCCACTCTCAGAGGGAACTCTCCCTCCTCGAACTCCACAGGATAGTTGCGCTGATCACGGAAGTATATGACATTCAGACCGTCTGCCGCTGGTCGCGCGCCCTGCCCTGATCCGACACCTTCGCTGAAGTAGAGATATTTGCCGTCCGTCCCCATCGACCGCAGATTGTAGATGACATAGACCGGCGAGGCGGCAGGCGCGTTGCCGCCGTTCGACTGGGCCAAGACGCCTCCCAGTATGTTCATCAGTCTGATAACGGTATGACTGCGAAGTCCCACGGGCGCGGGGAAATTGGGGTATGTAACGGTGCCGGGCCGAGTGCGAACCTCGTCCAGAAAAGATACCGCGCCCTCGTTTAGCGCCAGATCGGGGTTCATCCAGCTCAAGTGGCGGGCGAAGATAAGGTTGAGCGCTCCGGGGCTGGTAATGAAGTTTACTGGCCCCTTGGCCTGCGGGCCGCTTCCGGTGAGATCTGCCGTAACCTTACCGTCGTGATGCGTCAGCTTCACATCGACCCTGCGCGGGGCATCGTCCACGGGGTCTCGATCTACATAGTCGAAGAAGTGGTGTTCCCCCTCGACGACAACGCTGCGAACATAGTCGCGATACGCCTCGACGCTGCTGCGAACGATCTCGCCGAATGCATCCAACACGGTCTGGCGGCCATGCTTGTCCATCAGCTCCGCCAGACGCTCTTCGCCAAGGCGGCAGGCGGCCATCAGCGCGCGCGTATCACCCTCCAGCATATCTGGAAAGCGGCTATTGTTGAGTATGACAGCATACGCCTCGCGGTTTATTTCCCCGCCGCGCATGATTCTGATTGGCGGAACCAGTATCCCCTCATGGAAAATCTCCGAAGCCTGCGGCGAAAGGCTGCCCGCCACGCTCCCGCCGATGTCCCAGAAATGGCCGTAGCTGACAGCGAAGGCAACAGGGATGGATTCGTAGAACACCGGCGACAGGAAGCACATATCCCCGGTGTGCTGGATCGCGCCCTGCGAACGGTGCGGGTCGTTGTACCAGTAGAGGTCGCCCTGCCGCATATCTTTCAGAGGGTATTCGCTCAGGACCGGATCTACGATTCGTGGCCCGGATGTGGAGAGAAACCCATCTACTATCTGCCCGTCTAGGTCGTATATCCCGACGAAGAAATCCATCTTCTCTTTTATGACAGGAGACATAGCGGTGCGCTCCACCATCGCCTCCATCTGAAGTTTGATGGAACTTACCGCGCCTCGCACTATCTCCAGCGTAATTGGGTCTATAGTCATCCGGCGGCTCCTGGCTAGGTATATCCGGCGCGAGACGCTCGAAAAGCGAACACCCCACCCCCATGTCATAGGCATGTTATAGGAGGATGTTCATGAAGGCATCTATGGCATGTGCATTATTGCATATGCATCATGTTCATGTGCGCGTTCTGACGGTAACGCGAAACCGCCGCATGGCGCATGTGGGACGCAGCTCAGCGAAGTCGGCGACTTCACCAGCCTCGATAGTAGAGCCAGCCTCCGGCATTCGGCACATGTGAATCTGCCCTAGCGGTCTGCCGCTCTCATCGTACAAGAACCAAGCAGTAGTAGGCATACAGGTCTTCTGTCTCACTCGGTATTCACACCTTTGATGAAATCTGCGATGCGCTCTCCGATAACGATAGCGGTTACATTGGTATTGGCGCGGACGCAGTCTGGCATGATGGAAGCATCCACCACACGCAAACCGTCCAGCCCATGCACTTTGCCCGTCTGATCGACAACGGCCATTGGATCGGTCTCAGGCCCCATCTTACAGGTGCCGGAGATGTGGTGACTCGTCCGCACGGTTTTCAGCATCCAATTGTCGAGCGCGTCATCCGATTCGAGGTCTGCAGAAGACGGCTCCAGCAGCTCCTCTACGATCTCCGCAAATGCGTCCTGGCGCGCAATATCCAGACAGACTTGCACTGACTCTCGCAAGCGTCGCCTATCGAATTCGGTGGATAGCAGGTTGTAATCTAAGAATGGCTGAATTCGAGGGTCTGGGTCACGCAAGCGTATCTCCCCGACGCTCTCTGCCAAATAAACCGCCGCTGTCATACCAATGCCGATAGACTTCAAGTTAGGGTCTCCGGTGAAGTATTCGGAGCTCATGGACGCGTAAGAGTACGGGTGGATTTGCATATCGTTTCGCAGGTGGGAATCTTGCGCGGTGTATCGGAGGACGAACTGCATACGAGGCGCGTCCCGGTCTTGTTCGAAGTCGGACTTCGCCCGCCAGAGCAGACCGATTTGCGGATGATCTCGCAAGTTTTGTCCAACGCCCGGGATTTCGGCGACTGAGGGAATACCGAACTTGGCGAGATGTTCGGCTCGACCAACGCCGGACAACATCAGCAGATGCGGGGAGTCGATTGCGCCCGCAGAAAGTATCGTCTCGGAACCGTATATGGTACGAGCCTCACCTGCTGTTTGGACTTCGACACCAACGGCACAACTTCCATCGAATACGACACGGTACACCAACGACTGCGGCAGTATAGTCAGATTCGGTCTGTCCCGCGCCGGATTTAGATAGCCGATATTGGTGCTCCAACGAATACGGTTGGGGTTGTTGAACGGGCAGAGTCCGACACCTGCGGCGTCCGGGCCATTGTGGTCAGCGCAATGGGTAAAACCATATGCGAGGCAGGCTTCGTACCATGCCTTCTGGCCTTCGACCCACATATCTGGGCTATACCTTCGGACGATTATCGGGCCGTCCACACCGTGAAAATCGTCAGCAAAGTCCGTATCGGTCTCCAAGCGGCGCAGATATGGAAGCAGCTTTTGGAATCCCCATTCATCGTTACCCATAGACGCCCAGCTGTCGTAGTCATCCGGCAGGCCGCGCAAGAATATCTGGGCATTGATAGCCGATGACCCACCTGTCGTCTTCCCTCGTGGAATCACCAGCGGAACGCCCCTGTCGGAGCGTCTGGCGACGAAGTATCGCCGATGATCGTCGGCCATAGCGTCTTTACGAGTGAGTCCGTGACCGTAACCCCACTTCATGTCGGGCGGCATCGCGTCTAGATCGTGATAGTCTGGCCCAGCCTCGATTAGCAGTACACTGCGACTCGGGTCTTCAGTCAGACGAGCTGCGAGAACAGCCCCAGCAGAACCCGCCCCAACGATTATGTGATCGTATTCCACTTATCGCGACTCACCGTGTCCCAAATTATGCAGATGCTAGAGTTCCGTCCCATATATCCTAACCACAGAGATGAGCAGCGTCCATACATCTTCGCATCTTCCATCGCAAACAGATATCGACTGACTCTAGGTGCCGGCATGAAATCGCTCGGACTCCGGTGGCCTCGACCACAGGGATTCCGCCCCGGCCATAGCCGCAGCGCGAGCGGGGCTGGCGCGCCAAGAGTCGTATATCTCGCCGCTGTCCCACAACACTAGCGTAGTTATCTTCGCAGGGTCGGAGAGCGAAAGCAGCGTCTGGCGGCTGACGAAGCCTGGATGTCGGCTCTGCGCCTCTCCGTTGCCATTCAACAGCGCGCGCGCCTCCTCCACCAGCTCGGCCTTAGCCCAGTGATGTGTCAGCACTCCAATCATGGCAGGCTCCTAGTGTCCTATGTTCGTGAAAGTCGCACGCAAGTCTAGCAACGGATGTCGAGACGGTCAAACATCATCGACCGGCCACCAAAGCAGCGCGGATATGTGATACTGCTACACGAGCTAGAGCCGATTCGTAGGCGTCTGCCTAGTCTATACCCTCTTAACCCTCTTAATTTTTTTTGGAACCTACGAGAAAGCGCGCACGCGAGATGAGACACGATGGCAGACAACATAGAACACGACGACCCCGAATATAGAACTCGAGGGCGATCTGAAACGAGGCTCCCGGTGCTGACAGTTGCTGCGGAGCATGCGAAGAGATACCTCGCGATGTTCCTGATATTGACAGCGGGAGGTGTAGGATACAAAATCTGGTACGAGGCATTTTTTCAGACAGACAATGCCTTAGCCGACACCATCCACGCTATAATAATCTCTATAGCTCCTATTGGCACGGGCGCAGTCATAGCCAGCGCATTTACAACGGAATTATGGGGGGTCGCCTTGATACTCGCCGCTGCATTAAAAGACAAACTGAAGAAACGAAGAGAGTTCGAAATAGCCGAAGGCAGGGCCAAAGGCAGGGCCGAGGGCATAGAAGTGGGCAAGGCGGCAGGCTTAGAGGCAGGCCGAGAAGAAGTCTCCTCGAAATGGCGCGATTGGAACTCACGCCGCGAAACCGCCGAAGCCGAAGGGCGTACATTCTGCGAACCTCCACCAGAGTAGCAGCCTGCACGCCACTGCTGACCTAGCAGCGCGCGGCGCAGGTGATCCAATTCGTAGCGCGCAGACGAGATCTGCTGATTGGCACGGGCGCAGTCATAGCCAGCGCATTTACAACGGAATTATGGGGGTCGCCTTGATACTCGCCGCTGCATTAAAAGACAAACTGAAGAAACGAAGAGAGCTCGAAATAGCCGAAGGTAGAGCCGAAGGCAAACAGGAAGGCATAGAAGAAGCCTCCTCGAAATGGCGCGATTGGAACTCACGCCGCGAGGCCGCCGAAGCCGAAGGGCGTACATTCTGCGAACCTCCTCCAGAGTAGCAGCCTGCACGCTGCTGCTGGCCTAGCAGCGCGCGGCGCAGGTGATCCAATTCGTAGCGCGCGGACGAGATCTGCTGAATGAGGGGCTTACGGCGCGCCGGCGCGTTCGGCGTTGCGCAGATCTCGTAACTGCTCAACGAGCTTTCGCTGTTCATCGGTCAGACTGTCTGGTATCTGCGGCCTAACCGTAACGAATAGACTTCCTCTGTCGTTCGGGGCGTTCAGACGCGGCATACCCTCTCCGCGCAATCTGATATTCTGTCCATTCTGACTGCCCGCCGGTATGGTAACGCGAATGCGCCGGCCATCGAGCGTGGATACATCGGCTTCGCCGCCTAGTATGGCATCCTCGAAATCAACCTCGACATCGGTGTACAGATCTGCCCCGCTTCGTCTGAATCGGCTATCCGGCTTTACGGTTATATCGAAAATCAGCTCCGTTCCTGGCTCTGGCGCTACACGCACCAAGCCGCCGGTATCGATACCCGGTGGAATATCCACCTCGAATTTGCGCAACGCGCCCGCTATCGTGAGGCTGGCGGTCACGGTAACGCCCCGGTACGCCTCCGCAAGCGAAACGCTCACAGGGGCATTTTCGCGTACGGATCTCCTACCGCCTCTCGATCGAGTTCGCCGAATGTCGCTGAAGATGCTGTCGAAGTCCCCGAGGATATCGTCCATCTCGGCGCGCAAGTCCTCGCCGGTGTAAGCTCCCCTCCGAGTTCCACCGAATCCGAAGCCTGATGTCGATGTCGATGCCCTTCGCTGCGCCTCGATCCGATCGGCATCCCGCCACCTATCGCCGTATAGATCGTATTTCGACCTGCTCTCGGCGTCGGAGAGGACTTCGTATGCCTCGTTGATCTCCTTGAACTTGGTCTCGGCATCGGCATCGCGGTTCATGTCGGGGTGATATTTACGCGCAAGCCGCCTGAAAGCCTGCTGTATATCCTTCTGATCCGCAGTTCGCGCAACGCCTAGAGTGTCGTAGTAATCTGCCATTTTCGCCATTCGTCCACTTGGGAGTATCAGGAATCGTTCGTGCCCCGCTCGTAATGCTCATATTATATCACATGAGTAATTATGATGCATGCACATAAATTAACTTGATATATAGTATATCAAATCATATAATTCAATTACTGGCTCGAATCGACGGGCTAGGCAGCAATGAAAAAGACAAACACAATACAACATAACCGGAGGTAACGATACGATGGTATCTCAGAGATGGTATCCCTTTACAGACATTAAGCGGGATGTGTTCGGACGAAGCTGGGGCAGATCGCGCGTATTCTCGGCATACGACAGAACAAACGAGAAAAGGTGGGGCATTCCGCTGGATGTAAGTAAGACGGAAGACAGCTTCATCGTCGAGGCGTCCCTGCCTGGCCTCGAGCCGGAGGAGATCGATGTGACTCTGGAAGACTTGCTACTGACGATAAGCGCGAAAACGAAGACCGAGTCCGAAGTTGCCGAATCCGAATATCTACTGAAAGAGCGGCGCATTGGAAAGTTCCGCCGAACACTGCGTCTCCCCCGTTCGGTCGATGCCGACAAAGCTAGGCTCAGCTACGCAAACGGTGTTTTGACCATCACACTCCCCCATAAGGAGGAGGAGAAGACGCGCAGGCTGCAGATCGAGTCCCCATAATCTACATGACCGAATACAGAATCTAGCCATTCGGCTAGGCAGGGCGTAAAGAAAAATATGTATAGGCGGGGGTGGCGAAAATGCTGTCCCCGCCTGTTGCGTTTATAGCGTCTATTACCCTCCATATACATTATACATTCATGGATTTCTACCTATTTTAGGTCGCGTTTCCCGCGCTCATCGCCATACATCATTCATCGTTTGGATTGCCCACAGACCCGCGCGCTCTAGCGCGCAATATTCGCGCAGCAGCGATCTCAATCGTGTATTTGACAGAACCTGATAGAATGGGATGGATAGTATTCACACCAGATTTGTCTTAACATGGGCCACCGAAGGATGGTATCCACATAACATAACGAACTGAGAATGAGGTGTCCATGAGAATGAATAAGGCAAAATTTATTATTATGCCGCTTGCAGCGGCGCTAGTATTGGCATTCGCAGCGGCGTGCAGCAGCAGCGACGATTCCGCGTCGCCAACGCCGGATGTGGAAGCCATTATCCAACAGGCTGTCTCCGCTCAGCCGCAAGGGATGACATCTTCGGATGTTTCCAGCGCGGTGCAGCAGGCGCTGGACGCCCAACCAGAGGGCGTTACCGAAGCGCAAGTAGCAGACGCTATCCTCCAAGCGCTCGAGTCAAGGCCCGGCGTTACCGAAGCGCAAGTGGCTAACGCCATCGCACAAGCGCTGAGCGAGCAGAAGCCAGGTATAACGCAAACAGAGGTGGCAGAGACTATCGCCAAGGCGTTCGAGTCAAGGCCCGGCGTTACCGAAGCGCAAGTGGCTGACGCCATCGCACAAGCTCTGAGTAATCAGCCCGGCGTTACCGAAGCGCAAGTAGCAGTCGCTATTACGAAAGCGCTAGAGTCGAGGCCCGGCATCTCATCCGAGGAAATCCAGAACATCGTCGAATCGTCCGTCGCCAAGGCGGTTCCCGCAGCTGTGGAGACCGCGCTGCTTCAAGGCAGATACGGCGGCATCATCAAATATGGAATGGGGCCAAATGTCGAGCATCTGTTCCATCTGACTTACAGCGGTGGAGCGTGCGCAGCATGGTGCATGACCGTCGGCGACCCACTGACGGCTTACGGACCTGACTCGGAATGGGTACCGGACAAGTCCCTAGCGGAATCGTTCTCCATGAGTGACGATCAGAAGACGATAACCTTCGATCTGAAGCCGGATGTTCTGTTCCACGATGGAACCCCTGTGAACGCCGAAGCCATCAAGTTCAGCCTAGAGTTCGTGCTCGACAAGAACAATGGCACCGTTACCCGGCCTGCCATCGAATCCATATCCAAAGTCGATGCGCTGGATAACCTGACTCTTGAAATAACTACATCTGATGTATTCGCCCCCATCATCACTAACTTGGGGATGACCGCAGGAATGCCCGTCTCGCCGACGGCGTTCGAGGCGCGAGGCAAGGACGGGCTGGAATCGGAAGGCACCGTCTCCACAGGGCCATTTATGGTGAAAGAATGGGTGGCTGGCAGCCACATCGACTATGCGAAGTTTGCAGACTATCACCGCGACGGATTCCCCTATCTGGACGGCTGGCGCTGGGTGGTAATCCCAGACGACCAAGTTCGCGCGGCTGCGCTGCAGGCCCGCGAGATCGACGCCGCGAGCATCGCTCATTCCGCATTGGATGCCATAGATGCATCCCGTTCTATATCCGGAGTGCAGGAGTTCAAAGGCTTTGCAGGCCCCAGAATGGACCATTTCAACGCATCCCGCGCGCCATTCGACGACATCAGAGTCCGAAAAGCTGCGCAGATGGCTATGGACCGTCACGCATGGAACCAAGCCATGACAGGCGGCGCGGGGCATGTATATCGTGGCTCGCTCGTACCTCCGAACCACGCTGCCAGTTTCCAAGTGGCGGAGGAGGATTATCCCTACAAATACGATCCCGAAGGCGCGCGCGCGCTGCTCGAAGAGTACGCCGCCGAAAAGGGCATCTCGCTGCCGATCGATACAATGGCGGCGTTCACCTGCACGGAAGAGCAGAAGGCAAAGGGATGCCATGATCTGCCAGAGCGTAAGATAACGGTAACGACGACATCCAGCGCAAACAACATACGGCGCGCCGAAATATCCAAGGCATACTACGAAGCCGTCGGATTCGGAATCGAAGTGGACATCGGTGGCGGCGACGAGGCGAAACGCACCTTCGTAACCAAAGAAGCCAGCTTCTCACTGCGCGGCTTCGGCCTGCGTCCACACCCGTCCGGAACCTTCAACTCATACCTCGGCATAGGCGGCTACTGGAACAACGGCGCGTGGGGAACTAGCTCAGAGCAGGTCGAAATAGACAAGCTCATAAGGCAGGCAGCGCGTACTTTCGACTCCACCGAACAGAACAGATTGTACCGTGAAGCGCAGCGCATCTATATGGAAGCCGCGCTGGGCGGTGTCAGAACCTCCGCGAACCCGTCCTATCACTTCGTCCAGCCGTGGGTGAAGTGGGCAGAGTTCCCTGATGCCAAGTGGGTCAAATACCCGTCCGACGCATCCCTCAAAATCCACGATGTGTGGATAGATCGGTAGAGGCATTAGCCAGCAAAATGAAAGGGGGCGCGTCCGGCCCAATTCCGGATACGCCCCCGAACACCAGACATTCTCTCTTTCCTACTAAAACACCATACCTTTTATAGATACCCACTCGGCGAGTGGCAAGTGAAGATATATGCGCAGATACATAGTCAGTCGTATCATTCAGATGATACCCGTGCTGTTCATCATCAGCGTCATTATATTCCTGCTGATGCGGATTCTCCCCAACGACCCCATATATGCAATGGCGGGCGAGGACAGCGAGGCGCTGACACCAGAGATACGCGCGGCAATGATGAGCGACCTGGGGCTGGATCGGCCTCTACCGATGCAATATCTCGACTGGGTCGTCGGGATGCTAACGGGTGACTGGGGCAAGTCTTTCCAAAACAAGCGCCCGGTAACGCAAGAACTGGCGGCGCGCTTGCCGCATACACTTCAGCTGGCAGCCGCGGGATTCCTCGTCTCGCTCGTGATCGGCATTGCTGCGGGCGTAATCGCCGCGCTCAGACGCAATTCCTTAATGGACATGTTCGCCACCACTGGGGCTATGTTCGGAATCGCAATGCCGGACTTTTGGTTCGCGCTGATGCTCATTCTGCTATTCGGAGTTACGCTGGGCATTCTGCCAGTATTTGGCTCCGAACTCATCTGGCAAAACCCTGTGGACGGGCTGAAACATATGATACTGCCCGCGCTCGCGCTAGGGCTCAATGGCGCGGCGACAATCATGCGCCAGACACGCTCTTCTCTGCTGGAGGTGATGGGAGAAGACTACATACGCACAGCGCGCGCCAAAGGGCTGTTCGAGCGTAGAGTTATATGGCTGCATGCTCTGAGAAACTCGATGCTGCCGGTGGTGACGATTCTCGGCTTGCGACTCGGCAACATACTGGGAGGTTCGGTAATCATCGAAACGATGTTCAGCTGGCCGGGTGTAGGACGGCTTGCTGTATTCGCGCTCCAACGCTCTGACTATCCCGTGATACAAATTATCGTGATGATGTCCGCCGTCGCCATCCTCGTGGCGAACCTGCTGACTGACATAGCCTACGCCTATCTCGACCCTCGAATTCGGTTCGGATGATGAACGGCCCTCTACCTTCCGCATCCCCACCCACCCGCGCGGGCCTGATCCGACGCATGGTGAACACGCTGCCAAAGGACACTTTCCGGCAGCTGATTCGACATAGGCTTTCCACGATTGGGCTGGTGTACATCGGCATTGTGCTGTTCGTCGGAATCTTCACGGACATAATCGCGCCAGCCGACCCCTATGCCATAGACCCTATCAACTCTCTCGCCCCGCCCACAATCGAACATCCGCTAGGACTAGACCATGTAGGGAGAGATCAGCTGACTCGGCTGATGTATGGCGCGCGAGTGTCGCTGATCGTCGGGCTGCT
The DNA here is from genome assembly GCA_963422295.1 of Dehalococcoidia bacterium. GTDB lineage: Bacteria > Chloroflexota > Dehalococcoidia > Lucifugimonadales > UBA1123 > VXRN01. The sequence goes on along the minus strand of OY729417.1, from coordinate 1,907,936 downwards.
CTCCGTCGGAATAGCGATTCTGATAGGCGTTCCTCTCGGTATAATCGCGGCATACGCCGGCGGCTGGGTCGATCACGCCATAATGAGGATGATAGACGCGATGATCTCCATACCCGGCATACTGTTCGCAATGGTGCTGCTGCTAGTGCTGGGCGGCAGCGTGCTAACTGTGAGCATCGCGCTGGGTATAAATCTGTTCACCACACAGGCGCGACTGGTACGAAGTCAGGCGCTTTCCGTCAAAGAAAGGGAATACTTCATAGCGGCACGCATGATCGGCACGCCGCCTTGGCGGATGCTGCTGTTTCACATGGTGCCGAACTCGATTCAGCCGGTCATTGTGCAGGCAACTCTGGGAATGGGCTTCGCCATACTGGGCGAGGCAAGTCTTAGCTTCATCGGCGTCGGCGTAGATCCACCTACCGCCACCTGGGGCAGCATGCTTTACCTCGCCTTTGTGAACCTCAGAAGCTCTCCGTGGCTATCCTTCGCGCCCGGCATCGCAATCTTCTTGCTTGTGCTTAGCTTCAACTTCGTCGGAGACGGTCTGCGGGATGTCCTAGACCCGCGCCTCAGAGGGCGGTTCTAAACGAGAATATCCGCGCATGCCGCAAATACATGCTGCGCAGAGATCATCAGTCTATGTTGTTCTGGCGCGCCTTGTGCGCTATCCTGACTCATGTACAAAATACACACAATGACTATTGAGGCATAAGCGACACAGGTAACGGAGACTTATGACTTCTTCTGTGAATACCGACAGGTTCAGAGGCGAGCTTGCGATACCCAGCCAAACTGACAGGCATGGCGTGACAGTCGTCTTCGATGACTCCGAGATGGGCGTAACGCTGCTGTTCGATGAGCCAGTCGCTGGCTCCGCCGAATGGCGAGGGCAGAATGTCGTCTTTATGGACAGACCGAAGTATCAAGAGATACAGTTCGCAACGGTCGATCTGCCCAGAGAGACGGTTCAGCTGACTTGGAAGATGAACCGTTCCAAGCTCGACAACACAATCGCAGGTGTAGTCGTCGCTCGCCCCAACGCGCTCCGTGTAACCGGCGAAAAGGGATTCATCCTAACGGCAGCGCCACAGCCTGCCAAATAAAAAACCGGTTGTCGGTTGTCGCTCCCCCTAACCTGCGGCTACAATCTAGGTGTCGAGCAAGACCGGGATATAGAGAGCCAAGCGCCAGAACATATCGCGCCAACCGGCATCGGCTTTGCATCGCGCGCGGCGGCTCGACGATTTTCGAGGAGGGGTGGCCGAGTGGACGAAGGCACCTGTCTTGAAAACAGGCATACGTTAAGCGCGTATCGCGGGTTCGAATCCCGCCCCCTCCGCCATGTCTTCTCCTGGCACACTTCGCCTTCATTGCACGCATGTTTGCTATCAATGAAGACTTGCAACAATACAAGAAACAAGAACAAATGTATTGTTATGCGAAAATTGCCTAATCGCAATCTCGATAGCAATATAAGGTGAAGGGCAATGCCATCCGCAATCGAGTGGACAGACGAGACTTGGAACCCCGTAACTGGCTGTACGCGCGTGTCGCCGGGCTGCGATCACTGCTATATGTTCGCGCTCTACCCTCGCCTAAAGGCAATGGAAGTACCGGGTTATAATACAGAACCCGACGATATACGACTGCTACCAGAACGCCTGCACACTCCGCTTAAGTGGAAAAGATCCCGTCGAGTCTTCGTAAACAGTATGTCGGACTTGTTTCATCCGCGTGTGCCATTCGAGTTCATCCGCGCGGTGTTCTTCACGATGCAGCAGGCTTCGACGGAACGAGGTCATGTATTTCAGGTGCTGACTAAGAGGCCCGGACGCGCAGTGGCATGGTGGCAGATGCACAAAGACGAATTCACCGAAAGATGGCCGCCAAATGTCTGGATCGGAACATCAGTGGAAAGTCAGAAATACGCGCCCCGATTGACTGTATTAGGAAGAATTCCCGCCACTATCCGATTCGTCTCTGCAGAACCGTTGCTAGAATCGCTAGACCTCTCCCAGTGGCTTCTGGACGGGACTCTGCACTGGGTAATAGTCGGCGGCGAAAGCGGCCCGCGCGCTAGACCCATGAATCTCGAATGGGTACGAACGCTGCGCGATCAGTCATCTGACGCGGGTGTTGCGTTCTTCCTCAAACAGCTAGGCGGCACTAGAAACAAGCGAGGCGGCGACTCCGCCACCATCGACGGGCGCGCATGGCACCTGGTACCAGAGGCAGGATGATACCACATGGCGGCTGTGAGCTTCGGCGGACAATGGACTGCGGAGAAGCTGGAAATACTCAGGTCATATCTGAACGCGTACACGACGGCGCTCGAGAAACAGCCGTTTACCCTAACCTATGTGGACGCATTCGCCGGGTCAGGGCGATGGTATTCACCCGCCGACTACGGGCCTGACGATTACGGAGACTTCCACAACCTGCACGATGTACACGACGGCTCGCCGACCATAGCTCTGAAGATAGAAAACAAACCGTTCGACCGATTTGTCTTTATAGAAATGGATTCCAGCCGAGCTGAACAACTGCGCGTGCTCAACGCAGACTACCCCGATCGTAACATCGAGGTAGTCACCGACGACGCCAACATCGCCCTGCCCCAGTTCTGCTATGGGATGTCTCAATATGAAAGATCTGTCGTATTCCTCGATCCGTTCGCTACTCAGGTATATTGGAATACCGTCGAGGCAATTGCCAGAACCGAGAAAATCGATTGCTGGATTCTATTTCCTCTCTCTGCTGTCGCTAGGCTCATGCCGAGAAAGGCCGAACCCAATTCCAAAAACGCCGCGCGCTTAGATCACATTTTCGGCGGACGCGAGCATTGGCGACAAGACTCGTACCACCCCAGCCCGCAGCCATCCTTGTTCGACCACGAACAGGGGCAAGAACGCGAGCGCGGCAGCAAGCAGATAGCCGACGCGTATCGCGCTCGACTGGCAGAGATATTCGTAAAGGTCGCACCGACAACGCGCATACTGAAAAACTCCAAGAACTCCCCGCTATTCGCCCTGTTCTTCGCGGTAAGCAACAAAAAGGGGGCGGAAATCGCAATCCGAATATCGAACCACATTCTGAAGCGCATGTAACGAGCGTAACACCCATCGCCTGCGCTACAATACTCTTCGAAATACACACATATACGGAGCATCCTATGAAGATACATGAATATCAGGCGAAAGATATTTTCGCCAGCTATGCAATCCCCGTCCCCAACGGCCGCGTCGCCGCGTCTGGGGACGAAGCGGCAGAGATAGCGCGCGAGCTGGGCGGACGAGCTGTCGTCAAAGCGCAGGTGCACGCCGGCGGCAGAGGCAAAGCCGGCGGCATCGCAATCGCCGACTCCCCCGAAGACGCGGCTGCCGCAGCCGATGCCATGATCGGCTCGACTCTCGTCACCTTCCAGACAGGGCCAGAGGGTGTACCAGTCCGCAAGGTACTGGTCGAAGAGGTGGTCGATGTCGAATCCGAAATGTATGTCGGCATGGCAATCGACGGCGCGGCAGAAGGAGTCGTCGTCATCGCAAGCGCAGCCGGCGGCATGGAGATCGAAGAGGTCGCCGAGACCAGCCCGGAAAAGATAACCACCGTCGCCATAGACCCAGTTCTTGGCCTTCAGCAGTTCCATGCGCGAAAACTTGCGCGCGGACTAGGCGCGCCGCCTGCGCTGCATCGACAGATCGGGGCGCTCATGTTATCGCTCTATGAACTGTTCGTGAAGAGCGATTGCTCTCTCGTCGAGATAAACCCGCTCGGCCTGACTGCCGATGGACGCATACTGGCGATGGATGCCAAGATGAATATAGACGACGACGCCATGTTCAGACACCGCGACATCAGCGGCCTGCGCGATGTCGAGCAGGAAGACCAGCTAGAGGTCGAGGCGAGCGGATCGGACATAAACTATGTGAAGCTGGACGGTGATGTCGGCTGTATCGTCAACGGCGCGGGGCTGGCAATGGCGACTATGGATGTTACCCACGCCGCAGGAGCGTCGCCAGCCAACTTCCTAGACATCGGCGGCGGCGCGGACGAAGAGAAAGTCGCCAAGTCGCTGGAGATAGTACTGTCCGATGAGAATGTCGCGCGCGTCCTCGTCAACATATTCGGAGGCATACTCAGATGCGATGTGGCCGCGCGCGGATTCGTCATGGCGGCGGAGAGAGCGCCGGAGCGGATGCGCCCGATGGTCGTCCGAATGCTGGGGACGAACTCCGACGAGGGACGCCAGACGCTGGCAGAATCCGGGCTCGATGTCGTGCTGGTGGATGACCTAAATCAGGCAGCAGAGGCGATCAGGGTGGCAGGATCATAGCTGCGGGGAAGTCCGATCGGCGATGCGACGCATCCCCCTTTCCACACATTCTCCTTCCCACAATCCAATCTTCCAACTCACGCAACTCTTGCGAGAAGCGATTTACGGAAAAGCATACTGCCCAAAATATGGGCTTTACCCCCGGCGCGCGCCGGGTTCGAGGAGCGAATAGTAGATGAGCATACTGGTGGACAAGAATACGCGGCTACTAGTTCAGGGGATAACCGGTCGTGAAGGCAGCTTTCACGCGCTGAGATGCCGCGAATATGGAGCTAATCTCGTGGCGGGCGTAACGCCGGGACGCGGCGGACAGACTTTCGATGGCGATGTCCCCATTTACGACTCGGTGGAACGGGCTGTCGGTGAAACAGGCGCAGACGCCGCGCTCATATTCGTTCCGCCGCCATTCGCCGCCGATGCCATCGCGGAGTCTGTCGATGCCGGCATCGCTGTCATCGCTTGCATAACCGAGGGTATCCCCGTCATGGACACGGTGAAAGTCGTACGATACTTGCGCGGAAAGCCGACGACACTCATCGGGCCTAACTGCCCCGGTATCATATCCCCCGGCGAAAACTTCAAGATGGGCATAATGCCCGCGCACATACACTTAGCCGGTCGTATAGGCGTCGTATCGCGCAGCGGCACTCTGACATACGAAGCCGTCGGGCAGCTGACAGGTCTCGGAATCGGACAGTCCACATGTGTTGGCATCGGCGGAGACCCGGTAAACGGAACATCGTTCGTGGATATTCTCAGGATGTTCGAGGAAGACCACGATACGGACGGCGTAGTTCTCATCGGAGAGATAGGCGGCACGAAGGAGCAGGAGGCCGCAGAGTTCATCGGCAGCTCCGAATTTACCAAGCCCGCCGCCGCGCTCATCGTCGGCCAGAGCGCGCCTCCGGGCAAGCGCATGGGACACGCCGGAGCCATCATCACCGGCAGCGCGGGGCGAGCGAGCGAAAAAGTACGCGCGCTGGCCGCCGCCGGCGTCTCCATCATTCCCGCGCCCGGCGAAATAGGCGTTACGACGCAGGAGATGATGAAAGCGCAGTAATAGGCAATAACAGAATGTGAGTCCGCGCGTCATATGCTGTCTCGCGCTGTCGGTTGCGCGCCGCGAGACAGCGCTCCCTCGGCTTACCGCGCCGGCGTGAATCCGTTACGCCGCCTTGCCTTCTCACATCGCAGACAGTCGGAACCGCCATACCGCCACCGCCAAGAACGCAACTCCGAACGCTGCCAGAACGAACATCGTCTGGGTAACATCCGCGAACTCCGCGCCGAACAGCAGCAGCTTGTTGAATCCGTCGTTAGCCCATCCGTGCGGTGTTATTTTAGCAAGCGACTGCATCCACTGGGGCGTTATGAACAGAGGCCACCAGCAGCCGCCGAGCGGGGCAAGAACGAGCGAGACTAGGACGCCCGCCATGCTTGCGGCTCGCACTTCGCGCACCAAACTCGCCAGCAGCACACCGAACGCCGCGGAAGACAAGACCATTAGCCCCGATATGAGAACGACTGCTACAGGCGACGCTCCCAAGTCTATTCCAAAGGCCAAGATGCCGACAATCCACATCACCAGTATCTGCAGCAGCCCTCTGAACGCCGTTCCGAAGAACTTGCCCGTTACAATAGCCTCACGACGAACGCCGTTGGACATTAGCCGCTCTAGCGTATGCGACTGTCGCTCGCGGGCGATCGCCTCCGCGCTCAACGCAGCCGCGAAGAATACGAACATCGTCAGATAGCCAGGCAGCGTGAAGTTGGAGGCGTTGAAAGGCTCGATGTCTCCAACTTTCTCGATGACGAACGCGATGCCGCCCGCGTCGCTTTCCGATGAAGTCTCGTTTTGAGCGCCAGTCGCGCCTAGCACGGACTCGGATAGGTCGGAGGGCGTCTGGCCGGACAGATTCGCAATGGCATGCAGCGTGATCTGCATATCCGAGAAGCCGACTGCCAGCGATCTAGCGAAGCCGAGCAAAGCCGCCTCTCTATCCGGCGTCTCTCCAGTTACGATGACTCTCAGAGTGGAAGGCTTGCCTTCGACCATATTCTGTGTAAAGTTGGCTGGGAATGCGACAAATCCAGGGAGTTCCCCATCTTCGACTGCTGCCAGAGCGTCGGCATACTCCATCACCGTTATAATCGAGCCGCCGCCGTTCTCAGCCGCAAGCCCCTGTATCGCCTGCACACCCCGCGCGCGTGTTTCCTCGGATACTCCCCCGCCAGCGTCTTCGACCGCCAGCGTGAACTCCAGTACTTCGTCATCCGGCCCCTGTCCGCTGAGCGCGAGCGAAAAGCCGATTACAAATAGGAACGGAAACAGGAATGAAAACGCCACTGCGAATCTGTCTTTGAAGAATATCTTCGTATCCTTCGCGGCCAGGATATATGCCTGTCGGAGGATCGTACTCATCTATCGTCCTCCTTCGGACGCCCTGAACAGTGCCCGCGCCACCGACAGGCAGACCACCGTTACGCCAAGCATGACTGCGATACCTGTCGTATCTCTCCATATAGGTTCTCCTCCCGACAAGACGCCGTAGATCGAGTCGATGGCGTACTTATTGAGAGTGACCCTGGAGATCAGGTTCATCACGCCCTCGGAGCCTACATCTATAAAAGTGCCTCCGAAGACTGTCATGAACATCGTGAAGAACACGCCGCTCCATGTAGCCTGATCGCGTGTACGAGCCGTCGCGCCTATAACGAGTCCGATTGCGCTGACTGCCGCTGCGACCAGCACAGCGAATACAATGACCTGCGCGAAATCTTGGATGTCGCCTATATCCAGCACGAGGAATGCGAGCGACATCAGAACCACGGACTGCACCATAGCGCGCAGTACGCTCGCCAAAAACTTGCCCAAGAACAGCTGACCAATGCCAAGCCGCGTGGTCAGCAGCCGCTCCAGCGTGCCGATCTGTCGTTCTTCCACCATGCCCTGAGCGCCGATGGTTACTGCAAACATGAGGAACATTACCAAGGTTCCTGGAATCATCCGGTGCAGTACATCCACATCTTCTGCACCTGTCTGCTCGAGTTCGGTATCGAACAGCGAGCTTTGGCGAGCATCGCCGAGCAGCCGTTCGACCTCCGCGTCGATGCTCTCCTGAGAGACTTCTGATCCAGCAAACGCGGCGGACACTCTATTGCGTATTCGAGCATCCCGGGCCATATCGTCGGCGATGGCGCGCGCGATTGTGGCTACTATCTGCCCCGTATCTCCGCCGCTGCCTCGCTGCTTGAGTATCAGCGTCGCTCCCCCGTCTGTTTCCAGCGAGTCGCCGAAGTCATTGGGAATTACAAGCGCTGTCAGGATCGCAGAGCGTTCCAGCCCGGCGTTTGCGTCTTCGAGTGTGCGCTCCTTGACACTTATCTCATCCAGCGCGTCCAGCTGATCGATCAGCGCGCGCGCCTGCGTCCCGCCATCGAGATCGACAACCTCAGCAGTGGCGCTGAACGACTCGCTGCCGCCAAACGCTCCGTATATCAGAGCAAACACGGCAATAGGCAGCGCCAGACTGAACGCCAGTTCGCCCTTGTTCGTCAAATAGCGTTTCAGCTCGAATAATGCAATATGTAGTGGCAAAAGCATTATGTGACGAACCTCCCCTCCCTGTGTACTCAGTCCCTCAAACTGCGCCCAGTCAGATCTAGGAAGACCTGTTCGAGAGATACCTGATCGGGGTCGCCAATTTTGGCCTTCAGCTCGAGTGGACTGCCCAGTTCGATCAGCCGACCATGATCCATTATGCCGATGCGATTGCAGAGACGATCTGCCTCTTCCATATAGTGCGTAGTATAAAGGACTGTCATGCCATCATCGCGCAGGCTCTCGACGGTATCGAAGATATGCGCGCGGGATTGCGGGTCTATGCCGACAGTCGGCTCGTCGAGAAACAGCAGCTGTGGTCGGCTCATCAGGGCGATGGCGATATTGATGCGTCGCTTCATCCCGCCAGAAAACTTATCGACCTTGTCGCCCCTCCTATCCAGCAAGCCAACGATTTCGAGATTCTCATGCGCGACATCTTTTGCCTCCGAGCCGTTCAAACCAGCCATTCGCCCGAAGAACACCAGATTGTCATTCGCCGACAACTCCGGATAAAGCGCAAGTTCCTGAGGGCAAACGCCGATTATGCGGCGCACTCTGTCGCTCGCATCGTTAACGGAATATCCGGCAATCGTCACATCGCCGTCGTCTGGTGGCAAGACTGTGGACAGCATCCGAATCGTTGTAGTCTTGCCTGCGCCGTTCGGGCCCAACAGACCGAATATCTCCTGCTTGCGAATGGAAAACGACACCCCATCCACAGCCTGATTGCCGTCAAAAGACTTGCGCAAGCTGTTAGCGACGAGAACATCTCGTTCAGAAGTCACACTGAACCTCCAAATTGGGACTCTGCTGCGCGCCCCGAAAAGGGGTACCCTCAATCAATTTATATATATTATATACACACTATATGTAATTCGCATTTTATATATATGCAATATGCGATATACACTATATGCGCAGTCAATTCACATTACAAGCGCAGTTTACACAGAGAAAGCGGTTAAAAACACGGAAGATGTCTAACCTCCATCGTCCAGCTGCCCGCGGATGAAGACTTTTAGAACGCCTTCGTTAGCCGCGCTGACCAGCTTGCGTTTGACGATGCCCTCCCGGTCGATGAAGAAAGTCGTCGGCAGCGATACTGCTCTATATGCGCGGGCGATGTCGCCGGTCTCGTCGAGACCGAGGGGATAGGTAACGCCTACGCTATCGGCAAATTCTCTCGCGGCGTCTTCGGTGTCCGAGATAGCGACGCCCACGAACACGACGCCTCTATCTTTGTATTCCTGCGAAATGCTCTCGAACGACGGCATCTCCCATCGACACGGCGAACACCATGACGCCCAAAAGTTCAAGACCACCACCTGACCGCGCAGATCGGAAAGCCTCAAAATATCGCCATCGAAAGTAGCCAGCTCGAAGTCGGGCGCAAGCTCATCACTCGATTGCGACGGGCGATGTATTACACGCGGCATCGGGCGCGGCGTCGGAACCTCCGGCGGCGCGGTAGAGGTCGGCTCCGGCGTCGGGATGAGGACGGCTGTAGCTGACGGAACGGGAGGCACGGGAGTCAGTGTCGGTATCGGTGTCGGAGAGATTACATGCGTGGGAACGGGTTCACTCGTCGAATCCGGCTGGGCTGCGGGCGGTGGCGACGACTCACCGCAGGCGAACCCCGCTATCGAAGCCGAAATCACAATCACAAGTATTGGGGCGCAGAGGAGCCGCCGCCCTATCGTTACAGACATAATGATGCGATGAATCATTGGGATTTCCAGCAGTACGAACGCCGATAGCCAGTTCAACCATCTGTTATCTATTATATGCGAACAACATGTTACCCCATGTCGCAAAGCCAGTACACATACGAACAGGACTGCGACATACTATATCTAACTTATCTGCTTATCTGCAGATGAATAATGAGCTGAATTACAGATGGAAACACAGACAATCGACCCCAATATCCCCGCGCTCCTCAGGTGGACTGATTATCTAACACAGCGTTCATGTACGCTGCGGCTGTTGGCTGCGGATGCCAGCTTGCCTCTGAAAACGCTGGTTTCGCTATATCTCGAACATGTCGATACGGAAGCTCTGGTCTCCGACGGCAGGCTCTTGAGCGACGACGCGCCCGCGTTCGAGTCGATGCGTGATCTCGCCCTCGTCTTGTCGGACGATGGCGCGACCGGGGGCATCATCCCCGCCACGATCTTCAGGGCTGGCGTTCGGCAGCTGTCGCTCCACGAACGGCCTCCTGCGCGCGCCGCCGTCATTGGCGAAACAAAAGTCACACTCACGGACATACTCATAGATCGAAGCGAGATCGACTGCTCCCGCAACTGGCGCGGATTCGACTTCCGCCGACGCAGACGGATGCAGAGAAGCATAGAGGAATATATAGATTCAGCCTTGCGCGCAAGCAATCCAGCCGATGCCGACCAGTTACGAAAACTCGTATCTCCATCGGACAAAATAGAGTTCCTACGGCGCGTGGCAAAATCCATCTGGAACAGCCCTTTCGAGAACTATTCGCGGTTCACCGGCGACAAGATACCTTACAAGACAGGCGACGAAGCGCTGCTGAACATGATACGCGGAGAGGGGGCAATCTGCTCGGAGAAGGTACAGGCGCTGAAGTTCATAACGGACGGATACGGATTCGAGTCACGCTATGTGTTCGCGGGGGCGGACTCCCCTGCCCCCGCGCCGATAGACGACCTGCGCCGTATCATCGACACATTCGAGTTCGAGGGCGAACAGAATACGATGCGCTACTGGCAGCACATGGCGCTGGAATTCGTTCTGGACGATAACGAAACCGTCCTCGTGGACGCCACGAACGGCAACATACCTTTTCTGTTCCTACGCGGGTCCGAGGGCGACGCTGTGCTGAACGGGCCCCCCATCCGAGTGCGTATGGGGACATATGCCGAAGACTTCTACTATCATCGTGTTCCCGACGATCTGGCGCAGGATGTGTTCTTCAGTATGGAGAACTCTATCCCAGAGATCGACTTGGTACAGGTATTCGATAACGAACTTGGGCTGATAATCACGCGGGATTTTCTGATCGCGCCGGTCCCGTATCGAAACGAGGCGGAGTTCGATGACCTGCGCGAGGTGTATCGTGACCTAGCGCGACCGCTGGAGCTGCGACATGAAGTTCACCCCGAATGGGAGTTGTCGGGTTCGCAGGGCGCGGCCTTTGCGGAACAGGAGCCGGCCGCCGCCGCGCGTATCATAGAATCGCGCGGTCACCTCTTGCGACGATACCAACTGTTCGAGGGCGACGATCACGATATGGGCTTGGCAGTAGTTCGCCTGCGGCCTGAAAAGTGAATCGCCCGGACGATTTCATCGAGCGTCTGGCGGCGGTCGTGGAATCCGCCCGCCGCGCCCCGTTTTGGAGACAGCGGCTCGGAGATCGCGCAATCGCATCCCTTCGAGATTTCGACAGTATGCCGATAACTACGGCGCGTGAATATCGTAAACAGCGCTTCGGCGACCTAATTACTTCGCCGCGGGATATAATCTGGGTGCCAGGCCCTTGGCTGGGGCCGTCAGCAAACCGCGCGCCGGTCGCCGAAGATACGGCGGACGCGCAGGCACGGACGGGGGCGATGCAGGACGCGCTGACACACGCGCTCCCCGAAAGCTCACAGAGCGACTCCGCGCTAGTGGTATCCATCGACAAGACCCGACTCTTCGGGGCTGAAATGTGCGCCATTCTGATCAGAATGGGAATACCAGCGCACCTCGTTGCGGACACAGGAACAAGCCAGCTAAAGGAGTTCGTGAACAGAGTCGAGCCGTCGATTCTAGCCGCGCTCTCCCCGCGCATATACATGAGCGACCTGCCCAGCTCTGTGCGAGGCGTGGTAACCGTAAACCGCAGACAGCGACGCATGAGACTGCCAAATGGGATTGCGGGTGTCGATCTGTTCGTTCAGAACGAACTCGGCGTGATAGGATTCACAGTCGGAGACGGTGCCCTCCAACTAGATCTTGGCAGATTCTATATGGAGCGTTCATCCTACGGAACGCTGATCGCCACTCCATACGCATCGCGGATTCAACCGATAGTGCGACTGGACACCGGAGAATCGGTAGAATCAGAATCACTCGAACCCCTGGCGCTCGAGTCGCAGCCGTTAGCGGACACAGCGAGATGTCGTTAGATGTTAGGCAATGACGGTGAATCATATCACGAGAACGAAATGGAGCGACGCATGACAAACGAAACAGCTACAGACGACGCGCCAGGCTCGGCGCTCTTCCCCGAATTCGACACACTCTACGACCTGATCGCCGCCGAAACGAACGGGCTGACCGATGAACAGCTCGACTGGACATCCGACGGTTACGCATGGGCAAAGTGGAGCATACGGATGCAGATCAGCCACATGGCATCGCTCATATATCGCTGGCTGATAGTGCGCTGGGGAGACCATACCTTCCCAAACGGTGAACACGGAGTCGAAGATGTCGAGGGTCTAGCCAGCTCGCCATACGACCGGCGGATGGATGACACGAAGTATTACGATCTGCCCATCGTGCTAGACAAGCTGCGGGAAGGCATCGAGCTGACCCGACGAGTTCTCACAGAACGCAGCGTCGGTTTCCTGCGCTCACGCACAGTGACCCAACCCTCGAGCCTGCAGTGGGACATGCTGACGAGCCTCCATCCGTCAGGTATAGGGCCATCCTCCGAAGATCCTTCCCAATACACTATGGCGCTCGAATCGACGATACGACACATCTACTACGAAGAGATAACACACCTGTTCAACATCCAGCGTCTAAAGCGGGCGCAAGGTCTGAATACGGTCTCCGACCTGCCGAAAGTAGGCTACTGGACTATCGACGGTTGGGATGTGAGCGAAGCGGCGCAGAATTCATCATCCGTCTCCTAATATCGTCTGGGACTTCGCGCACACGCTCTTTTGCGGGCGTGGAAATGCGATCGCCGATAGCGGCAACGGCAGCAGCCTCCGCCAGCAGCTCCACGCCGCCCAAGAAATCTTCGACGCGAATGTACTCCGCGCCGATGCCAGACTCAGGGTCGCGGATACTGGTGGTGGCGTTGTGATAGTTGCCCAGCGGGAACGCCATTCCAGTCGCGCGGTAGCCCCAGACAGCGAACGCAGTCGCCTCGCACACGCCGCCGCTCATCAGCTGGCGCTGACAGCGAAAGTCCGCATTGCGCCGCCGGATCGACTCGCGCGCCGCCACCAGCGCCTGCTCCGCCTCCGCGTCGAATGTGTACAGCGCGTCGCCAGTTCGTATTACGGGGCCTGCGCCCTGCTCCACACCCGGTATCAGCGGGCTGGACTCTATTGATACTATCAGCGTATCCAGCGGCAGCGTTTGCGCCTGCGCCATCAGCCTTGCGCCGAACAGCCCGCCTTCCTCCGCGCGGGTGAAAACGGCATACACATTGGCGATAGCGTCGTCTGCCGCCAGCTGTTCCATCGCAGCCAGCGTCGCCGCGCAACCCGCCAAATCGTCCAGCGCGCGCATCCTGACGAGACCGCCGTCCAGCTCGAAATCGGGCAGATCGAACACCACAGGAGCAGGCGGGACGATGGAAACACCTGCGGGGATTTCGGCACGCATCTCGATCCTGACCCGTCTGGAGTCCGCGTCCAAAGGCACAGCCGTCGCAGGCAGTCGAACGCCATCCGGCAGGACGATCAGGACATCTGCTGGGCGCGACAGCGAAACCTCCGGCACTCCGCCCAGCGCGACTGCTACATATCCATCAATTCCACCAGTATCGACTTTGGCGCTGGCATCGGCCTCGACCAACTCGAATCCCGGATGATCCATATGCGCCACGAACGCAATTGGCGCGGAGTGATCATCCGAGCAGGAAGAGCTGGAATTGGAATAGCGCGCAATCAGATTGCCGAAATCGTCTATGAACGGCGACAAGCCAATGTCCGAGAGAGCCCCGAAAATATAGTCCGCCGGGCCATCTTCATAAAACGGAACGGCAGGTCGGCGCCCCAGCTCTCTCAATATATCCAGCGCGCGGTTTTCTAATCGGTTCAATGTCCTCCCCCTCCTGAAACTGGTTCCCGATATAGGATTTTAGCAGTAACCAGCCGCCTTCGGGATAGCCACCCCGCCAGCAGATAGCCAACTGCGGCGACATAGCGGCGACAACGGCGGGCGGAACCGGTTGCAGACTGACAATCTCGCGCTATCTGGCATATACTGGCATCGTACTAGCGTGAGGCTTCGTACAATCGCAATCGAGTCGGTCGAACCGAAAATCGAAAGGAGCGTCGCAATGCAGGTCGGTTTCTTCACCATGCCGCTGCACCCACCGGGGTCGAACATTACGCAGACGCTGGAGGACGACCTCCACCAGCTGGAAGTTCTGGACGAGCTCGGCTATGCGGAGGCGTGGATTGGCGAACATTTCACTACAGTATGGGAGAACATCCCCGCGCCAGACATGTTCATCGCCAACGCTCTCGCGCGTACCGAGCGCATCAAACTAGGCACCGGCGTTACCTGTATGCCGAATCACAACCCGTTTATGATAGCGCACCGAATCGCTCAGCTCGATCACATGGCAAAGGGCAGATTCCAATGGGGAGTCGGCTCCGGGGGTTTTCCCGGCGATTTCGAGGTGTTCGGATTCGACCCTCGCGCAAGCGACCACCGCCAGATGACGCGCGATTCCATAGATACGATACTCGGCATATGGGACGATCCGAAGCCTGGTGTGTACGAAGGTAAATACTGGAGATTCACTATACCGGAGCCAGTGGATGATTATGGTTTGAGATTTCATGTCAAGCCATATCAGAAGCCACATCCGCCTATCGGTGTAGCCGGCGTCTCCGCGAAGTCCGACACCCTCGCGCTCGCAGGCGAACGCGGCTGGATTCCCATGAGCATCAACCTAGTGCCATCGCGCATTCTGAAGACACACTGGGACGCAGTGGAAGAGGGCGCGGCAGGCGCGGGACGCGCTCCGAACCGCGCCGAATGGCGTATCGCCAGAGAGATATATGTCGCCGAAACTTCGGAGCAAGCGCGCGACGATGCGCTAAACGGCGTGCTGAGACGAGACTTCGAGCAGTATTTCCTACGGCTTCTGCCGCAAATTGGAATGACCGACCTCCTCAAAGTGGATCCTGAAATGCCAAGCTCCGATATCGACATCGAATATCTGATAGACAATGTGTTCGTCGTCGGCAGCCCCGACGAGGTAACGCAAAAGCTGACTGCGCTATACGACGATGTAGGAGGCTTCGGCGTACTGCTGGCGATGGGACATGAGTGGATCCCATACGATGCATGGACGCGCTCCATGCGGCTTCTAGTCGAAGATGTCATCCCCAATCTGCCGACGCCTGCCTAATGCCTAATATGGACACGAATCACATGCGGCATGGAGACATAATCCTCGTTCAACTTCAGGCCGGGCCGCGTCTGTGCCGATATATAGAAACCAAATCCAACAGGATGCGGCTCGACATCAGCCGCAACCGTCAGGCGCGTCTGCCGCTCTCACGAGTGATTTATGAAACTGGGCTGAACGCCGCCGCCTTCGCTGAGGTGGAGGAGATGAACCAGCAGGCGGAGGCAGTCGCGGACGCGCTCGATCTCGAAGAGGTATGGGATGTCGTCTGCGACGATGGCGACGCGCTCACGGTCGAAGATATGGGCGAACTGTATTGGGGAGAAAAGACCTCCGTCCAACAGGATGTGGGGCTGATCTTGCACCTGCTGCGAGAAGATCTTTACTTCGTGCGTGACGGCGCCCACTTCCTGCCGCGAGACCGCGATGCGGTGGCAAACATCATCGAACGACGACAGCTGCAGGCACAACGGACAGCGGACGCAGCGAGCCTCGCCGCGTCCATACGCTCCGGGCAGCCGCTGGATACGCTCACCAGCCACCAACAGGAACTCATGAACACAGTTCGGGGCTTGGTCCTGCACGGGGACGACTTCGTGCGGGCGGACTTCGCAAAGCGTTTCTTGGAATCTGCCGGTGTGAAAGCGCGCGACCTCCAGCGGGCAGCGTTCGACGCGCTGGTAAAGCTAGGAGTCATGGACATCGACGAGCATCTCGCGCTCGAACGAGAAGGCATCGTCGCCGACTTCCCAGAAGACGCGCTCGAAGAGGCAAAAGCCGCAGACCAGACCACGCTTCTTTTGGATTCTAAAGCAGATTCTAAAACGGCTGGCATCGGCGATACTGGCACAAAGCGAGACGATCTGACAGAACTATTGACTTTCACGATAGACGACGCCTCTACGCGTGACCGTGATGACGCGCTGTCCATACAGCCCGTCGGCGACGGAGCATACCGAGTCGGCATACACATCACGGACGCCGGCGCGCTCATCCAGCGCGGCTCATCCCTAGATGCAGAGGCAGACCGCAGAATGTCATCGCTGTATCTGCCGGAGCGGACTATCAGCATGCTGCCACCGGCCATATCCGCAGGAGAGGGCAGCCTGAACCCCGGCGAGACGAGAGCGGCAGTCAGCCTGTTCGCGCATCTAAACGACGAAGGAGAGCTGAGAGAGTGGAGCGTCTCGCAGTCGGCAATCCGCAGCGACTTTGCGCTGTCCTACGAGGAAGCGGACAGCGCCATCGAAGACGAGGCGCACCCGATGCACACGGAGCTCAGCGCGCTGAACGGGCTGGCAGATGCATTGAGGAGGACGCGAGAGACAAACGGCGCGCTGAGCATATCCCGCGACGAACTTTCGGTGAAAATCGACGACTCCGGCGAAATTAGCGTCCGGGTCTTGCCGCGAACGAGTCCCGCGCGAGGCCTAATAGAAGAATGCATGGTGCTGTGCAACTCCCTGCTGGCGCGTTACTGCGTCGATAACGGTCTGCCCGCGCCATTCAGATCGCAGACGGTGCCGGACATATCGGACATCGTTGCGAAGGTCGCCGATGGCCCTCTACGCGCCTACATGATAACTCGGCGGCTGTCTGCGGCCATCGTGAGCGTGAAAGCGGCGGCGCATGGCGGATTGGGCGTCGCGGCATACACGCAGGCGACATCACCGCTGCGGCGATATACGGATCTGGTCGTCCAGCGGCAAATATCTCACCATCTGCAAACCGGCGAAACGCTGTACGATGAAGAGGCTGTAACATCCGTCGCGCACAGAGCGGATTTGCAAATACGACAGATAGCCAGAATCGAGAACGCGCGGCGCCAGCACTTTTTCCTCAAATGGCTGGACACGCAGCGATCAGCCAGCGAGGAGGAAGGGCGGGATTTCATATGCGGAGCAGTAACGCTGGAGAATCCCAACAACCGCTCCGCCACAGTCGAGCTGCTCGACTGGCCATTCAGAACACGCGCCTCGCTGCCCAGATCGGTGAAGCCGGGAGACATAACGCATCTCCGACTGCACGGCGTCGATCTCTGGCGTCGCACCGCGCAGTTCACACTCGCCCAGACGACAGACACCGGCTGAAAACCCGTACGCAGAGCAGCGGCCACAGCCAGCTCTCACTCACACATCCACTAGCACGCCGGGGTTGAGTATTCCGTTCGGGTCTAGCGCCTTTTTGGCCGCCTCGAGCGCAGCGGCGAACAGCTCTGGGCGTTCCGCATCGTACCAAGGGCGGTGAAGCCTACCGACGGCGTGGTGGTGTGTTATCGTACCACCCGCCTCGCTGATAGCATCGGACGCCGCGCGTTTTATCTCCGCCTGCTGAGCGGAATAGTCTCCACTGCGATAGGCTCCGGCATAAGTATAGTATGGCGCGGGGCCGTCGGGATATACATGCGTAAAGCGGCAGTTCACAGTGCCGCCGCCACAGACTTCGCCAAGCGCGCGGATCATCGTTTCGCGCACATGCGCATCGAGCGCCGGCCAGCGATCCCATGTAACGGCGGTCTCGACGGTACCAGTTACAATGCCTAGCCCAGCCGTCAGCCCGCCGCCGATGCCGATAAATGCGTTGCGCCAAGCGCCCACCGCGCCGCTGCGTCCAGTCGGTCGTCCACTGCCGTCGTCGATCATGATCTCATCGTCAGGCACATGCCCGCCGGCAGAGCGCGCCATATCAACTGCGGCGCGTATGTTCCAACCCTGCGACATCTCCGCTGACTCGAAGCCGATAATGAGCAGCCCCCGTGTTCCGTCCATACCTGCGGCGTCCTGCGCCAAGTGCGGGTCGAGCGCGCGCAGGTTCGACGGCCACAGCTTAGCCTGCGCTATCTGCCGCGTCGCCTGCCAAGTCCGTTCCCAATCCGGGAAAGTAACGCCTGCAGTCGCTCTGTATATCGGACGCGCCTGAATCCGCATCCATGCCTCGGTGATTATCCCCAAAATCCCCTCGCTTCCGATCGCGAGACGGTTCGGGTCGGGGCCTGCGCCGCTGCCCGGAAGCCTTCGGCTCTCCCACCACCCCGCGGGTGTCAGCATCCTGAGGGATTCGACGAACTCATCTATGTGCGTGTGATTAGTGGCATAGTGTCCACCGGAGCGCGTAGCTATCCAGCCGCCGAGCGTGGAACCGGCGAAGCTCTGAGGATAGTGGCGTAGAGTCCATCCATTCGGCCTGAGCTGGTCTTCGAGATGCGGGCCGAAGACGCCGGCCTGAATTCGCGCGGCGCGCGATGTCTCATCCAACTCCAACACACGGTCGAACTCATCCATATCGACCGTTACGATACCGTCTGCATCCGGCGGCGTTACGCCCCCAACAACGGACGAACCGCCGCCAAAGGGGATCAGCACATGTCCTGCGGCATCGCACCACTCGACGACGCGCTCCAGATCCTCCTCGCTTCGAGGGTGGGCGACGATGTCCGGCGGATTTGGGAACCTGCCCATAATAGCCGCCGGCTCACGATCGTCTGCGCTGTACGAATGGAGCGCGCGCTCGTAGTTGTCCGTTCGGCAGAATCCGTCGAGCGCGGCTGGCGGCGCGATGCGCGGCAGACGCAGGTCTAGTTCCGCGGCGCGTGGAATGGGCGGAGCGTCGATTCGCGTCCCGAACCGCTCCGACAGTAGAGCGGCATGGCGCGCGCGCTCAGCGTCCGTAGGCTGCTCGGATTCCAGTCCCCAAGTCCAAAAGCTGCGTCTCTGTCTGCGTGTGTCGGCCATCGAACACCTCCGCCGCGCGGTATCGTCTGTATATATTCTATATCTAGAGGAAGTTTATATCAGATACGCAGCGTCAGCGCGCCTATTCGACAGCGCCGATAACACGCCTGAAGCAGCAGTAGGCGAAATGTTGGAGAATCCGACTGCCTTCCCTATCGCTCACCGCGCGACACCCATCGCGCGCTAATCGTAGGCAGCAAGCCTGCGACAGCGACGAGCGCGCTGAGCAGAAAAGGAAAGCCGATGGAGCCGACTGCCTCGAACCCTGCGCCAGATCCGACGGAGCCTAGCGCCACGCCGAGCGAGTAAACGGCGTAGAAGATACCGAATGCCATACCGCGCTGTTTGCGGCCGGCGCGTTCTGAAACCGCCGCGCCGAGCGAGGGAAACAGCATCCCAAATCCGCAGCCAAAGACGACCATCGCAGGGAATATGTATGCCGTGCCGCTTGTGGAGAAAGCCATCAACGCTCCGCCACTCGCTGCGATCAGCAGCAGACCAAGAGATACCGCGAGCTTGCGAGATACGGCATCCAGCCGACGCTGCAGAGGGAAGGCCATTACGAAGGATGCGATGATGGAGAAGGTTGCGAATGCGGCGCCCGCCATACGCGAGGAGCCTCCGGATGCGTCTATTGCTATCGGCAGATGGCCGACCAGCGTTCCCATACCGTATGTCATCGCCAAAACGACGAAATAGACACGGAGCAGATCACGGTCTCGGACTGCTGTATGGGGGCGTTCGCCACTCGCCGCGCGCTCGTCTGAGATTTCGTTGGGGGCGTCGGCCACCAGCAGGATGAATGCTGCCGCCACAGCCAGCATCAGCGCGCCGCTGACAGTGAACACAGCTGCGAAGCCTGCCGTATCACCCACGATACCAGCAATCGGAGGGCCGACGACGGCGGCGAGGGCGATGAGCGCGCCGCTCTCCCCCATCGAGCGCGCTTGATGGGCGCGGGTTCTGTCTCCGAGCATAGCGAACGCTCCGGGCGCAAGGACGCCGGCCGCCAGACCGTGCAGCGCGCGCAGAACCAGCAGCTGAGCGGGAGACTCGACGAATCCATATGCGAATAGAGATACAGCGGTCAACGCCATGCCTGAGGCGATCAGACGACGACGGTTCACGCGATCGAGCAGCGCGCCCGCGCCGATGTTGCCTAAAATGTTCGCGGCGGAATACATCCCCACGATCACGCCCACCATCGTCGCGCCTGAATCGAGAGATTTCGAATAGGTTGCAATAACCGGCAGCTGCATGAACAGATCCATGAATGCAACCAGCACGACCGCTCGGATCGCCCACATCTGCATCGTATTCGACTGTGTGAGCTGTTTAGAAAGCAACCGATACGCCTGACTAGCGCCGCACGAGACAGTCTATTCTAATGCCTCGACCGAATGCGGGGCAATTGCGCAGGCAGCGCGCCAGACGATGAAACGGAACAGATATGAATGGCAAATACTTTTACGCCACCCGATTCTTTTATGCCATTCCCTGCGGCCTCGCCCATCCCCCTGAGCGAGTAACGGCCCGTTTCCACTCCGTGTACAGCGATTCACGCTCGGCGTCCGGCATCTGCGGAACGAGCCGTAGGTCGGATTGCCACAGGTTCGCAAGCTCTGCGCGGTCTCTCCAGAACCCGACCGCAAGACCAGCGAGCCAGCCAGCTCCCAACGCAGTCGTCTCGCGCACCGACGACCGCTGCACAGGGAGGCCCAATATGTCTGCCTGAAACTGCATGAGCAGCTCGTTCTCCGTTGCGCCCCCGTCCACTCTCAGCGCATCTGGAATCGAGCTCATATCATCGCGCATCGTATCCAGCACATCGCGCGTCTGATAGGCTATGGACTCGAGCGCGGCTCTGGCCAAGTGCGCTCTCGTCGAGCCGCGAGAGAGACCGATTACCGTTCCGCGCGCGTACATGTCCCAATACGGCGCGCCCAGCCCCGTGAACGCAGGGACGAAATAGACTCCTCCATTGTCAGCCACCTGCGCCGCAAGCCGCTCCGATTCGGCGGCGGTATCTATAATCCCCAACCCATCTCGCAGCCATTGGACAGTCGCCCCCGCCGAAAACACGCTGCCCTCGATAGCGTATGTCGTCTCTCCACCTACAGACCATGCTACCGTCGAGAGCAGCCCCGATTCGGATTTCACTCGTTGTCCGCCAGTATTGGCGAGTACGAAGCTGCCCGTTCCATAAGTACATTTGACCGCGCCCGGCTCGAAACACGCCTGGCCGAACAGCGAGGCATGCTGGTCGCCCGCGATACTCGCAATCGGCGTCGGATGCCCAGCCCAAAGGTCTCCGGAGATGTATCCATATATCTCGCTGGAAGAACGCACCTCGGGCAAGATTCGTTTTGGTATCCGCAGCATATCCAGCAGATCATCGTCCCATCGCATCGCGTCGATATCGAACAGCATCGTCCGGCTCGCATTCGTAGCGTCGGTTACATGCTCTAATTTGTTCGTCGCATTCCACAGGAGCCAGCTATCGACGGTGCCACAGGCAAGCTCGCCGTTTTCGGCGCGCCGCTGGCCGTCAGGCAGGCTGTCCAGCAGCCAGCGTATCTTGGTTCCCGTGAAATAAGCGTCGATTGGCAGCCCGGTTTTCTCTCTAACCATATCCGCCAGCCCTTGCTCCTCCAGGGCATCGCACAGAGCGGCTGTGCGGCGACACTGCCAAACGATGGCATTGGCGACAGGCTCGCCCGTCCTGCGATCCCACATCACCAGAGTCTCGCGCTGATTCGTCAGCCCAACCGCAACGATGGAGCGAGGATGAATCTCCGCCATATCCATGAGATCGTCGGCAGCTTCCATACAGGACGAGAACAGCTCCGTCGGATCGTGTTCCACCCAGCCGGTGCGGGGGTATATCTGCTTAATAGGTCGATTGACTGACCATAGCGGCGTTCCCGTGGAATCGATCAACATTGCCGTCGTGCCAGTGGTTCCCTGATCCAGCGCAAGGATATAGCCCGATTCGGTCATAGCCTGCCCTCCTGAAAGTCCCTTAGTATCCGTTCCGCGCAGATTACTACTTTACAACACAGCCGTTTCCTGTCATTACTGCGTCTCCAGTGTCGGCCAGGTTGTGCGAAACGAACGCATATCCGATAATGTTACAGTCGAGACGCTCTTTTCTGATAAGTCCGATAAACGAACAAGGGGTATGTCGTTGAATCCAAACAAGATAAAAATCGTCGCGGGAAGCGTCGAGGTGAAAGCGAAGCTGAACGGTTCGAAGATTGCGAACATGGTAATGGAAGCCGTGCCGATCTCGGGAAACGCAAGCATCTGGGGCGACGAGATATACTTCGGAACCTCCATCACCGCCGAAGAGGATGAAGATGCGGTATCCGTCGTTGACATGGGCTGCGTCGCCTACTGGCCTCCGGGCCGCGCTATATGCCTGTTCTTCGGCCCGACACCCATGAGCGTCGGTGACGAGATACGGCCTGCCAGCCCGGTGAATGTACTCGGACAAATCGAAGGAGACCCGACGGTTCTAAAGACGGTGCCGCCCGGAGCGTCCGTAACCATATCGTACTCAGAGGAATAGGAGACGGCAAGCATATGGGATTCTCAGACGATTTGCGCGGCTTGGGCGATCCGATCTGGACGCAAGAGAAACAACATCCATTCGTCACTGGCATTGGAAACGGCAGCCTGCCCCTCGAACGCTTCCGATACTATATGCAGCAAGACTATGTGTTCCTAATAGACTTCTGCCGCGCAATCTCTTTGGCCGTAACCAAAGCGCCGTCCCTAACCGATATGGGCTGGTTCGCTCGGCTGATACACGAGACGCTGAACACCGAGATGTCTCTTCATGTGAGCTTTTGCGCAGATTTTGGCATATCGGAGGAAGAGCTTCTCGCTACGAAACCATCGCCGACGACATGGGCGTACACTCGACATATGATGAACACAGCGCACAGCGGCTCTGTCGGAGAGATAGCGTCTGTCATTCTGCCATGCTCCTGGGGCTACTGCGAGATCGGCCAGAAGCTATACGCAGAGGGAATCCCCGAAAGCCAGCCACTGTACGGACGCTGGATAGAGATGTATAACTCGCCCGAGTTCGAAGAGCTGGCGCTCTGGCTGCGAGGATTCATAGACGAATACGCCAAAGGAGCTGGCAACGCCGAGCTCGACCTGATGGAACGCGCATTCATCACCAGCAGCCGATACGAGTACATGTTCTGGGATGCTGCATGGCGTATGGAGGAATGGCCTGTCTAGTATGAATGCGCCATCTGACCATCTGTCTTCCGAATCCATCTACATCCTCGGCCTGCCCTTCGGCTTACCGTATCGGACTCAGGCTTGAACGCTCTGCGCGGACATAACTACCGATATTGGGCATTCGGCGCGCTCGCGCTTGGTCTGTTCGCGTCCGTATCAGATTTGGGCAGCGTTACCGTTGCGCTGCCTTCCATATCGGCGCACTTTGGCACGAACCTGCCAACGACTCAGTGGGTAGTCATCGGATATACGCTCACGATCAGCGCATTCCTGCTGCCGATGGGTCGCCTCGCAGACATCGCGGGCAGAAAGAGGATATATCTGCTGGGCTTCGCTCTCTTCATCGTCGGCGTAGCCGCTGCTGGCATGTCTCCGAACATCAGCGTGCTGATTGCCGCGAAAGTAGTTCAGGGGTTCGGCGCGGCGATGACGCAGGGAACTTCTATGGCGATGATCATAGCGAGCTTTCCGGGTAAGGAGCGAGGCAAGGCGCTGGGTCTCCAGATGAGCATAGTCGGCGCTGGCGGAGTCGCGGGGCCTGCGATAGGTGGGCTGCTGGTCGGCGAGTTAGGTTGGCGCTGGGTGTTTTTCGGTACGGCCATACTCGCTGTCATCGCAACAGCCGCCGCGGCTGTGGTTATAGACTCCGCGAGATCGGGGCAATCGACAGGCAAACGCAGCGAGTTCGACTGGAGCGGCGCGGCTCTATCGACCGCCGCGCTCATCGCATTCCTCCAAGCGATGACTTGGGGGCCAACGCTCGGATACGGCAGCCCGATCATTCTAGGAACCTTCGCCGCTTTCGGCGCGCTCTTGACCGCATTCGTATTCCGCGAGCTTCGCACCCCCTCGCCGATGATGGATGTTCGTCTGTTCGGACGCCGACTGTTTTCGCTGGGCGTACTAGCCAGCTATCTCAACTTCTTGGGAATGCAGTCTGTTCGATTCCTGATGCCGTTTTACCTTCAGGCTGTAATGGGGCTGTCGCCAACAACAGTGGGGCTGGTCATCGTACCGGGCGCGGTGGCGATGATAATAACAGGCCCGCTCAGCGGTCGGCTATCCGACAGATTCGGATGGCGATGGTTCACCGTAGGCGGGATGCTGGTATCGGCAGCGGGGCTGTTCACGCTAACCATGCTGCGGCCAGACTCGCCGTTATCACTAGCAATGGCAGGCATGATAATGCAGAGTGCGGGAATCGGCATATTTAACGCGCCAAACAACAGCTCCGTCCTAAGCGCTGTGGAGCCATCCAAATATGGCGTAGTATCGGGATTCCTGAACTTAGTCCGCAACACCGGCAACCTATCCAGCATCGCAGTTGCAACCGCGCTGGTGACGATGACAATGGGATCGCTAGGCTACGAACCGTCGCTGGCATCGGTATCGGCGGACGGCGGCGATGGCCTGCTGACAGCGTTCACGAGCGGCCTGCGCGTGGCATATCGTACAATGGCAGTGATCGTACTCATAGGAGCCGTTGTCTCTCTGTTCAAGGGAAACACCTACCGAACGATAGACGAACCAGAATCGGAGCCGAAACCGAAACTGACGACCACAGAGGTAATCCCAGCAAGACAAGCACGACGCGGCGGCTGAACTGCCAGCCTATATCATTTATACTTAGGCTAAAAGCACTGATACGAGATTCAGAAACGCATACTAAACTAAATAGGGATGCGCACTCGTTCTATATACGAAATACGAATACGACACCATCCAGAACACCCTGACTGACAACGCTGACGAATTACTCACCGATGCCATGAACACGGACATCTCCCCATGACTGCGACTGACACCGTGAATATGCCGCTGACGCCGTATAGAGTCCTCGACGCGAGCGAGGGAGGTTTCAACTGGTGCGGCAAACTTCTGGCGGATCTCGGCGCGGATGTGATTAAAATCGAACCTCCGGGCGGGAGCCCTACTCGTATGCGCGGGCCGTTCGTGGACGATATTCCCGACCCCAACCGCAGTCTATTCTGGGCTGCATACTGCGTAAATAAACGCAGTGTAATACTCGATCTGCAATCCCCTTCCGATGCGGCGCGCTTCAGAAGTCTTGCCGCAGATGCAGACATACTCATCGAATCGTTTCGCCCGGGATTCATGAACGCGCTCGGATTGGGCTACGATCAGCTAAGCGATGAAAACCCCGCGCTGATATACACCTCGATCTCACCGTTCGGGCAGACTGGGCCATATTCGCAATACTCCGCGCCCGATCTGGTGGCGTGGTCTATGGGCGGCATGCAGTATCTATGCGGAGACGCCGACCGACCTCCGGTGCGCATCGGCGCGCCTCAGGCTGAGCTGCACGCGGCAGCGCAGGCAGCGGCCGGCACGATGGCGGCGCTGTGGAATCGGCAAACTAGCGGAATAGGACAGCATGTCGATGTCTCTATGCAGACAGCAGTCATCTGGACGCTGATGAACGCCTCCCCATTCCCGCCGCTGCACGGCATCAATCTGGAGCGGGACGGCGCGTTCAGATCGAGGGGGCCACTAGCAATACGCCAAGTATTCGTCTGCGCAGATGGACATGTCGTTGCGCTCATGAATCCCAGAACGCTTAGCGGTCTTACCGAATGGATGGTGGAAGAGGAGGAAGCTCCCGACTGGCTGGTATGCATAGATTGGAACGAATGGGATATGTCCCTCGCAACCCAGCAGGATAACAGAGACGCAATCGACCAGTTTTACCGAATACAAAATCAGGTCGAATCGTTTCTTTCTGCTAAGACCAAGTACGAACTGTACCAGCGCGCGTTAAGCCATCGGATTCTGCTCGCGCCGTGCCAGACGGTTGCAGACATAGCTGCAAGCGAGCAACTCGACGCCCGCAACTTCTGGCATACAATCGACTATCCTGCGCTGGGCAAGTCGCTGACACAGCTCGGCCCGTTCGTGAAGTTGAGCGAGACTCCTATTACCACCAGAATGCCCGCACCCGAAGTAGGCGAACATAATCGCCAAGTTCTGAACGCTATACCGAGAAGCGCTGATTCCACACCGAGAATGTCACCAGATGCGTCCGCGCCAGCGCCCCCCAGAACCGACCGAATGCCGTTCGAAGGCATACGGATTCTCGACTTCACATGGGTCGGTGTCGGCCCAATCACGGTCAAACATCTCGCGGACTTCGGCGCGGATGTAATACGCATCGAATCAGTAACGAGGCCGGATGTCCTCAGAAACGCCGCTCCGTTCAAAGACGCCATCCCAGGAATCAACCGCTCCCAATTTCCTGCAAGCTACAATTCGAGCAAGCGTGGACTCGGCCTGAATCTGGCATCGGCAGAGGGACGAAACCTCGCCCGGCGCATCATCGCAGAGTGGAAACCCGATATCATAGCAGAGAGCTTCACACCCCGCGTAATGGCGGGCTGGGGCCTGGCATACAACGATGTCCGCAAACTGCTGCCAGATGTGATCTACTTCAGCACATGCCAGCAAGGGCAGACAGGGCCACACGCGAGTTACGCAGGTTTCGGACAGCTGGCAGGCGCGATGGCAGGGTTCTACCACATCACAGGCTGGCCAGACAGAGAACCAGCCGGGCCGTATGGCGCATATTCGGATTTCGTCAATCCGCCCAACGCCGCGGCCGCAATCACAGCCGCGCTCGAATACCGCCGCAGAACAGGCGCAGGCCAGCATATCGACCTGTCTCAATACGAATGCGCAACTCATTTCCTCGCGCCTTCGATAATGGATTTCATGGTCAATGGCCGTATCATCGACCGGAGGGGCAACGCTGACGATCTATACGCCCCACACAACATCTATCGCTGCGCCGACTCCGAGCGAACATACACCGGCATCGGCCCATCCTGGATAGCTATTGTCGTGACAGACGATACTCAGTGGGGTACTCTCTGCAACATGATGAATCGTCCCGACATGGGGGCAGACCGCCGATTCGCAACCGCCGAGAGCAGACGCCGATTCATCGCAGAGATAGACTCCGCCATCGGTGAATGGACAGCCGACAAAGATGCGCGAACGCTTATGGACGATCTTCAGCGCGCAGGTGTTCCGGCAGGCATGGCGCAAAATCAGGCCGACTTGTGGGAAGACCCGCAGATCGCGCATCGCGGCTTCTTCCAGTGGCTAGACCACGCAGAGTGCGGGCCGATGCCATACGACGGACTGACCTATCACCTATCCAATTCACCTGGAAAGTTGCGTATGCCACAAGCGCTGATCGGACAGCACAACATCGAGATACTGGAAGAGATATTCGGAATGGACACGACAGCCGTCGAATCGTTAGAAGCGGCGGGCGTACTAGAACGATCATAAGGGGCTAAATATGCCGACGGCATTGCAGGGAATCAAAGTCGTCGATCTCTCGCGCATGGCGCCTGGGCCTTTCTGCACGATGGTGCTGGGAGATCTAGGAGCGGATGTGGTCAGGGTGGAAGAGCCGGGCGGAGGGCGCATGGCGCGCGCGCGCACATCGTCCGCAAGCGATGACGATGACATCATCCGACGCTCCGCATTCAACGCGCTCAACCGAAACAAACGCAGCATCGCGCTGAATCTCAAACAACCGGCTGCGCAGAAAGTCCTGCACTCCCTGGCCACAGACGCGGATGTGTTCGTCGAGGGGTTCAGACCCGGCGTGGTGAAAAGGCTCGGATGCGATTATGAAACGCTGCGCTCGCTGAATCCTCGTCTCGTGTACTGCTCGCTTTCCGGATATGGGCAGACCGGGCCATATTCTAAACTGGCCGGACACGACATCAACTATATATCCGTCGGCGGAGCGCTGGGCGTCATCGGAAAAGATGACGGTGATCCGGTCATTCCATACAATATCATCGCCGACTACGCAGGCGGCGGAATGCACGCGGCAACCGCTATCCTAGCCGCCATTATCGCGCGCGGACACACAGGGCAAGGGCAGTATGTGGACATCGCTATGTCCGACGGCGTCGCATACATGATGGCATCGCTGCTCTCCGAGTATTTCGCCACCGGCGCAACGCCGTCTCGCGGCAAAATGAGTCTGAACGGTGGCGCGCCCTATTACAATGTTTACCGCTGTCGAGACGGGCAATACATCAGCGTAGGATGCATCGAGCCGTGGTTCTGGTCCGCGCTATGCGAAGCTGTCAGCAGAGAAGACCTGATCGAGGGGCAGTTCGACACAGCCCGCGCAGAATACACCATAGGGGAGTTGCGCAAAACTTTCATGGAGAAGGATCGTGACGAGTGGTGGGAGCTGCTATCCAACAGAGAGGACATCGCAGCGGCAAAAGTATCGACACTGGATGAGGTCGCGGCAGATCCGCAGAACCTCCATAGAGATATGGTAATAGAAGTCGATTCCATAGATGGCAGACCAGTCAAACAGGTCGGCATCGGCCCGAAGCTGCTCTCCACACCCGGCTCGGTGCGATCATTAGGCGTGACGGTCGGGCATGACACCGACGAAATACTTTCGGAGCTGGGATACTCGACCGCAGAGACTGCTGAGTTGCGACGGTCTATGGCGGCGTTCTAAGACGCCGCCATTAAAATGAGTTCGACAAGAGCGGGGAGCTGCAAGGTGAATCCATAACCAGCTCTCTATAGCAGGCTTCGGCGGAGGCTCATCGAAAGGCTCGCCCTTCTACCCGACCCTTGCCGTGCCCTTCGACACGGCCCTCGGCGAGCCCTTCCGCCACCAATGCCGCTATCATCTCTATGGAGAATGTGATGGAGAATATGAACGAAAATATCGCCCACCACTTCCTTCGAACACTGAGGAATGAATCTCTCTCTAGCTGCGGATCTCGGTCTCTCATTCATCTCTCCCCTGTATATTGTACACTGCAAAAGGCATGGCTCTAACTGGTATCGGTCTGACGCGCGTACCGGCAGGCAGATTGGAGAACGATCTGCGACGAGACCTGACCGATTCGCCAGAATGCAACGCGACCTCCAATATCACCTCATCCCCTCTGAATTCACGAGAGATGACCATGCCGCGTCCCCCAGCATCCGGTATCAATTCCAGATCGTCTGGATGAAGCAGCGCTTCGACATGCTCTCCAATCCGCAAATCCCCTTGCGCCATCCTGCAGGGAAGCAGGCCAAGCCCAGTCTCTACATGCGTCGATGTCCTGACGATGCCGCGTATGAAGTCGCAAGTTCCTGTAAGCCGCGCGATCTCAGGACTTGCGGGGAAGTGATAGACACGGTCGGGCGCGTCTATCTGAAGCAGCCTGCCACCTATCATCACTCCCACTCTGTCGGCAATGGCGAACGCCTCCTCTCTGTCGTGAGTTACGAACACCGCGGCTGTTCGCTGTAACCTGAGAATGCTTTCGACTTCCACACGCAGTCTCTGGCGCATAGATGAATCTAGGTTGCTGAACGGCTCATCCAGCAGCACAGTCACAGGGTTCGGAGCCAGTGTCCGCGCAAGCGCCACCCGCTGCTGCTGTCCGCCGGAGAGCTCATACGGGTAACGGTCTTCCACTCCGGTAAGACGCACGAGTTCGAGCGCGTCCGCAACGCGGGCTGCGCGCTCCGATACGCTAAGATCTCTCAATCCGAATGCGATGTTCGCGGCTACGGTCATATTGGGAAACAGCGCGTATTCCTGTACGACCATGCCAACGCCCCGTCTATCCGGTGGGACTATTCGATGCGGATTCGACATCTCCACACCATTTATCTCGACCGAGCCTGCAGACGGCATCTCGAACCCTGCCACCAGCCTTAGCAGAGTCGTCTTGCCGCTGCCGCTCGCGCCAAGAATCGCAACGATCTCGCCCGGCCAGACCTCGAGATCGACCGAATCGACTGCAGCCACGCGCCCAAATCGTCTGCCTAGACGCCGGCAGCGTATCACGCGATCATTCACAGTTCGGTCTTTCGCTCCCGCAGAACCAAAATTGCCATCGGCACGGACGACACGAGGATTATCGTCAGCGCGGGCGCGGCAGCGCGGGCGAAGAACGCCTCCTCCGACGCAGACCACACAGCCGTCGCCAGTGTATCGAAACCCAGAGGACTCAATATTAGCGTGGCCGGGAGTTCCTTCATCGTTATCAGAAAGACCAGCGCGCCCCCCATAATTATACCAGAACGCATCATCGGCCCAATTATGGACAGCATAACACGCATATGCCCCGCGCCGAGGCTGCGAGCGGATTCCTCCAAACGCGGGCTTATCTGCGACAGCGACGAACGGATAGCTCCGAGGGACGCGGGCAAGAACAGTACTACATATCCGAATACGAGTATCCAGATGGTCTGATACACCGGCAAGGCTATGCGAACTCCAAAGAACACGAGCGCGAGCGCGACGACGATGCCCGGCATTGCATATCCGGTATGGCTGATATTGTATATTGCCGAAGCGAACACGCCGGGATGTCTAACAGCAAGAGCGGCAACGGGTACGGCGAAGAGCGCCGAGACGACCGCCGCGAACGAGGACACGAACACCGCGTTGCGCGTCGCCGACCATAGCAGAAGCAGCGGCTCCCCAGACGATGCGCCGTTGACAAGCCAGTAACACAAAACTGCTGCTGGAAGTCCAATCGCCAATGCGACGACGAACCATGAAAACATCGCGGCAGGCCACCGCGCTATCCCCATACGAACGACAGGCTGACGGCGTTCGGAGCCGGCGGAAGTCCTGTAATATCGGCCACGCCCCCGCGCAAACCCCTCGACCAGCAGGACGATGACAGCGAGGAAGACCAGACCGAGCGACAGAACAGCCGCTACATCCCGCGCGAACGCACCCTGGTACTGCTGATATATCGCCCATGTGAACGACTCGTAGCGCATCAGCGATACTGCGCCGAAATCGCTCAGCGTATATAGAGCGACCAAGACCGAGCCCGACACCATCGCCGGACGCAGCTGAGGCAGAATCAACTTGAAGAATGTGCCTGCCGCGCCATTCCCAAGCAAACGAGCGGACTCCTCCAAGCTGGGGTCCATCCTCGATAGTGCGGCCCTAACGGTGAGATAGATATATGGATAGCAGAAGAGTATCAGCGTGAGCGAGGCGCCGGGCAGTCCGTATATTTCAGGCAGACGCGATACGCCCAGCGGCTCCAGCATCCCCTGGAGCAGACCTCGCGGGCCGAGCGCGGATATGAATATAAAAGCTCCAACATATGTTGGAATCACCAGCGGGAGCGCGCAGAGCACCGACAGGGTGCGCCGCATCGGAATGTCACTGCGCGTCGTGAGCCACGCCAGCGGCACACCAACAACGAGCGCGCCGACCGTGACAATACTCATCAAAAGGAGAGAACGCCACAGTATCTGCGCCGTTCTCTCTCGAAAAAAAAGCTCCCATGCATCCGACGATGCGTCCATGCTCCTTATCGCCAGATATACCAGTGGCAAGGCCATCGCCATACCAACCGCTATCGCCGGCAGAGTAAGGAACATGGATGGACGCGGACCGCGCCAGAGCAGAACGGACCGCGCCCGAATTGGAATCATAGAGTCAAGCATCTAGGGTGAGCATCATAAAGTCAGATTATCACTATGGTATGACACCTGTTTCACGCATAAGTGATTCCGTACCTTCGAGATCGTCGAGTACAGAGAGCGGAATGTCCGGGCCGTTCAGGTCTCCGATGGACGGTAACAGTCTGTGAACAGCGACACCATCTACCATAGGATATTCGTAGGTTTTCGAGGCAAAGTACTGCTGCGCAACTTCGGACAGCAAAAACCTCAAGAAAGTCTCCGCATTGTCACGGTTATCCCCCGATTTCAGTATGCCCGCGCCTGCCACCATTACCAAGCTGCCCGGCCCACCGTCTTTCAGAAACAGGTTGCGCGCTCCGAACTCGTCGCCGTGTTCGGCTAAGAACCTGTGCAGATAGTAATGATTCACCAGCCCAACATCTATCTCTCCCTTACTCGCCGCATCGACTGTCGGTGTGTTCTTAGGGAAAGGCTTCACATCGTTGGCAAGCATACCTTTCAGCCATGCTCGTGTCTCGTCCTCGCCCCACATATCCCTCATCGCCGTCACCATGATTCTCAGCGATGAGTTCGTCGGCGCCCATCCTACGCGTCCTTTCCATTTCGGCTCAGTGAGTTCCTGCAATGATGTAGGCAGCTCTTCCTCGTCTAACTCCGAGTTATAGACAATGACACGCGCCCTGCCTGAGATGCCAACCCAGCTTCCGTCGTCGGCGCGAGCCCACTCCGGAACCGACTCTACTATATCCGCAGGCAGTGCGCTGAACATGTTCGCCATAGCGCCGAGCGCGCCCGGTTCCTGCGCCCAAAATATATCAGCCGGGGATTTCTCCCCCTCTTCTCGCAGGGTAGCCGCCATCTCCGAACTGCTCGCATACTTCACACGAACATCGATGCCCGAAGCCTGCGCGAACTGTGTGATGATATCCGCGACGAGCGACTCGCTGCGGCCTGCATAGATGACGAGCTCGCCAGGGTCGGCCTTTGCCGTCTGAGCGCTACCGCCATCAGGGCCGCAGGCCGCTACCAGCGAAAACAGCGCAAGCAGGATGATGATGTTTGATCCAATACCTCGTACATCGCGCAAGCGTCGTGGGCGAAGTGCAAATTTACCTCGATACATCAACCTCCCTCCGTTATACGCCTATACTAACGACACGACTTAATATGAACGAAGTTGTTTAAGTTGTCAATACTAACATTCATAATATGATTGGGCTGACTCGTGCGATTCGCCTATACTGACAGTCGATAAGCAGAACTCGAAGACGAGTCATAACTGACTCGAATCTGATACCCTGTGATCGCAGACCATAGGAACTAAACAGAATGTCGAGCATAGAACGGGAGTGTTAAAGATGCTTCAGCATTTCAAAGTACCAGAAGATTTGGCGATACATGTTCGGGAGGAGCCGCTGCGCGAGACCGTTGCGAGCATCTTCAGGAAGATGGGTGTAAACGATTCAGATAGCGAATTGGCTACAGATGTGCTGGTCAAGGCGGACATGCGCGGCGTGGAGACGCATGGCGTATCCAACATGCTTCGCGCATATGTCAGCGGATACGGCAGCGGCGAGCTGAACAACGCCCCTAACTGGCGCATAACGCGAGAGACCCCAGCGACAGCTAACATAGACTCGGATCGAGGGCTTGGCATCATCGTAGTGCCGCAGGCGATGGAAATAGCCATTCAGAAAGCAAAAGATGTCGGCGTCGGAATGGTGACAATCCACAATTCCCGCCATCTGGGTATGGCGTCCTACCATGCAATGATGGCGTTGGAACATGACCAGATCGGAATGTGCATGACATCATGCCCCCCGGGTGTTTTGCCGACATTCGGCGCAGAGCCGCGTCTAGGCACGAACCCCATCGCCGTGGCCGCGCCCGCTGAGACGGAGCCGCCTTTCGTGTTCGACGCAGCTACCAGCACAGTTGCCGGTAACAAGCTGGGACTGGCGCGCAGACTTGGAAACCCGCTACTGCCCGGGTGGGTGGCAGACTCCAGCGGCGTCCCTATCATGGACGAGGTAGAGCCTCCTACACCGGGATACGAAGGCCGCGCATCATCCTACCTGCTGCCCGTGGGTGGAACGCGCGAATCCGGTTCTCACAAGGGATACGGCCTTGCCTGCATAGTCGATATACTCGGCGGAGTGCTCTCCGGCGGCGGATTCGGCGCTGTGCCAGGCCGACCCAACTTCGGTCATGTCGTTGCCGCGTATAACATCGAGGCGTTCATGGATACCGCCGAATTCAAGCGCACTATGGACGACTTCCTGCGGATGCTGCGTGAAACGCCACCCGCGCCCGGCCATGACAGGGTACTGTTCCCCGGCCTGCCCGAGTCCGAAGACGAGGCGATACGCGCCGAACACGGCATACCGTTCCATCCAGAAGTCATCGAGTGGTTCCAGGACATCACCAGCGAACTGGACATCCCGTACATACTGACTTAGCCTCAAAAGACGCCAGATCATTAGATCACAAAGCGCAAACCAGCGCCGCGCAGTCTCCTGCCAGGATTATTGGTACGGAGACTGTGCGGACTGCTAGCTAATCACCATTACCATCACCACATTTACCATCACCACATTGCGATGCGACGCCGTCTGCGCCAGGCTCGATCCGCCGCCTACCTACAGCGTCAGCTCAGCCCTCTGCGCTCCGAACGCCTCACTCCGCCCATGTCCGATCCGGGCAGCGGCGCAGCGCCGATGATACGATCCGCCTCCAGCCGTCTCAGCCGCTCGGATGGCAAACCCAGCAGATCTCCCAACACATCTTCGTTATGCTGTCCGAGGCAGGGTGCCGGTTCATGGCGAGGCTCGGAACGGTTGCGCATACGCCATATCGGGCCGCTCATCAGATGCGTTCCCGCGTCTGGGTGATCGACCACCTGAAAATACTCTCGTTCCTGAAGGTGTGGATCGTCATAAGCATCGCCGCCGCAGCTCAGCACAGGGCCTGCGGCAATTCCACGCTCCTGCAGAATGTTCGCCACATCATATCTGTCCAGCTGCCGCGTCCAGCCGCTTATTATATCGTCCAGTTCGTCACGATTGTGAAGCCGCGCCGGAAGCGTCTCGAACTTCGGATTGCGCTTTAACTGCGGCATCTGCATCGCCTCGCACATCTCGCGCCACTGTTCATCGCTCTTGACGGATACTGCGACCCAGCGATCTTCACCGGCGCATCTGTACGCGCCATGCGGGGCCATCGACGGATGCCGATTGCCACGCCTTTCACGCGGTTTGCCGACGATGCTGTGTTCCAGTATCACTTCGCCCAGATGCGGCATGAAACTCTCCGCCTGCGATAGATCTATGAATCTTCCCTTGCCGGTACGCGCCCTGTTTCTCAGCGCGGCGCAGATTGCAAACACCGCTGTTGCCCCCGCCACCGCATCCGGATGATGCACGAGCGAGTTGTGTGAAAGATCCAGATCGGGATATCCCCGCAGCGCGGTATGTCCGGTAATCGCGTCTATTACCATGCCCATACTGCGAAATGTGCGATACGGCCCAGTGTTGCCGTAGCCTGGCGTAAACAGCGCAATCACATCCGGCTTGATGGCGCGAAGCTCTTCATATCCGAGTCCGAACTTGTCCATGACGCCGAATGCATAGTTAGTGAACACGATATCGCTAACGCTGACGAGTTCTCTGAAAGTATCGGCCCCATCCGGGGTGGTCAGATCGAGTGTGATGCCGAGCTTGTTTCTGCTGAGCGCGTTGAAACTCGCCTGTCGGTTCCACGGTCGTTCGCCGGGGTCTCCATCGGGATAGCTGGAATCTCCGGGCTTGGGGTTTATGGGGCCGCGCGCGATTCGCTGAATCGCCTCGACCTTTATCACATCCGCGCCCATATCCGCCAGCAGCGCGCCGCAGAACGGCCCCGCCCATATCTCCGCCAGCTCCAGCGCGCGTACCCCTGCAAGCGGCCCGCGCATCGACTTAGAAAACGGTTCGTTCGTCATACGATCCCCTGCGCCGACAGTGTTCTTATCTCTTCATCCGACAGATTCAGCAGCCCAGCCAGCACCTCCCGATTGTTCGCTCCCTTCGACGGCGCGGCAGTGGACGCAATCTTCGGAGAGTCCGACAGGGTGACAGGAAGCCCCGTATAGCGCAGTGTTCCATAGTCGGGGTGCGTCATTTCGCGAAAGTAGTCGCGAGCGGCGAAATGTTCATTCTCGACCACCTCCGCGCCCCTCAGAACAGGGCCACCGGGCAGCCCCGCCCTCTGAGCCGCGTCGAACACCTCTGCCCTCGTATTTTCATCCAGCCAAGCTTGAAATATACGCTCTAGTTCGACACGATTATCCACTCTGTCCTGCGGAGTGTGGAATCTGGGGTCATCCATCAGCTCTTGGCGTCCTATCATCTCGGCTATGTTCGGCCACATTCGCGGGCCGAGCGGCAGAAAGCTCACATAGCCATCTTTGCATCGGAAAGTGCCGACGGCATACGGTTCGCGTCCACCGGCGGCGGATACACGCGGATCCGAACGGCTA
Source organism: Dehalococcoidia bacterium (assembly GCA_963422295.1). Lineage (GTDB taxonomy): Bacteria > Chloroflexota > Dehalococcoidia > Lucifugimonadales > UBA1123 > VXRN01. The sequence goes on along the minus strand of OY729417.1, from coordinate 1,871,690 downwards.
TCGGAGCCACCCGCGTATGCGAACGGCGCGCGGCGTCCGATCTGATGCGGATGTCCTGCCATGCTCTCCAATATAGATATATCGATATAGTCTCCAACACCCGTCATCGCCGCTCCGACTAGCGCAGTCATCGTCGCCGCGGCGGCAACCGTTCCGGCGAAATACTGCGCTATCTCACCGCCATACTTCAGCGGAGACCGTGTCGGAATCCCCTCACGATTCATCGCCCCGGACATTGCGAAAATCGTCAGCTCTGTATAGTCCCAATCTTTGTATGGACCCGTCTGTCCGAATGGGGTTACAGAGGTCATAACCATGTCTGGCCTCGACGCCGACAGCCTGTCGTACCCGATGCCCAGCCCATCGACGCGTCCCGGTTCCATGCTCTCGATCACCGCGTCGCAACGCAGCGCCAACGAGAGCAGCATCTCCCGTCCACACTCGAAATCGAGATCTATCGTTACGGACTTTTTGTTCGCATTTAGATGCAGTTCGAGCGCGTCATACTCCGCGCTATTGATATGGGCGTATGGCCGCGCCGTCGGACGGGGCGGTTCGACTCTGATCACCTCCGCGCCGCAGTCCACCAGCATCTTGGCGCAATACGGCGCGGCGATACCATCGGACAGTTCCAAAACGCGGATTTCATCGAGAACGGCTTGAGACAAAGTTGAACTCCATATGCCGTGTGTTCGGCGGCGATATTATCGAGCGGCAGGTGAGCAAGAAGTCAGCGCGGCGCGCCGCGTTGGGAAACGGAGTCGATATCCATATCCGACAGAGACGATCCTTGCTGCTGTTCATCCTCCTCGGCTCTGCGCCCAAAGCCCGGCAACATTCCACGAGAGTTATCACGAGGATCCGACGGCGAGGGTATCATAACAACGCCCATCACCGAAGACATCATCACGGATATACAAAAGCCGATGACCGCTACCCGGTCGAGGACGCTGTATTCCTGTCCCGGCGTCACTAATCCAAATACGAGCGTTGCCGCCAGAAACGAGGCAAGTATTGCCCTTCGGATTCGTCTGTGTCTAGCTGCCCGACGGCGTACTCTGAGACTGTGCTGCATCTCCCTCCTCCGCGCCATAGTTTAACACAGGATTCGGATATCGAGATTCGGATATTGGAAACACTCCATCACCCATCTATCCTCGATTCTAGATTCTAGATTTCCCCGATTTGCGATCTGTCAGACGCGCTTTGCTGTAATCCGATTTCACCCGGCCTACATGAAATCGCTCATCAGGTGGATATTGTCCGCATCCGACTCCAGCTCGCCGCGTTCGACACGCTTCAAGAGACCGGTTATACGGTCGCAAGCGGGGGTTGGAACGCCGACTTCGCGGCCTCTTCCCACCACATATCCGTCGAGATATTCGATCTCGGTGCGCCGTCCCTTCATCACATCCTGAAGCATCGACGGCCTGCCAACGCCTAGCTCCCGCGCGCCCTCGGCAAGTTGTGATTTGAGGTCTTCGAGCGCGGTCGCGTCCTCAGTCGCGTCTATATATTGCGACGCGGCCACTCCGTTTATCGGCTCGACATCGACTCCAAGCGCGGATCCGACACGAACCACCTCCGCGCCGATGCGGATGGTTACATCCACCACGCCCGGCGTATCGCGCGAGGCGGCAGACCCTAGCCCCGTAAGCGCGCAAATCGGATTCGCCATCGAGTTAGTCGCCAGCTTCGCCCAACGCTGCCCCCACAGATTGGATGTTATCTTAGTTGGGCCGACAGCGGACAGCATATCCGCAACCCTGCGCGCCCTGCCCGACTCGACACCGCTCGGCTCGCCGACGGTGAACGCCAAGCGGTCGGCAACGCTGGTCCGCATCGGATTCGCCGGCTCGTACATCCCCGCGCCAAGCGTGATTACACAGCCCAAAACGCGGCTCCAGCCGACGATCGGGCCGATGCGTTCGTCATTGATGCCGTTCTGCGCCGAGACGATGAATCCGCTTCCCGACAGATGCGGCGCGATGAAATGCGTCGCCCACTCCGTATCGTAGGACTTCATCGCAAGAAACACGACATCGAACGGCTCCGATATGTTGCAGACCTCTCCCAGATGCACGGCATTCGCCTGCACCGTGAAATCCCCCTCTTGCGTCGAAACAGTCAAGCCCTTCGCGCGTATCGCATCCACATTCGCGCCCCACTGATCTATCAATGTGACATCGTGACCATCCCGCGTAAGGTATCCGCCGATAATCCCGCCAATCGCTCCAACGCCCAGCACGGCGATTCTGTTCGACATCGTATCTATTACTCCTTCATTCCTTATACACATAATATACATGCAAATTCAGGCAGCCCCTAGTAGGCGGCAGATGTAGATAATTGTACCATTTGGTTGAATACCGAATAGAGCTGGGGTACAATACTCTTTGATTGTGGGCGCACTCTATGATATTGCATGTACACGCCTGCGCAACCAGAATACATACCAAACAGGGGCTGACCAATGTCTAACGATAATCTCGCTCTCGTCTCTCACTTGATGCGACGCGCAGGGTTCGGCGCGACTCGCGCAGAGCTGGAGAGCATTGCGGACAAACCATATGAAGAGGTCGTGGAAGACCTGCTCCACCCCGAGCGGATCGAGGACATCGAAGAGGATGCGCTCAAGCGATACAATCTGGAACTTTCCTACAATGACGCGGTACAGCTCTGGGCTGGCCGCTGGGTATGGCGTATGATCAACTCCAAGAAACCCTTGGAGGAGAAGATGGCGCTGTTCTGGCACCATGTATTCGCAACTGCATGGTACAAGAGCGAACACAGCCCGACCATAATACGCCAGATCGAAACATTCCGAGATGTAGGCATGTCCGACATGCGCGCCATACTGCTGGAGCTGGCGAAAGACCCGGCTATGAACTACTGGCTGGACAACTGCGAGAACCACTCCGACCAACCCAACGAGAATTGGGGACGCGAGCTGCTGGAGCTCTTCAGCATGGGTGTCGGGAACTATACCGAGGACGACATCAAAAACGCGGCGCGCGCCTTCACCGGCTGGACTTTCACCCAGCCAATTCCGCTATATCCCTTCGGTCACTACGAATCCGAGTTCTTGTATGACGACAGCGACCACGACGACAGCGAAAAGACTTTCCTCGGACACACCGGCAACCTCAACGGCGAAGACATCGTTGACATCGTTGCGCAGCAGGAGCCGACTTACAGGTTCATATCGCGTCATCTGTATAACTTCTTCGTCGCCGACGAACCGCAAGTGCCGTCATGGAGCATCGAGCCTCCCAACGATCCAGACGCCATAGACGCGCTCGTAGAGGCGTTTCAGGAGAACAATGGGAAGATAAAACCCGTGCTGCGGACTATGTTCAACTCCGACTTCTTCAAGCAGGCGCGATTCCGAAAGGTGAAAAACCCCGCAGAGCTCGTGGCAGGCACCATAAAGCTAGTCGGCACATACGACTGGCTGCCGAAGCCGGGACAGTCCGTCGGCGCGCTCAGCAGCGCGACGACACTGATGGGACAGTCACTGATGAACCCGCCAACTGTAGAAGGCTGGCACACCGGCCACGAATGGATAGACGGCGGAACACTCAACGAACGCGTCAACTTCGCGGTCAACCAGTTCGCTGATCTCTCCGCGCCCGGCGTCCGCGACATAATCGACAGGCTTGCGCAGAACGGCACGCTCTCACCAGACGAACTCGTAGATCGCTGCCTCGACCTCGTAGGTCCACTGGAAGTGGGAGACAAAACCCGCTCTGCCCTGTCCGCATACGCCGACAGTGTGGGCGATGTGGACCTCAGCACCAACGAATCCCGCACAGAAAACGCCGGCAATATATCTAGGCTGCTCCAGCTCATCGTAGCGTCCCGCGAGTATCAGTTCGCATAAATAGGCCATCTGCGGTGAGAGGCGCGACGGTGAAAGCTGTGAGAGCCTCTCTCACCGCAAACACCGCATCCGATAAAAACACAGGAGGAACCCAGCAATGGCAGGCAACGGCAGCGAAAAAGCTCCTGTCTTCGTCGTCGTCCAGCTGACCGGCGGCAACGACTTTATGAACACGGTCATCCCATATAACAACCCCGTCTATTACGACAATCGCCCACTGGTCGGAATACCCCAAGAGCGAGTTCTGCCAATAGACGACACGCTGGCATTCCATCCAGAAATGGAGGCATTCAAGGATATTTACGACCGAGGCATGGTCGCTATCGTGCAGGGTATAGGCTATCCCAACTCCAGCCGCTCCCACTTCCGCGGCATGGACATATGGCACACTTGCGAGCCGAACGAGGTATCCACTGTTGGATGGCTTGGACGGACGATTCGAGAGCTGGACCCGACCGGTGAAAATCCGCTAACGGGGGTCAACTTCGGCGTCGGACTGCCGCGCGCAATGTCGATGCCCGGCGTCCCTGTAACCAGCGTATCCAATCTGGACAACTATGGCCTGATGACAGGCATCGACGCGGAAGACCAACGCAATCAGGCTCTGGACATCTTCAAGCAGATGTACGGCCCTGCCATCGGCTCCGGCCCTGTAATGGAATATCTCTCCCGAACTGGGCAGGATGTCCTCTCCGGCGCGGACATGATCAAGGCCGCCCCCGAGCAGTACGAATCCACCATCGAATACGCCGACAACTCGATAGCCAAAAGCCTGCGAGATGTCGCCCGCGTCCACACCGCAGATCTCGGCACGCGCATCTTCTACACCTCGCACGGCGGATACGACACACACGCCAACGAAGTGCCGACGCATCCGAAACTGATCGGCGATCTCTCCGGCGCCATACATGACTTTTTCGACGATCTAGCCGAACACGATGCCGATGACAATGTCGTCATGCTCGTATTCACCGAGTTCGGACGGCGCATCTACGACAACGGCTCCGGCACAGATCACGGCTCCGGCGGAGGCGCGTTCATCATCGGCAAGCCAGTCGCCGGCGGTCTGTACTCCGAATATCCATCGCTCGAACGCTCCCATTGGGAAAACGGCGAGGATATGGCGCACACCATCGACTATCGCGGAATATACGGCACTATGCTAGAACAGTGGCTGAGCGTCGAAGCTCCCGCTATCGTCAACGGACACTACGAACAGATAAACCCCTTCAGATAAGGATCCCTAGGCGTCGGGTATCGGGGTTCGGGCGCGCCGGAAAAGATTGCGCCCTCGCCGATCCCGACGCATTTTGCCTGCACCAGAGGTCGAACGAAAATGACAACAAGACCATATGCTCTGCTGAGATCTGGATTTCCCTTCCATATGACTTTGGGACAGCGTCGGGTAACATCCAACCCCGTTGATATCGGATTCGGCAAAGAAAACATCTATGTTCTAACCCGCGGCGGTCTCGGCACCGAAATCCGCGTCATCAGCTGGGACGACGAAAACCTCGGCCTGCGCGGGACCGGTAACTTCACATGGCCTACCGCTCTGCTCGTCGATGACCAAGAGAGACTATATGTCTCGGACGAGGCCAAGAGCACCGTCACGGTAATGGACAAAGACGGCAACATCCTCGGCAGCTGGGGCGAAACGGGTTCGGATACCGGGCAGCTCGACAGACCATCGTCTATGGACTTCGATGCCGATGGCAACATCGTCATCTCAGACACGATGAACCATCGCATACAGCGCTTCTCACAGGACGGCAAGCACCTACAGACCATCGGTGGCGAACAGGGTGACGGCGACGGCCAGATGAACATGCCATGGGGAGTCGCAGTAGATGAGATGGGCGATGTGTATGTCGCGGACTGGCGCAACGACCGTGTGCAGAAGTTCGACGCCGAAGGCAACTTCGTAATGTCCTTCGGAGAATCCGGAGATGGCAAGGGGCAGTTCAACCGTCCTGCCTCAGTAACTGTGGACGCGCACGGCGATATATATGTCGCAGACTGGCTGAACGACAGGGTACAGCTGTTCAACAGCGAAGGTCGCTACATCGAGCAGTTCATCGGCGACGCGAACCTGTCGCGTTCTGGCCGGCAGTACATACTTGCCAACGCGATCACGCTGCGTCTGCGGGATATGACCGACCTAGAGCCGACACGCCGGCTGAACGCGCCCTGCCGAGTGCGCGTCGATTCCGACTTCCGCCTCTTCATCTGCGACTTCGGACAGCACCGCATACAGGTGTACAAGAAAGAGGCATACGAACTCTCCGAAGACCAGATAGCCCCGCCGATGCGCAATCCGATACTCTTCACCACTTAGGAATTACTTAGCGGCGGATACCGCCAACGAAAGAAGAAAGGGCGGAGCCTGTAATATAGGCTCCGCCCTTTCTCGTATCTTCCCCATTCGTGTTTACAACTCTGCCACGCGCGAGACGCCGGCAGCGCTTGTGTTCTGCCCGAAACATCGACGAGATTACCGAGGGAAGGTATGAATCTCATCTCCCTTATTACACAAAATAACACAATGAGATAATCGCAATTCTATTTGTCTATATATCAGCAACCCTTGCCAGCAAGATAGCAGCGGGCTGGATATAGCATGTAGCAGTGTGCAATTTCCAGAATTCGGATAAATAAGGCCGAATTTTAGTATTGACAGACACTATATTGATGATAGATTGGACACAATTGTCTAAAAACCTGAATTGTGTACAGGCACACAGATGTGACAATAGTATCTAGTTGTGTCTCTGACCTGGCTACAACTACACAAATCACAATAACAGCACACTAGGAATCCACAATGGACAATAGCAGATCTTCTATCGTCACAAGTGAGCTCGCGGCTCAGATCGAGCGTTTGACAGCAGAAATAGACGGACTGGAAAAACAGAAACAACTCGCCATCGAGCAGCGGAGCGCCGTAGAAGTGACTTTAGCGCTGTTCCAAAATCCGAAAGACCTTGTTCCTGTCTCAACGCAAACCGCAGAGCATACACAGCCATCGAATTCGGCGCATCCACTTCGAGATGCGATATACGACATCCTTCTTACCGCAAATGACCCACTCCATCGCAGAGATATTCACGACATGCTCGTGAAAAATAGGATAGTAATCGGCGGCAAAGACCCGTTGAACAATGTAGGCGCGCATCTCAGCTTGGATCCCAGATTCGAAAGTAATGGCAATGGAATGTGGCAGCTGACAGAACGACCATCCCAGACAGTAGTAGATGCGGACAAAGATTTAGAAGAAGAGGAGGGAAATGTCCCATGGTAAACAAGCGCATCGGTGATCACAAGAACAGCGACTCACGAAGAGAAATCTATAAGCAGCGCCTCGAATCTTTCCGGTACATCGGATATACACCTCATAAATCATCTTGTACGCACAAAATGAAATTCGAAGAGATAGAAGCTAAAGAGGCCGCGCGCGATCACACATACCAGTATGCCTGCCCAGACATGCAGGCATACTGGTGCCGAAAGCATTGGATATGGCACATCGGACACGGTGACCGTTACCGAGCCGCAAATTCAAGACTTCAGGATGACATCCGCTGGTTCCAATGGTTCGAGTGGTATAGCCGAAATTAGGTGAAATCGATCTAAAAGCCAGCGATCCAGCCGACACAAAGGCCTCTCCCACAACATCGATTGGGGAGAGGGCCTAGAGAAGAGAAAATCATATGTCCCAGCGCTCAGGAGGGATCGAAATCCAAAGCCGCGATATTACAGCCTACGACGAAGAATCCCGCAAGCTGGCGGATGTGATACAGCACATCGAAGAGCGTCGCACCGAACTGAGTGACCGGATGCCTGCGAGCGCGGCGGATTACGAAGCGGCTGAGGGAATCCAGAAGATTCTCCTCCAGAACGCCGACTCGCTGGCTGCCGCGCTCGACCAGCCATACTTCGGACGCCTCGACTATATTCACAAAAATCCAAAAGAGACCAACGGAGAACAGCCACCCAGCGACGACGAATCTCCTTCCAAGACTATCTACCTCGGAATATCTTTCATCCAAGGCAAAGATGTCTTCGCATGGACTGCCCCCGTCGGAAAACTTTGGTACACGCCGAGCTACGAAGATGGCTATACCGCCCCCAAGGGCTATATCGCAACGCGCGTCGATCTCAAGCGGCACATAAAGATACGCGACCGACGGCTGGAAAATGTGTCCGATGTGTTCCGACGCAATCTCCCAACACCTCCAAAGGCAGACGACACTACGGCCGTAAGCCAGACACCAACAACAGAGGCAGACGACACTCTGCAGGATTCGTCGCGCGATTTACCTAGCATGGAGGACGACGCTACGGCCGTAAGCCAGACACCAACAACAAAGGCAGACGACGCTCTGCGCGAGTCCCTCAGCGAAGGAAGCGGCAGCTCCAGCCATCTTCAGATCATCGTCGAAACAATCGAGCCAGACCAGTACGAAAACATCGCCAATGTCGAAGACAGCGTCCTCATCGTGCAGGGCGCGGCTGGCAGCGGCAAGAGCGAAATCGGTCTGCACCGAATCGCCTATCTGCTATCTCCATTCAGCCACATCCCGGAGCGCGAACGCCCCACGCCACAGACCACGCTGTTCGTCGGCCCATCGCAGGCATTCCTCGAATACGCGGCGGATATATTGCCCAACCTAGGGCTGCAAGAGAATATCGCCCGCGTCAAGTTCAGCGACTGGCTAATCGGAAAGCTGTCAGTTCGACCGAGCACCAGACCACGCATCTGGAACGATCTGCTGAACTTTGGCGAACTGCGTAGCTACGACGGACGCGCCGAGACATTCAAGGGATCGCTCGCAATGGCTGACACCATCGACAAAAGAGTGAACGCGCTCGCCACCGATATTAGGCGAGCATGTCGCCGGCTGCGAGCGATAACCCCCAGCGACAAGAGATTTACCGGCGTGTCAGAAGAATCCATACGCGCCGCTCTGCTCGAAGCGCTGCCGACCTCCGAACGCGGACGGCATCTGAACCGGCGACGGGAAGTGTTCATCGACAGAATCGCGCGTGAGATACAGTACGCAGACAACCCCAGACGCAGACAGCCCAGCAGTGAGGAATACGACAGAATCCGCGGCGCAGTGGCGCGATGGTGTGATGTAGCATGGAATCGCATCGACTTCAGGGCCGAGTATCTCGCGATGCTGTCGGATTCGGAGAGTATGCCGGAAGACATCGCCGCCGCGCTCGCCAATTCGGCGGAACAGATCCAAAGGCGCGGACTCATCTTCGACGATTCCGATATAGGCGCGCTCGCGCATCTCGACAATCTGCTAAACGGCACTATCGAGAGCTACTATCGCCACATCGTCATAGACGAAGCGCAGGACATCTCCCCTATCGAGTTCGGACTGCTCCGCGCAAGTTCCGCCAATAACTGGCTCACAGTTCTAGGGGATACCGCGCAAAGACTCACACCCTACCGCGGCGTCGGAAGCTGGCGAGAGATAGAGCGCGTGTTCGGACGCTCCGAAATCGAAGTCCAGCGCGCGCGACGAACTTACAGGGCGAACAAACAGATAACCAGATTCAACAATCGGATTCTGCGAACTTTCGATGCAAACATCCTCGCCCCAATAGCCTTCGAGCGCGACGGCCACCCAGTCGAATATAGGCAGCATAGAAGCGCGGCGGATATGTACGCCGGTGTCGCCGAAGATTTGCGGCGCATCAGAAACATGGACGGCATGCAGGATGCCACGATTGCGATTCTGGTTCGAGATCAGCGGAACATCAATCGATTCCAAGAGTTCTGCAAAGAGCGAGACATCAATGACATAACGCGGATAGACCAAGAACAGCACAGCGAATCCAGCACCGTCATAGCGCGAATACCCGATGCCAAGGGCCTCGAATACGATGCTGTCATCGTCATGGGCGTCAACGATGCGTTCAGCGACACTCTGTTCAACAAGAAGCTGCTATATCTAGCCGTAACCAGAGCGCGACATTACCTCGCCATACACTGGCATGGGAGGCGGTCGGAGATACTCGGTTCCATATCCGCGCGCGGCGTCCGTCGTTATCGGTAAACCTTCGACATCCTCCTGGCATCACCGCCGCCGTGTCCGTCCGCGCAGCGCAGTCAGCGCCAGAGTGCCACTTACCAGCCCAACTCCGGCTATACAGGCAAATCCTCCCAGCAGCGCTTCGGCATCCCAGCCAACAGTTATGAGCGAGCGCAGCGCGTCCAGCAGGTATGTCACCGGGTTGTAATCGGCCACTGTCGAAAGCCAGCCCGTCATCGCCTGCTTCGGCACGAACACTGTCGTCAAGAACACGAACGGGAAGAACAGCAGGAAGCTGGAGTTCACCGCCGCCGGATTGCCAGTCTTCAGCGCGATTGCATACGGGAACCCGGTAAAGACCAGCCCCCACAGGCCTGACATGAATATGAACAGGAGCAAACCGAGCGGCCCCGACTCGAAGGTTACGCCAACTATGAAACCAATGACGACTACCGGCAGTGTCAGCAGGACTACCAGCGTGAAATCCGCCACCGTCAGACCCAGCAAGAGCGCAAGGCGACTTACTGGAGTCATCGCAAGGCGGTCGAAATAGCCAGTTTGTATATCGGTAACCAGTGTTACCGCCCGCGATATTCCGGTTACGGCAAAGACAATCGCCACTGGAAGCTGAAACGCCTTGTAATCGACGCCCGGGATATTCTCAGCCATATCCTGCAGCGCGCCTATGTTGATAGCGTAAAAGAACACGGGAATGATAAGCGCCGGATATATAGCCTCCGGGTCGCGCGGAATAGACCTGAGCGCCCTGATTGCAACGGAGATTACATCGGACAGAAATCCCGCTTTTCTGGCGTGAACATCCCGCTCCACGACTGCCTGATAGCTCAATTTGCATGCCTCCTTCGATAAATTGTCGGGCTATGTCGATGATTCGACGCTTTCTATCCGCGCTATTCGTATCGTCTCGAATTGCTTCTAGTCGTCCGCATCTGTCTCCGCCTCTTCCTCCATGCGCGCGCCGGCTACCCTCAAGAAAACATCGTCGAGCGTGGGTGTACGCAGGGTTATTTCAGAAACTTCTATACCGGATTCGGCAAGCGCGATAGCTACTCTGCTGATAGCCGCCGCGCCATTCTCCACCTGTACGATCACCTCACTGCCAGAGACCTCCACGCCATCGACTCCGGCGAGTCCGGCGAGCGTCTTCATCGCCCTGTCCGAATTTCCATCCTCATTCACAACTCGCGCGATTATCACATCACTCCCCAGCGAATGCTTGAGATCGTCCGGCGTACCCTCTGCCATTAGCAGACCGTGGTTGATGATGCCTACACGGTCCGCCAGCTCGTCCGCCTCTTCCAGATATTGCGTAGTGAGAAAAATGGTAACGCCATGCTCGCGGTTTACCCGTCGAACCTCCTCCCATACACGCGCCCTACTTATCGGATCGAGCCCAGTCGTCGGCTCGTCCAGAAATAGAATCTCAGGGTTGTGTATCAGCGCAGCGGCTAGATCCAGACGACGCTTCATCCCACCGGAGTAGGTGCCGACGAAACGATCTATCGCGTCTCCGATGTGGATGAGGTCTGCCAGATCCACCAATCTCGAATCCACCTCGCGGCCGGACAGTCCGTAGAGACGCGCTTGAAGCCGCAGAATCTCGCGCCCCGTCTGCTTCGGGTCGAGAGCCGCGTCCTGAAGCGCCGCGCCGATACGAAGCCGTATATCGTTCGGCTCGCGTACTAAATCGTAACCTGCAACCGTCGCAGAACCCTCCGTCGGCATCAGCAGGGTTATCAGCATCCGAACCAGAGTGGTTTTGCCAGCCCCGTTCGGGCCAAGAAAGCCGTATATCTCCCCTTTCGGTATCCTCAGATCTATCCCATCCACCGCGCGCACTTCGCCATATCTCCTCGCGATGGCGCGGGTTTCGACTGCGTATTCCATAAAGGTCAAACTCCTCGTGTATTACAGCCCAGCAGCATGCATATTCGGTCTGACCCCATCATTCTGATGGAGGCGGCTTGCTCGACAAGGCTGCTCCAGCCCCTCTCGACTGACTTTCGTTCCCACAGAGACGAGATGTTAGGCGTGAACTAAACTATAGCACATATGTGCGTTTGGCAAAAGTACAATACAATGCCTAAGATCGGCATGGCAGGCTAGAATAACGCTCATAACGACTAATTCACCCGGCAGCCAATCGGCACGATGGCATCGACCCGACAGCCGCTCCAGTCCGATGTGGCAAAGAATAATGATAGAGATATGGGCGGGATGAAAGCTACAGGCTCGTTGCCTTACATATATGCAACCTGTAAGTTGGGTGAGATGGCCGTCCAGAGCCAGGCCCAACGAAGCCAAGTATTACCGCCGTCACAGGAGCAGACGAATGCCCGACCGCATATCCAGTTCTACATTCCAGCTCTCGGAGGCCGATTTGCCCGACATGGTTCTATCGGACGAAGATCTGCCACCCAAATACACAGATTACACGCTGTTATCAGAAAGACTGCTCGACAATCGCACTATGGCAGAGCAAGGATTCGCGGACGCAACGGAAGAGCGCTTTCGTGAGATCGGACGCATAACCGGTTTCGTGCGAGAGTTCGGTATGCCTAGACGAAGATCGGCCGCAGACGGAGCGGACTTCATATTCGGCTCAGTCGCCCACCTGTTCGACACGCCGCAAGGCGTTCACGACTGGATGCACGATATATTCCTCGCCGACTTCGAGCGGAACATAGGTATGGAAGTCGGCGAGGGGCAGAAACTGCTAAACGCGACTCGACTCGATCCGAAAGGATTCTACGATGAAGCCGTCGCCCTCCAAACACTGCACGACAGCTCCGGGCGCATCATCTCATCTACCATCGTCGATTTCAGAGTGGGCAGAGTTCTCGGCGTAGTTTTCATGGCGACCATCGGCAACCACCAGAGGCTGGACGAAGCGACAGAGCTGAGCATCGCCATGGAAAAGATAATCGTCGGCTCAGCCCTGAGCGCCTGATATACGAGCATGCCAACACCATCGCCAATTCGACTAGTCACATCCAGTCAGCAGCCGATTGCCAACTGCCGACTGCCGACTGATCTCGCCTAAGGCCTCTCTAGTCTCAGTCCTCCAGCTCCGCCATAATCCCTCTGATGTATTCGACGCTCCGCCCATCCTTATGAAGCTGGTCGCCGGTGTTGGTACCCTCTAGGGCGAAGTAGCCTTCGTACCCCGCCTCGTGCATCGCCGAGAGCGCGAAGCGGTAGTCTATATCGCCGTCCGGCAGAGCGGTTCTGATGAAGTAAGAGTGGTTCAGCTCCGGTACATGTACGCGCTGAAGGCTCTTGCAATGCCAATACCTAGAGCGCGACGCGAGCGCGGATATACACTCCTCCGAAGTCTCCTCCGGCTCTTCGTATGTCCACAACACATTGCCCAAATCCGGGTTGGCAAACACATGAGGACTATCCGTAAGCTCCAGCAGATGTAGCGTGGACCATGAGTTGTCGGCGATGGAGTGCTGATGAACTTCGATCGTAATGTCCGCGCCGACATCGCCGGCCATTGCGCCGACTGCTCGCAAAGCCGTCGCGGTGCGGATGAAGTCTTCTCCCGTCGCCAGCGCGCTCGACCCGTGCGATGAGCGTTCGCCGCTCGGCCCGGTATCCAGCGTAGAATCTCGCGGCGGGCTGCCAAGCGCGGTGTTCACGACGCCTACACCTGTCCAACCAGCAATTTCGACCGCCTTTTCGAGACGCCTCCGATTCTCCGCAGCAACGCTAGGCTGGCACAATCCGCCGCCTGCGCGTATAGCCACGCATGGCGCGCCGGCGTCCGAAAGCGCGGCTTGGAAGCCTTTGGCAGTCTCCTCTGTCGCCTCGAAGCCGCCAAAAGCCTCGAACCCTAGCTCGATGCCATCGAACCCCATATCACGCACTTTCCCCAGATATTCGGTGCGAGTCTTGGGGTCGGATGGAATATCCCAAGCCGCGCCTGCCATAAACGGGTAAAAAGTGGCTCGTCTAAAAGCGTAGCAAAACTTCATTTTGCCCTCCCTCTGAAACAGTCAGATCCCTATACCGGTAGAAACCTCTATCTGACTGGCGCAAAGTCCATGACCGCGCCCAAACAAACCATCTCTACTGAGCATGGACAGTTCCTATATAGGCGATTTGGGGCGATTATATCACGCCATACACTCTCCCGGATTTTGCGAGGTGATGCCCACAAACAGATACCCTCGAGAATCGAGGGCCGATACTGTGTTAGAATTGGCTCGCAAGCGTTAAGCAGCGCGGAGGTGGCCCGGATCCGTGTCCGCGAACTGAAACTCACCAACTTTCGCAACTATCCCAGACTCGACCTGCGCCTCGGCAAGGGCATTACGCTGATTGAAGGCGCCAACGGCAACGGGAAGACGAATCTCCTAGAGTCGCTGCATCTGATGTCGATAGGCAGGTCTCCGCGCGCTTCTACTGAACGCGAGCTGGTCAGAACGAAGGCGTTCGATGAGATTCCCCTTCACGCGCAAATCGCCGGAGATATATCGAGTGGCGTAGGCGCTCTCCGCCTCCAGATCGACTGGTCTGCGACTTCGGCTGCGACGCAGAAACTCGCCTCGCCGCGCATACAAAAGACTTTTCGAGTCAACGGCGTGCCGAGAAGATCGGCTGACTTCGTTGGGCTGTTCAAGGCCGTCCTGTTCACCGCTGAGGATATTCGGCTAACTAGCGGCTCCCCGTCCGTCCGACGCCGATATATCGACATACTGATCTCCCAAATGTCGCGTGAGTATCTTGCCGATGCGCTGACATGCCAGCGCATCCTAACGCAGAGAAACCGTCTGCTGAAGTCCGCGCGTGGCCGAACCTCCATCGAAGGGGAACTGCAGCCCTGGGATGTACAGCTCGCGGAGCATGCGGCGCGCATCATGTCTGCCCGCGCGCGCGCCATCCGCAGACTCGACGAGCGAGCAAAACCGATACATAGCCAACTGAGCGGCGCGGCAGACCCTCTCCGACTGACATATATCCCATCCGTGTCTGTTGGTCAGAACGCGGATATTGGGGAGATTTCGGAATCGTTTCTGGCGACGGCGCAGAGTTACAGAAGGCGAGAGATGGCGGTAGGACACAGCCTGATCGGGCCACATCGTGACGATATAGCAATAAAAGTCGGCGGAGTGGAAGTCGGAACTTATGCATCGCGCGGACAGGCCAGGACCGTGGCGCTGGCGATGCGTCTCGGCGAAGCTCAGCTGCTTGCCGAATCCACCGGCGAACATCCAGTGATACTGTTGGACGATGTCATGTCCGAACTCGACACATCCCGCCGCCGCCAGGTTTTGGAAAGAGCCGCGCTCTACGAACAGGCGCTAGTAACGACGGCAGAGCCGGCGCAGTCGGAGATATTCAGCGGCATGTCCGGACGCAGGATCGTCGTCAACGAGGGGCGCATCATATCGGAAGGCTGAACATATCAGACTTCCAAGCTCCACACGCGGCACCTGCCGTCAGCGCCCACCGCCGCAAGCAAACTCCCGTCCGGAGAGCATCCTACGCCGTACATACCCTTGATCTTCGTCCTCGCCTCCGCTACTACCTCGAGAGCATCCAAATCCAGCGCTCTGACACCACCCTGAACCGAGCACCACAGCATCGAAGTTCCGGGTATGGTTGTCATCGACGCAGGCGGAGGGCCGCCGATCTCTCTGGAATGTGTCAGTTCGAGACGATTCTCCGACAGGCCTGACAAAATAGATACATGCCCCTCATAGGACATACAGAACAGATTCTCGCTGTCGAGAAAACGGCAGCTAATCGCCGCGTCGCCAGGGGCTTCGGTCTCGGCCCTCGCCTCACCCGACGCCACATCCCAAACCTTCACGACATTGCCGATTCCGGCAGTTGCAAGCATACTGCTATCCGGCGAGAAACTTACCGAAGTAACATGTCTGGCATGCGCGCGAAATATCTCCAGACTATCCGAGCCGCGACGCCACAGCCCGACTCTTCCATCGTATGAAGAGAACGCGGCAACATCGCCGGCGGGGGAGAATGCGGCAGCAGCTACGGTATTACGAAAACCCGTCATCCTCGACAGCTGTTCACAAGTCCGATAATCCCAAACGATGACCGACCGATCGGAAGATCCGGTAACGGCGAGTTCCCCGTCTGGAGACAATCCGACAGCGTTTACGCTCTTGTCATGCCCCTCGAAAGTCCGAACATGCTCGAAAGAGGAGACTGACCATACCTGCGCAAGGGCGTCCATGCCCGCAGTAACCATCTCCTGTCCATCAGGAGAGAAGGATACGCACTGCGCGTGTCTCGGGCAGACACGAAACTCCGCTTGCATTCTTAGTTCCAAGATATTTCGCTCCTATATTTCCCTATTCTGGCGCGGCGCTGGTCACGACTATTTCCGACACAGGCCGCGCAGATCCGAAGCCATGCGGTCATACCAATTTGCGCTGCGGAAATCCTCTCCTCGCCGTGTGGCCCCCTCGCACAGGCGACGGTACAGCTCAGGCTGTTTCAGAAGCCTCTCGATTGCGAATTCGACCTCTGCGGCGGAACGAGGTTCCACCAGCAGCCCGCTCTCTTCATGTTCTATTAGCTCGGGAACGCCGCCCCATCTAGCAGCCACAACAGGCACGCCGCACTGGAAGGCTTCGAGAATGGAACCGGGATAGCCCTCGAACCTGCAATAGCTGGGATACACCAGCAGGTCGTATCCGCTCATAACCTGGGGTATTTCAGACGGATCCAGAACGCCGCGGTAGGTTGCCCTGGGGTGGTCGTCGAAAAGGGAAAAGTCCGTGTCTGACACTCCGGGCCCGAACACATCGAGATGACAGTCTTCAGGCAGATGGCGACTTGCTTCCAGCGCTTCGGACAACCCCTTGTCCATCTCCAAGCGCGAGAGAAAAATAAGCTTATTCACATTATCGCGTTCGATACGCCCGGGCGCCCGGAGGTCTCGCGTATTCGGGAACCAGCGAAAGTTGGCGCGGCTGTCGAAGCATCGCTGCAGATACTGAGTCTCCATATACACCAGTGCAGATTTCATATAGGTGCGGTTGGCAAGCCAACGCGAAAGCAGACTATATTTCTGGTAATTTTCCATCATGCCGTTGCCTGTAATGCGCAACGCCAAGGATGTGCGCGTCATCTTGCAAATCACCCATAAAATCGCGGCCAGAGGCAGCGTCGAATAGGGCGGAATGATGAGAAACACTATATCGGAACGCCACGACTTCTTCATCACGCCACTCATTATTCGCATAAACACCATCATGCGAAGAGCGCGGGTTTTCCAAGCAGGCATATTGGTTACGCTCCGCGAAGTGTCGATGACATCCACACCGAAACCTCGCAAGCTCAATTCGCGCACCTGCTCATCCGCCATAACCTTGTTGCCCCCGACTACATTGGTCTCGGACGCCCCTGATTTTTGTATCGGGGCAATGAGCAGGATGTTCGGTTTTCGGCTTTCGTTCTGGCTCATTTCGCGGCTCTCATATATTCACGATGAACTATCATCTGGTCATCTGGTCGGTTAACCCGAACAGTTTCATATCTCGATCTTGTCCTTTGCGCGATATTTTAGCCAGCTTCGTGTGGGTGTGTTTTAGAGCGATAGCCGTCTCACAGGCCGATTGCCTCCATCATCGCCGGACCCCGCCGGACAGCACGGATCGACCTGCGTTCCACAGAAAAGCCGCGTCGCCGCGTTTAGGGAACCATGCCGCAATCAAAGATATTCGCGTCGTTCTGTGAAAGATTACCGCAAGGAGCAAGCAACTGCATAACATGCCGGCGCTCATCGCCCAGGCCGCCGCCTCGATTCCGAGTGTTGGATAGAGCAAAAGTAGCGTACCGGCATTGACACATAACCCAAGCGAAGTCGCCCACGAACAGATATCCGGACGGTTAGCGCCCTTGAAGTGCGTCATGAGTATCCCCGCTATGGCATAGGCGAGTATCCCCGGCGCGAGTATCCACAGGAGTGGAACTATCGGCGTAAAGGATTCCGAGAGTAAGAGACGCACCAGCGGCGCGCTGATTGCGAGCAAGACGATCAGGGAAGCGGCTGTACCCGCGCAGACAAAGCGCAGACAGAGCGCAACCATCTCGGCGCGCTCCCTACCTGCGACACGAGGAAGCAGCGCGTTGCCGACCGCGTTGGAGATCATCATGAACCCAAGCATGAGCGCGCTCGCCGCGGAGAACAGCCCGATCTCGGACTGGCTTGCGATTAGCCCCAATATGGCGACTGCGATATGCGGCCCGATCGAGTTTCCGATCCGCGCGGCATGATATTTCAGGCCATAACCCAAAATACGGGTGAAACTCAGGCGATCCGGTATCTCCAAAGTCAGACCGCAATGTCTCCGCAAATCCCATGAGCATACGGCAATCATGACGCAGTGACCGACGGCGAAGGCGATGATAGCGCCACCCACCCCAAACCCCAAGCCCCATACGAGAATCAGGATAGAGAAGACATTCGCCGCGACACGGAATATCGAAAAGACCGCCAGACGCCTGAAACGCCTGAGCGCGACGAGTTGATGATCGAGCGAGAGAGAAATAGCCGTCAGTGGAACTAGCGTCAGCGTCAGGAAAAATGTGCGCGTCTCCGCCTGTTGAAAATATGTTATGTCGCTGTATATCAGCGGGACAGCCAACGCGGCGGCCAATCCTCCCCCGACGAGGCTAATGAGCAGAGCGCAGGACACCCCTTGCGAAACGCTCAGCTGCCGCGCCGCCACGAAATACTGCGCGCCCTGCTGCGCGCCGGGTGTGAAAATCAAACCCGACAGAGTCCCAAACACGATGCACACGGCATATGCGCCCCTTCCTTCGGGCAGGAGCATATAGGCCAACATCCCCTGTATCAGAATGGTCATTACGGCCATACTGGACAGGGTCAGGAACATTACAGATACATCTTGCCCACCAGTAGTTGCGCTAGAAGCATCTAGCTCGTCTGCGGTTACTGATTTGGATTGGAGCATATCACTAGTTGGCAAACCCGATGCCGAACCCCCAGATATATTGACTTTGCCAATGGGGCCAGGTGGTCAGAGTTCACTCATCTCTCTTAGATGATGGCTGTGGCCTCGGGGGTATAAAGAAGCCTATTCCCCAACTGAGATGCATGGATACCAATATGAGCGGAAGGAGGACAGCAGCAGAATCCCTTCGACGAAAGCCCACGACAGCAGACCCCGCCAAGAGAGTCGGAATGTAGGCAAGCAGCAGCGCCGCCAACAGCCACGGAAATTCAAGCGCGGTCAACGCAAGCCCGATCGCCAAGCCCAGCGTTAGTATAGGAGCGGCAAGGTGGCGCGGTCGAACCGATCCCGGATGCTTTAGTATAACCAGAGATTTGCCTCGTCCGGCATTGAAATACTGCCGTATCAGCGCCCAGAGAGTGCCGCGGGGTCGGTACTGCACCACCAGTTCGGGGTCGAACCACACGGTCTTCCCGCGCTTGCGCAATCTGTAATTTAGTTCGTAATCCTGGTTTCTTGCGAGGTTGGAATACCCTCCTCCCATATCATCCAGCATCTCGCGTCTGAACACGCCCAGAAAGGCGGTGTCGGAGGGGCCTTCGGTTCCTCCAAGACGGTGGCGAGAGTCGCCTACTCCCAGCGGGGTAGTCATGGCTATCGCCACTCCCCGCTCGAACATCGTCTCTCCTACTGCCAGTTGCCGTCCTCCGATATTTGCCGCCCCAGTTCGTTCCAGCGTTTCGACAGCGCGGCGCACATAATCGGCAGGAAAAACCGTATGCGCGTCGCATCGCACCATGATGTCTCCGGTTGCTGCCCGAAATGCCGCATTGGCCCCGGGTGCGAGGGCTTTTTCGGGATTGGGAATCACTCTCACATCCGGATAAGACTCCCGGATAGTCTCGGACATGTATGGAGTATCATCGCCATCGGCAACGACAACCTCTATCTGCCCTTCGTAGTTCTGAGCGAATATCGAATCTAGGGTAGGCATAATAGTAGATTTCGCATTACGAGCCGGAATTATTACCGATACGCTAGGGGGTGTAATCACGAAACCATCTTCGGCATTGGCTGCCTTCTGATCTTCGATTATCATAATGGGTTCTAACTCGGACGACAACGCACGGCGCAGATACCCTCAGGCTTATTCGGTCTGGTGAGCCGGCTGGGATTCGAACCCAGGACACCCGGATTAAAAGTCCGGTGCTCTGACCAAACTGAGCTACCGGCCCACAGTTAAAATCGCCCATTGGCAGGATACATAATCATAGCACAATCACACTTCTTAGACATGGTATTCATATTGTCTCCAGTTGGTTTTTTATCCAGAATTCGCTGTCGAAGCGTCACCGACTCTGGCTGTCGCAGTATAGGCAATCCCGATGATCAGAAGCGCCGCCATCGACAGATACACATACCGCAGGCCGAGTAGGAAAGACCCAATCAGCCCGGCGGATTCTCCCTCCGTCACCGCCGCAAGTGTTGGCGGGTATCCTTGCGCCGCCATAGTTGCGGTAACTATGGCGGTGGCAACTGCCACGCTCGTTACATTGGAGGAGTTGCGCACCAAATTCAAGAACCCCGATATGACAGCGTGTTTCTCGCTGCTCACCGCGCCCAGCACCAACCCGTTGTTGGGCGGAACGAATGCGCCAATGCCGATACTCTGCAATATCATCCCAAGCATGGCAACTATAATCGAGGAATCTCGCCCAAGCGTCGATAGCGTGAGGATACCGGCAGTCGTAATCAGCAATCCGCCCACAGTGAACACTCGCCGCCCGAACCTGTCCGAGAATCTGCCGGAGATGGGGCCTACGACAGCCATAGCGACATAGCTCAGCGCGGATATTAGCCCTACCTTGCCCGGCGAATAGCCCAGCGCCACTTGTAAATAGAAGGGCATCAGAAACCATGCCGAAGTCGTGCCGGCGAAGTGTATGAATGCAGACAGTATCCCGATACGAAAATCGCGATTACGGAACAGCCGCAAATCCAATAAGGGAGAAGCAAAACGCATCTCCCGAACGACGAACCCTCCGAGCAGCGCGGCGGCGCAAACGAACGCCAAAACGATATACGGAGACCCATACCCCATTTCCGGCGCCCATGTCATCGCCTGAAGAAATACCGCCAGCGCACTCGCGGAGAGCAGCGCGCCAAGCCCATCGAACCTCGCAGAACGACCGCGAGCGGCCGTCTCCCGACGCCTCGCAGGAACCGAAACGACGGTGGCAAGCGCAGCGACAGCGCCTAGCAGCGCGCCGCCGAGAAACACCCACCGCCAGCCGAACAGGTCTATCACGATTCCGCCCGCAGCCGGGCCAAACACGCTCCCGATGCCCACCACGCCCATGTACAGCCCCAACACTCTGCCGCGCTCGGATACAGGAAAAGCGGCAATCGACATCGCCATAGAAGTACCCTGCGTCATGCCCGCGCCCAAACCATGCAGCACGCAGGCGCCGATGAGAACTGCCATGCTTGGCGCGAACCCGGCTATGACTCCGCTGATGACGAAAACGGCGAATCCAGCGATGTAAACGGGCTTGAGACCAATCAGATCCGCCAGACGACCCATCGGCAGCAGAGAGACGCTTATC
Source organism: Dehalococcoidia bacterium (assembly GCA_963422295.1). Taxonomy (GTDB): domain Bacteria; phylum Chloroflexota; class Dehalococcoidia; order Lucifugimonadales; family UBA1123; genus VXRN01. The sequence continues at coordinate 1,850,176 of OY729417.1, read as the reverse complement.
GCAAGGACATACCCAACCAGCGCCCATTGAGTAGTCGGCAGATCGCTCCCGAAGTGATCGGCAATCGACGGAAGAGCGATGATTAGGCTTCCGTTATCCGCTACGAAAGTGAAAAGACCAAAGCCAATAGCGGCGAAGGCGATATATGAACTACGCCTGTGCCGCATCGAAGTCTTTCCTTTGGATAGAGATGCCTAGACGGAGCGAGCGAGCACATTGTGGAGAGTCTTCAAAAAATATGACTATCGCTCGGACTAGACGAAAACAGGGCAATGTAATGAGCGCAGAGGGTTTTGCTCCATATGTAAATCTACAAAATCTTTACTCATTACCTATAGACGGAATTTCGGAAACCTGCCTCATTCAGTTCTTCGTTGGTTAACCCACTAAAGAAGACCGCCACAAGGACGGTCTTCTTTAGCTATATATGCGCACCAGAATTGCTAAGTCTCTCGGCTATTCTGTTTGGTTTTCATTTCTGAGATGGTTCTTAATTTTTACTAACCGTGCAGGATTCGAAGTGTACTTTCCCCCAGTACAAAGTCCATTTTTTAGATTCGAATTGAACTGTGTCCCCAATTTGTACAGTCGTGTCTCCAGCTTGTAAAGCTTTGTTATTGTTGGTGAATTTCCAACCAACTGGGTGATGACGGTCATCGCCGCGAGCGTATTTACAAATGATAGATGCATTTGTCCGTTTATCTCTTGCTTCTATTTCCCAGAAACTTATACTTTCTACTTCTCCTTCGATTCTGAGCATCCTGCCGCGATATTGAGAATTACCTTCAGAAGTCCTACCCCAGTTTATATGTCCACGATCGTAAATAATCTCTTCACTTGTATCTCCAGTGGCACCGCGGCGTTCACGCGATGGGGTGGTCGTTGCGGCAGTCGATGTCGATGTGGCGCGGCTTACACGCGATTCCGGTGTGACAGTCGATGTGGGTGTTGCAGTGCCAGTGGAAGTGGCATACGCAGTCTTAGCTCCCCCCCCCCCCCAGTCACGGTAGGCAGATTTTGCAGACCATATGCAGTCAATATCAGTATGGCTACTAGCATGATAAAGTATTTCATAAATTAATAGCCCCCCTTGGGAGTGGAGCAGGTCTTGGACCTGCTCCACCATCTTCTATCGGCTAATGTGTTCCGGTATTGCCTCGTCGCCTAGCTGCCGTTTGTGTTCACGGTCTCTGTAATGGCGACTGGGTTCATCGGTGTCTCGAACAGGCGGGCGCCGATGGCGCGCTGGAGCGCGTTCGCTATTGCAGGCGTTGGCGGAATGATGTTCGCCTCGCCCACGCCGCGTACACCGTATGGATGACCTGGGTTGGCGACCTCGACGATGACAGTGTCGATCATCGGCAGGTCGAGGCTGGTGGGCATGCGGTAATCCAGAAGTGTGGAGTTTACCATGCCGCCATTGTCGTTCATGTAATATTCTTCGTTCAGCGCCCAGCCGATGCCCTGAACAGAACCACCCTGCATCTGCCCCTCGACATACGACGGGTGGATAGCCTTGCCAACATCCTGCACTGCGGTGAAGCGAACGACATCGGTCTTGCCCGTTTCGGGATCGACCTCTACATCGACGATATTGCCCGCGAAGGAGCCTCCGACACCAGTCGGGCTAACGGACGCAGACGCCGATATACCGCCGCCGGTGCGTCCCATCTGACCTGCCAGATCCGTAAATGTCATATTCAGCTCAGGATCGGAAGTCGAGCTTATCACGCCCTTCTCCATCTGCACTGAATCCGCTTCGACATCCCATATGGATGCCGCGCGCTCGATCATCTGCGCCTTGACCGACTGCGCCGCCTCATATGCAGCCCAGCCAGTAGCGAAGGTAGTGCGGCTGCCGCCGGTAACCGCGGTGTAGCCGATGGAGTCGGTATCTACAACGGACGGGCGGATGGACTCTGCGGGGATGCCGAGAACTTCGGCTGCCTGCATCGCGATGGATGCGCGCGTACCGCCGATGTCCGTGGAGCCCTCGGTCAGGTTCACAGTGCCATCAGCGTTGACCGCTAGGTTGACATTGGAATCGAAACCGATATTGAACCAGAATCCGACGGCGATGCCGCGTCCCTGATTTTCGCCCAGCGGCGCGCTGTAATGTGGATGGTCGCGCATCGCCTCCAGCGTCTCCACAAGGCCCACTCTGTTGAAGGTCGGGCCGTCCACACGACGGGTTCCTTCCTTGGCAGCGTTCTTGAGGCGGAGGTCGATGGGGTCCATGTTCAGTTTTTGCGCAAGTTCATCCACCGCCTGTTCGACAGCGAACGCGGCATTAGGGGCGCCGGGAGCGCGGTATGCGGCAGTCTTCGGCTTGTTGACCACGACATCGTAGCCATCCACCGTGCCGTTTTCGATGTCGTATGGCGCAAGCGCGCACATTGCGCCGGCGCCGACAGGTGAACCTGGATACGCGCCGGCTTCGAAGGCCAGCTCTACTTCCGCCGCTGTGATCGTGCCGTCGCTCTTCGCGCCTATTTTGACACGGCTCCAAGAGCCGCAGGTCGGGCCGGACGCCTCGAAGACATCCGCCCTGCTCATCACTATCTTGACTGCGCTTCCCGTCTTTCGGGATAGAAGCGCAGCGACAGGCTCCAAATATACGGGAATCTTCCCACCGAAGCCGCCGCCAATCTCCATAGGCGTAACTCTAATCTGCGACACCGGAATCTCGTGCAGCTGCGCCATAGCATCGCGCACGGTGAACGCTCCCTGCGTGCTGCACCACACATGAAGCCTGCCATCGTTGTTCCACAGCGCGGTCGCGTTGTGTGGTTCGATATATCCCTGATGCACCGTCTTGGCGCGGTATTCGCGCTCCAAGATCACATCCGCTTCAGCGAAGCCGGCGGCAGTATCGCCCTTCTTGTGCTGGAAATGCTGAGCGATGTTGCTCACATTGTCCGTTTTCTCACCGAGCTCTTCGGTCTTGAGATCCTCATGCAGGATAGACGCGCCTTCGGCCATTGCGTCTTCGACAGTTACGACAGGCGGCAGCACTTCGTAATCCACCTTTATGAGGTCGACCGCGTCTTCGGCGATGTGCGGGTTCGTGGCCGCCACACCAGCGATGGCATGGCCGCGATACAGCGCCTTGTCAGAGGCGAGAACATTGTCGCGCAGCCACTTCAGGCTAGTTGCGCCCTCGCCGAAATCGACCACCGCATCGGCATCCGACGCGAAATCGACATTCGTAACCACCGCCAGCACCCCGGGCAGGGCTTCCGCGGCGGAGGTATCGATGCTCTTGATCCGCGCGTGGGCGTGTGGGCTGCGCAGTATCTTGCCGTGCAGCAGGCCGGCAGTGTCGAAATCCGCGCCGTACAGCGCGCGGCCAGTTACCTTGTCCGCGCCATCGTGACGGATCGGACGCGTGCCAACCACATCATAAGTCTTCGTTGCCAACACCATGTTGGGCTCGTAGTCGAGAGTCTGAACCATACTTTAGGCCTCCTGCATCTTGACTGCAGCATCCTGCACCGCCCGGACGATCTTGTCATAGCCCGTGCAGCGACAGAGATTGTTGGCGAGCCAGAATCGTATCTCGTGTTCAGTGGGGTTCGGATTCTGTTCCAAAAGAGATTTGGACGCGATGATAAATCCGGGCGTGCATATTCCGCACTGAAGCGCGGCATTTTCTAGGAACGCCTGCTGAACGGGATGCAGCACGCTGCCGTCAGCGACACCCTCGATAGTCGTTATCTCCTTACCCTCAGCCTCCACAGCGAGAACGAGACAGGATGTTACGATGCGGCCATCGAACTCGACCGTGCAAGCTCCGCAGTTGCCGTCGTTGCAGCCCTCTTTGGTTCCGGTCAGGCCGACGACATCGCGCAGCGCTTCGAGCAAGCTCTGGCGCGGCTCTGCGAGGAAATCTACATGCTCGCCGTTGATGATGGTCTGTACATAGGTTTTTGCGGGCAATCTAGTTCTCCTTCGCTCGGTCGATAGCGGTCATCAGCGCCCGTCGTGTCAGCACTTCACAGAGATGCTTGCGATACTCGATAGTACCGCGCATATCGGTTATCGGTCTGGCAGCGTCTCTTGCGATGCCTGAAGCAATACGGACAGTCTCCTCAGTCGCGGGCTTGCCGGCGATAGCGTCAGCAGCCTCCGCAACGAAGAGAGGGGTAGGCGCGACTGACGCAAGCGTAACGCGCGCAGACTGAATATCGCCGTTATCCAGCACGACAGAGACACCCGCGCCGGCGACTGCTATGTCCATCTCGTTTCGCGGAATGAAACGGATGTAGTTCGCGCCAGAGTTGGGCGCCGGCGTCGGGAAGCGCAGCGCAACCAGGACTTCGCCCTGTTCCAGCACTGTCCGCCGAACGCCTGTACAAAAGTCTTCGAGCGCAACCTCCCGCGTTCCGTTAGGCCCTGCGATCCGCGCGACACCGTCGTATGCGATCATCGCCGGAACAGAATCCGCGCTGGGGGCAGCGTTGCAAAGATTGCCTCCGAGCGTCGCGCGCCCTTGAATCTGCGTTCCGCCAATGAGACTGGCGGCGTCCACGATTCCGGGATAGACGCTGCTAACACTGGAGTTGCCATATATTCGATAACATGGCACCGCGGCGCCAATGGTCAGTCCGTTATCCGGATCGTATGTAAGTTCGTTGAACTCCGGTATGTTCTTGATATCCACCACGAGGTCGAGGTCATAAGCGCGAGCCCTTAGCTGAACCAAGAGGTCGGTGCCCCCGGCCAGGGGCCTCGCTCTGTCGCCCGCCTCACTCAGCAGATCGACTGCTTCCCTAACGGAGCGAGGAGTCTCGTAATCAATCCACTTCAATAGTGGCCTCCTTTGTCTGTCTGATCGATTGAGATAATCGTCTGTGTAGGTATGCATATTGCAGAAGCCGGGCCGCTCAGGACTACAGATAGCGCCTAAAGCCCGAAAACCGCGCTTAGTATATCAGAGGAATAGACCGTCAACAATGCGCTCCGGATATCCGCGCGTGTATATTATACTATATATAGACAATGTACAAGATTCTGCATCGCACACTGACACCTGACACCCTTCGTATGTACAATATACTGTGGAGGATGGCGCATGCCGAGTATCTATACACGAAGCGGAGACTCTGGGGAGACCGGCCTGCTGTTCGGCGGGCGTATATCGAAGGCTGACCCGCGCGCCGAAGCCTACGGCAGCACAGATCACGCAGCCTCAGCCATCGGCTTGGCCCGCGCGCTGTCTGCGGACGAACGCTCCAAGTCCATCCTGCTCGACGCCCAGCGCGACATCTTTATGATAAGCGCGGAGCTGGCGACCGATCTATCCAATAGACAGCTGATGTTGGATACCTTTAGAACGGTATCCAACGAACAGGTCGAGCGTCTGGAATCCACAATAGACGCTCTAAAAGCGGAGGTGGAGCTGCCGCCGAAGTTCATAATCCCCGGCGCGTCCGTCGCATCCGCTGCTATGGATGTTGCGCGCGCCCAAGTTCGGGAGGCCGAACGCCGCGTGGTGACGCTCAAAGAACGCGGCCTGCTGCCGAATGAAAGTGTCCTCATGTACCTCAACCGCCTGTCCGATATGCTGTTCGTACTAGCTAGATACGAAGACCGATACCTGCCGTTCGACATCATAACGGGACAGCCGCCGAAGTCGGATTCACAATGAAAACAGACCCGCTGATAGCAATTCTCGACTACAACGCCGGCAATCTTCGCAGTGTGCAGAAGGCGCTCGAGCTGTACTCGGCGCGCGCGGTAATCACCTCGTCCGCCGCAGATGTAGCATCGGCTGATGCGCTGGTCGTACCCGGACAAGGCGCGTGCGATTCGTCCATGCGGCACCTGCGCGAGATGGAACTCGTCGATCCAGTACAAGACTGGATAGCTGACGACAGACCGTTTCTAGGCATATGCCTAGGACTTCAGCTGCTGCTGGACAGCTCCGATGAAGGGGAAGAACCCTGTCTCGGCATCCTCAGCGGCTCATGCAAACGCCTTCCGCGAGGACAGAAGATACCGCACATGGGCTGGAATCAGGTCACATGGCGCGCAGAGCGACATCCCGTATTCGAAGGAGTGGCAGACGACACGCACTTCTATTTCGTCCACAGCTACTATGCAGACCCGGACGATCCGTCGACAATTGCCGGAACCACTGAATACGGTGTGGAGTTTTGCAGCGCGGCCGCATGGGGTTCGGCCGCCGCCGTCCAGTTCCACCCTGAAAAGAGCGGCGAAAAGGGCCTGCGCATCTACGAAAACTTCGTGAAGTATGCGCGCGAATCATAGCCGTCCAGTACGATTTAGACATATTCCTAAACCGCGTTCCCAACCGCAACGAATCATGCTCGGAAAGATACACGAATAATGCAAACGACGATGGAAGTAATCCCCGCCATCGATCTGATAGACGGGCAATGCGTTCGCCTGTATAGAGGCGACTACGACCGAAAAACGGTGTTCGCAGACGACCCCGCAGAAGTCGCCGCGCGCTGGGAGCGACTGGGAGCGCGCCGTATCCACATCGTCGATCTGGACGGGGCCAAGGCTGGCAGCCCGCAGAATCTAGCCGTCGTCCGCCGAATCGCCGCCTCCGTTAGCGTTCCGATTCAGCTCGGAGGAGGAATACGCAGCCTAGAATCGGCGCGCGCCACCATGGACGCAGGCGCATCGCGCGTGATGCTCGGTACAGTCGCAGTCCGCGATCCGCGCATAGTGGCGGACGCCTGCGCAGAGTTAGGCCCAGACGGCGTAGTAGTCGCCATCGACTCCCGCGATGGAATCGTCGCATTCTCCGGCTGGACGGACTCCAGCAGCGCGCGCGCCGACGACCTAATGCGACAGATGCAAGATGCCGGAGTCGAGACATTCCTATGCACCGACATATCGAGGGACGGCACGCTAGAAGGCCCTAACTGTGCGCTCATGGCGGATCTGGTCGCAGTCGCGGGCGCGGGGGTACTGGCCGCCGGCGGCATCGCATCCGTCGAACACATACAGCAGCTGTCCGAAATCGGAGTCGGCGGCGCAGTCATCGGACGCGCGCTCTACACCGGAGACATAGATCTCACCGAAGCCATAGCGGCAGCCGAGAGAGAGCAATGCTGACTAAGCGCATCATACCTTGTCTCGATGTGGACGCGGGGCGTGTCGTCAAAGGTATCAGCTTCATCGAGATACGCGATGCGGGCGATCCGGTTCAACTCGCATCCTACTACGATGCCGAGGGCGCAGACGAATTAGTCTTGCTGGATATAACCGCAAGCTCCGACTCGCGCGACATCATGCTGAATGTGGTGCGCGAAGTCGCGGAGCGGCTGTTCATCCCCTTCACCGTCGGCGGCGGAATGCGAAGCGTGGCGGATATTCGCCGAATGCTGGAAGCTGGGGCGGACAAGGTTTCGCTGAACACGGCTGCGGTACAGTCACCGGAGCTGGTGGAAGAATCATCCGAGCATTTCGGCTCGCAATGCATCGTCGTCGCAATAGACGCAACCCGCGTCAGACCAGGCGACCGCGCTGAGACATGCGCAGATTCGACGCTGGCGCTCGATAACGATTCGCGCTGGGAAGTCTATATACGCGGCGGACGCACGCCGACGGGAATCGACGCTGTGAAGTGGGCAACGCGCGTCGCCCAGCTCGGCGCAGGCGAGATACTGCTGACCAGCATGGACACAGACGGACACCAGACAGGCTACGACACAGACATGGTGCGGCAAATATCGGACGCTATCGAAATACCTGTGATAGCCAGCGGCGGCGCAGGCTCGCCCGAACACTTCCTGAGCGCGCTCGACGAAGGCAAGGCAGACGCAGTATTGGCCGCCAGTGTATTTCACTTCGGAAGATACCGCGTGAGAGACATAAAACATTTTCTCCAGGAGCGCGGAATCCCTATGCGACCAGTGAAGTAACATCGACATCCCCGCGCCCAGGCCATCGAATCCAAACCACGAACACGAAAATAGCGTCATCATCCACCGCGTCATATCCGTCATATCCACTGAGAGGACACACATGCCAACGGTTCTACTCGATGAGAAAGGGCTCGCCCCTGTAATCTGCCAGCACGACGAAACGGGCGAAGTGATAATGTTGGGATACATCAACCCAGGCGCGCTGAAGCGCACACTGGAGGGCGGCGAGGTCTGGTTCTACTCACGCAGTCGCGCCGACATGTGGCACAAGGGCGAGGTATCGGGCAACTACATGCGGATTCGCTCGGCATCCATCGACTGCGATGGCGATGTGATTTTGCTCCGTGTCATCCCCGACGGCCCGATCTGCCACACAGGAAACCCGACCTGCTTCTTCACGCCGTTCGATGAGATGCCCGACTTCGACGCTCCAGAGAAAGGGCCTGGCATTCTGGAAGAGCTGTTCTCCACGATCCAAGATCGCAAAGAGGCCATGCCCGAGGGTAGTTACACGGCAAAGCTGCTTCGAGGAGGCGCGGGGCGTATAGCGCAGAAGGTAATCGAAGAAGCGGGCGAAGTCGCTATCGCGGGCGTCCAGCAAGACCGTGAACAGGTCGTCTCCGAAATGGCCGACATGCTGTATCACTCGCTAACGCTGATGTCCGCAGTCGGCGCAAAGCCGGAAGAGGTATGGGCGGCTCTGCGAGAGCGCAGAGGTTAGCGTATCGAGGATACCCCGACTCGTTCTAAGAGAGCGCCAAACTTTCGGAGCCGGCGAGCCATGGACGAGAACGATACGGATATGAGGCGGATCTTCATCATATCTTAGTCGTCCAAATCGTCCACCAGTTTGGGAATTGGGACAGAAGTGGGATATGCCTACGGTCTAGGAGCGCGGGGAGACATATAGCCATCCGCTTCCAGCGCCGCCTGCATCGCGGCGACGGCGACTTCTATCTGATCATCGTCTGGCTGGCGTGTCGTCAGCTTTTGCAGCAGCAGATTCGGCGCGCTGATCAGGCTTACGAGCGGGTTGTCCTCGAACCTGCCACTAAAGCGGATCGTCTCGTATGCCACCGCCGCTATCAGCGGAATGAACACGATGCGCGACGCTATTAGCCACCACAGCGGCTCGCGCGGCACGAACACGAACACCATAATAGCGACGACCATCACCGTCAGCAGAAAAGCCGTACCGCAGCGCGGATGAGCAGGCGAATATCGGCGTATGGAATCCAGCTCCAGCGGGTCGCCTCGCTCCTGGGCGTGGACAGTCATATGCTCCGCGCCGTGATACATGAACACGCGCCGGATATCCTCCATGCGCCCGATCAGCCAGATGTATGCCACGAACAGCGCGAGCCTGATTGCGCCTTCGATGATGTTGGATAGTATGTCGTTTCCGAAAAGCCCTTCGAACGGTCTGCTGGCAAACAGCGGCAGCAGGAAGAATATGCCGATAGCGAAGGTGAATGATATAAGCATCATACTGGCCAGAGTCCCCCTGCCCAGCTCCTCCGATTCGACATCGGAATCGACTGCAGCCTCCGGATCTTCGAGACTGACACTGGACGAGTAGCTGAGCGCTCTCATTCCCAGGCTCAGCGTCTCGGCGAGGGTTATTACGCCTCTTACCAGCGGAATACGGCGGAGCGTACCAGTGTAGATGCTGCCGAGCGCGCGCTTATGGATGGCGATACCGCCGTTGGGGCGCCTCACCGCAACCGTCATATGCGTCTGGCCGCGAATCATCACGCCCTCGATAACCGCCTGGCCGCCATATGTCGGATTCTGCGGTCTGCTCATACTGACACTCGGATGAAAGCAGGTCGAGGAGAGAGGGAGGGTCTCATTTCAGCAAGCATGAAACCTATCTTCGTTCGGCTGCTAAGCGGCGACGCAGCCTCCGCGCTAGGCAGCCCATGGTCGGTCCATGATCGAATTATGTCGCCGCGGCCGCATCTACTGCTGCTGCAGACCGAACCTGCGCATGAGCCGTTCCACGCGGCCCTCGGTGTCCACGATACGCTGTTCGCCAGTGAAGAACGGATGGCATGTGGAACATATCTCGACTCGCAATTCCGGTTTCGTCGCGCCCGTCGTGAATATATGCCCACAGCTGCAAATGACGCGAGCTTCGGCGTAGTATTTGGGGTGAATTCCGGTCTTCATCGGGCCTACACTCCCTGTGGATAGACGCTCGCAACCTTGCGGCCGAGCTTTCCAAATTCGAACTTCACAGAGCCATCTACCAGCGAAAACAGCGTGTGATCTTTGCCAACGCCGACATTGGTTCCCGCATGAATTCGTGTACCACGCTGTCGGACGATTATAGTGCCAGCCCTGACCAGCTCCGTGTCGTAACGCTTGACGCCGAGCCGCTTGGAGTTGCTGTCGCGTCCATTGCGTGTGCTTCCGCCACCCTTCTTGTGTGCCATGCTCGATTGCCTCCCGCGCTTCGCTTCGCCATTCCCGTCCAAATCCGGGATTCACAGTGATGATATTTAGCTATCCGCAACAGTTTTGGAACATCCGCGCTTCGCCAAATGCGCATGGATTTGCGCATGGATTAAAGAGAAAGATTGGCAATGACGCAGAACCTATAGAGCTATGAGCTATAGAGATTCGTCGCCGAATACGATGTCTGTCACAGTCAAATCGGTGTATTGCTGTCGATGCCCCTTCTTACGCCTGTAACGGACTTTGGCCTTGTACTTGAAGACGACTATCTTCTTGCCCTTGCCACGCTCGGTAATCTCGGCGACGACGCGCGCGCCATCGACCTTCGGCCTGCCGAGAGTAACCTGTCCTCCGCTGGCGATCAGCCTAACATCGGAAAGTTCCACAGTGTCGCCAATATCCCCGGCGACGGATTCGACGCGAATTGTATCTCCCGTCGATACTCGATACTGTTTTCCGCCCGTTTGGACGATTGCATAGTCAGACAATGTATGAACCCTCATTGACAACACAGACATTTTAGATATGGCTTCAGCCGACAGTCAACCGATACCGCTATTGCCGCATCCCTCTCGAAGTCCGAAAGCATTCAGCCACATAATTATTTTAATAGCAGACTAATTTTGGTAAGCAAGGAGCGGCGTCTGCCGGATGCCTCGGCGCCGAATGGAAAAGGCGAAGAACAAGTTCAGCCCTTCCCTGCGATCTTGTATTGCGTCCGCAGACATCGAGTGCACACATAGAGTTTCTGCGGCTTGCCGTTTCGCATTATCGTCGTCCGCTGGACATTGGCAAACCACCGAGTGCGGGTGCGCTTATTCGAATGGCTGACATTGTTGCCGGACTGTCCGGCTTTGGCGCAGAGCTGACACCTTGCCATAATCGCTTTGACCGCCTCACAAGCTGAGTTTACAATTACTTATCTACTATCGTCGATACACCCTTGGGCCAATCCCGCGAATGAATGGCCTGCAAAACGGTTCTCAACCTCAAAACTCTATCATATGATTGACTAGGCGGGCAAACTGAAGCGCGGCTGGAACGAGCGTAGCCCACCCGCCGCGTGTCAGGCCCATACCAAACCAGCAACACGAAAGACTCGCAGAAACTATGCCCTCTAAAAATCCACTAGAACTCCAACACGAAGCCTCCCGCAATGAGCGATACGACGGCGAGAGTATGCTCTCCATGTTCGCATCCGCGCTCCGTCTGATGGAAGCGAATGTACCAGAAATCAACCGTCTGAATGTCTTCCCCGTCCCCGACGGCGACACCGGCACCAACATGTTCCTGACTCTGCGGGATGTAGTGATCAAAAGCAGCCCGCGCGCCGTCGAGTCGGTCGCCGATACTTCACGGGACATGGCGCGTGAGGCTCTGATGGGAGGCCGGGGCAACAGCGGCGTTCTGCTCTCACAATTCTTCGCAGGAATGGCTGAAGCGCTGGAAGGATGCGACGAGCTAGGCGGCGCAGAGCTTGCAAGATCGCTCTCCTCAGCGTCCGTTTACGCATACGGCGGCATCGCGCATCCACGAGAAGGCACTATCTTGACTGTGATGCGCAAAGCGTCGGACGCAGCCCAAACCGCAGATCAGAACGACATCACTAATGTACTGAACACGGCATGCGATGCCGCGCTCGATGCAGTCGCCAAAACACCCTCCCAGCTCGCAGTGCTTCGGCGAGCTGGCCTCGTAGATTCCGGAGGATACGGATTCTACATCATGCTAGAAGGGATGCGCCGGCACCATCTGCAAACTGGAGAGCTGGACGAGATATTCACGCCCCCTCAGCCGTCGCAGGACGGCAATATATCGGCCGAGTTCCTAGAGGAGATCGAGGAAGAAAAATACGGATTCTGCACTCAATTCGTTATCGAGAGCGTGGCGAGCAAGGCGCTGGACAAAAGCTCCATCATGGCGAGAGCGATGGAGATGGGAGATTCCGTAGTCGTAATCGGCGACAGCGAGATAATCAGGGTGCATCTGCACACCGACGAACCCGACGAGGTGATAGGGTACGCAGGAACCCTGGGCGAAGTCAGCGAACGCAATGTGCAGGACATGGACACCCAGCGAGAGCAGTATTCGGCGGAGCGCCGAGCCGAAATCACGGACAGCGGCACGCCAACCGTGATCGCAGTCGTGCAGGGGCGAGGGCTGGAAGAGGTCTTCCAATCCTCCAACATCGAGCATCTAGTCAGCGGCGGCGATACAATGAACCCCAGTGTCGGCGACCTGCTAGACGCAATCGAGAACACCCCAACACAGTCGGTCATAATACTGCCAAACAACCCTAATATCATACTGGCCGCGCAGAATGCCGCAGGACTATCGTCCAAGGCTGTGCGCGTCGTACCGTCCAAAACCGTAATGGAAGGCATTGCCGCCACACTGGAATATACTCCGATGGGCGACAAAGCCCTCGACGAACTCGCCGAAGATATGCAAGAACAGATCCGCCACCTCCAGAGCGGCGCGATATTCCCCGCGTCCAAAGACTCGGAGCTGGTGGACGGCAGTAAGATCGAAGAGGGCCAGCTAGTCGCCGCGCTCGACGGAAAGCTGGTGTATGCTTCCGACACGCTCGAAGATGCGCTGTTCGGACTGCTCGAGAACGCGGCAGAAGACGCCGAGATCATCACTATGTACTGGGGAGAGCCTCTGAACAAGGAACGCGCGGAATCGCTTATGAAATCCGCCGCCGACATGTTTTCCGAATCCGAAATCGAATTCCAACTGTACGAGGGAGGGCAGCCTCACTATCATCTCTTCCTGTCGATAGAGTAAATACAGCATATAGAGTAAGAATCCAAACAGATAGAAGGAGCCTAATTTGTCCGTTCGAGTAGTTACCGACAGCGCCTCGGATCTGCCCTCCGAGATAGCCGAAGAACTCGGCGTAACCATCGTTCCCGTGTATGTCAACTTCGGCACGAATGTGTTCCGAGACGGTGTGGACCTAACCACTGACGGGTTCTTCGATAAGCTGCTCGACGGCTCCGTATTTCCGACCACATCTCAGCCGTCGCCGGGCGATTTCAAAGAAGCCTATTCGCGCGTCGCGTCGGACGGCGCGGACGGCATCGTGTCTGTACATATTTCCAGCCGTGTCAGCGGAACGGTAAATTCGGCGAATCAGGGCGCTCAGCAGACTGACACGAGCTGCCCGATAAGAGTAGTGGACACCCTTCAGGCATCCATGGCGACCGGCCTAGTCGCCATCGCCGCGGCGCAAGCGGCGCAGGCGGGCGCATCCATAAACGAAGTCGTAGCTATCGCCGAAAGCGCCACCCGTCGAAGTCAGTGCATCGCGCTGCTCGATACACTCGAATATCTCGTCAAGGGCGGCAGAGTCGGCAAAGCGCGCGGCGCGCTCGGCAACCTGCTGCGCATAAAGCCTATGATAATCTTGCGCGAAGGCGAAGTTCACGAACTGGCGAAGGAACGAACATACAAACGAGCCGTTGCGCGGCTAATACGCACCGCTGAAGAATTCGCGCCAGCTGCCGCAGCAGCTGTTATGTACAGCACCAACAGAGAACCTGCCGAGCAGCTGGCGCAGTCGATATCACATCTGCTCGTGCATGGAAGCGACCCAATCGTAATCGGACGAATGGGGCCGGCGTTAGGAACCCATGCCGGCCCCGGCGCGCTGGGCATCGGCATATTGGAGACCGAACGCTGAGATCGATATTCCTAAAATCCAAAGGATGACGAGCTACCGTAGCCTATTTGCCGACATACAGGCCGAATCTAGGCCAATCCACTTCTCGACTTTCGCATATCTGCCATCCGTATCGTGGAGCGTCTCCCCGTGACCGATACACAAAAGCCAATCAGATCGCTCTACGACATACTCAGGCAGGAGCGCGCGCGGGGTTTCGATGACAGCGCGGTCATAGGCGGATTGGATAGATTCCTCTTGCGATTCGAGACCGAACTCGCATCCGCGCTCGGCGAGCATCCAGCGTATGCGTCGATGTCCCCAGAGCAGAGGGCGGAGTGGGCAGATAGCGCAGTCCACAGTATGCGAGAAACCCTATCCTCTACACGCGCCGCCAAAACCCAGACCCGACGCGCGACACGACTCCCTCGACATCTACAGTCTCAGCCGTCTCAGCCTGCCAAACAGCAAAACCGCGAACCGCGAAAGCCCCCTACACCACCTGCGAAACCAGCAAGGCCGCTCCACCTCTCCGACAGAATATCGCTGATGCGCGGCGTCAGTAGCAGTGTACAAACACGCATGGAATCGCTCGGAATCGAAAATGTCGGCGACCTAATCTATCTGTTTCCCAACCGCCACAACGATTTCTCGGCACTGAAACGCGTAGCGCAGCTCGCGCCGGGCGATGACCAGACCTGCATCGTCCATGTATGGGAAGCAACCGAGACCATGCTCGGCAAGCGTAAATCCACGCAAGCCGTGCTGAGAGACGATACCGGCATAGTCCGCGCGGTCTGGTTCAACAGGCCATGGCTCGCGCGCCAGCTGAAACCCGGCGCGCAGCTGGCAATCAGCGGCAAGCTGAGTGTCTTCATGGGCAATCTCGTATTCCAAGGGCCAGAATATGAATTCGTGGATGCGAGTTACGAACGGACACACACCGGCAGACTCGTTCCTGTGTATCCCACCACACGCGGCCTGTCGATCCGTATGCTGCGTTCGCTAGTCAGCCAGGCGCTGGATGCCTGCCTCGATCAGGTCGAGGATATCTTGTCAGAAGACATACGGCACAAGACAGGGCTAATGAGTATCCGAAACGCGCTCCAGCAGATGCACTTCCCGGATGATTCTGCATCATTCAACGCAGCGCGGCGCAGATTGGCGTTCGACGAACTGTTCATGCTCCAAATGCTCGTTCTGTCACGCCGCAACGAATGGAAAACAGAAAACAGATCGGTTGCGCTCGACGCGGATGCAAAGTCAATTAGCGCATTCCTGGACTCACTGCCATTCGAGCCGACAGGAGCGCAGGAGAGCGCGCTCCGCGAAGTGCTGGACGACATCAGATCCACCACCCCGATGAGCCGTTTGCTGCAAGGCGATGTGGGCAGCGGAAAGACCGTCGTTGCCGCCGCCGCCATGATAGCCGCCATACTCGGCGAGAAGCAGGCAGCAATCATGGCCCCCACCGAGATACTCGCCGAACAGCACTTCTTCACGATCTGCACGCTGCTGGCAGGGCAAGATTTCGAGCCGGCGGGCGGATCTATAGAGCGCATCCAAGCTCTCGGCATCGACCGCCAGCTAACAGTCGCGCTGCTCATCGGAGGGCTGCGCAAGCGCGAACGAGAAGACATCTACGCGCTCATATCCGCAGGTCTCGTGGATATCGTAATCGGAACGCACGCGCTGATACAGTCGGCAGTGGACATCCCCAACCTCGCTCTTGCCATAGTGGACGAACAGCACCGTTTCGGAGTCGCCCAGCGCGCCGCGCTGCGAGACAAGGGCATCGAACCGCACGTCCTCGCCATGACAGCCACCCCTATCCCGCGCTCTCTGGAATTGACACTATATGGCGACCTCGACATATCCATCATCGACGAGATGCCACCCGGACGCCAGACAGTACAGACGCGGTTCATAAATGAGGATGCCCGAAACTCCGCCTATGAAGTCATCCGGAATCAGCTGGAGAAGGGTCGGCAAGCATTCGTCGTCTGTCCGCTGATCGACGAATCCGAATCCATAGACACGAAAGCGGCGCAGGAAGAGTACGAACGCCTGTCGGTGAGCGTCTATCCGGATCGCAGCGTCGGGCTGCTGCACGGACGCATGTCGCTCACAGAAAAAGAGCGCGTCATGGGGCAGTTCGAGCGCGGCGAGATCGATGTTCTGGTAGCGACGCCAGTGATAGAAGTCGGCATAGATGTACCAAACGCAACAGTTATGCTGATAGACGGCGCAGAGCGATTCGGCCTATCCCAGCTCCATCAGCTGCGCGGACGTGTCGGACGAGGACTCCACGAAAGCTACTGCCTGCTGATGTCCAAGTCTCCCGGCAGCGACGCGACACAGCGGCTGAAGCTGCTGGAACGGATTTCGGACGGATTTCGGCTTGCGGAGGAAGACTTGCGACGGCGCGGCCCAGGGGACTATTTCGGCGCACGCCAAAGCGGTGTGCCATCCTCCAAGGCGGCGCAAGTGACGGATCAGGACATACTCGCGCTGGCGCGGCGTGAGGCGGTGCGGCTGCTCGCCGCAGACCCAGACCTCTCGCGGCCAGAAAATCACACGCTCTCCCTGACCTTCGAGAAGTACCGCGAAAGAACGCTGGCTGAGGTCAGCTGAGGGCTTGCTGAAGCATCGGCGCTGTATGGGTTATAGATGTGTAGATTCTCCTTAAATATGGGAAATATATTTCAGCATTGACAATCTATGTATCGCATAGTGTAGCCTAGCGCAAGGTTTTCGGGATGACGATGGCGCCTGTGATGATTCTTTGGCGCTATATCCGTTATTACAATGCGAGGTTAGGCGTGGCGAAAATTAAACATATTGCAATAGCCAGTCAGCACCCCCAAAAGACTGCAGAGTTCTTCAAGAAAGTATTTGACCTAGAGATAGTCGGAGCTGTGGATAACGAAAATACGGTCGGATACTATATGAGCGACGGAAATGTGAATCTGGCGATTCTACAATTCCGCAACGAAGTCATCGCCGGGGATGTTGGCACAGATTATACCGGCATTCATCACATCGGATTCGAAGTCGAAGACGCCGAGGCGACGGAGCATAGACTCCGAAAACACGATTCTCTGCCGATGGACGACATCAACAAAGCGCTCCACTCCAGCATGGGCAACGGACACGGTGGGCGCAATGTGGAGACGAAGTTCATAGGCCCCGAAGGTATGATGATCGACATATCCCAGACCGGATGGATCGGCACCGACGGCGACTAACCTTCGCCCTCCGATCTCATCCGAGATTCGGAACCCATTCCTTCCCTCACTGCTCCTCACTGCCAAACGTCGCGCGGCAGTGGGCGGGCTCGCGGATTCTGTGAGATTCTCCGCGAGCCGCCCCTACTGCTTAGCGGACAGGCTTTCGTCCAAAATCTCCAGCAGGTCTTTGGCCTGTGTCTTTTCTTCCCCGTCGAGAGAGCCGATGCCCTCTTCGAACATCTGAAGGCAGAACGGGCAAGACACCCCGACGGTAGCCGCGCCAGTCTCGAAGAACTGCTCGGTCCGCGCGTGATTGACCCGCTGCCCCTTCGACTCATCGATCCACATATGGCCGCCACCCGCGCCGCAGCAGAAGCCGCGCTCCCGACGGCGGCTCATCTCCACCAGCTCCACGCCAGGTATCGACTTCGCAATGTTTCGCGGAGCGTCGTATATCCCGTTATGACGACCCAGATAGCAAGAATCGTGATAAGCAACCTTTGTCTCGATCCTTCCAACCGGGCGTATCTTACCGCTCCCGATCAGCTCATCCACGAACTCGGTATAGTGGACGACTTCATAGTCGCCGCCCAGATGTGGATATTCGTTCTTTATAGTATTGAAACAGTGCGGGCATATGGTAACGACCTTGCGAACATCGTATGAGTTCATCGTCTCGATATTCTGCTGAGCGAGAACCTGATATAGATACTCGTTGCCCATCCTCCGCGCTGGGTCTCCGGTGCAGGTCTCCTCGTCTCCGAGTATGGCAAAATCGACACCCGCGCGCTTCAGCACCGACGCCATCGACCGCGCCACACTCTGGCTGCGCTGCTCCAGCGACGCGGTACATCCCACCCAGAACAGAATAGCCGCATCCGGACGCTCGGCGAGCGTGGGTATATCCAATCCATCCGCCCAGTCCGTTCGCCCGTAGGTCGTCCCGCGCCATGGATGGCCGCGCTGTTCCATACTAAGCAGCGCATTCATCGCCGTATCAGGCATCGACGCCTGTTCCATAACCATGAAACGCCGCATATCTACGATGGAATCTATATGTTCCACGCCAACGGGGCATTCCTGAACACACGCGCCACAGGTTAGACAATCCCACAACGCCTCCTCCTCGACCCAGTTGCCGATGAGCGGTTTGGCATCCTGTCCATCCTCGCCTTCGAGAACACCCGGCCCAAACTCCAGCACATGCTCCTTCATATTCTCCACAATGTGCATCGGAGAAAGTATCTTACCCGTGATGTTGGCGGGACAGTTGTCGGAGCAGCGTCCGCAGACGGCGCATGAATATCCGTCCAGCAGCTCTTTCCATGTGAAATCCTGTATTCGGCTGGCGCCGAGCGCGTCCTCGTTCTCCAGCGCGGCATCCAGATCCGGCGTCGGCAGCGTTCCGCGCTCCTCCAGATTCCGGGTATAGAAGCTAATGGGAGCGGCTACGAGGTGCATATGTTTGGACAGCGGAATATAGATGGAGAATCCCAGTATTATAGCCAGATGCAGCCACCAGAAGACCCCCTGCAGAGCGGTGGCGATGTCGCCGTCGATACCAGCATTGGCGAACGCCTCACCCAGCGGACGGCCTATCAGCGCGTCGGCATGCGGCCCTTCACCGCCTGACGCGACATAAAACGCCTCCGCAAGCAGCGTGAACAGCATCAACGAGGCTATCAGCATAAGTATTATCGCAGACTCCCCCTTCTGCGTCAGATCGAAGCTGAGCCTGCGCGGCTTGATACCCCAGCGTCTGGCAGCCGCCCAGATCAGCACCAAGAAGAACACCACCGCCAAAATGTCCAGATACGCGGTGAATATCCTGACTCCCGCATCTGTCAGCACAGTTTCGGAAAACTCGTGCCATATGGAATCTCCGAATATGTAGATGATGTAGCTGGCCGTAAACGACAGGAATCCCCAAAAGATGAAGAAGTGTGCAAGCCCCGCGCGGTCTCTCAACGACACGCTCTGAAGCACCTTGCGCTGGCCGAATATGTACGGAAGCGCGCCGAAGAACCGAAATATGGGACGATCGAAACGATCGGGGTTCTTCCCCAGCAGCACTAGACTGAAAACACGACGATAGAGAATGTAGCCCGACGCCGCGAACGCGCATATCGACAGCGCATACACCGCCAGCCAGACGGGAATCACACCAAACACATCACCTGGGGGAACCATGCGAAACTCCTGCTACTGTGCCGCCCTGCCGAGTCCGTCCCATAGGGCAAAGCGGAGTTTATCATAAGGCCCCGCCTTCGGTCATGGACTGGCGGTCATGGACTGGCGCAGACCGACATAGGCTGAAGCGGACTCTTGCGCGGGCCGTCTCCTATTGTTTTGTTACGGGAATACGGGAAGATAAGATCACCTGCCGAAGAACAACGCTCCTGCCGCAGTCGCCGTCCAAAGAGCGACAGCGGCCATCATCGGAACATCGCTGGTAATCAGCTCGTCCGGTTTCTCCCCCGCATCCGCCGTATGAACCAGATACATATATCTGAATAACCCGTACAGCACGAACGGAATCGTCAGCATCATCGAATGGTTGGCCGGCAAGTTCTCCGCGGTGAAAGTGTAGAGCGCGTAGCCGACGAGCGCGGCGGTTGCCACGACACCTGTCATCTGGTCGAGCATCGGCAGCGTATATGCATCCAGCGACTGCCTCTGCCTGCCGGATCCCTCCCCCGCCTGCGACAGCTCGCTGCGCCGCTTCGAGAGCGCCACGAACAGCGCGGCCAGACCAGAGCATATGTACAGCCAGGGCGAAATCGGCACATCCAAAGCCAGCGCGCCAGCCAAAATCCGCAAAACGAACCCAGAAGACACGCACGCAACATCCAGCAAAACAACATGTTTCAGCCATACCGAATACATAACCTGAATCGCTACATACGCAAGCGCAGTCACACCCAGAGACGGAGACAGCGCGAACGCGAACGAAACGGCCGCAAGCGCAAGCGCGCATCCGATGGAGAAAGCCACCGGAACCGGCACCACACCCGCCGCGATCGGGCGAAATCGCTTCAGCGGGTGCGCGCGGTCCTGCTCTGCGTCCATCGCATCGTTGATCAGATAGACGGAGCTGCTGAGAACGCAGAACAGCGCGAACGCCTCCGCCGCGCAGAACAGCGCAGGCAGCGCGGAAGAGTCATCCAATCTCCACGCCTCGTTGAACGAAAACAGCAGCGGAACCAGCGCAAGAAGGTTCTTCGTCCACTGCCGCAGGCGAACTGCTCTAAGCAGGCCGGACAGCAGCATGATCGGCCTCGACATCAGTCGCTTTTCGCGCTCGGTCTCCACGCAGCCGATGATAGTTACGATCGGGCATTAGCGTCAAATGACCAGTTTGACACTCTCGAAAAGCATTCGCTATCATTCCGTTTAGCAGTCTATTAGTCAGACTGCTAAACAGCTAGTTTTAGCTTAGCAAATCTGAAATAGTAATCAATGTAAGGAGGCCCCAGCAGGTATGGCGACTGAAACCCAAGTTACTTTCAAGCCCCTTGGCAACCGTGTGGTGGTCGAGCCGCAAGAAGGCGAAGAGCAGATGAGCGCCGGCGGCATCTACATTCCAGACACGGCCAAAGAGAAGCCGCAGGAAGGCGTTGTCGTGGCCGTCGGGCCGGGCAGACTCTCCGATGACGGCAGCTCCCGCGTCCCGATGGAAGTCGTTGTCGGCGACACAGTGATCTACTCCAAATACGCCGGGACCGAGTACAAAGACGGCGATACCGAATACCTAGTCCTCAGAGAAGACGACATCCTGTTCAAGAAGTAACCACTTCTCGAGACAATCACACATAGGCAATCATAATCCCGAAAGGAGTACTGAACCGGCATGGCAAAACAGCTGCAGTTCAGCGAAGAAGCAAGAGCCGCGATGAAGCGCGGAATAGATATTATGGCCGACACAGTAGGCGTTACGCTCGGCCCGCGCGGTCGAAATGTGGTGCTGGATAAGAAATTCGGCCCGCCGCAGGTATGCTCCGACGGCGTTACCATAGCCAAAGAGATCGAACTCGAAGACCCGTTCGAAAACATGGGCGCTCAGCTCCTGAAAGAGGCTGCGAGCAAAACTAACGATGTCGCGGGCGACGGCACCACCACAGCCACAGTGCTGGCGCAGGCCATCATCCACGAAGGTTTCAAGAACATCGCCGCCGGCGCCAACCCCATGGCGCTCAAGCGCGGTATCGAGCGCGGCGTCGTCGCCATGCGCGATGCCGTCGGAGAGATGTCCACACCCGTCGAAGGCCGCACGCAGATTGCGCAGGTCGCCTCGCTCTCCGCGCACGACGATGAGATGGGCGAACTGATCGCCGATGTCATGGAAAAAGTCGGCAAGGACGGCGTCATAACCGTCGAAGAGTCCAAAGGCCTCTCCTACGAACAAGAGTTCGTCGAAGGAATGCAGGTGGACCGCGGATACATCTCACCATATTTCATCACAGACCAAGACCGTATGGAATCGTCCATAGACGACCCATACATCCTGATAACAGACAAGAAGATCTCCGCCGTATCCGATGTCCTGCCCGCGCTGGAAAAGATACTCCAGGTTGGCAAGAATGTCGTCATAGTGGCCGAGGACATCGAAGGCGAAGCGCTGGCGACACTGGTCGTCAACAAGCTGCGTGGAACCCTCAACTGCCTCGCAGTCAAGGCGCCCGGATTCGGCGACCGCCGCAAGGCGATGCTCGAAGACATGGCAATCCTCACAGGCGGACAGGTCATCAGCGAAGAGGTCGGACGCAAGCTCGACTCCGTAACAGTCGAAGACTTGGGACGCGCGCGCCGCATCGTCTCCTCTAAAGAAGAGACCACTTTCGTGGACGGCGCAGGCCAAGACGACAGCATCCAGGGACGCATCAATCAGATCAAGGCGCAGGTCGAAGAGACGACCTCCGACTTCGATCGCGAGAAACTCCAGGAGCGGCTGGCCAAACTCTCCGGCGGCGTAGCCATCATCAAAGTTGGCGCGGCGACCGAAGTGGAGCTTAAAGAGAAGAAGAATCGCGTCGAGGACGCTCTCTCCGCCACGCGCGCCGCAGTCGAAGAGGGCATTGTCCCCGGTGGCGGCCTCGCAGTACTGCGCGCCAGCGCCGCCCTCGAAGATCTCGGTCTCACCGGCGATGAGGCCACAGGCATAGCCATACTCGAAACTGCGCTCCAGCGCCCAATCAAGCTCATCTCCGAAAACACCGGCGTATCCGGCGAAGTCATCCTTGCCGACAGCCTCAAAAGCGAAGGCGACTGGGGTTACGACGCCGAGGCTGGCGAGTTCTGCCACCTGCTCGAAAAAGGCATCATGGACCCCGCAAAGGTTACCCGCGCGGCCATCGAAAACGCTTCCTCCGTCGCAGCTATGGTGCTGACCACCGAATCCCTCATCACGGACGTCCCCGAGCCCGTATCGGCCGGCGGCGCCCCCGCGATGCCACCAATGGACTACTAGACAGCTAACCGAAACCGAAGCTCAGGGGGCAGGTCTTATATAAGACCTGCCCCCTTTCAGGTTGCATGAAAATACCACAAACAACTGCAACATCCACACATCGCTCCGCGCCCACATCCTCTCTCTTCCGCAGCTTTGCCGCCGACAGATACGCTGACGCCTAGTCTGCGATGGTGATAACATTGGGCGCGACGCTTTGCAAGATGCCAAGAAATGCTAAGAAAATTGGGAGACTACCAACTTGGGACTGAAAATCTTCTTCGATGTCGATTATACGCTTCTGGCTGTGGACGGAAGCCTGCGACCCGGCGCCCGACACACATTCGAACGACTAGTGGACGATGGGCATAATGTCTTCATCTGGTCGGGGGTCGGCCTTCGCAATCATGATGTCGAACGGCATGATCTTCAAGATCTCGTGTCCGGCGTTTACAAGAAGCCCATATACGACTTCGTAAACGGCCTCCAGCTGCTCAAAGTCCCCCACTGGCCCGACTTCGTAATAGACGACTATCCTGAAATAGTGGACACTTTCGGCGGCGTGCTGGCAAAGCCGTACTTCTTCCGCTCCGCTCAGGACGATGAGATGGAGCATATCTACGCCATCATCAGCGACTTCGTTGCCAGCGGCGGATCGGACAGGGTTGGATACCGCGCAGCCAAGAGCAAACGCCCCAGCTAGAAATGCCAATCGAACTTCTCAGACCCGAAGTTTCGTCCAAAATTGCCGCGGGCGAGGTCATCGAACATCCCGCGTCCGCAGTCAAAGAGCTGGTCGAAAATGCGCTGGACGCAGGCGCGCGGAGAATTCGAATAGAACTCCGAGGCGGCGGCATCGACTATATTCGCGTTACTGACGACGGCGGCGGAATACCGCCAGAGCAGGTCGAGCTTGCGTTCCAGAGATTCGCCACTAGCAAACTGACCGACGCAGAAGACCTCGAATCCGTCTCCACGCTGGGCTTTCGCGGCGAAGCCCTCCCAAGCATCGCCGCCATCTCGCGCGTAGAGATGCGGACGCGGACGCCCGACTCCGACGCTGGCTTTCGCATCGAGATAAAGGATGGCGAAACACTAGAATCCGGCCCGGTTGGCGCCCCCGTCGGCACATCCATAATCGTGCGGCGGCTATTCGATAACTTCCCCGCGCGCCGAAAGTTCCTGCGCGCGCCAAACTCGGAGCAGACGCGCCTCCAAACTCTAATCTCCTTGTACGCCCTAGCATATCCAGAGATCGTATTCGAGCTGAGCGCCGAAAGGGGGAGGCCGTTCGCAAGTCCCGGCTCCGGCAGTCTTCGAGACGCGGCGGCGGCGGTTTACGGGAGGCAAATCGCAGAATCTATGATAAGAGTATCGACCGGCAGCGACTCCCCCGATACGCGCTCCAACGAATCCGACGAAGAACCCAGTTTACACGGCCTGATAACCCCTCCGACAGTGAACCGCGCCAACCGACGAAACATCAATCTATTCGTCAATGGCAGACTCATCCAGAATCAATCGCTCGTCTATGCCGTCGTGCAGTCTTATCACGGATTCATGGCGGAACGACGATACCCCGTAGCCGCGCTGAACATTCGTATGCCGCTTCGGGAAGTGGATGTAAATGCGCACCCGGCAAAGACCGAGGTCAGATTCAGGCATGAAAATCGCGCATTCGGCATAGTGCAGCGCGCCGTCCGCGCTGCGCTGATCGAACATTCACCAGTGCCGGAAGTAGGACACAGATCTATCTCTCCTACCCCTTCGACCAGCGCCTCATCGGGATCGGGAACTCGATCGACTGCGGCGTTCTGGCCGACGACGCCGTTTTCCTCGAACACGCGCGGACAGCAGCAAGCAACACAGAGCGCGGGCCGATTCGACAGCCTCATCGAACCATCACAGACTCCGCCGGAAGCGCGCGCCAGCACAGATACGAACACTACGCCTCGACAGGCCCTGCCCATACTGCGCGTTCTCGGGCAGGTGCAGAACACCTATGTAATCGCCGAGGGGCCGGATGGCGTATTCATGATCGATCAGCACGCCGCGCACGAGCGCGTCATGTTCGAGCGTGTCATGGCCCCATCCGCAGATGGGGCGCCCGAGGCGCAGAACCTGCTGGACACCGCGCTGGTCGAACTCGACGACGCACATATGGAACTCGCCCTCGCTCGAATGGAAGTCATCAGCGGCATGGGCTTCGTTCTGGAGCAGTTCGGTGACAACGCCATTATGCTGCGCGCCATCCCCGCGCTGCTCACCGACTCAGACCCGGCGCGCGCGCTGGTCGATGTTCTGGACATGATGCAGGATGGCGGTGAATTCGAGAGCTGGGAGGAGCGAGCTGCCTACTCCATCGCATGCCACGGCGCAATCCGCGCCGGCAAAGTAATGAGCATGGATGAGATGCGCGAACTCGTCCGGCAGCTCGAACGCTGCGCACAGCCCAACACCTGCCCACACGGACGACCGACCATGATACACATGAGCGCAGGCCGACTCGAACGCGAATTCGGGCGAAGCTAGATACAACTAGGTTCTGCCCAAACCGAGAATCATCGAGCCATCGGCAAATGCAAATAGAGCGGTTCGCCCCGCTTTACCAGTTCAGAATATGCGGCTTCTGGTTTCGCCACCCGTCGTCCGACGGGAAGACAGTCGTCATGGAGACGCGCTCGATGCCCCCATCGAACATATGCTCGACCGATGAACGCCATCTCTTGTAGTGGGGCGCTTCGCGGTGAGCGTCCAGCGCGGCGGCGTCCGCATATACTTCGTATAAGTGGAACAAATTGGGGTCTTCCGCATTTGCCAAGATGTCGAATCGGTAGCAGCCCGGTTCGTCCCGTGTCGAACCCTCCGCATCACCGAAACTCGCCTCACGAAACGCATCCGCAAACCCCTCTTTTATCCGTATCGACACAAAGATGGAGAGCATTCTAACTAACCTCACACTTGGATTCGGGCAGATTGTAACAGCGAACACACCGACAGACCAGCCTTCCCGACGCTGACCTCATACCTCCGAACATTGTAAACTGTTCACCAATCATCGGCTAAGCGACTAAGCGACAGAGCATCTATCGGCGCGCGACGACAGCCAAAGTTCATATACAGAGAAGGGACTATATGCGAACGGCAGTAATTGGAGCGGGAATCGTAGGCGGAGCTATCGCTTTTCACCTCGCGCGTCGTGGCGCGGATGTCGTCCTAGTGGACGCTGGCGAGCCGGGAATGGGTGCCTCCAGCCACTCCTTCGCATGGATAAATGCGTTCGGCAAGGAGCCGCGACACTACAACGAGCTAAACCGACGCTCGCTCGACACATGGGACAGGTTCGCGCGCCTGTTGGATGCGGACATCGGCCTGCGCTGGGGTGGTCAGCTGACATGGGCAACATCGGAAGAAGACGCCGACGAACTTCGCTCCTCCGTCACGCGGCTTCGATCCTGGGGATATGCGGCAAGAATGATAGACGAAGACGCGATGCGCCGTCTGGAGCCAGGTCTAACGCCCGGCGATGTCTCGGCGGCGGCAATTAGCGACAATGACGGTCATGTGCTGCCAACATTGGTCGCGCAAGCCTGCGCCCGGCGCGTCCGCGAGCTAGGCGGCATAGTTCGCGCCAACTCCCCTGTCACCGGATTAGTCATAGACGGCGCGCAAGTATCCGCAGTCGAAACCGCCACCGATACGATACCCTGCGACACCGCGATAATCGCCGCGGGAGTAGCGACGACAGGGCTTGCGCAAATGGCCGGCGTCCATGTGCCGCAGACCGAAAGCCCAGGCGTCGTAGTGAAAACCGATCCGCGACCGCCGACGCTGACATCAGTCGCCGCGCTCTACGCCCCGCCCAGCGCGGACGGCTTGCCAGAAGTTCACATCAGACAGGGTACGGATGGAATAGTCATGCTCGGCGAGGGAACTCAGGAAAGTCTCGCGCGAGACGATTCCCCTGAACATGCGCAGGCCCTGCTCGAACGCGCCTCTCGCTGGCTGCCCGCGCTGTCCGATGCAAAAGCAATTCCCGTACCTACTGGATACAGGCCCATGCCCGCAGACGAAATGCCGGTGATCGGATTCTCCACCGCCGCGCCAAACCTGTACATCGCGCTGATGCACAGCGGTGTTACACTCGCCCCACTAATCGGCGAACTGGCGGCGATGGAGGTTCTATACGGCGCGGAAGTGGACATCCTCGCCCCATACAGACCGCAGCGATTCGACACGGAGCGATCGTAAGAGACGCTGCGCCACCCAAACGAGAAGCAGACGCGAGGAGCAGACGCATTGACGAAATTACTCATACACGAAATAGAATCCATACGCGCGCAGTCCTCCCCGCCGTGGGCGGACGACGCTTGCGGCGTTACTCGGCGCGATACGCAGATCAGCGCGCTCGTGCACAGAGACGCCTACATGGACGAATCTGCCCGCCATCGCATACTGCTGGTCGCAGGGATAAAGGGAACGACCGATGACGCGCAAATGGCCGTCGCAGCCGCGCGCTGGTACTCATCCAGTCAACGGATACGAAACAGAATCGCCCTAAGCATCATTCCCTGCGCCAATCCGGACGGTCTGGAACTAGAAGTCGCCCCCTCCAACGGGTCTGGAGGCAACCCGTCAATCGGATATCCGCCAGAAGACGGCTTCTTCGACCATCCGACAGATCCCGAATCCCGCTATCTGTGGCGGTACATCGGCTTCATGGCGCCAGATCTGCTCATCGAGTTGCGCGCCGGCGATTCGACGGTTTGGGAGTATGGCGGCGCGCCCTCCTCCGTGTCCTCTTTTCTGAACGCGACGCCGATGCCGACAGTAACAGACAACAGCGGCAGCCTGCCGAGCGCGTTGGCATCCGGCTTCCCAAACGAACTAGGAACGATACCCAGCCTCAGGCTGACGGCGCCTCCGTCCGCAACTGGCGCCGAACTCGACCGACTCACCCGCGCGCTGGATGCTCAGGGAAAAGCCATTCCATCTCCCGCGCGCGCAGAACTCGACCATCGCCGTTCACGAACACCCATGGAAGTAGCTCAGAAACTGGCGGCGCGTTACGGCCACACGCTGGCGCCTGTCATATACACGCAAGGCGTCGCGCTCAGCGGCAGGCTGAGGCTGGGCGCGCTGCTCGGGGACACAGGCTCAATCGCCGAATCCGTCAGCGAAATCGTCCAATCATACATATCCGGGGAACGCGCATGGTTCGGAGATTCCGACGCGGGCGCGAACCATGCGGGCATCGTCTGGTGCGACGAGATGTTCGATATCACCGGTGACGAACGCTACCGTGATCTACTAATCTCCATCGCAGAACTCTACCGCTCGAACGCTCTCGGCGATCCGCCCGCGCCTTGCGACCCCGATTACAGAACCGAGGACATGTTCTTCGCAGGCGCGCTGTTGGGACGAGCATATCGCCTGACCCAAGACGCTTCGTTTCTCGACATTCAGACATCGTTTCTGCTGGCCGCCGATATTCAGCAGCCAGACGGGCTGTTCTGGCACTGTCGCTCTGTTCCGCATTACTGGGGACGCGGCAACGGCTTCGCCGCCCTGGGTTTCGCCGAAACGCTGTCATACCTGCCGCAAGACCATCCCCACCGCGAGGAGCTTATCCATATGCACACATGGCATATCGACGCGCTCTCCCATCTAAGGCGCCCTTCTGGAATGCTGTCCCAGCTGCTGGATTTCGATGGTTCATATCAGGAGCTAACTGCAACCTGCATGATGGGCTACGCCGTCGCGCGCGGCCTGCGGCTTGGCTGGCTGGCTGATTCGCCGTACCGAGAGCTTGCGAACGAACTTTGGCAGACGACATCGGAGAGGATTGGCGCGGATGGGGAGGTCGTGGACGGATGCACAGGCACCGGCGCAGTCAACAACCGTCGATTTTATCTGGACAGGCGCGCCGAGTTCGGCCAAGACGACAGGACGGGAAACCTAGCTCTCTGGTTCGCCGTCGAAATGGAACGCCTACAACGAGGCATTTGACATTTAGGCCACAGGCAGAGTTCCCGCAAGCAGGGCTGCCGCGCGCCGATGTAATAATACGCGCGAACGCAAACCACATCAACGCTAACGCTAAGGTCGAAGACTCAGAGCGCGGCTAAAAACTGTGTGAAAGCGATTTAGCGTCCACGCATGTTACCATGGGAATCGGGACGAGAGCGCGAGGTTATGCCCTCGCCGTCTCCCAGCCGTCCACATTGATGCAAGCTACCCAGTGGTCGGGGGATACTTCCCGCAGCTCCGGCATTTCCAGCTGACAATCTTCTGTCATAACCGGGCAGCGAGTATGAAACACACAGCCTGCAGGTGGATTCAACGGGCTGGGAACATCTCCTGTCAGGATG
This sequence comes from Dehalococcoidia bacterium, assembly GCA_963422295.1. GTDB lineage: Bacteria > Chloroflexota > Dehalococcoidia > Lucifugimonadales > UBA1123 > VXRN01. Next base: position 1,821,098 of record OY729417.1, on the reverse strand, counting down.
ATGCGCTCTCGCTGTGCCTCTATCATCGGGTCAGGAATCGGAACCGCCGACAGCAGCGCGCGCGTGTACGGATGTAACGGATTATCGTACAGTTCGTTGCGATCCGCTATCTCAACGATATGGCCAAGATACATGACCGCCACACGATCAGATATGTGCCTTACGACGGATAGATCGTGCGCGATAAACAGATATGTAAGACCGAACTGCTGCTGAAGGTCTTCGAGCAAGTTGATGACCTGTGCCTGAATGGACACATCCAACGCGGACACAGGCTCATCGCATACGATGAAACTTGGGTTAACGGCGAGAGCGCGCGCGATACCGATACGCTGGCGCTGACCACCGCTGAACTCGTGCGGATACCTGTCCGCCATGTATGGGTTCAATCCCACCACTTGAAGCAGCTCAGTAACGCGATCGCGAAGCTCGTTTTTGCCATTTACCAGCTTATGTACTATGAGCGGCTCGCCAACGATGTCGCCGCAAGTCATGCGCGGGTTTAGCGAACCATACGGGTCTTGGAAAATAATCTGCATTTTGCGGCGCATATCTCGCATATCGCCGCTATTCAGATTATTCAGTACCTTCCCTTCGAATTTGACCTCGCCATCGGTAGGTTTGTATAGCTGGAGAATGGCTCTTCCAGTGGTGGTCTTCCCGCAGCCGCTCTCGCCGACGAGTCCGAGCGTTTCGCCCTTATTTATGGAAAATGTAACATTATCGACCGCCTTCACCTCGGCGACTTGGCGCTGGAAGAGAATCCCCGATGTAACCGGGAAATACATCTTGAGGTTGTTGACCTCCAGAAGCGGCCCATCCCCGTTAGAGGCGGATCCATTAGTCTGCGTCTGCATCTGCATCGTCATAGCGCTCGCTTTTCCTCCCTAGCCGCTGGTGAATCCAGCCAGTTCTTGAAGATCTCGGTGTCTCCAGCAGGCAGAGTTGTGTGCTTCCGCCGCCGTTTCTAGCGTGGGTGCTTCATCCAGACAGCGGTCGAAGACATATTTACATCTCGGAGCGAATGAGCATCCACCCGGGAGGTTGACCAGATCCGGTGGCAACCCCTCGATAGCATCGAGACGCACCCGCTCAGCCGAATCCAGTCTAGGAACAGAGTTGAGTAGAGCCAAAGTGTACGGATGTTTCGGGTTGTGATATATCTCTTCTGCGGAGCCTGTCTCGATTATTTTGCCAGCATACATGACATTCACATTATCGGCGTAGCGGGCTACGACACCCAAGTTGTGGGTAATGATTATCATGGCCGTCCCGAAGTCTCTTGCAAGATCCTGCATCAGCTCCAGAATCTGCGCCTGAATCGTAACATCCAGCGCGGTAGTCGGCTCGTCTGCGATTATCAGTCTGGGGTTGCAGCTAAGGGCTATGGCAATCATCACCCTTTGGCGCATTCCGCCGCTGAACTGGTGCGGATAGTCGGACAATCTGCGACTGGCGTCCGGTATGCCTACCGTCTCGAGCAGCTCCGCAGCCCGCGCCCGCGCCTGCTCGCCAGTCATATTCTGATGAAGCTCCAGCGTCTCAGTCAGCTGCCGGCCAATAGTCAGCACCGGATTGAGTGAAGTCATCGGCTCCTGAAAGACCATTGCGATGCGGTTACCCCTGATATTGCGCATATCCGAGTCGTCCAGATTCAGCAGATTTTCCCCTTCGAAGAAGACCTCACCGCCCACTGTTCTGCCCGGAGGCCACGGAATTAGACGCATGATCGAAAGCGCGTGAACACTTTTGCCGCAGCCACTCTCTCCCACTACGCCGAGAACCTCGCCTTCGGCCAGATCGTAGCTAATGCCATCCACAGCTTTGACTACGCCATCCTGAGTAAAGAAGTGAGTCGCAAGATCGCGCACTTCTAACAGCTTGTCAGCCATGAACCCCCCTTACCGGATACGATACAAATAAAGTCATACCGAGAGCCGTATTTGCTCTTCAATGGAATCGCATTCTCTCAGCTGTGTCAAGATATGACAACGACTTTAGGATTGTCAAGCCACACATGAGCGCCGCATACAGCATACGGCATACGCAGCATACGAATGAGGGAATCCTTCCGGTTCAGTAAAAGCTGCCCGCCAAAGAGAAGAAAACGGCGCTGAGAACAGCCAACAACAGTATCCGAAAAATCCGAAAGCTCATTCGTGTTGGCAACCGCTGTGAAAACTGCGATACTGTGGGGCGCGGATACGGAGATGGCGATATGAAGATCTATGGGGGAGATAAGAAGTTGACTACCAACATCACATCCGAAGAGATCAGACACCTCGCGCTGCTGTGCCGCGTCGCAATGACCGATGACGAAGTGGAACTCATGCGCGATCAGATGTCGAACATACTCGATGCCGTTGGCGTGCTGAACCGTGTCGATTCCGCTGGCGTCGAACCCACGGCGCATTCTGTCGATCTCGTCTCGGTGATGCGCGAAGATACAGCGGAGCCGTCCCTACCTACCGAAGATATACTAGATATTGTCCCATCGCGAGATGACAGCTTCGTCAAAGTTCGAGCAGTACTGGAATGACTCCAACATCCGAATTCGCCGCGCTCACCATTCGACAAGCCAGAACGCTGCTGGACAGTCGTCAGACCAGCGCAGTGGAGCTGGCGCGAGCCGCTATCGAGCGAATAGCAGAAGTCGAAGACCGTGTGAAGGCGTTCGTCACCGTCACCGAAGATCTCGCGCTGGAGCAGGCGAGGCAGGCAGACGCGCGCATCGCGGCCGGCGACGCAGCTCCCCTCACCGGCATTCCCATGCAGCTCAAGGACAACATCACCACACGCGGCGTACCGACCACATGCTCATCGAAGATGCTGTCGAATTTCGTCCCGCCCTTCGACTCGACAGTTACTCTACGACTCTACGACCAATCCGCCGTACTGGTCGGAAAGGGTAATCTCGATGAATTCGCTATGGGATCTTCCACCGAGAATTCAGCGTTCTTCACCACACGCAATCCGTGGGATACCGAACGCGTGCCGGGCGGCAGCAGCGGCGGGCCAACGGCGGCGGTAGCGGCGGGCGAGTGCATCTACTCGCTCGGCTCCGACACCGGCGGCAGCATCCGTCAGCCTGCGTCACTCTGCGGCGTCGTCGGACTCAAACCCACATACGGCCTAGTTTCACGCTACGGCCTCATAGCATTCGCAAGCTCACTCGATCAGATTGGGCCAATAACGAAAGATGTTGCCGACAGCGCGCTCGTCTTCGACGCCATAGCCGGACACGATCCACGCGACTCCACCTCGCTGATGCTGAAAGCGCCGAGTTACGCATCGGAATTCGGCGAAGACCTCTCCGGGCTGCGCATCGGTGTACCGACGGAATACTTCGTCGAAGGTATGGATACGGCTGTCGAGCAGTCCACTCGCAAATCCATCGCGCTGCTCGAAGATCTGGGCGCAGAGGTGGTCGAAACCTCGCTGCCGCACACCGCATACGCGCTGGCGGTTTATTACATACTCGCTCCGTCGGAATGCTCCGCGAATCTGGCGCGGTACGACGGCGTGAAGTACGGATTTTCCGACCGCGAATCGGATTCGATGTGGGAAGCGCTAGAGCGAACACGAGGCGATGGTTTCGGCCCAGAAGTCAAGCGCCGCATTATGCTCGGCACATATGCGCTCTCCTCCGGCTACTACGACGCCTACTATCGCAAGGCCCAGCAGGTCAGGACTATCATCCGGAACGAGTTCGAAACCGCGTTCAACGAATTCGATGCGATCGTCTCCGCAACATCTCCGACGACGGCTTTCAGACTCGGTGACAAGACACAAGACCCTCTGCAGATGTACCTTTCGGATGTGCTTACACTGCCTGCGAACATAGCGGGCATACCAGGAATATCCGTTCCATCGGAGCTGTCAGCCGATGGCCTGCCAATTGGATTCCAGATACTGACGCGCGCGCTGGGTGAACCGACTCTGTTCCGAATCGCTCATGCATTCGAGCGGGTCGCGGGCTGGAACGGCAAGATGCCGCCGCTCGACGAGCAGGTCGGATAGTAGATCGTATGACCTCCAGCGAGCTTTCCATTCGCATAACTCGCGTCGAGGCGTGGGAACCGCCCGAAGACGAAATGGGTCGCGGAATGCTCTTGCGGACCACGCGCGGAGATGTTCACGCAATCGTACACAACGACCAAACCGGACGCACCACGAAAGGCATCGTCTGGGTCTGGGGCGCGCGCGGCGGATTCGCCGGCCCCGCAAACGGCATCTATCGGGACATCGCAGAGAGTCTGAAGCGGGAGATCACCTCGATAAGAGTCGATTACCGCAAGCCAAATATCCTTCACGAATGCGTCATGGATACGCTGGTAGCGGTCTCCTTCCTAGCCGGCACGGGACATACGGAGATAGCCCTAGTCGGCCACTCCTTCGGCGGGGCGGTGGTAATATCCGCCGCGCCTTTCAGCGATGATGTGAAAGCCGTAGCCGCGCTGTCCAGCCAGACTTTGGGCGCGCAGGGCGCCGACCGCGTATCGCCGCGCCCGCTGCTGCTGGCGCATGGCGCATCCGATACGCGGCTGCCGCCTCGCTGCTCGGAGCAGATATACGGATGGGCCAAAGAGCCGAAAGAGCTGATCATATATCCAAACGCAGAACATGGCTTGCAAGAGTGCGCGGACGAGCTGAGAACAATGCTATACGAATGGCTGAGAGACAAGCTAGGCTGCTTGGGACAGGAGCATCCGAACGCGTCCTAGCGCGATGATGAGCTAGAAATCGACGCTTATCTCCTGTTCGATACGCAGATCTGTCCGCATCGCTCTGGACAATATCCCCTTTACCAACCATCTCACCGACGATTTCTCGGTCTTCAAGCTCGTCAATCCAACCTGTCCTACATCCAGACGGAAGCGCCATTCTAGCGTCCGGTCCGCCGCCAGTGTCCCCTCTCGCTCCAGCGATACGCTATCCACAGGGTGATCTTTCGCGTCGTTGCCGAACTTCTCCACTCTGATCAGATCGCACCTGACCTCCTGCACTGTCACTTCCTGAAGCATCTCGGCGCGCAGACTACCCTCCAAGATGTCTCCCGAACGCGCGTCGGACGCAGAGAGCGACAGCGTGAGAACGCACTGTCTGTGCTTGTATTCAGCGACGATGGGACGAGGCGGCGAGACGATAGGCGCAGGGGGCTTTACGACCGTAACTTCCTGGCTTCGGGCTATATCCCGCGCATTGGCAACATCCATAGAAGCCTCGACCTCCCAAGAGATGCCAGGCTGGATTCGCTGCACGGCAACGCCTCTCAGCGTGGGCAGAGCATCCGGAGGCACGACCAGTCTGAGCTTACTCGAATAGCTCGCCCCCTTCCGAATGACCCCAGTACCAGAAAACGACTCGTCCATACGGCTCAGAATCTCAGTCTTCTTGTGATAAGAAGTGCCATACTGATTGCTAATCTTTTGCACATAGATTTCCTTGCATATCAGACTGACAATCCCCTCTCGGATTTGAAAATCAGCCTTCGGAGCCAGCGTAACGCGAGCCTCCAATTCATCTCCGGGCTGAAGTTCCTGCTTGTCTATATCGATCTGAAGATCGGCCTCAGGACGACGAAATCGTGAAAGCACGACGCGCAGCCTCCTTTCCATATCTCATCATCTCATCGAACACGCGCCAGCCAGACCACAATGGCCAAGCCTTTACGGTATGCTACTATAATTGATGCTACCACCGAACAGCCCGCATTCATAGCTCATCAGGCGCAGGCGAAGCAGTCATACGGCGTTGAGCGTCAGACAGAAACAACGCCATAGCCTGTCACTAGCCACTGCCCACAGTGTCGGATATACTCAGCGCAGACATATCGTAGATATAAACTCATAATACAAGCGAGGTATCCATATGCCCGAATTCGATGGAAAGGTAGCGATAGTAACTGGCGCCGGCAGGCTTCGCGGCATAGGCCGCGCGGCGGCGGTCGGATTCGCCAAGCTGGGCGCGAATGTAGTCGTAACCGGCACCGGACGCAGCCCTGAGACATTCCCGGAAGACGAGAAGGCCATCGGCTGGCGCGATATACACAGCGTCGCAGAGCAGATCGAGGCGCACGGCGTGAAGGCGCTGCCGCTGGTTGCGGATGTTACCAACAAGGACGATGTTCAGAACATGATCGACCTCGCCGTGAGCGAATTCGGCCGCGTCGATATACTGGTCAACAACGCCGCCTACGCGCGCGGGCCGGACAGGGTTCCGATACTGGAACTAGACGACGACATTTTCGAGCGCGTCATAGACATCAAAATCGGCGGCACATATCTCTGCACCAAAGCCTTCGTTGCCGCGCTGAAAGAGCAGGGACACGGCGGCAAGATAGTCAACATCTCCTCCACCGCGGGCAAGCGCGGCAGCGCGAACACACTCGCCTACAACGCCGCGAATTTCGCCATCGTAGGCATGACGCAATCCATGGCGCGCGAATTCGGGCCGATGGGCATAAATGTGAACTGCGTCTGCCCCGGCGCGGTGGATACCCACCGAATGGACGATATAGACCGAGACACTCGCTGGGTGGAGATGGCTGACAGCACACCCATCGGACGCAACGGAACCGATGACGAAACCGGCGAGTTCTGCGTATATCTCTGCACCGAAGCCGCGTCCTGGATACACGGACAGTCCATCAACATCAACGGCGGCACGATAATGGAACATTAGAAAGATTCCGTTGTCCGCTCGAACACAGGATGCCGCTGCGCAAGATTTTTGTCTTTAGCAGCGGCGTCTTCTATTTGTACGATGTAAAATCCCCAAAACGGTGATTGGAACACCATATAGGCCTATAGAAGGGAGGCGACAATGGCTACAGAGTTGCTAGAACGAATTGTGATCCCATACCTGAAACAGGAAGATTTCAAATTCGATGTCGATGACGACAAGATCAGATTCTCTTTTACAAGCTCGGGAATACGCTTTTCTATCGTAGTAATAGATATGGAGAATCATGATCCTTTGTTCAGAATTATAGCAGACGGCATTGTTCGGTTCGACCGAAAACAGAGGTCGGCTGCTCTCAGGCTTACAAACTTGCTCAATGGGAAGATCATAGGCAAATTCGTACTCACTGATGAACTGTATATGGTGTACGCTCTGGAGACCTGTGTCCAGAAAACTTGTGGCCCCGAAGCCTTCAAAGATGCCCTCGAGTACGCAGTTATCCCGGTCGTCAGATACTATCCGGCCATTATGCGAGTCAGATGGGCGAACATGCCAATCAGAATGGCAATGCGGCGACAGCCCTTTGACAGAATAGCCTCGAAACTGCGTGACAAAAGTACTCAAAATACTCCGGAAAGTCCGGCTTCCGATGATGTCATCGAGATGCTAGAGCGTTCTTTTGCCGAAGACGATGAAGGACAAGAGAAAGAAGAAGACAAAGAGTAAATCTCACACCACAGGGCTGTCAGCGCCGAGAGACGAACTCCTCTCGGCGCTCTCTTCTATAAAACCTAAGCCCTAACCAGCAGCGACACCGTCGCCTTGCCGATCACATGCGGGGTTCCTTCCTCGTTTTCCATCGTGACATCGCACTCGATCTGTGCGTCGCCATCGACGATTCCCTTGTCGGTGATCATCCCGCGCAGCGTGAGCGGGCGGTTGTGCAATACCGGGCTGCGGAAGACGACATCGAGCTTTAGCAGCCGCACCGCGGGCGACCAGCCTGTTATGAGCTGGGACATTATCGCAATGTTCATCGCGCCCGGTACGATAGCTTCCGGCAGACCCTCGCTCTGCGCAGCCTCGCGGCTGGTAAACCGTGTCGGCCCCATCTCGCGTCCCCATGCCTCAGTGAACTCGATAACCTGATCGTCCGTAACGACTCTCTCTACAGGCCCGACCTCATCGCCAAGATCGACATCATCGTAGTAAACCGTCTGCTCGCTCATCTTGGCCTCCTGCTGCGTCGGACGAAAGACTCCTGAACCAACGCAACCGTATCGCCGCGCTGATTGGCAAAACTCGTCTCCCAGACTTGGAACACCATCTTGCCCGAACGCCCCGTCTTGGCATACACATCCTTCAGCCGAGTCTTGGCAGCCAATGTATCGCCCGGTCTGACCAGCCCAACGCACTCGATGGCCTGCCCGGCAAACAGGCTGACATCGCCAAACTCCAGCCGAATATCAGGCCGCGTAACCCCGGATACGAACATGTTGCAGAATGTAGGCGGCGCGATGACGCTGCCATGTTCGGACTGCCTGCCCGCCTCCGCGTCCAAATACATCGGATTAGTCTCACCAGTGGAACGGGCAAACTTGAATATCATCTCCTCCGTCACCGAGTAGGAGCCGATGTCGTGATCCACGCCTAGCAGACTGCGATCGAATACTATGTCGTTGTCTTCGTTTGTCATCGGATGTTTTGTCTCTCTCTTATGCTCTGATTCATCAGGCCGTCGCATTCATCGCATCAGCCAGTACGACCGCGCCGAACGCCCCAGCGCGCAGCTCCCGCACCAGTTCGGTCTCGTTCAGCGTCGGACTGTCGAAGCGCGTCATGCACTTGCCAACTGCGCTGACTAGGTGGGCGTCGCTGCCGCCGGTGGCCGGAACTCCGAGCAGGCGTATCAGCTCCTCGGCGCGCTCCTGCTCACCGGGACGATTGGAGCCGTTCAGCCCCTCCGCGGCGCGGATGGAGGCGAAGTCCGACTCGTTATCGACGAACTCGCAAAGCCCGATGCCGAAGCGCCCCGGATGCGCCGGCAGCGCGATGCCGCCACACTCCTCCGCCGCCCGCACCAGTTCCCGCGCATCCATATGAACATCACCGAAGTCTATGGCATCCGTCAGCTCTCGTGTAACACCATAGACCAGAAAATGCCCCATGTTGGTATCCAGCTCGGAGCCCTTCATAATGAGAACATCGCCCGCGCCGGCAAGCTCGGAATAGTTCTTGTCGAAATCGAACTTCCGATGTTCCGTCAGAACGAACCCGTCGATGCGATGCCCTTTCCGACGCAAGACACCTACCCACTTCACATACTGCTCGACAGTAGCCCTCGAATCGTCCGACGATACTGAGTGGGTATGGAGGTCTATGAACATTCGCGTCCTGATTTTTCCTAATTGTGCCATACGGCCTGTACATGCGACATAAAAGCCGCCTGTGGAATGTTATGAAAGCGCGCTGGTTCAGTCAAGAGCGTTGTATCGGGCTATCCTATAGCATACTATTGGAGGCGTTCGAGCAGGGGTGGCAAAACGGACACATATCATACGAAACCGAAGCGGTGTCAGCGGAGGTAATATACATATGGATCTTGGAATTGCAGGCAGGAACGCGCTGGTAACCGGCGGCAGCCGTGGGCTGGGCAGACAGTGCGCCATATCGCTGGCGGCGGAGGGCGTGAACATCGCCATCTGCGGCAGGACGCAGACGACCATCGACAACGCGGTTGCGGAGCTCGAGGCTATGGGTGTCCGCGCATTCGGCATAGTCGCGGATGTTACGCAGACCGACGATATGGCGCGCCTGCACGCGGAGACTGTCGATGGGCTTGGAGAGCTAGACATTCTGGTCAACAACGCCGGCGGCTCCATGGGCGTAACGAATATCGCAGAGACGCCACTAGACAGCTATCGAACCGTATTCGACCTGAATCTGTTCGGCAGCTACGAACTGACGCGCAGGGCGCTGCCCCATATGCAGACGCAGGGATGGGGGCGTGTCGTCAACATCGCCTCGATCTGGGGACGAGAACACGGCGGCAACATAGGATATATGTCCGCCAAAGCCGCGCTCATCGCCGCGACCAAGCACTCAGGGCTTTCGCTCGCAGGAACAGGAATCACTGTCAATTCCATTGCTCCCGGCTCCATCTCACACCCAGACGGCGGATGGGAGCGTTTCCAGCGCGATCAGCCCCAAGAAACTGTCAGCAACTTCATCGAAAGCAACCTGCCTATGGGCAGATTCGGATGGCCCGAACCGGTTGGCGACATGTGCGCTTTCCTGGCATCGAAACGAGCAGACCTGATTACAGGCTCCTGCATGGTGGTCGATGGCGGACAGAGCTATGCAATGATGTAGCCCGCGCGTCACGCATCCTCGACATTTCCGGCACAGCGTATGAGACACAGCGCATATAGGGTAAGGAGCCGCATAGGACATCCGAAAACGCCCCTACCACCACCGTTCATAGCGGATACGGGAGCTGGGAACGCCGATAGATTCGAGCATTGCAGCCATGTCTCGAATCATGTCGGGTGGGCCGCAGATGAAGAACAGCGCGTCCAAGTCGATGCCTTCCGCCCTGAGCAGGTCGGCGTCGATTCGCCCGGTATGCCCGTCCCATACATCTGCCATCGGCTGCGTTATCGTGAACGCAAGCGAGATTCTAGGGTTGCGCGCCGCTATAGACTCCAGTTGCTCTCTAAACAGCAGCTCCTCCGGAGAAACTGCGCTGTAAACCAACTTCAGCTGAGTACGATTGGCCTGTTCGTCCACAGAGCGGACAATGCTCATCAGTGGCGTAAGGCCAATGCCGCCGCCGATCAGCACGACCGACTCCGCCTCGTCCGGCGTATAGTAGAAATCGCCTCCCAGAGCAATCTCCACATCGTCGCCCACGCGGGCATCGCCGTGCAGCCATCCCGTTACCGGATGGCTGCCGCTATCCATCCGCACAGCAAGGCTTATCGAATCCTGAAGCGCGGGGGATGATGTTATCGAATATCCGCCTACGGCCTCAGCGCCTTCCAGTCTCACGAAGAAATCGACCCACTGACCAGCTGAGAATCCGATTTCGCGCCCGCCTAAATCCAGAGCAAAAGACTTTATCGTGGGCGTCTCCTGCCGTATCAGCGTTATCGTCGCGGGGATTCTCATGACTGAACATCCGTCCTCGAGTCTATGCCGTCGTCCTCGCCATGGTCTGTCTGAGCGTGAATCCGAGCATGCGCCGTCGCCGCGAATTCGGCGCGCGCGAGCCGCTCGTACCGATGCCGACCACTGACGAGACCGCCATCTATGAGAATATCGCGCATCCTGTCGAACGCATCTCGTTCTATCGAGGGACTCTGCGGCCATGTACCGCTGGATCGGTACTGCCGTATGCAGTGGAGCAAGACGCGCGAATCTACTCCGTGGAAGAACGGCGCGACACTGGCGACGATTTGCGCATAGTCTGCGGCGGAGAGCCAGCTCAGAGCGTCAGCGAATCCGTTCACAAACGCCTGCACAATATCGCCGTGAGCCTCCACGAAATCGGGCATCGCCGCGAATGAGCTGTAACAGATATGCCCGAGTTGTGGGCCAAGCGCGACGGCTACGCGCCCGACGCCTTCGGATTCCAGCAGCGCAGCCTGCGGATGAGGCAGATGAACATAATCGACATCGCCGGCGCGGAGACGATCCATAGCGTCCTGAGCCGACAGCCCGGAGACCAAGTTTACAGCGCGAATGTTCACCCCGTTCAGCAGCATAGCAGCCCGCAGCGAGTTCCACGGCACGGGCGTAAAGCCGACGGGAGCGATACTGGCGCCCTCCAGCGATCTCCAATCCCATGCCGACTGCGAAGCGTCCGACTGAGTAGAACGCTGAACGAGGAAAAATCCGTCACGGCTGTTGATCTCTGCGATGTGCAGCGGGGCATCCTCTCGCCCGGAATCCAGCTCTATCAGACTTCGGCTAATCCCTGTCTGCGCAATATCCGCCGCCCCTGTCCTGAGCATTTCCACAGCAGAGCCGCCATCCGGTACCGTCGAGAATCTCACATTCAAGCCACGCCGATAGAAAAATCCGCCCGACACCGCCACATATATGGGCGTATAGAACAGGTTGCGGAATGTCTCGATGAGACGCAGTGTTACTGGTCTTGTCATCCTCTAAACACTCAGCCAAACTCCCCCGTCAGTCCCTGCGCTATATCTCGTCCTCGTCGATTATACGATACGGCGAAAAGATCTCTGCTGTTCCCACTATCATCCACCGGGATGAATCTCGTTTTTTTACAGTCGGCGGCCTTCGTAATCGATTGGCTCGATTGGCAGCCCCAGTTCGCGCAGTCCGGGTTCGATGACGGATGCATCGCCGGCTATGACGATGTTCAGCCTGTCCGACTTCAGCATGTCATGCGCGGCGCGGCGCACATCTTCTAGGCGTGTCTCTTTCAGCCGCGCCGGCAAACTGGCGAAATAGTCATCCGGGAGCGAATGCGTAACGATCGTCGTCAGCTGTTCGATTATCTGGCCGTGTGTCTCGAACTGCGCGGGAGCGCTCCGCAGTATTCCATCAATTGCATCCGTAAACTCCACCTCCGTCACGGGGCGGTCGCCTACTATGTCCCCAAACTCTTTCAGCGTCTCGACGACAGTCTCTTTGGTAACCGCCGTCTGAACGCCGCCGCCCGCAACCAGCAGAGATGGGCCGAGATTCCAATCGATCGAGGACATGTAGCCGTAACTGTATCCCTTGTCCTGCCGCAGGTTCATGTTCAGCCGCGCGCCGAACTGCCCGCCAAATATGTAGTTGAGCAGATTCAGAGGCATATATCGCGGATCGCTGCGAGGTATGGTCAGATGCCCCACGCGTACCACAGACTGAGCCGCGCCGGGCTTGTCGGCGAGATATATCACAGACTTCGCGTGCGCCTGTACATCGAACTCCGCAGACGCAATCGTCATCGAATCAGACATATCCGGCGACGCCTCGCCAGCGGATTGCCATGCTCCGAAAGTACGCTCCGCAGCCTCAGTCGCCTCGTCCAAAGAGATGTCACCCACGACTATGAAAGTCGCCAATTCTGGTCTGAAGTATCTTCTGTGAAACTCGACCAGATCATCCCGCGCTATTGCCCGAACGGAATCTTCCGTCCCGGTAAGCGGATGTCCATACGGCGTTCCCGGCCCGAACATAACGCCGCGCGTAGCTCTCGCGGAGATAGCCGCTGGGCTGTCTGAGACACGAGAAAGATCCGTCAGCAGATTCGCTCTGACACGATCCAACTCGAACTGCGGGAAATTAGCGTCGAGAGCGATGTCCCCCAGTATGGCGAGAGCGTCTTTCCAAGTGCCGCCGATTCCGTCTGAGATTATCCGTATATGTTCTCGGCCGGCCTGCGCGTGCAGATGGCTGCCGAGATGCTCCACCTCATCCGATATCTGCGACGACGAACGCTGGCTGGTGCCTTCCGTAAGCATAGCCGTCGTCAGGTGAGCAATACCCGCTCCGAAAGCAGGGTCGGAAGTCGCGCCCGCCCGCAGAACCAGCGCAAACGCCACCATCGGCAAACCCCGCCGCTCCATATGCAGCACACTCATGCCGTTGTCCAGAGCAACGCGGTTTGGAACCGGAGGGGCAAACTGCGGCTGTGCCGACGGCTTCGGCTGTTGGCTGCGGTCGATAGACGGAACCGCCGCAGACAGCTCCGCGCGAGGGCGTATCGCAAGCCGAACGCGCGCATCGCCCAACGCAGCCGCCGCGCGACGAATGTCATCTTCACCCACATCCATATAGCGAGATATATCGCTGTTTATGAGCGCAGGGTCGCCGCCGATAGTAGCATAGTAATTCAGCTGGTCTGCCCTGCCCCCAAATCCTCCAAATCGCTCCAGCTGGAACACATGCGATGCCTGAATACGATTCTTCGCCCGCTCCAGCTCCCGTTCGCCCACGCCGGAAGTTCGGATGTTCTCGATCTGCGCGAACAGCTCTTGCTCCAGCTCCTCTAGTGTGCTGCCCGGATTCGCTGTCGCCTGAACCATGAACTCGCCGGAAATCTCCTGAGCATGATGATAGACATGAACATCGCGCGCAGAGCGTTGTTCGTACACCAACGAGCGATACAGACGAGAGCTGCGTCCGTCTCCCAGAATATCCGCCAGCAAGTCAAACGCAGGCTGTTCACGCGAAAATCCCGGCGCGCCGGGAAAGAGGATGTACAGTCTCGGCAGCTGAACACGGTCATGAGTCTCCAAATCGACAGTTCCAGTCAGCGTCGTATCCATCCTCCCAACGCGATCCACCTCCGGGCCGCCGGGAATATCTCCAAAGTATCGCTCCACAGCGTGGAGGGTATCGTCTATGTCTATATCCCCGACAATTGCAAGACTGGCATTGCTTGGCGTGTAGAAACGCTCGAAGAACGATTTGACATCTTCCAGCGATGCGTTATCTAGGTCTTCTGGCGAGCCGATAGTAGTCCAGTTGTACGGATGCGGCGCGGGAAACAGCGCAGGCTGCAGGATCATCGACGCCATGCCATATGGCCTATTCTCGTAATTCTGCCGCCGTTCGTTCTTCACCACATCACGCTGAACATCCAGCTTGCGCTCAGTAAGCGTATCGAGCAAATAGCCCATACGGTCGGACTCCAGCCACAGCGCAAGCTCCAGATGATTGGACGGAACATTCTCCCAGTAGTTGGTTCGGTCGGGCGTCGTCGAGCCGTTGAGATTGGCGCCTACTTTCTGAAGAGGGTCGAAGTAGCTTCGGTCGTGATTCTTCGACCCTTCGAACATTACATGCTCGAACAGATGGGCAAAGCCAGTCCTGCCAGTATCTTCGTTCTTGGAGCCAACATGGTACCAAACATTGACCGCTGCCACAGGAAGAGAACGATCGGACGAAAGAATTACATTCAGGCCATTAGGTAGTGTGAACTTTTCGAAGGCAATTGAAATCATGAGCGCTTCCCAGTTAGTATAGGGGTTTCTAAGCCTAGTATAACAGTATATGCCGATAGATTATCATGCTCCTAGCCAGTCGCGTCGCAGCGGGTCGATGGCCTCCGCTATCGGAAATATACTCACCCCCTTTCATTGAAGTCCGATTGCCCCGCGCGCCGCAAAGTTACGGATTATCATTGGCATGTGATAATCTCGCACGGCATTTTGTACCGACACATAATGCGGAGGCAGTCAATGGGCATACTCGACATCGTGCTTCTGGTAATAATTGGGGCATCCCTGATATTGGGGTTCGCCATCGGCATTATCAGAATGATATTCACAGCCTTGGGATTCGTAATCGCCTGGTGGCTCGCCGGCCAATTCGCAGACGACATCGGTTCGCTGGCGGGCGACTCCACCATGCTGGATTCTATTCTGTCCGTCAGTTCGTATGCAGTCATAATCGTCGTCTCGGCAACCGCAGCAAGCATGTTGGGAGTCTTCGTCAACAAGTTTCTGACAATCGCCACCCTGGGCCTGTCGAGAATAGCCGATAAGGTCTGCGGAGTTGCATTGGGGCTTCTGATGGGCTTAGTAATCTCCTTCGCGCTCATCACCTTCATGGCAAGACTCGCCTTCGATTTCACAGTAACCATCTCAGAAGTGGTAATTCCAGGAATGGAAACCGTCACGCTGGCGGAGGAAACTGAGGTGGAAGTAGCTGCAATCGAAACACAGCGACAGACGCTAATAGACTCGCTGGCCAACTCGAGAATCGTGGCCGTATTCATTGATATAAGAGACATTCTTCCCGGAAGCGTACTGGGGTTCGTTCCGGACGATTTCGATGCGGGGCTGGAAATACTAAAGGAGAAAATGTAGCGGAGCTTACAGGAATAACACACGCCTCACAGTCGCTGTTCGTCCGAGAACAGATGACTGCCGATCGATCTCACAAAGCAGCGGCTCGGAGTATATCGGTTGGAGTCTAGTTACAGACGCGGCATTTGGGTTACACTGGGATTGAGGCTCGGCGGTTGTTCGGCCTGCGGCATCCGGTTTGGGCAGTCGGATCTTTGGAAGAGGCGGATATGGACGGCAGGGCGACAATCTATTCGCCGGTTCTGGTGCTGAACCAGAACTATCAGCCGCTGAACATCTGCAATGTGCGCCGCGCGCTGACTCTGGTCGAGCGAGGCAGGGCAGAACTCGTAACCCACGGTCGCGGCCTGATTCGCAGCGTATCCAAACTGTTCCCAGCGCCGTCCGTCATCCGACTGGTTCACATGGTCAGACGCCCCGTCATGCGCCGGCGACTATCGAGACAAGCGGTTTTCTACCGCGACGGATTCGCCTGCCAATACTGCGGCAGGAAGTCACGGCAGCTGACCCTCGACCACATCATCCCACGATCGCGCAAAGGGCCGCACTCATGGAACAATATAGTCAGCGCGTGCATATCCTGCAACCACCACAAGGCAGGCAGAACACCGCGCGAAGCGCGCATGAAACTGCTGTGCGAACCCGAAGCCCCAAAGCCCAACCCCTACTACATCTTCCAGCACCGTGAGATAAAAGAAGAGTGGCGCCCCTTCATACCATGGATTACGACGGGGCTTACGTCAGACGACGGCACGACTCTGTCGAAACAACCTAGATGACATCCAAATCCGGCGCTTTCGGCAACTCTCCCCGAAGATCGGAGTAGATGACCTGACCCGGCGCGATCGCCACTGTCGCCCAGCATATTCCGTCCTCGCCATTCACATTAACCCTGTCGCCTATGCGCAGAACTCGTTCTCCGGCATCGTAATAACTGATCCGACCATACGAAACGAATCGAAAGCCGACGATTCTCGCATTCGAAGTGGTCATACTTTTGGAATCTCCAGCATCATGCTTTCCAACGCGAGGCGCGGGGATACATTGGAAGTCAGATGGAACGATGCCTTCGTTACCGCGTTTATAGAAGCAAGAATGGACTCCCGCTCCAGACGATCGGCAAACGCTCTGATAGATTCGATTCTGGATACATTGGCTGCGAGATCGCCGCGTTCGTGATGGATGAGCATTGCATCGCGCCACCAAGAAAGCCACATACGCAGTTCGTTCAGCGCTCCCTCACGGTCTGCTGAGAAGCGGCTAGCCAGCTGCTCTGCATAGTCGAAGCGGTCGGCAAGCGAACCGGAGACAGCGCTCTCTATCGCATCCATCGTCTGGGCAACGGCATCTAGTATGGTCGGATCGTCTGCGGCGCGCACAGCCCATCCGATACGGCCCAACGCGAGCCCCGCTATCTCCTGAGCCTCGGTCAGCGCAATATCTGGACGCCCCCTGAGGAAGTCGATAATAGTCTGCGCGCCGACGAGTCTCAGATCGATCCGACGGCATCGGGAATAGATCGTCGGCAGGATCGCGTCCGCGTCGGAAACCAGCAGAATGAGCATCACACTCTCCGGAGGTTCCTCCAAAATCTTGAGCAGGCTGTTGGCGGCCTCCAAGCTCAGCTTATCCGCTCTCTCGAATACGAACACTCGAAAGCGTCCTTCGTATGGCAGCAGCGCGGCCTCCTGCTGCGCCTCGCGCACCTGCTCGATACTTATGAGCGTGCGCGGACGGCCAGCAGCCGACAGACCGAGTTCGATTATACGAACATCCGGGTGTAGCTCCGCGTCGATTCGCAGGCATTGGCGACACTCGCTGCAAGGGCGGTTATTGGAAAGACAGTTAGCTGCGCGCGCAATATCCAACGCCAGCGTCGTCTTGCCCACCTGCGGCGGGCCGACTATCAAATAGGAATGCGCCAGCCTGTCCTCCGCTATCGACTTGGACAGCGCGCCAACAGCCTTATCCTGTCCGACTGTCTTCCACATACACCTTTTCCCACACTAAACCGTGATTCTCATGCCCGAGTTCCAGAAGCCAGAAGATGGATATAACCGCGCGCCAATACCAGCGCCCGCCACTCCATTACAAAACCCATACAAAACCCACCATCTCTGCCGCCATCTCTCACAATGCATTATATCCAATATCGTATCCGCAGGATGCCATCGTCAACGCCGCCGTTCCACATCCTCCTCACCCCCAAACCATCTCCGGCTGCCGCTTGGGGGTAGGAAAATCGTCTAAAGCGACGATACCAGAAGCGAAGCCATTGTTGCCCCACCGATGTATCTGTGGTATATTTCGGTTGCCCTTACCTAACTTTACTCGGGGCCGGACATATTTGCATAGATATAGATGAGGTGTCAGGATACCACCACGGGACTATCGAGTGAACGACCAAATACGGATTCCCCAAGTCCGAGTAATCGACGAAGAGGGGGATCAGCTTGGTGTTATGCCTACCCATCAGGCACTGGAGATAGCGGACTCGCGCGGCTACGATCTCGTTGAGGTTGCGCCAGGCGCGACGCCGCCCGTATGCCGAATGATGGATTACGGCAAGTTCAAATACGAAACGACTCGCAAAGAACGGGAAGCCCGCAGGGTTCGCAGGTCTAGACCAACGAACGAACTCCGAGAAGTCCGCATGAAGACTCGCATCGGCGAACATGACAGACTCGCCAAAACGAGGCTTGTCAAACGGCTGCTTGGACAAGGGTCCAAAGTCAAAGTATCCGTCATCTTCCGCGGACGCGAGACCGAACACCCCGAAATCGGAATGGGACTGCTCCGAAAAGTGGCCGAAGCGATGGTAGATGAGGCCGCTCTCGAATCCGCTCCGAAATTCGAGAGCAGAAGAATGCTCTCGATGGTACTGGCTCCACTGAACACCGTCGATCAGCGTACAGACCGTCAACCGGAGAAAGCGCGTGCCTAAACTCAAAACACACAAGGGAGCCAAGCGCCGGTTCAGAATTACCGGAACTGGCAAGATAGTCCGAATGAAGGGACACCGTAGCCATTTGCGACGAAAGAAGACCGCAAGGGCCAAACGCCTCTTCTCGAAAAAGATCGAAGTCAGCCCATCCGATGTCCGAATGCTGAAGCGCGCGCTTCCATATGGACTAAGCTAGCTGATAAAATCCTATATCCCGAACATCATGGAACCACCCCTGTCCTGTCAGGAGGGGTGGTTCCATTTTCCAATAGTGGAGAGCGAAATTGACACGCATCAAACGAGGCGTTACCAAACGGCGACGCCATAAGAAGCTGCTGAAAATGACGAAGGGGCATCAGGGAGGACGACACACGCTGTTCCGACAGGCCAACGAGTCAATGCTCAAAGCATATTCCTATGCCTTCGCCCACCGCCGCGAGCGCAAGGGTGATATGCGAAAGCTGTGGAACATCAAGATAAACGCAGGCGCGCGCGCTAACGGCATTACATACAGCAAACTAATACATGGCTTGAGACTCGCCGGCATCGAAGTGAACCGCAAGATGCTTGCAGACCTCGCAATGCAGGACGCCGAAGCCTTCGGTCAGATCGCCGAAACAGCCAAACAGCAGCTCGAAGCCGCCGCCTAATAACCAATACCCATAGCCGTGTCCTATTTGACGGCATACGCGCGGCGGCACCTATGCGCGCATACAACCACCAGTGAACGGCGTCGCTAGCGCTTCGTCAGCGAGTGTCCTATTCATTGCAAATGCGTCAGGGTACATGACGGCTATCCCCATATATACGCAAAACTTTGCCTAAACGGCGGGTGGCCGTCAATTCAGCAGTCTGCGTATATCTTCTGCGATCTCGTCCGGGTCGAGAGGAGATGTGAATACGACTCGCCGCCAACCGTCGGCATCTATCAGAAAGACCGGCGCAGAGTGACTGATTTCGTATCTCTCGGAGATCTGCGCGCTGAGAGCGTCTAGCGCCCCGCGCGTCCCTATGTCCGCCCCACTTTCTCTGACGACTTTCGCAGTCTCGACATCGTCAATGGTAGAGTCTATAAAGTAATCTTCCCATAATGGCTCTAGCCGAGACCTCTCACCTACGAGATACTGCCAGTCATTTTCCAAAGACCAGCGCTCTAGGTAATCATGCGCAGCAGCCACAGTATCCCGTTCAGGATCGACAGACACAGCCACAAACTCCACGCCGTCTGCGTCCTCTCCTAAAGCATGGTGAGCGTCCCGCAGCTGGGTGGTCTGTATCGGGCATACGCTGGGACAGTTGGTGTACAGAAAAGTCAGCACGACGACACTGCCGGCGAAGTCATCGAGGGCGACGGAGCTGCCGAACTGATTCGTCAGCTCGAAGCGTGGAGCACTCTCCCCGATATTTAGCTCTGTGCCATTGAAGCTGCTATCGGAGCCGTCCAAGCCGCAAGCGAACAGCGCGAGCGAACCGAGAGCGAACAGGGCGGCGCGGACGAAAACCGTCTCCCCGACCGAACCGAACATAGTACAGACTTCTTCGCCAGCTACTCCGAGGCCGATTCGTTGCGAGTCAGAAGATAGGCGGCGATGGGAACCACAAACACTAGCGCGGAGCCGAGTATTATGACGCCTTCTATACCGACCTCTTCTCTGAGAACGATGAAGACGATTCCAAGTCCGCTGGCGTAGAGCGCTATCATAGCAAACGCGAGCAGCGGAAACAGAACCGAAAATCTAAAATCTTTGCTCATCCGGGGCTGTCCTCCAATTCCAAAGTGCCATCTTCCAAGTATTCTTGTCTCCGTCTGCGCCTCGCCTGACGACTTCGTTCCTCTTCGCCATACCACCTATAAAAGGTGACCACCAGCAGGCCCAGAAACAGCGCGCCACCACCAATTTTCATTATAATCGCGCCTACCTGCTGATCTGTCATTGCGGATATGGGGGCTATCCTAGGCGCATCGACATAGGTCTGATACAGCGGTTGAGCTGCGAAGGTCAAGGCGCCAAACACGATGATCTGCGCCACCGACAGGCCGAACAGATACATTATCTGCATCGGAAAAGATACGCGCGGCAGTTCCGGCATCGTGCTGGTCAACGGCCACCACATTATCATCGCGGTGCCAATCATCGTCGCATGCTCGAAGACATGAAGCATCTCGTTGGACAGCGACGCATCGTACAGCGCGGGCAAATGCCAAAGCGAAAACACGAGGTTGAACGCGAGAAACGCGCCTATCGGATGCGTTATCGCGCGAGCCGATATGAAAGACCAGTCCGGGCGCAACAGCGGGCGTATCAGCCAATCTGGGATTCCTCTGACGAGCAGAGGAGGCGCAATCAGTGTCAGCAGAACATGCTGGAGCATGTGAACGCTGAAAAGATAGTTCTCGCTTACGATGTCGATAGGCGACACCAGCGCGAGGAACAGAATGATAATACCGAGCGTAAATGTCGCCACCTGCCGAGGATCGACGCTGTCCGCCCAGTTGTTTCTCTCGCGGAGCGGCCCTACACCAAGCAGATATATGCCTTGAATGGCAACCAGCAACACGACCGACCCCGGATCGGCTTGCCACGCAGTCCAGAGAGATCCCGTGTCCGGCACTGGCCCGACGCTCCTCGTCCTGAGACATATTCACTGCGATTCGATTCGAGACAACTAAGGCGTGAAAGCGACGCCGAGCCACTTTGTCATCAGATTAAGAACCAGCTAAACAGCGCCATCAGCGCAAGCGTCACGCCTGTCGCCACGAACATGCCGAAGAAGAACAGGCCCGTAAACAACGGGTGATCGAACTTCAGATGCATATAATACATGGCAACTAGAGCGAATTTTCCAATCGACAGCACCGCCAGAATCGGAATGATGGTGTAGCTCAAAGCTGTCACATAAAAGATGGCAACCTCGATAGCCGTCAGAACGGACAGCGCCATCGCGACCTTGAAGTAGGTCGCCGGCGTCGGATGCCCCGTGTGTGCGGCGTCCGCCTGCTGCGCGTCTTGCGCCTGTGTTTCATGCTGGTTCATGCCTACTCCCTGATTTAGAACTCGGGGAATTGTATCTCCTGTATCGTCTTGGCGCTGGGCGAGCTTAGTCAGTGCCCAGAGCTAACCGGCGCGCCAGGGAAGCCCTCGAACACACCGAACAGATAAACAACCGTGAAAATAACGATCCAGACAATATCGACGAAGTGCCAATACAACGCGGCCAAATCGACATCGAGATTCTTCTCTGGGGTTACTCCGCCCTTCCTGAAAGAATGGAACAATATCGACAAGAGCCAGACCACGCCGAGAGTTACATGCGCGCCGTGGAATCCGGTCAGCGTGAAGAATGTCGATCCGAACAGGTTAGTTCGTGGAGTCAGCTCTCCATGTACAGCGAAATCGCGGAACTCGAAGAACTGGAACGCGAGAAATGTAGCCCCCATGATAGCAGTCGATGCCAGCCATATCCTGAAAGCGCGCATATTTCCGCGCCTCAGCCATGCGTAGGCCATTACCATGCTCATAGAACTCATCAGCAGCACGAAAGTGCTGACAGATGTAACAGGAATATCGAACACATCGATAGGCATCGCGCCTTCGATGCTCTTGTTCTTGTAAACGAGATAAGTAGCAATCAGGGTGCCGAAGAACATGCAGTCCGAACCAAGGAACGCCCACATCAGGAGCTTTCGATGGTTCAGCCCAGTCGTAGTCGGCTCGTGTTCGTCATGGCTGGCGGCAGATTGGCCGATGGCGGGGTTGTGTGCCACTTGTGATAGGCCTCCGTAGGCTAGTGCGCGGCGTGATCGGCAGGGTCAGGGTCGTTCACTGGCTCGAATGACCAGCGATAGACAGACACTATCCCGATAAACACACCGACAAGGGTTGCGGTAAAAGCCGTCCAATTCAGCGTGCGGATTCCGCCCGCATCTACATTCACCAGATAAACTAAGCCAGCTCCCATTATGAACAGGCCGAGAGATACCATGAACGGCCAGTAAGACGGCTGAGGCAGATGGATGTCGTGTCCCTCATCCGCATCGGAGCCGCCTGCGACCACGGGAATTGGTCCCCGCCTGCGCTGCTTCTCTTCCCACCAGTCATCACGATCCTCGACATGCGGTATCTCCGCGAAGTTATATTCTGGCGGAGGCGACGGGATAGACCATTCGAGTGTCCGGCCGTCCCAAGGGTCTGCGCCTGCAGCCTCTCCCTTACGCCAGCTGACCGCCATGTTATATATGAAGATGAGGAAGCCAACGATCAGGAACAAAGTACCCGCCGAGGATACCATATTCCAGAAATCCCACCCCATACCAGAATAGTAGGTATAGATACGGCGAGGCATCCCGTTCAGACCTGTGAAATGCATCGGGAAGAACACCACATTCTGCCCAATGAACATCATCCAGAAGTGCCACCGCGCCATACGCTCGTTATACATCCGCCCCGTCAGCTTGGGGAACCAGTAGTACACGCCGGCGAGAATGGCAAAGAGGGCGCCGCCGAACAGCACATAATGAATATGCGCAACGACAAAATATGTGTCCTGCTGTTGCGCGTCAGACGCTGCGACGGCGTGCATCACACCGCTGATCCCGCCGATGACGAACATCGATACGAACGCGATCGCGAACAACATCGGCGCCTTGAAGCTGATAGAGCCGCCCCACATAGTCCCCATCCAGTTGAAGACTTTGATACCAGTCGGCACAGCTATCATCATGGTAGTCACCGCAAACACGGAGTTGGCGACAGGCCCCAACCCAACGGTGAACATGTGATGGCTCCATACCATCCAGCCCATGAACGCAATCACCACACCAGCTAGGACGACGGTGGCATACCCGAACAGCGGTTTCTTGGAGAATACTGGGAGTATCTCCGATACGATGCCCATTGCGGGGAGGATGAGAATATAGACTTCTGGGTGTCCGAATACCCAGAAAAGATGCTGCCACAGCACAGGGTTCGCGCCTGCGGCGACATTGAAGAAGTTCATTGCGAACGCGCGATCGAAGTACAGTTCGATCAGCGCAACTGTGATCACAGGGAACGCCAGCACCAGTAGAATGGCGGTAACCAGCGTCATCCAAGTAAACAGTGGCATCCGCATCAGGCTCATGCCCGGCGCGCGCATGTTGAGTATCGTCACGATGAAGTTGAACGACGCCGCCAACGACGCTATACCCAGCACCTGAAGCGACAGTATCCAAACATCGATGCCGTGACCGAGGTTATAGGTTATACCCGTCAGCGGGGAATATCCAAACCATCCGCCGTTAGGCGCGGAGTGTGTCAGCCAGCTTACCTTCAGCAGCAGCGCGCCACCTAAAAATGTCCAATAGCTGAACGCGTTCAGACGCGGAAAGGCTACATCCCGCGCGCCGATCTGGAGCGGAATGACGAAGTTGAAAAACGCCGCCGACAGTGGCATCACGCCAAGAAATATCATCGTCGTGGCATGCATAGTGAACAGCTGGTTGTATATCTCAGGGGAGACGATATTCTGCTCTGGCGCCGCCAGCTGAAGCCTTATCAAAACGGCCTCGATTCCGCCAGAGAAGAACATCAGAAAGGCAGTTATGCCATATAAGACGCCTATGCGCTTGTGATCTACCGTAGTAATCCACGACCAGATTCCGGTCGGATGGACGGGTCTGGGAATCGTCAGGGGAATGGCAGTCATTCCGCTCCTCCAATCGGTGTTGACATTCTAGTCGGGTATTAATCCAGGCTGGATAGATATGCTACGAGCGCGGAGAGTTCGGATTCGCTCAGCGCCTTGTCGGAGTCAATATAGGGTGGAGCCTCACGCGCCATCACATTGCCTGGCTTAGAAGATTCGGGATCAGAGAGCCATGTCCTAAGATTATGTTGGAAAATCGCGTCATTGAATTCGCCGTTTTCGTCACGGTTGTCGAAGGTTCCGCCCGCGAAATTCGTGCGGCTGACTAGATGCGCCAGATCTGGCCCTTGCAGTGAAATATCGCCCACATTCGCAACGGGCTGCATCTGGTGACAGGCCGTGCATCCAGCTGACAGGAAAACCCGCTTCCCCTGCTGAATCAGCGGATCTGGCGAATCGATCGCAGGAGCGGCCTGCTCCATCAGCCATGCGTCGAAATCCTCTCTAGGCTCCACGATGACTGCAAAGCGCATATTGGCGTGTTGAACGCCGCAGAACTCCGCGCATTGCCCATAGTAAAAACCAGTGCGGTCAGCCTGAATCCACATAGTGTTGCCGTTACTCGGCACCATATCCACTTTACCCGCTATCTTAGGTACCCAGAAGCTGTGGATCACATCTACGGACTCTAGGTTGATATTCACCACCTCGTTGACCGGTATGTGAAGATCGTTAGCCGTCCGTATCTCCTTCGTGGGATCGTCGGGATGTCTATATCTGAACTCGAACCACCACTGGTGGCCAACGACATCGACGGTGAGCGCGGCAGGATCGGGAGAAACATGATTGTCGAAGATCGTGAAGATCGTAGGTATCGCAATTACGATGAGCAGCGCAGTAGGCCCTGCCGTCCATGCAAACTCAATCGTGCTGTTACCTTCTACCTGCTCCGGCATATCCGCGTTGCTGCGCCGCCGATATTTGATCAAAGAGTAGATCATCGCGCCCTGGACAAGGACGAATACGAGTACGCCTGCCCCGAATATAATCCAGAAAAGTTCGAGCTGAGACTCCGCCACGGGGCCGTTAGCGTCGAATGTGGACTGGGGATCGTTGGGCGTGCATCCAAACAGTAACGCGGATAGAACCACGACCATTGCCGCAGCAACCAGATGCCTATTGCGTCTAAAGGCTTTCAGCATATCTCCAGATTCCCCCTGACCTCGTCGACTAATTTTCAGAATCTGTCGTCGACATCGGTTGTAAAATCTATCAAAGCGACTTATAGCAGTCAAGGTTAGACCTCATTCGTCAGACGGCGCAACATTTCCCGAAGCCTCCTGTTTTCGGACTCGGATTCGCGCAGCGCCTGTTCCGCCGCGCGCCGTGCCGCCATCTCTTCCGGCAGTATCCGCAGCCACTCGCCCACATCCGGATCGTAAAGCCGCAGCTTAGAATCCCGCACGCACAGATCCAGACCCAATATGGGGCTATATCCGCGCGCTATGCCCGATTCGTCCTCGAACACCCGCAACGGTTCATACTGTCCATCCACCAAGACCTCTCCTCGCAGAAGAGATGGGCCGCGAATAATGTCGGGAACCGCATTGAACTGCCAGTACTCCCCCGCTTTCATCTCAGCATATATCGCGCGCTTCTCGCCTACATCACGACGCCATGTCTTAGGCGACAGCACCTCCAGCACGAAGTCCGGAGATCTCCTCTCGCGCCATATGTTCCATGAAAGGCGCGGAAGATCGGCGTATTCCGCATCGAAAACTACGAACACATCTGGCGCAATTCTCCGATTCGGATTACCCCGAACATAATAGACGAACATGTCCATACCAACATACGCATCTGCACGATTTTGGAATCTCGCCCTGAGCGCGCTGAAAGTGTCTGCCATCGCAATCGCTTGCTGCTCGTTCTCTGCCATAGGCTCCCCATCTTCGCTGGGGTAGCATATACCCTCGTCGAACTCGCTCGACAAACGGGCGCGATAAGCAGATAGCTTATCCGCAGCACTCTTCTCGAATATCGTATCGAGAGTCATAACCCTGGCCTCCTCGCTCTAGCGTTCATCACTGGCTCAAGCTAGACCTCATTCGTCAGACGGCGCAACATTTCCCGAAGCCTCCTGTTTTCGGACTCGGATTCGCGCAGCGCCTGTTCAGACTCATAGCGTTCTTGCTCTGCTATGTAACGCTCATGCTCGGATTCACGAAGCGACTGTTCGGCGGTGTGAAGCGCCTGTTCCGCTGCGCGGCGCGCCGCCATCTCTTCCGGCAGTATCCGCAGCCACTCGCCTGCCTTTGGATCGTAAAGCCGCAGCTCAGCTTTCCGCACGCACAGATCCAAACCCAATACGGGGCTATATCCGCGCGCTATGCCCGATTCGTCCTCGAACACCCGCAACGGTTCATACTGTCCATCCACCAAGACCTCTCCTCGCAGAAGAGATGGGCCGCGAATAATGTCGGGAACCGCATTGAACTGCCAGTACTCCCCCGCTTTCATCTCAGCATATATCGCGCGCTTCTCGCCTACATCACGACGCCATGTCTTAGGCGACAGCACCTCCAGCACGAAGTCCGGAGATCTCCTCTCGCGCCATATGTTCCACGAAAGGCGCGGAAGATCGGCATATTCCGCATCGAAAACGACGAACACATCCGGCGCAATTCTCCGATTCGGATTACCCCGAACATAATAGACGAACATGTCCATACCAACATACACATCTGCACGATTTTGGAATCTCGCCCTGAGCGCGCTGAAAGTGTCTGCCATCGCAATCGCTTGCTGCTCGTTCTCTGCCATAGGCTCCCCATCTTCGCTGGGGTAGCATATACCCTCGTCGAATTCGCTCGACAAACGGGCGCGATAAGCAGATAGCTTATCCGCAGCACTCTTCTCGAATATCATATCGAGAGTCATAGCAGAATCCTCCTCTCCGATGCGGGATCCCAACAGGATTCATACACCATTATCACTCTAACGCACATCATAACCCAAACGCTCCGCATCCGTACCAGCGCTTTCGCTCATATCTTTACCATGCTGTCTATCGCTATCACTATGAATAGCAAAAACAGATATGCAAGGGAATACAGATAAGCCGGCTTCGCGCCCTCTATATCCGGTTTGCGGAACAGTCTATATGCCATGAGTATGAAGCCGACTCCCAACGCAAGCGCGCCCGCGAAGTATATCCAGCCGACGGCGCTCGTCGTGAAAAACATCAGTGTAAGCGCCAGCAGCAATACCGTGTACAGCAGAATCGACCGCTTGGTCTCCCAAATGCCTGCGACCACAGGCAGCATCGGTACTCCCGCTGCTGAGTAGTCGTCTTTTATCAGCAGTGACAGAGCCCAAAAGTGCGGCGGTGTCCAGAAGAATACGATTGCAAACATATACAGCGCCGGCAGACCGAAGTCGCCGGTGACGGCGACCCAACCCACTGCCGGGGGAACCGCGCCCGCCGCGCCGCCTATGACGATGTTCTGCGGTGTGCTGCGCTTGAGCAGTTTGGTATAGACAAAGACATAAAACAGCGTTCCAGACAGCGTAAGCAGAGCAGCCAGCGGCTCGACCAGCGCGAGAATGACAAAGGCAACGACATTCAACCCTATACCGAACCACATAGCGCGCGACGGGGATACACTGCCACTGACGACAGGTCTCCCAGAAGTACGCCGCATCAGCCTGTCTATATCCCGGTCTAGATAATGATTGAGCGCGTTTGCGCCTCCAGCCGCCAGCGTGCCGCCAATCGACACAGCCACCGCCAGCATCAGATCCGGAACGCCACCCGAAGCTAGAAACATCCCGCCAAGCGCAGTGAACACCAGCAGCGAGATGATGCGCGGCTTAGTAAGCGCCACATATGCCCCGACAGTAGTCTTGGCAGTGGCCCTGAAAGTAGCCTTAGAATCAGATTCTGACCGATCGACTTGCTGTGACTGCCGGTTCACCGTTATCGGGGCTGCCATCGCATATCTCCCGCGCTGAGTGTGTCACCATCCGAGAGCTGTCCCGTTGCCTCTCGCAAGTACGCGGGAAGCAGTCTGAGAGCGGCCATGAAAACCACTGCAATCCATCCGAGAGTCGCCAGACTCAGGTGAACTGCCTTTAATTCTGCTGAGAAACCTAGCCATACCAGCAGCGCGCCGAGCGCGATCTGCGCCACGAACAGCGACAGCGCTATCAGCGTCACATACCGAACCGGCCCACCGACAGTCGCGCTTCGCCAAACGCGCCAAACAGCAATCGCTACGATGACGAACACAGCGGCGGCAACGAAACGATGCCCCATATGAATCGCATACGCAGAACCATCCGGTAACAGACTCCCTCGACACAGCGGCCATGTCGAGCAGGAAGATCCCGCGCCATATCCAACCATAAAAGATCCCGACAGTATCAGCAGCAGTGTGCCTACAACCGCAGCCAGCGCCCAGAGCGTGACAGCGCGCTCCGGCATCGACAGCTCTGAGCGCGCTGCAGGGGCATTCCATCCAGACACCGCGGCGATGATCAGGCATCCTATAAGGGTCTCCGCAATCGCCAGATGAAGGGTCACCACCCACCATTCCAGTTCGGTAAGCACTGTTACTCCACCTAAAATCGAGGCGATCAGCACCAGCGCAAGCGAGGCGGCGCCAGAGTAGAATACGAAGGCGCGGCGCCTGAAATACATCCACGAGATGGCCATATTTGCCGCCACCAACAGAACCAGCACAGACGCCGATAGCCTGTGACTGTATTCTATCAGAGTCGCGGTATCGAATGGCGGTATAATTCGTCCATGGCAAAGAGGCCAGTCAGGGCATCCCAACCCCGAATCTGTAACCCGAACTACACCGCCCAGCGTAACCTGAAAAAAGGCAGAGGCTAACGCCGCAACTGCGACGATACGAAAAGCTGTCTGGATCTGTTGGCTGGACAAGTTATGAGTCAGCCTGTGCCTGCATCCTTTGCGCATACACCCCACATAGATACATCGTAAGATTGCTCTCGACAATGCGAGATTGCATATATGTGTATGTGCAAAATTTCACGAATAGAAGATAGCACAGATACTCCCGACGGTCAATCTGACGGAGCTCTCGACTTTCGCATTTACTGACATATCCGCCATACGAGATACGAGCATGACCGGAATAATAGACGAATGGGGAAATATTTCAACGGCTACGGAGATGCGTTGAACCACGAAGTATTACAGGCTGCGGCCAAGTAGCGCATCGCTCAAAAAGTCCACTGGCGGTAAGAGGACCATTTGCAAAATCCGAAGATCGTCCGAGAAGAATCCCAGCATCAAGACCAGCAGCAGCGCCGCGGGGCCATATGGTTCGCTTTTCGCAAGTACCCTCGCCACGCCCGGCGGCAGCAGACCCAGCAAGACTTTGAACCCGTCCAATGGCGCGATGGGCAAGAGATTGAACACAGCCAGAATGAGATTCAGCCGCACCGCCGACCGCAGCGCATACACCACCAGGCCAGTGACGGATAGACCGAGGATAACCGCGCCGGAGCTGTCCGAACCAGAGAAACCCAGAATCAGAGGCGCCGCAAACACCAAGGCCGCCACGAGATTAGAAAGCGGCCCCGCGAGAGAGACCAGCGCCATCCCGGCTCTGGCTCCTACGCTAAGAGACTCCGCCTGCACCGGCACCGGCTTACCCCATCCAAAGCCCACGAACAGAATCAGAGCAGCGCCGAGCGGGTCTAGGTGCCGAATAGGATTCAGCGTCACGCGGCCTTCGCTGTGAGCAGTATGATCACCGAGCGTGAGAGCCACATAAGCATGACTAAACTCGTGTACGGTGATTCCAATGAGAAGCGACAGACACAATACGGCAAGAATGACCAGCCCAAGCAGAGGGTCTGTCGTAAGCAGATCTAAGGTCTGAATCAGCAAACTCGAAAACCAGCAAACATCAGGAACGCGCGGCTAAGGGGAAGCGCGCGGCTAAGGCTAAACAAAAGAGAAGCGCAAACACCGAGCCGAGCGATTCAATCGCTCGGCTCTATATTCCAAAAGAGTGCGATAGCCTCCGTTACGGGAAGTTTCGTCGGCACTCGGCTGAGGGCCTAATATGAATATCTAATGCCTAATGGCCTCCACACCCACAACCTCCGCCGCCGCATCCGCATCCTCCGCCACCACCACCGCAAGCACAGCCACCGCCACCACTCGCCTGAATGTTGGGGTTGCTGATAACGAAACCGCTGCGCATCAGCCCTTCCATGTAATCGATAGAAGACCCGTCCAGCAGTGGCGCGCTGTCGGAATCCACCAGCACCTGAATCACATCCGTATCTATGACGAAATCATCCACGCCAGCTTCCTGTTCGACGCTCAGCATATACTGAACGCCGCCCTGCGGACCCGGCATTACCATCACGCGAAGCATGCCATCCTCTTCACCCTGCTCTTTCAGGATATCCTGAAACTTCTGGGCGGCAAGATCACTCACCTCGATAAGTTGCGTAGTCGTCACTTCGATTACCTCCAAGGACAGAGCGGAGCCTGCCATGTTTGTGCCTTATTCTCGTTCATGCTAACACCAGCCGTCGGAGTCGTCAAGAAAAACAGTTTCGCAAAAACCGCATGCATCGATTCAGAATTATAATTTCAGCCGGAAGCGAAACGCCGCATCGACATCCGGACGAGACTTGGCACAACGACCAGAATGGCAGCTCCCACGACCACCGCCAGCGCAATCAGCATCGTCGCGTCGAAGAAAAACCCCTGTGGGAACATCGCTATCAGATAATCACGACGCGGATCGAGCTGCCACAGATCATTACTGAAGCTAATTAGATGAAAGGCGAGAAAGAGCCTGTCGAACCCAGCGAGCGCGCCGACTCCGATCAAGACGACCAGTCCCAGCGTCAGCTCGCCCCCCCAGCGAAGCCGACTCCCCAACATAGACCAGAACGCCCGACGCCAAACCGCAAATCCAACCGCTACATAGGCCACCAGATACAAGCCGGCCAACTCCGAGACTCGATAGACGCCCTTCACGAGCCCTTTCACATCGCGCATATGCAGCGTTTCGCGGTCGCTGTACAGACTCTCGACATGGACGCCTCTCACCACAACACTGACGGCCAGCCATTCGGCATCGTCGTTGAAGTAATCCCGTATCTGCTCGCCCGCCGAGATAAGCTCCTCTCGCTCGATGCCTGTATAGGCTGGGATGTCGTACCTATCGAAACCATACGAATACAGCGCAGGAAGGTTGATGATCCAGCGCACATCCAACGCGATAAGAAACACCGGGATCAGCGCGACGAATACAACGGAAGCCAGTATCCCAAGCGCTCGCATGGGCTTTTGCATGGGAGTCATGCAAAGATATTATGCACAGGCCGCAAGGGTGTCAACAAGCCTCGCAAACCCTGCATCGAATCTCTGTGCTACGATGTTTCCCGTAACGTCAACAGCTCAAAAAAGTCCCGATTCAGAAAGGCCACAGATATTGCCCCCTGACAGCAGCTCCTCCGGTTTTCCCGCGACTTTCGACGGATTGCGCCAGCTCGTGGATACGCTGCGCTCCCCTGATGGATGCCCATGGGACAGAGAACAGACACTCGAAAGCCTAAAGCATCTCTTCTTGGAGGAGTGTTACGAACTCATCGAGGCCATCGAACAGGGCGACTCCGCAAAGATAGCGGAAGAGATGGGCGATGTCCTGTTCCATGCGGCATTCCAGCTGCACATAACGCAGGCGGACGGCGTATGCAGCGAGCAGAATGTGTTCCGCGCGGTAATCGACAAGTTTACGCGAAGACACCCTCATGTATTCGGAAACACGGTGATGACCGATCCGACCGAGGCCGTACCGCGCTGGGACGAGATCAAGCGGCAGGAGATGGCGGGAACAGAGCGTTCGATACTAGACGGCGTGCCTAAGGCGATGCCCGCGCTCGCATATGCGCAGGCGGTACAGGGACGCGCCGCCAGAATGGGATTCGACTGGACAGATTACGAGGGCGTTATAGACAAGATTGCCGAAGAAGTTTCCGAACTGCGGGCAGCGGGTTCGGATGCAGAACGAGAACAGGAACTGGGAGATCTCCTCTTCTCGGTCGTCAACGCAAGCCGCTGGCTGGGAATGGAAGCCGAAACCGCGCTGAGACAATCCAACCGCAAGTTCTATGCCCGATTCACCGCAATGGAACACTCCGCCCGCGAACAGGGCATCGACTTCAGCGCACTCTCACTAGACGAAAAGGAACGACTCTGGCATCAGGCGAAGTCCAGCGAGTAGGACATACTCTCTGCATCCCCAATCTATTCATCTCCCTATATCTTCATCATACGCAGTCTGTATATGGCAGCCTGCGCAGGTCAGATATCAGGCATACTCCGCCACATGCCCGAAAATTCGCTCCAGTCGGATTCGGTCGAATTCCGGCAGGTAGGGTTTCTCCATCGCCAGTACATTGGATTCGAGATGACGAAGGTTCGATGTACCGGTAATCACAGAAGATATGGCGGGATGATCCGCGGCGAATTTATATGCCGCGGCTATTACCGATTCGGTATCGCCATGTACGAGCCAGCCGAGCGGATCTTCCTCCGGCACATCGTCTCGCCCGATCAGGCCGCGCGCTTTCCAATCGGCCATCGTCTCCGCCAGCCGCCGCGCGTCGGGCAGCCTGATTCTGACGGCTGCCATGTTCAGTATGCCCACGCCATTCGCCAGCGCAAGCGGCAGAGACACGCTTGCGGCGCGCTGGTTGAGTATTCCGAACTTAAGCATTATCACATCCCAGAAATCCGGCGCGTTCCGCAACGCAGTCTCGACCACCCGCTGGGCCGGATCGTCGATGTATCGCGTGCTGAACCCCGTAAAGCGTATCGCGCCCCGCTCCCTAAGCCGTTCCAGAACGGGGCCATACTTCTCGATGACCATATCGTGATGTTCCGGCAGCAAGCCATGTATCATCATTATCTCGATACGATCCGTCCGCAGACGGCGCAGGCTGCGCTCCACCGAGCGCGCTAAATCTTCTGGATCGGCGGCAAGGTCGCCATCGCGCGGATATGCCCACTTCGTAACCAGCGTATAATCATCGCGCGACACTCCAGCGAGCGCGTTGCCCAAAATCCGTTCGCTGTCCCCGTATAGTTCGTGAGTATCGAACAGATCGATACCGTGATCGAGACACGCGCGGATCAGCCTGTTCTGTTCTGCCTGAGCAGCTCCCCTGTTCTGTCCGAACATGCTGGGGCCGCCAGTTCCCTGGCTGAGCAGAGAGACTTTCAGCCCAGTCCTGCCGAGTATGCGATAGCGCATATCACCGCGCGCCTAGTAGCTAGAGGCCATGCCGGCTCTGCCACAGCCGCCGATCGACGCTGTCGGCAACGGCATCTATGAGCGACTCCGCCGCTGTGCCGAACAGCCTATGCCGTAAACCGCGCTGAGGCCGCATGAACACGGTTTTGGGGGCAATTCCGGCAGCTTCGGCAGAAAGCTCGATCGCGCGCTGCAGATCTCCTATCTCGTCCACGAGACCTGCATCCAGCGCGCGGGGCGCAAGGTATATCTCACCAGTCGCAAGCTCGCGGACACGCTCGGCGCTCAGCGCGCGGGCTTCGGATACGACCTCGACGAAGGCTTCGTATGTATCGTCGATCAGCTCCTGGAGCTTCGCGTCCTCATCCGGAGTAGCATCGCGCCAAGGAGCGCCTAAGTCTTTGAACTTGCCACTCTTGTTGACATTCACGCCAATGCCAGCGCGCTCCAACAACGCCTGCAGCGCGGGACGCACCGAGATTACACCGATAGAACCAACGATCGCGCCCGGCGCAGCGACGATGTGATGAGCGGCGCAGGCTATCATGTAGCCTCCCGACGCGCCCGTACCGCGTATGTGCGCGACGACGGGTTTGCTGCCTGCGACACGCTTTGCCGACCTGTATATGTAGTCAGACGCCGACGCGCCACCGCCGCGAGAGTCTATATCCAGCACCACCGCGCGGATTCCGGGATCTTCTCGCACCCGCTCCAACAGCCGCTCCATATCGTAAGAGCGAACCGCGCCGCCAATGGCGCCATGCACCTCTACTACCGCTATCTTCCTGCGCTTGAATACCAGCGACATATCTAACTCTCCTCGACTATATACCCAGCCAACTAACTACCAGCAAGTTAAGACGAGTTAAGAAAGGTGGCCGCTCTTACCCCTCATTCTGGGATTCCAATACGGATTGATAACGCTCCACGGCAGAACGCCGCATCGCTCGGCCCATTCATCGTACATCGACACCAGCTCTCGCGCCTTTGGGCGATTCCTGTCGGACAGATCATTCAGCTCTGTCCTGTCCTCATCCATATCGTACAGCTCCCATCCGCCGCCAATAGCGGACACCAGCTTCCACTGCCCCTGCCTGACAGCTCTGCTGCCCTCGTGTTCCCAGAAAATCGGCCTTTCTCGAGACCATCCTCGCGCGTCGATGGCAGACAGCATGCTCTCGCCCTCCAGCGGCTGAGTAGGCATCCCAGCCCACTCAGCCGGATGCGAAGCGTTGGCCGCATCCAAACATGTGGGCATTATATCTGTCAGATGGACAGATGAATGTACGATACCCGGCTCCCGAATCCTGTCCGGCCAGCTCATCACGAACGGCGCGGATATGCCTCCCTCGTGCGTCCAGCGCTTGAAACGGCGGAAGGGTGTATTGGAAGCATTGGCCCAAGCCAGATCGTAGCTCATAAAAGTCTGTGGGCCGCCGGGTCTGCGGCCGGAAACATTCCCGATGCGCAGCGGCGTCCCGTCCGGGTTGTCCCCTCTGTATCGAGACGGCTGAGGCAGGCTGCCGTCCTCGGCAAGGAACTCCGCGCAGCCGCCATTGTCCGACAAGAACATTATCAGCGTATTCTCATACATACCCCTAGACTTCAATGCGGACAGTATCCGACCGACGCCCCTATCTAGCTTGTCTATCTGAGCCGCGTACACGGCCATACGCAGATCTTCCCAATCGGCATCCGCTGCATCCTCCCACGCCGAACTGTCCGGATCGCGCGGGCTTATCTCCCACTTCTCATCGACAATACCCATACCTTTCATCTGCTCGTGTCTGCTCGTCCGCAGATCATCCCATCCTCGTCTGTAAGCCCCCTCGTAGCGGGCAATATCCTCTTCAGGAGCGTGCAAAGGCCAGTGGGGCGCTGTGTAGGCGACATACATGAAGAAAGGCGCGTCACCCTCCGAAGCCTCCCCTATCATCGACACGGCGTTGTCGCTAATGGCATCCGTCAGATAGAAGTCATCCATATCCAGCGGCACGAAAGCATCCTGATCCATGAGCGTTTTGGGGAAATAGAAGCTGCCGGCGCCCGTCAGAATACCGAAATATCGGTCGAACCCTCGCTGAGTCGGAACCGGATAGGAAGGCGCGCCCGGAGTCCAACTCGCAGGGTCGGCTAGGTTGTAATCTCCGCCCACATGCCACTTGCCGGACATATAGGTCGAATATCCCGACTCGCGCAGAGACTCCGCAATCGTCACCGCGTTCTCTCGTAAATAGCCTTGATACTCTGGTACTCCGAGATCGGCGACCATATGGCCGACACCCGCCTGATGTGGATTTAGCCCCGTCAAGAGCGCGGCGCGCGACGGACAGCAGCGGGCAGAGTTGTACATCTGCGTAAACCTCAGACCATCCTCCGCCAGAGAATCCAGATTCGCGGTAGGTATCTCCGAACCGAAACAGCCTATGTCCGAATATCCCATATCATCGGCTAAGATGACGATTATGTTGGGGCGTTTCGATTCCTCGATGGACATATACTGCCTCCGTATGTTCGCGTTCACGCGTTCACGATAGATATGGCGACGATTCTAACGCCACCATTGTAACAGGACAGCAGATGTAACAGGACAGCAGATGTAACAGGACAGCAGACGGCGCCGCAGACAGACACGCCATCGTCGCCGATGAGATTTCCCTAACAGACCACGCCGGATACTGCCCGCCAGGGAATGTCCTTAGCCATAAGCAGCCCTCAACCCTCGAACAGCTCCGTATCGGGATTCCAGTCCGTCCACGCAAACCAGAACGACAGATGCGACGGCAAACGCTCCATCCTTTCGCCCTTCAGCTTACCCTCGACGGCGACACCGGTGAACGCAGACCAGCGCGTTTCCGTCTCGTCGTCCATGAGCATAGTCTGAATGCCGTTAGGCTCTCCATACAGCCGAAAGTTCAGCTGGCGGCCAGACACTGTGCGATCATAGACCAGGGCAGTGCCGCTCGGCTCATCCAGATAGACGAGCAGCGGACGCTCCAGCACCATATCGTTCAGCACGGGACTATCCACCAGCGCATCGAGCGGATATGCCTTCGCAATGCCGTCGAAATCCACCCCCAAGACGAGCGCTTTCCTCTTCAATCGCTCGTCTTCATGCGTCTCGCCGATGACACCGGGCCTGCCGCTGGCATAGTATCCGTTATCGTCATATGGATCCGTCCAGTAATAACCGCCCGTATCCAGCAGCTTCGTATCTGGATGCAGCTCGCGCCATACAGACCATGTAGTCTGCGTCACCGGCATGGTCTCCAGCTCCACGCCTTTCAGCTTACCCTCGACCCCCTTGCGCAAGAACTGACTCCAAAGCGTGCGTGTCTGGTGGTCGTACATCACCAGCGCGTTCATAATCAGCTTGCCCGAAACGCCGAAGGTATGTTCATCGCCGTCGATTGAGCGGCTATACACGATAGCCGAATAGCACAGCGGTCACCATGTAACCGCGACGGGTTTGCCACCCACGGTATCGTTTACGATCTCGTGAACGCTGAGCATAGGTATCGTATAGGCGCGGCTGTCGCCGTCTATGGAAATGCCGAGAACCAGCGAATCCGGTTCCAGCCACTCATCGCCCTGCTCCGCGTCCACGAACTCCGGCTCGAGAATAGCGCGGATCGCATCGAACGGCAGCAAGGTCTTTATCTTCAGATCCTGTTCGCGCAGACCCGACACGGATCTCTCCGCGCCGTCCGCGTCAGAAGATGTATCGGACAGCGGCGAATCTCGAGCCGCCAACTCATCTACAGCAGCGGCAGTCGGCGACGATGTAGATGGCGCAATAGGCGCAGGAATCGCCGATGGAGTAGGCTCCGCAACTGTAGCCAGGATAGGCGTCGAGATTGTTGTCGGAACAGGCGTAGGCGAACTCCGAACAGTCGATGCGCTCGCTGGGACACCCTCGCTGGAACCAGTGGCGTCGGAATCGTCACCGGAACATCCAGCGATAGTCAACATCAGCGCCATCGTCCCCAGCGCTGCAATGAAAGAAAGATGTTCGAACTTCATGCAACTCTACCCCGTTGGAATATGCCAGCCGTTTAGATGACGCGAATCCACCGCCGATTCACAGCGCATCATTTCGCTTGCCAGAGTACCGAACGCTTACATATAGCGCATAACCCTACCGCATGACCCGTTCGGACGCTCCCCAGCGAGCTTCGTGCGCCTGCGCCAAACCTGCGAATCGAATCCGGTAATCATCGGAGCAGATCGAATCCGTCGTCATTATCAGCGCATCTTCGCGATTGTCAGAATAGTACCCTTTTCGCCTGCCGCGCTCGGTGAAACCATATTTTCGATACAGATTCTGCGCGACATAGTTAGAGACGCGCACCTCCAGTGTAACCATGAGCGAATTCATATCCATCGCATGTTCGATTGCGGAGATGAGCAACATCTCCCCAAGACCGAGGCCGCGATATTCGGCGCGAACGCCGATGGATACGATATGAGCTTCATCGACAATAAACCAGATCCCAACGAACCCCGCTATCAGCTCGTCTCCGGGCTTCCACGACGGCGCGCGCCGCCTCCACGCGACACGGCGCGCGCCGTCCATGAGACGATTCAGTATTGGGACATCTACGCGATTTCCATTCACGCCGGGAAACGCTGGCAAATCCGAATCTGCCACATCCGCAGCTCCGGGGCGACGCGCCAGCGCCAAATAGCGCCCACGCCTGTTCGTCAGCTCACGCCGAAACGAAGTAACCGGAAACAGCGTCGGAAAGGCATCCTTTTCGACTTCCACCGCCTGCTCGATGTCCCGCTCCTCCATAGGACGAACGACGAACGGACGCTTCTCGGAAGCCGATGGAGATTGGCTCACTGCGCTCAAAAGCCTGGCCTATTCGGGTCGAGATGAGGGTGATTATAAAATCGCGCGGCATCGAGCGTGTTGCGAAGAAGCATAGCAATCGTCATAGGGCCGACGCCGCCGGGGACGGGGGTTATCGCCGACGCCTTTTGGCTGACGCCATCGAAGTCCGCATCACCCACCAGCCGATAGCCGCGCTTCCGCTCAGGAGCGGCTATAGTGTTGATACCCACATCCACCACTACCACGCCCTCGGATACCATGTCCGCAGTGAGGAAGCGCGGCCTGCCGACAGCGGCGATGATTATATCTGCGGCGGCAGTAACGCCATAGAGATCTACTGTCCCCGTATGGCACACGGTAACAGTGGCATTCGCGTCGCTTCCACGCTGCATCAGCAAATTCGCAACCGGCTTTCCAACGATGTCCGACCTGCCGAGAACGACGACACGCTTCCCCGAAGGCGAATGACCCGAGCGAAGCAGAATCTCTCGAACAGCGGCCGGTGTCGCCGGCACGAATCGCGGACTCCCACGCATCAGCAGCCCCATGTTGTACGGATGAAGACCATCTACATCCTTACGAGGATCTACGGAGCGCAAAACACGGCTCTCGTCGATCTGAGCGGGCATTGGAAGCTGAACTAAAATACCATGTATATCGTCGTCGTCGTTCAGCAAATGGACGACAGCTAGAACATCCGCCGTCTCCGAATCCGCGGGCAGCGTCACCGAGCGGGAAGACATGCCAGATTCACGCGCCGCGCGCTCCTTATTGCGAACATAGACCGCAGACGCCGCATCGTCCCCAACCAGAACGACGCCTAGACCGGGCGCGACTTCATGTTTATCTATCATCTCGGCGACGCCAGACGCGACCTCATCACGCACCTGCGCCGCCATACGGGTTCCATTGATGACGTTTGCCGCCACGAACACATCCTTCCTGCATCCATTCGCTTAAACAGATTTGCCAATTAGCCAGGCTCGCATAGACTCTTTCAATTGTATTACAGAGCCATACGCTGTTGGGTATATTATTATGGGCATACAATTACCCATAATTAAGAATGAATAAAGACAATCCGTCCATAACCGAAACTGGGATGCCATCTTGCTCATAACGGGAATCGACATAATCGAGATACCACGCATTGCGCGCGTTCACGAACGCTATGGGGAACGATTCCTGCGCAGGATTTACACCGAGCGCGAAATAGCGTACTGCCGCGGACGCGCGCCGCAGCTCGCGAGCAGGTTCGCGGCGAAAGAGGCGACTATGAAGCTGCTCGGCACAGGCGTGCGCGGCATACGATGGCGAGACATCGAAGTCGTGCGCGGCAGAGGGCAGGCGCCCAGAATCCAGCTTCACGACACCGCCTGCGCAAGAGCCGAAAGATTGGGGCTGAACGACATCGCGCTGTCGCTAAGCCATTCCAAAATATACGCCGTCGCCTCCGTCGTCGGAGACAGCGACAGGGGAAACATCGTCCCAAGGCTATAATACAAGACTATGAAATTACAGAAAGTATGAAACCGCAGACGGACGAACCGCGCCCGCCCGCTAAAACCCAACGAGAGGAAGAATAGGAAAAAAGAATGCTGTTCGTATCCATACTGACATCCGATCGGACACTGGACGCCGAGCTATGGGCAACCATATGGCAAGGCGAGCCACCCCCATCTATAGATTTGATCGGAGCCTATAATCTGGGCAACGACAAGCGCGTCTTCGTCTGGCGAGGCGAATCCGTCTCCGACACGCAGTTCATGGACAGGTTCAACGAAGTGGGCGTGTTGGAGACATATCCAGCGTTCGACCGAACCAGCGGATGGCAGGCGGCGTTCGCCAAAGACATCGACAGTTTCCGCGCAAGACTGGAATCCGCCCCATCGACGGCGGCAGACCGAATCGAATCCGCCATAGACCTGCGAACGCGAGGGATGAACGCGCCCAACCGACACGCAGCCCGAGCCGCAGCCCGCGAGTGGATCACGGAGCAGGAACAAATATAGATATAAAAGGGGGCTGAATCATGCGAATTGGGCTTTTCATCGGCACTTTGGGAGCCGCAGACACACTGCGTGGACAGGTCGCGCAGGCGGTGGAGGCCGAAGCAGACGGATTCCACAGCTTCTGGACGGCGCAAGTTGCCGGAATAGACGCGCTGACACTGCTCGCGCTGTGCGGAGCCGAAACCAAGAAGATAGAGCTAGGAACGGCTGTGGTGCCGACATATCCACGCCACCCGATGGCGCTGGCGCAGCAGGCGCTGACGACACAGGCCGCCACCGACGGACGGCTAATACTCGGCATCGGCCTGTCACACAGACCCGTAGTCGAAGAGCGCTGGGGAATGGAGTTCCGAGCGCCGGCGCAGCACATGGAGGAGTACATAACAATACTGAAATCCCTGATAGAGACAGGCAGCGTCAACTTCAGCGGCGAGCATTTCACGGTATCCGGAGGCATACAGCGCATCGCAGACACGCCGCCACAACTCTGCGTCGCCGCGCTCGCCCCTCGCATGCTACGCGCCGCGGGCAGTGAGACGGATGGCACTGTCACTTGGATGGTCGGGCCGCGAACCCTGCAAAATCACATAGTCCCTCGTATAACTTCCGCCGCCTCTGACGCAGGCAGAACATCCCCAAGAATCTGCGTCGGACTGCCCATATGTGTAACCGACGACCGCGCAGCCGCATTCGAGGCGGCGTCTGGGCATTTCCATCGCTACGGAAATCTGCCCAGCTATCGGCGCATGCTGGACATCGAAGGCGTCGAAAGCCCTGCAGAGGCAGCTCTGATCGGCGACGAAGCAGAAGTCGAAGCAAGCCTCCGAACGCTGGCGTCGGCAGGTGCTACAGACTTCCTAGCGTCCATATTCCCAGACGGAGACGACGAACAAGCCTCGACTAGCCGCACTAG
The DNA here is from genome assembly GCA_963422295.1 of Dehalococcoidia bacterium. GTDB lineage: Bacteria > Chloroflexota > Dehalococcoidia > Lucifugimonadales > UBA1123 > VXRN01. Next base: position 1,779,932 of record OY729417.1, on the reverse strand, counting down.
AGAGCTGCTGAAATCTCTCGCTGGAAAGATTTAGCCGCGTGAAAATCGTCACAGGAGACCAGATGCGGGATATCGAAGCCCGCAGTGAGAGCGCAGGCGTGTCCACAGATACGCTTATGGAGAATGCAGGCTTGGCAGTTGCCCGCATCGCGCGACGCCTCGCATCTCCACTGAAAGGCGTTCCCATCCTCGCTCTCATCGGCCCTGCCAACAACGGCGCAGACGGTTTGGTAACCGCCCGCCACCTACAGCGTTGGGGCGCGAATGTAACGGCGTATATATGCCGCGACCGGCCAAGTTTAGATCCGAAGCTGGAATCCGCGCGACGAGCGGGTGTGAGAATAGTATCCATATCGACCGACCCCGACCTGTCCGAACTGCGTTATATGCTGCGCTCGGCGCATCTGGCAATCGACGCTATCCTCGGCGCAGGACGCTCCCGTCCCATCGAGGGATCGCTGAAAGCGATACTTGCGCACATCGCGTCGGCGCGCGTCGCCAGCCCCAACCTACATATGCTCGCCGTCGATCTGCCCACGGGCGTGGACTGCGACGGCGCGGGCGCGGACCCCTCTAGCATATTCGCGGATACCACCGTCGCATTGGGCTATCCCAAACGCGGACACTTCGCATTCCCCGGCGCAGACAGCGTCGGCCGACTCGAAGTCGTCGATATCGGTATCCCACCCAGACTGGACGAAGACATCCGAATCTCCGCTATGACTGCAAAGCGCGCGCGCGCCACTCTGCCACGCCGTCCCGCAGACTCTCACAAGGGAACCTTCGGCAGGGCGATGATGGTCGTCGGATCGCGCAAGTTTCTGGGCGCGGCATATCTGTCGGCATCGGCCGCCGTGCGCGTCGGCGCGGGGTTAGTTACGATTGCCATTCCAGAAAGCCTCATCCCATCCATAGCGTCGAAAGCCATCGAGCCGACCTTCCTCCCTCTGCCGGAATCCGCTCCGGGCGTCGTTGGCGGGGACTCAGCGAAAATCATACTCGATTCGCTGAACGGATACGGGGCGATTCTGGTCGGATGCGGTCTAGGACAGGAGCGCGCAACAGTGGATATGGCGGAAAATCTGCTCCTAACAGGACACAGACTGCCGCCAACCGTCGTGGACGCAGACGGACTCAACACGCTCGCTCGCCGAGCGGACTGGCCTAGTCGCTGGACTTCAGAGGCGGTTCTAACGCCCCATCCCGGCGAGATGTCGCGTCTCACGGACGGATTCGGCGCCAATTCGAACAGAATCGATGCGTCGCTAAAGGCGTCAGCGATGTGGAACAAGATTATAGTCTTAAAGGGAGCCCACACAATAACGGCTTACGCGGACGGAACCGCCGTCGTATCGCCTTTCGCAAACCCCGCGCTCGCCACAGCCGGCACCGGCGATGTGCTGGCGGGAATGATCACAGGGCTAATATCTCAGGGCATCCCGATGCGAGACGCATCCACGCTCGGCGTCTATCTGCACGCATCCGCCGCAGAGACAGTCCGAGATAATCTCGGAGACGCGGGAATGGCGGCGAGCGATCTGCTAATAGAGATCCCGCGCGCCATACGAAGGCTGCGCGAATCGTGAGAAGCGCCTTGTCGAAGGCAAGTCGAGGAAGCTCCCCGACTTCGTATCTTCCGACTATATGACTATACGGCGGCTATAACGATACGATCAGGAAAATGCTTTACAGCGGAGAAGACGACTTTGGCGCAATTAAAAGGCGACGCTCGCTCGCGGTATGTGTCGGATATGTTCGCGCGTATCTCGCGACGATACGATCTGATGAACACCGTCATGTCCGGCGGACGGCACTACGCTTGGCGACGCTTGGCAGTGAAAATGGCAGTCTCCGAGCTGTCCCAAAGCCATCATCGGGCGCTCGATGTCGCCACAGGCACCGGCGATTTTGCATTCGACCTCGCGCGCAGGGAGGAAATCGAATCCGTCATCGGTATAGACTTCGCACGTCCGATGATGGTTTTGGGACGGCGCAAGGCTGAGCGTCAGTCTAACGCCTCCAACGCATCTGTCGCCTCCGCCGTGTCGTTCGCCGAGGGAGACGCGCACGCGCTGCCCTTCGCAGACGATTCCTTCATATGTGCAACCGTCGGATTCGGCATACGCAACTTCGCGGATGTGCCGCGCGCGTTGAGCGAGATGGCGCGCGTCGTCGCGCCGGGCGGTCGCGTCGTATCTCTGGAAATAGTGCGGCTGGACGGCAATGGGCCTGTCAGCCGTCTAGCGCGCTTCCACTTTCGATACATCACACCGTGGATAGGAGCGGCTCTGGCGGGAGACCGCGAAGCATATACATATCTGCCCCAATCCGCGCAGGGTTTCATGTCCGCATCCGAACTGGGACACGCCATGCAGGACGCAGGATTGAAGCTAATCGCCCATCGCCAGCTCGCAATGGGAACAGTCGCCATACATGTCGGCGAAAAGTGTTAGGATATGTCTATATTTCACTTCCCCAAACAAGTTGCCCAGACAAGGAGTTGCAGCAAATGACGACCAGCGCAGACCCAGCGCTCCGCAGCGTACTAGACAACATTCAGGTGATAGCCGCGTCCGAGGGCGGCTCAGTGCAATTCGTGGATGCCAAAGGCGGCAAGCTCACCGTAGAATACACGCCGGGAGTCAATGAGGAATGCCCTGAGTGCGTTCCTACGCATGACCTGATCGAGACGATGCTTCAGACCTCTGTCAGCGTGCTGGCGCCCTACATACGCGAGGTAGAAGTCCGCTGATTCAGACCAGCTCCAGATATTTGAGTCCGGAGCCTGTATTCAGCAGCAGTATGCGCGCGTCGCCGTCGAGTTGGCCCGCTGCCAGCAGCTTTTCGAGCGCGGCGACGGTGGCGGCCCCCTCTGGGCAGATGAACATACCCTCGCTCCGCGCGACCACGCCCATTCGTTCGAGCAGTTCGGCATCGGACACCGACAGCGCGCCGCCGCCGCTCTCGCGCACCGCATCCAATATCAGATAGTCGCCAATGGCAGACGGCACGCGGATGCCTGCCGCAGCAGTCTGCGCATCCTGCCACGCCTCAGCGAACTCCGTCCCCTGTTCGTATGCGCGAACTATCGGAGCGCATCCCTCCGCCTGCACCGCGAACATCTTCGGACGCTCCGAGCCGATCCAGCCCATAGCCTCCATCTCCGCAAACGCCTTCCACATCCCCACAATGCCCGTTCCGCCACCAGTCGGATAGATTATCGCATCTGGCAGTGTCCAGCCCAGCTGCTCCGCTATCTCGTAGCCCATCGTCTTCTTACCCTCGACACGGTAGGGTTCCTGAAGCGTGGACACATCGAACAGCCCCTCATCAGCCGCGCGTTGACGGCTCAAAACACCCGCGTCGCTTATCAGGCCGTCGATCAGCGTAAGGTCTCCGCCAGTAACGATCACCTCTTTACGGTTGGCCTCCGGCGCGTCCTTCGGCATGAACACATACGCTTCGATTCCCGCCTTGGCTGCATACGAGGTCATCGCTCCCGCAGCGTTGCCCGCCGACGGCATGGTTATCTTGGTTATCCCCAGCTCTTTGGCTTTGGACACTGCGGCAGACAGCCCGCGCGCCTTGAAGGAAGCCGTTGGGTTGACACCCTCGTCCTTCATTAGCAGGTTGGAACAGCCCAGTTCCGCGCCGAGCCGACTCACCTCGAAAATCGGCGTGAACCCCTCCCCAAGCGTGACTATATTTGCAGGATCACGCACCGGCATCACCTCGAAATACCGCCACATATTGGACGGTCTATCTCGAAGTGCGCTCCTGTCCAGCGCGACGGCGGCAGAATCCAGATCGTATCGGGGATATAGAACCTTCCCGCAATCCGGGCAAACCCTGTGCGGCTCATCCGCAGAACGCTCTGCGCCACATCGGGTACATTCCAAATATGTCAGGAAGCTCTTCATGGATTCTCCTACGGGGGGTATTTCTCCAGCCACCAGCGAGCGATTTCACTGCGCCGAGCGAACCATACATCCGGGAACTCGGTCGCATAGCGAAGAAAATCTCTCAGCGCGACGGCGCGGGATGGGCGGCCAACGATTCGGCAGTGAAGCCCGACATTCATCATCTTGGGCGCGTCCGCGCCCTCTTCGTACAGCATATCGAAAGTATTCTTCAGCGTTTCATAGAAGTCCGATGGGCTGTTCATACCGCCACGCCAAAAGCGGGTGTCGTTGACCTCCAAAGAGTACGGCACGACGAGCCAAGCCCGGCCATTCACATCCACATAATACGGTATATCATCCGCATAAGAGTTGGAGTCGTACAGGAATCCGCCCTCTTCGACAACCAGTTCGCGCGTGTTCAAACTTGGCCCGTAGCGGGTGTACCAGCCTAACGGCCTAGTTCCAGTAGTTCGCTGGATGGACTCTACCGCTTTGCGAATCGCCTCACGCTCTGCATCCTTATCCATGCGATAGTACTCTTCCCAGCGGAAGCCGTGTCCGAACACCTCGTGACCGCCTGCGACAATCGCCGGCCCCACCTGCGGGTTACGCTCCAGGGCCAGCGCGCAACAGTAGAAAGTCGCGGGGACGCCGAACCGATCGAGAATACGCATGACACGCCAAACCCCGACCCTGCTTCCGTATTCGAAAAACGATTCGTTGGCAAGGTCGCGCTCGTCCGTCGGCAGTGGGGACGGCACTTCGCTGTTCGTCTCCCGATGCGCATCGCCATCCAGCAGGGAATACTCCGATCCTTCCTCGTAGTTGACGACGACAGAAATTGCGATTCGCGCGCCATTCGGCCACTCTACACGAGGCGGATGCTGACCGTATCCAATGAAATCTCGCTCAGTCGTGATAGTGGTCATAGTCATAGACGGCATAAGCGGCGCGTTGTCAGGATTCCAGTATCTGAGAATCTATCAGAAGGCACGAGATCGAGGACCGCAAAGAACACTCGCAGCGAGCGCGACGGCCATAGAAACAATTTTCGCCATACGCTCATAGGCATAACTACTGCCGTCCGGCGACACGCGCCGCTAGGCAATAGGCTGCTAGGCAATAGTTTGAGGATCGTCGTCTTCGTCATCCATCTGCCCCGTCACCTCGCGCAGGAATTGCTCCACATCGGGCGCAAGATCGGGGCTTTCGTCCTCGTCTTCGTCATCCAGTCGAAGGCTGGAATCCGCAAGTACGCGGTCATAATAAGATTCGAGACGGGTAATCAGGGTGGCGACTTCGGGGTTGTTCTCGACAGCGCGGTTGACATCTTCGTACTGTCTCAAGCCTCGACTGCGGTCCGAGAGCGAGCGGGGCAAATCGAACATGGCTGAGAGTATCTCGACTATCCGAGCACAGCCCATATGGTCTTCGTCCAGCTGCATATACTGTGGGAGATGCGCCATCAGGCTGGTCGTCGGCACTTCATTGCGAGTCACGAGGTCTGCGACCATGTTGACGATGCTCGTCGGCCCCTGATAGTTGCTGCTGCGCTGCGACACGAGCCCCTCGGCTTTCGCTGCCTGTTCGTTCGACATCGAGCCAGTAACCAGCAGTGGCCGTGTATGCGGAACCGAATCGTACATGCCGCCGACACGGCAATACTCCCGCACATCGAAATAAGAGAGTACCTCTGAAATAGCCTTACAGTATCGCTCGCCGAACAGATGGGGTTCGCGTATATGCAAGAAGAGATAGTCTCTGTTCGTGGCATCGTCATGGGCGTGGTGGATGATGGTATTCGGCGTAGTAAACACGCGATTCCCATTCACTGTGCGCATACGAGGTCGATAGCGTGTAAAGTCGAAAAACTTGCCCGGCTCGGCAAGACGACCAAGCTCCCGCGCCTCCAAATGCCGCTGGAGAATATTCAGCGAAAGCGTACCCACACGACCGACATCTATCCACGGTCGCAGCATCGCAATCGCAATCGGGCGATCCAGTTCGGGAACGGGATCTATCAGCTCGAATTCACCTAATCTCATGATTGTATGGTGTCAGAATTGGCAGATTTTCGCAAGTACCAGACAAACCCCATGATCGGAAAAAGGGAAAGGCATTGGGAATCGGTGGCGTTTCGATGCAGCCAGATTACCAGACTCCGACGCAATGCGTCTGCCGCGACACGGTTGACTACATCCACTCTCCGCATTAGGATTCCCTAGCTTATATGACCGCAGCTGGGGAGGGCCACACATGCGAAGGCATGCTCTGGAAGGTATTAGAGTCGTCGATTTTTCGTGGATAGTTGCTGGTCCCACATGCACGAGGATGCTCGCAGACTTCGGCGCGGAAGTAATTCGCATCGAGTTCGAACAGACTATGGACTACATCCGCGGAGCCTATGCCGCAGGAAACAGCCCCAACGCCAGCGGATTCTTCAACGATCTCAACCGCAACAAGCTGGGCGTAACGCTCAATGTGATGCATCCACGCGGTATGGAGCTGCTGCGCGAACTCATCTCCGTCTCCGATGTAGTCGTAGAAAACTTCAGCGCAAGCGTACTCGAACGCTGGGGGCTGGGCTACGAGGAACAGCGTAAAATCCGCCCTGACATCATATATCTCAGCCTTTCAGGGTTCGGGCACACCGGACGGGACATGAGCTATGTAACATGGGGGCCAACTGCGCAAGCTCTGTCCGGACTGACATATATGTCCGGACTTCCGGGCGAGGAGCCTGCGGGTTGGGGTTTTTCGTACATGGATCACACCGCCGGATTCTACGGCGCAATCGCCTGCGCCACAGCCCTGCATCATCGTAATCGCACTGGCGAGGGTCAATGGCTAGACCTGTCCCAAGTCGAATCCGGCATGGCGCTGACGGGAACCGCAATTCTGGACAAGACCGTCAACGGACGCCCATACCGCAATGCGAGCAATCCGCCCGGAAACCGCGCGCCAAACTACCGTGTCGCGCCGCACAATACATATCGATGCCGCGGCGAAGACCGGTGGTGCGTCATCACAGTGTTCGATGACCAGCAATGGAACGCGTTCGTCGAGGCAATCGGCGCGCCGACATGGACGGCAGACGAACGCTTCTCCTCCAACGAAGGCCGATACGAGAACCAAGACGAACTCGACCGCCTGATAGAGTCATGGACTATTCTGCACACACCGCATGAGGCGCTCCACAAGCTGCAGGCGGCAGGTGTAATCGCCGGCGCGGTGCAGACACCAGAGGAGAAGGTCGAAGAAGACCCGCAGCTCGCGCATCGCGGATTCCTACCTGAGATAGAACACGCAGAGCTGGGCAAGGCTAAGTTCGAGGGGCAGCCCATGCGTCTGTCCAAGACGCCTTGGGAACTGCGCCGACCATCGCCGCTGCTGGGTGAACATTCGGAGTTCGTGTTCAAACAGATTCTCGGCGTCAGTGATCAGGAAATGGTCGATCTCATGGTAGAAGGCGCGATATAGGATATAAGCTGACACTAATAATCTCCACCTTGCCGCGCTGAACATCACAGGCACAATATCACGCGGTCACGCGCATAACGCATAAAAGCAGCAGATCAGGAAAAGACAAGGACTTATGACCACACAACTTAGCGGAGCCCTCTCCGATCTTACGGTTCTCGACCTGTGCGATGAGAAAGGGCAGCTCGTGGGCAAACTGCTTGGTGAAATGGGCGCGCGCGTCATAAAGATAGAGCCGCCCGGCGGAGACTTCGCCCGAACAGTCGCCCCATTCGTGAACGATGTCCCCCATCCAGACCGAAGCCTATATTTCTGGGCTTTCAACACTGGCAAGGAAGGCATCACCCTCGACCTGAACCAGTCCGACGGGCGCGCGCTGTTCCAAAGGATGGCGAAAGACGCGGACATCATCCTCGAAAGTTTCGACCCCGGGTACATGGATTCCATCGGACTGGGCTACGATACGCTCAACGAGGACAACCACTCCATCGTAATGACATCGATCACAGCGTTCGGGCAAGACGGACCATACCGTAATTACAAGACCTCCGACCTAGTGGCTCTTGCAATGGGCGGAGTGATGCACAGCTGCGGCTACGACGATCTGCCGGGATCACCTCCCATAGGCCCAAGTGGTGGACATGGCTACATGATAGGCGCGCACTATGCCGCCATCGGCACGCTTATGGCGCTGAACTGGCGCGATATGACCGGCGAAGGGCAGCACATCGACGCATCCATACACGAAGCCTGCTCCTGTACCACAGAGGCGGCAATGCCCATCTATATCTACTCCGGGGAAGTGGTGCATAGACAGACAGGCCGACACCACGGCGCGCAGCCCACACCCAAAACACTCTGCCCTACTAACGACGGACGGTACATCAATGTATTCGCAGTGTTCACCAGCCTAAATCAGTGGCTGTCTCTGGTGACTTGGATGGACTCTGCAGGCATGGCAGAGGATCTGACAGAGGAGAGATACCGCGATATGGCGCGGATGCGCGCGCGTACCGGCGTAGAGGTCGAACACGCCTTCGATGTCGTGCAGAAATTCATAGCGGCGCACACCGCAGAGGAGATATACCGAGGCGCGCAGGAGCGCAAGTTCCCATGGGGCATCATCCGGTCACCAGACGAAAATCTGGAAGATCCCCACTTCGCCGAAGATAGAGGCTTCTTCGAACCCGTAGAACATCCCGAACTCGACGCGACCTACATCTATACAGGACGACCATACATCGCCAGCCAAACACCGTGGAGAACCTTCAGAAGCCCGCTGCTAGGCGAACACAACAGCCGCGTCTATGGCGATCTCGGCCTCTCCGAGACCGAAATAAGCCGACTAAGCGCTGAAGGCGTTATCTGACAGCAGCAGCGAAACTGGCCTAAAATCAGTTCATCCGCATGCCGCCATCGACATTGATGGCCTGCCCCGTAATGTTCTTCGCATCGTCGGAAGCCAGAAAAGCCGCCAGCTTTCCAATGTCCTCCGGCGTCTGTTCCCGCTTCGTCGGCATCGTAGCCTCGACCACACGCTCGAACAACTCCCGTCCCGGCAAGCCTTTCAGGTCCGCCTGCGTAGAAGATCCAAGACGAGACCGCCGCTGTGAGATAGACTCCCATATCGGAGTCCACAGCAAACCTGGGCATATAGCATTCACCGTTACTCCGTGCTGAGCCAGCTGAAGCGCATTCGACTGCGTCCAGCTGATAACTGCCGCCTTGCTAGTCGAATAGTGCGGAATATCCGGGCTGCCCTGTCGCCCGGCAATCGACGCTATATTGACGATTCGGCCAGACCCGCGCTCTACCATATGCCCCTGCACCGCCTCCGTCACAATAACGACGCCATGCACATTCACCTGAAAGGTTTCGTTCCAGTCATCGTCCGATGGTGAATCGCGTTCCCACAGACCTGCCGCGCCGATTATGCCGGCGTTGTTGACGAGAATATCTATCTGCCCCAACTGCTCCAGCGCAACTGACACAGCGTCGTTCACCGAAGTCTTGTTTGCGACATCGACAGTAAGCGCGCAGGCGCGACGCCCCATAGACTCCACTTCGGATGCCACGCTCACCGCATTGTCTGATATTAGATCGGCCACTGCTACATCCGCGCCCTGTTCAGCAAGAACGAGACTTATGCCGCGTCCGATACCGCGCCCCGCGCCAGTTACCAGCGCAACCTTGCCAGAAAGATCTATCATCATGGTATATCACCCAAACCCTGTATCTGTTCCCCCAACGAAAACTGCCTCCGGATAGTATCCGAAAGACAACCCCATTGAAAGCATCAAAGTAAAGTATGGGCAAAACGCAGAAGTAAATCATGAGGAAAGGAAGATGGCGCGAAATGCGATAATACGCAAAGCAGCCCTCAGCGGCAATCGCATCATACTTCTGATACAATCGGATACACAGACGCCTCTCCAGAGACATCGGAGACGAATCCCCGCGATGAGTATTCATACGAACACCACGCAAACACGCACCTTTCTCCCATACCGCAGACAGGGAGACATAGACTACGACGCGCTCGACTTCGACCCCGACTCGCCGGAGGCTCCCCCCGACTCCATGCTCCAAAACCGAGAAATCGACGCCGTCCGTGAATCTCTCAGAGCCCGTATCACCAGATTCCACCAACAAGCGGATGTCTTCTTGGACCGTGAATCTTTCATCTGCTACGACCCTGACAACCTAAATGTCCGCATCTCCCCAGATGTCTATGTAGCTTTCGGCGTCGATGCCACAGCCATTCGTTCCAGAAGACTCTACCTCCCGTGGGAAGTAGGCAAACCGCCCGACTGGGTCTTGGAAGTCGCCTCCGAAAGCACCTCTCGCAGAGACATTCTGGTGAAACCCGAAATCTACGCGCGAATCGGCGTACCCGAAATATTCTTCCTCGACCCCACCGGCGGAGACTACCACGGCAGCGCTATGTCCGGATGGAGGCTGCAGGACGGCGAATATCACCAGCTAGAGCTTACTCTGGAGCCAGACGGCGTTCCGAAGATACACAGCGACACGCTGGGGCTGAGTCTGTGCTGGGACGAAGACTGGCCGCGCGTGTACGATCCCGCAGCCAATGTATATCTGGAGATATTGGAACAGGCGCAGGATTCACGCGACGAAGAAAGAGCCGAACGCATAGCCGCACAGGCCGAACTCATAGCCGCAGAGGCGGAGCGAAACAGGGAGCAGAGCGCCCGCATAGTGGCGGAGGCTAACAGCGATGCCCTGCGCAGAATCGCCGAAGCCGAACACGACGCCAGAATACGAGCCGAAGCAGAAGCCAGCACCGAACACGACGCCAGAATGGCCGAACGCGACGCCAGAATACGAGCCGAAACCGAGACCGAAGCAGAACGAAACGCCAGAATACAAGCCGAAACCGAGACCGAAGCAGAACGAAACGCCAGAATACGAGCCGAAGCCGAGACCGAACGACTGCGCGAGATGCTGCGCCGTCTCCACCAGAATGAGTAACCGAGCGGTATATCCCCTGTCAGACCGCCTAGACCCTAGCCCCTGTACATAACGCAAGGCCTGCTATGACTGCACAACCCCAAACACGCACCTTTCTCCCATACCGCAGACAGGGAGACATAGACTACGGCGCGCTCGACTTCGACCCCGACTCGCCGGAGGCTCCCCCCGACTCCATGCTCCAAAACCGAGAAATCGACGCCGTCCGTGAATCTCTCAGAGCCCGTATCACCAGATTCCACCAACAAGCGGATGTCTTCTTGGACCGTGAATCTTTCATCTGCTACGACCCTGACAACCTAAATGTCCGCATCTCCCCAGATGTCTATGTAGCTTTCGGCGTCGATGCCACAGCCATTCGTTCCAGAAGGCTCTACCTCCCATGGGAAGTCGGCAAACCGCCCGACTGGGTCTTGGAAGTCGCCTCCGAAAGCACCTCTCGCAGAGACATTCTGATGAAACCCGAAATCTACGCGCGAATCGGCGTACCCGAAATATTCTTCCTCGACCCCACCGGCGGAGACTACCACGGCAGCGCTATGTCCGGATGGAGGCTGCAGGACGGCGAATATCACCAGCTAGAGCTTACTCTGGAGCCGGACGGCGTTCCGAAGATACACAGCGACACGCTGGGGCTGAGCCTGTGCTGGGACGAAGACTGGCCGCGCGTGTACGATCCCATAGCCAATGTATATCTGGAGATATTGGAACAGGCGCAGGATTCACGAGACGAAGAGCGAGCCGAACGCATAGCCGCACAGGCCGAACTCATAGCCGCAGAGGCGGAGCGAAACAGGGAGCAGAGCGCCCGTATAGTGGCGGAGGCTAACAGCGATGCCCTGCGCAGAATCGCCGAAGCAGAACACGACGCCAGAATACGAGCCGAAGCCGAAGCCAGCACCGAACACGACGCCAGAATACGAGCCGAAGCCGAGACCGAACGACTGCGCGAGATGCTGCGCCGTCTCCAGCAAGAAGACTAGCTATCGAGGAGAATACTGAAAATGTCGGAAATGATCTATCACAGATTCGACGCTGAAGAGTCTCTTATCGACGGTTTGGAATCCTTTGCGCTCTCCGAGGGTATCCGAGACGCTGCCATAGTCTCATGCATCGGCAGCCTCACGCAGCTGAAGTTGCGGAATCTGTGCGGTTTCGACGATGACCAATCTCCGAACTTCGAGAGAAGTGTCATAGACGAAAACCTAGAGCTGGTAAGCGCGGAAGGATATGTCCAGACACTCGCAGACGGCAGCTTACGAGTTCATATTCACATCGCAGCGGCGCGTCCATCGGGCGAAATGGTCGGCGGACACTGCGAGAGCGCAACCACATTCACAGGCGCGTTCCTATATTTACACATCTTGGAACGAAAATCATCGGCAAACTCCCATTGACCGACACTCCAATGTCCGTACATCGTTCACATATCTCAATAGCTCATCTGATGATACATCCCCTGACAGTGCATTGACTGAAAAACTTCTAGTTAGTATAGTCCGCGCATGATTATTGGCCTGCTCACTGATACACACCTGCCCAACCTCATCCGCAATCTGGACGAGCTAGGACCAGAGCCTGTGGAGTTCTTCCAGAGCGTAGATCTAATCTTGCACGGAGGCGATCTCACCGCCCCATATGTGCTGGACTGGTTAGAGCAGTTCGCCCCAGTGCTCTGCTCCACCGGCAACAACGACCCAATACCCGATGCGCGCTGCGAAGATGTTCAGACCATCGAAATAGACGGCTGGCGCATAGGCATGACGCACAGCCTGCGCGGACAGTCGCGCCCTGTGTCCGAATTGCAGAAATATTTCCCATCGCCCGTGGATGTCATGATCGCCGGACACACCCACGAAGAGCGACTCGAACACCGCGAGGGCGTTACACTCGTCAACAGCGGCTCGATCACATTCCCACACCACAAAGAGTTGCGGCTAGGTACCGTTGGGCTTATAGAACTGTCCCCGCGCCAATTAAGCGCGCGCGTGTTTCCAATCGGACACACGCAGGGCAGACCAAATCCAGGCCGCGAAATGAGCATAGAACTTCACAGAAACTGCGACGGTATAGTTACAGTAAACAGCGGCGACGGGGCAAACTCATGACGCATCTGTTCGATGGAATCACAGTGTTGGACTTCTCGCAGGGCATGGCGGGGTCGATTGCGACGATGGTAATGTCCGACTTCGGCGCGGAGGTCATCAAAATAGAGCCGCCGGGCGGAGACCCATACCGCTCTACGCCGTCCTCGCTGCTGTGGAATCGCGGCAAGAAAAGCGTGGTTTTAGATCTAAGCGCAGACGAAGACATCGAACGCGCCCGCAAACTTGCGCAGAATGCCGATGTCGTCGTCGAAAGTTTCATGCCCGGAGACGCCGAATCCAAAGGCATCGACTACGACGCTCTCAGCGCAATCGACCCAGCCCTCGTTTACACATCTATAACCGCCTTCGGAGCGAGCGGCCCATACGCGCGATACCAGCCTTACGAATCCCTCGTAAGCGCCAAATGCGGACGCTACATGGCGTTTGCCGGCCAGAACGACCGGGAAGGCCCCAACTACGGCGCAGTGCAAGTCGCAAGCCACTCCACCGCCATGGCCGCCGTTCGAGGCACCGTAGCCGCCCTCATGCTGCGCGACCGAACCGGACGCGGACAGCATGTCGAAACCAGCCTGCTCAGAGCTATCACATACTACGACCTCAGCCAATTCGTCGTCTGGCAGATGATGATAAACTTCCCCGATGATTTCCCCGACGACCCCACCGTCGTAGCCTCCAGACCAACCCCCATTCAGTATCTGCCCGTCCGAGCCAAAGACGGCAAATGGCTTCAGCTCGCCAACCTCATGGAGCGGCTGTTCATCTCCGAGATACACGCTATCGGACTCGGCCACATGCTGAAAGAACCTCGCTTCGCCAACGCGCCGCTTTTGGACGATGACGCGCGCGAAGAGATGCGCGAACGCATTCTCGACCAGATGCAACAGCGAACGCTCTCGGAGTGGATGGAACACTTCATAAATGTCGAGGGCGATGTGGCGGCAGAACCGTTCATGACATCCACTGAGGCGCTCGATCATCCGCAGATGATTCACAACGGCGCAGTTCGAGAAGTATCCGACCCCATCGCCGGGCCAATGCGCCAGCTGGGGCCGCTGTTTCAGATGGACGCGACCCCACCAACGGTTCGAGGCCCCGCGCCGCTGCTCGGAGAGCATACAGAAGAGATACTGTCCACGCTGCGCGAACCGACGCCACCCACCACTCGCCACACATTGCCCGAAGACATGCCCGAATCGCCTCTCGCAGGCATAACGGTTCTGGACATGTCCACAGTCATAGCCGGGCCGCTCGCCGGCTCTCTCCTAGCCGAGATGGGCGCGCGAGTAATTCGTATAGAGACACTCGCCGGAGACTGGATGCGAAACCACTACAACGGCCTCGCCTCCAACCGCACGATGGCCGGAACGGAAGGGCTGTCCATAGACCTCAAGACAGCCGAAGGACGCGAAATCCTACAACGGCTGCTGCCGAATGTGGATGCGGTATTGCACAACATGCGCCCCGGCGCGCCCGAACGAGTAGGCATCGGAATAGAACAAGTACGAAAGCTCAGCCCAGACGCCATATACTGCTATCTGGGCGGATACGGCTCGACCGGGCCATACAGCCACCGCCCGGCGATGCACCCCATAGGCGGCGCAGTTGGCGGCGGAGTCATGGCGCAAATCGGCGCCGATTCTCTTCCACCCGAAGACGCAAAACTTAGCATGAACGAACTGCGCACCGTCTCGCGCCGTCTAGGACGCGCAAACGAGGTAAACCCAGACCCCAACACCGCTATGATCACCGCAACCGCCATCACTATGGCGCTATACGCGCGGCAAAGATTCGGAACGCCCCAGTATGTCGAGACGACCATGATCGGCGCCAACGCCTATGTCAACGCCGATCATTTCTTCGACTACGCAGGAAAACCCTCGCGCCCAACACCGGACGCCGACGGATTCGGGCTAGGCGCGCTGCACCGCCTGTACGAGGCGTCCGACGGCTGGATATTCCTCGCCTGCCCATTCGAAGACGAGTGGCAGCGACTATGCGACGGGCTGGACAACGACACGCTGAAGTCCGACGCGCGCTTTTCTACACCCGAACTGCGAAGAGCAAACGACGACGCGCTCGCCGATACGCTCGCCCGTATCTTCCGACGACGCCCCGCAACCGAATGGGAGCAGACGCTGAGCGCGGCAGAAGTAGGCTGTGTCCAGGCCGAAGACCGCGGCATGTATCACTTCTTCGCCGAAAACCCGCATGTCGCCCACAACGAGCTGACCGTTGAGGTAGAACATCCCCGCTTCGGACGATTCTGGCGATACGCGCCCGCGCTGCAATTCTCCGAAACCCGCTGCATCGCAGGGGCTGGCATCATGCGCGGCCAGCACACCATCCCAATACTCACTGAACTCGGATATACCGAATCCGAAATCCACGACATGCGCTCCCGCCGCATCCTCGACTGGGAGGAAGTTTAAGCATATCCCCCAGCGCCAGCTTCGCAGTTTCCCACACAGTCGCCGATAAAATTACCATCGAGATTCATCTGAGATTCATAGCACATAGCGGCAAAACCGTCGAGACCGGTGTAGAAACATGTTCGTCGTAGGCACAGCAGGCCATGTGGACCACGGCAAATCCACACTCGTAGAGGCGCTGACCGGTATCGATCCAGACAGGCTCGCGGAGGAGAAGGAGCGAGGCCTGACGATCGATCTCGGATTCGCTTGGCTCGCGCTGCCTTCGGGGAACGAAATCAGCATCGTGGATGTGCCGGGCCATGAACGATTCATAAACAACATGCTGGCCGGCGTCGGCGGCATTGACATTGCGCTGCTCGTCGTCGCAGCAGACGAATCCGTCATGCCCCAGACGCGCGAGCATCTGGCGATCCTCGATCTGCTCCGCATCCCGCGCGGGCTGGTCGCTCTGACCAAAAGCGACCTAGTGGACGAAGAGTGGCTGGAGCTGGTAGCGGCGGACATCGAAGATACGCTGGCAGGAACCGCCCTCGCGGGAGCCGCGATCATGCCAGTCTCGGCGCATACAGGCGAAGGGCTGCCGGAGCTGGTGGCAGCAATCGAGTCAATGATAACCGGAATCCCCGCCAAACGCGACCTCGCCAGACCGCGCCTGCCAATAGACCGCGCGTTCACCATCAGCGGGTTCGGAACCGTCGTTACAGGCACACTGATAGACGGCCACCTAACGACAGGGCAGGAGGTCTCGCTCGCCGTCTCCGGACAGAGAGCGCGGATTCGCGGCCTCCAGACACACCGAAGCCAAGTAGAACGCGCAGAGCCGGGAACGCGCGTTGCAGCCAACCTGTCAGGTGTCTCACACGACGGCATCTTCCGCGGCGAGGTGCTTACCCCACCCGGATGGCTGAGACCGACGACCGCGTTCGATGTCCACCTACGAGTTCTCGAAGACGCGCCCAACCCGCTGCGACACAACATGTATGTCACAGCGCACACCGGCTCATCCGAAACAGTCGCGCGGCTGCGGCTGCTGGAAAACGACCAAGCCCAGCCGGGCGACACGACATGGGCGCAACTCAAACTGGAAAATCCGATAGCCGTTGCCAAAGGCGATTACTTCGTAATCCGCTCCAACATGACCACGCTGGGCGGCGGAAACATCGTCGATACTCACGCGCCGAGACCGAGACGCCGACACGAACAGACCCTCGACCGATTGCGAATCATGGAGCGCGGATCGGATCGAGATGTCCTGCTGAAAACTATCGAGCGAATGGAACCGGCGGAGTTCCGCGCCGTCGTCAACCGCGCCAACATGAACGCCGACACCGCCCGCGCCGAATTGGAATCCATGCTCGCCGACGGCGACTGCATCGCGCTCGGCGACGGCAGCATACGACCGACGACCCGACTCTACACCGGCGGCGGATGGCGCGCGCTAGAAAACAAAACCCACGCCGCGCTGGAAGACTATCACCGCGCTTTCCCGCTAAGACCAGCCGCGCCAAAAGAGGAGCTGCGATCCCGCCTGAACCTATCGCCGCAAGTATTCGCCGACGCGCTGAAACTGCTCCGCGATGCCGGCGTGGCAGTCGAATCCGGCTCCGGCGCGCGCCTGCCAAGCCATACACCGAAACTCGGAAACGCACAGCGGCAGATAGCCCATGAATACCTCAAAAGCCTCGAATCCAACCCGTTCTCCCCACCGACGGACATCGAGATAGACCCCGAAATCGTCGCCCTGCTGAACGACGAAGGGAAAGTAACCAAAGTCAGCGACGCTATCGTATTCTCAGCGGACGCATATGCGCAGATGGTCGAACGAATAACGCGCCACCTCACAGAAAACGAAGAGATAACCGTCGCAGATGTCCGCGACCTGCTCGGAACCAGCCGCAAATACGCCCTCGCGCTCATGGATCACCTAGACCATACACGCATAACACGGCGCGTCGGTGATGTCCGCGTGCTGAGATAGCCAGCCCTATCGCCCAACTCTAAACGCTCTTCGCCTTCCGCAAGCGGTTCTCCACCAGCTCGACTACAGCCTCATGTACCGCGTCTCGTTCGCCCTGCGTCAGCCCCACTGCATCGAATACAGCGTTGTCCAAGGCACGCCGAGCAGGGGACGGATTCAGCACATCCCAGTCGGTGGAAGACAGTCTGGAATTGTCGATCCCAGCCAGAAGGCTGGGATCGACAATTCGCAATTTTTTGGTTTCGTAAGTCTGAATTTTGATCAGACCACCGCCGAAGTTCCCTCGTCCATTTACATTTATACCCATTTGAGAAATCTCCGAGTTGACGGAATCGCAAAGTTGAGACTCGGGATCGCAGATAGGCCAAAACATTTGGAAGTTAGTGTCGCACAGAACACTGGCTAAGAAAAGATAGGTACGAGCAGTCGTATTTACCATATAGTTCATAGCCAATCTGGCTGTTTTTCGGACACCCAAATTATACCAAGGTTTACGCGCCTTCACACTCGGCCTTAGGTGAAAGCCTTGCGACTCACCCCACTGGATGTATTCCAGCGCCGCCGTGCCTTCGAGTACTCTCTTGTTTTCGTGGCACATGAACAGTTTGTTCGGCAAAGTCGCAGGATCTACTAGCAGACTCCGCGACTCCTTGGGAGATGTCATCACCGGCGCGAGGAATCGGTCTTCTATTCCCCAGCGGGCTATCTTCTTGGCGTCCAGATAGAAGAAGGCGTTGGCGCCTGTCGTAACGCCTCTTTTGACTTCTGCTTCATCCCCTAACCTCACGAGCTTGTCAGCGTAGGCGCGCATGATGTGATGATAGATGTCCGGCGCGCGCAGGTATTTGCCGCCCCACTTGTCGCCGACGAACTTGCGTCCGTCCGTTCCCGCTGCACGAAGCTCGGCGCGCGTCTTCTTCATCTCACGACGCTGGCCGGCGTCCGATAGCGCGGCCTCGAACTCGTCGCGAAGGGATACGAAATTGGTCGCGTCGTCGCTTCCTGTCTTGCTCTTGCGAATTACGCTGATTATGGTGTTTATCTGCGCGGTGGAGAACTGGCGCTCGATCGCGCTTTCGTAGATCGTCTGCGCATGGGCATTGCTCAACAGATACTGCTGCAGCTTCGCGCCATAGCCCACATCCAGCCAGCTGTTGGAGCATACGAACACATGCGTCCCGCCCTCGCGCAAGAGCTGCAGGGCGCGGATGTAGAAGTAGCAGTACAGATCCGATCGCGCAATGAGCGACCCGCCGTACAGTCTTCTCAACGCCGGCTTGGACGCTCCTATCTTTTCCTGACGCACATACGGCGGGTTTGCCACAACCGCATCGAATCCGCCGCGCGCGAACACCTCCGCGAACTCTATGCGCCAGTCCACCGCCTCCTCTGGCGCCGGGGAATCGGCGATTGCGGCGCGGAGCTGGAACTGGACTTGCTCGATCTGCTCTTTGATCTCGTCTTTGCCTGTCGATGCGTCCATGTATTCCGACTTGAGCTCGGCGAGGCGACTCGCGGAGCTATGTACCCTGTTACGGAACAGGTCGCCATAGTTATCAGGGCTGGGGTCGGGCCCAAGCAGACTGTCGCCGCGCACTATCTCGAAGTCGAGATTCGGCAGCGGCTCGGGCGTGTCGCCGTCGTACTCGATTGCCAGCGACAGCCACAGCCGAAGCATCGCTATGTTCACCGCGAACTCATCGACATCCACACCGTACAGATTGCGCTGGATGATGTGCAGCTTCAGAGCGTACACATCCCGCGCGTCCGATTTCAGCCTGTCGCTGTACAGCGCGGTATGCAAATCCACCAGCTCCTGCATCATGCCCAGCAGATACGCCCCAGAGCCGCACGCAGGGTCGATGACGCTGAAGTCGTCCAGCGCGGAGCTGATTCCGCGAGCGGCGGCGAGCGATATGCCCGAAGTCTCCCGATCGTCCACGAAGGACGCGATGACCTCCGATCCCAGCGACGGCATACGCTCCCCGAGATAGCCCTTCAACGCCTCACGACACATGAAAGACACCACCGCGCGAGGAGTGTAGTACGATCCCGATTCGTGACGACCAGTCACCAGCTCCTCGAATACCTTGCCCAGCATCTCAGGATCCACCGCCACCTCGATGTCGAAGGGCGTGGACTCCATGACCGTGAAGTTGAATCTGCCGAAGAGCTTGTCGAATATCTCCTCTATGCATTCGTCTGGGACTTTTGTGCCATTCATACCCTTACGATTCTTCTCGTCGGCGGTTTCTTCGAACAGGCCTCCGTTTAGGAACGGCACTTCCCCGATGTAGTTCCGCGCGGTCGGGTCGGATGTGACATCCTGCGAACCATAGTTGTTCAGACCTCCGAAGAACAGCAGACGCAGCCTGTCGTAGTGGAAGTTCTTGGCGCCAAAGTCATCGCTGTCGTCTCGGTTGCAGTGATCTTCCCAGAATGCTTCCAGATAGTCTTTTCTCCCACGAAAGACCAGCCAGCCCTTGCGCTGAAGGAAATAGACGAACATCAGCCGGTCGAAGAGTGTCTGCACGAAGAGTTTCTTGCTCTCCTGTTCCTCCGCGCCGTCGCCGAATCCCTCCACTCGATCCATAGCGTGATCGAACACGCGCTGGTATTCGGCGAAGAACCTCCTGGTGACCGGCTCGACATCGAAGGACTCTTCCAGAGCGACGCGGACGCTGCCTGTGTCTCGATGTCTCCAGTAGATGTTGGACACCTGCTGAACGGCGGTTCGACGAGGCAGATCGCGCTCGACTACCATCCGACGCAGCGTTGGGCGGGAGCCTACGAAACTGGGATGTATGAAGTGAAGCTGACTGCCGGAGGTGTTGACGAAGACCAACAAGATGTCGTCGCCTAGCTGACTGGCGACCAGTCTGGCGGCCTCGCTGGCGTCCGCCTTGCGAACCTTGTCCGTTTCGGTCGTGTCCAGCTGTACGAATACGACATGAACGCCCTCCAGCTCCGCGACACGCTCGGCGTATTGGGGCAGCGCGACACCGGACGCGGCATTGGCAAGGCTCACCGTGCCATACGAGGCGTCGAAGTCCATCACCTCCACGAACAGCCTGCGCGCTACCGACGACCGCTGATCCGCAGTCGAACCGAATACGCGGGCTATGAGCTGCTCGACCTCATCCGCGTCGGCTCGGTTTACGATGGGCATTCGTCTGATCCTCTGAGTTCTCAGGGCTTGGGCGTAGGGGCTGCCATTCCGTGATAGAATGTTTCTGCCCAGTGGGCGTCGAGTATATTGTTTCACTGTTCGTTTGCCAAGACCGAACACCAAACGGGAGAAAGAGCTTGAAAGTACAAGGTTCGTACACATTCGATGCCGATGTGCAGACGGTCTGGGATTCGATGTTATCTCCGGAGACGCTGGCGGAGTGCATACCGGGCTGCGACCGCATCGCCCCGACTGGCGATGGCGCTTACGAAATCGAGCTGACCGTTCGCGTGGCTGCTATACGCGGCGCGTACAAGGGCAAAGTCAGCATAGAAGACATAGACACCCTGCGCTCCTATACGATGGCTGTCAGCGGGAGCGGCAGGGGCGGTTCGGTTCGCGGATCGGGCAAGCTCAGTTTCTCCGAATCCGATGGGCGTACTACGGTAGATGTCGAAGGCGATACGCAAGTAACAGGCGTAGTGGCCCGCGTCGGGCAGCGGCTGCTCGGCGGCGCGTCCCGCATGATGATGAACCAGTTCTTCGAATGTCTGAAATCCAAAATCGAAGCATAGCCAAGCAAGCCGGCCAGCACAATTCGAGCGAGAGGTTAGATGTGTCATACCAGTTCATAGATACGCAGGAAGTGGATGGCGTGCTGGTCGTTACGATGGACGATCCGCCGACACGCAACGCCATCGGCGACGAGATGGCCGGGGAGATAAATCAGGAGCTGGACAGGCTGGAGGCTTCGGCGAGTCTGCGCGCTGTCGTGCTTACCGGGCGAGAGCCGTCTTTCTGCTCCGGCGCGAATGTCAAACGCATGGACGATGCCAACCGAGCCCGCGCCGAAGAGCCGCCGCTCCCCACCGACCAACGAGCGTGGGATGTGCTGGACGAAGCTTGGGCGGAGATGGGAGAGCCGGACACTGCATCCGCAGACGAGGAGATGGACGGCGTCCGATTCGTCCCGCTGCGTCTGCACCAGCTACAAAAGCCGTCGATAGCCGCAGTCAACGGCTATGCGATGGGTCTCGGCATGGGCATCGCGTTGTCGTGCGACATTCGCATAGCGTCGGAGCGGGCGCGCATGTCCGAGACCTTCATCCGACGCGGGCTGATACCGGCGGACGGCTCCTGCTGGCAGCTGCCCCGCATGATAGGGCTGGGCAACACGATGCTGCTCCAGTACACCGGCGCAGTCTTGTCCGCCGAGGAGTGCATGCGAATCGGCATCGTCAACCGCGTCGTCGAGCATGGCGAGCTATTGGAACAGACACTCGATCTCGCTAGACAGATCGCCGCCGGCCCGACCTACTCTATGGCGCTCATCAAGAAGCTGGTGCAGCGTTCTCTATATGTAGATTTCGCCGAGAGCCTGCGTCTTGCAGGCCCCGCGCAAAACATCGCGCGCCGCACCGACGATCACAAAGAGGGCGTCCGCGCATTCGTCGAAAAGCGTCAGCCGAACTACAAAGGCATGTAAAGAACGCCGAGATACCAGCTACTCACTGACTACTCGCTAGCTATAGCTATTCTCTCGGCTTTGCGGAGTAATCTTCGAACGGGCCGTCTCTCCATTGAAGCGCGGCCCGCAAACCCTCCGCCTGCGATATATCGCTGAATACTCCCGCTGTGTTTCTGAAGGCGGACAGCCCCTGCCAATCAACGCCCACTTCGAGCGCGGTTCTGAAGCCCATTATCTCGTAGGCGCGGTTTACGGCTTTCTTCGATGCCGCCAGCATGTCCGGCGCGATCGTAGCGATGGCGCGCGCCTCTTTCGCAGTCTCCGTATCCAGCCGGTCGGAGGGAAACGCCTTCGTCGCCCATCCGATCTCGACGGCTTCGCTGCCGGAAAGCGCCTTGCCTGTGAACATCAGATACTTTGCCCAGCTCATCGGCATCTTCCACGGAAAATACATCGTATCCGGCGTGGTCAACGCTCTGACAGGCGGATAGCCTAGCCGCGCATCCTCCGCTACGAACATGATGTCGCACATCGAAGCCAATTCGCTGGCGCCGGCAAGGCACCAGCCATGTACTTGCGCAATAACAGGCTTGGTCAGCTCCCAGATAAGCCAAAGCCCGTTGACGAGATCACGCGCGTATTGCGCGGTGAGCTGATCGACATTGTCAGAGACATAGCCATCCACAGGGCGATTCGGCGAAGGCTGAGTCGGCGTCAGATCGTATCCCGCGCTGAACGCGCGCCCTTCGCCCTTGATGACTATACAGCCGACATCTTCGTCGCGCTCAGCAGACTTCAACGCATCGCGCAGCTCAGTCCGCAAAGCCCAACTCAGAGCGTTCATCTTCTCAGGACGGTTCAGCGAAATCGTGCAGACGCGCTCATCCACTGCGTACAGTATGTTCTCGTAGGCCATGCTATCGACTCCTAATATACAATGTGCAAAGTGTCGGTAAATCCTATCAGAAAACGGATGCCAACACAGTTACCGGCACAGTTACCGGCAAAGAGCGAAGCTGCGAGGGGTTCGACCTGTGCAAACATCCGAATCTTATGCGACAATCCGAGCATGTTCCTAGATTGCCATGTACATCTCGACCCGTTCGATGACGCTGAGATAGGCGCGATACTCGGACGCGCGGCGAATGTGGGCGTTCACGCCGTCATATCCGCCGGCACGACGCTCGAATCCAGCCGTCGCGTCGTCGAACTGTCCGACAGATTCCCCGCGCTCTTCGGCGGCGTCGGCATTCACCCGATGGATATTCGAGAGCCGTTCTCGGACGATACATACCAGACGCTGCGGAGTATGGCGCAATCGTCCGAGAAGGTTCTGGTGGTCAGCGAGGTCGGGCTGGATTTCATGCAGGGCGCGCCGGACAGGGCGATACAGTATCCGGCGTTCAGAGAACAGATACGGCTGGCGCGGGAGCTCGATTTGCCAATCGTGTTCCACAGCAGAGAGGCGCATGACGAAGTGTTCCGCCTCTTGCGGGAGGAGCGCGCCTATGAGGTCGGCGGCGTGATGCACTATTTTCAAGGCGATTTCGCCACGGCGCAGAAGGTCATCGACTTGGGATTCTATGTGTCGCTCGCGCGTCCGCTGCTCCGTCTGCCGTACCTTCAGCAGGCAGCCGCCAAGATTCCGATGGAAAACATCGTGCTGGAAACGGACGCCGCGCCGCAGCCTTTCAAGTCCAAACGCGAGAATTGGACGGAGCCTCGACATGTTGCAGTCGTCGCCCAGACGCTCGCGGAGATAAAGGGCATCGAGCTGGAAGAAGTAAAGCAGACCGCGACGACGAATATACGGCGCGTACTGGGAGACGACAGATGGGAGATCGTCCGCAAGTATGTAGAGCCCGCCCGCCGCTAGACGCGCGTTCTGAGCCGATCCAGCACGAAGCCGCGCGCGCGGTCGTGGTCCGCGACGCTTACCGCGACATCGATGCTGCCCACGCCGTATCGCGCCCGCGTCATACCGCGAGTTTCGCCCTCCTCATCCACAACGACCTCTGCGCGGCGATACTCGAACAGGTCTTCTTCGATTGTCGCCGCAACCGTCAGAGGGTCGCATAAGACATATTCGTCCCCGTCTGGATGTTGGCGGAACCAGCCGTCTATGACGCTGGCTGCGAGCCGTTCGCCGCGCGTATCGCCTGAACGCCAGTCTGTGTCGTTTCG
Source organism: Dehalococcoidia bacterium (assembly GCA_963422295.1). Taxonomy (GTDB): domain Bacteria; phylum Chloroflexota; class Dehalococcoidia; order Lucifugimonadales; family UBA1123; genus VXRN01. The sequence continues at coordinate 1,755,719 of OY729417.1, read as the reverse complement.
TCCGAAACTCACAGCCTTCCCAACATCCAGCCCAACTAGCAGAACGGGAATCCCCGAGCCGAACACGATGTTTGCGGCGTGCGGATCGTCGTATATGTTGAACTCCGCATAAGGCGTAACATTACCCGCCGTCTCGACCGCGCCGCCCATGACGACTATTCGGCGAATCAGTCCTCGAACCCCATCGTCCTCGCGGATGGCGAGCGCGATATTCGTCAGAGGGCCGAGCGCAATCACCGTCAGATCGCCCGCATGCCGAGCCGCAGACTCACGCAAGAACTCTGGCGCGGGCGTACTCGTCGGCTCCATTTCGGGCTGGGGCAGATCGACTGTCAGGCCGCCCGAACCGTGGTAGTGATATGCGTATGTGAACTCGCCCACTAGCGGGCGTCCAGCGCCTACCGAGACAGGCACATCGACGCGCCCCAGGCTTTCCATCAGCGCGAGGGTGTTTCGTGTCGTATCCGCGATGTTCGCATTCCCCGCAACGGTAGTCAGCCCCCGTATGTCCAGCTCCGGCGAGGCAGCGGCCATTATCAGGGCGATTGCGTCATCAGTGCCCGGGTCGGTATCTATTACGACTGGTATCGGCAAATCTCGCGCTCCTTAATATATGTCCTCATGTATGTTTTGTATGTCCGGATATACTCACAACAATTCACAGCGCGTCGGATACTATTTCTCTTACATCGTAGCGCGGAAGTCCACCCCGCGCCATTGCTGGAACACGAGAACCCAGTTGGCATCTATAGCGTTTCTCCGGCATTCAGAATCTTCGCTTCGTAGATCGCTCTCTCGGCCTTTACGAACTCCGACGGTATAGGCACGACTCGCCCAAGCGAGCGAGCCATTATGTATATCTGCGCGGCGCGTTCTACGAGCAAGCATACATCCAGAGCCTCATCGAGAGAGCTACCGATAGCAACGGCTCCGTGGTTGGCAATCAGCGCAGCTCTGTTGGAGCCGAGCGCGGCGCATACATTGTCTGCCAGCTCCCGACTCCCCGGGAAGCCGTATCGGGAGACGCGGACGGCGCCCCCGACATACACAGTCAGCTCATCTATCACGGCGGGCAGATCCATTCCCGCCACAGCCAGCGCGCTGGAATATACGGAGTGGGTATGGACGACAGCGCGCGCATCGGCCCGATGGCGGTAGATGCCCACATGAAGCAGACTCTCGGACGACGGCGGCCGGTTACCCTCGATCTGCTCCAGATCGAAGTTCGTGACAGCCACATCGTCCACAGACATGCTCTCGTATGCCGCGCCGGCCGGGGTAACCGCCATCAGCTCGCCACCATCGGAGCCGGAGGGTGTCAGACGCGCGCTGACATTGCCTGCAGTCCCAACGACCAGCCCCAGCCGCGCCATGCGTCGCGCCGTGTCTAAAACGCTCTGCCGGACGGCTCTGACGCCTTCCTTCGATTCGCTCACGATTCCCTCTCCTCGCCTATGCGCCGTCCGCCGAGTCGCAGGGGCGCTATATCAGGCGGCGAACGGCTGGGAGCGAATGTCCGATGCTTTCCGCCCACAGGCGACAGGTCAACAGCAGCTTTTGCCGCGCGCTTATACCGATGCGCTGAGAAAACACATCGTATCCAGAACGCTCGATTCGGTCGAGAATGGCGGAGTATGCAGAATGCAGCACACGAAGGCACGCGCGCGAATCGGGTTCCACAAGCGCGAATAGCGGCGCCGCAGACTGATAAAATCCGCGCGCGCGATCGATCTGAAACTTCATCAATGCGCGAAACTCGGGGCCAAGCGCGCCGCCTGTAAGGTCATCCTCCGAACAGCCGAACCTCGCCATCTCGTCTTGTGGAATATATATGCGGCCTCTGTCAGCATCCTCTTTCACATCGCGCAAAATGTTGGTCAGCTGAAGCGCAATGCCCATATCTACGGCATGGCCTATGGCGCGGGAAGAGCTGTATCCAAACACCTCGATGCACACCAACCCGACTGTCGATGCAACCTTGTAGCAGTACTCTCGAAGCTCCTCGAAATTGGCGAAGCGAGTCTTAGACAGGTCGGACTCCACGCCATCTAGTATCTCGTGAAAGTACTCGGCGGGAATGTCGTACAGCGAAGCGGCATGCGCCAAGGCACGAAACTCCGGCGGCAGCTGCGCGGACGAAACATCCTCTCCGCAAAGAGCGGCGGAAAGCTGTCGCCGCGTCTGCGCGAGAATCTGTCGCTTACACGCGGTGGGAGTATCATCGTCCGCTATATCATCGCAGAGACGACAGTATGCATAGGCAGCGTAGAGGGCTCTGCGCTTGCGCGCGGGCAGCATGCGAAACACATAGTAAAAGTTGCGAGCATGCTCCCGCGACACTCGCTGGCAATATGCGTAGGCGCTGTCGAGTTCGGCAGTTATACGAAAACCTCCCGACTGACTAACAGTCCCGCATAAGGGGGTTATGAACCGTGCCCGCGCGCGCGATAATACACAATAATGCGCAGACAGACTGTTCAGATACCCATGACCTGTACGAGTATCTGGCGGCAGAGCTTTTCGGGGTCTAGCTCTACGACGAATATGCGCTGGAACTCTCCCAATGCCAACTCCCCATCTATTACAGGGATGGTCTCGCTAGTTCCAAGAACGAGATGCTGGCAGTGAGAATGACCGTTCGGGCACTCGTCTTCGTGCATATGAACGGTTCGGACATCGAAGTCGTTGTGCCGATAGTGCGAATTCTGCGGAGCGAAACGCTCCAGAGTCGAACACATATCCGTAATCAGAAGCGGCTCGTTTTCCTGAATGGTGATAGCGGCTGTGGTGTGCTTGGAGAATACGAGCGCGAAGCCGCTGCGCATCTCGGAGCGGCTGACATATTTGGACACCCTATCCGTAATGTCGAAAAAAGCTGGAGAACGCCCGGTATCTACATCCAGCGTGAACACACTGGATCTGAGCGTCGCCTCGCCTAATTTCATAGAAAACCTCAGAAATAGATGCGATGAAGGCAGGCCTCACCAAACGGATTGAACATTACCATATACTCAGACTTCAACGCAATTGGCCGACATGCGCTCGTTCATACTGCAGGCGCTAACATTGGCTGCCGGCGGCGCAACTATATTTATGCCATTTATTCCCGTCCGTCGTACGAATAGCGACAGGTTCTTCTTCGTAAACACGCTCGCTCATCTGTTCCTCGTCATCAAGAAGTGAGTAAACTCCTCGAAGTCCCGCCGCGCCTCCGGGCGCAGATCGACGGCTGAGAGCGCATTCATGGCGCGATCTGCCCATATACCAGTTTCAGCGCGAGCGCGCCGCTGCACCCCTACATTCTCCATGACAGTCAAAACCTGCGCCACATCCGCGGCATCCAGCTCCGGTTTGTCATAGATACGGGCGAGAATATCTCTATCCCGCTGGCTCGCCGTCTCCATAGTATAGACGATTGGATAGGAGTTCTTCTTGCGGCGTATGTCTGCGCCGACGGGCTTGCCGGTAACCGCCTCGTCGCCCCAGACGCCCAGCACATCGTCTCTTATCTGAAACAGATAGCCTAACGCGCTGCCGCACTCGCGGAACGCCGACACAGTCTCGCGGTCGTTCGTGCCGACCACCGCGCCGATATTCAGCGAACAGCGTATCAACGCGCCCGTCTTGCGTGAGATCATGCGGTTGTAGTCGTCCATACAGATGTCGTGCCGTCCCTCGAACGCGAGATCGAGATACTGCCCTTCTATCATTTCCAGATAAGACTCGGTGAGAAGCGATATGGCGGTGAGCGCAACTTCGGATTCGAGGCCGGCGTCTCTCAGCCCTTCCAGAGACATATCAGCGACGGAGCGCAGTACATTACCAGCCACAAGCGCCTTCGGCTTCCCCCAGACAGCCCATAATGTGCTGCGACTGTGCCGAGTCTCGTCCTCGTCCTGAATATCGTCATGTATGAGCGAAAAGTTGTGGACGAATTCGAGCGCGACAGCGGCGGGAAGAGCGCGAACAGCATCCCCGCCCACGGCCTCGCATCCGAAGAGGCACAGCGCAGGCCTGACCGCCTTGCCAGTACTGGCATCCACCGGCGCGCCAGTCTCGTCGCCCCAGCCCATGTAGTAACGCAGCATGTCATAAACGAAGGATTCGTCATGCGCAAGCGAACTGCGCAGAGCGTCCCTGATGATCGTTCCACTGCGATCCACGATTCGCGGCAGGGAAACGCCAACATGCGCCAAATCGCGGGGGGAATCGGCGGTCTCTGGACGCATATTCATCGGTCAGTGAACGACTGCGGCATAGATGAAAAAACGAGACCACCCGCAACTTCGACAGGACACGGCAAGTCCCAGTACAAAATAGATTCCAAATAGAACACGGATGCTAACATCGACCAAGCCAAGTGTCAACGACTGTTCACAGCAACTGTTCACAGCGCAACACTATCGTTATATACTTTATACACTGGTATATATTGGCCGCATACGGCGCGGCTCCACTAGCTTAGCAGAAAGGCGGCAGACAATATGAGTGACAGTATCTCTACTGAACGAGAAGTGCTGGGTTACTTCGATTCACTGTCCAACTGGGGCAGATGGGGCGACGATGATCAGATGGGGACACTCAACTTTCTCGGCCCAGACAAGGTGAAACGGGCTGTATCGCTGGTCGAGGAGGGTGAGACAGTGTCTTGCGCCCGAACTGTGATGTTCGAATCCGCCCCCGATGTTCTCAGCCCGCCAATACATTACATGGTAGAGAGCGGTGAGGGATGGGGCAGCGGACAAAAGGTTACCAGTCGCACCGCGCAGGGGGCGACGGATTTCTTCGGCATGGTATTCCACGGCTACTCTATAACTCATGTAGATAGCCTCGCCCACTTCTTCTGGGAAGGCAAAATGTACAACGACCAGCCAGCGCACCTCGTCGCTACCGGACAGGGCGCGACTGTGGAATCCATCGAGCTGGCTAAAGAGGGCATCGTTACGCGCGGCGTGCTGGTCGATGCTCCTATGATACGCGGCGTGGATTGGCTGGAACGCGGCGAAGGCGTCATGCCGCAAGATATTCTAGCGGCGGAGGAACGCTGCGGTTTCAGAATCGAAGAGGGCGATGTCCTGCTAGTACGGACGGGCAACCTTCATCGTCGGAATACCGAAGGGGCTTGGAATCCACGCGAAGAGGGGTCTTCCGCGTGTCAAGCCGCCTGCCTGCCGCTGTTCCACGAACGCGGAATCGCCATGATCGGAAGCGATACGGGCAACGATGTTCAGCCCACCGGCTATCCAAGTATGACGAACCCGATTCATCAGGTCGGCATAGTGGCGATGGGGTTGTGGATTCTGGACAACGCAAATTTGGAAGAGCTGGCGCAGGCATGCAAAGAGCGAAACCGATGGGAGTTCATGCTGTCCATCGGGCCGCTTAGACTTCACAACACGACCGGATCTCCAGTCAATCCGATCGCGATTTTCTGATGGCCGCGCTCCTGCCGGAAACCGCCCCGGAAGCCGTTCGCCCGCACCTTGCGCACGGTGAACAGCTGGTCTCCAGCTTCGGGCCATACCATGCTACTTCGAGCCGCATTATCCTCATCAGCGCGCATGGCGATACACACGAAATGCCCTATATATCACTGGAAAGAATCGCGGAGGTTCAGTCTCCAGACCATCGAAAGATGTTTCTCGGATTTCTTATCTCCGCGGCGGGGCTTGCGGCAATGTTCTTCTGGTATCTAGTAATACCCATAATCGCGCTGGTGGTGGGGATGCTGGTACTGCTGCAAGGGGCGGTCGGGCGCCCCGCGTATTACCAGCTCGAGGGACGCGGTATGGATGGCCGAGAGCTGCGCAGATGGCAGATCAGACATTACGGAGCGGGCAGCTTCATCGCGTCTATCAGCGAGATTACCGGCATCGTCCCAGTGGAAATCAGGCGAACTCTCCCATAGCCTCTCGCCTGAAGTCTGCCATCAGCCCCAGCATCTCACCCACATCGCCGACGCTCTCGACCCGATAGTCCGCCTCGCGCAGAAGCTCCGCTGGTGTCTCTGCCGATACGACGGCGATTGCGAGCGTTGCGATGCCCGACGGCAGACGACGCAAGCGGCGCATGCCGTCCGCGTCCGTCGTATCATCGCCGACGAAGACGATTGCATCCAAGGCGCGGTCCGCAGCCAGCTCTGCCAGCGCGTCTCCCTTGTTCGGGCCATTCGCCGGTCGTATCTCCAAAATCATTCTGCCCCAGAAGGTTTCGAGCGTTTCCGCACCCGGAGCGTCGGCCAGCGCGCAAAGCAGCCGTTTGGTGACATCATCCGGGTCTGCTACTCTCCTGAAATGTACGGACGCGCTGAAACCCTTGTCCTCGAACAGCATGCCCGGCGCGCAGACGACGGCGCGCAAATGCTCGACGAGCGTTCGGATATCCTCTACCGCAGTCTGCAGACTCGGCGCGGTGGTCATCATCGTTCCGCTGCCGTCGATGCGCTCCGCGCCGTGGCTCCCGACGCAGACGACGCTATCGACACCTACCTTGTCCCGAACATCCCGCGCCGCCCGTCCGGACACGACCGCGACCAGAGGATACAGCGGTGTCAGCGCAAGCAGGGCATCGGCGCTCTGAGGATGAATAACAGCCGCCTGCGGGGTCTGCGCAATCTCCGACAGCGTACCATCGAAGTCCAAAGCGACACCGGGACGCGGGCGCAGAGCGAAACGGCGCAGAGCGTCTCTGTCGTCCAGAATGTTCGGCAGCGATGCAGCCGTCAGGGTATGCTCTCCGGCTCCGCCTTCAGCAGCTCGTCCAGCGCGCGCGTGACGAGGTTTGCGGCCAAATCGATCTTGTATGCATTATCGCTCATAGGGCGAGCGTCGGTGACGGCGACACGTCCTAGCGCGCGCGTGTCTATATCGTCCATGCCGCGTCCCTCGATTGCAGCCGATACTTTGGGAAGTACATAAGGCACAGGCGCGACACCGCCGAGAACGATATTCGCCCGCCGAACGATGCCGTCGTCAGCCATATCGATGTACACGGCGACACTAGCGAGGGCGAAGTCGAATGCCTGACGCTCCTTCGCCTTCAGATATATGCTCCTATCTCCGGGCGAATACGAAGGCAAGAGGACTTCGGCGAGTATATCGCCACGCTCCAACACAGTTTCAGATGTCGGATCGACAGCAGAATCGGTGAAAAAATCAGCCGCAGGGACATTGCGCACACGCTCTATACCCCACACATGGAACATAGCTCCCAGCGCAGTCAACGCAACCGCAGTGTCTGAGGGATGAACTATGTGACAGCTATCCGCCCCCATGATGGCATGATATTTGTTCAGTCCACCGATTGCGAAGCAAACATCCCCACCCTTTTTTATACAGTCGAAGTGCGGGCTGCGATAGTACCAGCAGCGCGGACGCTGGCACAGATTCCCGCCCAGTGTGCCGGTGTTTCGTATCTGCGGTGTGGCGACGGACGCGGCAGCCTGCGACAAAGCTGGGTACTGAAGCGCTATCTCGTCATGTCGCGCTATCTCAGCAAGCGTTACCAAACTGCCTATTCTAGAGCCGTGATGGCGTATCTGCAGAGTCTTCAGATCGTCCAGATGTCCAAGATCCACCAAGACATCCGGAGAGACTACACCTTCCTTTATTTCGCCAAGCAGATCTGTGCCACCCGCGTATATCATCGCATCGCTGTCATGTGAGCCAAGCGCGCGCATCGCATCTCTCACCCTAGTCGGCGAGACTATTTCGAACGGCCTCATCTGCTATCATCTCCCGCGCCAAGCTCCGCCAAAGCCCGAAGCACCTTGTCCGGTGTAGCCGGCAGATCTTTTATCTCCGCGCCGGTGGCGTTGCGGATAGCGTTTACCAGAGCAGGCGCGACACCGATGCTTGGCGGCTCTCCGAGAGCCTTGGCTCCATACGGTCCAACAAGGTCTTCCACATCCGCGAAGATAACCTGTATGTCGGGATATTCCAGCACAGTTGGGCTTTTATGTTCCAAAAAGCTCGCGTTGAGGGTAACACCCGATGCGGGGTCTGTAAGCATCTCCTCGCTGAGCGCGAACCCTAGCATCTGCGACACGCCTCCCTCGACCTGATTTCTCGCCATCGCCGGGTTTATGATTCGGCCCGAATCGTGCGCCGCGACATAGCGTAAAACACGAACATTGCCGGTTTCGGTATCGACTTCGACTTCCGCGAAGTGCGCGCCGAATGAGTTGACGATGTATTCCGAAGAGCCCGGGGAAATGGCGGCCTCGACATCGAGCCCGCCCTCGCGCGCGCCGAGTTCGGCCAGTGTAATAACAGCCGCGCCAGAGTCATGCGCGACCTCTGTTCCATGCAATTCCAGCTCCCCCGTCGGCAGGCGAAGCGCATCGGACGCCGCCGACAGTATCTTCGATCGTAAATCGGACGCCGCCTGTTTCACTGCGAGGCCAGCCGAAAAAGTTGCCGTCGATCCCGCCGTTATCGGCGAATCCGGCGTGGTGGCAGTATCACCAAAAGTCCCCGCGATAAACCCGTGATCGACTCCGAGCGCCTCTGCGGCAATCTGCGTCAGCACAGTCGCGCTCCCCTCACCAACATCCATGATTCCCGAGATTAGATGAAGAGAGCCTTCGGAATCCAGCCTCATCCACGCGATGGAGCGTCCGCCAGGGCCGCCTCTGTATATGAAAATCGCCATCCCCTGCCCGCGTCGGAGCGCGCCGTCGGAGCTGGCGGCGGCGGATTCGTTCCAGCCGAAGGCCTCGGCTCCGCGCTCGATACACTCGCGCAGACCGTTGCTCGAAAACGGGATACCACCCTCCACAGGCTGAGTATCCACAGTCTCTCCCAGCGGAGTGACTCGCTCGCCCGGTTGGCCCTCGGGGCCAATGTGATTTTTGAGTCTGAACTCCAGAGACGACATACCCACAGCCGCAGCCGCTTTGTCGGCGAGAACCTCCAACGCGAAATGTCCTTGCGGCGCGCCCAACGCGCGATACGACCCGCCAGACGGTGTATTCGTGTAAGCCAGCCAGCCGTCGTAGCGCACATTCGGACAGCGATAGAGATATAGCGCGGCCTGTCCAGCGCGGCGCACCACACCCGGCCCGGATGAAAGATATGCGCCCGTATCCATTATCGTCTTGGCATGAACGGCGGTGACGACCCCATCTCGCCGCAGCCCCATCCTCACGGTGGTAACAGTAGCGTGCCTATGGCGTCCGGCGATGAACTCCTCCTCCCGCGTAGCCTCGATCTTCACCGGGCGGACTGCGCGCTGAGCGAGTACCGCGGCGATGACGGACAGGCGCGTTTCGTCTTTGCCCCCATAGCCCGCGCCCATGCTCGACCCCACAACACGAACTCTTTCGCGCGGGATTCCAAGCGCGATGGACAGCATGAGACGATCGGCGTGAACCCCTCGAGAGCTTTTCCAGACTGTCAGATTGCCGTCATCATCCCACGATGCGACTGCGGCGCGAGGTTCGAGCGCGGCGCTGGAGTGAGAAGGCGTACTGAAAGTATCCTCGATAATTATATCCGCCTGCGCAAACCCCTCTTCGACGCTGCCGCGTTCCAGAACGAGCGGCTCGCCGCCGGCAAGATTGCCGCCAGCGTGTACATGTGGAGCGTCCGGGAGCAGAGCGCGCTGGGCGTCGGTGACGAACGGCAAAACTTCGTATTCGACCGTCATCAGCTCCAGCGCGTCGCGCGCGATGAACTCATCCTCACAGGCCACGGCGGCCACCTCGTCGCCGACATACCGAACTTCGGTATCCAAAATCGGCGCGTCCGGCGCGATACGGCCTTGCGGAGCGTCGAACGGCGTCAGCGTCGCATGAACACCCGCCAGATCTCTCGCGGCGGACGCATCGACTGAAACAACCTTTGCATGCGGATGCGGACTGCGGAGAATCATGCCCGTCAGCATGTTCGGCAGGCGGACATCCGCGGCATACTGCGCCTCGCCCTTCAGCTTGGAGGCGAGATCCACACGCGGCACAGATGTCCCGACAGAACGAGTCATTCGCATCATGCTCCGTCCGCCGCCGCGCGCACCGAGGCGATTATCCGCCCGTATGCGTTGCATCTGCATATGTTGCCTGCGAGCGCGGCCTTGATGTCAGTGTCCGTCGGATTCGGATTCCGCGCCAGCAGCGCAGTCGCGCTCATCAGAAAGCCCGGAGTGCAGAATCCGCACTGACCGCCGTCGTTGTCCATAAAAGACTGCTGAATCCTATCGAGCGAACCCTCCGTGCCCAAGCCCTCGACGGTAACGATCTCCGCGCCATCGCACAGCGCGACAAGCGTCATACAAGATACGACTGTCTCCCCTTCCAGAACGACGGTACACGCCCCGCACTCGCCCCGATCACACCCGCGCTTCGTACCAGTCAGACCAAGGCTCTCCCGCAGTGTCCTCAGCAAAGTCCACCGGGTATCTACATCGAGGCTGCGCTCTTCGCCATTTACGGTCAGCCGTATATTCCGTTGAAATCCACTCATGTCGCTATGATTCTCTCATACACTGACTCGTACACTGAACGACTCACTCTCGGGATCAGGTGAAACTCGGGAAATCGCGTCGCCGTTGGCGCCGACTCTTTTACGAATATGCGCAATTTTACACCCTCGCGCCCGTTGACGCTAACAAAATATCATCTCTATCCTACTATGTTAATAAAGTATTGCAATTATGTTCATAGAAAACACACACCGGCTGTATATGCCGATGCGAATGTGGACACGAGGGTAAAAAAACGATGCAACTGTCCTGTCTGCAAGAAAACCTGAGACGCGGCCTAAGTGTCGTACAGCGAGCTGTCGCTACGCGCTCTACGCTGCCGATAACCCAGAATGTGCTGTTAGAGACGGATGCTTCTCGCCTGAAACTGTCGGCGACGAATCTCGAAATCGGCATCACCACATGGATCGGCGCGCAAGTAGAGGAAGAGGGGGCGATAACCGTCCCAGCGAGATTGCTAACCGATTTCGTCAATACCCTTCCGGACGAACGCATCGATATGACCACATCCGACGAGCCTCTGAGCTTGGGAATGAAGTGCAGACGCCAAGAGGCAAACTTCAACGGGCAGAGCGCAGACGACTTCCCGCCAATTCCAACGGTCTCCGAGGGTGAAATCGGCCAAGTCTCTCCAGCAGTGCTTCACGGCGCCATAGACAGAGTAGCCTTTGCAGCGGCGACGGAAGATTCCCGCCCGGTGCTGACAGGTGTAAAAATCGAATTAGCGGGCGACAAATTCACATTCGCGGCGGCAGACGGTTTCAGACTTTCTATATACGATGGCGCTCTGGCAAAATCGGTCTCCAAAGACATCGGTTTCATACTGCCCGCAAGAGCGCTCCAAGAGGTGGATCGTCTGATTGGCGACCAGACAGATACGGTCGAATTCACCATCGCATCAGAAAGAAGGCAGGCTCTGTTCAAGCTGGATAACATAGAGCTGTTTTCTCAGCTGATCGACGGCACTTTCCCTGACTTCAGGCAGCTCGTCCCGGAAAGCTATGAAACACGCACAGTCGTAAACAGGGACGAGATGCTCAGCGCTACCCGCGCTGCCTCTGTATTCGCGCGAGACGCATCGGGAATCGTCCGGCTGGATGTATCGGCTGACAACAGCAATGTAAAGATGTCAGCGCGAGGGAGCGAACTAGGCGACAACATGGGCGAGGTGGATGTCGAAGTAGAAGGCGGGGACATCAAGATAGCCTTCAACAACAAATATCTAATAGATGTGCTGGATGTTATTGGAAACAGCGCAGTCGCTCTCGAAACTTCCACTTCGCAGAGTCCTGGTGTGATAAAGCCCGCCGAAGAGGACGACAACTTCAGCTATACGCATGTCATAATGCCTATGTTCGTGCAGTGGTGAGGATCGTCCGTAACCATTAGTCACCCGTGTAGCGTAGTATCGCACCATCGTCTCCGACTGCCCAGCCTCGCCCGGTTTCGTCGAACGCTATCGCCCTCAGCAGCGATTCGGTAGGCGATGGTTGCGGCGTCCATGTTACGCCGCCGTCTGCAGAGCGTAGTATCTGCCCGAAAGAGCCGACGGCCCAGCCGTCGCTGGCGTTCGTGAACTCCACATCCCATAGGAATCTCCCAGTGCCGGCATCCACACGCTCCCATGTCGCGCCGCCATCGACAGTGCGGGTGACCATCCCGTCTGTCATGTATTCGACGAACTGGATTCCGCCGGAGCTGCCCGGCTTGCCACGCCATCCAGCCAGCCAACCGCGCCGTTCGTCGAGAAAGAAGACGCCGCTGACTCCCATATCCACCCCATCCACGGCGCTCGACCGCTGCCAAGACTCGCCGCCATCGCGCGTCGCCAGCAGTTCGCCAGAGCGGAATGCAGCCCATCCGCGCGACTCATCCAGCCAGAACGCATCCGCTCTCGGCATGGAATTCGAAAAGAAACGGCGGCCCCAATTCGCGCCGCCGTCCGTCGTATGAAGCCAAAAGCTCCCCCTCTCTGCGACGATGCTACCTCTCTTCGCGTCTGAAAAGCGTACATGTATGAGATTACGCTCCAGCGCGGCGTCCCTGTCCTGTACATTCCAAGTCTGTCCGCCGTCCGTCGTATGCAGAATTAGCCCAAGCTGTCCAACAGCCCAGCCCGTGCGACGATCCACGAAATCGACTCCGTGCAGCGTCAGGCTGTAACCAGATGCTTGGAGACTCCAACTGTCTCCCCCATCCGCAGTAGCGACGATCGCGCCATTCGTACCAACTGCCCAGCCGTGCAGCTCGTCGGCGAAGGATACATCCAGCAAGTTAGCGCTCACGCCTGAGCGCACGGATTCCCAACCGCCGCTAACCGTAGCTCGAGGAGTATCAGATTCCCTTGTAAACCACAATGTGGCAAACACAAGAGCCGCCATGAACAGCGCGCCTATCAGCGCTGTTTCCAGCGTCGGACGCCTGCGATAGCGGAGCCTCATCATCTGGATTAGGGGAAGAGCAGCAGGAATATCGTCGATCGCAGCGATACATGCGCATGCCGCCTGCCAATGCGCGCGCCGATGTTAGAAAATCGCATCCTCGCTCACGATCTCAAGGCGAAACGCCCGGCCCATACTCGCGGACATCGTTGATGTCCCGTATGGCATCGCCGACGAAGTTCACGGCGAGTACCACTAGCATTATGACCAAGCCGGGGAATGTCCCGAGCCACCATGCGCGTGTGAAAAACGGACGCGCGTCGTTGAGTATAGAAGCCCATGTCGGTGTCAGGGGCGATACACCCAATCCCAAGAAAGTCAGCCCCGCCTCGGCCAGGATAGCGGCGGCAACGAACACGCTCGCCTGAACGATGACCGGCGGCAGGGAGTTCGGGAATATATGCGTAAACATCAGACGACGGTTGGAGGCGCCCATCGCGCGCGCCGCCGTAACGAAATCGTCCTCTTTCAGCACCAAAACCATGCCTCGTACTACACGGGCAAAGTCATCCACATAGGCGAGCGCGATAGCCACTATGACATTCGCCAAGCCCAGACCGAATATCGCAACCAGCATAACCGCCAAGACGAAGTTAGGAAACGCCCAGAGCACATCTATCATCCGCATGACGAGCATATCGACCCAGCCACCGTAGTAGCCCGCGGCGACTCCCAGCACGATGCCGATTACACCGGCAAGGATTACCGTACTCAGGCCGACAACCATCGAAATGCGCGCGCCAACGATGATACGGCTCAGCAGATCGCGTCCCACATTGTCTGTGCCGAGAGGATGGCTTAGCGTGGGCGCTTCGAGCAGCTCGAAAGACTGCGCCTGCGGATCGTATGGCGTAGCCAGTTCGCCCAGCAGCGCGCTCAGCACGAACGCTATTACGATAACCAAACCCACCATCGCGCGCTTGTCACGCGAGAAGCGACGGGCAAAGTAGCGAATTCCGCGTCTGGCGCGCGACTCATCCAGGAGTTGAGCCTGCAATTCAGTGTTGCTTGCCAAGTATCGATCCCCGATTCGGCTCAGTCAGTGTATCTGATTCGTGGATTGATTACTGCATACAGCATATCTACAAAGAAGTTCATGAATATAAAGATACAAGCCACTAGCAGAATGACGCCCTGCACGATCGGATAGTCCCGACCGAGTATGCCATCTATGAACAGGCGCCCCAACCCTTTGATGGCAAACACATTTTCGGTGATGACCGCGCCGTTCAGCAAGATCGCAAGCGCAATGCCCATGACGGTAACCACTGGTATCAGGCCGTTACGCAGCGCGTGCCGGCTGATCACTATACGCTCCCGCAGACCCTTGGCGTATGCAGTGCGGATATAATCCTGCGACAGTACCTCTAGCATGGCGGAGCGCGTCTGCCGCGCCAGTATCGCAGCGAACCCTGTGCCTGTCGCCAGCGCGGGGAGTATCAGTCTGCTCAGCCATTCCCAAACGCCGTCCCCGATCGGCGAATAGCCGAACACCGGTAGCCAGCCAAGCTCCACGCCGAAGACGATGATGAGAATGATACCCAGCCAGAAACCGGGCATGGCAAGCCCAAGAAACGCAATAAAAGTCGCCAGATGATCCCAGATAGAATATCTGCGAATGGCGGATATTATACCCGCGGGCAGACCGATCAGCACGCCCACGGCGAACGAAACCAGCGCGAGCGAAAGAGTGCGCGGCAGAGCTTCTAATACCAGATCGTTGACTGGCAGACGCTTGTAGATGCTGTCCCCCAAATCGAGCGATACGAGGCTTTTGAGGTATAGAAAATACTGAACAGGTATGGGGCGATCCAAGCCAAGACGCGCTTTGATGGACTCGATCTGGGCGGGGTCGCCCTCCTCTCCCACCAAGGTCGTCACCGGATCACCCGGCAGCAGGCGCATGAATATGAATGTAACCGTCATGGTCGCCCAAATAGCAAACAGCGAGAAAAAAAGCCTGCGAATCAGATAACGCTGCATATGCCTCTGCCAGTTGGGATATAAGGGAAAGTCATTGGCAAGGCCACCTCGAGAGGTTGGGCGGCCTTGCCATCTAGGTGAAACTCAGTCAGAGCTTAGTTCGTTCGCGCTAGTCGTCTAGCCATACCGCGCTGAGCTGCCTCAGAGCATGAATCCAGACATAGCCCTTCACATTCTCCCGGTACGCTGTACGGTTGATATTGTGATGCGTGAACACACCGTGGAAGGTCTGATCGATCTGGTCGCTCAGTTCCAGCACATATTTCAGCCGTTCTTCCAGATCCACCGCCGCCTTCTGTCTCAGATTGAGTCTGTTGACCTGTTCATCATTGTAGCCGTAAGTGTTGAACTTAGAGCCATCGGCAAACCAGTCGTCGATGGCATCATCGGGGTCGGGGTCTCCACCGCTGCCGCCCATGAAACCTTCGAACTCACCCGCGGCGCGGCGTGGCTGATAAACAGAAGCCTCTACGATGTCCGGTACGAGCGTAACATTGACCTCCTCTTTGAGGAGCGCGCCAATCACTTCCAGAGGAACCTTGTTCTCTGGCGTCGTCAATATCTTCACCTCGAACCCGTCCGAAAGTCCGGCCGCCGCCATCAGCTCGCGCGCGCTATCGGGGTCGAATTTTCTACGACTGTCCGCGCTCAAATCTCGGAAATAGTACTTCTCCCCAGGCGGAATCGGTCCGTATGACGGTATCGCCCGACCTTGGAAGGCCCTATCGATGTAGGCTTGGCGATCCAGGCCTCGACCGATTGCATAGACGACATTTATATCGTCCCACTCGGCTGTGGAAATTCCGGTCTTATCCTCGCGGTCTCCCCTCATGTTGAACGCCAGCATCTGGAATCCAACATCGGGGGTCGTGTCCACGACTACTCCTTCTGATTCCTCCAGATCATTCCAGAACTGCGGAGCAAAGCCGTAGATCATATCGACCCCGCCCGTCTTGAGCGCTGCCACCAGCGTGTTATCTTCCGGAATGTTGGACATCGTTACATTATCGACGCAAGGAATGGCAGGGTCGTAGTAGGTATCCCTAGCCGCAGACAGTTCCAGCTTCTCGCCAAACACATGGTCGTCGATTCGGAACGGTCCAACGCCGACCGGTTTGCGGTTGAAACCACCTTCGCCCTCGGCTTCGATAGTCTCTTTATCCACGATGGTCATAACGCGGCCGCTGGCGCGCTCGACCACCTTAGTCAAGAACGACGCGCGCGGGAAAGCCGTTCCAATCTTGACGGTGAATTCATCCACCTTCTCTGGACGGTTGACACCCTCCAAACCCTTCGTATGAATAGACTGGGTTGCAGGGTCCAGCTGGTGATCGTAGGTATAAACCACATCATCGGCTGTAAACTGCCTGCCAGTGTGGAACTTGGCGTTCTCCCGCAGCTGGAATGTGTATTCCAACAGGTCGGAAGATACATCCCAGCTCTTGGCCAGATCGGGAGTGGGCTTCAGCTCAGGGTCGAGTTGCACGAGACCAGACAGCACTTCCGCCGTAATGGAAAACTGTATGACTTGGTTTACAGTCGCAGGGTTCAGGTTGGTAAACTCGGTAATGCGGTTGCCCAATTTGAGATGTCCGCCTCGACTTTCGCAGCCCGCAGCCAAATCGCTCCAGAAAGTGAGGCCCGATGAGGTAGGCTCGGTGGATGCTGGCGCTGGCTCTGCAGTCGCCGCTGGGGCCGGAGCGGGAGTAGCAGTCCCCGCTGGAGGAGCGGTAGCTGCGGCAGTCGCCACTGGAGGAGAGGTAGGCGCGGCAGCTGCAGCTGGCGCTGGCGTGGGATCTTCCGCATCATCCGCGGAACACGCCAATATCGCCAGCGACAATACCATCGCAGCGACAACAACAGCAATCATCTTCGTCCGGTTCGACAATCTAATGGCCATTCGACCCTCCATGCTCTTTAGAGTTCACCTCACGGCACATATTAGCGCCGAACAGATGATATTGTGTTTCAATTCTGTAACAGAACTGTGACAGTTCTGTTACACGCTCACGAAACAGCCCCAGTACGCAACATATATTTTGATTATAGATTGAGGTATAGACTATTCTTACCTTACGACAGCATCAGCAGTAACACAGTGTTGACAGGCTGTCAATAAATACACTCGATACACGGGGCGGTTGACCTATGCTTCGTAACTTTAACGGTCTCTTCCATCATTATGGAACTTTGACCCGCCACTTAGCTTTTTCGTTGTCGGCAGGATCGCGCACTCATGGAATGCGCCCAACGCCTCTACATCGCGGACTCATCCTGCAATTCGGGATAGTATGTATAGCGCTCCTTCTGATGGCTGTAGGCTGTTCTAGCGGGGGGGCATCGGAATCGTCCGATACGAACAATGACACGGTTGGAGGCTCCTCGGAATGGCGACTGCTGCCGCAGTTCCCGCCTAGGGAGCAGGTTATCTCCCGGAGGCTGCTGGGCATCAATGACCTGGAGATGGTCGATGCAAACACCATATGGATAGTCGGCACCGACGGTGCAATAGGCAAGACGACCGATTCCGGCGAGGCATTCATAGTACAGAAGTCAGGGACGGCAATCAGCCTGTCTTCGACATCTTTCGCAGACCTATCCACAGGCTACGCTGTCGGCACCGCGGGGACGGTTCTGAAAACGACAGATAGCGGCGAAACATGGAATATACTGCCGCGCATCGCCGGCGTTTTCAATTTGGAAGGCGTTCACTTTACCGATGCCGAAAACGGCTGGACAGTGAGCGACAGCGGCGGCATGTACCGCACTACCAACGGCGGCGAATCGTGGGCGAGGCTGGATTCTGCGACGAGCAAAGACCTGATGGACATAGCGTTTACCTCCGGCGGCGGCTTGGCATGGGCGGTAGGCTATGACGGCGCCGTAGTACACAGCACGAACGGTGGCAAAACATGGAAAGCGCAAATCTCCGGAACGGCCTCACATCTGTTTGGAGTCGGGTTTGCGAATGCGGACATCGGCATAGCCGTCGGCAGTGATGGCGCCATCCTGCGAACGGAGAACGGCGGCGAACTCTGGTCGGCCGTGGAATCAGGCGTCGAGGAGGATTTGTTCGGGGTCTTTCTACTAGACGAACTCAACGGATGGGCAGTAGGCGCGCGCAGTACAGTGATCGCCACCACAGACGGCGGCAACAGCTGGACGAAACAAGATATCACCGCATCCGGAGACTCGCTAAAGAGCGTCATGTTCTTCAGTCCAACGAATGGCATTGCGGCGGGCAGCGGCGGCAGGGTCTGGAAATTCGGCCCGCCAGCTCCTGAAAATTAGGGATTTTGCAGAACTCACAGGGTGAGAAACATACGACGCCTTTAACCAAAGGCCCGAGTTCGCCGGCAATCCGCATTCGAGGGCTCGTCAAATCGTTCGGACGAATACCCGCGCTCAGGGGTATAGACCTAGACGCGGCGTACGGACAGGTCATTAGCCTGCTTGGGCCGAACGGATCGGGCAAGACCACTCTCATACGAATTCTGGCGACGCTGGCACGCGCAGATACTGGCGAAGTCTGGATATGCGGCAACGGCCTGCACCGCGACGGCGCGCGCGTACGACGCATGATCGGCGTCGTCATGCACGACCCGCTCCTCTACGACAATCTCACCGCGCGCGAAAATCTGAAACTCGCGTGCAGACTGTTCGGATTAGACCGCGCCGCCGAACGAATCGAGCGCGTCATCGAAACAGTGGGAATGGGGGCACGAATCGACCAGCGCATCGGCATGATGTCGCACGGCATGAAAAAGCGCGTCGGAATCGCCCGGTCGCTAATTCATGATCCGACCGTTCTGCTGATGGACGAGCCCGAAAGTGGCCTCGACCAAGACGCGCTCGCACTGCTGGACGCGGTGATAACCGATCGATCCAACCCAGACCGTACCATAGTGATGACCACGCACAATCTCGAACGCGCTCACGCGCTCGGAGACCGCATCGTAACGCTGAACGCAGGTCGTGTATCGGAAGATTTCCATGCTCGGTAATCGATCCGAGTCGGACGCCAATAGGCCATCGAAGCCGGTATATAATTCAACAACTGCCGAACGCTACGCTGGCGGTATCGCCCTCCCCGACCCCAAGCGCGCAGACGAAGTTCCATGAGAGCATATCTCGGCCCGGTTTTTGCAGTGATGTCGAAAGACATTCTGCTGGAACTGCGCACGAAAGACATCCTCATCTCTATGGTCGTGTTCGGCCTGCTGGTCATCATAGTATTCAACTTCGCCATAGATCCGACACCGCAAACAGTTGCGCTGGTCGGGCCGGGCATCCTCTGGATAGCGATAGTCTTCGGGGGCATTCTGGGGCTAAATCGCTCCTTTGGAATGGAGAAGGATGGCGGAAGCCTCCAGGGGCTTCTCTTGGCGCCCGTAGGACGGGATGCGATCTACTTCGGCAAGTTTCTAAGCAATCTGCTGTTCATAATCATCGTAGAGGCTATAACCTATCCTGCATTCGCTGTGATGTTCGGCTTTCCTCTGTTCGCGCCCGGTTTCATCCCGGTGTCGCTGTTATCGACCGTAGCCGTAGCCGCCGTCGGAACTGTATTCAGCGCAATGGCCGTCAACACACGCTCGCGTGAGGTGATGCTGCCAGTTCTGTTCCTGCCGGTAATTACTCCTGTAATCATAGGCGCGGTAGAAGTAACCGGAGGTCTGCTCCAACCCGCAGACGGCAACGCAGACATCGCCATCCGATGGCTCCCGTTTCTGCTCGCCTTCGATGCCGTGTTCCTCGTCGTCTGCCCCATAGTATTCAGCTTCATAGCAGAGGAATGAAGAAGACCGAGGGAGAGCAGACGGGGAAGGGCTGCTGATCGCCAATCGAGCTACGCTAACACTTTATCATTACATCTGTTCCGTCCGCTTCCGCCATTCCATACATTCTCCTCACAGAGTCACGATATCGGCTCCCCCCTCGGAGAATCCATACACAGAGGTAAAGCTCCATACGCGCGCCATAGGTATGTCGGCCAGATCTCAAATCAGGGAAGACAATAAAATCCCCCATGCATATGCCACCGTATCTGCGCTCTAAATCGGTCTTTCGCAGTCTTCTGCTGCACGGATTCTCGCATGGGCTCTCTGTGTCGAAGCAGACCTTTTCATAAGACAAATATTACAGAAGAAAGTAAAAAGAGGACGCCGCCCCAGTTTGGGGCGGCGTCCTAGCTCGTATTGCTTTTATCGAGTCGTTAAAGGAAAGCCGACTCTATTTGGGCTCCAGAACGATCAGCGGAGCGGTAGCCATGGAACCATCAACACCTACAGCGGACAGTGTGTACACTCCGACCGATAGGGGGTTAGTGGCTTCCACTGCGAAAGCTCCAGACCCATTAGCAGTGGCATTGTCGAGAATACGGTTATTACCGCTTCCAGCAGCGCCGACAGCTGTTAGGCTCACGACTTCGTTAGGAGCGAAGCCAGAACCCCAGACCACGATATTTTCGCCAACACTGGTTGCCCCTGCCGCAAGAGCAGAATCCACAGAGGTGGTCTTAGCGGGAGAGCCTAAAACTTCGAACGGAGCGCTGGCCCTGCTGCCAGCAGAACCTATAGCGACGAGCGACCCTAGGCCCATTGCGCGCGCCTGGTTTGCTTCAGACAGGCCCATTCCATCAAATCTTTTGCTGAATGCTCCTGCTTCATTGGCGCTGGTTTGAGCGCCAATGCCTCCACCAACGATAATAGGATTGCCATCATCGACTCTAAGCTGAATTATGACAACCTCATTAGACTTGAAACCGGACCCCATCACACTGAAACTGTCTTCGGAGGCTGCAACTCGCCCCTTACTTGACATAATCGAAGCCTCAGGGGAGACCGCGTCCGCTCCGGGCAGACCCGGCGCGCCCGGAGGGCCTGGCAGACCAGGATTACCCGGGTTACCTGGTTCACCAGGAAGACCAGGATTACCCGGTGGACCTTGCGGCCCTGGCTCGCCAGGATTACCCGGGTTACCTGGCAAACCAGGCAATCCGGACTCTCCCGCCGGCCCTTGACATGCAATTAACGCAAAAATTAATACTGAAGAAAACAGGGCAAGAAATATGCCCTTCATGGGGAAACGCCTTCTCATCTGACCCCCTCTCGAGATGATTGCTATGGCTATGAGAACGGTAGATCCAACACATTTGCCGGTCAAAACTACCGGCTCAACAAGAGTCTTGCCAGCTTTCGCCGACAATGCTCAACGCGCGTTTATCATATTCATGCCAAACTTATATGTCAAGTAGTTGCCAATAGACATTCATGAGGCTTTCCGTTTGGACGCCTCCTCATGTCACTCGTCATTGACCTGCCGAACCAAACTCCCAATACCAAACAATTTACTCCATAATTACAATTACACTAACTTTAAATCGTAGTAGATCATGAAATCGTAGTAGATCATGCCCGTATCCGCCCACAACGCGAGTACATAGCCCATAGCCCTTCGGAGAGTAATCATAATGGCAAAGACAGGCATAGTCTTATATCACGGAATCGACTCCGGCGCGGAGCTGGCCGGCTATGGGCGTATGGCGGAGGATTTCGGATTCGACTCGCTCTGGGTAACAGAAAGGTATTTCCACGAAGAAACTTTCTCGATGCTGGGCTATCTGGCGGCCTCCACAAGTCGAATTCGGCTGGGCGTAGGAGTAGTAAACCCCTATACGCGCAGTCCGGCGCTTCTGGGGATGGGCGCGGCGACGCTCGACCGTCTCAGCGGCGGCAGGATCGTACTAGGACTAGGACGCAGCGACTCTGATGTGATTCACGGACGAATGGGCATAGAATATCGCGCGCCGCTTTCTCGGCTGCGCGGCACAGTACAGATGTTACGGCCCCTCCTCGCTGGCGAACGCATCTCCACAGATGACGACGAAGTCAGGCTGACCGATGTCGCCCTCGCGCTCCGCCCTCAGCAGCAGAGGTTGCCTATCTATCTGGCAGCCATCGGCCATCGCGCGCTCCAGCTGGCAGGCGAAGTCGCCGATGGCGTGCTGCTCAACGCCTATACACCTGTGGAATATGTAAGATGGGCTGTCGAAACAGTCCGAAACGCCGCAGCCAATGCCGGACGCCAGCCAGACGCCGTAGAGATCGCATGCATGATGACTGTTCGGCTGACCGACGATCCGGATGCTCTCATGCACAGCCTGCGAGAGCGTATGGCGAGGCTGATTGCAGAGCCGTACACAGGCGAGACGCTGCTTTCGCGCGGCGGATTCGACACATCCATACTCCGCCCTGTGCGCGAGCTGCTGGAGCGCGGAGACGAATCCACCGCCGCCAGATATGTGCCCGAATACCTCGCCGACGCCTGCTGCCTGCTTGGCGACGCCAACCGATGCCGAGACCGCATCCAGAGTTACATAGATGCAGGCGTCGATACGCCCCTGCTGATACCTAGATTGGAGATGTTCGAGAAAACCGCGCGGGAGCTCGCGCCCAACACATCTCGACACGACCCGGCGCATCCCGACAATAGGCCATCCCGCTTCCGAATACCCGAAGCTGACGCATAAGCAAAATGTGATACACTGCGCCCATTCCGAGTCGGAGGGGGGAATCTTC
The DNA here is from genome assembly GCA_963422295.1 of Dehalococcoidia bacterium. Classification (GTDB taxonomy): domain Bacteria; phylum Chloroflexota; class Dehalococcoidia; order Lucifugimonadales; family UBA1123; genus VXRN01. The sequence continues at coordinate 1,733,236 of OY729417.1, read as the reverse complement.
ATGTTCATAGGCCACTTCACAGAACAGCCTTGGCAGGATGACAAGACAGGTCTGATGGGTACGCAGACCACAGATCTAAGCATTAGCAACGCGGTGTACGACCCAGAGGTTGGCGCACAACTATATAACCGCTATCTCGATGAAAAGCTATATGCCGAGGAGATGGGCTTCGACGGCCTGATGCTCAACGAACATCACAGCACACCTTTCTGTATGCAAGGCGTGACGAATGTCGGAGCGTCGATTTTGGCGCGGCAGACGACACGGGCCAAAATCGTCATTTTGGGCAATATCCTGCCGATTTGGGACGATCCTCTCTGGCTGGCAGAGCAGCTTGCGATGATAGATATGATAAGCCATGGGCGGCTGGTATCCGGTTTCGTGCGCGGCGGTGGGAGGGAAAGCGTTTCACACAACTCCCCTCCAGTGTTCAACCGAGAGCGGTTCGAAGAGGCGCACAACTTCGTAATCAAAGCATGGACAGATCCGGGGCCGTTCCGATGGGAAGGAAGGCATTACCACTATCGTTATGTGAACCCATGGATGCGCCCCTATCAGAAGCCGCATCCGCAGGTGTGGATTCCGTCCACAGTCAGCGTCGAAACCGTTCGCTGGTCGGCACAGCATAGATACCCGCTGGTTCTGCTGGCAACCAAGCTGGGGCCGACGAAGGACGCTTTCGATATGTATCACGATGCAGCCGCTGAGTTCGGCTACGAATCCGGTACACAGCATGTATCCTATTTGTGGAAAGTTCATGTCGATGAGACGGAAGAGAAGGCAGAGGAGGTCGGACGCAAATATCTGTCCGGCGTATCTAACCCGTTTCTGAGCGGCAACGAGGGGATGGTCAACCCCGCCGTAATGTCCCTGCCAGGCCACACATCGCGCACATCTCGAAGGCTGGAGGCATCCAGATTCGGCCCCACCGGACGCTTCGGCACGAACCGCCGCACCTACGAGGATCAGGCCAACGACTATACGATAGTCACAGGCACGCCGGATACGGTCATCCCCAAGATAAAGCATGTGCTGGAGACTCTGAGACCAGGCAGCGTCTTCTTCTGGGACGGCGACGGCGCAATGTCTCATGAAGACCAGATGCGAAGCCTTCGGCTCATGGGCGAATATGTCATCCCCGCCGTCCGCGAAATCGGCGACGAGCTGGAACTAAAAGGGCCGTTCGAGATAAGCCCCTGGACGAACGAGCCGATGCCGTCCGAAGACGCTAGCGGCGCAGTAGCGCAGACAGAGAAAGCCGAAGTTGGAGGCGGAGACTGACGAGACTGACGCGGCAATTCGAGAGCGTTGACGAAAGCCCGCGCGCATATCTGGAAGCGCGCGCAGACATTTTCGCCGTCTTCGATGACCAATCGCAGGACTCCGGCAACATATCCTACGGGGTGAACATCGGCCAGGAAAGATTCTTCGTCAAAACAGCAGGATGCGCAAAAGACGGAGATCATGATTTTAGAATCTCGCTCCTCCGAAACGCCGTATCCCTGGCCGAAAGCTGCCAGCATCCGTCTCTGCCGCGCCTGCGTCGTGTGATCGAATCTCCCAGCGGCCCGATGCTGTTCTACGAATGGGCGGACGGCTACTTGGTGCGCAACGCGCTCACCCGCGTCCGGACGCTTCCCCCATCGGAAATCTCTGGGATTCTGTCCGTTCTTTACGACCTGCACACCCAGCTTGCGGAGCGTGGCTGGATAGCGTGTGATTTCTACGACGGATCTATGATTTATGATTTCGTACGCCGACGCCTGCGCGTCGTGGATCTAGACCACTATTGGCAAAGCGCGCGGCAAAGTATGTTCGTGAACACAATGGGGCGAATGTACGGATCGCGGCGATTCATGGCTCCAGAGGAGTTGGAACGCGGCGCGCTGATAGACGAACGAACGACGGTGTTCACGATGGGGCGCGCCGCCGCCGCGCTGCTGTCAGACGCCTCGCTCGACCGATGCAGGTTCAGAGGCAGCGAAGCCGAATACGAAACCATGCTGCGCGCCTGCAAAGACGACCCGCGCGAGCGATTCCAAACCATGCGCAATCTGTTCGACGCATGGACACAGGCGCAGCTCTTACGCGACACACTCTCCAGCTGACATCGGAAACTTCGCTGTGAACTTGCCCGCGTCCGTTACGGCGCAGATTCTACGCCACACGCTCTCCAACCGTGGATATACTGCGCGCTTCGGCATTTCGGTATTGAAGCCTAATCGGAGGCTAGAAAAGCATCTACCCCGAAGACAGCCTGCGAATCATATTCGCATCCAGCTCTACACCCAATCCAGGCCCGTCGGGTACATCTATGAAGCCGTCGGATACTTGCAGCGGCTCTTTTAGGATAGGCCATTCGTCCCGTATGGAGATCGGCTCTATATTGTACTCCTGCGAATATGGAACCATCCGGCTGACGGCGCAGAAGTGCAAGTGGGCAACTGTGCTGAGTATCGGCTGAGTGTTGTGGACTGTGATGGGTATGCCGAACGCGGAGGCGAGCGCGTCGATGCGCTGAAACTCAGTAAATCCAGGCGCCTTCACGATGTCGGGCTGTATAATATCGACTTTGCCACGCAATATCAGATCTCGATACTGATGATGTGTGTATATCATCTCGCCAGACGCTATCGGCACTGTCAGCGCGTCGGCGATATGGGCAAGTCCTTCCAGATCATGCGCGGGACGCGGCTCTTCGAAGTGGAACACACCCAGCTGCTCCAGCGCCTTGCCTATTTCGATCGCGTGGTGGACGGAGAAAGCTCCGTTGACATCGACGAGTATATCTATATCGTCGCCCACTGCCTTCCGCACCTCGCTGACGGTGGCTATCGTCTGATCCGAAGGATGGTCGATGGCGCCCGGCAGCGCGCTATGGAGCTTGTATCCGCCATATCCCTGCTCCACCAGCGACGCTGCGCGTCTGCCCTCCTCGACCGGCGTCAAGTCTCGACGCATGGAGCTGGCATATACAGGAATCTTATCGCGGAACGCTCCGCCCAGCAGCCGATGAATAGGTTCTCCAAGCGCCTTGCCCTTGATGTCCCAAAGAGCGATGTCCAATCCAGCTATCGCGCAGAACACGCCGCCGCCCATTTCGACGGCGGCCCCAGCGCGCATCATATCATCGAACCTGCAGTTCGTATCGACGGGGTCCTTGCCCAGCAGCGCAGGGGCAAGCAGGTCTTCTATCAGCGTCTTCGTCACCGTAGGCTGGCGACGGAAACATTCGCCGATCCCTGTTATACCCTCGTCCGTATGCACCCAGACGAACGGATATCCGTCATCGAGTATCGAACATTCTACAGATGTAATCTTCATCTCATCTTCTCTTCATTACAGTACAATACAATGGATGCGGGGCTTCGCTAGATCATCCATCCACTCATCCATTCACCGGCGCAATGCAATAGTACTCTTCGCTGTTTTTCAGCAAACGGCATATTACTTGGCGGGAAGTATCGCGCGGGAACTGGCTCATTTCCCATCGTTCGCTCAACAGTTTGCTTATGGAATCGGCGTTCATTGGGCCGCCATTGCGCGCGAGAAGCGCCCTGAATATCGCCTCTTTCAGAGGCGTATCGGGGAGCAGGTAGTCCACCTGCTCCGAGCAGTGCGTTCTTATCCGGTCTATAAAATCCCGGTGATCCAATGCGGCAGCCTCCGACTCATCCAGCCCCTGCAGACAGACCCAACACAGCCTTCCCCGAGTCAATACTAGCAGAGACCTACCATTCCTCTCCGCGGCCTCGGGGTCTATGATGTACATACGCGCAGGCTGTTCGTCGGAATCGGGTGTCGAAATCGTCATATCGGTGTCGGGCATCAAAAAACATCCTCCGGCCAGTCCAGCATCAGCACATCTACGATCTCACCGGCATTCTTCATAGGCAGATCCTCCGGGCATACGGCCAAGCCGTTTGCGCCAGACATGGAGGTTAGCAAGTTGGAGCTCTGACTGCCAGTAAGTCTTGCGCGGTAAGCGTCGCCGTCCTTTGTGATTATGGCGCGCGCGTAAACACGACGGCCATCCGTATTGTATATCGGCTCGTCCAGCACGGCGCGAACTCGCGGCTTGGCAAGTCTGCGCCTGCCCATCATCTTGTGGATAGCGGCGCGACCAAACTGCTCGAATGCCACCATAGCGCTAACCGGATTGCCCGGAAGCCCCAGATGCGGCACACTCCGGCCGCGATCGGCGCGAAGCGTCCCAAACGCCAGCGGCTTGGCGGGGCGCATCCTGACAGACCAGAAATCAATCTCCCCATGCCGAGCGAGTACATCTTTCACCATATCGTAGTCGCCTTTGGAGACACCGGCAGAGGTTATCAGCATATCTGCCGCAAGGCCCTCACGCAGTTTGGCATTCATCGAATCGAGGTTATCGCGCGCTATGCCCAGCAAATTGGGAACTCCACCATACCGAAGTACACTCGCAGCTATCGAGTAGCTGTTCGAGTCATATATCTTGCCCTCGCCGTAATCGTCGCCCGGCTCCAGCAGCTCGTCTCCAGTGGACAAAATGGCGACCACTGGACGACGAATCACGCGCGCCGACCTCGCCCCCAGCGATGCCAACACGCCGATCTCAGCCGGACGCAGAAGCGTCCCCGCGGGCAGTACCAGAGAACCTTTACGAACATCTTGCCCGGCGGGTCGTATATCCGAACCTGCGCTAACGGAGAATCGCACGCCGATTTCGTCCATGCTGCCGCCCGCATTGCGCCGGGAGACCTCATCCGTCTCCTCGAACGGAACCACAGCATCGGCTCCGGGAGGGACAGGCGCGCCCGTCATTATGCGGACGGCGGTTCCTGCGGTAACGGCTGCGCTGGGCATTTCGCCCGCGGCAACTGCCCCAATCACCGACAGCGTAACCGGGCGATTTTCGGAAGCGTCGGCCACATCCTCGCAGCGCACCGCGTAGCCGTCCATGCCTGAGTTGTCCAGCGGCGGTATATCACGCGCGGCAACGGCGTCCTGCGCCAAGACTTGGCCGAGCGCGTCGAGAACAGGAACTTCCTCCGTATCCAAAATCTCGAAATGCGCAAGAATACGCTCCGTCGCCTCTTCCACGCTGAGCATGGATTCGTGATGGCTATGACGATGGCCGTGTTCGGGCGCGCGAGTGTGGGCGTGACGCCTATGATGGTGAGAAGGATGGGGAGAAGTCGTCATAGCTATTCGTTTCGCTGCTCTCGGAGATAATGATAGATACTCTCCACCGTGCCATCCTCGCTAATTCGGAAGGCGACGCCGCCGCGTTCGGCCTCTATTATGGACATTGCTATCTCCCAACCCTGATAGGCAGGGCCGAGACGGCAATCGTCTGGCACATAAACATCGTCGAAACTCACCCGGCGCTCGCTGCCCATCAGCACTCGCATAGTGCGTATGGATAGACCAGGGCTATTTGCATCGATCATGAAAACCCCTAGATTGGAGCGACGCGGCCTATCGGGGTCTGTGGTCACGAGCGTAATTAGATAGTCAGGGTCGAATCGCCCGGTTATGAACGCCTTCTCTCCGTTTATACGCCAGCCTTCACCGTCGGGAACGGCTTGCGTATTCACAGCGGCGAAGTCGGAGCCGGATTCGGGCTCGTTGAAACACTGCCATGTGATGCTCTCGCCCCGCAGACAAGATGGAATGAAACGCATCTTCTGCTCCGGCGTTCCCCAGACCATCATAGCTGGAACCCAACGATTGTTGTCGCCCATGCTCGGCAATGGAAGATTTCGCATCTCCTCCATCAGGACGACATCGAACCCGGATGTGAGGCCACCCCCGCCGTACTCCTGCGGCCAAGACGGGGCGAGCCAGCCCTTTTCGCCGAGCTTGCGACGAAATACTTTGACCTTCTGCTGATTTTCCGCATCGAGCGGACTGCCATCAGGCGGAATCTTCAAGTCCCTCGGGAAATGCTCCGTCAGCCAAGCGCGAGCGGCATAGCGGAACGCCTGCTGCTCCTGTGTATATGGCGATCTAAAATCCAATCTCACACCTCTCGAAAATCAGTGAAACGGGCAAACGAACAGTGCACCCTTTTCGAACCATGCATCATCCGCAGCAGACCTCTCGACACCGGCGGTCGCGCTGTAAAGAGTTCTGTCGTCCACCGCTCCAGCCGAAATAGCATACGCGCCCGTGAAGAACATCATTATCAGTATGACCGCAAGGGATATGGGAAATACAATCGGCAGGTCACGCATCTTGCAGCTCCTTTCATGTCATAAGACCAATCCGGATTCATGGCATCCATTCCGGACAAAAGTACAATCCGCCTAAACGACATCCACCCATATATAATCCCAAAACTGTCGAGCCAATTGTAACCAAGCGCGTCCAAATTGCGAAAGTCGTTGACCTGCGCGGATGGGTTAGATAGATTGAAAGCGTTTCAGAGAATGGTAACTGTAACTATGCTTACATGTTTGCGAAAAGTATTCAACCAGGTAGCATACACCCCCTGCCACCACGCTGCCCGTGAAGCGGCATCAGACTACATCGAGGGCGATCCAAACTGCGAGCGGCTCTCCCAGACGGGGTTCACAGATCGCTTGCGTCACCGTTTGGCGCGCGAAGGACGGGGCTGACATCGTGAAGATCGCAGTCTGCATCAAGCAAGTGCCAGTAATCTCCATGCTGCGTTTCGATGAAGAGAACCGCCGCCTCGTTCGTGAAGGCGTTCCGAACGAGATGAACCCATACGATCTGCTCGGCCTGTCGCTGGCGGCAAATCTCAAGGCCGAACACGGAGCCGAAATCGTCGCTGTCAGCATGGGGCCGCCACAGGCATCCGATGCTCTGGTGCAGGCTATGGCGATGGGGGCAGACCGCGCCGTACACCTGAACGACCGCGCATTCGCTGGCTCCGATACTCTGGCGACAGCCAGCGCGCTCGCGGCGGCGCTGCGTAGGGAATCACCAGACCTGATTATCTGCGGACGCAACAGCGCCGATGCAGAAACGGGACAAGTCGGCCCCGAAATCGCCGAGATTATGGATATTCCGCAGTTAACCGCAGTATCGGCGCTATCCCTCCATGCAGACGCTAGATCGCTCGCGGCGACACGCCTGACCGATTCAGGGCAGCAAGACCTAGAATGCGATCTGCCAGCTCTAGTGACGGTTACGGACGGCGTCGCCAACGAAGTCTATCCACGCAGAGAGCGGATGGCTGAGGCGGCGACACGATCGATCGAACAGCTAACAGCTGCCGACCTTTCGGAAGACCCGTCATCGTTCGGAATCGTCGGCTCACCCACCAGCGTCGAAGAGGTCTTCTCCGTCGAGATCAACCGACTCGGCAGAATAGTTCGAGACTTGCCGCCGGAAGAGTCCGTAAAACAGCTGATGGCCTTTCTCGAAGGACGCGGCGTGTTCGATGACGATCACGCGACGACACAAACAGCCCGACCAAGGGGGCCGCGCTCATCGAACAGCCATCGACTCTCCGACTGTTATCCCGGCGCTATATGGGTCTTGGCCGAGATTATGGGCGACACTGTAAGGCAGGTAACGCTGGAGCTGCTCGGACGATCCCGCGAAGTTGCGGAAGAGATCGGCACGACAGTAGAGGCCGTGCTAATCGGCAGTTCCGACATCGAACATATCCGACGGCTCACAGCATACGGAGCAGACACAGTGCGCGTCACCGATGACGCGCTGCTGACAGGCTATGATACCGAATCGCACACCGCCGTTCTCGGCGCGGCTATCGAGCGACACTCGCCTTACGCAGTGCTGATACCGTCCACCGCAAACGGGCGCGATCTCGCGGCAAGGGTGGCCGGACGGCTGGGGCTTGGGCTGACTGGCGATTGTGTGGGCATCGAGATCGATGCCGATGGTCGTCTGGCTCAGCTCAAACCCGCATTCGGCGGCAGCGTCGTCGCCCCAATCCTGTCCCGCACGCTACCGAACATGGCAACGATCAGACCGGGCATACTAGCCGCCTGCGAACCGGACTGGTCTATCGAGCCTGTAGTAGCCAAAATAGATACGGTCGAGCCAGTTCCGGCGCGGGTACGAGTCATCCGCACGGTAATCGACGAATCGGCGGACGGCGCGGAACTCGAACACGCGCGGCGCATTGTGTCTGTGGGCAAGGGCATCGGCGGCCCGGAGAATCTCGCCCAGATACGCGACTTGGCAGATACGCTCGACGCGGCCATCGGCGCAACGCGCGATGTCGCCGATCTCGGATGGCTCCCGCGCCAGTATCAGATAGGAATATCTGGAAAAGCAGTCGCGCCAGAGCTTTACATCGCCATCGGAATTCGAGGCCCATTCAACCATACAGTTGGGATTCAGCGCGCAGGGACGGTCGTCGCAGTGAACGACAGAGCGCGATCTCCCATATTCCGCGCAGCCGACATCGGCATACTCGGCGACTGGAAAGACATAATCCCCGCAATGACAGCGGCAATCGAAAATCGGATGCCCAATCGGATATCTACATGAAAAGCGCATAAAGTGATAGAATCCCGACCGAATCGACTTACGATCAGATCGATCAGATTTTATGGAGGAGACAATGGCAGAAGTAACCATCACACCCAGAGCGAATGGCCCACTGATGATTCAGGGTGATTTCAAGATAGTGGACGCTCAGGGCAACGAATACAGCGTCGATGGCGATGTGATCACGCTCTGCCGCTGCGGCGAGAGCGACAACAAACCTTACTGCGACGGCTCCCACCGCCCAGCAGGTTTTCAGGCGGATAGCCAGGCGAAGTAGCCTCCAACTAGGCTAAGGAACTAAGCCTATCGCCGTCGAGCGCAATCGGGAGGGCGGTCGTGAACCGAACGAACCAATCATCGATTGCCAATAGCGAACTTCGTCCAGTATCCATCTCTGAACTCGGCCTCTATCTGGCGCAGCGTTCGCCATGGGAACTCGGCCCGCTGTTCGTCCTCCGAAAGGAGTGAGAACAGCGGGTCTCGCATGTTATCTACCCAAAATGTGAACCAGTGGCGTTCGAGAAACTGGGGCAGGCGTCCGAACCACTCAGCGTCGAGCATGTTCTCCGAAGAATAGCCCTCCAGCAGCGGCTCCATGAACCAACGGAAGAAGGTTGCGCTGTCCATCGGCGCGCCACCCGTCCAGTACTCGTACTCCCCCTTGCGATAGTGATACCCCTGACATACGACGGCGTTTATTATCACCGTCGTAAAGTCGGATAGAAACCAGTCATAGTGAACATTGTCGAAGTCTATCGGCCATAGAAACTCGCCGTCGAACAGCATGTTCCATTGGTGCAAGTCGGAGTGAATCAGGCCGTAGCTGTCTCGGTCTTTGGGCAGCGACAGCATCCAATCTTTTATGCCCTGCCCCTTGCGTCGAAACTCGGCGCGGGAAGCGGGGATACTGAGAGCAATATCCCAATCTCGGTCTTCATGCCAATGCCCGCGCCTAAACTCGCCGTCAGAAGGGGTATAATCCTTCGTCGAGGCGTGGATGCGTCCGATGAGCGCGCCCCATTTCCAGAACATTTCGGGCGTCCACTCGCGCCAGTCGATGAGCGCGCCGGGCGCCCTTTCGTATGTGACGGCGAGAAAATATCCCGACTCGGCATCCAAAGTCTCCACTAGACCGCCGCCCAATGCGGGGACGGCGCGCGAGACCTTCATACCGCTGTCAGCCAGATAGTTTACGAAGTCAATCTCTCCCAGTATCTGGCTGACACTGCGATGCGAACTGTGAGTTATCTTGAGTATGCGTCCAGTATCGGGGCGAGGATACTCATATACATAGCTATGGCTGCCGGAGCGGGGAACGGAGCTTGTTCTGTCCAGTCCAAATCTCCGCTCCGCCTCCGCTCGAACGCCATCATAGTAAAGGTGGCCGAACTCTTTGAGCATACGGCTATTCCCAAACCGCCATTCGCACAAGGCATCTCTCGTCCAGAGAATCTGCTCGATCGGATAGCGTCAGCCCTGGCTCATATCGAAATTGATCATCCAGCTGATGCCATATTTGTCAGTGCACATGCCGAAATACGACTCCCAGAACATATCCTGAGGCGGCATACTCGCCTGACCGCCATCGGACAGCTTGGCGAACATGTCATCCGCCTCCTCTTTGCTGCTCGCCGCATATGATATAGAGAAATTCGTTCCAGCCGCGGGCGTATCGAACATAGGAGGCGTGTCGCTTCCCATCAGCAGGCTGTCACCCACAGGCAACGCTATATGCATGATGTTGTCTTTCAGATCCTCGGGGACATCACCACCCATAGGGCTGTTGCCAAAGGTATCGACGAAGGCGAACTCGCCCCCAAACACCGAACGATAGAACTCGAATGCATCACGGCAACCGGTCTCGAAGTGCAGATATACATTGAGTGTCACGCGGCGACTCCTCCAAAGTGAAAGACTATTTAAGAGATGTTATACGGAGGCCGAGTCCCGGCGTTCCATAATTACCATAGCAATTATATTCGGATCTGGGTAGGCAAGATTGGATTACATGTTCGCAAAGTTATCTGGAGTTAGGCGAAGAGGATCTGTGACTCTGTGACATCGATATAGATCAGTCACATCGTAGCCAAGCTGACATTGAATGACTGCCACAGGCCGCAGAGTATCGTTACGATCAGAAATCTGATACCTTGCATATGGTACATGGCATATGACACATGGTCGAAAAGGGAGGCTTTCTATGCAAAACGCAGTTATCGTAAGCGGCGCGCGAACGGCTATGGGCAGATTTGGCGGCGCGTTCAAGGATGTTGCCGCGCCGGATCTAGGAGCCGCAGCCATTACAGCCGCGCTAGAACGCTCCGGCATCTCCCCAGACATGGTGGAAGAGGTGGTCATCGGCAACGCGCTTCAGGCGCAGGAGGCAGGATACGCCGCGCGACTAGCGTCGCTAAAATCCGGCATCCCAGAAGAGACGCCTACCATCGCCGTCAATCGGCAGTGTTCTTCGGGGCTGGAGGCGATAAACATGGCCGCCCAGCTCGTGCGGACGGGTGAGGTGGATATAGCCGTCGCAGGCGGCACGGAGAATATGTCTCAGGCGCCGTTCATGCTCGACCCCAGCGTGCGATTCGACGGACTGCGCATGGGCGACGGCAATCTGCGCGACGGGCTGATCGAGGGGCTGGGATGCCCCGTGAATCGATACCACATGGGCGTTACAGCAGAGAATGTCGCCTCTCGCTTCGAAGTCAGCCGCGAATCGCAGGATGAGCTTGCGCTGATGAGCCACCAGCGCGCGGTTGCCGCTATGGAAGGCGGACGATTCGACAAACAGATAACCCCCGTAGCAGTCCAGCAGCGTCGCGGAGACCCCGTCATAGTCGATACCGACGAGGGGCCGCGCGCGGATACCACCCTAGAGCGTCTCTCCTCGCTTCGCCCTGTATTCCAGCAAGGAGGATCGGTCACAGCCGGCAACGCATCCAGCATCAACGATGGCGCGGCGGCAGTGGTCATCATGTCCGAGGAGAAGGCGCGGCAGCTGGGCGTTACACCAAAACTGCGCTGGCATGCGCGAGGCGTCGCCGGAGTCGATCCCGCCATCATGGGCATCGGCCCCGTTCCCGCCGTGCGAAAAGCGCTCGGAAAAGCCGGCATGGAGATCGACGATATAGACCTGATCGAACTCAACGAAGCCTTCGCGTCGCAGGCTCTATACTGCATCCGAGAGCTCGGCCTCGATCTCGACAAGACCAATGTCAACGGCAGCGGCATCAGCCTCGGCCACCCCGTCGGCGCGACAGGCGCGGTAATGACAGTCAAACTGCTCGAAGAGATACAAATGCGCGACCAGAGCATAGGCCTAGTGACGATGTGCGTCGGCGGCGGACAGGGAGTCGCCACCATCTTCGAGCGCGTCAGCTAGAACGAACAGACGCGCCATACGAATCCAAAGCCCTCACATATCTCATAATACATATGACGATGTTGGGGGCTTTTCTTATATCGCGCCAAAACAACCGCCAAAGAACAATCCGCGCCCCCTAACAAAACAAAATCTCTGAGATCCAAAAGATGTCCCATATCATTCTAAAATGTTCAGAATGCGGCGCGACCCGCGCGGCGGACATGTTCGCGCTCGGCTGCGTCGAATGTGAATCGCCGCTGAATGTCGCCTATTCCGATGCGGGTCGGCATACGATGTCCGTATGCGGTCTCGGTATGCCAGTTCCCGTTCACGCAGATCGACTGGCGATAACGCTGGGCGAGGGCGCAACTCCCATCGTGCCGCTGTCGGCTGTCGGAGATATGGTCGGCGTTTCGCGTGTGCTCGGCAAACTGGAGTTCATGAACCCTACCGGCTCGTTCAAGGATCGCGGCACGGCGATGATGCTGTCAGTGGCGTCCGAACATGGAATATCGGAGCTGGTAGAAGACTCTTCGGGAAACGCTGGGGCATCGGTATCGGCATACGCCGCCAGAGCCGGTATCGTCGCGCATGTGTTCGCGCCCGACACCGCTCCGGAGGCCAAGATGGGACAGATAGCGGTGTATGGAGCGCGGACGCATCCTACAGCCGGGCCGCGTGAGGCGAGCGCGAATGCCGCCGATGAATACCGACGCCGACACGAAATCGTGTATGCATCCCACAACCTCAGCCCATATTTCATCGAAGGCACCAAAACATTTGCATATGAAGTCGCCGCGCGTATGTCTCCCGCGCCGGATCATATCGTCATACCGGTGGGTAACGGCAGCCTGCTGCTGGGCGCGTGGGCGGGATATGCCGAACTGCTCGCGGCAGGCGTAGTGGCGAGCATTCCAAAGCTGCACGCGATACAGTCAGAGGCGGTAATGCCGATAGTCTCGAAGTTCGACGACACGCAGGAGTGGAGCGCGGGGCGAACGACAGTCGCCGGCGGAATCGCCGTCAGCGCGCCCCCGCGCGGCGCGCAGGTCATCCGCGCGCTGCGCGACACAGGCGGAATCGCAGCGGCCGTGAACGATGCCGAGATAGTCAGATGGCAACGGCTGCTGGCAGAGCGCGAAGGGATATTCGCCGAGCCGACCTCAGCCGCCGCATTCGCCGGGCTGCAGCTTCTGGCAGAGCGCGGCCATATCGCCCCCGATGAATCCGCCCTGGTCGCAATCACCGGATTCGGCCTAAAAGACGCTCTCCCAATCTAGACATTGTCGAGGGTCGGTGACTGAGGAGAAGATTCTCCCTTAGCCGCGAAACGCACCGAACGCCGCGCCAAAGCCCGGAATCGAACCTGCCAGCGTGCCATCCGTTACGCAGTAAGACAGCCTGAAGTATCCGGGCATCCCGAAGCCCATACCGGGCACCACCAGCACATTGTGTTTCTGAAGCTCCGCCACGAACGCCACATCGTCCTCTATCGGGCATTTGGGGAACATGTAGAACGCTCCCTGCGGCTTAGCGACTTCGTAGCCGATCTCAGTTAGAGACTCGTACATGAAATCCCGCTTGGCACGATATTGCTCGACATCCACCGTAACCGATTGGAGCTTGGCGACGATGTGCTGCATCAGCGCGGGGGCGTTGACGAATCCGAGAGTTCGATTACAGAACACCAGCCCATCGAATAGCTCCTCGCGCTCGTCATAGCCGGGGTGTATGGCGACATAGCCGATGCGCTCTCCGGGCAGCGCGAGGTCTTTAGAGTGCGAAGTGGCGACGATAGAACGCGGATGATGGTGGAATATGTGCGGATATTCGATTCCGTCGAACAACAGTTTGCGATACGGCTCATCGCTGACTAGGAATATCTCCCGCCCAAATTCGCTCTCTTTGCGGCGGATGATTTGGCCGATGCGTTCGAGAATCCCGGCATCATAAACAACGCCCGATGGATTGTTCGGCGAGTTTATCAGCACGACGCGGGTTCGATCTCCGATAGCGTCCTCGAAAGCCTCCATATCTGGAAGAAATCCGTTCGCAGGCGGCACGACACGGCACTGCCCGCCATGATTGTCAGCGTAGAAGAAGTATTCGACGAAGTATGGCGCAAAGATAACCACCTCATCGGACGGCTCTAGCAAAGTCTTCAGGACGACATTCAGCCCGCCGCCGGCGCCACAGCACATCATCACTGCATCGGCGTCGAACGGAAGCCCCGTCTCCTCCGCCAGCTGCGCCGCCACCGCCGCGCGCGTCTCCGGATAGCCGGCGTTCGGCATGTAGCGATGGCTTCCCGCGGGTGGATCGTCCGCGATTCGGCGAAGTTCGGCGAAGAACTCCGGCGGCGGCTCCAGCACTGGGTTGCCCAGCGACAGATCGAAGACGGCATCTTCGCCAAATCGCTGTCTGAGAGCAATGCCCTCCTCGAACATCTTGCGAATCCACGAACCCTGTTCCATGAAGTCGCGTATCTTTTTCGATACCGCCATTGGCTCTCCCCTTCGGAAGTAGAATCGCAGGCGACTGTATCGCCGCAGAGTAGAACTGTCAACAGTGAGCGATAACAAGCGTCATCGTAAACGCATCGAGAATATATGAGGGCGGCATATAGATGACGATATGACATATAGATATCGGAAGTCCTGACCTGCGAAGGCAGCCGTCAGGACTTCAGCTTCGGCCGCGAGCTCGCTCGCGGTTCCCTGCTCTCTACTCCGCCCCAATCAGGTCTGCAATGCGTTCGCCTATCATCATCGTGGTTACATTGGTATTGGCGCGGATGCAGTCGGGCATTATGGACGCATCCGCGACGCGAAGACCGCGCAAGCCGTGTACGCGCCCACGCTGATCGACGACGGCCATCGGATCTTCAGCCGGCCCCATCTTGCATGTTCCGGATATATGCTGCCCCGTCGTCGCCTCGCGCATCATCCACAGGTCTAGCGCATCGTCAGACTCGATATCGGAATCCAGCGGCTCGACGCGCTCTTCCAAGATGTTCTCGAAACCGGGATGTTTGGCCAGCTCCAGACACTTGCGAATGCCCTCGCGCGAACGCTGACGATCGAACTCCTCGGCGAAGTAGTTATAATGTAGATTGGGCTGTTCGCCGATGTCTTTGGACGCGAGCGTCAGCCGTCCGGAGCTGGCGGCCAAATCCAAAATTACGGACATCCGGACGCCTATCGGCTCCATTCTGTTTCCACCGCGATTTATGCGCTCTGTCGCAAAATTAGCCATCGTTATCTTCATATCGTTGCGCAGGTCGGAGCCAGTGGCGGTGTAGCGCAGCATCAGCTGGCTTCTAGGCGCAAGCGCGAGGCTTTCCAGATCGATTTCTGGCTTCGTTCTCCATGTCGCCCAGACCACGGGATGGTCACGCAGATTGCGTCCTACGCCGGGCGCGTCGTGGACGACTGGTATGCCCAGCTCGCTGAGATGGTCTGCCGGGCCGACACCAGACAGCATCAGCAGCTGAGGCGATGCGATTGCGCCCGCGCTCAGGATTATCTGATCCGCCTCGACCATGAATCGTTCGCCGCCGCTCTCGACCTCCAAGCCCGTCGCGCGCCCATCTTCGAAGACGACACGACGCGTAGTGCAGTTCGGCCTCATCGTCAGATTCAGTCGGTGACGCGACATGGACAGGTATCCGACATTCGTACTCCAGCGGATGCCGTTCGGGTTGTTGTACGGCGTCGGGCCAATGCCAGTAACATCCGGGTGATTCTGATCGGGGGCGTCGGGGTGTCCTGCGGCTTTGGCGGCCTCGTAAAACGCCGTCTGCATCGGCGGCCACTCTTCGCGGTTGCTGAATCGACGCGCGATGATCGGCCCTTCCGTGCCGTGGAAGTCGCCTCCGAAGTCCGTATCAGTCTCCAATTTACGGAAGAAGGGCAAAACCTTCTCGTAATTCCACTGGTCGTTGCCCTTTGCGGCCCACGAGTCGTAATCCTCCGGCATCCCGCGCAGGAAAACTTGGCCGTTGATCGCGCTCGAGCCGCCAGTAACCCGACCGCGAGGCACCATCATCGGCTCTGCAATCGGCGTCGGCTGTCCCCAGAACTGCCAGTTGTGATCGCTGGTCATCACATCCATACCCGTTGCATATCCGTGTCTGACCTCCTCCGGCAAGGCGTCGATATCGGGATAGTCCGGGCCAGCCTCCAAAAGCAGAACTGAACGGCTCGGATCCTCCGACAGTCTGGTGGCTAAAATCGCGCCGGCAGAACCTGCGCCAACTACTATGTAATCGTACTTCATAGAAAAGCCTCCGCGCGCAGTTAATACAGTTGATACAGCCAATGAAGCGAATTGCCGGAATCCTATATCCATAAACAAAGTGCGTCAATATGTGAATGACATGAAAACATTATGGTGTGGATACCTGTCACAGGACACATCCCCGCTACTTGCGGATACTTGGCGGATACTTGCTTGCTGCCAATTGATATATACTTCGCTGGGGCTATAGCTGGAGCCATAGCTGACATAAACTCCGACATAAATCCCAGAGAGGACGATGACGATGATCATGGATACGAGCGCAGGGAACGATGCGTCGGGGCCGACCATAGGGGATATACTGAACGGGAACTCTCCGCAGATTCGTACGCATGCGGCGGGGCCATCGGGAACGGTGCCCTTCAGTGAGGAGTTCTTGCTCGAGGGCGCGTCCGGCGACCACTTCGGTATGACGCAGAACGCCGGCATGGGCTGGAATCCCGCCGAGCTGCTGCGAAAGCAGTTCGTGATCCTATCTACCGCCGGGGGGTTGCGAGAACCAGACGGAACGCCGATCGCGCTTGGGCTGCACACCGGGCATTTCGAGCTGGCGACACTGGTGCGAGCCGCCGCGGAGGAGCTGCGACAGCAGCGGACGATACCGTTCGCGCTGTTCTGCTCCGACCCTTGCGATGGACGCACGCAAGGGACGACGGGAATGCTGGATTCGCTGCCCTATCGCAACGACGCGGCGCAGGTCTTCCGACGGCAGGCGCGGTCTCTGCCGACAGCGCGCGGAGTCATGGGCGTCGCATCCTGCGACAAGGGTCTGCCCGCGATGATGATGGCGTTGGCAGGTCTGCGCAGTACACCCGTCGTGATCGTGCCGGGAGGCGTTACGCTTGCCCCAGAACACGGCGAGGATACCGGCATGATACAGTCCATCGGCGCGCGATTTGCGCAGGGCGAGGTTACACTAGAATACGCTCAGGAGATGGGCTGTCGCGCATGCGCGTCTCCGGGGGGTGGCTGTCAGTTTCTCGGCACTGCGGGCACCTCGCAAGTCGTGGCGGAATCGCTGGGACTGGCGATAACTCACGGCGCGCTGTCGCCTTCGGGAACGGGTGCATGGCTGGACATCGCCCACCGCTCCGCGCGAGCCCTCGTCCGCGCTGAACGCGAGGGGCTGAACTCCGAAGACATTCTGACAGACGCAGCGTTCGAGAATGCGATGGTCGCGCACGCCGCCTGTGGCGGATCGACGAACCTGCTGCTGCATACGCCTGCCATTGCGCACGCGGCGGGACGCAGACGAATGGGCGTTGAGGATTGGAACCGCGTCAACAAGGAGACTCCGCGAATCGTAGATGTGCTGCCCAACGGTCCGAAAGGGCATCCGACTTCCGCGCTGTATGCCGCAGGCGGCGTGCCGGAGGTCATGCTGCATCTGCGCCGAATGGGACTGCTGGACACATCCGCGCTCACAATCACCGGACAGACACTGGGCGAAAATCTGGACTGGTGGGAAGACTCCGAACGCCGAAACAGCGTACGGAAATACCTGCGAGAGGTTACACGAATCGACCCGGACGATGTGATCATGTCGCCGGACAGGGCCAAGTCCCGCAGGCTGACTAGCACTGTCTGTTTCCCCAAGGGCAATCTAGCGCCGGAGGGATCGGTCATCAAGAGTACCGCTATCGATCCGTCCGTCGTAGGCGATGACGGTGTATATCGAAACAGAGGCCCCGCGCGTGTGTTCCGTTCGGAGAAGGCGGCTATCGCTGCCATTAAAAGCCGCTCTGAGCGCGAACGCATAAAGGCAGGAGACATAATGGTGCTGTCCTGCGGCGGACCACTCGGCACCGGCATGGAGGAGGTGTATCAGATAACCGCCGCGCTGAAGCACCTTTCCTACGGCAAGCATGTAGCGCTGATTACGGACGCGCGCTTCTCCGGCGTATCCACAGGCGCCTGCATCGGCCATGTGGGGCCGGAGGCGCTGGCCGGCGGGCCGATAGGCAAGATTCGGGATGGCGACATGATAGATATAGTCATCGACCGCGCAGGGCTGGAAGGGACTATAAATCTGGTTGGAGAGGCGGGTGAAATGCGTGGCGCGAATTGGGGAGATGCAGAGCTGCAGCGCCGTCCCCCGCCCGACGACCTCGAACCGCACCCGCAGCTGCCCGACGACTCACGGCTATGGGCCGCGCTCCAAGACGCATCGGGCGGGACTTGGGGAGGCTGCGTATTCGACACCGATGCAATAATCGAGACGCTGGCGGCGGGCAAAGCAGCACTGTCGAAAGAATCGCAGAGAGCGAAGAGCGGTGTTTAGCGCGAAGGAAGCGAAGAGACGGCTACGATGACTGGAGCCAGACGCTCAGCGCAATAAATATGGCTATGCCACCACCGGCCATCAGCGAAATCGAAGCTGGCAGCGCGAAAACCCTCCGCGCGCGTCTGTGAACCCAAACCGCCGGCGAGCGTTCGGAATCCCTCGCCTCAGCGAGCGGCGTTTCGACATAGCGTTTCGTATGCGGTATCGTGAACTGCAATGGCTGTCCTTATATCGTGCCTATCGACTGTGCGGCGACACTATCCCCTGCAAACAGGCTGGCATCATCCGTATCGTCAGTGTTAGCTAAGCGATGAGATGATACGCTGCTAACCTCTCCGGTTAACATATACTAACTCGTAACTGCTGTCAACGCTAACACAGAGAGAGTGAACGAGTCCGCGTTCCGCATATTTTGGATGGATGGATGGAGCAGGATGGGACATAAAGCAATGAAGTTGGCAGGTGATCGGCTACGGCTGAGCCGCCGTGCGCAGGCAATGCATTAGCCAAAGAACAGAATCGAGGACAGCATGATTGGGCATATGAACGGAGTCATAATTTGGACTGAAGATCTGCCAGCGTTGCGGAGGTTCTACTGCGACACGCTTGGGCTGGAGCCATACTCCAGCCGACCGAGCTTCGTGTCTTTCAAGTGGGGCGGTCTGCGGTTTGCGATTGGCGATCACGAAAGCGTTCACGGACGGGCGCGAGACCCCTATCGCATGATGATCAACTTCGATGTGGATGATATTCACACATTCCACGCCGAGGCAGCTGCAAAAGGCGTGAAGTTCATACGCACTCCGGAGCAAGAGACCTGGGGGGGATGGGTGGCGACTTTCCTCGACCCTGACGGAAATATGATCCAGGCGCTTCAACAGCCGCCAGAGCGCAAAGGGGAACGAATTCCTGGCGCAGACAGTTAGAAGAGATCAGATATAGAGCGTCGGGGATTTGGACCTCCGAGCTACATTTCCCGTCCGAGGTTTGCGAGAAAGTCCTTGTTGCTGCGCGACTTGCGCAGATGCTTGAGCAGGTCTTCGCTGGATTCGCCGGGGAACTTCTCGTTCGAGGACATGACAGACACCATACGGCGCAGCAGCCAGACCTGTTTCAGCGTTGCCTCGTTCATCAGCAGCTCCTCGCGTCGCGTACCGCTGCGGGCAATATCTATCGCGGGGTATATTCGCCGTTCGGCAAGCCGACGGTCGAGATGAACTTCCATGTTGCCGGTTCCCTTGAACTCTTCATAGATTACCTCGTCCATACGGCTGCCGGTATCTACTAGGCAGGCGGCGAGAATCGTCATGCTTCCGCCCTCCTCCGTGTTGCGCGCCGCGCCGAAGAACTTCTTGGGAGGATACAGCGCAACCGGATCCATGCCTCCAGACAGCGTTCGCCCGCTGGTCGGAAGGGCCAAGTTATACGCCCGTGTCAGCCGTGTGATGCTGTCGAGCAGTATCAGCACATCGGCTCCTGCCTCTACCTGACGCTTGGCGCGTTCCAACACCATCTCCGCAACACGGCAGTGGTCTTCGACCGGCTCATCGAAGGTCGAGCTGTACACCTCGCCATCGATAGTGCGGCGCATGTCGGTCACCTCTTCGGGACGCTCGCCGATCAGCGCAACCATTATCTGAACATCGGGGTGGTTGGCAGATACACCGTTGGCTATCTCTTTGAGTATGGATGTCTTGCCAGCCTTCGGAGGAGACACGATCAGCCCGCGCTGCCCCCTGCCGATGGGCGCTATCAGGTCTATGAGTCTGGTGGACAGGTTACGCGAGGTCGTCTCGAGCTGGAGGCGGTGCGTCGGAAAGACGGGCGTAAGCGATTCGAACTTGGGCCTGCTGCGCGCGTTGTCCGGCTGCTGGCCGTTTACCTTTTCGACCCTAACCATGCCAAAGTATCGCTCACCATCCTTCGGCGGACGCACCTGGCCGACCATCTGGTCTCCGGATCTGAGGCCAAATCGCCTGATCTGCGACTGGGACACATAGACATCGCTCGCGCCGGAATTGGCGCCATCCTGTCGCAAAAAGCCATAGCCGTCGTTGACGATGGACAGGATACCGGTAGCCATCACGGGGCCCTCGCGTTCCGCGACAGCCTTCGCAACGCGAGTTACGAGATCATTACGTTTGTTGGAGCCGTTTACATTTACGCCAAACTCCGATGCTATTACTGCCAACTCATCGTTAGATTTGGTCATTATCTCCGAAAGGTCCATCATCATCTGCTCCGAAAGTGATTTCGCACAAGTAAGTATTCACTGCCGTCATTATTGGCTAAGTAGGTCTATTCCCAAGCCTGCGTTGAGAAACGCCCAGAAACGAGAGCTTTTAATTTGCCGCCGCATCGCACCCCGCCGTTCTAAATCGAGGCAGGCGGAGAAGACTCAGGACTTCGCTATGACCGTTCCATGTACATCGAAAGTACAGATACGGAAGAACATTATCGAAATCGGATAATGTGATATTAGCGAAATAGGCTGTTCGTTCGCAGAATTGTAAGGTTCGGGCGCGCTCCAGAGAGGATGGCTTACGGAGGAATCGCCACGACTGTGAAGGATTAAGAAGGATATAAATGAAGATTATGATGAATAAATCAACGGTATTATAGCACATGGTTGCTGCTTAGGCCAATATCGTTGGCAGCAAGGAAATTCGTAAAAGAAAAGAGATGGTTCATAACCCTTCTTTTGCCGTCATCTATCGGAGCATCCTAAGTCATCGGTGATCATCGACAACCCGCACAGTTGCCCATACAGTTGTTTGACGGAATCCAAAAGCAGTTATACAATCGCCTTGAGCATTGCCAAGAATCAGCTCAGGCGCTGCCGTGCATCCGAATCTTGGCCGCATGAATAATTATGAACAATCGATAACCGACTACCAACTAACTGCCTAACTGCCATGAAGGCATGGAGGAAGAGAAGATATGTCAAACATCGAACACGGGCGGCTTCGTCGCCTGTTGGCGCTGACAGCAGCGGCGCTGGCGCTTTTTGCGCTGGCGGTCGCCTGCTCCAGCTCTGAAGAACCAGAGGCTCCGGCAGCTCCCGCAGCTCCGGCAGAAGCAGCTCCGGCAGAAGCTCCTCAACAGGTCGAATCCGCAGCCCCTCAGTCTCCTAAGTCTGCGGCGCCCGCGGCGCCCGCCGCCGCGCCTTCGATTCCAGAGGCTGCTCCCATTGGCGCTACCCAACCCGCTCAGCTGCCGGCGACGAGTTTCGAAGTCGATACCAGCGATATACAGCGCGGCGGAACGCTCCAGTGGGTGCCTCAGGCAAGCCTAAGAACGCTCGACCCCGTATGGACGACAGCCGCAATGACGCACAACACTGCGCGGCAGATATACGACGCTGTTTTCGCATGGGACTCGACACTCCAAAGCCAGCCCCAGCTGATCGAAAAGTGGTCCATGGCCGACGACGCCAGATCGTACACATTCGGCATCAGAGAGGGAATGCTCTTCCATGACGGCGATACCGTTACGACAGACGACCTTCTCGCATCCATAGCGCGCTACGAAGAGCGTCAGCCGATCGGAATCAGCATAAAAGAACTGGGAGAGCCGACATACGAGAAGGTGGATGACACCACTTTCAATATGAATATGGGCAAAGAGTTCGGGTTGGTTCCCTTCTTCTGGGGAACATGGGGAACGGTGTATGCATTCAAGGAAGAGATCGCGAGTTCGACATCGCCTGATGTCGCGGTCGATGCCAACACTACCATAGGTTCTGGTCCGTTCGAGTTCGTCAGCTGGGAGCCGGGTAACCGGCTGGTGCTGGATAAGTTCACGGACTACAAGCCGCGCTCCGAGCCGAAAAATGGTGCCGCGGGCAGTAAAGAGGCGTACATCGACCGTATCGTAATGGCGGAAGTTCCAGACCCGGCGACTCGAGTCGCCGCGCTGCTGACACAGCAGGCAGATTTCTCCGAAGGCATCGCGGGAGACCTGCTGGAAGCGCTGGAAAGCCCCAGTATCGAAGTGGATACTATCAGCCCTTGGGCAGCGCCATGGCTAGTGTTCAACCATCTCCATCCGCCATTCGACGACCAGCGCGCGCGGCTTGCGGTTCAGGCAGTAGTCAACCGCGAAGAGTACATGCGCGCGGGCTACGGCCCTGAGTTCCTGTGGGAAACCTGTCCCGCGCTGTTCATGTGCGGCGGCCCCCTCGAAAGCGAAGTAGGAAGCGATATCTACTATGCCGAGCCTGACATCGAAGCAGGCCAAAAGCTGTGGTCGGAATATGTCGCTGATACAGGGTTCGACGATCCAGTCATCGTGCTGGCGGCAACGGACTATCCAGACTTCTTCGCATCCGGGCTGATAACGAAGGGCAATTTGGAAGCCATCGGCGCTGATGTCGAGATGCCGTCTATGGACTGGGCCGCAGTCGTGGCGCGAAGAGCGGAAAAATCCCCGCCTGACTCAGGCGGATGGAACATCTTCCACACATGGGGCGGTACATTCGACCCAATCACAGCCGTCGGGCTGAGCGGCAACTGGTTCGGATGGCCGCAAAACGAGACTATCCAAGGGCTGATCGAAGAGTTCCCACTGGCTGGAACCCTAGAACAGCAGCGCGCGATAGCCGACGCCATACAGAAAGAGAATTACGAAAACCCCAACTATATGACGATGGGGCAGTTCAACTTCCTCGTGGCAAGACAAGACTATGTGAAAGGTTACGAGCCACACCGTCTGCTACACTTCTGGGGAGTCTGGCTGGACAAGTAATCATTCCACACCACCCATACCGATCATACCGCCGCCATTCACCATAACTCGGCAGTTCGGCCACAGCGCCGAACGCGGCGGGGCAGGGTTAGATAAAGAACCACCCTGCCCCGCCAATCGACCCGCTCGACGGGGAGGTATTCTAAGAGCTCACGATGCTGAAATATATTATTCAACGCGTGCTGGCTACGATTCCCGTCATCCTGCTCGTAGCAGTAATCACCTTCTCGCTGGTGCATATCGCGCCAGGCGACCCCGCCGCAGTCATAGCAGGCGACTTCGGGAACCCCGACGACATCATCCGCGTCCGCAAACAGCTGGGGCTGGACAAGCCAATCTACGAACAGTTCGGCATCTGGTTTTCGCATGTCGTAAGGGGAGACTTGGGCAGTTCTATCTTCTCCCGCTATCCCGTAACCGATCTCATCATGCAGCGTCTCCAGCCAACGCTGGTCATAGCCCTGGCATCCGAGATACTGGCCGTGGTAATCGCCGTACCGCTCGGCGTGCTTGCAGCGTGGAAGGCAAACACGCTGATCGACCGCGCCGTGATGTTGTTCGCGGTGCTTGGATTCTCCATACCCGTCTTTTGGCTGGCATACAACCTCATCTTCCTGTTCGCAGTAAGACTGGATTGGCTGCCTGCCGTCGGCTATGTCCCGATCTCCGACGGAATAGTGCCTTGGCTCAAATCTATAACGCTGCCCTCCATATCTATAGCAGTCATCTTCGCCGCGCTAATAGCGCGCATGACGCGAACTACGATGCTGGAGATACTGCGAGAGGACTACATCCGCACTGCAAGAGCAAAGGGGCTGAACGACGGGCTGGTGCTGGTACGGCACGCGCTCAAGAACGCATCCGTCCCCATCGTCACAGTCATAGGGCTGGGACTGGCCGGTCTAATCGGAGGACTGGTCGTTACAGAGACGGTGTTCGCCATTCCCGGACTCGGTCGGCTCATCGTGGAGGCGGTCTTGCGCCGTGATTATCCAGTGATTCAGGGCGTTATGATACTCGTTACGATGGCATATGTGTTCGTAAATCTGGTGGTCGATCTTAGCTACGCATACCTAGACCCCAGGATACGCTACTAATGGCGACAGGAGACAGGGCCGCAGAGCAACAAATCGGCAGTGGTCGGGGCCGCTGGGAACAGAACTTCGTCGCCACTCGCCGCGCGCTAATCAAAAACCCAAACATGGCCTTCGGCGCCGTGCTGCTTATCGTCATGCTGGTAATGGCGATATTCTCCGGGCAGATTACGAGCATAGACCCGCGTAAAATCGACACGATAGAACGGCTTCAGTCCCCCGCCAGAGAACACTACTTCGGCACAGACCACCTCGGCAGAGATGTGTTCGCAAGGACGGTTTACGGCAGCCGACTATCGCTCACAGTCGGAATAGCAGTCGCCATCGTGACCGTGGTCGGAGGTGTCGTGCTGGGCATCGTGGCGGGCTACTATCGCGTAGTGGACTCGGTGATAATGCGTCTTATGGACGGGCTAATGGCGATTCCGTCCTTCCTGCTGGCGATCGCTCTCGTCGCAATGCTGGGCGCGAGTCTCCAAAATGTGATAATCGCGTTGTCCGTGGTAGAGACGCCGCGCGTGGTGCGTGTAGTGCGCTCTTCGGTACTAACGCTGCGGGAGCGCGTATATGTCGAGGCCGCAGCCGCCATCGGCGCGGGCAATATCCGCATCATGGCGCGACACATATTCCCGAACACCGTCCCGCCGCTCATCGTGCAGGGAACCTACATCTTCGCGTTGGCGATTCTGGTCGAAGCTGGACTCAGCTTCCTAGGCGCGGGGACACCCCCAGACATACCAAGCTGGGGCAATATGATGGGTGAATCCCGTCTGTATGTTCGAACCGCAGAGTGGATTATGTTCTTCCCTGGACTTTTCCTGTCGCTGACGGTGCTTGCAATAAACCTGATCGGTGACGGACTGCGAGACACGCTCGACCCGACGCTGTCGCGGCGAATGTAGCCACCGAAAAGTCCTCTTGCTCTCACTCCCCACTGGACGCCGTTCAGCGTGGAGACCACACCCCCAGCAAGCCTTCACTCAGCGGTATCACAGAGCGCAGCGGGCCGGTGTCCACGATATACACTCGACTCACGCCTCTCTGCGCGCTGACCGATGCGCTGGATGCGGTATCTTTCATATGCCCTGCGAATGTGAAATATCGACTGTCTGGAGACCAGAGCCGATGCGAATACGCATACTGATCGAAGAACTGAAACATCGTCAGCTGATCGCGCGACGGCGTGAACTCCGCGAAGTCCTCCACATCGCCGGAGCGCGCATCCATAATCGACCAGCGCAGGCCACCCGATGCATCTGCCAACGCGACATATGCGATTCTGGAGCCGTCCGGCGACCAGAAGTAGGCGAGCAGGTTGTCTGTCATTTCCGCAATCTGTCCGAATGTCGATGCATCCAGCACGCGCAGACGATTATAGACCAGCGTAGGAACGCCGCCGTAGAGCAGGGGGCGCGCATCATCGGCCACTGCGAGGCTGCCGCCTGAGTCCGACCAGAGAAAGGCAGCATTCCGCCCCACGCTCACAATCGGAGCGCCCGGCTCGACCTGCGTCGGAGATATAGATGCCAAATACAGGCCGTATGACATACCGCTAGTCTGCTGAAGAACAACCGCCTCCAGCGTACCAGGCATCCACGCCGGCACGCGATAATCGTCGGACTGCAATTCAGCGCGCCGAATACTGGGGCTGTCGAAATCGCTCACGATGAAATGATCCTGCGCGCGATGAACGAAGAGTTTCTCCGAATCCGAAGACCAAGACATCCACATCGGCCCGGAGTCCAGCGCGAAACGAGGCTCGCCGCCAGACTCGGCATCGGCGATAAACAGCGTCAGCCCATGTTCAGGCGTAACGACGACGAATGCCAATCTCTCGCCGTTCGGCGACCATAACGGATAGTGAAGCACTCCATCCGCCAGCAAACCGGCGAAACCGGGTTCGCTGGCATAGACGATCTCGGACTGCATCGACTCGGTATCGTAGTAAAACAGCGTTACAACGCCCTGCCCCGTTCCAGCCTGAGCCAAACCAGAATATACGATGCGCCTAGTGTCCGGCGACCATGTAGGCCAGCTGAAAAGTCCCTCGCCTTCGGAAATCGCGCGTCCGTCCGTGCCGTCAGGTCGATATGTCTTTATCTGCGAATCCGTTCCGACGACGGCTATGAGATTCATCGAAACATTCGGCGGCCAAACTGCGCCGTTCGAGAAGGAGTCTCCTATACTTCCGAGTATGATGACAAGGGACATGCCCAGAGCAAGCGTCAGGATGCCGGCATACCACCTGAGCGAGTGGCCGCCCATCAGTGAAGCGCCAGATCTAGCCCGATATTCAGCGCCGGGGCGGAGTGTGTTAGAGCGCCGACGGATATTATATCGACACCCGTTTCGGCGACGGCGCGAACGGTATCGAGCGTTATGCCGCCGGACGCCTCCAGCGTCGCGCGCCCCGCGGTCATGCCGACGGCTTCGCGCATCTGCTCTACGCTCATGTTGTCCAGCAATACGAGGTCTGCGCCAGCGTCGAGGGCCTCACGCAGCTGGACGAGCGTATCGACTTCCACTTCGATGCGCAGGGTGTGAGACGCTCCTTCGGTCGCCATGCGAACGGCGTCACCGATGCCCAGTCCGCGCAGCGCGAGCGCCCGAAGATGATTGTCTTTGATCAGGACACCGTCCGATAAGTTCTGACGGTGGTTGCGTCCACCTCCGACGCCGACAGCGTACTTCTCCAGACGACGCAGGCCGGGCGTGGTCTTGCGCGTATCGACAATCTGCGCGCTCAGACCGGACACCGCATCCGCATATCGCCGAGTTTCGGTCGCAACACCGCTGAGCCGCTGAAGAAAGTTGACCGCAGTTCGCTCCGCCATGAGAATGGAGGCGACAGAACCGAAGATTTCGACTAAAACATCTCCGGGCGCAACTGCGGAGCCGTCCTCGATACGAGCCGATGTACGCAGGCTGCCATCCCAGAGCGCGAACACGGCGCAGGCGATGTCCACACCCGCGACTACGCCGGTGTCGCCGGCTACCAGCGCGGCGCATCCGGTAAGATCGGGCGGCACCAAAAGCGTGGTAGTAGGATCGCCCGAAGCGAGGTCTTCCGCGAAGGCCGATTCGATGAGCTTTCTGATGTCGGGAGTTATGAGCATCTCGGTTTCTATGTTCCTTTAGCTGGTGGAAGGATCGCTGATGAAAGACGCAAATCTCATAAGCGCAGTATCACTAAGAAACTGCTCATCAGTAAGACGGAGGTAGCTGTATAACGCCTTCGAGAACGACCTTTTTACATTCTTCATAGATAGAATAGAATATCTGAATATCACCACGCTCCGGGAAACAGAACGGGGGAAGCTGATCGCTCTTATGTCTATGGCGGCACCGGGAACTAATTGTCCGAGTATAGGGCTTGTTAGATAACACCCGAATATAGTGTAGAAGAATAGGCGGGACAGACATCGGGTTTATCCAGCCCGCGACCATACCTTTTCGCCATTCATTCTCGAATTTGTCACTTTTGATAACAGAATAGCTGCTATCATCTACCATGAATATTCTTCGCTATCTCCAATCCTATTTCAATCGAGATGGGACTCAAATTCGGCGCAATAATGCCAGCCAGTTCATACGGGATAGGTTCGCCATCTTCCGTCGCCAGCCAACCTGCGTCCTGATGGGAAAACTCTTCGATTGCCGATGCGTTGAAATTAGCGAATCGCTGCAACTGTTCGTCCAAGATTCTGACATCTTCGGATGAGAGCGATTCCATATCCGCAGGGCGATTGGCTCGAAGCCAGTAACGATAGTAGCCCGAGGCCGAAGCATCCCTTATTATGGTTGCCGCGCCTGAAGTTTCCATGTTCTGACGGACGATATACCAATTTTCTGGATATGGCCCATGTGGAAAATGGATATAAGTCGTTCCTGTAATCGATTCACCATGCAGAATATATGAAGTGCAGTCGGCATAGTAAAGTAGTTTCACCAACTTGGTCATGCCGAAATTAGGGTCGTGCGCTGATCCATTCATGAGATGTACAGCGGATTCGATTAGCTTGTCATATCGATCTTGCATGCGAGCATACCTTGTATTTCTTTCGGTGTATCACGCAATCCAAAATGATATATATGAAATACTATGTGAACACATCGTGGTGACGCCGGTTCGATAGGTGGCGGGTATGCGGATATAGCCGGCCGCGCGAAGCCTCAGCTCCGCGCTTACTACTGCACATCTCCCGATTGACTTGCCGCTCCCAGCGCCTTTTCTGCGCGCGCTAAACCACAGCCAGCATCCGGTCGAGCGCGATGCGGGCAGCAGACGCGGTGTCAGGATCGACTTGGATTTGGTTGACTACCACACCCTCGTTCAATCCGTCCAATACCCATGAGAGATAGGCGGGGTGAATGCGGTACATGGTCGAGCAGGGGCAGATTACGGAATCGAGGCAGAACACCGTCTTGTCTGGGTGCTGCGCAGCCAACCTGTTGACTAGGCTGATTTCGGTGCCGACAGCCCAAGCAGAACCCGCAGGAGCGTCGGCTATCTGCGCTTTTATGTATTCCGTAGAGCCGTTGTAGTCGGCGGCCTGTACCACTTCCATCGTACATTCGGGATGCACGAGGATATTGACATCCGGCAGTTTCGCGCGCGCCTGCTCTATCTGCTCAACTGTGAACCGCGTGTGTACGGAACAGTGTCCCCGCCAAAGAATTACTTTGGAGTTCACAAGCTCTTCTTCGGTGTTCCCGCCCAGCTCTTCGAACGGGTTCCAGAGAACCATCTCATCCGGGCGGATTCCCATTTTCAGCCCGGTGTTTCTGCCGAGGTGCTGATCTGGCAGGAACAGGACTCGGCCCCCACGCTGGAAGGCCCACTCGAAGGTGGCCGGCGCATTGGAGGAAGTACATACTATACCGCCGTTCCGTCCGCATAGCGCTTTGATGTCCGCGGTGGAGTTCATATAGGTGATGGGAATTACGCCGCCAGCGTCGGCGAGGACATCAGCCAGATCGTCCCAGCAGTCTAAAACATCGTCTAGCTGCGCCATATCAGCCATCGAGCATCCAGCGGTCAGGTTGGGCAAGATCACCTTCTGATCCGGGCTGCTGAGGATGTCCGCGGTTTCCGCCATGAAGTGTACGCCGCAGAAGATGATGTGTTCGGCGTTCTTCTGAGACGCGGCGAGTTGAGATAGCTTGAACGAATCTCCCTGAAAATCGGCGAACTGGATAACCTCGTCGCGCTGATAGTGATGTCCCAGCACGACTAGGCGATCCGCGAGCTTCGCGCGAGCTTCGGTTATCCGCGCTTCGAGCTCTTGCGGCGTATGGCGCATATACTCGATGGGCAGCTTCTGCCACCGCACACCGACGGCGAACTCGTCCGCCAGCGTTCTGGACGCCAACTCCTCGTCCGTCGTACAGAATGCAGACTGCTCGATCTCGGTTATTGGAATAGTCGGTCTTCTAGTTTCTGTCGTTACCATTGCTCACCACATTTGGTTGCGGCCTTAGCCGGGGACTATGGTCAGGAGAGTCGAAAGCGGAGTTGTTTTGGAATCGAGTCGTCCCTGAAGAGACCAGGGACCTGTCTTTTCGATACGAACATCGACGAGATGCCCTTCGAGAGCGGCTTCGGAGTCGAAGAAAACCAGCTTGTCGTTACGGTTTCTGCCGAACTTCCGTCCTCTGCGAGTACCTTCTACCAACACTTGCTGAGTCGTCCCCATGAGTTCGGCATTGATTTCGGCGGAGACGCTTTCCTGTATCTGCTCGATCACGCCAAGTCGGCGTTTCTTCTCTTCTATGGGAACGGTATCGGCCATAGTTCTGGCGGCGATAGTGCCAGGTCTGGTGGAGTAGGCGGCGGCGTGAACTTTGTCGAACCTAATATCCCGAACCAGATCCGCCGTCCGCTC
The DNA here is from genome assembly GCA_963422295.1 of Dehalococcoidia bacterium. Classification (GTDB taxonomy): domain Bacteria; phylum Chloroflexota; class Dehalococcoidia; order Lucifugimonadales; family UBA1123; genus VXRN01. The sequence continues at coordinate 1,703,089 of OY729417.1, read as the reverse complement.
AAACTGCTCTTCCGTCTCACCGCAGAATCCTACTATCAGGTCTGTAGCTAAAGACACATTCTGGATTCGCCCGCGGATACGGTCTATCTTCTCGCGGTATTCGGCGTTGGTATAGCCGCGCCGCATGTCTGCCAGTAATCTGTCATCGCCTGCCTGAAATGGCAGATTGACATGTTCGCAGACCTTGTCGAGGTTTGCCACTGCGTCGATTATATGGTCGCTCATATCGTTCGGATGAGATGTGAGGAATCTAATACGCTCCAGCTCGTCGATGGCGTTGACTGCGGCCAGCAGATCGCCTAGATCGACGGAGCCGCTCAGATCGTGTCCATAGGAGTCCACATTCTGTCCCAGCAGCGTAACTTCCTTCACGCCGCGCCGCGCAAGACGCTGCGCCTCATCCACCACATCATCTACTGTTCGGCTGACCTCTCTGCCGCGCCTGTATGGGATGATGCAGAAAGAACAAAACTTGTCGCAGCCGTGAATGATGGGGATGTAAGTCGCCACATCCGGCATCGCAGACAGCGGCCCGACGCACCCTTCCGGGTCGATACCCAACCTGTCCCCCAGCAGCTCGATCAGCGGATCGTACTGCTGCGGCTGCATGAACACATCCACATATGGGAAGCGTTCTTCTAGGCTTTGTTTGCGGGGGCCGACCATGCAACCCATCAGCGCGAGAACCTTCTCGGGATCGCGCTGCTTGACGGGTTTGAGATGCGTCAGCATACCGACGACGCGATCTTCTGCGCTCTCCCGAACCACACAGCTGTTCAACACTATGACATCGGCATCTCTGGCAGATTGCTCAGGCGACAAACCCAGCTGACCAAGCGCGCTCTCCAGCCGCTCAGAATCCGCCTTGTTCATCTGGCATCCGACTGTCCAAACATGATAGCTCTGCATCCTACCCCAATCTCTCACCGAACCCTAGATTTGACAGTTGACTATACCAGAGAATACAACGGCTATCAAGAATTCAGATTGTGAAATCTGTTACTATTGCAAACTCTGATTACGCTTTTTCGCAACACGATGATTCTTTCCTAAAGATTTTCGTAACTGGCAGATTTGCCCAAGCGTGAACACATCGCAGTTGGATAATTTTCTCACGAAATTTGCATACTTGCGGGCAAACACGCTCACACAGTGAGATTACACAGTGATCGGAGAGCCTAGCGGGTCGAAGTCCTGCTGGCTGCCGACCCAGACCTCACCGCCGATGAAGAACTCTTTTTTCCAAATGGGAACGATCTGCTTGATTCTGTCGATGCTGAACCCGCATGCTTCGAACGCCTCCGAGCGGTGCGCGGACGATACGGCGACGATGAGACTGACCTCACCGATTTCGAGCCTTCCCAGACGATGATAGATAGCCACGCCAGTCAGCTCCCAGCATTCGCGCATCTCTTCAGCTACACGCTCCAGCTGCCTATCCGCCATCGGTCTATACGCTTCGTACTCCAGATAGCGGACGCGCCTTCCGGCCGTGTTGTCCCGCGTCGCGCCGACGAAGGTTACGATCGCGCCCGCGCCCGGGTTTTCGACATGCGAGACGACACGCCCGATGTCCAATTCCTCTTCGGTAATGACGATCATCGCAAAGCTCCCGGCTAATCCGCGCCGATGTTCTCCATGAAACTATAGGGAATTATATACTAGACTTCGCAAGCATATGTTTACGCAGTCTCTTGGACTACGGCGGGTTATTCCCACCCGCCAACCCTTTATGCAAGATGTTAATTGCAGCGTTATGGTCTGCATCTATTGTCAAACCACAATACATACACTTATATCTCTTGCCAGAGCGATTCATTTTGTCTATAACACCGCACTGAGAACATTCTTGTGAAGTGTATTTTGGGTCTACCTCGATATACTTACGCCCAGCCCATTCTGCCTTGTACGCAAGCTGTTGCCGAATGATTACCAAGTTTGTTCTGCAATGCTGCGATTCAATCCACTTTTCTGCGCTACTTTCTTGCATGGCTTCGCAACAGTACCTTTTGCGCTACGAGTCATGTTTGGTATCTGAAGTTTCTCTACAGCGACCAATCCATAATCTCGGATTAAACCAGTCGTAATTCTATGGCATTCGTTACGATTACGGATTGCTTGCCTGCGATGCGCATTGGCTATTACTCGATTGCGCTTGCGATATTCTCTACTGCCGCGTTTGCATCTATCCCTGCGTCGCAGGGCGTTCTCGGTGATCGTTCTATCGACACCTCTACGAGATACGAATGCGCTATCAGATAAAGTCATCCTATCCGTAACGCCCATATCTATGCCAACAATTTTATTGGACGAAGGAAGAGGTTCTCTATCGACTGCATATCCCAGATTTACAGTAAGAGTTCTGCCGCGCAGCGTAATGGTCAGGGATTTAAGGTTCTCTGGCTCTGGTAGATTGCGCTTACTGCGCAATTCAATAACCCGGCAATCCTTTGATTTTGATATAATATTTGCCATTTCCATTACGCTCGATCATTGATTTCGTGGACGCGGCTATTTCAATTGTGCGATATTTATATGAGGATCTATATCGTGGATACCCACCCTTTTCTCCAGTTTTATGTCGTCTGAAGAAAGTGTTCTTTGCTCTGTCAAATCTACGCAGGACACCTCTACCGATGTGTATCGAACGACTGCCCCATCCTTCAGTAGCGTCCCTGCAGTAGCGCAGTAGCGTCCCTGCAGTAGCGTCCCTGCGAACTTGTGTGAACTCTTTGATTTGATCATACAGAGACACATTAATACCCGCAGATTTCCACGCTCCGCGCCAATGCGTCAGAGCTCCATTGTATAGCTTTACGCAATCCAATAGAGTGTCAGCAATTTGCTTATACCCCGACTGCGAGCAGTATCCCCGCAACTGATATGGCGTGTGAATCGTTGTCATATCTGTATCATACATGCTTTCTTATAAATATATAAGGATATGATTGCGAAGTTAAGTATATAAGTCCCAAACTATACCCCATGCCAGGCCACGCCGACAGCGCGCCTGCGTGTGAAGGATTAGACAAAATCACCCTCCGCTGACTGGCGGTATGAGAGCGGCTTCGTCGCCTTCGGACAGTACGAAGGCATGGTCTTGGTATTCGTCGTTCACGGCGACGACCAACCTGCTCGCGTCCGGCAACCCGCTGAAGTTCGATGATACGGATTCGGCTAGATCGCGCACCGTCGCGCCCTCCGCTAGCTCGACGAATATCTGACTCGCGCCGACCTCTTCGCGGTAGCTGGCAAACAGTCTGACGGTAATTTTCATTGTATGGCTCTCGTCATCTATAAGTCATCTCGTCTGAGTATCGCTAACCTGTGTCCAGTCCAGCGCCCTAGCGTCTGGCCATATCGCGCAGTAAGTAATCAGCAATAAAAGAATAGGCATCCGAGCAGGTTGGGTTTGCCAAATTCGCTAGATCCAATGACAAAAGCGCGGCTACGCAATAGGATATTCGCCTCAGTGAGGCTGCGTCAGCTAGTCGGCTAGAGCCGAGTAATGATCGCCGAGTAATGATCATGGTGCATGCAGTACGCAGCCCGCGCAAGAACAGTTAGGAGGAAAGCTAGACGATCAGCGCGCCGCCATTGACATGGATAGTCTGTCCTGTAATGTAATCTGCGCCGTCGGATGCGAGGAACGCAACGGTCTTGGCAATCTCTTCGGGCAGTCCGAGCCGTCCGACGGGGATTCCCGGCGCATCGCCTCCAGCAGTCGGCGCGCTCTGCGCCGCAGTCCTCGTGGTGTCGAAGGCTCCCGGCACGATGTGGTTGACGAGTATCCCATGCGGCGCGAGTTCCAGCGCGAGCGCGCGGGTCATCCCAAGCGCCCCCATCTTGCCCGCGCACACATGCGCCCATTCCGCGCGTCCCTTGAAAGCGTTCAGGCCGGACACATTGATTATCCGCCCCCAGCCACGCTCGATCATGCCCGGTACGACGGCCTGACATGCGAAGAAGGGGCCGTCCATGTTGACTCCGTTGACGACACGCCAATCCTCGACTGTCATCTGCGTGAAGGGTTTGTTCTGGCGCATACCAGCGTTGTTGACCAAGATATCGACGCGGCCGAAGGCAGATATAGCAGCTTCGGCCATGTCGTAAACTTGTCGGCTATCGGCGACATCGGCCACCGCGACGACGGCTTCGGCGCCGAGCGCGCGCGCCTCCGCCGCCACCGACTCGGCCTCCTCACGATTGGAACGCGCATTGACGACCACATCCGCGCCACGCCGCGCGAGCTCCAGAACAGTCGCCCGGCCTATGTTACGCCCGGAGCCGGTTACTAGGGCGGTTCTGCCCTTTAGGGTCTTCGTCTCGTCCGGCATAGATGTATCCCCCTTCGAGGGCGACGACTAGAATATCCGATTTCTTGCGCGCTATCTGGTTTCGATAGATATTAGTCCGCCGCCTGCGCCGTCGCTTCTGGCGAGCTTACGACGCTGGCATCATGCAGCGACTGTATGCGGCCATCGTCGTAGCCGAGCGTGTCTCGCAGTATCTCCATCGTGTGCTGGCCGACTAGCGGCGCGGAACCGACGACCATCGGCGTGCGGCTCAGCTTGATGGATTTGCCTGTAACCCACATCGTGCCGGCCACAGGGTCTGGAATTTCCATCATCACTTCGCGCTCCGTCAGGTGCGGGTCGGCAGCTGCCTGCGCCGTGCTGTTGACAGGCGAGCATGGAACGCCATGCGCGGCGAGATGGTCTGCCGATTCCTGCATCTTCTGATCTGCGAACCACTCGCTCAGCCCATCCTCCAGCGCCGCCGCGTTCTGAGTTCGCCCCTCTCTGGTAGCAAAGCGTTCGTCTTCGAGCCATTCGGGCTTGTCTATCGCCTCGCATAGGCGTGTCCACATCGCCTCGTTATTGGCGGCAATTATCATCCAGCCATCGCTAGTCTGATATGTGCCGCCGGTGCCTCTGCCGTTACCCTCGCGCTGCTGCTCGAACCCGTCTCCGAGATAGGCGGATATGGGAATCTCGTTCACGGTATATCCCGTATCCGCGAGGCAAACTTCCAGCTGCTGTCCCTCGCCGGATATGTCGCGTTCGCGCAGCGCGGCAAGCGCGCCGATGGTGGCGTGCAGCGCGGTGATGCGGTCGATCAGCGGGAAATATGTACGAATAGGAGGATCGTCCGGAAAGCCGGTTAGCGACATCAGACCACCCATCGCCTGCCCGATGGGGTCGAAACCGACACGGTCGCGGTAAGGCCCGTACTGTCCGTATGCCGATACATTTATCATTATGATGCGCGGGTTGAGCTTCTTCAGCTCTTCGTATCCGAAACCCATGATGTCGATGGTGCCTGGCCTGAAGTTCTGGAGGAAGAAGTCGGACTCCTTCACGAGGTCTCGAAGAACTGCCTTGCCCTCATCGGTGCGCAGGTTGATGGAGAGGCTCTTCTTGCCAGAGTTGTACTGAACCCAGTACGCGCTCTGCCCGCGTACTCTGGGGCCGTTTCGCCGGCTTTCATCGCCGGAGATGGATTCTACTTTGATGACCTCTGCGCCCAGTCTGGCGAACATCAGAGCGCAGCGAGGCCCCGCCTGATACCTCCCCAGATCGAGAACCCTGAGACCTTCCAACGGAGTATCGAGTTTGGTCATGTCTAGTTTCGCCCCTTTCTGTCGAGAAACGGCTTGAATCCTTCCAGCACCGGCGTCGGCGCAAGCGAGCCGGCCTGAGCGTCGAGTTCGTTCTGGTAGTGATCGCTCCAGCCCTCGCCTATGTTTCGCATCAGCAGATCCTTGACGCCCTGCACCATACGCGGATCGTTGGCCGCTATCGAGGTTGCCAGCTCCATGGCCTTGTCCATCAGCTGATCGGAGGGCACCAGATGGTTGAGCAGACCGATTCGGAGCGCATCTTCCGCATCGACGACGCGGGCGGTGAACAGCAGCTCCTTCGCCATCGGCCAACCGACCTGCTGCGGCAGGCTCCATGTGGAGTTGACGCGCCCGTACTGAACGGCGAGGAATCGGAAGCGTGTGCGCTCGCAGCCGACGCGAATATCGAAGCTGGATGCGAGGACTGCGCCACCGCCAAAGGCGAGGCCATTGAGCGCGCCGATAGTAGGCTTGCGCGCGGCGGCGATGTGCCAAGAGTATCCCGAACGGCGCGGATCGGGCGGCGGAGGGTTCTCCATACGAGCTTGTTCGGCCATCTCGTGAATGTCCGCGCCCGCCGAAAACGCCCGCTCCCCCGCTCCGGTGAAGATGATAGCGTGAACCGAATCATCCTCTTCCAGCTGAGTAACAGCGTCGTCTATCTCGCTGAACAGCTTGCGGTTCATTGCATTGAGAACCTCGGGACGGTTCAACTTTATCACACCAATATTATTCTCTATGTCGAGTAGCAGATGTTCGTATTTCACGCGCGTCTCCAAAACGGTGGGGTCGAGTTTGCGCCATTATATGAACAGCCCTAATCATGGTCAAGAAAGCCGACCCCAACCTGCGCGATGTACGGACATTATGGATAGGCCACTCAGAGATGATTAGAACGGTATGTCGCGCTCAGCCTCTCTGAGCAGTCGGCGCCTGTCCTGCGCATCCGGCATCGCGCCAGAGACGACGCGCCAGAATGCGGGGGAGTGGTTCATCTCGCTCAGATGGGCAAGCTCATGTATTGCAATATAGTCTATGAGCGCCGGTTCGAGCATCATCACGCGCCAGTTGAAACGCAGCGCGCCGTCAGTAGAGCAGCTTCCCCAACGCCGTTTCTGGTTACGCACCAAAATCCGAATCCGCGATCTATCTCCTCGCCCCAGCTTCGGCCACCAGCTATCTACGATTTCGGGAAGCCGCTCCGCCGCGCGCTCGGCGTACCAGCCTATGAACGCGCGATAGACCGATTCGCGGACGGAGGCAGCATCAACGGAGGCCGCGTCATTGGAATCATCATCCGCTGGTGGCGCATCGACCAAGAACCTCCATCTGTAAAGGCGAACTCTAGGCGAGGGCGCAGACGATTCGTCGGCGGGTTTCCATACGATTTCGTGGCTGCGCCCCAGATACGACGCCGACTGGCCGTGCGTGAACCGTTCCTGTGGCGACGGCGACGGCGGTTTCGCCAGCTGCTCCGAAATCCAGTCCGTTCGGCTGAGGATGAATTCGTATATGCTCGCGTTCGGAAAAGTCCAAGGCGCCGCTACGACGACGATGCCCTCCACCACTTTCAGCTCGATAGATTTCTTGCGGCGTTTGCTGCGGCGGACTTCGTATTCTACTACGACGCCACCAATCTGGACGCTCCTGTAATTGGGCGAATTGGGCATGAATGCATTGTACCAGCTCCATACACCGAAACGGGTTTTCTGATATTTATCTCGTGTATAATGCCGTCAATCTTCTCTACTATCTGGAGACCATCGGCAAGCGGAGGAAGCGAAATGACCACAGGATCCTCGTTCGAGACTATCGAGAAACAGTCCATAGACAGATTCGATGTGAAGCCGAATCTGGACCGCGAAAATGTCAGCGAGTTCGACTGGCAGCAGATGTTCGGCGAGCTGGACTGGCTGCCGGGAGGCGGCCTGAACAAGGCTCACGAGGCTATCGACAGACATGCCAACGGACGCAAGCGCGACAAAATAGCCATGATCTGGGAGGGCAAGAACGGCGAGCGCGAGGATTACACCTTCGGTGACATGAAACGCGAGACTAACCGATTCGCCAATGTCCTCAAAAGCCTCGGCATCCAGACGGGCGACCGCGTGTTCACCTTCATGGACAGATTGCCAGAACAGTTCATCGCAGTGTTCGGCATCCTGAAGGCTGGCGCAATCGCGGGGCCGCTGTTCTCAGCATTCGGCCCAGACCCAGTGAAGGACAGACTCCAAGACTCCGGCGCCAAGGTGCTGATAACCCAGCCGGATTTACGACGGCGCATCGCACACATCATCCCGGAGCTGTTCGACCTACAGCACATAATCGTCGTGAACAAAGACGGGCGAGACCCGATGCCGCTGGACTCGCAAGACCTCGACTACTACGAGGAGATGGGCAAGGCGACGGCGAACTTTACCACCGTAGCCACATCGCAATACGACTATTCGATCATGCACTACACATCCGGCACAACGGGCAAGCCCAAGGGCGCGGTGCATCGGCATCAGGCTGTCGTGCAGCAGTACGCCACTGGCAAATGGGCTCTCGACCTGCATGAAAACGATATCTACTGGTGTACTGCCGACCCAGGATGGGTAACTGGGACTTCCTACGGAATGCTCGCGCCTTGGACGAACGGTGTAACGCAGCTGATCTACGAAGGCGGCTTCAGCGCGCGCGCGTGGTACGAACAGATTCAGAAGCACAAGGTTACGGTCTGGTACACCGCGCCCACGGCCATCAGAATGCTGATGAAGGCGGGAGACGATGTACCGAAGCGATACGACCTGTCATCTCTGCGCTTCACCGCCAGCGTAGGCGAGCCGCTGAATCCGGAAGCAGTCGTCTGGGGGGAAGAGGCTATCGGCCATGCATTCCACGATAACTGGTGGCAGACAGAGACGGGCGCGATAATGTGCGCCAACTATGCCTCGATGGACATAAAGCCAGGATCGATGGGCAGACCTATTCCGGGTATCGAACTGGGAATCGTGGATGAAAACTTCGACCCCGTGCCGCCGGGTGAAGACGGCAATCTAGTTGCGCGACCGGGCTGGCCGTCGATGTTTCACACATACTGGCAGAATACGGAGATGTACAACTCGCGATTCAAGAAGGGCTGGTACATCACCGGCGACACCGCGCGGATGGACGAGGACGGATACTTCTGGTTCGTCGGACGCGCCGACGATGTGATAAACACCGCCGGTCATCTCGTCGGCCCGTTCGAGGTCGAAAGCGCGCTGATCGAACACGAAGCCGTCGCCGAAGCGGGCGTAATCGGCAAGCCCGATCCAATCGCCATGGAAGTCGTCAAAGCGTTCGTCTCCCTCAAAGACGGATATGAAGAGACCCCCGCGCTGCGCCGCGACATCATGCGCTTCGCCAGAACGAAGCTGTCCGCCGCCGTAGCTCCGCGCGAGATAGACTTCATACCCGGCCTGCCCAAGACACGCTCGGGAAAGATAATGCGGCGTCTGCTCAAAGCGCGCGAACTCGGCCTGCCGGAAGGCGATACCAGCACGCTGGAAGAAGATTAGAACGCAACAAGACCATCCCGAATAGGCAAACAGCCCGCAGAGAACAGCGACACATACTGAGCGGCAGACCCTGTAAGTCATAACAGATGTCAGAGAGCTGTCGCTCACAGACTTATCGATCTGATTTATCGAGAACGACACTACGAGAGAGACTGGGTATCATGCTAGACAGTTTGACATCTCCAGAATCGGTTGCTGACAAATCCAAATCCCTCCATCTTCCCGATATGCGGATTCAAGGCTTTCGAGGCATTCCGGATCTCACTATCCCTAACTTGGGAAGAGTAAACCTGATTGCAGGAAAGAATGGAACCGGCAAAACGACCATTCTCGATGCAGTAAAGGTGTACGCCGCGGGGGGACGCTACTTCGTTCTAGCAAACATACTAGGAAGAAGATGGCGATATATTTCTTTATCCCAATTTGGATGCGCTTTACTACGACAGAAATGCTGAGCCTGACACACCTATCTCACTCGGTCCCATTGATCCAAAATATCGGGTTACTATTCGGATCGCCAAATACAGGGTCAATGAACAGCGAAATGAAGTCACATTTGGTATTGAGACAATCGAATCGACATTTATGGGTGTAAAGAAAGAATACGAAGTGGCCAATAATCCTATCGGAGAGCGTTTAGTCGTAAGACGCCGAGATTTGTTCGCTAGCTTCGATAGCGATGATTCTGAGCTTCCACATGCAGTCATATGCGAATCGCTGGGGCCGAATGTACTAAGCAACAACGATATAGCGCGATTCTGGGACAGCGTAGCCCTCACTGACAGCGAAAACCTCGCAGTGGATGCGTTGAATCTGGTTTATGATGGCGTAGTGGAGCGTGTCGCAATGATTGGGGACGGCGGGGGACACTCCCGTCATATCCGTAGAGCAGCGGCAAAGGCAGAAGGCGAAAGACGACCGGTTCCGCTGAGAAGCCTCGGCGATGGCGCAGTGCGCATATTCGGAATTGCCCTTGCGCTCGCAAACATCCATGGCGGATTTCTCTTGCTGGACGAGGTGGAAAACGGGATTCATCACTCCGTACAGCGTGATTTCTGGAAAATGATACTCACGACCGCGCAAGCGAACGATGTGCAGGTTTTCGCAACTACCCACAGCTGGGACTGTGTAACGGGTTTCGCGCAAGCTATGCTAGATATGGAAGATTCGATAAGTATGAATGGAACTCTCATCAGGCTCGATAGACGGGACGAGCGGATTCGCGCGGTGGAATACTCAAAACGCGATCTCGAAGTCGCTGCCGAACAGGGCATTGAGGTTCGGTAGAAATTGAGTCCTTTACCCCTACCATCGCCAAAGCGCATCTTAATCGTAGAAGGGCAAAATGACAAACATGTCGTTCTGCAGTTCCGCAGCCGCAACCCAGCAGTTCCCGATTTCGACATCATGGACAAAGGTGGTATTGACCCACTGCTCGAATCTATTAGCAGGGAAGTAAAAGCGCCAGAACGGCAGGTCATCGGCATCCTAGTGGATGCCGATGACGGCAGCGGCGCGCGCTGGGACTCCATAGTCAACCGAATCTCACAGACGGGCATCGAATTCCCCGATCACCCTAATCCAGACGGAACTATCGTAGATACGCAGGACATGCCCCGCGTCGGTGTCTGGCTGATGCCGGATAACGAATCGTCTGGTGAACTCGAAAACTTTATCGAGCAGATGATACCGAAAGAAGATGCGGTTTGGCCGCTGTCCCGAAATTACATCGAAGGTATCCCAGTAACGTACAGGAAGTTCACTGAGGGAAACGAGCTAAAGGCTACAATCTATGCGTGGCTTGCAACTAGAGAAGACCCTCGACAAATGGGGCTTGCCATAAAGACAAGAGATTTGGAAATCGACGGCGATCTTTGCAAGAGATTCGCAGGTTGGCTTACAAATCTGTTCGGAAACGATATGGAATGATGCCATACCGATGCCTTCCAGAAGGCGACACCAGCACGCTGGAAGAAGATTAGGAATTGCTCACCCAAACACACTTGGATACGAGCCGCGAGTTCATTCTGCGCGCTGAAGAGCAGCTCGCGTTGGGCAGCAGTCTGCAGGCGTCCGAGAAGGGCTGGGGCGCGGCGGCGCACGCAGTCAAAGCCGTCGCAGAGCATCGCGGATGGAGACACAACTCGCACAGAGACTTGTATAGAGCGGTTCACAGAATCACATCAGAGACTGCCCGCGGGGAAATCAATAGTCTGTTCGGATCCGCAAATGCCCTACACCAGAATTTCTACGAAGGATGGATGGAAGACGAAAACATAGCCCTGAGCCTGAGCGATATAAAAAGGCTGCTGAATATACTGGAGCCGCTCGCGGCTGACTGAGCGCGTTCATGCTTATAAACCAGCTTGTCGAGATATTAGGGGTGTAGCAGACATGCCGAAGCTGTTCTATTCGATGATCGGCGCGCAAAACATCTCTGCCCTTTTCACGCTGGTAAATGGCGCATACTATAACCAACAATCAACGAACCGTTGGGCAACGAACCGCTGGGGAGACCGAGAGCGTTGACACGGATGCAAAGCCTCGCAGTTACGCCACTGGCATAAATGATCTATATTCTATCCTATAAGAATCAGCTGACGCCGAATATCGCCGAATTTCAGTAAGGAGTATCCAATGAAAATATGCTGGTTCCACCTGATGCCATACCGATACCTGCCGGATGACTTCGAAGAGAAGTACCGCAGCGTATGGGTCGATGTGCCGAGCCATCTGTTCGACCCGGTGAAGGCGAACGAACTCTACAACGAATATCTCGATGAGCTGGAATTCGCCGATCAGGTCGGATTCGACGGCATCTGCGTCAACGAACACCACAACAACGCTTACGGCATCATGCCGTCTCCGAACATCACAGCCGCCACGCTAACCCGCCGCACGAAGAACGCCGCCATAATCGTCTTGGGCAACAGCCTCGCTCTCTACAATCCGCCGCTGAGAGTGGCCGAAGAGTTCGCAATGCTGGATTGCATCAGCGGTGGACGACTGGTAGCGGGATTCCCCGTGGGAACCTCGATGGATACCAACTACGCATACGGCACTCCCCCTGCAGACCTGCGCGAAAAGTACTACGAAGCGCACGATCTCGTTATGAAGGCGTGGACTGAGCCGGAGCCGTTCGCGTTCAACGGCAAACACAACCAGGTTCGATACGCGAACATCTGGCCCCGACCTCTGCAGCAGCCGCATCCGCCTGTATGGATCCCCGGCGGCGGCTCCCTAGAAACATGGGAGTGGACGGCGAAGCTAGACTATGTTTACTGCTACCTCAGCTACTTCGGATACAAACGCGGCATTCAAGTAATGGACGGGTTCTGGAAAGAGATGGAAAATCTCGGAGTCGATGACAACCCATACCGAGCAGGGTTCCTTCAGCTGGTATGCGTGGCAGAGACGGACGAGAAGGCGAAGGAACTCTACGCGCCGCATGTGGAATACTTCTACAACAAATGCCTGCATGTATATGAAGGGTTCGCTGAAGCTCCCGGATATCGCACAATCAGAACCATCAAATCCGGCGCGGTTCAGCAAGTAGGCGCGGCAGCCAGCCGATTCAGACAGCAGCTCAGCTGGGAAGACTATATAGAACAAGGATATGTCATCGCCGGCAGCCCCAAGACGGTCATCGAAAACCTGAGAAAGGCAGTCGAAGGCTTGCGCGTCGGGCACCTGATGACACTACTGCAGATCGGCTCCATGCCGAAAGACCTGACAATGAAGAACACCGAACTGTTCGCAACACAGGTCAAGCCTCATCTCGAAGACATGTGGGACGAATACGAAGACCGCTGGTGGCCTCAGCCGGTCGATGCCACCGAGCGCGCGGCTCCCGCGCCAGTAGGTATCCAGTAGGCCAATAGTAGGCCAATAGACAGATCGGACACGACATAGCAGAATATCCACATATCCATATTTCATATCCACCGCCAATATCCCATACTCGGACATCAGACAAAGAAAAGATACATAACAGGCGCGGGGACATATCTCGCGCCTGTGTACGAAACGAACACAGGGAAAGGGCGTAATGACGACAGCTGCATACGGGCTAACGGTCGATGTCGGGCCAATAACGGCGAAGTACGAACGGCGAGGCGAAGGGCATCCGCTGCTGTATCTGCATGGGGCATTTGGATACGCCGAATGGCCTGCATTCTTGGACATACTCGCGGAGCGATATACCGTTTATGCGCCCCTGCATCCCGGATTCGAGGGGGACGAGGGTCTGAGCCACATCCAGAATCTGCTCGAACTCACGCTATATCACGCCGACTTGATCGACGCGCTGAAACTGGAGCGTCCGCATGTCGTCGGCCACTACTCAGGCGCGATGGCGGCGGCTGAAATGGCAGCCATCGGCGCGGCAAGCATCGGCAAGCTAGTTCTCGCCGCGCCGGCAGGCCTCTGGAAAGACGACAATCCCGGCCTCGACTACAACGCCACGCCGCACACCGAAATGCGCCAGGCGCTGTTCGCAGACCCAGACTCCGACACCGCGCTCCATATATATCCCAAACCCGCGGACGATGAAGAACTCGGCTGGCAGATAATACACCGAGTGCAATCGCTCAACGCGGTAGGCAAGTTCCTATGGCCGATACCAGACAAGGGGCTTACGCGGCGCGCGCGCAGGATAAAAGCCCCTACACTCGTCCTAGTCGGAGACCGCGACAAGATCGTTCCCGCAGAATACGCGGAGATACTGACCAGCCTAATATCCGACAGCGCATCCAGCGTAATACCCAACGCTGGACACATGTTCCCCCACGAACACCCAGCGAAGTTCGCCCGCGCCGTCGAGGAGTTCCTAAAATAGCCAACTTCCGTAAGAAATACCGGAACCCGTGACGCCATGACAGACTCAGCCAACGGCCAGCTCGTCTTCGTAGGAACTTATACAGCGCAGTCGATGTCGGAGGGCATCTACACATGTCGCTTCTTCCCGGATACCCGAGATATCGAACCACTGTTCGCAGCCGACGGTGTAGAGAATCCATCGTTTCTTGCGCTGCATCCCAGCAGACGATTTTTGTATGCGGCTTCCGAAGTAGATGAGTTCGACGGCAAATCGCAAGGCGCGCTGTTTGCATATGCAATAGAGCCAAATTCGGGGAGGCTCACGCTGCTGAACGCTCAGGGTTCTGGCGGGACGGGGCCTTGCCACATATTCACAGACTCCACAGGCCGCTTTCTGCTGGCAGCTAACTACCGCGGCGGCAGCGCTAGCGTCCTGCCCATAGCCAAAGACGGCAGCCTGCGCCAGATGTCCTGCTTCATCCAGCACGAAGGTTCCAGCGTAAATAAGGAGCGGCAAACCAGCGCGCACGCCCACTCCATCAACTTGGACCCGCAAAACAGATTCGCATATGTCCCTGATCTGGGCATGGACAAGGTAATGATATACCAATTCGACGAGGAGAACGGCCAACTCTGCCCGAACGATCCGCCGTATATAGATGCTACAGTGAAAGGGGCTGGGCCTCGTCATTTCGCCTTCGCGCAGGAGGGCAGATACGCATATGTCGTCAACGAGATCGGCAAGACAGTAACGGCATATCGCCGTGACGCCGACACTGGCGCTCTCTCGACTATCCAGACGATAATTGCATTTCCCGAAAATGAGATGTCCACGCCCGGCACTACAGCCGATATACATGTTCATCCAAATGGCAAATTCGTATATGCATCGAACCGTGGACACGACAGCATCGCAGTCTTTGCCAGATTCGTGGACGGCTCACTGTCGCCGATTCAGCACATGCAAACAGGCGGCAAGACGCCGCGCAACTTCGCAATAGACCCATCCGGGCGCTTTCTGCTGGCAGCGAATCAGGATTCCAATACAATCGTCACACTCGACATCGATGCCGAGACCGGAATGCTAAATCCAACGAAATATGAAGCGAAGCTGCCAATGCCGGTATGTATCAGATTCATGGACGAGACATGACAGAAAGAAACAGAATAGGAAGTGCGACAGCGAGCATGATATGGCATATGACACTGCACGATGTCGATTCGCGCGGGGCAAGCAAAATCGCGCATTTGCGGCTATAATATGTGCCATCGTAATCAACAGCCTTCCGGCGCGAAACGCGGTCGGCAAGGAAAACTATCGGCAACTACGGCGGAAGGGAGGTCTAAAGAATGAAATCCGACAGGGCGCTGGTGGCGCATCTGATGAGAAGGGCGGGCTTCGGGGCTACGCCTGCGGAACTCGACAAGCTGACAGCTGAGAAGACATACGAAGAGATCGTGGATGATCTGGTTACGCCAGAACGATTCGAACCACTGGATCAGTCCTATATAGAGCGATATTACAGCGGGGAGCTGGTAGCCATCCATGTCGGCAAGTGGCTGTATCGAATGGCTAACACCCCGCGTCAGCTAGAGGAGAAGATGTCTCTCTTCCTCCATCACATCTTCCCCGTCGCATGGGGCAAGAGCGAACACGGAGACTCGCTCTACACCCAAATAGATATGTTCAGGCGAGTCGGCTTGACGGACTTGCGGACGATACTACTGGAGTTGTCGCGCGATCCTGCCATGATCTTCTGGCTGGACAACAACGAAAACCACAAAGACGAGATCAACGAAAACTACGGCAGAGAGCTGCTGGAGCTGTTCTCGATGGGTGTCGGCAACTATACGGAAGACGACATCAAGTCCGCCTCGCGGGCGTTCACTGGCTGGACTTTCCGACAGCCGCTGTCGCTGTATCCAAACGGCCACTATCCCGCGGAGTTCGAGTTCATCGAGGAAGACCACGACTATTCACTAAAGACATTCCTCGGAGAGACTGGCAACTTCGACGGCGAAGACATCATAGATATAATCGTTCGCCAGCCGGCGACGGCGCGTTTCATCTCCAGACATCTATACAACTTCTTCGTAGAAGACGAAGTGCAGGTACCGTCTTGGGAGACAGAGCCTCCGCGCGATGAGAACGCCATTCGCCAGCTGGCGGATGTGTTCATGGAAACCGGCGGGCAGATGCGCCCGGTGCTCCGCGAACTGTTCAACTCAGACTTCTTCAAGAACGCGCGTGAGTTCAAGAAAGTAAAAAGCCCGACGGAGCTGGTCGTAGGAGTGCTTCGGCAGACAGGCGAATTCGCATCGCCAACACCCGGCATCCACCAGTTCGCCATAACGACGCTGAACGGCTCCCCTATCGAAGGGCCGCTGGCGATCATGGGACAGCGACTGATGAACCCACCGACGGTGGAAGGCTGGCATACGGGCCACGAATGGATCGACTCCGGTACCCTTAGCGAACGCATCGGATTCGTCGAAAACCAGTTCCAGGATATATCCAAACCCGGCGTTCGAGAGATGGTCGAACGCGCCGGCAGTCTCGATGAGACGCCCTCTCAGCTCGTGAACAGATGCCTAGATATTCTAGGCGGCATAAAAGTCAGCCAGCAGACATACGACTCGCTCGTAAACTACGCGGCAGAGCTGAGCAGCATACGCACAGAAGACGCAGAACAGCAGGCAGTGGGCGTACACAACCTGCTCCAGATGACCGCATCGACAGTCGATTATCAGTTCGAATAAGCCCAGTTCGGGCAAGCGCGCATACGGCCCAAGAGGAGAGAGATGGCAGCGAACACCAAAGACAAGACGCTGGTTGTCGTGCAGCTCACGGGCGGCAACGACTTTATGAACACCATCGTGCCGTACAACAACGGACACTACTACGACGCCCGCTCGAAGGTGGTGATGAAGCAAGACGAAGTCTTGCCGATAAACGACGAGCTGGCGATAAATCACAACGCCGCGCCGTTCAAGCGGCTGTACGATGAAGAGCGCATGGCTATCGTGCAGGGCATCGGCTATCCAAACTCGAACAGATCCCACTTCCGCGGCATGGACATATGGCACACAGCCGAACCCAACCGCGTAGGCAATGAAGGCTGGCTCGGACAGGCTATCCGCGAACTAGACCCCAAAGCCGAAAATGTGCTGACAGGCGTCAACATCGGCATGGGACTGCCGCGCGCCATGTCCGTAACCGGCGTCCCCGTAACCTCCGTCGGAGACATCGAAGGATACGGCGTGATGACACGCATCGAGCAGGAAAAACTACGCAGCAGAGCGCTAGAAACCTTCAAGGGCATCTACGGACAGGCCATCGGCACAGGCCCCGTTGCAGACTACATCGGCCAAACAGGGCTGGATGTGCTCAAAGGCGCAGACATGCTCGCAGATGTCGCAGAGAGCTACGAATCCACCATAGAATATGCCGACAACCAGATAGCGAAAAACATGCGCGACATTGCGCGCATACACCTCGCCGGACTCGGAACACGCATCTTCTACACATCACACGGCGGATACGACACACACGCCAACGAGCTGCCATCGCATCCCAAACTGTTGACAGACCTCTCCGGCGCAATCTCCGATTTCCTCGATGACCTCGAAGAACACGACGCATCGGACGATGTAACAGTGTTCGTATTCACCGAGTTCGGAAGACGAATGCGTGACAACGGCAGCGGCACCGACCACGGTTCGGGAGGCGGAGCGTACATGTTCGGAAAGAACATACGCGGTGGGCTTTACAGCGAATATCCGTCGCTCGCACTGGCGGACTGGGAACACGGCGAAGACCTCAAGCATACCATCGACTTCCGAGGAATATACGCCACCCTGCTGGAACAGTGGCTCGACATAGATGCCAAACCCATCGTCAAGGGCGAGTACGAACAGATATCCCCTTTTATCTATTAGACCAGACGAATTAGAAATCAGGAGGCGAACACTATGGGCAGACCACACGGACTGCTTAGAGCCGGGTATCCCTATTTGAGGACACTCGGGATGCGACGAGTAACCAACTTCCCATCCGACATCGCCTTCCCCAACGGCGCGGATGACGCCTACATCCTGATGCGCTCCGAGGGCGCGGCGTCTGTCAGGATATGGCCGCTGGAGGATATGGCCAATCTTACAGACCAGCTAGAGGGATTCGGCAGCTACGGCATAGACGACGGCCAGATGGTCTGGCCCGTGCAGATGATAGCCGACGACGCAGGCTTTCTGTACATAAGCGACGAGGCGATTCACAGAATCACCAAGTTCGACAAGGAGGGCGTGTTCGTCGCCAAGTGGGGCACGCGCGGAGACGCGGGCGGCGAGTTCGACGGCCCGACAGGAATCGCATTCGACCCCGAAGGCTGCCTCGTCGTCGTCGATTCCAGAAACCACCGCATCCAGCGATACACCGCCGACGGCGAATATCTCGGCGGATTCGGAGCGCGCGGCTCACAGCCGGGAGAACTGGAGCTGCCGTGGGGCGTCCATGTCGATGAGCTGGGTGACATCTATGTCGCCGACTGGGGCAACAACCGCGTGCAAATCTTCTCCTCGGAGGGGGATCTGAAGAATGTCATCGGCAAATACGGATCGGGCGAATCGGAGTTCGACCGCCCCACCGGTGTCGCAGTAGATGCGCACGGCGATATATATGTCTCCGATTGGGGCAACGACCGCGTGCAAATGTTCAACGCCGAGGGGCATTACATCTGGAGCTTCCGCGGCGACGCCACTCTCTCCCTCGTTGCGCGTCAGTACATGCTGACCAACGCAGTCCCCAACAGACTGCGCGAAATGGGACGCGTCGAAAACGAGAAATACCTGCGCCGCCCCCGCTCGGTGCGCATAGACAACGAATTCCGACTGTTCATCCCAGACTACGAATCCTATCGTGTGCAGATATACCAGAAAGACGCCATAGAGCTGGACAGAACGCAGTTCGCCGCGCCACTGCGAAACCCCACGCTGGAAGTTACCTAGACGAGTGAACGGGTAACCCATCGGTAGAGCGCTTAGATTTAGATATAGTGTGGCAAATATTATAATTCGACCACTTGCCACACTATCTATTTGGCTATTTAGATACTGTTTACAGCATCGAAAATGCTCTGCCCTACATACGCAAGGATTCAGTCATGTTCGAGAGCCTGAGAATACGAAACTATCGTCTATTCGAAAGCCTCGAAGTAAATTGTCTGCATCGTATCAATCTCATCTCAGGCAGGAACAACTCCGGCAAGACGAATTTGCTGGAGGCGATATTTCTGCTGGCAAATGGCGCGTACCTCGAATCGGTATTGGAATCCGGCATATTTCGCGAGCCAGGCCAGGTCTATTCTTATCATCCTTATAGGAAATTTCGACAGAGCGAGGCATTCTGGAAGCAACTCTTCTACGATTTGGATATCAACAGGACAGTCGATCTCGAGGGAATGATCGAAACAGAAAATCAGTTCGAGCCACTCCAACGTCTTACGCTGAGCATCTCCATAAAACGCCCTGAAATTGAAGTTATAGAGTCAATACACGATCCGGATGATGGGGATGCGATACGCAATGGATGGGGAAACAGTTCACTTATATTTTCGTCGAAATTTGGAGAGCGCTCAGCTGTGGAAGGACATCTCGTGCTGAGAGACAAGAGGGGAAGGTCGTATATTTCATCAGGCGATCACCCCCCAATTGAAGCTCGAATCCTTCTTCCATCTGCGGGCGATTCGCATAGAGATGCCATAGAGTTGGCAAGTCTTCGAACTAAGCGTCAAGACGGTCTGATCAGCAACGCGCTGAAGATAATCGAGCCTAGACTAAATCACATCGTGGATAACTCCGCAACCGGAGAACCCTTGATTTGGGCTGACATAGACGGACTCTCAGAGCTCATACCCTTGTCTGTAATGGGAAGTAGCATGATGCATATGACAAGGATAGCGTTGGCTGTCGTGAATGCTTCAGGCGGTGTTATTCTTCTGGACGAAATAGAAAACGGGTTGCACCATTCCGCTATGCCAGAGGTGTGGAAATTTGTTGCCGCTACCGCTGAGAAGTTCGATACTCAAGTCTTCGCCACGACTCACAGCTATGAGTGCATTCAAGCAGCGTACAAGGGTCTCGGCAAAGACGGTTTTCGACTACACTTGTTGGATGTGAGGAACGGGGGCAGTCACAAGGTCACCTTCCATCCAGACGAAACCGACTTGGCGATCAGACATCACATCGAGGTACGGTAGAATTGATAGCACCTCAGCAAATTAGCAGAAGCGTGCAGCTTCTGGTCGAAGGAAACGACCAGCGCAACTTCTTCGAAGCGTTGGTAAAAGATATGTATCGTGACGATATTCAAGTCCAGAACTTCGGAGGCGTTAACGATCTTCGAACTTTCTTGTCCCTGTGGAGCAGGTTATTGGATAGTTCAAAAATCAGAAGCGTTGGCATCGTCAGAGACGCTGAAATATCTGCGCAAGCGGCATTCCAAAGCGTGCAAGGAGCGTTGAAGAACGCTGGTCTCGATGTGCCAGATAGACCGAGGCAACTCACGAATTCTTCACCTAATATCAGCGTACTCATCCTTCCAGACGATAACAACTCAGGTATGCTCGAAACGCTCCTATGCCGGACTTTCACGGATACACAAATGAATTCCTGTATAAACGAATTCTTCGAATGTATCCAAACAGCGACTACCAGCAAACTTCATCGGCCAGACAAAGCCCGCGCTCACGCATATATCGTCACTCAGCGGGATCCACATATCTCTGTCGGTGTCGCTGCGCTGAGAGGTTATTGGACATTGGATCATCCCGCTCTGAGCAGCGTACGACAGTTTTTACAGACGCTGTAACTATCTTCTATAACCATATCGAAAGAACTCCCAGCACATGACGAAACAGGCCGATACGACCGCCGCGCTTTCCGGCATACGAATTTGTGACTTCACTGGTCAGCTCGCAGGGGCAGGCGCTACACGCGCGCTCGCGGTCTTCGGCGCGCAGGTTATCCGCATCGAGGACAGACTGCGGCAGGGGCAGTGGGACATCTTCCGCGGCAGCGGCCCATGGCTAGACGACCGACGCAGTATCGACCTCGGCGGCACTTTCAACAATCACAACATCGAAAAGCTGGGCGTTACGCTGGATATGCGCAAGCCCAGAGCCAAAGACATCCTCGCAGACATAATCTCCGTGAGCGATGTCGTAACCGAAAACTTCTCCAAAGGCGTCCTCTCTCGCTGGGGTTTCTCTTACGAAGAGATGACCAAGATAAAGCCGGATATCATCTATGTATCCAACAGCGGATTCGGACACTCCGGGCCGTACTCGGAGTTCAAGACTTGGGGGCCGATCGTACAGGCAGTGTCTGGGCTGACCTTCCAATCCGGACTTGCCGACATGCCGCCAGCTGGATGGGGATATTCCTATATGAACCACACCGGCGGCTATCTCATGGCAATCGCCATCCTCATGGCCGTCTATCATCGGAATCGCACAGGTGCCGGCCAGTGGGTGGATATGTCCTGCACCGACAGCGCGGCGGCGCTGAACGGCCCGACGATGCTGGACTACACCGTAAACGGCCGCCCCGCGCGCAGACACGGCAGCCCGAACAGCAACCGCAGCATACATCCGCGCATGGCGCCGCACGGTATATATCGCTGTCTCGGCGAAGACAGCTGGGCGGCAATCGCCGCGCGCGATGACGATGACTGGCACGCGCTCTGCTCCGCGCTCGAACTGCAAGACCTCGCAGCTGACGACGCGCTGACCACAGTCGCCGGACGCATCGAACGACACGACGAACTGGACGACCGCATAAAGCAGTGGACATCCCAACGAACTCCGACGCAGGTCATGGAGCGGCTTCAGGCAGTAGGCGTGCCGGCGGCGGCAGTCCAGAAACCGCAAGAGCGAATCGAATACGACGCCAACACCAACGCATGGGGGCTGTTCCCGACGGTCGAACATGCCAAGATGGGCAGCGTCCGCGTGGATGGAATGCCGATAAAGCTGTCGCGCACACCCGCAAAGATAGAGACAGGCGCGCCGACACTCGGACAGCATAACGCGCAGGTCTTCGGCGGCGTTCTGGGCATGGATGCAGGAGCAATACGAGATTTGACCGAAAGCGGGGTTATCTGATGGCGTTATCCGATTCTGATATGGGGGAAAGCGGAGAACAGGGCGTTCTACAGGGTATTCGCGCACTCGAAATCGGCGGAGAGATCGGCGCGTGGTGCGCCAAGATGCTGGCGGACATGGGCGCGGATGTCATCGCTGTGGAGCCGCCTGCAGGCAGCCCGACACGCGCATACGAACCCTTCTTCGCCGACGAGCCAGACCCCAACCGCAGCCTGTTCTTCTGGCATTACAATACGAACAAACGCAGCGTCACTCTCGACCTCACCACCGCCAATGGACGAGAGCTGTTCATGCGTCTGGCGGCGACTGCCGATGTAATCGTGGACAGCTCCCCGCCCGGGTGGCTGGACTCGCTCGGTCTGGGATGGGATGCGCTGCAAGCCGAAGCGCCCGGCTTGGTCATGGTCGCAATAACGCCGTTCGGACAGGAAGGCCCATACCGTGACTATGCCGCGACGGATCTGACCGCGCTGGCGTTCGGCGGCCCCGTCTGGAGCTGCGGCTACGACGACCACGACATCCCACCGGTGCGTGGCGGAGGCAATCAAGGCTATCAAACAGTCTGCCACTTCGCGGCAATGGGCGTTATGACCGCGCTAGTACACCGGCAGTTCACCGGCGTCGGACAGTTCATCGACGCCAACATGCACGCCGCGCTGAATGTAACCACCGAGGCGGCGACTTACAGCTGGCTAGTCGCCGGAGACACCGTACAGCGCCAAACCGGGCGCCATGCGTCCGTCACGCCAACCGCAGACGGGCAAGTACTGTGCAAAGATGGGCGGTATGTGAATGTCGGAATCGGAGCGCGAACGGAAGAGCAATGGATTCACCTCCTTTCATGGCTGGAAGACGAAGGACTCATCAGCGATTTGGGCGAATACCTCACCAGACCGAGCCGCGAGGCGATGCGGCGGGGAGACAGCGACGCGCGCGAATATCAACGGCGTGTGGCGAATGTGATGCGCGAACTTGCGAGCCGATCGGACGCGCATACGCTGTTCGAGAAGGCGCAGTCGCTCGGATTCCAATGGGGCATCGTCAACGCCCCGGAAGATGTGTTGGAAGACCCACACTTCCAATCGCGTGGATTCCCAGTCGAGGTCGAACACCCTGAGCTGGACGCGACTTTCATCTATCCCGGCGCGCCGTACAAGCTGCCCGCGTCGCCATGGTCGATACGCTCGCGCGCTCCATTGCTGGGCGAACACAACGAGGAGATATTCGCTGGCGAATTCGGTCTGTCGCCATCCGAGCTCAGCTCACTGAGCGCGCAGGGCATTATGTGAAAACGCTCACAAATGCAGCTTTAGTGAGCGTTTTCACATATTATCGAAGCCAATACACATCTATTGGATTGTGCATTCCTGAACTAAGTTGACAATCCTCCACCATCGGCTAGACTGGCTGTAACGCATGACGCAGCAGTACAGCCAAGTATGGACATTGGAGGCGGATTATGAAGAACTATCGCGCTGTAATCCCCCGAGAGCGTAATCCGGACGACGCGCCCATCACGCTCATAGGGTCATACATGCCATTCGCGGGGGTGCGCTACTACAAGATGCTCACGGATGTGGACATCGCCTTGGGCGGTGGACGCATCGAATCCGTGGGATGGCGCGCCGAGCGGCAGACGAGCGAGCCTCAGACAGCGTCGCCACCAGCCGCAAGCATCGCGCCCATGTCGAGCGAACCCGTCGTCGTATGAACCACATTAAACTCAATCGCCTCCGCCTCGCCATCTTCGAAGAAGACAGCGAAGACGGAGGCTTTTCGCTATGTCTCCCTGCCTTTACGGGCCCGCTTTCGCGGATTCGCTCAGAGCTGTCCTCGAGCAGAATCCAATTGGCATCGACCGAAAATTGTTGTAACCTGCCTCTATTGGCTTACGGCTGACTGACGGTCTTCACGGCAAGCCGCCGCATAGGGAAGGTTTAGTATCAGTATGATGAGTGTCCGCGCCTATATTCGGCTCGTAGGCCAACGCTATGGCGCGGCGCTCGCATACTCAGATTACAGGACTCTCTGGACTGCGAGTCTGTGTTCCGGCGCGGCGGCGTGGGCGCTGATAGTCGCGCGCGGCGCGTTGGTTTACAACGAGTTCGATTCCAACCTGTGGGTCGGCGTGGTAACTTTCGCGGCGATGATTCCGCGCGTGCTGGTGCCGCCTATTTCGGGATACCTCTCGGACAGAATCGACAGACGCACTATCATCGCATGGATGTACGCCATCAACCTCGTGCAGGGCATCGTCCTCGCCACGATGGTAGCATTCGACGCCGTAAACATATGGGCGATGCTCATACTTTCGCTGATAAACGGCGCGGCGCGCGCGGCGCAAATGCCGGCATCGCAAGCTCTGGTTCCGAACCTCGTCCCGCGCAATCTCCTAGTCAACGGCATCGCGCTGAACCAGGCGACGATGCATGGCTCCCGCCTGCTGGGGCCGCTGGCGATTGCCCCGCTGCTGATCGCGGGCGGCGCGGCGGCGTTCTACTTCTGCGCCGCGCTCTACATCGTCAGCCTCGTACAGTCGCTCAGAATAAAGACATCCTCCACCGGCGGCGTAGATCGCTCCCGCAGTATGGCAAGCAATCTCATATATGGCCTGAAATATGTCTATCGGACGCCCATCCTGCGCGCGGTAACGATCATGGCGCTCTTCCATTGCGGTCTAACCATGTCCTTCGAGTCGCTCCTACCGGTGCTGTCCGACACGCGACTAGACGCGCGGGACGCAGGGTTCAGCCTGCTGATGATGGCTGTCGGCGCGGGCGCGCTAGTCTCCGTCTTCACAATAGCCGGAGTAACGAACGATTCCACGCGCGGAAAGCTGTTTCTCAATCTGGGAGTCATCAGCGGCGTCGCGCCTGCGCTGCTGGCTATGTCTCCGAACATCTACACCGCGCTTCCCGCCGCGGCGCTCATGGGCGGCGTTCAAGCGGGCTTCATGACGCTGACGCACACCATGATACAGTCGGTAACCGACGACTCGGTTCGCGGCAGGGTGGGCGCAGTCTATTCGGTTCACATCGGCGGGATGATGGCGAGCGCGAATCTCGTCAACGGCTGGTTCGCCGACCTATTCGCAGAGCTGCCGCTCATCGACTCATCGCTGCTTATCGGCGCCTCGCTCCTGCTCATCGGCGGCGGCGTTATCTTCATACTGGTGATGATGGGGAGCTGGCAGAACTTCACGATAAGGCAGATATACCGCGGCGAGCTGCGCTATACGACGGTAGCGGCGGACTGAACGGCAGAGACGCCCAGAGACAGCAGGTACCCGCGGCGTATGCTTCCATACACATTCATTCATCTTCCCAACATCGGCAAAGTTACGGAGCGCGCGCTGTGGCAGTCGGGCATACATACATGGGAGGATTTTCTCACCGCCAAGCGTCTGCGCCTGCCGCCTCGCGCGAGGGCCTCGGCGCTATCCAAGACCGTCTCCGAATGCATCGCGCGGTTAGACCGCACGGAAGCCAGCTACTTCGCCCGCATACTGCCGCGCAACGAATCTTGGCGAATGTACGCCGACTTCAGACACAATGCCGCCTTTCTGGACATCGAAACGACAGGGCTATCCCCCGATTACAGCATCATAACGCTAGTCGGAATACTGGACGCCGACGGCTACCACGCCTTCATCTACGACGACAACCTCTCCGACCTGCGCGAGGCGTTGGAGCCGTATGATCTGATCGTCACCTACAACGGCGCGGCCTTCGACCTGCCGTTCATAGAGCGCCACTTCGGATCCGTATTCCGGCACACGGCGCACATCGATCTGAGATTCCCGCTGAGTCATATAGGTATGAGGGGCGGGCTGAAAGCTATCGAGCGGTATCTAGGCGTCGGGCGTCCGACGGAGCTGGCCACGCTGAACGGATACGACGCCGTTCGCATGTGGCAGATGTGGTGGCGCGATGACAACGCGGGCGCGCTCGATACGCTCATCCGCTACAACGCCGAGGACATATTCTCCCTACCCAAACTCGCAGACATCGCCTACAACCGCATCGCGGCATCCATCCAAGCCCCCGCGCCGAAGCTAGAGCCGCTGCAGTACCCTATCGCGGACTTGCCATACGACCCCAACATCATCGACAGACTCACGGATAGACTTACGCGGGGTTGATGAGCTGGGGCTATCGTCGTCTATGGTCTATACCAGAGCCAATCCAACTTGGTGAAGACGCCCCCTAACTGATCTAGCAAGGGAATGTGTCCATCCTCATCAAAAGGCTCTAACGAGATGGTTATATACCAAAAGCCCTACGAATGGATGCCCCCCTTGGATGAGAGAGCAACTTGGCATGAGCAGCTTTATTCTTCGGAGGGTCACCAAATACATCCTCGAAAGGATGGATTTCGCCATCATCTGTTTTAATGCGTCCACACCTCATCAACCAAATACGAGCCGGAGAAAATTCCATTGGAGGATAGGTTCTACATCCATATCCATTTTTACCGGTATGGCGTGCTATCCAAGAATTGTATGTGTCGTCCAAATCGAGCAATTCCCATGTATATAAAACCGCACCCTCTTCGGATAGTTTCTCAAACATATATATAGGTCCACTCGTAGTTGATTCATCAATTTCCAATAACTCTTCTTTTGGGGTATGAGGCAAATTTGCTCGAAATTGGAACTCCGACTTCCAGTATTGAGCAAACGTCTGGCTATTATTACCAATTTTAGAAACTCCAAAAGGAGTTGCCCCCTTATACATGTAAGGTCTAATAGGCGACTCACGATCCTCGAATTTTTCGCCTCCATACGGCTTTTCAATTGCGCCGAGCATCCTGAGGAGATTTACATCCTGCTTATGGAATCCCGCAGTATCTATGGCGACAGTACCATCCCTGCTGCCATCGCTGGGGACTATTGGGCCAGGAAGCAGTGTGTCTTGCAAAGGCTCCCATGTTCCACTAACTGTACAAACACGAAGGGCTTTAGACCATGATTCTATAGATCTCACAATATCCGCCGCCCTCGACAGTCCTATCTCCCGGGCAAGTTCATACAGATTTGTCCATCCTTCATTCCATTCGCGCTGCCTATCGCGCTGCCTAAAAACTGATACAGCCAGATCTCTGAAATCGGTCTCGAGGGTTACGGGTTCTAGGCGGAGCGTTTTGAGCGAGGCCAGCGTCTTTTTATGCCATTCGAGATCTGGATGCACGAATATGCCCGCATTGTACATACTGTCCCCGCTGAGTCTGACTTTATCTGGATCGGGTGTCTGCCATTCGCCGTCGGATGTATATACGATATTGCCAAGTTCTTTGGGTGTTAATGGTCTATCTCGGAAAATTTCCGCCGCAGTTCGAATAGCGGCGTGTGAATCATTGACGGGATTCACTTTCTGAAATAGGAACCGTATGGACTGCTCAGTGTTCAAAGTGTCCCGCAAGGCTTCCAGCCACTGCCTAATAGACTTACGCTGTAATTCATTATGCTGATTCTCGTGTTTGTATATCTCGTTGAGTTTGGCAAAACGGTTTTGAGTCAAGGCTCCGTGGTGAAGCCAGTCTTTCGGTCTGCCTTCGTATTCAGCCCATCGGCCGAGGGCATCGGGATTCATCCCCTGCGGAGGATAGCTAATATCGGATAGTGTGCGCAGTTTACCATCCTGATCTGGTACGAATTCCATGCCTTGCAGATTGGCGTACAGATGGTTACGCAGGCGGTGGGCGAAGACAGTATCTCCCGCTTCGTGTCTGCGCGGCAACGCATCGAGGTGGCTGGCAGGATCGGCTGTCTTGGATAGGCTTGGCAGCGCATCTGCAACCATATCGGCCGCGGCGTCGATCAACTCGTTGTTATAAGTCCCTTCCAACAGATTAGTCCTGTCCACGTTGGTCTTCCAGGGCGCGTTCAGAATGCCAGACAACAAGCTGTTGGTACTCATTGGGAAGAATGTCCAGAACTTACCGGAGCTATCGCCGGATCTATCGGTAGGGTTCGAGCTGTCGAGTGGGGCAGCCCACCAGATCGGCACTTCGTCCACATCCGAGGCTATGCTGTCACTCTTAGCATCCGAAGACAGTCTATGTATCTTGCTGCGAATCATCCAACTAGTTCTTTTGATATTGGCATCCCGTTTGTCCTTCAATACCCAGAGAGACTCCTCCTCAGACATGGTGATTACACGCGCTCGCTCCGTCTGGTCCGCAGTCTGCAATTCCATTTGTCCGTCATCTTGATTGTCCGTCTGCAATCTCATTAGTCCTACATGCTTGACGAACAACAGAAACTCAGATGGGAAATCTTCGATCTGCTTAGCAAGATCAGCGTAAGCCTCACTATCTCTCAGAGGCAGGCGAACGATGTTCGTTGCCCAGCCCCTCATCTCACGCAAAATCTGGTCTTCACTCTCATATCCGGCTGGGTCTATGACCTCCGGCAGGCGAAGGACGGGGTAGTGTGCTGCATTGGGACCTATCGCCTTACGAATGCGTTCCGCGGACTTATCGCGGTCGAATCGGAAAGAACCAGAGCGACTGAAGAATTCGGGCGCGTCCGTAACGCCAAGCACAGACTTGAAACCCATCCCGAATCTGCCTATCTCGTCTGTATTACGCTTAGGAGACATATACGAAAACATCAGCGCCGTCACGCCGTCGATGTCGATCGCCTCTCCATTATCGGCGCAGTATAGGTGCGTTTCCGTCAGCCGTATCCAAATTTCACCCTTACCCGCCCTCGATAAGGTGTCCGCGCTATTCTGCACCAGCTCGTACAGCTGCCGACCCGCATATCCGCCGAGCGCAACTCCGCGTTCTATATTGGCGTGTTCCTCGACGAGTTTCGGCTGGTTGCCGTAGGCTTTCAGCGTATTCTTGGTCTCTTCCTGAATGTATTCGAAGATGCTTAGGTTCTCAAAAGCGGTCATGACTTGCCCTCCATAGTCTACATCTGGAGTCGTAATATATTGCCTATCCCGTATCTTATTCGCTCGACATTCTCTCCGCAACACCCGTAACCGCGCGCATTGCTATGAATCCATGGCGAGAATCGCGCACCGAAATCCACACAGCGAAAAGTTTGACGACGACCCCGCGCGGGTTTACACTCCAAGTAAGAATAAGAGTATCGAAAAGACGATGAGAGGACAGCAGGAGGGCATCCCCATGGTAACTCCGAAGCAGCTGGGGCATCTGGTAATCAGAGTGCGTGATCTGGAGAAGTCGGAGCGGTTCTATAAAGAGGTTCTAGGGCTGAGGGTGACGAACAAGCGCCCCGGCCAGATGATATTCATGAGCGCGGATGAGGGAGTTTCGCATGAGCTTGCGCTGGTGCCGGTGGGCGATGACGCGCCCGGCCCGGAGGCGAGCAGAGTCGGTCTATATCACTTCGCTTGGGAGATGCAGTCGCTCGACGATCTGAAATCTCTCTACTCTACTATGAAAGAGAACGATGTCGAAATCGGCGGAATCGGCGACCACGGCATCTCGCTCGGCGTCTATTTCTTCGACCCGGACGGCAACGAGATCGAAGCATACTACGAGATGCCGAAAGACGAGTGGCCCGCGGACGGCGATCTGTTCGAAGGAGACTTCCCCGGCACGCTAGAGGACTGACTTCAGATTCAGATTCTCAGAGCGTCCAGATCCGCGTGGGTCTCTAGCAGCTTCGCATATCTTCGCGTTTTGGCTGCGCTGTTCATGCTCGCCGACGCCGTAACCTCGGCGAGCGTGTCCATCGTGGACAGCGTATCCGACTCGACCACCATCACGGGCGTCTCCTCTTCGTTCGCCTCGTAGAGGATGTACTGAATCGGATCGATCCCTCCGGTAAGCACTAGACAGGCCGCATTTCCGTTGAGCGCGGACATCTGTATATCGGGCCTGTCTCCGCGCACGATGACGGCGTTGTTCTCGTACAGCGCGAATCGCGGTTCACCAGGGTCGAGGCTCATCGCGCCCACTTGGAGCCACTCTATAGGACGGTCGGTATCGCCGGCGTCCACGACATAGCGTCCGTTCAGCCCATTCCGCAGCTCCTCTATAGACACCGACAGCATCATGCGGTCTTCCGGTATCAGCCCAAGGCATTCGATACCTACGGAGGAGAACGACGGCAATATCCGCTGCTCGGTCTCGGTTCGCAAGTAGCGCGTCAGGCCATTGACGAGAACGCCAGCCAGCCGTGTGCCAAGCCGCTCTTTCCATTCGACGAACTCCTCCCCGTTCAGATCGCGCCGATATGCGACGACCAGCAGCGCGCTCGCATCCAGCTCGGCAGCAGCGTCGGAGACCGCCTGCGGGCCGATGGAACTAGGCAGCTCGGCGATGTACAGATTCTCGCTATTCGACGACGCATCGGACAGTTTGGACACGAACGCGCGCAGCCGCTCATCGAGAGACGCGCCTTCTCCCCACTCGAACTGTTCGAACACGGTGGACGACCTGCCCGATTCCGTCTCCATGAGCGCGATCGCGCTCGCGGAGACGGTCTTGCCTGCCCCGTCTCTGTCCGAGGTGATCAATAGGACGGACATCTGCTGCTCCTGCGCTGTAGCTGTATATGATGCATATGAACTGAGCGAACGACTGCCGCGATTATACCAGAACCGCGCCACTTGCCTCAGATATAGTGGTAGGATAGAGTATCGCTTGATATTAGGGGCAAAACCCGATCGGGTGTCCCATGGGGCGCTCTACTGGTACGACTCGATACCCCCAGAGGAGATGCGGCGCGCACTCTCTTATGATTCTCAAGCTCCGAATCTCCAATCCGACTCAACAGCGACGACAGGAGGGCTGACATGACCACGCAATCGGTACTCGGCGCAAGCATCAAACGGCGCGAAGATCCAAAGCTGATAACAGGCAGAGGCACATATGTCGATGATGTGCGGCTTATGGGAATGCTCGATATGGTTCTCGTCCGAAGTCCGCATGCCCACGCGAACATCACGAGCATAGACACATCCGCCGCAGAATCTGCGGATGGCGTCGTCGCCGTCTATACGGGGCAGCAGCTCGCAGACCAGCTCGGTTCGCTCCCGTGCGGCTGGGTCGTGCCAGATACGAAAGAGGTGCCGCACCCGCCACTGGCTATAGACAAAGTGCGTTGTGTCGGCGATGCCGTCGCCGCAGTCGTCGCCGACAGCCCGCAGGCGGCATCGGACGCAGCCACGCTCGTCGATGTCGAGTACGATGTGCTGGATGCTGTGGTGGATATGGAGGCAGCCATCTCCGGCGACGCGGCGCAGGTTCACGAGGACGCGCCCAACAACATCGCGTTCGAGTGGGAAATCGGCGGCGGCGACTTCGATGCCACATCGTCCGGAGCCGAAGTCAGCGTTACCGAAAGAATCATCAACCAGCGGCTCATCCCCAACCCGATGGAGCCGCGCGGCGTGGTATGCGATTTCGACCCTGGCACCAACCAGCTGACGCTCTGGACTTCGACACAGATACCGCACCTAGTACGGCTGCTGCTTGCGCTGGTAACAGGGCATCCAGAACACCAGATACGGGTCATCGCGCCCGATGTCGGCGGCGGATTCGGCTGCAAGCTGTATCTATATGCAGAAGAAGTGATAGCCGCCGCAGTTGCCAAACAGATAGGCAGACCGGTCAAGTGGATCGAAAGCAGGCAGGAGAACTATCTCGCCACCACGCACGGACGCGACCATCTGGGCGATGTCGAGATAGTCGGCGACCGCGAGGGCAATGTCACCGGCCTGCGCGCCGACATATACGCCAACATGGGCGCGTATCTCTCCACATTCGCGCCAGCCATTCCGACATACCTGTTCGGGCTTATGCTCGTCGGCCCATACAAAATCGACAATGTTCAGTGCAAAGTTACCGGCGTGTTCACCACCACGACCCCGGTGGACGCCTATCGCGGCGCGGGCAGGCCGGAGGCGACCTATCTGGTGGAGCGCATGATAGACCGCTACGCCGCCGAGATCGGGATGGACCCCGTCGAGGTGAGGCGAAAGAATCTCATACCGCCATTCGAGGACGGCTACGAAGTGGCAACGACCGTAACCTACGACAGCGGCAACTACGAGGCCGCTCTCGACCGCGCTCTGGAGCTGGCGGACTATGACGATTTCCGAGCCGAGCAGACCGCAGCGCGCGAGGCGGGCAAATATCTGGGCATAGGGCTATCGACATATGTGGAGATATGCGGCATGGCGCCATCGGCGGTCGCCTACACGCTCGGCGCGCGCGCCGGCGTCTGGGAAAGCGCGCTGGTGAGAGTACACCCCACCGGCAAAGTTACCGTCTTCTCTGGCGCGTCCGGACACGGACAGGGGCACCACACCTCTTTCGCCCAGCTCGCAGCCTCCGAACTCGGCGTCCCAGTCGAAGATGTGGAAATCGTTCAGGGCGATACCGACAAGGTGCAGATGGGAACGGGGACTTTCGGCTCCCGCAGCGCAGTCTGCGGCGGCAACGCCATTCATATGAGCGTCGGCAAGATACAGGACAAGGCCAAGCGCATCGCCGCCAACCTGCTGGAGGCCGCGCCGGAAGACATCGTGGCCGAAAACGGACAGTACTTCGTACAGGGCGCGCCGGCCAACGCCAAGACATTCCAGGAAGTCGCGCTCGCCGCCTACTGGTACGAAAGCCTGCCAGAAGGCACCGAGCCTGGCCTCGAGGCCGTTAGCATCTTCGACCCGCAGAACTTCACATGGCCGTTCGGAACGCACATCGCAATCGTCGAGATCGATGGAGACACCGGAGAGGTGGAGCTTCAGAAGTATGTGGCAATCGACGATGTAGGCAATGTCATCAACCCGATGATCGTCGAAGGCATGGTACATGGAGGCGTGGTACAAGGCGTCGGACAGGCGCTGACTGAGGAAGCTGTCTATGATGAATCAGGGCAGCTGATAACCGGCAGCATGATGGACTACGCCATACCGACGGCGACGGATGTGCCGTCCATCATCACCGATCGCACGGTAACGCCGTCTCCGACCAACCCGCTCGGCGTCAAAGGCGCGGGCGAAACCGGCACCATCGCCGCATCCCCGGCCGTGATGAACGCCGTCATAGACGCGCTCTCGCCATTCGGCATCACCCATATGAACATGCCCGCCAAGCCCGAAAAGGTCTGGCGCGCTATGCAGGGGTAATATCGACACGATCTTCTGATCACATCGCTGACACGCTAAATTGGAAGTTAGGCGCCTAGCAATGAACATCCTGCTGGGCGCTTGGCTTCCACAAAGCGAAAGCCAAGCGCCCAGAGTGAATCTGCATGAACCCAACTTATAGAGCGACGATCCACAACCTTGTCTCAGAATCTCCGTTCGAGATCGATACCGAGTTGCAAGTTAGAAGAGGTCGCATACCCACTCTGGCAAGCTCAGCGTTTCTGACGAATAAGCAGCAAGACGATTGGGCTGAAGAGATCGTTTGCAATGCTATCAACAGCTACTCCAGCGAATACCGCGCGCTGAGGTACGGCGGTGATGACTCACTGGACGCGGGCGATCCTGGCTTTGCCGAATTTTATACAGCGTATTATGAAGGCTAGCTCAATCGGTGAATACACGCTGTCCAAAGTATATCGTATTTGGCGCTAGAGGAATGATCGACAAATTCGAACATGTCTGACCCGATACGAGACATTCTCCGCGAGCTGGATGCGAGGGACTACATCGCAGACCCAGCAATCGCCACTTCCATATATATGGCGCAGGCCCTCGAACGCCCACTGCTGATCGAGGGACGCGCTGGTGTAGGCAAGACGGAGATTGCAAATGTCATGTCTCGCCTGCTAGATACACGGCTGATACGACTGCAATGCTATGAGGGGCTGGATGTCTCCACTGCGCTGTACGAGTGGAATTACCCTAAGCAGCTGCTCTGGATACGACTGGACGAAGGCAGCGGACGGACTTCGGAACAGCGTGAGGAGCATATTTTCAGCCGCGATTTCTTGCTAGAGCGTCCGCTCATGGCCGCGCTTACGCAGCCGGACAAGCCGCCAGTGCTGCTTATCGACGAGATAGACCGCGCAGATGAGGAGTTCGAAGCCTTCCTGCTGGAAGCGCTCTCCGAGTTTCAAGTCAGCATCCCGGAGATAGGCACGATACGCGCAAAGCACAGACCGCTGGTGATACTGACATCCAACCGCACACGCGACCTCTCCGATGCGTTGCGCCGCCGCTGCCTGTATCTGTGGATAGACTATCCCGACCTCGAAAAAGAGCTGCGTATCGTTCGGCGCAAAGTGGAAGGCATCGACGAACGGCTCGCGCGACAGGTATGCAGATTCGTCGATAACGCTCGTGAATCCGAGCTGGAGAAAGCTCCGGGCATCTCCGAAACGCTGGACTGGGCGAAGGCGATGGTCATTCTTCACTATGACCGTCTCGACCGCGACGCAGTGGAACGCACGCTCGGCGCGCTGATCAAAGACGCAGACGATATGGATAAGTTTCGCGCGGAGACTATCGAAAAGATAATCGCGCTCGTAGGAGATTAGGGAGATTCGATATGCCGATAATGACTGGCAAGCGCGCTCTGATGGAGATGCTCAGGGCGGAGGGCGTTCGCTATATTTTCGGTAACCCCGGCACCAGCGAAGGGCCGATTCTGGACGCGCTGGAAGAGTTCCCTGATCTGGAATACATACTGACGACGCAGGAAGGCGCGGCGATGGGCATGGCCGACGCCTACGCCCGCTCCACCGGCAGACCGTCGTTCGTGAACCTGCACATCGAAACCGGACTCGCCAACGGCATAAGCCTGCTGCACAACGCCAAAGAGGGCGGCACGCCTATGGTAGTCACCAGCGCGAACAAGGACATTCGCAAGCTGGCCGAGGGACGCACACAGCTGGACGAGATGACGCGGCTGTTCACGAAGTGGAGCGCGGAGGTTACTCACGCAGAGCAGCTGCCGTCCGTCGTCCGCCGCGCCTTCAGCGAGGCCGCGACGCCGCCTACAGGCCCCGTCTATGTCGGGTTCTCCGCCAACGCGCTCGACGACGCGGCCGATATGGAGATACTACCCTCCGCGCGCGGCTATTTTCGGATTGCGCCGGACGCTCAGGCTCTCGCCGATGCCAGCGCGCTGCTTGCGCGCGCGCAGAATCCGGTTATGATAGTCGGAGATCGTCTCGCGCAGTCGGGAGGCGTTGGCGAAGCGGTTCGCGTAGCAGAAATGGTCGGCGCAAAGGTATATTCCTCTGCATACTCCGAAATGAACTTTCCGACGGGGCATCCGCAGTTCATGGGACGCTCCGCCCCAATAACGCCCGCGGCGCGTGCGCTGTTCGCCGATGCCGATGTCGCGCTGGCAGTCGGCGCCAATGTGTTCAGCGAATTCTTCCATTTCCCCGGACGCGCCCTGTCACCCGATACCAATCTGATTCATATGGATCAGGCGGCGCGGGAGATCGGAAAGAGCGAGCCAACGCATATAGGTATGGCCGCAGACCCCAAAACGGGGCTCTCTCAGCTGGCCGACGCGCTCGGAATGGACATGACCGGAGCAGACAGAGAGGCTGCAATTGGCCGCTCCGCCGCCATCGCGGAGCAAAGCGAGGCCATACGCGACGCAGTCCGCCGCCGCGTCCAAGAGCGGTGGGATCTGTCGCCGATGTCCACAGAGCGGATGATGCGCGAGGTCGCCTCCGCGCTGCCGGCAGATACCATCATCGCAGACGATTCGGTAACGACGCGCGACGCGGTGCATTCGGCAATTGAGTTCGATACGCCCGGAACCGTGTTCGGCGAGCGCGGCGGTGCGCTGGGCTGGGGCATGGGCGGCACACTTGGACTGAAGCTGGCTAATCCAGACAAACCCGTCATCGGCATCATCGGCGACGGCAGCTCGATGATGACAGTGCAGGCGCTGTGGACCGCGGCAGCATACAAAATCCCAGTCGTATATATCATCTGCAACAACCGCTCGTATAGAATCCTCAAACTCAACATGAATCTATACAAACAGGCCATACTTGGCGAGAGCGAGCCGCGAAGCCGCTATCTAGGCATGGACTTCCCCATACCGCTGGACATAGCGGGCATGGCGGAGGCGATGGGTGTGCGCGGCGCGCGCATCGACGACCCCGCGCAGATAGCCCCAACTCTCTCCAATGCGCTGAGCGCGAACGAGCCGACAGTATTGGATATATCCATAAACGGCTCTATCGACTAGCTGGCGACTAGCTGGCGACTAACTCGGACAAGCCCGGGCATGGCTGAATCCGATTGACCGTAAAAGTCGTATGCGCTAGGATATGTGAAGGTATTCACTAGCTGCATACGCTGCGGCAGTTTGCGGACAAACTGGCAAAGGGGGAACGACCGGTGACGAAATATGCAGCTACGGCGCTAGCGCTGTCTGTCGTATTGGCGCTGATACTGGCGTGCGGCGAGTCCGCGCCTACAGAGCCATCCGTTACTACTATCCAACGCGCCTCCCCTCCTGTTCCAGTACCTGCGCCGGCAGACTGGATCGAAACAGGAGGCACCTTGGAAGATCTGCCTCCAATAGAAAAGGGCGCGGAGCTGGCGTTGCTCAACGGCTGCACCGGCTGCCATTCCGCTGACGGCTCGAAGCTCACAGGTCCGACATGGCAGGGGATTTTCGGATCTTCCGAACGACTGGAAGGCGGACAATCCGCCACAGTGGACGCCGCATACATCACCGAATCGATACGCGAGCCGGGCCTCAAAGTCGTCGAAGGTTTCGGCCCCACCAGCGCCATGCCGGCATTCGCCCCCGAGACCCTGTCTGACGAAGACATCTCCGCAATCATCGCCTATATAGAATCGCTGCAGTAGCTCACGACCGCCGCAAGTTTGTCGCCTCTCTCCATTTAAGAATATGAGATGAGATCGGCAGAGCGAATACGAACACTCCTCATACTGCTGTTGGCGGGGATGCTTCTAGCGTCATGCGCGGGGGGCAGATTGAATGACGGATACGAGAAATCCGCCATTGTCCCAGATGCGCCTGATATGGTTGTCCGTGTCGCGCTCGGCGACGACACTCCGAGCGGCAGATACTATTACGATCCTGCCGAGATGAGCTTCGCTGTTGGCGAATCGGTCAGGTTCGAACTGATCGGCGAAGACGAGTTCCACACCTTCACCATCAGGGAACTGGATATAGACACCGCAGTCAATGCCCGCGAAACGAAAATCTTGGATGTCGTGTTCGACAGCCCGGGCGAATATATACTGGTGTGCATACCCCACGAGACGCTGGGGATGACGGGGATCATAACCGTTCGCTGATTCGCGGAATACAAAGCGCGCGCGAACAGCGGCATGGATATTGACATGGATATTACTGATACTATTAGGACTGTATAATGGAGACAGATTCGATGATGCAGACATGGCGTTCAGCAGCTCGTATTACGCAACTCGTCGGATATCGCGCGATTCAGCGGCCTGCGCTGCTTGGGATGCTGCTGCTATGCATCGCCCTGCTGTCCGCCGGCTGTGACGGCGATGAGGATTCCGAACCCGCGCCCACACAGCAGCCAGCGGCGGCGACAGCGATACCGACAGCCGATGCCGAACCTGCCTCCACACAGCAGCCAGCGGCGGCGGCCAGCGAATCGGATACGAGCAGCTCGGACGAAAACTCAGTCAGCGTCCTAATCTCGGATGCGGCTGTGGCGAGATATGTAGTCGGCGAGCAGCTCGCGCGGCTTCCATCCCCAATCGATGCCGTCGGCGAGACCTCGGAAGTTACCGGCGCAATCGTGTTCGCCCCGGATGGCAAAGTGATCGCGGAGCAATCCAAGCTGACCGTCGCGCTCGCCGGTCTCGAAAGCGACGAAGACCGCCGCGACCGATGGGTACGAAACCAGCTCTTCTCCACCGAGCAGTTCCCCAACGCCGAACTGACAATAACCGAAGTAACAGGGCTGGCGTGGCCGCTTCCACAGTCAGGAGAGTCCGCGTTCACCATGCTCGGAGATCTCACGATAAGAGAAGTTACTAAGCCTGTGGAGTGGGATGTTACAGCCAGTTTCGACAGCGAATCCGTAACGGGCATGGCTGTTACGACCGTAACTTTCCAGCAGTTCGAGCTGTCCAAGCCGACATTTGCGTTCATAATCAGCGTAGAAGACGATATACGGGTCGAAATAGACATCAGCGCGACCTTAGAGCGAGGTTAGAGAACAACTCGAAACGCTGAAGTCGCGACAGAGAAGAGACTCGCGCCACCTATCTCCCCAACTCTGGTTCCACGATTTCGACTGTCTGCCGGGATGACAGATCGACCAAAGTCTGCCGCGCGCCGCTAGGCCACAGCACCTCTATTTCATCGACAGTCCGCGCGCCGCCGATGCCGAATTCGAGATCGACACTGTCCATAGACAAGTAGCTGGAGCCGGCTCGCGCCTCCTGCACCTGCGTTAGCGGCTCGCTTCGTCCCGGCGGCGTATATTTCAGATACACGCGCGCGCCGATACCGTCGGCATTGCTGCCAACGCCGTCGATAGACATTCGCCCGCGCAGACGAACGACGATCCAGCCATCATCGCCCCCACAGCCGTTCATCCATACGAACACAGGCCCCTGCATCGGGCTGAGCGATTCGACCGAACCCATCCAAACTGGCCCACTGCTGTTCGTGCCGATGAGATCGACGCAGCCATCGCCGTCGAGGTCGCCATGCGCAACGCCCTTGCCGTTCTCGTGAAAACGCGCATCCATCTTTCTAGCCGCCAGACTGTTCATCGGATCGACGGGATCGCGCTCGGAATAATCGACTCCTAGTATATCGAGCAGGCGCGCGCGCGTGGTGATGTCCTCGAAGCCTCCTCCGCCATCTCCTCTCAGCATCCGACCCGCCGCGGGGAATGTGTTCCCGCCCGGCCCCTCGCTGCGTCCGAGCGAACCGAGCCAGTACAAGTCTCGATCGCCGTCATTATCGTAATCGAAAAAGGTAGCGCCAAAACCGAAGTCATAAGCCGCCAGACCAGTCGGCGCAGAGTAGGCAGGGTGAACTTTGGATGCATCCAGCGAATCCGGCGGCATTATCGGACTTGGCGTTACCGGAATGATGGCGGCGACATTCATGAAAGTCGCATCGCCTTCGTTACGCAACAGCGCGGGCAGACAGTTAGCCCACTCGAACTGGACATGATATTCGCAAGTGCCTGACGGCTCCGACTTCGGAGGGCGCATGAACAGATGATAGCCCATGTTAGTTATGAATACATCTAGGTCCGCGTCGCCGTCATAGTCGCCCACGCCGAAGCCCATCCAAGACCCCACCGAATCTATACCCATCTCACGCGCGACCGAAGTGAATCGGATGTCTCCGGGAGTCGAATCGTTGCGATAGACACGCAAGCGGTTGCCGTCATCGCCCACCCACAAATCCGGGTCTCGATCATCATCGTAATCGAAGAAGAGAGCAGAATGCGTCTGCCCGGTCGGCTCTCCGACACGATTTCCCGCGCGGTCAGCGGCGTTCGGATCGTAGCCCTCGTACTGCTGGCCGGTGTCGTCATCCGTAAACAGTATCGGGTTGCCGGCGTGGTCGCGCATAACGATCTGCCCACCACGCACGCCCGCCGACACGCTCACCTCCTCGAATGTCAGATCTCCCCTGTTGCGATACAGCATGTTGTAATGGCCTGGATGGCTGGCGGATGTGAAAGTCCTGAAATCCGGATCTCCGAGATTTGCGACATACAGATCCAGCCAGCCATCGCTGTCCACATCGGCGCAGACTACGCTGGCGGCGGAGCGAATGTTCACCGCGTCCCCGAATGCGGCCTCGGTTATATCGCTGAAAGAACCGTCGCCGTCGTTCAGGAAAAGTCTGTCGCTGACAGCCGCTCTCAGCGCGAGCGCGCCTTCGCTGTCCCCCAACGCGGAGCGAAAGTCGAGGTCATCGCCCGCGACGCCTAGCGCGGCTGTGTAGATATCCTGATAGCCGTCATTGTCGAAATCGCACGCGACGACGCCGGATGCGTTGGTCACTGGGGAGGCTGCTCCCGCGGCTGCCGCTACATCCACGAATACGCCATCACCATCGTTTCGGTGCAAGAAGTTGGGATGGCCCGAGTTCGCTGTGATGAAGATATCCATATCGCCGTCGCGGTCGTAATCGAAGACAGCGACGCCCGGTCTGTCATTCCAGATCATCGCGCCGTCTCCCAGAGCCTCGCGCGCAATGTTCGTGAACTGGGAAACATCGGATACCGGCGGCGCGACCTCAGCGGAATCGCAGCCAGCCAATAACGACAGCATCCAGACTAGGACGGCAAATACGGTGAATCGTATCGCCGCGCCTAACGCAGACAGCGGACGAAAGCGAGCCGGTCTGCGCAAGACAAACACGGGGGACATTGGCTGCGCCTCTGCGCAAAATCGGACATTACTGATATGACCTTACGAAACTCAGAGGAACTTCCATATATGAATCATCCGACACTAGCTCGAAACGAGGAGTTAGCTGCTCCCGTCTGTTGCCCGTGATCCCTGCTCCGCGCCTAGCCGCATCGATGAGCTCGAAACGAGGAGTTAGCTGCTCCCGTCTGTTGCCACCTATGTATGCGACACCGGTCCACGTACAATTCCCAATATATAAGGAAGCGCCAGTATAAACACAGTAGTGATATTCGACAGTATCCACATATTTCACAGCCATGGCGAGACATATACCCTCATTCGAGTCTAGTAAGCCGAGAGCTGAGATATGAGCAAAGGTTCTATTCTCGCTGAAATCGCCATCCTCAGAGAACCACCACCATTTAGTGAAGTTATCGATATTTGTCGTGCCAGTGAAACAGCCCATTGAGCCCTTCCTCTCGACAAAATCATAATACTTCTTTAGCCCTGAACTATCGAATCCCTCCGTTCGGACTACTCTATCCGAGGCCACATTCCAAATATCCCAAAGCGCATCGACCCTATCGCTAAGAGTAGGCGTCGGGCGTAGGAACGATGGTGGGTGTAGCGGGGACACCCGTAGATGTATCGCATGCAGCCATCGCAAATATCAGAACGGCTTAAAGATAGGCATAGACGCCATAATGCCATCGGATACCCCCCCTTGCTGGATATAACCGGCTGCGTAAACGAGGGCAACCAGTTACTCGGCAAAAAGAGAAGGCGACAGCGAATAGGATGCGAAATGCGCCGCATAGCCAAACTCAGCGTGAGTATCGGATCGACCTGCCTACAGTCGAACACAACGCTACATCACAATAACGATGCCCGTCCAACCTGCGTCAGGGGATCGTTCACCACTGCGGCTAGGCGGCAGCATCCCGACCGCGCCCGGATATTTCGGACACTTCGCGCTAAGTTCTCCCTTGAACCCGCGCGCGCCGTCCGATTATGATTCTTGGCAGAATCCTTACGAACTTTTCGAGCAAGCTATACGAACAAAGCCCTTTTAAGATAGTCCCGCGAGGCTGACAAGGGGTGGCAGACACGGAGCCGGCGCGCATTTAGAGTGCGAGCGCCCGCCCAGTCAGCAAACCTCTTGCCATATGCGGTAAGAGGTTTTATCGATGGCCGAGACCGACGCCGATACAAAGCGGCGCATTATGAACCGCGACGAAATGCGGCGCGCGCTGCTCCGTGTCGCGCACGAGGTTTTGGAACACAACGGCGGCGCAGAAGACATCGTACTGGTCGGGATACACACGCGCGGCGTACCGATTGCGCAGCGAATCGCAGCATTCGTCAACGAATTCGAAGGTGTGGAAGTGCCGGAGGGAATGCTCGATATCGTCCTGTACCGCGACGATCTCGCCGGTGGCGCCCGACCGCGCCTCCAGCCCACGAACATCCCCGACATTCACAACAGGCGCGTCGTGCTGGTAGATGATGTGCTGTACACAGGCCGCAGCATCCGAGCGGCGATGGACGCCCTGACAGATCTGGGAAGACCCAGCCGAATACAGCTCGCGGTGCTGGTGGACCGCGGACACCGTGAACTGCCGCTGAGAGCGGATTATGTGGGAAAGAGTGTCCCTACATCGCATGACGAGTCGATAGAAGTCCGGCTCACAGAGATCGACGGCGAAGACGAAGTTCTCGTGTCCAGAAAATCATGACGATCATGGTAATAGATGAGGAGATATGATTCAGACGGTTGAAAATCGACCGAATGCGCCCAGCCTAAACGGAGACTCTCCTAAGTCAGAGCGCAGACATATACTCGATCTGGACGACTTTTCCCGCAGCGAGATAGAGCTGGTTTTCCAAAACGCCGACGCCATGCGCGGAGTTATGAACCGCAGGATAAAGAAGGTTCCCACGCTGCGCGGCAAGACGATCATAACGCTGTTCGCAGAACCCAGCACACGGACGCGCGTATCGTTCGAGCAGGCAGGCAAGATACTCGGAGCGGATGTCATCAATGTCTCCGGCTCGGGCAGCAGCGTAGAAAAGGGAGAATCGCTCTACAACACCGCTCTGACGCTGCAAGCGATGAATGCGGACATCATCGCAATTCGCCATCCACTCTCCGGCGCGCCGTATTTTCTGGCGCGTCATCTGGATGCATGTATCGTCAACGCCGGCGACGGCGCGCACGCGCACCCAACGCAAAGCCTGCTGGATATGTACACGATGCGAAACTATTTCGGGCGTGTCGAGGGCCTGCGCGTTACCATAGTAGGCGACATACTTTACAGCCGCGTGGCCCGCTCCAACCTCTGGGGGCTAACCAAGATGGGGGCGGAGATTACGCTCTGCGCGCCGCCGACACTCTTGCCGTCGGACATGTTGAACGGAAGAATGCAAGCCGAAGGCCACCCGTTCGGCTCGGTCGAGATCGAGCGGGACATAGACCGCGCTCTGCGCGGCGCGGATGTCGTATATCCCCTCCGACTCCAGCTCGAACGCCAGCGCGCCGGGC
Organism: Dehalococcoidia bacterium; assembly: GCA_963422295.1. GTDB lineage: Bacteria > Chloroflexota > Dehalococcoidia > Lucifugimonadales > UBA1123 > VXRN01. Next base: position 1,660,103 of record OY729417.1, on the reverse strand, counting down.
ATCTGCCGTCGCTCAGAGAGTATTCCCGCACCTATGGCATCAGCGCAGAACGGCTGAACCGCGCCGCGCCAAAGGCGATAGTCATGCACCCCGGTCCTATGAACGAAGGCGTAGAGATAGAGCCGGATGTCGCGCACGGTTCGCGCTCACTCATCGAAGAGCAGGTAACCAACGGCGTCGCAGTTCGCATGGCGCTCCTGTACGCCCTCCCAATTCATGAACCGGCTCAGACGACCTATGCCTGAATCACAACAACGCCCCACCTCGTATCCCGGCTGGCACGGGACGCTCCCGCGTCAGAGAGCAACGCTCATAGTAAGACGAGGGCGACGCCTACTGCTGGTCAGAGATCGGGGGAGAAATACCTACATGCTCCCCGGCGGCGGTATCGAGAAGGGCGAAACACCCATAGCCGCCGCCGTGCGCGAGCTGCGCGAAGAGACAGGGCTGGAAACCAGATCCATCCGATACATGTTCACATACGAGGGCAAATACAACGACCATCATCTGTTCGAGGCAGAGACGGATGGCGAAGTCATCGTCGGACAGGAGATCGAAAGTTTCACATGGTGGGACAAAGACAAAGAAGACAGTACGCCCGTGTATCGACATGTCAGAGGAATAGCAGAGCGGCTAGAGGCCAATTCCAACCCGAAGAAAACGCCAAACGCTGACGGACGGAGCCAATGAAGGCGATCGAGATTATCAGAGGCGGACGCATCATCGACCCAGCGCAGGGGGTGGACTGTGTGGCCGATCTCGTCATCGACGGAGATACCGTCGTCGGCGTGGAGCGCGGGGGTATAGATCTGCCCGAAGGCGCGCGCGTGATCGATGCGAGCGGCTTGATAGTCGCGCCCGGATTCGTGGATCTGCACTGCCACCTCCGCGAGCCAGGTTTCGAATACAAAGAGACCATCGCCACCGGTACCCGCGCCGCCGCGCATGGCGGATTCACCACCGTGTGCGCCATGCCCAACACCGAGCCGACTATGCACACACGCGCGACTGTCGAATATGTGCTGCACAAGGCGCGGGCGGAGGGCGTCGCGCGTGTCCTGCCCATCGGCTGCGTAACGAAGGGTTCTAAAGGAAGAGAGCTTGCGGAGATGGCTGAGCTTGCGGAGGCGGGCTGCATCGGCTTCAGCGACGACGGCCACCCCGTCGCCGATGCCAACATCATGCGGCAAGCGCTGGGCTATGCATCCGGAATCGGCCTGCCTGTAATCGACCACTGCGAGACTCCCGACCTGTTCAGGGCAGGACAGATGAACGAGGGCTGGGTGTCCAACCGACTGGGTCTGCACGGCGCGCCGAACTCGGCAGAGGAGACGATGGTCGCGCGCGATATACTGCTGGCAGATCTCACTGGCGGACATGTCCATCTGGCGCACATATCCACTGTCGGAACGCTCGATCTCGTGCGCAGAGCGAAGGAACGCGGCATCCGCGTAACATGCGAGGTTACCCCACACCATCTGACGCTGACTGACGAGACGATCATGGGCGTGCCGCCTGACGCTCAGGGCGGAGACGAAGCGTTCGCGCCGCTCGGAGCCCGCGCCTACGCCACCAACGCGAAGGTAAACCCGCCACTGCGCGCGTATGACGACATGGAGGCAATGGCGGCGGGACTCGCCGACGGAACGATAGACTCGATAGCCACAGACCACGCCCCGCAGGGACAGATCGAAAAGATGTGCGCATTCGAAGACGCCGCAATGGGCATCAGCGTGCTGGAAACCGCGCTCGGCTCGCTCATGTCGCTCGTTCACAGCGGCAGAATAGAGATGTCGCTGCTGGTAGAGAAGCTGACTGCCGCGCCAGCCAAACTGCTCGGACGGTCCGACATCGGCACATTGGAACCGGGAGCGCAAGCCGACATAGCAATCTTCGACCCCGACGCGGAATGGACTGTCGATACCGCCAAGTTCGTCTCCAAAGGCAAGAACTCCCCGCTGCATGGAGAGCGGCTCAGAGGACGAATGCGGATGACGCTGGTTGGCGGCAAGGTGGTATATTCAGAATAGAACGACGCCCAAGTGTATTGAACGCAATGTCCGATGAGTCCGAAGCATCATAATATAGGGAAGGCAGCGACATGCGAGCCGATGAGTTGATCTCGAAGGCCGAACTTATTACGGACTCCGACGGCAATGCTAGAGCCGTGCAAATCGATCCTCGCATCTGGAGAGAGCTGCTCGATTTTCTCGAAGAGATCGAGGATTCGGCAGAGGCAGAGCGTTCTCACATACATAGCGAAAGAACTGTCTCATGGGAAGAGATCAAGACAAGGCTGCTAGTAAAAGAGGGGATGCATAGTATCGAACTCACCCTTACCGCAGCGAAAGACATGGACGAACTGCCGTTACCGTATTCCCGTCTGATCGGCAACCTTATCGATTCTTTATCGAAAGACCCTCGCCCTGAGAGGGCGCAGAGCCAGCAAGAAGAAAATCAGTACAGTCTGCGTATAGGAGATTATCGAATTATTTATGATATATCCGATACAGCGCGAGAAGTCACAGTGCATCGTATTAGAAGCCTTTGGACTCCATACACACGGCTCGTCACAGATTCGGATGACCAGATTTCCATAACCGAAAGAGAACGATAGCAATATGTCCGCCACCACAATCCAAGCTCATCTCGTACTCGAAGACGGGTCGGTATATCGCGGCGTAGCGTTCGGCGACACCACCAGCGGCGCGCATGGAGAGGTCGTCTTCAACACATCGATGACTGGCTATCAGGAAATACTCACAGACCCTTCCTACGCAGGGCAGATCGTGGTGCCGACATATCCGCTGATCGGAAACTACGGCATCAGCCGGCGCTATTCCGAATCGCGGCAAATCCGCGTATCCGGCTTTGCCGTCCGAGATCACTGCGATGCCCCTAGTCATTCCGAGAGCGAGATGACGCTCGACGAGTTCCTCAGTTCGCAAGGCATAATCGGCATTGCGGAGATCGACACTCGCGCGATCACGCGCAGGCTCAGAAGCAAGGGCGTGATGATGGGCGCCATCGCCGCAGGAGAAGACCCAGACCGAACACTCGAACGGCTGCGCGACCTGCCCACATATGAAGGCTCCGACTTCGTGCAGCAGGTATCCACTGCCGAGCCATACTCATGGGATGCATCCCCGCTCGGCGTTGGGCGGCATGGGCGGCGTTTCCGCGTGCTGGTCTCCGACTGCGGCCTGAAATACAACATACTCCGCAGCCTGCGAAGTCGAGGATGCGAGGTGAGCGCATATCCAGCAAGCGCGACTGCCGAAGACCTGCTCTCGCTCGATCCGGACGGCGTGCTGATGTCGCCCGGCCCCGGCGATCCCGATCTGCTCGACTACGCCGCCGACACCGCAAAAGGGCTGATCGGCCGCGTTCCAATTATGGGAATATGCCTGGGCAACCAGATACTCGCTCGCGCATTCGGCGGACGCAACTACAAGCTCAAGTTCGGGCATCGCGGCGGCAATCATCCTGTACGCGAAACTTCTACAGGACGCGTTCATATCACTGCCCAGAATCACGGCTATGCCGTCGATCCAGACAGCCTGCCCGCAGAAGTCGAGATAAGCCACATCAACCTCAACGACGGCACCGTCGAGGGGCTGCGTCATCGCTCGCTGCCCATAATGAGCATCCAGTACCACTCCGAAGCGTCGCCCGGTCCGCGCGACAACGAATATCTTTTCGACCAGTTCATAGAGATGATGACTAAGAGATAGAGATAATGAGCGCGCGCCGCCTCTATGAAATATGAAAAGCCGCCGAAACCGCGAGAACGATAAATAAACTGATAAATAGCGGAATTACAATGCAATGGATTCGTCTAGCGACACCCTGCAGGGATCAGCGAACGAAAGCGCAATGATGAGAACCATTCACCACTCCAAAACTGACACAGGCCGACCATGGGACGACTGGCATTGTCTCTATAGCGACGAGGATCACTGGGTGAAGTGGATCTGCGAGAACCCTGCGGAATATGGCAGATGCCGTCTTTGTGGGCTGTCTATCTCGAAAGGCGAAAACGGCGTCTCCGTAAAAGGCTACCTGCGTTATGGGGACTGCTTGCCGGATTTAGAGGCTGCCCGAAAACTCGTCGATGCGGAAGTAACACGAATGCTTCGAGAAACCAAGACTGACATCGATAAGCTATGTTTACAAGTCGGAGTTTCCCAACTGGACATATTCGGCTCGGTGGCTTCAGGGCTGTCGAATTCGCGCAGCGACATGGATTTTCTAGTGCGGTTCGACGATTTCGAAAACAATATGTTCAGAAGATACTTCGATCTCAAGAACGGGTTAGAACGCATCTTTGGGCGAGAAGTAGATTTGGTAATCGAAAGTGACATCAAAAATCCATACTTCAAAGAGAGCGTAGAACTGTCCAGAAGGAAAGTATGTGCGTCGTGAAATCAATAAGTTCTTATTCGATGCCCTGCAAGCGGGAAATGACATCAGACGATATACAGACGGGCTGAAGTACGCAGACTATGAGCGCAATGACCAACTCCGCGCCGCAGTGGAAAGAAAATTCCAAATTATCGGAGAAGCATTGAATCGAATACGGCGACTCGATCCAGACACACTGAACAGAATCACCGATCACGATGACATAATCGGGTTCAGAAATGTCATCACCCATGGATATGACACACTGAACAATTTCACAGTTTGGCCCACAGCATGGAATGTAATGCAGCAAAATATGACAGTCCTGCTAACAGAACTTCAGACACTCATAGAAGAACGCTAAGGCATCTCTTTGGAAACTAATCCCCATCCCAACAAAGTCTTGGTCATCGGCTCCGGCCCGATTGTCATTGGTCAGGCAGCCGAGTTCGACTACGCCGGCACGCAGGCTTGCAAGGCCCTTCGAGAAGAGGGCGTGATTACTGTGCTGGTAAACTCGAACCCGGCAACGATAATGACCGATGAAGACATCGCAGACATCGTTTATATAGAGCCGCTCACGGTTCCAGTTCTGGAGCGCATAATCGACCGCGAGCGTCCGGACGGCGTTCTGCCGACGCTGGGAGGCCAGACGGGGTTGAACTTGGCAGTCGAACTTGCCGACGCCGGCATACTCGACCGCTACGGCGTTCGTCTGCTCGGAACTCCGCTCGACACCATCCGCAAAGCCGAAGACCGCGAGCTGTTCCGTGACCTGCTCATCTCCATCGGCGAGCCGGTGCCATCATCGGAGATAGTCGAATCGATGCAAGACGCCCACAGCGTCATGGACTCTATCGGACTGCCGCTGGTGGTGCGTCCCGCCTACACACTCGGCGGCACCGGCGGCGGAATCGCCAACACCCCGGACGAATTCGAACGCATCGTCGCAAGCGGAATCGCCGCAAGCCCGATCGGACAGGTGCTGCTCGAAAAATCGCTCGTAGGCTGGAAAGAGATCGAATACGAGGTGATGCGCGACGGCGCTGACAACTGCATCACCATATGCAATATGGAAAACATCGACCCGATGGGCGTCCACACCGGAGACAGCATCGTCGTCGCGCCCAGCCAGACGCTCAGCGACAAAGAGTACCAGCTGCTGCGCTCGGCAAGCCTGAAGATAATCCGAGCGCTGGGCATCGAAGGCGGCTGTAACATTCAGATGGCGCTGGAGCCAGGGGATGTGGTGGCAGAGACGCTGCCCAACGGCGGACGCGCCGAAAGCAGCTATTACATAATCGAGGTCAACCCCCGCGTCAGCCGCAGCTCTGCGCTGGCATCCAAAGCCACCGGCTATCCGATTGCCAGAGTAGCCGCCAAGATAGCCGTCGGCAAACGGCTGGACGAGATCCCCAACGCGGTAACGAAACAGACACTCGCCGCGTTCGAACCTGCGCTCGACTACTGCGTCGTCAAGATACCGCGCTGGCCTTTCGACAAGTTCCCCAGCGGAGAACGCCGCATCGGAACGCAGATGAAAGCCACCGGTGAAGTTATGGCAATCGATCGTTCGTTCGAGGCCGCGTTCCAAAAAGCCGTTCGCTCGCTGGAGATAACCAACCGTTCGCTCCTATGGGAAGATACATCATGGCAAAACGCGACATCCGATCTGCCAGCCGATCTGCTGGAAACGCTCCCGATCCATCCACACGATGAACGGTTGTGGGCTCTGATGGCCGGTCTGAGAAGAGGATTGACGCCCGAAGACCTATCCCGCGCCACAGGCATCGACCCATGGTTCTCACGCGCGTTTGCGCGCATTGCGAGGATGGAAGACAGATTGCTGTCCGAAACGCTTACAGAGACGCTCATGCGGTCTGCCAAACGCCTCGGCTTCGGAGACGAAAAGATAGCGACGCTGACTGACCGCACCCACGAAGAGCTGCGTAAGCAGCGACTAGAATGGGACATACGCCCCGTTTACAAAATGGTCGATACTTGCGCCGCGGAGTTCGAAGCGCAGACGCCCTATTTTTACAGCACATATGAACAGGAGAACGAAGCGATTCCATCCGACAAACCCAAGGCGCTGGTGCTGGGCAGCGGCCCAATACGCATCGGACAGGGAATCGAATTCGACTACTGCTCCGTTCATGCCGCATGGGCGCTTCAAGAAGAGGGTTTCGAGAGCATCATGGTGAACTCGAATCCAGAAACCGTCTCCACAGATTTCGATACCAGCAGCAGATTGTACTTCGAACCGCTCGATGAGGAATCGGTGCGCGATATACTCGAAAACGAGACGACGGCCAACGAACACGGCGATGAAGTCTCACCCGCTTCCATGGTGCAGTTCGGCGGACAGACGGCGATAAATCTGTCGCAGACGCTCGACAAAGCGCGGCTGCCTATTCTCGGCTCCACAGCGGAGTCGATCGACATAGCGTCCGACCGTCATCTGTTCGAGGAGTTTCTCACATTCGTCGGAATACCCAACCCACCCGGCGCCGCGGTGAGCAACCTCGAACAGGCCCTCGGCGTCGCCCAGGAAATAGGCTACCCCGTGCTGGTGCGTCCCAGCTATGTACTCGGCGGGCGCGCAATGGAGATCATACAAAACCCATCCGAACTGGCGCGCTATACCAACAGCGCGTTCGAAGCAGGCTCCGGCAGACCCGTGCTGATAGACAAATACTTCGAGGGACGCGAAGTGGAGGTGGACGCGGTATGCGACGGCGAAACGGTGCTGGTGCCCGGCATCATGGAGCATATAGAGCGCGCAGGCGTACACAGTGGCGACTCGATGGCAATATACCCCGGCCTGACGCTCAGCGAGGCGGAGGTGGACACCATAGTCGATTACACCACACGCATCGGGTTGGAATTGGGTGTGCGCGGCCTGATGAACATTCAATATGTCGTCGTCGGGGGATCTCCATACCGCAGCCCGCAATCCTCCGCTGACCGCGCGCCGACAGAAGTCTATGTCATCGAGGTCAACCCCCGTTCCAGCCGTACCATACCATTCATCTCCAAAATAACAGGCGTGCCAATGGTCAAGCTGGCAGCCAAAGTCATGCTGGGACGCTCACTGCGCGAGATGGGATACGAAGGCGGGTTGTGGAAGCGCCAAAAACTCGTCGGTGTCAAGACTCCCGTATTCTCCATGTCCAAGCTGACGGGTGTCGATACATATCTCGGCCCTGAGATGAAATCGACGGGCGAAGTAATGGGTTTGGACACGGACTTCACCCCAGCCTTGGCAAAGGCGCTGATGGCGGCGGGGCTCGCGTTAGAGCCTGGCGATCCGGTACTGCTCAGCATCGCAGACCGAGACAAAGCGGACTCTCTCGAAATGATACGCCAACTCGACCGCGCCGGCTGCCCTTTGTACGCAACGGACGGCACCGCCGCAATAATAGAAGGTCTCGGCCTACCCGTAACAGTCATATCCAAACGGCTGGAAAGCTCCCATCCGAATGTCGTCGATGTAATAGAAGACCGCACCGTCCGCGCAGTCGTCAACACCGTCACCGGCGACCGCGACACCCTCCAAGACGGATTCCATATACGCCGCGCCGCAAGCGAGTCTCGGATACCCTGCTTTACATCCATGGACACCGCCCGCGCCGCGGTGGAGAGTCTGGCCGACTCCGGCTCTGGATACAGCATCCGCCCGCTGCCAGCATACCGAAACGGCGAGTGACCCGCCGCCCGACCTTACCACCCGTCCCACTCTTCATAATCATGGTCGTCATTACCGAGATGGCGTTTATGACTTTCGCGACCGTCTCATCCGTCTATCGGATCAGCGAGGCCGGCCTCGACCCGCTCCAGCTGATACTCGTCGGCACAGCATTGGAAATCAGCGTGTTCATCGCAGAGATTCCAACTGGGGTCGTGGCGGATGTGTACAGCCGCAGACTCTCCATCATCATCGGCTGCGCGCTAGTGGGAGCGGGCTTCATACTGGAAGGTTCCGTACCTTTGTTCGCGTCGATACTGCTGGCGCAGGTCATATGGGGCATCGGATTCACATTCACCAGCGGCGCGACACAGGCATGGCTGTCCGACGAGATCGGAGACGACTCCCGCGCCGCGCGTGTTTATGTCAGAGCCTCCAAATTCGAATCCGCCGGCGCAATCGTCGGAATCGGGCTGAGCGTAACACTCGCCAGCGTGTATATCGGGCTGGCGCTCATCGCGGCGGGCGCGCTGTTCATCCTGCTCGCGCTGTTACTGGCAATCGTCATGCCCGAGCGAGGATTCACCCGAACCCCGGCGGCGCAGCGTGACACATGGAAATCCCTGGCCGGCGTCCTCAGGACTGGCTTCGGAGCCGTCGCCGCAAGCCGCGCGCTGATGGCGCTGGTCGCTGTACAGATATTCTTCGGGATGTCCAGCGAGCCATTCGACAGGCTCTGGGCAAAACATGCCTTGGACACTTTCGAGTTCCCTGCCATCGGCGCGCTCGATGTAGTCGTGTGGTTTGGCATAGTGCAAGCAATCGCGGCGGTCGGAGGGCTGGCAGCGATTTGGGGCATCGAACGCGTAGTCCCCGTCGGCAAGGCGCGCGTCCCACGCATAGCCCTCTCCATCGCCAATGCGCTGATGATCGCATCCACTGCCATATTCGCCCTCACCGACAGATTCGAGATCGCGCTGGGGATGGTCACGCTGGTCTATGTGCTGCACAGAGTATCGGAGCCGTTCACCGTCGCATGGGTCAACCGAAACTGCGAATCCGAATACCGCGCCACAGTATTCTCCCTTCACGAGCAGGGAAACTCGTTCGGCCAGATAGCATTCGGCCCCGCCATGGGCATGTTTGCCTCCATACGCGGTATTCGAGCTGCGCTCATAGCAGTCGCCGTTCTGCTGCTGCCTCCCCAAGCCTTGTACTTAGCGGCAGGATCGGATAGAGAGGCATAAAAGTAGCGGCAGTCGCCGACAGCGGACAATCTATCAATTCTCGCTGTTTTCAGAGCAATGACAGAGCAATGACTGTCGGCTACAATGTTTCTACTTGTCCCTAATTAAATCACGAGGCCCGGTCGGGCTCGTTCGGAGAGTGTGCCATGGGAATGGACGGAAGATTACAAGGCAAGGTCGCGCTGATTTCCGGCGGAGCGCGCGGACAGGGAGCTGCCGAGGGCCGGCTGTTTGTCGCAGAAGGCGCAAAAGTCGTATTGGCAGACATACTCGAAACAGAGGGCGAATCGACCGCCGCCGAAATATGCGAGAACGGTGGAGAAGCCGCCTTTACCAAGCTGGATGTGACCAGCGAAGACGATTGGATCGCAGCCGTCGAATTTACGCTCGAAACCTACGGACGGCTCGATATCCTCATAAACAACGCCGGCATATACAGACGCACGCCCATCGTAGATACCGACATCGAAGAGTGGCGACGCATAATGGAAATAAACAGCGACGGCGTCTTTCTAGGGACCAAACGCGTAATTCCGGCGATGCAGCGTTCGGGCGGCGGATCCATAATCAACATATCATCCACCGCCGGACTCGTAGGCAGCGAACGGGGCGGCGCATACGGCGCATCGAAGGGCAGCGTTCGTCTGTTCACGAAATACACCGCCATCCAGCACGCCGCAGACGGCATACGCGCCAACTCCATTCATCCCGGCCCAATAGACACCGAGATGATTGCAGACAACCTCGCGACTCCAGAAAATCGGGAGCTCTCCGAATCCCGCGTACCGCTCGGACGCATCGGCAGCGTCATGGATGTGGCATACGGCGCGCTGTTCCTAGCCTCAGACGAATCCTCCTACATGACCGGCTCGGAGCTGGTCATAGACGGCGGCGTCACCGCAAGATAGCAGGCTGCAAGCTACAAATGACGATCTCCGACGCCGACAAACACCACGGACCCGGACGCATCGAGGCTATTCCACCCGAAGCCCGCGCAGACGCCGCGCTCGCCGAACGCTTTCGTTTCTTCGCGCGCGAGGAGTGTTCGGGACAGTCAGGGCTAGGCGTTCGGTCTCCGACTTATGCGATACTGTCCGAAACCGCAGCCGCCGACTCGCTCATACTGCGTCTGGCGCGGGAATGCCAGCTGGGACAGCCCATCCCCAATCTATTCCTGTCCGCAGTCAAGCGCGTCGCTGCCGACCATGCCGAATCCGAACTGGCGCGCGCATACGCCGCAATAGCCGCCGGCGCAGACCCAACGAACGATCTGCCCGCCAAATTCGCGCGATTCTGCGCCAGCCATGAATCGGAAATCATCGATCTCGTAAAAACACGACGCGTCCAGACGAACGAGATAAGACGCTGCGCCTACCTCATGCCATCGTTCGCCGCAGTATCGGCAGACTCCGGCGGCAAGCCACTCGCTCTCATAGATGTCGGCGCGAGCGCGGGACTGAACCTCATCTGGGACAGATACTCCTACGCATATTCCGACGGCTCCCGATACGGCCCCTCCGAATCCCCCGTCATCATCGAAAGCTGCCTGCGCAGTCCGATGCCCGATATACCACCCGATATACCAGATGAGTTCCCATCCGTCGCCTTCCGCATTGGCATAGACATCGCCCCTGTCGATCTCGCCGACGCCGAGCAGTTCGCATGGATGCAGGCGCTCGTCTGGCCGGATCATCCCGACCGCGCCGCCCTGCTCATCGCCGCCCGCCGCCTGTGCCTCCAATCTCCGCCAACGCTGCTGGCCGGAGACGCACTAGACATCCTGCCTCGCGCGCTCCGAATGGCGCCGAAAGATGCCGCGCTGTGCGTGTTCCACTGCCACACGCTGAACCAGTTCCCCCGCGAAGCCAGAAGCGAGTTCTACGAGATTCTAACCGCCGAATCCATGTCCAGAACCGTCTATCACCTGCCGTCGGAGGGCGAACGCATGTCTCTGGACAAGATAGATCGGGGCAAATCCGTCACCGTCCTGTCAGCGAAGCGAAACGCGCACGGACGCTGGATCGAATGGGACAGACGAGATACCCCGCCGAAATAGAGCGTTACCACCCATATGTTCATATGTACGCGGCGCGTTCGAGCAACACGCTGCCTATTCGAGCGAAAGACTCTAAGATGACTCATATACTCTGCTACGAAGACAGCTATCTAAGCGAATTCACCGCCACTGTAACAGCCGTCGAGGGGCGCGGCGTCATCCTCGACCGCAGCGCATTCTACCCCGGCGGAGGCGGTCAGCCTTCGGACTCCGGCGTTCTGATCGCGGACGAAGAGGCTTACACCGTGAAGCGCGTTCGGCGCGACGGCGGTGAACATGTACACGAAATCGAAGGCGCCGAACGCCCCCAAGTCGGCGCGATCGTACACGGTGAAATAGACTGGGAGCGGCGTTACCGTCTCATGCGAACGCACACCGCCCTCCACATCCTCTGCGGCGTCGTCTGGCGCGACTACGGCGCGCAAGTTACTGGCGGCAACATGGAACCGCTGCAAGCAAGAATGGACTTCGAAATAGAGAGCATGTCCGCCGACTTTGCAGAGCGTGTCGAATCGCTCATCAACGCCGAAGTCGCCGCCGCGAGAGATGTGAAGGTCAGCATACTGCCCCGCGAAGAAGCATTCCAAATACCAGACCTAATACGGACTAAGATAAACCTGCTGCCGCCGCAGATAGACGAAGTTCGCATCGTCGATATAACCGGGCTGGACCTTCAGGCAGACGGCGGAACGCATGTCGCCAACACCAGCGAAGTCGGCCACATCAGAATAGTCGGGCGAGAATCCAAAGGCCGCATAAACAAACGGCTCAGGATAGCAGTCGATCCGTAGCCCAGTGAGAGCGATTCGCTCCGCCCCAGAGTAAGCCTCGAGCCAAGGAGATTTGCGGAATGCCCGATGAGCAGATATCGCCACAACCGCCGCCTCGCCCAATAGAATACTGTTACTGGGTGGTACCCGGTCTGCTGCTCGCGGGCGAATATCCGCGCGACGCCGGCGACGACGAAGCCTCCCGCGCAAAGCTCAGCGCGCTCACAGACGCCGGCATCGTCTCGTTCATAGACCTTACCGAAGAGAGAATGCTGCATCCATATTCGCACTGGCTAGACGCCGCAAGCGTTACACATCGCAGATTCCCCATTCGAGACATCTCCGTACCAAACTCGCCGCAGGCTGCGGCTGAGATTCTCGACGCTATCGACGACGACATCGCCAACGGACGCCCCGCATACATCCACTGCCTAGGCGGCATCGGGCGAACCGGACTAATCGTCGGCTGCTGGCTATCGAGACACGGACACGAGGGAACCGCCGCGCTCGAAAAGCTGCGGGAGCTCTGGGCGCACAACCCGAAATCCCGCTGGGCGGACTCCCCCGAAACTCGCGCGCAGGAACGCTACATACTGAAATGGAGAGAAGACGCTAAATGACGAAAGTACTGCTCACAGGCGCGGCCGGATATATCGCAGACCAGCTGCTGCCTACATTCAGAGAACGCTACGAAACCACCCTAGTCGATGTTACCGACACGAATCGGCGCGGAGAGCGCATCGAGGGCATCGTCGTCCAGGATCTGATAGACCCAGACCGCGAAAAGTATGCCTCGCTGTTCGAAGGCGTCGATGCCGTCGTGCATCTCGGCTACAAACGACGCAGCGGCGACAATCCGCTAGACCACTTCTTCGACGAAAAGGAGAATGTGGAGATGGCATACAATATCTTCCGCTCCGCCTACGACGCGGGCGCGGCTCGCGTCGTCATGGCAAGCTCCAACCATGCCGCCGACTGGTACGAACACAACTCCATACACACCCGGCGCATGGAATCCCTCGACCCATACCGGCTGCCGCTGTCGGACAACTTCTACGGCTGGGCAAAGGCCACATACGAACATATGGGGTTCCTCTTCGCGTGCGGCGCGATGGACTTCCGAACCGCATCCGGCGGGCAGGATCACACAGGCGCATCGCAGGCGGAACAGCGCAAACTCGGCGCAGTCATGGTCAGAATCGGCGCGCCACGAGAACTCGACCCCGCCACATACGCGGGAGACCCCGCAAACTACAAGCGCGATCTCGGCGCATACATCAGCCCGCGAGATCTAACACAGCTATTCGTCAAATCCATCGAAACGCCCAACATCGACAACGAACACGGCATCCCGTGGCAAGTCGTCTATGGGATAAGCGACAACACGCGGGCATTCTGGTCGCTCGCCAGCGCGCGCGAGGCTCTGGGCTACTCACCAGAAGACGACTCCGAAGTGAGATACGCCGCCGACATTCGGCGACTGCTGATAGAAGGAGATGTACACGGAGGCAGAGTGGGGCTGGGATAAGCAAGTGGCGCGGGATAAGCGGCAATAGGCGCAACAGACATGTGAGGCAGACATCTGAGAGTGATTTTAGGACGAATTCCGAAAAAGTCGTAAAAACAGCTTGACACCGTCGGCATATGTCGGCTAATATCATCTTTACCTGCTTCGGCAGGCAGCACCTTAACAACTGGATAGTGGAAAGAACCAAAACCCAAAACAAATCCGTAGAGTTTGATCCTGGCTCAGGACGAACGCTGGCGGTGCGCCTAATGCATGCAAGTCGAACGGGCGGAGGGGCTTCGGCCCCCGAGCTAGTGGCAGACGGCTGAGTAACACGTAAGTGATTTGCCCCAGAGAGGGGGATAAGCCGGAGAAATCCGGTCTAATACCCCGTACGCTCCTCTCTTTACGAAGAGAAGAGGAAAAGTTCCGGCGCTCTGGGAGAAGCTTGCGGCCTATCATGGTAGTTGGTGGGGTAATAGCCTACCAAGCCGAAGACGGGTAACCGGTGTGAGAGCACGATCGGTCAGAGGGGGACTGAGACACGGCCCCCACTCCTACGGGAGGCAGCAGCAGGGAATCTTGCGCAATGGGCGAAAGCCTGACGCAGCGACACCGCGTGGGGGATGAAGGCTCTCGAGTTGTAAACCCCTTTTCTCGGGGAAGAGAAAGGACGGTACCCGAGGAATAAGGTTCGGCTAACTACGTGCCAGCAGCCGCGGTAATACGTAGGAACCGAGCGTTGTCCGGATTTACTGGGCGTAAAGTGCGCGTAGGCGGTTCGTTAAGTCTCATGTGAAATCTCCCGGCTCAACTGGGAGGGGTCATGGGATACTGGCGGACTAGAGTGCAGCAGAGGAGAGCGGAATTCCCGGAGTAGTGGTGGAATGCGTAGATACCGGGAGGAACACCAGAGGCGAAGGCGGCTCTCTGGGCTGTGTCTGACGCTGAGGCGCGAAAGCGTGGGTAGCAAACCGGATTAGATACCCGGGTAGTCCACGCCCTAAACGATGGATACTAGGTATGGGGGGTATAGACCCCCTCCGTGCCGCAGCTAACGCATTAAGTATCCCGCCTGAGGAGTACGGCCGCAAGGCTAAAACTCAAAGGAATTGACGGGGACCCGCACAAGCAGCGGATCGTGTGGTTTAATTCGATGATAAGCGAAGAACCTTACCAGGGCTTGAAATGCGTCCGACAGGCTGAGAAATCATGCCATTCCTTCGGGACGGTCGCACAGATGTTGCATGGCTGTCGTCAGCTCGTGTCGTGAGATGTTGGGTTAAGTCCCGCAACGAGCGCAACCCCTGTCGCTAGTTAGGATGTCTAGCGAGACTGCCCCCACTGGGGGAGGAAGGTGGGGTCGAGGTCAAGTCATCATGGCTCTTACGTCCTGGGCTACACACACGATACAATGGATGGGACAGAGGGTTGCGAAGGCGCGAGCCGGAGCCAATCCCACAAACCCGTCCCCAGTTGGAATTGCAGGCTGCAACCCGCCTGCATGAACGCGGAGTTGCTAGTAACCGCAGGTCAGCACACTGCGGTGAATACGTTCTCGGGTCTTGTACACACCGCCCGTCAAGTCATGGAAGTCGGCAACACTTGAAGTCGCTGGGCTAACCGCAAGGAAGCAGGCGCCGAGGGTGGGGCTGGTAACTGGGACTAAGTCGTAACAAGGTAGCTGTACCGGAAGGTGCGGCTGGATCACCTCCTTTCTAGGGAGTAGGGACCGCCTAACATCTCACAGACTAAGGCGCAACCTAGGTCTATCGGCGTGTGAGCAGGCCAAACGCAATGGGTCGAGCATGACCCCGTTATATCGGGAGGAGCTCCCCAAAGCCTATGCCCGCTCGTATTGTAAACCCGCCGAAAAAAATTACTACATTGAAAACTTACGGTGAGGCTCTTTCCACTATCCAGTCGTTAAGGTGTTCGCTTGTCCAATACCTTACACACCACTATCACCAACACCGTTACACCAGCTATCATCCAAAGCCATCATCCAACAGCCAGCAGCCAAATCCTCCCCCCTCGCGTGGGGCTGTAGCTCAGTCCGGGAGAGCGCCTCTCTTGCACAGAGGAGGCCAGGGGTTCGAATCCCCTCAGCTCCACCAGCCAAACAAGCGAAGTCCCTCACGCCGAAGCTCGGGCTGACAGCGCTAGAAAACCCCGCGCCAACAGCCGCCCGCCGATAGCGGGGAGATGCCGGGGAGATACCAATGAGCGCCCTGAACATCAGCAGCTTCATATGGAGCATCGCCGACGATGTGCTCCGAGATGTCTATGTACGCGGCAAATACCGCGATGTCATCCTGCCCATGACCGTCATCCGACGCCTAGACGCCGTGCTGGAACCAACTAAGGACGCTGTCCTCGAAATGAAGGCACAGCTGGACGACGCCGGCGTAATCAACCAAGACGGCGGCCTGTCCCGAGCCTCCGGCGAAGCCTTCTACAACACATCCCGATTCCGCCTCAAAGACCTGACCTCCCGCGCACGCCAGCAGCAGTTACAGGCCGACTTCGAAGCATACCTCGACGGATTCTCACCCAACATCCAGGAAGTGTTGGACAAGTTCAAGTTCCACAACCAGATTCCAACGCTGGTCGAAGCCGATGTACTCGGATTCCTCATCGAGAAGTTCCTAGACAGCTCGATCAACCTCAGCCCCAGACCCATCCTGAACGGAGACGGCTCGGTGAAGCTGGATGGCCTGGACAACCACAGCATGGGCACCGTCTTCGAAGAGCTGATCCGACGATTCAACGAAGAGAACAACGAAGAAGCCGGCGAACACTTCACCCCGCGCGATGTCGTGCAGCTCATGGCGCGCCTGATATTCATGCCAGTGGCCGACGATGTACGATCGGGCACATACCTCGTCTATGACGGCGCATGCGGCACCGGCGGAATGCTGACAGTCGCAGAAGAGACGCTAACGCAGATGGCCGCCGAACAGGGCAAAGAAGTATCGGTGCACCTGTTCGGGCAGGAGGTCAACCCGGAAACCTACGCCATCAGCAAGGCAGACCTGATTCTGAAAGGTGAAGGCGTCGAATCCGACAATATACGGTACGGCTCGACGCTCTCCGCCGACGCATTCTCCGCCAACGAGTTCGACTTCATGCTCTCCAACCCACCCTACGGCAAAAGCTGGAAGAGCGATTTGGAGCGTATGGGCGGCAAATCGGGCATCATAGACCCGCGGTTTATCGTGGAGCATGGCGTTAAACATGGCGAGAACGCCGAACACTCCCTCATCACCCGTTCCAGCGACGGCCAGATGATGTTCCTAGCCAACATGCTCGGCAAAATGAAGCGCGATACGCCACTCGGCAGCCGCATCGCCGAAGTGCATAACGGCAGCGCCCTCTTCACCGGCGACGCAGGACAGGGCGAAAGCAACATCCGACGCTGGATCATCGAAAACGACTGGCTCGAAGCCATCGTCGCTCTGCCGCTCAATATGTTCTACAACACCGGCATCGCCACCTACATATGGATACTGAGCAACCGCAAGCCAGAACATCGACGAGGAAAAGTACAGCTAATCGACGCCTCCCAGTGGTACAGCCCGCTGCGCAAAAACATGGGCAGCAAGAACAGCGAGCTGTCAGAAGAGATCATCCAGCGCGTCTGCGAAGTCTTCATGGCCTTCGAGGAGACGGAGCAATCCAAGATATTCCCCAACAAGGCCTTTGGATACAAGAAGACGACCGTCGAGCGCCCCTTGAGACTGGAGGGCATCGACCCAGAACGCGCCTACACAGCCAAGGAGATCCGAGCGCTCAAGGCGCTCGAGGCCCTCGAGGCCCTCGAGGACAAAAGCAGACGCTCCGACTCCGCGCCACCGGTCATAAAGAGAATCCACAAAAGGGGCGTGAAACCCGACCCGCTGCGCGGCCTGTTCCCTGCCACCATAGGCGGCAAGCCAGCCGTCGTCGAATACGAACCGGACACGAACTCGAGAGACACCGAGCAAGTATCGCTGCTAGAAGAGGGTGGCATAGAAGCGTTCCTGCGCCGCGAGGTACTGCCCTACGCCCCGGACGCATGGTATGTACCCCGCAGCGTCAAGACAGGCTACGAAATCAGCTTCACCCGCCACTTCTACAAGCCCCAGCCGATGCGCCCGCTGGAAGACATCCGAGCAGACATCCTCGCGCTGGAGCGGGAGACAGTAGGACTGCTGGCGGAGATTGTGGGGCCGTCCCGCTGAGCAAAAGGCATCCTATAAGGCATCCTATATTGAACCCTGCCTTTAATATGGAACAGGATGCTCTCTATATCGAACCCTGCCTTTAATATGGAACCGAAATGACCCCATATCGAACATTCCAAACATATAGATAGTCATAGATAGTCTTTGTGGCAAGATGTCCGATTCCAAAATAGACTCAACAGCCGTACCCGGCAGAGCAGGGCGTTACATCACTCAGCCAACGGGCTACCGCGCTTTCATACCTGCCCCGCTCCCACCAGAACCGGCGGTGCGTCTGGCAGGCAAGCTTCAGACATTGTTATCCGAGGCCGACCGTGCCATAGGCAGGCTCGACGGTTCCATCCAGACACTGCCCGACCCCGATCTTTTCGTATTCATGTATATGCGTAAAGAGGCTGTGCTGTCGAGCCAGATAGAGGGAACTCAAAGCTCACTTCAGGATGTGTTGTCAGCGGAGGCGCGGCTTCACTCGCGTGGCAATATCGATGATGTGAACGAGGTAATCAACTATGTGCAGGCCATGAACCACGGGCTGAATCGCCTGAACGACCTGCCACTTTCCGTCCGGCTTATCAGAGAAATCCATGAGCGTCTGCTTCGGAATGTACGAGGCGAACAACTCCAACCGGGGGAATTACGCATTTCACAGAACTGGATCGGGCCAGCCGGCTGTACGCTCCAAGAAGCCGCTTTTGTACCTCCGCCTCCCAATGAGGTGCCCAGAATCCTGGGTGAGCTGGAGACATTCTTGCACGAACCCAGCAGCCTTCCGGACCTCGTCAGACTGGGACTAATTCATGCTCAATTCGAGACGATTCACCCCTTCCTCGATGGAAACGGTCGCATAGGGAGGCTGCTCATCACATTTCTTCTTACTCAAAACGGTATCTTGCAAAAGCCTGTTCTCTATCTCTCCTACTTCTTCAAGAAGCACAGGGCGGAGTACTACGACCGTCTCCAGGCCGTGCGCGATAAGGGGGATTGGGAGAGCTGGCTGACATTCTTTTTGCAGGGTGTCGCTGAAGTTAGCGAAGAAGCCGCAAGAACAGCCCAGCGCATCCTCGCTCTGCGCGAAAAGCACCGCGCCGCCGTCACCGCGCGCCTTGGCCGCGCGGCAGGGAATGGACATCTCATACTGGAACACCTCTATAAACAGCCTTATCTTGCTGTGACCGATGTCCAAGAGATAATCGGCGCCAGCTACACTGCCGCCAACAACTTGGTCTCCCGCCTTGTCGAGACAGGCATCCTAGAAGAAGTTACCGGCCAGAATCGCAACCGCGTCTTCTGCTACCAGCCATACATCACCATCTTTGCCGAGGGTTCGGAGTAGCCCTCAGACAGGACACAAGACGAACGAGCCATGACGACCACCAAACCCTACCCCGCCTACAAACCCTCCGGCATCGAGTGGCTGGGCGATGTGCCTGCGCATTGGGAAGTACGGCGAGTTAAAGGATGCGTTACGAACATCATCGACTTGACCAGAGAACATCTTGATGACGAACTATATCTGGCCCTTGAACATGTGGAGAGTTGGACAGGTCGAGTCAGCAGTAACGCTGGTGATGGAGTCAGCTTTAGCGGGCAAGTGAAGAGGTTCAAGGCTAAGGATGTGCTTTTCGGCAAACTGCGTCCTTATCTAGCTAAAGTTACATGCCCGAAGCGTTCTGGTGTGTGCGTGGGTGAGTTCTTGGTACTCCGCCCCCATGACGCTCACTTGTCGACATTTTATCTCGAACAATTACTCCGTTCGAAGCCCGTGATAGACGCAATAGACTCTTCGACTTTCGGAGCCAAGATGCCCCGCGCTGATTGGAAGTTTATCGGTGATCTGCTCTTTCCCCTCCCACCCCTAGCCGAACAGCGCGCCATCGTAAAACACCTCGACCACGCCGACACCCGCATCCGACGCTACATCGACGCCAAGCAGAAGCTCATCGAGCTGCTGGAAGAAGAGCGCCAGGCCCTCATCAGCCGCGCCGTCACACGCGGCATCGACCACAATGTCCGTCTCCGTCCATCCGGCGTCGAGTGGCTGGGCGATGTGCCGGCGCATTGGGAGGTTGTTCAACTTGGAAAGATTGGCGCCTTCTCCAAAGGTTCCGGAGGGACGAAGAATGACGAAGTTCCCAGAGGGATACCCTGTATCCGGTATGGAGATCTCTACACTACGCACAAATGCTTCATAACCCAAACTCGGAGCTATGTTTCACCAACAAAAGCAAGTGCATACACCCCAATCAATAGGGGCGATATTCTTTTCCCCGCGTCGGGAGAGACGATAGAGGAAATCGGTAAATCCGCAGTCAACTTAATGCATACTCGAGTTATTTGCGGCGGAGACTTGATTATATTCCGACCAACAATTCCAATGGAACCCAAGTTTGCTGGCTACGCACTGGACTGTCCCGCAGCTCAAACGCAGAAATCTATGATGGCGCGCGGTGTTACTATCATGCACATCTACAGCAGTCAGCTTAAATATCTGCTCTTTCCCCTCCCACCCCTAGCCGAGCAGCGCGCCATCGTAAAACACCTCGACCGGGCGACGGGTGACATAGACGCGGCCATCGCCCGCGCCCGTCGGCAAGTGGAGCTGCTCCAAGAGTACCGCGAACGCCTCATCGCGGATGTAGTCACAGGCAAGCTGGATGTGCGCGAGGCGGCGGAGTGGCGGCCGGAAGAATCAGAATCTCCGACCGGCGATATCGAAAAGCGGAGTGAGTATATATACGCCGGTGCTGAATCTTGACAGTGCCTGTACCTGCGAATCCAAAGATATACCATATCGCGCATGTCGATCGATTGCCCTCGATCATCGCGGACGGATGGCTCTGGTGCGATGCAGAGGCCGCGCGGCTCGGCGCAGGCGGTACCACTTGTCCAACGCAGGGTCCAGCTACTTCGAGGATTACTCAGACTTGGCCCGGCTAGACGAAATTGACTGGGATGCAATACACACCAACTGGTGGAGCAGCCCCGATGTCAGAGAGTCCAAACAGGCCGAGTTCTTAGCAGAACATTCGTTGCCCTGGTCATCGATCTCTCGTGTCGGCGTTCAGTCCCATGGCATCCGAAATCGAGCGTTGGAGGCGATACGAGCGTCCACCCATCGCCCGCCAGTCGAGATCGAACAGAACTGGTATTATTGACTCGATACTCTTGATACTATTGACGAGGAGGGAATCGTCATGATCGAGTACAAGAGCGGCGATATATTCACAGAAAATGCCGAAGCCTTAGTCAACAGCGTCAACTGCGTAGGTGTCATGGGGCGTGGAATTGCTCTCCAGTTCAAGAATGTCTTCCCTGAGAACTTCGAAGCATACGCGGCAGCCTGCAAGCGTCAGGAAGTTCGGCCAGGCCGGATGTTCGTCTTCGAGACGGGGCAGCTGACCAATCCACGCTACATCATCAACTTCCCTACCAAGCGCCATTGGCGCGGCAAGAGCCGTATCGAGGATGTCGAAGTTGGCCTCGAGGCCCTCATCCAGGAAATAAGGGAGCGCGGCATCAGATCGATCGCCATTCCTCCTCTGGCAAGCGGGCTAGGCGGCTTGAAGTGGTCCGAGATACGCCCACGCATCGTATCGGCGCTGAAAGAGCTGGACGATTTGGAAGCCATCGTATTCGAGCCGGGAAGCTCTCCGGCTGACGGTCGTCCCAACCGATCCACTGATGTACCGAAGATGACGCCCGGACGGGCAGCTCTGGTCAGTTTGATGCACCGCTATCTCCAAGGCCTGCTCGATCCATTCGTAACACTGCTGGAGGTGCATAAACTGATGTACTTCATGCAGCTGGCGGGTGAACCGCTGAAGCTGAACTTCCAGAAAGGGCCTTATGGCCCATATGCTGAAAACATGAGACATGTACTGAAATCTGTGGAAGGCCATCTTATATCGGGCTATAAGGATGGGGGCGACGCGCCCAATAAACGACTCGAATTGGTGCCGGGCGCAGTGGAAGACGCAGACGCATACATAAAGGGTCATCATGCGACCAAAGATCGCTTGGACAAGGTGGGGGAATTGGTCGATGGGTTCGAATCGCCGTTCGGCCTAGAGCTGCTGGCTACGGTAAACTGGGTCGCCAGCACAAATCCAGCGGCAACACGATCTCCAACGGAGGAGGAAGTCGTTGCCAACACATATGCGTGGGGGCCGCGTAAGCGTCGGTTCTCGGAGCGCCAGATAAAGTTGGCTCTCCGAGTACTCCGAGAGAAGGGTTGGCTCGAACTGTCTCAATAGGCAGAGGCAGGCCGACGCCCCACAATCGAGCTATCCTCCGAGCTATCCTCCACGCTCGTCACCAGCGTTCGTCACCAGATCGAGACTCCCCTAGAATACCGCGCGTAGCATGTTCTATCGGACAGGAACATACCAAGAGCATGCTGGAAGGAAAGTTGCCATGACCACCGACACCAGCGAACGCGGCCTCGAAAGCCTCATCTGCGCGACGCTGACAGGACAGCCGCCCGACGACTCGGCGCAGGACAGCGCGGTGCGGGAGCGTCCGTCCAGCTACGGCGCCGGCTGGATTTACGGCGACCCAAACGACTACGACCGAGAGTACTGCATAGACCTCGCGCAGCTCTCCGCCTTTCTTCATGCCACCCAGCGCGATGCCGCCGAATCGCTGGATATCGACCGCGACAGCCCGACACGGCGCAAGTTCCTGGCGCGCCTGCAAAGTGAAATCTCCAAGCGCGGCTCTGTCGATGTACTGCGCAAAGGCGTCAAGCACCGTCAGCACTACATCTACCTGCTCTACGGCACACCGACAGCGGGGAACGAGAAGGCAAAGATCCTCTACGCCCAGAATCGGTTCAGCGTAACGCGCCAACTCCGCTACAGCCCGAACCGAACCCAGCTTGCCCTCGATCTGTGCCTGTTCGTCAACGGCCTGCCTGTGGCTACCTTCGAGCTGAAGAACAGCCTGACCAAGCAGACGGTGGATGACGCCGTCGAACAGTACAAGCGCGACCGCAGCCCCAAGGAGAAGCTCTTCGAGCTTGGCCGCTGCCTGGCTCACTTCGCCGTGGACGATCACAAAGTGAAGTTCTGCGCGCATCTTCGGGGCAAAAATTCGTGGTTCCTCCCATTCGACCGAGGCCGAAAAGACGGCAGCGCGGGCAATCCGCCGAATCCCAACGGCCTCGAGACGGACTATCTGTGGAAGGAAATCTTCACCCGCCAGGGGCTGACCGACATCATCGAGAACTACGCCCAGCTAATAGAGTCGAAGGACGAGAAGACAGGACGCAAGAGACGGGAGCAGCTGTGGCCGCGCTATCACCAACTGGATGCGGTACGCAAGCTGCTAGCCGACGCGTCCCGCAAGGGAGTCGGCCGGCGGTATCTGATCCAGCACTCGGCGGGCAGCGGTAAATCCAACTCCATCGCGTGGCTGGCGAACCAGCTCACCGGACTCGAGCGAGACGGCGCAACGCTCTTCGATTCGATCATAGTCGTCACCGATCGTAAGGTATTGGACAGGCAGATCAACCAGACTATCCGGCAGTTCGTCCAGGTCGGCGCCGTCGTGGGACACGCCGACAGCTCCAGCCACCTCCGCGACCTGCTGGAAAATGGCAAGCGCATCGTCATAACCACAGTGCAGAAGTTCCCGTACATCCTGGACGCTATCGGCAGCCAGCATCGGGGGCGCAACTTCGCCATCATCATCGACGAGGCGCACTCCAGCCAGGGCGGGAAAACATCGTCATCCGTCTCCATGGCGCTGGGAGAGGCCGGCGACGAAGACGAAGACGAAGACGAAGACGAAACCACCGAAGACAAGATCAACCGGCTGATGGAGAGCAAGAAAATGCTGTCCAACGCCAGTTACTTCGCCTTCACCGCCACACCCAAGAACAAGACGCTGGAGATATTCGGCGAGCCTATGGCAGAAGGCGACGATACCAAGCGCGAGCCATTCCACAGCTACACCATGAAACAGGCCATCCAAGAAGGGTTCATCATAGATGTGCTGGAACGCTATACGCCGGTGGACAGCTACTATCGGCTGGTCAAGACGGTGGAGGGAGACCCGGAGTTCGACTCCAAACGAGCGGGTAAGAAGCTGCGCCGCTATGTGGAAGATCACGAACGCGCAATCAGGATCAAGGCCGAAATCATGGTAGATCACTTCCACGAGCAGGTGGCCGGCTTGCAGAAGGTCGGCGGACAGGCGCGGGTCATGCTGGTCACCAACGGCATTCAGCGAGCAATCAGCTACTACTACGCCATCCGGAACTACCTAAAGGAGCGCAAGAGCCCATATCGAGCTATCGTCGCATTCTCCGGCGAGCATGAATACGGCGGCGCGAAGGTTACAGAGGCATCCCTCAACGGGTTCTCGTCCAACCTGATCGCCGACAAGATTCGGGAAGAGCCGTACCGTTTTCTAGTCTGCGCCGACAAGTTCCAGACCGGCTACGATGAGCCGCTGCTGCACACTATGTATGTGGACAAGCCGCTTTCGGGCGTGAAGGCGGTGCAGACGCTGTCGCGCCTCAACCGGGCGCACCCGAAGAAACATGATGCCTTCGTGCTGGATTTCGCCAACGACGCGGACACGATCCAAGACGCCTTCGCCGACTACTACCGTACTACGATCCTGGCCGAAGAGACCGACCCCAACAGGCTGCACGATCTCGAAGCGTCCCTCGACAGCTACCAGATCTACAGCCCAACGCAGGTGGATGAACTGGTGGAACGCTACCTCTCAGGCGCTGGCCGAGACCAGCTCGACCCTATCCTAGACGCTTGCGTATCGCGCTACCGCGACAGTGAGGATATGGATGAGGATGGGCAGGTGGATTTCAAGGGCAAGGCGAAGGCATTCCTGCGGGCATACGGATTCTTGGCGGCCATCCTGCCATACACCAACGCCGAGTGGGAAAAGCTGTCGATCTTCCTGACCTTCCTCGTCCCCAAGCTGCCCGCGCCCATCGAGAACGACCTGTCGAAGGGCCTCCTCGACACTATCGACATGGACAGCTACCGAGTAGAGAAGCAGGCGGCGCAGGATATACAGATTCCGAACGAGGATGCCGAGATCGAGCCGATGTCCACCAGCGGCGGCGGGCAGAATGCCGAACCGGATATGCTGCCCCTCTCCTATATCCTCAGGGATTTCAACGACCGATTCGGCGATATCGACTGGAAAGACAAGGACAAGATCGAAAAGGTGATTACCGAAGAGCTGCCCATGAAGGTTGCCGAAGACCGGGCGTACCAAAACGCTATGGCCAACTCCGACCGGCAGAACGCGCGGATCGAACACGACAGCGCCCTCGAACGCGCCGTGAACGAGCTGATGGCAGACCCCATCGAGCTGTTCAAGCAGTTCAGCGACAACGAGCTGTTCCACCGATGGCTCTGCGATACGAACTTCGCCACCACCTACAGCGAGGCGGCGGACAGCAAAAGCTAGCGCCGCTCGCTGATGTAACGACAGAGGAACAGCAGCTCCGAAAGCGAGGCGCAATGTGACCACATCGCGACGACGAGGATCGAAGCCTGCCTAGTGGACTGCATCATCGCCCTGCCGGGGCAGCTGTTCCGCTCGACCCAGATACCAGCCTGCCTCTGGTTCCTGCGCAAAGGACGCGGCGACAAGGGAAGACGACGAGGCGAAACGCTGTTCATCGACGCCCGCAAGCTAGGTCACATGGTGGATCGCACACACCGAGACCTGTCCCCGGAGGAAATCTCGCGCATATCAGATACATACCATGCCTGGCGAGACGCGAGAGAGACGAGCGATTATATGGACATCCCCGGATTCTGCAAGAGTGGAACGCTGGAAGAGATCCGCAAACACGGCCATGTCCTCACGCCGGGCCGCTATGTCGGCGCTGAGGCACAGCCCGACGACGGCGAGCCATTCGCGGACAAGATGACTCGCCTAACCGCCCAATGGCGAGAGCAGCAGGCCGAGGCCGCCACGCTGGACGCGGCTATCGAGGCGAACCTGAAGCGGCTGGGGTTTGGCTAAAGCTCGACTAGCCTTCATAAACCCCTACCTCTTCTTAGTTGCATTATCTTACCCATTATTGCATTGAGTTCTTAGCGCAAATATGGGAACATATTACTATATGATATATTTAGAAGTTTGACACCCTGCTGTGCGAATCATATCGAAAAAAGCTCTCCGGGAATACTGGAAGCGTCATCCCGAATCCGAACAGCCGCTATCGGCATGGTATAGAGAGGTGGAACGAGCCGACTGGTCCACTCCGGCTCAGGTCATGGAACAGTATCCCAAAGCCAGCATTGTCGGCCCGGATCGTGTAATTTTCCGAATCCTGAATAACCGCTATCGAATCATCGTCAGGATATTCTACCCAAGTCGAACAGTTTACATACGCTTTGTAGGCACTCACAGAAAATATGACCGTATCGATGCAAAGGAAATATAGACATGATGCAAATACGAGCGATTCGCTCAGAAGAGGATTATGACGCCGCGCTGGCCCGGATCACCGAGCTGATGGACGCGCTGTCAGGGCCAGAGGGACAAATCGAAGATATCGATGCCCCTTTTCGGGTCGAACTCGATATGCTTACAGACTTGGTGGAACTTTACGAAGAGCGGCGCCATCCCATCGGCTTTCCCGACCTCATTTCCGCAATCGAGTTCCGAATGGATCAGGACAGCCTGACACAGCGCGATCTAGTTCCTTTTATCGGGAGCCGGGCCAAGGTCTCGGAAGTACTTTCGGGGAAACGGGCAATCACCATGTCCATGGCTCGCGCGCTGCACCGACACCTGAAAATACCAGCCGATGTTCTCTTGCAGGAACCCGGGGGCAGCTTGCCAAACACTTCCCCGAATCTCGAATACAGCAGATTCCCTCTTAAAGCTATGGCCAAGGCAGGCTGGATTCCCCATGTCCAAAACATGAAGGAACAGGCCGAAGAGTTGGTCACAGGCCTAATGAAACGTGCTGGAGGGCAAGCGTTCGCCGCCGCTCCCTTGTACCGCAAGAACGATGGCCGCAGAATCAACGCCAAGACCGACGATTACGCCCTCCGAGCATGGTGTTGGCAGGTGTTGGCCCAGGCGGTAGAAAGGCCGCTGCCCGTCGAATACCAGTACGATAAAGTCGGCCCCCAACTCCTCCGCCAAGTCGCGCAGATGAGTATATTCGAAGATGGCCCGGCACGGGCCAAGGGATTCCTAGCCCAACATGGCATCTGCCTCGAATATCTGAAACATCTGCCCAAGACACACCTCGACGGCGCAGCCCTGCGGCTTCCCAACAGCGGGCCGGTAATCGGCCTGACGCTGCGCTACGACCGCATCGACAACTTCTGGTTCACGCTGCTGCACGAACTGTGCCATGTGGTGTTTCATCTAGGCGACAACGGCGACGGCTTTGTGGACGACCTCAGCCTTCGCGGTGTCGAATCCAGCGGGGGAGACCCCGCAGAGCAGGAGGCGGATCAGCTGGCCCAAGACGCCCTGATACCGCCGAAAATCTGGGAAGACGGCATCCTCTTAGAGAACCCGCGACCTATGGCCGTACTCCAAATGGCGTCGGAAGCCCAAGTCCACCCCGCAATCATCGCCGGCCGTGTTCGCCATGAACTGGGCAACTACCGCCTTCTTTCCCAATTCGTAGGCACCGGGGCAGTGCGGCGGCAATTCGCGGATCAGTCAGGCAAATAACAATGGGAAACTGCCAGAATCGAGACATACCGACGGAACCGCTATTGAAGGAGTTGCAAGAGAAGAATGAATTCCTCGACTAACCCGGTGGACATCCGGCCCGACCACAAGGTGTCGCCGCCGTCAGCCGATACCGAAGATAAGGTGAATGGCGCATGGCGAGATATTACTCTCGGCGACTGCGCAACACTGGTACTCGAAACAGTTCCGGACTATACCTTATTTTCGGCTACTGACCCAATCATAGGCGAGTTGCTTTCTAAATATATAACAACCAATGTAGAATCCCACGCCCTAACCGCCCAGCGTGATGCGCTACTGCCGAAGCTGGTGTCGGGGGCGGTCAGAGTGGAGGGAAATTCTTGAGGATGATGCATAATAGAGAGTTCGATAGCTCAAACCAGTTGTGGGACAAGGGTGCAATTCGTGCCTTCATTAGCCACAAAGCTGAAAGAAAAACACTTGCAACAGAGATCAAAAAACACTTGAACTCCTATGGCATCGCGTGCTTCGTAGCGCACGAAGACATCGAGCCAATGAAGGAGTGGCAATCCGAAATGGAACAGGCATTATTTAGCATGGATATTATGGTGGCCTTGCTCACCGAAAAGTTCGATAAGAGCGACTGGACTGATCAAGAGATTGGAGTTGCCGTTGGGCGTAAAGTACCGATTATTCCCGTTCGATTAGGGAAAGACCCTTATGGGTTTATAGGCAGGTACCAGGCTATATCTGGGTCCGACAAAAGTAATGCAGAAATTTCGCGTGAAATTTTCACATTGCTTCTCAAGGATAAGAGGCTCACAAACATGGTCAAGGACGCTTACATTATCGCGCTTGCCAAATCTGGCAGTTTCTCTCGTTCCAATTCTCTAGCAGAATTTTTGCCATATATTGACGAATTGTCACCAGAACAAACGGTATCTATCATAAAGGTATTCAATAGCAATACCCAAGTCAATCAAGCGTTTGCCTTTAATTCTGATTCCCCTACTATCGCAGACCACTTGAAGCGAATGACTGGAGATAATTATAAATTTCATAAAGGTTCGTTGTCGCTAGAGCTAATAGATGACCTGCTGTTTTGATCGATGTAAAAAATAGGTAACCAGTCGTTTCTTGGAAGTTCTGAAGTTAGGAAGCTAGGCTCCGATGACCACCGTCGCTGAAGCCGCTGCCAAAGTTGGTTTCAGAGGGAGTTACGGGTGAGGAGGGAACGAACATGTCCGCAACGCCGTATCACCTTGGCAAGTTCCCTCCCATGAATTTGGATTGGGCTAGGCTCGTGCCTACTATCGGGCGAGCGCACTCCGCAGTGGCTGCATATGGCGCGATGCTCGAGAGCATCCCAAACACAAACGTCCTCATTTCGCCGCTTGCGACACAGGAGGCTGTTTACTCGAACCGTATCGAGGGCACACAGACGACACTGACTCAGGTGCTCACATTTCAGGCGGATGAGAGACACCCCATTGACGACCCAGCCAAGCGTATCGACGCGTACGAAGTCATCAATTACAGAATTGCCCTAGACACCGCCACCCGCGAGCTGGCACATATACCGTTGTCGTCGAGGCTCATTCGCGACGCTCACCGCATCCTGATGCGGGGCGTCCGGGGGCAAGACAAAGCGCCGGGCGAATACCGCCGCATACCTAACAGCGTTTGGATTGGCCCTCGCGGTTCTACTATAGATAACGCAAACTTTGTGCCTTGCCCGGTAGAGCATTTGCCGAACGCCATGGATGCATGGGAGAAATTCATCCACTCAGAGGAACCGGATCCTTTGGTTCAACTGGCGCTCGTTCACGCCGAATTCGAGTCAATCCACCCCTTCCTAGATGGAAACGGACGGATAGGTCGGTTGATAGTTCCACTCTACATGGTCGCCAAAGGCATCTTGGAGGCTCCACACTTCTACATCAGCGGTTTTCTCGACCAATACCGTGACGAGTACTATGAGCGGTTGCTGGCAGTATCCCGCGACGATGACTGGACTGGCTGGTCTGAGTTTTTCCTTACGGCAATAGCAAAACAGGCGAATCTCAATCTCCTCAAAGCCCGAAATATTCTGACTCTTTACAATGAACTCAAGGAATGGATGGTTGACGAAACCCGCTCCCAGTACAGCGTTCGGGCTCTCGATTGGATCTTTGAGAAGCCCATCTTCCGATCATCCGACTTCGTAGCGAACTCCGGGATTTCCTTCTCTACGGCATCCCGGATACTACGGGTTCTGCGCAACAGCGATATGTTGGTCGTACTGAGTGAAGCCCGTGGGAGCCGTCCAGCGCTCCTGGCATTTGACAGACTCCTCCAATTGGCGGAAGCTAACGAGTAGATTGCATATCACCAATTGAAGACAAAACAATTTGCATATCACCAAAGGGCGTATCATGATATACAACAGCGTTTGTAGTGAAAATATGATGCACAATGCGAATTACTGCGAACGGCTGATTCTGGCATAGGAACGCGCCCATTACCGAAGCCGATGTCGAACAGACTGCGCTCGAATGGCTAGAGGAGCTCGGTTGGCAAGCAGCACACGGCCCGGACATCGCCCCCGGCGCTCCCAACACTGAACGCGACGATTACGCGCAGGTGGCGCTGGAAGGACGAATACAGGACGCCCTGACCCG
This sequence comes from Dehalococcoidia bacterium, assembly GCA_963422295.1. Classification (GTDB taxonomy): domain Bacteria; phylum Chloroflexota; class Dehalococcoidia; order Lucifugimonadales; family UBA1123; genus VXRN01. Next base: position 1,629,879 of record OY729417.1, on the reverse strand, counting down.
CCTGAATCCGCAATTGCCCGGCTCAGCAAAGGATGACGCTCTCCGCAAGTTGACCCAACCCGAAGGGGCAACGCTAGAGGCCAGAAATCGCTCCTTTCATCGAATGCTGGTTGACGGCGTTACAGTGGAATACCGAACCGAAGACGGAGCAATACGCGGCGTACAGGCACAGATCATCGACTTCCACGACGCATCGGCTAACGACTGGCTAGCCGTCAATCAATACACCGTCACCGAGAACCAGAACCGCCGCCGTCCGGACATCGCGCTGTTCCTCAACGGCCTGCCCCTTGGCGTCATCGAACTGAAGAAACCTACCAACGCGGAAGCCGCAATATGGACAGCTTGGCAACAACTACAGACATACCAAGCTGAACTGCCGACGCTGTTCTCCATGAACGAAATACTCCTGGTCTCCGACGGCCTGGATGCCCGCGTAGGAACCCTCAGCGCAGGGAGGGAGTGGTTCAAACCCTGGCGCACTATCACCGGCGAAAGATTAGCCACCCCAAAATCGAATGGGTTGGAAGTGATGCTGCAAGGCGTCTGTCAACCAGAACGATTCCTGGTGCTTCTGCGAGACTTCATCGTGTTCGATGACGATGGCAGCGGCAAGCTGGTCAAGAAGATGTCCGGCTATCACCAATTCCACGCCGTCCACGCCGCCGTCCGCGAAACTCAGCGGGCGGCGCTGCAGCAGGAAGGGAAACGGATTGGCGAAGCAGCCGGCCACTACGAATCGGGAACCAAACCCGGCGGGGAACCGGGCGACCGCCGTATCGGGGTGGTCTGGCACACCCAAGGGTCAGGCAAAAGCCTAACTATGGCCTTCTACGCCGGAGCTATCGTCCGTGAGCCGTCCATGCAAAACCCCACCATCGTAGTTCTCACCGACCGCAACGACCTGGACGACCAGCTTTTCACCACATTCTCCCGCTGCCAAGACTTGCTGCGCCAGCCGCCGACGCAGGCAGAGAGTCGATCAGACCTGCGAGAGAAGCTCTCCGTAGAGTCCGGCGGGGTGGTGTTCACCACTATCCAAAAATTCTTCCCCGAAGAGCGAGGCGATGCCTACCCCACACTATCGAAACGGCGCAACATCGTGGTAATCGCAGACGAGGCCCACCGCAGCCAGTACGACTTCATCGACGGATACGCCCGCCATATGCGCGATGCCCTGCCCAACGCCTCTTTCGTCGGCTTCACCGGCACGCCCATCGAGTTGGAGGACGCCAACACCCGGGCAGTATTCGGCGACTATATCAGCATCTACGACATCCAGCGTTCTGTAGAGGACAAGGCCACAGTGCCGATCTACTACGAAAGCCGCTTGGCTAATCTGGAATTGGATGAAACCCAGCGGCCAGCCATCGACAAGGACTTCGAGGCGGCCACCTTCGGACCAGACACGCCAACTACGGAGATAGTCGAATGCGTCGTCCGATTAGCCTACGAACGACAAGCAGAGAGCGCCATCTCCTGATCCAGATTATCTATACCCCTCCAGTTATCCATCAGCTGATCTCGAACTCCACCCGGAGTAATGCCTTGCCACTCAGGTGTGAACTGGCGGCGCAGCGCGGATAGAGCAGGAGGTAGCCTGCCTATAAAAGGCATGAAACGCGGCTCGGTTTCTCGTTACTCTAGCGCGTGCCGATCTGATATGTTCCCCGTTGGCAATTTCATCCCTAGTAGGAAGCGAGACTTGACAATTATGCCGCTATCTCTTCATATTTGGAACTGTGAACTCGAACGAAGAGCGGTTCGTTTCTCACTGGGTGTTATAGGATTTCTGTGTCTGTCGTCCATCGCGCTTATGGCTGGCTGCGACGAACCAGAGCCGTCCACCCCCGCAACTGTTGCGCCGACCGCTGAATCGCTCACCAGCTCAGCGCCAGAGCCGACCGTAACGACCGTTGCAGCATTGCCGATCGAGATACCAACATCCACGCCTGAACCTACTTCTACGCCCCTGCCTGCCAATCAATATGGCGTGGATGCCACAGTTCCTGACTTTCCGCATGACAGACAAAGCATGAGCCAAGGAAGGGTAAGACTCTGGGGATTGAACGCGGCTACAACACCTGAAGGCATCATAGTCGCCTTCGATAATGGAGGGATTTGGGGAAACAGTCGCGCCACTTATACTTGTATCTCCAGTGGCGGATGCCGAGTTGAAAATGGTCGTGTCACCCAAGGCGTTATAGAAGTGTCCGACCCTGAACCCACAGCAACACCTAGGCCCACTGCGACGCCTGAACCTACTTCTACACCAACGCCCACACCCGAACCTACTTCTACACCAACGCCCACACCCGAACCTACTTCTACACCTACACCTACGCCCGAACCTACTTCTACACCAACACCCACGCCTGAACCTACTTCTACACCAACGCCCACACCCGAACCTACTTCTACACCAACGCCCACACCCGAACCTACTTCTACACCAACGCCCACACCCGAACCTACTTCTACGCCTCTTCCTGCTCCTACTGTTGACGAATTCAATTCCGCACCCACCGCAGATGAACAGGATGAACTGCTCGATCGTGCCACTGTTTGTCGTGTCGGAGTGTCTCTGATGCCGAACGAGTTCTGCGTGGGTAGTGATCGAACATTTATCGCAGCTCACCTGCCTGATGGTTCTGGTTTAGTGAGAAGAGGAGGAATGACTGTCCAAGTTGGAGAGAGCGCGCACTTGGGTTGGATATCCTTCGAACGACAGGGTGGCGCTCGTGTTATTACACATCTCGATGAATCATAGAAAATGATATGGTGGTGGTGTATACATGAGATACATCAGCCTCGAGTACACATCACCGCTAGCATATCGAGAGCGATAGTCCGCGTTTTTACGGACCGCCATGTAGAAGCGTTGATGGGATTTGCCTAGCTTTATGCTAGTAAAGACCGAGGGCACTTCAGGCAATCGCCGATCTCACTAAAAACGAGATCGGCGATTATGGCTGTAAAGGTTTGTGAAGGTTATGGCCCCTCTGCCCCGTAAAGTCGATACGCGTGAGGAATATGCCAGCGCAAAGTGAGAATGTGGACACTTGCGCGGTATATGGATACACTCTCTGCGACGCTCACTATGCTGTATCCGAATATGCACCGAATCTCGTTTTGATGGTTGTGAGGTGAACTTGCGAGACTATTCCGATCAGAATACCGAATTGCTTCGCCTGCATGAGCGGCTTCTTGCAAACGATCCAGTAGCGTCGCTGGACACATTCCAGATTGTCACGCCGATCCTCGAACGATACCTGAGATACCAGTTTGTTTCTATGGGACCCAGCGTCGATCCGGATATATATCTATCGGCGATACATGACGCGCTGACAGACTATTTCAAGAAACCGCAGAAATACGATCCCAACCGAAGCGGTCTGCTGACATATCTGAAGCTCGCCGCCAAACGAGACTTGCAGAACCTCCTCCGCAAAGAGTCCCGCCACGCGAAGAATCGAATCTCATTCGAAGATGTCGGATTCAGCCGATCTAGTGGGAATAATGTTTCTGAGGAGGCCATAAATAAGATAGAGGGCGAACGCCTCGCAACCGAAGCAATGCAAGGAATGACTAACACCGAACGAGCCGTTTTCTGCCTGATGATCGATGGGGACAGCAGCACCGAATCCGCCGCGGATGCTGTCGGAATTGGGCATCTGTCGCAACGCGAAAAGGCTAGAGAGATCAAGAAAATCAAAGACAGAATCAAGAAACGAATCCAGCGCAGAGGAATTACCAATGAGTAACAGCATGATCCGGAAGCTGTCTTCTATCGCTTCTCGAGACCCATTCTACTGCGGCTGGTACTTCGTCCAATATGCGGAGATGACGGGTATGGATATTTCTGAGGTAGCCCAAGAGCTGGGCTTTATGGCCGATACTATCGACTCAGCGTCGCTGTGCCGCTCCCCGCGCTCAGAGCCGCCGCACTTCCGCGAGGATGTGGAAGCAGTGGCAAACCGATTCCATATCGACGCCGGCAAGCTCGCCAACATCGTGCGCCATGTTCAGACTTCCTCTGACAAAACCATACTGCTCGCAGCGCGGGACAGCGACGCCAGCGATGACGAGGACACAGCGCGGGGCAAATAAGCATGACGGCAGACGCCGAGTATTGGGCAAATTGGTTCTGGCATCACGCCGGCGGTCGTTCTTCATATCCTGCTGACATCCGCTACGCCACTACATGCGCGCTGCCCGTCAGCGTCATGGAAATCGCCGATCTCACGACATCCACCGCCGCCGACTATTTCGAACTCCCCCAAGACGAGCACATCCCCAGCGCCGGAGAACGCAATCTGCACGGCTGCATAGCAGTCAGACCGCGCGGCGCCACGATACTAGTGGAGATACACGACGAGGACGCCCAAAAACGGTTCACCATCGCCCATGAAGTCGCGCACTACATCATAGAAGTGCATCGACACCAAGAACGAGCGGCGCGAATGATGGACGATGGATATGTCGAAGTCCTCTATGGTTCGCGCAAAGCCACTCCGAACGAGCGCATAGACGCCTGCCTCTACAATGTCCGATCTTCTCCAATTACGCACTTCATGGACAGAACTCCCAGCGGCGAATACGGATGCGGGCAGACACTGAGGGCGGAATGCGCCGCTGACCTGCTCGCCACAGAGATACTAGCGCCGCGCGCGACGCTGATGGATTCGCTGTCGCCCCACCGGAGGCTGCCATTTCGCCAGCTCGTAGATACCGCAATCCACCTATCCGAACACAGATTCGGACTGCCCAGCGCCATCGCAGAATCCTATGGGAACAGAGTGATCTGGCAATGGCGCGGCGGACAATCCATATCCGAAAAATTCGGGTTCTAACAAGTCTCAAGCATGTCGCACATCCGGCTTTAGGCGGGAATAAGTCTTAACAGGCTCTACGCGGTCTGTTCAGACAGCTTATCCCCAGCCAAAACCGTGAGGTATGACGATTGATCAAGATCGAGATACTGCTAGCGATATTGCTAGTAGTACTGATAATGGGCGCCGGCGAAGGCGAATGCGAAATAGAGAACGAAACGGCAGAGACTTCACAGAATACGAAATCCGCCAGCATACAAACAGGCACTCATAGAGTCGGTACCGATGTCGAGCCAGGCACATATAAAGGACAAGCCGGACAAGACATTTGGGAGGCATGCTACTGGGCGCGGCTGAGCGGACTGTCCGGCGAACTCTCTGACATAATCGCCAATGAAAACGCTACGGGCCAATTCTATGTGACAATATCCTCGACCGATGTCGCATTCGAGACCACCTGCAATCTGGAACTCATAACGGCGAAAGAAACGACAGTAGAAACGGCGGAGACTTCACAGAATACGAAATCCGCCAGCATACAAACAGGCACTCATAGAGTCGGCATCGATATCGAGCCAGGCACATATAAAGGACAAGCCGGACAAGACATTTGGGAGACATGCTACTGGGCGCGGCTGAGCGGACTGTCCGGCGAACTCTCTGACATAATCGCCAATGAAAACGCTACGGGCCAATTCTATGTGACAATATCCTCGACCGATGTCGCGTTCGAGACCACCTGCAAGATGGAACGGGTAAAATGAGTGCGCAGATCCTCGCCTGCCATTATCCCTGTCACAGCTCGAGGCCAACTTCGGAGAAACATCGCCCAGAAACGCGAGCCTTAGGAATCATATATCGCAGTGAACACCGAAAAGGTTCCCATAGAAGACGCTCAGCGCGAGTGGTCAGCCGACGATGGCGTTGCTCCTGTCGAAAATCTGAGCAGTCTGCTAGATCCGGCGTCTTGGACACCGGGCGCAGACATCGCCAGCACCTACGCCCGAATGGAACAGGAAGTTCGCCTCGCAGTGGATCAGGAGCGTCGCGTCGCGAACTCCGTCCGCAAAGAGCTGCTGCCGAAAATCGAGACGGCGGCGGGCGCGGGCGCCATATCAGGAGTCTATCGGGCAACTCCCGAACAGATAGCCAAAATCCACAACGGACTGCTGCTCAACGGAGAAGTCGAAGCATGCGACGGAATCTCCATGACGCACGAAACGATCTCGCTCACATTCGTTCAGATCGGCGTGTGCATGGTTACATACAACGGCGATCAGCAGTCATGGTCTCAGCGAATGTTCCGCCGCGACTTTCACGACCCGAACCGCGACCAGCTAACCGAGATGATAGCAGTACTCGAAAGCCGTCGCCGATCCAGCGAAGGCAGCATACACATCAGCAGCATCGCCCGAAGAGGAATACTAGACTACGCCGAGCGCATGTTCCTAACCAGACACTCCACCGCGCGCTGGAAAATGTGCCAAGGCAGGCCAGCTCCTTTCCAGATGCTGTCGGGCGCGGGACTGCTCGACTCCGACAGCTCATACACGCTCATGTTGGCCGGAATGGAGATTTTGAGAGAGCTGCTGTTAGAACATCGGCGGTTCGTATTCATCCCAAACGATCGACAGGAAGCAATGCTGCTTACTATCGGACGCGCGCTGCTGCCGTTGGAATACGCAATCATAGACACCATCGAAGAGCAGATCGAGTCTATCGAACGAACGGGCCACTACACCACGCCGCAGCGGGCGGAGCTAACGCAATTCAGAGGGGATGTGGGCGATGCAGTCGTAAGAGGCGTCTTTCGCGCATCCAGCATAGGGCCGCCACAGATATTCTACGCGCACCGAGACCACGCCCACATAGCGGCTCTCATCGCCATTGCCGACAGCGTTCTGCAAGAGCAGCGGAGCTACCCCGTACTGCTAGACCTCGCCCAAACCGTCTGCAAAACCACCTTCGGTATAGACAGCTATGCGCCGCAGATGCGAATCGCCTACACCGACGCAGGCGTCCCGTGGACTGCCATCGATGTATGAGCCGCGCATGTATCACCAGTATATATAGCAGCCAAATCTAATAATACCGACTCTTATTCTCGATCCCATCGCAGAACCAGACACAGCCACGGGGAGTAAACAGATGGACACCATACCGAACACTTCCCAAATAGACAGCATCAACGGTATGCCACCGAACACAGCCAATACCAGCAACACAGTCCGGAGCGTTCCGGACAACGCGATACGCGCCGAGCTTTACGGGCTGGACGAGTTCGTCCCGCCATTGGATCAAAAAGACGCTATCGGCTGGACTATGTTCGATACGCCGGCAGCGCGAGATGGAACTGTCGTCGCGCTGCTGCCCAAGGATCGCGTGGGCAGCGTACCCAACCGCGGACTCGTTCGAATACACAGCAAAGAAGACAGACGCAATTACATCGGCATTATTCAGGAAGGGCCATTCGCAGAACCCGATGGAGTGCGAGGCGATGCGCCGCTGGTCGTTACAGTGCAGGCCCGATCCGGGCAGCTGCTGATACCGCAGTATCACGGACGCATTCACATCGAACTGATGGGGCAGCAATCCAGCGGCGTGTTGAGCCCCGCTAGATTCAGACCCTTGCCTTCCAGCCCAGTGTTTCTGCTAGATGCAGAACAGACTAAAAACCTGCTGCAGTGCGAAGGCGGTATGGCTCTCGGACTAGCATCGGGACATGACGATTTGGAAGTCGGCATACCGGCGGATCGCAAATCCGTCATGCCTCGTCACACTGGGGTTCTCGGCACCACCGGCGCCGGCAAATCCACGACGGTTTCGAGAATCATCCAGCAGGCACAGGCCGCGGGAATGGCAGTCATCCTGCTAGATGTCGAGGGCGAATACACCGAGATTGGCAAGCCAACCGACAACCCCGATATGGTTCAGATGCTGAAAGAACGCGGGCTCGAGCCGAAGGGTGTACCGTCGCCGTCTCTGTACCATCTCGTTGGAACAGAGACGACCAACCCCAACCACCCCGACAAGCGGGAGTTCTCTCCGCCATTCTCCCGCCTGTCTCCATACACGGCCTGCGAGATACTCGACCTGAGCGACGCTCAACAGACGCGCTACTGGGAAGCATACAACATCTGCAAGCTGCTCCTCAGAGACTTGGGAATCTTCCCTCAAAAGATAATGGGGAAGACGGACAAAGAGGCCGAACGCCGCATAGAGCAGCTGGACGACTTCGAAGAAGGCTACCCGAACATGACACTCCTTGCGTTGGTAGATGTGGTGAGCGCCTTCCTGCATGTCGTCGACAAACAAGAAGGCAACCCTCGCCTGTACTATCCGCCATTCACAAAAGATGCAGCCAGTGTGATGAGGCGCGTAAATCAGGTCAAATCCAGCTCGGCGGTGAGCTGGCGAGCGTTACGCGCGCGCCTGTTCAGGCTGGGGCGCATGAATGTATTCGACTCCAGAAATCTCGAAGTACACCCTATGGATTATAGCCAGCTCACGAGACCCGGCGCGGTATCCATAATAGATCTGTCCGACATGGAATCGGCAGACATCAAGAACCTAGTCATAGCGGACATCCTGCGCGGAGTAGAGGAGGCGCAAGAGAGCGCATTCGACGCGGCGGTCAAATCTGGAGAGTCGCTCCCGCGAACTCTGGTAATCACCGAAGAGGCGCACGAGTTTCTATCCTCCGAGCGCATCCGAAGGATGCCCAATCTGTTCGAGACCGTCAGCCGCATAGCGAAACGCGGCAGAAAGCGGTGGCTCGGCCTCGTGTTCGTAACCCAGCACCCGCAGCACCTGCCAGACGAGCTGCTAGGCCTGTTGAACAACTATGTCCTGCACCGCATAAACGACTCGAACACGATCAGCCGATTGCGTCGGTCTATCGGCGGGATAGACGCACCCCTCTGGGAGAGGGTCATATCGCTCCCGCCCGGCCAGGCAGTGGTGAGCTTTACGCATCTAAACCGCGCCATGCTTGTCAGCATCGACCCGACACAGTGCCGCATGCGCATGGCAGAAGAGTAAAAACGCCTCCGACTTGGCGCCAAATCGGAGGAGGCAATGGGGCCCCGCCCAAACAGACGGGGAAAGAAAACGCAGCGAGCCACCTAACTCGGTAACCTAATGCTTCAAAGGAGCTCGGCCTTCAATGAGATCAGGAACTACGGCCAAGGAAAAGATGATGATGAAGCAGGCGCAAGATGAAACCACGACTTGACATGATCTCATCGAGTAGATAATATGGACTTCATTAGTTTACTAAGTTAAATACATCCGGCGAGAAGGATCGGACATTCCAAATGAACTTCTCAGACTTCTTCACACGCACTACAGGATACCAACCATATCCATACCAAACCAAGCTCGCCGAGTTCCCGCAGATGCGCCCACCCTTTGCGTCGATCTATCGGCGGGATAGACACATCCCTCTGGGATCGAGTCACATCGCTCCCGTCCGATCTGCGGAGTGAACTTTACACACCTAAGCCGCGCTATGCTAATCAGCATCGACCCAACACAGTGCCGCATGCGCATGGCAGAAGAGTAAAAACGCCTCCGACTTGGCGCCAAAGTCGGAGACGGCATGGGGGCCGCCCAAACAGACGGAGAAACGAGACGCATCGGATTTCCATTGGCCGAATAAACTCACACTTCATATATAAGGAGCATCCCAAATGGAAATCCCCACCTATTTTCAAGAAGCGTCTCACATGGAAATTGCCGTCTATATTATTATCGCTATTTTTGCAACCGTCCTCATAGTACTTGGAACTTGTGTGGTGTGGAGGAGCGGACATAGAGGCTACGGCGCTGGGACAGCTATAGGAGTTGGAATGTTTATTATCGGCACTGTTACTGCATTGTCATTATGGTCAGTGCTGAATTAGCAGCGTCAAATATCATATCACACGAGGTGTACGGAGATTTTAATGAACTATTCAGACTTCTTCACACGGGCTACAGGATATCAGCCATATCCATACCAAACCAAGCTCGCCGAGTTCCCGCAGATACCCACCCTCCTGCGCGTCCCGACCGGCGCGGGCAAAACCGAAGCCGTCGCGTTGGGCTGGCTCTACAGACGATTCCAGCGCACAGAACATGCCGTGCGCGATGCGACTCCGCGCAGGCTGGTGTACTGCCTCCCGATGCGAACCCTAGTCGAACAGACCGTAGAGCGAATCGACAAATGGCTCGGGAATCTGGACATGTCCGAAGATGTCGGCGTCGTCACCCTTATGGGCGGCGAACCGCGCGAGCAGTGGTATCTGGAGCCGGGAAAGCCGTACATCGTCATCGGAACTCAGGACATGCTGCTGTCGCGCGCGCTGAACCGCGGATATGGAAGCAGCCCCGCCATGTGGCCTGTGGAATACGGCCTCCTGAACAACGACTGCCTCTGGATCATGGACGAAGTTCAGCTGATGGCGAACGGTCTTCCGACTTCGACCCAGCTTGCCGGACTCAGACGCAAGCTCGGCGCATACGGCCCATCCCACAGCATATGGATGTCGGCAACCGTGAAACCGGACTGGCTCGCCACCATAGACCATTCCGCGCCCGACAGCTCCGAGGTTCTAACGCTCGGCGCGGACGACATGGCAAACACGAACCTTGCGAGACGCCACGACGCCCGCAAGATACTCACAGAATCATCGGCTCGCACAGGCGGCAGTCAGAATGCCACCGATATGGCAGACCTAATATCGGAAAATCACGAGCGCGGCAGCCTAACACTGGTAATAGTAAACACCGTGGAACGAGCGCAGAATATATACGCGAGACTAACCAACCCTCGACAGTTCAGCCTCGACGCAGAAAAGATTCTCGTACACTCTCGATTCCGCTCTCCAGAACGAGCGCAGAAGAACGCCGCCATAACCGAAGAAGTCGATCCGAGCGGCCCCGGCAAGATCGTGATCGCAACCCAAGCAGTCGAAGCGGGCGTGGACATCTCCGCGCGGACTCTAATCACAGAGCTGGCTCCGTGGGCGTCGATGGTGCAGCGTTTCGGTCGCTGCAACCGCGCAGGTGAGTTCGAACAGGGAAGCATAATCTGGGTGGATGTCGGCGATCGAAAACAGGATGCCGCGCCATACGAAGCGGAAGACTTGGAGACGGCGCGCGCGCAGCTGAAATCCCTCGAAGGCGAATCCGTCGGCCCTGCCGATCTCGAAACGCTGGGAGATGTCATCGAAGACGCAGACCATCTCACAGTCATACGCAGACGCGATGTCATCGGCCTGTTCGATAACACCCCAGACCTGTCCGGCAGCTATGTGGATGTATCCCAGTATGTACGCGGCGACGATGAACGCACTGTAACCGTCTTCTGGCGCAACCTGAACGGCGCGAAGCCAGAGTCAACCGAGCCGAAGATGCAGCACTTCGAAACGGTCTCCGTGCCACTTGGTAAAAGCATCGAAGATTATGCAAAGAAGAACGATAGGCGCAGGCTGTGGAGGTGGGACTTCGTGGACAGCGACTGGGAAAGAGTTCAGGCTAGGCAGGTACAGCCCAGCGCTACGCTGATGCTGGATGCCGCGCTCGGCGGCTATTCATCTGGACTCGGCTGGAATCCGTCGGATGACAAGTCGCCAGTCGAGCTGCAAGGCGAAAACACCAACGGAACGCCCGAAGACGGCCAAAACACAGACCCGAACTCCACTTCACAAAGAAGATGGGTAACCCTGGCGCACCATTCCCGCCATGTCGAATCCCGTCTGAACGAGGTTCTCGGATCGGTGTCGCAATGGCTGACCGAACCCGAAATCGCAGATGCGGTGTCGCTGGCTGCGCTGTATCACGATGTGGGCAAAGCGCATCCCAAATTCCAAGAGATGCTGCGAAGCGGTTCACACGAAGGCGATGAGCCGCCCGATGATCTGCTTGCGAAGAGCCGCGGCAAAGGTAACAAGGGAAACAAGCGACCTCACTTCCGCCACGAGGTCGGAAGCGCGCTCGCTATTCTCCAGCACACCACTGAACTCGAAGGCAAGACGCGCGATCTAGCCGCATACCTAGCCGCCGCGCACCATGGCAAAGTACGGCTCGGCATACGATCGCTGCCAGAACGAAGACCAAACGGCGGCATCGGAAACCCAAACCCAGATTATCTGCTGGGCTACCCAATATCCGAACAGGAAAAGCTGCCCGCAGTGGACTTGGGAGATGGCTTGGCAATCGACGAGACCGATTTGGACATGTCCATAGCTCAGATAGGGCTAGACGAGAACGGACAGCGATCTTGGCTAGATCGAACGCTCGGCCTGCTCGAATGGCTCGGCCCATTCCAGCTCGCATACCTCGAATCCATAGTCCGCGCCGCAGACATGCACGCCAGCAAGAAAGAGAGCGAGGTATCGGAAGAATGAGCCACACATACGAACTCGAACTGCGCGGATGCACACCAGAACCGCTGATGGCATATCTGAAAGCGCTAGGCATATTCCGCTCGGTATCCGAGCAGAAAGACGCCAACGCCCGCGCATGGTGGAAGAACGATACATTCTTCCTGCGTTCGACACTCGATCACGACGCCTTGCTGGAATTCTTCCTGGAAGAATACCGCCCAACGCCGATAGTGTCGCCTTGGAACGGCGGGAGTGGCTTTTATCCGAAAGGTAACTCAACCGCAGTAGAGACAATCAACGCGGTTCGTGCCACCGACTCACCGCGTATGGCTGAATATCGTCAGACAGTGAGAATAGCCAGACAGATACTCGACGACATGGGAATCGACGAGAAACCTTCTAAAGACAAGACGAATATTTTAGCAAAATGCCGTAACCTCCTGCCGGATTTTTCTATAGATTGGCTGGATGCCGCATATGTACTCACTTCTAATGACCCGGTGTACACCCCAATTCTTGGCACTGGTGGCAACGATGGAAGGCTAGATTTCAGCATCCATTTTATGAGCAATTCGATACTCGCAATGACAGGCATGGAAATTGGCAAAAAGCCTTCCAAGCGTGTCGATCCAGAGAAAAGGCGTAAAGGATGGCTGGAAACATCTCTCTTCGACGAAGGGAACACTCCGCTCGTTAACAGACCAGTCGGACAGTTCAATCCTGGCGGCGCCGGTGGATCCAATGCCAGCTCCGGTTTTCAAGGGGGAGCTATGCTCGATCCTTGGGACTATGTTCTCATGTTCGAGGGCGCCCTGCTGTTTGCCGGCGCTGCGGCTCGCAGACTGTCTCAGCGGACATCGACCAAAGCGGTGTTTCCGTTTACTGTGGACAATTCCGCCGCCGGGTATGGAACATCTACGGATTCTGAATACGGAGGAGCGTCTAGGGCCGAGTTCTGGGCGCCAATTTGGGACAGACCAGCTAATCTCGATGAGCTGTCACATTTGGTATCGGAAGGCCGCGCTCAACTCGGTCGCCGTCAAGTTGCCAGCGGCACAGATTTTGCGCGCGCAGTCGCAGGGCTGGGGACTGAGAGAGGAATCAATCAATTCCAACGGTACGGATTCATGGTCAGAAATGGTCTATCATACCTCGCCGCCCCACTGGGCCGTTTCTATATCCGAAATGACAGGGATACCGCACAGCGCGCCAATGTCCTATTCGACTTGGATTCATGGCTGGAAAGCCTGCGACGCAACACCACCGGCAGCAGCCCGCCAGCCGGACTCGGCACTGCTATGAAACGGATAGAAACATCCATCATCGACTTCTGCCAGCGTGGACGGCCGCAAGACCTCCAGAATGTGCTGGTCGAAGTGGGTCACATGGAACGATGGCTTGCGAAATCAAGTATTGGAGACCGTGTACGCCCTCTGAACAGCCTCTCACGAGATTGGCTCGAACACGCAGACGACGGTTCTCCAGAGTTCCGGCTGGCGCGCTCGCTGGCATCCATACTGCGCGAACCACCCAGTGGTGAACAGAAGATTGGCCCAATTCGAGAGAACCTCGAACCTGTGGACACAGGCAGAGGCGTGACTTGGAATGCCTCCAGCACATCCTTCGTATGGAATACCGGCGATCCGCTATCCAACATGCTTGCAGTTCTCGATCGCCGAGTCATGGACGGGCAACGTCGAGGCATCGAAGGCGGTCATCCTCCGCTCGATTCGTACTATTCGGCGCGGCTGAGAGACATAACGGATTTCCTAAATGACGATGTGGACATACAGCGCGTAGCAGACCTCGCCTTGCCGCTTTCCTTCATTCGCCATTCGCATCGCAGAGACAGCAATAACGCCAATATGCCAAGGCGACAGCTCGATGCGCCGTTCGCTCTGCCCCCTGCATACGCGACGATGAAACTGACGCTTTTGCCGCGCATGTTCGAATGCGAAGCCTTCGGAATTGGAGAGACCACTATACGAGCCGAACCGCGAATGCTCGCCCTACTGCGAGCCGGACGCATCCACGACGCATACGAAGTGGCTTACCGCCGCCTCGTATCGTCCGGGCTGCAGCCGCTGTCTGCAGATCCAGGAATAAAAGACCGTTCTGAACTAGGCAGGCGTCTGGCCGCCGCGCTGCTGTTTCCGCTGGATAAAACCTCGAACAAGGCTCTTGCCCAACGCGCGCTGCGTAAGCCCATAGACAAACAGGAATCCGAGTCGGAATCCGATAGCCAAACTGAGAACTAAAAACATACACATATCACATCGAACGACTATGGAGGTTCGTGAACCATGCCTATCGACTTTCAGCAGCTAGACAATCACCCCAGACTCTTGATGGAGGCGAATCTGCAGCCCATTCAGGGAACACGCTTTCAGCCCACAGGCTTTCCAGATTTGGGAGCCGCGGCGTATCAGGCGCCGGGCAGCAACGGCAGTGCAACCGAAGTCGTACTCGTAGAATCGGCGCAGTCCATGGCGAATCGGCTGGAATCCGTCTCTTGGGACGAATCGGAAGGCACCCTGCATCCAGCCTTGACTGGTATGCCGTATGTATCTGTCACTCTCTGGGATAGCGGAGACTCGACCAACTCCATACTCGAAGCGCACCGACTCAACTCCCCGTACATCATGCGAGACACCAACTTTCCGATACAGTTCCGCGTCAAAGCAGGATTGCCCGCTACCGCAGCCGCATCTGCCGCAGGCGTGTTCAACCGACGAGGCCTTGCGTCAGCAGCGTTCCATTACGATGTAGGGTCAGTCCTTCACGGAGTGTTCCTCGAGAAACTGGCCGGCGTAGCCCGTCTTCAGCGATGTCTGTCCGGATTCATAGAAGCGCGCGATGTGACGACCGCCGACAGCGGAGGTGTGAAGAACGACAGAATCGCCCCTTCGCCGGGATCTCTGCGCGAGATAGGGCTAAGCGTTAGCGCGGCAGAAGGCTTCGGCAATGTCCCATTCCACCGCACGGAATACACCGCAGAGAACATCACCGCATACTTCAACCTCGATCTCGCCCAGATCAGGGCTTACGGACTTGGCGAAAGCGCCGATCGGTTTCTGATAACGCTCGCGCTGTGGAAGATTCGCAAGTTCTTGGATACCGGCCTGCGCTTGCGCACCGCATGCGATCTCGATGTGGTCGGAGATTTGGAAGTAACCCGGCCCAAAGACACTTTCGCAGTACCCACAGCAACCGAGCTCGAAGACGAACTGCCTTCGCTAATTCAGGCGTGCGCCGCAGACGGTCTATTCGCCGACCCGCCAATCACACAGCTGACATTCGACAGGAAGTAACATGCTTGCAATCCAGTTCGAGTTTACCGCCAATCGCTATCACGCCACGCAGTGGGGACGGCATGTCAACGAAGGCGTGCTGGAATGGCCGCCCTCCCCATGGCGCATCATGCGCGCAATCGTCGCGACATGGAGGCGTACCCTGCCAGATTTGGAGGCCGATCGCGTAGCGTCCATACTCGAAGCCCTCACCGCCGAGCGTCCGAGCTACTATCTGCCGCCAGCATCCACCGGACATACACGACATTATATGCCCTACAACCAAGGCTCCGGTGAACGAACTAGTCTCGTATTCGATTCGTTCGTAGCGATACAGCCCCGATGTCCGCTGTTCGCAATCTGGCAGGGGGTGGAACTCGATCAGAGGCAAACCGATGATCTGGCAGAAATCCTCCGCAACATGCCATATCTTGGACGCGCCGAATCTTGGGTGGATGCAGGCATCGCCTCTCAGCCCCCTGCCCCCAATTCGTTCCCGATGGAAAACGGCGCGCTCCCGGACGGCGACATCGAAATAGTGCGTACCCTCGTGCCACGCGCACCGATACAGATGGAAGACCTCACAATCGAAACATCCAATCTCAGACGCGCCGGACGCATAGACCCCGAAGGCGCGCAGTGGTGGATGTACACCCGCGCGCGGGACTGCTTCACATCTTTCCGAACCGAGCGGCGGCAGACGGCGAAACACGGCGAGGGGGCAACGGTCGTCCGCTTCGCGCTGTCGAGCAATGTGCTTCCTCTGGTGAAAGATACACTTCGCTTCGGGGATTTGGCGCGTATGGCAGCAATGTCCCAATTCGGAAGACGGAACGGCGGCGCCAGCTCCCCCAAACTGTCTGGCAAAGACGACAACGGCAACCCGCTGAAGGGACATCAGCACGCCTTCTACTTGCCTACTGACGAAGATGGCGACGGCAAAATCGACCACCTCACTATATGGGTGCCCGGCGGACTGAGCGTGAAAGAGTTCAGTGCCGTCGCGCGCATACCCAATCTCCATGACCCCCGCGCCGGACGAGATCCAGTCCAGGTGACATACCAATCGCACGGAGACGAAGAGGATTTCGACAGTGTTTCGCCGCTGTTCGACAGAGCCAGACGCTGGCGCTCGCTGACGCCATATATCTTGACCCGCCATGTGAAACGCCGAACAGACCGCCCTCAAAATCAGATCGAGCGCGAAGTCCTCCTAAGACCTAACCTCCATAATCTCGCCAACGCAGAGTACAGCAGCGACCCGCAAAAGCACATCGAGCCGATGTCAACGGGACAATCGGGCGGAACGCGTCCATTCGACTTCTTCAGACACCGGCGAGGCGGAGGGTCCAGCAGCGGACGGGCCTACAGCTTCGAGATCGAGTTCGCCGAACCCGTGCGTGGTCCCATCGCGCTCGGCTTCGGCTGTCATTACGGGTTGGGCATGTTCGTACCTAATCGGGGTTGACCGATAGATGATAGATAATGCTGATTTTTCGCAAAGAGATATACGATAGGAGGACAGCGAATCAGTGGCTGTTGCAAACAAATCAGAACATTTGATGCTGACCATACTGGGAATCAATCCGAGCCAGGCTCGATACACGCTGGGCAACGACGAGCACGAATCGGAGCTGGCTCCGGTTGCGCTGCTCGAACTGCTGCCAGTAGAGAAGCAGCCTGATCGCATACTAGCTCTATGTACACAGGGCGCGTTGGAGGGTACTTTCCCCAAACTAGAAGCGCTGCTGGCAGATCGTTGCGCGGTCGAATCAGTCGAGATACCGGATGGAACCGCCCAAGCCGACATCGACAAATTCCTGAACGAAATCGCATCATCCATTCCCGAAAATGCAACTCTGACAGTAGATATTACGCATGGTCCTCGGCACTTCTCCATCCTGATGTATGTTGCCTCACTGTATCTGTCCGCCCTGCGCGGGGTCGAGATTCGGGGCGCATATTATGGTTTGCTGGGTCAGGGACAAGGCGGTACCAGCCCGTTCATAGAACTGAGTCCGCTTCTGGAGCTTCCGCGCTGGGTACACGCGCTGGACACTCTGAGCGAGACCGGCAGCGCGTTGCCGATGGCTAAGTTGCTCGAAGGCAACGATAAACACCCAACAAACAAGCAGATAGCAGATGTCCTAAAACATTTGTCACAGGCATATTTAGCAGGTCTGCCATTGGAATTAGGACGGAAGGCCCGAGACATAGTCGATGAGAAACGTAAACCACTAAGACAGCTGCTGCGAAAAGATCACCGCCTTCCACTTGCCAACGAACTGGTAAGCCAACTGACCAATATGATAAAACCGCTTGCGATGATAAATAAGGTCAGTTCGAAGGGCAAAGTCGTTCTGTCCAAAGATGAGTTGAAGCGACAAGCTAAAATCATTGACTCGTTGCTAGACAATGGTCACATAGCCACCGCGCTCGGTCTCATGGACGAATGGACAGTTTCTTGGGCGATTTTGCGACAAGATTCTAGCGCAGACTGGCTCGACTATCACAATGTAAGAAAGAAGGCAGCCAACCTGCTCGGCGCAATGTCGGCTATTCAGAAAAGTTCCAATCTCCGTCAGCTTCTAAGCGAAGATCAGAGAGTGCTTGGCAAGTTCTGGGAAGAGATCTCCGGGCGACGCAATGCTTACAACCACTACGGAATGCGGCGGGAAGATCTCATCAATAACAACAAAGTCCGAAACGAAATTGATAGCGTCCGCAAGTATTGGACAGAAACACTCAGCCAATGCCCTGACATTCCGCTATCTATCGGAGACTCGCCCGGCGGGAGTGTGTTGGTAAGCCCAATCGGCTTGCGCCCCGGCGTGCTGTTCAGCGCGCTCGAAGCCTGCAGCGAAGGCAGCGATCATCGAGGTGTGTCTAAATGTCTGGTCATCTGCTCGCGCGATACAGAAGCGTCTATCGACGAGGCGTTGAAACATGCCGGATATCATGGCAAAGTCGAGCGACTGGTTCTCGAAGACGCATTCGGCGGCGGACGCGATGAGATAGCCCACATCGTGAAAGTTGCTCGCAAGCATCTCATCAGCGCAGACGAGGTGATCGTCAATGTAACCGGCGGCACGACTCTCATGGGGCTGACTGCCGAAAAGATAGCGTCAGAAGCGCGTCGCTTTGCGCGACCAGTACGCCGATTCGGGCTGATAGACCGCCGTACACCAGAGCAGCAGACAGAAGATCCCTATCAGGCAGGCAAACCGTTCTGGCTCGATGACGCGGAGGATGATTATGGCAGCAAAGATTGAACATATCGAAGCGACCTATCGGGCGACGACGCCGATGTTCTGCGGAGGCGCCGACCCTAAAGACGCGGAACTCCGCCTCCCCAGCTTCAAGGGCGCGCTGAGGTTCTGGTGGCGCGCGCTGGCATGGTCGCGTCTGGGGGGAGATCTCGAAGCTATCGAGGAGGAAGAAGCCGAGCTGTTCGGCAGCACGAAGAGCCAAGCAAAAGTCTCCATGCGCCTCGATGCTCAACAGAAACCAGAAACGATAGCCACCGGCGATGTTCTGAAGATACTACCAAACAGCCCCAAAACAGTCGGAGATGGCGCCCGCTATCTGGGATACGGCGTGATGCAGGCATTTGGCGCTAACGCGGGTAAGCTCAGCCGATCCTGCCTTATTGCTCCGTTCGAGTTCACCGTCCGCCTGCGATGTCGCGATTTAGATTTTCCAGCTTTATCCACACTGAAAGCATCTCTAATAGCGCTCGGAAGCTTCGGCGGGATGGGGGCCAAGAGCCGCAAGGGGTATGGTTCGCTCATGCTGCAATCGCTTTGCGTAAATGGCGAAGAGGTGTGGCAAACTCCGCAATCCATGAAGGAACTTTGCAACCGAATCGAAAGTTTGCGCCCCGATAGCGGACTCGATACCGCGAGTCTCCCTGAGTACACAGCCCTCACAGGAAATACACGACATGTACTGCTAACCACAGACAAGAGAGAATCCCTAGAGACTCTCGATTTGATCGGGCGCGAGATGGTCAGGTATCGAAGCTGGGGACACAAAGGGAATATACTCGGAAATATCCCTTCGGAACGCAACTTCGAGGACGACCACGATCTGATGAAACTCCCTCCCGCTGAACGCAAATCCCACCCGCGCCGCATCGCCTTTGGTCTGCCGCACAACTATGGGCGAAAATCTGATGATCAGGTTAGCCCCTGGGATAGAAGAAAACTCGACCGCCGCGCCAGCCCGCTGTTCATACATATCCACGAATGCGGCGAAACTCCGGTCGCGGTACTGTCGTTTCTTCCGGCACGATTCCTGCCCAGAGGCAATTCTGACATCAGAGTAGGATGTAACAGAGTTAGCCAAGCGCCGGAGCCTGATCTATACCAGCCAATTCACGAGTTCCTCGACCGACTGAAACGCGCCAGAAACGGTCTCGACGTCGTGGAGGTTCGACCATGAAACACCGTATCGACATCTCCATCGGCCCCGTGCAGGGGTTCGTTTCGCAGTCGCGCCGTACACGCGACTTGTGGGGCAGCTCCTATCTGCTGGCGTTCCTGTCCGCCCACGCCATGCACGGCGCGGAAAATGCCGGCGGCGAAATCGTCCAACCCAAAGTCAACGACGACGCGCTCTTCCAGTGGGTATCCGGCAAATGCGACAGTAGTGATCCCCCTGCAATCGGCTCCGTACCAAACCACTTCGTGGTCGAGACGGACGATGACCCCAAGACTGTGGCCGACACCGCGCGAGCGTCTTTCGATAGCGCTTGGAAGCAAGTCTGCAATGCTGTATGGGAGCGCTACATCGAGGACGCCGCGCCCATCGGATACGGAACCGAAGCCATCTGGAATCGGCAGATCGAATCGTTCTGGGAAGTCGTCTGGACGGCTGGGCCTTCTTCCGACAAAGGCGGCGGACTGCTCGCGCGCCGCAAACACTGGCGCAGCCATCGCCCAGACGAAGAGCCGGGCGATAAATGTACCGTCATGCACGATCTGCAAGAGCTGTCGGGATTCGTCCGGGCGCAGAAGACTAAGACTGCTAAGCAGCAAAACAACTTCTGGAAGAAAATCCAAAACCAAGTCGGCAAACTAGACATCCGCGACAAGGAGCGGCTTTGCGCCATCGCGCTAATCAAACGGCTGTTCCCGAGAGTGGCTAAAAAAGCGATAGGCTGGGAGGTCGATAGATCACACTGGCCCTCGACGGTGTACATCGGCGCAGTGCCGTGGATACGCAGGGTCATCGAAGTCGCGCCAGATATTGCTAAGGAATATGCGGACGCTGCCGGAAAAGCCGCGAGCGACTCCGTGTTCCCCATGCAAACCCCTCCATTCGCTGGATTGAATTCGCCAGCGTCCGGCAATTTCGCAAAGCTCGATGGAAACTACTTCCACCGGATCTTTGTAGCCAGCAAAGAACAATGCCCGCTGAAGGAAGACGCAAAGAATGAAGTTGCCGACCGAAATGAGTTGAAAAGTACGCTGAAAAGCATCTACGAACACAAGGGTGATGACGGACTACTAGGCGCGCCCTCATCGTTCTACGCGCTGCTGCTCGCGGACGGAGATCGGCTAGGGAAGCTGGTATCGGGACTGGGCGGCGATGTTGTTGGAAAAGCCCTCGCGTCTTTCACAAACGATGTGCCAGAAATCGTGCGAAATAACGATGGCGTTACCATCTATGCCGGCGGCGATGATGTGCTTGCGATGCTCCCTGTACCTAATGCGCTGGCCTGCGCGGAGGCTATATCCAACGCTTATCGCAGCTCATTCGACAAAACCTCCGTCAAAGGCGAGGCGACCCTATCCGCGGCAGTCGTGTTCGCTCATATACGAATGCCGCTCAGCGAGGTTCTGCGCAAAGCGCATCATCTATTGGACGATGTGGCCAAAGACGGCAACGGACGCGACTCGCTAGGCGCGACTGTCC
Organism: Dehalococcoidia bacterium; assembly: GCA_963422295.1. Taxonomy (GTDB): domain Bacteria; phylum Chloroflexota; class Dehalococcoidia; order Lucifugimonadales; family UBA1123; genus VXRN01. The sequence goes on along the minus strand of OY729417.1, from coordinate 1,608,468 downwards.
TGAAGCCGGGCGGAATGTACTGCCAATGGGTAACCGCTTGGGAGCGCGGCGAAGAAAACGCAGTGAAACAAATAGACGATCTAACGAGCGAACTGAACGCAGACAACAACGAGCCTGGTCTTTCGTCATCGCTAATATACCGAGTTCGAGATACGCTTTCGATGCTATGCGACTGGGACAGGGACTGGGACAGCTGGAATCCGGGAAGATGGGGCAAAGCTCCAAATGCCACTGGCAGTCTCGAACCTTACCTGAGAGCGGAGATATTCCGCAGTCTGGACATCAGAGACGACCAGAAAGCCAAGACCCGCGCCAAAGCGATCGCCGCCAAAATCGAGGGCCTCCTGCGCCCTGCCCGCAATAACGCCAACGCCAACGCCAACGCCAACGACGCAGGATCCGAAGTCGGCGTGGATGCGCTTTTGCTCGCCCGATTCCTAGCCAACCCCGACGACAGCGAGGCACACACATGATCGGCGTTCAGTTTCACCCCGTAGATACACTGTTCTTTCGAGACGGCTCCCCATTCACAGCAAACGAGACCCCACAGGAATATGTCGGCAGCATGTTCCCGCCGTACCCGCCGACGATGGTCGGCGCGCTGCGAGCGATGATCGCCCGCTCCAACGGCTGGAACGGACGAGGCAGATGGTCGCAAGAAATCTGCTCCGTACTAGGCGACGGCCCCGACGATCTCGGACGAGTATCGTTCGATGGCCCCTTTCTACTTCACTGCGGAGAGCCGCTATTTCGCGCTCCCAGACATATGCTAGGAGAGAAAAGACAGAAAGACTGCAGTGGCGATAACAGCGGCGGATGGACTCCCAAAGCATTCCTCCGCCCGGGCGACGCAGTTCTATGCGACTTGGGCAATGTTTGTCTCCCGGAGCTGGATTCGCCGGTCAGCGAGCCAGAGACGCTCGACTCCGCTGACAACCAATGGCTCACGGCAAAGGGAATGAGAGCTGCGCTGCGAGGCGAACTCCCGAATGCAGAAGATGTAATACCGGATAGCCGTCTCTGGAAGTCAGAAGACAGAACCGGACTGAAGCGTTCCCGCGAGAAGCGAACCGCCATCGATGGCATGTTGTACAGCGCTCGGCATATACGCCCCAAGACAGACACCACCATCGGAGCGCATATATCGGGATTGCCCAAAAGCTGGGCAGATAAGCTGCCGTTCGGACAGCTGACACCGCTGGGCGGCGAGAGCAGGCTCGCAGAATGTCAGCGGTGGGACGCGAATCTAGGCTCGAAGCTGCCTCGCGCGCGTATCCAAGAGACGAAGAAGGTCGCGTTGATCGCGCTATCGCCACTCGACATCCGACAAGACATTCACGCAGGCATCGAACTGCCCTCGGACATCGGCAACCTGCGTGTCGTATCGGCATGCCTCGATCGTCCACAGCGGATAGGCGGCTGGAACACGCCCGTTAAACGCCCTCTGCCAATTCGATCCATACTGCCGCCGGGTAGCGTGCTTTTCTGCGAGCTGCTCGACACGGAGCAATTCGAGAACGCAGATACGGACGGACTGATACGCGTCGGAGAGCGAACGGAGTGGGGATTCGGACTCGTCGCGCTTGGCGTCTGGCCCGACAAACAGCAGAGCCAACGCGACAGCGAGGGAAAGGCCGAGAAATCGCCGCCATCTACTCAACACACAGAACGCAGCAGATCGAACCGATCCCAACGACGCCGAGAAAAAGAGAAACAGAGAAGGAAGAAGAACAGGAAGAACAAGAAATAGTAGAAAAGTGTGGAGAAAATCTCGATGAAAACATCAATGCTAGGTCTGCTGGCAGAGACATCGATACACCCAGGATCCGGACGGGGTATGGGCGTCGTAGATCTGCCGGTAGCGCGTGAAGCAGCAACCAGCTACCCCGTAATCGTGGGTTCGAGCCTAAAAGGCGCGCTGCGAGACAGTACGAGAGGCTCCGACATCCACGAAAAGGCCGACTCACTCTTCGGAAAAGAAGATTCCGCCGGCGACCTGCTGGTCTCCGACGCGCGACTTCTGCTGCTGCCCGTCCGCAGTCTGACGGGTTCGTACCGCTGGGTAACCTGTCCACACATCATCGAACGCTACCGCCGAGACCTCTCCCGCGCGGGTCTGAATCCTTCGCCAGAAACAACAGCTGAGATAACAGCTTTGGCAAAAGGCAAGGCGCTGACCGATGGCAGCGGCGAGCTGTTCCTAGAAGAGAGGCAGTTCTCCATACTAGGCAAAACGCCTAAGAGTATAGTCGATGCTATCGAGCCGTTGATACGCCACGAAGACACCCAGAAACGGCTGAACAGCCAGATCGCAATTATTCACGACGACGATTTTGCATGGTTCGCCCGTTACGCTCTCTCCGTCCAAGCGCGCAACCAACTCGATGATGGAACGAAACAGAGCAAGAACTTGTGGTACGAAGAGACGCTGCCGCCAGACACCGTTATGTACGCGCTCGTATCGGGCAGAGAGGATGATACGCTCGGCAATTTGGGCAAGCTATTCCCAGAGACCAACCCATATCTGCAAGTCGGCGGCAACGAAACCGTCGGACAGGGCTGGTTCGCCGTCGTCGTCCGTAATTCCACAAACGAGGTCGAAGAATGAAGACACTCGAACAGCTGCGCGCAGAACACGCGATGGAACGAGTTAACGAACTCGATAAGGCCAAAACCGACGAAATCAAGAAATTGTACCGATCATACATAGACTCTCTGGGGCCTGCCATTCTGATGAACGGACTGGGGCAGGCTTTGGCAACGGAGATCGCTGCTGCTGGATCAGATGCTTCGAGCAACCGAGGACTTGCACATAAAGCGGTCTATGAAAGCATCGAGAGCTGGCTCTGTCGTGATGGTGATGGTATCTACTTTTCAGCGCCAGACATTCTGAACGCAATAGTAGCCAACGACGAAGAACACTATCTGCGCGCCCAAGTCGAGGCATTAGCCTGGCTCGAATGGCACAAGAAGTTCTGCCGAGCATATTTCCCAGAGCCCGATAATGCCGATCGATGATAATAATAGAGGTGCAACATGACTCTGCCGCTATACCACAGCGCAAGTAAGAACCCGCCGAAGCCTGGGGAAAGAAGCAGCAAAAGCGGACACGCAGGCCTGTGGTTCGACAAGTTTTGCAGCAATTGGGTCGTGGACGCTCAACAGGTGTGGTCTATGACCAGCAGCTCTGGTAACAACCCCAAACTGCAATGGATTCAGACTCTGACTCGGAACAAGATTGGAATCGAAAAAGATCTCGATGAATACGCGCTGCGTGTGGTGAACCTCGTCGAAAAGCGCGCACGCGCAGGGCGGTGGGGCGTATTCGCCACCGAATCCCGATTCGTAACCGGCTTGGCCCGCAGCCATCCAATCGAAAACGGATTCGCTTGGCACCCGACGCTAGGAACACCGTTCATACCGGGAAGCTCGATCAAAGGGATGATTCGAGCTTGGGCAAAAGCAGAAACCGAAGACGCGGACGCGATAGACAAACTCTTCGGCAAACGCGACGATGTAGGAAAACTCTGCATCCTGGACGCCGTACCCATACAGCCAGTGCAGCTCGAAGCCGATGTCATCACCCCGCACTATGCAGGCTGGACGCCAGAAGACCCACCCGGCGACTGGCGCTCCCCGACGCCCATCCCCTTTCTGGTAACAGCCGCCGAAACGCCGTTCATCTTCGGCATCGTCCCGCGCGGCGAACTTTCGCAAGCGGATACGGATTTGGAGGCGGCATGGAGCTGGCTAGAAGCAGCTCTGGAATGGGCAGGAGCAGGAGCCAAAACCGCAGTCGGATACGGACGATTTGCCCCAAGCGATGAATACGAGAAACAGATCGAACAGAAACGAGCCGAGGCCGACAAACGCATACAAGAACACATACGCAGTGAGTTGGAGGAAAAAGAGAAGCTAGAGAAATTAGCGTCACTCAGCCCCCTCGAGCGCGAGATAGAGGAGGTATTCGATAATCGCCAAGATAGCGGAATGCCGAAAACAACCGTAATCTACATGGCAATAGAATCCGGACGCTGGTCTGGTGATGACAAGGAAGCGGCTGTACGCTGGCTAGAAGAAGAGCTGAAGTCTGAAGGTTCGTGGAAAGAGAACACAAATGCAAAGAATCCAAAAAGAGATCGGAATTACAACCGAACACAGCAAATCATGCGCTGGCTAGACGGTGAATGAGGCACGCATCAGCGAACGGACATATCTAGCATGTGATCTCTCTGGAATCCAGCGATATGTGCTGGGCATAAAAAGCGCAGGCAAGGCGCAAGCCAAGCGTCTGCGCGGCCGCCCGAAGCCATACCCCTAACTGGACGATGTTCCCCACGCCGATGGGTTCATATCGCTTTCGACCTTCCAGCCGGCTGCAACAGACCCAGTAGATGGATTCTGGCGCAGCTTCGTCAAATATGGCAAGATGGCTCCAGATTTTCACCATGTAAACGCTATCTTCAAACGCCCTCGAGTCATGCTGAGAGCAGGCGCCTGCTTTCGCGCCAGCGATCCACCAAAGCCGTTCTACGGAACGGCGATTACAACAGAACGCCTACTAAGCCCCGAAAACATGCGGGTTCTCGAAGCGCGCGGCATTCGCCCAACGCAGGCGGCATTCGCGCTCGCCGTCCCCATGAAATGGCCTTTCAGCGAAATGAACAGAACGGAGCTAGACTGATGGCATTTAGAGGGTTGGTTTTGACCGTTGGAGGTACACCAGAACCTGTACGAAAAGCAATCGAATACGAGAAGCCCGCTTTCATCCTTTTCGTAGCCTCCGCCGACAGTAGAAACTCGGTAGAGACGGACATTTTGCCGAAGCTATCATGTACCTATGTCCCACAATATCAAATCGTGGAAATCTCCGACCATGAGCATATTGGAACATGCTATCAAGAGATTCGGAAAGAGGTTCATAAGTGGCTCACTGATCGCAATTTGGATACCACAGAAGTATATGCAGATCTCACTGGAGGCACTAAAGTAATGACAGCTGCGCTCGCGCTCGTAGCAGTCGATGAATCCATCGCGAGCATCACATATGTGGGAGGGGAAAGATCTGGCCCTAAGGATCGCTGGGTGGTAGTCTCCGGATTCGAACGAGTCGTACAAACTCAAAACCCTCTTCAGGCAGGCGCCGTGCGCGAGATAGACCGCGCAAACTGGCTGCTCGATAACTTCTACGCTGACGCTGCCGCAGAGACTCTGAAAGACGCCCAAAAGAACTGCGACAAATCTCACAAAGCTCGCTTGGATGTCTTTATCTCGCTCGCCGGTGTGCTTGGTGACGCCGATCGTTTCCAGTTCGGAAATAAAGGGGCTCTGGGGAAATTCAATCGCTGTCGCAATACTCTCGAACACACTCTCGACTATACAACCTATGAGAATCTGATACGCTTATCTAAACATTGGGCAAAAATCGACAATGATGTAAATGTCGAACGCAAGACTCCAGGCCGACAAACACTGCTAGAACTACTCGCCAACGCGGAGCGTCGCGCAGAGCAAGCCCGCTATGACGATGCCGTCGGACGGCTCTACCGCGCAGTCGAGCTATATGGACAGCAGCTCGTAAAAGAGGCTTTCGGCGCAGATCTCGGCAAACCTCGTTTGGATGATTTTTCCGATGACTGCCACGATCGCGCCAGAGAACTACTAGGTGAGCCGCAACAGGACGGCAAATACCAACTCGGAGTCAAAAAGCTGTACAGTTCCCTGGAATTCAGCGCAACCGAAGAGATTCGCAAACAAGCTCTAATACATAATACGCTTTCCGATCATCTCTCAGTTCGGAACACATCGCTCCTAGCGCATGGCTTGCAACCGGTGTCCGAGAAAACATTTAGAGCCTTCTGGAAAGACACTCTGGAATCCATAAACATAGACGAAAAAGACATTCCGCGCTGGCCGAAACTCACGCTAACACTGCGGTAATACTCAGCCAGCATCCCGTCAACGCACATTAACAATCGAATACAAATATGGCTGACAGACCATGTAGGCGCAATTTCTGTCGAAATCCCTCCACTTCGTTGGAATAGTCTTTCATAAGACCCGGCGAGGTGGAGGTTAGATTGACCTATGACCACGACAATTCTACAGCCCAAACTCGAAACAGAACTCGTACCAGCTCGGATGTTAAACGAGTTCGCTTACTGCCCCAGACTGTGCTATTTGGAATGGGTACAAGGCGAGTTCGCTCACAGCGAAGATACGCTCGACGGCCGCTTTCAGCACCGGCGCGTGGACACACCCGGCGGTGATCTCGACGACGCCGGAAGCGCAGAAGAACCGGTTCACGCCAGATCCGTACTTCTGTCGGACGAAGAGCTAGGCGCAATCGCGCGCATAGACCTCGTCGAAGCCCATGGCGACAAAGCAACGCCGGTAGATTACAAACGCGGAACCATCCCAAACATCCCCGAAGGCGCTTACGAGCCAGAGCGCGTTCAGCTCTGCATACAAGGCTTGCTGCTCAGAGCGCACGGATACCAGTGCGAAGAGGGTATCATCTACTTCGTCGCATCCAAACGCAGAGTGCGTGTTCCATTCGACAGCGCGCTCGTAGAGCGTACACACTATCTAATGCAACAGACGCGCGACATGTCCTTACAAAGCGAGATACCGCCACCGCTCGAAGACAGCCCCAAATGTCCGCGCTGCTCCCTCGTAGGAATATGTCTGCCGGACGAGATAACCTTCCTCAACGGAAGCCAGCATGTAATCAAACCCGACGATGTACGGCGAATGGCGCCAGCGCGAGACGACGCGCTGCCGATGTATGTTACCACGCAAGGCGGAGTCATCGGCAAATCCGGAGACAACATCACAGTGCGGCTAAAGGGTAACATCGCATCCAAAACGAGACTGCTGGACATATCCAGCCTGTCCATATTCGGCAACGCCCAAGTCACCGCGCAAGCGACTCGAGAGCTGCTGGATCGCGGCGTGCCCATCTGTCATTTCACCTACGGAGGCTGGCTGAAGGGAGTCACCTGGGGCATGGCGCACAAGAATGTGGACTTGCGAATACACCAATTCGAAGCCGCCGGAGACAAGATAAGATCCGTGTCGATAGCTAGAGATATAGTCATCGCCAAGCTGCGAAACAGCCGCGTAATGCTCCGCCGCAACCATCCCGACACGCCAGAAGCCGCGCTAAAAGAAATATCGAGGCTATCCCGCAGCGCGCGTAACGCCGACTCCTTACAGACACTGCTCGGCATAGAGGGGGCCGCCGCCAGCGTGTACTTCTCCAACTTCGGGGCGATGATCCGATCGGACGATTCGGAGTTCGACTTCAGAACGCGCAACCGTCGTCCACCCAAAGACCCCGTCAACGCGGTATTGTCATTTCTTTACTCCATGCTAATCAAGCAGACCCTCGTATCCGCAATCGCAGTAGGATTCGACCCATACATGGGGTTTTACCACCAGCCCAAATACGGCAAGCCAGCTCTGGCGCTGGATCTTGCCGAGGAGTTCCGACCGATAGTCGCCGACTCTGCCGCGCTGACATTGTTCAACAACTCCGAGATCAAAGGCTCAGACTTCATAAGCAGATCTGGCGCGGTATCCCTCACACAGCAGGGACGAAAAGCCGTAATCAGGGCATTCGAGCGCAGGTTGGACAGTTTGGTCAGGCACCCTCTATTTGGATATTCGATGAGCTACCGCAGGATAATGGAAGTTCAGGCGCGGCTGCTGGGGCGGCACGTCCTCGGCGAGCTAAAGAAATATCCTGCCTTCACCACGAGATAGCAGATGCGTAACCGATACATCGTCGCCTACGATGTGAGCGACGCCAAACGCCTCAGACAAACATTCAAGAAGATGAACGGATTCGGCGAGCCGTTACAGTATTCGGTATTCTCCTGCGATCTATCGCGCAAAGAGCGTGTATTGCTCGAAGAGTCATTGACCGAGATCATCAACCTCAAAGAAGACCGTATCTTGATCATCGACGCAGGCCCTGTCGATGGGCGAGGTTCCGAGACCTTGAAAACACTAGGTCGCCAGCTCGCGCCTGAGCCGAGGGAAGTCACAATCGTCTGAGGGCACGACATGTAAGAGGTGAATGATATGTTAGAATAGTGAAGTCAAATAAGCCAGTGTCAGCTCGAATTCGCATTGCGAGGAGTAGAGTGGTAAACCCGATAGGTATAGAGCGGTCGCAGAAAACATCCCTTAAAATGTCTTGGGAGGTACTAAAAACAGTGTCAATCGGTGTGGGCCATATCGATTCGTCGCCTGTCTTGTGTAAAAAGCTCACAATCTCAGCATCGTTCGACGAAAATTCTGTCGCAGAGGCTGTTTCCCCGCCTGCTTAGGCGGGGCCCCATTGAAGCCGCCATTTTCCCATAACGGTATCCCTGATAGACGGTAGTTTCCCCGCCTGCTTAGGCGGGGCCCCATTGAAGCAAGGCAGAAAAGAGCCTTGTCCACTCAGCTTGCCAGTTTCCCCGCCTGCTTAGGCGGGGCCCCATTGAAGCCGTCATCCAATCCGTTGAACCAGTGAAGAAGTGAGCGAGGTTTCCCCGCCTGCTTAGGCGGGGCCCCATTGAAGCTGCCAATGGGTGCTAACCTCTCATACCAGTCCTATAAGTTTCCCCGCCTGCTTAGGCGGGGCCCCATTGAAGCCTTACATCGCGCGATGACGAATCCGATTTAGAATATGGTTTCCCCGCCTGCTTAGGCGGGGCCCCATTGAAGCGAATAAATGTGCGGGGGAAACGGCCCAAAAACATATGGTTTCCCCGCCTGCTTAGGCGGGGCCCCATTGAAGCCAGGAGATACCTCATGGATTGTGATTTTGTCGAGGTAGTTTCCCCGCCTGCTTAGGCGGGGCCCCATTGAAGCGGTTGACGCAATCTCGTATATAACCTCTCGTAGAGAGTTTCCCCGCCTGCTTAGGCGGGGCCCCATTGAAGCGGCGAGATTGCGGATGCGGACATAGATAGAGTCTGCTTGCGTTTCCCCGCCTGCTTAGGCGGGGCCCCATTGAAGCCTTCTAGGATGTTACGAGATATGGGCGGTATCCAGAAGTTTCCCCGCCTGCTTAGGCGGGGCCCCATTGAAGCTTGGTCATGTCTCTCCCATTATTTGGACGGGGCGACGGTTTCCCCGCCTGCTTAGGCGGGGCCCCATTGAAGCTAGCCATTCTTTACGCCTTTCTTGTTGCTAAATTATGGTTTCCCCGCCTGCTTAGGCGGGGCCCCATTGAAGCCAACTTCGCCCTGAGATGCTCGTACATTCCTTTTATCGTTTCCCCGCCTGCTTAGGCGGGGCCCCATTGAAGCTAGACCGGCGTGAAAGCCCTTGATTTTGTCGATTCTGGTTTCCCCGCCTGCTTAGGCGGGGCCCCATTGAAGCCGGTAGAGCTCTATCTTCCAGAGGCGATTATTCAGAGTTTCCCCGCCTGCTTAGGCGGGGCCCCATTGAAGCACATTAGCAGAGATTCAGGCTGAGGGCGCGCGCAGAGGTTTCCCCGCCTGCTTAGGCGGGGCCCCATTGAAGCCGGCGATTCAGGCGATGGTTACATGGACAAAAGCTCTCACGTTTCCCCGCCTGCTTAGGCGGGGCCCCATTGAAGCAGAAGCCATTCAGTGGAGAGCGCGGGCAGAATCCGCAAGTTTCCCCGCCTGCTTAGGCGGGGCCCCATTGAAGCTGGACATTGCTCTTGTTCCTAGACGACGGAGATTTCTGGTTTCCCCGCCTGCTTAGGCGGGGCCCCATTGAAGCCGTTCGCAATGCGTGCATGACCATTTCGACGATTGTCGTTTCCCCGCCTGCTTAGGCGGGGCCCCATTGAAGCCGATCTGCCGGATGTGGCTGGAAGGAGGTCGCACGACGTTTCCCCGCCTGCTTAGGCGGGGCCCCATTGAAGCCCTTCGCTCTGCGCAGTATCACTAGCGTAGTGGGGGAGTTTCCCCGCCTGCTTAGGCGGGGCCCCATTGAAGCTTCTCCGAACATCCACGACCACACCCGCCATACCACGGTTTCCCCGCCTGCTTAGGCGGGGCCCCATTGAAGCGCTGGGCAGACTCCGCTAATACTCTGGTCGCGCGTGGTTTCCCCGCCTGCTTAGGCGGGGCCCCATTGAAGCTGATACAGCCCGCATCAAGATTCTTGCTCCGCTTGCGGTTTCCCCGCCTGCTTAGGCGGGGCCCCATTGAAGCGGTCAAGGTGCACAACCATACTTCGATATGAAAGGCTGGGTTTCCCCGCCTGCTTAGGCGGGGCCCCATTGAAGCTTTGCCCTCTTCCGTGCGCATTCCCCGTCCCCATTGGTTTCCCCGCCTGCTTAGGCGGGGCCCCATTGAAGCATGACGACATGGACATCCGCCCGTTCTGCGGAGCCTGGTTTCCCCGCCTGCTTAGGCGGGGCCCCATTGAAGCCTATAAACATCGTTATCGTTCGACATAAACAGCATTTGTTTCCCCGCCTGCTTAGGCGGGGCCCCATTGAAGCGAATCAAGCATGAATAAGTTCCCCACTGACATTATGGTTTCCCCGCCTGCTTAGGCGGGGCCCCATTGAAGCTCGTCTATCCGCGCGTTGACATTCGAGGGAATGAAGGGGTTTCCCCGCCTGCTTAGGCGGGGCCCCATTGAAGCGATATGCAACCGTATGCAATGCGGATAGAGTCTTTAGTTTCCCCGCCTGCTTAGGCGGGGCCCCATTGAAGCGCGCGCTTCACCGCGCGCGCTACGAACTTCGCTTCTTGTTTCCCCGCCTGCTTAGGCGGGGCCCCATTGAAGCCGTTTCGTCGGCGGCGGTGAAGGGATTGGCAACCGCGGTTTCCCCGCCTGCTTAGGCGGGGCCCCATTGAAGCTTGAGGCTTGAATATGTTGAAGGCGGGTATGTCGAACGTTTCCCCGCCTGCTTAGGCGGGGCCCCATTGAAGCTCTTTCTATGGGCGTGAACAAAGGCGTATGATTACATGTTTCCCCGCCTGCTTAGGCGGGGCCCCATTGAAGCTATAAGTCTATCTCTCTCGTAATCGAATACGATACAGGTTTCCCCGCCTGCTTAGGCGGGGCCCCATTGAAGCTTGCTCGCGGCTGAATCTCCGCGAGCGCGCCCGGCGTTTCCCCGCCTGCTTAGGCGGGGCCCCATTGAAGCAAACGGCCCTATATATGGCAGTATTGTCAAGGCGGCTGTTTCCCCGCCTGCTTAGGCGGGGCCCCATTGAAGCCGCGAAGCCTATCGATAGGGATTTCCCACATATTTGCGTTTCCCCGCCTGCTTAGGCGGGGCCCCATTGAAGCGTTCTCCTCCTTCAGCGCGCCTATATCTGCCGCCATGTTTCCCCGCCTGCTTAGGCGGGGCCCCATTGAAGCTCGTATATTAAGTCTGCTTTTATCGATGCTGTACTAGTTTCCCCGCCTGCTTAGGCGGGGCCCCATTGAAGCGGCCTACGCTTACTGAACTCGCTTGGTGCGTGTTCGAGTTTCCCCGCCTGCTTAGGCGGGGCCCCATTGAAGCTAGCCAATAATTGGAGAATGCGGTTTGATGCTGGGGGTTTCCCCGCCTGCTTAGGCGGGGCCCCATTGAAGCCTGTCCGTAATTTTGGGTTCGGATCGCCCTCGAAAAGGTTTCCCCGCCTGCTTAGGCGGGGCCCCATTGAAGCCTGATTATTTTGCCATACAGACCACGCGCTCCATGCCGAGTTTCCCCGCCTGCTTAGGCGGGGCCCCATTGAAGCGCGGAAAAAGGTCGAATAGCTTGGTCGCGCCCGCCAGGTTTCCCCGCCTGCTTAGGCGGGGCCCCATTGAAGCGAGATTGATGGGGTGTCATACACTATCCATAATATTGTTTCCCCGCCTGCTTAGGCGGGGCCCCATTGAAGCTGTCAATGATGCGTTGCGCTTCCTGCGTGCGCCATTCGAGTTTCCCCGCCTGCTTAGGCGGGGCCCCATTGAAGCTGGTTGTGTTGAACCGGCCACGATATAGGCCATACGGTTTCCCCGCCTGCTTAGGCGGGGCCCCATTGAAGCAGGTCGTCTCCTACTTCAACCGTCCAGTTATCCTCATGTTTCCCCGCCTGCTTAGGCGGGGCCCCATTGAAGCGATTCCATCGTGCGTACCTGCGACGGCCACAATTTCGGGTTTCCCCGCCTGCTTAGGCGGGGCCCCATTGAAGCCTCTTCATCGCATATGCCATATTTCAGATCGTCAATGTTTCCCCGCCTGCTTAGGCGGGGCCCCATTGAAGCCAGGTATGATAACAACTCCAAGACTTGGCAACGGTATAGTTTCCCCGCCTGCTTAGGCGGGGCCCCATTGAAGCACCTGCTTATACAGGCTTGCGATTGCGGTATCTAACCGTTTCCCCGCCTGCTTAGGCGGGGCCCCATTGAAGCAGCTGCCAGCAAAAGTGGGCTGGCAAGGAAACGATGCGTTTCCCCGCCTGCTTAGGCGGGGCCCCATTGAAGCGTTGCGAATATCGGCGATCTGAAAGATGAAGCGGAAGGTTTCCCCGCCTGCTTAGGCGGGGCCCCATTGAAGCCTTTTCGTCTCTCTCCAAGCCTGTTTGACTGCTTAGAGTTTCCCCGCCTGCTTAGGCGGGGCCCCATTGAAGCATCCATTAGCAGGAGATCGGCATAATCACCGCGAAGCGTGTTTCCCCGCCTGCTTAGGCGGGGCCCCATTGAAGCCATACTAATTCCTTTCTGATTTTTCGCGCTCAATCGTGTTTCCCCGCCTGCTTAGGCGGGGCCCCATTGAAGCGATGATTTTCGCGCGCAAGTCGAAGCGCGCTCCGGTGTTTCCCCGCCTGCTTAGGCGGGGCCCCATTGAAGCCGCGCCGAAGTGTAGCAGCGCGGATAGGCGCGCATAGGGTTTCCCCGCCTGCTTAGGCGGGGCCCCATTGAAGCCCTTTCACTGCTTCGGCGGCGCGCCGAAGCGCGCCGTTTCCCCGCCTGCTTAGGCGGGGCCCCATTGAAGCGACCCGCCGCAATGCATCGAGCCAAATCCGCTGCGCGTTTCCCCGCCTGCTTAGGCGGGGCCCCATTGAAGCAAGTCGAGGCGTGGTCGAATGACACTGATGCTCATAGTTTCCCCGCCTGCTTAGGCGGGGCCCCATTGAAGCGCGTAAACGGTCCATCGCTTCCGCTGCCGGCAGCCGTGGTTTCCCCGCCTGCTTAGGCGGGGCCCCATTGAAGCTTGTTGCGTTATTGTTGCGTTATTGTTGCGGTTAAGAGTTTCCCCGCCTGCTTAGGCGGGGCCCCATTGAAGCGCTAACCTCTACTGGCGTAGCTAAACGACGCTCTAACTGTTTCCCCGCCTGCTTAGGCGGGGCCCCATTGAAGCCGTCTCCATCGTATGTCGATACCAATCGAGCTCGTCCCGTTTCCCCGCCTGCTTAGGCGGGGCCCCATTGAAGCTTCAATCTCTCGGGTCATGTCGGGCCAAAGACTGTCGTTTCCCCGCCTGCTTAGGCGGGGCCCCATTGAAGCACGACATTTACACTATTCCAATCTGGATGAACCTGCGGTTTCCCCGCCTGCTTAGGCGGGGCCCCATTGAAGCGTCGTTCCGAAGTTTGTTGCGATCCGAAAAGTCATTGGTTTCCCCGCCTGCTTAGGCGGGGCCCCATTGAAGCATCTATACGCGGATTATCGTAGCTGGTGCATCCGTGAGGTTTCCCCGCCTGCTTAGGCGGGGCCCCATTGAAGCCAAGTCCACCCAGACTCGCACCGCATGCAGGCTTCCCGTTTCCCCGCCTGCTTAGGCGGGGCCCCATTGAAGCGTTCACAAATGCGTCTGTCACTATCTTGACACCGGAGTTTCCCCGCCTGCTTAGGCGGGGCCCCATTGAAGCGCTTCGGCCCCGCCAGATATTCTGGATGTTGTTAGAGTTTCCCCGCCTGCTTAGGCGGGGCCCCATTGAAGCGCTCATTTTGTCGGGCAAGGCGGCGGGGGGGGGTACCGGTTTCCCCGCCTGCTTAGGCGGGGCCCCATTGAAGCCTATCTGTTTCATGCCCCCCGCGCGTGAGTCAACCGGTTTCCCCGCCTGCTTAGGCGGGGCCCCATTGAAGCACGGCCAAAACGACCGCCACGACCATTGCCCCGATCGGTTTCCCCGCCTGCTTAGGCGGGGCCCCATTGAAGCCGTCGATTTGGCAACGGGGGAGGTGCCGGCCAGTGAAGTTTCCCCGCCTGCTTAGGCGGGGCCCCATTGAAGCCGGCTCACTCCTCTTCCTGCTGATATTGCATATATCCAGGTTTCCCCGCCTGCTTAGGCGGGGCCCCATTGAAGCTTTGGCTGCGACGCATATGATACGATATACCGTCCAGTTTCCCCGCCTGCTTAGGCGGGGCCCCATTGAAGCCTGGCGGGGCCGAAGCGAAGGGAACAATCAGGCCGGAGGTTTCCCCGCCTGCTTAGGCGGGGCCCCATTGAAGCCTTGATTTGGGCGGCATCGAAAGTCGGAGCTGTAACGGTTTCCCCGCCTGCTTAGGCGGGGCCCCATTGAAGCCGCCCGGCGATGTCGAAAACGCAATGCGCACGACACCAGTTTCCCCGCCTGCTTAGGCGGGGCCCCATTGAAGCTGTTTCTATCGCCCTCGCTGTTTGAATCTGTAGATAGTTTCCCCGCCTGCTTAGGCGGGGCCCCATTGAAGCGAATCTATTCCCCCGTCAGTCGAACACGCTCAATGGTTGTTTCCCCGCCTGCTTAGGCGGGGCCCCATTGAAGCACCGGCATTCCACAAACCGGCGGTAACATAGAATCCGGTTTCCCCGCCTGCTTAGGCGGGGCCCCATTGAAGCCCATACCGAGAAAATTGTCTGGTCTAGTTGATGTTGTTTCCCCGCCTGCTTAGGCGGGGCCCCATTGAAGCTTGTCATCGCTCGTGAAGTCTAGCTTGTCCCACTGACGTTTCCCCGCCTGCTTAGGCGGGGCCCCATTGAAGCTTGTCATCGCTCGTGAAGTCTAGCTTGTCCCACTGACGTTTCCCCGCCTGCTTAGGCGGGGCCCCATTGAAGCTCTCTCTCGGTGTTCAACCGCCGCTGGTATGGATAGGTTTCCCCGCCTGCTTAGGCGGGGCCCCATTGAAGCTGGCCTTCGGTCTGGGGCGAGCATGATGCGTCAAAGGTTTCCCCGCCTGCTTAGGCGGGGCCCCATTGAAGCCCAAGAGTGTTATACTATAGGGGGATTTGATAACGGTGTTTCCCCGCCTGCTTAGGCGGGGCCCCATTGAAGCTCATGGGATCGGTCGGAAGTAAGCGAGCTGCGGCAGGTTTCCCCGCCTGCTTAGGCGGGGCCCCATTGAAGCTTGCCATCGGCGCCGTCGTCGCGGCTCTGACATGGGCGTTTCCCCGCCTGCTTAGGCGGGGCCCCATTGAAGCTCGCCAGTGTTTCGATTTTCTGGGCCTGAAAGGCATGTTTCCCCGCCTGCTTAGGCGGGGCCCCATTGAAGCGAACATGACCATAGATTGGGAAAATGCGGCGGATTAGTTTCCCCGCCTGCTTAGGCGGGGCCCCATTGAAGCACCGACGGTACACCCATCCCCCGTCTCCCGTTCGAGTTTCCCCGCCTGCTTAGGCGGGGCCCCATTGAAGCTGATCGAACTCCGTAGCGTGTTCAGCGTAAGCCGCATTGTTTCCCCGCCTGCTTAGGCGGGGCCCCATTGAAGCGTCATCCTCCTCTTCGACATCGCCCGCGCGCGACTCGTTTCCCCGCCTGCTTAGGCGGGGCCCCATTGAAGCCATATCTCGATCTCCTATGCTCTATCGGTGGGGATACTGGTTTCCCCGCCTGCTTAGGCGGGGCCCCATTGAAGCTCTAGCAGCCCCATGAGATTACGCTCAAGCCACGCTTGTTTCCCCGCCTGCTTAGGCGGGGCCCCATTGAAGCTTTGCCTAACGGCGTCGCACTCAACCCGATAACACTTGTTTCCCCGCCTGCTTAGGCGGGGCCCCATTGAAGCCGACAGCCGCCGAAGCCTTCGCTACAGCCGCTGCCGGTTTCCCCGCCTGCTTAGGCGGGGCCCCATTGAAGCTCTTCTCGATTCATATAGGATTAAGTCTCCGTGAGTTGTTTCCCCGCCTGCTTAGGCGGGGCCCCATTGAAGCTCGGATTCTATGATTTCTCATCAACCTGATATGCCTGTTTCCCCGCCTGCTTAGGCGGGGCCCCATTGAAGCGGCCTTATACTGCTGAAGCCTTGCAATTTACAGCATGTTTCCCCGCCTGCTTAGGCGGGGCCCCATTGAAGCCATCCTTGCGTGACTGGCTGCGCTCATGAAAGTCCAGTTTCCCCGCCTGCTTAGGCGGGGCCCCATTGAAGCGACGAGCCGTACTGGATGAAATGAAGGTAAATCGACTCGTTTCCCCGCCTGCTTAGGCGGGGCCCCATTGAAGCAGATTACTGTTCGGCAGAGCTTCATTGCGATCTATAATGTTTCCCCGCCTGCTTAGGCGGGGCCCCATTGAAGCACTGCGGCAGCGTCGATGGTGACCTGCGGCGCATCAAGTTTCCCCGCCTGCTTAGGCGGGGCCCCATTGAAGCCAAACTCCTGAGGATGTGTCTGATACCATCCTCCCCGGTTTCCCCGCCTGCTTAGGCGGGGCCCCATTGAAGCGCGTTCATAGACGCTGACGAAAATCAATACAATCTAGTTTCCCCGCCTGCTTAGGCGGGGCCCCATTGAAGCCATGCTGGATTTTGACGACAGACACTCACATGCAGAGGTTTCCCCGCCTGCTTAGGCGGGGCCCCATTGAAGCGTGACATAGAAATCACTTAACGGAATACAGAAATAGGTTTCCCCGCCTGCTTAGGCGGGGCCCCATTGAAGCTGTGATATTCGGTCGCAACATGACATTGACCTTGACTGGTTTCCCCGCCTGCTTAGGCGGGGCCCCATTGAAGCATTTGCTCATTCAGCAGAGCGATCTCGAGAACCTGTGGTTTCCCCGCCTGCTTAGGCGGGGCCCCATTGAAGCGGTTGTACGCATTGAGTATGGGGAACACATAATCAGGCCGTTTCCCCGCCTGCTTAGGCGGGGCCCCATTGAAGCCTGGATTTTGCCGACCAGTTGCGCGAGTCGACGCCGGTTTCCCCGCCTGCTTAGGCGGGGCCCCATTGAAGCGCCTTACCCTATAATCTAGCGGCTTCTCTGCTAGAGGTTTCCCCGCCTGCTTAGGCGGGGCCCCATTGAAGCATGACCTGTGCCTCAGAGGCTATCTCCGATGGCCTCGTTTCCCCGCCTGCTTAGGCGGGGCCCCATTGAAGCAGCAAGGCGGAAAAGACGAAACTGGCTGGAATCGAGTTTCCCCGCCTGCTTAGGCGGGGCCCCATTGAAGCATACAAGACGTCGAACTCGCCGCCAGTCAAAATCGCAGTTTCCCCGCCTGCTTAGGCGGGGCCCCATTGAAGCCGTTATTGCATGTCCCACAGTATGGGATTTTTCCTTGAGTTTCCCCGCCTGCTTAGGCGGGGCCCCATTGAAGCGTCGGACGCGCGGTGGAAGCCGACGCCCTGTAGATTAGTTTCCCCGCCTGCTTAGGCGGGGCCCCATTGAAGCATGGAACATCGTCAAGGAGCAGTGGGGCAAGATAGAGTTTCCCCGCCTGCTTAGGCGGGGCCCCATTGAAGCCGATCCCCTTAAACGCCCAAGTTCCGGTGCATTATTAGTTTCCCCGCCTGCTTAGGCGGGGCCCCATTGAAGCCGGTTCGACTGTTGCAATCCCACAGCTTCACTAGATGGTTTCCCCGCCTGCTTAGGCGGGGCCCCATTGAAGCCACCGAATTCGACCGATGCATCGACACTCTCAGGGGGGTTTCCCCGCCTGCTTAGGCGGGGCCCCATTGAAGCGAGAGTCATCGCTATTTCGTGTAGATACTCTTTCGGCCTGTCCCCGAAGTTTCCCCGCCTGCTTAGGCGGGGCCCCATTGAAGCGAGAGTCATTGCGCATAATTGGAACTTTGACGCAAGCGTTTCCCCGCCTGCTTAGGCGGGGCCCCATTGAAGCCGGTTAGACGAACTTGCCATATGCAAGACTGATGCATCGTTTCCCCGCCTGCTTAGGCGGGGCCCCATTGAAGCTACCGCCTAAGCCTGTAACTATTCCGCGTTTAGACTGGTTTCCCCGCCTGCTTAGGCGGGGCCCCATTGAAGCGTCGTGACGGACGGAGACGCAGACTACGACGACCATGTTTCCCCGCCTGCTTAGGCGGGGCCCCATTGAAGCCGGTATCACGCATGTTCGCCGGGCTGAGGATGCTGGATGTTTCCCCGCCTGCTTAGGCGGGGCCCCATTGAAGCGTTCGGATTGGCGCGCTTCATATCATCGGAAGAGCCGTTTCCCCGCCTGCTTAGGCGGGGCCCCATTGAAGCGACCGCTATACCAGCATCCGCTAGATGCTCACGCAGGTTTCCCCGCCTGCTTAGGCGGGGCCCCATTGAAGCAAGGGAATTGCGGTTCACGGTAACACTCAGTGAAGTCAAGTTTCCCCGCCTGCTTAGGCGGGGCCCCATTGAAGCTGCGCGCGTGACGCATTCCGTCTGCGGGCTTGAGCGGTTTCCCCGCCTGCTTAGGCGGGGCCCCATTGAAGCGTCCCGGCTGCGTGAAAATCGCAAATGGGGAGGGCGAGTTTCCCCGCCTGCTTAGGCGGGGCCCCATTGAAGCCACAGTACCCGAAGCGGAGTGGCGTCGGCTTAAAAGTGTTTCCCCGCCTGCTTAGGCGGGGCCCCATTGAAGCGCTGTCGATGGACGCGCGGGCGCGGCTGGAATGTGGTCGTTTCCCCGCCTGCTTAGGCGGGGCCCCATTGAAGCTGCTGCTTGCATGTCCATCCGCTCTCGCATCGCATGGTTTCCCCGCCTGCTTAGGCGGGGCCCCATTGAAGCAGTTCGATTTCCGTTCTATCCGGCGGGGTTACGGAAGTTTCCCCGCCTGCTTAGGCGGGGCCCCATTGAAGCAGGATGATCCGATAGTTGGGCTAAATGGCGTTGATTAGTTTCCCCGCCTGCTTAGGCGGGGCCCCATTGAAGCAGCCACCGCATCGCCCAGCTCTTCCAGCGCATATTCGTTTCCCCGCCTGCTTAGGCGGGGCCCCATTGAAGCGGGGCTCCGAAATCCGCGGGCATGAGCTTGCCATTCGCAGTTTCCCCGCCTGCTTAGGCGGGGCCCCATTGAAGCCATGTAAATGTCCAACGAGTAACTAGCCGATGATCGGCGTTTCCCCGCCTGCTTAGGCGGGGCCCCATTGAAGCCTGTTCGACTATTGCAATCCCACAGCTTTACTAGATGTTTCCCCGCCTGCTTAGGCGGGGCCCCATTGAAGCCAGAGATCATCCGCGAAGGTGGGACACGGATGGGGCTGGTTTCCCCGCCTGCTTAGGCGGGGCCCCATTGAAGCCGAGAGGCTTACATCTGTGGGACGAAAATCCCCAAGTTTCCCCGCCTGCTTAGGCGGGGCCCCATTGAAGCTACCTTGTGGCGAAGGCGTACCCGATTCTTTCAGGGGTTTCCCCGCCTGCTTAGGCGGGGCCCCATTGAAGCGCATCATCATAACTTGGCGAGCAACTAGCCAACTTAGTTTCCCCGCCTGCTTAGGCGGGGCCCCATTGAAGCGTTGCTCGATGGATCGAATCGAAGCCCCGATGCAAGGTTTCCCCGCCTGCTTAGGCGGGGCCCCATTGAAGCGGCGCGATGCTGGTAACGGCGTTTGGGGCGCGTTTGGGGTTTCCCCGCCTGCTTAGGCGGGGCCCCATTGAAGCATCGGTGCATCTTCGACGAATGGCCTAAGTGGGGCTGGTTTCCCCGCCTGCTTAGGCGGGGCCCCATTGAAGCGCGCGCCGCCTTACTAGCGTCGCGCGAAGTCGTTGAAAGTTTCCCCGCCTGCTTAGGCGGGGCCCCATTGAAGCCCTCTCTAAGGCCCGAGAGCCATGCTCTCAGGCCTTGTTTCCCCGCCTGCTTAGGCGGGGGCCCCATTGAAGCGCTTCGCGCGGGCTTCGTTCTGACTCGCCCGGGTGGTTTCCCCGCCTGCTTAGGCGGGGCCCCATTGAAGCTCTGAATGCTCAAACATCCTACGCTAACCGGCGCCGAAGTTTCCCCGCCTGCTTAGGCGGGGCCCCATTGAAGCGGCAACAGGTTCTTGGAGAGCCTCAGCACGGTCTAGGAGAGTTTCCCCGCCTGCTTAGGCGGGGCCCCATTGAAGCTTTCGTGATAATTCTTTCTATTGGCCTGCTATTTGATGTTTCCCCGCCTGCTTAGGCGGGGCCCCATTGAAGCTCACGCCGTCGGATGCGGAGAGACAGCTAGTGCGGGGTTTCCCCGCCTGCTTAGGCGGGGCCCCATTGAAGCTTCCCGGACGCAGATGGAATACCTGTACCTGATCGAGTTTCCCCGCCTGCTTAGGCGGGGCCCCATTGAAGCTATTCTGTCTCTTCTAATTCGCGCGCATCGTTGGCCTGTTTCCCCGCCTGCTTAGGCGGGGCCCCATTGAAGCTTTCCCCGCAGCCTCATACGACAGCTCACCCTCGATAGTTTCCCCGCCTGCTTAGGCGGGGCCCCATTGAAGCGAGCTTCCGTCTGAATCGACATTCGTCGTAACATTGACGTTTCCCCGCCTGCTTAGGCGGGGCCCCATTGAAGCGGCGCCGACAACTTGCCGTCGTCGCCGACCCGCATGGTTTCCCCGCCTGCTTAGGCGGGGCCCCATTGAAGCAGTCAAAGTTGGCATCGAAGGCGCCGAAGAAGTGCTAGTTTCCCCGCCTGCTTAGGCGGGGCCCCATTGAAGCGCAACGCGCGCAGCGATGTTGCCTGCCGACATTCTTGTTTCCCCGCCTGCTTAGGCGGGGCCCCATTGAAGCTGGATTTGCCTCAAACTCTGGCATCAATGTGGCGGGTTTCCCCGCCTGCTTAGGCGGGGCCCCATTGAAGCTGTCCTTTACTCCGACGCTAATCGTTGGCAGAAAGAAGTTTCCCCGCCTGCTTAGGCGGGGCCCCATTGAAGCCATGTATCTCCCTTCATTGTGATGTCGATTTCCCAAGTTTCCCCGCCTGCTTAGGCGGGGCCCCATTGAAGCTGGCCGGATATGGCAAGTGGATTGATAAATCTCCTGCCCGTTTCCCCGCCTGCTTAGGCGGGGCCCCATTGAAGCTTCGGCGGCTTCGAGGCGCGCGGCGAAGTCGGAATCGTTTCCCCGCCTGCTTAGGCGGGGCCCCATTGAAGCAACGAGTGTCGATCCGACTGATTACACGAGAATAGGCGGTTTCCCCGCCTGCTTAGGCGGGGCCCCATTGAAGCGCCTCGCGCCTTGCCGGGGGCGGCTTCGGGGGCGCGGTTTCCCCGCCTGCTTAGGCGGGGCCCCATTGAAGCTCTCAATGGGGCGGCGCAAGTTATACCGATCTGACTGGAGTTTCCCCGCCTGCTTAGGCGGGGCCCCATTGAAGCCGCCTATACCTCGCCTATACCTATCCATACCAGCGGGTTTCCCCGCCTGCTTAGGCGGGGCCCCATTGAAGCCTCATTCTGCGGCTTGCATTTCGGATAGACGGCGGGTTTCCCCGCCTGCTTAGGCGGGGCCCCATTGAAGCCTCATTCTGCGGCTTGCATTTCGGATAGACGGCGGGTTTCCCCGCCTGCTTAGGCGGGGCCCCATTGAAGCTTCACGCTATAGAACACATGTGTTGTCACGATTTAGGTTTCCCCGCCTGCTTAGGCGGGGCCCCATTGAAGCGGTCAGGCTGGGGCGGTACGCGCGCGGCGGATGACTTGTTTCCCCGCCTGCTTAGGCGGGGCCCCATTGAAGCCTAGTTGATTTATCGTTCTAAACCGTTCTGAAAACAGGCGTTTCCCCGCCTGCTTAGGCGGGGCCCCATTGAAGCCATGCCGCCACCACGCGGCGAAACGAACGACGCATAGCAGGTTTCCCCGCCTGCTTAGGCGGGGCCCCATTGAAGCGTGAAGACGAACAATTACAACAACAAATGGCGTTAGGTTTCCCCGCCTGCTTAGGCGGGGCCCCATTGAAGCTGAACCGAAGAGCATGGCTTGAATCGAACATGAATAGTTTCCCCGCCTGCTTAGGCGGGGCCCCATTGAAGCTGAACGACAAGTAATGAATCTTTGTTCTTGCGAATCAAGTTTCCCCGCCTGCTTAGGCGGGGCCCCATTGAAGCGGTTTGGTGGACGCTGAACGATGTGCCGTCGAATCTCGTTTCCCCGCCTGCTTAGGCGGGGCCCCATTGAAGCATGCAAAACGGCGAAGGCATCGCTAGGCGCGGTTGCGGTTTCCCCGCCTGCTTAGGCGGGGCCCCATTGAAGCATTTTTCCAACGCTCACCATCGCAGCTCCGATTCGAGTTTCCCCGCCTGCTTAGGCGGGGCCCCATTGAAGCGCGCATAGCCCGGGGTCGTTGCGAACAAGGTTTTTAGAGTTTCCCCGCCTGCTTAGGCGGGGCCCCATTGAAGCTCCCTCATCCCTTGTGTATCGCATGATCGCCAGATCGGGTTTCCCCGCCTGCTTAGGCGGGGCCCCATTGAAGCCGCCGTCATATATACTCGAGTCCGTGCGTACACTGTAGTTTCCCCGCCTGCTTAGGCGGGGCCCCATTGAAGCCGGCGCGCTAAGGGCATGTAGGGATTGAGCATGGATAGTTTCCCCGCCTGCTTAGGCGGGGCCCCATTGAAGCAGGTTGGGGATGTGTCGAAGCCGCGAACGGAAATACTGTTTCCCCGCCTGCTTAGGCGGGGCCCCATTGAAGCAGGAAGCCGAATTATCCAGCAAATCGCGGATTTTCTGGTTTCCCCGCCTGCTTAGGCGGGGCCCCATTGAAGCATCGACGACCGCGAGAAACTCGCGACGGCTATTCGAGTTTCCCCGCCTGCTTAGGCGGGGCCCCATTGAAGCGACATTGCGGATTTGCCCGATTTCCGTTCGCAAGTCGAAGTTTCCCCGCCTGCTTAGGCGGGGCCCCATTGAAGCGATACAACGGCGCGGGGCATCCAGAACACCATACGCGTTTCCCCGCCTGCTTAGGCGGGGCCCCATTGAAGCATCAAGCAAGGGAGACAGCGAACCGAGAAACGAAGGTTTCCCCGCCTGCTTAGGCGGGGCCCCATTGAAGCATCGACTGCGTAGATCGTATCCGCCGTCGATACCCAGTTTCCCCGCCTGCTTAGGCGGGGCCCCATTGAAGCGGACGGCTGTCATATGGCTTCATACTGACGATGCTGGTTTCCCCGCCTGCTTAGGCGGGGCCCCATTGAAGCCGGATAGCGCATCGAGCTTGGTCTGTGTCGATCCCTGGTTTCCCCGCCTGCTTAGGCGGGGCCCCATTGAAGCTGTTCGCATGTCAGAATACCTCCTGAACTAGTGCAGTTTCCCCGCCTGCTTAGGCGGGGCCCCATTGAAGCCGATTCGCGCCGATCCGTTCCGGGCTTCCCCGATCTCGTTTCCCCGCCTGCTTAGGCGGGGCCCCATTGAAGCCAGAACGAACAAAGCCACGATGGCGCGTGAGGTACCGGTTTCCCCGCCTGCTTAGGCGGGGCCCCATTGAAGCCGAACGAGTGGACATATGAACTTGACCTGGCGGACATGTTTCCCCGCCTGCTTAGGCGGGGCCCCATTGAAGCCCAGAGATTTACACCGTGCGCATATATCCGCGCTATCCGGTTTCCCCGCCTGCTTAGGCGGGGCCCCATTGAAGCCGAATCGCAGGACGGATTCGTTGGGGCTGGAGACCCGTTTCCCCGCCTGCTTAGGCGGGGCCCCATTGAAGCGGAGCGTAGCGATGAATTCCTGCTTGCGCGGCAGGTGTTTCCCCGCCTGCTTAGGCGGGGCCCCATTGAAGCCTTTTGGTGCGGAATATACAACGCTCGTTGGCTCGAGTTTCCCCGCCTGCTTAGGCGGGGCCCCATTGAAGCCCATTCAGTGGGCATGATTCATAGGCTGATACGCAAGGTTTCCCCGCCTGCTTAGGCGGGGCCCCATTGAAGCATCGCTTTCTCCCTCGCTTGCTTGATTAACTTGTAGAGTTTCCCCGCCTGCTTAGGCGGGGCCCCATTGAAGCAAGCAGGCTGAAAAGCGGTTCGCGCGCGTCGGCAAGAGGTTTCCCCGCCTGCTTAGGCGGGGCCCCATTGAAGCGTTGGGCTTTCGCCCTTGCGCTGCGCTTCAGTTACCAGTTTCCCCGCCTGCTTAGGCGGGGCCCCATTGAAGCACCTGCGAGGTTGACGGATGCGCGTACACTTCGGACGGTTTCCCCGCCTGCTTAGGCGGGGCCCCATTGAAGCAGTTCGGCGGCGATCGCCCTTTCGCGCTGGATGTCGCTGTTTCCCCGCCTGCTTAGGCGGGGCCCCATTGAAGCATAGCAGATATGAATCATATGATATGTTGCCAGAAAGTTTCCCCGCCTGCTTAGGCGGGGCCCCATTGAAGCGCCCGGCACCAATGTCGATGGGCAGACTTTCGGTGTTGTTTCCCCGCCTGCTTAGGCGGGGCCCCATTGAAGCTTTGCCAAACCGTAGCTCGATGACCTCCCTGATATGCGAGTTTCCCCGCCTGCTTAGGCGGGGCCCCATTGAAGCGCATCGCGCGCACTTCGCCGACCGAAAATCTGCTAATCGTTTCCCCGCCTGCTTAGGCGGGGCCCCATTGAAGCGATGTCTTGTACGAAACTTCGGCGAACTTGAATAAAAGTTTCCCCGCCTGCTTAGGCGGGGCCCCATTGAAGCTTCAGTATTGGCGTCAAGTACGAACCCGACTTTCTCGTTTCCCCGCCTGCTTAGGCGGGGCCCCATTGAAGCCGCTTTGGTTTCTGCCCGCGCCCGTGCTTTCACGCCCGTTTCCCCGCCTGCTTAGGCGGGGCCCCATTGAAGCCCTGCACATCGTCGCGATTGCAGAACTCCTTGTTCGAGGTTTCCCCGCCTGCTTAGGCGGGCCCCCATTGAAGCGCAGAATTGAAGACCGGCAGACGAAAAAGGACGGCGTTTCCCCGCCTGCTTAGGCGGGGCCCCATTGAAGCGCGTGCGTGCGTATAGAGTGTACTCCGTGTACTACTGTTTCCCCGCCTGCTTAGACGGGGCCCCATTGAAGCATTAAAATTCGATGATTGTCCAGCATTCTCATCCATGTTTCCCCGCCTGCTTAGGCGGGGCCCCATTGAAGCTCCCCTGTCGTTGTGCCTGACGGATCGACACCGACCACGTTTCCCCGCCTGCTTAGGCGGGGCCCCATTGAAGCGCAAGCGGATAAGAGGATTGAAAGCGATTCCAGAAGTTTCCCCGCCTGCTTAGGCGGGGCCCCATTGAAGCGTATTGCCTGCTAGGGGCTGTGAGATACGCGGCTGGGGTTTCCCCGCCTGCTTAGGCGGGGCCCCATTGAAGCCGGCAATTTCGTCGAAAATCGGGCAATTTCGTGGCGTTTCCCCGCCTGCTTAGGCGGGGCCCCATTGAAGCGGCCACCACTCGATCTGCCGCATGCCGATGATAGGCAGGTTTCCCCGCCTGCTTAGGCGGGGCCCCATTGAAGCTCGATCGCTCTCGAGCCTCGTGGAGGCAGGCTGACGAGTTTCCCCGCCTGCTTAGGCGGGGCCCCATTGAAGCGGGCGATGTTTGGCTTCAGCTCCGGTATATTACGAAGTTTCCCCGCCTGCTTAGGCGGGGCCCCATTGAAGCTCCCGACAGGCGTCGGAAAACTGCGCGAGTCTGATGGGGTTTCCCCGCCTGCTTAGGCGGGGCCCCATTGAAGCCCGCGTTATTGCGACATAAATGTTCTGAAGCCAATTAGTTTCCCCGCCTGCTTAGGCGGGGCCCCATTGAAGCGCAAGATACTCACGCGCGCCGGGGGCGTGAGTATCGGGTTTCCCCGCCTGCTTAGGCGGGGCCCCATTGAAGCCCAGAAGCGTCCATCGGCAGTATATCCCACTTGCTGGTTTCCCCGCCTGCTTAGGCGGGGCCCCATTGAAGCTCGGTTACCGAAGTTGCCAATTGTTCGATATCATGTTGTTTCCCCGCCTGCTTAGGCGGGGCCCCATTGAAGCCGGTTAAGAATCGATTGCAAGTCGCTATATCGTTGGCGCAGTTTCCCCGCCTGCTTAGGCGGGGCCCCATTGAAGCATTGTGATTTGTCTTTTTTTTCATGGGGTCACACCAGTTTCCCCGCCTGCTTAGGCGGGGCCCCATTGAAGCACCCTCGACAGTGATTTTACTGCGCGTCTGGAGATGTTTCCCCGCCTGCTTAGGCGGGGCCCCATTGAAGCTGGCTCGTATCCAGCCAGCACCCGCGCCTCGCTCCGAGTTTCCCCGCCTGCTTAGGCGGGGCCCCATTGAAGCAACGGCTCCGCAAACGGCTCCAGTCGTAACTTATGGTTTCCCCGCCTGCTTAGGCGGGGCCCCATTGAAGCACCCCTGGAACATGGCTATTTACCAGCTAGATTGCTGGTTTCCCCGCCTGCTTAGGCGGGGCCCCATTGAAGCGCAAGATACTCACGCGCGCCGGGGGCGTGAGTATCGGGTTTCCCCGCCTGCTTAGGCGGGGCCCCATTGAAGCTGTTCCAGTGGCGCAAAGACTCGACCGCCATACAAGGTTTCCCCGCCTGCTTAGGCGGGGCCCCATTGAAGCCAGGGATTGCGCGCCGGCGGCTACTAAGCATGTATGGCAGTTTCCCCGCCTGCTTAGGCGGGGCCCCATTGAAGCGCGGGATAAATGTAGCCTCGTTAGCCGCGCCTGATTGCGCGTTTCCCCGCCTGCTTAGGCGGGGCCCCATTGAAGCCATATGCGGCAGCATCTGTATTTCGGCGTCTTGATCACGTTTCCCCGCCTGCTTAGGCGGGGCCCCATTGAAGCCAGAAGGCAAGGCTATATCGCGCTCGGTAAGTCGTAGTTTCCCCGCCTGCTTAGGCGGGGCCCCATTGAAGCTAGCGGAATAACGCCTTCTTCCCACGAAATCCGCCGGTTTCCCCGCCTGCTTAGGCGGGGCCCCATTGAAGCTCCCCGCGGCTATCGAACATGCTCAATGGTTTCGGAGTTTCCCCGCCTGCTTAGGCGGGGCCCCATTGAAGCTCAAACGAGCGGCATCAGTCGCGCGAAACTGGACAGTTTCCCCGCCTGCTTAGGCGGGGCCCCATTGAAGCCTACCGGGTCGCTATCTGATGGGCCGAACAAGCTGAGTTTCCCCGCCTGCTTAGGCGGGGCCCCATTGAAGCATGAGCGAGGCAAGGTATTTCACGCGTCTGAAATGGTTTCCCCGCCTGCTTAGGCGGGGCCCCATTGAAGCGACATAAACAGCATCTTATCGCCGCTATGTGACAGCCCGGTTTCCCCGCCTGCTTAGGCGGGGCCCCATTGAAGCCGTATCCGCGCGGTGTCGTATTAGCCATTGTTCGAGTTTCCCCGCCTGCTTAGGCGGGGCCCCATTGAAGCCTGCCTGAAATCCGACAATCCATAAACCGGCGCCTGGTTTCCCCGCCTGCTTAGGCGGGGCCCCATTGAAGCCGTATCCGCGCGGTGTCGTATTAGCCATTGTTCGAGTTTCCCCGCCTGCTTAGGCGGGGCCCCATTGAAGCCTGTGCATGGTATTACGGCGTAGCCGTGATACCCTGGTTTCCCCGCCTGCTTAGGCGGGGCCCCATTGAAGCTGCGAGGTTCGGCCGGCTGTCATATGGCTTCATACCGAGTTTCCCCGCCTGCTTAGGCGGGGCCCCATTGAAGCGCGGAAAACAAGGCCACTATCGAATACGCGAGATCGTCGTTTCCCCGCCTGCTTAGGCGGGGCCCCATTGAAGCAGATTACAGCCGGTTCGGCTATGGCTGAAGATCGTGAAGTTTCCCCGCCTGCTTAGGCGGGGCCCCATTGAAGCACGCTTCTAGCGCAGGGGAAGCAATACAAGTATCCGCGTTTCCCCGCCTGCTTAGGCGGGGCCCCATTGAAGCAGCCGAGCTGAACGATGGTGCATCCACATTCACCGTTGGTTTCCCCGCCTGCTTAGGCGGGGCCCCATTGAAGCAGCGAGAAAGCGTGTAGGAATTGCGCGCGTAATGCGGTTTCCCCGCCTGCTTAGGCGGGGCCCCATTGAAGCCTATATACGCGCGGGGAGTCTTTCCCAGCTGGATAAGTTTCCCCGCCTGCTTAGGCGGGGCCCCATTGAAGCGTTATCGCCATTATATGCCCCCATTACCATTATCGGGGGGTTTCCCCGCCTGCTTAGGCGGGGCCCCATTGAAGCCGATGGGGAGATCGAGCCAATCGCCGGGGGATCCTCGTTTCCCCGCCTGCTTAGGCGGGGCCCCATTGAAGCCGATCATTACGGATTATCTGACAATCGGTAATGCCGGTTTCCCCGCCTGCTTAGGCGGGGCCCCATTGAAGCGGCATCCTGCTTCAGCGGGCGCCGGCAAAATTGGAAAGTTTCCCCGCCTGCTTAGGCGGGGCCCCATTGAAGCATCAAACTCTGTTCATCAAACTCTGTTCATCAAACTCGTTTCCCCGCCTGCTTAGGCGGGGCCCCATTGAAGCCACGACACCGGGGTGTTGAGTTACTACGATACTGTCCGTTTCCCCGCCTGCTTAGGCGGGGCCCCATTGAAGCGCTCAAATTAACGCCGAATATGTAATCAGGAATACCAGTTTCCCCGCCTGCTTAGGCGGGGCCCCATTGAAGCATGTACTTGGCAGGGGCTACCGCGCGTCCGCATAGGGCGGTTTCCCCGCCTGCTTAGGCGGGGCCCCATTGAAGCGTGTTTTTCAGGTCGTACAGTTCGATCATCAGTCCGTGTTTCCCCGCCTGCTTAGGCGGGGCCCCATTGAAGCCGCTTGGGCAACGCTTTAGAGGCGGCAAAGAGGTTGGTTTCCCCGCCTGCTTAGGCGGGGCCCCATTGAAGCCACTCAGGAATTGGCTAACATCAGGAATAGCAGGAGTTTCCCCGCCTGCTTAGGCGGGGCCCCATTGAAGCCCATGCCCACCAACTGCTATCCGAAGTATCCGACAGGTTTCCCCGCCTGCTTAGGCGGGGCCCCATTGAAGCACGGTCGCTCACTTCTTCAATTTGTCGGGGCTTGTCGTTTCCCCGCCTGCTTAGGCGGGGCCCCATTGAAGCTCGTTTTGTTGGCGGCCAGATTTTGGGCGTTTTCGGGTTTCCCCGCCTGCTTAGGCGGGGCCCCATTGAAGCAGCTTCGTCATCCGTTCCAGACCATCGGAAGATCATGGTTTCCCCGCCTGCTTAGGCGGGGCCCCATTGAAGCGGCATGGTAACCGCATCAGGCCCGTAGCAGGGTATCCAGTTTCCCCGCCTGCTTAGGCGGGGCCCCATTGAAGCGCTGCCTTACTACGGCGGGAAATCGGGCGCGGCGGGTTTCCCCGCCTGCTTAGGCGGGGCCCCATTGAAGCCTGTCGCGTTCAAGCGTGCGTCCTGCCCGGCTGGCGAGTTTCCCCGCCTGCTTAGGCGGGGCCCCATTGAAGCTCTGCTATTTCTTTGCTAATCGTTGGCACAAGAATGGTTTCCCCGCCTGTTTAGGCGGGGCCCCATTGAAGCATACCTCTGTATGTGAGCTCGCGTCGTTCCATTCGAGTTTCCCCGCCTGTTTAGGCGGGGCCCCATTGAAGCTTCGAGCTGTCAGAACCCTACGATGTAGCAGCAGTCGTTTCCCCGCCTGTTTAGGCGGGGCCCCATTGAAGCAGCGGATACCGAAGCCGCCGAATCTCCCAAGCCTCACGTTTCCCCGCCTGTTTAGGCGGGGCCCCATTGAAGCGTTGGGGCCTCGCCCCTGCGCTGCGCTTCAGTTACCATGTTTCCCCGCCTGTTTAGGCGGGGCCCCATTGAAGCATGTCTCGCAAGCGCCGCGCTGTATCCGCTGTCTCGTTTCCCCGCCTGTTTAGGCGGGGCCCCATTGAAGCCCGGTCGCGACCAGCGTAATGCCCTTGCCGCGCCAGATAGTTTCCCCGCCTGTTTAGGCGGGGCCCCATTGAAGCCGCCCTTGCGCTGCGCTTCGGTTACCATGATTTTTCCTGTTTCCCCGCCTGTTTAGGCGGGGCCCCATTGAAGCGTTTCGGATCGCGGCTGCGATCAAGTCTTCGCTAGGTTTCCCCGCCTGTTTAGGCGGGGCCCCATTGAAGCCAGCTCCGCGAAGATCAATCGGTCTCCCCGAACCAGCGTTTCCCCGCCTGTTTAGGCGGGGCCCCATTGAAGCTCGCGCGCCCGCAGCATGACCACTCCATCCGACGATGTTTCCCCGCCTGTTTAGGCGGGGCCCCATTGAAGCCCCGCCAGCCGCAACCGATATGGATGCTATCTGTTGTCGAGTTTCCCCGCCTGTTTAGGCGGGGCCCCATTGAAGCAACGCAAGCGCGGTTAATGCTCTCATAGACACTCATGTTTCCCCGCCTGTTTAGGCGGGGCCCCATTGAAGCCATGCAACGGCGGCAGTTCGTCTCTCGCTGGATGTCGTTTCCCCGCCTGTTTAGGCGGGGCCCCATTGAAGCGACGCCAGCGAAACCAACGGGCGGACATTACAATAATAGTTTCCCCGCCTGTTTAGGCGGGGCCCCATTGAAGCCCGACTAAGGAGAAAGGACGATGGCTAATTCGATAAAAGTTTCCCCGCCTGTTTAGGCGGGCCCCCATTGAAGCCTCCAGAATGGTCAATCAAGTGCTCGATTCGACGAGTTTCCCTGCCTAAAGCGAAAAGCCATGTTTCGATGACGATACCGCTATCGCCGGGTTCACCAATACACGGATGTACGGATGTACAAAGACAAGAAACGGAACGCACCCCAGATTGACGCTAATTCGGCGCGTTGATACACTCTGACACGAGCCAGACACGAGGAGAACAATGCCGTGCCAAACAGCGTATCTTTTCAAGATCTCACACCGCTTTCGTTTCTCGACCGGAGCGCGTCCGTCTATCCCAACAAACCTGCCGTCATCTATGGCGATACCACCTACACATACGCAGATCTCGACGACCGAGTAAATAAGCTCGCCGGCGCTCTCAAGAGTATCGGGGTCAAAAAGGGCGACCGCGTCGCGTTCATGGTCCCAAACATACCGGCTATGCTGGAAGGACATTACGGCCCAATGCGGCTAGGCGCTATACTCGTCGCCATCAACATCCGCCTGTCCGCCAGAGAGATTTCCTACATTCTCAATCACTCCGGGGCCAAAGTCTTGGTGTTCGATTCCGAGTTCGCAGATACGGTTCGCGCAATGGAGGGGCAGATTCCGAATGTGGAGACTTTCGTGCAGGTCGCTGACATCGCGCCGAAGGCGAAAGACATCCCCGCAGTCGAGTACGAAAGTTTTCTCGCATCCGCACCCGACGGCATCCACCGAGAACCGCTCGATTCGGAATTGGACGCTATTACCATAAACTACACATCCGGCACTACGGGTATGCCCAAGGGTGTCCAGTATCACGCGCGCGGCGCGTATCTGAACGCCATCGGCGAGATTCTCGAATCCGGCGTTACATGGCGCAGCCGTTACCTCTGGACGCTGCCGATGTTTCACTGCAACGGCTGGTGCCACACATGGGGAGTAACCGCCGTCGGCGCAACGCATGTATGCCTGCGCCGAGTGGAAGCCAGCGAGGTTTACAGACTGATACGAATACACGGTATAACTAATATGTGCGCCGCCCCGACGGTGCTGACAATGCTCTACTCCGCGCCAGACGCGGCAGAGCAGGATTTGTCAGGGTTAACGATAATGACGGCAGGCGCGCCGCCCGCGCCGCAGGTGATCCGCACTATAGAGAAAATGGGCGCGTTCCTTCACCACGCCTACGGCCTGACCGAGACTTACGGCCCTCATACTATCTGCGCCATTCAGCCAGATTGGGAAAACTTGCCTGAGGATGAGCAGTCGCGACTAAAATCCAGGCAGGGAGTGCCGTTCGTCATCGCAGAACCGGGCCTGCGCGTGGTAGATTCCGATATGAACGATGTGGCAAAGGACGGCGTGACGATGGGCGAAGTCGTCATGCGCGGCAACAATGTCATGTCCGGCTATTTCGACGATCACGCCGCCACCGCCACCGCATTCGAGGGTGGTTGGTTTCACTCTGGAGACATAGCCGTGTGGCATCCAGACGGATATATCGAACTTCAGGATCGAGCCAAGGATGTCATCATCTCCGGCGGCGAGAATATATCTAGCCAAGAGGTGGAAAAGGTCATCATGGAACATCCCAGCGTACTGGAAGTGTGCGTCATCGGCGTGCCGGACGACCGCTGGGGAGAGGTTCCAAAAGCGTTCGTCACTCCTCGAGTCGGCGTGGAAATTGGCGAACAGGAGGTTATAGACTTCACCCGCGACCGTATTGCGCGATTCAAGGCTCCCAAATATGTCGAGTTCGCCGAACTGCCCAAAACCGCGACAGGCAAGATCCAGAAATATGTACTGCGCGAAAAGGAGTGGGAAGGCCAAGACAGACGAATTCAAGGTTCCCTGATATAGCCCAATCCCGTAGGAGAGGTCGGATATGCCAAGCTGCGCCGTCTGCCGC
Source organism: Dehalococcoidia bacterium (assembly GCA_963422295.1). GTDB lineage: Bacteria > Chloroflexota > Dehalococcoidia > Lucifugimonadales > UBA1123 > VXRN01. The sequence goes on along the minus strand of OY729417.1, from coordinate 1,575,994 downwards.
AAACATGTTCCCGAAAACATCGATACGCCCGTCGGCGTAACCGTCGCCGGCAGCCCAGAACTCGACCCGACCAGAGGTACCAAACGATACTGGAGCGGAGTTTGGCGCTACTTCTGCGGCCTCGTCTGCCGGAGCAGGTTCGATTCTGCGCCCGGGGAGTACGCTCAGCAATAACACGAACCCTAAATCCGAAAAAGCCGATCGGAGAATGTATCAATGAACAATACCGATATCATATGGGTTCTGATGTCTGCAGCGTTGGTACTGCTTATGACGCCAGGAGTGGCGCTTTTCTACAGCGGTCTGACACGAAGCAAGAATGCCTCGGCAACAATAATGCACAGCATCATGAGCATGGGCATCGTGGGTGTCGTTTGGGTGCTGTGGGGTTACACTCTCGCATTCGGCCCCGACATCGGCAAGTTCATCGGAGACCTGTCCTATCTGGGTCTGAATGGCGTAAGCGCGACAGAACCAGGCCCATATGCCGATAACATTCCCCATCAGGCGTTCATGATATATCAGGGAATGTTCGCCATCATCACGCCCGCCATCATAACCGGCGCATTCGCCGAGCGTATGAAGTTCAGCGGATATCTGCTGTTCGTCGTTCTATGGATAACTCTGGTATATGCTCCTATTGCACATTGGGTCTGGGGCGGCGGCTGGCTAGATGAGCTAGGCGCGCTCGACTTTGCGGGCGGGAATGTCGTCCACATCAGTTCCGGCGTCGCCGCCCTCGCCGCCGCAATCATACTCGGTAAAAGGCTTGGCTTCGGCTCCGAATCGATGGAGCCGCACAATGTGCCGATGGTGGTATTGGGCGCAGGCCTGCTCTGGTTCGGCTGGTTCGGTTTTAACGCGGGCTCAGCTCTATCTGCCGGCGGCGACGCAGTCAACGCATTTGTGGCAACCAACACCGCGGCGGCAGCAGGTATCTTGGGCTGGACGGCTAGCGCATGGATAATGGACGGCAAATCTTCAGTCATCGGCGCCGCATCCGGCGCGGTAGCGGGGCTGGTAGCCATAACACCAGCTGCAGGATTCGTCGGCCCGCTGCCTGCTTTGGCAATCGGCTTAGTAGCGGGTATTATCTGTGATATAGCAGTCAGATTCCTCGCAAATCTCGATCTGGACGATGCGCTCTCCGTATGGGGCGTGCATGGAGTCGGCGGCACTTGGGGCGCAATTGCAACGGGACTGTTCGTCGGAGTCGGCTTCGGCGGAATCGCTGCCTTTACAGACATATCCCGCGCCGAACAGGTACTCAATCAGCTAATCTCTGTCATCGCCACATGGGGCTGGGCTTTCGTCGTAACTGGCGCCATACTGTGGATCATCAAAATAACCATCGGGGTGAGAGTCTCGGATGTCGAAGAGATCATTGGGCTGGACATCGCAGAACACGGCGAATCCTCATACAACTTGTAATGCGCAAGTCATAACACGAGACAGGAACAAACATCCGGAAAATGTGGCCGCAGACCCAACGATGACCTCGCCATAGGCGAGGTCGGAGGCCTCGAGATAATTAGCCCAAACTGTGGAGCAGGACGCCTGAGTTCGCGATAGCGTTGGGGGTGAAGATTTAGACTGGCAACCTCATCCCAAACGCAGCGGACGACTAAAAACGATGCCGCAGCAATATAGTTAGCCAACCGATAATCAATCCGGCTATAGCACGCCGGCTATAGCATGGTCACACGCAGAAAGCAGGCGACGATAGCGATTGGCCGATCGTCGAGATTCGATCCGGCGCTAAGCGAGGGCGCGGCAGAGCTACTCCAATCCGTCGTAGCCCGCTATCCGCGTCGGAGTTATCCTGAGCAAGACGAAATCCTGCTTTTTCAATATGTCTTCGATATATGGCTTTGCCGACTGCTCGCCGAGGTAGTGAGTCGCCAATGCTCTGACAGTATCTTCCACGCCATCTTCCGACAGCATCGCCGTGCCATTCAGCAGCAGCCATGCCTGCGGTGTCTCGTCTGCCGCGACGCATAGCGCAACGGACGGATTCGAGCGGATATTGCGCGCTTTGACTGTATCTCGCGCGACGGCGATGACCACCTCATCCCCATCGACTATGTGCCAAACAGGGGTCATATGAGGAGCGCCATCCGTCCTCAGCGTGGTCACGAAGGATACTATCGGCCTCCGAAGAAGTTCCCAAGTTCGTTCCGAATCGAGTCTGCCCATAGCAAGCTCACCTCTTATATATCATCTCGTATATTATCATTGTCTCTGCGTCATATCCACATCGAGCGGCGCGAGACGCCCGATCACACTGGCGGACGCTGACTGTTCCATGTGGTGACCTGCTCATAGGCGTGCCCGACACGGCAGAGCAGGGGTTCTGAAAGCGGCCTCCCGACGAGCTGAAGCGCGAGAGGCAGACCTTCGCGGCTCAGCCCGCAGGGAACTGTCAGTGTCGGCCAGCCGTTGAAGTTGTACGGTATCGTATATCGTCCAAATATGGCAGAACGCAGCGAATCCATATGGCCGTAAAGCATCTCTGGGGTAACCGGATATGCTGGGCCGAGATCGCTGGGGCATGCCATGATGTCGATGTCGGAGAACGCCTCCCGCACGAGTCCGACGCACTCGGCGCGCATGTTATTGGCTTCGGCATAGTCCGCGCCGGACTTGGCCGCTCCCAGATCGAGCCAGTCCCGAAACCATGGGCCGTAATCGCCGCGTCGTGTGGGATAGTTCAATCGGTGCGCGGCGACAGCCTCCGCAGAACACAGCACCGGCCACGCGGGAAGGTAGTCGTCCACATTTGGCATATGCATCTCGACGATCTGGGCGCCCAGCTCTTCCAGCGCGTGAATGCCGTTTATGACAGACACCGCAAGCTCCTTATCGATTCCGGCTGTGATGTAATTCTCATCCACGCCAATTCGCAGACCATCGACACCGGCATCTATACCGTCGAGCATGTCTGGCGCATCACGGTAGAGCGAAGTCGGATCGTTCGAGTCGTATCCGGCGATGGCTTGGAACATTATCGCCGCATCCGCAGAGCTGCGCGTCATCGGGCCAACATGATCGAGCGATTCGGCGAGAGCGAAGACTCCGTATCGGCTCACATATCCCCATGTCGGTTTCAGGCCCACGATGCCGCAGGCGGCGGCGGGGTACCGTATCGAGCCGCCGGTATCGCTTCCCAGTGAGCCGAAGCAGAGGCCCGCCGCTGTCGCCACGCCAGAACCGCTCGACGATGAGCCAGTCCACCGCTCGGCGTTCCACGGGTTGAGCGGTATATCGAACTCCGGGTTGTAGCCGCCCATAGCGCCTTCGGTAAGATTCAGCTTGCCCAAGAGAACCGCGCCCGCCTCCGCTAGCCGCGCGATGACTGTCGAATCGAAAGTCGGCACATGGTCGGCATAGACCTTCGCGCCTCCCATCGTGCGTATGCCGGCGGTGAAGCACAAATCCTTGACTGCGATGGGGATTCCGTGCAGCGGGCCGCGATATTCTCCAGCTACGATCTCCGACTCTGCGCGCCATGCATCATTCATAGCGCGCTCCGCCGTCAGAGTGGCGTAGCTCTTCAGCCGACCGTCCAGCTCGTCGATACGCTCCAGCACAGTCTGTGTCAGCTCCACTGGCGACAGTTTGCGTGACTCGATGAGCGCGGCGGCTTCGACGATGGTCATGTAATGAAGCGGCTTGTCAGCCATTGTGTATCTTCTCCTCATACATTCCAACATCCGTAGGCCCCAGCATCCGCAGGCCGCTATCTACCATTATATTTTTATATTTATTATCTATCCCGCCACTAACTATCTATCAGGCTATCAGGCTATCAGGCTATCAAGCCACTAACCAGCCGCTATCCGCTGACCATCGGATATACATGTCTGCTTCGGGAAAGTTCGAGTGGCAATCTGTCCGCCGTCCATGTCTCGCCGCCATCGCCGCTGGCATAGAAATGGCCGAATCCGGTAACGCAGCAGACCTTGGAAGGCGCGTGGCGGTCTATGGCTATCTGGAACATGCGGCTCGATGGGATATCGCCGATGTCGAGCCTCTGCCATGTTTCACCGAGATCTCGGCTTCGGAACAACGCTCCTGCCTCCTTAGTGCCAGCCGGCGCGCCACCGCCACCCGCGCCCGCGGCAAGATACAGCGTCTTCGGATCGTCCGGCGCAACGACTAGCCCGCGGCAGTAAGAGCCGCCCGGAAACATCTCCCCAAACCGAACATGCTCCCAGCGCATACCCCGATCTCGGCTCATGAACATAGCCACCTGAGCGATCACGAACACCTTCCCCGGAGCAGCCTCGCTGACCTGAACGCCGTGCAGATCGACAGTATGATTCTCAGTGTACAGACCGTCTGTGATGGAATCCCAGCTATCGCCGCCGTCCCTGCTCGCCAGCAGCCCGCCGACCTCGATGGCGGCGTACATATCCGCCGGGTCGGACGGATCCGCGCAGATGCCGATGACACGCTTAGCCAATGGTGGCATGTATGTCGTCACTTTCGGATAGCTAACCCTGTCCGTATTGCAGCGCGACCAGCTTGCGCCGGAGTCTTCTGAACGGTATATGGCGCACGGCTCGTATCCAGCGTAGATGATGTCGGGGTCTTGCGGATGGAACGCAAGCGACCATACATCCGTTCCGTCTTTGGGCATACCGGCGCCGGGAGCAGTTAGCGCCTCCCAGTGATCGCCGCGGTCGTCGCTGCGATACGGCCCTGCCTGCGTCCCCGCGTATAGTATGTTCGGCTCGTCCGGATGAACCAGCAAGGCTCTGACCTGCGGCGCGTCGGGCAGGCCGTCAATAATGCTCTTCCATTCGCCGCCGCCATGCTCGGAGCGCAGCAGGCCGCCCTCCGCGATATTCTCTCCCTCCCCGGCAAGCCCCACATAGACATAAGTCTGGCAGCCATTCTCTTCCATCGCAGACATCTTCTCGTTCCTCTCTTCTCGACTTTCAACGGTGGCATCTGACAAGTCAGAGGATGCGTAACGGCTTCGGATTTCGAGCCGCTGCCATACTCTTCTCTAATCCACTGGAATCGCCACGGATATCCTAGGCGTCTCGCTAACGGCGTGCGTGGTATGCCCCTGCCCCGTCAGGTCGTCCGCCAGCATCACATTGCCTGCGCCGAAGCGTCTCAGTGTGCCGTCGCCCAGCCCAATTTCTACCTCACCCGACAGCGTAATGATGAATTGCCGGCGCGGCGCGGTGTGCCAGTCGATGAACTTCCCAGGCTCATCACGGCGGAACATGATGCCCGTCGCATCCTCTAATTTGCCCCATGGATACAGCCCAGCATCCATATCGAGTTCCTCGAAATGCGACTGTCCGTCGTCGCCGGTATATATGCGTGTAATCATTCACAGCCTCCTCGAACATCTCTCAATAGTATTTCGTTTTCCACATCTATATTTCATGCATCATATTTCATTGTAGCCTCGATTCGAGCCGAATGCTATCGATCGTATGTTAAATCATTCGACTTTTTCAGAGATATTGCCGAATCTTTAGCCTGCGCAATTCGAGGCTATGTGAGATTTACCCGCATTCATTCTAGGCCTCATCGTGATTACCACAAGCCCAAAGCCTGTCCTATCTGAACGCAGAAAATTGGTCGTGATTTGAGAAAAAGTCGTGAAATTGCAAAGCTAACTTAATGTGATTTTCACTAAGCCACCATTTACAATGTAGGGGACTTGGCAACCTCCGATGAGGGACTGCGGGAATCGAGGGGCGAGCGGATAGGGGTATCCGTAGTGATCCAAAGCCATCCATAGCAGCGTTTCGACTGCTGATCCCCAAGACCTTACACGGATATATCAAAGGTCTTTAGTAGAAAATTCTAACATGTATCCCTGTATAAGTGCGCCCTAATCAATTCCCAGCCCGATGAAAAATGTTGGGGGAGACAGACGCAGTGCATGGGTATAAATCTCATATAAAGAGAGAGGAATGCCTGAAATGGTAGCGTTTCGACATAAAAGTATGCCATATACACAAAAAAGTTTGATGAAGATGACATGCCCGAGATGTAATAACGACCTGACCTCCACATACGAAGAGCCTATGTGCATCATCTGCGGATTCGTGGATTACAGCTACACTCAGCAGGCTTCCAACACCAGCCAGGGGGTTATCAATTCTGCGACGCAGTATGTCCTTCGTTACATCGGAAGCTCGCCGCACCTCAAGGAAACTCTGGTTTCCGCAAGGCTCCGCCGCCTGCGCCATCGTATCGTTCACGAACTGGATTGCCCGTTCTGCAGCAGCACGATGAAGCAAACTCAGCTGAGCGGCAAGAGACGCAATCCTAAGGAACAGCGATACGGATGCGATAAGGAACATCGAGTATCTCTGTTGCCCACATCCGACGGATATTTGGGCTGGAAGTAAGTCTAGCCTCAATATAATTCAACTCGATAATTCGCCGATAGTTCGCATTGGGCAGCTGGGGGATAACACTCCGGCTGCCTATTTCGTTTTCTGGGATGAGCGGCGAACTGGATTGGACATGTTTGGAAATATATCGTTACTGCTACCGAAAGCGCGCTTAGGGAACTCGTATATGAGCAGACTGGATACGATAATAAACGCGGCTGGCGGCGGCGCGCTGATATGTGATGTCTCTCCTCCGCGCGGCGGATCGCCGGAACAGCTGGATGCGCTTGCGGACATCGACGCGGATTGTATCTATGTCGCCTACGCCCCGTCCCAGTCGGTGAGAGTGGATGCTATCAGCGTGGCGGCGTACATCAGGCGCATACTGCGGCGCGAGGTGGCCTTCGGCCTTGCCACGCGAGATATGAACCGCATCACGATTCAGAGCCTGCTGCTCGGCGCATCTTGGGACGATCTCGAAAATGTGGTCGTGTTCCGCGGCGACCCGCTAAAACGGGAAGATATCGAACTCGTAAGCGAAGTTCACGACTGCACACCTACATCACTGCTGACGGACATCGCCGAGATGAATCGCGGATTCGACTTCAGGGGGCGGAAGCTCGCGTCCCCCCTGTCGCTGTGCGCCGGCGCAACCGCAGACACCGGCCGCGAGATGCGGCGAGAAGTGAGGCTGGTGGCGCGCAAGGTGAGAGCCGGCGCGCTATTTCTACTGTGCCAATCCGGATTCGATGCGAGCGAAGCGCTGACTTTCGCCCGCGAACTGCAGGACGAGCTGCACCCGCAGCCGATGCCCCCGCTGTTCGTCGGCGTGCAAATCCCCTCGCCCAACGGAATATACTTCCGGCCACTCACACCGGAAATATCGTCGCAGATCGAGTCGGGAACGCCCGGCATCGAGGTGGCGAAACAGTACATACTCCAGCTGTGGGACGGTGGCCTGCGAAATTTCTACATCGTGCCTCCCATACTGGGAGGCGGGCGGCGAGATTACGATGCGGCAAGAGAGCTGATAAAGTTCGTTCGCGGCATCCAAACACGCTGAACGCGGCGGCGATCCCGTCTGCCCATCTTGCTGGGGATGCGCAGATGGGCGAAAACGAGGACATTAGCCAACTCCTTAGTCGATTCTTTCGGCGACTCCTGCGGCGCTGTAACGCAGCTCCACCATCCGACGCGTTCGGCGCGTAACCTTCGCCCAGTCTGCGATACGCCAGCCGACGACCCAGACGATACGGCTGCCAGACTCGCATATCGATTCGACTATAGGCACCCTATCGCGCCATCGTCTGGGGATATGGGCATCCGTCATAAAATCTGCCAGATTCTTGTATCCCGTCATGCCCAGCGGCTGGAACAGATCTCCCGGCTCTCTGACGCGAACTGCCAGCCTTTCGCCGATGCAGTCATAGTCTATCGTTTCGCGCAACATCGGCATCCCATCGCCGACAGACTCCGCACGCGGCGGCGCGTCCGTGTACCGCGCCGTTAGCCTCCAGCCCTCACGCGAAACGACGCCCGGAACGATCAGAGGAACAGGAGTCGAGCCGAGCGACGGAAACGGGCAATCGTCGCTGTCCACCCGCATCAGCAGAATGCTATCGTAGTCTGATTCGAGGCGAACAGAACCCGGCAGGTCTATACGGCTGCCCGTCGGCCCATCCGCTGCCTCCAGCATTGCGCCGACATGCGCCAGCGTGAGATCGGCGAGGCCGCCGCTGACGATGCCGAACGCCCGCCGCGCCATGCGCCGTCGAATTGAAAGATGCAGCGCAGAGAACCGGCGCCTATCTATCGACACCACAGTAGACACCACCGAGACCGCATCACACCGCACGCTTACCGCATCTTCCCATGCGCGATCCAGCTCCTTTTCTATGAAGTCGGCGTCCACCGCCGCCGAGTCTGACAGACGCGCCAGCGCAGTGGCGACAGAAGGGTTGTACTGTTCCAACATCGGCATCAGCTCTAATCGAATCCGATTTCGAGTCAGGTCGGTGGATAGGTTCGATTCGTCCAGACGCGCATCCAAGCCATTCTCAGCGCAGTATGCGGCTGTCTCGGATTTGGAAATCGCCAACATAGGACGAAACAGCGATACCGGCTCCGGCTCCGATTCCATAGCCATGCCGGACATGATAGACGACATGACAGACATAGGCCGCATAGCGCGCAGTCCGTCGAGTCCGGAGCCTCTTATAAGATGCATCAACGCAGTCTCCGCCTGATCGTCCAGCGTGTGGCCGAGAGCGACGGCTGACGCCCCGCGCTCAGACGCAATGCGCGCAAGGAAACGGTAGCGGAGTCTGCGGGCGGCGTCTTCGAGCGACAGGCGTCTTTCATCGCGGAATCGAGCTACATCCGCCCTGTCCACCGCCAGCTCGACGCCCATCGCCGCCATCGTCTCGCGCACGAACTCTTCGTCAGCATCGGACGAGCGCGAACGCAGGCTGTGATTCATATGTGCCCCGTATAGCTCGATCTGCAGCTCTGCGCTGAGCATGTACAACCCATGAAGCAGCGCCAGCGAATCCGGCCCCCCGGACACCGCAACCACGAGGGTTCGACCCGCAAGCCGCTGAGACTGAACATGACGCCTCAGCTCGGATACGATCTTCTCAGTGGCCGCCCCCGACACCGCAGCCGATTCCTACGAACCTAGATGGCAAGTCTCGTTGAGAGACAGCAGGGAGATACGGGTCTGGGCGATCCGAAGTCGCGTGATCGACCCGAGATCAGTCCTGAGCTTGCGGAAGGATTTCAGCGGCATATCCAGCGCGGCGCAGACTATGGCTTGGATAGTGAAGTTGTGTGTTACTGCGATTACGGTTTCCGATTCATGCGCGGTCGCCAGATTTCTCACGGCGCGCCATGCGCGGCTTTGGACGGACAGCATACTTTCGCCGCCGGGCATAACGGTTTCGGCCGGGTTTTCGTCCCATTGCCGCATCACTTCGGGGAAGAGCTCCCGCAGCTGCGCTCCTTCCAGCCCGTCGAACTCTCCGACATCCATTTCAGACAGCGCCGGGAGTTCGATAGCTGTGATACCTCCCGCGCGGCGGGCGATGGCCTCCGCCGTCTGCGCAGCCCTGAGCAGCGGGCTGGTGTACAGGACGAACGGAGCCTCTCCGCGCAAGAGGCGCGCGGCATCCTCCGCCTGCTCCCGCCCTCTGCTATTGAGCGGAACCGCTCCCAATCCCTGAATCAGACCGAGCCTGTTCCACTCCGTCTCCCCGTGCCTAACCAGAATCAGATCCAACGCCATCCCCATCCGCTGAGATCGGCAGCCTTGTAATGCTGATCTCCTCTATCTTGAGCGCCTGCATCTCCAGTATCTCGAACTTGAACCCGCCAAACTCGAACTCCTCCCCTGCGCGCGGAATATGTCCGAGTATGTCGAGGGCGAACCCTGCGATAGTTTCGTATTCTCCTTCTGGAAGATTTATATCCAGCTGCTGGTTTGCCTCCTGAATACTCATACCACCCTCGACATGAAAAGTATATTCGTCTATGGCGTGAAACTCGTCTTCTAGGGATTCGCCCTCCTCTCCAACAGGGCCGACGACCACTTCCAGCAAGCGTTTGAGCGTGACCAACCCGGATACCCCTCCAAACTCGTCTATGACCAGAGCCATCTGACTGCCGGTTTCCCTAAGCTCATCGAACAGTTCCGCTATACGCTTCGTTTCGGGGACGAAATAGGCCTCTCGAATCGCGTCTGTAACGGCGTCGTTATACTGGAGTCCCTTCTGCGCCATATGCCGCAAGACATCTTTGGAAGATATGATGCCGATGATGTTGTCGGGCGTCTCTCGATAGACAGGGAAACGAGTATGCGCGTTCTCGCCGTATATATCCAGAAACTCGTGCAGCAGCGCGCCACGCCGAATAGATACCATCTCCGTGCGCGGGGTCATTACATCTCTGACCTGTCCGCCGCCGAAGCGGAAGACATTGGCGAGCATTTCTGCCTCAGATGGGTCGAACTCCCCTTCCGCCTCCCCAATGTCGATGAGCGTCCTGAACTCCCCCTCTGTGATGGATGGCTCTTCCCTCGTTCCGCCGAGCAATGAGTTGAGGCCGCGCGTCGTCCACTGAAGCGCAATGACGAACGGGAACAGCAGATACTCAGTCCACTTGAGCGGACGCGAGTATATAAACGCAACGCGCTCCGAGTTCCGAACGGCAATGGTCTTCGGGATTATTTCACCACCGATGAGCAGTATGACTGTTGTGATCACAGTCGCAATGAGAGCGCCCAGCCCCTCGTTACCCTCGCCAACCGCAGCGACGATAGTAACAGTGATTACGGACGCAAGCGCCACATTGACGAGATTATTCCCAAGCAGGATGGTCGAGAGCAGACGTTCGGGTTCACCGATCATATTTGCGACTCGACGCGCGCCAGGAATGCCCTCACTCACCAAATGCGCGATCCGAGTTCGCTGAACGGACAGAAACGCCGCTTCCGAACTGGAAAAGAATGCCGACAGCGCGAGCAGCACAGGCAACAGAACCAGACTGAGGTAATCTCCCTCCAACAATTCTTCGCCTCCACATCATTTCCTCATCATCATCGTGATAGGACCTAGGACCATTGTGTAGTATCCGCTTCAGACCCACCAGCTAATTTTAGATTTTAGAATAGAGTGGCTCCGCCTGACATAGCATCGAGAATATGTCAAACGCTCCGATTTCGCATAAAGCGATTGCGCAGAATGCGGAAGATCGTGAAAAAGTCGAGCGGCGTAAGGACGAGGGAATGATATGTCGAGTGGCCGACATTACAGATAACAACAGTGCATGGGCGCATGGGCGGCTCGGAGCAGACTTCGGAAAGAAAGTATGTGGGGTAGGTCACGCGGACTTCGAGAGCGCGGGCAGATATAGCGGTTCGTAGATCGCCGTCGCTAATGTGAGCTTGCCCTTCTTACCATGCCTCGCACGCTCGATACGGTGGTCGGCGCAGTTGTCGGAATAGCTGTACGGCCATCCTTGTCCAAGGCTGCCCGCATCCACCAGAACGCCGATGAATGTCAGGCTCTCGATGCTCTTCGGTGATTACGATTCGAGATTTTTCGATATAAATTCGGACTGAACATCGTCAGACTGTGTTATTATACTCGCGTCTTTCAGGGATGGCGCGAATTTATAGTCGTGAGAAACGGTGAACAATGCCGAAAACCGACCTCAAATCGCTCCACAAGGCTATTTATAACCCTGTGCTTGACTTACACCTTGTGATAAGGTTAAAACAATGTGAAACAATTTTCGCACTCAATCGTATTTATCAGCAATACCGTCAACCTGAAGGAGGGGAGATACTCAGCATGCCCAGGTCTAAGTTCCTTCTAGTCTTGGCCCTCTTGTTACTGCTCATAGTTCCTGTAACAGTGGCCCAGGCGCAGAGTCCAGATACGGACGAAACGACTGCCGGTGTAACCGGCAGCATATCTTTTATCGATGATCAAAGTGGAAGCGACGGCGTAAGGATCGAACTGTCCGGGTTAATCCCGCCACCGCCGGGTCAACAATATGTCGCTTGGCTCGTATCAGACGCGCCGCATACTATGTACCTGAATCTAGGCGCGCTCGGATCCGCTTCTGAATCTGACGACGGCGCCAGCATCGTCCATACCTTTGGTATGGAATCCACAGGATATACTGGCGACAACCTGCTGCGAGATTACAGCGGATGGATGCTTACAATCGAAGTGGCCGGTACAACGCCCGATGAGCCATCTGGGCGCGGCATCTACTCCGACATTCTCAATGTCATGAGGCTACCCGACTTACGGAGTCTGCTGGTCAGCTATGAAGACTCCGGAACTGGAAGTGTTACAGCTCTCAGAGACCGCATCAATCTGGCTATACTCCAAGCCAATGGGGTGAAATCGACTGATCCTACCGAACCTACTGACCTCGAAGGTATATATGTCGGGATGCGTGAGGTAATTAACATTATCGAAGGCGAAGGCGGCCCGAATGTCACTGAAAAGCACGGCTTCTTTGACGACAGTGTAGGGATTCTGACATACGCGCAGGCCACTGCATCGACAGCCTCGAAAATTGCCGCTGGCGCAGATGCCAACTCCGACATCGCAGACCACGCCAATATGGTAGCTTTAGGAGCTCCAAACGCCGGACAGTGGGCTACCAGAGCCAGAGATGCCGCATTGGAAGTCATGCAGCTCGAAAGATTGGATCTTGCTAAGCTCAAAGTGGGGTCAGGCGGAAACACCGTCATCAGCTTCCTCGAGGCTGCACGCGACGGATTCGACTCCAACGGAGACGGCTATACCGTCGATTATAAGAAGGACGACGACGAAGGCAATCCCATCGAAGGTAAAGATGAGAATGAAGCAGGAGCTAACCGCATCTACAAGGATGCCCAGAGCATGGCAATGATGCTGCCACATCCGAGAGAGCTTCCGCCTATACCTACGCCGACTCCAACGACAATCCCAACCGCGACGCCAACTGCAACCCCAATGCCGACAGCAACCCCGATGCCAACTGCGACCCCAATGCCAACCGCGACTCGAACGCCGTTGTATCCTTTGGTGTCTTACCTAGCAACACCTCCCAGTGTCGGCGATGACAAAGTGCCAATGCTCGCACAGATGATACTAATGGTATCAGCTGCTATGCTGATTACAGGTGGCATAGCCGTAGCAATCAGAGGACGGCGAAAGTACGCTAACGAGGAGATTTAGCCTCGAACAAAATCAGATCAGGTAAAACCAAGTAAAACAGAGACCCCGCCGCAATGGCGGGGTCTCTTATTATGTTATTCCAATACAGCCAAATGGAAGACAGACACATCCTACATCAGCCATCGCTAACCATCAGCCATCGCTAACCGCCGATATGATACATCTCCACCTTCTGGCGTGGCTCGTCGGTGAACATCGTTCTGATCTCGGAGTAGCGGTCGTCCCGAACGCGCCATCTTCCACCGATAATCTCAGTCAACTCCGCATCGCTTGCACCGGCCCGCAGCGGCGTTCGCAGGTCGATACCGGATGAGGCGAACAAACATGTTACCATCTCGCCTTCTGGTGAAAGCCTAGACCTGGTGCAATCGCCGCAGAACGGGTCTGTTACGGATGCGATTACGCCTATCTCACCGTCGCCGTCCTTGAATCTGAATCTCCTCGCCACCTCGCCCCTGTAAGTCGGCTCCAGCGGTTCGAGCGGAATCTCCGCATCGATACGCTCCACAATCTCAGCTGCGGATACTACATCATCCATCTTCCAGCCGTTGAGCGTGCCGACATCCATGTATTCGATGAATCGGACGATGTATCCCCGCTCTTTTCCGAATCGCGCCAGATCGACTAGGGTATGATCGTTCACTCCGCGCTGAACGACTGCGTTTATTTTTATCGGCCGTATGCCTGCTTCGTCCGCTGCGGCGATTCCGGACAAGACCCGATCCGTACCGAAATTTCTCCCATTCATATGGCGGAACACTTCGTCATCCAGCGAATCTAGGCTGACAGTAATACGCTGCAAACCGGCGTCCTTCAGCCTCTGAGCGAACTGTGCTAGTAGGTAGCCGTTCGTCGTCATCGTCAGGTCTTCGACGCCTGGTACTTCGGATAGCATCCGCACGAGTCGATCTATGTCCGCGCGTACAAGCGGTTCACCGCCGGTAATTCGCGCCTTGACCACGCCGAGCTCGGTGAAAATCCGTGTAAGCCTTACGATCTCCTCGAAACTGAGAAGAGATTCTTTGGGAAGGAACTTATAACGCTCCCCGTATATCTCAGCTGGCATACAGTAAGGGCAACGGAAGTTGCATCTGTCAGTTACGGAGATGCGCAAATCCCTCAATGGCCTTAGGAAGCGGTCTAGCGGCGCGGTATCCGCTTTTCTGTCGATGTCTGAATTCATAGTTCCTCTATTTATATTATACCTTTTATACCCTCAGACGGTTCATCACGATCACACGGAGAATCTCTTTCCAAGAGACTGCGCCGCGCGTCGGGCGGCAGCGGCGCGGTGGCTGAGCATGTTCTTTCGCTCACTGTCCAGCTGAGCCATCGTCAAACCCAGCTCAGGCAGCAGAAAGACGGGGTCGTATCCAAAGCCGCCGCTGCCACACGGCTTGGATGCGATGACACCTTCACACGAACCGAAGTGAAACTCCGTGCTCATGCGCGGCGCGGCAATGGCTATCGCGCAGACGAAGCGCGCAGACCTCGACTGCGCGCGCTGCATCCTGCTGAGCAGCAAGGATATACGGTCTGCATCCGTAGCATCCGGGCCGGCGTATCGCGCAGAACGCACGCCAGGTTCGCCGCCTAGAGCATCCACCACTAGACCAGAATCATCCGCCAAAGTCAGGAGCCCACTCATCTCGCAGTAAGCCTCCGCCTTCAGAGCAGCGTTCTCAGCGAAAGTCTCGCCCGTCTCCTCGACATCCAATTCGATGTTCATATCCATTAGCGAAACTGTTTCTACAGGCACATCCTTCAGCAGTTCTCTGAGTTCGGCAAACTTGCCGCTATTCCATGTAGCTATCAACAGCATCCGGCTCGGATTCATGGATGTTGGCCTTCCCTTTTTTAGAATCCGTATTCGCAGTTCCTATATTCCGCCTTCATCGTCTGAACGCCTGAACGCCTGAACGACATGGGCTAGTCTCCCGCTTGAGCAAGCATCTGCCTCGACATCTCTCGGCTGAAATCCGCCAGCCGCTCCACTACTTCCATGAGAGTCTCTTCCCAGCCGGCGCGCGTGTCGTTTCCGCCAAGCTCGATCCTTATCTGCGTATTTCCTATCTCCGCGGAGCGAGGCAGGAGACGGCGGAGAGCAAGTCGAGCGCCGCCAACATCGTACTTCATCCTCAGCACGATGCGGCTAGGCTCCCGCGAGATGGATTCGATGCCGGCATGGGATGCGGCAAACTTCAGCTCGACAGTATATATAAGCGCCTGCGCCTCCCACGGCAGAGGGCCGAATCTGTCTCTAAGCTCGTCGGAAACCGTCTTGATTTCAGCGGCGTCTTCCAGCCGTATCAGCCGGTGATACAGAGCCAATCGTGTGCGCAGATCGGGGATGTAGCCGGCAGGGAGGCTGGCCGGTATGCCGAGGTCGAGTCCGACACCAGCTTCGGGCGTGAGGGTGTCGGATACGGCGGAGTCGAGTTCTTCTCGCACCACTTCCGTAATTGCATCCGGCGCCAGATCGCGTAAGTCGCCTGTCTCCCGCCGCGCGCGCAGATCTTCCACTGCCTGCGACAGCAGCCGCGTGTACAGCTCGAATCCGATGGCGTGGATGTGGCCGCTCTGCTCCGCGCCCAATATGTTGCCCGCGCCTCTGATTTCGAGGTCTTTCATGGCGATTCGGAATCCAGCTCCCAGCTCCGTCGCCGCCATCATCGCGCGCAACCTGCGATCCGCCGTCTCAGTCAGCGCCCGCGCCGGCGGTATCAGCAGATATGCGTATGCGCGACGGTCACTACGACCAACGCGGCCGCGCAGCTGATACAGCTGAGCCAGTCCGAACCTGTCCGCGCGGTTCACTATCAGCGTGTTGACATTGGGTATATCCAACCCCGATTCGATTATAGTGGTACAGACCAGCACATCGAAATCGCCCGCGGCGAACGATGCCATAGCGCGCTCCAGCTCGCCTCCGCCCATCTGCCCATGCGCGATTCCTACCCGCGCTTCAGGCACGATTCGGCGGATATATTGGGACATATATTCGATGTTGCAAACGCTGTTATGTAGAAAATAGACCTGCCCCTGCCTATCCAGCTCTCGCAGGATGGCTTCGCGTACCAGATCATCGCCAAACTCCGATACATAGGTCTTGATGGGCAGACGCTCCTCCGGCGGTGTCTCTATCGTGCTCATGTCGCGGACACCGGCGAGCGACATATGAAGCGTTCGCGGAATAGGTGTAGCGCTCAATGTCAAAACATCCACCTCCTGCCGCATCTGCTTGAGCCGCTCCTTGTGGGCGACGCCGAAACGCTGCTCTTCGTCCACTATGACCAAGCCCAGATCCTTGAACCGAACATCTTTTTGTATCAGCCGGTGCGTCCCGATGCAGATATCGACTTTGCCTTCGGAGAGAGCGTCGATTATCTCCCGCTGCTCTCTGTGTGTTCTGAACCTGCTCAGCGCCTCCACTTCGACGGGATACGCGCTCAGCCGCTGGGCGAATGTGACATAATGCTGCTGAGCTAGTACAGTCGTCGGCACGAGAACGCCGACTTGTTTGCCGCCCATCACCGCCTTGAAAGCCGCCCTGAGCGCAATCTCCGTCTTGCCATATCCAACATCGCCGCATATGAGCCTGTCCATAGGCCTGACACGCTCCATATCCGCCTTGACCTCGCCGAGTGTGGCTATCTGGTCTGCAGTCTCTTCGAACGGAAAAGACTCCTCCAGCTCCTGCTGCCACACGGAGTCCGGCCCGAATCCGTGCCCTATAACGAGTTCTCTAGCGGCATACAGGCCGATCAGCTCTGCCGCCATCTCCCGCGTGGATCTCTCAGCGCGCGCTTTGGCGCGTCCCCATTCCTGAGTGCCAAGCCGTGTCAGGCGAGGCGGAGCGTCGTTGGGCGCAATATACCGGGTTATACGATCCAGCTGCTGAAGCGGAACATAGATACGGTCTCTGTTGAGATACTCCAGGATGATATATTCTTCAGTCGATTCGGATGTCTTGGAAGGTTTGCCAACGCCGACGAACCGCCCAACGCCATGCTCGACATGAACTACATAATCACCCGGCGAAATCTCGGATAGAAAAGCGTCCCAGTTCGTTTGCGAACGCCTGATGGCGCGCCGTCGTTTCGTCACGCCGAATATCTCGGTATCCCCCAGCAAGACGAGATCACCGTCCGGGCATGTCAGAATAAAGCCATCTCCAAAGTCTGGCCCGGCGGATTGGATCAGCGTCAGCGAACCTGGCTCTGGTATGGTGTCGAGCGTGCGCGACGCGCCGTCATCCACGCCAGCATCGGCCAGCATTTCGACCAGTCTGCGGGAGTGCGCAGTAACCGCGACGACCCTCCTACCCTCCGATATCAACTGCGTCGCCTCCTCCACGAAGCCGCGAACTCGACGCAGGAATGTAGGCGCAGACCCGAACGGCAAGGTATGCATATCGTCGTATATCAGGTCTTCGGCGCCCCAGTTGAATATCTCCAGATGTCTATGTCTTCCGCGCGCATCGAGCGCGTGCAGCAGATCATTCCAGTTCATATGAAACGAAGGGAAATTCGCAGGCAGCTCACCCCGTCTCTCCTTCGCCATCCGCAGCTCATGGATTCGTTCCTCGTTCTCGAACGCCGTCGCCGCCAGTTCGCTCGACCCGACGCAAATCACCAACGCACCCGACGGTATATAGTCTGACAGCGATCCGTGATTGAAAAAGCCCGCGTACATGTTCAGGTCTTCCACTTCGTGGCCGTCGAGCAGCTGCGAAAGCTCTTCGCGGATTCGATCCTGATGCGCCTCTGCGCAGCCAGATATGTCGATATGAGCCAAACGCATATCGAGCGTATCTCGATCTGTCATCGCAGGCAGAGTCTCATGAGCGGGGATGATGTCTATGGCGCTGACGATCTCGGTCGAGCGTTGAGTCGCAGGCTCGAACATCCTGATACTGTCCACATCGCTCCCCCATAGCTCGATCCTCACGGGATATTCCGCGCCGACAGGGAAGATGTCGATTATACCGCCGCGCCTGCTGACGAAACCGGGCGCGTGAACAGAAGATTCGAAGCGGTATCCCATTCGACGCCATGTATCCAAAGTGTCTTCGACATCGATTGCGTCTCCGACTTCGAGTCTGTGGGCGGAACTTTCGAACACCTCGCGGGAGATCGTGCGTTGAGCGGCGGACAGCGCCGACGCAATCGTCACAGGCGGCGTACCGCTGTCGTCGGCTCCGAGCAGGGCATACAGAGCGCGAACACGCTGCTGAACGGTCTCGATATCCGTCACCAGACGCTCGAACGGCAGCGTCTCCGTCTCCGGGAAGAGCACGGACGCATCCGTATCGGGAACCCACGCGCTAATCCGCTCATGCAGCCGACGCGCATCCTCCGGGCGCGGGACGAGTATGACTATTGGGACTCCAAGTTCTTCCCGCAATGTGGACACAAGGAACGGCAGCGCATCGGATATGATCTGCGCCTTTGCTCTGCCGCCAGATCCACTCAGAGCGCGAACCAAATTACGATACTGTTCGGTCGATCTCAGCAAGGGCGCGAGTCTGTCCAGATTCAGACTCGGCTCATCACCCTGCTCTCGCAGCTCCATATCAGGTCGTTCGTCATTCGGTGTGGACAATCCGTCCCCTCCAGCGGTTCCAAATACAATTGGGCGGGTGCGTCTCTCCATCCCGTTTGGGACACGGCGCACTCGCCTGCGGTGTGTTAGTTTGTGCAAGAATAGTTACAGGAACTGTCGCCTCACCTAATCCAGCCCCATCTCGTGTAGCGCATCATCGTCTATGCCGAAGTGGTGAGCCACCTCGTGTACGACAGTGACGCGCACCTCCGACACGATCTCCGCATCGGTGTCGCAGATGCTCTCGATAGCCCGCTGGAAAATAGTTATCTTATCCGGCAGGACGAGGTTGTAATCATAGCGGTCTGGAATCGGGATACCCTCGTACAGGCCTAGAAGAAGCTCGCTCTCATCCAAACCCGAGCCAATGAGTTGGTCGCGCGTTGGCCACTCCTCGACTACAATGTCGATATTATCCATGCGTTCCAGGAACACATCAGGAAGCTCGCTCATGGCTTGACGCACGAGCTGCTCGAATCGTCTCCTATCCATGACGCTTACGAGTGTATCATAGGCGCTATAGGCTAGGCTTCATATATCTCTTCATATATCCAGCTCGACAGGGTAGGATCGACCGAGCTACGAGTAGCAGATAGGCTAGGCTTCATATATCCAGCTGTCTATCCGCGCCACAATGTATTTGCGGCATTTGCACTGATTGTCGAATTTTACGGAAAAGTTCCGTTGTGTAATTTACAGAGAAAACATCTTCTAATGACAGCAAAAGCATACCTCTTGATTGCGGTATTCGCACTGTCCGCAGCGGCTCTCTCATGCAGCCAAAGCCCCGAACCTTCGCCGACTGCTCAGCCAACTGATACGCCGTCGCCATCGCCTTCACCCGGAGCGTCTCCGGGCGCATCGTCTTTGGTGCTGAAGCTGGAGATCGCCGAACCCAGCTCTGACATACCAAAATACGCCAGAAAAGACTGGAAGCACTGGACTGACGAAAACGGAGATTGCCAAGACGCTAGGCAAGAGGTTTTGATTGCCGAATCGACAGCGCCCGTTACATACGAGCAGGCAAAACAATGCCGAGTCGAGTTCGGCGAATGGACGGGGCCATATACAGGAACGACTATTACAAACCCCGGCGATCTGGATGTCGATCACATGGTGCCGCTTGCCAATGCGCACAAGTCTGGCGGCTGGCGGTGGTCTGCGGATCGAAAGCGGGCATACGCCAACAGCCTCGAATATCCCGGACATCTGATAGCGACGACGGCGCGGGCGAATCGCTCGAAGGGCGCCAAGGGGCCGGAGGAGTGGAGACCGCCAGACTCAGGCTATTGGTGTCAGTATGCGACAGACTGGATAACGATAAAGCAAGAGTGGGGGCTGACAGCTACGGCGCGGGAGGCAGACGCTCTCAAGGATATGGCACAATCCTGCGATACGAAGATTTTCATTCAGACGACGGATTCCACAGGCGTCTCGGAGTCTGCGACGCCGAATCCGTCGGCAGGCTCCGCGCCCGCCACATCGCCAAAATCCACGACTGCGCCGATGCTCGTACCGTCCATGAGCGCCACCGACAAGCCGACGCCGATGCCGGTATTCGAGGACCGCAACTGCTCCGATTTCGATACATGGAAAGAGGCGCAGGCGTTCTTCGAGGCCGAAGGCGGCCCAGACAAAGACCCGCACAAACTCGACCGAGACAAAGACGGGGAGGCTTGTACATCGCTGCCCGGCGCGCCATAGTCATAAGATCTATAAGATGATCCTCGAGATAATGAGATAAATCACAGAGCGCGGCTCCAAACTGCGGACGCTCCCACAATAAGACCGAATCTACAAGACCGAATCTACCGACCACAGCAGAAAAACCGAAAGGGAAATGCTCGACATGAAAGTTACGGCAGTCAAACCATACTCTATACAGGACAACGAAGGCACGGGATATTACATCGTCAAAGTGGAGACTGACGAGGGTATATACGGGCTGGGCGAGGTCGGCATCCGCAATTGGGGAGGCGCGATCACAAGCGCCATCGAACATCTCTCGCAAGTCGTCATCGGCCAAGACCCGTGGAGTACCGAACGGCTGTGGCAGCAGATGTTTCGCGGCGGTTTCTTCCCCGCGGACAAAGTCTATTGCTGCGCCATCAGCGCAATAGACATCGCGCTGTGGGACATCAAGGGCAAAGCTGCTGGCCTGCCCGTGTACAAGCTGCTAGGCGGGCCTGTGCGCGATAAGGTGGTCTGCTATCCCCACACGCAGGGCAGAACGAACGAGGAGTTAATAGAGAACTCCAAACGCGCGGTGGCGGATGGCTGGAAGTTCGTTCGCTGGGGGCTGCCGGAGACGGGCGGCTCTTTCGAGTACCGCAGCGCGAGCGACCCGCTCGGAGAGCCGAGCATCCTCGAACCCGTAGAATCCATCCGTATCGCCGAAGAGCAGATGGGGATGGTCAGAGATGCCGTCGGCCCTGGCATTCAGCTATGTTTCGATGCTCACACGCGGCTGGACACCGCGCATTTCATCACCATGTGCCGCGCGCTGGAGCCGTACAACCCATTCTTCATCGAAGACCCGCTGCGATCGGAGAACCCGGCGAGCTATCGAACGCTGGCGCGTCATGTATCGCTGCCCTTAGCGGCCGGCGAGCAGTGGGCGTCCAAATGGTCGTTCCGCGAGGTCATAGAAAATGAGCTGATAAGCTATGCGCGCATCGACCTATGCATCGTCGGAGGGCTGACAGAAGCTCTGAAGATAACGCACTGGGCGGAGACGCACTACATCGACATAGTGCCGCATAACCCGCTCGGCCCCGTCAGCGCGGCGGCCTGCGTGAGTCTGTGCATGGCATCCACCAATGTCGGCGTGCAGGAGATGCCCAGACGCCCCGGCAGCTTCGCAAACGATCTGTTCCCGTTGCAGATCGAGTGGGCGGACGGATACGCATGGACGCCGTCGGATCGCCCCGGTCTAGGCGTCGATTTCGATGAGGCGGTGGCGATGGCGAATCCCGCGCCGCTGAACGGATGGCCTCCACAACTGCGGCGCAACGACGGCGCATTCACGAACTGGTAAACTGGCAATATAGTGTAGTAACATGGCGACAATGGCAGAAGATCGATAGAAGCTGTCATAAGAGTGCGCATACGCAGATGCGAGAGATCGATTTCTCGCCCATCTGCGCATGGATTGGCTGTCACAAGCGACGCTTATCGCATTCCAATATCTCGACTACATACCGGCTAGTACACCGACATCGAGAGGCGGGGATATGGGGACATTTTATGTGAAAATCCAGATCGCCGACATACATGGACGGCAATCAGAAGAGTTGGAAGCTCTGGTAGATACCGGGGCGACCACAACGATGGTTCCGAGTTCCGTTTTGAGTCGTCTAGGCATTGAGCCTACCAAACACGAGATTTTCGAATACGCCGGAGGGGAGAGAGTAGAACTCGGCATGGCGCCTGTAATGGTAACAGTCGAGGGAAGGGAAACCCCTACCTGGGTTATCTTCGGCGAAGAGGGCGCGCATTCCCTGCTAGGCGCCCACGCCCTCGAGGGAACTTTCCTCGCAGTCGATTCTTACAACCAGCGCCTAATCCCTACTCATGGCCTGCTAAAATCCGCTAGGCCTGTCCGCGTGAGTCAATCGTAAGAGATAACCCTAAATCCAGACTCTTCGGGAACGATAATGACGCTGGCTCCCGCGGCGGCGGAGACATCCGCCGCCAAACGCCGCAGCGGCTCATCGTCCAGCGGTGGCGTGAACGCATCGACATCGGCCCATTGCACCATCGTCACTGGCTGTCCAAGCGCCCCCTCGACGATACCCACGACATATCCCGTATCCGGCGCGGCCAGCAGTGTAACACGCTTCCGAACAGGGGACGCGGCCGGCGCGGCCTCAGGTTCGTACTGCCGATCTTGGCGATAGATAGCCCAGTGGTACGGGATGATGATCGCCACTGTGAATACGACCGACAGCCCCTCTCGCATATCGTACAAAGTCTCGGCTGACAGGGCGAGATCGAGCAAATCGCTCAAGAAGTAAAACAGAGCGATGCCTGCGCCGCCTACGAGAGAAAGCACGCCAATGCAGAGAACTCCTAGCACATACAGTTTTCGCGGCAGAGCGATGCGCTCGACTGCGGGTTCTGCGAGCGCGGCGGTCTGAATTCGACGCCAGTAAATCCACCAGACAGGCGCTCCCACCAACAGCATCGCCAAAGTCAGAGCGAATCCCGACTGCAGACCGGGACTATTATCTATAACGATCGGAGCCGTATCCGCTATCTGGGTGATGACTGTATCCAGAATCACAATGGACGCGATTGCAAGCGTTAGCAGGCCAACCGCGCTGAGCAGAAGACCATATATCCTAAAGAAGACCGTCTTTCTGACATCGCCAACGGATTCGGAGACCATCTGCCGACTGAAGTACAGCCACAGCGCGGCCCCCGTCGAGAGCATCGCAATCGCAGCCGGAACCGATTCGAAGTGGATGGCCGTAGATTCATCGGATACCCCTCCAAACAGCCAGTAGAAAAGCGCGTACCACAGCGCGCCGAGACCGGCCAGAGTGGATATAGCGCCGCCGGCAACAGCAGCCAAAAGCATGTATATCCAGCGCAGCGTGGAATTTCTATCATCGCGGGCAAATCGCAGCCAGTGAGAATACCAGATCGCGCCGCCGATGATGGCTGCGGATAGAGATTCCCGGATGGCCTCGCGCGCGATACCGGCCGAATCCGATACACCGGATGCATCCATGAACATCGCCGAGTAACCTTCGTATAAGACGGTGTAGATGAACCAGCCGACGCCCGAAGCCAGCACAGCAACGCCTAGAACGGATGCCAAATACAGATAGAGCCGACGGATGGCGCCAGCTTCGACAGTCTCCTCCGGAGTTTCGGACGACGCAATGCGCCAGTGAAAGTACCAAACCGCGCCCCATACCGGCAGAGCGGCCCATCCAAACGCGGAGAACTCCCCCGCGCGCAGTACGAATACAACGATTTCGTATCCGCCGACCGCCAGCGAGCCGAGAGAAACGAGGTTCGCAGCATACAGATAGATGCTTCTGAGAATAGTACTGCGCTCGGCAGGCATCGTCGCCAACGCGCGCAGAATAAAACGCCAGTGAAACCACCACAGCGGCAAACCGACTATTACCAGTGCAAGTCCGCTGGCCAATCCGGCAGTAGAGACAGAATCCGAAAACAGCCCCTCGAGTATCTCTAGAATAACGGTGGTGACACCGCTGGCGAGCATCATAAGGGCTATGAATGACAGCGAGTAAAAGTAGATTCGCCTCGGTGTTCCGATGCCACTGCTGCCATCCAATCTCTGCGTCCCGACCTCTGACGAAGACCTGAGCCGCAACAAATAGATCGCGCCAAAGACAATGGCAGCGATGATCGCAACGAAAACAGTGATGACAATGATTATAAAGAGAATATCGATATATTCCACAATCGCCCCCTTCTATCGAGCGGTCGAGCAAACTATCGGGAGAGCCGTCGATTACAGGGAAATATCGGAGGCCGAACCGATCGCCTGTTAACGCCTAACGATGCTATCGGATACGAATGCGAGAACCGAATCTGCGCGCTCCAACTCGTCAGATTTGGACGATTTCGATATACACCCTATCCACGGATACGAATGCCGTACGATATGCCAGCGTCCATCGTATTGCTGCAACATATATATCCATGTGTAATCGTAGCCGTATTCGAACGGGCTATATATGCCGCCACTTCTCGAATAAGTCGAACTGATCTCTACCCTAGCGATGTCCCCGATGTCCCTCGTGTCGCGCAATCCGACTCGTGCATCGGCAATTCTGTCCGTATCCCAATCGGAGACATCCACAAAATCCACGACAGAGCATCGTTCCTTTATTTCGGGCGACCACAGCGAGTAGGCCGTATCGAAATCTCGATCCACTAGAGCGCGGAGATATTGTTGGACGGTGGCCTCTGGAGAGTCGGAGGGGAACTCGGCCTGCCCCTTCCACACGGAAATAACGACGCTGAGAATCAGAAGCAAGAAGAGGGCAGCTCCTCCTGCGATAATCCAGATACGCTCCATAGAATCTCTCCATGCCGGATTCCGGATTTGGCAGCTGGCGTATGATTGCTCGATTATAACACAGGGATAGGCAAATCTTTCGGTTGCGAGATTTGGAGTGCATTGCTAAACTGAGCGAGGATCCAAGATGAAACATATGGGAGTCCCTAATGCCGGTTGGATACGACATCGACTGGGCGGTGGCGCTGATCGTGGCGGCTGTTGGACTGGGTGCGATGGGCGCGATGTTTGCGGTGTCCCATATCATTGCCCCTAAGCGTCCCTCCGCGGCAAAGGACATCCCCTACGAATGCGGCATCCCGCCCGCGCCATTTCGCTGGTCGCAGATACAGATTCGTTACTATGTATTCGCAATACTGTTCCTCATCTTCGATGTGGAGGCGGTATTCCTATTCCCCTGGGCGCTCGTCTTTCTGAAAACGATACCCGCTGTGTTTTATGAGATGCTGATTTTCATTGCGATACTTTTCTTCGGTGTCATTTACGGCTGGCGCAAAGGTGTTTTGCAATGGAGATAACACTCGGACAGGGCTATGAATCCGGTCGGGGCAACTCCCCTGCCGACAGCATCTTCGACCGCGTTCTGCCCAACGCGGTTACGGCGAAATCCGATCAGCTCTTCGCGCTGGCGCGAAAGAACTCGCTCTGGACTCTGTCCTTCGGGCTGGCCTGCTGCGCCATCGAGATGATGAGTACACACATGTCTCATCACGACTTCGACCGCTTCGGAATCGTCACTTGGCCATCTCCGCGTCAGGCGGATGTGATGATCGTTGCCGGAACAGTGGTGAAGAAAATGGCCGATCCGATAAAGCTGCTCTACGAACAGATGCCCGACCCAAAGTGGGTTATCGCAATGGGCAGCTGCGCGACGAATGGGGGGCCATACTACCGCTCCTACTCCGTCGTAATGGGCGTCGATCACATCATACCGGTCGATGTATATGTTCCGGGCTGCCCACCCCGTCCAGAAGCTCTAATGCACGGAATCATGCAGCTTCAGGAGAAGATTCGCAAGGACGCGGCGAACAGTGGCGAGAACTCCTAGACCTAGACGCGAACCTACGATACCGCTGGCGCCACCGGCGCTGGATGCCACCGGCGAGGCGTTACGCGAAATCGTAACCGATGTCTTCGGCGCAGTAACAGGAGCGGAGATCGGCGTCGCGGTGGACGAGGTAACCCTCACCGTAAGCGTCGAATCCGTCCCAGTCGTATGCGACACATGCAAACACGATGACAGACTGCGATTCGACTATCTGCGATGCCTTTCCATAGTAGATTACATAGATTCAACAGGTGATCTCGAACTCAACTATCATATCTATTCGCTAACTAACCGATACAAGATGGTCGTCAAGACGCGCCTGCCAGAGGATGCTCCCATCGCGCCAACCGTAACCGGCATATGGGCCGGCGCCAACTGGTACGAACGCGAAAGCCACGACCTGTTCGGCGTAACATTCGAGGGACATCCAGACCT
The DNA here is from genome assembly GCA_963422295.1 of Dehalococcoidia bacterium. GTDB lineage: Bacteria > Chloroflexota > Dehalococcoidia > Lucifugimonadales > UBA1123 > VXRN01. Next base: position 1,549,744 of record OY729417.1, on the reverse strand, counting down.
GTCGCCACTGTTACTGTACGACGGGTTCGAGGGTTTCCCCGGAAGGAAGAGCTTCCCCTTCCACGATTACGACGAGTGGTAATACGGCCAAATTCGAACCCATATTTATATGTAAACAGCAAGCTATTGAAGTGATTCAAAACAAAATAAGGTTGAGATAAAATGTTCGAAAAAACCAAACGATACCAGAGAACGACTAAAAGTGGATATACGATTGATGTTATCGAGCTTTCCAAAGACGATGTGCTGAAAGAGATGGCTGTGTACGAGTCTAAATATGGAATGACTTCGCCGGAATTCGCTTCCAAATGGAACCGTGGTGAGCTGGACTGTGCTGTAATGGACTATTTTAGATGGTCGGCTTTTTGCGATAGCGTAGCGCGCCATCTTGGAAGAAAGGATCTGAAGATCGTTGGTGAAGGTACGAAACTCGAGTTTTAGTGAGATTGTTATTGTATTCGACATCTCAAACATATTCTGAACGCATCATCGATATATTTGCCTCGATCGGTATAGAGTCTTTAGAAAGTTTATCGAGTGAAATAATTGGACATGATCAACTGATATTGCAAAGCGTAATAAAGTTTCCGCTCAGTTATCTTCTGGATTTCAAGATACGAGCAACAATTTCCGATGGACTTCCGACGCTATATGCATATTCATTCCATTTTATGAATGCCGATAACACGACGGTTTTTCGTTACTACAACAGCCAACACTATCCAGAATCAGAACACTTCCCGCACCACAAACACGAAGGCCCCAATGAAATGATGTCTAGCTGTCCACAGCCTAACATTAACGCAATTCGAGACGAAATTATCTCGTATCTTTATCCAGCTGAATAATCAATTCGCAGGAAAACCAACTCCCATATGCTCGAAACACAGCAGTCCATACGCACTCAGCAGCAGCCCTCGGTGCAATCCGGCGCCGACGCCATCGACCTGATGGTGAACATGGGGCCTCAACACCCCTCGACGCACGGGGTGTTCCGTCTCGTAATATGGGTGGACGGCGAGAGGATCGTGCGCTCAGAGCCACACATCGGTTATCTGCATCGCGGCTCCGAAAAGCTCTGCGAAGGGGAGCAGTACGCGCAGATCATCACGCTGTTCGACAGGCTGGATTATGTATCCAATCTCAATTGCGAACTGGCAATCTGCATGGCGACAGAAAAGCTAATGGGCGTCGAGCCGCCGGAGCGCGCCGAATATATCCGCGTCATCCTCTGCGAGCTGAACCGCATCGCAAGCCATATGCTCTTCTACGGCGTCTATGGTCTGGACGCCGGCGCGATGACACCGATTCTATACGGATTCCGTGAACGCGAGCGAGTGCAAGCACTGTTCGAGGCCGTTACCGGCGCGCGGATGATGCATAACTACATCCGCATAGGCGGCGTTAACGAAGATCTGCCGGACGACTTCCGCGCCCGAATGAACACGCTGATAGACCAACTAGAGCGCGGCATAGAAGAGTGCGATAACCTGCTCAGCCAAAACGAGATGTTCCTTGCGCGGACGAAAGGCATCGGCGCAATCTCCGCAGAAGAGGCGATAGACCTCGGCGTAACCGGCCCTGCGCTGCGGGCGTGTGGCGTGCCGGAAGATGTGCGCATCTCAGAACCCTATTCGATTTACGACAGATTCGACTTCGGCATACCCGTCGGTACACACGGCGACTGCTGGGACAGATACTATGTCCGCATCGAGGAGATGCGGCAGTCGTTAAGCATCGTCCGACAGGCAATGCGCGATCTGCCAGAAGGCGAAATCTCAGCCAACGTCAGACGCATTGCGCGACCGCCAAAGGGTGAAGTCTATCTGCGAACCGAATCGCCACGCGGCGACTTCGGAGTATTCCTCGTCAGCGACGGCAGCGATAAACCGTACCGAGTCAAAGTCCGCGCACCCTCATTCTGCAATCTTCAGGCGCTTCAGGCTATGCTGCGCGATGCCTACATCGCCGATGCGGTTATCGTACTCGGCTCTATAGACATAATCCTGGGCGAGGTGGACAGATGACGCCGATTCAGGTCGTATATTACGGCCTAGCCGCCATCGCGCTGCTCGGATTCCTGTCGTTCGCCGTTCTCGTGCTGACATGGGCAGAGCGCAAAGCGCTGGCGCGGATTCAGATGCGAATGGGGCCAATGCGCGTCGGATTGCACGGCACTCTCCAGCCAATCGCTGACGGCATCAAACTCTTCACCAAAGAGGACATCTTGCCATCGTGGGCAGATCGCCGCGTCTATTGGCTCGCGCCAATCGCAGTGTTCGTACCATCATTCCTGCTGTGGGTAACGCTGCCCATGGCGCGAGATCTCGTGATGCGAAACCTCGAGCTGGGGCTGTTCTACATCACTGCAATATCGGTTCTGTCCGTCATGGGCCTCGTTATGGCAGGCTGGGGATCGGCGAACAAATACGCCATGCTCGGAGGCTTGCGCGCGGCAGGCCAGCTGGTCAGCTACGAGATACCGTTCATCATGGCTATCTTGGGTGTAGCGATGCTGGCGCAGTCGCTCGACCTGACGGCTGTCGTGAACGCGCAGAAGAACTTCGGATTCGCTCTCATGCAGCCGCTGGGGCTGTTTCTCTTCCTGACAGCCGGGCTTGCGGAGCTGGGGCGGACGCCTTTCGACATCCATCACGCCGAATCCGAAGTCGTCGGCGGCCCGTTCGTCGAATACAGCGGCGCGCACTGGGCGGCATTCTTTCTGGCGGAATATCTCAACACATTCACAATCGCCGCGCTGACCGTCCTGCTGTTCCTAGGAGGATGGCGTTGGCCTGCAATGCCATTCGACGGACTGGCGCACTCCGGACTGTCTCTGGCATGGTTCTTGCTGAAAACATCGCTGGTCATCTGGCTCATATTCTGGATACGCGGAACTTTCCCCAGATTGCGAATCGATCAGCTAATGTCCTTCGGCTGGAAACTGCTGGTGCCGCTGTCATTCCTGAACATCATCGCAACTGGCGTCGTGCTGTTCTACGGCTGGCCGCTGTGGACTCTTACAGCCATATCTCTGATACTATTGGGGGGCGCAGGCTGGATCGTCTTCGAGAACCCAGGAACGCGCATGAAGCGGGACACTGTGCGAGTGATACCCGCAAGCGGCCTGCGAAGACAGTAAATGTCACAGATCGGCGTGAAATCGACAACCAAATCGGCATATTCCAAACTCTTGCGGCGGCATAATATATAGCCGCAATGCATAGCAGGACATAGCAGGGAGCGAGACGCGCGACGAAGATGATCGGATTCGTAGAAGGGCTGGTAATAACGCTCAAGTCGGCATTCCGCAAGCCTGTTACCGACCAATATCCAGACCCCGATAAGCGGCATCAGCCGGCGAATCGCTATATGGGATTCCCCGCGCTCTTGTGGGATGGTGATGTGCCAGAGCCATACTGCACCGGATGTATGGTGTGCGTCCGCGCCTGTCCGACGCAGTGTATGAGCGCGCAGATGACGGACAACCCGAAGTTCACCGAGGAACAGAGCCGCAGACGCAAGATAATAGATACCTTCGAGATAAATCTCGGACGGTGCATTCTGTGCGGCATATGCGTGGATGTATGCAACTTCGACGCCATCGAGATGAGCCACGAACACGAGTTGAGCAAGTATCGACGCAACGATAACAGGGTGGATCTGGACGCCCTGCTGTCGATGGGACGAAAGTATCAGACGGATATGAGCTGGCAGCCGACGAACCCAACGAAGAACAGCGGCGTCCCGGTAAAACGCGCGCCAAACAGCGCGAGCAAGACTCCCGCGAAAGCTGCGCGCGGCAAGCGGCAAGCACCGACGAAACCATCGTCCGCCACAGATGCCAGCGCCGAACCCGAATCTCAATCTCAATAATAATAAATGTTCTCCTCATCTCTCATACTGTTCTATCTCGCTGCCCTCCTAGTTCTGGGCGGCGGCTTGGGCGTCGTGCTGACTCGTAACATCGTTTACGCCGCATTCGCGCTGCTGGCGTCCATGCTGGGCGTTGCAGGCGTATTCCTGTTGATGTTCGCGGAGTTCCTAGCGCTGGTGCAGGTGCTGATCTACGGTGGCGCAGTCGTCATCGTCGTACTGTTCTCGCTGATGCTGACTCGTATCGAGGATTTCGAGCATCTAACAGAACATCGGAGCTGGCCGCTGGCGGCAATCGCCGCGATCTCGGTGTTCGGCCTCATGTCATTCGCCGCGCTGAAGACGAATGTCCGCGTTTCTGAACCGGAAGGCGTGTCGTTCACAACGCTCGGCGAAAGCCTGTTCACTGAATGGGCAGTGCCTTTCGAGGTCGCTTCGCTCGTCCTGCTCGTCGCGCTCATCGGCTCGATCATCCTCGTCCGCGTCAGCGGAGGCCGGGATTGATCGAACTCGCTCATCTCCAGATACTGGCGGCGGCGCTGTTCTCGATCGGGCTGTACGGCGTGCTGGCGCGACGCAGCGCGGTGCTAATCCTCATGTCCATCGAGCTGATGCTGAACGCTGTCAACATCAACCTCATCGGATACGCGGCATTCGCCGATTTCGGCGAATCCCAGCGCGCGCTAGGACAAGTGATAATAGTGTTCGTGATAACCGTTGCCGCAGCCGAACTCGCGCTGGCAATAGCCATCATCCTGCGTCTATATCGCAACCGCGGCTCCGTAAACATAGATGAGATCGACGCCCTAAAATGGTGAACCCGAAACGTCTGCCGAAATTACAGACATCGAAGCCGGCCTCTCGAACGGGGCGCGGGAACTGATCAGATGGAACTCGCATGGCTAATACCGGCATTCAGCGCGGTCGCATTCTTCATCGTACTGCTCTTCCGCAGATGGCTGCCGCTGAGAGGCGCGCCCATCTCGATTCTGGCGATTCTGGCCGGCTTCGCGCTGTTCTGGTTCGTACTGGCAGACCTGCTCGAATCCGGCTCCGCAGAGGCGTCCATACGCTGGCTCAGCGTCGGCAAAACCACCCTGACTTGGGGAATAACGGTCGATGCCATCTCGGTAACCATGCTCGGCCTGATCACCTTCGTCGCCCTGCTGGTACAGGTCTATTCGCTCGGATACATGCGGCACGACGGCCATTGGGATCCAGGACTGGGGCGTTACTACGCCATCCACTCGCTGTTCGTTGCCGCGATGCTCACGCTGATACTGGCAGACAACCTCCTATTTCTGTACATCGCATGGGAGCTGGTCGGGCTCGGCTCCTATCTGCTGATAGGCTTCTGGTACGAGCGTCGGTCTGCGGCTGAGGCGGCGAAGAAGGCGTTCGTCACAACCAGAATCGGCGATGTCGGAATGCTCATAGGCATTATCCTGCTGTTCAGAGCGACGGGCACTTTCGATATATCGACACTCATCCACATCGCCCAAAACGGCGGTATAGAGTCTGGCCAGCTCTCTCTGTCGATGCTGCTGATATTCCTCGGCGCAATGGGTAAATCGGCGCAAGTCCCATTCCATGTATGGCTGCCGGACGCGATGGAGGGGCCAACGCCGGTGAGCGCGCTGATACACGCGGCGACGATGGTCGCGGCAGGCGTCTATCTGGTGGCGCGGCTGATGCCGCTGTTCGAGCTGACGCCGGGCGTGCTGACAGCCGTAGCAATCGTCGGGCTGATAACCTTCGTATTCGCCGGCGCCATCGCGCTCGTCGTTACCGACATCAAGCGCATACTGGCATACTCCACAATCAGCCATCTGGGGCTGATGATGCTTACGCTCGGCGCGGGCGGAGTAGCAGCCGCGCTGTTCCATCTCGTCGCGCACGGCGTATCGAAAGCGCTGCTGTTCCTCGGCGCGGGCAGCGTGATGCACGCCATGCGCGACGAGACGGACATGCGCAGAATGGGCGGACTGCGACGACGAATGCCAATCACTGCGTGGACTTTTCTGATCGGAGCGGCCTCACTCGCCGGTGTACCGCCGCTTGCGGGGTTCTTCAGCAAAGACGAAGCTCTGCTCAGAACGCTAGAACACCTGCCCCTGCCGTTCATCGTAATCGCGCTCGCCGGCGTCGCGCTCAGCGCGCTGTACATGGCGCGCGTCGCCTTCGGCGCATTCTTCGGAAAGCCAAAAGCCGACCATTCCGATGTACATGAATCGCCCGCGTCGATGACACTGCCGCTCGTCCTGCTCGCCATCCCCGCCATCTTCGTAGGCGCGCTGGCGCTGGAGATCGGATCGTACCACGGATTCGCAGAGTTCATCGACGGACACGGCGGCTTCCACATCTCCCCTTGGCTCACCGTAGCATCGATACTGCTAGTCGCCATCGGCATCCGCGTCGGCTGGTCGGCCTATGTAACAAAACGAATCTCTCCCGCAGTGTTCATCGAAAGATTTCCAGCAATCCACCGCGCGATGGTCGCCGGATGCTGGTTCGACGAAGCATATCAGTGGGCGATAGACCGAGTCGTTCTGCTGCTAGGGCGGCTGACCGCCACTTTCGACAGGGTAATAATCAACGACACGGCGGTCGATGGCTCTGCGGATACTGTGAGACTCTCCAGCATACGCATGCGCCTGCTGCAGACGGGGAAGATGTACAGCTACGGCTTCGGCATGGCAGCCGGTGTCGTCGTCTTTGCACTCATATGGTGGCTCGCGCTCTAACGCTGTAATGCGGCAAACATTCAATTGATGTAACATACGCTTACACATTCTCCAAAGTCCAAAGCCTACTCCGTCCAAAGCCTACTTCGCAGAAACGCAAAGCCCGATGTTCCGATTACCCGGAGAATCCAAAGACACCATTATCGACGACATCCGCGTTCGATATACGCAGGCGGGGCAAGGCGCGCCGGTGATCCTGGTACATGGGCTAGGATCATCTTCCATAAGCTGGCGAGATAACTTCGCCACGCTATCCGAGCGTTACCGCGTCTATGCTATGGACCTGCCCGGGCATGGCGACTCGGACAAGCCACCCATCCCCTACGACTCCGCCTATATGGTCGAGTTTATGCGGAAGTTCATCGCGATGATCGGACATGAGCGAGTCACGCTGGTGGGAACCTCGCTGGGCGGAGGGCTGTGTCTTCTGACCGCGCTCGAACACCCGCAGATGATTTCCCATCTGATTCTTTCCGCAAGCGGCGGACTAGGGCGCAAAGTCGCATTCATGCTGAGGGTCTATACACTTCCGATCGTGGGAGAGCTTTTCAGCAAAGGGCCGCTGGATAGTGTAAGTCCCATGCTGAAAAGCGTGTTCTACGATAAGAGCCACATTACGGACGAACTGCTCAGTGAACTGCGTCGGACGAACAAACTGCCTGGGGCGTCGGAGACGGCGCTCCGTATAACACGCAAGCATCTCGGGCTGTTCGGCATTCGGCGCCAATCGATATTTTTTCAACGACTCGGCGAATTGGAAATACCGACACAGATTTTCTGGGGAGCGAACGACGCAGTTTTCCCCGTGGCTCATGCGCGCCGCGCCGCCGAAGTGATATCCAACTGCGAGCTGCATGTGTTCGATGACTGTGGGCATATGCCCCACATGGAACGCGCAGACGATTTCAACCGCCTCACGCTGGATTTCCTAAGCTCGACGCCTACGCCAGAGGTCAAGCAAACAGTTTCGACGATCGCGCGTTAGTATTCCCCCAGACTGCTCCAACGACTTTTCCGACTTTTCAATGAGAGGAGTGAGCCAATGAAGTACGACCACATCGTAATCGGCGCGGGTTCGGCAGGCGCTATCTTGGCAGCGCGCCTTACCGAAGACCCTTCCAAATCCGTACTGCTGCTGGAGGCAGGCCCCGACTATGCCCAGATGGACGACTTGCCCGACGAGGTTCGCTATGGTTATGCCACTGCGACCGACATTATGACTAGCGATCACAACTGGCAATTCACCGGACGCGCCACCGACGAGGCGGAGCCTATGCCAGTGCCGCGCGGCAGGGTTACTGGCGGCTCTTCCGCCATCAACGGGCAGATATTCCTGCGCGGCGTGCCAGAGGATTACGACGCATGGCAATCCTGGGGCAATAATGAATGGGGATTCGAAGACTGTCTGCCCTATTTCCGAAAGCTGGAGACCGACACCACATTCTCCGACGATTTTCACGGCACCGACGGGCCAATCATCTGCCACAGATTCCAGCCGGAAAGCTGGCAGCCTGTCTCCAAAGCCTTCTATCAATCCTGCCTCGACTACGGTTTCGAAGACTGCCCCGATCACAACAACCCCGACTCTACCGGCGTCGGTCCTCTGCCGCTGAACAACCCGAACGGCATCAGGTGGAGTACCAATCTAGGCTATTTGAGCATATCGCGGCATCGCCTAAACCTGACCATTCGCCCCAACTGCACAGTCCACCGCATCGAGTTCGAGGGCAATCGAGCCACTGGCGTCGTCGTCGAGAGCGGCGGCGAGATATTCACCGTTACAGGCGATGAGATAATCCTCAGCGCGGGCGCAGTCGGCTCGCCGCAGATACTGATGCTGTCCGGCGTCGGCCCCGCGGAACATCTCGAAGGCATCGGCATCCCCGTCATCCACGACCTGCCCGGAGTCGGCCAGAACCTGCGAGATCATCCGCTGGTATATGTAACATGGCAGGCAAAGTTGGAACATGAATTCGATCTGTACGGCCCGCGTATGCAGTTCGGACTGCGCTACACCGCCACCGGCTCCGACCTGCGAAACGATATGATCGTATATATGAACAGCTTCGCAACCGAGCGTGTCAACCGCGGCGGCAACCGCATGAATCCAATCGGAATCCGCATGATAATCGGCCTAGATCTGGAAGTCGGCTCCGGCGAGCTAAAGCTGCTGTCCGCAGACCCGCGCGAACAGCCTTCGCTGGACTACAACTACTTCACCGAGGAGTTCGACCGCGAACGGATGCGAGAGGCCGTCCGAATATGCGCCAAACTGGGTGAACACGAGGCTTGGAGCGAAATCCTAGACGAACGCATCGAGCCGGCAGACGACGCGCTCGAATCCGATGACGCGCTCGACGCGTGGATGATGCGCGAGGTAACCACAGGGCATCATATATCCTGCACCAACAAGATGGGGCCGGCATCCGACCCATCCGCTGTCGTCGATCAGCATGGCAAAGTACACGGCCTAGAAGGGCTGCGCGTAGTCGATGCATCCATCATGCCAGACTGCGTGCGCGCCAACATCAATGTCACTACCATGATGATCGGCGAGAAGATCGCCGATATGATTATAGAAGGGAAGTAGCGCGGTACTAATGAGAACCTAGCCCCGAATCTAAAGACGATCGGATTCCAAGACTATGAACCTGTTCTTAATATGAGCGGAGCGGCATACGATGATATACGACCACATCATTATCGGGGCCGGGTCTGCGGGCGCGACGCTCGCCGCGCGGCTGTCCGAAGACCCAGACCGCTCCGTACTGCTCATCGAGGCGGGCGCGGACTATCCAGACTTCGACTCCATCCCCGAAGACATCAAGTACGGCTGGGGGACGGGAACCGATTTCGTAGTCGAAGACAGACACAACTGGGGTTTCACCGGACGCGCCTCCGCGCTGAACCCCAACATGGATGTCCCACGCGGCAAAGTGACAGGCGGCACCAGCGCAATCAACGGACAAGTCTTCCTGAGGCCCACTATAGACGACTTCGACCACTGGACATCGCTGGGCAACGACGAATGGACATACCGCGACTCGCTGCCCTACTTGCGCCGCATCGAAACGGACACCGACTTCAGCGACGACTACCACGGCGCGGACGGCCCTATCATCGTTCACCGTCACAGCCTGGATTCGCTCCAGTCAGAGCAGACAGCGTTCTATGATGCCTGCCTCGCGCTCGGATTCCCTGAGAACCCCGATCACAACCACCCGGACGCATCCGGCGTCGGCCCCTATCCCCTGAACAATCCGAACGGCGTGCGCTGGAGTACGGCAATCGGCTATCTGGGCATGGCGCGCCACCGGCTGAATCTGACGATCCGGCCCAACTGCTTCACTCGGCGGGTGCTTTTCGAAGGATCGCGCGCCGTCGGCGTCGAAGTCGAAAGCGGCGGGGAGGCTTTCAACGCCTACGGCAGGGAGATCGTGCTCAGCGCTGGGCCGATAGCCTCGCCCCAGCTGCTCATGCTTTCCGGCATCGGGCCGGCAGAGCAGCTCGAACAGTTCGGCATAGGAGTCATACACCACGCTCCGGGCGTGGGACGCGGACTGCGAGACCATCCCTCCGTACCGATGATGTGGCAAGCGCAACCGCATGTCCCCGCGCCACCGCAGGAAGTCGGCCCGCAAAAAGTCGCTCTGCGATACACATCGCCTGGATCGTCTCTGCGCAACGACATGATCACCGTGATGCGCTTCCGAAAAGAGGGACACATCCTGCTGATGAGTGTCGGGCTATATCTCGCCGTTGGCAGCGGGGAGCTGCGTATTCAGTCTGCCGATCCGCGTGTTCAGCCGCTGCTGGACTACGATTTCCTAGCCGAAGAGTTCGACAGACAGCGCATGAGAGACGGCGTCCGTCTGTGCATGGACATCGTGGCGCGTCCGGAGTTCGCAGACATCGCCGGCGAACTGGTCTCGCCGAGCGGCGCGGACATAGCATCGGACGACGCTCTGGATGAATGGATGCTGAAGAATGTCAGCACCATGCATCATATATCCTGCACCGCAAAGATGGGGCCGGAATCCGACCCGATGGCAGTCGTCGATCAGCATGGTCGCGTACGCGGCGTCGATGGGCTCAGAATTGTGGACGGCTCCATCCTGCCCGACTGTCCGCGATCCAACACGAATGTGCCGATAATGATGCTCGCCGAGCGTATATCCGACTGGATAAAGGCGGGGGAGTAGCGCGAGGTATATCAGCGGCGACCAGAGATTATGAGTTTGTCGGTCGAATTCACACGCGGAGCTTTTCTTCCAGCAAGTGTTTATTCGTCCACAAAATCGCCTCATCTCGAATCGGCGCTTGTGCCTTTGGCGTCCATACATCAGCTCTGCTATCTCTGTCATCCAAAACAGCGATAGGCCTAAAATCGGCACATACCGCAATCGTATCCTGAAAACGATACGCCCAGCGTTCCGCCCAAGTATGAGCATATAACTCGTTGCCAGCCGTGATTGGCTGTATCAGCAGATTGCGTCCAGAATCGACATGAAAGCTAAACTGGTGGAGTTCTTTCCCACCCTCCACCTCGAAATCCACATCATATACGGCTTCGGACTGCAATATCAGAGATTCCACTTCGGTTTCGAACCGTATCCGCCCAGCCGAGCGGCGGCTACTCTGTATAAGACACGATGCTTCCATAACAGCGTGCGTCAGTCTTAGCAGCGCATCTCCCTGCGCCGCATCGTCACCATCTATCAGCAGAGCGCCTCTCCACATATCGACACCATTGCGGCGCGCTATGCGGCGGACTTTGTCTAATACGGAATCCGTCAGGCGAATTCCACTGACATCCAGATAGCCAAGCGTATCGCCCATATCGCTTAGGCGAACACTGCCATTGGGAAAGAATGTGAGCTCCAAATCAATTGCGTCGCCGTCAGGCCGCATGAAGGGCGTCGTTATATAACAGCCACGGTCCGACGGCGTTACCTCGAAATCGTCGGCGAGCAGATTTAGGTATCTTTGCACAATATCGGGGCATGTCTTGGTGGCAGCAGTCATAACAGCCCTCATTTCTGTCGAACGCAGCAGCGAGGCTACGCTATCTCCATAAACATCTCTACCCCCATGGCCAGATTCTCCACCCTCGCCCCGGCAGAGATTCACCGAGAAAGTCTTCGAGTGTTTCTTTATCCATCACTATCTGATTGGACACGCTCGCAGTGTCATCCAATATCCAATCAGGTATGTCGGCTTTTACTCTATTGGCAGACATCGGCTCGATCCCGACGATTACACTGTTTCCCACAGCAGTCCATTCACCAGTGACTGGCTGGCGTCCCTTAGACCGCTTATCAGAATGCAGGAGGCTAGTTAGCACGCGCCGGGGTCTCTCGAATGCACGCTTCTGATAGTCTTGCAAATTCATAGGAGCGCACCATCTGGGAAGTGACTTCCCTTCTGGCATATTTTCTTGGAATAGCCTACAGAGAATCGACGACGACATGTACAGGACATCGACCTCTTGGAATTGATCATCATTCATCAACTCCATTTCATTGGTCATACTACTCAGATATTTCCGATATAAAGATGTAGTCAGCCTATCACGAATAGACGCTATAGACCTTTGGAGGTCTCGTCGGGCCGCAGGATTGTCTCCCGGCAGCGCAGCTTGGGTATATATCATCAGGCAGCGCTTGATAATCTCCGGCGAGAATGTACGAGCTTCCGCGTTCATAGAAAGAGCGAAACAGGGATATTCGTCATGCTGCACAGTTTCGTCTTTGATAATCTCTGGCGCATGACGACCGAACCGATCACGGGTAATATCATCGAACACTATTGGGAATCGCTTATATGAGGCCTGTAATCCTCTTAAGTTACTGCTAGTAAATTGTTGGTTTTCGACTATACGAGGGTGGAAAAACATGGAAGTCATCAATGTTTCTACCAGACTGCTTTTGCCGCAGTTGCTTTGTCCGTATAGTATCGCAAACATAGGCTGTTCGAAGCTGAATGCTCCTTTTCTCATAGCTGTATTTCTCAAATCACACATAAGCGGGGACGAATAAAACCAGCACATGAAAGTATAGTAGTCCATCTGGAGTTTGCCAATATCGCCAGTAAATCCATTGTTGTAATTATCGAAAAATTCCAACCAACATGCTACATCGCCACGCATATCACAGGAATCAGCATCGAGGCTGAAGGCTTTGTCATTCAGTATGAAACCTTTTCCGTTACGAGAAAGATAAGTAGTGGACACATCATCGGAATCTTTGGTTGCGGCAATGCGGGTTACCTGCTTTGCAATTGTGGGTGTGATGTGAACACTACCTTTCGATTTCCGATCTGGGCGAATATCGGACAGAGACTGTCGACGAATAGGCACTATGCGTTCCAATTTGGTTATAACAGCATGTCCGCTATATTCGCCTTCTTCTTTCTCTTCCTGCGGAACATATACGGTTACACCACTGGAACTAGACTGCGCTTCTTTTAACAGCGGGGTTTCTTCCAATAGGATACGCTCGGCGGGAATCGGTTTCTCCCTGAGTTCTAGTTGACTGGTTGCGCTTTCTAATACCGCATCGTATTGTGATGTGTAATGTTCCCATGCCATATCATCGTCATCGAAAACTAACAATGTTTCGGCCTGTCTCCCAGAAAACGCAGTTTCGGATAGATTGGCCGAACCTACGATAACTCGGCGGGAATCGTCCCCTTCCAGCAAATATATCTTGGCGTGAGCGATAGCGTCCTTCACCACGAAAAACCGAGCCGTTCCCGCGGCGGCACGGTCGAAGATCACTCTACGACGCTCCTCAGATATGCCGCTGAGTCCGACGAATCCCTTGCTCAGCATTTCGTCTGCGATGTTTTGGAACCCTACCAGCGTAGCGACATCCCTCCCCAATATACCGCTGTGACCAAACACGCACTCGAAGTCTTCGTAATCGAAATCTTTAAACAGAGACATGATCATCGGTATGCTGGCGGTGTATGTCAACGCGCGCATTCGCTTGAAATTGCCGAATAGGTTATTACGATTGAATTTCTCCGATCTAGACGCTTTTGCATAAACTACATTCAGACCTAAACTTCTCGTGCGAGAGTCAGGGTCGCCAAGCTCGAAAGTTTGCTGTGAAGTCATATTCACTTCCAATCAGCGCAAGTGCAAAAGATCCAGTTCCGTCCCTACAGGGAAGAGACTAAGCATTTCGGATCTGCCAGAAAGACCGGGAAAGTCAACCGAATTGAGTTTTAGTTTTACGCTCTCCAGGAACCGTATTAGCGTTCTGAGCGGTATATATAAAAACCAAGCCCTTCCGAATTCGGAAGGGCTTGGCCTGATTTTCGACTCGGCTTACTAATCCGCCGCCAGCGTCGCGCGATCGCCGATTTCGTCGTATGCCCAGCGCAACAGCTCTTCGGTCTCGTCCCAGCCGATGCAGGCGTCCGTTATCGAGACGCCGTACTGCAGCGAGTCTGCATCGCCGTTCAGCTTCTGCGCACCCGGGTTCAGGTTAGACTCTAGCATGCATCCGATGATGTTGTTCGTGCCGCCTACACGCTGGCAGACGACATCCTTGAATGCGAACTGCTGCCTGCGGTGATCCTTGTTGGAGTTACCGTGTGAACAGTCCACCAGCAGCTCGGAGCGTACCTCCGCGTCTCGGAGCATCCTATGGGCTTCGGAGATGGATTCGGCGCCGAAGTTAGGCCCTTCGCGCCCGCCGCGCAAGACTAGATGTCCATCCGGGTTGCCCTTGGTGCTAACGACAGCGGTACTGCCATCATGATCGATTCCGAGGAAGGCATGGGGCGACTTGGCGGAGAGCATAGCGTCCACCGCGATCTGCGCGCTACCGTCTGTGCCGTTCTTGAACCCGACGGGCATCGAAAGGCCGCTCGCCATCTGACGATGCGTCTGGCTCTCAGTCGTCCGAGCGCCGATCGTTGACCAGCAGACCAGATCAGCAAGGTACTGCGGCACGATCGGGTCGAGAAACTCCGTCCCCGTGTACACGCCCATCTCCGTGATGGAATGCAGCAGGCGGCGGGCAATACGAAGCCCCTCGCCAATGTCGAAGGTATCATCCAAATGCGGATCGTAGATAAGGCCTTTCCAGCCGACAGTCGTGCGTGGCTTCTCGAAATATACGCGCATGACAACTAGCAGACGGTCTCGGAGATCGTCCGCAATCTGTCTAATACGCTCGGCATACTCTACGGCGGACTTCTCGTCATGGATCGAACACGGGCCGACGACCATAATCATTCGGTCGTCACTGCCGCGCAAGACACCGCGTATCTCGTCTCGCCCTCTGAGAACGGTGCGCTCTGCCGACGCCGACACTGGAATCTGACGAGCCAGTTCCACCGGGCTAATAAGTTGATCTGTACTCACGACATTCACATCCCTTGTAGGCGACTGCTGCATTTCGCTCTGTCTCTCCTGCTTGCTCTGGGGAACTTTTTCGACATAATCAAGAACCCCCAGCCACTGTCGGCTGGGGGTTCTTTTAAGTCTCTATGTCTCCGCCACTATTTTGGACTTTGGACTCAACCTCTCAGCCGACAGATATGCCGTCGGTAAAATAGTAATATCCAAAATACAATGCGGTTGCGAACTTCATCACGATGCGTAGGTTATCAGAAGAGCACAAACCATGTCAACATGCCGTCGATACAGAAGCGCGACTGAACTGAGGAGAGGCTTGCAGGAGATCGTACGAGGCTCGTTACGCAAAATCCTCCAGCATCATGCGCGCCACCTGCCTGCCCATGCGGACGCTGTAATTCGTGCCTCTGTCTTCCGGATATATTTGCGTCGTGTTAGCTAGATAGCACCCTGCGAACGGTGTCCTGTGGCTGGGAATGCGCTCCGAATATCCGACACCTATCACGGGCTGCGCTCCACCGACGCGGTGATGATAGCTGGTCTCGACCCAATCCGGTGAAAAGTCTGCGTTTATCTTCTGCAGATGCGGGATATACTCTGCCAGAAGCTCCTCGTGACTCATTCGATAGAGCGGATCGTCTGTGGTCAGATAGTTGGACAGATAGACGATATGCTTGCCGCCGTAATGTTCGGGGCCGATGAGATTCGTATGCTCTACGACACCTACGAAGGGGATAGAACGGTCGGCGACATTGAGCCAGTACACATGCGAAAGCGGTCTATCCAGTATCAGGACGATCAGAACAGCGGCCATGTATTTGGCTTCGTCGAGACGCTCGACATATTCGGAGGGCATCTGCGGCGCAATCCGCGTGAATATCGGCGAAGGCGTCGTCGCAAGAACCGCGTCGAATCGTTCCAGCGTCGGCGCGCCATCGGCGACACGAACTTCCAGCCCCGACACCCTACCATCATCGTCCACAACGATCCTATCGACAGCTGCGGATGTGTGCACCTCGCCGCCCAGCTCCCGGATGCGTTCGGCCAGTGTATCGAATACCAGCCCGAAGCTGCCCATGGGATAGCCCAACTTCTCCTTCACCATGCTGCGTCCGCGAGATTTGACCCTGGTGTTTATCTTCCCCCAAACCCATGCCATAGAGACGCGGTCATAATAACTCTCGCCGAATTTCCCTCTGAGCATCGGCCCCCAGAACGCATCATAGACCTTCGCGCCACCGTGCCGCCTGAGCCATTGGTCTGCGGTAATATCCTCGTACTTGCGCCAGTCTTTCTGACGCTGGAGATAGAGCGTAACCAGCCCTAGCCGCACGCGGTCTATAAGGCTCAGCGGCTCGAACTTCAGCAGATCCAGCGGCGTAACGAAGTCGTAAATCCGTCCGTCGTGCAGAGTGCCTACGGTGGAATCGACCCAGCGAATCGTATCTCCCAGTCCTATTTCTTCCACCAGATCCGTTATATCCGTGTCGGAGGTGAACCAATGGTGATAGCCTCGCTCCAGCCGCTGGCCGCCCACATCGAAGGTGGAAGCATGCCCGCCGATGAAGGGAGCCCACTCATAGACCGTCGCATGATGGCCGGCTCTGAGAAGGTCGTATGCGGCTGGCAAGCCAGTCGCGCCTGCTCCAATGATGCCTATACGCATCCGATATTACTCCTCACGCTAGAGGTTCCTCATATTGAACTGAAGTTTCCTCCCGCCGCACACGGCGAGACAGTCTGCGAAGCGATAGATGCGAAGCCCACAAGAAGACCTGCCCTAAAACGATCATCGGCAGGATGAGAGTTGCATGGACGAGGAGCGCGAAGCCGCCGGCTGTGGCGCGGTCTATCGATGCCGGCCCCAACACGAGCGTCTCGCGCGCCACTATCTCGAACAAGCCTACTCCGCCCGGAGCCGCCGGAATCGAGCTGGCGATGTTGGTCACGGATGTAGTCACTACCATCATAGCGGCAGCCGCAGTGAATCCGTCGTATGCGCCCGCTATCCCGAACGGAATCGCTATTATATAGAATGCCACCGCCTCCGCCAGCCATATCGGTATGGACATCAGAAAGAGAATCAGCAGTGTCGATGGTCTGCTCAGCGGTGTCAGACCGTTCAACAGCATCACGCTCAGGGAATCTGCCAAAGATTCCACTTTGGAGGGAAACAGGCGCGCAAGCCGCATGAACTGCGCGCGCGTCTGCTCCGGAAATCGGGCGAACAGAATCAGAATGGCAAACGCCATGACGAACGGCAGACTGAAGGCGAGAGCCAGCACGGGCAATGCCAGCCGTGTACGCTCCGCCAAACCCGTCGCCAGCCCCGAAATCGGCATGAACAGGGCGACGACTGCAATGAAGAACAGCAGTGTCAGCGCGTCGAACACACGCTCTATCAGCACAGTAACCAGAGTGGATGTCTTGCTGATGCCTTCGCGCTCTCCCAGATAGTAGCTGCGGACGATCTCGCCAAGCCGCATCGGCAAGAGATTGTTCGCCATATAGCCGATGACCACCACCGGATACAGCCTGCGCGCGCTTATCGGCTTCAGATGTCGCAACATCACCGACCAGCGCATCGAGCGAAAGTAGATAGACACCAGATACATGCCAACAGCAGGAATCAGATACCAGTAGTTGGCATCGCCGAGTGTGTCGAACATCCTGCGAACATCGGCTGTAAACAGGAACAACGCCAGCAGCGCGACGCTGATTCCAATACCAATCCAGTATTTCACGCTAATTCCGGGAAGTTAGTCATGGTCATCCGTGCGAATATACATCGTAGTTGGTATCTAGCCAAATAATGTGAAAAACGGTGTTTTCTCTAAAACCAACCATAGGGGATTTACCAAAGAATCTAAATGCTACGAGTGTGGTATCTTCTGAAGCTATATCTGGAATAGGCGGTTTGATATTATTACGCCTGATTGTCTCGAATCCCATATCATGACGATGCGCCTCATTTATTTGTTTCCAAGTTACCTGACTTGGCTCGAACATAGTGTCTGACAACGCTGCTTTCTGTTCTCTATTAGGGAATTATATACTTAACTACACAAATATATGTTTATGCAGTCTCTCGGACTGCGGCGGGTTATTCCCACCCGCCAACCCTTTATGCAAGATGTTAATTGCAGCATTATGGTCTGCATCTATTGTCAAAACACAATACATACACTTATATCTCTTGCCAGAGCGATTCGTTTTGTCTATAACACCGCACTGAGAACATTCTTGTGAAGTGTATTGGGGAGATACCTCGACATACTCACGCCAGCCCATTCTGCCTTGTACGCAAGCTGTTGCCGAATAATTCCCCAAGTCTGTTCTGCAATGCTGCGATTCAATCCACTTTTCTGCGCTACTTTCTTGCCTGGCTTCGCAACAGTACCTTTTGCGGTACGAGTCATGTTTGGTATCTGAAGTTTCTCTACAGCGACCAATCCATAATCTCGGATTAAACCAGTCGTAATCCTATGGCATTCGTTACGATTACGGATTGCTTGCCTGCGATGCGCATTGGCTATTACGCGATTGCGATTGCGATATTCTCTACTGCCGCGTTTGCATCTATCCCTGCGTCGCAGGGCGTTCTCGATGATCGTTCTATCGACACCTCTACGAGATACGAATGCGCTATCAGATAAAGTCATCCTATCCGTAACGCCCACATCTATGCCAACGACTTTATCGGACGAAGGAAGAGGTTCTCTATCGACTGCATATCCCATGTTTACAGTAAGAGTTCTGCCTCTCAGCGTAATGGTGAGAGATTTAAGGTTCTCTGACTCTGGTAATTCGCGCTTATTGCGCAATCTAATAACCGGCAATCCTTTGATCTCGATATAATATTTACCATTTCCATTACGATCAATCATTGGTTTCATGGGCATTGATTTCGTGGGCGCGGCTATTTCAATTGTGCGATATTTATAGGAGGATCTATATCGTGGATACCCACCCTTTTCACCAGATTTCTGTCGTCTGAAGAAAGTGTTCTTTGCTCTGTCAAATCTACGCAGGACACCTCTACCGATGTGTATCGAACGACTGCCCCATCCTTCAGTGTCGTCCCTGCGAACTTGCGTGAATTCTTTCATTTGGTCATAGAGGGATACGTTAACACCAGCCGATTTCCATGCTCCGCGCCAATGCGTCAGAGCTCCATTGTATAGCTTTACGCAATCCAATAGAGTGTCAGCAATTTGCTTATACCCCGACTGCGAGCAGTATCCCCGCAACTGATATGTCGTGTGAATCATTACCATACCATGTTTATACCATACACACTTTCTTAAAAAATATAAATATACCGTAGATGTTGTGTAGTTAAATATATAATTCCCAAATCTTGCATAGACTTTGTAGACATAACTTCGTTTCGTTTCGTTTCTTTCCACGGTGGTTCTTCATGTGTGAGTCTCCGAAGCGCCCATGCCGAGAATTGCCCATAAGTGAATGCAACATCGTCTAGTATCTCTCGAGTAACATCATCGTATTTCTCTGCCTGAATAGAATCTGGTATCGGCAGCGCATCCCCGCTGCAATCGCGATATTTGCGCCACAATTCCGGAACGACCGGCCCATGAATCCAAGCTCGAATCGGCTCATCGAACAGCGGTTCCCCGCAAATAGCAAGGTGAATCCCCTGCGCGTAGTAGCACAGTTTCTGGAGTTTCATGTTCGTGATCAGGTCTTCTCCTTCAGCCTGACGGTCCTGAGTTATTAAAAAGTAATCTGCCACATCGTGTACAGACAACATGATTCATTCCTTTCAGAATCGGCTACAGCGCCATGAAGGCAGAAACGATATATAAGACCCAGTATTCACGGAACACCCGGCTCTTCGCGTCCTTCGTAGTCGCTCGGGATGTCTTTGCGGAAATAGACATACGAATTCTCGCTGCCAATCATGTGGCGCACCCCCTCGCGGTTCAGCCAGTAGTCCATCACCCCGCGCCACGCGGAACGGTCGAACAGGGAGCCAGCTATCTTACCCAATGTCAGCCCTCTGTAGGTCTCTTCCGGGAACCACCACCTGTGTCGCACCAGCTCTCCTCGTCCATACTCCGCCATGAGCTTGCTGTCCGCAGACTCGCGGCTTCGGGAGTGGACGACGACGATAGGAGCGGCCGGGGTGTTATCGAACGAATCTTTGTTGTATGTCGGGAACTGCGCGCGCTGCTCGCCCCTGAAATACCAAACCCAAGGCCATGTGAAGCCGTTATGAGAATCTATCGCTATGAGCGTATCCTCACCCGTCTCATCCAGCGTACTCATCAGGCGCGTCAGATCGGGCGATGTCTGAGTATAGACTAGCATTTCTACAGGGATGGCGCTGTTTTGGTATGAGGCGACGGCCCCCGCGCGGACGGTCAGCGCCAACATCATCCCGACGGTCAGCAGCAGCGTGGCACGAAGAAATATCGCCCAGCCGAAACACCTCGCCCAGTAAACCGCCAGCGCGCCAATCGCCAAAATCATCGCGCCCATGCCGAGCTGCATTCCGACCGATACGAGCGTCGGCTCGGACGCTGGATACAGCGCGAGATTCCACAGCAGCGCCGCGAACACGGGGACGCCCGGAATAATCAGCCAGCCTCCGCCCCTCGATACGGCGCGCCAATCGAATCGCCGTATGACCTCCGACAGGAACCTGCCGGCGAGGACGATGAACGGAAGCGCGATGCCCACCAGCAGCCACGGCATCTTTTCGCTGGCGATCGTGTACAGCAAGAATGTCATCAGCGCCCAGTAGGCGAGAAATATGCCAAACATATCGCGACGGACGATGTACCAGACTACAGCGATGACGCCCACGAACAACGGCAGGAACTCATAAACCGAAGATATTGCGAAGTAGTAGTACCAAGGCTGTCCGCCTCGCGCCTCTCCCTGCTGAACGATCCAATAGCCTAGAGACTGCCATATCCCGCTCTTGAGGCCACCATATGGGTTCGTCATAAATGTGGTGTACAGCAGCGTCCATATGGCGTAGAAGACTAGCGCGCACCGCCACCACAGCGACCAGTTCCAACGGTGCCCGATATAAACGGACAGAGCGAAGAGTCCGCCTATCAGCGCGAAGGCGATGACATTCGCGCCCCCCACCGGATCGCCTATACGCGGACTACCCTCCGGCGCGGCCAGTTCGAGTCCAGTCCAACTAAACAGCGGGGTGTGCTGAAAAATGGCAGCGAACGCCGCCCACAGCGGAAGTGTAACGCTGATCAGGAAAACGAAGAATATGGCAGGGCGCGACAGCTTGGCGAAGTCCCCATCCCACCCCGCGTACTGCGCGCGGACGCTGCGGATCAGCCGTCCGAACGCGGCGGGTGGAGAGAGTCCTTCCACCTCGACCTGATCGAACGCGGCAGAGAGTGACGGACGAGCCGCCATCAGCAAAGACCACAGCCCAAGCATCCCGATGACCAGATATGTGGACTCTTTGCTGGCGAATGCCAGAGCCATCAGCGCGGCGGCAATGTACAGATACCGGTTTCGGCCTTCGTCGAAGTATCGCCACATGCAGATGACCAGCCCGAAAGTCCATACCGCCATGAGAATATCGTTGCGCGCAAATCGGCTGAAGTAGAGTATGGAGGGAGAAGCAGCCAGCAGCAGTGAGACGCAAAGCGCGCCCAGCCGACCCAACCGGCTCCGAAGCAAGAGCGGCATTGCAATCAGCAGCGTACCGGCAACAGCGTACAGCAGCCGCGCGCTGAAATCGCTGTCGCCGAATATCAGGAACAGTATCGCATTCGCCTCGAACTGGAACGGGCCGTGCATCATCGGGTTGTGCTGATAGCCAACTCCAGTGAACAGATTCCACGAATAGAGAGCATGCAGGCTCTCGTCGTGGTGCAGCGGTCTCGAACCGAGATCCCAAAGGCGCATCGCCAGCCCGACGATCAGCAGCGATCCATATCCAGCCGCCTCCCACCAGCGTATCGACAGAGCGTCCCAGCGGGCGCGGACTGCTCTCAGAAAAGCCGGGCGGCCTGAATCAGGGTCATGCTCTATATCTTCTGACGGGAGAAAATCTTCCGCAGCCTGCGCAGCACCCAATAGATTCTATCTCCCCTTTCGGCATTCTAGATTTGTCACAATGAACTCAATCATACCGTCAGCCCGTTCGAAAATGCACGAACGGCAAAGCAAAAGCCCGAGCGACGAACGAAATCTCCGATTCTCGATGCAAGAAATCCGTCCGACCTCGATCTATCTCTATCTGACCTCGTAGATAGTTACTTCGTCCTGCTGAAATACGATGTCTGCAATCTCGGCGAACTTGTCCAGGCCAGGTCCCGGATGCGCGCTGCGTTCGCGCGGGCCGATGTACACATAGCCAACTTCATACTCATCCAGCAAAGCCTTCGCCTCAGCCGCATCCAAGCTAGAATATATACGCGCAATGTCATCCCCGCGCCCGCCGGCGACCCATCCCATTCCGCGCCACTGCAGCTGGTGTCCCGGCCAGTTGAACACCGTTGCCACGCCGGTACTGCGGGAGATAAGCCCCGCGTCTCCCCACTCTCCGACAGACTCCAAGATACCCTCACCCGCGGGGATATTTTCGCGCACGAACTGTATCGCCTGCCATTCTGCAGGGCTTCTGCTGTGAACATATCCCAACCCGTCCAGCGATGGCGAAGCGCGGAAATGCGCCGCCTTGTCCACCGGCGCGGCGGCGGTATAGTAAAGCCCACAGAGTATCAGCGAGACAGCAGCCACTGCCCAGAGCGTCGATAGCAGACGCGCCCGACCAACTAGAGATGAACGAGTGTCGAGCCAATAGTACAGCGCGAATCCAGCGGACACCGACAGCAGCAGCCAAGCCTGATAGTACAGCTTGAACACGGTGTTCATCCGCTCGTTCTCGCCACCGAAATAGTCATCGACGAACAGCAGCTCCACACCCATTATCAGCAGGAGACCGAGCGCAGCCGCCATGAGCGCGAACGCCCTGCCTTTTCTGCTGTTCCTGCCCGACGCCTCGTGAATCGACGCCCATATACTCATGCCCACCAGCAAAGCGAGTGGCATGATATGAAGCAATCGCCCGGATGAACTGCCCTCGACATCCGCATGCTGAAGCCGGACGACCATCCAGACAACGAATGGCAGAAAAGCGACTGCCAACGACAGCAGGGCCGCCCTGCGCCAGTCGGCCCCCATAACTGTCTGCCAGAAGCTGGCGAAGACGAACGGGATGACGACCGCCAGCAGCGGCCCCCAAAACACGAACATATGCATATATCGCGTCGTTGTATTCACCGCGCCAATACCATTCACCGATGCGGTGAAGATGAAATAGTACGGGAGATATAGCAGCACGGCGAGGGCGATGACCAAGAGCGGCGGCCCAAAAGCGTTCCACCGGAACCAGAAGCGCGGGGCTGACTCGTTACCGCGATAGGCTCTAAGCGCGGTCGCGCCGAGCAGCACAGCCGCGCCTGTCGGCAAATCCCACATGTTCGTGAACGCGAGGCCGCCCAGCGAAAGCGCCATCGCCAAAACCGTCCCCCACAGCCGAACCGCGCGAACGCCGACGACATCCCTCAGGTCGAGATCATCCCGAAGCCAGTGAAACGCGAACGCGGCAAACGCCAGCGCGAACGGTATCGCCATAACATGCGGATGAAGGTCTCCGAGCATAAAACTGAAGAACGGAAACTCCTCTATCGTGTGGTCTATCCACTCTCCATCTTCTAAAGTATTTATGACTCTGGTCGCCTTGAACCACCACCATGTCTCGCTCGGAGTCCAGCCCTCCGCCGCCGTCTCCGCCGGGCCATCGAGTCCGTCAATTGCAATCCAGTCGTATAGCGACTGCGAGCCAATCGAGTTAGCCCGCATAAACTCCAATACGCCTGCGAGATTGGCGGCGAAAACTAGCATCCCTGCGGCGAACAGCCCCGAAACGGCGGCGAGTCTGAATCTGCCGCCGTCAGCGCGTACAGCAGAGACGACCAGTGATACGATACCGGCAACAGCCAGCGCCGGTATCAGCGCGAGCGACAGATTGTAGGAGACGCTGGATTCCACGCCCGACAGCTCGCTGATGACGCCCATCATCCAGTAGCCGAAGTAGTAGTAGCTTATCGACTCTCCACGAAGCCAAGGGTCTTCCGGATGGCCGAAGTTCGACTCTATGGACGCGTTCAGGAACGCGAAGTCCATCGGCTGTTCAGTATGGTCTATGGCCGGATCGTATGCGCGAAACAGCGCCCAGCCCAAAAAGACGACCAAGAAGGCGATCTCGATGAACGCCAACAGCCGCCAGCGACGCCGGACGAACGCCAGCATCTCATCTCGATTCCGATAGACCAGCCAAGACGAGACTGCCGCCAGTGTCAGTAGCAGGCCGATAAGCACGGCTTCGGAGCTAGGCAGCGCTCCCGTAACGCTCAGTATCCAGGCCACATATGCCAACAAGAGAATACCGAGTGTCTTGCTCTGACCATAGCCTCTATCAGAGAACTTCGGCAGCAGCAGCCAAAGGATAGGGAATGCCGCCAGCCCGATCAGCTCGACGGCAATTAGCCAATAAAATACTTGCAACATGGCGCGGATATTATAAACACATGAAGTTCCCCAGTACGAATCCGCGCGAGACTCCCGCCATATACCTAAACCTTGTTAGGTATGATTACAGGTGCTAATCTCAGTTAGCGACTTTCACGCCCCGAATACGAAATACGAATGACCGAGGCATCGACGAAGGTATCGAGAGGGGTATCGAGCGGAATGCTCAGATTTTTCAGCAGGACGAAGCGGCAAAACGAGCAGCAGACTAGGCAGGCAGTACGAAAGACCGGACAGCGATGGTTTCGGCGAATGTCCAGCGTCTTTCAGCGTCGTCAGATCGACGATGAGATGTGGGACGAGCTGGAGGAGATTCTCATTTCGGCGGATGTAGGCGTGCCAACGACCATGAAACTGCTCGATACCCTTCGAGATAGAATCCGCCACGACGCGATCACCAACCCAGAAGACGCGCTGGACGCGCTCAAACAGGAGATGATATCCACGCTGACGATCGATGAGGCAGATAGCGCAATGGATGTCGAAGAACCGCCTCTGGTCATACTAATGGTAGGTGTAAACGGCGTCGGCAAGACGACTGCGATCGCGCGTCTCGCCCGGTTCTATCTGGACGAAGGCAGGAGCGTTCTGCTCGGCGCGGGAGACACCTTCAGGGCGGCGGCGATAGAGCAGCTCCAAACATGGGGAGACAGGCTGAGTGTGGATGTCATCGCCCACAGGCAGGGATCAGACCCCGCCGCCGTAGCCTTCGACACCGTGCAGGCGGCCAAATCACGCGACATCGATGTCGTCATAATCGACACCGCCGGCAGACTGCACACACGAACCAACCTGATGACGGAGCTGCGAAAGATACGCAATGTCATCGCGCGACAGGGAGTTTCCAGATCTCAACGCGTCGTGCTGGCAATGGACGCCATGACAGGGCAAAACGGGATGATGCAAGCGCGCGCGTTTCTGGATGACATGATGTGCGCGGGTGTCTTCCTCGCCAAGCTGGACGGCTCCGCAAAGGGCGGCATCTCGCTGACGATCACCGACGAACTCGGCCTCCCCGTACTGTTCGTCGGAACGGGAGAGAGCGCCGAAGATATGGCGATTTTCGACCCCCGAAGTTTCGTCGAGGAGCTGTTCGCGGCAGAATAAGAGTACGACGAAGATTATATCCATACCCATACCCATATCCAGTATCCAGACCATATCCAGTAGGAGGCAAGCTCCCATGACTACGGCGACGCGGCAGATCACCACCCCGACACGATACGCGCGGGAGCTTGCGGGAGTGCATACCAGCTTAGTAACGGGCGGAGACGGCAAGCCGCTGCTGGTGCTGCACGACGAGACGGGCTACCCCGGCTGGATGCGCTGGCACGAGACGCTGGCGGAGGATTTCACGCTCGAAATCCCGATGATGCCCGGCTACGGCGGCTCCGCGCGGTTGGAGTGGGCCATGAACATGCGCGACATGGTCGGCTGGTATCTCGAAGCGCTCGACGATATGGACATCGGTTCAGTCAGCGTCATCGGCTTTTCACTGGGAGGCTGGCTGGCGGCAGAACTGGCGACTATGGACCCGTCACGATTCGACAAGCTCGCGCTCGTCGCCCCAGCCGGCGTCCGTCCGCCCACAGGCGAGATATTGGACATGTTCCTAATAACCATGCCCGTATTCATGCGCGAGAGCGTCAACAGCGCAGAAGACACAGCAGAGTTCCCCATACTCTGTCCGGACGAACCTCCCATCGAGCTGCTCGCCGACTGGGAAGATGTACGCGAGGTCGCATGTATGCTGAGCTGGAGACCATACATGCACAACCCAACGCTGCCACAGATCTTGCACAGGCTCAAGCGTGTACCCACGCTCATAATCTGGGGAAGAGACGATGCAGTAATACCGCTGAGCGCGGGGCAGCTGTACAGCGAGTCTATACCCGGATCTCGCCTAGAAGTAATCGACAACTGCGGCCACAGGCCGGAGCTAGAACAGCCCGACGAGTTCACGGACATTCTGAAGAAGTTCCTGCTAAACGAGGCCTAGTCAGCAACGCCACCTAATTGGCTACGCTGAAGACGCAACCGATAGAGAAAAGGTAGAAAAAAGAGCGCACAAGAGAAAGGCAGACAGCAACGAATGACAACGAAATGGAAAATTGCAAGCGCCTTCACACTGATAGCACTGGTCGGTATCTTCTCGGCAGTCATACGGTTCGATTACGCCAACGCGGATGATGCGGATGATAGTGCCAGCCCTCTCGAAGGCGCGGAGATCTCTACGCCTGTTACCTTCAACATACAAAGCGCAGACGGATTCTATATCACTTGCGGCGGCTACGATACCTCTTTGGATAATATGCTGACCACCACGCCAGTAACATATCTGTCCTCGATGTCCTGCGAAATAAACATCCAGGAGTCGTGGTGGTTACGCGCCGAATGGGAAGATCAAATCTGCGGCATATGGTACCAAGACAAGCTACACCGCTTCCGCAATACGGGGTTGGGTGATTGTGTGGAAAAGCTAAAGGCTGTCCAGGAATGGGACGAGGAATAATAGTAAACAACGCAAACAGTCGTTCCTAAAACAGAACAAGCCCCTCGCTGTTACACAGCGAGGGGCTTTCTTTTGTCCGATCCGTTCTCTACCTATCCTCTGTACCTGTGCTATATGCTGGAATTGGCAAATCGGACAGCACCCCATCTCAATATTCCAGATTCCAGCATAGCCTCTGCCACCGGCTTTAGGATTTGCCTTTGCGCTGTTACGCTGCGATCTCTGCCTTCTGCGGCAGCTCCGACTTCGCAAAACTCAGCCCGGATTCCGCCCGGTCCACGACAACGGCATCTCCCTCTGTGAACTCTCCCGACAGAATCCCCTTGGACAGCGGGTTTTCGATGCTCCTCTGGATGACTCGACGCAGTGGGCGCGCGCCGTATTCTCTGTCGAAACCCTCCACCGCCAGCCATTCGCGCGCGGCATCGGTCAGGCTTAGCGCGATGCCGTGCTCCGCCAGCCTCGCGCCTACTTCGGCCAAGCCGATGTCCACGATGTGGCGAAGCTGTTCGCCACTCAGATTCTCGAACACGATAACCTCGTCGATTCGGTTGAGAAACTCTGGACGGAAGGCGCGCTTCAGCGCGTCATCCATAGATGCGGTCAGCGCGGCGCGTTCGTCCTGCGCATCCACACCCCGCACGAATCCGACCGGATATTTGGACTTCGCCCCCGTCCCCAAATTGCTGGTCATCACGATCAGCGTGTTGCGAAAATCGACAGTCCTGCCATGTCCGTCGGTCAGCCGTCCATCCTCCAAAATCTGCAGCAGGATGTTGAACACATCCGGATGCGCCTTCTCTATCTCGTCGAAGAGCACGACGCGAAACGGCCGCTTGCGAACCGCCTCCGTGAGCTGGCCGCCATCATCGAATCCGACATAGCCCGGAGGGGCTCCGACGAGTCTGGAGACGGCGTGCTTTTCCATATACTCCGACATATCGACCCGTACCATGTTCGACTCGTCATCGAAGAGAAACTCCGCCAGCGCGCGCGCCAGCTCTGTCTTGCCAACACCAGTGGGGCCGAGGAATATGAAGCTGCCGATAGGCCGTTTCGGGTCTTTCAGCCCGGCGCGAGCGCGGCGGATGGCGTCCGAGACAGCCTGCACCGCCGCATCCTGCCCGACCAGCCGCAGATGCAGCCGATCTTCCATGTGCAGCAGCTTGTCCGCCTCCGTCTCCAGCAGCCGATCTACGGGTATGCCAGTCCATGTAGCGATAAGGCTGCCGATGTGTTCGGCGGTAACGACGATCTCTGCGTCGGCATCCGCGGCAGGAGTCTTGGCCGCCAGCTCGTCGCGCTCCTGCTGCGCTTTGAGCCGCTCCGTGCGAACGCTGGCAGCGCGTTCGTAATCGGCGCGCTGGGACGCGGCCAGCTCCTCATCCTGCAAACGCTGAATCCGCGCATCGATCTCCACGATGCTCGACGGCTTCGACTGAGCATCTATCCGCAGCTTCGCCGCGGCCTCATCTATCAGATCGACCGCCTTGTCTGGCAAGAGACGATCTGAGACATAGCGTTGGCTGAGTCTGACGGCGGCATCTATTGCCTCGTCCGTCATCTTCGCCTTGTGGTGCGCCTCATACTTCGGCCTCAGAGCGTGGAGCATCTCGACTGCGGTCTCGGTGTTCGGCTCCTCGACGATTATCGGTTGGAATCGGCGTTCGAGCGCGGCGTCCATCTCGATATGTTTGCGATATTCGTCCTCAGTGGTGGCGCCGACGGCTTGCAGCTCGCCGCGCGCCAAAGCAGGCTTCATCATGTTGGATGCGTCGATAGAGCCTTCTCCGGCCCCTGCGCCAACGACGGTGTGCAGCTCGTCGATGAACAAGATCACCTCGCCCTCGGACTGCCGCACCTCGTCCATAACGGCCTTCAGCCGCTCCTCGAACTCCCCCCTAAACTTCGCGCCTGCCACCAGCCCGGCCATATCCAGCGAGAGAACGCGTCGTCCCTTCAGCTCATCCGGCGCGCCGCCGTCTGCGATGCGCTGCGCCAGCCCCTCGGCTATGGCCGTCTTGCCCACACCCGCGCCGCCTATCAGCACGGGATTGTTCTTCGTGCGGCGAATGAGCGTCTGCATAACGCGAGACACCTCCACATCGCGCCCGATGACGGGGTCGAGCCTTCCCCGAGTCGCCAGCTCTGTCAGATCGATGGAATAGCGTTCCAGCGAACGATAGCGGCTTTCGGCATGCTGATCGGTAACGCGGTGTCCGCCTCTGACCTTTTGCAGGGCCTTATATACCCTCTCCGTATCGACGCCGAACTCGCTGAGAACATGAGCTACCGCGCCTTGCCGCTCTTGCGTCAGCGCGATCAGGATATGTTCTGCGCTGATGAAGTCATCGCCCAGCCGGTCTGCTTCGGACTTGGCGCGCGCCAATGTCGCCTCGACACGCGGCGTTATGAATATCTGGCTGGTGTCTTGTGCCAGCTTGGGCGCGGCTTCCAGCGCGGCGCGCAGTCTGTCGCGCATGGCCGCCAAAGGAACGCCGAGTTCGGCCAACATGTCCGCCGGCGCGCCCCGTTCCTGTTCCAAGAGCGCCGCTAATATATGCTCCGCATCCCACTGACTATGGCGATAGCGGCGCGCCACCTCTTGAGATTCCCGCAAAACCTGTTGCGCAAGTTCGGTAAAGTTGTCTGGACGAAGTACCATGATATACCCCTCCTGCAGAAAGTAGCTCTTAGTGTTACTGCATTCAGAATATCATATGACTTGATACAATACAACTCAATTTTACTGCATGTAATGCATGATGACATGGGATGACACAGAACGAGTGTCCACGCGCGATACGCAGTAGATGACTCGGGCGATTGGGGTTGACAGACTCGTTTCATTTGGTATAGGTTTGATCTTGACTCTAGCTAAGTCTTTTCATTTCTACGGCATTGACATATCGTCGTGGGTGGTGCTCCTTTCTGCGCCCCCTCTTTGGCACATGTCGTGGGATGCTGCGACTTAGCTAGAGTAGCTAACCACCCAGCCAGAAGGGGGCTACTCGTGTATATTCCGTACTTCCATGATCTCACATCCTCTGCAGCTTGGCGCATCCGCGCATCGGTTTTCATAGCAGCGATGGCTCTCCTGTTGGCTGTGGCCGCCTGTACGGACACAGAGCCAATCGAGAAACGCCTGAAGGCGCTAGAAACTGAGAACGCAGGGATGGAGACACGGCTAGATGCCGTCAGAGAATCCTCTCAGTCCGACATCCAGACGGCGGCCGCGGATTTGAGCGAACAGATCGAATCCAACAAACTCGCCACTGAAAAGAATGTCCAAGAAATAGCCGCAAACGCCGCGGCAGACCTAGCAGCAGCAGCGGGCTTGAGTGAACAGATCGAATCCAACAAACTCGCCACTGAGAAGGAAATAGCCGCAAACGCCGAGGCCGACCTAGCAGCAGCGGGCTTGAGAGAACAGATCGAATCCAACAAACTCGCCGCTGAAAAGAATGTCCAAGAAATAGCCGCAAACGCCGCTACGGCCCTACAAGAGGCTGTGTCGGATGCGGATGAACAAATAAGCTCGCTTACCGAAGCGCAGACGAGTTTAGACAGCGATGTAGAGACGCTCTTTGCAAGCTCGACTCAGTTATCCGAGTCCGTCGCATCTCTCGATACCTCCATATCCGAGAAGTTGGATTCTCAGTCTGGAGAAATCCAGACTCTACGAGATGATGTTGACGGCATAGTCATACCCGACCTTTCACCCTATGCGCTGAAAACAGATATACCGGGTGATTTCGCGAATGTGGTCGAAAGTGCTAAAGATAGTGTCGTCTGCATCGATGTCATGTTTTATTACACCTATTACGGCTGTGACACTGGTTTCTATGTAGATTCAGTTGGAACCGTACTTACAGCTGAACGTGTTGTCTCTATCAGTAGTTCGAGTACCACTTTGCCAAAGGGGATCAGAGTTACCAGATCCGACGGGGAGAGTAAGATCGAATACTCCATCAAACGGAGGATCCCCAATATACGCGCTGTGCTGATAAGCCCCAAAACTCCCGTTGAATCGGTTCCTTTTCCCATAGCAGAATCTTTCGCTCAAGGCCAAGAGGTACTTACTCTGGGATATCCGTCCAACTCTGTCAATGATAAAATCTTGGTGGCATCGACTGGAATTATTGGCGCTAGCGCAAATTATCATGATCGAACCAGCAGCATCTGGCCCTACTTCGTAATTGACGCGATGACGAATAATGGCAGTGAGGGCAGTCCGCTGCTCAACCCTAGAGGGGAAGTAGTTGGCTTCTTCGATGTCAGCGATGTCAGCAGTGCCCCTTATTCCTACATGATCAATATCACAGGGAGAGATTTCTCCGGTGATTGATCTCCTCTCAGAGACGCGGACTATACCGTGAGCATAGTCTTCTCCAGTTCGAGAAGCTGCAAATCATCATAACTACAAGTTACAGGGCTATGTGGAAGTTTCCACATAGCCCTCTGCAGCTGCGAACTCCGAACGATGAGTTTTGGCACAACTGTCTGTTATTTATGCGAACGGGGCGCGAGCGGCTATCTGCCGGGCAGAGACGCCGCGCCCGGCGTCTCTACTGACGCTGATCAGTATATCTCTGCTCTAGCTCTCGATTTTCAGGCTGCCCAGATTGTCTATGAGAGCTTCCGCCCACGCTCGCAGGTTTTCATCGAGATCCGCGCCGCAGTGCGGGCATTCGTAATCGCCCACGCAATATCGCATTCCGCAGGTCGGGCATGGTCGTATCCAATCGAGGCTGTCGATTGCCTGTTGAATCTGTTCTTCGGTCGCCATAGCTCTCGTTTTCGCTCAGCTTACTGCTATTGGCTTATTTACTGACGGATGTACTGATGTATGGTAAGACAAGCCGTCCCTGCCGCGCGCTACTTTCGCAAATACTTCACGATCTGCCTGCCCTTCTTGCCGGGTACAGGCTGTATGAAGTAGATGTTGCCGTCTGAGTCGCCCGCCGCGCCGTGGCAGCTGCGAAACTCAGGGCCACCCCAGCGCGTCTGCGTATTGCCTTCGGAGTCGAGGATGCTGAAGTTGCCGCTGTTGTGTTCGGCGACATAGCCGAAACCGTCCACATCCATCCACACGACGGCGGGGCCGATAAGCTCCGCAGGCCACTGGCCGATGTAGCCCCCGTCCTGATCGAACACCTGAACGCGGTCGTTTTCGCGGTCTGCGACGAGGACACGGCCAGCGGCGTCTATCCAGACACCATGCGGCAGGGCGAATTGCCCCGCGCCGCTTCCCGGCTCGCCCCAGCTGTGCATCAGGCTGCCATCCGGCGCGAACTTATGAACGCGGCAGTTGGCGTATCCATCCGCGATGAATATATTGCCGTTCGGCGCCACTGCTACGCCGGCAGGCAGGTTGAACGGCTCTCCGCCGTGAGTAACATCCACCCAGCCGTTGGAGTCGAACACGCTGTTATCCGCGCCCGTGTCGGAGCGGTATCCGCGCTCGCCGATAGTCATTTGCAGCTCGCCATCTGGCGTATATTTCAGTACTTGGCCGGCGTCTCTATCGACGATCCATATATTATCCGACGGATCAGCGTAGATAGCATGCGGAAAGACGAACTCCGCGCTCCAGTGATCGATATAGCCACCGTCGGTATCGAACACGATGACGCCGCGTTCGCCGCGGTTGAATCCGTAAACCCTGTCTTGGGAATCGACCGCAACCGCAGCCATTGGCGCGTCCCACCCATCGGGGAGCTTCGCCCAGTCGTGAACTGCTTCGAATGTATGCTTGCCGCTGCCAACTGTGGTCATTGCGCGTCCTCTCAGTGCTATATCCAGCCAATGGTATATATAGTATGACAGTTCTTAGCTGTCGTGTTCGGCGAAGCCTCGATGAGTCTCTAATCGAAAATCCCGAAACGCTATGCCGCAGCCCTCACCATATCGGGCTTGCACGCGCGCATGACGGCGAGGGTGGAATCCACCCCCGGCCTTGCGGCGACGACTCTGACGATAGCGGTGTCCAGCCCTTCGGACAATCGCGCGAACGCCGAGGCCGCGCCGTCCGCCTTGCCGAAGTAGCCGACGCTGAGCAGGATTTCCGCCGGAAACGCCTCCGCCACTTCATCACGCGACGCGCCATCCGTTCTCATACGGTCCAACTCCGCCAGCTCGTCGGCGAAGCCCATGCGCTCGAAATGGGCGCGGTATCCGAGTTGACGCTCGCGTTCGGTCGGCACCGAAGCTCCGAGTGCATAGCCCATAGTAGCTTTTGCCAGCGCGATGCGCGCGGCGTCTATGTCGTCATCCACGCATATGCGGATGTACTCTGCGATATTTATCTCGGAGGGGTCGCGTCCGACCCGCTCCGCGCCTTTGGCAACGCGCTCTCGGCTCCAAGCTATCTGTTCCGGCGTACACCAGTTGAGGCTTGCGCCGTCGGCAAGCTCCCCGCTCATCTCCAGCATACGCGGCCCAAGCGCGCCGAGATAAACCGGCGTCTGCGGCGCGGGACGCATAGCCAGTCTCATCCCCTTCAGCGTCGCCGTCTCGCCCTCGTAATCGACACGCTCGCCGCGAACCAGCCCACGAACGATAGTAAGATAGTCTCGCATGAGCGCGAGAGCGGACATGCGCCCAACGCCGAGCGCGGCGCGCGCCTGCGGCCTGTACGCGGCGCCTGAGCCGATGCCCATAATGAACTTGCCGCCCGTTATGTCGCTGACGGTGCCGCCCTCCATCGCAAAAGAGAGCGGAGTGCGATACATGACAGGAGAGACGGCGATACCGGTCGTAAGACCTTCGGACAAGACCTCCGTCGTCGCCTGCCATCGCTGAACGCAAAGGTGGAACGAGTCCTGTCCATTGCCCTCCGGCGTCCATATGCTAGTGTATCCAAGCCGGGCGGCTTCTTGCGAAACATCCCTCTGCTGTCCCCAGTCGAGCCCAAGTGTCGGATCCAGTCCTACGCCTATTTCCATTTGCTGACCTCGTATGTCTATATCTGTATTTGTCTATACTATGTGCGGCGAGTCGATGTTCTTCGACGATTTTAGAAATCGACATCTCTCTTGACATCACTCAGTAGATTAGCAATGATTACGCTAATGGATAGTGGATGACCACTATCGGCGCCTTGACTTCCGAGACGAGGCGCTTTTAATTTCATGCCCTACTTTCTATCCCGCATTGACGCCTATGCAGTTCTATGCGATCGCGGATGTCATAGTCCGGGAACACCTTTATCCCAAACTTGCCCATTCGCCCATCCACTCTCCAGTATATCTTTTGGCTCAGCAGATTCCATTTGGCTGGCGTGATTTCACAGTCGTCCCGAATCCACTCCCCGAATCCACTTATAGAGAGAGCGGGCCACCATATCCGCAAGTTCAGTCGGCTCGAACCCGCGCTTTGGTACGAACCTCAAACCTGTTTCTAGCCAGTTGCGAAAAGAAGCGGGATGAAGCCATTGCGACCCTGACAACAGTATCCTCGCAAATTCGAATTGATGATAGGCGTCTTCAAGTGGCCCCTGGCTTTCGAGAGTTACACGCCCAATTCGATCAGCGCGAGTGTTAGCGATGTAGTCAACATATCGCTCGATCATAAGTACGATAACAACCGCATATATATCAGATGGCAAATAGTGATCTGGCATTGCGTCTTCTAGCCATTCACGGAAGGCTGCCTTTCTAATACCAACCCCGAATACCTTGAAATCGGTGTCCTGTATAAGTCGGTCAATTCTGCTGTCGAACTCTTGCTGACGATCCAAATCCCCTTCGAAGAAGTACCATCCCTTATGCTTCCCCATATCTGGCTCATGGAATGTGTAATTAACGGTACCGAAGAATTCCTGTTCGATAGCGTCGGCTCTCTCACAGTACTGGACACATTCCTCATCATCTATGGCGACAGCGCCTAGCGAAAAGAAGGCCGGTACATCAATTGGCTCTCGATTCGACTTGCCTCCTTCGTCAACATACAAGTTGTTTATAGAGCGTGCTGCCAAAAGAGGATGGGATGAGTGCCCCTTGAATCTCTTGCGCGGTTCTATTCGTCCGTGAGCCCTTTGCAGGGCGATTCTCTCCTGTTTGTTGATCTCCGAAAGAGTATGGTCACAAGACTCCTGCTCGAATCCGATGTCGGAGAGTAATAAATTGAAGAGCCTTCCAACTGCATATACTTCTGACAGCTTGGCAGCTCTATCTCTCCAAAATCTGCGCCCCACTGGGTCGCCTTTAAGTCGCTCATCAGGCATTACAGAGATATCTTTCTCTGCGTGGCTCCCATTTTGCGAAGGCACAGTGGGAGCTCATCTCTAGCCAAGCATGGTCTTAAAGCCTGCCTGCGCGGGAGGCAAAGCCAGCGCATGCAGGCTGTCAATTCACTCATTTTCATCCGACGGGTGAGTTTCCTGTGTCAGGAATCGCAAGAGTACATAGCCGCCGATGCCGGCGATTAGCGATGCGACCAGTATCCCTAGCTTGGCGTTGGCTGTCAGCGTGGGGTCTTCGAAAGCGAGGCCCGATACGAAGATGGCGACGGTGAATCCGATGCCTCCGATCAGCCCGACGCCAGCAACATGCATCCACGAAATGGACGACGGAAGCTCTATCAAGCCTATGCGCGACGCCACCCACGGAAACAGTGTTATACCGACTACCTTGCCGATCAGAAGGCTGACGACGATTCCGAAGGTTACGCTGCTGGACAAGGCTTCCCCTAACCCGTCCGATGAGAACTCGATGCCGGCGTTTGCCAGCGCGAACAGCGGCAAAACCAGATAGCTCGACCACGGGTTCACCAACCGAGCCATCCGCTCCACAGGCGCCTCGGTCGCCGTAGTAAGCTCTTCTATCTCACCCAATATCGCCTCTGCGCCTTCGTGATCATCCCGGCTAAGCTCCGCCTTGTACTCCACCATCAAGACTTCCAGCTCTTCGGCAAAATCCTCCTTGCTGTATCTAGGGGAGGCGGGAATGATAGCCGCGATGACCACGCCCGCGACTGTAGCATGTATGCCAGAGTTCAACACTGCGACCCAGACGGCGAGCGCGAGTATGCTGGTGATAACGAAGCTGTCTATACCCAGCCGCTTTGCGGATATAATCACGCCGACAAATGCTGCAGCGATGGCGAGCGCGATGAAACTGATAGACTCGGTATATGCGAAAGCGATGACGGCAATTGCGCCTAGATCATCGACGACTGCGAATCCGAGCAAGAAGACGCGAAGTTCCAACGAGGCGCGACGACCGAGCAGCGCAAGCACGCCCAGCGCGAAGGCTATGTCCGTCGCCATCGGTATGCCCCATCCGCGCGCGCCCTCGCCGCCGCCGTTTATCGCTAGATATACCAGCGCGGGGACTACCATGCCGCCCAGCGCGGCGATCGCCGGCAGCGCGGCTTTGCGCGGCGAAGATAGCTCCCCTACCAGTACCTCACGCTTTATCTCCAGACCAACGACGAAGAAGAAGAGCGCCATCAGCCCATCGTTTATCCACTCCTCTATGCTGAGATCGAGTGTGACGAACACTAGATCGAGAGCGAGATGCGTCTCGATCAGATGATGATAGTCCTCAGACCACGGAGAATTGGCCCATACCAGCGCAACCAGAGTCGCCGCCAGCAAGACCACCGCGCCCGCCGTCGCAGTATCGATGTGGCGCTGGACGGGAAGAACTATCCTGCGGGATATATACGAGTGCTCGGCCTGCACCCTCGTCATGCCTACGGTACGTGGCGATATATGCGACATGATTAGAATGTACGCTCCACGCACAACTCAAACCATAAAATCTTGCCGCAAAATCCGAACCGAAGCAGCTCGGCCGGCAATGTCATCACTGTGAATGTCTCCTTCTATATTTGCAGATCATATTCCAGAATATCCTAAAACCCTCCTAAATATGCATATATCTCGCATATCTTGGCAAGCCTGCTGACCCCTCTCAGAGCAAATCGGCATCCTGTTCTATGGCTTGTTTCTATGTCCTGATTTTAACGGATAGAGGGCAAGAGTCCCAATCCAAACCTATGATACGATAACGCTCGAGTTTCGGATAGCGAGAGGATACAGATATGAAGATAGACACGGGCAGAGGAACTGTTTTCAGCGTGGGCGGCGTTGTGGTGTCCATATCGCCGCTGGCAGTGTCCGCCGGCATCAGGACGCTCGCGGACGGGGGCAACGCCTTCGATGCCGCCATCGCAGTCGCCGCGGTGGAGGCAGTTACGGTTCCTCCCGCATGCGGTGTCGGCGGAGAGCCATTCGTCATCCTGTACGACGCTGCGAGCGGGAAGACGCACGGCGTCACCGGCAGCGGACGGGCGCCGATGGCGGCCAGCCGAGAATTCTTCATCGAACGAGGGCACCGCTTCATGCCACTCGAAGGCCCACTCGCGGCAGCGATTCCGGGCGAAGTCCTCGTCTGGGAGCAGATCGCCGAAAGGTTCGGCTCCCGTCCACTCGCAAAGCTGCTGGAACCGGCCATAGGCTACGCAGAGAACGGATTCGCCGTCAGCCACGAACTGGCGCGTGGGTTCGAAATACTAAACCGGAAGTTGACGCAGTTCCCGGATTCGCGCGACATATTCACACGAGACGGCAGGCCGATTTCGGCGGGTGAAACGCTGGTGCAGACGAACTTGGCGCGTACGCTGCGAAAGGTGGCCGAAGGTGGCGCGGACGCCTTCTACAAAGGCGACACCGCCCGCGAAATGGCGCGCGCGATTCAGGCGGCGGGAGGGTTGTACACCGAGAGCGAATTCGCCGAACACCAGAGCGTATGGTATTCGCCGCCCATATCGACGACCTACAGGGGAAGCATCGTTTACGAAACATCGCCGCCATCACAGGGCCTTACCCTGCTTGAGATGCTGAACATAATGGAGGGGTTCGACCTGCGCGATATGGGATTCTATACCGCAGAATCCGTTCATACTATGGTCGAAGCGAAGAAGCTGGCATTTGCCGACCGCAATATGTATGCCGGCGATCCAGACTTCGTGAACACGCCCGTATCGGAGCTCGTCTCCAAGCAGTTTGCCGCCGGACGCCGCCGGCAGATCACCGCGTCCGCGCGCAGCTACGAGGCCGGCCCGATCGCGCTGCCTATGGCGGGCGACGGCAATACGAGCTACTTCTGCATCGTGGACGAAGACGGGAATGCCGTGTCGTTCATACACAGTCTGTCGATGGGTTTCGGCTCCGGATTCGTCGCAGGAGATAGCGGCGTACTGCTCAACAACCGCATAGGACGCGGGTTCAGTCTGGTCGCAGGACATCCGAACGCCATCGAGGGCGGCAAGCGCACCATGCACACGCTCAACGCATATATGATAATGCGCGAGGGCAAGCCGTACATCGTCGGCGGCACACCGGGTGGAGACCGTCAGATAGCATGGAACGCGCAGGTAATAGCGAACATACTGGACTACGGAATGACGGCGCAGGAGGCGGTAGAAGCTCCGCGCTGGACATCCACACCCGGCACAGACCCGCACAATGTGGACGATCCGTTCGTACTCGAACTCGAAGGCGGCATGGCGCCGAAGGATATCGAATCGCTTAGGGCAAAAGGGCACGATGCGAGAGAGAGCAAGGGCCGCGTCTATGGCGGATCAGCCAAGATAATCGTCATAGACCCCGCCACAGGCGTGCGAACGGGCGGGGCAGATCCGCGAACAGACGGTCACGCAGCGGCTGTGTGAAACCGCCGCGTTAACCAGCGCCAGCGCGGCGACATTAGGGACATTAGTAAGACGGATAAGAGACGCATGAGCCTCGTATTGCGCTTGCTACAGCCGCTCGCCGTCTGCGCGAAAAGCCCAAACGCCTATGGCAGCATGGCGTCGCCCGCAAACATTCATATTGCGGCAAAACCGGCCTCATGCTAGGATTACTTTTAATAAACTTCACAAATTGCGAGAATGAATGGATCTAATTTCTGACATCGCTACAATAGTAGGTCTCATTCGAGACCTGATACTTCTTCTGCTTCTGACAGCCATGCTCATAGCCGTACTACTAATTCTGATCAAGGTCAGAAAGCTGTTCGGAACAGTTCAGGAATCTGTGGAAAAGGTTCGGGAGGCCGTTGAGCTAGTCTCAGAGCGCATCGTCGAACCAGCGACTTCCAATGCCGAAAACGCGCGACATGCCGGCAACGCGGTTGGATTCGTATTAGGTATATTAAGACGCAGACGACGCAAAAAAAAGAAAGTCAGAGATGATTCTTAGATATTTAGGAAGGAACAAAAATGGATTACAATAACTGTGGATCCGGCTTTATACTTGGTCTATTTACTGGCGTCATAATCGGTGGAGTCGCAGGAATCCTACTAGCGCCGAAACCCGGCGCGCAGACTCGCACGGAGCTGGTGGAGATGGGCAATACTTGGCGAACGCGCGCTGACGAGATGGCCGCGGATATGCGCAACAAGGGAATGCCCGACATGAGCGGCGTTAGCCAGCGAGTTGGGCCGGCTGTGGACTCTCTTCGCGAACGCGGAGCATCCACCGCAGAAGCAGTTCGTATCACAGCGCGCTCCGGCGCAAGGAGGGTCGTCTCCCCCGATAAAGGAGAATCCAGCAACGATGCAGTCCCCAACACCGCCGAGGGCACTCCGGCGCAGTCCGAAAACAGCGAGAATGCTCGAGAGTCTTAAGAGAGTATGACTTAGAAGTCGGGGGTACCGTATCGATATCAATGCGCCAATGTGCGTGGGAGGCTCGGTCATGGCCCCTATGTGGCCCATGACCGCTGCGCACAGAGGCCTGCAAGTATCACAGCCCGAGCAAGCCCCTGACATTATTATATTCTCTGAATCTTGCTTGAACCGTGTGAGAAACTAGACGATATCGTCTAGTTTCGCGCGCGGATACGACCCCAGCATCCTGAACATGGATGTTCGAGAGCGTACCCCCGCAAGCGCGTCCCGTACAGCGACATCCTCTCGATGGCCTTCCATATCCATCAGGAATATATATCTGCCCAGACTGATCCGGTGTGGGCGCGACTCTATCTTGATCATATTGATGCGGCGCGATGCCAGCTCGCCGAGCATCTCATACAGGGTACCGGGCCGATCTTCCGAGAAGTCGAAGCATATCGAAGTCCGATCGTAGCCGGTACGCTCGCCATCTTCGGACGACAGCACTATGAACCGCGTCCGGTTGTTGGGAACATCCTCTATATTGGCCTCCGCTATGTATGAGCCGAATAGCTCTGCGGCGCGATAGCTGGATATGGCAACCGACGGATGACGGCTGTTTCGCATATCCTCCACCGCGCTTGCAGTGCTGAGCGACGCCACATGCTCCGCATTCGGCATTCGGCGGCTTAGATAGCCGCGGCACTGAGCTATCGCCTGCGGATGAGAATATACTATCCGCACATCCTCGATCCGTGCGTTAGGGTCCGCAAGCAGACAGTGGTGAATCGGTACCACCACCTCGCTCTTTATCATCGAGGCGGACTCGTAGATGAGCAGGTCAGTGGTGAATGTCACCATGCCCTCCATGCTGTTTTCTATCGGAACAATGGCCTCATCGACCTGTCTGGCGCTGACGGCGCGTACGACAGATGGAATGCTGGAAAACGGCACATGCAGCGCGTCGGGAGCATAAGTAACGGCTGCCTGTTCACTGTAAGTTCCCATCGGCCCCAAATAGCCGAGCCTCACGCTCATTGCAGCCCCCCGATGTCTTCGGCCATGAGCCGTCCTACACTCTCCTCGAAAGTCTCCGCCAGTATCGTGACGATATCTATGGAGACATCCACGCCAAGCCGTTGGAACAGCTCTACATGTTCGGACACATTCACTGTCGCCATGACAGTCTCCACATCGAACAAGTTCTTCGCCATCTGGCAAATCACGAGGTTTTCATCGTCTCTTCGGCCGGTGGCTATCAGCGCATCGGCGCGTGACGCGCCTGCTCTGGAGAGAACGAGAGATTCGGTAGCGTCGCCATCCACGGCGATACTGCCGAGTTCGTCCTCGGCGACGGCCCGTCTCTCGGCATCGCGCTCGATGATCGTCACCTCTTGATCTGCCTCCAGCAGCCAGCGTGTGATGGCGATTCCCACTTTACCCGCGCCCACGATTATCGCATACATCGATCCTATTCCCCATCTGCAGGACGAAGCTGCAGATGATTCCAAACAACCATATCCCGCAATATGTTGGTGCAGCTCAACGCCACTATGTCCAACCCTTCGTACATCTTACGCTTTATGGGGTCATCCAATCTGCAAATCACCGTCGAAACCCGCAATATGTGGAAGGCGATCTGCGCCGCAACCGCGTTGATCGTATCCTTACCAGTGACGACGATGAACGCATCGGCGTCCTGCACTCCCACAGCGCGCATCTGTGACTCGAGCGTAATATCGGCAATGAGCGGCTGTATCCTGTCCATACCCAAGAGGTCATCGGGCAAAAAGCGGAACGCGGAGGGTTCTATATCCAAAATCAGCACATGGCATCCTGCCTCGATCAGAGCCTCTGCGATGGCCGCGCCTGTCCTGCCACAGCCGCCGACTGCGATGCGCATATATTCGGAAGGAATGCCGCTATACCTCGCGCCGCTCGTCATATGCGATACCCCAGCGCCGCTCGCGCGTGTCCGTCCAATTCTGTCATTAGCTCCGTTCGCATTATCAGGTGAGCCACTCGCCTTGCCGAGAATGACAGCCAAAGCCGATACATCATTCGCATCTATACATTACTCATATCCCTCGCATCTGCGAGTTACAGCTACGGCAAAGTTCCGTAGCCTCGATACGAGCCCATAGGCGAAATCGAATCTCTGAACAGTATCACCCGGCAATGAGCATGCCGCAGCACATACAAAACAGTGTCGTCCAACGAAAACTCCCCATATAGCCGCGTTTGCGATGTACCCATTACGATAGCATCGACAGATTTATCGGCAGCCTCTCTAACCAGAGCTGCCGCGACACTGCGCGCCTGAACGATCTGCGCTTCTGGATTGCAGCCATATCCTTTCGCCACACTCTCCATACGAGCGAGTATATCTTCACCCCGACGAGATTCTTCGACAACTGCGGCGTCGATGGGCAAGTCGCGCGC
Organism: Dehalococcoidia bacterium; assembly: GCA_963422295.1. Taxonomy (GTDB): domain Bacteria; phylum Chloroflexota; class Dehalococcoidia; order Lucifugimonadales; family UBA1123; genus VXRN01. The sequence continues at coordinate 1,507,578 of OY729417.1, read as the reverse complement.
AACCTCTACGGTGTAGATAATGTGTATCCGGCTCCTACCCGGTTCGAGCAGCTCACACGCCAGAAACACCACTTCTTCATCGGACTTCGCGCCGCTGACCGGTACGAGAAGCGATTCTGATTTTACACCAACGACGGAATCCCTCCGTCTGCGTCCGGGTGTCTTGAGCCAGCTCATCTTCATAGATAGATTACCCCCCGCAGCCCCAGCGTACCAGAGCGATTCGGAAAGATACGATTGTCGCTGTCATCTAAACGATCGCAGGCAGCGGAACCAGATCATGCGACAGTTCGTTGAGCCTGTCCAACATATCGTCCCGTCCCGCCAATATTATCCAGTCACCCGCTCGAAGGCGATCATCGGTATCCGGATTGAGCGTAACGCTGCGCCCTCGTCTTAGGGCGAGCGTTACTAGCCCATACTTATCCCGCTGGCTGGAAAACCCTAACTCCCGAAGGCTCATACCGGCGAATCTCTCAGGCACGCGCAGCTTGCTGATGCCGAAGTTAGGGGTTATCTCCAGATACTCTTCCACATTCGGGTTGAACATACTGTGCGCAACGCGGCTGCCCATTTCGGACTCGGCATGAACTACCTTGTCAACGCCGATTCTGGCAAGCGTGTTGCCATGCAGATCGTTATGCGCGCGGGATACTACATAGGGAACCTGCAGCGTCTTGAGCAAAACGGATGTCATTATGCTAGAAACGATATCGGAGCCGATGGCGACCACAGCGGCATCGTAGTCCGGTATGCCTAAATCCCGTAAGACAGCCTCGTTAGTACAATCCCCCGCAAGCGCGTATGTGGACGAACCCATCATCAGATTGACTCGCGATTCGTCCTTGTCTATCGAAAGAACATCATGGCCGAGATGGTACAGCGAACGCGCTACGCTGGTGCCGAACCTTCCAAGTCCCAATACTGCTATCTGCCTCTTCATATACCTTCTACCTTCCCGCCTCGATGACGAATTTTCGCCCCATACAGGACATGTTCTCATGTTCTATTATTGATGACTATCCAGCCGTCTTCTCGGGCAGCATGGCCTACCTATATGATGGCAAGCCCGAGCCAACGCGCAATCCGCGCATAGCCCAATCCGTTCATCCTCAACCTATTGTAACCCGTTCACTCGCAAACCGATAGCTATCCACGCTGGAACGCTCGGCCATAGCTATGCCGATAGAGAAGGGGCCTATACGCCCAATGAACATAGCGACTATTAGTATCATCTGCCCCGCAGGAGACAGCAGCGATGTAATTCCAGTACTCAAGCCGACCGTGCCAAACGCCGACACGCTCTCGAAAAACAGGGCGAGAAAGTCCAGCGTGCCATCGGAGATGTTCAGAGCCACGACTATTGTGAACACTATGCCGGCGGAGATTGTCCCCAGCACGAGCGCCCAGCGCACCTGCTCGGCGGGTATCTCGCGTCTGAAAGCAGTCGCGTTCGACCTGCCCCTCAGAGTGGCAAACACCGCGATTAGTATAACGGCCAGCGTGTTCACCTTGATTCCGCCCGCGACGGACGCCGACGCGCCACCGACGAACATCAAGCCGGTAATCATAAAGTTCGTCTCCTGCGCTGTCTCGGAATAGTCCAGAGTGCTGAATCCGGCAGTCTTCGCGCTCACGGCTTCGAACGCGGCAGTAGTCAACTTTTGGTTTACAGGTAGATCACCCAGCGTCTGCGGATTGCGGTATTCGAACACTAGGAATGTGCCAATTCCCAGCAGTATGGTCAGCAATGTGAATAGCAGCACCAGCTTCGTCGTCAGGCCAAACAGCCGAAAGCGTCGGTGCCACACTATATCGAACATGACGCCATAGCTGATCGATCCCAAGAAGATCATCAGCCCCGTCATGCCGATAATCGTCCAGTCTTGCTGGAATATCGCTAGGCCATCCTTTCCATCGAAGAAGATGAAGCCTGCGTTGTTGAACGCAGACACGGCATGGAACATCGCGTTCAACAGCGCCTCGTCCGGCGGATACAGCGCCCAGAAGCGAATGGCGAGAACGACGAATGCCAAAAGCTGCGCGCCGGCTGCGAACAACACGATTCCCATTGTGAGCCGCACGATGCTGCCATGCTCCATACCCAGCAGGTCGCCGCCCATACTCTCACGAATCAGGATTCGCTGTGAAAGAGTTACGCGCTGACCAGCGATGACCAGCGCGAAGGTCGCCAGCGACATGAACCCAAGACCGCCAATGAAGATCATCGCCGCCAGAACGATCTGGCCACCCGTCGTCCAGTAAGAAGCTGTGTTCTGAACCGTCAGGCCGGTCACAGTCACCGCAGATGTCGTCGTGAACAGCGCGTCCATGAAGGGGGTGAACCCGTCACCGTGATTGGTAAACGGCAGCAAGAGTATGAGCGTTCCCAAACCTATCAGCCCCACAAAAGCATAAATCACGATAAGCGACGACGACATCGCGCGATGGGGCGGCTTTATGGCCGGCATGGTGAAAGTAACGGGGCCTATCTCCGTATGGCGAGGGAGCCTGACCACGCGATCACCAGGCTTTGGAGTCCAGTCTGAACGCACCTTGTTTCGGTCCTGAGATACGCTAGGATGCCGTGGGCTAACGGACTAGTGAGCTAATAATAGAGAATCGGACGCGGCTAACGATACAATCTCCGCGCCCCCTGCGAGTGCGATTCTATGAGCGCGCAGATGTTCTTGTCAACGCAGTCAACGATAATGCATACAAATGTTCTTGTCAACGCGGCTAACGATAATACAAACCTAAAACAGACGAAATCAATAAGGAGCAGCAATAAACCTGTGGAACGGCGAAGTAGGAATAAGCTGTACTGCAGGCTTGCGCTTTCTGCTGCTATTGGATATATTTGGCGATATGATGTAGCTCTCACCGGACACGGAGAGGGTGTATGGATTTGGCGCACAAAAATTACTGGCAGGAGAAGGAGCGGACGGCATGACGACATCTGAAGACAGGATCGGCAATGTGGTTCTCGATGTTAAGGACCTACGCACTTACTTCGTAACACGCTGGGGTGTCGTCAAAGCAGTCGATGGAGTGAGCTTCCAGCTTCGCCGCGGCGAAACACTAGGCATCGTAGGCGAATCCGGTTCAGGCAAATCCGTAACGACACTCTCCATAATGCGGCTGGTTCCCTCCCCGCCGGGTCACATCGTCGGAGGGCAGGTTCTGCTCGAAGGCGAAGATATTCTGGAACTCAGCGAGGGTGAGATGGAAGATGTCAGAGGCAGCCGCATCGGCATGGTGCTGCAAGACCCGATGACAGCTCTCAATCCAGTATTCGACATCGAAGACCAAGTGGGCGAGGCGCTGAAGATACATAAAAACCTAGGCGGAGAAACGCTAAAAGACACCGTCGTCGAAATGCTCCGCAAGGTACGCATCCCCGCGCCAGAAGTCCGAATCAAAGACTATCCGCACCAGCTTTCCGGCGGAATGCGGCAGCGCGTGGTCGGCGCCATCGGCATATCCTGCGACCCCGTCGTGCTAATAGCGGACGAACCTACGACATCGCTCGATGCCACAATTCAGGCGCAGTATCTCCGCCTGCTGCGCGAACTACAGGAATCGACAGGCGTCGGCATCATATTCATCACCCACGACTTCGGAATCGTCGCCAAAATGTGCGATCGTGTCGCCGTCATGTACGCAGGCCGTGTCGTAGAACAGGGTGATGTCCGACAGATATTCAACAACCCATCCCATCCTTACACAGAAGCTCTCATCCGATCGGTGCCGAAGATGGAGGAGACCGAAGAACGGCTATACTCCATCCCCGGTCAGCCACCCGCGCTGTGGGATCTGCCGCAAGGATGCTCATTCGCCCCGCGATGCAGATACGCCTTCGACAAATGCCGCGAGGAGTTCCCTCCCGATTTCAAGGTGGATGAGGGGCAGCATGCTGCCTGCTGGATGCGAGAATCGGAAGGCGCCAAAATCGGCGCCGCTGCCGGTGACTAAACTTCCCTAATCTTCCCCTAACCCTCTGGAGGAACGAATCCATTATGACCAGCTCGAATGGCGCGTTGCTAGAGGTCAAAGACCTCAAGAAGTATTTCCCCGTCGGCTCCGGCCTCATGTCCCGAAACAAGGCAATGCTCAAAGCAGTCGATGGAATTAGCTTTGAAATCGAACGGGGCAAAACCTACGGACTCGTAGGCGAATCCGGCTGCGGCAAATCGACGACAGCCAAACTGATTTTACACCTCGAAGAACCTACAGACGGCGCCTTCTTCTTCGAGGGAGAGAATGCAATCGAACTCGACCGCAATGGGATGAAGAACTACAAGGCGAGCGTGCAGGCAGTATTCCAAGATCCATGGGCATCGCTCAACCCCCGAATGCGTGTCGGCAACATCATTGGAGAGCCGCTCGAGGTCAACAGCCTCATGACCAAGGGCCAAATCCAAACGCGCGTCGGCGAGCTGCTTCAGGAAGTCGGCCTGCAGGAATATCAGTCTAACCTCTTCCCGCACGAGTTCTCCGGCGGACAGAGACAGCGCATCGGCGTCGCCAGAGCCCTCGCCCTCAACCCCAAGCTCATCATCCTCGACGAGCCCGTCTCCGCGCTAGATGTCTCCATCCGCGCGCAGATAATGAACCTGCTCGAAGACCTCCAAGACGAACACGACCTGACCTATCTGCTCATCGCCCACCACTTGGCCACAGTACGCTACATGTGCGACAAAGTCGGCGTGATGTATCTCGGCAGAATCGTCGAAGAAGCGGAGACGGAAGAGCTGTTCGATAACCCGCTGCACCCATACACGCGCGCGCTCATGTCAGCGGCGCTGCCATCACACCCGGACATCGACCGAGAAGAAGTCATCCTCACGGGCGAAGTTCCCTCTCCTGTGAACCCTCCGGAAGGCTGCCACTTCCATCCACGCTGCCCGTCCGGCTTCGAGCCATGCGCAGACAACCAACCTGCCGAGACCAGGCCGCAGACGAATCGACCGGATCATAGAGTCGTCTGCCACCTCTACTAAAAATCACCGCGCGGACACGAACGAGAAGAGGGGCGCCCTTATCAATCTAAAGGCGCCCCCTTTTCTTTTTACTTTTACTCCCCTTTGGTGTGGGAGAGCGGGGAAATCACGCAGGCCTGAACTTCACCAGTGTGTACTCTCCTGCATCATCGAATACCGCCTCGAGGGGCATATCGATTTGGGCATCCTCTATGGGGCAGTCGATGAGATTCGATGGCATCTTCGGCCCCTCGTTCAGCTGCACGATCGCATACACATGCGGCGCGTCCGGCTGGAACGCGGGATGCGCCGTCTGGTGAACGACGGTAAAAGAGTATAGACGCCCCTTGCCGCTGACAGGCGTCCAATCGAGATCGTCCGAAAAGCAGTTCGGACACTGCTCACGCGGATAGAAGAAGATGCTGGAGCAGGTCTTGCATCGCGGCATGATCAGTTCGTGTCGTTTCGTCGCATCCCAGAATGGACGCGAGAGATCCTCGTTCATCGCTCTGGGCATCGGTTTGGTATATGTGGTGGTCATTATTTTCGCCTCTGTTGACTGACAGCAAAAGGAGACAGAGAATCAGCCTGCGCCACGCTCTTCATGCATCGGCGCAGGCTCCTACCTATTGGATTTCTTTAGATTGCTTCCTCGGACCCGAGGACCAGCGAGCACATTTCGCTCGCTGTGCCGCCTCAACCATTCACCATACATAAATCGTTGCGGGGTACCTGCCGGACCCCGGCTTTGCCCATTATCTGGCGCGCGCCCTCTATGACATGTCTGAAGCCGCCCGCGAGTCCCGGCTGGCCGCCTGAAAGCTGGCCGCCGTCTGTATTTATCGGGAAAGTTCCCTTATAAGTCGTATCGGTAGATTCGTAGAATGGGCCAACTTCGCCCTTCTGAACGAAGCCCGCATCTTCGAGGCTCACGGCCACGAGGATGGTGTATCAATCGTAGAACTCGGCGAACTGCATATCCGCCGGGCCATATCCTGCCATCTCGAAAGCGCGTTTTGCGCTGGTTGCAACCGGCGTCGTCGTTATCCTGTCGGTCTGCCAGATATTCGCGTTGGATTGCTCCATACCAGCGCCGAGCAGATATGCGGGACGGTTAGGCAGAGCCTTCGCCCGCTCCGGCGTCGTGATTATGAGCGCCGCCGCGCCATCGCAGGGCATTACGCATTCCAGCAGGCGCAGAGGGTAGTTCACATAACGAGAGTTCAGAATGTCCTGCACGCTGGCGGGCTGTCCGTGGAACACCGCATTCGGGTTCTCCACGGCATTGAACCTCTGGTCTGCCGCCACCTTCGCCATCTGCTCCTGCGTCGTGCCATATTCGTACATATGGCGATTGTAGATGAGCGCATAGCCTGTGCCGGCGCCCGGCGCCATGCCATAAGGCTCTTCCCATTCGGAGCGCACCGACGCGCCCCCAGGAACGGGACGCGACGCTCTGGCATTGCCCATGACCACAAGAACTGTTTCGCACAGCCCCGCGTTTATCGCGCTGGCGGCGACGGTTGTGGCGGACGCGCCACTTGCCCCCTGCATGGATACGCCCGTTGCAAAATTCGGCTTTATATCTATATATTCGGCCATCATAGCCGGGGCAGCCGCGCCGTCCGTAACCAAGCCATCGATGTCTTGCTTACGAAGGCCCGCGTCGGCAATAGCCATCTTCGCAGCCTCCGCGCACAAACCATACAGCGTGCGCCCCTCGAGAAGTCTCCTCGTCGGAACTTCTCCGATACCTACGACAGCCGCCTTCCCTCTAAGCGACATATTGACGATTCTCCATTCTCAAGATGCGTGTATTCTACAACAGTATCCGGTAGATGACTATACGGCAGGAATATTTCTAAAATCTCAGCATCATCCCAGAGAGAAGCAGCGACGCGGTAAGCACGCATATGTGTCACCGAACATTAGCTCTCCCCGATACTACGGACAACGGAATCAGCGCAGAAGTACTTCGACCAGAGTGTTAGGGCTCGCCTCTTTCTAGCGTTCCCTGATCTCCGCATATGCGCGCCACACTCTGACGCCAATAGCATCTATGCCCGCCTTCCAATACCCATAGCACGAGATCGCCGAGACGCCGTTTACGCGTCTGACTCGAAGCGAATCCGCCATGCCGGTGGGCAGGCCGCCTCTTTTCGCAATATCGAACAGCGTCTCGATTTCGTCCGTCATTTCAACGATCGTCTCGAAATCGCGCAGGTATCTGAGCTTGGAAGAGTTCCCCTTCATCTTATTTTCCAAAATCATGCAATCGCTATGAATATATTTCAGTACATATCAATTACATTCTAAACCGTATTCCATGTCAAAATATTTTGCTGTCGAACAGTATTCGTATCACCTGATCGTTGGCAAGAAATCGAGATATTCGCCATCAGCAGCAGCCACCGACGGAAGCTCCGCAGGCAAAATTGCTGACGGATCTTTCATCCAGCGCGTTGTATTCCTCTCACTCGATGCCCAATCTGCTGTAAAATTATTTACTATAAAATCCTAAACCAGAGGAATCGGCAGAGCCATGAAAATCGACAGAATCACAGGTATCGTATTCATAGTCTTCGCCATTGGATGCGGCATCATCGGATGCGCATCCGATTCTCAGAGGGCGCAGACAGCGTTCGATGCAGGAGTAAGCGCGCAGGAATTGGAGAATCACAGCTCGGCAGTCTCCGAGTTTACAGAGGCAGTTCGGCTCGATCCACAGATGGGCGAGGCCTTCTACAGACGCGGCCTGTCACATGCGGTGGAGGGTAATCACCGGCTGGCTATGGACGACTTCGGCGATGCAATCGAGCGCGGTGAAGATACCGCCGACGCATTCTACCAACGCGGCCTTGCATATCTGAATCTGGGCAGCAACAAACTTGCGCTGGACGACTTCGAACGCTCTATAGAGATAGACCCGTCGGAAATCGACACGCACTACGCGCGCGGCATAACGCTAACGGCGATGGGCCTCGACTTCCGCGCGGTGGAGGCGTTTACAGACGCCATCGCGCTGGAGCCGGAAGAAGACGATTACTATGTACTTCGCGGCCTATCGCAGATCAGGCGAGGAAGAAACGAGGAGGCGCTTGCCGATCTCGAACGCGCCGTCGAGCTTGGCAACGACAACGCAGAAGTCAGATCGCTGATAGAAGAGCTGCGGAAATAGCCCTTACCACAGAGGGACAACCCCCAAACCGGATCGTAGCTATCTGCACGAACCAAGCTCGGCGCGAAACGACATTCGTAAAGCCCAGCCCAAACACGCACGCCCGATAGTGTGTACCGTGAGAGAGACGACGGAGAGAGCGGAACAGCTCTCTTCTACTGCCCCTGCTGCTGTCGCATATATGCGACCAGATCCCAGCGTTCGCCCTCATCGAGCAGTTTACGGAACTCCGGCATGGGGCATAGACCGCCGGTGACACAGTTATCTGGGTCGCCGCCAGAGGCGAGCGCGGCCAAGCGTGTCGTGTAACCGACGCTGCCGCCGAAGCTGATTATGCCGTAAAGCTCGCCATCGGTGCGCTCGGCGGTTGCCTCCCCCAGCAAATTCGCTGGGTTCATAAGCGGCGCTTCGTAGCCGGTGACCACGCCCTTCCCATCCAGCCGCTCGCCATGACAGACGAGACAGTTTAGGGCGTACAAGGCGCCGCCATTCACGGAATCCCCCCCGGGGTTCTGTAACGCCGCGTACTCGTCCCCTGTGGAAAGCAGCACCTCCGCGCCGGTTATGGGAACCGCGCCGTCTGCGGACAGCAGGCGTGGCCCCTCTTGGGCGCGATAGGAAGGCTGGTAGTGCATCTCGGTAAATACTTGCACCTTGTTACTGCCAGTTTCGGGGAAGGCCGGCAGCTTGAATTTTATATCTCCGCCGATGGTCGTCTCGCCCGTATTATTGTTGTAACAGCCGAGTACGGCCAGCAGGGCGATCAACCCCATAACGATGGAGATTGTTCGCAAAGCTGAGGTCATCGAGAAGCGCGCGCCTAAATTGGCACGAACTCTATGTATGGAAAACCGAGACACGATGTTCAGGACTCCCATCCGCGCTTGATATCCTCAGCCCCAATATTGCTGAGAACCTCTTCGGCTTTTCCGACTCGGTCTTTTTCCGTGGTGACGGCGACACCGATATAACCTTCGGTGATGCGTTCGTCATACGCGCCCATGAAGAGGCGAGGCAGGCGGGATTCGATGATGACGCCAATCACCGTGAAGATGATAGCCCCCAACATCGTCCCTTCGTACATGATGATAGCCATAGGCGGAATCGACAGCACCGGCTTACCGCCAGTAACCATCGGATACGCCAGCTGCGTCCCGGAGGTAAGCAGAAGGCCGACGATGAATCCACACGCCGCGCCTATCAGCGGCCAGCGGAAGAGCGTATGCTTAGGCTCCTCCTCGCCGAAAGTCCCTTCGGGATAGGGTGTACCGGTAATGACTTCATATTCGGAGTGAGTGAAGCCCTCTTCGCGGAGAGCGTCCAGAGCATCGGCTGCCTGGTCCTCATTACCCTCAGGGAACAGGCCCAAAACACTCCTTTTTGCGAACATTTCTGAAAGCGCCAACGGTGTTACCTCACTCTCGGACGGTCGCCGGCACCGTGCGGCGTCCGATTTTGATTGTGCGTCGATTCGTCATGCCCTCTTTGATGTCGAACAGCGGTATGAGAGGGAACAGCTTGCTGAACAGCAGCATACCGAGCGCGACGAAGGCGAATGTCTCAGCGACGATCAGTATTTCGATGATGCTTGGATGATAGCTGCCCCAATCGAAGGTCAGCGGCTGCCTGCGAATGAGACTAGGGATTATGATCAGGAAGCGTTCCAGCCACATGCCGATATTGACCAAAATCGTCGTTATCAGCATCCAGAACGCAGACCGCCGCACTTTCTTGAACATCCACATCGGCACCGGTATGAAATACGCGGTGATTAGGAATACGAGGAACAGCACGGAATACGGCCATTCGAATACTTGAAGTTCTCGCAGCGCGATATCTGGTCCCTCCAGAGTATAGAGCGCAAACACCCACTCCAAGAAGAAAAAGAAGAACCATGTCGTAGCGACGATTATGAGTAGCCTCGCAATGGCATCGAAATGGTCGGGGCGTATGTATTTGTCGAGTTTCCACATCCACACGCCGAGCGCCATCAGCATAGCAACGGCTGAGACGCCGGAATGTATCGCGCCGATGATGAAGTATGGCGCGAAGATCGTGGAGTGCCACCCCTCGACGCCGACGAGAACGGCGAAGTCCCATGACACAATGGAATGCACCGAGACGAACACCGGAAGCACCAGCGCGGACAGCAGGATGCCGGCAACCGCCTGCATCTTCCATTGACGCGGCGTTCCGCGAAAGCCGAGCGACAGCGATGCATACAGGCGTTTGATCCAAACATTCTTGGCGCGGTCACGGATGACAGCAAGGTCGGGGATGAGCGCGATGAACACGAACAGCGAGCTGCCGATGAGATAGGTCATAACCGCGCTGGGGTCCCACACGAACGGTGAGCGTACATTCGGCCAAACGCCGCGAGCGAAGTCGTATGGGAACACCCAGAAATCTCGCCACGGACGACCGACATGGAACAGCGGCGTATGGAGCGCCGCCATCAGCGAAAATACGGTCATCACTTCAGCCGCGCGCGTAACAGGACGGCGCCACTCCGCCTGCGTCAGACGGAGTATCGCCGAAATCATTATCCCAGCGTGGCTTATGCCTATCCAGAAAACGAAGTTGACTAAGAAGAATCCCCACAGCACAGGGCGGTTCAAACCAGTAACGCCCAAGCCTTTGTTCACCATATAGCCGAATGCGGCCAGTCCGATGAGTACGACTATCAGCAAGAAGATGACTGCCGGAAGCCACCATTTGGGTGTGCCTAAGACACCGCTGAGCAGGTCTTTGTTGATGGTCTTCTGATCTAGGTGTACATGTTCTAGCATTATGTCTCGCAGGTGTTATATATCGGTTAATCGTATATCAGGACTTGGACGAAGAGCGCGAATAAACCCTTTCGAGCGTGTCGCGGCCACGACATTCTATCTATGTTATTCCTGCTATTCCGCTTTGCCCATTACACGAACATGGCCTCGGTGGTTGGGAACATGTCCTTCGTCATACAGCTGAAGCTCACGCTGCTCCCATATGCTCATTATGGGAATGAAACGCGCGGCCAACATATATACCAGAATCATCGCGCCTATTCCACCAGCCATTATGAAAATGTCCCATATTTCCGGAACGACAGCCTTTGGCAGATGATCCAACTCGAGTACATGCTTATGAATGGACGCATTGCCTATGCCCGGCACCGAGTAAGCCGCAACATACAGCCGTATACGGTCTAGCAGTGTCCCGAACAATATGATTGCCGCGATAAGCGGAGGCCCCCACAGGCTGCGGCGAACCGGATTCCACACCAGCGTCCACAACGGTACTACGAACACCATCAGGAAAACCGCTATGAATACCGGCAGATACGGCCCCGTCATCAGCAATTCGATAACTGCCTGCTCGAATGGCATCTTGCCATACCACAGCACATTGAAGCTGGAAAACCAGAACCAGAACCAGAGCAGCGACAGCGCAAACATCAGTTTGCCCAGTCCCCAAATCTGGTCGAGTCCGATATATCGCTCATATCCGCAGAATGTTCTGAGTACCCAAGCGGTTAGAACCATCGTGGCCGCCGCCGCCTGAAGCGCGTTCGCCGCATGTGTAACCGGATAGAGCGCATCTATCCAACCGGGAACTAGCGCCATCAAAAAGTCTATGCTGATGAGAAAGTGGACGAACACCAGCATCATAAAATATAGAGCCCCGAGTATGCCCATACGATGTTTGAGCATGAACCACTGTTTGGAAGTTCCCTGCCATCCGCGAGCCATCCACCGCGCCCATCGGGCCTGACGCGAACCCGCAGGCGCGCGCTGAGCGATCGACGCAAAATCTGGCAAACAAGATATCCACAGCAGCGCCAGCCCAGTAACGACTAGAGAGATTATGGCTGCCGAAGCCCAAATGTGGGGCGAAAAGGACGGTACGAGGCTGTGATCGGACATGTCGAAGAACCACAGCGAGCGGCGACCATCATCCAGCGGAGGCAGTATCCACAGCAGAGGTATGAACCAAAGCAGGCTGAACAGCCCGACGACGCTCCAAAGCTCTGCGGCGCGCGATATAGGTCTGCGCCAGTGGGAATTGGCGATACGCGGAGCAATAGCGACCAGCGGAGCCGCCGATGCCGTAGTCAGCATGAAACTGAACACTGCCACATAGTATCCCCATACCGCGGTATCGCTGAGTCCGCCCGAAACCCGGACGAAGAAGCCAATGATGCCAAGTATAGTCAGCACACCGAACACGGCGGCGGCGCGCCAGAAGTTGTCTCCAATGCGGAAATGACGGCTCAGCAGAGAATCGGTCGTCTCCGACGGCGAAGTCGGCGGCACAGCCACCCGCGAATCCGTGTGATGTCCCGCATGGGGCGCGGCGCGCGCTGTACTAGCCATGACCGACTGACGCTCCCTGCGCTTCCTTATCGACCTTTCGCAGATAGATCACTGATGGATTCGTACCCTTCTCTTCGAGAATACGATAGCCTCTGCCCTCTTCCAGCTCTCGCTTGACGATCGCCTCTGCCTTGTTTCGAGGTTTGGGCAGCCTCTCGCCCTCACGTCGCGCGGCGAACATATCGTACATATCACCGAACACTAGCGTCTCGGTAGGACATGCATTCACGCAAGCCGGACTCAGCGAGCGTTCGTATTCTGGATTCGACTCACGATCGACAGTTCCGAATATATTCTCAGCAGTCGCCTCGACGCCATCCTTGGACATGTCCCGTTTGGTGCGTCGTATGCGCTGTATGCAGAAGGTGCATTTCTCCATAATGCCTCTACTGCGAACGGTAACATCCGGATTCAGCTGATTCTTCAAGCTCTCAGGCCATTCAGGCTCCCAGAAATTGAAGAAGCGCGCATGATACGGACAGCCGTTGGCACAAAAGCGTGTACCAATGCAACGGTTATAAACCTGAACATTCAGGCCTTCTGAATTGTGATAGGTGGCGTAAACAGGGCAGACAGGTTCGCAAGGCGCGTCGGAACAGTGCTGACAAAATATCGGCACGAACCTCGCCTTTACATCTGGGAACTCGCCCTCCCAGTATCTTTCGATGCGAATCCATTGGATCGCGCGCCGCTGGTTGAAATGGTCTTCTTCGTTGATGGGGATATTGTTTTCCGACTGACACGCGACAACACAGGCTTGACACCCCGTGCATTTGTCGAGATCGACGATCATCCCCCAGCTCTCGGGCATCTGCGGAGCTCCCTAGCTGTCATTCTGGGTGGTCTGATACACCCGCTGCTCATGGTCTTCGGGATAGGTTGAGACGGTATTCTCGAACTTCGGAACCCGTACCCAATCCCCCGTTTTTTCGATATTCACTTTCGTAGCGGCCCACGCCAGAGCGCCAGATTTGGTATCGGTCGCCGGAGACAGGATTGCAAACACATTTGCGCCTCTGTCTTTTGCGTATCGACCAAAGTTGCGGTGCCCTTGCCCAAATGGTATGGATACCGTATCGGGCGGAACGCCGGGGTGCGGCATCGCCAGCGCCTCTATCGAACCACGCGGCGAAGTAACCTTCACCACATCGCCCTCGTGTATGTCTAAGTCTTCGGCTACATGCAAGTTCAGTTCGATCCAAGTTCTCCAAGTCGCGGTAGTGATAGGGTCAGGAGTCGCCTGCATCCATGGCAGATTCGCGAGCTGTCCTTCACCGAGACCTGTCTGGCTAAACGGAGTCAGGTAAAAGGCGAATCCATCGCCACCCTCGAACTGCGGATCTTCGACAGCATCGAGCTGACCCGGCCCTGACATGGCATCGGACGATTTTGCATTCGTATCCCACCAGCCGCCTCGCTGGAGAACGCCATTCCAGAACGCGCCGAAGCTGGGCGCGCTGACAGACCCTCTGCGCAAGTCGTACAGCTTCATGGCATCCGCCTGCAGAATATCCTTGAAAGCATCCCCTTCGAACTCCAGATCCAGCCCCATAGCCTGTGCAGTCGCCAGCAGAGTATCCGCGAATCCGCGCGTACCCAGCTCGGAGCCTCGATTCTCGAAGAACGGACGAACCACCGGCTGCTGAAAACCGACCATCTCGTAGCCAGGCCCGAAGCTGGGAGAGTCCGTCCCCCAATCCTCCAGCGCGCTGTGCTGAGGAAGCACGAGGTCTGCCATCGCAGTCGTATCGTCTATGACATTGGAGAAGCTGACGATCAGCGGCACATCGTAGGATGCGGCATGAATATCGAGAGAGGAAGGAAGCCCGTAGAACGGGTCTGCGCCGCTCACGAGAAGCGCATCTACTCGCCCCCCACGCATATCCGACACCAGCGTCTGCCATTCGCCCATCGGAGCCGGTTGCTGAGGCACGGCGAGGTCGGCGAGTGGCGGAGACGGGTTGGATAGCACACCACCGGGTGAACCGACGCTTCCAACCAGATGATTCAGCGCATAGACAGCGGCGAGATTCGCCGCTCCGTTGGTGTGCGCTCCGGCGGAGCCGCCGCCAATCGCAATCGCTGGCGGGTGCGATGCGAAAGAGTGCGCAATCTCTTTTATCTTGTCTGCCGAAACGCCGACCCTGCCTGCGACCAAATCCGGCGCGTATGGAGCGAGGAACTCGTCATCTCCGCCAGTCAGCGCGGATACCGCTTCCGAGTTCGCGCTGCCCTCCTCCACCATCGCATGAGCGATACTCAGCGCCAGCAGCCCCTCCGTTCCAGGCTTCACCGGAATCCATCTATCTGCATTGGCGGCGGTCATGGAGAAACGAGAATCGACATGATAGTGCGTGCCGCGCTCACGGTCTCCTTGACGGAATCTGCCATATCCCCTTGCAAAGCGTACGGGCGACCCCCAAGTGTTCAGGAAATCGGCTCCGAACGACAGCAGGAAGGCAGAGTTCTCTATGTCGAAATCGGGAAGACGTTCCTGCCCGAACATGCTCGAAACCGCCGACTGCAGGTTGGTCTGTTCCAGCGGCGCAAATGGCAGATAGCGTCCGCCATATCTTTCGGTAAACCGCCTGACGACGAGTTCCAGATGCCCTGAGAGCGGGTCGGTTATGGTAACCACGCGCCGCTGGCGTCTCTCCGAACGCAACTCGGAGAGGTGGAACGAGAGCCTGCCGATAGCGTCTGTCCAGCTTATCTCTTGGAAATGGCCTGCGCCGCGTTCACCGGAGCGCACCAGTGGGCCGCGCACCCTGTCAGGATTATACAGCGCCTGCAAAGTCGCTTCGCAGCGCGCGCTGTGCTTACCCATATTGATCGGATAATCTACATTACCCTCGATCTTCTTGGCGCGCCCTTCCATGACGCGAACGACGATACCCTCGCCGCTGCCGCACGCGCGGCAGACAGTGGCATACCAGTTATCGCGGCCAGACACCAAATCCTCCGGCATCCGCGCGGGAGATTCGACGAGAAGCTCGTCCTCCGGAACGCCGCACGCCGCGAACAGTACCGCCGCGCCCGCCGATCCACCGGTCAGCGTCATAAACTGTCGTCTGGTTAGAGCCATCGTTCCCTTGAGCCTACTGGCGTTTTTACCGTCGTTTTTATCGATTCCATATTAGTTTAGGACGAAAGACCAGACTACGAGTGCGCCGAAGATTCGGAGATCTACAGATGCCTAGCGCTGCTTTGCGGCAATCCTAATAGTGACAGGTCGTACAGTCAGTAGGCGCGTTGTTGTCTCGATGACAGTCCACGCAGTCGCTCATCTTCAGCGTCCTCACCTGTTTTACCTTCTCCATCGCCCCGACATCGCCATGGCATGTAGAGCAGACAGCAGATGGAGGGTTGCCGTTGGAGAGAACTCTGATGTGCGCTTCGTGAACGAAGTGTACATGGTCAGGAACGCGGTGTACGCGAACCCATGCTATAGGATCTCCGTCCTTGTAAGCGCTCTGCAGCTTGTCGATCTCGGCCATCGCCAGATCGTTCCGGCCCTCTATAGCCTGATGACAGGTCATACAGAGCCCTGCAGAGGGAATCGTCGCCTGCGCGGATTTCGCCACATCGCGATGGCAGAAAGTGCAATCCAGGCCCAAATCCTCGACATGCGTCGTATGCGGAAATGCGATGGGCTGATCGGGGCCTTCGTCGGATGCGAATATGACTGGAGTTCCGAACCATGCCGAAATCATCCATGTAAGAGCCGCGACGACGACCAGCGCGGTTATTAGCCCTCCAAGCCCCAGCGAAGAGAACAGAAACATCTGCCTGCGCGAGGGTTTTTTGATCTGGAAATCGCCAGGTATCAAGTGAAGTCGATCCTAAATCCAGTAGTCCGGCCAGAAGTTGCGAAGCACGCTCACATTACTCAGGGCGCGGATCAGAAAGAAAATTGCGACGGCGAAGAAAATAACTGCCAAAGCGTACAGAGGCGGCCTCGTCTTCGACAGACGCTCCGGGATATGACCGGACATAATAAACGATGGAATCGTTATATGCCCGAAAATCATGGACGAAGCAAACAGCACGACGAATACGACCGCCCACCAGAGGCTTTTGAGAAGAGTTCCCAGCTCCGACCAGCTATCGGCGCCGATTACGAGCGGGTCGATTGTTATAGGGGCCAGTTCCATAAGGCTTGGTGCAGGCGTCCTTGGCTTCCGTACTTCAGAGATTACCCTGTTCGAGTGCGCTGAAAATTATTGCACTGGCTCTTAGAAGTGTCAAGAGATTCTGTTCCAGACATCCGCCTCCCTCGAACCGTTGTGAAAATTATCACTTTGTCGCGCAGTATGTCAATAGAGGTTGGACTCCGACTTTCAGAAAGCTCAGCCGAACTAGCGCGGATGAAACAGATGACTGACAAGCTGACACCCAAGCCCCAATCTAGTAAACTATCATACTAGTAAACTATCATAAAAATTCGCTGATTCCCATACGAGGGACGGCTGATGGCGGATACGAATTACGAATGATAATGACAGACAGAACGACAGGCAATCAGGCAATATAGATAGATACGGATACTGAGATACATGGAGATACACCAGGGAGCGTACCAATGACAGATCAGGGATATGCCCGCCCAGAGCTGCTGGCATCTACGGAATGGCTGGAAGAACATCTGGACGACCCGAACATCCGAATCGTCGATTGTGACGACTTCGGCCTGTATCTGCGAGCGCACATCAAAAACGCAGTCGGCATCCAAGTCCATCACTACATAAAGCATCCCGACTATCCATCAGCTCCTCGCGAATATCCGCTAGTGGCAGAACCGGATGTGATGAAGGCGCTCATGGAGGATATGGGCATCGGGGACGATACGCTAGTCGTCGCTTACGACAACTCCGGCAGCCTATATTCCACACGATTCTGGTGGGCGCTGAACTACTACGGACACACCAATGCGAAGGTGCTGAACGGCGGCTGGAAGAAGTGGTTCGACGAGGGAAGGCCAGTATCTATCGACAGACCGCCGGACGCTGGCGATGTGACCTTCACTCCAGCAGCGGACGATTCGCTGATCTGCGCGCTGGATTACGGCGTAGAGCGCGTCGGCGACTCGGACACGGTCTTCCTCGATGTACGCTCCGACGGCGAGTGGGACGGCTCCAACAGCCGCGGCAACGCGCGCGCAGGCAGAATCCCGGGCGCGGTGCATCTGGAATGGCTCGGCCTCATCACCGACGACAGACACCGCCTGTTCAAGCCCGCCCCCGAGCTTCGAACGATGCTGGAGGCTATCGGCGTAACACCCGACAAGAATGTGATCACATATTGACAGGGCGGCATCCGTGCGGCGCACGGCGTGTTCACACTACGACTGCTCGGCTATGACCGAACGCGCAACTACGACGGCTCCATGGGCGAATGGGCCAACCGAGACGATACACCTTTGGAGCTGTAAGTCCAACCTAAACGCAGGGGCTGAGGCCCGCAGGCAAAACGAAACCCTCGCCCATCCAAAGAGAGCGCGTCAAAACACATGACAAACTGAAGGTCGATACCTAAAAATGGGCTGGTCTATTCATCATCCTGTCGGGCTGATTCATCATTC
Source organism: Dehalococcoidia bacterium (assembly GCA_963422295.1). Taxonomy (GTDB): domain Bacteria; phylum Chloroflexota; class Dehalococcoidia; order Lucifugimonadales; family UBA1123; genus VXRN01. The sequence goes on along the minus strand of OY729417.1, from coordinate 1,489,479 downwards.
GCCGATGTTCTCATACAAAGGCTACACCCTCGTGTTCACGAACTCGGGGAAGTTTGCCTCGCTAATCGACATGCGCGGGCGCGTCTGCCACAGATGGGACTATCACGAGGGGATTACCTATGCTCAGCTGCTGCCAAACGGCAACCTGCTGATTCGGACTCCGCCACCGCCGGATTTCGAGGATACGCGCGGACTGGGCGGGGCGGGCGGCGCAATCGTCGAGCTGGACTGGAACGGCATCAAACTTTGGGAACACCGCGACCCGTGGATGCACCACGACTATGACCGGCTGCTCACCGGAGAGACGATATATCTGCGTTGGGAGCCGATGCCCGCCGACATCTCCGCCCGCGTCCGCGGCGGACGACGGATGGCGGATGACCCCATCCACATTCTCGGCGACGCGGTACGGGAGGTGTCCGCGGATGGCGAAACACTGCGCGAATGGCATCTCTGGGAACAGCTGGACATCACGCTCGATGTCATCTGCCCGCTCGAAGGGCGTCGAGAATGGACCCACGCCAACTCCCTCGCCGTTACAGCAAGCGGAGACCTCCTCGTCAGCTTCCGACAGACCAGCGCTGTGGCGAAGTTCTCCCGCGAGACAGGCAAACTGCTCTGGCGATGGGGACTCGATGAACTCAGCCATCAGCACGACGCCAGCGAACTGGACAACGGCAATGTGCTGATCTTCGACAACGGCGCGCACTCCACCGGACGCGGCAACTCCCGCATCATAGAGGTCAACCCCGAATCGAACGAGATCGCATGGAGCTGGGAAGGCAGCCCGCCAGTTTCGTTTTACAGCTCCTACATCAGCGGCGCAGAACGTCTGCCCAACGGCAACACGCTGATATGCGAAGGAGCGCACGGACGGCTTCTGGAAATCACGCGCGGCGGAGAGATCGTCTGGGAGTTCGTCAACCCCTTCTTCGAACTCAACGGAGGAGGCCACCATAGCAACGCTACTTTCAAGGTGCATCGCTACGCCCCCGACTTCTCCGGATTCACCGGCCGAGACCTCGACCCTGCGCGATATGCGAATCTGAACAGGCTCTATGCCACAGACCGCGCGTCGATATGAGCCGCTCTCCTAGCCGCCAGAAGCATCCCGGAGATGTTCCAATCGCGCCTCGAACTCCTCCGGCGTGGATACTTTGGAGATGCTCCTGACGAACTCGCCAATATCGCTCATATACGAGCGATACTCGCGCATCTGTTCACCCACAGGGCTGACAGACGCGGGGCTGTCGGCATATCGTCCCCTGAATGCAAAATATGCCTGATTCAGCTTGCGGATGTAGTACCCGCGTAATCGCAATCCCCACTGGCGTTCTCTCATATACTCTTCAGCCTCATCCGTCCTGCCCTCTGCGAGCAGGCGATCTGCCTCCAACCGCGTCTCGCGCATGAATGCCGTGAAGTTCGGGTCTATACGATAGCCCTCTGCATAGCGTCTGGCGTTCTCGCTCAGGTCTCCGCCCATCCGCTCGAACGCTATATCGCCTATCTCATTACCAGCGAGCGTGGCGGCAGTCTCGTTCAGCGATGTCATCTCCGGCGACGAAAAGTACGCCCTGCCGAAAGGGTGAAAGAACCAGTACGAATGCAGCCACTCATGCGCCGCCGTGCGAATTATGCTGCGCATAGCGCCGGTATCAGAAACCATGTTGGGATATGTCGCCAGCCCCGCAATGTCATCTACATAGGCGGCATAGCCCAGCTCTTCATATATGCGCCGCTCCACCTCGTCTCGCTCCAGTGGCTCGATCTCCGGGTCCAAGAACACGCCTCCAACCATGTTTATCTCGTCTCTCGTGGAGAGAACCAGCAGCGTAGGCGGTTCCCCGAAGCGAACATCCACCGGCGGCCAGACGATGCCGAACCTAGACTGAAGGCCGATGCTGTCGAGCGCCGCGGCAATCTCTGCCTCAGCCGTCTCCTCAGCCTCCGGCTGAAGCTCGCGCTTGCGTTCGAGCAGTTCATCGAGATATTCGCGTGAAACACTCTCCGATTTGGCCGCCGCGCCCGAACCTCGAAAACTACGCATCTGAGCCGCGCCCTCCACTCGACGCTCCTCCTTCTCTGCGCGCCGAACAGTCTGAAGATATTCATCCAATATCTCGATTCGCTCCTCGCGCGACGGGGTAGAGCGGGAAGCGAAGTTCCCCAGCAGATGCACCCACTTGCGCGGCAGATTCCGCGCCTCCCACTCGAGCAGATAGAAGAGATGGTCGAGCGCGATGAACTCCGCCGGTGTCAGCCTGAGATAATCCGAGCGCGGCACGAACAAGGCCAGCAGCAGCAAGAGGAAAACAAACCGGCGCCCCCACCGGCGCAAGCGTCGTCCGCCTCCGTCGCGCGGTGGCGGCAGTGAACCGCCATCAGCCTGATTCATCGGAGGCTGGATCGAAGAGGTCGAAAAACTGGACGCTGTGAACACCGCTCGTAAATATCTACGCCATGATTATCCATATCCATCCCCATTTCCCAGAAATATCCATAATAACTATATAGTCTATCCGCATAGCCTATCCGCCGGCGTATTCCGCTCACTCGCAAACGCTGGCGGCGATCTCATCGGCAGCCCCAAAGACTTCGGTGATAGGATAAGAGACCAACATCGAACTGCCTGACCGAAAGGAGATCCCCCGCCATGTCCAAAACCGTCGTGATAATAACCGTGGACGGTCTCGACCCGGAGTATCTGACCACCTGCAACGCGCCGAATCTTGCCGAACTCGGCGCGCGCGGATTTCATATAACGGGGCGGTGCATGATGCCGTCGGTAACCAATGTCAACAATGTATCCATCGTAACAGGGCGCTATCCGTCCGAACACGGTATCAGCTCCAACTATAGACTGGAGCGAGAAACAGGAACGGATATCTACATGGAATCGGGCGAATACATTCTGGCGGAGACGATGTTCCAGCGCGCCCAGCGGATGGAAGCCCGGACGATAATATCCACATCCAAAGACAAGTTGCGAACGCTGCTGTCGGACGGCGCGTCGTCCGCCATATCATCGGAGCGTCCGCCAAGCTGGGCTGTGGACGGCGTGGGGCAGCCTCCGCCAATATATTCACTCGAAGTGAACGGCTGGACGATACGCGCCGCCGCGCGCGCAATGAAACGCGAACCCGCCGACATCGTTTACATATCCACAACCGACTACGCCATGCACACCTACGCGCCAGACCATCCAGAATCACAACGGCACATCACCATCCTGGACGACGCAATCGGCGAACTGCTCGACGCCTGCCCAGACCTGACCCTGTTCATCACCGCAGATCACGGTATGAGTCCCAAAACCCGCATGGTAGATCTGGCAGACACTCTCTCCAAGCGCAGCATATCCGCCAACGCAGTTCCGATAATCAAAGACAAATATGTCGTCCATCACAACAATTTGGGCGGATGCATGTTCATCTACATGGACGCCGCGCAAGCGAGCAAAGACGCGCAGGAAGAGGCGGCAGGCATTCTGGCGCAAACGCCCGGCGTGGAATGCGTATATACGCGAGAGCAGGCAGCATCCGAACTGCGTCTGAACTGGGAGCGAATCGGCGATCTCGTGGTAACAGGCGACGCCGAGACCGTCTTCGGCCCCAAAGAGATTGCGGACACATGGAACGACACCGGCGCCGGCAGCGGGCTGCGCTCGCACGCATCGGCATACGAACAGGACATCCCAATAATCGGCTTCGGCGCCGACTTCGACGGCTTCGACTTTGCCGAAAACCGCGACATCGGAAGATTCGTGTTCGAGAGAATACTCGTATAGGCAAGCCCGTGATAGAATGACAATGACAATCAAAGACGACACCGAATCTAAAGAGAACACCGCAAGAGGAGAAAGATATGTCAGATTTCGAGGGCATCCTGCCCGCAATTGCGACACCGATGGGAAAAGACGGCAAGCTCGATGAAGCCGCTTTCCGCGAGGTGATGGAGTTCAACATACAGTCGGGCGTGAACGGTTTCTGGGTCGCCGGAGGTACCGGCGAAAGCGTTCTGCTGGACGACGAGGAGAACATGGCGATAGCTCATGCCGCGGCGGACCAGAACGGCGGACGCATCAAGAACATCATGCATGTCGGCGCGCCGACCACGCTCCGCGCCGCGCGACTGGCGGAGAACGCCGCCGCCGCGGGCGTCGAAGCCATCTGCTGCGTGCCACCCTTCTTCTATCGCCAGACCGATGCCAACATCGTCGAACACTACAAGACCGTCGCCGCCGCCGCCGATCTGCCTCTGTTCGTTTACAACCTGCCGCAATCTACAGGCGTCGAGATAACACCCGAACTGATGGCGCAGATCAAGGACGGCGTTCCACAGCTGAAAGGGCTGAAACATTCGTCCGTGAACTTCACCAATGTCTATCACTGGGTCGATATGGGGCTAGAATGCCTCATCGGCAACAGCGCGCTGATGCTTCCCGCGCTGACCATCGGCGCAACAGGCTGTGTGGACGGCCCGCCGAACATAGCCCCCGAAATGTGGGTCGAGATATGGCGCGCATACTGCGATGACGATCTGGAGAACGCAGAGAATGCGCAGAGACGCGCCACCCGGCTAGTATTCCTAGTCCGCGAGTTCGGAATGCACGCCGTAATCAAGGCCCTCCTCAGCCACCGACTCGGAATCGATGTAGGCGATCCCAGACCGCCCACCATGCCGCTCACACCCAGCCAGCGAGACACCGTAATAGCCAGAGCGGAGGCCATGGGCATCGGGCGCGTCGCCGTCGCCATATCCGACGACTAGACCAAAGCGTGTTCACGCTATGGGGGCGAGCGCGATGATGATATGGATGAAACTGCGAGAATGCTAGTTTGAGATATTGCGCGCGATTCGGGGCGATGGCGAAGAACACCGGAGAAATACCATCCAAAACGACGATAGCGAGCGCTCTCCTGACAGCCATCGAGAATCCATATGGAGCGTACCGCCCGAATACAGAGCGTTTTACTTCACGCTGTTCATAATCCTGAGCATCACAGGCATCACATATCTATCATGGTATGAGATAACTCAAAATATCCGAGACTCGGTTCATGCAACTATAGTATCCATCATGATAGGAAGCGCGGCGATATTCGTTACATCGGCAGGAACCGGAGTAGTAGCATCGGAGGTCAAAATGGTCATCGCGCAGTATCTGGAGGAAAAAGTTTACCGCCCACGCAGAGAGAAACGGCGCGCAGAAACGCAAAAGCAGATAGAAGAAGAAGTCGCGGCTGAGGTAGAGGCTGAGGTAGAGCGGGTAGTGGCGACTTTGAGAGAGCAGATCGAGGCGGAGGTAAGAAAGCAGCTGGAGGAAGAGAAAAGACAAGCCGTCAAACAAGCTCGCGAGGAAGCTCGTGAGGAAGCCCACGAGGAGGCTCGTGAAACATTCAGCGCCCAAGTGCGTAGGTGGAACCAGCGCAGGTTAGACGCAGAAGCAAAGGGCGAACCTTTCGACGAGCCGCCGCCAATATCCGACTAAGGCGTGTTCGCGCCACCGGGTCTGGCGCGGTATGACCGGGGCGATATGCCCGGACCACAGAATCTCAGCGCCAACTCAGTAAATCGTATCTACCTATACACAAATAGACGAAGCAACGGGGGGATTCCGCCGACAGGACAGATGAAAGACTCGATCACCACACTCACATTCGACATATTCGGCACAGTTCTCGACCTGACCGGCAGCCTCGAAGGGCCTACAGAAAGCTTTCTGAGGCGACTCGGCTCCGACATGACGGGCGCGGAGTTTTACCCGCAGTGGCGCGCCAGACAGCGCATAGAGCAGTTCCAAGATTCGCTGCTGATGCTCGGACACAGCGGCTATCTGGAGACCTGCCGCCGCGCGCTGGCATATACGCTGCGGGCGAACCGCATCGAGTTCCAGCCGAACGAGACGGCGGAGTTCATGGCCGTGTGGCAAGACCTACGCCCGTACCCCGACGCCATCGCCGGGCTGCGCAGACTCGGCGAAAAGTATCGGCTAGTCGCGCTCTCCAACGGAGAACCCGAATATCTGGCGCACTTGGCGAAAAACCGCATCGGCATCGAGTTCGACCGCATCATCTCCGTCGAGGAAGCCGGCGTATTCAAGCCGCATCCCGCCGTCTATCGCGCCGCCGCCCGCCTGCTGGACGAAGCCCCCGCGCAGATAATGATGACAGCAGCGCACTCATTCGACATCATGGGGGCCAGAGCCTGCGGCTTCCGCGGCGCATATGTCAACCGATACAGCCTGCCATACGAAGACAGCGAACAGTACGCGCCAGATATAGTCGTGGACGACTTCGAGCAGCTGGCAGACGCGCTCATGGCAGACGACGCATAGCATATACATATAATAGTCAATGGTGATGGGATACTCTTCCCATAATCTGCGTCGGCGTATCGCCTAGTGTCATCGCTCGATGCCATAGCATTTCGTCATCCATGCCGTATATACACAGAAAATCCACACAGGAGACGCTCGCATGTCGGTCAAAATTGGAATCGGTTTCGGCGGATGGCCCTTCCCGTCCGAAGACCCGCAGCACCTCTGGGACTACACCGACGAGTGCGAACGGCTAGGCGTCGATTCGCTCTGGCTGAGCGACAGAGTCGTATCGGACATTCTGGGTATGGATCCGATGATAGCCCTTTCGTTCATCGCCGCGCGCACCCAAAACCTCAAGTTCGGCACGAATGTACTCGCCTTACCATTACGCAATCCGACAGTGCTGGCGAAGGAAGTCGCCACACTCGACTTTCTATCTGGTGGACGGTCTCTGCCAGCAGTCGGACTCGGCACAGGTGACGAGCGCGAGTACGAAGCCTGCGGCACGGTCAGACGCCAGCGCGCCGGCAGAACGGACGAAGCTATCGAGGTCATGCGGCTGCTGTGGTCGCAAAACAGCGTAACCTTCCACGGGAAATACTTCACGCTCAACGATGTAACGGTTACGCCCAAGCCGGTGCAGGCCGATCTGCCCCCGATATGGATCGGCGGCAGGAGCGAGCCTGCCATCAGACGCACCGCGCGCATCGGCGACGGCTGGCTGGTGTCGCAGGCTGCGCCGGACGAGGTGGACAGAGGCGTAACGCAGATAAAGGCTATGGCCGAAGAGTTCGGCAACGAGATCGAGGACGACCACTACGGCGCGCTGTTCAGCTTCTGCATCGCCGACTCATACGAAGAGGCGCGGCGCATCGCCGAACCATACATGCTGCGCCGGCGCGACGATATCGACTACGACGCATTCTCCGCCTTCGGCACAGCGGACAGAGTACGCGACCTGATGGACGCCTACATAGACGCCGGCGCGACCAAATTCGTCGTCCGCCCAGCATGTCCACCGGAGATGATGATGGATCAGCTCTCCGCGCTCGGCGCTGAAGTGCTGCCGAGCTACCACTGAGCCTCTCGCCCATTCCTATATAACCCCAAACCGCGTCCCAAGCCACTAACGAGAATACCGACGCAAGCTAGAGCGCATCCGTAAACGGGAGATTTCGTCATGTCCGCACATTCCGTCCGAATCGGCAGCGCCGAGATAATCGCCGTCTCCGACGGCCACCTGCACTTTGCCACCAACGACTTCTTCCCATCCGTCGCAAAAGAAGACTGGTCGCCATATACGGACATGCTGACTCCAGAAGGTCTGATACGGCTGAATGTCGGCTCGTTCGTCGTGCGCATCGGCTCTCGAGCGAGCCTCATCGACACCGGGCTAGGCGCGGGCGATCAGCCATTCGACAACGCCGCTTGGGGGCTGCTCGGCGCGGATATGACCAGCAAAGGCATTCGCCGAGAAGATATAGATACAGTGATAATGACGCATCTGCACCGAGACCATGTCGGCTGGAACATCGTCTCCGAAGACGGCAGCCCCGCGCCATACTTCCCCAACGCCCAATACTGGGCGCCAAAAGCGGACTGGGAATCTTTCACGCGGCGCGCGGGCATGAGCATGTTCGCCTATATCCGAGAACAGGTCATGCCGCTAATGGACATGGGCAAGCTGTCGCTAATCGACGGGAAGCAGTCCATAAGCGACAGCATCGCCGCGCTGCCGACTCCCGGACACACGCCGGGGCATACCAGTCTGCTCGTATCGTCGGAGGGCGAAAGCGCGGTAGTCCTCGGCGACGCGGCGCACATCCCAGCGCAGGCGCATCACACCGATTGGAGTCCTAGACCGGACACAGACCCAGACCAATCGCGCGCGAGCCGCGCGGAGCTGTTCGACCGCATGGAACGAGACCATTCGCTCGTCATATCCGGCCACTTCCCGCAGCCCGGCTTCGGAAGGCTGGCGCGCGTAGAAGGCCGCCGCTGGTGGCATGCGCTCTAGGCGGAGCAATTGTCCTCGGAATCGGGTTGTCGAGAAGATGCCGAGGCCTGCTATGAGCGGTTTTTTCGATATAATATATGTGTAATATCTGCGAACCATACCCGAACGACCTGACAGATAGCAGAAATTATAGGAGGCCCAAACCACGAGAGAAACTATAATTTCAATCGGTGAAATAGAAAAACCACCTAAAGTGACTTATTACCCTGACTGACCACAGACAGAAGGCGATACGATTGCAGAAGGCGTAGTAGTTTTCTATGGCGCTGAAGATTCGACCACCGTATCCGGAATCTATATCTATAAACGTGCAGAAATTGTTAGAGCCCCTCATCGAATATGTCCTGAGACGCAAGGACTATCCTAATTATTCGGTATCCAAAATCAGCAACATTCAATGAAGGAATAATAGGCATTCATGTAACATGTATAGTTACATGAATGCCTACATTAGTAGTTCTTGTGTAGTTCGATATATAGTTCCCCTTGAAATCCTACCCATTGCCATTCGCCCGCTTAGTTGCCCTCGATGCAACCGCCTGCGTAAAATGCGTATCGTGATAAGCATCATCGACTTTCGGCTTTGGAGGATGCGCTTGTACACCATAGATCTTCAGGGCAAAAACGCTCTCGTATTCGGCGTCGCTAATCAGCGCAGCATAGCTTGGCACATCGCGAAGGCTCTCGACGCGGCGGGCGCGGGCGTTACGCTGTCCTACTTCGGCGAGCGTGTCCGTCCCGGCGTCGAACGACTCGGCGAACAGCTGTCATCCTCGCCCACGCTGATCGAGTGCGACGCCAGCGATGACGCCAGCCTCGCGCGCGCCTTCGACCAGCTGCGCGAGGAAGTCGGCAGCCTCCACATCGTGGTTCACTCCATAGCCTTCGCCAACCTCGGCGCCCAGAGAAGACCTCGGCGGGCCGTTCATCGACACCCCCAGAGACGGATTCCGCCTCGCGCTCGACATCAGCGCATACTCGCTCGTCTCCATCGCCAGACACGCCGCGCCGCTCATGTCCGACGGCGGCAGTATAATCACTATGACATTCCAAGCGTCCAGCCGTGTATTTCCCGGATACAATGTGATGGGAACGGCAAAAGCCGCGCTCGAAAACGAAGTCCGCCAGCTCGCATGGGATCTCGGGCGCAGCGATGTCCGCGTAAACGCCATAAGCGCGGGGCCGGTAGATACGCTATCCTCCCGCGTCATCAGCGGATACCGCGATATGAAACGCGCGCACGCAGACCGCTCACCTATGGGGCGCAACATAACGCAGGAAGAAGTAGCCGGCGCCGCGCTCTTCCTGTGCAGCGACATGTCATCGGGAATCACAGGCGAGGTGATTCATGTCGATACTGGATACCATGCGATGGGTATATAATAATCGCCGCGCGCCCAGCCCACGATCGGCTAATTCTCCCCGTCGCCTGCCGCGCAAACCGGACACTCTACAGCCTGCACAGGAAGGTTCGCTAACGAAATGAATTGGGCCGAAACCATCGTCGATTCTCTCAAAGATGCTGAAGTATCGCTGATCGTCTATGTTCCAGACATCAGCATCCACCGCGTAACCAGCCTGATGGAAGACGATGACTATTTCCATGTCGTATCGGCGACGCGCGAAGAGGAGGCCGTCGGCATCGCGTCCGGCGCATACTCGACAGGGCGAAACGCCGCCGTGTTCATGCAGTCCAGCGGATTCGGCAACTGCGTCAACGCTCTCGCCAGCCTGTGCATTCCCGCCCGCATCCCGCTGCCGATGTTCGTCAACCTGCGCGGCGAAGTCGGCGAGTTCAACATTGCGCAAGTCGGCATGGGACGCGCCACCCGCCCGATTCTCGATGTTCTCGGAATACAGCATTACACACTCGACAGCGATGACAGGTTAGACTTGCGCGTATCCGGCGCGCTGAAACTTTGCTATGCATCGCGCCAGCCGCTTGCGCTCTGCATGACACCCATGCTGCACGGAGGCAAACTTGCATAGATACCCCGCAACCCGCCGACTGCTCGACCTGATAGGCGATCTGCCCGTAGTAGCCAACCTAGGCCCTACGACCGATGAACTGTGGCACGCAGGCCACCGTGACCGCAACTTCTACACATACGGTTCGATGGGGCTATGTTCGTCCATCGCGCTCGGCATTGCGCTGTCCACATCTGAGAAGGTCATCTCCCTCGACGGCGATGGCTCTCTGCTGATGAACATGGGCGCAATCGCCACCATCGGCAGGGAACAACCTCGAAACCTCATCGTCATCGTCTGGGACAACGAACAGTGGGGGCAGACTGGCAATCAGCCCAGCCACACCGCCTTCGGCACAGACCTAGCCCGCGTCGCCAGCGGATGCGAGATCGAAAAGACAGCCACGGTGACTGACGAAGAGGAGTTAGAGGCCGCCGTCCTTCAGGCGCTGCGCGAGGATGGCCCTTGGTTCATCGTCGCCAAGATACAAGAGACGGCTGAGCATATGTCCGTCGCCCCCAACGAACCTGAGATGACGACGCACAGGTTCAGGCAGTCGTTCGTAGGCGATGGGCGCGGCGTATAGATGCAGCATAGCGTATAGATACGGTCGAGCCGAGCAAGGGAAGTGGGGAGAGTGTATCACGCATGTCGTTCGCGCTTCCTACCCCGTCGTTGCCTGCTCCTGTCCTCTGAGGTTGCCGGATGCCTGAGATCTGGCTTCCTCTGTCCATAGACCGCTGTCCCCACGCAGCTCGCGCATTACGAATCCCGTTGCGCCCACTGTAATCAGCCCTATGCTGGCGAACACCAGTATGGCCGTGCTGGGCGAGGATATTTCCGCCAAACCGCCGATCATCAGCGCGCCGAGCGGCCCCGCGCCTATCGCCAGAGAGATTACGCCGAGCGCGCGCCCCCGCATATCTTCGGACGCCGCTATCACCACGATTGTGGATTGCATCGTGCCGAATCCAGCCGTTCCCAGCCCCAGCAGAACGAGTATCGCAAGCGATACGCCAAACCATTGCGAGGCTGCAAACAACATCACCATCACCAGCCCAATAAGCGACCCGCAGAGATAGATTCGCCCGTGGTGCTGTGTGTTGCCGGCGGTGGCTATAGATATAGAACCAATTATCGCGCCGAACCCATCCGCGCCAAGCAGAACCCCCATCAGCTCAGGGCCGACTTTCAGCGTCTCCTTGGCTATCACAGGAACCATCTGCATGTACGGAAACAGCAGCAGATTCATCAGCACCGTGACGATCACAGTCGCCAGTATCACGCGGTTGCCGCTGACATAGACGAACCCGGCGGCGAGGTTGCGAAAGATACCGGTTGAGGATACCGGCGTGGATCTGCGCGGCGATTCGAGTATAAGCATGAACCCAATCGAAAGGATATAGAGAGCGACTATCACCGAATAGCCAAAGTCCACGCCCACCACGCCTATGAGAACTCCCGCCAGCGCAGGCCCCATCATCCGACTGCCGTGCATACCCACCGAATCCAGCGCCATGCCGTTCGTAACGCCCCCTCGCCCTATTATGTCGTGAACTATAGAGCGCCTAGAGGGCATATCGACTGCCCAGCCCAAACCGCTCATCAGTACTACGATATAGGTATGCCAAAACTCGACTCTACCAGAGATCAGCATTGTCAGCATTATCAGCGCGGTTACCAGATTGACGACCTGCGGAACGATGAGCAGTTTACGGCGATCTACACGGTCCGCAAGCACCCCGCCGATCGTGCCGAACAGCAAGAGCGGAATCATACCAAAGAACCCCACCAGCGCGACCAAGAACGGAGAATCCGTCATATCCAGGACGATCCAGAACATGAAGGTCATCTGCATCCAGCGAGCGATGTACGCAAAAAAATTCGCAGGCCACAGCAGCCGGAATCCCCGATGCCGAAATGCGTCGAAGGTCGGAGGCAGACGCGAATAGCTGGGTCTTATGCTTGGGGTTCTAGCCATGAGTCCATGCTGCGCAATCTCAAGGAAAGGTAGGATGATTGCCGTTAGACATTCATATCTAGGTTATGATGACTGAAATATAGAACATGAATTGCGGATACAGAATTGCACATCCACATCATACATCCGCCGCGCAATCTGAGAAAGACGAAATCTGACCCAGATTAGCTCCGTTTGCGCAAGTCCGCGCGGCTATCGTCCATATTCGAACACCGCCTCCGCATGTGACGATGGTATCCAGCCATCCAGCCCTGTTCCATGTATTCCGATTTTCGACCAGCCTAGGCGTGAGTCGATCATCCTGATCTCGCTCCCGGCTGCGAGTGTGAATCGTTTGGAGTAACGGACACCAGGCCCATTGAACACATCTGCTGTCTCCTGCGTAACCACGCCGACACTCTGCCAATGGCGTCTGCTGACTTCGTTCCCGACGGCAACCGCGCCGAAAACTGTTAGGCACAGCAGCGCGGCGGCCAGTGTCCAATGAGCCACCGCCATCCGCAGAATCTCTCGGCGCAGTATCATAGATGCCCCAACGGCTCCCGCGACTGCCCAACCGACCAGCGCGACCAGCGCAGCCACATCATACGACAGCCACACCATATTCTCAGCCAGCAGCGCAAGCGTCGGCGTCGGTATCGGCCTCGCGGAGATAGACACGGACATCGACCTGACCGATTCCAGATTCGCGCGGATATCCGCATCCCGTCGCGCCAGCGTCTGCGCGCGCATATAGTTCAGCGTCGCCCTGCCGATGTCGTCCGCCTCGAAATAGGCATTGCCCAAATTATAGTAGAGCGTAGCATCCCTATACCCCAAGCCAGTTAGACGCTCGTAACTCTGCGCCGCCTCTTCGTAATGCCCCTCTTCATACAGCAGATTGGCTATCTCGAACGCAGCTAGGTCGTTCGCGCCGTCCGCGAACACAACGGGCACGATAGCCGAAACAGCAGGGATGAGCGTCAACGCGCCGAGCAGAACGACGATGAACGCTCCTCTCGTCAACGCCTTCATGTAGAAAGCTCCGCATCCGTCCGCTCGACCGCATCCGCCAGCTCGGACGCATCTATCCGACCTCCCACACTCCAATCAGGGGCGAATCTTTCATCCAAGTCCGCCAGCGTCCACTCTATACGCTTCCCAGTATCCTCCGTGACGCCCCTTTCGATTAGCAGCGCGGCGACTTGGGAAGGCGACATTGTGATGGTGGAGACTGCCAGAACTGTGCGCAAATAGCTATGAACGGCATTGGCAGCCTCATCCACTGTCACCGCTCCTGAACCGCCCAAGCGTCTCACTACGGTCAGCGCCCACGCTCGCTCCGCCGCCGGACGCATCGCCACTGCCAGCGCGTTTCTCCTGCGGACGATCTGCCTCCAGACGAACGCAGCCGCAATAGCGATAGCGGGAACGCTCCACGCCACCCAGTACGAGGGCATCGACACGATCGGCGCGCTCACGCCAATCAGCTCACCGAGATTCGGCTTGATATACCGAATATCCGTCCCGACCGCCGATTGCGAGTCATCTGCGATGTCCGAGTCATCCGAACCCGCTGCAGCCGCGTTCGGCAGCGCCTCTATCGGTATCGCCTCAGTCGTAATCGTCACATACTGCTCTATATCCGGGTCGAAATATGAATACTCTATAGGCGGAATCTCGAACATTCCAGATTGGCTCGGCACGAGTGTTCTCTCGAATCGTTTCATGCCGATCTCTTTGCCGTTTCGGGCGAGCGTCTGGTAATCCGAATCGCTGTCCAGCGCGCGCCAGCCCTTCATATTCGGCCATTTCGGAGGCGCGAGCGTCGGTATGTTTCCCTCTCCGGAGATCGTAACGGACAGCTCGAGCGGGCTGCCGGCGTCCACCGACGGAGAATCGACCTTCGCCGATATACCAAAACGACCCACAGCGCCGGTGAACGAGGGCGGTTCATCCAAGGGCAGCGGTTTCACACGGAGCGTAACCGGCTCCGTATCTATCTCTATGCTCACTCCTGAGAACCCACCGAAGATGACTAGCGTGGCAGGTTCTATTGTGATGTCCCCTGTAATCAGCGGAAACAGCGTCGTCGAATACCCTGTAACGAGATAGTTGCGTCCAGCTTCCCCGTGGACATATCTGAAAGAATCCGACTCCCGCGCGACTCGAAAGCCAGCGAAGTCGGGCCGCAGATACGAAGGATTATGTGACACGCCGTCGTCGGAATAGAGCCGCAGGATGTAATATATCTGCTCGCCTATATATGGGCTGTCGTTATCCACCACCGCTTCTGCAAACAGATCATTGCCGATCAAGCCCGGCGGGCTCGAAACTGGCGGCTTATCCGGTGACACAGGAACAGCCGACCCGCCATACGCCGACCCAACTGATATGGCTATCGGATCAGTTAGATATTCTTTGCCATTGACCGTAATGGATATCGGGCCGATTACCAAGCTGCCAGTATCGACAGCCTGAAGAGTATACGAAAATTCGACACTGGCAGTAGGAAATGCGCTCTCTGAATCCGAAGTCTTATCTAATACCCTGAACCCGTCTATATACGAAAACGATGGCACAGAGGTAACGAGGCTGATACCGCCCGACACCGTGAGCGTCAGTGTGACCGTATCGCCCAGCATCAGCTCCGACTTGTCGATTCCGACCGTGACCGTAGGCGATTGCGCATCTGCCGGTATCGTCCACATCAGGCAGAAGGCCAACGCGGTGATTCCCGCCAACAATGGTGTCCGTATTCTCGCCACTCGCGTCACCAATTCTTCTCCAACGGCGGCTGCCACTGTTCCCTTATCAGATCGGCTTGTGTGCCAGCCTCCTCACCCGCGAACTGGAGCAGACGCCGCGCCTCGTCCTCTGTCAGACTCGCGGAAGGTTCAGACGGCTGAATGGGCTGTCCATCATCAGCAAGCTCATCCCCCGGTGTCTGCGACGGCTCCTCGCCCTGATCGCCTTCCTGCTGCCCTTCCTCCGACGGAGAATCCTGCGGCTCGCCCGGCGCAGTAGGCGGCGAGTTCTGATCCCCTGCCTGCTCCTGCGGTTGTTCCTCCTGCGAATCTTCCCCCTGCTGCTCGCTCTCTTGCGACGGCTGTTGCTGTTGCTGCTCATCGTCTTCCGGTTCGGGCGTCGGCGTTGGCGTCGGCTCCGAGTTCAGCGCAACTTCTAGGTTGTGCCGCGTGTCCGCATTGTTCGGATCCATCAGCAATATCTGCCGGTACAACTCTTTGGCGGATTCGGTATCGCCCTGTTCGTACAGCGTGTTAGCGAGATTATAGAGCGGCTCCACCCTGTCCGGCATCTCGGCGACGGCGCGTTCGTATGCGAGCTTGGCATCGCCCAGCCGATCGCCCTCGAACGCCGCGTTGCCCTGCTCGATGGCGGCTGGCCCCTCGCGCTCGGCGAGAGCGGTGACTGGGCTATATCTACCGCATCCCAACGCTGTCAATGCCAGCGCCAGCGCAGCGGCCAAAACGAGGCCAAACAGGAAGAGCTTGGGGAATCGCAAAAGCGCAAGCGTTCGTCGCCAGAGATTCTGTGATGGCGGCGCGCCTAGGGAGGCAGTACGCCGCTCCGCTATTAGTTCGCCTAGCAGTACGAGCAAAATCGCCGCTGCCGCGAAAATCTGGAATCTTTCGACTCGGCCCACTTTCACCTCGCTCTCGGAGGTAATTCTATCCAGTTCGCCCAGCTCCTTGGCAAACAGTTGCGCCGCGCTCTCGGAGCCTCTCGCCTCGATCAGCTTGCCGCCACCCGCCGCCGCCACTTCACGCAAGATATTCTTATCCAGCCGGGTCAGTACCATCCTGCCATCAGAACTATCCTGAAGATATCCGATGCGATTCCCCAGCCGGTCACGCACCGGAATAGGCTGGCCTTCGGACGATCCGATGCCTATGGCATATACCATAACTCCCGCGTCCGCCGCTTTCTTTGCCGCATCGATCGCCGCGCGCTCGTGATCTTCGCCATCCGACACTATGAGGATCACCTTGCGGCTAGGTCTGTCATCTGCCAGCGCGATGAGCGCGCCGCTTATCGCAGCCGCCAACGCGGTTCCCTGATTCGATACCGAAGTCGTATCCGCCGCATCGAGAAAGACGCGCGCCGTCGAATAGTCGAAAGTCAACGGAAACTGCACCTTCGCAGTTCCTGCGAACAGAAGCAGCCCCACCTCGTCCCCGCGCAAGAGAGACATCAGCTCGATTATCTCCAGCTTGGCATGAGAAAGACGGTTGGGGTCTCTATCCTCCGCCAGCATCGATCTCGACACATCCAGCGCGATCATCAGCTGCAGTCCCTGCCGTTCGACTATTTGCGCGCTCTCCCCCCATTGCGGACGGGCTAAGGCAAAGGCGACCATCGCAATCGCGGCGACCGCCAGAGCGCCGCGCGCAATGCGAGCGCGGGTGTTCACCGTCATCGTCAGTCTGCTCACCAGCGCGGGGTTTCCTATCCGCGCAAGCGCGTCGGCGCGTCTTTTCAGAGACCAAAACACGACACCCGCCGCAATCGGCGCGGCGATCAGAAGCAGCAAATACTGTGGGTACGCGAAGCTCATCCGATCCCGCTCATGGCGCAGACCTAAGAAGCGTTCCGCCTATCATCATCTCAGCGAACAGCAGCAGGAGCGCTGGCCCCAGCAGCCATCCTGCGAGTTCGCCCTGTTCCACGAACACGGACACATCGAATTCCGACTTCTCCAGACTGTCTATCTCGTCGTAGATCTCCCGCAGAGATGCGGTATCCGTCGCCAGAAAATATCTGCCTCCGGTGCGGTCGGCTATATCTTCGAGGGTCTCCTCGTCCAGATCCGTCGAAGATCTCCTGAACTGGCGGCTCTGCTGCTGAGCGTCGGTCGTGGAGTTGGCTTCGCCCATCCCGACCGTGTAAACGCGAACTCCCGTCGCCTCAGCCGCGACAGCCGCCGTAATCGGGTCTATATCACCGGCGTTGTTCACCCCATCGGTCATCAGAACGACTATTCTGCTTTCCGCATCCGAACTTTCGAGCATGTTGGCCGCCGTTGCCAGCCCCATTCCCAGCGCGGTGCCATCCATCACGCCGAGATTGGCTGCCAAGTCTATCTGCTCCAGCTGCGCGTTCAGCGCATTGTGATCGACCGTCAGAGGGCTGCTGACGAATACATTGCTTGCAAACACGACGAGGCCGATACGGTCATGCGCGCGCCGCTCGATGAACTCTGCAATGACCTTCTTTGCCGCCTCGAGACGGTTGCGCGGCGCAAAATCCAACCTCGACATCGATCCCGATATGTCGAGCGCGAGCGCGATATCTACACCCTCGCCGCGCACTATCTCTCGCGCATCGCTCGTCTGCGGTCTCGCGGCGGCGATTATCAGCAGCGCAAACCCGACCCATTTCAGAACAGGGACGAATGGACGAATCCGAAGCCTCCAGCTTTTGGCGCTCGGACGAACAGCCCCAGTGTTGGCAAACATCACCGTCGCCGGTCGCGCGCGGCGACGGATGTACAGCGGCATCAGCGCCAACGCCAGCGCGACAGGCAGCAAGAGCAGCAGCTCCGGTGTGGCAAATCCAATACCAGTCATCGTTCACCGCCCGCGCATTCACTGCCAGTCCGTTCACTGCCACCATATCGAACATCGCGGATTAGCGCGGCTCCATCCAGTAGATTCACCGCGCGTCTGGCTGTTTCGACGGATTCACGCGCAGAATCTGGGTCCAAAACCATACCGGCGAACTTCACTAATTCGGATTCTTCCAGGGCGGAAGCCAGCTCATCGAGACCATCCGGAGAACACGCCGAATCTTCCAGACTCTCCAATATCTGTCGCGTCGTCATCGCAGGCGCGGACACGCCAAACCTCCGCAGCACGAAAACCTTCAGTACATCCGACAACCGCGCATAGTGTTCGGCGAACTCTGCCTGCGCCGGCAAATCGAGTTCATCGAGCGCGTCCAGATCCCAAAGCGCAAGCTCGCGTGGACTCGGTATGACATCTCTCTTTCTCTGCGTCAGCGAGATGAGCTTGTCGCGCCAGTAATACCCCGCCCCTAGTGTCAGCAGCAGCAATGCGGCAGACCCGGCGAGCGCGGTCGGCCAAATCTGCGGCGCAGGAACCTGCATCTGAGGGGCAAGCTCCATGTCAGAGTCAGAACGACTGTCGCCGCTCGTATCGAACTCAGACTTTACGGTTATCGACGACCGGCGGGCGGGGCGGTTGACGATACTGCCATCCGGTCGTCTGATGGTAACGCTCATCTGCGGTGTCGGCTGCGATCCGATCTCGAACAGCGCCGCTCTCACCTCTATAGCCGTCGTCAGCGTGCCATCCGCCTCATACACCGTCTCCAACGGCGTTTGGCTAACTATCTCGAATGCGTCGAATGTACCGAATCCACCCTCCTCCGTCCGCAGGCGTGGGAACGAGATATGGTAATCCGACGGATGATTCGCCGAGAGTGTCATGGCGAACTCCTGCCCCAGCTCGACCGTTTCCGGCTCGACCGTCAGCCCGACACTCACAGGGGAAGTTTGCGCGCGCGCAGTATCACGCCATTCGCCGAAAACCAAAGCCAAAGCGCAAACGGCTAACAGCGCCATCGTAATCCGTTCCGTAATCCGGCCCATAGTCCGTTCGCATAGCCAACGCGCCATCGCCATCGTCATCCTCGCCGCCTCACCGCCTGATTTTCCGCGCCCTAGATCTGAAAAACTCGTTCAGCGCGCCCACATACTCTTCGCCCGTCGCTATCTCGATCCTGTCCACACCTAGCGATCTCATCATGCCGGATTTACACACCTCGTGATCTGCGATATTCTCCTCGAACGACCGTCGCCACGAATCGCTGTCCGTATCCACCCAGACGAGATCTCCAGTCTCGGCATCCTCCAAGGCGACTATCCCGACTCTGGGTATATCTCTGTCGCCAGGATCATACACATCGACAGCTATCACATCGTGCCGTCCTGCCGCCACCGCAAGCTCTCTGCTGTAAGACTCCGGAGGCGCGATGAAGTCCGATATTAGGAACACCACGCTGCGCCGCTTCAGCAGCTTGCTGACGGTATCCAGCGCGAATCCGATATCCGTCCCCCTGCTCTGCTCACGAAATGCCAGCAGGTCTCGGACTATCCGCAGGATATGTCGCCGCCCCTTGCGCGGAGGAGTCAGCAGCTCGACACGGTCGGTGAACATCATCAGGCCGACTCTATCCTGATTCGCAGTAGCGGCGAGCGAAAGCACAGCGGCCAACTCCGCCGCCAGCTCTCTTCTAGGCTGCCCGACCGTTCCGAAATCCGACGAGCCGCTGGCATCCACCGCCAGCATCACTGTAAGCTCGCGCTCCTCCTGATAACGGCGTACATACGGCGCAGCCATACGCGCCGTAACATTCCAGTCGATACGGCGCACATCGTCACCGGGGTTGTACGGCACGAGTTCATCGAACTCCATCCCCATTCCCTTGAAGACGGAGTGATATTCCCCCGCAAACAGATCCGAGACGAGGCGCTTGGCCGTTATCTCGATTCTCTTTACCTTTGCAATCAGCTCTGAGGAAAGCATAGCGCGCGTTCATCCGGGTTCAGTCGAAATCGAGTACATTCGCTCTTGTCGATAGGGTAGCAATGAGAAGGGCAGCAATGAGATTGCAAGATGGCGGCGGCGTCTTTCATCACGGCACATCGACATGATTTAGTATCGTATGGACCAGATCGGTCGTGGTAATCTCTTCGGCATCCGCCTCGTATGTGGGGATAATCCTGTGTCTCAACACATCTGGCGCGATGTTTTTGACATCTTCGGGGGAGACATATCCTCTGCCTTCCAGAAAAGCTCGCGCGCGGGATGCGGTGATGAGATAGATACTTGCGCGAGGCGACGCGCCATAAGCTATCAGCGACTTTAGCGATGCCAGGCCGTTACGCTCCGGATACCGTGTCGCCATCACCACATCCAGCGCATACTCTTTGATCTTCTCATCCACATGTATCGACTGCACGACGCTCCGCGCTCTAAGTATCTCGGCAGTAGTTACGACAGGTTCGACCTCCGAAACCTCCCCGCCGGTCATACGGTCTATGATGAGTCGCTCCTCTGAGCGCGCCGGATAATCGACGACTACCTTCAGCATGAAACGGTCTATCTGAGATTCTGGCAGCGGATATGTTCCCTCCTGCTCCAAGGGGTTCTGTGTAGCCAGCACCAGAAACGGCTCTTCCAGCGCGAATGTATCGCCGCCAATAGTTATCTGCCGCTCTTGCATCGCCTCCAGCAGCGCGCTCTGCAGCTTGGCCGGCGCGCGGTTCACCTCGTCAGCGAGTACGAAGTTCGAGAATATCGGGCCCTTGCGCGTGGTGAACTCGACTGTTCGCGGGTCGTAAATCTGCGTGCCCAGCAAGTCGGCGGGCAGCAGATCGGGCGTGAACTGAATGCGCGAAAACTTCGCGTCGATAGCCTGCGCGACGGTCTTCACCAGCAGCGTCTTAGCCAGGCCAGGAACACCTTCCAACAGCAAGTGTCCATCAGAAAGAATACCGATCAGCACGCGCTCCACCAGTAAATCTTGGCCGACGACGACTCTGCGAATCTCATCCAGCAAGCGCTCTAGGAACTCCGCCTCCTTCCGAACATGCTCGTTTATATCCCGAATGTTAGCCGCGTTCATCCAAGCCTCCGCAATAATCTCGGAGCCGCCGTTAGGCGACACCCCTCATCTTCATATTATACGACATCGGAGCAGAAAATCGTTTGGCCGACGAACCATCGTAATAAAGGCGTAATACAGGCGTAATACAGGCGGTCGATACTAACGCATCGCATCTCTATTTGACACGATGCAAGCTGTGTGATTGACTTTCAGACCTATCGATCCGTCGTCGCATCGACTCGACAGATCCGAACTGCTCGGCGATATGCGGATATGCGCTGACACTGAGCGATTTCTACTTCCCAATACGAAAGGGGTTACGAAAGATATCTATGAATCTGAAAGACACCGCATCCCTGCTGGAGACGCAAATACCGTTGAACAGACCTGCGATAGGGCTTGCATTCGTGGATGACCCGCCTGACGGAGTGTCGCGGACGGATACTGTAGTCCCCTCCAGCTGCGCTTTCTGGCGAGAGGCGGAAACCGAAGTCTTTTATGCCGCCGCTGAGGATCATCACAACTGCCCGCTGGGAGCCATGGTCATGGGACTGCCCCTCCCGGACGAGCGTATGGCTCAGCTCATGGAAGAAGTAGGCATGATGTGTGAAACCTCTTATGTGCGGGAAGAGGAAGTGCCGAATGTTCCAAAGGTGGAGCGCGCCTCCGCAGGTATCATATATGGCCCGCTGGAGCGTATGCCGGTCGCGCCGGACATCGCGCTGCTGTGGGTAAACCCGATGCAGGCTATGAATGTGGCCGAAAGCGCTGGATTGATCGACTGGTCGGCAGCCCCCGCCGGCCTGCTCGGACGACCGGGCTGCGCCGTCATACCCACCGCGCTCTCACAGGGGCGAACAGCGCAAACGCTCGGCTGCGTGGGCATGCGCATCAACTCCGGCATATCGGACGATCTCATGCTCATGGCCGTCCCCGCCAGTCAGCTGGAATCGCTGGCAGAGTCGCTGACGAAGGTTGCGGAGACGCATTCCGTGATGGAAACACACTACAACGACAGGATAGCCAGCCTGCGACAATAACCGCGTTTATCTAACACAAACACGAACCAAAGGCGAAGGCTCGCAAGCGATGCCTGCAAAATCGATACAGGCTTCGCAGTGAAGACGCAGCCCGATGCGCGAACCCGATGGCTAGGGCTGTTCGCCGCCGCGTCGGGAATATATCTGACCGCGCTGGATATAACCGTCAATGTAGCCCTCCCTGACATCACAGCGAACTTCGGCACAGACGCGGTTACTATCCAATGGATAATCATCTTCTATGTCGGCGCATCGACAGCGATGCAGCTCGGTCTGGGCGGCGCGGCGGATGCATTCGGCATCGTGCGTATGTTTCTCTTCGGGCTGATAGCATACACCGTCGCCGTCTTTGTAATTGGGCTTGCAGACAGTCTCGGCCTCGTATTCGGCCTGCGAGTGTTTCAGGCGGTGGGCAACGCGCTGCTGCTCGCGCTGGGGCCGGCAATCGTAACGCGGCTTTTTCCGCCAGACTTTCGAGGCCGCGCGCTTGGCATTATGGCCGCGCTCGGCACGCTGGGAATGATAACCGGCTCGCTCGGCGGCGGGCTGCTGGTGGACGCTTTCGGATGGCGAGCGATCTTTCTGGCGCGTGTACCGCTATGTCTGGCGGCAATCGGATTCTCCGCGGCGTTCCTGAGGCTGAATGACAGCAATCGGGTCAATGACGACCGCGCCGCCCGATTCGACTTGCGCGGCGCATTCGCGCTGTTCATCGGAATCGCATCGCTCATCATGCTTCTCTCGCTGGGCGGGAGGCATGGATGGACAGCGTTCTACATCCCAATCCTCGGCGTGGCGTCGCTAGCGTCCCTCTTCGTATTCGCGTTCATCGAGAAACGGGCGGCAAGACCAGTCCTCGATCTATCGCTCCTGCGCCATCGTGTGCTGGCGCCTGCGATTCTGACGAGCATGCTTATTTCGGTGGCAACTTTCGTGAACTGGTTCATACTGCCGTTTTTCGTAATAGACGAACTGGGCGCGAGCGCGGGGATATGGGGCGTTCTCCTGCTGCTAATGACTCTGACGAATGCGGCGGCGTCACCAGTCGGCGGATGGCTGTCCGACCGCGCGCATCCGTCTTACACGATAACCGCTTCGCTGGCAGTCTCGACCCTCGCCATGCTGTGGCTGTCCGCGCTGGATTCGGCATCCTCGATAGGCGCGGTGGGCATTGGGCTGTCCGCCATAGGCATCGGCATGGGGCTGTTTCAGTCCGCGAACGCCAACCTGATAATGGGCAGCGTCCCCGCAGACCGTCTCGGCATGGGCGGCGGAATAGTAGGGTTATCACGAGGGCTGGGGACGGTATTCAGCGTCGCGCTGATAGGCGCGCTGTTCGCGGCGCGTCGAACGGCGCGCGATGCCGATACGACATCCGCCGCCGATGCATTCGCGCTGGCGTTTCGGGACACATATCTGACGGCAGCCGCGCTCTCAGTCATCGCCATCATCCTGTCGCTCACGCTGTGGCCGCGCCTGAGGCTTCGTCGAGCCAAACAGCCAAGCCGAATTGACAGCGAAATGCGCTAATCATACAATTCTGCTGATTGGCCCCTGCTGATTGTTTTGTTGGCCCTTTGTTCATACATGTCATCGTGATCCGCCCTTAATTTCGAGAATACAGAGGAATGCAAATGACACGCCCCGTTCTCAAGACCGATCTTTGCGACTATCTCGGCATCGAATATCCCATCTGCCTTGCGGGGATGGGCGGCAGGTGGACACCGCCGGAGCTGGTAGCCGCCGTATCCAACGCAGGCGGGCTCGGAGTCATGGGAGGATCGGGCATTCAGGTGGACGAACTTCGACAGCGCATCCGCAAGGTGCGGGAGCTGACGGACAAGCCGTTCGGCGTGGATCTGCTCTTACCGGTGATGACCGGCAGCGTCGAACGCGGCGCAGACCAGCAGGAATCCGAGATAGAAGCTGTGCGGAGACAGTATCCGCGCCACGCCGAGTTCGTCGATACGCTCATGGCGGAGTTCGGAATGGATCAGGTACCGCCGCCACCGCCACCGAAGGAGACCGGCATCGCGCTCGCGCGCAGTCAGGTGGACATGATTTTGGAGGAGGATGTAGATATCTTCGCCGCCGCGCTCGGAGACCCCGCGTGGATGGTGCCGCAGGCGCACGACAAGGGTGTAAAAGTGATGGGCCTGGCTGGCAGCGTTCGCAACGCTCAGCGGCAGATGGCGGCTGGCGTGGATGTAATCGTAGCGCAGGGAACGGAAGCCGGCGGACATACCGGACGCATCGCCACCATGCCGCTGGTTCCCCAGATAGCGGACGCTGTTGCGCCTCGCCCCGTCGTCGCGGCGGGTGGAATCGCCAACGGGCGTGGAATCGCCGCGTCGCTCGCGCTGGGCGCGCAGGGAGTCTGGCTCGGCACCGCCTTCCTCGCCGCCAAAGAGTGCGGCATATATCCATCTCAGCAGCAATCCATAATACGCGGACGCTCAGAAGACTTCATAATATCGCGGTCGTACACCGGCAAGACCGCGCGACAGTATCAGGGGCCGATAGTACAGGCGTGGGCATCATCCGGACTCGAACCACTGGATATGCCGCTGCAAGGCGTGCTGATGTCCAGCTTCAATCAGGCTGCGGAGCGCGCTCAGCGACATGATCTCATCTTCAACCCTGCCGGACAGGTCGCGGGACTCATCACCGAAGCCCGTCCAGCCGCCGACATAATGGCAGACCTCATCGACGAGACCATCTCAGTCCTCGAAGGGATGCGGGAACGAGTTACGATCTCGGTATAGCCAGACACGGCATGAACCGAAGCGAAACTAGGCCAAAAGAATGTTTTCAAAGATGAAAACATTCAGGATAAGGGCATACCCGCGGATCATATCCGAGCGACATGGCCGATGACCGATTAATGTCCCGCGCGGGTAGTCGAATCAGCCTCCAGGTCGCCAGTATTCTCCGGAGTATTGTCCGCAATCTTCGAGATCCCATTTGCCTTAGAGGATATGATCGCGCGCGGGCCTTTCTCGTCGTCAGTAAACTATGGATCTTCACCAATTTTTCAATGAGTAGGGAACACCGAAGAAATACTTCTCATCTCCGATTATTTCCCTGATTGATTCCAGGCTTTGGTTCGCCGCGTAGTAGATTACGATTTCCGCTTTGCCCGGACAGCTCATCGGATTGATGGAAACTAAGATGCTTCCAGGCTCATCGACATTTTCTACCCTGCGGACTACTCGAGCATGTTGGTCAACGACTTGCTCGACCTCGTCAGGTGTAGGCCACTTGCTGCAAGGTATCCTGTGTGGCTTCGTTCCATAGATTTCCATGGATATCATGTCTCTAACGCAAGCGGTACTGGCTTCGAGGATGACAAAGGCTAGCAATCCCAGTACCATACTGACCGCGATGTAGCGTCGCCAATGGAGCTTATAGAGTCGTTGTATCACCTTGTATCACCTTGTTGCTAGTATTTTTCATGCCACCACGAAACATACGACGGCCACGAGAAGTACGGCCACCAGTAATTCAATACCTCTGGGTTCGGTTCCGGCGTCTGAATCGAGAATCTTTCTGAGTGGTCACGCGCCGTTCATCGGGTCGTCCATGTGTGGGTCTTTTTGCGCTGTCTGGAGACGAGATTACTGAGTTTTTTTATGGACGCAGTACGAAAATACCTGTCGAGCCGTCGTCCCCCGCAGCTCGGAGTTCATCAGGAGCCAACTTGCGGTATCTCGAGGATCTGAACCAAAAATAGGTGATAGAGCCTACAAATAGACATCCACATGCCACTATAAGGCACTCCAACAGCGGCAGATACAATGAAAAATCCAAAATGAGAGAAAAAGCAAGCAAATGAACGCTCGAATGGATCAGACCTACTCCGATAAACGCTCTGGCTAGGAGCTGCGCATGTGTAATTTTATGGTCGGTCTTTGGCCGGAGTCTTTTAATGAAAAAACCTTCGGGCGTGGTGAAATAGGGCAGAATTACCAGACAGGTGCCGACCATACACAAGATACCTACGACGGGTCTCAGATTAACGAACGTGTCCATTGCGATGCCCCCTTCCAAACGCTTGCCAATATCTTATTTCATCGAGCGCATTAAGCTCGGGCGATCCAAAGAATCCAAAGCAACGGGACGAGTATCCATCCAATAAGCAAGGCAGCTGTAATTATCGCCATAGTCGTCTTTTCGCGCCGGCTCATATCCGACACTCCTACATAGGAAAGGTAAACACCGCGTCTCTTTTCACCATCTCGATTAGGGACTAGCTCATACTGTCGTCGCATGCGCCAATATCTTTTCAAAATAGTCACGACCGACATTATGGTAATGGCTAGCCCAATGAATACATAAGTTAGGTCAGCTATAATCGTCACTAATAATACAAACGCAATATGCACAGGCAAGTACAGCAACGCGTCGAATCCCGCTAGCAGCCAAAGAATGGCTCGTGTGGCTGGGTCAGGAATCTTCCATGGTTGGAGTGCATGGAATCTGTCTGTGGGGCTATGTGTGTCGAAGAAGACTTGTAGCGCAAGGCCTAAAGAGCTAAGCCCCAAGAGAATGCCAACCAGAAGAAAGTCCCGGGATACATAGTAGATGTACGATATGATAAGAACGACGATCAGTCCCGGAGTCAGATGTTTGGTCCAAGCCTTCTGCTGCAGCATCTCATTTCTCCCTCGATGCCTCCATCCACAGAAGCGCGATAGCGTGTTCCTGTGGATAGAGGATGGTTACTCTTTTTTAGAGAATGTCCCGCGCGGGTGGTCGAATCAGCCTCCAAGTCGCCAGTATTCTCCGGAGTATTGTCCGCAATCTTCGAGCTCCCATTTGCCTTAGAGGATATGCTCGCGCGCGGGCCTTTCTTGTCGTCAGTAAACTATGGATATTCACCAATTTTTCAATGAGTAGGGGACACCGAAGAAATACTTCTCATCTCCGATTATTTCCCTGATTGATTCCAGGTAGCGGTTCGCCGAGTAGTAGATTATGATCACCGCTTTGCCCGGACATTTACTACTCGTATCGATGGAAATTAAGATGCTTCCAGCCTCAGCGACATCTTCCACCCTGCGGACTACTCGAGCATGTTGGTCAACGACTTGCTCTACCTCGTCAAGTGTAGGCCACTTGCTGCAGGGTATCCTGTGTGGCTTCGTTCCATAGATTTCCATGGATATCATATCCCTAACGCAAGCGGTATTGGCTTCGAGGATGACAAAGGCGAGCAATCCCAGTACCATGCTGACCGCGATGTGGCGTCGCCAATGGAGCTTATAGAGCCGTCGTATCATCTTGTATCACCATGTTGCTAGTATTTTTCATGCCACCACGAAACATACGACGGCCACGAGAAGTACGGCCACCAGTAATTTAGTACCTCTGGGTTCGGTTCCGGCGTCTGAATCGAGAATCTTTCTGAGTGGTCACGCGCCGTTCATCGGGTCGTCCATGTGTGGGTCTTTTTGCGCTGTCTGGAGACGATATTACTGAGTTTTTTTATGGACGCAGTACGAAAATACCTGTCGAGCCGTCGTCCCCCGCAGCTCGGAGTTCATCAGGAGCCAACTTGCGGTATCTCGAGGATCTGAACCAAAAATAGGTGGTAGAGCCTACAAATAGCCATACACCCGCCGCCATAGGCCACGCCCACAGCGGCAGATACAATGAAAAATCCGAAATGAGAGAAAAAGCAAGCAAATGAACGCTCGAATGGATCAGACCTACTCCGATAAACGCTCTGACTAGAAGCTGCGCATGTGTAATTTTATGGTCGGTCTTTGGCCGGAGTCTTTTAAGGAAAAAACCTTCGGGCGTGGTGAAATAGGGCAGAATTACCAGACAGGTGCCGACCATACACAAGATACCTACGACGGGTCTCAGATTAACGAACGTGTCCATTGCGATGCCCCCTTCCAAACGCTTGCCAATATCTTATTTCATCGAGCGCATTAAGCTCGGGCGATCCAAAGAATCCAAAGCAACGGGACGAATATCCATCCAATAAGCCTGGTCAATAAGCCAGGCAGCTGTAATTATCGCCATAGTCGTCTTTTCGCGCCGGCTCATATCCGACACTCCTAACATAGGAACTGTGAAAGTCACCATCAAACCCGTGTCATTCGAACCGCGAAGTCGGGGACATCTGGCGCGCTGACTCGAGCTGCATCGATGACGGTGGCGAGTACCCACCCTATCGCGCTCGGTGTCCACTCTGGCAGCGTGACGAACACTCCTGTATCTAATTGTGGAGCAGCAGAATAAAACGGTGTCTCGTCCGGCACTTTGACCATGTGTTTCTCAGGCACAGCTGTAGCAGATGTTCTGAATTCGAATGGACAGGTGATCCTGTCTTGTAGTGTAGCGATCAATTCGGAAACTTCATGGCCTCCGAGCAGGTTCTGGTCGAAGGCCACTATCGCGTTGGCTCCCGCCTTCGAATTCGTGTTGAACCAGTTGCGCACAGACCACAGGTAGGAGGGGGAGGACACTGTAGCGGTCTCCATGTAACTTGCCGTCACCTGGAGCTGGAGACCGGACAACTCGACTTCTCCAAACCGGCAGAGCGAGTCACTAAAACATTGAACCAATGCCGCCAACGCCTGAACTGGGTCTGTACTTCTCGGGCGTACCGACGGCGTTAACCAGCCTGAAATACCTGAGAGCGGCGCTGACTGTACCCTTCGTGCCTCGATGGGTACGGGTCCAACCCCCAATCCCACCTGTACCCATCCGATACGGTATGGGTCAGTATCGGCGGTCAGTTCTGCCTCTTCCATCGCCCATAGCCGCGAATGGGAGTTGGACGTGGACGCCCAGCCCATCAATTCAGCCCGCTCGCTGAAAACGCTGTACAAGTCCTCTTCGCAGGAATCAATGGTCGGCAGGCCGGACAGCTGTCCGAAAGCCTCGAGAAAAAGTGTTGACATGATTACTAACCTACTAACCTGGGTAACTAGGTCCGGGCGGACGGCACTGTACTTGTTCGATCTTGTACACCCTGTTGGGCGGATCAATTACACCCGGAATGTCAACATCAACCATATTTCGATAAAATGTCCATTCATTGGAGTGGCACTCATGCCGGGCAGTCACCCTTCTTCCTCTTCCTCTCCCGGGTCTAATCCGGTCCTTGTTAAAACTTATCGTGATCCACTGGCAGCCAAAATCATTGCACCAGGCGGTTTGTAGCCAGACTGCTACATCAGCGCGGCTCGGGCACTTATCCGACTTCTTTATCCACCAGCCATGAGCGGACACTTCTCCACCTGACTTGTGCGGGTCGTCTCCACCAGTCTCGTAAACGCATCCAAAGGCGTTGGTTTCATCCATTAGTACTATCAATCCCGCTTTGACCTTGGCGATGTCTTCTCGAGCAAGTTGCGATCCCTCATACTTCGCAAGGTAGTAACCGCCGGCGCTGTCTTCCTCTGTCGGCTCGTCAGCAAACGCGGTCACGGCCATGGCCGTGAAGGCCACAATCATAACAGTAAAGATGCCGATAATACGGTAATTCATGTGATGTCCTTTCATGAGGCGCTACAGTAAGGTCACACAATTTGGATTTCTGCCTCGGGCAACTTGTGATCCCTTTCTGGGTGTATCATCCCCTAGTTTTGGAAGTGATTCGTTCAATTGTAGACGGAGCATGTGAAATGGCTGTGAAAAACACACCTATTTCTGTGAAAGATCTTGTGAAAGATTCCTGTGTAGCCCCCTTAGGCCGCAATAGTCGTGATAGAATACCGTTGACATCCGCATCCGATGATCTATGACCTTGAGGGATGCGCAAAGCGGTATGGTATGGGAGAAAACCATTGAACAGCGCTGATACACTGAAACGAGAGAACGAATCGCTGCGGGCTCGCGTCGCCAAGATGAGCGAGGTCAGCCGTCGGATTACCGAGAGTCTCGACCTCGATACAGTGCTTCAGGAAGTGGTGGATGGCGCCCGCTCGCTGACCGATGCCAAGTATGGCGCCCTTGTGGTGTTCGATGACTCGGGGAGGGTACAGGATCTTCTAACCTCAGGCATGACACTGGAAGAGCGCAAGCGGATAGGGAGCCTGCCCAGTGGAGCAGGAATTCTCGGCTACCTGAACGAGATTCGAGAACCACTGCGACTCACGGATCTTACCCAACACTCCCGGTCGGTTGGATTTCCCAAGAATCACCCGACCATGAAAACATTCCTCGGAGCGCCGATCCGCCACTTTGGAGAGACTGTTGGCAATATCTACCTCACCGAAAAGGAAGGTGGTATAGAGTTCACACTCGAAGACCAAGAATCTCTCGTCATGTTTGCGTCACAGGCTGCAATCGCCATTGGCAACGCTCTTAGGTACCAGGAAGAGCAGCGCGCTAGGGACGAAGTGGAGACTGAGAGGCGTCGTTTGGAGGGCCTGGTGAGTTCCTCGCCCGTGGGCGTCCTGGTGGTCGATGCGGAGACGCGAATGTTCACATCGGTCAATCGTGAGGCAGGGCGTATATTGGGTGTCTTGCCAGAGCCCGGCTCCACACTCGCAGAATATCAGGAGGTATCGACCTATCGGAGAACGGACGGCAATGAGTACGAAATCCACGAGCGCCCATTGTCCAGGGCTCTGGATAATGGCGAGGTGGTGCGCGCTGAAGAGATTCTGTTCGACCTTCCAGATGGGCGGAAGGTGACCACCCTCGTCAACGCGACACCGATCTATTCGGAAGACGGAAAGATAGCGTCGGCTGTCGCAGTAATACAGGACATGACGCCTCTGGAAGAGCTCGAACGGCTGCGCAATGAGTTCCTCGCCATGGTCAGCCATGAGCTGCGAACACCTCTGACCACGATCAAAGGCTGCACTTCTATGGTGTTGGACGGCGCTTCCCGTCCCCCCAGCATTTCCATTCTCCTCCAATACTTTCGGATGATAGGCGAGCAGTCCGACCATCTACATGATCTCGTCAACAACCTCCTCGACATGACGCAGATAGAAGCTGGAGCGTTGTCGGTAACTCTCGAACCTACGGATGTGAAAAAACTGATTGACGAAGCGAGGGCTGCGTTCATTCGCCATGGGGCGCGAAATATCATAGAGGTCGATCTCCCCCCAAACCTGCCCATGATCGCGGCAGATGGACAGCGCATCGCTCAAGTGCTGAATAATCTGCTTTCTAATGCATCCAAATACTCGCCGGAGACATCGACCATCGAGATAAAGGCATCGCAAGATGAGTTCCAAGTCTCAATATCGGTAACGGACGAGGGCAGAGGAATACCCGCCGAGCAACTGCCCAATCTGTTCGGGAAGTTCGCTCGGATAGACGATAGCGGCCACCAGAAGAGAGTCGGGGGTGAAGGCCTAGGGCTTGCGATATGCAAGGGAATAGTCGAGGCGCATGGAGGCCGCATTTGGGCCGAGAGTGGCGGAGAAGGTAAGGGGACACGGATCATCTTCACGATTCTCGAGGCCATCGACTTTCAGGAGACAGCCGCAGACGCTGCGGACATAGGGATGGGCGGTGGAAGACGGATTCTCGCCGTGGACGACGAGCCTCAGGTGTTACGGCTCCTTCGCAGCATACTCTCGGAGCATGGATACAAGCTGTCTGGGACCAGCAACCCGGATGAGATGATGTATATGTTCGAGATGGAGCAGCCGCACCTCGTCATATTAGATCTAATGGTGCCCGGAACCAGCGGGTTCGAGCTGATGAGAAATATTCGCCATGTATCCGACGCGCCGATCATCTTCCTGTCTGCGAATGACCAGGAGGAGAACATAGTAAAAGCTCTCAGCATGGGAGCCGATGACTACATCGTGAAACCCTTCTCCCCAACTGAATTGGTAGCGAGAGTCGCGGCATCTCTGCGAAAGAGAGACTCGGCTGATGTGACTGCACCGCGTCAATCCTACCGCACAGGAGACCTGACTATCGATTATGCAGGCCGCAATGTGACCATAGCTAGCCATCCCGTGAAGTTGTCCGCGACCGAATACAAGCTGCTCTTGGAACTCTCCACTAACGCTGGGCGTGTACTGACACAAGACCAGATACTCGAGCGAGTCTGGGGATCGGAGTACTTCGGTGAGAGTCAGTTGCTTCGCGCTGCTGTAAAGAACCTGCGCCGCAAGTTGGGCGATGACGCGAGGAATCCGAAATACCTATTTACAGAACCCCGCGTAGGTTACTACATGAGCAATCTGTAGCTGGTTTGTGCCTATTGCTTGTGCCTGCCCGACACGGGAATCCAAATGGCTCCAATATAGCCATGGCCTATTGATCGTATAGCAGGTCGCTCGGATATGATTCACGGGTCATAATTCTGTCTCGACATGTTTTCTCAGGAAACTCTCCCCAAGCTAGAGAGCCGTCTCTTTGCCCAGCGCGGACCCGATGAAGTCTTGCTGCCCGCGCGCGAAGTCCTCGACTGAAGACGCTCGGCGCCCCTCCAGCTGCACCGACAGAATCTCCAAGACGCCCGCGCCGGTTACGACGCCGATTCCCGACAGCGGCAGTCTCACGACAGTCCCAGGCGGTTTCGCCATCGTCGATTCATCGCCAGCGCTAGTATTCGAGCCAGCGTCTGACGGGGCTGCGCGTAGAATCTTTAGCGTCTGCCCGCGCCAGCGTGTGTAGGCGCCAGGCCACGGATCGAATGCGCGAATCCGCCGCTCGATGCAGTCCGCCCCTCTAGTCCAATCCAGCAAGCCGTCTTCGCGCCGCAAGAGCCGCGTAACCGTCGCGGCGCGCTCGTCCTGCGACTTGGGCTGAATACGCCCCGCGCTCCAGTCGGGCAGAGTCTCGGCCAGCAGCTCCGCGCCCATCTCGAATAGGCGAGATGTAAGCGACTCCGCGGTCTCAGTCGCTCCGATGCGCGTCCCGACCTGCGCCAGAACCGGGCCGGTGTCCATACCCTCATCCAATAGCATGATCGTAACTCCCGTCATATTGTCCCCACGCAGTATGGCGGATACGACAGGCGACGGCCCTCGATATCGAGGAAGGAGCGAAGGATGAATGTTTAGGCAGCCCAGTCGAGGCGCGGCGAGTATAGCCGGAGGGAGAAACAGGCCATACGCGACGACGACGATCGCATCCGGCGCCAGCGCCGCGATCTGCGCCTGCGCCGCGCGATCACCCCGGAGCGACTTCGGCGTGAACACGGACAAGCCTCGCTCCTCCGCGAACGCCCGCACCGGCGTGGGATGCAACCTGCGCCCGCGTCCCGAACGCCTATCCGGTTTCGTAAAGACACCGACGACATCATTGCCGGCCCGAAGCAGCGCGTCTAGCGCGGGAATCGCAAACGAAGGCGTCCCCATGAATACGATCTTCAATGGCGAAGACGAATCGGACATCAGCACACCACCCCTCTGCCGTAGAAACCGCTAAACGATACTGCGTCGCCTACCTCGATGCCGAGAGCCGCGGACTTTCCGGCGGCTATTTCGAGATTGTAACGCGCTGGGAAGTCGGAGTCGTACAGCGGCGGGCTGCTCACGCCAACGGCGAGCGGCACATCGGCATCTATATCCACGACGGTACATTCATCGCCAATCCAGACGAAATCCAGAGGAAAGCGCATCCCACGCATCCAGAAGGAGGAAGTTTCCCCAGACTCGAACACGAACAGCATCCCAGCCCCATCGGCGAGCGTGTCCCGCCCGGACAGTCCGCGACTTCTATCCTCAAGGGTGAAGACTACTTCGACATCGAAGACCTCTCCGCCGATCTCGACCACGGGCAGCGCAGCAGAGTCGAATGCCACCAGTGGAGGAGGCATAGTAGGAACAAGTGTCGGCGCAGGGGTTGGCGTAGGGGTTGGCATAGGTGTCGGCATCGGCGTTGACGGGCGCGCTATGTTCACCTCGATCGCTGGCGTGTTCGCCGCCTCCGTTCGCGGCTCGGCGCAGGCGACGCCGCTCAGAGCCGCTGCTATCGCCACTATCATCACAGCCATTACAGCACAGGCATTACAGCCCATTCGGACAGATGTATCGCCAAAAGTCGAGAGCCTCAATCTTCCAGATCTACCCAAGTCGCGCCCGTGCCGCCGCGCTCTCTCGGCTCCGGTCCGTAACCTCTGACCGAGCGATGATGGCGGAGATGTTCGCGTACCACATTTCTGAGAACTCCGGTGCCTCGACCATGTATTACGCGAAGCCGCGTCAACCCGTCTCGCAAAGCGTGGTCTAGAAACTCGTCCAAGTTCACCTGCGCCTCGTCCGCGCGCATCCCGCGCAGGTCTATCTCCGGATCGGTCAGCGCAGGGCCGAGGTTCGCGCCGAACGGCGTAGGACGCTCGGCGGCGACTCTGACACTGCCCCTATCGTCATCGTCGGCCTCCACGCGCGAAAGCCTGTGCATATCGACGCTGATTCGCACATTGCCGATAGCAACCACCGCCTCTTCGTTTCGCGCGTTCAAATCGGCAATCGAGCCGTGCAAGTTCATGCCGCGCACGAAGACTGCATCGCCCACGCCCAGCGGACGCGCCGCGAGCTTTCGGCGAACGACCGGAACAGGATCGGGAAGATCTACGGCGGACAGTTCGCGGCGTATGCGTTCGGCGCGTTCGACAGGCGTTGGCTCATCGCCGGTGTGGCGCGCGGTAATCGTCGAGACCGGCGCGGCCCACCTCAGCGAGGCCTCGATGCCCTCCAACTTTCTCCCCGCCTCGGCGAATCGCTGCGCAATGACAGCGCGCGCAGTTTCCACAATATCCTCGCGCCTGTCGATTATGTAATCTAGCTGAGCGCGCGCCTGCTCACGCAGTGTCTCAGCCTCCCTTCGCAGAGCTTCGACCTCCGCCCGCGCAAGAGACGCGCTCTCCAAGTTCGTCTGAAGCTGGCTCCGCTCATGCTGGAGTTCGTTCATCCAGTCTTCGAACAGCATGTGCTGAGGCTCTATCAGATCGCGCGCCTGCGCCAAAATAGACGGCGGAATCCCTAGCCGTTCGGCCACCGCCATCGCATAGCTTCTGCCAGGAACGCCCACCGTCATACGATAAGTCGGCTCCAGCGTCTCCGGGTTCAGCTCGAAGCTGGCGTTCATAATGGCTGTGTTCGTCTCGGCAAATGCGGCGACATTCCGATGATGAGTCGTAACGACAGTGGCGACGGATTGGGACGCCAGATGCCCTATGATAGCCTTTGCCAGCGCGGAGCCTTCTTCGGGATCGGTGCTGGCGCCAAGTTCATCCAGCAGCACGAGGGAACGGGGCCCGGCGTGGCGAAGAATCCTGATGACGCTGCGCATGTGCGAACCGAAGGAGGATATCGACTCCTTGATGCTCTGCTTATCGCCGATGTCGGCGAATACGCCGTCGAATATGGGCAGCGCGCTGCCGTCCGCCGAGGGTATCTGAATCCCAGACTGGTGCATCAGCGCGGCAAGCCCTATGGTCTTCATCGCCACAGTCTTGCCGCCGGTGTTGGGGCCGGTTACGACCAGCGAACACCAGTCCGGGCCAATATCCACGCTCAGCGGCACCGCGTCTCTTTCCAATAGGGGATGCCGCGCGCGTATCAGCCGCAGACGCGGCTCTAGCTCCGCGCTGGGCTGTTCGGCATCGTCCGAGACCGAACTAGCGTCATCCGGGCTGGCATCGCCCGAACGCCACTGAATAATCGCAGGGGTAACGGCGTCGAGGCTTCTGCCGTATCGAGCGCGGGCGAGCGCGAAATCCAGCTGCGCGGTCATTCGGTCGGCAAGTCTTATATCCTCTCCAGTCGCGCCCACCAGCGCGGACATGTCCCGCAGGACGCGCGCCACCTCCCGCTCCTCCTCCAGCGCAAGTTCGCGCCAGCGGTTGCCCATCTCCACCGTAGAAAACGGCTCGATGAACACCGTCGCGCCGGTGTTCGACGCATCGTGAACTATTCCCGATACACGATGTCGCCGCTCCACCTTCACCGGCACCACCAGACGATCGCCGCGAACGGCAATTATCGGATCTTGGAGCGAGTCTCGCACCGTGGAGGACTGTATGAACCGCTGAAGTTCCGCCGTTACATCCGAATGCGCCTGCCGCACCTGAGAGCGCAACGCCCGGAGCGTGGGAGTGGCATCGTCCACCACATCGCCTCTGCCGTCGATTTTGGAGCGTATCTGCCGCTGCAGTTCACGCAGATCCGGAATCAGCTCGGCGATCTCCGCCATGAGTGGGGCGACATGCGCGGCTCTGGCCGCCGTCCGCGCGCGCCGATGCACCTCCAGCGAATCTGCCACCGCCAGCAGCTCGGCTCCCGTCAGTATTCCGCCGATGACGGCTCTTGCCACCAGCTCGCTCGTATCGGTATCGGACTGGAGAAAGATGTCATCTATCTCGTCGAGCAACGCTCTGGCATCCGCCGTCTCACGCTGAAGCCGGGCGACTTCGTACGGGTCGAACGACGGGGCTATCTCCAACGCCAGCTGCCGAGCTTCGTGGAAATAGGCGCGGTCGGCCAGCCTCTGCCGCACTTCGTCGAAGTCCAGTAGAGAGAGCGAGGACATACGCAGCTCACAGAGAGAACTCTCTCCGTCTCTATCGACATCTTCCTCATCGACATCGATCTCCCGATCTCGAGACTGGGGATGAAATCGATCGGATATGTCAGCTGTATCGTCTATATTGGCTGTATTATCGAAATTCATGAGCAGATTGTAGCAAGCCCCAGATTGTATCGAGCCATTGTAACAGGCCTGTGACAGGCAATAAATGTCCCGTTCTAAGCCCCACTTGCCGGCGCTGGACACTCATCCGACACGCGGCGCGTAAAGACTGCTAAACTGTTGCCGTCGGCTAGATCGTTAACAGCCATTCGACAGACACTCATCATATAATACTACCACCCATTACCCTGCGCACTGAGAACGCCTATGCAGCTCATCGGATTCGTCTATAACGCGCTCGTACCAGAAGCCCCGCAGCTGATCGAGTCCCTCATCTCGAATCTGGATTTGGGCGGAAGATCATGGGTATCGTCCGCTGTGGAAATCTCGCGCAATGAAGACCAGTTCGGCGATACCGCGCTGGTGGTGGTCGCAGGCGGCGATGGTACGATTCTGCGCACGGTACACGCCATCGCGCCGCACGAGATTCCGATAGTCGCAGTCAACTTGGGGCGCGTCGGATTTATGAGCGAGCTGCATGTGGAAGACGCGGCGGAGAGATTGCCGTTGTATCTGAACGCGGACATTCACCGCGGCGATGTCCGTGTCGAAAAGCGGATGATGCTGCGCGCGCGGGTCACGGACGGCAGAGGCAAGCAGGTCTTGCGCGCCGACGCGCTGAACGATGTCGTCGTCGGGCGTGGCGGAGTGGCGCGGCTGCTGGATATAGACACCACTGTGAACGGCGAATTCCTCACATCTTATCGCGCCGATGCCGTTAT
This sequence comes from Dehalococcoidia bacterium, assembly GCA_963422295.1. Taxonomy (GTDB): domain Bacteria; phylum Chloroflexota; class Dehalococcoidia; order Lucifugimonadales; family UBA1123; genus VXRN01. The sequence continues at coordinate 1,452,164 of OY729417.1, read as the reverse complement.
CGTCTCCACGCCTACCGGCAGCACCGGCTACGCTCTCTCCGCCGGCGGGCCGATCTTCTTCCCCGAAGCCCTTATGATGATGCTCCAGCCCGTCGCGCCACATACAGGGCTGCGCGATGGACTCGTGCTGCCGGAGGATACTGAGGTCATATTGGCGGCCACCGATGGCGAACACGCCGCGCTGAGCGTGGACGGTATGGAAGATGTGGAGCTGGAATCAGACTTCGAGGTTACGATAAGGCGAAGCCCATACGAAGCCCGATTCCTGCGCGCTCACCCGCGAACAGCGTTCTACACACAGCTGACACGGCGGCTAGGGCTGGTGTACAACCTGACTAAACCAGCCTAGCGAACTAGCCTTTTCACTAAAATAGTAGCTGATTGTACTCATAATTCTGTGAGAGAAAGTATAGTATAGAACTTAAAGAGCAAGGTCGATGCACAGATATTTTAAGGATATACAAACCAATTGGTCTTCGGCCTATCGAGATATGACAATGTGAATGCTACTATGAGAAGTCTATCAGTAAGAAAACAGTAAGGGAAATCGCTATGCCAACAGTGAATACTCTGCCAGGGATAAGTGTGCCAAACACCATAACCGATAGTGCGGAAAGTCATAACACGAGAGGAGCTGCGAAGTATCCTATTTTCAGCGACGATCACGAAAATTGGCTTATTAACGGGAATACATTAGATATCTCCCTTTTGGATCCGGGATCTATCGATCTGATAGTAACCTCCCCTCCTTATAATGTGGGTATGGAATATGATGGCAACGATGACTCTATCACATATGACGCTTATGTTCAGTTCTCGCGCAACTGGCTAGAGAACTGTTACCACTGGGCGAAGCCCAAAGGTCGTCTATGTGTAAATGTCTCTCTAGACAAGAATAAACAAGGGAAGGCCCCCCTAACAGCTGACATAACACGAACTGCTATGGAAGTGGGCTGGAAGTATCATGCAACCATAATTTGGAACGAAGGCAACATTTCCAAACGCACAGCATGGGGCAGTTGGCTCTCTGCTAGCGCGCCACACATCATCGCTCCGGTCGAAACCATAATTGTGCTGTACAAGGACGAATGGCGGCGCGGGAATCAGGGCACCTCTACGATTGGCCGCGACGACTTCATGGAATGGGTTGGAGGGGTCTGGAAGTTTTCCGGTGAATCTCGGCGCAAGCAGATCGGGCATGAAGCTCCGTTTCCACGAGAATTGCCTAAGCGTTGCATTCAGCTATTTTCGTTCAAGGAGGATACGATACTCGATCCATTCAGCGGTTCAGGAACGACAATGATCGAATCTATTAGCAACGGTCGCAAATCTATCGGCATAGAGATTTCATCTAAATTCTGCGAAATGAGTCGCAACAGGATACAGCAAGAATTTGGAACAACCTTGACTCTCTAGGGTTGCCGGCTGAATACCAAAATGTCGTTAAAAACATACCCGAAGATGTAAATGCCTCTGAGTTCATAACGATTGGCTACGAATGGTATAAAAAATAATTACAACACCTCCGCATCATCTCAGCGTAGCAGAAATGGAAAGATATTCGAAGGATTAGTACTGAATACGCTTTATAATTTGGGAATATATCCGATTTATTGTCAAGCTGTAGTTGCCAACATTCCGAATGTTATATACGATATTCTGCTCTATTCTCCCCGGCATCCGGTTATTCTATCATGTAAGGTATCTCTCAGAGAGCGTTGGAAACAAGCCGACCTCGAAGGCGCTGCGCTGAAAAACATCTATCGAGGAGCGCGCAGTATTTTGCTTACACTGAGCGTATCGGAAGGCCGGAGGGTTCAGAAACATATAGAGAGCGCACAAACTCTTGGACTCGACGAATGTGTAGTTATAGAACCCAACATGGGCAGATTCGACACCCTGATACAGGAGTTGCTATGTACTCAGTTCGTTCTAGCAATGCCGGTGACTCCAGTCGAGGGGCGGATCCTAGAATCCTAATTCGAGAGCCCGTATGTATAGTCTCCGGTTGTCCAATATCATATATATGATGCAGACACCTGAACGATAATAAATACGCATAAATCGCGCGCCTCACCCGCTCTCCGCAGAATACCGCGCACGATTTATGCTCTCTCTATCAGATATTGCTACTGCTGCGCGCTCGGCGGCGCTATCGAGTTATCGACGGCACCTCCAGCTCAGCGAGAAGGTTGCGGAACTCTTCTAGGTCTTCGTCGAATATGCGCTGCAGCTCAGCGAAGTGTCCGTCGAGCGTTTCGCCGAAGGCAGTGAATACATCGTATGCCTGCCGAGTCGGGCGAAAGTCGGACGCAGCTACGACGGGAACTAGTCCCGCGAGCTTGGCGTTCCATCGAATTGGCAGATGCAGCCTGTCTCGCGCGCCGCGATACCCCGTCTGTATCAGAGCCGATTCGACTTCGGACAGTTTGGCATCTATAGACTCCGCCGCCGCCGCGACTGGCTGCTCAGCCGCGCTCCCCTTTGCGCGGGAAGACCATTCGGAGACCTGCGCGCGGACACTGCGCAGGCTGTTGATGTTATCGTGCGTCTCGCTCAGTTTGTCACGGATGCCAATTAGCAGCTCGAACTGCGCATCGAAATCCTCCTGCGTTGCCGCCACTCGCGGGTCTTTCACCATGTCGAAACTGACCGTTTGTGATTGCTCGCCCACCGTCAGCCGCGCGGCATAGTTTCCCGGAGGCGCGAGCGGCCCGCGCAGGCTGTCCGCCGTGGTCTTGTCGCCCGGCACCTTGCGCGCGCCCGGATAGCGCATGTTCCAGTCGAACCGGTTCATCCCCGACTTGGCCGGGACGCGCAGCCCGCGCGAGTCGCCGCCATCATCTGCGGGATCCGTCGCCGCGCTCGAATAGCAGGCTATCTCCGCGCCATCCGCGTCTAGGAACGCGAGCGTAACATCGCCTTCCGGCTCGTCCCGCAGCCAGTACCATACACGGACTCCACCCGGTGGGTTCGCGCCCGCGTCGAGCATCCTCCGCTCTATTCGTCCGTATTCGTCCTTCGTATCGACGAACGCAACCGCCGCTCCAAGCGCAAGCTGATAGCTCTTGGAGCGGCTGCCTCCGCGTCCTCTGAACGGCGCGGCCATGCGTATCTTCGTCGGCGGCGTCAGGAGGTGAACATCCTCATCGGCGAAGTCGCCGGACAGCTGACGCAGATTGCTGAGACCGTCCAGTATCCAGAAGCTCCGCCCATGCGTCGCCGCGACGAGATCATCGTCTTTTATCGTCAGATCATAGACCGGCGCGACGGGCAGATTACCTCGCATCGAATGCCAGCTATCCCCGTAATCGAACGATACATAGGCCGTCGTCTCAGTTCCCACATACAGCATGCCCGGACGCGCGGGGTCTTCTCGTATGCAGCGCGTGAAGTCATCCTGTGGCAGGTTGTCGCTAATGGATCTCCAGCTCTGCCCATAGTCGGATGTATGGAACAGGAACGGGCGGTTGTCGTCCAGCTTGTAACGGGTGCAGGACATGTAAGCCGTCGCAGGATCGTGCGGCGAAACCTCTATCATATCTATCCGTGTCCACTCCTCCAGCGATTTTGGAGTAACATCCTGCCAGCTCTCTCCGCCATCGCGGGATATGTGAACGAGGCCATCATCAGAACCTGCCCAGAAGACTCCAGCCTCGTGTGACGATTCGGTGAACGAAAATATGGTGCAGTATGTCTCGGCGCCGGATGCGTCGCCGGTAACATCTCCGCCGGAGGGCTGAAGTTTGTCAGGCTCGTTTCGCGTCAGGTCTGGGCTGATCGGCTCCCAGCTGCCGCCTTGGTCGCGTGAGCGAAAGACGATGTTTCCGGCCGCATACAGCGCGCCTGGATCATGTGGAGAAAACAGGATCGGATATGTCCACTGGAACCTGTACTTGGCATCCACAGGGCCGAACCCTGTATTCAGCTCAGGCCATACTGTGATTATGCGAACCTGTCCGGTGGAGTGGTCGTATCGCAGCATATTTCCGCCGCCACCCGGCGATGAGCCAATTGCGCCGGATATGACGATGTTCGGATCTGTCGGATCGACTACGATATAGCCGCTCTCGGAGCTGCCGACCGTGTAGCAGTCGCCCCAGGTGATTCCGCCTTTGTGTGTACGCGACGGCACGCTTATCGCGCTGTTGTCCTGCTGAGTGCCATACACGCGATATGGGAACTGTGTATCCGTCGCGACATGGTAAAACTGCGCCGTCGGCTGATTGTAAATAGTGGAGAAGGTATCCCCCCCGTTGAAGCTGACGCACGCGCCGCCATCGTTGCCCTCGATCATCCGCTGAGAATTGCGCGGGTCTATCCAAAGATCATGGTTGTCCCCGTGCGGCGTGGAAACCTCCGCCCAAGTGCGTCCCGCGTCGATAGACTTCCAAGCGGCGTAATTCAATACCCAGACGGTATCGGCGTCCTGCGGATCGGCGAATATGTGCTGATAGTACCAAGGCCGCCCTTGAAGATCGTGGTCGTCGGAGACCAGCTCCCAAGTATCGCCGTAATCTTCGGAGAGAAACACGCCGGGCTTGGCTGCTTCTATGGTAGCGTAGATGCGACCAGGACGGGACGGCGCGACGGTCACGCCGATTCGTCCGAACGGGCCTTCGGGGAGACCTGGATTGGCAGATATATCTTCCCAAGTATCGCCGCCGTCCATAGTGCGCCAGAGGCCGCTGTCGGGACCGCCGCTGGAGAGATTCCAGAAGTTGCGCCTGGCCTGCCAGATAGACGCGAACAGCACGCGCGGGTTGGTCGGATCCATGCTGAGGTCTGCCGCGCCGGCGTTTTCGCTCACGAACAGCGTCTGTTCCCAGTTTTTGCCGCCATCGACGGATCTGAACACGCCGCGCTGATCGTTGGGGCCGAAGGCGTGGCCGAGCGCGGCGACATATACGATATCCGGGTTCGATGGATGTATGCGAACGCGAGATATATGCCGAGTATCCGCCAGACCGAGATGCTGCCACGAGCGGCCTGCGTCGATCGTGCGGTACACCCCGTCGCCGTGCGTTACATCCAGCCTGATACAGGCTTCGCCCATACCCGCATAGACGACGGCGGGGTCGGAGTCCGAGACTGCGATTGCGCCGACGGATGCGGTCTGGAAGAATCCGTCCGAGACATTCTCCCAGTAAGTGCCTCCATCGTAAGTCTTCCACACGCCGCCAGCGCATGCGCCGAAGTAGAATGTACCCTGAGCCTCCGGGTCTCCGGCTACCGCGACTACTCGTCCGCCCCTCGGCGGGCCGATGCAGCGCCAATCCAGCGCGTCGAGCATCTTGGGGTCGATGTCTTTTACAGAATGATTAGAAACAGTCACTGTTACCACCTCTCGAACGAAAACTGATTGGCCGCGCTGATTGGCTGAATTGTATCCTTTTTCACGAGGGCGCGCTGTAAAGGCCGTCGTCTTTAGATGACATCCGATGACTCTATCGTCCGTCTCTCCGCCTATGACATTGTGCTATGGCTCTATGGCGAGGTTTGCGAACATCCGAAAAGGCGGGGATGCACCCGGCATGGGCTATGGCTCTATGGCTGGAGTATCTGAGGCTGCACCCTTCCCTTCGCATCCTCCTCTGCCGCCACGCGCGCGCCCTCCTCGACATTCACCCATTTCAGCATGATAGTCCCAGCCACGATGAGAGCGAGCAGAGACGCGATGGCGGCGCGTGTATCTATCAACGCCGCTACGAATGTGTACAGGATTGGGCCGAAGACGACTGAGGCGCGGCTCATGAATCCGAAGAACGAGAAGAATTCGCCACTGCGTGACTCGGGCGTTATCTGCGAAAACAGGCTCCTCGCCAACGCCTGCGAACCTCCGATTACGCAGCCGACCAACACGCCGAGCATGATCCACTGGTATCCTGTCTTCATACCAAGCGGCTCCCACAAGACCGTTCTGACGAAACTCGGCCACCAGTCGAGGGGGCCTTCGCCAAGCAGGGCCGGGTGCGCCGCGCCTAGCGCGGTTTCGCCATCCAGCGTCCCGCCGCGTATCGATATACCGTAGGGGAAATCCTCCACGCGCGGCGCATCCTCCAGCAGACGCCGCACCGCGCCAGCAGTAACCGATTCGCCCTCGCTCAGCCGTTCGGCAAAGCCAGTCGGCAAGGTCTCGTCGGCGGTATCGGGCGCGTGAACAGTCACATACGCGCCGGCGTCTCCGTCATATTCCAGCCTGTAATCGAAGTCGCCGTGTTCTTCCGGCATCAGAGGAACGAGCGCGACACCTAGCAGTACGACCAACATCCAAACGAGCAGGGCGATTATCAGCGCGATCTTCGTCGAAGTACGGCGAGCCAGCCGTGAGAACACCAACGCGCCCGGCGCGGCGACGAACTGTATTATTAGAATAGTCGCCATATTGAACGCCAGAGGAATCCGCAAGACATCCGCCGCGAAAGCCCCGCCAATAGCCATGACAGTCTGCAAGCCATCATTGAACAACAGGTACGAGGCGAGGTATATGGATACCACCTCGAATCGGGAAATAGCTCGGAATGTGCGCGCCAGCTCACTAAAGGCGAGTGTGGCGGCGGACAGCGGATTCAGACCAGTTACCGCTTGCTGTAAAGGCGGCTCAGGCAACACCTTCAGCGTCCACAACGACCAGCCGAACCACCAGACTCCGACGGATGACATCACACAGCGCGTCACCAAGTCCGAAATATCGGAATCCTGAACCGCCAGTATCAGCGCGAGATGAACCACTAAGAGCAGGCCGCCACCGATATAGCCATACGCAAATCCGCGACTGCTCACATCGTCTTGGAGGTTGCGCGGCGCTAGGTGCGGCAAGAACGAGTTGTAGAAAACCAGACTGCCCGCAAAGCCAACATTGGCGAGCGAGAACATGCCGAACATCCAGAGCCACGCCTCGCCAGTGTACACCGCAAAGAAGGAAAGAACGGTGAACAGCGCGCCAGTGAAGGTATAGACAGCCAGCAGCGCCTTCTTTATCGGAACGCGGTCGGCTATCACTCCCAGCGCAGGGCTGGAAAGAGCGACGACCGCAGTCGATAGAGCAACGCCAACGCTCCAAACAGCGCTTGCAGTGAGATCGATACCGAAGAAAGTCCCGCTCTCCCCAAGCGAATCCTTGAATAACACGACGAAATAGACGGGGAAGATAGCTGCTACACCGCTGGTTGCAAACGCCGAGTTCGCCCAGTCGTACATGCACCACGCGCGGATTGCCCGTCGCTGTCGTATGGTCAGATCGCCGATTCGAGCGGCTGGGCTGGATTCGTTCGATGTATTCACAGGCTGACAATCGCACCTTAAAATTGCAGTCTATAGTCTATAATGGACAGCGCTCCATACAGTGGGTTGCGGCCAGTGGGTGGCGGCGTATATTTCGTCGCGCGTTTTCCAAAATCTACGCCAGCCGCCGAACCGTCAGGGATTCCGCCAGCGCATCCACCCTCGCGCGAGGGAAGGCTGTCGGCCCTACGACGGTACATCCGAGTGAAGCGGCGGCCACCGCCGATCTCAACGCGCCTTCGAGTTCCTCGCCTGCAAGCCGACTGCGTATGTACTCTGCAGAGAAGGTCGCTCCCGCGCCGCAGGTATCGATTACGGGCAGCGCGGGAGCCTGTGCATACAGCGCCTCGCCGACTGTCGCCCCGACTGCGCCGCCAGCTGCCAGCGTAACCAGCGCGGTATCGACACCACGCCCCAGCAGCAGCTCGGCGACCGGCTGCGCATCCGAGCCTATCTGCGCGGCGTCGGTGGTGGCTTGGCATATATCCACATGCGGCAAAAGAGTATCCAGCATATCGCCATCGGCGTGGGCATGTTCGAGATTCAGCATCACAGGGATACCAGCGTCCGCCGCCCGCCGAATCGCGCGCAGGTTATGCGGCATGTCGTACCAGTCGGCATACAGCAGGCGTGTGGCGAGTCTTCTATCGTCGCTAACGCCAATAGAAGACAAATCCGCCTCGTCCAGAGTCGCTAGAATCTCCGTTCGCCGATTCCATAGATAGGTACGCCCACCCGCGGCATCGGATATATCGATCTCGAACGGAGTTTCGATCCCTGTTCGCAGCTCGAATTCGCCTTCCACGCCCAGCTCGCGCAGCATTCGGATTGCGCCGCGTCCAGCATCATCATCTCCCAGCGCGGTACCGATCAGCCGCGCGCGTCCGCCCCACGACGAAAGCAGACCTGCGACTATGGCCGCATCGTCCGATACGAACTCCGCGCCCAGCTCCCAGCTCGTACCGGTATTCCAATCTGGCAGGGTATCCACCACCATCACCCGCGCAGGCGTTATCATGCCGACGCAAACGACATCCGGATACTCTAAGAGACCAGAAGAAACAGCGGGTATTTCCATTATCTCATCCATTCCCTTATCTATCCTATCCTTCCTGCCTATCCTGTCCGCTTAATCCAGCTGTCTAAGACGCCGCTGGGAGAGTAAGACCGCCATCGTCGTCAGAATCAGCAGCGTTCCCAGCACGCCGATGACGAGCTGGCCTCCCACTCGTTCCGCCAGCGCGCCTGCTGGCAGAACGCCGAGCGGCATCAGCCCGAAGTTCATCATGAAGACGCTCATCACTCTACCACGATAGGCGTCATCCACAGCCTCCATTATCAGCGCCTGATTCAGCGTGCGTCGCGCGGCATCGCCGAGCCCAAGCAGTATCATCAGCGCGGCGGCGGCATAGTAGATCGGCATGAGCGATACCAAAATCAGCGCAATTCCGGATACGAAACTGCCCGCCAGCAGCAGCATCCCCCGCCGTCGCCTGCCGAACGACGCGATGAACAGCGAGCCGGCGAGGGCGCCAAAGCCCATGACAGTTACCAGCAGACCAAGCGCCTCCGGCCCGCGCCCGTAAACATCCACCACGAACACCGGCAGCAAGAACCTGAACGGCATCGCCAAAAGCGCAGTCGCCAACCCCATGATCAGCAGAATAAGCACTACCGGACTGCGCCAGACATACTTCAGACCCAGCATAATATCGTTGGCGACGGGGACGCTCGGTCTGTGCGCCATACCGCCTCTTGCCGATACGAACGAGGTGAACACAACGGCCACGGCGGCGCATCCGGCTATGAGAAAATAGACACCTTCCGGCCCTATAACGCCGTACAGCACTCCGCCGACGGTGGGGGCAAACAGCGTCGTCGCGCTCATCGCCGCCGCGTCCAGCGACATCGCATTCGTCAGATTCTCACGCCCCACGAGCTGCGGAATCAGCGCCTGACGCGCGGGCATCAAGAAAGAGAACTGCGCCCCCTGCGCCATCGACACCATAAACAGATGAATCCAAGTTATCGTATCGGTAACTATAGAGATGCCCACGAACAGCGCGAGAAGCACAGCGACGACCTGACCGATCTGAATGACGCGCTTGCGCTCCATGCGGTCTGCCACCGCGCCGCCGAACAGCGCGAGCGACAGCATCGGTATCGCAAATCCGGCGTTGACCACGCCCAAGATGAACGGCGAGTCGGTCAGCTCGTATGTCAGATAGCCTCTGACGACCATCTGCATCTGAATGCCGAGCATCAGAAAGACCATCCCCAGCCATAGAAAGCGGAACTCTCTATACTTCAGGGAATGGAAAGTGGTTCGCCAGCCTCCCCGCGCTCCTCCAGCGGATTCGGAGTCGGAACCCGCCGCCGCAGACCGCGCGCCATTTTCGGACGCAGACGCGCGGACGCGGGTTGGGTCTTCAGGCGCGTTTCGCATGTCGGTCAGTATATATCACATCGACGCATACGGCGCGAGAGTCACGAATGAAGAGAATATGCGAAAGTCACCCTCTAACAGCCACCATCGAGCGGATTCTGTGGCTCCTGCCGTAGTCTGGACGCGGCTAGATCCCGTACAGGGAGCCGAATATCAGGCGCGCTCCGGTGGACGGTACTGAAGCGCCTCTGCTATGTGCGCTGTGACTATCATCTCGGAGCCGGCCAGGTCGGCGATGGTACGAGCGAGTTTCAGAACACGATGATAGACGCGCGCTGAAAGATGCATCCTCTGCATCGCGCTCCGAATCAGCGCGGCGGCGGCATCCTCCAGCTGGCAAAAACGGTGAACATGATTCGGCCCCATATCGGCGTTGGTCATAATAGGTGTACCATCGAAACGCTCCTGCTGAACCTCACGCACGCGGCTAGTCCTCTCCTTCACCGTCTCCGAAGACTCCCCCGAGGGCGACTCCGCGACCAGCTTATCGAATTCGACGCGGGGAACTTCGATGAATATGTCGATACGGTCCATCATCGGCCCGCTGATACGCTTGTTATAGCGCGCAACCTGATCCGTGGAGCAGACGCATTCACGATGCGGGTCTCCATAATAGCCGCAGGGACACGGATTCATCGCGCCCACCAGCATGAAGTTAGACGGATATTCCACCGAGCCTTGCGCGCGGCTTATAACGACTCGCTTATCCTCGAGCGGCTGGCGCAGCGCCTCCAGAATCCGATGTCCGAACTCCGGCAGTTCGTCCAGAAACAGAACGCCGCGATGACCGAGAGTTATCTCGCCCGGACGAGGACGCGAACCGCCGCCGATCAGCCCAGCATACGAGATAGTGTGATGCGGTGAACGGAACGGCGGGTCGATAATCAGTGGGTTGTCCTTCGGCAGGGAAGAAGCCACAGAATATATCTTGGTAACATCGATCGCCTCATCGTAAGTCAGCGACGGCAGGATGGACGGCAGCGCGCGCGCCAGCAGCGTTTTGCCAGAGCCGGGCGGCCCGCTCATCAGCACATTGTGACCACCCGAAGCGGCTATCTCCAAGGCGCGCTTGGCGCTCTCCTGTCCGCGCACGCTCGAAATATCGAGCTCCGCGCCGAGCGGACGACGAGACAGCGCCGAATAAGAACTCATCGCAGGAGGCTCATGCTGCAGATCTCCGCGCAGATACGCCAACACCGACGACAGATCCTGCAAACCCAAGACCTTTATACCCTCGACGAGCGAAGCCTCTTGCATATCCACATATGGCACGAACACTGTACCGAAGCCAGACTCGCGCGCCAGTGCGACCATCGGCAAAATGCCGTCCGTGTGCAGCAGATCTCCATTCAGCGACAGCTGCCCCAAAAACATGACATCATCTGACACAGCCTCTATCTGGCCTGAACTCTCGAGCAGCGCGATGGCCAGCGGCAAATCATAGGATGAACCCGCTTTGCGGACATCAGCCGGAGCTAGATTCGCGGTGATCCGTCTGAGAGGGAAATCATAGCCAGAGTTTCGGACAGCGGCCCGAACCCGCGCCCGCGACTCCTGAACGGCGGCATCCGGCAAACCGACCACATCGAAACGCGGCAGGCCAGGCGCAATATCGACCTCCACATCCACAACGAAACCATCCAGCCCAACAACCGCACACGATTTGGCCTTAGCCAGCAATGTCGCCTCCTCGAAGTGGAATGGCATGACAGAATCATTATATGAATATGGAACATCGAATATAGAAACACGATTCAGCAGTGATGTTATAGATTATCTGTTCGGTAGTCAATCGTGCGCTCATATACCAAAACATCGCGCCAGGGTCGAATCTGCCGGCCTATGTAGAAAAAGAACACTGAACGCTACAATTACTGCAATGATCCCATTTATGGAATCCAGCGCGGAATAAAGCATTGCGAAGCCCTCTCCGTTCTGATAAATTGCGAGCAAATAGAGTACGGAGTATGAGAGGGGCGGGAACGCCGACCTGCGGTACCAGAAACCAGATTATAGAGGACATAGCCATAACGAGACTTTGCCATATTGAAAGATAGCTAAAAGGTCAGCTCGGCTGGGCGACGAACGCCAGCGCGTCTGAGCGCCGTCGAACAGCTAAACCCCCAGCCGCATCGGAGCTCCGATTGCGGCCATACCTGTTTGACATCATCAAGGACATCTGTTACCCTAGATACTGGTTATACTATATTATTTGCTTTATCTCTTATCTCTTTTGGAAGAACAGCTTATCTTTCCAAATCTCCAACACCTCATGGGGCATCCGCCTCATCTCCCCGCAGGCCGGAACGACACGATTCGGCCATAGCCATATCAGACATGCAAAACGGATTCCGTCCAACCATTGTCCTTGTCCGTCGCTTTACAGCTTTACAGCAGGAGTGTGAAAGCGTATGACCTCAACCATGCAGACGATCGGCGCTCAGAACGGAATAAGCTCGAAGCGATCCTATTCCCGCATACCCGTAATCATCGACATACCCAACCTCATTCAAGTTCAGCTCGACTCATTCGAACACTTCAAGGAAGAGGGTCTTCGAGACCTTTTCGATGAAATATCGCCAATAGAAGACTTCCCCGGAGGCAGATTCGAGCTGAATCTGGGTGAACATTCATTCGAACCGCCCAAGCATTCGGAAGAAGAGTGCCGCGAGCGCGAGATCACATACGCAGCCGCGCTGTATGTAACCGTCCAGCTCAAAATCAAGGCGAGCGGGCCAGGACAAGGAGAGATCAAAGAACAGCGGCTATTCATCGGCGACATACCGATGATGACATCCACCGGGACTTTTATCATAAACGGCGCCGAGCGCGTCGTCGTAAGCCAGCTGGTGCGCTCGCCCGGCGTCTATTTCACCACTACACAAGACGCCAACACGGGCAGACCTCTGGCCGCAGCCAAACTGATACCATATCGCGGCGCATGGATGGAATTCGAGAGCTCCAACCGCGATGTCCTCTCTGTCAAAGTCGATCGCAAACGCAAAGCGCCGGTAACCACCCTGCTTCGCTGCCTGTGGGCATATTACGACGCAGAGGGGCGCGAGGACGACATTGCGCGTAAACCTTTCGGCAGCACAGAAGGCATGGTCTCGCTCTTCGAAGATGTCGATGACAGCGATCGTAGGTTCATCGAAACGACGCTGTCGAAAGACTCAGCAGCCAACAACCTCGAAGATTCTCTCCTAGAGTTCTACCGAAGACTTCGACCCGGCGAGCCGCCGAATGTGGACAACGCCCGTAATCTTCTGGAAAATCTGTTCTTCAACCCGCGCCGATATGACATGGGCAGAGTAGGACGCTACAAGCTAAACCGCAAGCTCCACCCAGACAATGCCGAAGACTTCGACAAACTCACGCTCGACCCTTACGACATCGTGGCGCTGATACGGCGGATGATCCAGATAAACACAGGCGCACAAGGCCCTGACGACATTGACCATCTCGGGAATCGCCGTGTACGCTCCGTAGGCGAGCTTATCCAAAATCAGGTACGACTCGGCCTTACACGGATGGAACGCGTCACCAAAGACCGCATGACCACGCAGACAGACCCCGCCGAAACGACACCTGCGGCGCTAATCAACATCAGACCAATCGTCGCAGCCGTGCGCGAATTCTTCGGAGGCTCACAGCTGTCGCAGTTCATGGATCAGACCAACCCGCTTGCCGAACTGACGCACAAACGCAGACTCTCCGCTCTCGGGCCAGGCGGGCTCTCCCGCGAACGCGCCGGCTTCGAAGTGCGCGATGTTCACCACTCGCACTACGGACGCATATGCCCGATAGAGACCCCTGAAGGCCCAAACATCGGGCTGCTAGGCTCACTCGCAACATACGCGCGCACCAACGAATATGGTTTCATCGAAACCCCATACCGAAAAGTGCAAACGGAGATTCTCAATACAGATCCAAATCTCAATGGCAAGACGATAACGGAAGATGTGAAAACAGACGACGGCGCTACCATACTCAGAGCCGGTGGCATCCCGACAAGGCGCAACGGGCGGCTGACGCAGATAGCAGCGCTCCCTGAGCGGAAAGTCAAAGTACGCCCATATGTATCGGACAGCCCAGATGACATAGTCTATCTGGCCGCCGACGCAGAAGAGACCGTACACATAGCGCAATCCACAGCCAGGCTGGACGATGCCGGCCAGTTCGCAGACGAGCGAGTGGAGACGCGCCGAGGCGAAGAAGTTAGCCTCATGGAGATTCCCGAAAACACCGAATATATGGATGTCGCTCCCATACAGCTGGTCAGCATATCGGCCGCGCTTATCCCGTTCCTAGAACACGACGACGCTAACCGCGCGCTGATGGGATCGAACATGCAGCGGCAGGCGGTACCACTGCTGCGCCCGAAGCCTCCACTCGTCGGAACCGGTATCGAAGAGCGCGTCGCCAAAGACAGCGGACAAGTCATCACATCCGATGTGAACGGTGTCGTAACCAAAGTCACCGGCGAATACATCGAAGTCTTCGATGAAGAAAGCCTCCAGACCAAGACTTTCAGACTGGCCAACTTCGTCCGCTCCAACCAGGGAACCTGCATCAACCATCGTCCATTCGTCAACAAGGGCGATATAGTCCGCAAGGACGATGTGCTGGCAGACAGCTCCTCCACCGGCGGCGTAAACGGCGGAGAGCTCGCGCTCGGCCAAAATGTCATGGTCGCCTTTATGAGCTGGGAAGGCTACAACTTCGAAGACGCCATCATCATCAGCCGCCGACTGGTCGAAGAGGACAGATTCACCTCCATACATATCGAAAAGCACGAAGTCGAATCCAGAGACACCAAGCTGGGCCCGGAGGAGATAACGCGCGATATACCCAATGTGGGCGACGAAAGCATGCGTGACCTCGACGAAGAGGGCATCATTCGCATCGGCGCGGAGATCGGCCCCGGAGATATTCTCGTCGGTAAAATCACCCCGAAAGGGGAGACGGAGCTAAGCGCAGAGGAAAAGCTGCTCCGCGCTATATTCGGCGAAAAGGCGCGCGATGTGAAGGACACTTCCCTCCGTGTTCCGCACGGACAGCGCGGCAAAATTATCGATGTCCGCGTACTCAGCCGCGATAACAACGATGATCTCCCGCCCGGCGTAAACAAACTCGTGCGGCTGTGGGTCGCGCAGACTCGCAAGATAACTGAGGGCGACAAGATGGCCGGACGACACGGCAACAAGGGTGTCGTTGCGCGGATTCTCCCGCAAGAAGACATGCCCTTCCTGCCAGACGGCACACCCGTTGATATCATCCTGACGCCGCTGGGGGTTCCATCGCGCATGAACCTAGGACAGGTACTCGAAACGCATCTCGGCTGGGCAGCCGGCAGACTCGGCTTCGAGGCCAGTACACCCGTCTTCGACGGCTTCCCAGACATCGCTATCGAAGACGCTCTGGGGCAAGCATGGATAGTCGAACAGTCCGGCGCGCTCGACCCGCGTAATCTCGACTCAGCAGCGAAACACATCGACACCGACAGTGTGCGCATATGGCTCGACGACCGCGGATACGACTATGAAACCGTCTTCGGCCCAGACGCGAAGATCGGCGCCGCGCGCGCTGCCAGCGTGAAAATCTGGCTCGAAGAAAAGCGCGGCTTGGACACCAAAGATATGTCCGAACAGGAACTGTTCGAGGAAGTCGCCCGCCTCAATCGAGAAGGACAGGATGCTGCCCCCACAGTCGGCAAAACGACACTGTACGACGGAAGAACCGGCGAAGCATTCGACCAGCCGGTGACCGTAGGCCAGATCTATATGCTCAAGCTGATCCACCTCGTAGAAGACAAAATACACGCGCGCTCCACTGGGCCATACTCGCTTATAACTCAGCAGCCACTGGGGGGCAAGGCGCAGTTCGGCGGACAGCGCTTCGGCGAAATGGAGGTATGGGCGCTGGAAGCATATTCCGCCGCATACAACCTCCAAGAGATGCTCACCGTAAAATCCGACGATGTCGTAGGCCGCGTCAAAACATACGAGGCCATAGTCAAGGGCGAAGATGTCATCCAGCCCGGCATACCAGAATCGTTTCATGTACTGATGAAGGAACTCCAGAGCCTCGGACTGTCCGTCGATCTCGACTACGAAAACCCGGAGGATGAGTTCAGCTTCGGCGACCTCGAAGAAGACGATTTCGAGGATATACCGCCGCTGGAACTGATCGGCGGCGCAGATATGGAAGGCGCGAGACCGCTCGGCGGTATGGGCGCTGGTATGGACGATATCGACATAGGCCAAAATATCATCGAGGCAGAAGCGCGAGTCGATTACGACGAACCGAGCCAGACGAACGAACGACACTCGGAAATACCCGTTGGAGACGATGACTAGCCGCGCCTGCATCGCGCTGAAAAGCAGAACCTG
Organism: Dehalococcoidia bacterium; assembly: GCA_963422295.1. Lineage (GTDB taxonomy): Bacteria > Chloroflexota > Dehalococcoidia > Lucifugimonadales > UBA1123 > VXRN01. The sequence goes on along the minus strand of OY729417.1, from coordinate 1,436,042 downwards.
CACGAACGCGAATCTGCCATCGAATATCCAGCAAACCACCTAAAAATCGGGCGGGCGGAAGATAGAAATACTCCGCCCGCCGAAATGCCGAACTTCTCGAATACTATCAACTGCTGACCGATTACTACTGCCAACCACTTATGGAGCGTGAATATGGTCCTGGCCGGCAACGACTTCAACGCAGTTAAGATATCCCTCGCCTCCCCAGAAATGATCGAGATATGGTCGTATGGAGAGGTTACGAAGCCGGAGACGATCAACTACCGTACGCTGCGCCCTGAAAAGGACGGCCTATTCTGCGAGCGCATTTTCGGCCCAACCAAGGATTGGGAATGCTACTGCGGAAAATACAAGAAGATGCGGTACAAGGGTGTGATCTGCGACCGCTGCGGCGTCGAGGTGGCCCGCGCTAGAGTAAGGCGCGAACGCATGGGACACATCTCCCTCGCAGCGCCCGTCGCGCATATCTGGTTCTCTAAAGGAACCCCTAGCAGACTCGGCGTTCTCCTCGACCTGTCGCCCCGAAACCTCGACCGCGTACTTTACTTCGCGCAGTACCTCGTTACCGCTGTCGATGAAGAGCTGCGCGAAATGCGCCTCGAACAGCTGCACAAAGAGATCGAAGACGGAGCGGCCAAAATAGACGAAGACGGCTCTTCCCAACTCGCATCTCTTCAATCAGAGCTGGACGCACTGGGCGAGATGCCAGAAGAGACCGGCGACGAAGAGGCAGATGTAGAGACCCGCCAGCCTTGGCTGACTCTGCAAGGCCAACTAAACGCTCTCTCCGTTCAGATAGAAGAGGACAAGGCAGCGCGCGAAGAAGAACTGAACGAACAGATAACCGAACTCGAAGGCCTCTGTGTACGGCAGCTGCTCACAGAGACGAAATACCGCGAACTGCGCGACCGATATGCCGGTATCTTCTATGCAAGCATGGGCGCAGAAGCAGTACTCGAAATACTGCGCGACATGGACATGGAAGAAGAACACGACCGGCTGCTCGGAGAGATGCAGAACTACTCCGGACAGAAACGAAAGAAGGCGCTCAAACGTCTGCGGGTGGTCAACGCCTTCCTCGAAAGCAGAAACAAGCCGGAGTGGATGGTTATGACCACTCTGCCCGTCTTGCCGCCAGAACTTCGCCCAATGGTGCAGCTAGACGGCGGCAGATTCGCCACCAGCGATCTCAACGATCTCTACCGAAGAGTCATCAACCGCAACAATCGTCTGAAACGCCTCATCGAACTTCAGGCGCCCGAGATAATCGTCCGCAACGAAAAAAGGATGCTCCAAGAAGCAGTCGACGCGCTGGTGGACAACGGCCGCCGAGGACGCGCAGTCGCCGGCAGCCACAACCACAGACTCAAATCCCTCTCCGATCTGCTTCGCGGCAAACAGGGACGCTTCCGGCAAAATCTGCTCGGCAAGCGGGTGGACTACTCAGGGCGATCCGTAATCGTCGCTGGCCCCGAACTCAAACTAAATCAGTGCGGACTGCCCAGACGAATGGCGCTGGAACTGTTCAAACCTTTCGTGATGAACCGCCTGATGACGACAGGCTACGCGCACAACATCAAGACCGCCAAACGAATGGCGGAACGCAGCAGACCAGAGGTTTGGGACATCCTCGAAAAGGTCGTCTCCGAACGACCAGTGCTGCTGAACCGCGCGCCGACGCTGCACAGACTCGGCATACAGGCTTTCGAACCCGTGCTAATCGACGGCAGCGCGATACAGCTCCATCCGCTGGTATGCACCGCATTCAACGCCGACTTCGACGGCGACCAGATGGCCGTACATGTGCCGCTGTCGAGCGAAGCCGTTATGGAAGCGCGCCAGATGATGCTCAGCACAAACAACATGCTCTCCCCCAGTTCGGGACAACCCATCATCTCTCCGACGCTAGACATCGTGCTAGGCACCTACTACATGACGATAATAGACGAGAAAGCGCGGGGCGCGGGGCGCACATTCCGAGATCCCGACGATGCGATACTGGCATACGAACTCGGCTCTATAGACCTGCGCGCGCCCATCCAAGTGCATATCGGCAGCAGACAGATCATGGAAGCCAACGACGAGACTGGAATCACTGAAACGCGAACTGTATCTGCCAATGAAAGAATAAAAACCTCCGTCGGCAGGGTAATCCTCGATGCCACATTGCCCGAAGGCGGCACCTTCCACAACGAAGAGGTCGAAAAGGGCGTCCTGCAGGACATCGTAGCGGAGGTTTACAACATACTCGGCAACCACGGCACCGCCGAAGTGCTGGACAAGATCAAAACGCTCGGATTCGAATACGCCACAAAGGCCGGCATAACCATATCCATTAGCGATCTCAATGTGCCGCAGCAGAAGGCCGAAATCCTCGAAGAGGCACAGGCCAGAGTTGACAGCCTCCAAGAGATGTACTGGGATGGCATGGCAACTGAAACCGATCTGTACAGAGGAGAAGTCGAGACTTGGACGAAGGCCAACGATGATCTCACACAAATCATCGAGAACAATCTTCCAAACTATGGCGGAATCCACCTGATGGCTAGCTCCGGAGCGAAGGGCAACATCGCGCAGATCAAGCAGATGGCAGGAATGCGCGGCCTTATGGCAGGCCCCAGAGGACGCATCATCAGCAGGCCTATCAAAGCGAACTTCCGCGAAGGCCTCAGCGTGTCGGAATACTTCCTCTCCACGCACGGCGCGCGCAAGGGACTGACAGACACCGCGCTCAACACCGCCAACTCCGGATACCTAACGCGCAGACTGATAGATGTATCGCAGGAAATCATCATCCTAGAAGACGACTGCGGCTCGGAAAACGGCTTGGATATCGACCGCAGAAAAAATGAAGCAGGTGAAGTCTCAGAACGAGGAGATCAGTTCATCTCGAGACTTCGCAGCCGCTGTCTCGCTGTCCCCGTAGCTGACCCCGCCACAGGTGAGGTTATTGCAGACCGTAACGACGCGCTGGACGATCCCACGCTCCTCCTAATAGACGAAGCCGGCGTAGAATCGGTCATCGTGCGTTCGCCGATGACATGCGAGGCGCAGCGAGGAATCTGCCAGATGTGCTACGGTCTGTCGCTGGCGACGCTGAGACCGTCCATGATGGGCGAAGCCGTGGGCATTATCGCAGCCCAAAGCATCGGGGAGCCGGGAACTCAGCTGACCATGCGCACATTCCACACTGGAGGCGTCGCAGGACGGGACATCACGAGCGGTTTGCCTCGCGTCGAAGAACTGTTCGAGGCGCGCTCGCCCAAACAGTCCGCAATACTCGCCGAGATCGATGGCGTAGTCGAAGTCATCGAAGCCGTTGAAGGGCGCAGTATCAAAATCACCAGCAGATACGAATACACCGAAGATTACTCGCTGCCGGAAGGGTTCAGATTCACACTCGAAGACGGCGATTTCGTCGCCATCGGACAACCCCTCGTAGAGCCAAACGACGATGCCGAAATGGATGAAGACGAAGACTCACTCGCGCTAATCGCCAACGAGATGCTGGCAAGATCATATGGAACCGCCTCTATAGAAGGCGATACCCTGACCATCGCATGGGAGGAGGAAGACCAGCGGGAATATCAGATACCCGCAGCTGCCCAGATTGCAGTCAGCACAGGCATCCATGTAAACCCCGGCGACGAACTTACCACCGGCCCCAAGAACCCACAGGAAGTTTTGAGAATCCAGGGCATCAACGCTGTTCAGAGATACCTGATCGACCAAGTCCAAAGCGTCTATCGCTCTCAGGGCGTGCCAATTCACGACAAGCACATCGAACTGATAGTCTCACAGATGCTGCGCAAAGTACGAGTGGAGCAGCCCGGCGACTCACAGCTCATACCGGAAGAGCTCGTGGACCGTCGAGAGCATGAAAGGGTGGCAGCCGAGATCGACGCCCAAGGCGGGGAGCCCCCAATCGCCACACCTGTACTGCTCGGCATCACCAGAGCGTCGCTCCAAACCGAGAGCTTCCTTGCGTCCGCCTCATTCCAAGAGACGACTCGCGTGCTTACGGAAGCCGCAGTCAACGGCAAGACGGACAACTTGCGCGGCCTCAAAGAGAATGTCATCATCGGCAGATTGATACCAGCGCAGCTAAATCTCAGCGAAGACGGCGTCAGCGGGCTGAGCCGCGAACAGGCCAATGCTATCAACCGCAACGGCATGGGCATAATGACCACCGGCTCGGATCCGGCGGATCAGATATTGCTCGGCGGCTCCGAACCGAGCTTCGGATTCGACGAACGAATAGCCAACGAGCGCATCGAACCCGAACCCCTCGTCATTGACGAATACGCAATCGAAGCAACTTTAGACGACGACTAGAGCAGACTACACGCATCGGAAAATCCGAGAACACACAGAACACACAAGGCATATCGAGCGTAAGCACACAAAGCGACTGGGGCAGAACCGCCCACTCTGCCCCAGTTCTTGACCACCCTCACAGCCCTTGCTAGACTACAATCCATAAGGAAGGGCGTTAGCCCATAGGCGGGCGGTTAGCTCAGTGGTTTAGAGCGCTGCGTTGACATCGCAGAGGTCACCGGTTCAAATCCAGTACCGCCCACCATTCGATCGGCGCAATGCTCACGAAAGCCTCCGAGAACGGAGGCTTTTTCATTTGTACGCAATGGACAATGCCCAAGACAATGCGAAAGACGCTTCTTATCCAATACGGCACACAGCGTCCGCAAATATGTGTACATGTAAACGAAAGAGAGATATTGCGGCCCTGTCTGCGGCAAGAATGACCAAAGTCGATGATCGAAGCCGCCGGCAAAGCGCCGAATAAGCAGCTATTATCCGCAGGCGCGGACTGCGGGTGGATATTCCAAATACGACGGATACAGCAGGCGCAACGCGGCAGCCTGAGCTGCGCGGAACTTACTCCCGCTAGAGCATACCCTGCCCGTAGCCAGATCTGGAGTCGAGGTAAGTCCTCCACGCATCTGCGACGGATTGCTCAGTCTCCTCCAGCACCTGCTCCTCGTCATCCTGCATGACCAGCGAAGTTTCGACATAGATGTCGTCGCTGACCTCTTTCAGATACTGGAGAAATCGCAAGGCTGTGGTCAACTCCGCCTCTGGAAGCTCATCGACCAGCTGATGCAAGGAATCTTTGGTCATCGTGTTCGTCATCGGTGGTCATCCTCGGTTCGATGGAAACTCAGTAAATGCATTATACACCACTTCGGAGAAATGCAACTCGTAGAGACCTCGCTCTTTTGCGCCAGTTATTTCATGCGTCGTCATGGCCGCGCAGAACACCTCCACCCGTATTCTCATCAGTAATATACCCCATCGCCGGATCCGCCAGTTGCCACGATAAGCTCTCCGCTGATCGCCCACGCCTTGTCCGATGCGAGGAATGTGGTGACATAGGCTATCTCCTCCGCATCCACCATTCGGCCTATTGCGTTGCCCGAGGGGGATCCGTGCGCGAAGTCACGCGCCTCCACATCCTCCGGCGCAATTCCCAGCTCCTCCGCCCGCGCCGCCAGCATTCCCGCCGTCCGCTCCGTTCGCGTGATGCCAGGATGGATGCAGTTGACGGTGATGCCAAACTGCCCCAACTGAACCGCCAGCGTCTTGGTCAGATGAACCATAGAAGTGTTACGCGCCCCGCCGCTCAGGTTGCCGGCTCTGCGAGCGTTGGTACCGCTGATGTTGACGATTCGCCCCCAGCCTTGCGCCTTCAGATGCGGTATAGCGGCTTTGGAGCAGCGCAGCGCGCCGACATATTTGACATCGAAGTCTCGCAAGAGCGCATCCTCATCCACCGTCTCGACAGGGCCGACAGCCGACGGCGATCCGCCGGGCAGGGACGCGCTGTTGACGAGAATATGCAGCCCGCCGAGCTGGGCGACGGCCTCCGCCACCATCGAACCCACCTGCTCCGTGCTGGTAACATCCGCAGGGATGGGAATGACGCGGCGTCCGGTCTCCGACGCGATTTCGGAGGCAGCCAACGCCAGCTGCTCCTCGCTGCGCGCCGAAATAGCCACATCCACACCCTCGCGCGCCAGATCCATCGCTATCGCCTTGCCGATGCCCCGACTGCCGCCCGCGACCAGCGCCAGCTTGCCACTCAGTCCAAAATCCATACTCTCCCTCTGCTTCCGTTCATCTCATCGCAGTACAGACTAATACCCGACGCCATCCACAGCAAGAACCACACCCTCGCGCACGATGCCGATAATACCACGCGCAGGCGACTATGAGACACTGAAATTAACGCATGTCAGCGCAAGTTAACGATACTGTTACATTTCTGCAACATAAATGTAACACCGCAGAAAAGAATCGGAAACAACCTCCCTCTATCCTATCGAATTAGAATCGATAGGCCCAATATCTGAGGAGGTAGTCCAATTGAGCAAATTAGCGGCCTTTAGCATATCGCCATTCAGGTTGCGTCTTGCAATGGTGATTCTGCTGGGAATCGGCATATTCGTCGGCACTATAGGGGCATCATACGCGCAGGCTCCCGATCTCGAAGAGATCACAGGCACTGTAGAAACGAACGCAGGCCTGTTCGACGACTTCGTTACAGTAGTCGCATCCGCCCTCGTATTCTTCATGCAGGCGGGATTCGCCTTTCTCGGCGCGGGCCTAATCCGCTCCAAGAACACCATCAACTACATGACCAAATCCTTCTTGGACTTCTGCATCGCATCACTCGGATTCTGGGCATTCGGATTTGCTCTGATGATGGGCGGCGGCGCGGCGTCTGGCATCATCGGGCTCGAAGGATTCTTCCTCGTCGATTTCGACGACTCTCAACTAGTAGGCTGGTTCTTCCAGATGGTCTTCGCCGGAACCGCGGCGACGATAATCGCAGGCGCAATGGCCGAACGCACCAAAATCAACGCATACTTTGCATACAGCTTCCTAGTCGGCGCGGTCGTATATCCGATCTACGGCCACTGGGCGTGGAGCGACGACGGCTGGCTAACGCAGATAGGGCCGGGCATGGCCGACTACGCCGGCTCGGCAGTCGTACACATGGTCGGCGGATTCCTCGCGCTCGCCGGCGCCATAGTCGTCGGCCCCCGCAGAGGCTTCCGCGAAGGCCTCGAGCTCAAGGGACACAACATCCCATATGTCGTCATCGGCACCTTCATACTGTTCTTCGGCTGGTTCGGATTCAATGTCAACTCCGGCAGCCTCGGGCTGAACGCAGTAAACACGCTGTTGGCAGGCGCGGCAGGCGCAACATCCGCCATCTACATCACACTGACACGGACGGGCAAAGCAGACATCGAGATGGGCTGCAACGGCGCGCTGGCTGGACTAGTCGGCATCACCGCGGGCTGCGCTTATGTCGATCCCTGGGCGTCGGTGGTAATCGGCGTCATCGCCGGCGGTGTGATGATAGCCGGCGTCGCCTTCGTCAAGAACATCATCAAAGCTGATGACCCGGTGGGCGCAGTCGCCGTTCACGGTATCTGCGGCGCATGGGGAGTGCTGGCAGTCGGTATCTTCGCCGCCGGCAACAACGGCGTCGAAGGCCTCATCGCGGGCAACGCCGAACAGCTGCTGCCGCAGATCGTCGGCATCATCGTGGCAATAGCTTGGGGACTCGGCATCGGCCTGATTCTCTTCAAGGCCCTAGACCTTACCATGGGGCTGAGAGCATCCGCCGAAGAGGAGGCCGGAGGCCTGGACGAGTCCGAACACGGCGCGACCGCATATCCAGAGGCAGTCTCCGCCTAAGACCATCTAAGGCCATACTCGAACAGCAGATATACGCCTTCACTCCCGAAGGCCCCGGCCGCTCCAAAGGGGGCACGGAGCGGCTGGGGCCTTCTCTTTTCTATCTGTCTCCCTGTCTCCTAATATGTCCGCCGCGCGCTCGAGCCTCCGTTTCCGAAGATTTTGTGATTTGTTACACAAATTTAACATCTGCGTAACACCTGCGTAACAAAGCTCCCCAATAATGCATACATAGAAATCACAGCGGCGCGGGGCGGATCGACGACCGAGCCGAGCAGGCAACCAAACAGGAGAGTCAAAGAGATGGGTATAGAAGCAATTCTCGGTGGAGTGGCATTCATAGGGCTATTCGGGCTTTGGGTGATTCTTCCCAGCAAGCTGCGAAAAGACCGGAAGTAATACCCCGAGCCATACAGGTTCGACGCTTTTCGGAATTGACACCATCGTGTTACCATAACATCCGGTAACAGTCGAAACCATACAGGTTCGACGCAGACTGCAAGCATGCGATAGCCGCATCGAATCTACCGATGGTATCCTTCCCGCTCCAACGGGAATGTCGGGCAAAAGGAGCGATTTTACAAATGACCCCTGAAGAAGTTGTGAGATATATCGCGGACGAAGGCATTGAGATAATAGATCTCAAGTTCACAGACTTGCTAGGAACGCTCCAGCATCTCGGTGTTCCGCCGAGCGAAATCAACGAAGGCATCTTTGCCGAAGGCACCGGGTTCGACGGCTCCAGCATACGCGGATTCCAGACCATCGACGAAAGCGATATGCTGCTCGTACCAGACGCAGCCACAGCGCAGATGGACCCAGTCTATTCACACAAGACACTCAGCCTGTTCTGCAACATCCGCGACCCTCTGACAGGAACCGAATATAGCCGCGACCCGCGCAACATCGCCCAGAAGGCGGAGGCTTATCTCAGAGCGTCCGGCATCGGCGATACCAGCTTCTGGGGGCCTGAGCCGGAGTTCTTCATCTTCGACACAGCCAGCTACGCGCAGGACGCCCACTCCGCTCATTACAATGTCGATTCCGACGAGGGCATCTGGAACTCCGGCAGCGCCTATCGGCTGGACGGCAAGACGCTCAACAAGGGGTTCAGACCGCGCCACAAAGAAGGATATTTCCCCGCGCCGCCGATGGATTCGCTCTCAGACATTCGCTCCGAAATGATAATCGAGATGCAGAAGTTCGGCCTCAAAGTCGAAAAGCACCATCACGAAGTCGCCACCGGCGGACAGGGCGAAATCGACATCGTTTACGACACGCTGACCAAGACTGCTGACAATGTGATGATTTACAAGTATCTGGTCAAAAACATCGCCGCGCGACACGGCAAAACCGCCACATTCATGCCCAAGCCCCTATTCGGCGACAACGGCACCGGAATGCACACGCACCAGAGCATCTGGAAAGACGGCACGAACATCTTCTACGGTGACGGCTATGCCAACATGAGCGACACGATGCGATATTACATCGGCGGGCTGCTGAAACACGCCCCCGCGCTGCTGGCATTCGCCGCGCCTACTACCAACTCGTACCGCCGCCTCGTTCCCGGCTTCGAAGCCCCAGTCAATCTGGCATACTCCGCCCGCAACCGCAGCGCGTGCTGCCGCATACCGGCATACTTCGATACGCCGGCTGCCAAGCGCATCGAATTCCGCTGCCCAGACACCTCCGCAAACCCATACCTCGCCTTCAGCGCCATGCTCATGGCAGGCATCGACGGCATCCAGAACCGCATCGACCCAGGCGCCCCGCTGGATGTGGACCTCTACGATCTCTCCCCAGAGGAAGCCGCCGGCGTACCGCAGGTTCCCGGCAGCCTCGATGCAGTCCTAGACCACCTCGAAGACGACTATGAGTTCCTGCTGGCCGGAGATGTCTTCACATCCGACCTGATAGAGACATGGCTGGATTACAAACGCACCAACGAAGTCGATGAGATGCGCCTACGCCCGCATCCATTCGAGTTCTTCCTCTACTTCGACGCATAAACAGCATATCCAAATAGAACGACATCGCAGACAGAATCTTTAGAGGTCGGCGATCTGGGCAGTGTCTCTGCTCGATCGCCGACCTCTACTCTATGTTAGAGTAGCCGAAAACAGCGAGAGGAGCGGCAAGACATGGCAGCGTTCGATATGAAACCAGTAGATGTATCGCAAGAGACACTGGATGGGCTCAAATCCATCCCGACGGCGACTGTGTACAATGCAGTCAGACACTTTGGCTCTACACTGAATGTATGCGAGGGGCTCGTAAACTTCACGCCCGGCGCGAAGCTTGCGGCGCGGGCGCGAACGCTGCGATTCCTGCCAGTACGCGCCGACCTAATCGCAGAGCGACCCGCAGGCGAACACTCGCCCGAATACACTGCAATGGGGCGATGTGGGCCGGGAGATGTGCTGGTGGCAGACATATCAGGTTCGCGCCGCGATGTCGTAGCAGGCGATGTCAAACTGCTTCAGCTCGCAATGAACAACGCCGATGGCGTGGTCATCGACGGCGCAATCCGAGACCTCGACATCATCGGCGAAGAAGATTACGGCCTCGCGGTATATGCCAAATATCGCAGCTTCCACGGCAACCCGGAGTTCACCCCTGCCGAAGAGAATGTCCAGATACAGTGCGGCGGCGCGCTGGTCAGACCGGGAGATGTCCTCGTCGGCGACAACGACGGCGTACTCGTCGTGCCCTCATGGATGGCGGAAGCCGCGCTCGAATGGGCAGTCGAACACGAAGACGCGGAGAACTACATCAAAGAGAAAGTCCGCGCCGAACGCGTCGTGCCGGGACGATACTACCCACCAACCCAAGAGCTAATCGACGAGATGCACCGCGTCAAAGGGCGCTGAGCTTAAAGCGTAAGCGGCGCGTAACCCCAAGCGGCAAAACAACGGCTCGGTTGCGCAGCGCGCGCGCCGTTTGGTATATTCCGTACTGTTCCCAGACGCGCTTTGCGCGATTCCCCCGAGTGTGGGGCTGTAGCTCATCTGGGAGAGCGCTTCAATGGCATTGAAGAGGTAGGGGGTTCGAGTCCCCCCAGCTCCACCACTCGCTTGCCGCGAACATCAGAGCCAACAATGAAAATCTCAGCTTGCTCTCCCCGAGTTCTAGCGCTGGTATGTCTGGAACCGAGAGCAGGTACGGGGCATGTTCGACTCTCTCTACCGTCGGTCCCCCCATTTGGATGCCTCTTGGTATGGGCCTATGGGCCATGGAGCCCTAATCGGCCGCTCACCGTGGAGACAAGCAACTGTCCGCTGGCGTCGTGAATCTCCTGCTGGCTGGATGGACAGCAGAGGATGACGACACTCTTCTTCTTCTGACTTCCTTCGACGGGGATACTCAGATGTTCTCCAACATCGAGTCCGGAACCTTCGAGTTCTACCAGCCCATAAAGTGCGGAACGACCCACTAACGACCCACTGTGGATCGATGTCACCTACCTCATGCAGAAAGGCTACGATGGGCTATACGATGGGCTAGATGAAATCACGGACAGACTTGGCCAACATCATGCGAAATTCAGTCAATACATCGGTCAACTGAACAGACTCCTCGGAATCGCAGACAAGGAAGTCATGGGCAAAGACAAATCCTTGTAAGTAGTCGCTGAAATCTTCAACCGTGTGAACAGCGGCGGAACGAAACTGCCCAAAGGCGACCTTGCATTGGCCAAGATCCGCTCGGACTGGCCGAGTGCTCGCAAGGTTATGATCCAGCCGCTGAAGAGTGGCTACAATTTCGACCTTGACTGGCTGCTACACTCGGTGAACACGGTTCTGGTAGGTGAAGCGAATTTCAGATTCCTAGTTCGGAAGAGGTACAAGGCGCATTAGAGCGGGCCGAGAAAGCTATCGACTACAGCCTCGACATGATCGGCGAGCGGCTCGGGCTGGATCGCGGCAAGGTTCTTTTCGGTCGGTTTGCCCTGACTGTAATGGCCTAATATCTCGGTCAGCAGGATGGTACACTCTCGACAAAGGAGCGCGACAAGCTCCTCTTCTGGTTCACCCAAGCTGGGATGTGGCGGCGCTTCTCTGGAGAGGCCGAGACATACATCGACCGAGACATGGTCGCCTTAGAGGATACCGATACGCCTCCCGACACACTCTTGGAGCAGCTGCGGCTCCGGCATGGAACGCTCCGAGTAGAGCCAGATCACTTCAGGGGACGGAGTCGCGGGGATCGTTTCTATCCCATTCTTTACATGCTGACTCGCATGAGGCAGCGCTCTCGACTGGGGTACGGGTATAGCGGTCTGCTGGGCAAGATGAGTCGCCTAGAGCTTCACCATATCTTCCCGAAGCTCGGCTTTACGAGAAGAGCTACAAGCGGCCTGAAGTCAACACTCTGGTAAACTTCTATTTCCTTACAAAGGACACGAACCTCCAAATCAGCAATCGGCTACCTGAAGAGTATTTCAGTAAGGTGGAATCCAATCATCCCGGAGCGCTGGCATCGCAGTGGATACCAATTGACAGTAACCTATGGAAAACGGAGAATTATCTCAGATTCCTTGCCACGCGTCGCAAGCTTCTAGCCGCCGAAATCAGTCCAGCCATAGACGCTGTAGCCTAACCGTCCATGATAATCTAGATTCGAGAGCAAGTCTCGCCAATACATAAGGCCATGGATACAATCATAGGTATTGCATCCATGAGGCCTCGTTCATTTGTCGCACGCGGGAATCGAGGAAAGAATCGAGACAAAGATACGTCCGCCCCTCACCCGCGAACTGTCACCCCAAAGTGCACCCTACTGAGAGGGTTCACCAATACCGTATAACAGTTCAATATGCGGGATGTCCCCTCACGCAGTGTCTGCTCTAAAATTGCAGGATCGGCCAGCAGGCGTTCAGCATGTTTGGTAGAATCTGGTAGAAATAGAAGACTATCGTCTATCAGTCAATCCATATTCCGTCTCGAATATGAAACATATGAGAACACGGGTAGATACGGAACCGTAAATGTCGAATTCTTCCACAGCCTCGCTGCCAAGTGTTTCTGTGGTCATCCCCGCTCGCAATGCGGAAATCGTCATAATTCCCACTCTCGACGCACTGCTGTCTCAGGATTATGAGGGTGAGATAGAAATTATCGTCGCTGACGGCTCGGAGAACACTGCTACTTCTGAGGTCATACGCCAGTCTTACCCAATGGTTAGGCTGATACCCAACCCTGAAAGAACTCTGGTGACCGGAGCCAACGCGGGATTTCGGATAGCGACGGGAGATGTCATAGTGCGCTGTGACGCCCATACGAGGTTTCCCCCGCATTATGTAAGCCGCGCTGTTCGAACGCTGGAGCGAACTGGGGCGGCGAATGTTGGCGGACGGCAGCACGCCGTGGGAACGACTATCTTTCAACGCTCCGTGGCGATGGCCATGACTACCATGCTGGGAGCGGGCAACTCTCGCCACCGCGTCGGAGGACGGGAAGGGCCTGTCGATACTACATACCTAGGCGTCTTCTCTCGTAAAACGCTGGACGAGATGGGCGGGGGATACACTCGCTTGGCAATAAGCGAGGACTACGAATTCAACTATAGGCTGCGCAAGGCTGGCAAGATCGTATGGCACGAGACCCAGGTCTCGTAGTAGAATACACCCCTCGCTCCACCCCTATGTCGCTGGCGTGGCAGTATCTCAATTACGGTAGGGGGAAATCCGCTGTGATTATGCGGCACATCGCCTCCATGCAACCGCGTCAGATAGCCCCGCCCGCACTAACGCTGGGCATTTTAGCTGGAACGGGCTTGGCCATAGCCGGGTTCCCCCAGCCGCTGGCCGCGCTGCTGACGCTTTACACTCTCATTATTCTAGCAGGATCCTCACTCGTGGGCTTTCACCGGCGGGATGCGTCCGCTGTACTCCTTCCGCTGGCTCTGGTAATCATGCACCTATGCTGGGGAATCGGTTTCTTCTTTCCGAAACGACACCCTGAAGTAGATAGAAAGACTACTAATATATATACCCCCCCCCCCCCCCCCCCGAATGATTCTTAGATAAATCCTCGTTTATAGCAGATACTGCGCTCCATGCTGTAATCTTCGTAACACATTTCAATGGCGTGGTCGATAGCGTCATCTGGAACCCGCCATCTCTAGTCTGAAGAAATTACAAATACTGGAATAATGAGCACATCGAAAACGAGCCGAAACACGAACATCCTGCTCATCGCCCCAATTCACGGCGCAAGGCAATCCTCCACCAACTTCATCGGAGGGGACAAGGTGATGGCTAATGAGCAAGTCCGTGAGTTCAGCGCGCGCGGGTTCAGCGTGGAAACCATCGATACTTCTGGGCCTATGACCAATATGCCTCGATGGCAAGTCCGGGTGAATCGATTGGCGCGGGGCATGCGAGTCGCTGGGGGAGTAATGAGAAAGATACGACTTTCCGATATTGTATTCATCATCATCGCGCCTCAGTCCGTACTGATCATGACGCTGTTTCTGTGGTGCATATGCAAAATCTTCCGTCGCCTCTTGGTCGTGCGGCCCACAGGGTCTCTCATGGTAAATGTTTACCGAGGCTACGGCCCGATGAAACGCTGGCTGGCAAACCACACCTTGATGCGCTCGGATATAGTGTATCTGGAGACCAAGCATGCCATGCGGAGCTTTGGAAGCCCTCCCAATTTCAGATGGTTCCCCAATACCAGAAACATCCACGCTGCTTTCACTATGCGGCGTGACCGTGTGAACAAGCTCATATTCCTTGCGCAGCTGTATATAGGCAAGGGGCTGCGAGAGGCAGTGGAAGCGTGCCGGAATCTGCCTGAGAACTGCCATCTCTATGTCTTCGGGCCCGGTACGCCGGAGACGGACTTCTCGATCTTCGACGATCACCCCAGAGCGACCTACTGCGGCGTTTTGGAACCGGAGAAGGTTCCCCAAACTCTGAGCGAACACGATCTGCTGCTGTTTCCCTCCTATCTAATGGAGGGTTACCCCGGCAGCATACTGGAAGCCTTCCAGTGCGGCGTACCTGTCATCGCCACCAACTGGGGCAGCCTTCCGGAGATCGTCGAACACGAAGAGAATGGGCTGCTGGTAGAGCCACGCTCCTCGGCAGCGATCGAGTCCGCAATCGAGCGTCTTCGCGCAAACCCTGAGCTATACCAGCGTTTGTGTGAAGGCGCCAAACGACAGGGAGAGCGTTTCCGAAGCACGAACTGGTATGATCAAGCAGCTTCGGACTTGCGCAGCCTGTGCCTAAAATGACACAACCCTTGGGTCAAACGGCCAAACCCAACGGAAAATAGGTCTTTATGCTATTTCTCATACCTTTTCTGCAGAGCCGGCTAAGCTCAGTATCTGCTCCGCTCGTCTCGGCTGCGTTCTGGACTTTGGCTGTCATGGTCCATATCAAACTGCAAGCGGATGTGCTGAGTCCAACTGTCCTCTCTATCGTATTCGTATCTTGTCTAGTTCTGCTGGCTTTCGTGAAGCCTCGCTGGTGGAAGTCTATTGGAACGCCCGGACTGCTGCTGATCGCCACAATAGCATCCTATCTGATCATCGGCTCTGCCGTATCGCTCGTCTCAGGCGTCGATCTGCTGACAAGGGATGTCGCTCGTCAGGCATTTTTCCTACTCGTCACCCTAGCGACGATACTCGGCGGACGCTCGATCTTGGAACGAATCGGCATCGAGGAGATATCGAAGTGGATGCTCCTCGTACTAATAGCAAGCTGCGCCGTCATCTTGCTCACCCCGACTCTGAACAGCATCGGCATATTGCCGGAATACAGGCTGCCCTCCCGTCTCACCGGCGTCTTCAGCGACCCAAACGACGCCGGCTTCGTCGCCTGCATCACGGCAGTGTTGGCGTTGGCGCTCTTGTACAACAACATACACCGCTCGCTAGCGTATTCGGCGCTGGCGCTGGGGTGCGCCGCGGTTATTATGACATTCTCCTATGCGGCGCTGCTCGTACTCGGCATGGTATTCATATTCTGTCTGATACTGAATGGCCGCAGTTTGAAGCAAGACATCTTTCGTACCGCAGTAACTGTTACTCTTAGCGCAATCGTCTTTGTCTTACTCGGAATGGTGGTATATTCCAACATAATCCCGCAGCAAGACCAGGATACGGCTGAACCTATATTCAACCAAATCGATAGCGCTCTAAATACCATCAGGCGAGAAAATAGAGGCACAGATGGAAGAAGAACTACTCTGGCGGCTCGAGTAAGACAGTGGGAATTAGGCGCCGAAAAGGTGATGGAATCACCCTTTATAGGTAATGGACTGGGGCAACTATACTACATAGAAGGTGCTCCCCTCAATCATGAGAACTTGCCAATCGGCATCCACAATTTGTACCTGCTGCTGCTTGGTGAAGCAGGTATAATCCCTGTATCGCTGTACTTACTATCCTTGTTCTTCTTAATTCGACTGTTTTGGACAATGCCAAAGTCTCTAGCCAGAGACTCGGTCATCGGATGGGTAATCGTGATGATAATGTTCAGTGGAGTATTCTATCATTTGCTATTCTCGGGTGTGTTCAATTTCCTCATCGGTTCGAGCTGCGCTATCGCGGCGTTTCTCACTGACAGACTGCAAACAGCCCGCGCTAACAGCATGCAAAACGACTATGCGATGAGAACATCAATATAATAGAGGATAAAGAAATCTTATGATATTTCTCATACCTTTTCTGCAGAGACGGCTAAGCTCCGTATCTATTCCGCTCGTCTCGGCTGCGTTCTGGACTTTGGCTGTCATGGTCCATATCCCACTGCAAGCGGATGTGCTGAATCCAACTGTCCTCTCTATCGTATTCGTATCTTGTCTAGTTCTGCTGGCTTTCGTGAAGCCTCGCTGGTGGAAGGCTATTGGAACGCCCGGACTGCTGCTGATCGCCACAATAGCATCCTATCTGGTCATCGGCTCTGCCGTATCGCTCGTCTCAGGCATCGATCTGCTGACAAGGGATGTCGCTCGTCAGGCATTTTTCCTACTCGTCACCCTAGCGACGATACTCGGCGGACGCTCGATCTTGGAACGAATCGGCATCGAGGAGATATCGAAGTGGATGCTCCTCGTACTGATAGCAAGCTGCGCCGTCATCCTGCTCACCCCGACTCTGAACAGCATCGGCATATTGCCGGAATACAGGCTGCCCTCCCGTCTCACCGGCGTCTTCAACGACCCAAACGACGCCGGCTTCGCCGCCTGCATCACGGCAGTGTTGGCGTTGGCGCTCTTGTACAACAACATACACCGCTCGCTCGCGTATTCGGCGCTGGCGCTGGGGTGCGCCGCGGTTATTATGACATTCTCCTATGGGTCGCTGCTCGTACTCGGCATGGTATTGATATTCTGCCTGATACTGAATGGCCGCAGTTTGAGGCAAGACATCTTTCGTACCGCAGTAACTGTTACTCTTAGCGCAATCGTCTTTGTCTTACTCGGAATGGTGGTATATTCCAACATAATCCCGCAGCAAGAGCAGGATACGCCACCCGCGATTGCCAAGGCCCCCGAGCCTACTAACGCGCTAGAACCTGCCGATACACCCGAGCCTACTAGTACCTCTGAACCTATATTGAATCGAGTTGATACGGCAATAAATACCGTCAGGCAACAAAATAGAGGCACAGATGGAAGAAGAACTACTCTGGCGGCTCGAATAGATCAGTGGGAATTAGGCGCCGAAAAGGTGATGGAATCACCCTTTGTAGGTAATGGACTGCGCCAACTCTTTCGTTTAGAAGGCGCTCCTCTTAACTATCAGTACTTGCCAGCCGGCGCCCATAATTTGTACCTGATACTGATTGGTGAAGCGGGTATAATCTCTATATCTCTGTATTTGCTGTTCCTATTCTTTTTGATTCGACTGTTTTGGACAACGCCAAAGTCTCTAGCCAGAGACTCGGTTATCGGATGGGCAATCGTGATGATACTGTTCAGTGGAGCATTCCAACACTTGCTCATTTTGGGAGTGTCCAATTTCTTCATCGGATTGACTTGTGTTATCGCGGCGTTCCTCACTGACAGCCTGCGAAAGCAACCGAACTAACATTTCGCTGCTGTGGACAGGATAAGTCGAGCTGCGGCGCAAATGCGCGATGGCGAAGTTTGGGGCGTTGCGCTTCGCAACGCCCCCCTAACAGCATAAGCGGCAGGTATAACGCCTAAACCCTCGATACTTCCGCGGCGATGCGCTCGATCAGCGCATCCGTGTCCATTGCGCCGAGGTTTTCGCCGGAACGCAGACGGACGCTGACCGCGCCCGCATCCGCCTCGCGGTCGCCTACGACGAGCATGTACGGCACCTTGCGCACCTGAGCATCGCGTATCTTGAATCCCATACGCTCGTTGCGCAGATCCGACTCGGCTCTCAGCTCTCTATCCGCAAGACGCGCCCGGACGCTCTCGGCGTAGTCGTGGTGTCTGTCCGCGATGGGGATTATCTGCGCCTGCACCGGCGCAAGCCAAGTTGGAAACGCGCCTCCGAAGTGTTCGATCAGCACTCCCATGAACCTCTCCAGCGAGCCGAACAGAGCGCGATGCACCATGTACGGCTGATGCTCTGCGCCGTCGTCGCCTATGTAGCGCAGACCGAATCTGCGCGGCAGGTTGAAATCGAACTGCACTGTGGTGCATTGCCACAGACGGCCAATGGCGTCTCGTATATGAATGTCTATCTTCGGGCCGTAGAACGCGCCGCCGCCCTCTTCGACCTCGTAGGGCATTCCCCGCGCCTCGAGCGTGGATCGCAGCGAGCTGGTCGCCGTGTCCCACTCCTCCTCCGAGCCGACCGCCTTTTCAGGGCGCGTGGACAGCATCACCGAATAGTCCGTGAATTCGAACATGTCCAGTAGATGAAATGTCAGATCGAGAACGCCGTTTATCTCGTCCGCTATCTGGTCGGGGCGGCAGAAGATGTGCGCGTCGTCCTGCGTCATGCCGCGAACGCGGAGCATACCGTGCAGCGTCCCGCCGCGTTCGTAGCGATAGACCGAACCCAGCTCCCCAATCCGCATAGGCAGATCGCGATAGCTCCGCAGTCCGCTTCTGTAATACATGATGTGAAACGGGCAGTTCATCGGCTTTAGATAGTAGTCTTGCCCCTCCATGTCCATCGCGGCGAACATATTTTCCTTGAAGTTTTCTAGATGTCCGCTCGTCTCCCACAGCGTCGCGCGTCCGACATGCGGCGTGTAAACCAGATCGTAACCCCAGCGATAGTGTTCCCTCTTCCACAGGTCTTCGACCAGGCCTCGAACGCGCGCGCCCTTCGGATGCCAGATTATCAGCCCCGGCCCGGTTTCGTCGTGAACGGAGAACAAGTCCAGCTCCCGCCCCAGCGCGCGATGGTCCCGGCGCCGCGCCTCTTCCAGCCGTTCGAGATGCTCGTCCAAAGCCTGCTGAGACTCGAACGCGGTGCCGTAGATACGCTGGAGCATGGGTCTGTTCTCGTCGCCTCGCCAGTACGCGCCTGCGACGCTGAGCAGCTCGAATGCAGGAATCCTGCCGGTGGATTCGACATGCGGCCCGGCGCACAGGTCTTCGAATCCGCCGTGTGTGTAAGTAGAAATCGGCTCCTCTTCGGGAATCTCCGCGATGACTTCCAGCTTCAACGGCTCGTCCGCGTTCATCTGGTTCATCTGCTCGCGCGGATATTCGGCATATTCGAATGCATGGTTTTCGGAGATGATTCGCCTCATACGCCGCTCGATCTCCTCGAGATCTTCTGGGGAAAACGGCGTATCGACCATGAAATCATAGTAAAAGCCGTCATCCGTGGGCGGGCCGATGCCTAGCTTGGCATCCGGAAACATGGTCGTCACCACATCCGCCATCACATGCGCCGCAGAATGCCTGATACGCATGCGGAGGTCGATGAGGTCGGTCTCGGAATAGTCTGGGTTCATACTGGAATCTCCTGATCACATGAACGAATGGAATCGAATGGGAAGAAAATAGTAGGCCGCGTATCGGACAAGCAAAAGCCCCTCGCCGCCCAATACGAGACGCGCGAGAGGCTATGTAGTCGCGGTAGAGATGCCCCGAAGGGCTATGCAGTTGACTATCCAGTTCCCAAGCGGGTAATGCCGTCCATGCAAGATTTACTTGGCTCTGATTTTAGACATCGGACGAACTGAGGTCAAGTTTACGCGCGGCGCGCGGCTGCTAGATGCAGAAGCGCGGGAGTATCGATTCCCCGAATAGCGGCACGACGCGACGCGCTTGACCGCTATTCAGCTAAAGCGTAATCTTTGCATATATGATTTAGCCGAAAGATACATGCGTTTTCAGAAAAGACTCGCAAAAGACCGCAACGGAGGCATCAATGCAGTTTGGCTCGTTTATGGAGTTTCACACGCGCCCCGGTCAGTCGCAAGCAGCCGCTTTCGAGGAGGGTTTCGCGCATGTCGCCATCGCGGAATCGCTGGGGCTGGACGGCGTATGGCTGGCAGAGTCTCACTTCAATCCGCAACGCTCCGTCCTGGCCGCTCCGCTGGTCATCGGCGCGGCAATCGCGGGCAGAACGCAGCGGATCAAGATAGGCACAGCAGTCCATGTCATCCCGCTGGGCAACCCGATACGCATGGCGGAGGAGGCGGCTACGCTCGATCAGGTCAGCGGCGGACGGCTGGAATACGGCGTCGGCAGAAGCGGATTCCCCGGCTCCTACGAAGGATACGGCATGGCATACGGCGAGAGCCGCGAGCGGTTCTACGAATATCTAGACATCATCCGCACCGCGTGGACTTCCGACCGATTCAGCTACAAAGGCCAGTTCTACTCATACGATGATGTATGCCTAACGCCCAAGCCGGCCCAGCAGCCGACGCCGCCCTTCCGAATCGCCGCGACTACTACGGATACATTCTCCGTGCTCGGCCAGATGGGCTATCCGATATTCATAGGCGTTCGCGGTCTGGGCGTTTCGCAGGTGGCAGAGCAAGTCTCACAGTACGAGAGCGCATGGCGGAGCGCGGGTCACGAAGGGCCAATCGACATCTCATTGCGCATTCCCGTATATGTGGGAGAGAGCAAACAGGAAGCAGTTACGACACCCGAACACAGCTTTATGAAGCAGTTTCGTAGGCTGGGTTCTCAGCTCGCGGCCTCCGTCTCTCGCGCCGGCACAGACCCACGCGAAGAGCGCGCCGAGCGCAGCTCACAGCTCGCTGAGATAACTTGGGACGATGTGAAGCAAGAGAAGGTCGCCGTCGGCACGCCGGAGATGGTCGCCGAACAGATCGCAAACATACGCGACACCCTTAGACTCACAGGCATCGTCGCAGAGTTCAACGCCGGCGAAGAGATACCAGCCGACAAGATAGAAAGCTCGCTGAAACTCTTCTGCGAAAAAGTCATACCCGAACTGACTTAGACGCAAATTGGATCCGAATTGCTCCTCGCCATCGATATAGGCAACACGAATGTCACGCTCGGCGTGTTCGACGGCGACGAGCTGCGCGCCACCTATCGGCTTTCGACAGATGCGCGCAGGATGCCTGACGAATACGCTATCACCGTCAATCAGCTGCTGCCGCTGAATGGTCTGTCGCCCGCCGATGTAGATGCCGCCGCGATATGCAGTGTCGTCCCGCCACTGACTTCCAGCTTCACGCAGCTTGCGCGAAAGCACTTCGGCGTAGAGCCGCTCGAAGTCGGCTCCAGAACCCGAACGGGAATCCGTATAAGCTACGATTCTCCCCGTGATGTAGGCGCGGACCGTATCGTAGATGCCGCCGCCGCCTTCCGTACATACGGCGGGCCTGTCGTAATCGTCGATATTGGCACTGCCACAGTGTTCGACGCCGTCACCGAGCAGGGCGAATATCTGGGAGGAGCAATCGCGCCAGGAATATCCATCGCCGCAGAATCGCTGTTCCGTACCACTGCGATGCTTAGGCGTGTCGAACTCGTCGCGCCGCCTAGCGCAATCGGCAGAAACACCGTCCACGCCATCCAATCCGGGCTCGTACTGGGATACTCCGATCTGGTCAAAGGCATGGTCGGCAGATTCAGACAGGAGCTGGGCGGCGAAGCGACGATCGTCGCCACCGGCGGACTCGCCGAAATCGTCGCAGCAGAATCTAAAATCTTCGACCATATAGACCCAAATCTTACGCTGACTGGCCTGCGAATGGTGTACGACATAAACATGGAAGGACGCTAGAATGGTGTACAACATCACGGGAGCGAACATCGCGCTCGGCGTAACCGGCTCCATAGCCTGCTACAAGGCGGTCGATCTTGCCAGCAAACTGGTTCAGGCAGGCGCGGCGGTGGATACGCTGATGACAGAATCCGCCTGCCGATTCGTAACGCCGCTCGCTTTCGGGTCGATAACGCATCGCCCAGTCATAACCAGTCTGTTCGAGCCGAATTCCGAGTTGAGCATCAACCATGTCGCTTTGGCCGAACGCGCCGACATCGTGGCGGTCGTGCCGGCGACTGCCAATTCACTCGCCAAGTTCGCGCACGGCGCGGCTGACGACCCTGTATCCGCGACAGTCCTCGCGACGCGCGCGCGCATAGTCGTCGCGCCTGCTATGGATGCCAACATGTTCGACAGCCCCGCGACGCAGGCGAATTTGCAGACGCTGCGATCACGCGGTTTCCACATCGCAGGGCCGGCGTCGGGCAGGCTGGCATCGGGACTCATCGGGAAAGGGCGTCTGCTGGAGACGCAAGACCTGCTCGGCTGTATCCGCGCCGCGCTGGGAAAGAGCGGAGATCTCGCCGGACGCAAGATAGTCGTCACCGCAGGAGGCACGCGGGAGGCGATAGACCCCGTCCGTATGATTACCAACCACTCCTCCGGCAAGATGGGTTATGCCGTGGCGGAGGCGGCGCGGGACAGGGGCGGCGATGCGGTCTTGGTGACATGCCCGACCGCGCTGCCAGACCCGTTCGGCGTCAGAGTCGTCCGCGTAGGCTCCGCGCTGTCCATGCGCGACGCGCTCTACCGCGAATGCGCCGACGCCGACGCCGTGATAATGGCGGCTGCCGTCGCAGACTGGCGAGCCGCCGAAGTAGCCGAACAGAAGGTCAAAAAGAGCAGCTCCAATGAGTGGACGATAGAGCTGGTGAAAAACCCCGACCTGATAGCCGGGCTGTCAGCCGAAAAACTGGTCAAAGTCGGATTCGCCGCCGAGAGCGAAGAGCTGATAGAGAACGCGCGCGCCAAGCTGCTGTCCAAAGACATGGATATGATAGTTGCCAACGACATCACAGCAGAAGACGCAGGCTTTTCCGCCGATGACAACCGCGTCGTCATACTGGACAGGGAGGGAGCCGCCGACCGATTGCCGCTGATGCCCAAGTACGATGTCGGCGTGGAGATACTGGATAGAATCGTCCCCCGCTTTCGAGGCCCCACCAAAATCGCGCGCTAGTCGACGAGACAAGCCGAACACACATTACACATCGCATTCATGCCCAATTACACCTATATACTCTAAGCCTATATTCCAGCTTATACACTCTAGTTGACGGAGGTCTTCTCAAAATGCCAATCGTAAGAGTAGAGATGTGGCCTGGCCGTTCGCACGAACAGAAGCGGCAGCTTGCCAAGTCCATCACGGAGGCTATGGTCGAGATCGGCAAGACCACTCCCGAAGCCACTTTCGTGATATTCGAGGATGTTCCCAAAGAGAACTGGGCTCAGGCCGGAACGCTCGCGTCGGACGAATAGCCGCCGCCAAAGCCCGACGCGCCGGCGGCGAGATTACCGATGGCGCGTGTCTGCTTCGCCGCTTACGAGTCGGCTTCAGACGCTCTGACTGCGGCGGCGAACGCCGCTATCCTGTCGGCGTCTTTCGCGCCGTCGATCTCCACACCGCTGGATACATCGACACCCCAAGGGCGGGCAATGGCGATGGCTTCGGACACATTCTCCGGGGTCAGCCCGCCTGCGAGCAGGACATCATAGTCGCAGGCGATGGCGCGAGCTATATTCCAGTCGAACGCAAAGCCGGTGCCGCCGAGCGCCCCCTCCTTATGCTTGTCGAGAACGGCAAGATTACCGATAGCGCGCGCCTCCCGCACCTGTCGCAAGGCATCGCCTATCGCATCTCGTCGAGGAATATCTTCCCGCACCCGCACCTGTCGGATGATGGGTATATCGAGCGAATCCCACATCTCGGCCGGTTCGCCGCCGCAGAGCTGGGCATAGTCCAAGCCGCAGAGCCGCGCAACGCGGTTGATAAACTCCGCCGGCTGGTTGGCGAACAGCCCCACGATGCGCGGCGTGTCCGAGTCATCGCCAGGGCGTATGGTCTCAGGGCATGTGGACAGCGCGTGACGATACTCGCCGATGATCTCCGCCCCCCGCTCTGGCGTAAGTTGCCGACGAACGCCATTAACGAACACGAAGCCCAGCATATCCGCGCCGTGCGCAGCAGCAGTCAGAGCGCTGCCAGAATCTCGCATACCACATATCTTGAATCTCATCTAACCGACAGCTCCTGCAGCTTCGCGCCCGGATCGGCGGCGGTAACGAGAGCATCGCCTATCAGCACGGCAGACGCACCGGCGTCGCGGACACGGGCGATGTCTTCGTTCGTTCGCAAACCGCTCTCGCTAACCAGAACGCAGCTTTTCGGAGCCAGACAGCCCAACCTCTCGGTAGTCTCCAGCGTGGTACGAAAAGTGCGTAAATCTCGGTTGTTGATGCCGATGATGTTCGCGCCGACATTGACTGCTATATCCAATTCGTCCTCGTCGTGAACCTCTACGAGACATTGAATACCGCAATCTTCGGCCAGCAGTTTCAATTCGGCTAGATTGTCCCGATTCAGCATAGCGACTATGAGCAAAACAGCGTCCGCGCCATACGCGCGCGCCTCGTATATCTGATACGGATCGTATATGAACTCTTTGCGCAGCGCAGGAATGCCATGCGAGTGGGCAACGCAGCCAACGGATTCGAGGTCTTCCAAGCTGCCTTGAAAATGATCTCTGTTGGTCAGGACTGATATAGCGGCGGCTCCGTTTTCGGCATACTCCGTCGCCAGCAGGCAAGCGTCGATATCTTCTCTAAGCACTCCCCGCGATGGGGATGCGCGTTTGACCTCCGCAATGATGCTCATGCTCTCCCCCGCAAGCGCGGCGGCAAAGTCTATCGGCTCGGCTCGACGCTCCATGCGCGCATGAAGCTCTTCGAGTGGAACATCCACCTTCAGACGCTCGACCTCTCGGCTCTTCACCTCGACTATCTTCTTTAGAATATTCGGAGAGTCGGATTTTACTGTCATCTAAAGCATCCCTTCTAAACGGTGAAGAGTTCGTCAGCTCCTGCTTATTTTAGCAGGTTTGGCATCATCTATCAGAATATCATCTGTCTCCCATCATCCCCACGCCGGCTATCTCGCAGAAGAACAATGATATAACATACCTAATATGACCTATGTGGAGGATTCCCCATGGTAATCGAAGAGCGAGATACCGATCTCGAAAGCAGAACGAGCCGGCTGGAAGGCGCAGTCGAGCAGGTCAATCTGCGCCTTGCGGACATGCGGGCAAGTATGGACTCGATGAGCGACAGCCTGAACGCGCGCATGGACTCGATAAGAGACGGCCTGAATGCGCGTATGGACTCGATCGAATCTCGCATCAGCGCAATCGAAACACGCATGAACATTCAGATAGTCATTACCTTCGGGATGTGGGCAACTATCGTCGGGGTGCTGTTGGCAGTAATCTTCAAGAGCTGACAATGCCAAATCCTCCTATCCCGACGGGACATACAATGGAGGGCTCGGGAGGGCTATCGAATGGTAGTCGAAGAGCGAGATACCGATCTCGAAAGCACAACGAACCGGTTAGAGGGCGTAGTCGAGCGGATCGACCTGTGCCTTGCGTCCATGCTTGCAAGCATGGACGCGATAATCGACAGCCTGAATGCGCGTATGGGTGCAATCGAGACGCGTATGAACATTCAGATAGCCCTCACTCTGGGGATGTGGGCAACTACCGTCGCGCTGCTGCTGGCGGTCATCTTCGAGGACTGACACCACGAATCCTCTCGGCGATCGCCGCCAGCTCCTCGCGCGTGGGGCTGCCCCGCCCTTCTATCCGAAGTCCAAATCTGTCCCCTGTATATCTCGGCAGAACATGCAGATGCACATGAAACACCTCCTGCCCGGCGACCGCGCCATCCGACAAGAACAGGTTCACGCCCTCGCACCTGACTCCCGAATCCCGAACAGCCTGCGCCAGCATCTGCCCCACTCGAAACACTTGCGCGCCGTCCTCAGCGTCCATATCCGCGAGATATGCGGCGTGCGCCTTCGGGATGACTAGTATATGCCCCTCGACGATTGGGAAGAGATCGAGAAAGGCGAGAACCCTATCATCCTCATAGACCACGCTCGCGCCTGCCCGTCCAGCAACTATCTCGCAGAAGATGCAAAAGTCATTGCTCATATCCATAAACTCCCTTATCGAGTTCAGCCTACAGCAGCCGATAGCGGTTCGGCTCAGCGGCTTTCGATATACAGCTGAGACAGCATCCCGTCCACCGGAACGAAGTCATCGGTTAGCAGCGTCTTGCGTCCGCCTTCGTACCACTTGGCAAACTCGTCTTCGGGCATAATCCGCGTACTATGCGATGAAGTTATCGAATTCGAGTTCGCGTCCCATATCTGTTGTTCGGTCAGCTCGCTCATAGACGCGGCGACTACGAAGGTATAGCGCGTATCGCTGTACCAATCAGAATCGTTTCGCAACACATACACGAACGGGAAGGTTTGCCGCAGCGTGTGAACGACCGACCGGAGAAACCTCCCGCTGTGCATCTTGTCCACGGTGTTGATTACATACATGCCATCCTCGGCCAGCAGACCGCGCACCATGTCGTTGAACTCCATCGTCGTCAGATGATACGGAACTGCCACATCATCGAAGGCGTCTCCGACGATGTATTCGTACTTCCCCTGCGGCAGTGTCTGCAGCTTCGTGCGCGCATCCTCCCAGTAAGTCACGATCTCCGTATTGCGCGGCAGCGCGAGATAGCCATGGGCCACTTCGGTCACAGCTGGGTCTATCTCCACCACTTCGAGGCTCGCGTCTGGGAACAGCGTGTCCATGAACTTGGGCATAGTATATCCACCGCCGCCGATGAACAGCGCGTCCATATCTGGATGTCGCTCGGCCATCATACCTGCCAAGCTCCCGAATACACGCTCGTACTGATACTCCAGATGCAGCGGATCTTCCGTATCGACATAGCTATGCAGCAGCGCATCGAGATACAGCTTGCGAACGATACGCCCATCTCGCTCCTCTTCGCTAACCCTGATGCAATAGTAGCTGCTCTCCTCGACACATTTGCTGTCGAGGCTGCCACTTACCACAACGAGCGACATCACCAGCAGAAACGCCGCTCCGAGAACAGCCGCAGATTTCCACATACGCCACGGGCTGCCGAACACCGCCGCCATACCGATCAGAACGACAGCCACTATCAAAATCACCAGCCGCGTGCCGAGAAACTGGACGAGTACGAACCCGGTAAGAAATGTGCCGAATATGCTGCCCACAGTGGAGACGGCGTATATCCTGCCGACGACGCTGCCCGTTTCTGCAAGGTTGGAGAGACGCTGCTTTATCACCACTGGCGTAACCATACCCAGCAGCACGCTAGGAATCAGGAACAGCGCGACTGTCAGCAGGACGATGCGCGGAATGATATCGATTTTCAAGACAGGCCCGGAGACGAGTTGCTCCAGCGGCAAAATGGCGATACTGGCGACGCCTGAGGCGAGAAGTATCAGCCCCAGCACGCTGCGCGCGGGGAATCGATCCGCTATCACGCCACCAAGATAGTTACCCGCGCTGATACCGGCGAGTACGATACCGATGATACTCGTCCATGTGTACAGCGAAACGCCAATGGTCGGGGCTAATATCCTGCCGGCGACTATTTCGATTATCAAAATGCACGCACTGGCGGTGAAAACGATCAGATAAGGCCGAAAAGCCTCCATTCTCTCTCTCAGCATCCTTCCAGCATCCTTCACACCGTTCATATATAGCTATAGTCAGTCCAGCCAGTCGCGCTGCCAAGCAGCCGCGCGGCTCTCTCCTTCGAGCCATTGTACATAATCCCGCAAGTTCTGACCGCGATTGCGAATCGCGAGAGACAGGCCCTCCTAACATTGACAGACAACGCGGAGTCGTAATATACTAATATAGACTCTAGCCAAGTCCTCTCACGCCCACGGCATGGGCATATAGTCGTGGGTGGTGCGCACTCCGCGCCCCCTCTTTGGCACATGTCGTGGGATGTTACGACTTGGCTAGAGTAGCTAACCACCCAGCCGAGAGGGGGCTACTCTGTGACTGCCCGGCGTTTATGCTTTTCTATAATTTCTTCTCTCATACTGTCGGCCTTTCTAGCCGCCTGTAATGATAGTCCCACGGCGACACCCGCCCCGTCACCGGCTGCCGACTCTGCGTTAGCCGTCTCCAGCGCGCCCACGAACACGCCAACGCCCACGGCTACCGCCGTACCGACGCCAACGCCTACACAAACGCATACACCCATACCGACTACTACGCCTACGCCTACGCCTACACCTACACCCACGGCAACGGCAACGGCAACGAATACGCCGACGCCAATGCCGACGGCAACTCCGACTATTACCCCTACTCACACTTCGATTCCGACTCTCACACCAACACCGACGTTAACCCCTACTCACACGCCGACTACTACCCCTACACCCACGCATACGCCTACTCACACACCGACTGCAACTCCGACTATTACACCCACGCCGACGCATACCGCAACGCCTACAAACACACCAACTATAACGCCTACGCCCACTCCAGACCCCTCAGTCGCATTGAAGTCGATCAGCAGCGGACACAACCACACCTGCGGATTGACTATCGACGGAACCCCGATCTGCTGGGGCAACAGCAAATCGGGGCGCACAACGCCGCCCGAAGGTATAAAGCTCTCCTCCATTAGCAGCGGATATCGACATACATGCGGGCTGAAGCTGGACGGCTCGCCAGTATGCTGGGGCGACATCCAGAACGCCCCAGACGGCGCTTTCATTGCCCTCAGCAGCGGATACTGGCATGTCTGCGGATTGGTAGTTAACGGTAAAGCGTTCTGTTGGGGCAGCCAACAAGCTCCATTCGATGGCATATTCGTATCTATCAGCAGCGGCAACGAACATACCTGCGCGATTAGGACCTCCGGAACCGCCAAATGCTGGGGAAACAACGGCGACGGAGAGTCCGACCCGCCTCTACTCGACATCGGATTATCGATCATCAGCGGCGGCGGAACTCATACTTGCGCACTGAAAGTTGACGGCTCGCCAGTATGCTGGGGGGACGATCGATACGGCAAATCGAGCCCGCCAAGCAAAGAAAAACTGATTGCCATCAGCAGCGCGCGAGAGCATACATGCGCCTTAAGAGAGGACGGAACGGCAACATGCTGGGGGAATAACGATTTCCTCCGCGCCAGCCCGCCAATCGACGAGGAATTCACCGCCATCAGCAGCGGCGGCGAACACACCTGCGCGCTGAAAGCCAACGGAACCGCCAGATGCTGGGGCGACGACAGCTACGGACAATCCTCCCCTCATTGACACAGGCGGGTCCCATACACCAACGCGCAACCCAACGATAACGCCTACGCCTTCCCCAACATCGACATCGGCAGAGATATACCAGCTATGCCTGTTATACCGACCTCTACGCATAGAAGACCGACTCCACAATAGCGATGTTACAGAAAATAATATCCGAATAAAAGAGATGCTAGATCATGAAGATTCCATTGTTATCTATATTGAAATGGATCTTCAATTCCATACTATTTGTACTGAGGCTGGTTTCTAATTTATTACAATCTATTTTAATAATTGCCGTAATAGTAATAGTAGGGGCATTACCGATTCTAGGAATGGTTTATACAGGAACATCCCATCTCTCAGCATACGATGTCTCGAACTGGTTCGAAACGACCGGCCTACCGGATTGGGCCGAACCTGTGATCTGGAGAATAATCTTACTCACGAGAATCGACTCGATGTCCGATATCTCAGAATGGGTCGAAATGATAAATCCCCTGGATTAGGCCGACGCTGTGATCTTGGAATCGATCTTCTAGTAAAGGCCCTGTCTATGAAATTAGCGGTCGGTATAGACGCTAACCGTGTACAGCAACGCCAACCAGTGAATTATCGGAAATAGACTGCCCGTAAAAAGTAGGAAATTCAGACAAATAAGGCTATCTAAAGGCTGTTATAAAAATGTATATCCAAACAAAAAGGAGCTATTAGGCTATGAACGTCAATGGCTGTATAACATTCGTACTAGGATGGGTTGTAACAATTGTCGTAGTGGTCATAGCATACGGGGTTTTCAACACATTCGATATTCCAGATTGGGTCGAAACCGTAGCCTGGGAATTGATCTTCTAGCAAGATTCTACCCATAGAATTAACGGGCTGAATAGGCGCTGGTGGCATTGACACTACGAAATCTCTCCCGCAGCGTCAACCAGTACATTATCGAGAAACATATCGCGTGTAAAATGCCGAAAGCAATCATATAAGCGAGACAACAGCAGGAATAATCTCAGGAATATTGGATGTGTTATGGTTATTAGTCAAACACATATTCTCCTTTATTTGGGGGATATTTCAATGGATATTGATTCTCGTCATAATAGGCTTTGTTATTGGTATATGTGCAGCATAGATAAAGCATAGACATTGACATATTTTACGAAAGTCCGTTCTAGCAGAGGTAACGATCATGAAACTGGCAATAGGCATAGCCATCGGCGTAATCGCCACGCTGGGATACTTCGCATACTTCGAGGACAGCCTCCCCGGTACTGTCCTCGGCGCGCTGCCAGTCGAAGTATCTATGAAAGAGTCCGAACCTCCGACCGTTGAGGAAGTCCAGCAGCGCGCTAAAGAGCTGGATATGCGATCTACTATGGTCGCATTCGGCTCGATATTCTGCCCAGAGGCACTCGGAATCGTAAACAGGGCGGAGGCTGACATGAAAGAAAAGTTCCCCGAAACCTCCGGCATGTCCATTGATGAACTCATCAGCCTCGAAGATACGCGGCTGGCTATGGAAACACTGGATGCCACTGAGAACATGGTCGAAGATTTGGAGAAAGCCTGTCTGCGATGATGCTAACAGCCCTCCGCGAAGAGCAATCCGCGCGCGGAGTCAGCCGGCTTTGCGCCCTCTGACGCGCGAGACGACAGCCCCCAGCGCCAGCGTCAGCAGCGCGCCGATGCCCGCGCCAACGAAAGCAGCCCGTATCGCATCCGAAGACAGACCGAACACGCCACCCGCGGAGTCAGCCGGCGTAGGAAGAATCTGCAAGGTCTTCAGGAACTCCACCACCGCCGCCCGATCCTGCTCGGACAACGCGGCGAAAGCGTCGCGCGCCGACTGCGCCTCCCCACCGTGCGCCAAAATCGCCTCCGAAATCAGAGTCGCCCTGCCGTGATGCAGAAAAGGAGGCTCCGCAGAAAACCCCCACAACTTGCGCGTCAGCCACTCGTCCGTCGGAACGCCCTCCTCCTCCAGCGTCTCGTTGTTCAGAATCTCTCCCATGCTGTGACGCTTCAAATCCGTAAACACCGGCAGCATGACAGCGCCATCAGCCGCCCTACGCTCGAACTCGGAGGCATCTCCTATTGATGTAAGATCGATCTCGAACGGGTCCGAGACTTCGAACGCCTGCAGCTTGCCGCTGGGGTTGAACGGGTTCGGCTCGCTGTACACTGCGCTGTACAACGGCAGCTCCGGGATATGGCAAGCGGCGCATCCGAGCGACTCGAACAGCATCTCCCCACGCTCAGCGGCGCGGCGAGCGTCCGGGTTGGCGGGCAAAACTCGTCCCGGCGCGGGCAGTGTCGCCTGAAACAGCGACAGAGCGGTTACATCCCCTCTGAACAGCTCATCCACCACGCCGTCTGCATCGTGATCCACTGCGTCGCCGAAACGCTCCGACGCCTGCATCCCCATATGCTGGTTCATCGCCTTGACAGTAAACTCTCGCAGCGAAACTATCGTTCCCTTCTGCATGAACGGTCTGATTATCAGATCGTCATCCACGCCCTCGATCTCGTCCGTGCGGATCGTACCATCGGGCCGCGCGGTAATCCGTCCGAAATCAACACCCTTCGTCATCAGCGCGGCAGTCGTCGGCCAGCCAGACTCCCGCGCGCGCCTTCTCGCATCGTCGCGTATGGTGTGCAGATCTGCAGTCATCTCCCGCGCCAGCAGCTCGATATAACCCGAACCAAACAGCCCAATCGATGTACGCTCGTTACCCACCGAGCGCAGGCTGTGAGCCTCTCCCCCCTCCGCCTCGCTGCCATCGAAATTCACGAACTCGAACCTGTCTGCCAAGACGAAAACATTCGTGGCATTGTCTCCGCCACCACCCAGGCGCGGCAGCATATGGCAGCTCGAACAGGAGTTGGCATCCGGTCCGGAGATGCGGTTGAAGTTATCCGGGAACTTTCGCGGCGGACGGAAATTGTCGGGGCTGACATCCGTCGTCTCCGGCCTGCCCGCGCCGTCGAGTGTATTGAAAGACGCAGTGAACAGACTCTCGCCGCGTTCGACGATCTGCGCCAAAGTCAGCGCGCCGCCGTCTATCTGCGCCTGCGTCATATGTCCACCCAGCGCGCCCGAATCTCCAATGCGCGGAGTCTCGCTCGCAGACGCCCCCACGCCGCCGCAAGCCGCCGAAATTAGCGCGATGACGCATACAGCCGCAGCTCCAGCTATCCTAGCCACACTCATAGCAGATTCCTGTTCGACCCATCCGTACCGTTTCGCAAGATTCCATACAGTTCCATATAGTCATGCAGTAAGAATCCCGAACACAGACACCAACACCGCAACCGCCTCGATGTCAGCGTCAATGTCAGCAAAAAACGAATCGAGGCTATAGGATGGTTCATACCATCGGATTTAGCAAACACCGTATTGAAACATAACTAGCCGACGCAAACCGAGCGCCTGTTAAACTGCCAACAGATTCCCTTAACCAGAAACAGTCCGGAAATCGGGAGGGAGGCATGAGTCCCAACTATCATACAGCAGACGCTCTCAGAACGGATGACGCGCTGGCCGAAACGCTGGCAGCTGTGAGCATTCTTCTCGACAGTGGTCGAGGGCTGGAAGCGGTGGTCAGAACGATTCGCCTGCTGCCCCCGGATCAGGGAGCCCTATGCCAACGGCTGACCGCGCGCCAGCGAGCTCAACTGATAGAACACATGCCGGAGCGGCTGCTGGGCGAGGTCATCGAGTACATGCCCTTGGAGATCACTGCGGAGATTACGGAGAGTATGTCGCCCATCGCGCTCGCTCGCATTATGGACTGCGCCAGCCCAAACATCGCCGCAGACATCCTCAAGAACCTGTCCGAAGAAGTCTCTGCAGAAGTCCTCGCTCATATGAAGTCAGGCAACGAAGTCGCTTCACTGCTCGCATACGAAGACGACGATGCCGGCGGGCTGATGACGCCAGAGTTCATAGCCATCTCGCAGCAGATGACCGTAACGCAGGCCATGTCCGTCATACGCCAGTGGGCGCGGGAATACGCTTCCGACGAAATCACACAAGCATATGTAGTCGGGCGGGACGGCGCGCTCATGGGCAGTCTCACGCTCGCCACGCTAGTCTTGTCCCGCCCATATCAGCGAGTGTCGCTCGTCATGGATTCAGATACCGTCTCAGTAACGACGGAAACGGATCAGGAGGAAGTCGCGCGGCTCATGGAGAGGTACGATCTCCAGCGCATCCCCGTCATCGGTGACAGTGGAATGATAGCAGGCGTGATCCGCCTAGAAGACATTATCGATGTGGCGGAGGAAGAGGCGACGGAAGACATGTTCCGCATGGTCGGCGTCTCCGAGACGGAGAAGGCGTCCGGGCAGTTCTGGCGTTCGGTACGAGGGCGTCTGCCATGGCTATGCGTGAACTTGGCGACTGCGATCTTGGCTGGGTTAGTAGTAACGATGTTCGAGCATACTCTGGCGCAGGCCGTCGCGCTGGCCGCCTTTCTGCCCGTAATAGCCGGACAGGGCGGCATCGCAGGAACGCAGACGCTAACGCTCATCGTGCGCTCCATCGCGCTAGGCGAACTGGTGGCGGGAACGACATGGAGACTGTTACTGAAGGAACTGGGGCTGGGATTGATTCATGGCGTGGTCGTCGGCATACTCGTAGCCGCCATCGCCTTCGGACTGGAGCGCAACGAATATATCGCTCTCGTAGTCGGCGCGGCGATGGTCGCCAACATGATGATAGCCGCCATCAGCGGCGTCATAGTGCCGCTCGGACTTCAGGCGATGCGCATAGACCCCGCGCTCGCGTCGGCAGTAGCCGTAACCACCCTGACAGATGTACTGGGATTCCTAATCTATCTCGGCCTAGCCACTGCGCTCATACAGCTGATAGCCGGAAGCTGAAATCAGCGCAGTCGAAGATGCAACCGCAAGACGCTTTTGACGAAGGCGGGCAGCTCCTCACCCAAATCTTCGACCTTATCACGCAACCGTTCATAATCTGAAATTTCTTCGCCAGACCAAATTAAGTCGAGCCTCTTTATGCTCCGCATTGCAACATGGCTATATTGCTCTGGAAATGCCCAATAGCAAGATCGGCAAGTACTGACTTCACGAATCCTCCAGTTCTCGCAGTGTTCGCAACTCCAAGATTTTGCTCTATTCGCTGAAGCGCACAGTAACATATATTCATCGGAATCATCAGACAGTTCGACATTGTCAGCAATCTCGACCAGCAATCTCGAATGGTACTCTATGATCTATTTGTAGATCGTTTTCTGGGAAAATCTCCCTGTAAAGATTACAGCGTGACCCATGTTTTTCGATCGAAGCGCTTTTGATCACAGATGAGAATGCTGTTCGTCCAGAAAGTTGCGCTGCCCTCTGTTGCGAAGGGTCTCCAAATCTATATGCAGCTATACGCCTGCCGTCAGTACCCAATACTCTAAAAGTCTCGATCGGGATGCCACGCTCTCGAACATCACCGATTGCTCTAGGTGGATGGTTGTATCCATAGACATCTCTCAGATCTTGGGTCGTAGGTCGTAATCTGACCATGTTCGAGGATATGGTCGATAACCGTGCGGGGACGCCTTGCTGTGACGCTCTGTAATAGCCGTAGAAACTCTGGAGGAAATTGCGACTGGGTCATATTAGAGTCTGCTGATTGAAATTCGCATGCAGCGCAACGAATTCTCCCCGCTGATCACGCAGTCGCTCGACCAGCGCAGGAGACAGATACAGAGATTCTACAGTCTGCTGGCTGTTTCCAAGCAGCGTCGCTTGACTCGACCTGCCCGCGTGGACATCTCGATGCATGAGATGAAGTTCGCCAGGGAGGGATTTGCCGTAACGCTTGGAACCCGTCCGACCATCGTAACTCAGTATGTAGCATATGCGCTTGTCGTTCATGTATGCGAGCGCATCGACAAGATCGTCATAGACGACGCCGGTATAGTATCGGTGGTCTCTAGTAAAGGATGTTCCCTGATACGGTGGATCCATATACACCATATCCCCGCTTTCTATCATAGGAAGCATCTCCTGAAAATGCAGGGCCGACAGTTCGGTTCTGCCGCCTAGCAGAGACGATACACCGAAGATTTGTCCACGCATCGTTGACGGTTTCATCCCCGAACGCCGATTATCGGGACTTTGATTGAACGCGCCCTGAGAGCTGTAACGGACAGAGCCTTTGACTATTCTAGCCAGCAGATACAAGAAGTGATGCGGCTGGCGGGATGAGTTGAATTCGTCCCGTATCTCGAAGAAGAACGCCTTTCTGTTTGGATGCTGGCTCTCCCAAAGCCGTTCGTATCCTGCCGCCAGATCGGACGGGCGTTCCAGAATCCATGACCAGAGCGCGATAAGAGCGCTGTCCATATCGTTCAGCCAGAATCGGGCTTGCGGTTCGCGCCAAGCGGCGGCGATCGAAACGGCGGCGGAGCCGCAGAACGGCTCGACAATCCGCGTGATGTCATCGGGAAAGAGCGGAAGTATCTCACCCGCAATGGCTCGCTTGCTCCCCTGATATGGAAACGGGTGCGGAAGACGCATAGCTCGCCCCCGTAGCTATATCTTTTCGAGTGGGGCGAAGCTGAGCAAAAGGCGTTTGACGCCGCCGCCGATGAAGGCAACCGTAACCTGAAAATCCGCGCCGGACGGCTCGCAGCCGGTCACTATCCCCTCGCCGAACACCGAGTGCCTGACCTTATCGCCCGTAGCGAATGTCGCGCTATGCGCTGCAGTATCTCGCGCCGGTCGTGCCTGTCTGGAAGGAGGCGCGGCCTGATGGCGAGTCATCGGAGTGGCAACACGCCCATCCCGACGCGCCCGACTGGAGCCGGCGGTTGCAGGTGAGCGATTAGGTCTGGCGACGGCGGAGCGCGCTCCCGAGCCAGACGCCGCTCCAGACACAGCGCGACGAGACGATGAAGGGCGGACGGACGATGATGATGGTTCAGGAGACGGTCTCCCCCCTGCTCTGCGCGCGGAGGAATCCGCCGCCGGTCTGCGCCTTTCGCGCGCGGCAGGTTCCGGCTCCGATGGAGGAGATTCTCGACCAGCTATCAGATGCTGTGGAATATCGTTCAAGAACCTCGATGGAGGATTCGGGCCAGCGCCGCCACGGAAGCCGCGTCTGAAAGCGCGCAGCAGATACAGTCGCTCTTTCGCCCGCGTCATGCCCACATAGCACAGCCGACGCTCCTCCTCCAGCGAGTCAGGATCATCTACCGAGCGCGCATGCGGAAGAAGGCCATCCTCCATCCCAACCATAAACACGACTGGATATTCCAGACCCTTCGCCTGATGAAGCGTTATCAGCGTTATTGAATCCGGCTTCTCATCCATACCGTCCACATCACTCACGAGGCTTACGCTCTCCAGAAACGCGCTGAGCGATTCGGGATATTCCAGATACAGAAACTCGCGCGCGGCGTTCGTGAACTCGTTCACATTGTCGATACGGTCTTCGCCGTCATCCTGATCCAACAGATAGCTCTTGTATCCGCTGCGATCCATAACCCTGTCTATCAGCGTGACGAGATCCGTGTTCTCCGCCTCCGCCCGCAGACCGTCGATCATGTCTCGGAATCCGTTTAGAGCGCGGACGGCGGCAGGGGTGAACCTCCCCGCTGAAAGCGACGCCCCAGCCAGCAAACCTCCCGATGCCGAAGCCGACGGGATCGACTCGAACATCGACGCCCCCTCATCCCGAGCCATTCGCGCAAGCTCGTCGAGCGTCCGCTGGCCGATGCCCCGTCGGGGGCGGTTCACGACACGCGTGAAGCTCACATCGTCGCTCGGATTCGCTATCAGCCGCAGATACGAGGCTATGTCCTTCACTTCTTGCCGCTGGTAAAACTTCGTTCCACCGACCAGCTGATAGGGAACGCCGTATCTGTGGCACGCCTCCTCCAGAGCGCGAGACTGCTGATTGACCCTGTACATAACGGCGATGTCGCCGAGCGTGTATTTGGGCTTCGCCCCGCGCTTCGGCTGCGTCAGCGAGTGTATCTCCTGCAGCGCCAGCTGAGCTTCCTCACCTTCATCGTAACCCTCGGATACGGTAATCGACGCGCCCTTGCCATTGCGCGTGAAGAGGTCTTTTTCGACTCTGTTTCGGTTCTCGGAAATCAGCCCGGCCGCGGCATCCAGTATCGTCTGCGTAGAGCGATAGTTCTGCTCCAACGCGACGAGCTTGGCATCCGGAAAATCGCTCTGAAAGCTGAGGATGTTTCGTATATCGGCATTGCGCCAAGAGTATATCGACTGATCCGGGTCTCCGACGACGCACAAGTTTCGATGTTTCGCCGCCAGCTGACGCGCTATGGCATACTGCGCGACATTCGTATCCTGAAACTCGTCCACCATAAGATGAACATATCTCTCCTGATACCGCTCCGCTATGTCCGGCTTCTCGGTCAGCAGCAGATATACCTTCAGCAGCAGATCGTCGAAATCGACTGCGGAAGACTGGGCCAACAGCCGTTCGTAGCGTTCGTAAATCCGCGCGGCGACCTCATCCATATAGTTGGCGGAGCGCGCGGCGAACCCCTGCGCTGTGAGCAGCTGGCTCTTGGCGCCTGAGATTATGGACAGTATGGCGCGCGGCGCGAAAGACTTGGGATCGACATCGGCCTCGCGCATACTGCGCTTGACGAGATCGATCTGGTCGGCATCATCGTAGATAGCGAAGTTCCTATCCAGACCGACAGCATCGCCCTCCTGGCGCAGCAGGCGAGCGCAAAACCAGTGAAATGTGCCAACTGTCAGACTGTCCGCGCCGTAAGAGATGGTCGATTCGATGCGCGCCCGCATCTCACGAGCCGCCTTGTTCGTGAAGGTAACAGCGGCGATACGATACGGCGATACACCGGCAACACGCATCAGATAAGCGATTCGGTATGTTATCAGCCGCGTTTTGCCGCTGCCCGGCCCCGCGACGATTAACAGCGGCCCGCTTATGGACTCGGCCGCCTCGCGCTGGCGTTCGTTTAGCTCTGAAAGTATATCGTCGGGCATCTGCGGCCTCCGGGACTCAGACCACGAACAGCGGAGCGTCTCGCGTAATCGTGCGTCGTTCCTCCGCAACCGCCCTTCGCAGATATTTGGGGACGGACAGCATACCGATCATCGTCGTGCCGTCGAAGTATCGCAGGCTCGCGCCGCCGCCGACTATGCGCGACTCGATTCGAGCGTCGATCTCCGCCGCGCTGTACGCCGACGGATTTGGCCCAGTCGAACCGATGACGAACCCCCAAGTGGAGCCGAAACTCGGCACGAAAACCTCCGACAACGCAACGACGGGAAAGACGACGGCGACGGTTCGCGCGACTGCGGAGAAGCACTGTTCGTAAAACGACGGACCCGTCGGGCCGGCCTGCGTTACGATTATACCATCGGCATTCAGCCGACTTTTGGCAAGCTCGTAAAACTCTTGCGTGAAGAGCAGATACGCAGGCCCCGCCTCCAGCGGGTCGGGAACATCCACAACGATGACATCGAATAGTTCATCGCTGCGTTCGAGATATGCGAAAGCGTCATCGTGGACTAGCTCTACACGCTCGTCATCGAACGCTCCCTGATGATGGTTGGGCAGAAACTCCCGGCAGAGTTCGACGACACGCCTATCTATATCCACCATAACGACGCGGCGGACCGAAGAATATCTGAGCGTCTCTCTGACAGTTGCGCCCTCTCCGCCGCCAGCAACGAACACGGATTGCGGATTTGGATGCGAGACCATCGAAGGATGTATCAACCCCTCGTGATAGGCGAACTCATCCACCTCTGTAGATTGCGTCTTGCCATCCAAAATCAGCTGCCGGCCAAACGCCGCGCCGTCCAGCACAATCACATCCTGATACGGCGTCCGCCCGCTGAAGTGAACACGCTCGACGCGCTCTGCCTGAAACAGATCGGGTGTAATCAGCTCCCAGTGCCAGTCTCCGCCAGCCGCGTCGCTGAACGACGGATACGAAGTGTACGGATTCGGAGTGGCAGTATCGGTCATCAGATAGAAACTGCGCTGGCAGAAGCTGCGTTGGCAGAGGAGAGAGCCGAGGCCGCCTCTCGATCGAGTCGGTCCCGGTTTATATGCCCGCGCTGGATTCGTGTAATCGTCGGCGCGACACAGCGAAGGCGTTCGATAACGAGGTTTGCCGCGTCCGTCGGCCTGAAATCTTGCCCGCAGGTAAATATATCCGCCGCGGCGAATGCATACTCAGGCCAAGTATGTATCCCGATATGAGACTCGGCAATGGCGACGATGCCGGTAACTCCCACCGGTTCGAACCGATGAAAAGTATGCCCCACGATGGTGGCGCCCGCCGTATTCGCGGCGTCCACAACCACATCGCGGACGAATTCGAGATCGTCCAGCAGGTCGG
Source organism: Dehalococcoidia bacterium (assembly GCA_963422295.1). GTDB lineage: Bacteria > Chloroflexota > Dehalococcoidia > Lucifugimonadales > UBA1123 > VXRN01. Next base: position 1,396,343 of record OY729417.1, on the reverse strand, counting down.
GGTCGCACCCCTCTAGGTCCAGCAGCAGATGCGTTCCCAATGACTCCAAGCGCCATTCTCCAAAATAGTACACGAGCGCAGTCCGGTCGGTAGAACCGAATTATACATCAACCAGCGAAGCATAAGACATAGCCGCCTACAGTTTCACCACCTACAGCGAGTCTCAGCGCTAAATTGCCGCGCAAATGGATTCTACAATAACAACAGTTTTGTATTAGTACGAAATATGTACGAAAATATACCCGCATGCTGCAATGCGATTCCACAGGCGTTGAACTATTCTTACAGTCACGAGTCGATAGCTTATGAGTCTGACTCCACGAAGACTGCGACAAGGAGCCTGTGATGAACAGGGCACTCGAATCCATATCTCTGCCCGAGCCGGAAGCTCGACCGCTCCCAGCTCGCCGAGTGCCGCGCTCACTGCTAATTCAGCTAATCACGCTGAGCATAGGAGTGTTAGCCATCGGATTTCTTATGGTCAGGTTCGGTTCGTACATAGAATCACTTGGGCCTTGGGGCTATATAGGCGTCGCCGCCGCCGAATTCGGAAACAGCGCGGTGCTGCTCCCCACCCCCGTGCCAGCATACACATTCGCTATGGGCGCGGTGCTGAATCCGCTGGCGGTAGGCCTCGTCGTCGGCGTGTTCGCCGCGCTGGGCGAGCTGGTCTGCTACTGCCTCGGACGACGAGGAAGCGCGATTCTACCGACAGCCCCCTCATCCAGCCCCCTCATCGCGCGGCTCGAAGGCGGAAGCAATCATGGGACTGTTCGGCATTTAGACAAATAGTTCGGGTATAAGCAGCTGCGGCCATGCGCGCGGGCCGGGTTTGCATGTGAAAATAGCGATTTTCGCTTTACTCCCGCGCGAACCGCTTTTATAGCACCTGTTTAATAATATATATTGTAAATCCTCTTATATTTTGAACGAAGCCCCACTGGAATGAACACTTTGCCAGACTACGCATCTCTAATCGATCAGATCAAAACCTGCGACGCATGCACCCTGTCCAAAGAACGCACGCAGGCAGTTCCCGGCAACGGCTCGACAGACGCGGATATATTCTTCATCGGCGAAGGGCCTGGATTCTACGAAGACAGGGAGGGCGTTCCGTTCGTCGGACGCGCCGGCGCGCTGCTGAACCGAATGCTCGACGGCATCGGCATTAGAAGAGACGATGTGTATGTAACGAATATGGTCAAATGCCGCCCGCCTAATAACCGAGACCCGCTGCCGGCGGAGATCGAATCTTGCAAGCCGTTCTTGGATGAACAGCTGAATATGGTGCGACCAAAGGTAATCGTAACGCTGGGGCGATACTCTTTCTCGAAGTTCTTCCCCGGCGAGGCGATAAGCCGCGCGAGAGGCAAACCTCGTTCGTGGAACGGGCTGGTCGTATATCCGATGTACCATCCCGCCGCCGCGTTGCGAAACTCCAAGTTTCACGACGCTCTCCAGCGAGACTTCTCCGCCCTGCCCGAACTCGTCCGCGAGGTATCCGAGCGGCAGTATCGCCCACCCGATCCCGCGCCGCAGCCCGCCGCCAAACAGCTAGGGATGTTTGGGTAAGGGCCGATGTCTTATTCCCCGCATCCCACACCGCTCAAAGTAATCCCGTTCGGCGGGCTAGGCGAAATCGGCAAGAACATGATGGCGCTCGAATACGATGGCGAAATCGTCGTAATCGATGCAGGCATTCTCTTTCCCGAAGAAGATATGCCGGGCGTGGATTTTGCCATCCCAGACTTTTCATATCTCAGAGACAATCGAGACCGTATCAGGGCAGTTCTGATTACGCACGGCCATGAAGACCACATCGGCGCGCTGCCCTATCTGCTGGCGGAGATAGATGTCCCTGTCTATGCTTCACGCCTAACGCATGGGCTGATTAGTGTCAAGCTGCGAGAACGCCGCCTGCTCGATCGCGTTAGGCTGAACATCGTCGAACCGTACAACCCGTTCGCCGTCAGCGACAGCTTCGAGGTAGAGTTCTTCCGTGTGTGCCACTCAATACCTGACGCTATGGGCATCGCTCTTAAGACTCCGCTCGGCGTGGTCATTCATACCGGGGACTTCAAGATAGACCACACCCCCGTAGATGGATTGAGAACTGACTTCGTCGGGCTAAGTCGAATCGTGGGCGAAGGCGCGCTGCTGCTATGCTCCGATTCGACATATGCGGAGATAGAGGGATATACCGACTCCGAGCGCGTCGTCGGAGAGGCGCTGGACAGAGCCATCGGCGATGCGCCAGGCCGCGTCATGGTAGCGACTTTCGCATCGCTCATATCTCGGATTCAGCAGGTCATCGATGCCGCAGTCAAACACGGGCGCAATGTAACCGTCGTCGGCAGAAGCATGATAAACAATGTGAACATGGCGCTGGACATGGGCTATCTGGAAGCTCCTCCGAACACCATCGTGCCAATATCCCGCGCAAACCAGCTGCCGGCGGAGCGCGTCATAATCATGGCGACAGGCAGCCAAGGCGAACCGACCTCAGCGCTCGTCCGAATCGCCAACGACAGGCACCGCGACATCGCAATAGAGCCCGACGACACTGTGATACTCTCCTCATCCCCCATACCGGGCAACGAAACCCTCGTCGCCAGAACCATCGACAACTTGCTCAGGCAGGGCGCGCAAGTCTTGTACAGCAGAGTTTCCACAGTCCATGTACACGGCCACGCAGCGAAGGAAGAGCTCAAGATGATGCTCGGCATCGTCCGCCCGCGATACTTCGTCCCAATACACGGCGAATATCGCCATCTCGTAAATCATGCCGATATAGCAGCCGATATGGGCATCCCTCGCTCCCGCATATTCATCCTCGAAGACGGCGATGTGCTGGAACTCGATGACGAAAGCGGCCAAATCACCGACCATATAGATACTGGTAACATATATATAGACGGAAACAGTCTGAGCGGGACGAGCGACAGAGTGCTGGCGGAGCGGATGCGACTCGCTAGAGATGGCGTAGTCACTGTTACCGTGACGATCAGCGCGCGCGCCGGCACCATACTCTCCGAACCCGTGATCTCGGCAGCAGGCTTCATGGAATTGGAAGATTACAATACTTTTATCAAAAACGCCTCTGAATTTGCGATGTCCACACTAGAAGATTTGGAGCGCAAAGCCATAGATTTACAGCAGGTCGAGGCGAGGCTGACCAAATCGGTCTCCGATTTCATCTACGGCGAGACGCGCAGACGCCCAACTGTGCTGACGGTAATCGAACAGGTCTAGCCAGCCCGTTTCAGCGCGCTGTCGTCTGTGTGAGGGGTATCCCGCGCGGGATGCCCCAGCATCGCACCTAATCTAGCTGGTATTCATAACCAGCATTTTGCCGGTCAGTTCTATTCTCTCTTTACCGGAGGTCACTCCAAATGCGAACTTCCAACGCGCGCAGCTTTATAGCCGCAAATCCCATCCCGATCATGATAATGCTGGCGCTTATCTGCATCATCGGGATCGCCCTCACTGCATTCATACTGCCCGACCTGTTCTCGAACATCAGCAATGGGGTGAAATGGACGGTAGGGCTGGGAATCGTACCACTCAGCGTCTGGGCCATCGCGCTGGCGTTCGTCAGCATCCGCCATGAACGGCTGAACCGCTGGAACCTCTGGGGTTCCGCGCTGATACTCATCGTCGGGCTGATCGGCGTCTTCTCGTTCTGGTGGTCCACATGGGGCGCGCTAGGCTGGTTCATGCTGGATAAAGACGCCACACTCGGCGGCAATCTGGGCAAGGCCATAATTGGCGGCGGAGGCTGGCTCACCGCATCTAAACTGTTCGGCGTCTTCCTACTCGCGCTTATAGTCGCGCTCCCCGCGCTGTTTGCAAGCTCGATCAGACCGATCTTTCAGGGCCTTGCCTTCATCTATATGAGCGTGTTCATGTTCATCGGGTCACTGTTCTCCAGACGCAGAGAACCCGAACTGGAGCCGATGAATATCGACAGCGGCGCCCCGATTCTAAACAGCAGTGGCGCCCCAATTCTAAACAGCAGCGGAATCTCTTACCAGTCCCAGTCCATATATAGCAACTGGCGCTCCGGACTCGAAACGAACGAAGATCCGGCCGAGACACATTCGAACATGAACCTCAATGACAAAACCGATGACGACAAAACCTATGACGACGATTTTGGATTCGGTCAGCGCATAGCCGTACCCATGCCGGAAGACGAAAAACCCAATCGGTACAGCAGTGGAACGACACCCAGCACAAGCGCATTACTAAACCTGCGCAGTGAACCCTATGAACCCGATGGCGAGGACGAATACGATGGCGAGTTGAGTGAGCGTATCGAAGTCCCGACAATGGCCGCCGCCGATGCGGTGACGAAGTATGACGAGGATGAGACGGACACCGCCATGCTTCCGTCAGACGATGATGACGAACAGCACCAGCCGAACAGCGTCGGTCTCACGGCTGCTGACGAACCGGTAGAGGAGGAACACGAAGACGCCTCACCCGTGTCCTCACCCGTGTCAGTGATAACGGCAGACACCGAAGAGGACGAGAAGTATGACCAAAACGGCTTCGGCGCTCCCATATTCGTACCAATTGCTGTTGAAGAGGCTACTGCATTCGCACCAATTGCTGTGGAAGAGGATGCTGTTGAAGATCAGGATGAAGACGAACCCGATGCGGACGAGGACGATCTCGACATCGACCTGCGCGCCGAAGTCTCTGTAATAAACGCCGCTGACGCAGTGGCCGCTGACGCAGCGGATGAGGACGCAGCAGATGAGAATGACTACGACGAGAAAGATGATGGCGGAGGCGGAGATGGAGAGGCGCCCGCGTTCAGCGAACCTATAGCAGTTCCGACGATGGAAGATGCAACGCAGGATTATGACATATCGGACCCAGCTGCCAATCCAAATGCGCGCAAGTCGAACGGGACACGGCAGCCGAAGGCCAATCGATATTGGGATCTGCCGTCTTCGGAGGCTGTCGTTCCTAGCATGTCGCCTCGCGCCGGCGGACGAGCGCTGATGTGGCAACGCCCTAGCATCGACATCTTCCGCGAGGAGCCGGAGAATCCAATAACAGAAGAGGAGCTGCAAGTCACTGCGAATACCATAACCCAGACTCTCTCCGAATACGGCATCGAATCCGAAGTCGAACACATACGGCCAGGCCCCACTGTAACTATGTACGGACTTGCGCCCGGTTGGATTCGTAAGACGCGCATCGCCAAAGAGCTGGACGACGAAGGCCAGCCTCTGCGCGACGAACGCGGACGACAAAGAACCAAGCGCGTCGAGCAGAAGACGCGCGTCAAGGTGGACAGCATTCTAGCTCGTGAAAAAGACCTCGCGCTCGCGCTGATGACGCCTTCCATCCGCATCGAGACGCCCGTTATGGGCAAGTCGCTCATCGGAATAGAGGTGCCAAATCCGAATCCAAGCCGAGTTACACTCCGCAGCGTCATGGAAAGTACCGATTTCGAGGATCTGCGCCCGAAAGCGCATCTCCCAATCGCGCTCGGACGCGCCAGCGGCGGCGAGACAGTATCGTTCGACCTAGCCAAAATGCCCCACCTGCTAGTCGCCGGCGCCACCGGCAGCGGCAAGAGCGTATGCCTCAATGCCATCGTATCCTGTCTGATTACAGAAAAGACGCCCGCCGAGATGCGCCTACTTCTCGTTGACCCCAAGCGCGTGGAGCTGACTCCCTATAACGGCATACCACATCTTATGGCGCCTGTAATCGTCGAAACGGATACCGTTGTCGGATACCTCAAAGGGCTAATACGAGAGATGTTCGAACGCTATCGCCGCATGGAAGAGGTCGGAGTTCGCAACATAGAGGCATATAACAAGCGTATGCCCGACAAGATGCCATTCCTGTGCGTCGTGGTAGATGAGCTGGCAGATCTGATGATGACAGCTGCGTTCGATGTGGAGCAGTCGCTGTGCCGTCTGGCGCAGCTAGGACGCGCCACAGGGATACACCTGATCATCGCCACGCAAAGACCGTCTGTGGATGTGGTAACGGGGCTGATAAAGGCTAACTTCCCAAGCCGTATCAGCTTCGGAGTAACTTCTCAAGTCGATTCTCGCACCATTCTCGACACAGCAGGAGCGGACAAGCTGCTCGGACGCGGAGATATGCTGTATCTGCCGCTAGACGCATCGAAGCCCTCCCGTGTACAGAATGTGTTCGTCGGCGATCAGGAGATCGAGTCTCTAGTGAATTTCTGGAAGACTTCTCCATGGGCGTCTCTGCCGGAGATCGACCTGTTGGGTGGAGAAGATTCGGATGATAGCGCGGGAGCGGATACAGCCAACGCCCCCGACCGTGACGATCTTATCGACAAAGCTATCGAACTAGCCATCAGCAACCGCAAAATGTCCACATCGCTGCTCCAGCGACGCCTTAGAATCGGCTATCCCCGCGCGGCGCGGCTGATGGATCAACTCGAGGACGAAGGAATTGTCGGCCCGCCCGGTGATGGTTCCAAGTCGAGAGATGTTATAATTAACCAATAATGACGATGCCAATAATAACGCTGACAGCAGCGCTGGGGAGAGTACGAGGCTAAGAGCGCGGCGCGGCGCCTGAAATGCTGTTGCGATTTCAGGCGCGCGCTGCCTATTCCAATGCATATACCGATGACACCAGATACGACACACATACAATCCGAACGCGCCGACTGCATCGTGTGCGAACATGACCTACGAGGCGAAGATATGTTCGCAGATCACAAGGTCTGCCCGCAGTGCCGCTTCCATTACAGCATGAACGCGCGCGAGCGGATCGAATCCCTGGCCGACCAGGACAGCTTCCGCGAAACGAACAGCACGCTCATCTCGCTGGACCCGATCTCGTTCTCGTCGATTCATCCGTACAACAGCAGCCTGTTTCGAGATCAGCGACGGACGGGGCTGACAGAAGCCGTCGTAACCGGCATAGCGACGATTGCAGGCTATCCTGTCGTGCTGATAGTGCTGGATTTCGGATTCATGGGCGGTACCATGGGCTGCGTAGTGGGCGAAAAGGTGACACTTGCGCTAGAACGGTCTGTCAAACGCCGTCTTCCGACGGTAGCAATCGTAACCAGCGGAGGCGCGCGCATTCAGGAAGGCGTTCTCTCATTGATGCAGATGGCGAAGACAGCGGCGGCGGCGCAGCAGCTCAACGAAGCAGGCTTGCCGTTCATAACGATCCTCGCCAACCCCGCCACAGGGCAGGCATACGGCAGCTTCGCCAACCTCGCAGACATCATACTTGCCGAACCCGGCGCAATAGTCGGATTCTCCTCGCTCAGAGTCATAAAGCGCGCAAGCGACCAGCCGCTGCCGAGCGGAGCGCACTCCGCCGAATCGCACCTCGAACACGGGATGCTCGATGCCATCGTACAGCGCACCGAGCTGCGAAACATCATCGGAGCGCTGCTGGACATGCTCAGAGCAAGATACAGGCTGGAGCGCGCGAATGGAGGAGGCGAACACGGCATGGAACCTGCCAAGCCGCGCGCGTGGGCTTCGGTACAGATAGCAAGACACGAATCCAGACCCACTGCGGCGGATTTTCTGTCACGCATCCTGTCGCAGTTCGTCGAGCTGCACGGCGACAGAGCATACGGCGATGACCCATCCGTTATATCTGGGCTGGGGCGTATCGCGGGGCAGACAGTGGCGGTGGTTGCGCAGCAGCGCACGGCAGGGGAGAGCAGAACGAAGCCGGAGGGATTCCGCAAGGCTCAGCGCGCAATGAAACTGGCGCAGAAGTTCGGCTTGCCCGTCGTTACACTGGTGGATACCGACGGCCCCGACCTGAGCGAGGAGGCCGAAGAGCGAGGGCTGGGCAGTACGATTGCCAGCACAATGGCGTTGATGTCCGGGTTGGATGTGCCTACTATAGCCGTGGTAATTGGACAGGCTGGCAGCGGTGGCGCGTTGGCGTTCGCACTCGCCGACCGCGTGCTTATGATGGAACATGCCATCTACACCGCAGTATCGCCAGAAGAGGTAGCGGAAGTTATCTATCAGGACGCGTCGCGCGCGGAGGAGGCTGCCACGGCCATGAGGCTGACGGCGCACGACTGCTCCGACATGGGCATCATCGACCGCATCGTGCCGGAGCCGCCCAACGGCGCGCACGCAGACCCCGACGAGGCTGCCAGACTGCTCGAAAGAGCGCTGCTAGACGAAATCGCAGCTCTGGATTCTGTATCTGTCAAACGCCGCGCACAGGAACGGTATGCCAAGTTCCGCAGCATGGGGAAGTACAGCTCCCGGGTCAAAGCCACTGTCGCAAAAGAGTTGAACGCGCTCCAAAGATTGATCAAGGCAGGCGTTGGCAAAGTATCGCGCCGCTCGACGACGACGATAGATCCACCACCTCCACCATCTCCATCATCACTCGCAGAGCGTGTTCTCACTAACGGCCACCATACCGAAGAGTGAGCTGATGCCTCTACCCTAGCCATCTCTAGCCTAACGCGAAAGGAAAATCCCCTCTGGGCGCCGAAGAAAGCCGTATATCGAGCAAAGCCGAATCCCTGCTTGCGAAACTTCGTATCCGGAACTCCACCCGCGCTGAGTTTAGACAGGCTTCCGACCGTCTGGCGCGCCTATTGTGCGCAGAGACGCTAACACGAATAACACAAAGCGGGGAGGACGACGACATATACAGTGGATTGCTGATGCTGACACCCGTTCTGCGCGCGGGGATGGCGCTGTTGCCGGCGTTCATGGAGGCGGTTCCCGATGCGCTCGTGGGCGTTGTCGGAGTCGAGCGCGATGAAGAGACCGCCCTCCCCAACCTGTACTGCAACAAGCTCCCAACAGAGCCGACGCGCATAGGCGTGATCCTAGATCCGATGCTCGCCACCGGCGGAACGGCCTGCATGACGGCCAAACTGATTCTAGCGACGGGTGTCGAGCCAGACAAGATCTACTTCACCGGGGCGCTGGCCGCGCCGCTAGGGCTGGAACGCCTGTCGGAGATGATTCCGCGCCGCAACATCGTCCTCGCCGGCGTGGACGACGGGCTGGATGAGCGCATGTTCATCATCCCCGGCATCGGCGACTATGGCGACAGATACTACGGGACGCTTTAGGCAGAACCGACGCTAAAGCCTCTCCTGTTTTTGCTCCCGCTTCCCACAGAATGACGCCTCGCGTCGGCGAGCGCATGCGCAAAAGCCTATATCAGAAACTCAGCACACCGCCGCCAGAGCTGCGGCTGGACTCGAAGGCAGATATATCATCTTCATGCTCCAGTGTCAGGCCGATATTGTCCAGACCATTGAGCAGGCAGTAGCGTCTGAACGGTTCGATGCTGAAATCCGCAACGACATCTTCGTTATCGTCCCAGACACGCTCCGCCTCCAGATCGACATGCAGACGGTAACCGGGGTTGCCTTCCGCGTTCTCGATGATGCGTTGAACGACATCTTCGGGAAGAACGACGGGCAACAGCCCATTCTGGAAGCAGTTATTGTGGAATATATCTGCAAAGCTGGGGGCGATGACGACTCTGAAACCGTATTGCCCTAGCGCCCATGGCGCATGTTCGCGCGAAGAGCCCGAGCCGAAGTTGCGCCCCGCGACGAGTATTTCCGCGTTTTCGTAGCCAGACCTGTTCAACACGAAGTTCGGGTTTGGCGTGCCGTCATCGTTGTATCGCCAGTCGAAGAAGAGAAATTCGCCGAAGCCAGTACGCTCGACACGCTTGAGAAACTGCTTCGGTATCACCTGATCCGTATCGACATTCACTCGATTCAGCGGCGCCACCACACCATCTATCTTATCGAAAGGTTCCATTGTCCTCACTCTCTTTATGCCTTATGTCGTCAGCTCTGTTTATCGAGATATTAGCATCTCGAGCATTACGCTTATGCATTATGCGCCTATGAAAGCTGGCGTCGTATTGGACGACGCTCACACGCCCGGTCTCGCGTCTGTTCAGTCCCAGAACATCTCCGATTCCATGAGCAAGCAGCCCTCCAGCCGCGCCACGCGCCTACACACACCGATGAGGCCTTCGTACTGGGCGTATTCATTCATGTCCCCGATATTCACGAGAGAATCGATGTCTTCACGCAGCCCGTCTCTGTCCGAGAACGCCTTGCGCAGTCCGCGCGCGAGGCCGTTGTCTATCGGCGGATGTATTGCCTCGATTAGACCTCTTCTGCCATATCCTGCCACATAGCACTTCGTCTTCAGGTATTCGTTTATCATCTTTGCTGCCCAGCCTACATTGAGTTTCGGCTGTGTCAGACACATTCGAGCAGTCGCAGACTCATGCCAGCCGCTGAACTCCTCGTCCAGTATCGCCCCGCGCTCCGTATCGAACAGCGGGGTGAAATCGATAGAATCCAGGGCGCTGTAAGCCTCTTTACTCGATCTGACAGGGGCGTTAGAACGCAGGGATGCGAAGGCAATCCACCGCGCAAAATCAGTTATCAGAGCGTCTCTGGCGTAAGTCACGCGCTTGCCTCGCCGCCGAATGTCAGAGAATGAGAATCCAGAGACTCGGCAGTCTCGTCGTTCGCCAAGGCTCGATTACCACTCTCTTATGTCCACGAAGTGGCCGGCAACGGCTGCGGCTGCGGCCATTTCGGGGCTTACGAGATGCGTTCTGCCCCCTTTGCCCTGCCTACCTTCGAAATTGCGATTGGATGTAGCCGCGCAGCGTTCGCCCGGCTCCAGAATGTCTGGATTCATACCGAGACACATCGAGCAGCCGGCCACACGCCAATCGAAGCCGGCTTCGGTGAATATACGATCCAAACCCTCTTCTTCAGCCTGCGCCTTTATCTGCGCCGAGCCTGGCACGACCATCGCATACACGCTGTCGGCGACATTCTTCCCCTTCACAACCTCCGCCGCCAGCCGCAGATCTTCCATGCGAGAGTTGGTGCAAGAGCCGATGAACACTCGATCTAGGCTTATGTCCTGAATCGGAGTATCCGGCTCCAAGCCCATATAGTCGAGCGCGCGCTGAGCGGATTCCCGCTCACCCGCGTCATCGAACGATTCCAAAACAGGAACACGCCCCGTAACAGGCGCTACCATGCCAGGATTCGTCCCCCAAGACACATAAGGCTCCAGCTCAGACGACTGGATTACGATTACCGAGTCGTACTCCGCGCCGGGGTCGGTAGCGAGCGTGGCCCACTCCTCACAGGCTCGGTCGAAGTCTGCCCCTTGCGGAACCTGCGGCCTGCCGCGCATGTAGTCGAAGGTAGTCTGATCCGGGGCGACCATTCCCGCGCGCCCGCCGCCCTCGATGGACATATTGCAGACCGTCATCCGCCCCTCCATCGAAAGCTGGCGGATACCCTCGCCGGTGTATTCGATTGCGTGGCCTGTGGCTCCGGCAACACCTATTTTGCCGATGATGGCAAGTATTACATCTTTGGCGGAGACGCCAAACGGCAACGGCCCTTCGACACGAATCTCCATCGTCTTGGGCTTGAATTGCCGCAGCGTCTGCGTAGCCAGAACATGCTCGACCTCGGATGTGCCGATGCCGATAGCAAAGGCGCCGAAAGCTCCATGCGTCGAGGTATGGCTGTCGCCGCAGACGATGATCTGGCCCGGCTGCGTAAGCCCCTGCTCTGGGCCGATCACATGGACGATGCCCTGATACGGGCTGAAACGGTCGTACAGTGTAACACCGAAATCGCGGCAGTTGCGTTCGAGATGATCCAGCTGCTGAGCGGCGATCGGGTCGGTAATCGGACGGCTCAGCTCCCAAGTCGGCGTATTGTGATCCATAGTAGCAACAGTCAGATCAGGTCGTCTGACTTTCCTTCCAGTCAGCCGCAAACCCTCGAAAGCCTGCGGGGATGTAACCTCGTGAACTAGGTGCAAATCCACATACAGCAGACTAGGCTGTCCCTCCTCCTCACGCACCGCATGGGCATCCCATATCTTGTCGAACATTGTCATGGCGGTCATTTCATCTCCTGATATAAATATAGTAGTTGTCTTGCAAGACTGCCCAGAAACGAATCTCGCTGTCAGCTATCGAAAATATCCCTTGCTATATCGACAATTATTCTTTAGGCAGAACGAATCCGAATCGTCAGCATCAGCTATGTGTCATAGCTGAAGACCGGGGAGTTCGCCGATAAGGGAGAGGGCGCGTACATGACTTCCTTGCCGTCGAGCATGTATTGCGCCTCGTCTGTAATAGTCGGGCCCGAAACGATAGCCAGCGTGTCACCGCCGACGGCCTGGGTCAGCGCGTCGGCCGTCTCTCTGGCGCGAACCACATCGTCATCGCGGACGGTCATGGAGATTTCCACCGCGCACCATATGGGATCACGCTCGGTCGAGCCATTCCGGCGGCGTCGCGCTGTGAATACCATATCGGTATTGAGAATACGGCTAAACTGCTCTTCGGAGATTCGGTCTTCGTCTCTGGCGTCTTCTATTGGGTCGAGAAGGTCCCGTGGCGCAACTTCGCCAATGCTGAGGATGACCCTAGCGCGTCTCAGACCAAGCGGCTGAGCTATCACCGAATGAATTCTACTGGCGATTTTGCGCTCCTCACGCTCTCCCATTAGCGTGGAAACATTGTCATTCAGATAATCGAGATTTCTGTTGATTTTGATGACATCCGACTTCAGACCACTAATATCGGATTCCATCCGATCCATCCTGCTGGGCAGCTGCAAGAACCCGTCTGGAAGCAGCAGGCTAAGCAGCTTCCCCTTGCCATTGGGGTTCTCTTCCAAATCTCGAATGAGCGACGACAGGGTGTTTCCGGAATTCCTATTTTGTTCTCTTGTCATATAGTAACCTCCCTATTCGATAGATTTACGGGCGGATTACTCTATAAACACCATATCGAACAGCCGTTTTCTAGCATTAGGGTCAGCTTCTAGCTCTCGAATAACTTGCATAACTAGACTTTCTTCTTTTGGGAGCGCACACATCGTCGTTTCTGCATCGTCTGCTTCGGTGGGCGGCGGAAACTTTTTATGGATCAGACCGTAGATCAGCATCTCACGAGCTTTAGGGTCTGCTTTCACTTCTCGTATAAAACGGTCTAATAATTTCTCCTCAGGGATTGCGCTTTGCTCGACTTCCATATGAAAACCTCCTCAATCTACTCTCGACTCTATTCTCCCATCTCCCTCTCACATTATATATGATGAGGCGTAAAGACAAGCAGGTTATTTCGCAAAGCAGATTTTGCCATACCGATACCGCTCGGCGAACGGATCCGATGTTCCGATATAGGAACCAATGGGGGGGAACCGCCCATATCATGCGATGACACGAGCGGTTCCCCCTTGTCTGTATGCTGGGGGGTTATTACGGCGACGGGTCGGGATTCGAGGCGTGGCCGTTGCCTGCGGAGATCAGTCGATTCAGCGCGTTCATATAAGCTTTGGCGCTGGCGACGATTATATCTGTATCCGAGCCGCGCCCAATATAAGCGCTGCCGTCCGCCTCTACGCGAATCGTAACATCGCCGATAGCGTCGATACCCTCAGTCACGGCATCGACCCTGAACTCCGTCAGCGTATTCGGCACATGGACGATGCGGTTTATCGCCTTGTAAACGGCATCCACCGGCCCTGTGCCTGTGGCGGCGTCGATCATCAGGTCGCCGTCCGGCCCGACTATGCGAACCGTCGCAGTGGGCACATCGTGGTTGCCGGAGGATACTTGTACATGATCGAGCTCATATACTATCGGCACATTAGTGGTACGGCGGCGATTGGACATCAGCGCCACCAGATCGGCGTCGCTCACCTCGCGCTTCTTGTCTGCGAGGTCTTTGAACGCCTCGAACGCCTCGTCCAACTCCGCCTGCTCCAGAGAATAACCCAGCTCTTCCAGCCGCGAGCGCAGGCCGGCCCTGCCGCTCAATTTACCCAAAACCAGTTCGTTGCTAGGCCAGCCGACGGAGCGCGGATCCATTATCTCAAAGGTGCTGCGGTCTTTCAGCACGCCATCTTGGTGGATGCCGGATGCATGACGAAAGGCGTTCGCGCCGACGACGGCCTTGTTCGGCTGAACCGGAAATCCCGTTATATCGCTGACTAGACGGCTAGTGCGGTATATCTGCCGCGTGTCGATATTGGTGCCGACACCGAACAGATCCGGCCGTGTCTCAATCGCCATAATTATCTCTTCGAGAGCGGCGTTGCCGGCGCGCTCGCCAAGCCCGTTGATGCATCCCTCCACCTGTCTCGCGCCCGCAGCCACCGCCGCAAGGCTGTTGGCGACGGACATGCCCAGATCGTTATGGCAGTGGACGCTCATCACGGCGCGGTCGATGTTCGGAACATTCTCACGAATCAGGCGGATGCGGTCGTGGAACTCGGCTGGCACTGTATAGCCCACCGTGTCTGCGATATTGACGGTAGTCGCGCCCGCATCTATCACCGCCTCCAGCATCGCGTAGAGATACTCTATGTCGGTGCGTGTGGAATCCATCGGGGAGAACTCCACATCGTCACAGTGCTGCTTAGCGCGCTCGACAGAGGCGACGGCCATACCCAGCACCTGCTCAGGATTGCGGCGAAGCTGGTGCATTATCTGAACATCGGAGCTGGAGATGAAGACATGAATTCGTGGTCGCGCGGCGTCGGCAATCGCGCCCCATGCGGCATCGACATCCGGAATATAGCATCGCGCCAGCGATGCTATTATCGGACGGCGTACCTGGGCGGCAATAGATTTGACCGCCTCGAAATCGCCCGGCGAACTCGCTGCGAATCCCGCCTCGATTATGTCCACACCCAGACGATCGAGCTGTTTGGCAATCTCCAGCTTCTCAGGCGTCGTCAGCCCGATGCCCGCAGACTGCTCACCATCGCGCAGGGTGGTATCGAATATCATTACCTTTTCGTCTGGCATATGTTTCCCCTTGTAAGTTGCGGTTGGCGAATTGCAAAACCGCCTAAATAGCGGTCTATCGGTTTCGATTACAGCTCGCCAAGCTCGGCGCAGTCCGCCCCGCGCGCAACATATCGGGCGCAATGGCGGACTACGGGGGTTGCCTCCGTGCAGTTCATATAGGTTCTCCTACCATGTCCGGAACAATCTCGTATCTGTGTCAGATCCGTCAGCTCGATCGTCAGATCAGTCAGCGTCCCTCAGGAAGCTCATCATACCGCGCAGTTCTTTGCCGACTTTTTCTATCGGATGGCCTGCATTCTCGGCGCGCAGACGGTCGAATCGTGGGCGGCCCTCGTCGTTCTCGGCAATCCATTCGCGCGCGAAGCTGCCATCTTGAATATCGGCCAGTATCTTCTGCATGTTCGCTTTAACGCGCTCGTCTATGACCACGGGTCCGCGTGTATAGTCGCCATATTCGGCGGTGTCGCTGACGGAGTATCGCATGTACTCCAAGCCACCCTGATAGAACAGATCGACGATCAGTTTGAGTTCGTGCATGCATTCGAAATATGCCGACTCCGGCTGGTATCCCGCCTCTATCAGCGTCTCGAAAGCGCTCTTGACCAGCTCCGCGACGCCGCCGCAGAGAACCGCCTGTTCACCAAAGAGATCCGTCTCCGTCTCCTCCTTGAAAGTCGTCTCCAGCACTCCGGCGCGTGTGCAGCCGACGCCCCGCGCGTATGCGAGGCCGATGCCATACGCGCTGCCGCTGACATCCTGATGTACCGCGAGCAGACCAGGCACGCCAGACCCTCGCGTGAAAACCTCCCGCATACGGTGTCCCGGAGCCTTCGGAGCAACCATAGAAACATCCACACTGTCCGGGGGCACGATGGCATCGAAGTGTATGTTGAAACCATGCGCGAACATGAGCGTTTTGCCCGGCAGCAGGTGAGGCAGAACGGATTCCCGATAGACCTCCGCCTGTATATGATCTGGTATCAGCATCATCACGATGTCCGACTCGCGCGCAGTATCCTCCACGAGACCGACACGCAAACCATCCGATTCCGCCTTTTCGATGCTGCGGCTGCCTTCGTACAGCCCGACCATCACATCGAGGCCAGAATCCTTCAGGTTGAGCGCGTGCGCATGGCCTTGGCTACCATAGCCGATTATGCCTATGGTCTTGTCTTGGATCAGAGACATATCCGCGTCGTTTTCGTAGAACATCGTCGCCATTTGGTAAGTTCCTTCTCCGTTGCGCCCCGGAAAATCTCTGCGGGGCTGGTTCGTTAGTCGAGTCGAATAGAATATCGTAAGCGTGTATATGTCGTGTATATGTTATGTATAGATGTAGGGGATTCAGACCCCTCCCCAGGGCGCGTCCACCACTTTGGCGCGCGCGCTTGCCTCGCGTCTGTCGTGCCTCACATCGTCCATGCCCCTGCTCATGGCTACGATGCCCGTTCGCATGACTTCCTGCACGCCAAAGCTGCGCAGCAGCTCGACGAGAGCGTCTATCTTGTCCTCATCGCCGATAACCTCGACGATCAGCGATTCCGGCGCGACATCGATGATGTTAGCGCGGAATATGCTGACTATTTGCATGATCTCGCTGCGCGTCTGAACATTTGCGCGGACACGAATGAGCGCCAGCTCGCGGCGAACGCTGTTTTCGTCATCGACATCTATCACCTTGATGACATCGATGAGCTTGTTGAGGTTCTTAGAAGCCTGTTCGAGCGTGAGCGGGTCACCCTCGACGACGAAGGTCATACGCGACAGGTTGCGCATCTCGCTGGGGCCGACGGCGAGGCTTGCGATGTTGTAGCCTCGACGCCGAAACATGCTGGTTATACGGTTGAGAACTCCAGGTTTGTCCTCTACCAGAGCCGTTATGGTATGCCCTGGGTGAACGCCGTTTACCCCTTCCATCAGACCAGCGCCTCCTGAGGAGACGGCTCCTCTATCATCTCGTTGACTGACATGCCTGACGGTATCATCGGATATACATTCTCCTCCTGCTCCACCACGAAATCGACGATGGCGGGGCCGTCGAACTCCATTGCGCGCTGAATCGTCGAACGCACCTGCGACTTGTCCGTTACGCGCGCGCCGAATATGCCGAACGCCTCCGCTAGTTTCACGAAATCCGGGTTGCCGCTGTATTCGGTGGCAACATACGAGCGGTGATAGAACAGCTCCTGCCACTGCCGCACCATGCCGAGAAATCCATTGTTTATTATGGCAATCTTGACTGGTATGCGGTTTTCGGCCATCGTCGCAAGCTCGCACATAGTCATCTGAAACCCGCCATCGCCGGCGACAGACCAGACGACTTTATCCGGTCTGCCCACCTGCGCGCCCATCGCGCCCGGAACTTCGTAGCCCATCGCGCCCGCGCCGCCGGAGGACACCAGCGAATACGGCTCCTCGAATGTGTAGTGCTGGGCAGCCCACATCTGGTGCTGTCCAACCCCGGTGACGATCACCGCTTCGCCTTTCGTAGCCTCCGAAATCTCTCTGATGACATACTGCGGGATCAGCTTATCGGTATCTCGCACGACCATCGACGGATGATCACGCTTCAGCTTCTCCACCTCGTTCAGCCAGTCCAGCCGCGTTCTCGGCTCTATCCGCCGATTCAGCTCCGTCAAAACCCGCTTGATGTCTCCGACGATGGGAATATCCACTGGAATATTCTTGCCTATCTCTGTCGGATCGACATCGACATGAATCTTCTTGGATTTGGCGGCGAATGTGTTCGTATCCCCAGTAATACGGTCATCGAACCTCATACCGAGCGCAACGATGAGATCTGCTTCGTCGATCGCCAGGCTGGCGTAGGCCATTCCGTGCATACCGGGCATACCCACGCTCAGCACATGGTTTTCTGGGAAGCAGCTGATGCCGAGCAGTGTGGTTACGACTGGTATCTGAGCCACCTCCGCAAGCTCGCGCAGTTCGTCGAGCGCGCGGGAGATGAGGACGCCGTGACCGGCCAATATGACAGGACGAGACGCTGCATTTATCATCTCGGCGGCGCGGCGAATCATCCCCGAATGCCCATCCAGATTCGGGCTGTACCCCGGAAGGTTCGTCTCGTCTGGCCACTCGACATCGGTCTCTTCGGCGAACACATCCTTTGGTATATCGACCAGCACGGGGCCGGGTCTTCCGGAGGATGCGATGTGGAACGCCTCCTTCATAACGCGCGGAATCTCGGACGCATGCATCACGAGATAGTTATGCTTCGTTATAGGCAGCGTGATGCCGGTGATGTCTGTCTCCTGAAAAGCGTCGGAGCCGATGGCAGCTCGTCCGACTTGCCCAGTGACGACGACCATTGGAACGGAATCCATCTGAGCCGTTGCGATGCCGGTGACTAGGTTTGTCGCGCCCGGCCCGGATGTGGCCCATGCGACGCCTGGTCTGCCGGTAACGCGCGCATAGCCATCCGCCGCGTGCGCCGCGCCCTGTTCATGCCGTACCAGTATATGGCGCAGCTCCGGATACTCCGGCAGCGTCTGATACAGTGGCAGAATCGCACCGCCCGGAAGCCCGAAAATAACATCTACACCCTCTCTAATTAGGGCCTCGCATACTATCTGTCCGCCGTTGCGTCGCATCTCTCTCGAACCTCCCACGATTCGCTCGGCTCACGCCGAATTACTCGAGACATTTAGGAAAATTCACACAATCTACATCATATATTCATGCCATATCTGAGAACTCATGAGTTGGATAAATAATCTGCGGCTCATGCCGCCGGCATCGCGCCGTATGGATTCCCATCTGCGGCGATCATCCCTCGATCAAACAAAAAACCCCGTCCACTCAAGGGACGGGATCTAAACGATACCCCGCGGTACCACCCAAGTTGCCCAGCATCTAAGCAGAACCTCTCGCAGGCCGAATAACGACAGCCACACCGTCCATGCCCTACACAAGGCAAAAGGAGCAAAACGCTCGTTCCCTTCTTCCCCTTCGGACAGGATGCTCACAGGCGAGTTCTCGCAACCACCAACGCCGGACTTTTCACCAAATACCGACTCTCTGCCGTCAGCCTGTTGCGATACTATTCCTGGTCACAGCATTCAACGATTTTATTACAATATAAATGTCTAATGAATGTACCATTGACGAGAAAATCATGTCAAACGCCTTTTTTACTGGATTTAGCGGCGGCAGCAAGTTTCGCCGTACTCAGCGCAGCAATCTCTCTAGCTATATCGCCACCGTCCCCCGTCCCCTATAATATAATCTATATATAACAGGTCAGATATAATGGATCATCAGTGAACATCGTCGTGCGAACATCGTCATAAAGAGGCAGCGCCATGAGCGACTTAGTAATCCAGACCGACGGACTAACTAAACAGTTTGGAAAGATACTAGCGGTGGACGCTCTCTCTATGGAGGTTCATCAGGGGCGAGTGTATGGACTGCTGGGGCCGAACGGCTCCGGCAAGACTACCACCATGGGAATGCTGCTGGGCCTGCTCGAACCGACAGACGGCAGTTTCAGGCTGTTCGGATCTGCCGACGAGCTCGATAAGTCGCTGCAGCGCATCGGCGCCATCATCGAATCCCCCTCTTTTTATCCATATCTGTCGGGGCGGCAGAACCTCGCATACTTTCAGGGCATACTGGGGCATAACTCCACGCAAGAAGTGGACGAACTGCTCGAAAGGGTCGGACTGGCAGAGCGCGGCGATGACCAATTCGGAACATACTCGCTAGGCATGAAGCAGCGGTTGGGAATCGCATACTCCCTACTCGGAGACCCGGACATCGTGTTCCTGGACGAGCCGACCAACGGGCTGGATCCAGAAGGTATGATCGAGGTGCGCAACCTGATACGCGAACTCGGTGACGGAGAACGAACCGTGCTGCTCTCCAGCCATCTGCTGCACGAAGTAGAGCAAGTCTGCGACAGCGTAACGATAATCTCGAGGGGCAAACTCGTCGCGCAGGGCGAAGTCGCGGAGCTGGTACGCTCGCGCGGACGCGAACAGGTGCGAATAAGAACTACGAACGATGCGCAAGCCATCCAAATTCTGCCCAAACTCGATTGGGTCGAAGATGTGAACTCCGCCGAAGACGGCTCGCTGCTCGTCTCCGCGCCTACGGACAGGGCCGGCGAGATTACCGCCACACTCAGCCGCTCCGATGTGTACATAACAGAGATGACGCCCATACAGACAACCCTCGAAGACTACTTCCTCGAAGTCACCGCCAGCGACGAAGGAGCTTCTGAATAATGATAGCCCATGTAGCTCGCCTAGCGATCTGGGAGTGGCACAAGCTCCGCCGACGCTGGATACAGTGGATACTGCTGGGCATTATCGTCCTGATCTTCCAGGGCATACTCTGGGGATTTTACATCGGATACCATGTCAGCGACGATGCCTTCGGCTCGCTCATCCCTCCTCACGAATACACCAGCATAGGCACCGGCCAGCGTATCGAGTTCACATGCGCCGATCTGCTGGATGGAAGCATCGAAGAGAAACTGGCGTCCATCCCGGTCGAAGAGCGGCAGGGGGACGACCAATGGCCCGGACTCGACGCGGAGTTGGAAGAGTGGCAGCCGACTTGCCTCGGGTATGTTACACCGCAAGAAACCCGCGCAGTATTCACGCTGCCATTCAGCCTCAGCATAAGCGGCGAAGCGATACCCCTCTTCGCTATTCCCACGCTAATACTCGCCGCGTCCATCATGGGCGTAGAATACGGATGGGGCACGCTGAGAACCACGCTAACTAGAGGTGTCGGACGCTGGCAGCTGCTCGCATCGAAGCTCGTTATGATGCTGTTCGCTGTCATTGCGGCAATCGTAATACTAGCCCTCACCATCGCCGTCGCCAGCATTTTGGCAGGAATAATACCGCCGGACGAAGGCGGCCCACTCGTCTTCTCTGCGCCCGCATCCGAATGGATAGATCTCCTCGAATCACTGGGGAAGATGATATACGCGCTCGTTCCATACATCGCGCTGGGGATATTCCTCGCAGTGCTGACACAATCCACAGCGCAAGGCATCTCATTTTCGCTGGGATACTACATCGTCGAACTGATACTCGCCCCCATACTGGGCGGAATCAACGACCGGGTCGGAGACATACTAGAGGTGGCGCTTATCGGCCAAAATACGAGCGAATGGATGGGGCAAAACATAACGGATACCACGAGAGCGCTAGGCAACATCGAACCATCAGACACCGTGCGCGCCTTCTTCATAATATTGGCATACAGCGTGGCGCTCATCGCCGCCGCCGTATGGATATTCATGCGCAGAGACATCGGCGGCGCAAAGGGCAGCTAAACTTGCATAACTGGCGGGCGCAGCTGCGCCCGCCTCCGAGTCGGATGTCAAGTGCTAAGTTAAGTATAATAGATTGCCGCCATACACACTCGACGAACGGCGCGACTTGTCACCCGCAACGGGCGTAAGGTAGAGTATCGAATGTAATGTAATATGGAAAATCTTGGACAGGTGGCCGAGCGGCTGAAGGCGCGCCCCTGCTAAGGGCGTAGGGTCTCAAAAGGCTCTCGTGGGTTCGAATCCCACCCTGTCCGCCATCTATGCGCAGACTTACCGATTATCTCGACCAGATTCCGCACCTGCCTTACGAAACACTGACACGGCCATGAGAACAGGAATACTCGAAAAGTACAGAGCCTACCTGCCAGTGACCGATGACACGCCGGCGCTGTCGCTCGGAGAGGGCGATACGCCGCTGGTAAAATCCAGAAACATCGGCGAAATGGTGGGCTGCGAAGAGCTGTATTTCAAGCTGGAAGGCTGCAACCCCACAGGGTCGTTCAAAGATCGGGGAATGGCAGTGGCAGTGGCGAAGGCCGTTGAAGAGGGCTGCAACGGCATTGTCTGCGCCTCCACCGGCAACACCAGCGCATCCGCCGCCGCATACGCCGCAAGCATCGGCATCCAAACCACCGTGATCGTCCCCAAAGGCGGCGTATCGCGAGGGAAACTTGCGCAGGCAGTAGCCTATGGCGCGCGCATCATGCTGATACGCGGCAGCTTCGACCACGCCCTCCAGCTAGTCCGAGACCTCACCGAACGAAACTCCGCCACGCTGGTCAACTCCGTCAACCCACACCGCATTCAGGGGCAGAAAACCGCGTCTTTCGAGATCGTCGAAGACCTGGGGAACGCTCCCGATTTTCTCTTCATACCCGTCGGCAACGCAGGCAACATAACAGCATACTGGCTAGGCTTTCAGGAAGCGTTCCGACATGAATGGACTGCGCTTCGTCCGCGAATGATGGGATTTCAGGCACAGGGCGCGGCGCCAATCGTCCGTGGCGATGTAGTGCCAGAACCAGAGACCATAGCTTCCGCCATACGCATCGGCAACCCCGCCAGCTGGAACAGCGCAATCAGAGCGCGCGACGAATCCGGCGGAACCATAGATATGGTATCCGACGATGACATACTCGACGCATACAAGCTGCTGGCCCGACATGAAGGCATCTTCTGCGAGCCAGCATCCGCCACCAGCATCGCAGGGCTCATCAAACATGCTCAAAACGGACTCGACCTAGCCGGCAAGCGCGTCGTATGCGTAATCACAGGCTCCGGACTCAAAGACCCAGACCTCGCCAATGAGATCGAACCCGAGTGGATGGAAGAATATCCCCCAGACCTGTCCGCAGTCGAGCAGGCGTTGTCTATTGGCTAACGAAAACTGGCTAACGAAGACTGCGCGCAGCGCCCTTGTAGATGCGCCCGCCATGCAGACGGAGAGGCTTTGACAGATATGACTGTATCCGTTCGGAGGGAAAGTTTCGATTCGGTACAGCAGGGCTGGGAAGACCTCCTGCCCCGTTGCGCCACCGATACTATATTCACCACCCCGTGGTGGCAGAAGACATGGTGGGACAACTTCGGCGCAGACCGAAAGACGCTGATACTCTCCGCAAGCTGCGATGATGGGCTGTTCGGAATCGCCCCGCTGATGGCGGACGGCGATACGCTGACATTCTGGGGAGACCACGACCTATCGGACTATTTCGATTTCATCGTACCCGAAAGCCGCGCGCAAGACTTCTATCCCGCCATATGCGAACACATTGCGGATATGGAATGGCAAACCCTCGATTTGCCATCGATCCCCAGCGGCTCCCCAACGCTGGAACATCTTCCAAAACTGTGCGATGAGCGCGGATGGCATGTATCTGTCGAGCAGGAAGAGACTACACCGAAGGCAACGCTTCCGAAGACTTGGGACGATTTTCTGGCAGGACTGCGCAAGAAAGACCGCCACGAGCTTAGGCGCAAACTGCGCAGACTGGAACGCGAGACGGCGCATCGACAGTACGCCGCTGACACTGCCACACTCGACAGCAGCGCGCTCAGCGACAGCATGGAAGAGTTCTTCGAGCTGCTCAAAGCCAGCCGCGAGGACAAGAAAGCGTTTCTGACTGCTGAGCGCGAAAAGTTCTTCATCGACATAGCTCGAGAGTGCGCCGCCCGCGATATATTCCGTCTATACTTCCTAGAAGTGGATGGCGCGCGCGTCGCCGCCTGTATCTGCTTCGATTACGGCGGCGATTATCTCCTGTACAACAGCGGCTACGACCCCGCATACTCCCGCCTGAGCGTCGGCCTGATAAACAAGGCTCTCAGCGTCAAGACAGCCATCGAAGAAGAGCGCAGAGTATTCGACTTCCTCAAAGGCAACGAACGCTACAAATACAACCTCGGCGGCCACGACGACCCGGTCTATCACCTAGTCGCGCGGCGCGGCTAATGCAAGTATGATTCCCATCTCATCCATAGCCACGCGCCGCCGCGCCGCCGCCATCCGAGACCCACAGAGCCAGTCTCTAGCTCCCCCCCACCCTCCGGCATTCCGTACCAGCCCCGCGCGCAGACTGGCGCTGATCAGCTTCCATGGCTGTCCCGTTGCCAGAATCGGCGAAAAAGACATGGGCGGAATGAACATCTATGTCCTCCAGCTGGCGCGTAAACTCGCCGAGCGCGGCTGCGAAGTAGATGTATTCACGCGGCAGCACGCCCCCGACGACCCTGAAATCATCGAGCTGGCTCCCGGCGCGCGTGTCATTCACCTCGCCGCCGGCCCGTATGGAACGCTCAAAAACGACATGTTCGATTATGTGCCGGATTTCGTCGATGCGCTGCTAGACTTCCAGAACATGGAGGGAACTCGATACGATCTCATACACAGCCACTACTGGCTATCCGGCAAGGTCGGGATGGCGCTGTCGCGCGAGTGGGGCGCGCCGCATATATCCACATTCCACACGCTGTCGAAGACCAAGCTGCAAGCCCGCGTCGGCGAACGCGAGCCGATGCTGCGTCAGTGGAACGAAGAGGCGATCATGTCAGACTCCGATATGATCGTCGTATCCACCGAAGAAGAAAAAAAAGACATCCTGCGTCTGTACGGAATATCCCCTCACACTGTCAACATCGTCTCGCCCGGCGTGGATGTGGACATGTTCGCCCCGATCGACAGAGACGCCGCGCGAGAAAAGCTCGGCATACCGGAGCGACACATCCTGCTGTATGCCGGTCGCGTGGAGCCGCTGAAGGGAATCGACATCCTCATCCGCGCCGCATCGCTCATGGAACATATCGAGCATAAAGACGGGCTCCGCATAATAATCGTAGGCGGCAAGCTCGACGGCGACGCGGAGTTGGACAGGCTCGACACTCTAGCGCGCGAGCTGGGCATACGCGAATCGGTCACATTCGTCGGCTCCGTACCGCAGAGACGGCTTCGAACATACTACAGCGCCGCAGACGCATTCGTACTGCCCTCCCACTCCGAAAGTTTCGGCCTGGCCGCGCTAGAGGCTATGGCATGCGGAACACCCGTCGTCGTCTCCAGAGTCGGCGGCCTGAAGACTTTCGTCAAGAACGGCGCAAACGGCTATCTCGTGCCGTGGCGCTGCCCCGAATCCTTCGCAAGACGCTTGGATACACTGCTCGCCAACCCCGACCTGCGAAGAGTCATGGGACGAGCAGCCCGCGCCGACGCGATGAGCATGAGCTGGACACGCGCCGCCGATCGCATGCTTACACGCTACGAAACGCTGTTGCAAAACGACCTGACACAGCTCGCAGGAGACTAACAGCCGCGCTCCCCGCGCGAAACACAGAGTACACTATACCGCGCAGCGTACGATAGGCAAATTCCGCGCCCCGCTGCGCCGTTGCTGTTGACAAGTACACCCGCGCTCTGTAATTCTTAGTACGACTGTAGACAGGTCAGCCCCACGCTCTCTGATGTGAGTGCGGCTAGGGTAATGCGCTTCTTTGCCCCCTCTGGGCTCACATCGTGGGACTGGCGACCTTGTCTACAGTAGCCAACCACCCAGCCAAGAGGGGGTTACTCTATGATATTGTCGCGCTCATGCTTTTCGCTACTCGCTTTCCTCGCGCTTTTCCTCATCGCCTGCGACACATCGTCCAACGGCGCATCCGGCAGTAGCGCGACAGCCGCATCCGGCGATGTCGCAGCGCCTGCGCCTACTGCGGCGGCTACAGCTATACCAACCGCTACACCAATACCCGAACCCACTGCTATACCGACGCCTATACCTACAGCGACACCAACGCCTGTACCTCTCGAAGAGACACTCACAATCATCAGCAGCGGCCACAACCACACCTGCGCGCTGTATGGGGACGGTACACCATATTGCTGGGGCAGCAATAAAAACGGACGCGCCGAACACCCTGCCGACATGAAGTTCTCTGACATCAGCGGCGGATACCGTCACTCATGCGCGCTGACGCTGGACGGCTCGGTGGTCTGCTGGGGCGACAACGAGTACGGACAATTGTTTACTCCACAAGGCCAATTCACCTCCATCAGCAGCGGATACTGGCACACCTGCGCGCTGAAAGACGACGGATCGGTGAAATGCTGGGGAGGGTACATCGGCTCCGACCCCAACGGCAGCTATACCTTCATCAGCAGCGGCAACGAGCATGCCTGCGCGCTAAGAACCAACGGGACGGCGAGATGCTGGGGCAACAATGGAGACGGTGAATCGAGACCGCCACAAGACGAATTCACCGACATCAGCGCGGGCGGCACACATACATGCGCGCTGAGAACCGACGGATCGGCCACATGCTGGGGCAGTAACGGCAACGGCGAATCGAGAGCGCCACAAGGCGAATTCATCGACATCAGCAGCGGACGCGAACACACCTGCGCCCTGAAGACGGACGGCGCTGCCGTCTGCTGGGGGAAGAACAACTCCGGACGCGCAAGCCCGCCGAAGAACGATGAGTTCACCGCTATCAGCAGCGGCGGAGAACATACCTGCGCGCTGAGACTCAACGGAACAGCGAAATGCTGGGGCGAAAACGATTACGGGCAAACCTGGCCCTAAGCCCTTGGCTTAGATGGTGATGTTGCTTGCCGCGCGTTTGCCCACTACGCATGGCAAGCAGCTTTTCTGCTCGAAGCAGTAATCCATTTTTCTGCGCCAGAAAAGCAACCCGCCTCAGAGAAATATCTCCTTGCTGGATTGTAACGCTCATATAAGAAGGGACTATTCCATGATATTGTCGCGCTCGTGCTTTGCGCTGCTCATTTTCTCCATACTTCTCCTGATCGCTTGCGACACATCATCCACATCCAGCGACACACCCGACAGCGGCAGGACAATCGCATCCAACGATGTCGCCGCGCCTACTGCAACTGCGACACCAACACCAGAACCTACTGCCACACCTACGCCGGAGCCAACGGCTACACCCATACCAGAACCTACGGCAACGCCAATACCTGAGCCGACCACCGAACCTACGGCAACGCCTACGACGGAGCCCACAGCGACACCAACACCAGAACCTACGGCAACGCCTACGACGGAGCCCACAGCGACACCAACACCAGAACCTACCGCTACGCCTACGACGGAGCCCACAGCGACACCAACACCAGAACCTACCGCTACGCCGATGCCGGAGCCAACGGCTACACCCATACCAGAACCTACTGCCACGCCTACAGCGACGCCAACGCCGGAGCCGACCGCCACACCTACTGTTACACCAACTCCGGAGCCGACTGCTACTCCCACACCTGTACCGACCGCCACACCTATACCTCTGGAAGAGAGACTCACGACCATCAGCAGCGGCCACAATCACACCTGTGCGCTGTATGGGGACGGTACACCGTACTGTTGGGGCAGCAATAAAAACGGACGAGCCGCGCCGCCTGCTGACATGAAGTTCTCCGACATCAGCAGCGGATACCGCCACTCATGCGCGCTGAAAACGGACGGATCGGCGGTCTGCTGGGGCGAAAACGAGTACGGGCAATCGAATGCCCCGCAAGGCAGATTCACCTCCATCAGCAGCGGATACTGGCACACCTGCGCGCTGAAAGACGACGGAGCGGTGAAATGCTGGGGAGGGTACATCGGCTCCGCGCCCAGCGGCAGCTACACCATCATCAGCAGCGGCAGCGAACACGCCTGCGCGCTGGGATACGATGGGACGGCGAGATGCTGGGGCAACAATGGAGACGGCGAATCGAGACCGCCACAAGGCGAATTCATCGACATCAGCGCGGGCGGCACACATACCTGCGCGATTAGAGCGGACGGCTCGGCCACATGCTGGGGCAGTAACGGCAACGGCGAATCGAGCGCGCCACAAGGCGAATTCATCGACATCAGCAGCGGACGCGAACACACCTGCGCCCTGAAGACGGACGGCGCTGCCGTCTGCTGGGGGAAGAACAACTCCGGGCGCGCGAACCCGCCGAAGAACGATGAGTTCACCGCTATCAGCAGCGGCGGAGAACATACCTGCGCGCTGAGAGCTGACGGGACAGCGAAATGCTGGGGCGAAAACGATTACGGGCAAATCTCGCCCTAAATAGAATCGGAGCTGTAAAGAATGGAACACGCATCAGAAGAACAAGCCATAGAACATACTGCAGAACGCGCAGCGATTAAGGCGCTCAGGATGAAGCGCATCATCGCATATATCATAGATCACCTAGTACCGCTGCTGCTAATAATACAGGAAGTCAGCAGTCTCGATCTGTGGAATATCTTCGTCACAGCTGCCATATTGGGGGCTTACCTAATGTGGTGGGGCATTATGCTGCGCAAGGGGCAAACGCCGGGCAAGCAGATACTCGGCTTGAGGGTAGTCCATTACAGATACAGAGTAGAGGCCCATATCGAAGAGCAAACTCCAAGCTGGAATGTAATGTTCACGCGAGAGGCGATTTTAAAAAGTGGGGTATCTATCTCCCTCGTTTTGACGGCATGGATTGCTTTGTTGGGATCCCTTGCCCTATTAAACTTTTTGACAGAGATAGGGAATATGGGGAGTATGGGGGCGCAGGCGGGTGTCAGCCTACTCGCCGCGCTCGTCGCTATCATCATCGCTGGTCTCTCGTATCTATCCGCGAGGCTGTTCCTCAAGATATTCCGTTCGATATTCAGAATGGACAGACTCCCACCGCACGACAGGGCTTTCGATATGGATAAACTTCCTCCATACGACAGGGCATTGAAAACTGAGGTCGTAAGCATAAAGCGGGGAGGGACACCGTCTCTGTTTCGTAGATAAAAATCGCGCTGGCTCGTGGCGCAGGCGTGGGGTAAACCGCGCAAGACGAAAAGTGGATGCTAACGGCGTTCAGAGCGAAAATCAGAGGAGAATCTACATGGCATCGCAAACATATACCATAACCATAAACGGTACCGATGGTGACGGAATCTTCGAGGAGAGGGCCGAATCTACAGATGGCGCCTTGGCAGCAGTAAAAGATCGGTGGGAGACGACAATCTCCGCCAACATTCTGGTTCACATAGACGGATGCAAGGCGGCTGCCACATTCCAAGTCAACGAGTTCTGCTTGACCCACGGCGATTGCCAATTCTACCGAATAATCAACGGCGAGGTGTTCGACGCATAAGCGCAGGCTGCGGTTCTAAGACTCGGTTCTAAGACTGCGGCGGCTTGGGAGAGTTGTCCTTCTGTAGATTGCCGCCAGCGCGAACATGCCTGTTGCGACGAGCGCCATTGCCGGCCCCGCCGCCAAGTTGTAATGGAAGGATATGTACAGCCCCGCCGCGGCAGAGCTGCCGCCTATGGCGGAGCCAAAGAAGATGGAGCGAACGAAGGATGTCGTCAGCAGCCGCGCCGCAGCCGCAGGCGTAATCAGCATCGAGATGACCAGCACCACTCCCACCGCCTGAAGCGCAATGACGATGACCAAGGCCAGCAGTATCAGCAGAGCGTATTCCAGCCGCTGCGTGGGCAGGCCGATGACCGCCGCTCCCAAAGGATCGAAGTTAGCGAATACGAACTCCTTGTGGAAGGCCAACATAATCACTGCCACCAGCGCCGCCAGCGAGCCGGTTATGACTACATTCACAGTCGATACGCCAAGCGGGTTGCCTAGCAAAGCATCCTCGACGCCAACGGTGTTGTTATCGCTCGCCGCCAGAATCACCAAGCCCAGCGCGAAAAGGCCGGCGAACAGAACGCCGATGGCGGTATCCTCGCTCAGACCAGTCCGGCTTATCAGGTATCCGATGAGCAGCGCGATGACTATTGCGACTGGAATCGCGCCGAAGAACAGGCTAACTCCCGCGATCGCGGCAAGCGCCATTCCCGGCAAAACCGAATGGGCAAGCGCGTCTGCCATGAACCCCAAACCTCTGGCGACCACATACGCGCCGAGTACAGGACACATGACGCCAACCAGCACGGATACTAGGAGAGCGCGCACCATGAAGTTGTACTGTAGTGGCCCCACGAAGGCATCGTAAACGATGTCCATTTAGAATCGAGAAGCCGCCGTATATTGAAACAGCGCCGGATGATCGGTGTACAGTTCACGCAGAACGGATGAAGTCAGAGCCTCGCTCGGCGCGCCCCACGCGCACACATGGCAGTTGATGCACAAACACTGGTCGCAGTATTGGAGTACATGACCAATATCGTGTAGGGACATCAGTATTGTCGCGCCCTCGTCACGAAGTCCATGCAGCACCGAGACCAGCGTCGCTTGCGAGGCTACATCGACACCGCTGAACGCCTCGTCGAGCAGCAGTATGTCCGCGCCCTGCGCCAGCGCGCGCGCCACGAACACCCGCTGCCGTTGCCCTCCCGAGAGTTCGGATATCAGCGAGTTCCGACGCTCCCACATTCCTGTCTGTTCCAGCGCGTCCGAAACCGCTTCTCGGTCAGCCGCGCCCGAACGGCGCAGCCAACCGATCTTGCGTGTTCGTCCCTGCATCACCACATCCCAAACATACATCGGAATGGGCCAATTGATGCTGTCCTTCTGTGGGACATATGCGATCCGTCCGCGCGACTCCTCGATAGAGCGGCCATGCACCAGCACCCGCCCGCTGTCTATGGAGAGAAGACCGACGATGGAGTTGAACAGCGTGCTTTTACCAGCGCCGTTCGGACCAACGACCCCTACCAAAGAGGCAGGCCCCGCGGTGAACGAAACATCATCCAGAACACGCGCTCCGCCGAGATGCACTGTTAGACCATCGATAGACAGCGGTAGGGTCTCGGCAGTCATCCTATTCTCATTCTCCCCAAAGAGATATTCATTCGTGTGTTCGACATATTTCGGCATATACTGGACGGGTCCATAGATACCGTCATCATGCCTCCTTCAACGCATCCCGAAAAGCCTCGACATTGTATCGCATCATGCGCATGTATGTACCTGCTTCCCCCTCTATATCGCCGAGCGAGTCGGTGTACAGACCAGAGACGATTCTCGCTCCGGTCTCCTCCGCAACTCGATTGGCGACATTGTCCGAAACAGCCACCTCAGTGAACAGCCGGTCAACTCCATACTTGCGTATATCATCGATCAGCTTCGCTGTCTCCTGCGCGGAGGGGTCCCGCCCAGTGCCACTAGGAAACACCACTCCGACGATCTCGAAACCGTAGCGCTCGGCAAAGTATCCGAAACTTTCGTGCGATGTAATCAGCAAACGACGATCGGATGGGATCTCGGACACCTGCGCCTGTATCCATTCATGGAGTTCGTTCAACTGCTCGTTATACTCGGCAGCGTTTGCGTTATACAGAGCAGCGCCTTCGGCATCGAGTGTCGATAGCCGCGCCGCAATGTCATACACAGCGCGCTGGACACGGAGCGGATCGAACCAAAAGTGTGGATCGAGCGAGCCGTGTTCATGGTCATGGTCATGGCCGTCCGCGTCACCTTCATGCCCGTCGCCGTCTGAGTCAGTGTCATGCCCGTCGCCGTCTGAGTCACCTTCATGCCCGTCGCCGTCTGAGTCGGTGTCATGCCCGTCGCCGTCTTCATCGGTGTCATGCCCATCGCCGTCCGCGTCGGTGTCATGCCCATCGCCGTCTGAGTCGGTGTCATGCCCATCGCCGTCTGAGTCGGTGTCATGCCCATCGCCGTCTGCGTCACCTTCATGCCCATCGCCGTCTGAGTCGGTGTCATGGCCATCGCCGTCTGCGTCGCTTTCATGCCCATCGCCGTCTGCGTCGGTGTCGTGGCCATCGCCGTCTGCGTCAGTGTCATGCCCGTCGCCGTCTGCGTCGCTTTCATGCCCATCGCCGTCTGCGTCAGTGTCATGCCCGTCGCCGTCTGCGTCGCTTTCATGCCCGTCGCCGTCTGCGTCGGTGTCGTGCCCATCGCCGTCTGCGTCGGTGTCATGCCCATCGCCGTCTGCGTCGGTGTCATGCCCATCGCCGTCTGCGTCGGTGTCGTGGCCATCGCCGTCTGCGTCGGTGTCGTGGCCATCGCCGTCTGCGTCAGTGTCATGGCCATCGCCGTCTGCGTCGTGGCCATCGCCATCTGCGTCGGTGTCATGCCCATCGCCGTCTGCGTCGGTGTCATGGCCATCGCCGTCGGTGTCATGGCCATCGCCGTCTGCGTCGGTGTCATGCCCATCGCCGTCTGCGTCGGTGTCATGGTCGTGCCCGTCGCCATTGACATTGGATTGGTGTTCATCTTCGTCGTGAGCGATGTCTCGGAACAGAATCGGATCGACGACATTACCAAGCTCGACGACTATGGAGGGATCAGCTGCGGCATTTTCGACCAGATCCCCCAGCCAGCCAGCCTCTAAAGACAGGCCTACTGTCAAAACCAAATCGGCGTCGGCGACTTTTATTACATCACGCGCGCTGGGGCGGAAGGTGTGCGGATCCGTGTTCGCCGGCATCAGAGCAGACACACTCACCCTATCGCCACCGACAACGCTCACCCAGTCCGCTACGATGTTACTCGTAGTGACGATATCGAGAGGCTCGGCATCGAAAGACCGATGTTCGGCCGCCTCTGCGCCCCCTGACGCCTCTGCGCCATCTGAATGGGAATCCGAATCAGTCGAGCTGTGCTCATCCTGTCCGCACGCTGCGGCCAGAGAGAACAGTAGCGCAATAGCCACAATACTGATAGTAAGTATCATTAGACTGCGTTTTGATTTCATCACTTTAACTCCAAAGAAGAGACTTAGGTGAAACCGGTCGTATCCGGGTTTTACAACTTATTTAATGATATTTAGTATCACTTCGCATCGCCAAATAAATGAGAAATAATCGATACTGAGAATCATTAAGGGGTAGTATTCAACAGATTAGCAATCGTGTTGAAAAATGTCAACTGCCCAAAACATGCCCGAAGGCGCATCATCGTTGACGCTATCTTAGCCTTGTGCTAACTTTCAGCGACCATCGACACTGAAAACTCGATTTCTATGAATGAGGAGCATCCTATAATGTCGCAGACCAGAGAAGCCGCAATCGTCGGCATCCACGAATATCCGTCGAGAGTCGTCGGCCCCGGCGTGAGCGCGCTTCAGATCAAAGCCGCCTCTGCCGCGCGCGCGCTCGAAGACGCAGGGTTGAGCTGGGCAGATGTGGACGCGGTTTACGATACGGGCAGCCATCAGAATATCGGCGGGCTGGGCATCTCGGAATACTTCGGCATCAAACCCAAGCTGATAGACAACACCGCAGTCGGCGGAACTTCATACGAGTTCCACGCCAACCATGCAGCCTCGATGATAGCGGCGGGCAAGTGCGATGTCGCGCTGCTGACATACGGATCCACTGCTCACTCAGACAGACGCGCAATCGGCACCGGAGGAGCGGTCGGCGCTGGAATCCCGAACCCCGCCACCAACATGGAGGCATCCTGGGGGCAGACGCTGATTGGCAACTATGCCATGGTCAAAAATCGCCATATGTACCAGTACGGGACGACTAACGAACAGTTCGCTCATATATCCATCGCCACCCGCAAGCATGCGATGCGAAACCCGGAAGCAGTGCAGGCGATGACAGACCTCGAATTCGTCGGCATACGAGAGCTGACGGTGGAAGATGTGGTCGATTCTCGCATGATAGCCTGGCCCCTGAGACTGCTGGAATGCTGCATGATATCCGACGGCGGCGGCGCGGTCGTCATCGCATCCAAAGAAGTTGCCGCGAGCTGCGCCAAGCCTCCGGTGTGGATAATCGGCGGTGGCGAGGCGACGAAATACCGCGAGAACGGCGGCGATATAACCGTAAGCGCGGGTGCGCAATCCGGGCCGCGAGCTTTCGCAGACGCCGGCGTCTCACCCTCCGAAATAGATGTGCTGATGGCATACGACTCATTCAGCATAACCGTCATGTGTATGATCGAAGACCTCGGATTCTGCAACAAAGGCGAAGGCGGAGAATATGTGGCGCAAGGCCATCTGGTATTCGACGACCCACGCAAACCAACGATAAACACCGATGGCGGCGGACTGTCCTCCAACCACCCCGGCGAACGCGGCATCTATCTGCTGATAGAGGCAGCCCGACAGCTGCGGGGCGAATCCACCTCGCAGGTCGATAACGCGCAGCTTGCCGTAGCCGTCGGCAACGGCGGACAGCTCGGCTCCCGCCACGCAACCGGCGTAACGATACTGGCGGCGGATTAAAGCATTCGCGCTATAGACACTAGCTATAGACACTATATGGACACCATAACGAACACCAAGCAAACACGAGCGCAAATCGTGGAAGGCCTCGATGCGGAGCATGTCGCTGACGCGCTCCGCATCGCATACGACGCCTTTGCCCAGAAGTTCCGCATCGGCTTTAGAGACGCAGACGATCTCATCCGGCTGTTCCGAGACTCGCTGAACACATCGAGCTGCTTCTCCGCAACGGCGGAAGGACGACTGCTGGGCGTTCTGACCTTCCAAACGAAGGAGAGCGAATTTTACGATTTGCGGCTGACCTCGCTGTTCATTCGATTCTCGCCACTGCGAGCCATCCTCATTCTGTTCGGCCTCATGCTGCTGGAGGAAAATGCCGCGCAGGACGAGTTCATCGCTGAATCGCTCGCCGTTTCCTCAGACACGCGGGGCATGGGAGTCGGCACCTCGCTCATGCAGCGGGCAGAACAGAAGGCCATATCTATGGGCAAACGCAGGATGGCGCTGAGCGTGGTCGGAGAGAACAGCGGGGCGATCCGACTATACGAACGGCTCGGATATAGAAAGACGAAAACCATGCGCGGATTCTTCGTCCGGCTGGCGACAGGCTCGACAGAAGCGCATCGCATGGAAAAGCCGCTGACCGTAACGACGAACAGCGGTGGATAACAGCCAATCAGACAGAATCAGACATACCTAGAAAACGGAGGATCGAAATGACAGAACAGGCGCTCAGACCGCAGCCCC
Source organism: Dehalococcoidia bacterium (assembly GCA_963422295.1). Classification (GTDB taxonomy): domain Bacteria; phylum Chloroflexota; class Dehalococcoidia; order Lucifugimonadales; family UBA1123; genus VXRN01. The sequence continues at coordinate 1,361,793 of OY729417.1, read as the reverse complement.
ACTTCCCGGAGCCAGACACCGAACCGTTTTGGGAGGCGACCAAGCGACGAGAGCTGACTTACCAAACATGCGACGATTGCGACGAAGTGGTGTTCTATCCCCGCGCGCATTGTACCGGATGCCTGTCGAGCAATCTGTCTTGGAATGTCTCGAAGGGTGAAGGTGAAGTCTATACTTTCAGCGTGATAATGCAGAACCGCCACCCCGCGTTCAAAGACCTCGGCCCATACGCGCTCGCATATGTCGATCTGGACGAAGGTTTCCGCATAATGACGAATGTGCAGGGGGTGGGTAACCCTATTGAAGATGTAACCTGCGGAATGCGTGTCAAACTGACTTGGATAGAACAGGGCGAGGGCGAAATCGCGCTGCCGGTGTTCGAGCCAGCATAGTCGCAGCGCGCTAAGCACATCAGGAGGCCGGCGTATGGATTTCCGATTCACGCCAGAGCAGGACGAGTGGCGGCGAGAGGTGCGCTCGACAATAGAATCGCTCATAACCCCAGAGCTGCGGGCTGAGATGGAAGTCGCTGACGATGTAGGCCCGGGGCCTGAGGGTAAACGGTTCATGCGCTCGCTCGGCAGACGCGGGCTGCTCGGCATATCGTGGCCGCAGGAGTACGGTGGGCTGGGACGCTCGCTCATGGATCAGTACATCTTCTCTGAAGAGATCGGCGGATTCGGCGGACTGTACACCAACGGCACAGCCGTCAACATGGTCGGCCCAACCGTCATGCAAGTCGGCAACGATGAACAGCGCGCAGAATGGCTGCCCAAAATGCTGAGCGGAGAGGTGGAATGCGCGCTCGGATACACCGAACCCGGCGCGGGAACAGACCTCGCCGGACTCCAAACGCGCGCAGTGGTGGACGGCGATGACTATGTGATCAACGGCCAAAAGCTGTTCACCAGCGCCGGACACTTCTCGACCCATGTCTGGCTGCTCGCGCGAACCGATACCGAGGCGCGGAAGCATCGCGGCCTATCGGTATTCCTCGTTCCAATGGACTCCGAAGGCATAACAGTTCGTCCGCTATGGCGAATGGACAGCGGACGGACGAACGAAGTGTTCTTCGACAATGTACGCATACCGCGTCAAAACCTCATCGGAGAGCCCAACCGCGGCTGGTATCATGTGGCAATGGCGCTGGACTTCGAGCGTGTCAGCATCGGCTCGCGCTATACAGGCCTAATGAAGCGCGTGAACAAGTTGATACGCTACGCCAATGAGACCGAATTGGACGGCGTCCCGCTGTCTGCCGATGGGCATATCCGTACGAGATTCGCCGAAATCGGCATGAAATTGGAGTCCGTAAGGCTGTTTTCCTATCGCACCGCATGGATGATAGACCAGGGCATCGTCCCGAACTACGAAAGCTCCGCTCTCAAAATCGTGGCGACAGACCTGATACAAGAAGTCGCCGACTTCGGATTCGAGCTGCTCGGCATGTACGGACAGCTCACGAAGACTTCGCCATATACGCTGCTAGACGGCGAGATGGAGCAGGCGTATCGCAGCGGCATATTCCTGCGCTTCGGAGGCGGCGCGAACGAAGTCCAACGCAATATCATCGCCCAACGCGGGCTAGGCATGCCGCGAGAAACCGCCGAGCCTCGTCAGGATCTGCGCTCTCCGCAAGCCGCCGCTGGCCGAACTTGATTCTCGAGGATGCGCGCGCATGGATCTTTCTCTTACACAAACACAAGAAAGCCTGAAGACTTTCGCAAGAGAGTTCTTCGAGAGCGAGTGTCCAACTACACTCGTCCGCGCGATGGCGACAGACGAACGAGGATACCCCGCCGACTTGTGGGAAAGAATGGCAGGGTTCGGCTGGATGGGGCTGCCGCTGCCCACCGAGTACGGCGGCTCTGGCGGCTCGCTAACTGACCTAGCAGTCCTGCTGGAGGAATTCGGGCGCGCCCTCGTGCCGGGTCCATTCTTCCCCGCCGTCGCAATCGCCGGCCTGACGATTCTGGACGCGGGGTCGGACGCGCAGAAGTCCGAGCTGCTGCCGCGTATATCGGCAGGCTCACTGATAGCCACCGCCGCGCTGCTCGAATCGGACGCGCGCTACGAAACTGGTTCTATTCGGCTCCCCGCAGAAAGATGTGAAGACGGCTCCCTCACGCTGGCTGGAACGAAGATGTTCGTCGAGTACGCAGACTCGGCGGATATGATGCTGGTTCCGTGCCGCCGCGCTGAAGGCGAAATCGTTTTGACACTGGTCAGCGCGTCCGCCAAAGGCATCGACCTAACACCGCTGGACAGCATCGCCCGCAACAGACAGTTCGCCGTGCGCTTCGAAGATACACTGGCGGACACAGTACTCGCCGGGAGCGTACCGGGGGAGGATGCATCGAGACGGATGCTGAACAGGGCGACGATTCTCCACTGCGCCCGCAGCCTAGGCGGCGCTCAGCGCGTGCTGGAAATGACGGTGGAATACACCAAACAGCGCGTGCAGTTCGACCGTCCCATCGCCACATTTCAGGCCGTACAGCACGCTTGCGCCGATATGGTCATCGCCATAGACTCCGCGCGGCTGGCGACATACGAGGCGATAACACGCATCGAAGACGGCCAATCCGCCGATAAGGAGATAGCTCTCGCCAAGGCGCTGACGAACCACGCCTACAAATGGACGACTCTGACAGCGCAGCAGATTCATGGCGGCATCGGCTTTATGGAAGAGTATGATCTTCAGCTATGGACGCGCCACGCGAAGGTTGCCGAATTGGAGTTCGGCGCATCGCCCGGGCATGTAGCATCTTTCGCCCGCGAGATGGGGCTGTCATCATAAGGAAGGTGAAGGAAGGCAGGTGAAGGATTGTCGTCTGCGCGAGACCTCAGTTGAACTCGCTCATAGCGGTATCGACACCATCTTCGAGCAGCGACAGCACAGCGTCCGCCGCTCTTTCGATCGCGCCATCGACCAGCTTTTTGTCTTCCGCAGACATCTCTCCGAGCACCCATCCGACACGATCCGCGCCGGGCGGCGGGCTGCCGACGCCAATTCTGATTCTCGAAAATTCCTGACTGCCCAGCGCGTCGATGATGGACTTGACGCCATTGTGTCCACCCGCGCTCCCTCGAGGTCGGATACGCAGTCGGCCCGGCGAAAGCGCGGTCTCGTCGTAAACTATGAGCAGATTGTCACGGCTTGCGCGTAAGCGCGCCAGTAAATATCCGACCGATGCGCCGCTGCCGTTGACATAAGTGCGCGGCTTAGCCAGAGCGACACTGAATCCGCCAATCTGCCCGATGCCCAGCCTAGTCGTACTATGCGCGCGCCGAATGTCGATGCCGTGCCTCTTCGCAAGCAAGTCTATCAGCCACCATCCCGCATTGTGGCGCGTATCGAGATATTGCGGCTCAGGGTTGCCCAGCCCGACGACGATGAGATCTGGCGTTTCCAGAACCGTACCTTTGAGCCGGCGACTGCGCTTTAACATGTTTCGAACAAAAGACATCCAATACGGATACAGACGCTACTCTGAATCACGCAAGACGCCGTAGAAGCGCTCCGGCCTGACCATAACTACTACTGCCTCTTGATCTATCATCGCCTGCTGATACTCGTCCCAGTTAGGATGTTCGGCTCGGCGCTCGCTGCACGCCATGTACACATCGCGCAGCACCTCTCGCATCTCCGACGCATAGGTATCATCGTATCCGAACAGAGTCACCTCGCCTTCTACCGTGACGAACTGCCGCCAGTCCTCCGTCACCGCCATGATTGTACATCTCGGATCGCGTCGCAGGTTGCGTATCTTGACAGACTTCGGATAGACCGATACGAACACGGCGCGCTCGTAATACCAGCCGCAAACGACGATGCTGGAGTGCATCGAACCATCCGGCCTACGAGTAGATACCACCCCTCTGTGGTGATTCCAGAAGAAGTTCCGTACATCGCTGATATTCATACGCCACCTCCCTGCTCATGCAGTGAATATCATTCAGCATAGCATAGGGCAAACCCTCGATTCTGCAAAGCAGCCCTCAGCGGCAGTCGCATCATACTTCTGATACAATCGGATACACAGACGCCTCTCCAGAGACATCGGAGACGAATCCCCGCGATGACCATTCATACGAACACCACGCAAACACGCACCCTTCTCCCATACCGCAGACAGGGAGACATAGACTACGACGCGCTCGACTTCGACCCCGACTCGCCGGAGGCTCCCCCCGACTCCATGCTCCAAAACCGAGAAATCGACGCCGTCCGTGAATCTCTCAGAGCCCGTATCACCAGATTCCACCAACAAGCGGATGTCTTCTTGGACCGTGAATCTTTCATCTGCTACGACCCTGACAACCTCAATGTCCGCATCTCCCCAGATGTCTATGTAGCTTTCGGCGTCGATGCCACAGCCATTCGTTCCAGAAGACTCTACCTCCCGTGGGAAGTAGGCAAACCGCCCGACTGGGTCTTGGAAGTCGCCTCCGAAAGCACCTCTCGCAGAGACATTCTGGTGAAACCCGAAATCTACGCGCGAATCGGCGTACCCGAAATATTCTTCCTCGACCCCACCGGCGGAGACTACCACGGCAGCGCTATGTCCGGATGGAGGCTGCAGGACGGCGAATATCACCAGCTAGAGCTTACTCTGGAGCCGGATGGCGTTCCGAAGATACACAGCGACACGCTGGGGCTGAGTCTGTGCTGGGACGAAGACTGGCCGCGCGTGTACGATCCCATAGCCAATGTATATCTGGAGATATTGGAACAGGCGCAGGATTCACGAGACGAAGAGCGAGCCGAACGCATAGCCGCACAGGCCGAACTCATAGCCGCAGAGGCGGAGCGAAACAGGGAGCAGAGCGCCCGCATAGTGGCGGAGGCTAACAGCGATGCCCTGCGCAGAATCGCCGAAGCCGAACGCGATGCCAGAATGGCCGAACACGACGCCAGAATACGAGCCGAAGCAGAAGCCAGCACCGAACACGACGCCAGAATGGCCGAACGCGACGCCAGAATACAAGCCGAAGCCGAGACCGAACGACTGCGCGAGATGCTGCGCCGTCTCCACCAGAACGAGTAACCGAGCGGTATATCCCCTGTCAGACCGCTAGACCCTAGCCCCTGTACATAACGCAAGGCCTGCTATGACTGCACAACCCCAAACACGCACCTTTCTCCCATACCGCAGACAGGGAGACATAGACTACGACGCGCTCGACTTCGACCCCGACTCGCCGGAGGCTCCCCCCGACTCCATGCTCCAAAACCGAGAAATCGACGCCGTCCGTGAATCTCTCAGAGCCCGTATCACCAGATTCCACCAACAAGCGGATGTCTTCTTGGACCGTGAATCTTTCATCTGCTACGACCCTGACAACCTCAATGTACGCATCTCCCCAGATGTCTATGTAGCTTTCGGCGTCGATGCCACAGCCATTCGTTCCAGAAGACTCTACCTCCCATGGGAAGTCGGCAAACCGCCCGACTGGGTCTTGGAAGTCGCCTCCGAAAGCACCTCTCGCAGAGACATTCTGGTGAAACCCGAAATCTACGCGCGAATCGGCGTACCCGAAATATTCTTCCTCGACCCCACCGGCGGAGACTACCACGGCAGCGCTATGTCCGGATGGAGGCTGCAGGACGGCGAATATCACCAGCTAGAGCTTACTCTGGAGCCGGATGGCGTTCCGAAGATACACAGCGACACGCTGGGGCTGAGTCTGTGCTGGGACGAAGACTGGCCGCGCGTGTACGATCCCGCAGCCAATGTATATCTGGAGATATTGGAACAGGCGCAGGATTCACGAGACGAAGAGCGAGCCGAACGCATAGCCGCACAGGCCGAACTCATAGCCGCAGAGGCGGAGCGAAACAGGGAGCAGAGCGCCCGCATAGTAGCGGAGGCTAACAGCGATGCCCTGCGCAGAATCGCCGAAGCAGAACGCGATGCCAGAATGGCCGAACACGACGCCAGAATACGAGCCGAAGCAGAAGCCAGCACCGAACACGACGCCAGAATGGCCGAACGCGACGCCAGAATACGAGCCGAAACCGAGACCGAAGCAGAACGAAACGCCAGAATACAAGCCGAAGCCGAGACCGAACGACTGCGCGAGATGCTGCGCCGTCTCCACCAGAATGAGTAACCGAGCGGTATATCCCCTGTCAGACCGCCTAGACCCTAGCCCCTGTACATAACGCAAGGCCTGCTATGACTGCACAACCCCAAACACGCACCTTTCTCCCATACCGCAGACAGGGAGACATAGACTACGACGCGCTCGACTTCGACCCCGACTCGCCGGAGGCTCCCCCCGACTCCATGCTCCAAAACCGAGAAATCGACGCCGTCCGTGAATCTCTCAGAGCCCGTATCACCAGATTCCACCAACAAGCGGATGTCTTCTTGGACCGTGAATCTTTCATCTGCTACGACCCTGACAACCTAAATGTCCGCATCTCCCCAGATGTCTATGTAGCTTTCGGCGTCGATGCCACAGCCATTCGTTCCAGAAGACTCTACCTCCCGTGGGAAGTAGGCAAACCACCCGACTGGGTCTTGGAAGTCGCCTCCGAAAGCACCTCTCGCAGAGACATTCTGGTGAAACCCGAAATCTACGCGCGAATCGGCGTACCCGAAATATTCTTCCTCGACCCCACCGGCGGAGACTACCACGGCAGCGCTATGTCCGGATGGAGGCTGCAGGACGGCGAGTATCACCAGCTAGAGCTTACTCTGGAGCCGGACGGCGTTCCGAAGATACACAGCGACACGCTGGGGCTGAGCCTGTGCTGGGACGAAGACTGGCCGCGCGTGTACGATCCCATAGCCAATGTATATCTGGAGATATTGGAACAGGCGCAGGATTCACGAGACGAAGAGCGAGCCGAACGCATAGCCGCACAGGCCGAACTCATAGCCGCAGAGGCGGAGCGAAACAGGGAGCAGAGCGCCCGCATAGTAGCGGAGGCTAACAGCGATGCCCTGCGCAGAATCGCCGAAGCAGAACGCGATGCCAGAATACGAGCCGAAGCCGAGACCGAACGACTGCGCGAGATGCTGCGCCGTCTTCAGCAAGAAGACTAGCTGCCGGCGCTCACACAGACATCAGCGCGCTATCCAAATCGGCGATGATATCCTCTGAGGATTCCAGACCACAGGACATTCGTATCAGGCCATCACCGATACCGCGCAGCTCGCGATCAGCCGGAGACAGCGACCGATGCGATGTCTTGGCCGGATGCGAGATCGTGCTGCGTGATTCGCCCAAACTCGAGGCAAACGGTATCGCCCGCAGTGAGCGGACGAAGACGGACGCAGAAGCTCCACCGCCAGCAAGTTCGAATGAGAGAAGACTTCCGAAACCCCTTTCGAGCAGCGACGATGCCAGAGCATGCTGAGGATGACTCGGCAATCCCGGATAGTGGACGGCGGACACTTTCGGATGATCGTCGAGAAAGAGCGCGACATGCATGGCGTTTCGACAGCTGCGTTCGACGCGCAGCGGCAGCGTGCGTATGCCGCGCAAGATCAGCCACGCGGCAAACGGGTCGAGCGTGCTGCCCCAGGCACGGTTGGACTCGCCGATGTTCATTGCCATGTCCGCTCGAGCCGCCGCGACTCCGCCGGTAACATCCGAATGCCCCGCCAAGCTCTTAGTCGCAGAATGCAGCGTTACATCCGCGCCAAGCTCCAGCGGTCTAAGCAGCAGCGGTGTCGCCAGCGTGTTATCGACAGCGACACTCGTCCCTCTCTCTTTCGCCAATTTGCCAATGGCGGCGATGTCAGTCATACTCGTCAAAGGGTTGGTAATGGATTCTACGAGTATTATTTTCGGCTCGGCTCGGAGAGCGCGTTCGACGGCATCGAGATCGGTCGAATCCACGAAGTCGATGCGAACGCCAAGTCGGGGAAGATGTCGGCTCACCAGCTGACTCGTGCCGCCGTACAGTTCATTCGCCGCAACCACAGTGTCGCCAGCCTCGACCATCGCCAGCAGAGTTCCGCCGAGCGCGCCCATGCCTGAGGCAAACGCCACCGCGCTATCGGCATCTTCCAGCTCTGCGATAACGCGCTCCAACTCCGCAATGTTCGGGTTGGCATCGCGGGAATATACGAAACCTTCCTGTCTCCCCTCGTAGATATCGTCCACCTGCTCCAGGCTTTCGAGCTCGAAGACAGAGTTCTGGTATATCGGCGCTGTCAGCGGCCTCGTTGCGGACGGCACATCAGCCCCTGCAGCAGCGCAAATCGATTCGACGGATCGCAGAAAAGTTTTATGCGTGGTCATTCGGACTCCAAAATCACATCACCACTGCGCCCACCCGTCTTGCGAACGAGCCGCACCGACTCGATCCGCATACCGCGATCGACGGCCTTGCACATGTCATATATCGTGAGCGCGGCAATGCTGACCGCAGTCAACGCCTCCATCTCCACGCCAGTCTTGCCCGTAGTGCGCGCCGTCGCGGCGATATCTATGCTGCAGTCAGCGGAGTTCATATCGAACTCGATACCTATGCTGCTCAAAGGAAGTGGATGGCACAGCGGGATTAGCTGCGAAGTACCCTTGCCCCCCATGATTCCCGCGATACGCGCGACACCGAGTACATCGCCTTTGTCGAAAGCGTCTGCGCGGACAAGCTCCAGCGTCTCAGGGCGCATAACTACACGGCCTCTAGCGACAGCTTCGCGCTTGGTATCCGGCTTGTCGCCGACATCCACCATCTGCGCGCTTCCGCTTTGGTCTATGTGTGTAAGAGAGATTCCGTCGGAGTCGTACATATCATCTTCCTCCGAACATTGCGGGGCCTCTGCCGTTCTCGTATATATCATCGGCGACGAGATCATCACCGGCAGCGGCGGCCACTGCGAGCGCGTCCGCGCGCTCATTGCCCAAGTTCCCAGCATGCCCCTTCACCCAGTTCAGCTCGACATCGTGCCGGTCTAGCAGATCGAGCAGTCTGCTCCAAAGATCGGGGTTGAGCGCAGGCTGCCGTCCACTGCGCCGCCAGCCGTTCGCCTTCCAGCGTCTGGCCCAGCCCTTGTTGACAGCGTCCACGATGTACTTCGAGTCGCTGTACACACTGACACGGCGACGCCCGGAGAGCGATTCGAGTCCAACGATAACCGCCATCAGCTCCATGCGATTGTTCGTCGTCTTCCTATAGCCGCCGCTGAGTTCTTTACGCCGTCCGCGAAAGTCCAAGACCGTCCCATAGCCGCCGGGGCCAGGGTTACCCGTACAGGCCCCGTCGGTATGAATAGTTATCGAATCGGGATCGGACATATCTCCCCTGAATTCTCGCTCTGACGATCGACTGGCATCCTACAATGACACTGTGACGCTATATCGTTCACTGCGCCATTGTACACCATTTTATATATGGCATTGACCCTTTACGCTCCATCGCAATAGAATCCAGCCTACCGCGCCAGCGAAAAAGGAGAAGCGTGCCATGCCTGTCAATTACGAGAAGAAGAACGGCATTGGGTATATAACTATCGACAATCCGACGAAAGCCAACATTCTCGACAGAGAGATTTCGCTCGGAATCGCGGAGATATGGAAGGATGTTTGGGATGACAAAGATGTTCGCGTCGCCATTCTGACAGCGGTAGGAGACCGCCACTTCTGCGCAGGCCACAATCTGGCTTCTCGCCCGGATGTTACTGATGACGAAAGGGAGAGGCTGCGCGCGGAGGGGGTGTTTTGGCCGCTGGCGGGAACGGTAAATGGAGCGCGCATAGGCGCGGATGGCAGATTGGGTGATCACTATCCACAGATATACAAGCCAGTCATCGGCGCAATAAACGGCTGGGCGGCGGGCGCAGGATTTTATTTAATGCTCACATCCACCGATATACGCATCGCATCGCGCGAACATGCGCGCTTCAAATTCGCGCTGCTCAGCCAAGGCTGGGTCGGCGGAGGGCCGGGCGCGACATATCTCACACGACAGATAGCCCACGCCGACGCAATGCGCATCCTGCTGATGGATGAGCCTTTCGACGCAGAAGAAGCGCTTCGCATCAACCTGATCAACGAAGTAGTGCCACACGACCGCCTCATGGAACGAGCGGAGGAGCTGGCCGCCCACATCGCCGCTCTCCCGCCGCTCGCGGTTCGCATGATGAAGGAGCTGGCGCTGAGATTCCGCGATATTCCCGTTACGGAGGCGTGGCGCGTTCAGACGCTGATGAACGCGCTGCTGACACAGATAACCGCAGATGGAGACGAAGGCCGCGCTGCCTTCCTCGAAAAGCGCCCGCCTAACTTCACCGGCTCCATACGGCAGAAGGGAGACGCATTCCCGGAGGCGACTCCCGAAGAGCGCGCAAGGCTGGACGAGATTCGCCGCGACCTGCTGGGATAGCGACATACCGCAGTTCAGCTCCAAACTGCCTATAATCATCGCTCATAGCAGCCGGCGTATTCATTACTTCGGAGACAATAGACAATAAGGAGACGCGATTTCGTGCCGGAGACCGAACCGAAAGACGGGTTTTTCGACAGCGGCGCCCTGCGTCTGCACTATGCAGACTGGGGCGGAAAGGGCAGGCGGCCGATGGCGCTGCTTCATGGGCTCGGAGATTCCGCTCACAGCTGGAACGACTTCGCGCAGACCATGTCCGCCGACTTCCGAGTACTGGCGCTCGACGCGCGCGGACACGGCGACAGCGCGCGCGCGCCTACAGGACACTATCGGTTCGAAGACCATGTTTCGGACTTGGCCGCATTCTTCGATCATCTCGATCTGCGAGATGCAGTCCTAGTCGGCCACTCCGTGGGCGGCAGATACGCTTGGAGCTACGCCGTCCAGCATCCCGACAGTGTAAGCGCGCTGGTCATCGTCGATATAGACCCAGACGCGCACAACCCGCAGACGGACGCGGACATCGCTGCCTCGCTCGGGGGTCAACGCTCGTGGCGCAATCTGGATGAAGTCGTCGAATATCTGCGGATTCGCCAAACGCATTCGGGTGACGACTCCACACTGACACAGCAGGCCATCGCGCTGACGAAGTACGACTCCGATACCGGATTTACGCTGAAGGCGGACATCAGAACGCTGACAGAGTACGAACGACCGGATATATGGAACTCATGGCGACAGATCAGCTGCCCCGTTCTGCTGGTGCGCGGCAGACAGAGCAAACTGCTAGACCATCGAACCGCCGTCAGAATGCGTGAAGCGCTGCCTACGGGTAATATGAGGCTAGCGGAGATCGACGGCGGTGGACACTGGTTTCATATGGATTTCCCCGGCGCGTTCGAAGCGACGGTGAGATGGTTCTTGTCCGATATGGGCATCGCATAAAAATGCCCCCGCCGTGAAATTGGCGGGGGCTGGGATGCCGGAGACAGGCCTAGTGAACAGGCCTAGTGAGAAGAGAGCAACGATTGCGGATGGCTGCGGATCAGCGGCTCGCATAGAGCAGCTTGCCGCCGACGGTCGAATCCCCGGCCTCGTATATTCGGATTGTCCAATTATCTTACCCTATTCGCGCAGACGCCGCAGCAAATCCATTCGTCGAAGGCGACATAGCCGTCTGACGGCTGCGAACCGACCTGCCCACCGCGTTCGATACGATTCGAGCGGCATCCTCCACCGTCAGGCGATTCATGCTGATGGTGATGTCGTACAGATTCGGATCGAGCGGATTCACTCCGTAGAGTCCCCTATATTGCGATATGAATATCTTATCGGCCTGCCTCATCTCTCGCGCCGCGGCATCGGCGAAAGTCTTGCGCTCTAACTGCGCCTTTCTCTCGCGCCCCTCCGAGTTCATCTCCACGAAGACATGAAAAGCCGGAATGCGGCCCAGAGGAACGGATACTGCCCCATGTCCGTGTACGACGGTCAGCCCGCTGGCGGCCTTCGCCGCAACTACATCCCTCAGGCCATCGAGATACTCCTCCTTCGTGAGATACTCGGACGGATCGATCTGATACGCGCCAGGCCATGTTCCCATAAACTCCGGCGAATAGTCCACGGCGCCGAATCGCTCCCAAGGCTCCAGCGCAGCCCGCAGCAGACGCGCCCAAATCGAGGTGTAGCTCGCCTCCAGCGCCTCTATCTCGCCAGCGGTACGGTCGAGTCTGGATGCTATGTCAGCGGTCAACTGCCTATCTACGAACTTCGCCCGCAGCAGACGCGCCGCCTCTGCGCCGACATGCTCGGAGCCGCTGCCGGGCAGTCCGGTAACCGTTACGAGCGGAACAGCGGTCTTTGCGCTGGCCGACTTCGCCGGTATCTTGCCGTCTCGATACTCCTCCACTCGAAGCGCGAGAGTTTCGGACTCCAGAACATCTCCACCCGGAGACAGGCACTTCGCGCTGCCGCTGATAAGGGAAAAGCCCAACCTGCCGAACAGACGCAGCGCGGCGATATTGTCACGCGGCACACTCACCCACGCCCGCTCCACCGGGTAATCATAGAAAACGCGGTCGAGCAGCTGGAACGCGGCTGCCGCGCCATAGCCACGATGCCACAGATCTTTACGCCCGATCAGCAGAGACAGCTCCACATCTCCACTGCCATCGAACACCGCCTGACACTCCCCGATATGCCCCTCGTCATTCGCGTATATCGAGTAGATCAGTCTCCTGCGGTCACGATCGAAAACCCTAGCCCAATCTTCGCTGGATGCATTCAGCATCAAGACAGGTTCGTATCCTCGGTGTACCGGGTCTCCACAGGCGTAATGTCCGAACCAGCGCGACGAAACATCCTCATCCAGCAGCCAATTTGCGATTCGCTGTACATCGTTCCTCGTAACATATTTGAGTTGTACTATCGGCAGCATCTTCGAACTCCTTCTCGACTCTGTTCGGGTGGATTCCAAGCGGCATATAAAACTTCCAAACGCCGCGCCGATGCCGGATGCATAATCGAAATATATGATTTAGAATATATTTAAATATGATGATGCTATAGTGACGAAAGGATAAAGTCCATCCCAATGTTTGTCAACATTGTTATAAAAAGTACAAAACAGTTGCGGAAAATGCTGCGCAGAGACGACCGGGAATGGGTAATGCCTCTGCCGATCTCGTGGATTCCCGTACATTTACAGGAATCCACGAGGGGAGGGAAAAGATAGCGAACCTGAAACTGTCCGCCGATATTAGCGGCAGATCTTCTGATCGGAGGCTGCTGGCTCGGCTACAGCCACGCCTATGGTGATGCTGAAGGCATCGAGTGTCTGCTCTGCGGTGAAAGCCCCAGCCGGCGCGTCCGATTCGATGAGCGAGCGGCTCAGAGTCTCCTGCCTGATGTAGTCGCCGTGCGCCGCGGTCAGCGCGCCGATGTCGTCGCCGATGTAATATGTGTCTATGTAGTCGGCTATCTCGAATCCGGCTTCGCGGCGCATATTCTGGATTCGATGAATCAGCTCCCGCGCCTGCCCCTCCAGCAAGAGTTGCGCGGAGACATCCGTCGCAACCGCAACCGCATAGCCGGCGTCCAGAGATGCCGACAGGCCAGGCTTGTCCACAACTTCGACTATAACCTCATTCGGCTCCAATACGAATCCGCCGACTTCGATCGGGCGACCGGCAGAACTGTCCGCCGCCAGTCGCGTGTGGTCTGCCGACTCCAGAGCGTTGCGCACGGCCCCAAGCTGTCTGCCGTACTTTGGCCCCAGCAGCGGCAAGTTTGGACGAACGACGAACGCGGCAACTTCCGCATCGCTCTCCACATGCTCTATTCGTTTGATGTTTAGTTCGTCGAGTATCTGCGCAGTCGCCGCCGACAAGAGCTGCGCTTCGTCTGCAGAGCGAGTTTTCACCAATGCCCGCTCCAGCGGCTGGCGCACTCTGATCTGCGCCTTGCTGCGCGCGGCGCGTCCCATCGAAGATATTCGCTGAGCCAGCCGTGTAACATCGTTCAGGCGCGCATCGACGAGCGACAGATCGGCGACGGGGTAATCTTCCAGATGTACGCTCTCGCGCTGGTCGCCGACGCTGCGAGCGAGGTTACGGTACATGGTATCCGTTACGAAGGGCATCATCGGCGCAAGCAGGCGCGTAAGCGTAAGCAAGACCTCATACAGTGTCGCATATGCGGCGCGCTTGTCCGCCACTTCCACACCAACATCTTCCATGCCCCCGTCTTCTACGCCTCCCTCTTCCGGGCCGCTCAGCAGACCGCTCTTCCAAAATCGACGCCTGCTGCGGCGCACATACCAGTTCGACAGCGAGGCAACGAACTCCTCACATCGACGAGCCGCGGCATCCGGCTCGAACGACTCCAAACTGCGCGTTACATCCGCAATCAGCTGATGAAGCTCTGATAAGATCCATCTATCCAGATCAGGTCGAACGGCGACTGACGGCGCAGGGTCGGCAGGGTCGAACCTGTCTATGTTGGCATATGTTACGAAGAAGCTGTACACATTCCACAGCGGTATCATAAACCGTCTGCGCACCTCGTCGGCGGTTCCGAATCCGAAGTTGATGTTGTTCGCAGGCGGGTGACGCGCGAATGTCCAGCGCATGGCATCGACGCCCATATTTTCGGCGGCGTCTTCGAACCATATAGCAGTACCAGCGGATTTATGCATCTCCTCGCCGTGTTCATTGCGCATCAGCGCATAGCTAAACACCAGATCGAAAGACGCCGTCTCCCGCAGCACCGCGCCCATCGTCAGCATGCTGTAAAACCAGTTGCGGAACTGGCCCGGGAAACTCTCGGATATCCAAGACGCGGGGAACCACTGCCTCCAATAATCTCTGTCACTGCGGTATCGCAGAGTAGAGAAAGGCACGATGCCTGCATCCAGCCACGGGTTGCCGACATCCATTATCCTAGACACGCGCGCTCCGCATCCGCCGCAGGCTATCTTCACAGCATCCACCCACGGCCTGTGCGGGGAGTGGCCTTCGAACTCGTCCCAGCCCTCGACAGCGCGATCCCGCAGCTCGTCCTCCGAGCCCATTATCTCGAACTCGCCGCACTCGCCACACTTGTATATCGGCAGAGCAAGACCATAGTAACGCTTCTTGGAGATCATCCAGTCATCCATATTGCGGAGCCAGTCCAGCTCGCGCGCCTTGCCGAACTCTGGTTCCCAAGTTATGGACTCGGTCACATCCATTAGCAGCTGCCGAATCGGATCCATCCGTATGAACCACTCGTCCACCATCCGAAACACCAGCTCAGTTCCGCAGCGCCAGCATATGGGATAGCGATGAGAATACCGCTCCAGATGGTAAAACACGCCCTTCTGTTTCAGGCTTTCGTAGATCGGTTCGTTGACATCGAACACGCTCATACCGGTCAGCCAGCCAAACCCCTCTACGAACTTGCCATCATCATCCAGCGGGGCGATGACGGCAAGGCCGAACTCTTTGCCCAGCGCGAAATCCTCTTTGCCGGCTCCGGGCGCGGTGTGTACGATGCCGGTGCCTTCGGATTCGGAAACCTCGTCCCAAGCGACCACCACATGCTCCACCCCCTCTTGCGCTGTCAGCTCATCGAACGGACCACGATAGCGCAGCCCCACTAGCTCGGAGCCTTTCACACTCCCCAGAGTCTCGTAATCGCCCTGCAGGACTGACAGCCGCCCCTCGACCACATACAGCGTTTCGCCGCCGTTTCGTACTTTGGCATAGGTCAGATCGGGGTGGACGGCGGCGGCCACATTGGATGAGAGCGTCCACGGCGTCGTAGTCCAAACCAGCAGCGATTCGCCTCCGCCATCAGCGCAATCGACGCTCGAATCGCCCTTATCGACAATCGGGAGCTTCACGAACAGACCAGGATGCACTATCTCCGCGTAGCCTTCGGTAGCGATCTCGTGTTCCGAAAGTCCGGTACTGCATCGAGGACACCACGGCATGACATCCGTACCTTCGTAAATCAGTCCCTTCTCCTGACATACTTTCAGGAAATGCCAGATGGTGTAATTGTTCTCGTCCGACTTGGTGTGATAGGAGTCGTCCCAGTCCATCCAGTAGCCGAGCCGCTTGGACTGTTCGGTTATGATGTCGGCGAATCTGTCAACACGCGCTTTGCACAGTTCGACGAATTTGTCGATGCCGAACTCTTCGATGTCTCTTTTCGAGCCAAAGCCCAGCTCCTTCTCTACCTCTACCTCTATCCAGAGCCCCTGCCCATCGTAGCCGTTCTGAAAACGCTGCCGATAACCCTGCATATTGCGAAATCGCAGAAAGAGATCTTTGTAGCTGCGCCCCCATGCATGGTGAACGCCCATGGGATTGTTTGCGGTGATCGGGCCGTCGATGAAGGAAAATCGCCGCTCCGAGCTTTCGTTTCGCAGACGATATTTCAGCTGGATGTCGTTATCGTTCCACCAATCCAGCATCTCCCGTTCCATCGCAGTGAAATCGACTCTCGAACTGACTGGATCGAACATGTCTTTCTCCTCGATTGTCTCTTGAATTGTCCCTTGCGAACGCGATCTTGTCGGTATTCATGCGCTTACAGAAATCCAAATCGTTGGCGAATCGACAGACGGCGCGCCCAGCCGCAGCATCGGCCCTGCCTCCTGCCCCATGGCGCGGCGCGCTGTCCAACCTACCGACTCCAACAGTTCCGTCAGTTCATGCAGACTGTAAAGGCGGTGATCCATCTCCACGCTCAGCAGATGATGCAGTGTTGGGCTGTCCACGCCTTTCGAGCGGCGGTAGAACTCCCATATGTTGTCGATGCGCGAAGTCTCTATATCGAATCGGCGGCGCTGCACGATTCGCACATCGCCAGCCTCCTCGATTCCGACTGGCTGGAAGTGGCGCACTATGAAATCGCGGTTGACAGTCAGCACGATGAGCGTCGCGCCCGGAGCTGCCAGCTTTCTGAGACCGCCGAACATCTTCATGTCACCGTCCTTGCCATAGTAGCTGTGAGAGGTGAACATGAGGTGAACATATTGATAAAAGCATCGAACGGAAGCTCGGCATCCGCTCTCTCGTCCAAGCGAAGGAAGTCTCCGACTGTGAAGCATGCGTCCACACCCTCGGCGCGGGCGTATCGCCGGGCTTCACGAACGAATGCAGGCGATATATCCACACCCTCGACGCGGTATCCCGCCTTCGCCAGCAACACTGCATGTCGTCCGATGCCGCAAGCCACATCCAGAACTCGGCCACCTTCTGGGACTCCAAGCTCCGCGAACAGCGCGATGAGAGCGTCCGCCTCCATCTGAGCGCGGGACTTCGCCTGCTCCAAGAACGGCATATACAGTTCGGAGTTCTCCACGAAAAGCCGCTTCGTCCAGTGCGTTTCTCCGCTGTCTTCTCTATATTCGTTCATGCCTTGTCTGTCCGAGCCGAGATATATCTTATGTCTCGAAAAGAAAATGGCTCCCGCCCCCAAATATAGGGACGGGAGCCACTCAGTAAAGCAGTGTGAACCCCGCGGTACCACCCAGTTTTCCGCCAATGGCGGACACTCGTTCCCAGTGGTCAGCGCGCATATTCGGCTGGCGACCGGGCCGCTCTGATAACGGAGGGCGAATCCGTCAGAGCCTACTCGGAATCTTCTTCCTTTCGGTCCGATGCTCGGGAGTGATTTTCAGCAGCCGTCCGATGCCTGCTTTCACCGCGTCAGGCTCGCTGGGCCGGCTGCAGGCTGCCTACTCGTCTCCGTCTTCGCAAGGTTTATGTATTCGACTGTATGCTAATTCGTACGCGCCCAGATTAACAAGCGGTGACGCGAGTGTCAAAAACGGTTGGCTGTTCTCGACTAGCGCGAACTCGGTACGATCTGTGTGCTTTATGAATATATATTCATAGGATGTCTATGCGAGCGAAGCGGACACGCTCAGCTCGACATTGCCCGCCATTGCGCGAGAGATGGGGCAGCCGTCCTTCGCGCCCTCGGCAGCCTTCACGAACTCTTCCTCGCTCACTCCGGGGACGGCGCCCTCAACGGTCAGCGCGCTGGATACGACAGTCGGCGCGCCGTCCACCATATCGAAGGTGACGCTTGCGCTCACATCGAGCTTGCCGGGCGGTGTGCCAGCGCGTGTCAGACCCGCCGACAGCGCCATGCTGAAGCAGGAAGCATGCGCCGCCGCTATAAGCTCTTCCGGGCTGGTGTTGCCGCCAGCCTCGCCGCTTCGTGTCGGAAGCGTCACATCTAGGTCGGTGAACATCCCCGATGTCACTGCCGATACCTGTCCGCCACCATTCATCAGATCACCCGTCCACACAGACCTCGCCGTTCTTACAGCTGCCATTTAGATCCTCCTGTACAGCATCTCTTCAGATTCAGAGACTATCACGGATTCGCCTATCGGAGGCAAAATCCCGAACCAATCTCCGCAGTAGGATAACAGGTTTTTCTTACAGTAACCTAATTCGTGTTTGTTCGTATTCGACATAAACGAATACCCGCGCATTACGGCCCGAAAGCCCCTGACTTACGGCGATCGCTCGACACGGAGAAAGCCGCATTCGGATTCTCTGCCGCAAATTATTTGCTACAATGAGAGGGTTTTGGACAATCTCGGTGTCGTCGAACAGATCGAACTCGCCCCAAAAGTCCCCACGCAAGAGGTATGTCGAAATGAGAACTCAATATGAAAACAGGTGTATGCAATGCGATTCATAACCGGATGGGCCCTCGAGCGTCGTTCTGTAACCGTCTTGGCTTTGATTCTCATATTAGCTGCGGGAGTCTTCACATACAGAGCCCTCCCAGTGGAGCTGTTTCCCGAAATCGAGTTTCCACTCGTTACAGTTACCACTTTTTATCCATCGGCTAACCCCGAAGCAGTAGCGCAAGATGTGACTGCCCCCATCGAGAACGCCATGTCTGGCACTGCTGGGCTGGACAACATCCAATCTACATCCTCCGAGAACAGGTCGATAATTCTCGCCACATTTGAGTTCGGCACCGATATGGAGGAGGCAGAGAACACTATCCGCGCCAGTGTGGGCGCAATCGCCTTCCCCGACGGCGTGATAAAGCCGAATGTCGGGCGCATCAGCTCCCAGGCGTTCCCCATAATGCAGATCAGCGTCACTGGAGACCGCCCGGCTGTCGAGATACAGCAGATCGTCGAATCCCGCATCCTGCCGGAGATAACTGGCGTAGATGGTGTACTCGCAGTCAATGTTACTGGAGGCGTTCAGCAGCAGGCGACGGTTACAGTCGATACTGACAAGCTGAACGAAAAAGGGCTGTCGCTGTTCCAAGTCTCGCAGGCGCTGCGTGAAAACAACATCACGCTGCCCGGTGGAGCGATTACGGACGCTGGCCGCACGCTGCCAGTGAAGACTACGCACACCTATACTTCGATCGAAGAGATACGCAACCTGACTGTCGGGTTCTCTGGTATGCCGATGGCAGGGATGCCACCGTCGGCGCCCTCGTCCGGATCGCCGCCACCCGCGCCCGTTCCCATAACGCTCGAAGAGATAGCGGATGTCGAACTCGGCGCGAGCGCGCCGACCAGCATATCCCGCACTAACGGCAGACCGGGAATCGGAATCGCCCTCTTCAAAGATCCCGAAGCCAATACCATCGATATAACCACCGCCATAGAAGACGCGCTAGACTCCATAACAGGTATGCCGCCCGACATCGAAACGATCATCGTCTCCAACGATGGGCCGGCGATACAGGGCCAGATAGACACTCTCCAGCAAGAAGCTATACTCGGACTTACACTGGCGGTGATGGTGGTGTTCACCTTCTTCGTCACGATTAAGCCGACGGTGATTCGCGGTATGCTATCGACGCTAAGGCCGACTATCGTCATAGGTCTGTCCATTCCGCTCAGCATTTTCACCGGTGTCCTGCTAATGAACTGGCAGGGGCTGTCGCTAAACTTCATGACGCTCGGCGGGCTTGCCATCTCCGTAGGGCGAGTAGTAGATGACAGCATCGTCGTTCTGGAGAATATCTACCGCAGTATAAGCGGCGGCAAGGAACGCTGGCGCGCCGCGCTGGATGCCACAGTCGAAGTCGGCCCAGCCATTACCGCATCGACGCTGACGACCATCGTCGTCTTTCTGCCGCTTGCCTTCATACAGGGGCTGGTCGGCGCGTTCTTCCTGCCATTCGCGCTCACCGTCTGCTTCGCGCTAATAGCGTCGCTGGCCGTAGCGCTCACAGCAATTCCGGTATTGGCGGCATACCTCATCAAGCAGGGAGACCTTCCCGAAGGTGTCGGCGAGGACGAGGATGTACCAGATACGAACACATGGCTGCAACGAGTTTACACGCCAATACTGCGCTGGTCGCTGGCGCACAAGGCTATCACACTAGTGTCTGCGTTGGTCATAACAGTCGCCAGCCTTGGGCTAATGTCCATCATACCCGTCAATCTGTTCCCCGCTGGGGAAGACAGATTCCTCAATATAGAGATGAAACTCAGTCCCGGTACGCCCGCAATGTCCACTCTGGCCGAAGTGGGGGAGATAGAGAGCCGAATAAGCCCTGAATCTATCGTATATGTAACCACCATTGGCAGCCCTAGCGCCGAATTCGGCGCGGCGGGCCCATCAGGATTCCATCAGGCAACCACATTCGTCAGCCTAGACAAGGATGCGCCTACGGATATAGCAAACATGCTGCGGGACGAATTCGACAGCACAGAGGACCGCATAGTAAATGTGTCTGAAATAGGACAGGGGCCACCGGAAGCCGGATTGGAAATCAGCATAACCGGCGCGAACTACGCCGACATCTCCAGCATAGCTACACAACTGACAGAAAAGCTGGAAACCATTGAAGGTATCGAAAATATATCTTCCGATGTCAGCGAGGCGCGAGACGAGGTGATCGTAAATGTCGATCCTGCGCGCGCTGCGCTCGTCGGACTGAACGCCCAGCAAATCGCATTTCAGGTGAATCAGTTCCTCGTCGGGCAGAAGGTGACACAGCTGCAGATAGACGGCGGCTCGGTAGATGTGTTCCTCAACGGAAGCTCCGCCGACATAACGAGCGTGGACGAAATCGGCGCAATGACAATCGCCGGCCCGCTCGGAACGACTGCGCTCAGCGATGTCGCAACCGTCGAGGTGCGGCCCGGCCCCGTCAGCATCAGCCGCACCGACGGCCTGCGCTCAGCAAGCATCGGCGGCAGCATCACATCCGACGACACGCAGGCAATCGGAATCGAAATCCAAGCTCAGATAGATAGCCTCGACCTACCACCCGGCGTAACAGTGAACAACGGCGGCGTGTTCCAGCAGATAGCCGAAGGCTTCCAGGATGTGTTCATCGCAATGGCAGTCGGTATCGTGCTCGTGTATCTGGTCATGGTCGCCACGCTCGGCTCGCTCAGGAACCCCTTCGTCATCGTAACCAGTATGCCGCTCGCGCTGATCGGAGTCATGGTTTCGCTGGCAATCACTGGCCGCTCGCTCAGCTTGGCGGCAATGATGGGGGTTCTGCTGCTGATCGGCATAGTGGTAACCAACGCCATCGTGCTGATCTCGTTCGTCGAACAGCTGCGCGAGAAGGGGATGAATGTATATGACGCGATGATCCAGGGCGGGCGAGTGCGACTGCGCCCGATTCTGATGACGGCAATAACGACGAGCATCGCGCTGCTGCCGCTGGCTGCGTTCACCGGCGAGGCCGGAGGCATCATCGGCGCTGAACTGGCAACCGTCGTCATCGGCGGGCTGCTCAGCTCTACCGCGCTCACGCTGATAGTGGTGCCAGTCGTTTATATGCTGATGAACCAGAGCATACCCGCGCTGCTGAACCGACTGCGATGGGGGCAGTCCGCGCCTGCGGGCAGGCCTGACCCAGCAGCAGCGGACTAACCGCAGGCCAAAACACGCGTGGGAAAGAGTGTGGGGCGCATCCCAAAGAACGGGAAGCGTCCCACCTCCCCCGCGCCATGCGTGGGCAAACCACTAACCACTAACCGCGAAGAAGACAAACACGATGCCTGCCCAGATCCTACGGCTACACAACGAGATTTGGATCCCCCATCCGGTTAGGGAAGTGTTTCCCTTCTTCGCCGATGCCAGCAACCTAGAGCGGCTCACCCCGCCAAGCCTGCGCTTCGAGATTCTGACACCGCATCCAATCGAGATGAAAGTCGGAACGCTGATCGATTACAAACTAAGACTGCACGGCATTCCCGTTCGTTGGCAAAGCGAAATCACTGAGTGGGAGCCCCCCAATCGGTTCGTGGACGAACAGCGGCGCGGGCCTTATCGGATATGGCGGCACGAACATATATTTACAGAACAGAACGGCGGCACGCTGGCCGAAGATCGTCTAGAGTATGCTGTACCCGGCGGCATGATAGTGGCGAGACTGTTCGTGACAGGTGAGGTGGCGAATATCTTCGCATATCGCAAACAACAGCTGACAGAGATATTTGACATCGCCACAAAAAGAGAACTAGAGCGAAAACCTGCAGCTGTGGACTCCGCGCCGCGCGCGTCCGGACCACCTCACTCCGAATCCAGATTGCGAGACATCGAATCCACGCTAGGTGTCGAATTCGACGACATCTCCCTACTGGAGCGCGCGCTGGTTCACAGCTCGTTCGTTGCGGAGTTCCCCGATGTGTTCGCCGAATCCAACGACAGGCTGGAGTTTCTAGGCGACGCGGTGATAGATCTGGTAATAGCGCAGGAGCTGGTTACGAGATTCCCGAACTTCCACGAGGGCAGCCTGACGCAGACACGCGCCACGCTGGTGGACAAGTCCGCGCTGGCGGCGATCGGCAGGCGGCTGGGGCTGGGCGAATGGCTGATAATGGGTAAGGGGGAACGGGAGCGCGGCGGAGCGGAGCGGGATTCCAACTGCGCCGATGCATTCGAGGCTGTGGTTGGCGCGGTGTTCGCAGATCAGGGATATGATGCTGCAAGAGAGTTCATTCTGCGCGCCATGCGCGACGAACTGAGATCTCTGTCCGTGTTGAAAGCGCCGCAAAGACACCCCAAATCCCTGCTGCACGAGGCGGCGATGACGCGCGGACTTTCCCCGCCAGTGTACGAGCAGACAGCGCGAAAAGGGCCAGACCACATGCCCGTATTCTGCGTGCGCGTTCTGCTAAACGAGAAAACCGCCGGTGAAGGGCGTGGCGGCAGCAAGCGTGAAGCAGAGGCGCAGGCGGCAGAGGACGCGCTGAACAAACTAGGGAACGCCACCTAATAACTGGCAGCGACACGAACACGCTGGCCGGCTCCGCGCTTTTATGATTTTGGCTTCTGCACGCGCATAACGGTTCTGATACAATCCGTGTAACGAGCCTGCGCAAACTAGCCGGACTCCCCCATAGACCCACGACGCAAACTCCGACGATACGATGATAGCCCATACCAAAACCACAACGCCCCGCGATATGATCCCATACCGACGGCGGGGCGATATAGACTACGATGCGCTAGACTTCGATCCCGATCTGTCCGCGCCGTCGCCAGATTCCATGCTCCAAAACCGAGAAATCGACGCCGTGCGCGGTGCACTCCAAGCCCGCCTCACTAACTTCTACCAACGACCAGATGTCTTCTTGGACAGAGAATCCTTCATCTGCTACGACCCAAGCAATCTCAATGTACGCGTCTCTCCAGATGTGTATGTCGCAGTCGGAGTGGATTCCGAAGCCATTCGCAGACGAAAACTCTACCTCCCATGGGAAGTAGGCAAACCGCCCGACTGGGTCTTGGAAATAGCCTCCGAAAGCACTGCCCAAGCCGACTTAGACACCAAACCGGGTATATACGCCAGAATCGGCGTGCCGGAGATGTTCTACTTCGACCCATCAGGCAGCGAACACTACGGCTTCGCAATCGCTGGATGGCGGCTGGAAAACGGCGGCTATCACCCCATACCAATTACCTCTGAACCAGACGGCTTACAGAAGGTTTACAGCGAAGCTCTCGGACTCAGTCTGTGCTGGGATAACGGATGGCCGAGACTGTACGACCACAGCGAAGAATACTATCTGGAAGATTTGGCCCAGACCGCGGCGTCACGCGATGAAGAACGCGCAGGACGACTTGTAGCCGAAGCAGGACAGATCGCAGCTGAAGCAGGACGATTGGCCGAACGAGAGCGACGAATCATGGAGCGAGAACGACGACTGGCCGCGGAAGCTGAGAACGAACGCTTGAGGGAAACATTGCGCAGGCTCGAACAGCAAGAAGACTAACGCTGGCCGGCTCCGCGCTTTTATGATTTTGGCTTCTGCACGCGCATACGCTAACCATACGCGCGCATAACGGTTCTGTTACAATCCGTGTAACGAGCCTGCGCAAACTAGCCAGACCCCGCCCATAGACCCACGACGCAAACTCCGACGATACGATGATAGCTCATACCAAAACCACAACGCCCCGCGCTATGCTCCCGTATCGACGGCGGGGCGATATAGACTACGATGCGCTAGACTTCGATCCCGATCTGTCCGCGCCGTCGCCAGATTCCATGCTCCAAAACCGAGAAATCGACGCCGTGCGCGGTGCACTCCAAGCCCGCCTCACTAACTTCTACCAACGACCAGATGTCTTCTTGGACAGAGAATCCTTCATCTGCTACGACCCAAGCAATCTCAATGTACGCGTCTCTCCAGATGTGTATGTCGCAGTCGGAGTGGATTCCGAAGCCATTCGCAGACGAAAACTCTACCTCCCATGGGAAGTAGGCAAACCGCCCGACTGGGTCTTGGAAATAGCCTCCGAAAGCACTGCCCAAGCCGACTTAGACACCAAACCAGGTATATACGCCAGAATCGGCGTGCCGGAGATGTTCTACTTCGACCCATCAGGCAGCGAACACTACGGCTTCGCAATCGCTGGATGGCGGCTGGAAAACGGCGGCTATCACCCCATACCAATTACCTCTGAACCAGACGGCTTACAGAAGGTTTACAGCGAAGCTCTCGGACTCAGTCTGTGCTGGGATAACGGATGGCCGAGACTGTACGACCACAGCGAAGAATACTATCTGGAAGATTTGGCCCAGACCGCGGCGTCACGAGATGAAGAACGCGCAGGACGACTTGTAGCCGAAGCAGGACAGATCGCAGCTGAAGCAGGACGATTGGCCGAACGAGAACGACGACTGGCCGCGGAAGCTGAGATCGAACGCTTGCGGGAAACATTGCGCAGGCTCGAACAACAGGAAGACTAACGCTGGCCGACTCCGCGCTTTTGGCTTCTGCGCGCGCATAACGGTTCTGTTACAATCCGTGTAACGAGCCTGCGCAAACTAGCCGGACTCCCCCCATAGACCCACGACGCAAACTCCGACGATACGATGATAGCTCATACCAAAACCACAACGCCCCGCGCTATGCTCCCATACCGACGGCGGGGCGATATAGACTACGATGCGCTAGACTTCGATCCCGATCTGTCCGCGCCGTCGCCAGATTCCATGCTCCAAAACCGAGAAATCGACGCCGTGCGCGGTGCACTCCAAGCCCGCCTCACTAACTTCTACCAACGACCAGATGTCTTCTTGGACAGAGAATCCTTCATCTGCTACGACCCAAGCAATCTCAATGTACGCGTCTCTCCAGATGTGTATGTCGCAGTCGGAGTGGATTCCGAAGCCATTCGCAGACGAAAACTCTACCTCCCATGGGAAGTAGGCAAACCGCCCGACTGGGTCTTGGAAATAGCCTCCGAAAGCACTGCCCAAGCCGACTTAGACACCAAACCGGGTATATACGCCAGAATCGGCGTGCCGGAGATGTTCTACTTCGACCCATCAGGCAGCGAACACTACGGCTTCGCAATCGCTGGATGGCGGCTGGAAAACGGCGTCTATCACCCCATACCAATTACCTCTGAACCAGACGGCTTACAGAAGGTTTACAGCGAAGCTCTCGGACTCAGCCTGTGCTGGGATAACGGATGGCCGAGACTGTACGACCACAGCGAAGAATACTATCTGGAAGATTTGGCCCAGACCGCGGCGTCACGAGATGAAGAACGCGCAGGACGACTTGTAGCCGAAGCAGGACAAATCGCAGCTGAAGCAGGACGATTGGCCGAACGAGAACGACGATTGGCCGCAGAAGCCGGGAGCAAGTCGCTGAGATCGAGAACGACGGTTAGCGCTTTTGGCGGAGGCTGAGATCGAACGCTTGCGGGAAACATTGCGCAGGCTCGAACAACAGGAAGACTAACGCTGGCCGACTCCGCGCTTTTGGCTTCTGCGCGCGCATCACGGTTCTGTTACAATCCGTGTAACTAGCCAGACCCCGCCCATAGACCCACGACGCAAACTCCGACGATACGATGATAGCTCATACCAAAACCACAACGCCCCGCGCTATGCTCCCGTACCGACGGCGGGGCGATATAGACTACGATGCGCTAGACTTCGATCCCGATCTGTCCGCGCCGTCGCCAGATTCCATGCTCCAAAACCGAGAAATCGACGCCGTGCGCGGTGCACTCCAAGCCCGCCTCACTAACTTCTACCAACGACCAGATGTCTTCTTGGACAGAGAATCCTTCATCTGCTACGACCCAAGCAATCTCAATGTACGCGTCTCTCCAGATGTGTATGTCGCAGTCGGAGTGGATTCCGAAGCCATTCGCAGACGAAAACTCTACCTCCCGTGGGAAGTAGGCAAACCGCCCGACTGGGTCTTGGAAATAGCCTCCGAAAGCACTGCCCAAGCCGACTTAGACACCAAACCGGGTATATACGCCAGAATCGGCGTGCCGGAGATGTTCTATTTCGACCCCTCAGGCAGCGAACACTACGGCTTCGCAATCGCTGGATGGCGGCTGGAAAACGGCGTCTATCACCCCATACCAATTACCTCTGAGCCAGACGGCTTACAGAAGGTTTACAGCGAAGCTCTCGGACTCAGCCTGTGCTGGGATAACGGATGGCCGAGACTGTACGACCACAGCGAAGAATACTATCTGGAAGATTTGGCCCAGACCGCGGCGTCACGAGATGAAGAACGCGCTGGACGACTTGTAGCCGAAGCAGGACAGATCGCAGCTGAAGCAGGACGATTGGCCGAACGAGAGCGACGAATCATGGAGCGAGAACGACGCATAGCGGCGGAATCTGAGCAAGTCGCCGAACGAGAACGACGGTTAGCGGCAGAATCTGAGCAAGTCGCCGAACGAGAGCGACGGTTAGTGGCGGAGGCTGAGATCGAACGCTTGCGGGAAACTCTGCGCAGGCTCGAACAGCAGGAAGAGTAGCGCAGGCCTTCGGCAAAACTAAACGCTATTCACTGACCTCTCTCTAACCATCTCCTGCCGCATACTTATGCCCCAGTTCCTCCTCCCAGCGCAGGTAGTTGATCATGTCCGCAAAGCCCCTCTCAGGGCCGGAGGCGAGCATATCGTTGGGCGCGGACATGACGCCGGATAACCCGGATTCGATCGCGCCCTCAGCCGACTGCCAAGCCCGCATCCCGCCGCGCAGGAAGGCGACATCCGAATATCCCATCTCCGACAGGGTAGCGGCGGCAAGCGCGGACTGCGAACCATCATCGCAGGTTACGACGAGCGCGGCGGACTTGTCAGGCACGGCATTCACCACTCGTATCTCCAGCCACCCGCGCGGAATCCAGACGGATGCGGGGATATGCGCGCGGGCAAACTCCGCGCTCAGCCCAACATGTATGACCGTCGCATCCGACGCAACGATGTCTGTCTGTCGCAGGCTTGCTGCGACATCCTCCGACAGCGTCGCCAGCCCCATCGATTTCGAGCCTGACGCGCCGCTCTCGAGAGCACGGCCAGACTCTCTCCACAGCTCCGTACCACCACGCACTGCATAGACCTCGCAGAATCCCATCTGCCGATACCAAGACGCGGTAAGCGCGGCGCGCGCCCTGCCATCGCAGCAGAAAACGATAGGGGCGTTGTGTACCGGCGCTACCTCATCGGCGCGCTGAACCGCCTGCCCGCCGGGGAACCAGCCGAAACCCGGAATGCGCCCCTCCTCGAACTCATCCCGTGTACGAACATCGATGAGATAGACGCTTTCCGACGCGGCGCGCGCTATGAGCGAATCGAGCTCGTCGATGTCAATGAATTGCACTCCGTCCTCTTCGGCCAGCTTGTCTGCGAACAGTTCGGCGGCTGCGCGCCCTTCGTCAGTCGGCTCAGGCATATCCAGCCTGTCCGCTCCCCTCTCCAGCTCATATCCGGCCAGAGCCCAACCGGCAGTGCCGTTCTCTAGCCCAACGACATTCTCCACGCCCATACGCTGGAGCAGGCGCGCGCCTATTATGCTCCGCGTACGCCCGGCGCAGTTGATTACGACTGCCGTATCATCATCCACATCATCCAGCAGATCGGTGATCCGAAGTCCCAACTCGCCGTTCGGGACGCTGCGACCGCCCGGTATGCAGGTTCGAGCATACTCTTCAGGCGTGCGTGTATCCAGAATCACCATTCTATCTCCGCGCTCCATCCGCTGCCGCAGCTCCACCGCGTCGATCTCTGGGACACCGTTTTCCACCTGCACCCGTTCGCCAAAATCTTTGCTGGGAACATTCACGCCCCACTCAGTCGGAAGTCTCTCAGTCGCCCAGCGGTTCATACCGCCACCGAGCGCGCGTACATCGGTATAGCCCAGCGCGACCAGAGTCCGCGCCGCGAGCGTCGCCCGGCGCCCGTCGTCGTCGCAGACTACAATGGGCGTTCCAACGAACGGAGCCGACTCCGCGATACGGAACTCCAGCTCCCTTCGCGGAATCAAACTCGCGCCGACGATATGGGAACTGTTGTACTCGCCTGCCTCTCTGACATCGATCAGGGCGAACGGAGATGTCCCCGCGAGTAGATCGGCAAGCTCGACGCACGAGACATTTGTATCGGACATAGCATTCACACCTTCGGGTTTGAGCATCTGGGGCGGCTTTGGCATCCGTAAAACGCTGCGCGCTCGTCAGCAGTTGTCGAATCGGGTGGTGGCAAAGTGACGCACCTCGCCAGAGTCGAGGCTATAGCTGCTCCGTTGCAAACCGCGCAGATCGTTGCCATAGACATGTATCTCGACAGTCGGGCGGTCGGAATAGTTATCCATCTGGTGTATCTCATCGACTTCGGGAATAAGCAGACTGACATCGCCGGGTTTGACGAGCGTTTCCCGGTCTTTCTCGATCAGCGCATAGTCATCGCGGGAGCGGTCGTCGTGCCGCTTGAACCTCGTCTCGGTGATGCCGTTGTCCATTACGCCGATCATGCCCCAAGTGCAGTGGTCGTGCGGGCCGATATGGTCGCCGGGGCCCCACACTACAGAAGTTACCAGCAAGCCGTTATCGCCGTAGTGCAGCAGGTAGGTGCCATGGTTCGCACTGCGTCCGCGCGACCCAGCTGGGACGCGATACTCTTCAGGAATCGCATCCGGGCTATTTATCAGCCGCTCTAGGTATGTGGAGCCGACATCGAACATACGCTCCTGATCCGGCTGCTCATCTACCAGCGCGCTCATCTCATGTACGAACTCTTCCAGCGAATATTTTACCGTTGTAGCCATCGTCTTCCTCTCCTGTGATATCTATGTAAGTAGCTCATATAAACTGCCGCTGCTGGGTTCCTGTTACCTCGGCTCGCGCCGCATCTTCTACTCTCCCTCTCCAGTAAGAATATCACGAAGTCGGCGCGCTACGATCTCCTCTTCGCCATCTCTGAGATTGACGGGTATGACATTCATCCGGTCGTAGATCGGACGCGCCAGAACTCTTATGCTAGGCTCACCCTCTTCGAGCATTCTCAAAACATCGTCTTCGGAGGGGCCGGTGTATTCATCAGTAAATCGAATCTCAGTGCGCGGAGAGTTGGAGAGAATATCCTCCGTGCTGGGCCTAGCTTCGAGCATCTCGGCAACGACGCCGGGTATGTCGCTCAACCGCTCGGCGACTAGAATCGATTTGGCGCGCCAGTTCGCTGTCTGCGCATCGAAGTCCGTATCCACGAACAGCTCCAGAGCGGTCAGCAGGCCGGCTATCTCTTCTTTGCACACTTTGGCGGCGCGTCCAATGGACTCCGAATGCGGCGCGGAGTTGGCGTATGCCGCCTCTATCAGGTCTGCGCGGCCTGCGAGAATGCCTGTGGACTGCGGCCCCAGCACGCCTTTGCCACCGCTAAAGCTGACCATGTCCGCGCCCTGCGCGATGAAGCGCGTCAGATTCTCAGGCGGCGGAAGCATAGCGGCGGCATCCACTATGACAGGCACATCCCGCGTGTGAGCGATATCTATGACCCGCTCCAGCGGCAGCGCGCCCCCAGCGCTCGGCCCGAAGATGTAGGCGACCGCCGCCGTATCCTCGCCAATCGCCGCCTCCAGCTCCCATTCATGCGTCATGCCTGTGTTGCCTATCTCCACGAAACGACCTCCCGCCGCGCGGAAGCTGTGATCGTAGTTCACCCTATGGGCGCGGTGTATGACAATCTCGCTCTTCAGCCCAGTAGTATCCGGCAGCTGCCAGACATTTGCGGGGTCGGAGCCGGCTATACAAGCAGCCGCTTCCAACAGCATCCCCGCAGAAGAGCCTGCTGTAACCAGCCCCGCCTCCGCGCCCGTCAGCTGCGCGATTATCTCGCCCGCCTTGCGGTTCAGATCGTGCATATCCACGAACCAGTGCGACGCCTCCGTCATCGCCGCAACAACGGCAGGCGGCATGATGCTCCCGCCGTAAACCGTTATCCAGCTCGATGCGTTGATGACACGCCTAACGCCGAGCCTGTCATAGAAGGAGTTCGTCTGCGTGATCGTCATGGTTACTGCTCCTGAAACTGCCGTCGTGGGGCAACGCCTATTCGCCATGATACAACAGGATACACCCAGCGCGCAGAGAGATTAGAGAGACTTTCGATCTCCGTATGTTAACGCCGTATGCTACTAATCGACGCACACAGTGATGTTACCTGTCAAACCATCGATTTCTGCCAGACGCTCCGGCAAACAGCCGCTCAGCTGTGTGTCGTACACGCTCAGATAGTTCAGGTTCGGCAGCTCAGAGAGGAGCGCGGATATGTCACCAGAAAGATCGGTTCCGGCGACAACGAGCCACTCCAGACGCTCCAGTCGAGCTAACTCAGCGGGAAGTTCGCCGCCGATATTGTTGAAGCTGAGGTCGAGCGAGGTGAGGCGGGACAGGTTACCGAGTTCGAGCGGCACAGTTCCCGTTAGCCGATTATCGCCCAGGTCTAGGATGTCCAGCATACCCAGCCGCCCCAGACTCGGAGGGATGCTGCCTGTCAGATCGCCTTCGTACAGATGAAGCGCGCGCAGTTCGAAGAGATCGCCGAGTTCGGGCGGGATACGACCGGAGAGTCCGACGGCTGTCAGGTTCAGCGCGATTACACGAAGCGGATTCCCACCGATGACGACACCGCGCCAATCCGTAATCGAAACATCCGCGCTCCATCCAAGATCGACACCATCATCACCGGACAGAATCGGCCCGGCAGACAGCAGCGCGGCGCAGTCGGCGGCGAGACCGGAGTCGCGCGCGGCCACCGACTCGCCCAGCGGCGCATCTCCGTTCGGGCAGAAGATTGGGTCGAGCGAAACTGGAGCGACGGCGCCGAACCCGGTCGAGGGCGCCGCCGCGCGATCCATCTCCAGCGACAAGTTGCGCAATCCCCGCTCATCCGAAAGCAGCGCGAGCGCGATGACCACAGCCACGCTGGCAACGATCACCGCTTGCGCGAACAGCAGCTCGCGCGACCATCCACGACCGGTATCGGGAGGTAGATCTGTACTGGGGCGGTCGTTATTCGGCGTCGGAGTCCCCTTTGTATCGAGCGGTTTCGGATGTCGCTCTATGAATCATAGGAATACTGCATTCGGCATCGCCGGCTAGTGCGCCAGTGCGCTAGGAACCCATCCTCCATATACTGGATACTGGCTGCAGATAAACTCTATGTATGCGGGCTTGCCCATTTCGTTGGCCTCCAGCGCGCGCCGCAGAGCGGGAATGATCTCCGACGGCTCTCGCACACGCTCGGAGTGCAGCCCCAGCTGTCCGACGACTTTGGACATGTCCACATCGTCCGGGCCAAGCACGACATGGGTATAAGGATCATGTCCCGCGCCCCAGAAGCCGGGGCCATAGCCGGCAAAGCCTCCATTGCTGATGTGTACGACGGTTATACCGATATTTTCCCGCAGCGTAACTTCGAGATTACCGAGCATGTATCCTACACCAGCGTCTCCGGTAACAGCGACGCATTGTCGGTCGGGATGTGCCAATTTCGCGCCCATCGTGGCCGCCAAGCTGAAACCAAGCGTGGAGACATTGCCCCAGCCCAAGAAACCTCGCGGTATGAGCGTCTCGTATATCGTACTGAGTTGGTCGCGCGTGTTGCCGGAATCATGAGTTACGAACGAGCCGCGCGGATCGAGAGTCTTCATCATATCGCCATAGACGCGATATGGGTTGATAGGCGTATCGTCAGAAGCCATTGCGGCGCGGTATTCGGCGAGACCGGAATCGCGCGCGGCGCGCACTGCGTCCGCCGCGTCTTCGTCGGAACGCCCCTGCCTTGATGTTCTCGACGAAAGCTCTTTAGTCAGCGCGTCCAGAGTGAAACGAGCATCCCCAATGACTGCATGAGCCATCGGATATATCTTGTTTATGTGCAGCTCGTCCAAATTGCATTGGATGATGGTTTTGCTAGCCGGATTCGGTATGGCGTGACTAAATCGTCCCGGAGAGAGGCTAGAGCCGACGGCGAGTATCAGATCGCACTTTTCGAGGAACTCCGCCGGCGGCGCGCCGCGCACGCCAACGAACAGCGGATGATCTTCGGGGAACGCTCCCTTCGCCTTGAGCGTGGTGATGACAGGGGTGGACGCCAGCTCTGCAAACGCTGTCAGCTCTGCAGACGCGCCGGCGTATATGACCCCTTCACCAGCGTAGATGAGCGGGGATTCCGCATTCAGCAGCAGGTCGATGGCGCGCGACACATCCGCAGGGTCTGGCGCGGACTTCCAGCCTTTGACGGGCATATACGGGTCTGCCGTTTCGTCGTAAGTACCCGCCGCGTCTGGCACGGAGAGGACGACAGGGCCGGGTCTGCCGCTGCGAAGCATCGTGAAGGCGCGGCGCATGAACTCCGGCACACGCGCCGGTCGGTCGATGTACCCATACCACTTGGAGACGGATTTCAAGCTGGTGGTGACATCGAACTGCGAATTCTCGGAGCTGCCGGCGGGAACGCCGTCGGTGATGCACAGTATGGGTGAGCCGTCCTCGTATGCCTGCGCCAAACCTGCGTAGGCGACCTGAATGCCTGCCGCGTTCACGCCTCCCTGCACCGTGCAGACGCCGATGCGCTCACCCGCCGACGCGCGCGAAAAGCCGTCCGCGAGCGCAATAGCGTAACGATCGTCACGCATCATCACCATCGGAACACCCTCCCGCCCGAGCGCGTTGTTGACCCTGCACACCGGGAAGGTGGATACCCACTCGATGCCTTCCTGTTTGAGAATTCTGGCAATGGCGGTTGCGACATCTATGGTCATGGCGTGTCCTTTGTTAGCGGATATAAGCAATATGAGTAAGTAGATATTCGTCTGATAAGTCAATACTCAGACAATCAGTGGTGGTCGGATGGCTAATGATCTCTAGCGATTCTAAACCATCAGTATTTGGCTGACGGGAATGCGAACATCCGGGAATGCCGCCGGCGTCAGGACATCGCCTGCGCCAAACACTCGGCGCGCGCTGTATTCGCCGTACAGCGGGTCTGTATAGACCTCCACAGCTTGCGACGGCAGATTCGCCAGCCAAACTTCGCGGACGCCTGCCCCAGCGTACAGAGGCAGCTTCTCTTCTCGGTCGAAGTCCGCCGATGTGTCTCCCACCTCCACAATCAGCAAGACATCCGACGGCGTTGGATGGGCATATGCATAGCGGTCATCGCGCCAACGCAGGATTGCAATGTCCGGCTCCGGCTCGCTGCCGTTGTCGAGCCGGATTGGCCCCTGCGCTCTGACTCGCGCGCGCCTACCCAGCTGTGTGGTTAGCAAGAATACGAATTCATCTACCGACGACATATGCTTCGAGCCGATTGGCGACATTGCGAATATCTTTCCCCGTAGAAGCTCCATGCGTTCGTCTGGCCGCAGAATGCCAGCGGCGGCCATCGCGTAGTATTCACTCACATCGAACAGGCGAGGGCCAGCGGCGTATTTTAGGAAGATAACGCCGTCCAAAAGTTCCAGATGTTCATCTTCGCGCAGGATGCCTGCAGCGGCCATCGCGTAGTATTCGCTCACATCGAACGGACGAGGCTTGGGATATGTTTGCGTTATCGTCATGGCATGTCGCTCACGGATAGACTATACATCTGCCAGTAGAATCTGGCTGACGGGAATGCGAACATCCGGGAATGCCATCGGCGTCAGGACATCGCCTGCGCCAAACACTCGGCGCGCGCTGTATTCACCGTACAGCGGGTCTGTATAGACTTCCACAGCTTGCGCCGGCAGATTCGCCAGCCATACTTCGCGGACGCCTGCCCCAGCGTACAGCGGCAGCTTCTCTTCTCGGTCGAAGTCCGCCGATGTGTCTCCCACCTCCACAATCAGCAAGACATCCGACGGCGTTGGATGGGCGTATGCATAGAAGTCGTCCCGCCAGCTGACGACGGCGACATCTGGCTCCGGCTCGCTGCCGTCGTCGAGTCGGACTGGGTTTTGGACTCTGATCCACCCCCGCCTTCCCAATCTATCTTTCAGGAGGAATGAAGTCAGATCCACCTCAGCCGCGTGTCTGGAGCCGATTGGCGACATTACGAATATCCTTCCCCGCAGAAGCTCCAGGCGTTCGTCTTCGCGCAGGATGCCTGCGGCGGCCATTGCGTAGTATTCACCCACATCGAACAGGCGAGGGCTGTCGGCGTATTTTAGGAAGATAACGCCGTCCAAAAGCTCCAGATGTTCCTCTTCGCGCAGGATGCCTGCGGCGGCCATCGCGTAGTATTCACCCACATCGAACGGACGAGGCTTGGGGTGTGTTTGCGTTATCGTCATGGCATGTCGCTCACGGATAGGCTATACATCTGCCAGTAGAATCTGGCTGACGGGAATACGAACATCCGGGAATGCCGTCGGCGTCAGGACATCGCCTGCGCCAAACACTCGGCGCGCGCTGTATTCGCCGTGCAGCGGGTCTGTATAGACCTCCACAGCTTGCGACGGCAGATTCGCCAGCCAAACTTCGCGGACGCCTGCCCCAGCGTACAGAGGCAGCTTCTCTTCTCGGTCGAAGTCCGCCGATGTGTCTCCCACCTCCACAATCAGCAAGACATCCGACGGCGTTGGATGGGCGTATGCATAGAAGTCGTCCCGCCAGCTGACGACGGCGACATCTGGCTCCGGCTCACTGCCGTCATCGAGTCTGACTGGGTTTTGGGCGCTAACCAATCCCAGTCTTCCTAATTTCTCTCTCAGCAGAAGCGAAGTCCCATTCACTGATGCCGCGTGTCTGGAGCCGATTGGCGACATTACGAATATCCTTCCCCGTAAGAGCTCCAGGCGTTCGTCTGGCCGCAGAATGCCTGCGGCGGCCATCGCGTAGTATTCACCCACATCGAACAAGCGAGGGCTGTCGGCGTATTTTAGGAAGATAACGCCGTCCAGCAGCTCCAGATGTTCCTCTTCGCGCAGGATGCCTGCAGCGGCCATCGCGTAGTATTCGCTCACATCGAACGGACGAGGCTTGGGATATGTCTGCGTTATCGTCATGGTCTGCGCCTGCCCCCTCCCGCATGGTTTTGTCGCCCACGCTGAGCGCAATTCTATCACCTTCGATCGAGACACGAACGGGGAAATCGTACACGAGGAGGCAGCAGAACGCCGCAGGGCTATTCTTCCGTGATGGTCACTGTGGCTATGACATCTCCCGGTGTCCGCGCGCTGGCAGGGTCTCGCGGCGTAATGGCGTTCACGACATCCATACCTTCGGAGACCTCGCCGAAGACGGCGTGGCGTCCGTCGAGATGGGGCGTCGGCGTGAAGGTGATGAAGAACTGGCTGCCGTTCGTGTTCGGCCCGGCGTTCGCCATGGACAGAATGCCCGGCTTGTCATGTCGGAGCGCGGAGTGAAACTCGTCCTCGAAGCGATAGCCAGGGCCGCCGCGTCCAGTGCCAGTCGGATCGCCGCCCTGCGCCATGAAACCGGGTATCACGCGATGAAAGGTCGTTCCATCGAAGTAGCCGTCTCTAGCGAGAAATACGAAGTTGTTTACAGTCTTCGGCGCGTCCTGCGCGAACAGGTCGATCTCGAATTCGGAGCCGTTAGCCATCGAAAATGTGGCTGTGTAGCGCTTCTCCGAGTCTATGCTCATCGGCGGCGGCGCACTGTACTGCTGTGTCATATGATCCCTTTCTCTTATTTGGGAATTTTCCGACGAAACCAACGATCCAAAGTCTAGCGTTTGGAGAATCTCTTCGAACGCTGGCTCCAATTCCGTCATAGATGCGGACGGCGCGGTTAGCACGATGTAAATGAAATCGCCTAGCTCCAGCTCACCGTCTTTCATACTGCTGGTCTGGGTGATGTAGTAGAGCTGGGAGACTTCGAACTCCTCGCCCGACGAGTCAACCAAGGTTCCCGTGAAGGAGATTCTCTCCATCACTGGCAGGCTTTCCATTCTACGCTCGGACACATCTCCAAGTGTTTCCAAAAAGGCCACCAGCCGATCGGATCCCCCATCGATGTCTGTATCATCGCCCCCGTGAACTACAGCGTTCAAGGTCGGAGGAAAAGCCGCATCCTCTTCGATGAGGGAGATAACTGCAACATACGAGTCCGGCTCCACCTCGGAATCTGAATCGAAGAACGAATCCAAGCCAGACTGGAGCAAGTCGGCGAATATTACATCCATCCTCCCTATGGCTTCGGGTGTGATCATGCTCGACATAGCGGCGAAGGCGAATTCGTCTTCGGAGAAGAGTGTCCAGCCCGTGGGTACGGACAGGGAAAAACCGGATTCCTCGACTATCTCAGTCCAGCCCGATACAGGGTCTATGGTGGTGGTCACCGTACTCGGCTGAGGCGAACCCGCGCCGCCGCCAAAGACATCTATATCGATGTAATCTGCTGGCGGTTCGATCTGGAACGGGGTGTCGAAGTCAGAGAATATCGCTGTGAACAAACCGGATTCGGCGCCCTCGAAGATTGAAATTTCCATTCGGCGAATAAGGCTGTCGGAGACGCCGATCCATATATTGGATTCTCCAAGTTCGCTAATAGAAGGATCCGTCGCCCTTATGTGATACACCTTCACTCCGTCGATAGTTTCTGCACCAGCTAATTCTATATTGCCGTAATCACCGATCATCTCAGAGGTCGGCATCACATTCATACCCGATATTTCTACGATTCCAGATTCGTCTCGGGTTCGCATCCATTCGCCGCCCTGCGAGATTTCCTTGATATAGATGTCCGAACCTATCTGTATGTATTGCATCTCTATCGGCGTATTTTCGAGTGTGCTGGATATGGTCGCCGAAATCTTGTCGGGGAGCTGCATATTCATCTCGCCTTTTAGCTCGAAGCCCATAATGTTCGTTTCCATCACCGTGCGATAGCTGGTCAATTCATCCATGGCATCGAAAGCATCTTCGAGAAGTTGCGCGACATCAGTAGGATCAGCGGGTGGAGGCATTGTGGGCACGGCAGTAGGCGCGGGCGCGGGAGTCGCTGTGGGTACGGCAGTAGGCGCGGGCGCGACAGTCGCCGTGGGCACGG
Source organism: Dehalococcoidia bacterium (assembly GCA_963422295.1). GTDB lineage: Bacteria > Chloroflexota > Dehalococcoidia > Lucifugimonadales > UBA1123 > VXRN01. The sequence continues at coordinate 1,324,177 of OY729417.1, read as the reverse complement.
CAGTAGGCGCGGGCACGGCAGTCGCTGTGGGCGCAGGGGGATCGTCCTCCCCGCAAGCGGCGAGCAGCAGCAGGCCGAGAGCGAATATCGCAATTGCAAAACCGCCCATATTCGACTTGGCAGTTATTCGATTCATCATCATTGCCAATCCCCTCTACCGCCAGCGCTGGGCGTTCGGATTGCTGAGTTGGAGGATAGAGATATTTTTTATTGTATATAATAGTAGTCTGTTAAAAGCAGAATATATACCCCAAAACGAGAGAGCGTCACTGGTTAACCGTTGGTTAACCAGTGACGCTCGAATTTTACGATCTTAGGCTATCGCGCCACTAGACCATGCTCGCCCAACCTTTTGGGAGAAGCTATCCTTTATAGGACATGATACAGTAGCAGATGTTCGCGCAGCACATCGTTGGCAAAGTCGTTTTCGACATCGCGCCAGACGGAATGAATGTGGTTCGCGCCGTTCTGCCGGTTGTCGAATTCGACGACGAAGTTACCACCGTGTATGCGGTAGTAGTGTTCTTTGCCAACCTCCGCCGGGCCGCCCCACGCCCAGTGCAATCCGTCGAAGCCTTCCTCCTCCAGACGCTGCAGCTTCTCCTGCGCCATATCGGTGCGCACCTGATTCACATATACCTCTACCAGATTGCGCAGAATCTGCTTCTGCAAATCGTTCATCTTCGAGGCGGGGAGGCCTTCCTCCGGCGGCAGCGAGACTCTCGACGAGTTGTATGTAATGATGTCATACGGGGCTTCGCCGTAGATCGTCGCCGTTCCCGTCTGCCCCTTGTCGAGGCTGTTCATCAACTCGAATGCCAAATCTTCCCTGTCGTCTAAAATGCGCAGTCCCTTCTTCGGCCCCTTGCGAACTTCGGCAGGGTTAGCGCCGAAGAAGAAGGGTGTCATGGAGATGAACTTGTCTCCCCACAGGCTGAAGTTGAGTGATATATGATGCCCCTCGACGCGCCATCCCCATGGCTGGCTGTCATCGGACGGGTCTCCGAAGACAGTCCAGTAATACAGGTCGGGATCGCGCAAGAAGCTGGTAACGCCGGCTTCCTTTTCCAGCGGGCCGAGAACCAATTCGTGTTCGATTATCAGCTTGGCCTTCTCGAAGGAATCCACCGTCAGCCCCGTCTCCATGAGCGAGTATGCAAGCTGGCGCTGGTCGTCGTCCATATCTCTCAGCGGCAGACCATGCCGATTCACAGGCGGGTAGTACCAGAAGATCCTTTCGCCGTCCATATACTCGTAAACAGTCTTGTCGCGCTGGTCTCCGCTCAGGCTCTCGACGAATCTTTGCGCCGCCTTCGCCATTCCGTGAGCCGATGCGTGTGTGTGTGCAGTCGCCATTCAGTTTCCCTCCTCACTTTAATTGGAAGAGGATAGCACATCGCTAGGCAGGTGTCAGCTATCGAGATATCGAAGCGGGAATACATGCGGCAGCCCGACGACTAGCGCAGCCCGATACCCGGCGCCCTGCTAAAAATGCGATTCGACTCCCATCCTCTACCTGTCTGTTCTTCGAGTACCTGTTCTTCGAGGCATTTACGCTCTAACTAGCTTTTGGAACGCTCGCACTCCAGCTGGCGGCGTATCGCTGTGGCTGATGCTGGTGTGGGCCACCTCCGCTACATAGATGCTCTTGCGCGAATCCACGCATATACCGTGCGGAGCGATGAACTGGCCGACTTCCAGCCCCCAGCCGTTGCCGAGTCGCTCCAAGACATTGCCGGCTGTGGTCATTATCGACACGCGCGGGCCGATGTTTGGCATCGTCCTGTTCACGCTCATCCCCCAGCCTAGTTCGCCGACATACACGCGCTGATCATCATCTATGAATATGGCACAAGGGCGATGGACATTCGCCCATATGTCCTCCAATTTGCCATCGCGGTCGAACACCTGAATACGGTGATTTTCGCGATCGCACACATAGACGAAACCATCGCGGTCGGTGGCGATGTTGTGAACGATATTGAACTGACCAGGGTCGGTTCCTGGCTCGCCCCACGACTTTATCAGATGTCCGTCCGGCGTATATTTATGGACGCTGCTGTTTCCATATCCGTCGGAGACGAACAGATCGCCGTTAGCGGGGTCGGTCGCCACATGGGTGCATCGGTTGAACGGCGTTCCGCTGAACGGCGCGGCCGCTTGGCCCGGAACGCCGATGGTCATGAGAACCTCGCCATCGAGCGTGCACTGTCGGACGGTGTGATCGCCGTCGTCGGTACAGTACAGCGTGTCGTTCGGCCCGCGCGAAACGCCGTGCGCCCGTGTGAACACTCCCTCGCCCCATGTCCGTATGAAGCTGCCGTTTTTGTCGAAAACGACCATCGGATGATCGCCTCGGCTGAATACATAAACATTGTCATCATCGTCGGTGATAACTCCTGCCGTCTCGCGCCAGTTCACGCCCGACGGCAGGCTCTCCCAGCCGACAGCGACTTCGTACGCGAACTGCCCGCTGCCCAATCTGACCGTATCTGACATATCTTCTCTCCCATGCTTGTGATGTAACCCAATCGACAGTATGGATAATCAGAGTAATCACAGAGAGCCAGTTTACCAGTATCGCCCGTCCCTCGGAGTACGCGTGTTTTTCGGCGTCGGAGTGTAAATAAGGTCTGCATCTCCTGGTTTTGGTTCATGATCGCCGTACAACGCGGTCTGCGTCTTGCGCTTGTAGGGGGCGGGCTTTTCCTCGAGTCTATGGTCAGGCAGCAATCTCGCCAGAACTCGCTTGATGACATCTTTCGTCTTGGAGCGAGCGTCGGAGCGAATGTACCAAACTGCATCGGCGCGCACGCAGGCTGCGGTGGATGTAAACACTCTGTCAAGCATATCGACATATTGATCTATACGGAGGAATTTCTGCTCAGGGTTCCAGTCCGGGAGACTGGGGCCTTCACCGATTGCCCACAACCTGAGCCAGTTGTCGGATCTGTAGTTGGTGACTCCGCTGTACGGTGGCGATGTCAGAACGAGGTCTGCCGGCAAGTTACAGATTGGGAGAGAATCGGCAGCGTCGCCTAAGGATATACTGGGGCGCTCGATTTCGGATGGCTGAGGTATGCCTTTGGCGTAACGCCATCGTGCGCGACGGATGAGGAATTCTCGCGGGTCGATTTGGGGGGGGCTGTCGTAGCCTTTGCGTCGCCACCATTCGACCGAATAGCGTGGAGACATGGCGCGGGAATGTCTCATCTGGTTGGAAAGGCCGTGGCCGCGCTTGTCGTGCAGATGCTGCACTAGAAATGCGGTCACAGTTCGGTCGAGCCTGCTGTTTCGCCAGTCGAGAGTTCGACGCGCCGCCCGGATAAAGGCCAAAACCCGTCCGCAGAAGGCGATCTGCTGAAACTCGTTCTCAGGCGCGTCATCCCTGATTCGCACTTCTTCCCACACCTGTTCGATTCGGCTTTCGACTTCTCGCAGATGGGGATGTGGGTCTGTCTTTGTCTTCGCATACAGCCATGCCACTGGGTTGATGTCGCATCCAACGGCCCTGCGCCCATTCACCATTGCAACGAACGGAGCGGTTCCGCGTCCACAGAACGGGTCGATCACTGCCTGCCCCGGTTTCGTCCAGCTCAGTATGACTTCCTTAGCAAACGGGATGGGAAACATGGCATAGTATGGGCCCATCCGTTCCCATCTGCCGACGGCAGTTTGGAAGTCGGGGCCAGTTGGCTTACGACTCATGGATGACTCCCGTCTGTACTATCGATAATACTATCGAGTATCCGATGACCGATTCGGAGCGGTATCGCAGCATGCACGTTGGCCCGCACCAGCGGCGCGAATCCATCATGATACAGATGTGTATATAGCTCATCTATGATGTCCAATGCTTCACTGATACGAGGAAATGCTTCTGGGCTCACGCTGTTCGGGTCTCTGCCGGCCGCGTTCACGATAGGAGTCATTACAACCGCGTGCTGGCCGACCTTGTTCTTGTAGAGGGTTTTTCGGCCATAGTACACCGCCTCGCCATATGCTTTATCTGTATTTGGATTCGGGTCTATGTAGCGATATATGTACTCGGTCGTTGGTACGAGTACTGTACCGTTTGCGAGTCTCTGCCTCTGCCCATCTCCTTCCAACCAGTCCAATTCCTCGAAATGAGCAACGAATCTTCCGGTTTTCTCCATACCCATCAACAGCAGTCCACGGAGTCCTCTATCCACCAGATCGTTATGAATCCTCGCAATTTCGTTCTGTATGTGTCCCTTGATCCAAGCGGGCATTGCGAATACAGCGAGGGGGCCATCCATAACGAAAGCTACATCATCGAGCATGTCGGGAGCGTTATGGTGGAAGTATCTGAGAATATTGACCAGCAACAGGTGTTCGGTCACCTGTCGAAAAGCGGAAAACGCTTGCTGGCTGCCCGTGCTGTCATAGAAGCGTTCATGCGTGCGCAGGCTGTCAGTGGGATATATCGGCTCCTGCTTCTGACAAGGGCAGACGGTATTAGTGGCTGGGCGCTGAAGACGCTTTTCGCAGTCATCTATGGGACACTGGAAGGTGGCAGACGATCCACGCGCCAATTTCGTAATTGCCAAGAATGTTTCCAACAGCGATTCATGTGTCGGATCTAGCTTGAAATCGAGTTCATTGCGAATCGTCCAGCGAAAGAATTTCTTGGGTGTCTCCTGCGCTGGCTCGATGCCCACGACATTGGGGCCGGGCAGAACCGCGCTCATCGTTTCGACCGTTTCTAGTTCGCGTAAATGAGCGGGGCTGAGGATGTCATCTCGCCCAATCTTCTTTAGCTCGTCCGTCTTGATTATCACTCCCGCAAGATTCAGCAAAGCGGCTTCAGCCATCGGAAAGCCGTTCTGCACTCGATAAGTAACTTCCGAGCCGTCGATGGCGATTATTCTGCTGACTGGTCCTGCTTCCCTTTCGAGCTTTAGCTGCGGCGGAAACTCGTGCGGCTCCTGTTCATTGCGAACCAAAATGGTTCCGCGAAACTGCTTCACGCTTTCGTTATCGAGCAACCTCCATAAAGATTCGCCCGTAGCAAATTCGTTCTCGAATGGCATGACAGAGTTCTCGGTATGTCAGATCATCTGCGGCTGCGCTCGCGTTCCGTTTATGGATGGAGGCGCTTTCCGAGACGGGGCGGTGAACAACTTCATCTGGACAGGTACGGTGTAGTGAGTGGAGCGAGTCCTAACTCTGAGGAATCCAGGCTCCGATACGCTGAGGATGCTCTCCGTGAAATCTTCGAAATCTTTGTATTTTCGTAGCTGGGCGATCTCGTCTCTACTGCTGAGATGAGCGACGAACCAGTTTTCGGTGTTGGTCAGGATGTTGCGCTGAATCGAAGACGGCTCCTGCGTCGAATAGACCATGCCTATGTTGAACTTGGCTCCTTCCTTCGCGATACGCGCCCAGATATTGCTGCTGTCGCTCTCTTTCTCCTCCGGCAAGAGCGTATGCGCTTCCTCCGCGTAGATTATGACTGGTGGTGGCTTTTTAATTTCGCCCGTGGCAGGGTCGATCTCAGGAGTTATGAACGAACGCTGCTGAGAATCGAAAATTCTACTGACGATTCGCTCTGCAGCCTGACGATTCATGTCAGGATCACCCAACAACTGATCTACTATCACGAGATTTCCTTCTCGGACTTTTCTGACGATGTCTTCTGCATAGTCAGATGTGGATTCGGGGTCGTGCCAGTCCCGCGTTTTCTGGATCATGCCAATACCCCGCGTGTTGTCATATATCCCGAGCAATCCCAGTAGGTGGGTATCGCTCCAGTTACTGCCATCTCGTTTTTGAGCATATTCCGAATCGTAATTCTTGAAAGTCTGAGTCTTTACCCATTCGGCAAAGGCGCGAGAGAAGTTGCCGGCTATTTCCCACGACATCCGTTTATTATGCTCCAGATATGGAATGTATTGCTTAAGCGAATTTTCTTTATTCATCCGATCTTGCAAATCTTTGCCGAACAGCGGTTTCACCTGCGGCGCATACTTGGGAGGAGGGAAACCTGCCTCCACGAGTACGGCGCGATAAAAGAACAAGCGTCTTTTCAGCCGAGTGTAGTCGCCGTAGTCGGATGGGTCTGCTCCGCCTTCGATATCAGCTGAAACGAATCTGCTAATGTAGCCTGCGTTTTCAACCCGCAGCGCATCGTTGATTATCTGTTTACCTTGATACAAGGTTTCCAAGGCGGCTTTTAGAGTTTGGGAATCCGCCTTGCCGGCCCCCGGCTCCTGCTTGCCAAAGAAGTCGAACTTCGTGATGCGACGACAGGGGTCGTGAGGATGTTTGTATGAGCCATAGGTATGAACATCATCATCCGTCAGCCGGACGTTTCGCAGACAACCCTGATCCTGCGGGTTATCGTTGGCGTATTCGCCGTTGGGGTCGAAAATCAACTGACCGACGCGCTGTCCGCCGTTGGCGCGTAGCGTGTAGATGGCAGCTGCTATTATCTTGGTAGTGTTGGACTTGCCGGAGCGAGTCATACCGAACAAAGCCGTGCGCTGCGCTATCATGTCATCTGCCGTGATTTCGACGGATACCGATTCGGGCGTGTTTGGATCGACCGAGGCAGCATAGCGAACATGGCCGATTGTCGTTGGCTCCGCATCTCCTTCGTTCGCGCCTCGAAAGTTGACTATCTTCTTCAGTGCACCGCCATGCGGCTTGTATATCTTCATGCCCTGACCAGCGTAGAAGTTGTCGATGTCTCCACCGAAATGTTTCCGCCACTTATCACCGGAATTGTCCCTATACATGCGGAATGTGCCGAGTATCCGGCATTTGGCTCCGGCGTATCTCAGCATGTCCAGGGTGAACTGATCCGTTCTTCCAGATTCGTCATAGTTTTGCGCCGTATCGTTGGCGCGTCTGACGGCTTCGAGCCGCATTCGAGCAACTTCGGTATCTGAGACAAGCGGCGCGCCTTCTGTTACACGCAGCAAAATCAACGACATCCGTTCGCTGTCCGGCTCCGTGATCTCCGGTTCTTCCGGTGTCATGCGGGTGGCGAGCAGCAGGCATCCATGAGGTATTCCACCCACACGACGCTTGTGGTAATCGTGTATCAGGATGTTGGCAAAACCGTACTCCAGGCTGATCAAGTCTCCAACATATCTTTCTGGATCTATCAGCTCCGTCAGATCTTTAACTGCTGCCTTGCTTCGTTCGAATTCCCAATCGTCAACCGCGTTGGCTAGAAATCTACTGTCGGACGCTTGGTGCATTCTAAGTGTCATTCCGCTACCCTCTGTTACTGCAGGCTCGTTGAGCCATCCTATCATAATAATATAGCTGTTCGTATAACCTGTAATGAAGGAAGTGCAAAATCAAAAAATGGCAGTTGTAGTCATGGAAATCTCCCAATTCAGGAATCTTTCCCGTAGTTGGACAACGCAGTCTAATAAGCCATCAGAGAGTCTTTAGGCTACGCCAATATCTCTTGCAACAGTATCGAAGGGTTGCGCGCAGTTGTTTATTTCTGTATCTTCATATTTGTCAAGAAATATAGAAAACATGTCTCGAATTGAACGAATTAGAGAGGAGAAAGCCAACCATGACCTTCGCGTCTGCCGTCAGGAACATTCTGCGGGTGCGGGAAGCAAACGCGCACTGCGATATTCCCTGCGGCATCTACGACCCGATTTCCGCCAAGATAGCCGCGCAAACAGTCCAAAAGATGGTGCTGCGTATCGGAGCGCTGGGCGGAGACGATCTCGCCGCGCAGAACTCGCTCTCACGATATATCACCGTCAAAGAGGAACACGCCGAGCTGTGCAAGCATGAGCTGCGCATTCTCTGGGCCGATTATGCGTGGCCCAATACCGATGCCAATGATATAGCCTCCAAGTTCAACGCCGCTCTCAAGCTGGCCGGTCAGTGTAAGCAGACCGTCAGCATGGAAAGCGCCGAAGCTCTGGTCGCCGCGGTGGACGAAATCGCCGCCGCCTTCTGGGCAACCAAAGGCGTCGAATACAGCGACCCACTGGCCGCGGCGCGCTACGGCGTATAGCAGCTAATGTAAATAGCGTTCGCTTAGGCACATGGCCTGAAAACGCAGAATGGGCGCCCTACATGTAGGGCGCCCATTCTTTTTCTGAATCCGCGCCGGTCGAAACCTCTCGCATCAGCTCTTGTAATCCTCCCTCGGCGGGCTGAATATGTCCAGCGCGATAGCGGGAGCGTCACCCGCATAGACGGCGTGTTCGACACCGCCGGGAATTATGTAGGTGTCGCCCTTCTTTACCCTGCTCGTAACGCCTCCGATGGCGAAATCGAACTCACCCTCCAGCACCATTCCAGCCTGTTCGTGCGGGTGGCTGTGCATCGGCACTTCGGAGTTCGCGGCTATTTCGACTATGCTCAGCATCACCTTTTCACCCCACATCGTACGCAGATGTACGCCGGGCGCAAGCTCCCTGCGTTCGATGCCTTCGGGGTCGAATGTATAAGTCATCCGTGTTTTCTCCTGAGATGTGTTGTTCTCTACGAATTCCTAGCGGGCATCCGACGCAGCCTCCCGAAGCGCGCGTATGTTGGCGGGCGTCAGGCAAGCCGTGATGAATTCGTTGGCTGGTGTTTCGATCTCATGCAGGCGGCCGAGTTCTACGACCTTGCCGTTGAGATTCCCCAGCTCCAGCGGTCTGCCCGCATCTAAGTCCGTATGCATGGAGGACAGCAGGTGTTCCCTGTCGGCGCTCAGTATGGACATAGTGTCTTCTACCACATCGGGGGTGAGATTCACGCCGGCGGCTCTTCCGACAGCGGCGGCCTCCGCGACGACGAGGCGCGTCATCTCCGCCGTCTGCGGGGTGTTCATCACCTCGGCAAACGACGAGCGCGTTATGCAGGTCATCCCGCTGAGTCCGCAGATATATACCAACTTGTTCCACAGCGCGCGGTCTATATCGTCTGTGACTTCGGATTCGATGCCAGCGTCGGCGAGAGCGCTGGATACTTCCGCGCAGCGTTCGGAGCGCGCGCCGCCGCGCTCGGCAAAGACGATGCGACAGACGCCGCCCTGCTCTCGAAACACGCCCGGCGCGGGGCGGGATGCGTCCACATAAGCCGCGCCTAGCAGAACGCGGTGGCCTCCGAACGCCGCCGCAAGCTCATCGCCGCTGCCCAAACCGTTCTGCAGTGTCAAAATAGCCGTCCGCTCGCCGACTGCGGGGGCGATGGTTTCGATTGCAGCGGCATTGTGGTAACCCTTGACGCAGAACAGGACGAGATCGGCAATCCAAGTCCCGTCCGGACGCTCGGCGGCGACGGCGTTTCTGACGGTGAACGCACCTGATGTCACGCTCTCCACCTTCAGCCCATCGCGGCGAATGGCATCCAGATTCGGACCGCGCGCTATGAACAAAACATCGTTCCCGTGCCGCGCCAGCAGGCCGCCATAGTATCCGCCAACCGCTCCTGCGGCCATGATTAGTACTCTCATTTTGGCGGCGGCCTCCTCTAACGCTTCAGCTCGACGAGGATGCTTTTATACCGTGTATCCGTATCGTTGGTAACGCGATGTATCTTATGGTCTGCATGGTATCGCCAGCTGCCGACTTCGGATGGGTTTGGCTGGGAAGTTCCATCATCGTATTCCACCGTCAGCCCGCCACCCTCGACGGCGACGGTTACATAGTCGCGTTCGTGCAGGTGCCAATCGCTGGAACTGCCCGGCTCGACGATCAAGCTCCAGATTTTCACACTGTCGTTCTCTAAGAGGACTTCGCTGGCTATATCGCCCAGCGGGGCATCACCTCTCGGCATCGGTCTCTCCTTCTCTCCTAAATCATGTTGGCCTAAATCATGTTGGCCTAATTATGTTGGTATAGCATCTATCATCGCCAGCGCATGAACTTGTCTTCACTCGTTCATCGGCGGGTCTTCATTTCGACAGCGATTCTACGATCGAGTTGCTGTACAGAGCGTCGCCCACATTGGTAACGCGGTGGACGGAGCCGCGATGTCCGCGAACTACATCGCCAAGCGCAAAATCCGTTACCGATACGGTTCCATCTTCGTACTCCGTCTTCAGCCGTCCGGCGCGCGTAACGACGAAGACATACGGGTTTTCGTGCCGGTGCCAGTCGCTCGACTGGCCGGGTTCGAGAACGAGATCCCAAGCGCGAACGCTGTCATCCTCCCAAAGTATCTCCGTGCCGACATCGCCATATTCCATTCGAGCATCTCCTAAAGCTCCTAAAGCCGCAAGCCTGCGTGTGTCAGAAACCTAGCTGACGCGACTTCATGCTGACGAATTCTCCTTTGCCGATGACTACATGATCCAAAAGCTCCACATCCAGCAGCTCGGCAGCCTGCTTTATGCGTCTGGTAACGAGGATATCCTGCGGGCTCGGCGTCGGATCTCCGGATGGGTGGTTATGAACGACTATCAGCGAGGGGCTGTTCTCGCGCACGGCTGGGCGGATGACCTCCGCAACCCTGACCGATGCGCTGTCAACGGTGCCGTGGTACACATCGGTTTCGTACTGCATCTCTTTCTTGGTGTTCAGCAAGATTACGCGCAGACATTCCTTTTCCATAAACACCATATCCGAAGCTGCGATATTGTACACATCTTCGGGCGAGGTAACAGTGACCCGACCTTCGCTGAGTCCTCTGTACACAGCTCGGCGGCCGAGTTCGAGCGCGGCCATTATCTGGCAGGCCTTGGCGTCGCTGATTCCGTTGAAAAGACACAGTTCGGTAAAAGAGGCGCGTCCCAGCCCCGGCAATGTCTGGAATTGGGACAAGAGCCGCATAGACAGATTCAGGACATTTTCGCCCTTTATTCCGGTGCGCAGCAATATAGCGATCAGCTCTTCGTCTCTGAGCGAATTCGCCCCGTACTGACGGAGCCGCTCGCGCGGAAGACCCTCACGCGGAAGGTCGCGCATCCGCAGAGCGCTGTATGAGGGCGAAACCTGCTCTACTGTCATATACGCAATCTCATCAGGCCGCAGTGTACATCGCCAAGCAAACCGCGTCCATTATGAAAGGCAGACGCGAACGACAAGGATAGACCCGCGAGGCACGACCAGCAGGACGCAGCTCGACATATCCCCCCTACACAATATCCCCTTTACACAATACAATCTACACAGTACGAGCGAGCCCTAACTTGCTATTCTATTCCTCCTCACGAGACTGTTTTCATGGAGAATCGACCGATGATAAGACGAGACCGAATTGTGAACACCTTCTGCGAGCTGGCGCGGATCGACTCCCCATCGGGAGAAGAGGAGACGGTAGCCAAACATCTAGTATCCAAGCTGGAATCTCTCGGGCTGAATGTGTCCCGCGATGACTACGGCAACATCATCGCCAAAGACACCGCCGATCGCGATGTCGGCGCCGGCGACCTGCTGATACTGTCAGCGCATATGGACACGGTGGAACCCGGACGCGGCGTTGTGCCATCGGTGGAAGGCGAACGCATCGTCTCCGACGGCACGACGATACTGGGCGGAGACTGCAAGGCCGGCGTGTCAGCGATTTTGGAAGCGCTGGAATCGGCGATCGAGGACGATATTCGCCGCAGACCTATCGAAGTCGTGCTCACGCGCGAGGAGGAGATAGGGCTGGTCGGAGCGCGTAATTTGGACTTTTCGATGATCGACGGCAAAATAGCGGTGGTGTTCGACGGAGAGGGGCCGCCGAGTCAGATAACCGCATCCAGCCCCGAATATATCGGATTCGACATCGAAATAACCGGGCGCGCGGCGCATGCCGGCGTGGAGCCGGAGAAAGGACTCTCCGCCATCCGCGTCGCAGCCGAACTCATAACGCGACTGCCACAGGGAAGGCTGGACGAGGAGACGACTTTCAATGTCGGCACTATCGAGGGTGGATCCGTCAGAAACACCGTGCCGGAGAATGTCACCGTTCACGGGGAGTTCCGCAGCCGAAATATCGAGACACTGGACGGCATTCGACTTCAGATAGACGAAGCGCTTGGCGAAGTTCGCGCCGCATATCCCGAATCCGAAATCGACTGCCATCTGCATACGGAGTTCACCGCTTACACGCTGTCCGATGACGACCCCGCGGTGAAACGCGCGAAGAGCGCGATGGAATCGCTCGGGCTGCATCCGACCATGTACCCCTCCGGCGGCGGCACCGATGGCAATGTATTCAGACTGCACGATATAGACGCGGTGGTAGTCGGAATGGCAGACCACGGAATGCATACCGTACGCGAATATGTCACGATTCCCGATCTGGTGGACGCCGCGCATCTGTGCGAAACGCTAATGCGCGAGGATACTTAGGCCGATGACCGTTCGCTATCTGGGACACTGCTCCTTCCTGTTCGAGGACGACTCCGGCGGACGCCTGCTGATCGACCCTTTCGGAGACCCCGAAGACGGTCGCTGGTTTCTGAAGCCGTTCCCCCCGCTGGCTGTCGATCTGGTGGCAGTTACGCATGACCATTTCGATCATAACGCCGTGAGCGCGCTCGCAGCGCCGGTGATGACTCTGGAATCGGCAACGAGAATCGGCGACAACCAAGACAACCACGCCAGCGTAGGGTCAACGACCGTCACCGGCATCCGAGACTTGCACAGCGGCGCATCTGGCAAAGCTGGAATGGAGAACATCATCTTCGTTATCGAACACGGCGGCGTGCGGTACTGCCACATGGGGGACAACCGACATGACATTCCAGACGCTGCGAGGGCGAGGATCGGCAAGATTGATGTGCTGATGATTCCCGTAGATGACTCCTGCCATCTGCTGACATATCGAGAGGTGGATCATGTCATAGATACGCTGGCGCCGCGCGTAGTGATACCCATGCACTACTTCTCAGAGGGGCTGACAGCGCATGAATCGACGCTGCTGGGGGTGAGTAGCTGGCTGCGAACGAAAGCCCGCCGAAGACAGCTGCGGCAGTCCGCCTTCAGAATCGACAGGCGCGGTCTGCCATACGAACGCGAGGCTTGGCGCATACCGGCGGAGCTGGCGTAGGCGGCAGAAGAGTTCGACGCGACAGATAGCGTGAGGTGAAAGAGGGCGTAATATGAAGGTGAATCTCGCCTACGGGCGCGGCGAACTCGTCGTCGAGCTGCCCGATGAGAATACGACGGTAATTCGCCCTCGATACCTGCCCGGTCTCCCTGATGAGGAGGGCGCGATACTCACATCGCTGCGCGACCCCGTGGGCGGCGTTCGTCCACTGCGACGGATCGCAGGCGCGGGAGACACCGTTGCCATATCCGTCTGCGACATCACGCGCCCAATGCCCACAGCTGCTGTACTGCCAATTGTCCTGAACGAACTGGCGCGAATACCGAGCGATGATATTACGATACTCATCGCCACCGGCACGCACAGGGCGAACACGGACGCGGAGCTGCGCGCGATGCTCGGCGATGATGTGCTGGACGAATATACGGTCATCAACCACGACGCATTCGACGAAACGCGGCTGGCATACGCGGGCAGCATCCAGCCCGACATCCCGATTTACCTAAACGAGCGGTGGCTGGCGGCTGACATCCGGATAACGCTGGGCTTCGTCGAACCTCACTTCTTCGCGGGGTTTTCGGGCGGCCCGAAGATGGTAGCTCCCGGCCTCGCGGGTTTCGAGACGATAATGCGGCTGCACAATGCGGATATGATAGCGCATCCGATGGCGCGCTGGGCTGTAACAGAGGGCAACCCGATTCACGACAGCATCCGCGAGATTGCCGAATATACCGGCGTCGATTTCGCGCTGGATGTGACCATAAACCGAGACCACAAGATAACGAGCGTATATGCGGGAGAGCCATCCGCAGTTCACAGGACGGCGCGCCGATTCGCAAAGCGAATCGCTATGCAGCCAGTCGCCGCGCCATACGATGTCGCGCTGACGACTAACGGAGGATATCCGCTCGACCAGAACCTGTATCAGTGCGTAAAAGGCATGTCCGCGGCGGCGCAGATCGTCAGACATGGCGGGGTCATCGTGTGCGCGGCGGAATGCTCGGACGGCGTTCCGGATCATGGGCAGTATGCTCGTCTGCTGCGTTCCGCATCCGGCCCGCAAGAGCTGCTGGATATGGTGAGCGCGCCCGGCCACGATGTTCACGACCAGTGGCAGGTGCAGATTCAGGCGCAGATTCAGCGCAAGGCGACGGTCGCGCTGAAATCGGATGGTCTGACAGCGGAGCAAACACGGGACGCGCACCTAACGCCGGTGGATGATGTGGAGAGGGCAATCGCCGACGCGCTAGCCACCGCCGGCGCAAACGCCACCCTCTGCGTAATACCAGAAGGGCCGCAAACGATACCGTATCTGGCCGACGGATAGATACGATATGCAGCCTAAATGAATATGGGAATACTTCGAGAAAAGAAACCCGAAGCACCAAAACAGAGGCGCAAATAGGTTCCATACAAAACTCTACTCAAGCCGCGTAAAGCCCCAAAAGAGTATCTCGCGAGAATACCCCAGACGCCGACAGCTCCGCGCTGGCTGTGTCGCGTGAGCGCGGAGCTGTGATTCGCGTGTAATTGCAATTTTTGCGTGGTTAGGAGATTTCCACCACCGCGCCTACGCCTTCGAGCTTCTCTTTGAGAGAGTCGGCTTCTTCTTTGGCTATGGCCTCCTTGACGACGGTGGGGGCGCTCTCTACGAGGTCTTTCGCCTCTTTGAGGCCGAGTGTGGTTACCTCTCGGACTGCCTTGATGACATTTATCTTCTTGGGGCCGATCTCTTTGAGGGTAACATCGAACTCTGTCTGTTCTTCCACTTCGGCGGCTTCGGCAGTGCCGGCAACGCCTTGTACGGTCGCCATCTGAATGGGCGCCGCCGCGCTGACACCGAACTCCTCTTCCAGAGCCTTCACGAGGTCTGCCAATTCCAGAACCGACAACCCTTTGATGCCGGCTATCAGCTCGTCTTTTGTCATGGTCATAATCCCTGATTCCTCCTATTCGTAATGGAGATTCTTATAATGGAGTGGGCATATATCGACGAGGGCTTATAGGGTATTTATGGGATAGTCAGTCCGACGCCTGCTGAAGATTGGTCACATGGCTCTGAAGTACTCGCGCAAGTCCGGCGAGCGGGCCGTTCAGCACATTGACGAGGCCGCTTATCGGGCTGTTCATGCGTGAGAGCAGCTGAGCCATTAGCTCGTCGCGCGTTGGCAGACTGGCAAGGCGTTCGACTTCCTGGCTATCCAGCGCCGCGCCGTCGAGCGCCGCGCCGCGAATTTTCATAACCGAGCGCGTGGAGCGAATGAAATCGCTGAGTATCTTCGCAGGGTCGGTCGGCTCGCCATATCCGAAGGCGATTCCCGTCGGCCCCTGCACGATCTCTTTAACGCTCGGCTTTCCAGCTTTGTCCGCTGCCAGATATGCAAGGGTGTTCTTGACTATACGATATTCGACACCCCCCTCGCGCAGCGCGCGTCGCAGCGCGGTCATCTCTCCGACGGGCATCCCGGTGTAGTCTGTCGTGATTACGATGGTCGAGCGGTCTATCTTCTCGGCCAGCGTATCGACGGATTCGGCTTTTGCCTGAGTTGGCACGGTTCTTGCGCTCCTGTAAAAAATAAAGCCCCGATCCTGAGGCGGGTTCGGGGCGACGGGGACGACGACAGGCGCGGCGCGCCATAGCATATCTCTCGCGGCCTCGGCGGGCTGTATCTTCGTCTCTTTGCGGAGAGCCCGCTGTCTCAGGCGGCTGCCATACGGCAGTTGGCGTATTCGGTTTTTAGATGGGGCTGGCGCTTATGAGAGTTTATATCTCTCCGCGCGCGGATTCTTATTGGCTAACGGGTTATCGAATTGGGCTAACAGTGAATCGGTCTTATTCTATCCTGAGCGTGGACAGTCTATCAACATCCAGAGGAACGCTCGGACCCATTGTGGCGGTGAGGTATGCCGCGCGTACGAACTGGCCTTTGACACCGCTCGGTCTGGAGCGGATGACATTGTCCACCAGCATGGTGAGGTTTTCCAACAGCATATCGTCTTCGAAGCTGGCCTTGCCGATGGGAACATGTATCTGCCCAGTGCGGTCTATCCTAAACTCGACACGGCCTTTCTTGGCGTCTGCGACGGATCGAGGTATCTCCTCCGGCTGCACTACGGTTCCCGTGCGAGGGTTGGGCATCAGCCCGCGCCGTCCGAGTATGCGTCCCAGCCGTCCGATGCGTCCCATCAGATCGGGCGTGGCGATGGATACATCGAAGCCGAGAAAGCCATCTTGTATCTGCTTTATCAGGTCGTCGCTGCCGACGAAATCCGCGCCGGCGTCGCGGGCGATAGTCTCCGCCTCGCCTTGGCAGAATACCAGCACTCGCACCGGCTTGCCGACACCATTCGGCAGGACGGCGACGCCGCGTACCATCTGGTCGGCATGGCGAGGATCAGCGCCAGTACGAATATGGAACTCTATCGTTTCATCGAACCCTGCGCTCGCTGTCTTCTTGGTAAGCTCGATGGCTTCTGACGGCGCGTAGCGCGCCTCGGAATCCACTAGAGCGTTGAGCTGGCTGTATCGTCTGCTTTTCTTCGCCATCGGGGCAATTCCTCTTGGTCTGTGAGCGGGCTGCGGGCTATCGCTGCTGCGTACTATTGAACGCGGATGCCCATACTGCGGGCGGTGCCTTCGATTATGAGCATCGCTCCGTCGATATCCGCGGCGTTTAGGTCGTTCAGTTTCGTCTGCGCAATCTCGCGTACCTGATCGCGTGAAACCGTCGCCACCTGCTCCGCCTTCGGGCTGCCGCTTCCTTTAGGTACGCCTGCCGCCCTTCGCAGCAGTTCGGATGCGGGCGGGCTTTTGGTGATGAATGAGAAGGATCTGTCCTCGAACACAGTCAGCTCGACGGGAACGATCATTCCCGCGCTCTGCGATGTGCGTTCGTTGTATTCCTTGACGAAGGCCATGATGTTGACGCCATGCTGTCCGAGCGCAGGGCCGACGGGCGGCGCGGGTGACGCCATGCCACCTTGTATTTGGAGTTTTACCAGTGCGCGTACTTTCTTTGCCAAGTGTCGTTTCCTAATTTTCTGCTTGTCTGCCCGGCGATATGCGGGCAGACCGCCTCGCGTCTGTCTCGATTATGTCCTTATGTTCGCTCCACTTGAAGGAAGTCCAGTTCGACGGGCGTTTCGCGTCCGAAAAAGGAGACTAGCACCTTCACTTTCGCGCGCTCCTGCGAGACATCATCGACTATTCCCATGAAGTCTGCGAACGGCCCATCCACTATTCTGATCTGCTGGCCTTTTTCGATGCCGATTCGAGGTCTCGGCGTATCGGTCTCTATTTGCCTGAGAATCAGCTCGACTTCCTTCTCTTCGAGAGGGACGGGCATCGGTCTGTTTTCGGATTCGTCCTCCGATGAGACGAAGCCTGTAACGCCGGGCGTATTTCGCACCACGAACCAGCTCTGATCGTCCATATGCATCTGCACGAGGATGTATCCAGGAAAGACGATTCGCGCAACGGATTTGCGCTGGCCGCCTTTGATCTCAATCTCTTCTTCAGTCGGAACGACGACTTGGAAGATTTTATCCGCCATGTCCATCGTCTTGACACGCTGTTCGAGATTGGTTTTAACACGCTTTTCCTGCCCTGAGTAGGCCTGGATAATATACCAGCGCACATCGGGGTCTATGTGTTTTATCTGTGTCGTCATGTCAATTTCCCAGTATAGATCCCATCAGTCTGGAGAACCCGATGTCTATAACGCCGAGAAAGGCTCCGACTGCGGCAGAGACACAAATGACCATGATCGACAACCGAAAGGTCTCTTCTTTAGTGGGCCATGTAACACGGCGCAGCTCGCCAATGATTTCGCCGAGAGCGCGGAAGCTGAACGCGCGGCGGGCGATGCCCGATCCGATTCTGCGCGTAACGCCCGAATCTCTTGCCACTATCTCACCTCACGATGTTCCACATGCTTTCTACAGCGTGGACAATACTTTTTGAGTGTCAGCCTTTCCGGATCGTTGCGCCGATTTTTCGATGAGTTGTATGTTCGCTCCCGGCAATCGACGCAGCTGAGAGTGATTAGGATTCGAGCTTCTCCGCGCCGAGCCATCTTATGAACGCTCCCTGTACACTAGTTTTGGCGTCGCCTCCCCTGATTGTGAATCCAAGTCCTGTGAATTCAGGTGCGAGGGGATTGCCATTCTCTAATTAGCGCGCGCGGATTTCTCGCGCACGATTTTATTTGCGCTCTGCGATCGAAAACCCAAAGTTCGATGCCCGCCGTAGGTAGGCGGACATCGAACACGAGACCGTTTCTACGCGGAGCGCGGCCTTTTGTTTTCTTAATCCAATATCTTGGTGATGACGCCAGAGCCGACGGTTCTGCCACCCTCACGGACGGCGAATCGAAGCTGCTCATCGAGCGCGACTGGCATTATCAGCTTGATGTTCATCTCTATGTTGTCGCCGGGCATGACCATTTCGACACCCTCCGGCAGCTGAATCTCGCCGGTAACATCGGTGGTGCGGATGTAGAACTGCGGCTTGTAGCCGTTGAAGAACGGCGTGTGACGCCCTCCCTCATCGCGGCTCAGCACATAGACTTGAGCTTCGTATTCCGTATGCGGTGTGATGCTGCCGGGCGCGGCGAGCACCTGTCCACGCTCGATCGAGTCTCTATCTACACCTCTGAGCAGAACGCCAACGGCATCGCCCGGCTCACCGGAGTCGAGTATCTTGTGGAACATCTCCACCCCGGTTACGACGGTGGTGGATGTCTCCTTGACGCCGACTATCTCTATATTGTCACCCATCTTGACGACACCGCGTTCGACGCGCCCCGTGACGACGGTTCCGCGTCCTTTGATGCCGAAGACATCTTCGATAGGCATGAGAAACGCCTGATCCCTCGGCCTTTCGGGTACGGGGATATAGTCATCGACGGCGTCCATGAGCTCCCAGATGCCGGACGCCCACTCGCCGTCGCGGGTATTGTCGTCTGCCTCCAGCGCATTGAGCGCGCTGACACGGACGATTGGGATATCGTCTCCAGGGAATCCATACTCGGAGAGCAGCTCGCTCATTTCGAGTTCGACGAGTTCGAGCAGCTCTTCGTCATCCATCGCATCGACCTTGTTGAGTGCGACGACTACGGCGGGGACTTCCACCTGCCGCGCAAGCAGGATGTGTTCGCGCGTCTGTGGCATCGGGCCGTCGGGCGCGCTGACGACGAGAATAGCGCCGTCCATCTGCGCCGCGCCGGTAATCATGTTCTTGATGTAGTCGGCGTGACCGGGGCAGTCCACATGGGCATAGTGGCGAGTGTCCGTCTCGTATTCCACATGCTGAATAGCGATCGTAACGCCGCGCTCCCGCTCCTCGGGGGCGTTGTCGATCGAATCGAACGGGCGGAAGTTCGCCAAACCGGACGCCGCCAGCACCTTGGTTATCGCAGCCGTCAGGGTCGTCTTGCCGTGATCGACATGCCCGATGGTACCAACATTTACATGGGGCTTGGTTCGCTCGAACCGCTGCTTAGCCATTTTCTTTTCCTCTTTCCTCCGTTGCATGGAGCCCACAAGCAGACTCGAACTGCTGACCTCGTTCTTACCAAGAACGCGCTCTGCCTCCTGAGCTATGTGGGCCAACCCAAAAATAAACCATTTTGGAAGTTATAAATGATGGTGGACGGGGAGGGATTCGAACCCCCGTAGCTCGTCAGAGCGCCAGATTTACAGTCTGGTGGTATTAACCACTCACCCACCCGTCCATGACTGACTGTCGATTATCTTAGCATAGCGTTGATACCCAATCAAAATAAAGAATAGACGCGCGTATTGACGCATATCGAAAGAGCGGAATGCCAACGGCATATGTACGAACGCTAAATGTCCGAATCCGGAACCCTGAAGATAGCGATGTTCGGCGCGGGGAAGTCTGCCGACCAGCGCATTTTGCGCGCTATCCAACGCATCGTGTACACGCTGAAGAAGGCGATGTGCGTCGGGTCTCGCTGGTAGCCCCAGTCGGCGAATTGGGCGCGGTCGTCGAGCATCCCGGTCATTACGCCTAGTCTGCCGCCGGGTT
Organism: Dehalococcoidia bacterium; assembly: GCA_963422295.1. Lineage (GTDB taxonomy): Bacteria > Chloroflexota > Dehalococcoidia > Lucifugimonadales > UBA1123 > VXRN01. The sequence goes on along the minus strand of OY729417.1, from coordinate 1,304,154 downwards.
CGAGCAGCGAGCCGAGCTGATAGAGCAGCTCCGCAGGCCGACGGATATGCTCGAAGGTCTCGGTGCAGGTTACGAAGTCGTATGTACGCGCCAGCGGAGCGGGATCGGGGAAGAAGTAAAGATCATACAGCTCGACTGAGAATCCGCTTTCGCGCATCATATGCGCAAGCGCGGGGCCAGGCCCACAGCCGAAGTCCAAACCTCGCGCTCCCGGCCGAAGGCGCGGCCTGAGTTCGTCCCAGAGACGCCCTAAAAATGCGCGGTAGGCGGGATCGTCCGGCCTGTTGTCGTGCAGTAAGTAACGCTCTTCCTCCGCTTCCGACGGAAGATGGAACTCCGGCGGGACGAATACCAGATCGCACTCGCCGCATTCGTAGAACTCTCTGACGCCAATGCGGTCATCCGAGCGATGCAGGAAACGCGCGCCGCCGCTCCAGCAGAGCGGACATTCATGGAGTTCCAGCATATAAGTCAGGATCAGGCGGAGGAATCACGCCGACGAGATAATGGAAGGCGCATATTGCCAGTAATCTCAGTGAACGAACTCAGTAAACATCGAGCGTGAATGCCATTCCGCTCGGAGTTTCCTTGAAATCCAGCACGGAAGAGTCGAGCTGCGGCGCAAGTTCCTGCTTTAGCAGCAGTATCTTTGCGCCGCGCAGCGTTACAGCCATATCGTCGCCGGTCTCTTCGTCGATGACGATTCCGAAGTCACCGGGGCCTGGCCATGCGGGCTGTATAGCCAGCCGCAGGCATCGCCCTTGATGAAGGCGGCGCTGATCGACGATTCGCTTCAGCTCACGCTTCGCGGCGCCGGTTACGGTCAGCATGAAATGTCAGCCGCCCTCGTCTTGCGCCCAGAGAGTATGATAGTTGTTTCCGGTAATGGCATCTACGAGCTCTCTACGCTCCATCTTGCGAAGCTCCTCCAGCGCATTTTCACAATCTTTCACGGCGCCAGCATATCCCGACTCCCGAACGCGATCGAGTATCTGCTCCCACACGCCGGATGTGACGAGGCTGTCGATGTATCGCTGCCACGGGATGAGCGTCAGACTGCGCGGACGAGGAAATTGGGTGCGACGCCTGCGAATCCAGCGCATCCTGTCCTGCGGAGAGCGCGCCATCGATGTCAACTCGACCATGGGGCCGGTAGATTCGCTGTGTCGAGTGTCGATTATCAGAGACTTGCGGAAGGTGGGGAAGAAAACAGAGATAACTCCTGCGTCGTCTATATTCTTGATCACCTCGTCTATATCGAAGAGGAAATTGCCTTCCATGCTCAACCTCACTTTCACGGATAATCAGCTATCGCGCAGTTCTCGTACCGTCTCGATGAACGATGGCAGCACCTTGTTCCAATCCCCGACGACTCCGAATGTGGCGGTTTTGAATATGTTAGCATCCTCGTCTCGGTTGATAGCGACAATGCTTTTGGATGCGGAGCAGCCTGCCATATGCTGGCTCGCCCCGGAGATACCAACGGTGATGTACAGGTTGGGGGTAATGGTTTTGCCGGTAAGTCCAACTTGATACGCATGGTCTATCCAGCCGGCGTCGCATGCTGCGCGGGACGCGCCGAGCGCGCCGCCTAGTATCTGGCTAAGCTCCCCTAGCTGCCCGAACGGCTCAGGGCCGCCCAATCCGCGACCGCCGCTCACCACGACGCTCGCATCCTCCAGTCGCACACCCTCGGCCTGCTGAGTAACGGTTTCGACCATACGCGCCTTTATCGCCGATTCGTCGAGAGAGATGGGGAAATCTTCCACATCCGCGGCGCGGGCGGCATCCGCAGCCAGAGGCTCGAATGTCTTCGGCCTGACGATGACGACCTGCGCGGCGTCTCCAGCGAAGGATACTTTGGACATTGCGCTGCCGCCGTAAACGGGTCTGGAGGCGACCACTCGGCCCGATGCAGCATCCAGCGACACTTCTACACAGTCCTGAGCCACAGCCACGCCTAGCCTGAAGGCGAGCCTAGGGGCGATGTCGCGTCCCAGCGGCGTTCGCCCGAACAGGATTATGGAAGGGTCTCGATGTCGCGCTACCTGCTCGAATGCGACTAGGTGCGCATCGATCTGCGGCTCGGACAGCAACGGGCTTTCGACCTTTATCACTGCGTCCGCGCCGAGCGCGGCGGCATCGTCAGCAGCGTCGCCAACGGACGACGACTGCAGCGAAACGGCCACGCCGTCGCCGCTCACATCGGCCAGCGACCGAGCCACAGAAAGCAGCTCGCCAGTAACGCTTGCAAGGCCATCTTCATTCATCTCGCCAAAGACCAGAATACCCGGCATCTTCGAACTCCGTTCGGACATGTACTAAATGTATATGAAACAGTAGGTTTGGGGTGTGTCGGATCAGATAAGACGCGCCTCGCGCAATTTCAGCGCAAGATTTCGCCCTGCGTCGGCCTCGTCCTCGCCTGCTATGAATTCGCACTGCTGGTCGCTGACAGGGACATATAGATCGTGCAGTGTGAGCTTGGGAGCAAGCTCAGCGGCGTCCAATCCCAAATCTGCGGCGGTCAGCACAGTCGGGCGCTTACGGCCTGCCATCATAATGCCGCGCAGTGTCGGATATCGCGGTTCGCCGAGTTCGTTACTGACGGTGACGAGCGCGGGAAGAGGTGACTCGACGACTTCATAGCCGTCAGTCAGCGCGCGCTGAATGGTAACCCTGCCGTCGCCATCCGGCTCAATCTTCTGAGCCAAAGTTACACAGGGCAGATTCAGCATCTCCGCAATACCCAGCGGGACAGTGGCATAGTCCCAATCCGACGCCTGCCGTCCGCAGAGTATCAGATCGGGCTTGCCTATCTGCTCGATTACGCGGGAGAGTACGAGCGCGGCCGCGAAGGCGTCTAGGTCGGAGACTAGCGGGTCGTCCACCAAAGTCAGCGCGTCGGCGCCCATGGACAGCGGTTTCTTCATCACATCCATGACGAAGCCACTGCCGACGGATACGACGGTTACATTCCCGCCCTGCGCCTCTTTGATCCGAAGCGCGGCCTCGACGGCGTTTTCATCGAATCCGTTGACTACTGGCGGAATGCCCGCGGCTGGGAGGACGCGCTTGGCGTCCGAATCGATTCTAAAGGCCGATGCCGGAGTCTCCGGATCTACGACCTGTTTGGCGCATACGATGATGTTCAGTGGCACGCGGTTTCGACCTCGAAGCTGTCAATGAAGGTTGGGCTAAATGCCATTTGCAATTTAGATAATTTATACCATTGAGCATCCGAAATCGTCAAACAAACTCAGGGGCTTATCTGCCGCATATATGCCATATCGGGGTGTTCAGACCTATGACCGACGACTGAAGGATGGTGGATGCTGGATGACGGGATGGATGACGGCTAGTCGGACGACCGCCAATGGCCGATATGTCTCTGATATGTCTATAATGGAGGGAGACGATGGCGAGAGACGCGCATTGCAGACATGAATGGGCAATACTGCGCCGATCGTCAATTTCGGTGATTGATTATAGATACATACATACAGCGCAGATAACAGCTAACAGCGGGGGCGAGTAAAACGAATTGGGCGCGCGAACGAAGCTCCGTCCTAATCGACCTAGCCGAAATCGGCGTTTGGGTCTGTTCGCGATAGGTCTGTTCGCGGCAGGCTCGCTGCTCGCAGTCGCGGCGGCCTGCGCTGTCAGCGCGAGCGAGGATGTTCCCGATATCGAACGCAGAGCGCAGATGCTGAACGAAAATATCATGTGTCCCGTCTGCCCCGGCGAATCTATCGACCAAAGTCAGAACCCGCTATCGGCGCAGATGCGCGCCGTAGTAAAAGATATGCTGGCCGAAGGCAAAAGCGAGGCGGAGATACAAGATTTCTTCGTGGCGCGATACGGCCCCAGCGTGCTGCTGGAACCACCTGCCGAGGGGTTCGGGCTGGCGGCGTGGATAGTTCCGCCTGCCGCGCTGCTGCTGGCAATCGCCGCGCTGCTGCTGGCTCTGCGCCGTATGCGCACTGCCGGAAATACGGCGGGGACGCCTCACGCGCCACCGCCACCGAAAGACCAATATCTAAAACGAATCGAAAAAGCTCTCGATTACGATTCAGACAAGGGCGGCAGATGATGCAGCAGACGAGATACATATGATAACTCGAGCTATATCGACAGGATCGATACGATGATAGTGGAAGCTGGTCAGCTCGCGCTGGCGCTGGCGTTCGTCGTCTCGCTATATGCCGCGCTCGCGTCCGTGCTGGGCGTTGCGCGCCGGTCTTCCGAGCTGCTCATTAGCGGACGATACGCCATGTACAGCGCGCCGCTCCTGCTGCTGATCGCCACTGGCGCGCTGATCTACGCATTCGTAACCAGCGATTTCTCCGTACGCTATGTAGCGGAGAACAGCAGCCTCGCCATGCCGCGCTCCTACACATGGGTCGCCTTCTACGCGGGGAATGCAGGGTCGATGCTGTACATCGCGCTGGTCTTTTCGATGATGGCGCTGGCGGCGATCATCGGAATACGCCGCAGCCTGCCATACACATCGCCATACGCCACAGGCATAATGGCGCTCGTCTTGGCATTCCTACTCGGCGTCATGGTCTTCTTCGCCAACCCGCTCGAACACTTGCCGATCACCCCTGCGGACGGGCAGGGCATCAACCCGCTGCTGGTCCATTTCGGTATGTTCATACATCCACCGCTTCAGATGGCGGGGCTGGTCTCAGTCGCCATCCCGTTCGCAATCGCTATCGGCGCGCTGCTCGCAAACAGAGGCGGCAGCGATGAATGGGTGGACCAAGGCAGACTATGGGGAATGATCTCATGGCTGATACTCACCATCGGACTGCTGCTAGGCTCATGGTGGGCATACACTATACTGGGCTGGGGCGGCTACTGGGCATGGGACCCTGTGGAAAACTCCGCGCTGATGCCGTGGCTGGCTATGACGGCATTCGTACATTCCATCATGGTACAGAAGCGACGCGGCATGTTCCGAATGTGGAACATGGTCATAATCATTCTGGGCTTCACGATGGCGCAGATGGGCATGTTCATCAATCGCGGCGGGCCGGTGCCATCCGTCCACTCGTTCGCTCAATCTGCGATGGGATGGCTCTTTCTGCTGTTCATGGCGACCACACTAATCGTCTCCATCGGGATATTCGTCTGGAAGTCTGACACGCTTCGCAGTCGCGGGCGTTTGGAATCCATCCTATCGCGCGAAAGCATATTCTTGGCGCAAAACATCCTGTTTCTGACCGTGGCGTTCGTAACGCTCTGGGGGACGATTTTCCCGATCTTCTCGGAGGCGGCGTCCGATACGGTGGTGACGGTGGGACAGCCGTTTTTCAACCGAGTGAACGGCCCGATTCTTCTGGGAATCATAATGCTGATGGGCGTGGGGCCGCTCTTGCCTTGGCGACGGGCGACGGCGACGCACGCTCTCCGACGACTGCGCTGGCCGCTGCTCGTCGCGCTCGTATTGGGCATCGCGCTCGCAGTCATCGGCATTCGGCGCCCCGTCGCGCTCGTCGCCTTCATGACCTGCGGCATGGTCGTCGCTGGAATCGTACTCGAATGGGCGCGCGGCACCATGTCGAGGCATCGAGGCGGAGAGGCGTTCCCTGTGGCATTCGGAAGGCTGCTGGCAGCGAATCGCCCACGATACGGCGGATACATCGCCCATCTCGCCATCATCATGCTGGCGGCTGGTATCACAGCGTCATCGTTTTACAGTGTACAGAGAGACTTCGCAATGAGCCCCGGCGATACGCGCTCGCTCGGCGAATACAGCTTCACATTCATCGGGACAGAACATCTGTCATTCCCAGACCGCGAAGTGGATTACGCGCAGTTCGAAGTCTATTCCGGAGACCGCTATCTGGGCATAATGGAGCCGGTTCGCGCCGAATACCCCTCATTCCGCATAGCCTCCACACAGGGAGCGATTCACAGCACGCCGATGGAAGATTTTTACATCGTGCCGTCGGAGTTCACAGGAGACGGCCAGGCGGTGTTTCGCGTACTCATCAACCCGATGGTGTGGTGGATGTGGGCATCCGGCCCAATCCTTGCGCTCGGCACGCTGTTCGCGCTCTCGCCGCGCCGCCGCCCATCGACTGCGCGGGCGACGGTTCCGCAGAGCGCGCAGACGGCGGGCGCATAGCTCATGCTAGTTCTGATTGCGCTGATACTGGCGCTAATACCGGCAGTCTTCATCGTCTGGCCGTTCTTGGCAGGCCCTGTGCGGGACGAATTCGAATACGATGAGGGCGCGCCGCAGGCAGACCTGATGCGCCGATGGGACGCGGCGACTGCGGGACTGGCGAGCGCGGAGCTAGACCATCTCATCGGCAACATGGCGGAGGATGACTACATCACCGTCCGAACACAGCTAATGAGCGAGGGCGCAGCGGTGATGCGCGAAATGGAGCTGGACGAGGACGAGGAGGCCCGAATGCTGGACGCTCTCGCAGACGAGGTGCGCGCGGTTAGGTCTAGGCTCGACGCCAACGACACGAATCCGAATCTCGACGCTAACTCAGACCGCGAACCATCTCCATAACCGAGCCTAGCGCATCCAGCTTCTGGCCGATGTCCGCGCCCGGCAGCCCGATACGCAGCGTATCTATTCCGGCATCGTCATATACGCGCAGACGCTCTGCTATCATCTGGGGCGTTCCGATCAGATTCGCCTTCAGGGCCAGTTCGACTGGCACAGTATCCCGCGCCTCGTCCCGTTCGCCCGCCATCCACAGCCGCTGAACTTCGTTCACATCATCGGCGAACCCCTGTCGAGCGAATGCGTTTTTATAAAAATTGTTTCGGAGCGAACCCATAGCGCCGAAGGTGAAGCCGTAGCCGCGCGCGTGCCGTTTTCCCGCCTCATCAACATCGTCTGTAATCTCCATCGACACCGGTATCTGAATGTCGAGGTCTGCCAGCGTTCGGCCAGCGCGTTCGGCGCCGGCTTTGAGCCGTTCGGTGAACACCTCGGCCGTCTCGGGGATGAACGAACCGCCGATCCAGCCTTCGGCAAGCTCGCCGGTCAGCTCCAGATTGCGCGGGCCGAGCGCGGCGATGTATATGGGGATATGCACAGGCTCAGCGCTGGATCTTATGGAACGCCCTTCGCCACCCGGCAGTGGCAGACGATATATCTCGCCATCGTATGCCACGCGCTGACCGGCGGAGGCCATTCTGACTATCTCGACTATCTCCCGCGTGCGCTGGATTGGCTGCGCAAACGATACGCCGTGCCAGCCTTCGACCACCTGCGGCCCGCTCGTGCCAAGCCCCAGCCGAAAGCGTCCGCCCGAAAGCGACTGCATGGACATTGCCGTCATGGCGAGGTTTGCCGGCGATCTGCTGCCGAGCTGTATGATGCCGGTGCCAAGCCCGATGCTTTCGGTTCGCGCGGCCAGGTATGCCAGCGGCGTGATAGCGTCGAACCCCCAAGATTCGCCAACCCATATCGATTCCGCGCCCAGACGTTCCGCCTCCAGCGCGAACTCCGCCGCGCTATGCCAGTCTCCCGGCGAATCCATACTGACATTCACTGCGATTTTCATAATTCGCGTCCTTTTCCATTCATTCGAACATCGCTGCCGCGCTAGATGCCATCGCTCCTAGATGCCATCGCTCATTGGGGATAATCTCCTGCCTGCTTGTTCTTAGCGATCTGTCCGGCGTGGTCGAGATCGTGAACGCGCTGGAACAGATACCAAGCCCTGGCGTGCAGATCGCCGAAGAAGCTATGCGGCGCGGTTGGCGTCGTAGCTGGCGCGGGCGGCAGGCGTTCGGTCAGCGCGCTCCACGCTATCGAGTCATCTCGCAGTTTCGCCCGCAGTTCGTCTATCGTGAGAGTCGTCTCCTCACGCGGAGGGTCGATTCGCTCGGGGTTGGCGCTCTCGCCGCGCGAGAGAGCCTCCACCAGATCCGCCACGCGCCCGGAGCTGGTTACCAGATGATGCAGCACCTCTGCGATGCTCCACTCATCGGCGTCTGGGCGGAACTCCGCTTGAGTTTGGCTCACACCCTCCGCCGCGTCCATCAGCGCCACCCGCGCCCTGATGAGCCGCGTCCACATCTCCGCGAAGGTGTAACGCTCCCCTTGCGCCTGAAGATAAGACCTAACGCGCCGGGCTTCTTCTGCCTGAGCAGCCGCCTGTGTAGTCAATGCATCATCCCTCCGAACATCGCTCTTCGCCGCCACTGCGGCATACTGGGCATACTGGTCGTGAATCCGAAACTTTGCGCCGGTGGTTAGGGGGTAGTTGGTTGTCCGTTCATCGGCGCACAATGACATTAGCTAAGATATACGGCATCGTCAAACGCATCTGCCCATATCCACCTGCTCTTATCGGTATCGATCTGCGAGAATCTGGCGCGTAGAATCATAATCGGCCAGCCTTATTTCTAAAAAACGGGCGCTCTCGTATATGGGTTTTTCGCGGCGCCTGCTCTGGATATGGAATGTTCCGCATAACGACTATGAACTCATGCACTCTATCTATATGCTGCCGTACCGCTATATGCTGCCGTACCGATTCGGCATCTCTCGAAGCCTCATAGAAGTTGGCATGCAGACTTTCAGAGATGCTAAACAGCATTCTGATTTCGCTGTTTCCAGTCTCTTTTGCCAATTTGTCGGCAGATACTGCCAAAGCTCCGTGAGAATCGTGCGCCCAGCCACGCTCCGTTGCCAACGCCTTCAGGTACTGAGAGACAGATCCCCAAGCCTTCTCGGACGCCTGCGCTAGATCGCCCTTATCGAATTCGGCCTCCGCATTCCGAAGCATCCAATCGCCTGTGCGCTTGTATTCCAACGCTGCTTCATTGACATCGACATGGATATACACCATCGCCGCGCGCCTCCGAAGAGTTTCTTTATCTAAGCCCAACACCGTACCCAAAGTCTTACCCTTCCTGCGAGTCCGTGTCTATAGCGCGAAGGGAGCGCGAAGGGGCAGTTGGCGGAGGGTGACGCGCAGAATCATCATCGGCTAGCCTCGTTCAGGCTGCCAGCCTCGTTTATGCGCCCAGCCCCAGTTCCGCGCGCGCCTCTTCGCGGGTCATTATGCCTTCGGACACATACATCTTCAGCCGTTTCGCGCGTTCGGATTCGGATTCTCGAAGCGCTTCGATGTCCGTCGTGTCGAACTTCGCTCTCAGTGTCGCATCGCCGAAAGCGGGCAGCAGGCGTTCGTTGAGCGTCTCCTCGAGGAAACGGAGTTCAGGCACTATGCAGGTTTCCCAGAACATTCTCCGCGCGGTCTCTATATTGGAATAGGTAGCGCGTTCGAGATCGTGCAGCAGCGGTTTGGGAATATTGAACGCGCGGGCGACATCCTCCACAGTCCACCGCAGCGCGCCGATGTATTCCATCTCGCGTGGGGAGAAGCTCAGCTGAGCGGGCTTCATACCGGCTGCGAGCAGCAGCGGTCTGCGCCGATTCACCGGCCCTCGGAATCGATGATCCCAGCGTTCGTAGAAGTCGCGCACCTCTCTATCCGTAGGCGTCTCCGTCGTCTCCAGCACGACTCCCGGCGCGCCGTCGTTCGACAGCCCGGCGCGATTACCGCGCAGAGCGTCCCGCCCCATATCCAGCGTCATTCGCGCCGGCGCAATCGGCGAAAGCCCCGCATATTCGTCCAGCGGATTGAAATACCGAAAGCGCACCATCTCATCGACATCGAAGGCTATCGCCTTTCCCGACAGCCCGGTATAGACATAGCCGCGTATGTAATCATCGGCATCCGGGACGATGCGAACGCGGTCTGGTCGAAGCGGCCACAGTTCGGCTGGTCTGCCTAAGCTATCGCGCTCCACCGCCCAGAACGCCTCGCCCCACAGGTTCAGATATGTCTCCGTCGCGCGCCACAGTTCGCCGCCAGTCCAATGCGGATTGGGCCTATCGAGCAGTCTTTGGGCGGGATGATCCACGCCAGCTGCCTGCCGCGCGGTGTGGTGTACTTCGAGACGAGGCCGGGCGATGGCATCCGCCCGCAGGCGAACGGCGGCATACACAGGCGTCGAGTTCACATAACGGCGCGCGTACTCCATCGGAGACCAGTCATCCGCGTCTAGTGAAACCGAGTCCGCAAAGCCCGTCAGCCCGACTAGATCGAATGGATACGCCGCCGACCGCGCCGCGCCATTGGCATTGCCATTGGCATACGGAGCTGACTCCGACGCCTGCCTGCTCTCTATATCGGTATTATAATCAGTATCAGAGCGTTCGCCTCTCCCCAAAGAAGCCGCCGTCCGCAATCTGTCGATCCAGTTCATAGTCTTTCATCCTCCAGTCGGACAGTGTTAGTCAAATAGCGTTAGCCAGATGTCGGTTCTTCATTCGGGCGATTTCCGGGCGATTTCGCCTTCTCGGAAAACTCCGAAAGCAGTACGACAGCCACATGCCGCCGTCCATGCCTACGGTCTGTAATCACCAGCTTCGTTCCTCGAATCTCGGCCATCTTCTCTCGTCCGCAGTCGTCGCAGTAGATCGAAACCGGCGCGTCAAAGTTGCGGTCTTTCGTATTCATTCAGATACCCCTATTTACCCCATTCATTCGATACTTCCCTCGTCTTCTCGGCTTGGCTCTCTTCGCTATACCCATATCCGCACTCCTTTCGTTTCGACCATAAGCTCCGTGAGCGCCCAGACGAGGGCATCGGCGCGGTCTGGGGACTGTCGGGAAGTCGGTTCCCAGCTGCACATCTGGTCTTCGAGCTGCGGGAAAGTTCCCACATGATGCACACGCCCCTGCTCGTAAAGCGCGGCGACGGGTTCGGCGCGGGCGTACTTCCCTCGGCTGGCATGCACTGCGCGATACGGCAGCGCGCCATCCTCCGCCGCGATGCGCAGCGTATGGCGAACGAGGTCTCCGCCGTTGTTCACCTCGCCGATAACGCGGTCTGCGCGAAAGCGTTCGAACAGCTCCAGCGCGCGTCTTGCCCAGCGGTCTGGCGACATTCGCCCAGAGCCGTCGGCGAGGATGTATCCATCTCCATCATCATCGCGCCCGGCGACCACTATGCCCGTCTCCGCGCTCTCCGGTCGGGAGGTCATCGCCGGGTCTATAGCGACGAACACGCGCGCAAGCGGCGGAGCATCGGCGACGCGAGCGGAATCTATCCACTCCCGCCTCCACAGCGCGCCCTCCGCCTCCTCCAGCAGCTCGGCGTATATTTCCTGCCGCCCGGTTCGGCTCCCCTCATAGCGTCTGCGAATGCCCTCTATGAACGCGCTCGCCAAGAACGCGCTGTTTTCATAGCTCGAGCCGCGCGTAATCTTCACATCCTCCCGCGCCAGCAGATCGCGCAGCACATCCATCGGCTTGGGCGTGGTGGTAACGACGCACTGTGGCCGGTCGCCCAGCCGAAGTCCGAAGGATAGATTGTCCCATGTCTCCCGCGCATGATCCCAAGACGCCAGCTCATCGCACCATGCGGAGTCGAACTGCGGGCCTCGCAGCTGATCTGGTTCATGGCTGGAGAAGGTGAGAGCGAACGCGCCGTTCGGCCATGTCAGCCGCCGTTTCGTAGATTCGAAGCGGGGACGACGCCAAGGCGGGCATACGGAGAGCAAGCCGGAATCTCCCTCTATCATCACATCCCGCGCATCCGCCGCGGTTCGCGCAATCAGCGCGATGCGCCCCGCGCGTCCGGATTCCACCCTCGACCGAACCCACTCCGCCCCGGTGCGGGTCTTACCGAAGCCGCGACCAGCCATCAGCAGCCAAATATTCCACGGCTCCGGCGGTGGCAGCTGGCTGTCCCGCGCCCACAGTGGCCAGTGGTAACTAGCCATCTGCGCCGAAAGCCCGCTCAAGCCGGAGAGGTCTGCCAAAATACGCGAGCGCATCTCGCGCGGTATATGCGGCATGTACAGCTGCTCTGCGTCGTCGCTCATTCACAGCTCCGATCATCATCCACCGAGCCGAGAACGGCATCTATACGCGCCTGAAGCACAGCCCGCGCCCGCGCCAAATCCGAGTCCATCTCCGAATCCGCGCCGGAGGCGGACGCCGACGGCTTGCCGTAGCAGCGATCGAGCAGCTCCCGCGCGGCGGCAATGCGATCTGCCGGCCTAAATCCGTCCAGCTCGCCGAGCATAGCCTGAACCAGAAAGCGCACCGCCGCGCTGCCCTCCTCTGTACTGTCCATGATCAGATCCGCCAGCGATAGCGGCTCTGCAGATTGCGTATCGGGCTGTCTGTCCCTACATGCGGGAGTCCGTATTTCACGCTGCGCCATATGAACCATCCTTGCTAACAGTACATTTGTTCTATTAGCATACATCATACCAGCGACAAGGCGCGGCGTAAAGGGCTAGGCCGCCGCCCAATCCCCGCCCAATCCCATAGAGACCAGACCGCCGCCGCCAATCTCCACTAACCAGCGGATGTCGATTGAATGTAATATGTAATATATAGGGATAACCCATTTATATTAGACAGCGGTATTTTGCGCGGCGGCATTAGCCCCATTACACTCGAGCCATACATATATGAATGCGCTGAGCGGCGCAGAGGCAGAGACCGAGCGGAGACGGGGACGGAGATTTCTTTCATGGCGACAAGACGCGGCGCGGCATATCCGCCGGCGTATTCAGACGATGCTGTCGTATTCAGAGGCGACGGCGAACCCAGCACGCCCGCGACGATGGCGGCTCGGCTGGCGGACATAGCCGCAACACGCGGCATCGCGCCGGACAGCTATTCGCTCGGAGGCGTCGTCGAGGAGCTGGAGGCGAAGATGGCCGCCGTTCTGGGCAAAGAGGCTGCAGTGTTCATGCCGTCCGGCACGCTTGCCAACCATCTCGCGATACGAAAGCTGTGCGGCGAAAGGCCGCGCGCCATCGTCCAAGAGCAGAGCCACCTATACAACGACACCGGCGATTGCGTCCAGCGTCTCAGCGGTATAAACCTAATCGCGCTGGCGCAGGGCGGCGTATGCTTCACGCTGGACGATGTATGCCGCGCCGTCGATATGGCGCGTGGCGGGCGCGTTTCCAACCCCATCGGCGCGCTGATGATCGAAAGCCCCGTCCGCCGACAGTTCGGGCAGACCGCGCCGATCGAGGACATGAAAGCTATTACAGACTACTGCCGCGCCGAAAACATCGGAACGCATCTGGACGGCGCGCGGCTGTTCATGTCGAGCGCGGCGAGCGGGGTTCCGCCCGCCGAATACGCCGCAATGTTCGATACCGTTTATGTATCGCTGTACAAATACCTCGCCGCTCCGTTCGGCGCGATTCTGGCCGGCACGCGGGAGCTCTGCGCAGAGATGTTCCAAGACCGCAGAATGTTCGGCGGAGGGCTGGCTAGCTCCGCTCTCGCCGCCGCGCTCGCGCTGAACGAACTGGAAGACTTCCAAAACAGATTCGCCCAAGCCATGTCCAAAGCCAAAGAGCTGTTCGCCCAACTCGACCGGCTGGGCGGCGTCAGAGTGAAAACATACGCGCGCGGCTCCAACATATTTCGCATGGAACTGGCTCAGAAGGTCGATCCCGAACGATTCCGCGAAAAGATGGCGGAGCGTAATGTCTGGATATTCCCGGAGGCCAACGCCATCGACCAGGCCAACGCCATTCACATCACCGTCAACACCACGATTCTGAGACAGCCCAACTCCGACATAGAAGACGCCTTCCAATTCGCGCTGAGCGTTCCGTGATATGGATTCTGAACTAGTACGAGCTTTACGCAGATACTTCACGCGGCTCTCGGATCGCATAGACAAACGATTCGGCGGCATCGTAGCCCGCATCCGCTCCTACTTCATCGTCGAACTGATGATCAGGACAGTAAAGGAAGCGGCGGAGGACGACTTATCGCACATGGCGGCGGGAGTGGCATACTACGCGCTGTTCTCTATCTTCCCGCTGCTTCTGGGGCTGATAGCTTTGTCCTCTTTTTTAGTGGAATCGGATCAGGTTCATGTAACGCTCTCGGATGTAACATCCGACTTTCTGCCCGGCTCCGAGAAGTTCATAGAGGACAACATCAGCGCGGTGGTCAGCCTGCGGGGCGCGATCGGAATAACATCCGTGCTTGGGATGATCTGGTCGGGCAGCGCGATGTTCGGGGCCATCAACCGCGCTATCAACCGCGCATGGGACATACACTCCGACAGACCCATCTACATCAACAAACCTCGTCATCTGCTCATGGCGCTCAGCGTGGGCATCCTGCTGGCGCTGTCCCTAGCGAGCGCGGCGACTGTGCAATCGACGGAAGAGATAGCCGCGCTCGGCGGCCCGGTTCTGGAGCCGCTGCTGAGCGGCACAACGCAAATACTGCTGCGCCTCACTTCTATCGGCCTCGTCATCGCCATGTTCTTGCTGATATACAAATTCATGCCCAACACCAAAACATACTGGAAATACATCTGGCCGGGAGCCATCTCGTCGGGCCTAATGTTCGAGCTTTCCAAAGACCTCTTCATCTTCTATTTGGACAGATGGGGGGCTTACAACACCGTTTACGGCTCGATAGCCCCAGTCATCGTGCTGCTGTTGTGGGTATATGTAAGCAGCCTGATAATCCTGATCGGCGCGGAGATATGTTCGGAGTACGAGCGTATGAAGAACAATGTCGAACGAGGCGTACTCCGCCATCGCCGCACACGAAAACGCCGACAGCCGAAGACGCCCGCGCCGCCGCCGTCAGCCGCAAGCTGACAGGCATAAGCCGACAGGCCCCAATTCACCTCCGCCGCATCTCGCGCGACATCAGATAGGCCGCCGCCACCGGCGGAGTGCTGCCCAGCGTGCCAAGCAGGATAGCGACCTCCCCGCCGAACGCCTCCGCCAGCGCGCCGCCCAGAACGAACCCCAGCGGAAACGATGACGCCAGAACGCCGTATATGCTCAGCACGCGCCCTTGCATATCGTCCCGCGTGATGGTCTGGAACAGCGTCAGCAGCGTTATGACATGGAGCGAGCCGGCCACTCCCATAGCGAACAGCAGCCCCAAAGACAGCGGAAACAGCCGCGAGAAGCCGAATCCAACAGTGCTCACATCCCAAACCAACGCCGTCAGAACGAGCAGCAAACCCTTCTTCGGCAGATCTCCCACGGCGACTGTAACGAGCGAGCCCGCGAGAAAGCCCACGCCCAACGCGGCGGACATCACCCCGTATCCCGCCGCGCCCACGCCCAGCGGCTCCCGCGCATAGACGGGAATGAGCGGTATTATCACAGCGGAGGGCAGCTGCGTCAGCGTAACGACCAGCAGCGCGGGCAATGGCGGAGTCCTATACACATAGGCAATCCCCTGCGAAATCTGCAATAGGAACGGCTCGCGCGAACTGCTCCGCGCAGGGCGGCGCGCAACCCTCAGCAGCATGAGACCGCAAACGCCGAAGACGAACGAGGCGATCAGAAAGACAGGCCCGACGCCGAATGCCGCAATCACGAAACCGGCGAGCAGCGGCCCAGCCAGCTCCCCAGCCGAACTCGAAGCCCCAGTCAGCGCGTTCGCCGACATCAGCCGACGCCGACCCACCAGATCGGTAATGAACGCCCGCAGCGCAGGAAGCGATATCGAATGAATCGCCCCGACCACCAGCGATACCGCCAGCAAATGCCACACACTCACAGCGTCCAGCAAGACCAGCGCCCCTATCGCAAACGCAATGGCTGCGAACGACAGCCGAACCCCAATCAAGATGTTCCGCCTGTCGTATCGATCCACCGCAACGCCCGCCAGCGGAGCGAACAACGCCATCGTCAGACCCGGTATGCCCGTAATCAGCCCCACCCAGAGCGGCGAACCCGTCAGCCCAAGCGCGATCCAGCCCATGCTGACGCGCCGAAGCTCCGCGCCGAGATCGAACATCGCATCCGCGACGAAATATCTCCTGAAATCACGCTCCGAAAGCAGTCCCAGGGCGGACGGGGGATTCCTAAAAAAGTTCACATGAACTCCGACAGCATATGCCTAATATACGAAGGTCGCCCGAATCGGCAATGAAACAGCAAGCGTAGATGATGACAGCACAAAATAGCCACAGCAAGCAGCCGACCAAGCGAGAATGATAACATTACTAGGAGCTTTACGATTCTCCCAAGCCCAAACCGAACAACGAAAACGGAGCCACTACGCCATGCCCCGCCGCAAGCTGATCGAAGTCGATCTGCCGCTGGACACCATAAACGCGCAGTCCTCGCGTGAGAAGTCCATACGGCACGGCCATCCTTCGACGCTGCATCTCTGGTGGGCGCGCAGGCCTCTCGCCGCCTGTCGCGCGGTGATATTCGCCAGCATGGTCGATGATCCGATCGACTTGGAGGAGTACGAAACGGACGAGGAGAAGGGCGTCGAGCGAGCGCGACTGCATCGCATCATAGAGCGGCTGGTCAGATGGGAAAGCACGGACGAAACCAAGCCCGAGGCTCGCGCGCTCATAGACGAGTCGCGCTGGGAGATAGCCCGCTCCGTAGCTCGCGGACGCAGCGAAACGCCGCCGGAGCGGGACGATCCCGCCGCCGTATTGCGATACCTTCGCGATAAATCCCTGCCGATATACGACCCGTTCGCCGGCGGCGGTTCCATCCCGCTGGAAGCTCAGCGGCTGGGGCTGAACGCCATCGCCTCCGACCTGAACCCCGTGGCCGTGCTGATCAACAAGGCGCTAATCGAGATACCGCCCAAGTTCGCAGGTCGTCCGCCCTCGAATCCTGACGCCGACCCGATGGGCTTGCGCACGAAAAAGCTCATTGGCAGGGGAAAGAACCGCAGGCCGCAAGTCCTAAAATGGCGCGGCGCGATGGGGCTTGCGGACGACATCCGATACTACGGACGCTGGATGCGCGAGCGCGCCTTCGAGCGAATAGGCCATCTATACCCCAAAGCAAAACTGTCCGACGGAGGCGAAGCGACAGTCATCGCGTGGCTTTGGGCGCGAACCGTGCCATGTTCCAACCCCGCCTGCGGAATCTCGATGCCGCTGCTGACCACCTTTCGGCTCTCCACCAAAAGCAACAACCTCCACTGGATACGCCCCGTCGTAGATAGCGAGGCGAAGACCGTTTCGTTCGAGGCGCAAGATCATGACGAGGGCGTTCCCTCAGCAGGCAGGACGGTAACTCGCAACGGCGCGGTATGCATCGTGTGCGATACGGCGAGTCCGCTGTCCTATGTTCGTGAGCAGTCTCGCGCCGGCAGGATGGGCGAGCAGATGACGGCGGTAGTGGCCGAGGGCGATCGAAAGCGCATATTCTTGTCCCCGACGGATGAGCATATCGCAAAGGCGCGAGAGGCGAAACCGAGCTGGCGTCCAGCGCAGCGCATGCCCACGACCGCTTACCTTGTAAGCGGTCGTGGGTACGGCATTGAAAATTGGCACGAACTTTTCACAGAGCGTCAGCTCGTCGCGTTGACTACATTCAGCGATTTGCTGTCAGAGGTTCGCGCGCTGGTTGTCGAGCATCGGGCGTCCACAGAGTATGCAGATGCAGTTTGTACATACCTCGCTCTGGCAGTTGGTCGCCTAGCGGGTGGATGCTCTAGCTTTTCGAGATGGGAAAACACTAGCGACGGTGTCGCTAGTGTTTTCAGCCGTCAGGCAATTCCCATGATTTGGGATTTCGCCGAAGCAAATCCGTTTTCGCATTCGACTCAAAACTGGAAAGCGCAGGTGGACTGGGTTGCCAGAGTCATAGAGCGTCTTTCTGCAAATGTCATCACCGGCGAAGTTCATCAGGCGGACGCATCCACTACGATTCATGCCGAAAGCGGCCCTGTCATCGTCACCGACCCGCCATACTACGACAATATCAGCTACGCCGAGCTGTCCGATTTCTTCTATGTGTGGCTGCGCCCCTTACTTCGAGAAATCTACCCCGAACTGTTTTCTGGAATCCTAGTTCCGGTAGACGAAGAGATGATAGCCGTGCCCAGATTCGAGAACGCCCGTGAAAGATTCGAAGACCTCATGGGCAAGACGCTGAAACTGATCAGAGAGCGCAGCAGCCCCGAGTTTCCGTCGTCCATTTTCTATGCGTACAAACAGCAGGAGGAGTCCCGCGACGGTAAGACATCCACCGGCTGGGAGACGATGCTCACTGCTCTAGTGGACGCGGGGTTCAGAATAGTCGGCACCTGGCCGATGCGCACGGAACTCGCCAATAGATCGAACGCTTTAGTTGCAAATTCGCTTGCATCCTCAGTCGTTCTCGTCTGCCGTCCTCGCGCGGAGGATGCGCCCACAGCCACCCGCAGCGAGTTCATCGACGAGCTGGAAGCGAGTATGCCCGCCGCGCTCCGCCGCATCACACGCGAAGGGCATATCACGCCGGTCGATCTGCGACAGGCGGCTATCGGGCCGGGCATGGAGGTTTATTCCCGTTTCTCGCGCGTCGAAACCATCTCCGGGGATCCCGTCCCCGTGCGAGACGCGCTGACGCAGATAAACCGCGTCGTGGACGAATACCACCGCCAAGAGCAGGGCAGCCTAGACGCCGAAAGCAACTTCTGCGTCGATTGGCTACGGGGAAACGGATACGGCGAGGGCGCGTATGGCGAGGCGGAGGTCTTGGCGCAGGCGGTGAACATATCCGTCGAAAGCCTGCGCGACGGTCATCGGCTGCTGACAGCCGTTGGCGGCAAGGTGCAGCTGCTGCCATTGGACAGCTACTCCTCAGAGCGTTCCAACGAGCTGTCTAACATGACAGTATGGGAAGGCTGCATGAGGATGGCGTATCACTTGTCGAAAGAAGACGGCGGCGGCACGGCTGGCGCGGCGGCGATCGCACGGCGCATGGGCAGCGACGCGGACTCCGCCGAACGCCTAGCGCGCATTCTCTACGACCACTTCGACAAAACCGGAGACTCGTCCAACGCTGTCGTATTCAACATGCTCGTGTCAGAATGGGAGAACATACAGCGGCGTATGGGAACGCTGCGAATAGAGCGGCAGGCCAGCTTGGGCGAATAGCGGCATACGCGCACAGAATGCCACAGAGGATATTGACGATGGCGACAGGGACGCCATTGACGACTGTGAACAGACCAACAGGGACGAGGTACCAACCATGCACACGCTGACCGCCGCCGAAGCTGCCGAATCCATCCGGCGCGGGGAGTTTTCCGCCGCCGAGCTGATGTCCGCGCTGCTCGCTCACAGCCGCGAGGTCGAACCCGATCTGCATGTGTGGGCGATGCTGGATGAGGATGCGGCGATGGCGACGGCGCATGCGCGGGATGCCGAGCTTGCCGCCGAAGGCGCGCGCGGCCCGCTGCATGGCGTACCCGTCGGCGTGAAAGACATCTACCACACGCGCGCAATGCGGACGATGGCCGCCTCCCCAATACTGGCCGACTTCGTACCCGAAGACAACGCCGTCGCAGTCTCCCGCATGCTCGCGGCAGGCGCTATCGTCATGGGCAAGACTGTTACCACACAGTTCGCCTGTGGAGACCCGCCCCCGACGCGCAACGCTTGGAATGCAGAGCGCACGCCCGGAGGCTCCAGCTCTGGGTCTGCCGTCGGCGTCTCCGCAGGCTGCTTCCCACTCGCGCTCGGCTCGCAGACTGGAGGCTCCATTCTCAGACCCGCCGCATACAACGGAGTCGTCGGCGTCAAGCCCACATTCGGGCGCATCGACCGACGCGGCGTGATCGCCGTCGCCGAATCTCTGGACACGATGGGACACTTCGCCCGCACAGTCGAAGACGCCGCGCTGCTGTTCGACGCGCTAAGCGGAGCAGGCTCCGACTCCGAAACCGAATCCACGCCGACCTTCGCCCCTAGAATCGGCCTGCTGAAGACATTCTTCTGGGACAGAGCCGATAGCGAATCCATACGAAACGCCGATCGAGCCGCAAGAACGCTGGCCGACGCCGGGGCGCAGATCGAAGAAGTCGAGGTATCCATCCACTTCGACAGGCTGCTCTCCGCGCACCGAACGCTGATGACATCGGAGGCGGCGCGCGTCCACGGTCACTGGTTCACCGAACGCGCGGACGACTACGCTCCGAATGTACGCAGCGTAATCGAAACCGGTCTCCGCGTCTCCGCCGTGGACTATCTGGGGGCGAAGCAGTTCCAGCGCGGGTTCACCGCCGAGATTTCAGCCGAGATGGCCCCATACGATGCGCTCATGACGCCATCCACGCCATCTTCCGCGCCGAGCGACCTATCCACGACCGGCGACCCGATGTTCCAGGCCCCATTCACATTCGGCGGCTTTCCTGCCATAACGCTCCCCTCCGGCTTGGACTCGACGGATATGCCGCTAGGCATCCAGCTCTCCGCCGCGAGCGGCGCAGATCGTCGGCTGCTGGCCGTAGCGGAGTGGTGCGAAAAGTTTCTCGAAAAGGCTCTTAATTCTCGATAAAGCAGGAGAACATAGCCGCGAGCTAATGCTAAATGGCATCAGCTGGTATGAGTTTCTCTGCCCACCGGCGATTGGCGATTCGGCGCCCTCATCCAGCAGTTCCTATCTCCAGAGTTCCAGCGGCGTGATCGCAGCGTGTCTCTTCGATGAAGAAGGCGCGGAGCGCGTCGGGCGCGGCATCGTCGAGGACGGCTGCGCTGGGGGCAAAGTCGGGGACGCGCACGATCTCTCCTGCGCGCACACGGCACAGCGGCCATTCGATACCGTTGGCGTCCCAAACACGGTCGATGAGCAGCGACTGCGCGCGCGGGCGCAGCGCGCGTCTCGACAGCAGCTCCGCATCCCGACGGCGAATCGCCGTAGCCTGCGTCGATTCGCCGATATTCGGTACATGTCGCATCCGTCTGATGTGGCGTGAAACACTCGCCGCGTCCACCGTGGGAGGCGTTCGGAATATCTCTCCATCCGTCTCGTATGTAACAGCCACCGCGTTCGCCGCGTCCGCCCAGTCGATTGGCGCGGACATCCGAACCACTCCACCGCCGTTCTGCGGACGAACGAACGCGCGCCACTCCACAGCAGTCGGACTACGCCGAGTGTAACGCAGCTCGCGCCCCTCCCACACTGCGGCATCCATCCGCGCGCCGTCATCGTCGCCGAAAGAGATGACTCCCCTGCCCGTATCGGTCAGAATCCGCCAGACCGACCAATCTTCGTCGTAATTCTGTACGATAGTCGGCCCCGTCTCGATACGCGCTGTCGAAGACGAAAGCTGCCGCGTATCCGCGTGCATCCGCCCCAGCAGGTCTATGACTATGGATCCGCCAGTATCCGCGCCGTCAGTATAGGAAGCGTTGACCGTCGCATCCTCTAGGTTCGACCAGTAGCCGACCGCGCCTATCTCCACCTGCCAGAATCCACCCAGCGCGATATTCTCCACCCGTCCTTCCCAAACAGTTCTGCCGGTCTCTTCGATCACCAGCCGCGAGAGCAGCCGATTCTGTCGCCACTCCCAGAACTCGCCTTCGGTCGAGGACACACTCAGCCGCGCCACGCCGAAGCCGCCCGGAAGCTGCGTGCCATGCTCCAGCGCGCCCAGACGCGCGGGGTCTATCACCGCAATCAGCGTCGAGCCGACCGCATCCTTTTCGTATAACTTTATGGACTGCGCAACATTTCTCGGCATCTCTCGAATACTCCATTTTCATAGCCTTATGGTTACATAGAAATGTTTTATAGAAATTGGACGCCAGAGCCATAAGAGATTGGACGATTACAGGATCACATCCCGGCGACGAGCGGAATATATGTCGTCGTCATCTCGAATCCGACAGAATCCGGGTCTCCCTCATCATCGCGCAAGAGATATATCCGGGTATCCTCCGGCCCGATATCGAAGGGCGCGCCAGCGAAGTCTGCGAAGCCTTGTACCACATCGCCAGCGTCGAGCAGATAGACGCCGGGAACATCGCCCGTGGTATCCAGCAAAATGCGATCGTCCGGTCTCACACCGCTGACGATGGCCGCGCCCTCATCGATGGGCAGCAGCATGATGAAGTCGATGCGCCACTCGGCGAACGGCACGGAGTGTCCACCGAGCCGCTCGGTGGCGTAGATATTATTTAGCAGGATATTCAGCCCGCGCCGACGAAAGCCAGGCGGTGTCGGCGGCAGGGCGATCTCGCCCAAGTCGTCCATGCGATACGCCGGAGTCCGCGTGCGGATTCCCGATACATTGCTGACAAAGCGCGTCTTGCCGATGCTGCCGGAGATTCTGCCCGAAGACCACGCCGCCTCTATCGCGCCTCGTGAGTTGAAGTTGGCATCGTATTTCCAGCGTACTAGCAGACGAAACAGCCCCGACGGAGGTGTTGACAAATAGAACCGCTGAGTCCCAACTCGAAGTGCGGCGCGAGGCAAAATCCGCACCGAGCCAGAACCAAACCAACGAAACCCGAAGCGACCAGCGACATTGCCTGACGCAAGCGTATCGCTCACGGTATCGGTAACATACTGCACCGGGTCATCAGGCGTAATGTCGCTGTTCGGCTCCCATACAACGACACCGTTCTGCAGCCTGACGCTGGCGGCGGAGCCGTTTTGGAACATGAGCTGGTCGGCGCGTCGCTCGCCAGACCGCCTGGCGAGCCACAGCCGTTTCGCGCCTCGCCAGCGAACGGAACGAGCCGCAGCAATCTTCAGCCCCAGCATCGCGCCCTGTGTTCCTCCGATGTCTTTCATATCTATGTAATTGACTGCGCCTCCGTGCTGAGCATTGCGGACGGTGACCGCCGCGCCCGACACGGGGGAGCGTCTTCCGAACGGTTCGAGCAGCAGACGCAGCAAGACTCCCGGCGCTGCATAGGCGGCTGAAAGTGTCGGTTCCTGCATCAGATCGAACGGCAGCTGCAGTTCCGCCCGTAGAGCGCGATAAGCCGAGAGTTCGGCATCACCCGACAGCCGCAGTCTGAGTTCCACCCCTGACGCCGAATCCGCCGAACTTCGTCGCTCAGCCAACGCGCAGACCGATTCGATCTCCCTCAGCGCATTCGTTAGCTCTGCCATGCTCGCGGCCCTGATATTCAGAGAAATCTCGACCGTGCGCGGCGAGTAGCGGACACCGCGAAGCGCGGCGCCAGCCAGTGTCATATGCGCGGGCGGAAGACCAAAACGCAAATCGCCGCTCGCATGATACGGAGCGCGCATGAGGTCTATCGATTTAGAGCCGTCGTAAAGTTCGAGTGTGGCAGACATGTCTCTCGCGTTTCGTATGACTAGGTTCGAGTTTTGAGTATCACGGGTTGTCGGGTATCCTGCATAAGGCATCGAGTATCGGTCGGCGCGGGGCATATTCGATTCCAATGCCACCTGCCCGTTATCGCCTATCGCCTATCGCCTGTCGTCTGTCGTCTGTCGCCTATCGACTGTCCCATCCACCCTGAGCGTCGCGCTAAAGACGACTTTGCTGCCCACGGCGGCGGAGGCCGAGTAATTCTCCACCCAGCAAAGGCCGGAGTATCGGATGCCTCGCTCTGAGTCAGAGCGAGGCGCGTAGGTGAACGCGGTAGAGGAGGAATGCTCTCTGAGCCGTCCGAGGATCGCATCTGGCCCGCTGCCTGCGGCGTCATCGAACACGCCATGCAGCGATATGGCCGACGACTCCGGCGCGGGGACGAACCGCCGCCCGGAATCCGCCAGCGAAGTAACCTCCCGCAGCGAACGAGCTCCCGGCAGACCGCTCAGCTCGATGATGAACGGCGATAGATCACGCTCCGTCCCATCCGCGTCGGTGATGAAAAACCTCGATCTGCCGCTGTCGAAAACTGCCATCTTCCTTGTCTCCTAGCATCGGGGTTCTCTGACGCTATTCGCTCTTTACGCCGCTCAGGACCCTCGATTCCCTATAATCATGTTCCTACAATCACGCGGATTCTGAAATCCGCCGCGCCGCAGCGAACACCTCCAGCAGTCCGAGTCGCAATGCCAACGACCTCGACAAGTCGAGCATCGTCCACTGCGCCTCCGAGCGTAGGGTCTTCGGCGACCGCTGCCTCGATGCTGCTATTACCGTCAGTCTCCATAAAGTCGTATAGATCCGTCAGCGCATTCGCCGGGTTTGCGTCTGGGACGAAAACCGTAACTGTCAGCTCTGCCTCGAACGATGCGCCGGAAAGCCCTATGCCTCCTGCGCTCCGCCGCGCAAGCCTGACGACTGCCAGAGGGAATTCGCTCCACTCTTTTTGCGGCTCGAATCCGACAACTCGAAGACCGGGAATCGTCCGAAGCCGACCTGCGAGGCCATTCACCGCCGCAGTCATCGTCATCCTCCGACTCCCGTAACCAGCTTGCGGTACGGCGAGAGCAGCCTGTGAAAGCCGGCGTCGAGTCCGTCAGAGCCATGTCGCCCGCCACCCCGCCGCCACAGTATGGCAGCAAGTAGCAGCGTCGCCTCTACCACTGGCGGCGGATAGCGAAACACCCAAACAGTTTCGCCGGCGCGGTGGGCCGAAGACGCGGCTCCATTCACCCCGCGCTCCACGCTCAGAGCGTCTCTGAAACTCCCCGTTAAGTGCATCTGCTCCGATCCGATCATCAGAGTCAAACCCGCCTGCCAGAGGAAGCCTCTGCCGACGAAGATAGTGCCCTGATCGTCGGTTATGTCCGAGACGAGCGCGCCCGCCCGCGCCAGACGCCGCGCGTATCCCCACTGCCCCTCGATGCGTACAGCCCGCCTGCCGAACGGAAACCGCATCCCATCGAGCGCGACGACACTCAAATATGGAACTGCGGCATCGTGGCCGCCCGTCGGGTCTGCATCGAGTGGATAGAGAGCATAGTCCGTATCGCGCCACCTAGAGGCAAACGCGCCGTCGCTGCCGTCGTCGGTGGTCAGCCCGCCGCCTTCGATCTCGATTAGGTCCGGAACGAACAGTGTCGCAGAGCCGCTGCCGTCGAATTCGCGCGCGGCGTTCAGTGTATAGAAATGTCGTCCGCACCAGTCATCTATATGCCGCGACGCCGCCGACAGTACCACTGTGAGACGGTCATCATCCGCGTTCCCATGTATATCCAGAAGAGACAGGCCCTTGAGGGCTTCCAAAGTTGCGTAGGCATTCATCGTCTTCCATCCTTCCTCAGCATTCCTAAGCGTCGAGCCGGTATCTTCGCTGTTCGTCTCGGCTGTCAGCCGCCAGCGGGGTGAACCCGCCGACAGCTGGCAGCCGTCCCCGCCTATTCTCGCCCGCCTATTCTCGATTGTCCCCAACTATCCGATGTTGTACTGCAAAGCCGTATGAGTCGCTTTGGAGCGTGAACCGGTGCGTTCGGTGAGCGCGTGTCGGAAGCTGACGGTTACGACCATTTGTCGCCGCTGCGCGTCGCGCGTGGTATCCACCGTCAGCCCGCGCCGGAATCCCTGCGCCCACTGTGTGCGATTCACCAGAAGCACGCGCCCTTTCTCAGCGGAGTTGCCAGCCGCGGTAACCTTGCCATCGGCGTCCGACGAGCGCATCTGCTCGGATACCACTACAGGTATCCCCTCCAACGCGCCGAGCATACCCGTCAAAATCGTCGCATTCGGCCCCAGTTTGTCCATAGTTCGGTAGGCGTCCACCGATTGAGCGCGGATGAAGGTTCTGACATCCATGATCCACGCCAGTTCTGAGGGACGAACTCCGTATCGCCCCATCTTCGCGCGAATCTCGTTGAACATGTCGTCTGAAACCGCCGCGCCGTGCGAATTAGACATGCTGGTGTTATCGATCAGCGGCAGATGAATCAAGCCGTCATAGCCAAGCAGCCAGTGCGCCTTGCCCTCGCTCGATGCGCTGATAGTCGCGCCGTCGGCATTGATGTTGTTAGCCTTCGTCGTATCGGCGTTCAGGATGATGTCATCCAGAGTCTCGGCGCTGTTGCGCACCAGCGAGTTTCTTATCTCGCCGATCAGCGAGGGTAAGACATCGTCTTCCTCCAGCGAGAAACTGAACGGCACCTGCGCCACCAGCTCCTGCGCCGTGAGCGTCACCTTCGATGTCGCCAGACCCGTAGCGGTGGCGGCGGTATTCTCGACACCGGGGTAGAAGTTCACATCACCCAGCTGCGTCGGAATATCGAACGGCTGGCTAGGCATTGGGAACATCGGTATGAGACCAGCAACCATCGTCTGTAGGTTGACATCCATCCACAGCTCGGCGCGCGCTAAAGTCAGCGTCAGCTCCGCGCCCGAACCCGTCCCCGTGGAGGTCATCGCGGCGCGCATGGCGGTGTTCCGCAAGTCGGTCAGCATCGGCAAAACGGCTTGTCGGAACTGCATCTCCGGGTCACGCACGGACGCTCCCGCCTGAGATTCGTGGACATATGCGCGCCTGAGCTTGCGCTCCATGTTCTGGAAGTGCATATCTACGGCATCTGCCGTCATCTCCCCAGACATAGCGCGTGTCGCCTCGCCCAGTTCCGACATCCAGCCGCGCGCGTGGGGCATGTTCGGGTCGTCACCGTAGCTGCGGGCAACTGCGCGCATGATGCCAATGTCGAGAGGGCCGCATCCGGTGAAGCGCCCTTCGCGGACGCGGATACCGCGTTCGCCCTCGTCGGCGCGCGCAACCTCCGTCCGCCGACGCTGACGCATGCGCTCCTGAATCTGTGTAACCTCTCCTTGCAGACGCTCTTTCTCCTCCGTCAGCGCGGCGACGCTGCCAGTCAGCGCATCCGTCCGCTCCTTCACGAAGCTCCCAATCTCACTTATGCTTTTGTTGATCTCGTTAATCTCGTTCGTTGCCGTCGGCATCGTCTTTCCCCTTCGTTTTCATCCAGTTTGGATAGCGTATGTTCATATATCGATTTATCGCTCATCTCTGATCGCTCTTCCCCGTCCGTTCAGGTATCTGGCGACGCGGCGACGGTGGCTGCAGACTCTCCGTTAGCCGAAGCCCAGCTCCTGAGATCCGCCAGCATCCTGCGCGTCTCGGAGAAATCCGGCGTATCGCCCGCGCCGTCCACATCGTCCGCGCCGCGGGCATCCTGCATATAGCCGCGCATATGATCGAAAATGACAGTCGATTCGGGCGATTCGGGCGATTCGGGCGATTCGGGGAATATGGACGATGCCGAGGATACGAGCGTTTCGGCTGAATCGTTCGCGCTGCGTTCGTCGCCGATGAGCGATCTCATCACGCGGCTGTATGCGTCTCGCACAGCGTCCGGGTCCGACGGGACAGCGACGATCGACCACTCCAGCAGCTCCGAGCGCGTAATCGTCAGCCCTTGCCGCGCGGGGCGAGTTTCGATGGCGCGCCAGCCTACTGACGCTCCGCGCAAGAACCCGCGCATCCACGCATTGCGAACACGCTCGGCGAACGGGTCTCCATCGAGAAACTCGAAATCCGCTCTAACCCGTCCGTCGCCGGTGCGTGTCAGCCGAAGTGTGCGTCCAATCGGCAGGCCGCCAGCCGCGCCGCGCCCGGCGATGTCGTGCGCGTAAAGCACCACCGGGTTCTTTTCATACGCCGTAAAGTCCATCCCATTCAGATTTACCGTCATACCATCGCGCGAAAGCTGATTGGCAAAGATGGTCACGGAGTAAACATCACCATGACCGGGAACATCGTCGCCGACTGCATCCTGCGCGTCCCGAATAGTAACTGCCGATCTGGTAATCTCCGTCGTCATAGTCATTCGATTCGCCTCTTCCTATATGTGATGCGCGTTACATATGCGCCAGCATCAGCAAACATGTTCGAATGGGAGTTCCACCCCACCTGTTCTGGAGATATTCCGAACAACGCGAAACGGCCCTCCCGGGCGGATACTCCGCCTTTTCGAGAGGGCCGTTTACAGACCTGCGCCGGGCGGTCTTCGCCGCCGCGTCCGCAATCATGAAATATCTAACCGCCTCCGCCGCATCCCATTCACGAGATCAGGTTAACGAACATATGTTCAGCATGTCAAGAGAGAAGGATAGCGAAAAGAGCGAAACGCAGGTGAGCGGCTGGTATAGAGACGACATGTCCTACAGCAACAATATAAACAGTGATCGAAGATAAAAATGAACTATGTGCAAGACTTCACAAAATTGACACCCTAAAAAGCTGACTGATATATTCACAAGTACGCTAATATACGGAGAGTATCGGAAGCGCTCCTGCGAAAGGGCGCGAAAGTTCCACAGTCCCCAAGACCATCGCCTACCTCAATTGCCCACTGATCATCCCAATCATCGCAAGCCTGCCGGAACACACTCCGGAGGGCAGAGCTATACCTCATTCCCCCCACGCGGTCTCTTCCGCAGCCTAAATCGTTACAGTGGTGAAGTGCGTCGCCGCGTCTGCGCGCGCGCCGAATCATAGGGAGCGCCGAATTGAAAAAAACCGATTTCGTAGTTCGCTTTGCAGGAGAGGGAGGACAAGGCGTCGTAACCTCCGCTGAAGGCTTTGCTCAGGCCAACGCCCAAGTCGGATACCATGTTCAGACCTTCTCCACATTCCCATCTCAGATACGCGGCGGCCCAACTTGGACACAGACACGCATATCCACCGAACCGGTGCTTAGCTCTGGCGACGAACTGGATGTGCTGGTCGCATTCAACGAATACGCCTACAACGAACATCGCGGCGAAGTGTCTGATACCGGCGTGATAATCTACAACTCAGAAGAGTTCGACCTCGACCCCGACGGCAAGAGCTTCGGGATGCGATTCGACGAGCTGGCGCGCTCCACAGGCAACGCCAGAGCCGCCAACATGGTGGTCATGGGCGCGCTCGCATATCTCGTCGATATCCGACAGCAGATACTCGAAGACTTCGTAACCCGCCGCTTTACACGCGGACGGCCCAACGACCAACAGATCATAGAATCCAACCACCAAGCGCTCGGACTCGGACGCGCCGAAGCCGAAAAGAGTGGCTTCAGCCTCGGCGAGCTGGCAGACGCGATCCCGCCGCAGGGAGAACAGATTCTAATAAACGGCAACACCGCTCTCGGACTCGGCGCCCTCGTCGCCGGCCTCGATGTATATGTCGGATATCCCATCTCACCTGCTACCTCCCTGCTCATCTGGCTGCAAAGCAACCTCGCGGGGCCCGGCAAATTCGTCTATCAGGCCACATCCGAAATCGAATCCATAACCAGCATCGTCGGCGCGGGATACGCGGGCAAGAAGGCGATGACAGCTACCGCTGGGCCTGGATTCTCGCTCATGGGCGAAGGGCTGGGGCTGGCTTGGATGGCCGAGATTCCGCTAGTCGTCGCGGATGTCCAGCGCGGCGGCCCATCCACCGGGCTGCCCACCAAAACCGAACAGTCCGACCTGCTAACCGCTATGTACCCCGGACACGGCGACATCAGCCTGCCCATCATCGCGCCCGGCACCGTCGAAGAGTGCTTCTACGCATCCATACACGCTCTCAACTGGGCGGAGAGATACCAAGGCCCAGTCATCATCCTGAGCGAACACATGCTCTCGGAGCGCAACCAGAACATCCCGAAGCCAGACCTGGATGCGGTCACGGTGGAACAGCGAAGCGCATATAATGGAACCAACGGCTATCACCGCTACGAAAGCTGGGACATTTCGCCAATGCCAATCCCCGGCGGGCCAGGCGCATATGTAGCCAACGGCTCGGAACACGACGGCATGGGCGACACCACTCACAGACCCGAACGCCATATTCAGATGACTACCCGCCGCTTTAGCAAACTAGACCTCCTGACGGACGGCTCATACGAGGCGGAAAACACCGACGCTCCCATCGCTCTGATGCCGTGGGGCGGCTCCAAAGGGCCGACGATGAACGCATGGCGTCAGCTGACTGCCGAGGGCGCTGATCTTGCATGGTTCTATACCATGTTCCTAAACCCGCTTCCAAAAGGGATGATCGAACAGCTGCAGAAAAAGGAGCTGGTCATCGTACCCGAACTCAACCATATGGGACAGTTCGCGTCTCACCTCAGATCTCTGGGAGTGAACGCGGAAGCCGTAACCCAAATTACAGGGCTGCCATTCAAGGTTCGCCATCTAGTGGACGCGATCTCCAAGAAGGCCGGAATAGAACAGAAAGAGGGTGTGACGGCATGACATCGAAGAACCCGGAATACGATTTCAAGTGGTGTCCTGGATGCGGTGATTTCGGAGTGCGACGCGCCCTGGAAGGCGCCATACAGCGCCGCGTCATAGAAACCGAGACGCCGATGGAAAACAATGTCATCGTCGCCGGCATCGGATGCTCCGGCAACATGGTGCATATGCTCGAAAGCGACGAACAGCCATACGGATTCCACGGCATCCACGGACGCTCGCTGCCCATCGCCATGGGCGTCAAGATGGCGCGCCCGGACCTGAATGTAATAGTAGTCGCAGGCGACGGCGATTTCCTAAGCATCGGCTTCGAGCATATCGCTCCGCAGGCCGCGCGCAACCTGAATATAACCGCCATCGTTATGGATAACGGCGTCTATGGCCTCACAAAAGGCCAAAGCTCCCCAACCACCGAGCTCGGCGCCGTAACCAGCTCCACACCATTCGGCAAGACCGAAGAGAAACTCAACCCGTTCCAGATATACCTGAGCATAGGCGTCAGCTTCGTCGCGTCCACCATGTCTAGCCAAATACGCCCGATGACTCAGATGATGGTCGATGCTATGGAACATCCCGGGTTCTCCATCGTGCATATACAGTCGCCCTGCACGGAGTACAACAACACATACGACATACTCAAGGGCAACCCGCGCAAAGGCGTACCAGGACTCGCATACGACATCCCCGACGACTACGACGACGCAGATCCAAAATCGGCCTTCGAGATAGCGTCCGCAGGTGGCGTACCGCTCGGCGTCATCTACAAAGACACATCCCGGCCTACTTTCGACCAGCGTATCGACGAAATATCGCGGAAAGCCCCGGCGAAGTCCCCCTCCGCGCTGCTGGACGGATTCGCCATATAGCAGCCGCAGAACCACGCGCGAAACGCGGCGGGAGACGGATGGGCAATAACGCCCGCCCGTCTCCCGCGCCAGACAAACCTCTTCCAGCGCGCGTCATACACAGCAAGCCCGCATAAATCATATAGGTCACAGGCGTAAGCTATACCAGCCAGAAATTCGCACTGCAGACTCTCTCAGCCAACAGCCAAAAGGAAAACCAGATATGGCGCTTACATGGCGACGGGTAACAGA
Organism: Dehalococcoidia bacterium; assembly: GCA_963422295.1. Lineage (GTDB taxonomy): Bacteria > Chloroflexota > Dehalococcoidia > Lucifugimonadales > UBA1123 > VXRN01. The sequence continues at coordinate 1,273,166 of OY729417.1, read as the reverse complement.
TGGGAGCCGCACAGAGCGATGGCGTTCCACATGGAGTCTGAAATCAGGTAACGACAACGGCGAAAGATTCGGCAGAGGCAAAGACATGCGTCTGGAAGTCATGCCAGACGGTAAAAACCTCCGTGTCGATCTGTGCGAGCCAACGGACGAACGCGACTGGCGAGTTATCGCCAGATGGCAAGCCAACGGCGGCCACTCTATTCGCCAGTTAGTCGCGCGGATCGAACTTCTCTTCTTAAAATCCAAACAGCGTCACACCCTCGAAGCAGTCGAGCGCGTGCTGGACGGCATCCCAGACCTAGCGCGAGATGGCCGAGACTGAAGGGTTGCGCCCCCTACCTCACCCATTACCTGCCGATGCCGCTCCCGCAGCATGCGAACGCCACCTATGTGGCATCATCTGTGGCATCATCGCCCAAGCGACATCTCCGTTATCAGCATCTCCACCGCCAGCTGATCGTCCAGCGGCCTCGTCTTCAGCGCAAGATCCGTCTCCACCAACAGACCATGTACTCGAACCAAGTACTCCTGCGATATTCGGCGTGACTGATCGAGTGTCTTGTTCAGCGCCCATCCCGAAAGCCGCATCCGCCTTACCATCTCGTCCTGCGCCGCGCCAGAGCCGCCCAAGTCCTTCGCCAGCAAGAGCAGCCTAACCTGCCGCGCCAGCATCGACATTACATAGGTCGCCGAGCTGCCATCGTTCATTATCTTGCGAACTAGCCTCAGAGCGACGCCAGTTCGCCCGTCGGTAACCGCATCGATCGCCTGGAATATGTTGGCCTCGCGCACATATGCAACCATCGTCCGAACATCGTCGGCACGAATCCGTCTGCCCTCCGCCAGCAGCGCGAGCTTGCGCAGCTCCGAATCTATCAGACGCGGCTGTCTGCCCACGGCATTCGCCAGCTCAACGCACGCCGCCGGCTCGATGCCAACGCCCAAAGCGGCGGCGCGCCGAGAGACCCAGCCGGGCATCTCCCTATCCCTCGGCAGCTGAAATGCGCGCACATCCGCCAACGGAGACAGCTTGCGAAACATCGGGTTGTTCTGCGCAGTCGCGCCGTCGGCGAACACCAACCGCGTTGTCAGCGGCAGATCGCTCAGCCCGTCGGCGAAATCCGCCCACTCCCCGAGAGAGTTCCGACGCCTCGAACCAGAGCCGCCGCGCGAGCGACCGCCGGACATGCGACGCTCGAATCTGGACAGCAGCCCGCGTACCACAACTACGCGCCTATCCGCCATGAAAGGAATCGTGAACGCCGCCGACATCACCGCCTCGGGCTTCAGATCGTCATCGCGTATCACTATGCAGTTAATGTCGCCCAACTCAGCGGGGCCTACATCCGACATCACATCCGCAAGCGCGTCATCCACACTCACATCATCATCCCCGTAGATCAGCTCGATCATCTATCATTCTCTCCATCATAATCATGCCCTTGCCGCCAATATCGAGCTCCGTCCCCGCTCCATTGCTCCACGGCTATTCCATCACTCGAAGAGTAGATGGAACATCCATCCGACGCAGCCGCCACACGGTGAACAGCGGCGCGGCGGCGGAAGCGGCTATACCCATCACAACCACCAGCGCAAGGCCAGCAGGCGGGAACACGATAGACATATGCAGCTCAGGAAAAGTATCCGGCAGCAAGACCAGAACGACCCACTGCAGCAAAAGCCAGCCCGCAGCTAGGCCGAGCACAGTCGCTATCGCCCCCATGATCGCGCTCTCCGTCGCCGCCATCCCAAGCACAGAGCGCACGGGGAGGCCGTAGGCAAACATCGTCGCATGTTCCCTCCGACGCTCGTCCATATTGATACTGGCAGTGTTGTACGCTATCAGCAATGCCAATACCAGCGTTATCAGCAGTATGAAAGACAGTAGCCCCATATACTGCTGGAACTGGTCTCTTATCACATTGGTGAGCGTGGCGGACTTCTGAACTGCCCCCACGCCGGGAAGCGCGAAGAACTCCAGCTCCAGCGTATCAGGCGATACCCCCGCCGCCGGCCTCGCCTGTATCAGATTCGCAATCCCCTCGCCACCGAGCATCGAACTATATTCGACATGAAGATACACATTAGTCCTAAACGGGTGTGGATGTAAGCCCAGAACTGGAAGGCTCGTCTCTCCCAGCGAGGCGGTGTCCACCCCTGTAAACACCGGATGCCGCAGTATGAGCATGTCGCCGACGCCCGCGCCCAAATCATCCGCCGCAGACTCCGATATGACGACGCCGGGTATGGATATATCCAAACTGCCCGCCGCGACTGTCGGACGCCAAAGCTCGCTCTCGAAATCTATGAACTGCGCCAAGACATCGAAAGATTCATCAGGTTCACCCGACGCGAACAGCGTTCCGCCGACGCGAATGCCAGCCTCGATATTCACGGCATTCGGAGATTCCAATATGCTCCGCACCGTCGGCGCGCCAACTGGATAGAAAGTATCCAGCGAAACCTCCATTCTGTCTGGAGCGTCCCCAGTCGTCTCCCGTTCGATGCTGTCGAACACATTGACGAACGAATACAGCATCCCCATAACTGTGACCAGCACCGCCACTATTGCGCCGATTCCGAGCGAGGTCAGCAGTGTCCGGCGCGGCGCGCGGGCGACATTACGCAGCGGCATCTGCCACATCACGCGCGCGGGGATTCTGACGCGAGAAAGCATCCATGCCAGCCCTCCGCCGCGCGCCGCCAGATGCCCCGTTCTGATCGCGTTCACCGGCGGCACGCGCACTGCCAGCCAAACCGGTATCGCCGCCGCCGCGAATGGCAGTAAGAAACCTGCCAGCGCGGCCCACGCGAACACTCCGAACTGGAACGGCGTCCGCCACGCGGGAAGCGGAATGAACCCCTCCAGATATGCTCCCAGCGCCTCGGCCACACCAATGCCCATCGCTATGCCGAACACCACGCCGAGCAGAGCGACCTGCGCGCTGAACAGCAGAGGTCTCAAGGCCACCAGCAAAGTCGGCAAGCCGAGCGCCATAGATATACCTATCTCGCGCCGCTGCGAATCGACGATACGGCTGGTCAGGTTGAACGCCGCAAACACCGCGCCACCGAATATCGCAATCGCCATTACCGTGTTGAACTGCTGGTCTCCCTCCACATCCTCGATCATCAGCCGAATGGACGGGTCATCCATTCGGCGCGCAACCGTTCCGCCCACACCCTCGAAACGCGCGGTGAGGGCGTCGAACAGAGCTTCCGTATCCGTATCCGGCGACAGTCGCAATATCAGGTCGTTAACAGCGTCTGCCTTCCCTGTAAGTCGCTGGGCAGTCTCGATAGATGTAAAGACGGCGGCGAAGTTCGCCTGCGCCAGTATCCCTCCCTCCGGCGTTACGATGAAGAAATATTCAGGCGCCAGCGTATGCCCGACATACTCGACGGGCATTCCCCCAGCCAGCGACAGATCCCCCGCCGCCGGCAGTTCGTAGAACCGCGCGAAGTTATGCTCCAGCGCGACGACATCCGCGCCCGCGTCCACAGATGTGAGCGACCGGCCAAGCGCGGCGTGAAGCGAGTTCACATGCGGGCCGCCCTCCGACAAGTCCACGCCGATAAGCCGTCCTGGAACCAGCGCAGTTCCCTCCGGCGTATCCGTATCTACCGAAACCTGTGTCGGCAAAATCAGCCGCTCCTCCGCCACTGCCACGCCATCGCCCACGACCTCCGCCAATCCCTCCAGCAGAGCGCCTCGCTCCACAAAACTCCCCGCGCCGAGCGACACACGCAGATCGAAAGTGTTGGACACGGCATAACTCGCCTCGTTCGACAGCGCGCGCCACACATTCATACTGCGCAGACCAGAGAACATCCCCGTGCCGAAGGCTATAACAACGGCAATCACCGCCACCTGAACCCAGCGCGATCGCAGATCGCGCCACGACCATTTCAGCCAGATCATCACCCACGCCCCGTCCTACCAGCTCAGCTCAGATATATCCGACTTGCCGTCCGTAGGCGGGCCATCGCTGGCGATACTGCCACCAGACATCTGAAGAACCCTGTCCGCAATCCGTGAAATCTCGCGGTTGTGCGTAACGATCAAGATCGTCTTGCCCTGCTCCGACTGCCTCTGAAGCAATCTCAGCACCTGAGAACCCGTCTCGAAATCCAGCTCTCCCGTTGGCTCATCCGCCAGCAGAATCGGGTTGCCAGTGGCGAGCGCGCGGGCTATCGCCACTCGCTGCTGCTCGCCGCCTGAAAGTTCGTGCGGAAAGTGCGATATGCGGTCGCCCAGTCCGACACTCGTCAGTACACTCTCGGCCGTCTCCCCTCCACCGTCTCTCCCCGCGACATCGGCGCCAAAGCGTACATTCTCCAGAGCAGTCAGCCCCGGAAACAGGTTGAAAGTCTGAAATACGAAGCTCACAGAAGAGCGGCGAAAGGCGAACAGCTGGCCCCGAGACGCGCGCGTAATGTCATGCCCCGCCACGCGCGCCATACCGTCCGTCGGTGTATCCAGCGCGCCAATTATATTCAACAGAGTCGTCTTGCCCGAACCGCTCGGCCCCAGAACGACGACGAACTCCCCTTCTGCAATCACGAGATCCACACTATGAAGGGCAGTAACCGTCGTCGCTCCTACATCGAAAGTCTTGCTCACGCCATCCAGTCTGATAACATCCGTCGTCATGTCTGGCGTCGTCATGTCTGGCCTCCGGTCGAATTGCCAATCTCAGAGTATCAGAAATCGCGCAAAATCGGGTCTATCACAAGGCGCGCGGTATGTCTATAATCAGAGAGTAAGAGAATCCAGAGAATCATCGAAGAGGATACAGAGGACGCAATGGACAGACGCTTGCGGCGAAAGTGCGTCTGAGGCAGCGAAAACAGCTCTGAGGCAATTTTAGAGGTGATACCGTGTTGAGAGGAGTCTGGGCGCTAATCAGCCTGACTGGGATTCACCGTCTGATAATTCGGCTGATGCTGGATAGGCGTGTACCCTTTTTACTAAAGCTGATCCTGCCCGCCGCTATTGTTTACATCATCTTGCCCATCGACTTGGTGCCAGACTTCGTCCCATTCGGCATAGGCCGCATCGACGATCTGCTCATTCTGCTCGGCGCCGGCGTCCTGTTCTTGCTGTTGGCGCCCAGAGATGTGCTGATGGAACTCGCAGGCCATCCAGCCCATCGCGGAGGCAGTCGAAACCCAACCGACGGCGTCACCGTCATCGAAGGCAAATACCGACCAGCCGACGAATAGACAGCATTCCGCTGACACATAAGGCAGTACTACTATAACTAATACGATGCTATGCAGCTCGCCATAATCGGACTGCCGCTCAGCGGCAAGACCACCATCTTCAACGCAGCTACGCGCGGCGCGGCGCAAGTCGCATCCTACTCCGGGGCCAGCAAGCCCAATCTGGGAATCGCCAAAGTCCCAGACGATCGACTCGGAGCGCTGACACAGATGTACCGCCCCGAAAAGACAACTCCAGCAGAAGTCGCATATATCGATCTGCCCGCGCCCCCGGATGGCATGGGGCAAACGCGCGGCATATACGGCGAATATCTGAACCAGATGCAGAACGCAGACGCTCTCATAGTCGTCGCCCGCGCTTTCGAAGACCCAACAGTTGCGGACGCTGGTGACGGGGTAGATGCGCTCCGCGACATCGAAACCATGCTCTATGAACTCACATTCGCAGACCTAGACATACTCAGCCGCCGTCTGGAACGCATCGAGCAGAATCTGAAAGGCTCCCGACGCTCCGACCGCGACGCCATGCTGCGCGAAAAAGACACGCTCTCCGGCCTGAGCGACGCGCTGGAAGACGGCATCCCAATACGCGAAAACGAGCTGCCCGCGGACACGATGCGCAGGGTGAACGAATTCCAGTTCCTGACTGCAAAGCCCCTAATCGCTGTCGTCAACGCAGGCGACGACACAGACGAAGCCAGCCAATTGCAAAAACAGCTAGACGCGCGGCTATCCGACAGTGGAGTTAACTCCGCCGTCATTCAGGGCGGCCTAGAGATGGAGTTCGCCCAGATGTCGAGAGAGGACGAAGGCGAGTTCCGCGATGCGCTCGGAGCAGGCGAATCCGGATTGGCTCGAATGGTTCGGCTTTCGTTCGACGCGCTCGACCAGATCAGCTTCTTCACCGGCGGCCCCAAAGAAGTTCGCGCATGGACGACCTCGCGCGGAGACTCCGCCCCGCGCGCCGCCAGCAGAATACACTCCGACATGGAACGCGGCTTCATCAGAGCGGAAGTCGTCTCCTACGAAGACCTGATAACATCCGGCAGTGAATCCAACTCCCGCAAACTAGGACTGATGCGCCAAGAGGGGAAAGATTACACAGTCCAAGATGGCGATGTGGTACACATACTGTTCAATGTCTGATTTTCGCGCATCCTAGCCAGCGCCATCATCATCTAAGACACCAAATCACTAAGAGGTATCTCGATGTCCTACGAATTCATAGAGTACGAATCGGACGACGGCATCGCCCGCGTCCGACTGAACAGGCCCGAAAAGCTCAACGCTCTCAGCCGCCAGCTGCAAGACGAGCTGGTCGATTGCCTGCAGCGAGCCGACGACGATCCCGAAGTGCGCGTGATCACGCTGCGCGGCAACGGGAGGGCGTTCTGCGCAGGATACGACATCACACCGCCCACCACGCCGGAAGCCGAGCGCGTCGCGCAGGAACAGCGCGACAACATCCGCGCCGACATCCACCGCATGAAGCGCACCCCCACCACCATGAACGCCATACTAAATCTCAGCAAACCCGTAATTGCCGGCGTACATGGCTACTGCATCGCCGGCGGCACAGACCTAGCCATGCACTGCGACATCATCATCGCCGCGGACGACTCCGCAATCGGCTTCCCACCGGTGCGCTCGATGGGATCGCCGCCAACGCACATGTGGACATACATGGTCGGCCCGCAGTGGGCGAAATGGTTCCTGCTGACCGGCGAATCCGTCTCCGGCAGTCGCGCAGAGCAGATCGGCCTCGTATGGAAATCAGTCCCCGCAGAGGGGCTCGATGCCGCAGTCGATGATCTCGCTCGCACAATGGCGCGAATACCGTGGGAGCTGCTCGCCGCCAACAAGAGCGTCGTCAACCGCGCCATGGACTTGATGGGGCGAACCACCATGCAGCACATAGCCGCAGAAACCGACGCCATCGCCCATCAAGCGCCCATCGTCAAAGAGTTCTCACGAATGGCACGCGCGGAAGGCCTCAAAACCGCGCTCGAATGGCGCGACCGCCCCTTCAGAGACTACAGAGGAAGCGACTGACGACCGATTTTGCGGGCGGCTGATTGGCTGATTGACACTCGTGAACTCTTCAGATCCCAAAGAACTCATAAGCCCACTCCAAGCCTCCTTGCTGCCGGGCAGCGCGTCAGCAAGGGGGCATTCGACACGCCGCAGGGGAGCGACTGCAGAGCGGCTGCCGCGTATAGACAGCAGCCAAGATCTCCGCGAGCGACTGCTTCCGCTATGCCGTCTGCAGCGCGGCGAAGTATGGGAAGACCCGATTCGAGGACACCGCGTCGGAGTCCTCGATGCCGCAAACCCCGACGACATCGCTCGGCTCATGGAAGATTCACACGCCGCTTTGGCTGTAAACGACCCGCCATACAACTTAGCAGTCGGAGGGGAGAACACAGACAGACTCTCCATGACCGACTTGCCGGCCTATCTCGACTTCTCGAAGAGCTGGATAACGGCAGTTTCCAATGTGATGGCCGAAAACGCTCATTTCTACTGCTGGACTGGCGCAGACTATCGAAATGGTTTTCAGCCATTGCCAGATATGATGATCCTGCTGCGCAGCTTTCCGAACCTCACTCCAAGAAACTTCATCACGCTCCGAAATCAGCGCGGCTACGGAACTCAGAACAACTGGATGTGGGTACGGCAAGAGCTGTTGCACTACACGATTGGCAATCCCGATTTTCGGGTGGTTTACACCGATATACCGAAAGTATTGCGCGGATACTACAAAACCGTGAACGGACGAGTTACTGAAAACTTAGAACGAAGCAAATCCGATACGATACGCCCCGGCAATGTCTGGATAGACATTCAGCAAGTATTCTACCGCGCGCAGGAAAATGTACCGGGATGCTATGCGCAGAAGCCCCTCGCTGCAATCAGAAGACTAATAGAGACCAGCAGCCGCGAATGTGATGTCACAATAGACGCTTTCGCGCACTCCGGGACCACTCTGATCGCCGCTGAACAGCTCCGCAGGACAGCTTTTACATGCGACATAGACCCCATCTTCGCAGAAATCACAATCAGAAGATTGGAACATCTCCGTAAAACGGAGAAACCGGGATGGCAATGGCGAAATCCGTTCCCGGAGATCGACCTTGAAAACAGGAACGCGAATCTACAGTGAATCAGCAGCAGCTCCTAGAACGCCTCTACCAACTGGCCGAATCGCTGGAATCAGAAGATCGCGCCGTCCTACGGCCAGACTTCACGCGCTCGTTTCGGCATTCCCGTTCAGCGAATACGAATACATCATCACATTTCTCGTAGATAGAGGCGTTCTGTCTTTTGCCGAATACGAAAACATTCGGAACGGCTATGTATCAGACAATCGGTATCTATATCTGTTCGAGCTGTCCCCAAGAGCTTTCGGGCAAACATGGGGCGAGGGACATTTGCAAGACATCGCGGAATCATTTCAGAAACCAAACAAAGGCTTAGATCCGAATTACAATGGCGAATATGACCTATGGCTCGAGGGGGTATCCGAGTCGAAGTGAAATCATCCAGAGCAGTACGCGCAAGCCGCAGAGGCTCACTCCCAAGCAAGGCTCTCAAACGAGGTGAAAATTCCCCCTTCTGGATGAACTTCCAGCAGCTGAAGCTCGATATATGCGATGTATTCGTCTTCGTGGGTGTCTGGCTCGACCAGATAGTTTATTGGGTAATGTCGAATGAAGATGTTAGAGACAACCCGTATCTGAGTCCGCAGCACAGGGGCGGCATCGAGCGTCAGATCGGGATAAGAGATTCCAATATCGCCGCCTTCGAGATATATCGCGCAGAGGCATCTTCCATAGCCGAATCCGTCAGGGAAAAGGGAAGGCGACAGACCCGCTGATTTATAATTTCAGCGTCATTGACGCCGCAGACCCCAACGACTTCGCTCGGCTCATGAGAGATTCACGCGCTGCTTTAGCTATAAACGCGACCCACCGCACAACTTAGCAGCCAGCTCGGCATTCCCTTTCTCGGGCTTGCATGCCTATCTCATATCGCAATATGACACAAAGATACGCACTCCGCGATCATATAGCCAATCAACTCGGCCTCCGGTGAGTAACGCGTCGGCAGTCCCCTAATTTCGCTGTGCGACGGATCGGGGGCATATCCAGTATCCGCATCGAGCGGAGTGTGAATGAAACGCAGTCCCTCGAGTTCTCGGCGAACATATTCGCTCGTCTGCCACATGTTCGACTCTGCAAGCCGGCCATTTCGCCGCATGGTCAGACGCGACAGCCGCCTGATCTCATCCAGCTGCTGTGATTTTGGCTGATCACGGAAATAGTCGAGCCAATTGATCGACAACCCTGATTCGCCATCCCTCAGCATGAACGCAGAACAGTTCAGAGATCCATCATCCAGAACATCGGTCGGCCTAGCATACCGGACAACCCGATCGTCGTCAGGCAAATCATCTCCGGTCATTGATTTACCAGAGAGACGAGATCGAACGCGTCGATCTGTTTCTCGATTCCGCTAAAAGTGTCGATTCCAGCAACACGGGATATTCTTGCGCCAGTGGAGCGGCGTTTGAATATTACATACTGCGCCGAGCCGCCCCCAAGAAAGTGGAGGCTAAGGTGGCTCCCAGCGTCTCCTTTCCACACAGCGCAAACATCTCCGTTGTCCATCAGAGCGAGTCCGGCCCGTCGAGAGAAATTCGCCGATCTTATGAACGACCAGAAATCTTGCTCTGAGTTTCGGTCGATCGTGAACCCGTCGAGTTCCGCATCGGCGCGAAGCGCCTGTATCCGAGATCTATAGGCTTGGAAGTTACTCTGATAGTCTATGAATCTTTGGCGCGCCTTCTTGTTGCCAACTCCAACCACGACCTCATCCTCCCTCCATACCTGCCCACATAAAGAAACGCCTATATCATGGACAGCCCGGCGGATGGGTAAATTAGATTGTAATAAATAGACACGAGTGTCAAGCGGGCGAAAAATCTTCAGACTGTCACGCGCGCTTATGCCATATGCCTAAGAAGTAAGAAGGATGAAATGACGCAACCCCTTCATATCCAGTTTTGGATGCGGCATCTGAAATATGCTCGGCCACCAGAATGCCGAGATAGCCAAAACCTAGAACCGCAGCAGCCCCATCAGCCGTTTGCGCCCGCGGCAGGGGCCGACTACGGCAAGGTTCAGACGCTCTTCGCGAAGAAGCTCCCGCGCAACGCGACACACATCATCGCTGGTTATCGCATCCAAGCGCGCTATCACATCGTCCACTGATGGTACTTTGCCAATCATCAGCTCATGGCTGCCCATCCATGATGACACCGAGCGAGTATCCTCCATATTCAGCATCAGCCGACCGGCCATCAGCCGCTTGGTTCGTTCCACCTCATCCGACGGCACGCCATCGCGCATCGACGCAACCTGCTCCAGCGCAACAGGTATCGCCTCGTACACCTTCTGCGGATCGACACCCGCCGATATGACGAACGAACCCGTATCCATAAAACGCGAACCGCCGCTGTGAACATCATATACGAGACCGCGTTTCTCTCGAAGCTCCACGAACAGACGGCTGCTCATCCCCTCGCCCAAAATCACGCCCAGCATATCCAGAGTGTTTATATCCGGATGATCGAGAGGCAGGCCCGGAAACGCAACCGATAGATGCGTCTGCTCTGTCTTACGATACTCTAGCCTAAGTTGAGACTCCGACTGCATATGCGTAACCGGCGTCGGAACATCCGACCGAACATTCGCCCAGTCACCCGACAGGCTTTCGGCCTGCTCGACGACTTGCGCATGAGGCACATTGCCAGCAACACTCACTACCACACGCGAAGGGGCATAATGCTTCGACATGAACTCCTGCAGCATGTCCCGCGTGATACCGTCCACCGACTCTTTCGTGCCGCCTACATCCCGCCCCAACGGATGATCAGGCCACAGCATTTCGTCCACCAGCATATCGACTCGCGCCGAAGGGTAGTCGTTCGCCATAGCAAGTTCTTCATGAATGACGCGCCGCTCCGTCTCCAAGTCCTCCTGACGGTTGAGCGACTCGCGGAGCATCTCGAACAGCAAACCCAAGCTGTCGGCGAAGTGCGGCTGGGCAACTTTGCACCAGTAAACCGTCGATTCCTCATCTGTACCGGCATTGATAACGCCGCCGGTACCCTCGATCGCACTCGATATCTGAAGCGGATCGGGACGCGACTTCGTTCCCTTGAAAACCATATGCTCGACGAAGTGTGAAATACCCGCCTCTTCGTCCATCTCGTAGCGGGAACCGACACCCACGAACACCGATATGGTGACAGATCTGGTATGCGGCATCTCACAAGAGACCACACGCAAACCGTTGGGCAGGACGGTTTTGGAATAGATTTGGGCGGATTCCGAAGATGTTTCCATACTCACCATATGGGAGATTGTACACCCCTTCCGTATAATCACTGGTACTCGATTTATGGCTAGATTTTCATCACTTCGTCTCAGCATCCTCGACGACTATTTCCACATCGGCGCGTCGCTCCTGCACCAGCGCCACCGCGCCCGCCGCCATCCGTCCGTATCCGCTGTTCTGCCCTTCTACATAACGCTGCTGAGCTATATTGGACATCTCCATCGGAACGCGCAGATCACGCCCCAGCTGCGTAGCAAGCCCGACATCCTTCGCCGCCAAATCTAGCTGGAAGCCCGGCTCGAAGTTCCGCCTGAACAGACCGTTCGGCATACCGTGCATCGAGTTCGTATTGCCAGTGCTGCCGGAAACCGCCTGATACAGCGTCTGCGGATCGACTCCCCACTTCACCCCCATGCTGAACGCCTCCGAAAGCAGCACCCCGACGCTGAGACCGATGAGGTTGTTGACGATTTTACAGACCGCGCCGGAGCCAATACCGCCGCAGTACATCACCTTATCGCCAATCAGATCCAGCACATCCTTGCAGCGTTCGTAAGCATCCCTGTCACCGCCGACCATAACGCAGAGCGTGGCAGCCTCCGCGCCGGGTGTCCCGCCGGATACGGGAGCGTCGAGAACCTGCACACCCGCAGCCTCCGCCCGCGCCGCAATCCGCCCAATCGTTGCCGGATCGGTCGTGCTGAGATCGAAATATGCCGCGCCGCGCCGCGCGCCGCTCAGCAGGCCGCCCTCGCCGCAAACCACATCCTCCACTACCTGCGGCGTCGGCAGAGATGTGAACAGCACATCGCACCCCTCCGCCGCCTCACGCGGACTGTTAGTCCAAACCGCGCCCAGCGAAACGACCTCATCCGTCGCCTCACGCCTAGTATCGAACACCCGCATCTCATGACCGCCATTCAGCACATTGCGCGCCATGTGACGCCCCATGAAACCGATGCCTACGAATCCAACTTTCATCCAACACGCCTCCTAGCAGCAATACACATCATCGCTCATCCGCGCGCCGGCAGACGGTGTGCGATCCTCTCCCATACCCAATCCGCCCAGCGCGAATGACATCGTACAAGAGTATTAGGGAATAATATACACTTGATTTTCAATCGAGCATATATTCACGCAATCCCCGAGACTCGAGGCAAGGGACATCCGCGCAGTGTCGCGATATGCTCGCAGCCAACGCGGGAACGGTATCCCCAAGCGCAGTACCCCCAAGTACAGTACATGGTATGTTGTGTGTGCAGACATCCTCCGAATCGCCCAGCGCGCATCCGAGCGGCTCGACTGTAACTGCCTATCCACCCTGCACCAAGCCGACTGTCCAGCCAGCCCTACACTATCGGATACAGGATACATGCCATGACCATATTCACACCCTCCCAGCGCCGCGTCTTCGTCGCGCCGCTGGCGCTGTTAGTCGCCGCGCTCATAGCGATCGCCGTCGCATGCGGCGGCGATCCAGCTGCCGAGCCGGAAGCCCCCTCGCCCACGCCACAGCCGACCGAGGTCACAGCGCCCGCAGTCACAGCCACAGCCATCGCGCCGGCCACACCCACACTGCAGCCTCCCGCCCCAGAATCGAACACGCAGTCTCCACCCGTCGCGCCGGAACTTCAGCAAACTGGCAGCTGGATAAACTCCGAACCGTTCACACTCGCCAATATGCAAGACGAGAACAGAGTCGTACTAATCGACTTCTGGACTTACACCTGTATCAACTGCATACGCACGCTGCCGCATCTGCGCGCATGGCACGACAAATATGCCGATTCCGGTCTGGTCATTCTCGGAGTCCATACACCGGAGTTCGAGTTCGAACACGACTATGACAATGTGGTCGAGGCGGTGGAAAAGTTCGATCTGAAATATCCCATCGTGCAGGACAACGACTTCGGCACTTGGCAGGCATTCGGCAACCGTTACTGGCCGACGAAATATCTCATCGACCACAACGGACGCGTACTGTACATGCACTTCGGCGAGGGCGCATACGAAGAGACGGAGCAGCAAATAAGGGGCGCCCTGTCGGCGGCGGGATACGATGTCAGCGGTGTTGCGCTAAGTACGATACCCGAACCCGCTATCATCGAATCCGCTAAAAACAGAACCGGCGACGAAGCGCAGACGCGCGAGCTGTACGCCGGCTACGAAAGAAACTACGGCGCGATCATGGCACAAATCCAGCCGCCATATGTACGACATGTCGAATACTACGAAAAGCCGGACGCAGTGGTCATGTACCAAGACCCCGGAGACCATCAGAACCATTTCCTATATCTCAACGGACTGTGGCTGAACGCCGCGGAGAGCATCACACACGCAAGAGAGACTCGGGATTTCGAAGATTGGGTCTCACTCGTCTTCTTTGGCGCCAGCGTGAATGTCGTAATGTCTCCCGGCGCCGAAGAAGGCAGCTCCGATATCCGCCCATACGAAGTTCGTATATTCCTCGACGACGCCCCCATACCAAACGCGCGCGCCGGCAAGGACATAATGTACGACGCCGACGGCAACAGCTATGTATCCGTCAGCGAATCGCGCATGTACTTCCTAATCGATCAGGCCGATTTCGGCGGCGGAGAGCTGCGGCTGACATCCAATTCGTCGGATTTCTCCGTCTTCGCCTTCACCTTCGGCTCCTACGACGGCGGAGAGCCGGGAAACGAGTCCTAGACTAGACCACGAACGCGCAGAGATAGAGACTTTTCCAATGCCCATATCCAAGCTGGTCATAAGGCTGGTCATAAGCAGGCCGAAAACGAAGCCAGCGGCGGCGATACTCTTCATGCTAGCCGCAGTTTTCGTATTGGCAGCCGGCTGCGGCGCATCCTCCGCGCAGTCCGACGAACCGCCCGCAGAGCTGCAGCCGATACGCGGGCCGGTGTCCGAAGACGGACTTCAGGCCATCCTCGCCACACCAGACTTGGGCATCGGCAGGCACCGCGTCGCCTTTGCGCTCGTCTCCCAAGATGGCCTCGTCGATGCGCCATCCGCCGCTGTCCAATCCTTCTATGCCCCGACCGGCGACCCAACGAAGAGCGAATTCGACGAACAGCCGACGCAGACCGCGCTCGCCATCTTCAGACCGTTTCCGCTGGTGGAACGCGGCATATATTCCACTCGACTGACCTTCGACAGAGCCGGGCAGTGGTCGATACGCGCCACCACGCTAGGATCGGACGGCGCGGCGCGGCAGGCAAGCATCCAATTCCAAGTCGCCGAATCTACGCAGACGCCTGCAGTCGGCGACCCCGCCATACCCAGCCGCAACCGAACCGCCGCCGATGTCGAACGGCTCTCCCAGCTGACGACGGGATCGCTCCGGGACGCGGATTTGTACCAGCTCACCATCGCCGACGCAATCGCCAATGCAGCCGAAGACCGCAAGCCGACCGTCGTCGTCATCGCCAGCCCCGCCTTTTGCATCAACGCAGTCTGCGGCCCGCAGGTCGATGTCCTAGCGCAGCTCGCCGACGAATACGCCGGGTACGCCAACTTCATACACATCGACTACTACGACAACCCAGAGGAGATACAAGGCGACCTGAGCCGCGCTCGAGTCTCCCAAGCCGTTTTGGAATGGCGTCTGCCCAGCGCGGAATGGACTTTCATAATCGACGCTGACGGCATCGTCGCGGGCCGATTCGAGGGTTTCGCCCCAATCGACGAACTCCGCCAAGCGCTGAAAAAGACGCTCTAAACAGCTTGCCTAGCAGCTATCCAGCCGATGGGCTATCCAAAACCAAAACGGCAAACTCACCGCTCAGCCGAATACCGCCACCTCAGCGAAATCTTTGGCGGCATCGTCCCACTCGAACAGCCGCGCCTCCACCACGCGGACGGCGTCGATACCAACCACCAGCTGCCACACCGGATACGCGGGGCCCTCGCCCCAAGGATCGATCGCAACGCGGCGATCGGTCTCTGAGAAGTAGGCGCGCCCGTTCGGATGTGAATGATAGATGACGCGCGGCGGCTCCGGGCCGTCCAGCGCGCGATTCAGCTCCAGCAGATCATCCCCGTCTATCACATAGGCAGTCTCCGCAGACCTGTCCGACGCTGTGGGATGCGCATCCGGAGCATATGCGTTCGTCGCGCGCCGAACGCGTGTAACCCCCTCGCCGTCACGCGGGCCGGTAAGCCAGCCGCACGCCTCGTTCGGAAAATCCTCCCGCGCATGAAGATAGACCTCAGCAAGAATGTTTTCTGGAATGTTCATGGCAGCCTCGTAAATAATAGGATATGCTATATCGCCAATGACAATAAATAATGACAAATGAATGACCACGGCTCGTAGGCGATGACTCGTATTTTACCGAACAGAGCGGACGGGAGAAACGAACTATGTCCAAACTCGATGTGCTGACCTATGGCTTTGGATTTACTTCCGATCAAGGCGGATTCGGCTGGTCCACGATCTCGCTGCTCAGAGTCGGCGGACGCAACATACTCATCGACACAGGGCCCGGCTCGCGGCGGGCGAACCTCGTCTCCGCGCTCGACGCGCAAGGCATAGAACGCGGAGATATAGATACCGTCATACTCACACATCTCCACTGGGACCACTGCCAGAACACAGACCTGTTCACCAACGCCCGCATACTGGTCTCCCCGCAGGAGCTGGACTACGCCAAAAGCCCGGCGCGAGGCGATACCAGCGCGGCATGGTACATCGCCGACATGCTGGACAAGATGAAGGCGGAGCCAATCTCCGACGGCGACGAAGTTGCCGAAGGCGTATCCGTAATCTCCACACCCGGCCACACCATCGGGCATATAGCCGTCATGCTGGAGCTGGACGGCGAAAGCGTCCTCGTCGCCGGCGACGCATTCCCCGACGCAGGCACCGTCAGCAGACGGCTGCCGTACAACATCTTCTGGGACATAAACGACGCATCCAACAGCGTCGAGAAGATGCTCGACATGTCCAGCGTGTTCTACCCAGGCCACGACCGCCCCTTCCGTCTGGACGACGGCGAGGTAAGCTATCTGCAAGGCCCCGCGGCTGTCGAGATCGTCGGAACGGTCGAAGGCGGCGGGCATACAGCCGTCAGCTACAAAGTAACCGCCAAACGCGCGCCCAACATTAGCCTAGTGCAAAAGAGAGAAGACTAGAACCGCGCCGCCGCGCATCGTCGCCGGCGCGGTTTCGCCGACTATTCTCTAGCCGCCCAGCAGCTCCGCCAAGATAGCCTTCTGAGCGTGCAGACGGTTCTCCGCCTGATCGAACACGATGGACTGCGGATGGTCGAGCATATCCTCGGCGATCTCCTCGCCGCGATGCGCCGGCATATCGTGCATGAAGACCGCGCCGCTGTCCGCGCGCGAGACCAGCCGCTCATCCACGCGATAGGTGGAGAACACTCGGCGGCGGACATCTGACTCCTCTTCGTCACCCATGCTTATCCAAACATCGGTATAGACGACATCCGCCCCGTCCACCGCGGCATCTGCCGACTCCGTCCATGTCAGCCGGGTCTCGTTCTCCGCCGCGCGCCGCTGAGCCACGCTCCAAGACACATCCGGAACTCTGTACTCCGGCGGGGACGCAATAACGAAGTTCGCGCCGACGGACGCGCACGCGATTGCCAGACTGGACGCAATGTTGTTGCCGTCGCCGACATACGCCACATTCAGCCCGGAAAGCTCTCCCTTGTGTTCGCTCATACTCAGCAAATCGCCCAAGGCCTGACACGGATGCGCCAGATCCGAAAGCGCGTTGATCACGGGAACGGCGGAGTACTCGGACAGTATCTCCAGATTCCGATGCGAGAACACTCGAGCGACGATGACATCTACCAGTCGGTCGAGAACTCGCGCCACATCCTCAGCCGGCTCTCGCGTGCCTAGCCCCACATCCGCATTGCTCAGATATATGCAGCTGCCGCCCATCTGCCGCACGCCAACCTCGAAGCTGACCCGCGTCCTGAGCGAAGGCTTCTCGAACAGCAAGGCAGCCACCTTGCCATCCATCGCCTTCGGGGCAGCATCCTCTTTCATCGCGCGAGCCTTGCGAACCATGCTGACAATCTCAGCCGATTCCATATCCGCAAGCCACAGGAAATCCTTGCCTCTCATGCGCTCCTCCTATTATTGCCGTCAATATAGCAAAACGGAGGCAGTGGCAGAAAACCGCGCAGACCGGAAGCCCGCGCTCAGAAAATCAGCACGCTAAGCAGGCGGCGGGCCGTATTTATTCTCGTACTGATTGCCCCTCTGCGCGCACAGTATAATCAGAATGATCCAGCCGATGATTGGTACGAGTAGCATCAGCTGAAACCAACCGCTCCTGCCCGTATCGTGCAGTCGGCGCGCGCCCACGCCAAGCACCGGTAGGAGAACGCCCAGACCATATATACCTTGAAGAATGCCCAATATGTCTGAAGTGGTCGCAACGAGAATGGCAAGCGCGATGCTGATGGCGAAATGGACGAGCTGAAACCACCAAAACTCCGGGCGTCCGGCCCGCCCGTCGAAGACTGTGTACTTTTTCAGTACCTCGATGTAGTTATTAATTATCATGGGGGCTGCCCCTCCTGATTCGGGTTGCTGGAAAACAACGGCTCCGTTAGCGTTGGAGCAGATACCTGTCTTTCAGTCTCTGCATCACCGCTGGCTTGGGAAGCCAGTCAAGAGCATATCACGGAACCGACCTTTTGCGCACCGAAAGCCCCCTGCTCAGATACGACGAATCATGCAAGAACTGCGCGCTAAGCAGACGGCGGGCCGTATTTATTCTCATCAGGATCACCCTTCTGCGCCCACATTATGATCAGGACGATCCAGCCGATGACCGGTATGAAGAATAGCAGCTGCCACCAACCGCTCCGGCCAGTATCATGCAGACGGCGTGCAGACACGGCGATATCCGGCAAGAGAACGCCCAGACCATATATAATCTGAATAATGCGTATCATGTCTGAAATGGTCCAAAAGAGAATGGCAAGCACAGCGCTGATGGTCATATGAACGAGCTGAAAATACCAGAATTCCGGGCGTCCGGCCCGTCCGTCGAAGACTGTGTACTTCTTCAGTATATCGATGTAGTTACTAATTATCATGGGCCCCCCACTTCTCCTGATTTAGGGCTGCCGGAAAACGCAAATACGCCTTTTGGACTCCCTCGAAACTAACGAAAGCGACAGAGCGAACTATATCACAAAACCACGATTCTGCATTACTCCACACACCCTGCGCGCCAGAACCCCTGTACAAAGACACACGACGAATCATACAAGAACTGTGCGCTAAGTAGGCGGCGGGCCGTATTGATTATCGCCGGGATTCCCCTTCTGCGCCACCATTACGAGCAGTACGATCGTGCCGGCGAGCGGTATCGAGACTACCAGATACCACCAGCCACTCCTGCCTATATCATGCAGACGACGAATCCCAACGCCGAGCGTCGGTAAAAGGTCGCCAAACCATATCCATAAAGAACGCCGAGAACATTCCTCGCTATTCCGAATGCTATGAGCGTCCAGTTCACAGACTCGGAGGCTATCTCAACGAGACAATGATATTAGCGAATGACATTAGCGGAGGTTAAAGAGCACAGTATTGATGATGGCCTGAATGCGAAAGAATCACCAGTATTCTGGGCGTCCTGCCCGACCATCGAAGACTGCATACTTCTTCAGCACTGCGATGTAACTGCTAAACACCGCGAAGTCACTTCTCCTGATCGGCATTACTGGACGGGCCCTGCCAGAGTTAAGGCAGGTCTCTCCCAACCCCTGTATCGCCGCTGGTTAGAACCGCCAGCAAAAGCGTATCACGGAACTGTCCTTCTCATACCGCCCTAATATCCTATCCACCCTATATCCTATTTCTATTTGCCATTCCTTGACAGCCACAGCCTTTAGCCTAAAATAGGCTCGAATGGTTGGGCAATTCGGGAACAAAGGGGAGACGACGCCATGATCGACAAATTCGGAAGCCTCTTCGCAGGACATATAGACTTGGAGGACATCGGATTCTCCGCAACCGCGGCCAACGACCGATTCTATTCCAACGATCAGCTGATAACCGTATTCGACAAGAGCGAGGCCATGTGCAAGCTCATGGACGATCTCGGATACGATGTGTTCTGGATGGCAGAACACCACTTCCAGCCCGAAGGGTACGAGTGCATCCCGAACATTATGTTGCTGAGCGTCCACCTCGCCCATCTGACGAAGCAGATCAAGTTCGGCTGTGGATTCAACATCGCCCCCATGTGGCACCCGCTGCGTCTGGCAGAAGACTTCGCCACCGCCGACATACTCACCGGCGGACGGGTCATCTTCGGCGTCGGACGCGGATACCACACGCGCGAGGTCGAAGCCTTCGGCGCGCCGATGCTGAGCCAGGATGAAAACCGCGAATACTTCGAAGAGCAGGTCGAAATCCTCTTCAAGGCCTTCGACAACGAATCGTTCTCCCATCGCGGAAAGCACTACACCATCCCGCCAGCAGTGCCATACAGAGGCTACACCCTCGAAGAGATTACGCTGGTGCCGCGTCCTGTCAATCTGCCGGTCGAATGCTGGCAGCCCGTCGTTAGCGCGAGCGAACGCGGACTGAACTTCATGGCGAAGCACGGCATCAAGGGACTCATCGGCGGCGGCGCGGCGCCGGGCGGCGCATCCGAACAGGTCGTCAAACGCTGGCAGGAAGTTCAGGCGGCGCACGGCAACGAAACCGAACTGGGCGGAGACCTCATACTAGGCATCTCGTTCTTCATCGCAGACTCCGAGGAGGAGGCCATACGACAGGCGAAACCGTTCTACGAAGAGAACATGAAGATGTTCGCGCCTCTGGGCTTCGTCAAAGGGCTGACGGACGATCAGATGGACGCGCTCGGAGACCCGACACGCGCGCCAAATGCCGGGCTGCCCACGCTGGAGGACGCAGTCGCTGCCGGCTCTTGGGTCGTCGGCACGCCCGAAAACATCATCGAAAAGCTCGAAGAGGTCGAAGACCGCTGGCCCGGACTCGACCATCTCAACATGGGGCTGCCAGTTGGCACGCCGCAGAGCGTCCTGCTGGAACAACTCGAAGCCTTCGGGCGCGAGGTGATGCCGCACTTCAAGAATCGCGCGAACACAGAGCAGGCACAGGCAGCGGATGACGACTAGCCACAGCCATATCTCTGTATCTCTGCCGTCCCGCCCGAATCGTACCAACCATCGCATCGGGAGACATAGCGCAATGCTCGCGCGAAATGCGCCATATCCCGACGCGAACTCCCCAGCCCAAAATAAATAATATAGATATAGCTAGAAATACAGCGAGCGACCAACACCCATGCCCCTGATAATCGGAGTCACAGGCTCCATAGCAACTGGCAAATCTACTGCCTGTCGTCTGATGGCTGAGGCTGGCGCGCTCCACTGCGACGCGGATAAACTCGTTCACCGGCTGTACGACCCCGGCACAGCCGCCTTCGACCGCATCATCGCCATATTCGGCGATGAAATAGTAGGCGCAGACGGATTCATAGACCGCCGACGGCTGGGCGCGAAGGTCTTCGGCAAGCCGGATCAGATGAACGCGCTGACCACCGCCATCGGCAGCATCGCCGACGCCGTCGAAAGAGTAATCCACGATTGGAACGAGACTCTCGGCGACGACGAAATCGCCGTACTCGAAGCAGTCAACCTAATCGAAGCTGGCTACGGACGCTGGTGCGGGCAGGTGTGGCTCTTCGCATGCGACACCGACATCGCCCGCCGCCGCCTCGCAGAACGCAACCAGTACAGCGCGGAGGAAGTCGAGCAGCGACTCTCCAGCCAGCGCGCATGGCAAGACCGAGCCCCCGCCGCCGATCTAGTCATCTTCAACAACGGCGCTGAATCAGCCTTGCAAAACGAAGTCCGAGAGAACTTCATCCACATCCGCCAGCTGCACAGCGAAAACGCGCTCCCGCCATCCAAATATATGGCGTGGTGGGAAGCGCGAAACGACGGGGCTGAAAGCCAATAAAATCTTCGCCTATAACAACCGTTCAGGCGTTCAGGCGCAGACAGGCATCACCCTTCCTCCCCCTCATCTCTCCGCGGATATTCCTCAGCGCGGCAAACGCGACCTCCGCCATCCGCTCGCGCATGAGGATCGGGCCAACCATACCCATACCAATATCACCCAGCGTGCGCCTCTCGAAACTCGCCGAGCTGCCATACCACTAACGCAATATCCGTCATCGAGAGCCGTCTGCCACCGGCTAGGTCTCCCCGCGCGAACGCCGACAGAAAGTCTAGCAGATGCGTCCTTATCTCCTCCGTATCGGGCGAATGCACCCATATGCGACTATACGACGAGTGTAAGCGCCCCCATCGGATTCCCGCTACATGACCGGGGGATATCTCGGACGACGCCGGTTCCCAATTTCCGCCGCCCACTCGCGTGATTAATTAGACCAATTGGTATCGTATTGTCGTTGGGGTCTGCGATACGCATAGTTGGCGCAGTAGGTCCAAAACGGATCTTCTATCGCCACTTCTCTGATTTCACAGCAATGCCTTGCTAGCCTAATCCGCCTCGGGGTTCTCTTAGGCTCCATTGTATTCCTTGCATCGAAACCGCATGGCCCGCAGTTATAGGGCCC
The DNA here is from genome assembly GCA_963422295.1 of Dehalococcoidia bacterium. Classification (GTDB taxonomy): domain Bacteria; phylum Chloroflexota; class Dehalococcoidia; order Lucifugimonadales; family UBA1123; genus VXRN01. The sequence continues at coordinate 1,250,929 of OY729417.1, read as the reverse complement.
TCCGTTTGGCATAGTACCCCCGTCGAATCACGGATTTTACTCTTCTGACAAATCCGCCGCCCCCATAGCCTCAGCCACGAGCCGATACGACCTCACCCGATGCTCGAAATAGTAGCAGTTCGTCACGACGCCGATATCAGCCGTCTGGTATCGCTCCGCCGCAGCTAGAATCCCCTCCCGCGCCTGCTGCGGGTCGCCCTCGATATAGCTCTGTGTCGATTGCGCCATATACGCCTTGGCGCGATCATCCAGCGGCCAGTCTATAGCCTCCTCCGGCGACAGCATTCCGCCAGTCGTCAGCCCCAGCGCGGAGATGACCTTGTTCAGGCTGCGCGACGCGCCGATGAAACGCGCCTCCTCCTCCGTCGGCGCGCAGATCACCTGAAGCCCGACATTCACCTTCGGCTCGCTCAGGAACTCCGAAGGCTGGAACATCTGTCGATATATCTCCGCCATTCGCGGGCCGTACTCCGATGTGTTGCCGAAGAAGTCTGCGAAGCTGAACGGCAAGCCCAGATGCGCCGCCAGCTGCGCGCTGTAATCCGAAGACCCCAGCAGCCAAACTTCGGGAACCGTCTCCGGCGCATCGCCCGGCTGAGCCTTTATATCATGCAGCGGATGCTCTTCTGACATATTGCCATGTAGAAATCCGAGCAGATCCCCCACCATCTGCGGGAACTCTCTGCCCACATCCACTGGCGGACGCGGATGGCTCAGCGCGGCGGCTGTCAGACGGTCGCTCCCCGGCGCGCGCCCTATGCCCAAGTCTATACGCCCCGGATAGAACGCATCCAGAATCCGAAACTGCTCCGCCACTTTCAACGCAGAATAGTGGCTCAGCATCACGCCACCGCTGCCTACGCGAATCCGACCAGTACGCGCCGCAATCTGTCCGATCAGCACCTCCGGGCTAGTCCCCGTAAACGAAGACGAATTGTGATGCTCCGCCACCCAGTAGCGAGAGTAGCCAAAACCCTCCGCCTGCCGCGCAAGCTCCACAGTCTCCCTCAGCGCGTCCGACGGCTTGCCCCCTTTGCGTATCGGAGACTGATCGACAACGCTCAAAATCGTCTCGTCTGCCGATGCCATTCTGCCCACACTCCTACACTCTTTTCATATGTCCATATATGCTCGTATGCCAAACACAAGTCTATTGCCTGTGAACATTCGCGGCAAGAACGGCGCGGCAAGGCAGACAGTCTAGCCGCCGTTATGCGTTACTGATAAAATCGGCATGATCTCTCGGCAATGTAGCAAGCTGCCTATCATCCCCTAGCAATCGACCTTTCGACTAACACAGTCCGCACGGAGGTTCACCCGATGAATCAGTTCACCACAAGACCGGTAATTATGGGGCAGCGTGGCGTGGTAACTTCGGGACATTATCTAGTCTCTTCGGTCGGTCTTCGGATACTGATGGGCGGCGGCAACGCCATCGACGCGGCAGCGGCCATGGGCATCTGCGAAACCCTCATCGAGCCGCAGAGCTGCGGTATCGGCGGGGAAGTTCCAACCCTCATCTACTCCGCCGCCGAAAAGAAGACCTTCGCAATCTCCGGCATGGGATGGTCGGCGGAGGCTCTCACCATAGGCTGGTGCCGCGACAACGGCATAGACCTGATACCGGGCGACGGCTACCTGCCCGCCTGCGTCCCCGCGCCAGTCGGTACATGGGCCACCGCGCTCGCTCGATTCGGAACACTCTCATTCGCAGACATCCTCGCGCCGACCATCGAGTTCGCCGAGCAGGGCTTTCCGGTATATGCCGCTATGCGACGCGCCATCGGCGCGGGGCTGCAGAAATTCACCGAGCTGTATCCCTCCACCGGCGAAGTCTATTGCCCAGACGGAGCTGTTCCGGAGCTGGGGCAAATACACCGAAACCCGGATTTCGCCGAGATGCTCCGAATTATGTGCCGCGCCGAAAAGGATGCAAAAGGACGCGGCAGAGTCGCTGGCATCGAGGCTGCGAGGGACGCCTTCTACAAAGGCGAAATCGCCGAGAAGATTCTGAAGTTCGCATCCGAAAACCCCGTCGAAGACGCAAGCGGCATCGAGCATACCGCGCTGCTGTCATACGAAGACATGGCAGAATGGCAGGCCGAAATCGAAGCCCCCGTATCGCTCGAATACGACGGCATGGATGTACACAAATGTTCGTCTTGGACGCAGGGGCCGACATTCCTGCAGCATCTGGCGATTCTGCAGAGCATGAATGCAGGCGGCATGGAACACAACTCGGCGGACTATCTGCACGCATGGATAGAATCTGGCAAGCTGGCATTCGCCGACCGCGAAGCGTACTACGGCGATCCGAAGTTCGACGATGTACCGTTCGATAAGCTGCTATCCGCAGAGTACGCCGCCGCGCGCGCCGCGCAGATCGCCCAGCGCGCGTCGCTGGAGCTACGACCCGGCGACATCGGCGACGGCATACCCGAATACACTTCGCTCAGCGTCGCCGAAGACAACCGCCGCGCCCTAGGCGTGGACGCGCGCGAAGTACGCGATCTCGGACTCGGACACGCCCACATCGGAGACACCACGCATCTCGACGCCATGGACGCCGCTGGCAACATGGTCGCATCCACTCCAAGCGGCGGCTGGATCGGCACATCGCCCGTAATACGCGGGCTCGGATTCCCGCTCGGCACTCGCGCGCAGATGTTCTATCTGAACGCGGCAAGGCCTAACGCGCTGGAACCGCGCAAACGCCCGCGCGCCACGCTGACGCCGACCATAGTCACCAAAGACGGCGCGCCACTCATGGCGTTCGGAACGCCCGGCGGAGACTCTCAGGAGCAGTGGACGCTCCAATTCTTCATGAACCATACGGATTTCGGCATGGATCTTCAGCAGGCGCTGGACGCGCCCACCGTCCACATAACGCACTTCCCATCGTCCTTCTATCCACGCCCGCAATATCCAGGGCGCGTCGTCGCCGAATCGCGCATCCCCGCAGACACGCTGGAAGAGCTGCGCCGGCGCGGACACGACATCGAGCTTACCGGCGAATGGGCAAACGGCAAGGTGCTTGGAATACGATACGACTCCAGCAGCGGGGTAATATCAGGCGCGGCATCCGCCAAGAACAACATCGGCTACGCCATGGGCTGGTGAAGATCGAGCGGCAAAGCGAATGAAAACGAAACGAACTGGGTTCTTGAATCTCACCCCTCATAGTGCTATCATCAGGGAGTAGTGGTATTAACACTACACCCCACTACACCCCTCATCCTTAGACGCTCCGCAGTAGCTCAGTGGTAGAGCAATCGGCTGTTAACCGATCGGCCATAGGTTCGAATCCTATCTGCGGAGCCATTCTCCCTCGCCTTGTCGCCATTAGATTGCGCGCGCATGTTGAAAAATCCCCTCGTAATGCAATAATCTGACACTCGACAGCAGTCGAGGCCGCGAGGCAGAGCCAAGCCCCACGCGCAGAAGAGAGGAACGGACATGGCAACAGTTTACATCCCCTCGCTGATGCAGAAACTGAGCGACGGGAACTCCAAGCTGCAGATCGAAGGAAAATCGGTACGGCAGATCGTCGATAATCTGGAATCGGTATATCCCGGATTCAGAGAACGACTGGTCGAAGACGACAGGATCAAAGGAAACATATCCGTCGCCATAGACGGCGAGATAACACCGCTCGGAATGCTGGAAAAAGTCGGCGAAGACAGCGAAGTTCACTTCTTGCCCGCGCTAGGAGGCGGAAAATGACAGAAACCGAACAGAAACTCGAGCCGTTGGATGAAAGCTGGCAGACCGCTCTCTCCATCGTCGCTCACCCAGACGATCTCGAATACGGCACCGCCAGCGCGGTCTCCAAATGGACTTCCGAGGGCAAAAATGTCGTATATCTTCTCGCCACCAGAGGCGAGGCGGGCATCGACGGCATGACCCCAGACGAAGCGCGTGAAGTTCGCACACGGGAGCAGATAGAAAGCGCGGCAGTCGTCGGCGTCGATATCGTCGAATTCCTCGATTATACCGATGGCATCGTAGAATACGGCCTGCCGCTGAGACGAGACATCGCCCGCGCCATACGGCGGCACAAACCGGAAGTGATAACGACCATCAACTTCGGTATGCGCTTTGCGCACGGCCCCGCGAATCAGGCAGACCACCGCGCCGTCGGACTCGCTGCGCTCGACGCGGCCCGCGACGCAGGCAACCGCTGGATATTCCCAGAGCTGCTCGCCGAAGGATACGAACCTTGGAACGGCGTGAAGAAGCTGCTAATCAACGCATCCGCGAACACCACCCACGCCGTCGATGTAGGAGACCATATACATAAAGGCGTCGAATCACTGAAGAAGCACGCCGAATATATCGCCGGACTCAGCATGGATGTCGATCCCGAAATGTTCCTACCGATGATAGCCAACGCCATCGGCGCGGAGTTCGGCTGCGAATACGCCGTCAGCTTCGAGGTGATCGATCTCTAGCGCCGAGCGTCGTTCACCATAGATCGTTACCTATCACCACAGATCACCAGCCTCAGGAGATATACGCAATGGCAGACACCGACCGAGAGATAAAAGGCGTCATCGTCCCAATGCTCACGCCGCTGAACCCGGATGAGAGTGTGGACATAGCATCGCTGCGGCGGCTGGTGAGCTATCTGATAGATAGCGGCGTACACGGCATCTGGGCATCCGGCACCACAGGCGAGTTTGCCAATCTGCCCGATTCGGAGCGTATCCGAAGCATGGAAGCCGTCGTAGATGAGGTGGGAGGCCGCGTTCCAGTCATCGGAAACATATCCGCTGCATCCACGCAGGTATCCATCACGCTCGCGCAGGAAGTCGCAGAGATCGGGCTAGACGGTATCGCGCTGACGCCACCATACTACTATCCCGATTCGCAGGACGAGCTGATGGATCATTACCGCTACACGCGCGAAAGCGTCGGCCTTCCACTGTGGGTGTACAACATCCCGCAGACGGTGAAGACCGCCGTCGCTCCCGGCACCATAGCCGCTCTCGCAGCCGAAGGCACAGTCGTGGGCGTAAAAGACAGCTCCGGCGCCGGTGAACTTCTCGCGCAGCTCAATGTCCTCTGCGAACAGGGCGAACTCTCGCTGCTGCGATTCCTAGGCACAGTGTTCCGTGTAACCAGCGCAACCTCCGTCGGCGTCCACGGCGTCATACCCGGCATCGCCAACCTCGTTCCCGCCGTCTGCGCGCGCGGCTGGGAGGCAGGAGAGTCCGGAGACACCGAAACCGTGCGAGAGTGCAACGCCGCGCTCCTCACCGCGCAGAAAGTCGGCGCAGTCGCACAGGGCGGCGGCGCGAACGCCGCCAGCTTCGGCGGAATGAAATCCGCATTGAAGCACATGGACATCATCGAACACGACACCACCACACGCCCCTTCCGCCAGCTCACGAACGAAGAGAAGGCGCAAATCCCGCCGATACTCGAAGAGCTGGGACTGACGAACTGAGAGATAGCTAAAGCGATACCGCCCACACGCCTGCTTATACACTTATACAAATGACGCCGGAGCCGACTAGCCACACCGTCCGTGTGAATGGCATACGCCTGAGTTATATGCTCTGGGACAGCGCGCGCTATCCCAGAGCGTCCGCGCCACCAACGCTGCTGTTCATTCACGGCGATATGCGCACCAGCCGTTCATGGGACGCGGTGGCGAGACATCTGCAAAACGACTTTCGCATGATTGCGCTGGACATGCGCGGACACGGCGCCAGCGACTGGCCGAACGAAGGCTACACCTTCGCGCAGCGCATAGACGATTTGGAAGCGTTCGCAGATTCGGTCGGGATACGGGGCGCAGTCGGCGTGGCGCACTCCACCGGCGGCGTGGTCTGCGCGATGCTGGCGGCGCGCAGACCGGACATATTCGACAAGCTCGCGCTGCTAGAACCGATGCTGGAAGTCGATGAGGCGTTTCAGCGCATGGTGTCACAGCGGGCGGAGCGTCCGCGCCGCACTTGGGCAAACCGCGATGAGATGCGAGACTATCTGAAAGCGCACCAGATGGCAGGCAGATGGCGCGCCGATGTCATAGAAGATGTCGTCGCGCGCGAATCCTACGAACTGCCGAACGGACGGCTGGATATGAGATGGGCCGCGGCAAGCATGAACTGGAAAGAGCGAGAGGGAGACTACCTCGATCTGAAGCCTACGCTTGCGGCACTGGACAAGCCTATCCTGTTCATCGTCAGCGACGCCCGCGCCGACAGCTTTCAAGAGATAGAACGAATCGAGCGCGAAAGACCGAGCTTTAGCGCGCTGACCATAGCCGACAGCGGCCACAACATGTACATGAACGACCCCGCTGCCATCGCACATGCCGTCCGCCACTTCACATACGGCGATTCAGACACGCCCTGAAACCGAACTGAGACAATACTTAGGGAGCGTCAGCAAAACCCACTCCGCTCGGCGACAGCCGCTAATAGATCGCCAGTGAGCGCTGGCTGCCTTCGCGAATAGATTCGGTTGCCGCGCCGACGAACGCGCCGAACAGCGGATGCGGCCTGTTCGGTCTGGACAAAAACTCCGGGTGGAACTGCGTCCCCAGCATGAAACGGCTAGGCGCGAACTCGACTATCTCTATCAGCTCGCCATCTGGCGATAGTCCAGTAGGCCACAGGCCGACGGACTCGAACTTCTCTCGATATGCGTTGTTGAACTCCCAGCGGTGCCGGTGCCGCTCATGGATGATTCCATTGCCGTAAGCCGCGCTCGCCAAAGTTTCGCCGACTATCTCGCATGGATAGGAGCCGAGACGCATCGTGCCGCCCATCTGTGTAACATCTTCCTGATCGCCCATCAGAGCTATCACCGGATACGGTGTATCCCCATCCATCTCCGTGGAGTTCGCCCCGCGCAGGCCGAGCAGATTCCGCGCTATCTCCACCACCATCACCTGAAGCCCCAGACACAGCCCCAGATACGGCACATCATGGCGGCGGGCATATTCCACCGTGTCGATCATGCCCTCCACGCCCCTCTCGCCAAACCCACCCGGCACGACGATGCCGTATACCGAATCTAGTAGAGCCTCCGCGCCCTCCGCCTCTATCTGCTCCGAGTTTACCCAGTGAACCTCTATCTCGCGGTCGTAGCGCAGCCCGGCGTGGAGCAGCGCCTCCTTCACCGATATATAAGAATCTTGCAGATCGACATATTTGCCGACGATGGCGATGGGCAGCTTCTCCTTCGGCGCGCGGACAGCATCGACCATCGCGCGCCAATCCACCAGATCCTGAGCGGAAGTCTGCAGATCCAGCGCGTCTATGAGAAGGTCGCCAAGGCCTTCATCCTGAAGAATCAGCGGCACCTCGTAGATACTAGGCACGGTCGGCAGCGTCAGCACCGCGTCTTCAGCGACATCGCAATGGAGAGAAATCTTGCGCTTTATATCGTCATCCACATCATGATCGGAGCGACAGATTATCGCATCCGGCTGTATGCCGATGCTCCGCAGCTCACGGACGCTGTGCTGTGTCGGCTTGGTCTTTAGCTCCTTCGCCGCGGATATATAGGGCAGAAAGGTGACATGTATATAGAACACATTGTCGCGCCCGATGTGTCTGCGAATATGCCGAATGGCCTCCAAAAAGGGTTGACCCTCCATATCGCCGACGGTGCCGCCGACCTCGACGACTATCACATCCGCGCTGGAATCCTCCGCCAGATCCAGGATTCGACGCTCTATAGCGCCGGTGATGTGCGGTATCGTCTGTATCGTTCCGCCTAAGAATCCTCCCTCGCGCTCCTGCGTGATAACCTCATCGTATATCTTCCCGGCGGTCACATTGGAAAGTTTCGTAAGGTTCACATCGACGAACCGCTCGTAATGGCCGAGGTCTAGATCGGTCTCGGATCCGTCCTCTGTGACGAAAACCTCCCCGTGCTGATATGGGGACATCGTTCCGGGATCGACATTCAGATACGGGTCTAGTTTCATAAGCGAAACGGACAGCCCGCGGCTCTTGAGTATGCGGCCTATCGACGCGACGCTGACGCCCTTCCCGACCGAACTGACCACCCCGCCTGTAACGAAAATTGCCTTGGTCATATGATCACCAGACGTTGAACGAGGCTGTCAGACGGCCAAAAGAAGAAAGACATCACTCCGCAGAGTGGATTTGCGAGCAAGGATCGGATGGCGGAGGGGTCATAGTATGTATGTACTCGAGAAGGCGCGGATACCCTGCCGTTCCAAACATTCACATCCCCTATCGCTATAATCGGGTGAAGTATAAAATTGGGGTATTACACTGTCAATCCAAAATCTGAGCCGTTGCGTACGCTTTCGCAGAGCCGCCGCTTCGAAAGATCGAGATACCGTGGCATCTCTGCCCTGCCCCGCAGGCGGCTCGAAAACTAAAGACGACACATAGACATAGGCTCATCAAAACATCAGCGCCGGGAGTTTCAGCCAATGCGCTACTACACACTTCAGTCCGACGACGGAGACATCCGCCTGATTGCCGAGACGGCAGACGGCGCCGCGCTCGACATGACGAGCGCAGACCCTGATCTGACAGAACTCGCCGACCTCGTGCTGGCGGCGTCGCTCACTGGAATGACGATCAACGAAGTAGCCGAGGGCGTCTTGGACGCGGGCGGCGGCGGAGAGCCCGTCGATCTAGGCGAAGTCGCAGAAAATTCGCGCGAGGGCGAGGGCGCATATCGATTCGACCGCCCGTTCGAGCCAGCGGAGGTTTGGGCGGCGGGTGTCACCTATAAGACCAGCGAGATGGAACGCCGCCGAGAGAGCGACACCCCAGATGTTTACAGCAGCGTTTACCGCGCTGATCGTCCGGAAATCTTTCTGAAAGCCACTCCCGATCGCTGCGTCGGCCCGTTCGAGTCGGTGGGCATCCGCGCAGATTCCGACTGGAGCGTACCAGAGCCGGAGCTTGCCTTCGTACTGTTCCGCGGAGACATCATCGGATACACGATAGGCAACGACATGAGCAGCCGCTCCATCGAGGGGCAGAATCCTCTCTATCTGCCTCAGGCAAAAGTATTCGACCGCTGCTGCGCCATCGGCCCCTGCTTCGTGCCTGCGTCAGGCGAGATAGACCCTTACGCGCTCGACATCGCCTGCTCCATAACGCGCGACGGCTCCGAAGTCTGGAGCGACAGCACATCCACTTCGCAGATGGCGCGCACCTGTGAAGAACTCGCCGACTGGCTCCAGCGTCACAACTATGTTCCCGACCTGACCACCGTCTTGACAGGAACAGCTATAGTGCCGCCACCAGAGTTCACATTGCGAGAGGGCGACATCGTAACGATCACAATAAACGGCATCGGCACACTGGAAAACGATGTGATAGCGGTCTGATAGGGTTTATACTGACGGAATCATAGTATTTGCAATTTCGGCGGATATTCTCCAGTTAGAACAATTAGGAAACTGTGAATTGAGGAAACGCTGCTATGTCAGTAAAAGTAATCGCTGGAGTAGCTGGCGCAGTCATACTGATCGTGGCGCTGGTTGCGGCGGCTCTATTCTATTTCAGATATTCTCTAATTCCGACATCCGAGCCTGAAAATACCGCCAGCTACTATCCATCCGATACGCTGATATATGCGTGGTTTACCCTCACGCCTGGCGATGGACAGCTGAAAGATATGGTAAATATCTGGAAAAGCTACGAAGATTTCGGAATATTGGAAAATTTCCAAGATGACTTATTCGAAGATTTCGAAGTCGCGACCAAGATCGACGTAGAAGATGGCATCGTACCGTGGATAGGCGCTGATATGTCGGTGGCGCTGCTCGATATCGATGTGCCTGAAGATGAATCCCATATAGTCGCAACCATCGGCGTTCGAGACAGCGAAGCGGCAGACAGCTTCATGGATAAGTGGCTGGACTACTTCGAATCCGAAGGGGGATCCGAATTCGACAGCGACACAGAGGGCGACTTCGATATATGGGAGGACGATAACGAGATATACGCTCTCTCAGACGATCTGCTGATGTTTGCGACTGACCGTAACGCGCTCGATGATGTACTGGAAAGAATCGCTGACGACTCCAAAGACACGCTGGCGGACTCAGAAGATTTTCGAGAAGCGCGGAACGCTCTAGCATCGCGCCGCTTTGCATCCATGTACATTTCCATCGAAGAGATAATGGATAGACTCGATGATGTCCAGGAGCTCGACGGCATACGGGAGCTAGTGGATTTGCGTTGGACTGCCTCTTCGCTTGGGTGGGTGGACAAGGGCGTCGTCATGGAATCCGTCACCCCCGCTTCTTCCGAATCCGTGTGGCCGGCGGCGCCAGAGATGTCCGACCCTTCACAGCTGCTGTCAGATGACACGCTCGGGCTGCTCTCCATATCGTTCGATCCCGTCCTCGACCACTACCGAGAGATGCTCGACGAGTACGAACTGGACGAAAACATTGCATCTCTTGCATACGATCTCGATTCCGAAGGACGGCTAGGCAGTGACTCCACAATGGCAGACCTTCTCGATGTCGGGTTGGATTATATCGGCGACATAATCGGCATAGATCTGGAAGACGACTTGCTAAACCATCTCGACGGACAGTTCACGATTTCCGTAAAGAAGTTCGACTTCGATGATGCGATAGATTATCCCGAAGATAATGCTGTCGATGCTGCAATGATGCTCTCGTATCGAAACGACAGCGGAGAGGACCTGCAAAAATCGCTCGACGATCTAACACAAGAGCTATCGGAACTAGCTGGAGAGGAGATCGACAGGCGAGACATCGGAGCGGAGAGGGACGCGCGACTGCTGGCAATCGAAGGCACAGATTACGAAGTCGGATTCGTGCTTCACGACGGTCAGCTGATATTCGCAAGTACACGAGATATGCTCGAATCGACCGTAAAAGCGCAGAAGGGAGACGGCGCCAACCTATCGTCCGATGCAAAGTTCCAGCGGGTTACGAGCTATCTGCCAGAGAAACGCCAATTGATGGGTTACATGGATTTAGTCAAGACAGTCGAAAACATAGATCCCCGAGATATAGGTTGGACTCGTGCAGAGTATCGCATGTTAGAAAGTCTCAGCGCGGTTGCGTTCAGCTACGCAACCGAAGACGGATACAGCAGAATGACTGTAGCGCTGACGCTATTTCCGGAAGAATGATGTAAGTGGAGTAGATTGGACGCTACCCCTTTATCCCAAACTATGAAGGTGTGTCCAGAAGAATGATCTTGCGCAAATCCAATGATTGCAGTCGGGTACGCACATCGTTGGACGAGACCGCCATCCCAATTCCCTCAATATGTCTGCCATCGTCCGATCTAAAAAACTTGGCAGTATTTACGCCGACGACATATCCGTTGCGATCTAGCAAAGGCCCTCCGCTGTTTCCGGGATTGATTGCCGCGTCTGTTTGGAGCAGCCCAATCCTGGATTCTGTAGAGCGCTTGGCAGAGACTATGCCCCTTGTGATCGTCTGAGATATTCCCAACTCGTCCACCAGTGGGAACCCTATGGTTACGACACCCTCTCCAACCCTGACCTCGTCCGAGTTGCCTAGCGTAACGGGTTCGATATCGGCTGAATAACTCACCAAATAGACGAGCGCGAGGTCTGCGTCCTCGTCTGCGTCCAGTACCTCTCCCCTGTATATCCTTCGTCAGACAACCTCACACCAACCGCCGTGAATTTCCCAACAACATGAGCGTTTGTGAGTATGTGTCCATACTCATCGATAACGAATCCAGAACCAGTCCCTAGGGGGTGAGGATCAGAACCACACTGGGGGAAATCTCTCCTACCATAGATGACAGCGTCGGGGTCTCGATCGGGGTTGACGCAGGCATTGAAGATAGGGTGAGAGCAGGTATGGGTGTGAATGTTGGAGATGGAATCGCAGGCATCGCCGAGGGGGGCGAGGTAGTCGTATGAGGAGTAGCGGCAGGAGTCACCGAAGTTTTCGGTAACATCTGAGAAACACAATTAACGAAATTTCGACGCTTTATGCAATACATCTTTGTATCTCCTTAATCAATAACTTGATTAGTAAATTGATGCATATGCCTCGGCAGCGCTAAGCATGGCTCAAGCCGCCGTCGATGTAGAGCGTCTCCCCTGTCATGTAGGCGGAGGCGTCGGAGGCGAGATACAGCGCAAGCAGGCCGACTTCGCGCAGCTCCCCGACGCGGCCAAGCGGCACCGAGCCACGGGCATTCTCCCGCGAGCGCGCTATCTGGTCGGCGTCCCCCGTCTCCGGATCGGGAAATATGCCGGGCGCGATGCAGTTGACGGTTATACCGTATGACGCCCACTCTAGCGCCAAGGTCTGCGTCAGCCGCGCCAGACCGGCTTTGGCAGTAGAATATACCAGCGACTCCGGGCTTCCCTTTCGCGCGGCGAATCCGCTGATGTTGATTACCCGTCCGCGACCACGCTCGATCATCGACGGGCCGACGGCTCGACAGCCCTTGAACGCCTCCGTCAAGTTGATGTCCAGCACGAAGCGCCACTCCTCGTCCGTGATCGGGGAGCCCTCCGAGCCGGGCGGCGGCACCAGCGGCTTGCGAATCGAATCGCCCAGATTGTTGACCAGCACATCGATGTGCCCCCATGCTTCGAGCGCGGTTTGGACGGTTCGCTCCCAGTCGGCAGAGTCAGTCGCGTCCGCAACCAGCGGGACAATGGGCGTTCCCGCCGACTCCATCTCCTGCGCCAGCGGCAAGAGGTAACGCTCTGTCAGCGCGGTTACCATGACATGCGCACCCGACTCCGCGAACACTTTGGCTATCCCTTTGCCGATTCCGCGCGCCGCGCCAGTTACGATTACGGTCTTGCCGGCTATTTCCAATTCCGGTGGCAGCATATCGTCTCCTCATAAATCGAGCGAATAAAACAGATAAGACAATGGTGGTCTGGACAGCCCAAACGAGCGAACTCATCGATCTAACGACGCCAATGCCTGGGCTGCGAAATCGATACCGACCATCTCCTTCCATGCGGAGAGCAGTCGCGCGGTTACCGGGCCGGGTACGGGGCGTCCGAGCGCGCAGCCGTTCACAGCCGATACGGGCAGCATGCAATAGCGCGTGCTGGATACGAAAGCCTCGTCCGCCTCGTATATATCGCCGGTGGTGTACGAACCCTCATCGACAGCGATTCCAAGAACTTTCGCCAGATCCAAAACCGTCTGCATGCTCACACCGGGGAGTACATTCGACCTATCCGGCAGGCAAATTCGCCCATCGGCGACGAACATGAAGTTGGCTCCACGGCATTCGGTTACGAAACCTTGCGCGTTGGTCATCAGCGGAATGATCTGCGTTCCGCCGGGGGCAGTCGGCAAGCTCGGATATGTGTCCGGAGTGTACAGCCGAACGCCGTCGATATAGCTGCGCGCGAAGGCTGTGAAATCCAGCTGCGCACAGTAAACGGCGACATCCACCGACGGCAGATCGTCGGGAAATTCGGGGCGCGCTACTGTAACGCTTTGCGTAACCGTAAGCTCCTGCGCTCCGGGTTCGAGCGAGGAGAAGTTGGCCTCCACTAGGCCGACGGAGACAGATTCGAGATCGTCGATGGAGATGCCCGCGTCCATACGCGAATATGCAAGGCCGCTAAACAGCCGCGCTAGATGGCGTCGGAGCGCGAATGGCCTGCCACCGAAGGTGCGAGCAGTATCGTAATAGCCGCCGACAGCGCGGCTGCCAATGCGTTGGAGTATCGGCGCCGCCTCCGAATGAGGCATCACGCGACCATTGATATATGTGAGGAAGTCGTTCACGAATCCCCCTTACTGTGCCCCTCACTGCAATTGCGCAAATGCGGGCAAAAGCAAAATCAGCGATCTCTAGCCGTCGGCCACAGCCGCTTCTTTATCTTGGTAAGCGTGGTAACAGCATGTATCATCGGAGTCATCTTCTTGCCGTGTATCTCGCCTTCGGCCAACGCGAGCAGGAAACCTTCTGGCGTGCCATCGAACTCTGGCATTATGACATATGTCCTGCCGAGTTCGATCAGCGTATGGGCATCGCTCACGCCGGAAGTCAGCAACCCGTGTTCGCGCGCGAATTCGTGCGCCTTGCGGTTGTCTGCGTCCATGTTGTTGCGTGAGTTGAATACCTCTACTATGTCTGCATACGGCAAAACATCTTCGATTCCGCTGCGGGTTATGACCTCGCTCCTAAAGCGGTCGAACGGATGCGGCAGACTGACCAAGCCTCCCTGCTCTTTGATTCTGCGCGCCGTCTCCACTGGCGAAAGCCCTCTCGGTATAGTCTCCTGAAGAAACAGCCCGGTAACTTCACCCTCGGTAGTCCCTACCTCCTCGCCGATGATTACGGTGAATGGCGCAATCTCCCGAACGCGGAACGCCCCCTCGGCGGTGTTGTGGTCTGTGACTGCGATGCAGTTCAAACCCACCTTCAGGCAGCGAGCCACTAGCTTTTCGGGACTCACCTCCGAATCGGGCGAATAGCGCGTATGCATGTGGAAGTCGGCCTTCAGCATAACCTCTCCCGCGCGACGGGCATGAGCTTTTCCCATCGGCTGTCGTTACCGCGCGGCAAGTCTTCACTTTCAGCCGCGTGTGTCATTCGTCTCCCGACTCGAACGCCATCTGCGTCTGATCTCCGTATGCGGCGCGAATCCTAGATATACGCATCTCGGCGGAGCTAAGCGTCTCGTTGCAAAACCGGGCGAGTCTCATACCACGCTCATACATCGCGGTGGATTGCGCCAGCGTCAGATTGCCTGATTCCAAGGATCTCACCGTCTCATCCAGTCGCGACAACGCATCCTCGAAGGTTAGGTCTTTGAGATCCGACAGGCAGGCATCATCTGCGCCGTTTTTCGTCATACTACCCCTCTATTTTCAATCGGAGCTTGCGGGTTTGAATTGCTGATTTACGGGCTCAGTCTGAATGGCGGATATCTGTCCGTCGCCATCATAAAGGCGTAGGCGTTCATACGCTCGGCCCAGCGAGAAACTCCCACTACGAAATCGAACATTCCTCTCGGGTAACGCCCAATGATCAAAATAGCGAACCACGCTATGATCGTCACGAACATCGCCACTATCACCAGAACCATCAGTATGATGATGTGCGGGATGGCGAGAATCCACTTGATGAGAGGCATGAATCTGTTCAGCTGCGTCGCCGCGTCCGGATAGGCAATATCTACGCGAACGAAATCCACTTCGTCGGTGGACGGATATTCGTCCCGCGCCAAAAAGAGATACGCTCCTACTCGCGCGCCGAGTCTTCTTACTGCCAGCATCCAATCGAACCATGCGCGCGGATATTCCTTGCGGAAAAAGATCACCAGCGCCAACGCTAAACTCATGTATTGCATAGTAGCGCCAATCAGAGCGACGATTACGAAGGCAGGTATCGCCAGTATTATACGGAACAGTACGGTGAGACGGTTGCGATCCTCCTCGGGATATTCGACATCGAATTGAATAGGATACATATCCGTGGAATACATTTCAATCCTCCTCAGGGGGCACCGACGGGGAAGACGACACAGATTCGACTACAGAGCCTATCATACCCCTTTTCAGAGTAATGTCCAGTCGCGCCCCCCGTCGGAGTTCGCTGGTGTCTGTGACGACCTTGCCCGAGTCGCGGTCCACAGCGATGGAGTAGCCCCTCCTGAGCGTGTCGTGGGGCGAGAGCGTACCGAGAGAGGCAGAGAGCCGGCCGATTTCGGCGCGCGCCATTTCGATGCGATGCGCGGAGTTCGTCCTCGCCAGATTCAGCCGGTCGTCGATGCGGATTCTGAGCTGTTCTATATCTGGCGTAGCGCGGTCGGCGCGGGAACGAAGAACACCGACCCGATCGGCAGATCGCTGGAGCAGACGGCGGAATGCGGCATCCATACCCTGCTCGGCGGCAAACAGGCGCATGGAGAGATCGGCGCGGTCAGGAACGACCATCTCCGCGGCTGCGGAGGGAGTCGGCGCGCGTACATCGGCCACGAGATCGCATATCGTGGTATCCGTCTCATGTCCCACTGCGCTGACGACAGGGACGCGACTGGCGAACACAGCGCGAGCGACGACCTCCTCGTTGAACGGCCAGAGGTCTTCGAGAGAGCCTCCACCGCGCGCGACTATTAGCGCATCCACTTCTGGCTCGTTTTGCACTGCCAAGACCGCCTCCGCAATCGTCTGCGCGGCGCGGTCGCCCTGAACCACGGCTGGGGCGATGAGCAGCTCCACCAGCGGATAGCGGCGCGCGATGACTGTCTGAATATCGTGCCAGACAGAGCCGGTCGGGGAGGTGACGACGGCAACGCGCTTCGGGTATTGCGGAAGTGACCGTTTGCGCGATTGGTCGAACAGCCCTTCACGCTCCAGCTGGAGTTTCAACCGCTCCAGCCGCATCTGAAGCTCGCCGACTCCCTCCGGCTGGATGACATCGGCAATCAGCTGCAGATCGCCCCGCACCTCGTAGATCGACATACGCCCATGCGCTACGACAGCAACGCCGTCTCCGAGATGCCCCGCCCCGCGCGAGTTGCGAAACAGCACACAGCGAATCGAGTTGCGCGAGTCGCGCAGTGTGAAATACGAGTGACCGGAGCCGGGGCGTCGAAGATTGGAGACCTCTCCTAAAACCCACAGATCATTCAGTAGATCGTCGTAATCCAGAATCTCCTTGAGATACGAAGTTATCTGTGAAACTTCATATATGACAGCCATATCAAGCTCTCGACAGATAGCTGCCGGTTCGGGTATCGACCTTGATCAATTCGCCCTCGTTCACGAACAGAGGAACTTGGATGAGCAGCCCGGTTTCGAGCGTCGCCGGCTTCGTCGCGCCGGTGGCGGTGTCTCCACGAAGGCCGGGAGGCGAATCCGCGACTGCCAAATCCACGGTGATGGGCAGGTCGATGGCAATGGGGTCGCCCTGGTAGAAGACCAGATCGACTGTCATCCCCTCTTTCAGATAGTTCAGTTCGTTCTCTATCTGGCTTCTGGACAGTGGAAACTGGTCGAATGTGTCCGTATCCATGAAGTAGCAGAGAACATCTTCATCGTAGATATACTGCGCGGAGCGGCGTTCGACATCAGCCAGCGTCAGCTTGACATCGTATCCGGAGAAGCTCCTGTCCATAACGCGGCCGGAGCGTATCTCTCTGAAGCGGATGCGCAAGGTCGGCGCGCGCTGCTGCATCTTGCTTCGTTCGTAATCGACCACCAGATAAGGCTCACCGTCCAGCTCGATGGCCATACCCTTGCGCAGGTCTCCATATCCGATTGTCATTCGCATCGCTCCATATGCTCGGGTTTGTCCGGCGCCTTTAGAATTTCTTTCATCGAAAGGAGGTCTTTGGCGCGTTCATCGTAATCCTTTTGTTCGAGCAGCCGATCTACAGTTAGAAACATCATCTGAAAGCATTTGCTCCTGACCAAGCTGCGGCCTATTCTTATGCCCTCTTCTAACCCCTATCGTAACGCTCCTGTTTGTATCGCTCCCATGTCATCATGACGAGTCGTCTTCGCTGCCGGAGTCTTTGTCGCCGTTTTTAGCCAATTGCGCTATGATCTCTTCCACATCCTCGAGGCGTATGACACCTTCTCTGCCTCGCGATTCGATCTGCTGCTGTATATCACGCAAAGTCTGCTCTCGACCCTGCTCTAGGCCTCGCTTTATTCCCCGCTCTAGGCCTCTGTCGTACCGTTCCTGTTTGTATCGCTCCCATGTCATCATCACGAGTCGTCTTTGCTGCCGGAGTCTTTGTCTCCGTTCTTAGCCAATCGCGCTATGATCTCTTCCACATCCTCGAGGCGTATGACACCTCCGCTGCCTCGCGATTCGATCTGCTGCTGTATATCACGCAAAGTCTGCTCTCTACCCCGCTCTAGGCCCTGCTCTAAGCCCTGCTCTCTACCCCGCTCTAGGCCTCTGTCGTACCGTTCCTGTTTGTATCGCTCCCATGTCATCATCACGAGTCGTCTTTGCTGCCGGAGTCTTTGTCTCCGTTCTTAGCCAATCGCGCTATGATCTCTTCCACATCCTCGAGGCGTATGACACCTCCGCTGCCTCGCGATTCGATCTGCTGCTGTATATCACGCAAAGTCTGCTCTCTACCCCGCTTTAGGCCCTGCTCTCTACCCCGCTCTAGGCCTCGCTTTATTCCCCGCTCTAGGCCTCTGTCGTACCGTTCCTGTTTGTATCGCTCCCATGTCATCAAGATGCCATCCCTCACTTTCAGTATTATGAAAGCCTGTATCGCCGCCGCCAGGCCGATGCTGCCGAGGTTCAGCGCCACCCTCATGGCTGTGTCTATGTAATCTGACTCCGCGCCGCGTCTTGTAATTTCATACCATACCAGAAATGCTCCGTTCGCGACGCATAGGATAGCGAACAGGTTGAAATAGAGCTCGCTCCAGTTAGGGGGAATGCTCATCATGGAAGGGCGTGGACGGCCTTCGTTTTGCAAAGCGTCTCCCTACTTCGGGGATCGGGTCAGCGGTTTGGCGCGTCCGTTTTCCATTACAACGATGTCCTCTATTCTAACGCCTCCCCAGCCGGTCAGGTAAATACCGGGCTCGATCGTGAACACCATCCCGTCGGTTATGGTGTCTTCGGATCTCGGCACGATCCTCGGACGTTCGTGTATCGCCAAGCCGACACCGTGCCCTAATCCGTGTCCGAAGGCATCTGCGTATCCTGCGCGGGCTATCACATCACGCGCCGCCTCGTCTGCCTCCGCGCCCTTCATGCCGGGGCGAATGGCAACGATGCCGGCAGTCTGCGCCTCTAGAACGATACCATATATCTCCTCGAATCTGCCGTCTGCGCCTCCAACAGCGAAAGTGCGCGTCAGATCGCTGCGATAGCCTCGATAGTTCGCGCCCATGTCTATTACCACCGAATCCCCCTGCCGAATCTTCGTATCGGTAGGACGATGATGCGGACGCGCGGCGTTGGGGCCGGCGGCGACGATAGTTTCGAACGACGGGCCTTCCGCGCCTAGCCGACGCATCCAATCCTCCAAATCGCGCGCTATCTGTCTCTCCGTTATACCCACTTCGAGCGTGGAGGAGACCTCCGCGAGCGCGCGATCGGCGATGACCACGGCCTCCATCAGCAGTGCCATCTCGCCGATATCCTTGACAGCCCTGATACCCTCGACCACGCCCACAGTCTCTTCGAAAACCACATCGGAAGCGTCATCCGACTCTGACAGAGATTCGAGTATCCTGCGATGGTCGGAGACGGTGAGATCGTCTGCCTCGATGCCCATCCTGCGGACGCAGAATCTGGATACCAGCGGCGGCAGCCACGCGACGCCGGGCAGCATACGCGCCACGCCGAAGCCGTGAGCGGAGGACTCGGACTCCGCCTGCTCTACATATCGAAAATCCGTCACTACCACCGCATCCGAGCGTGTTATCAGCAGATAGCCAGAAGACCCTGTGAAACCGGACAGATATACACGGCTGTTAGGCGCGGAGACGAGGAACGCGTCGATTCCCAGCTCGTCGAACTTGTCTCTGAACGCGGCCAATCTGTGCGTCATAGTCTCTCTCCCTAAGAGGTTTTCGGCGGCGGGGAATCGGGTGTAACTGGCAGATGCCGATTATCTCGGTATTTGGACTCCTAGCCCTCTATGCTTGCCGCGCTGGCCGTCAGAAAATCCAGCGCGTAGATATATCCGCGCCAGCCCAGCCCAGCTATCTGGCCGACGGCGAGATCGGCGATTACGGAGTGGCGACGAAATTCATCGCGAGCATGTATGTTCGAAATATGCACCTCGACGACGGGCAGGCGGGAGTCGGCGAGAGCGTCGCGCATCGAAAGCCCGTAGTGTGTGAGCGCGCCGGCGTTTATGATGATACCGTCGGCATCGGTGGAAGACTCCTGTATGAAATCGACAATCGCGCCCTCGTGGTTGGACTGGAACGACACGATCTCGATCTCCGCGCCGATGTCCGCCGCGCGCTGGCGGACTGCGCCCTCGATCTCCGGCAGCGTCGTAACGCCGTAGTGTTCGGCGTCTCGTCTGCCGAGCTGGTTCAGATTTGGGCCGTTTATCAGCAGGAACTTCATATCTGGCCTCCTATATCTGCGCTGGCAGTTTCTGTGGCTGAGGCATCCTCCGGCGCGTTCTGCTTGGCGGACGCGCGCGGATGCGCGGACATGTACGCGCGCCTAGCTTCCGACTTGGTTATATGCGTGTATATCTGCGTCGTAGCGGGGCTGGAATGTCCAAGAAGGCCTTGCACAACGCGCAGATCCGCGCCACCCTCCAGCATATGCGTGGCGAAAGAGTGTCGCAGTGTATGCGTATGCACCTGCGTTCCGAGTCCGGCGCGGGAGGCATGGCCGCGCACAGCCTTCTGAATGCTGCGTTCGCTCAGCCGACCGCCGTAGCGGTTGACGAACAGCGCGCCGTCGGAGTCCGTAGGCGATGCGACAGCAGGCCGAACTTCGCCGAGATATGCCCGTATCGCGTCTCTGGCCGACGCTCCGATCAGAACGACACGCTCCTTGGAGCCTTTGCCCCTGACTCTCAGCTCGCGCGTGCCGAGATCGATGCTGTCCATATTCAGCGCCCCCGCCTCGCTCACACGCACGCCAGATCCGTATATCAGCTCCAGCAGAGCGCGATCGCGTATGCCTGTGTCCGTCGTCGGATCGGGAGACTCCATCAGCCGCGAAGCTTCGTCTTGGGAGAGGAAGCGCGGCAGACGGGAGTCTAGCTTGAACGATCCCTTCGCCGGCAGCGGATCATGGTCGGCGATTCCCACACGGTTCAACCATCGGAACAGGTTCCTAAGCGCGCTCAGCTTCCGCGCGATGCTGGTTCTGACATATCCAAGCTCGTGCAGCCATGAGAGATATCCGCGCACCGAGCGGCGGTCGAGAACCGCAAAAGAGTCGAGCGAGCGGTTCGACATATACTCATGCAACGGCTCCAAATCGGACATATAGTTTCTCACCGTAAGATCAGCAAGGGCGCGCTCCGCAATCAGATGATCGCGGAATCTCCGCATGACCTCTTTCCAATCCGAATCTTTCATCCTGTCCTCCGTAAATATCGCAACATCGAAGTTTGCGCAGACTAACAGAATATATAGATAAACCGGCAAATGTCCGCCGGTTTGACGGCGACGCTATCGCGATTTCAGAATGCCCCTAGACCCGCTCTACTGGGCGACCCGCGAGGGCAAACCGAGACGACATTCGTCATCGGCGCCCCCACGAATCCCAAAACCCAAGCCGGCGTCAGGCAGAGCCGGCGTCTTCGGACTTCTCCGGGATGGGCCCGCTGTAACCGCAGGAGGTATCGTCGATGCAGCTAGCGGTTTTGCCTCCGCGCCTTTGGGTGACCAGCAGCTTGCCGCAGTTCGGACATGGCTGGGGCAGCGGGTTGGCGGTGAACTTGCAATCCGGGTAATTGGCGCAGCCGTAGAATATTCTGCCGTTGCGTCCCTTCTGCTTCTTCTCCACCAGAGCGCCGCCGCAGGTGGGGCAGTCCACACCGACGGGGAGAGGCTTCGCATTCTCGCAGTCCGGATATCCAGTGCAGGCCAAGAAACGACCGTTGCGTCCCGTCTTGACGGCCATCGGACGCTCGCACTTTTCGCAGATTTCGTTCGTCTCCTCGCTGACGAGCTCACGCAGCGCGCGTTCATCATCACTCTCGACGGGGCGTGTGTTCTTGCATTCGGGATATCCCGTGCAGGCCATGAACCGACCATATCTGCCAGACTTTATCACCATCGGGCTTTCGCACTTCTCGCAGAACTGGTCGGTCTCCTCATCCAGCAGCTCTCGCGGTACGCGCTCGGCCTCCTTGGTAGCCTTGTCAACCGCCTCCTCGAACGGGCCGTAGAAATCGCGGATAACAGGCGTCCACTGCCTTTCGCCCTCCGCTATTTCGTCCAGATCCTCCTCGACGCGGGCGGTGAAGCCGATATCCATGACATCCGGGAAATGCTCGACGAGCAGGCCTGTAACGATCTTGCCGAGCTTCGTCGGAGTGAGTCTTCTACCTTCTTTGAGGACATAATCTCTGTTCGTCAGCGTGGTGATAGTCGGCGCGTAGGTACTTGGCCTGCCAATGCCCTCCTCCTCCAGCGCCTTGACGAGCGATGCTTCGGTGAATCGCGGCGGCGGCTTTGTGAAACGCTGCTGCGGGTCGAGCTTCAGACAGTCGAGCGATTCCCCCTTTTCGAGTTGCGGTATGGGAGGATTGTCGGAATCTTCGTCCTCCGCCACATCATCGACATCCTCCATATATACCTCGCGGAAACCGGCGAACTTCAGCACGGAACCGGAGGCGCGGAACTGGTACTGCTTGTCAGTTTTCACGCCGGGCGCGATGATGGTTATGGATGTCGAGTCGAACAGCGCGTTCTTCATCTGGCTTGCGACCATCCTCTTCCAGATGAGATCGTACAGCCTCGCCTGATCTTTGCTCAGATCCTGGCGAATGACATCGGGTTCACGCATCACGGAGGTCGGTCTGATAGCCTCGTGCGCCTCCTGCGCCCCCTTCACCTTGCGAGCATGGGCGCGCGGGCTTTTAGGGGCGAACTCTTTACCATATTTCTGCCTTATCAGCTTCCTAGTTTCAGTCACGGCCTGCTTCGCCACATTGGTAGAATCCGTCCGCATGTAGGTTATGAGACCAACAGAACCTTCGCTGCCGACGGAAAGCCCTTCGTACAGCTGCTGGGCGACTGCCATCGTCCTGCGCGCTGTAAAGTGCAGCTTGCGCGCCGCCTCCTGCTGCAGCGTGCTGGTGATAAACGGCGCAGCCGGTTTGCTTTGCGTCTTGCGCACTTCGACCTTATCCACCGTATAGGACGCGCCTTCGAGATCGGCGACTATCGCATCGCTCGAATCTCGGTCGGAAATCTTTATCTTGCCTTTAGTACCCTTCACAGAATCCAGTCTGGCTGTGAGGACGGACTTTTCGCCCGCGTTCGGTCTTTTGGCAAGCGTGGCGTCCAGCGTCCAGTATTCGACTGGAACGAAGGCTTCGATCTCGGCCTCTCGATCCACGATCAGTCTGAGCGCGACAGACTGCACACGGCCAGCTGACAGCCCGCGCCGAATCTTTCCCCACAGCACAGGGCTGAGCTTGTAGCCGACGATGCGGTCTAGCACTCGGCGCGCCTGCTGAGCGTCGATGAGCGACATATCCATCGCGCGCGGGTTCTCGAAGGCTTCGTCGATGGCTTCCCGCGTTATCTCGTGAAACACGACACGGCGCGCCTTGTCCTCCGGAATGTTCGCCGCGTGCATCAGATGCCACGAGATGGCCTCGCCCTCGCGGTCTGGGTCTGTCGCCAGATAGACGATATTCGCCCGCGCCGCCTGCTTGGTCAGCTCTTTCACCTTGTTGCGCTTATCGTTGAGCACACGGTAAGTCGGCTCGAAGCTGCCGTCTTCGATGGACACGCTCAACTTGGACTTCATCAGGTCTCTCACATGCCCCATGGAGGCTGTGGCGACATATTGATCGCCGAGGAAGCGCTGTACAGTCCGCGCTTTGGCGGGGGATTCTACGATTACTAGGTCTTTGGGCATTGCACCTGCTCAGTCAACGGCTATCTGCTAACGAGTTATCGGATGAAGAGTCATGGGTTGAAGAATCTTTACGGGGCGCCGCCTTTGATAAATATACAATATATAGTTATAGATCTGTCAGGAAGTCTGACGAAGTGGCAACAGGCGTTATCTACCCGGCATCGTATTCGGCGGAGATCTCTCTGAGACGGACATAGTTCATCCCGCCCACCTGCCGGACGACGCCTCTCAATTCCATCATAGTCAGCGCACCGCTGACTGTCGATACGGCTAAAGCCGAGTTTCTAGTTATTTCATCTATATGAATCGGGTCGAATGTGACGAACTTCAGCACGGCGGCCTGAGCTTCGTCTTCGGGGAAGAAGGCCGCAAGTTCCAGCTGGTGATCGAGCGAAGACAGGTTCAGCTCCTCCAGCACATCGTCGGCGCATGTAACCAGCTTCGCCCCGGAATCGCGTATGAGATTGTTTGCGCCGCGCGACATCGGCGATAGGATGCTTCCGGGAACGGCGAAGACCTCCCTATCCTGTTCGAGCGCATGACGCGCAGTCAGAAGCGCGCCGCTTCCTTCCGGCGCCTCGATGACGAGCGTCCCCAGACTCATACCGCTGATAATGCGGTTTCTTCTAGGGAAGTTTTGCGCGTCGGGCCGAGCGCCGAGCGGATGTTCCGAGACGACCGCGCCGTTTGCGGCGATGCGCTCTGCGAGCGAACGGTGTTCAGCGGGATAGATGACATCCACCCCGCTACCCAGAACGGCGATAGTGCGCGCGCCTCCATCGAGCGCGGCGCGATGCACGATACCATCCACACCCCGCGCAAGGCCGCTGACAATAGCAACCCCAGCCTTCGCCAAATCCTCCGTCAGCTGACGCGCGGCTTCACGCCCATAAGCCGTCGTCTTTCGAGTGCCGACGACTGCGACCGAGTGTTCGTCCTCCGGCAGAATGCTTCCCTTGACATACAGCACCGGCGGCTTGTCGTATATTTCCTTGAGACGAGGCGGATACCCCTCATCGTGCCATGTGAGGGCATCGACTCCGGACTGAACGATCCGCTCCAGCTCGACATCCGGGTCTATCTTATCCCTTGCATCCACGACATGGCGGGATGTGCGCCGGTCGAGGCCCGCCTGCTGAAGCTCGGACGCGGACGCGACCCAAGCGGCGGCGAGAGAGCCGAAGTGTCCCTCCAACAGCGCGGTTCGCGCCCGGCCAACGCGGGAGACGCGGCTGAAGGATATCCAGTATTTTAGCTCGGCTCTTTCCATTTCGTCGTCGTTCGTCGTAGCAACCTAAAGGCTATGGGTAGAGATAAGGGCCGAGATAATAGCACCTGAAATCCGCCGCGGCGCGCAGCGACAGCAGGGGAGGGCTTTGGCTCACGAAATACATGGCGGAGAGGGTGGGATTCGAACCCACGGTCGCCTTATACAGACGACACGCGATTTCCAGTCGCGCCTATTCGGCCACTCTAGCACCTCTCCGCAAAACGACTGCCCGCGCCGGAGACCGACTCCGCAGGATGAGCCGCAGGGCATCGCTCCCGGCGCTGGCGGAGAGGGTGGGATTCGAACCCACGATGGAATTGCTCCCATACTGGTTTTCGAGACCAGCGCCTTAAACCGCTCGGCCACCTCTCCAAAACAATCATTATACAGATACAGCATACCAATGACATACAGCGGGTGGCTAGTGAAGTCCGCTGAGCGTACAATAGATACTCACTCTATAATAGATAATAAACACAACATACAAGCATTCATCTAGTATCCGTCTAAAATCGCCGCGAACGCCAATTGCCGCCCCCCTGCGGATGTTCCAGAGCCCAAAGCCGCCTTGCGGATTCGTTGTATGTGCATGATACTATCGAATCCCCCTTTTGACTTTAGAAATATCACTATCACTGTGGAAGCTATGCCTAGCACATAGGACAATGGGAGAAGGTCATATGACGACGGTTGCCTATAGCAGACTCGGTGAAGACGGCGCCGCTGTGGTGAACGCAAACGACCCCAAGCTCATCTGGCAATCGGCGCTGGGGCGCCTTCAGATGCAGGTTACGCGGCCCAATTACGACACTTGGCTGAAGAACACCCAGGGCGTCGGCTGTGAGGATGGCGAGTTCGTCGTCATTGCGCCTAACGCCTTCGTCGCCGAGATGCTGGAACAGCGTCTGTATTCGCTCGTGGCTGACGCCGTCGAAGGCGTCCTGGGCGAGCCGATGGAGATTCGCTTCACCGTCGAAGGCGCGAAGACGGTCGAGAAAGAGGCCGATGCCGAACATGCCGGGCCAGCGACTCTGACGACAGCGCATCCCGCCCCGCCGAACGAACATGCAAAATATCACTCACTGAACACAAAATATACATTCGAGCGGTTCATCGTCGGCAAATCGAACGAGCTGGCATACGCCGCGGCGAACGCTGTCGCCGAAAAGCCCGGCGAACTCTACAACCCACTGGTCATGTATTCCGATGTCGGATTGGGCAAGACGCACCTGATGCACGCCATCGGCCAAAAGACCGCATCGCGCGGCATGACGATGGTATATTCCACGACTGAGGAGTTCACCAACGCATACATCAAAGCCATACGCGAGGGAACGACAGACCTCTTCCGCGACCGATACCGCTCCGTCGATCTCCTGCTGCTGGACGATGTGCAGTTCCTCATCGGAAAAGAGCAGACACAGGAAGGCTTCTTCCACACCTTCAACGCGCTCCATATGACGAACCGGCAGATCGTCCTCACATCCGACAGACCAGTTACCGCGCTGACGATTCTGGAAGACCGCATACAATCCAGGCTCGCGGGCGGCCTCGTAGTGGACATACAGCCGCCGGACATAGAGACACGGCTTGCTATCCTAAAGATCAAAGCGAATGGCTCCCGCCTGCCGGTCTCCGATGAGGTAATCCATTACCTCGCCGAGCGTATCCACAAGAACATACGCGAGCTGGAGGGTGGGCTGAACAAAGTCATCGCCCTAGCCGATATGCTGGATACGCCGGCAACAGTCGAGCTGGTCAACCGCGCTATCGCAGATGTAGTGGGTACCGCGGCAAAAAGGCAAATATCGGAGGCGACGGTCATCGACACGGTGGCGACATATCTCGGAGTCGGCGTCGATAAGATCAAAGGGCGCAAGCGAGACAAAAAGACCGCGCAGGCCAGACAGGTGGCAATGTATCTGCTTCGAGAAGAGTCCGAACTCGGGCTGACAGCTATCGGACGCGCGCTGGGCGGAAAAGACCACACTACCGTAAAGCATGGATGCGATAGAATCGCAAACCAGCTGAATGTAGATGCGCACCTGCGAAGAGACATCATCAACATCAGAGAGAAGCTGGCATCGCTATAGCCGTTCGCAAACTGGCTAGCTGACTTGGGCAAAATCGAGGTTAGAGCATGGGCGTATCGAGCGAGATAGTACGACAACGGATAATGCGCGAGCGAAATCGGGTAGGCGAACCGTGGAAGACGATGGAAAAGATGGGATTCCATCTCGAGGTAATCGCGGATGGGGCGTCGGATTCGGCGACGCTGCTAGTCCGCGACAGCTCCGGCAAGACATGGGCGCGGATACCAGTGAGGCTAGTATCCAGCGAAGACGAGGGCTAGGGATCGAAGGGGCGGACGGCATATGGTCCGCATATGGTCCGTATGAACAGACTGTCCGAGCCATGGCGGCTGGCTGACAAAATCACATGCGCGACGGCTAACCCTTTTTCCGACTTCCGACAAGACAAGTAATCAACCTGCCAGCCCCAAATATGTGGATAACTGCTCTGATACTGTGGATAACTATATCGAGATGTGGATAACATCGATGTTCGACCAGATTTTAGAATTGTTGTAAACAGTGTCTCGCTCATACATTCCAAAGATGTCAACAGGTTATCCACGAGGGGGTCGGCGCATGCTCCAGATACGATCCAAAGTGCAACGGATTGTAGCGATGGGAAGTTATCCACAATATCTGCGCCCTTATTACTACTGTTACTTACAGGGCATATAAATTGATAGATAGAGTAGAAATTCATATAAAAGGCGGGGATGGCGGGGATGGCGCTATCAGCGGGCATCGCGAGAAGTATGTCCCGCGCGGCGGGCCGGACGGTGGAGACGGCGGCGGCGGCGGCGGCATCCACATCGTCTCGGATGAGAATACCAGCACCCTGCTCGATTACAGATACCGCCGTCATTTTACCGCGGGGAATGGAATGCCCGGCTTGGGGAAGAATCGGCACGGACGGGATGGGCGCGATATTACACTCAGAGTCCCCGTCGGCACGCAGATATGGATCGACGAAGCCTCTGCCGGCAGTAGCGGACTGTTGGCAGACCTCGACTCCGCCGGCGAGCGTGTAACCGCGGCTCGCGGTGGCAGCGGCGGCGCAGGCAACGCCAGATTTGCAACATCCACGAACCGATTTCCAAGGCTGGCCTCCGCCGGCGAACAGGGTGAGGAGCTAACCCTGCGGCTGGAACTGAAGCTGCTGGCGGATGTCGGCATCATCGGCGCGCCAAACGCAGGCAAATCCAGCTTGCTATCGGTCGTTTCAGCCGCCAGACCTAAAATCGCAGACTATCCGTTTACCACATTGGAACCTTCGCTGGGCGTCGTCCGACACAGCGAAAGCGACTTCGTTATGGTAGACATACCCGGCCTCATCGAGGGCGCGCACGCCGGCGTCGGGCTGGGACACGAATTCCTCAGACATGTCGAGCGCACGCGGGTCCTGGTACACCTAGTGGACGGTTCGCAAGACGATCCTGTTGGAAGATACACGCAGATAAACGCCGAGCTTTCCAGCTATGCAGAAGACCTTGCGCGCAAGCCTCAGATACTTGCGATAAACAAGCTGGACCTTACAGATGTATCCGTCCTGCGAGACGATATACATGAGGCTTTCATGGAAGTCGTCGATGAGGGGACGGAGATATACTTCGTATCCGCGGCGACGCGCGCGGGTGTCGATACGCTGCTGGACGCCGTTTCGGGTCTGCTTGCGGAATCCAAGCAGTCGTCATTGCAGTCGTCATTCGCTTCGCCGCTTACCGATTCCGAGTATGCGGATGTTCCCATACTTCGGCCTGAAGCCGTCCGACGTCGTCCAGCTGTGGCCGTCGGCGAAGACGGCTCGTATGTCGTCGATTGGCCGCCGGCGGAGCGTATGGCCGTTATGATCGATCCGGAAGACTGGGACGCGCGGATGCAGTTCTATAACCGTCTAATGCGAAACGGCGTCATCCGCGCGCTGGAAGAGGCCGGCGTAGGGCCGGGCGATGTGGTGCGGATCGGCGATGTGGAGTGGGTATGGGAATGAGCATGGGAGCGAACAGAGGAATGAACTCCCAGCAGCCCGCCCGGCTCTAAGCCTGCGCGAACTAGCGGCGGCGGCGGCGACGAATGCGGCGCAGACTGCGCTGCTTGTCCAACCGCGTCTGCTCGCCTTTCGAGCGGAAGAATCGGCGGTTGCGCAGCTCGCGCAAAATCCCCGAACGCTGCATCGACCCCTGAAATCGCTTCAGCAGCCCTTCCTGATCTTCACCCTCGCGTAGGTTGACCTGTGTCAAATACATCTCTCCTTTTGGGTTGGCCCTTCGATCGGCTTCGACTCGTGGATTATAGCACAGCCGACGGCTATGCGAACGCCGATTATAATCCTGCCTAATCCTATATGAAAGGCCACGGTACATTGTAGTTTGGGTCTAGGTTCGGGATGACCGGCTCTCGAATCAGGAAAAGGATACGCTTTTTCAGCGCCTTCAGCTCCGCGCCGTTTACCAGAGATCGCAAGCCGGCAGTCTCTGCAGATTCGGACTCCATAGACTGGTACAGCCTCGATAAATCCGAGATCAGCTCGTCCGGCACCCGTCTTCCCCAGAACTCCATCATCACTGTACGCAGCTTGAACGCTGTGTGAAACGCCAAGCCGTGGTCGATGCTCCATATGCGGTTGTCCGCTCCCATCAGGCAGTGGCCGGCCTTGCGATCCGCATTGTTCACTATCAGATCGAACACCATGATTCTGCAGAGCTCGTCCATGCTGTCGCCGCGTTCGACCATCTCGAAATATGTGAACTCAGGGTCGGCGTCGATGTAATGCTGGAACATTCCGATACCGTATGGGCCGTCTCTCATCACAGTCAGCGGGATGTTAGGCCATCCGAGCAGACGGCTGAGCAGGAACGATGCGAACTCCCGCTTGTACAGCGTACCGGCAGGGAAGTCCCACAGAGGCCTTTCGCCGTCACGCGGCTTGTATATCGCCCGCAAATATCGCCCCGGCCCGGCGTCTATCCACACCAAGAAGGTGTAGTTGGAACCCCATGGCATTCTGTGTCCGCCGGTTACTTCGCCCGATTCGAGCAGCGGACGCGCGTCGTCCTCGTCCAAGACGACAGGATCGGCCCCCTCCGGGACGGGAAATATATCGCGTGGGTCTTGCTGACCAAGACGGCGGCGGTTGCGGCGTGCCAAGCGAACCCCTGCTGATTAGCGAATGCTGTGGTTGGCGAATGTCGATTGGCGAAACGGCCGGCTAATCCGAGCTCTTCAGATCCTCCGGCGTCAATGTGGTGCGGCCATTGACGCGGGCGCATCTATGACCGTCGCGATCTATCGGCCTGCCGCACAGCGGGCAGAGCGGACGCCCCGAGGCGCAAACCACCAGAGCATCCTGCGAAAAATCCTTAATCTGTTCTCTGTCCGCATATATGCGGAGTGTCGCGTCATCGTGATCGCTGTCGCGCAAATCGTAAACTTCGAGGATGAACAGCGAATATCTGTTGTCATGGCCGAAGCCCAGCTTCACCGCCTTGAAATCGAGATTCGTCAGCGAATCGGCCTCGTGAACGCCCGGAGGGATGACGAACTCCTCGTCTTCATCCTCTTCGACCGACGCCAGCAGATTCTGAATCGCCAGCGCCAGCTGAAGCAGCTGCTCTTTCTCGATCCAGATCGTCGCCGCGCTGCTCTCGCTATCTACCGATATGCAGAAAGTACGGCTGCCCGGCTCGCCGAAAGCCTCCGCCGTCAGTCGGGATACATTTGTGAACTGGTGCCTAGGCTCTGACATTTTCGTAGAATCATATTAGACTGTATCCGCCCAAGCCGCAAGTGAAAAGCAGCCAGACCGAACCCGCGCATATCGCGCCGCGCGCCCGCTTGACACCCAGCCTGTATCCGATCAACGATCCGCCTACTGTGGCGCAATATTCCGATAGATCCGAAGACCATCCGCGCGAAGCCCGCGCGACCGAAGTAGTGTGGCAGTCGCCAGACGGCGAATCGAAGCTGTACCTCGGCGAGGCGGTTCGCGCGCTTAGCGACATGCCTGACAAGAGCGTCGATTGTGTATGGACAGACCCGCCCTATCTTCTATCCAACGGCGGAATAACATGCGTCGCCGGGCGCATGGTCAGCGTGGATAAAGGGGATTGGGACAAAAGCCGGGGCCTCGAGGCTGACTACCAATCTACTCTGGAGTGGATTGCCGAATGCTACCGCGTCCTGAAAGAGACCGGCACTATCTGGGTGTCTGGAACGCTGCATATCCACCCCATCATCGGCATGGCGTTGAGGAGCAATGGCTTCAGGCTGCTCAACGATATAGTTTGGGAGAAGCCGAACCCGCCACCTAATCTTGGGCGCAGAACCTTCACCCACTCTACCGAGCTGGTGCTGTGGGCGAGCAAGGCGCAGAAGGGGAGCCGCCATAAATATACCTTCAACTACGATGAGATGAAGCGGGAAAATGGCGGCAAGCAGATGAAGACTGTTTGGAGTTTTACCACGCCGAGCCGCAAGGAGAAGCGATTCGGCAAGCATCCGACGCAGAAGCCGGTTGCACTGATAGACCGCTGTCTGCGCGCCAGCACCAATCCGGGCGATGTGGTGCTGGATCCGTTCGCGGGTTCGGGCAGTGTCGGCGTCGCCGCGCTCGGAATCGGACGCCGCTTCATCGGGATAGAGCTGGATGCCGCGCATGCGAACACCGCCAGATTGCGGATGTCCGATATTTTACCCCCCCCCCCCCCCCCCCCCCCGGATCGATCCTGCGAAAAGCTTGTTTCACAGAATACTGGTCATACAGCCCGTCTGCTGGACAGCCACTCTACTGGCCGGACTCACTCCGAGATTGCGGAAGTCGGCGGCGCGGGAGAGGGCTGAGAGATGGCGCGGCGCAACACCAGAACCGGCGCGGTCATGGAGGCGATGGTCGTCCCAGCTTTGGAGCATGGCGGATACAGCGTCCGTCGCGATGTCGTCGTCGGCACGCGCTTCGGTGTATCGAAACATCGCATCGACACGCATGTCGAAGACACCGAAGGACGGATTCATCTGGTGTCGCTCAAATGGCAGCAGGTGCAAGGCACCGCTGAGCAGAAGATACCCTTCGAGATAATCTGCCTCGCCGACTTGCTGATGCGCGACGAGACTTTCTACAAAGCCTATCTGGTGTTGGGCGGCCCCGGCTGGCGATACAAAGAGTTCTACCTTAGCGGTGGGCTGCGGCCATACATTGCGAACGCGGATATGGTCGCCGTCGTCTCGCTGGAGGATTTCGTCAGCCTTGCGAATGTGGGACGGCTGTGACGGCGATGATGGGATGACGGATACGATACCCGCGAACAGCCACGCCGCCACCGACTGCGCCAGACACTCAGGGCAAAGCAACGCCGCAAACAGAGACGGCCTCAATAGGCGTATGTCAGGCATATGTCCGCGCTGCCCTCGAACCAGTCCGGCGCTGGCAGGCACGAATGCCCATACTGCGCCTACTGGACGGGATACAGCGACGCTCTAGCTGAGATGGAGCGTACTCTCGAAAGGGCGCGTAAGACGGCGGCGGACGGTTAGACGATTAAGCGCCGAATTCTTCCGCTAACTTCCAACCAAGCTCGGAGAGGCGGTACATCCCACTATCTCCGCGCTCGAACAAGTTCCGCCCTTTCCCTAAATGGTCATACACTGCGCGGCGAACACTGTTGTCAAAAGTGTTCCATTTGTAATTCTCGCCCCAGCCGCGCGCTACCGACTCCGCTTCCCTGTAGATGTCTTCCAAGTGTTCGTATCGAGGCCTGCCCATCAGCTTGTATATATCTGCTATACGCGAGGGCCGTCTGAGGAGGTTTGCAATCGCTATCACGACATAATCTGTCTGAGTTCTGGGTCTGCGTGTCGGGTTTCTCGTTCTTACAAATGTGTTCAGTTCTTTGTACATCTCCGCAAGATCCGATGGCGGCGCATCGGACAGCGGCATTTCGACTGCCTGCTCGTAAAGGTCGGCGTACATCTCGACGAACTTCGTGCTCGGTTCCACCAACGCAGCATAGTTGCTGATCGATTGGAATATGTCTCGGCATTGGCGTATCGGCTCATCGCTTTTGCGCCCCCTGATTACGACATCGACCTCTGCATTGTCTCGCAGTCCGCCGAGCGTCAGGTTGGACGATCCGACTATTGCGCAATAGTCTTTGTAATCCGCCGTAGTTATGTACAGCTTGGGGTGGAATCGCTGTCTATGCAGGAGATCCCAACCCACATATACGCGATAGGTCATCGTAGCGGCGAAGCGCGCTTTCATCTCTACGAGGGTTTCGACTGCCTCTGGATCTGTGACTCGAAAGTCCGCGCCATGAATTACGGACACACGCCCTTCGTTTTCCAGAATGCGGCGCATACCACCCTCGACGACGCGCAGCCCGCCGCTATTGAGAAACGCCGACGCCACTGAAAAGCAGTCCGCATAGGCGAGCTCGCTCGTCAGCAGATCGCTCAGCGGCTGCTGCGCGTTGTCGATTACGGCAATTTGCGCTCGATTTGTCATAAGTGTCCGTATGCTAACCCATTCCGAAACCCTGTCGAGCCGCCTCATACGCGCGCGGCTGATGTGAGCTGGTCGCCCACACTGGACAGAGCCGCGCCTAGCCGAGCTAGCTTGTGTGGTATGCGCCCGGGATCTGCGAACATGTCCTGTATGCGCTCCAGAGCGTCTCCTGCCGGGTCGATCATCCGAACACCCATCAGAACACCGTCAGGATGGAGGCTATTATGATGAAGATAGCCGCTCCTGCTATGGGCAGGAAGCATCCTAAAACGATGAGGATGATTCCGAGACGCATTGCCTGCTTCGATTTTTCACTGGCCATTTTCCCTCCTTTCAGGCTCAAGGCT
Source organism: Dehalococcoidia bacterium (assembly GCA_963422295.1). Lineage (GTDB taxonomy): Bacteria > Chloroflexota > Dehalococcoidia > Lucifugimonadales > UBA1123 > VXRN01. Next base: position 1,217,228 of record OY729417.1, on the reverse strand, counting down.
TGGCGGCTCGACGGTCTTCGCTAGGGCCAGCCTTAGGGCTCGTATTCAGTCATGTCTTCGGATGCCCCACCAGCGGGCGGAATATCGCTGGACTCTGGGCGCGCCCAGACCCATATCAGCTGGCTGATATTCCTATTCCAATGAGGACGGCCCACGCGATAATCATGACGAGCGCGACAGTGTTAGTTGCCACGCCTGCGATGGCTTGTCCCTTACCCGTTCCCGCTTGGTGGGCTTGGTAAAATGCAATCCCTGACAAAGGCAGGCCAACTCCTAGACAAGGAAAAGCGATAAACGCGCCAAATACCGGGATGAATGCGAACACGATTGCTATGATTCCCAATATCATTCCTGCAATTGCCATTCTCTGCCTCTCTGTAAATCTAACCTCGTCTTATTCGAGCCAAAGGCCCCATCTAAAAACCCTATTCCTGCGCAATGCGCCTATTTCGACGCGGATTTGGAGATTCCGCATATCGAAGACGCTCAGCCGTGCGGCCTGTCCGGTATTGAAGTCTGTGCGCGCAGACTCGTATGAAATTGCTGGCGCCCACGGGCCCCCTTCGCCCACGCGCCCCCTTATTGAAGGTTTGATGTCCTTATTGCAGGGAGGACGCCCCACGCGATAATCATGACGAGCGCAACGGAGTTCGTTGCCAGGCCCGCAACGGCTGCTCCCTTATTCGTTCCCGCTTGGCGGGCTTGGTAAAATGCAATCCCTGACAAAGGCAGGCCAACTGCCAGACAAGGTAGGCTTGCCCTTGTCAAAAAAGAAATGTTATATATCCCTGTCTCCAGACAAGAATCGACGAAAACCACCCCAGAGGCGGGTAAGACTCCAACGAGCGCTATGATTCCCAATACCATTCCTGCAATTGCCATTCTCTGCCTCCCTGTAAATCCAATCCCGTCTCGTTCGAGCCGAAGGCCCCCTCTTTGCAGCTCTCCTACGAAGTGCGTCTATTTCGACGCGAACTTGGAGATTATGCATGTCGAAGACACTACGCTGAATAGTGAACGCCGCTAATGTCAACCCATTGTCCTGTTGTCCAACAGTATGGCGTGTGTAGCGGCTGTCCATAATTGCCGATTATGGCCGACTTGGATTCGGTACGCCATAGCTTCTATATGCTAGTCTGTTCCGGAGGCTTCATAAGCTGCCCGAAATCCGCGGCGGCCTATGCATACACACGAACGGAGAGGACGCAAATGACGCCGCAGGTGAGCGAGTCCGATACCAAAGAGCTGGTCGAAGACCTCCGGCGACGGGTCTCCGGCGAGGTGCGTTTCGATAAGATGTCACGCGTTCTCTACTCCACGGACGCCAGCATCTACGAGATCGAGCCTGTGGGCGTAGTCATACCGCGCACCGCCGAAGATGTAATCGCGGTGGTAGAGACTGCCAACAAGTATGGCGTATCCGTGTTGCCTCGCGGCGGCGGCACCAGCCTTGGCGGGCAGACCGTCGGACACTCCATTATTATGGATTTCTCCAAATATATGAACGGCGTTCTGGAGGTCAACGAAGAGGAGCGTTGGGTGCGCGCTCAGCCGGGAATCGTGCTAGACGAACTCAACCACCACCTGCGCGATCGCGGGCTGCTTTTCGCGCCAGACCCATCCACCTCCAACCGCGGCAATATCGGCGGCGCGCTCGGCAACAACTCCTGCGGCGCGCACTCCATCATGTGGGGCAAGACTGTCGATAATGTCCGTGAGCTGGATGTGACGCTGTCCGACGGACGCCCAGCGCGTTTCGGCGCTCTCGACGGAGCCGCGCTGGAGGCCAAGATGCGCGTTGAAGGTCTCGAAGGAGACATCTACCGCAAGCTGTTCGAGATAGGCGAAGCGAACCGCGATGAGATTATCGCGCGCTATCCGAAAATACAGCGCAGAGTCTCCGGCTACAATCTGGATGAGTTCGTCGGCGGTATGGGCTTCGACATGTCGCGCTTCGTCGTCGGCTCCGAGGGAACGCTCGTTACCATCACCGAGGCCAAGCTGAAGCTGGTGCCGCGTCCGAAGGTCACCGCGCTCGGCGTGCTGCACTGCAGCGACCTAATCGAGTCGATGGAAGCCACCGTCTTCGCGCTGGAGACGCAGCCTGCCGCCGTGGAGCTTATCGGCTCCATGATAATCCGACAGGCAAAGTCCAACCTCGCCTACGCTCGCATTACCGATTTCATCGAGGGAGACCCCGAAGCCCTGCTCGCCATCGAGATAGCCGGCGATACGGAACGCGAAGTCAGCGCCAGATTGGACGCGCTCGGCGACAAGCTCGCGGCGCGCAATCTCGGATATACCTTCCTGAAGCTGATGCGACCGGCGGATCAGGCGAAGGTCTGGGATGTACGCAAGGCCGGGCTTGGGCTGATGATGAATGTGCCGGGCGATGCCAAGCCGCTCCCCTTCGTCGAAGATTGCGCCGTCTCGCCAGAACATCTGCCAGATTTCGTCCGCAGATTCGATGAGATAGTAACCGCGAACGGGACAGAGGCCGGATACTACGGCCATGCCAGCGTTGGCTGTCTGCACATACGCCCACTCGTCAACCTCAAAGAGCCTGAGGGCGTGGATCGCATGGTCGCCATTGCCGAAGAGGTGGGAGATCTGGTCATGGAATACGGTGGCTCCATGAGCGGTGAACATGGCGATGGCCTCGTCCGCAGCTGGTTCAACCGCAAGATGTTCGGAGACCAGCTCTACGGCGCATTCCGTGAAGTCAAGCAGGCGTTCGACCCGAACGGCATAATGAATCCCGGCAAGATAGTCGATGCGCAGCATATGACGGAAAACTTGCGCATCGGCCCGGAGTACAGCCCGATGCGGCTGAACACAGGCTTCGCCTTCGCGCAGGAGGGCAGCTTCGCGCACGGCGTCGAGATGTGCAACGGGCAAGGCGCCTGCCGCAAGACGCTCGGCGGAACGATGTGTCCATCCTACATGGCGACACGGGACGAAGAACACTCCACGCGGGGCAGGGCGAACGCGCTCAGGGCCGCTCTCTCCGGCGCTCTGCCGGCGGACTCGCTCTCCGACAAGCGCCTGTACGATGTGCTGGATCTGTGCCTCGAATGCAAAGGCTGCGCCGCCGAATGCCCCTCCAATGTCGATATGGCGAAGCTGAAGTACGAATTCCTCAACCAGTATCACAAGGCGAACGGCTTCACAGCTCGCAGCCGCTTCTTCGCCGGCGTATCCAGCTTCAGCCGTGTCGGTTCGTTCTTCGCGCCGTTGTCCAACTGGGCGAATAAAATGCCGCCCGTCCGCGCGATGATGGAGCGCCAGCTCGGCATACACCGTCGGCGAGAGCTGCCGCCGTTCGCGTCGCAGACCTTCGCGCAGTGGTTCAGGGCGCGCGGAGGCTCTCCGGAATCCGCCGCCAAGCTCGGCTCCGTCGTGCTGTTCCCGGACACCTTCACCAACTACAATCACCCCGAGCTTGGACGCGCCGCTGTTAAGGTAATGGAGTCGCTAGGCTATCGTGTAATCGTCCCGGATGTGCGCTGCTGTGGGCGTCCGATGCTCTCCAAGGGCATGCTGGACAAGGCGCGGTCGAACGCGCAATACAACATCGAGCGGGTGTATGAGCATGTCGAGTCGGGCGCGAAGCTAGTCGGCATAGAGCCGAGCTGCATTCTCAGCTTCGCCGATGACTATACGGACTTCGCCGGAATCGACGAGCGCAAGGCGCGCGCCGTCGCGGACGCTACGATGCTCGTCGAGCAGTTCGTCGAACACGCCATCGAGCAGGGGGCGGAGCTGAATCTGGACACATCCCGCCTGCCGCGCAAGATACTCTTCCAAGGGCATTGTCACCAGAAGGCGCTAGTCGGCACAGGCGCGGCGATGCGTCTTCTCGACTCGCTCGAAGGCGTCGATGCGACTGAGATAGCGTCCGGCTGCTGCGGCATGGCAGGCAGCTTCGGATACGAGGTGGAGCATTACGACATATCCATGCAGATCGGGGAGATGTCCGTCTTCCCGGCGATACGCGCGCAAGCGGAGCAGGGCGAAGATTTCGCGGTAGTCGCCGAGGGCATCAGCTGCCGCCAGCAGATAGCGCACGGCACCGACCACCGCGCGAGCCACCTAGCCGAGCTGCTGGCGGACGCGCTGTAAGCGAGGGCAGCGCCTGCGCTCGGATTAGGGTTAGGGGATGATCGTTGGTGAACGCGCCTGCTGCGTATGTATGCTAGTTGCCAATCCAAGAACTAACTTGTTGTCTGAGCAGAAGCAGCTCGCAAGAAACTGGCGGTTTGTCTCACGGAGTGTATCGTCTGGAATATACGTCTTATCGGAGGTAATTCCATGTTCCACGACACTATTGCATCCTGCATAATATCTTCCAATAGATTAACCGCGAACAAGATTTGGCGAGTTTCCTCTACCGGAGCTTCGTTGGGATCACTAGCTAATGAGCCGTCATCTTGGACACGGTTTGAAATGTATGTTTTGACCATATCGAGCATAGGTCGAATGGCATAGAGTTCATTCTCTCGAAGTTCAGCGCATTTGAAATACAGAAAATCGAATGCATGCATGAATCGCGCAAAGTCCATCGCCCGCATATCTTCTCTGAAAAACGAAAGCAGGTACATCAGCCATACACTCGGCGCATCCGGGGCTTTTTGGATTTTGTCCAGCAGATAGCACACAATATAGAACCCATCGAGCGTTTTGGGAACAATTCTAATCAGAGACTCTTCATCTACCACTTGTTGTAACCGGCGTGAAAACCTCTGATTTTCATTATCGAGAAACTCGTGCTGAAATTCGAGTAGGTAGTTTCTGTCATCTACGGCCCGTATGGTAGCCTCCAGTTCTAATCCACCATTAGTACACTCTTTCAAGAACACATCCTTTGGAACACGGTAGGCTGGGCGGCTGCCCCATGCTGGAACCGATCCCTCTCGACCGTGCCTCATTATCCATTCGGGCGTGATAAAAGCGTACTGAAGCTCAGGCTTGACGACATAGAAGAACTCTCGGTCGGTATGGGGAACCCTTGGTTGCCCCCTTTTCTTTTTCCCTACTTTGGATAGTTTGAAATCGAAGAATCTTAGCCTCTCGCTTTCCTCTGCGTATTGGAATTCGTAGAAATAGAGTTCGCCTGTACCTGATTCGGCTCGATAGTCAGGTTCCTGAGTCACCTGCCTGTCGCTTCTGCCAAACCAAAGGGCGGCATCCCCACCATACTTGACCACTGTAATAGATTTGTCACCATGCTTTTGAATCAGAGCCGATTGCAAGAATGGGATAAACTCCAGCTCCGCAATTGCTTTTCGCTTCATATCGCGCCTGTAATCGAGATGAGAACGCGCCCGTATATCGCTGGGTATATCGCTGGATTGAGCGTAGGTGGTTTTGGGAGTGGTGGTCATATGAGCATCTCGCGCAACCGTTTCACGGACATGTCGCAGAAGTCGGAGTTTATCTCGTATCCGACGCCGTTTCGCTGGTTCCAAACGGCGGCAACGAGGGTGGTGCCAGAGCCTAAAAACGGATCTAAGACAGTTTCGCCGATAAAGCTGTAAGCGCGAATTAGGCGGGAGGGGATTTCCAGTGGGAATGGCGCGGTATGAGTGCGCCTGCCGCCGCTCTTTTCGGGAGCTATTAGCCATACATCAGTGTTTTTCAGGGACAGCCAGAACTCTTTGTCCAGCTTGGACGATTCTCTTTTAACCTTCCCTACATGTGCATATTTCTTCGCTCCTTTAGGCGCGGGCTTCTCGAACTCCAAGATCGATTCATGCATGTTGTTTAACAAGATGCCGCCGGGATATGGATATGTGCCGAAGTGCGCCCGTACACCATTTGTCTTGTGCCATACAATGTCGCGCTTGAAAATAAAGCCGACTTGCTCACACATGTCTATACTATTACCTACTAAATTGAGAGACCTGAAAGTACTGTTTTCGCGCACTGGAAGATTCATTATATTTAGAAAGAACTTCCGACCTGGCTGGAGAACCCTGAATACTTCGCGCCAAACCTCAGTGATCTCATCGACCCATTCTTCGAGATTATGGACATTCCCCAAGTCGCCATCGTTAGATTCAGAATACATCTTGGCGTCGAAGTACGGTGGCGATGTAATTGCTAGATGAACGCTGCTGTCCGGGATGAGTGTCATGCGGCGCGAGTCGCCCAATATGACGCGCTGAGCGGTTTGGTTGCGCTCTATGGATGTATCGTCGCCTACGGTGATTCGAGAAGATATCTCGTCTTTACGAAAAGCGGCGATGTCTTGCAGACGAAAGCGATACTGTCCGCTAGTCGATTTGTATGCGGGGAGTTGATTCATTCTTACCCGTGAATGGATGTCGTCCACTGATAGTCCGGTATATGCCGCAACTTCCCCGACTGATAAATAGCTGCGGTCTTTGTAGCCGTCTGAATTCGGCTTCGATACCTCGCCATTAGACGGATCACCGTGGTTGTGATCATCGACAGCCCTTTTGGATATATGCGTTTCATCCACGGGTTCGCTCCTTGGGAAAATCCTGCTCGGGCGCAGCGCGGCAAAAGAGCGCCGCTGTATGTGCTGCTAGCCCGAGATCACACGCAACTCATTATATATCGTACTTCCAGCGCATAGAAACCGACATGCTCGGCCTGGGCCGTCGTTGACATACATCGTCAGCGCGCTGTAAGCTCGTCTTCGACTGTAGGCAGGTCTGCCCCACGCCCTGATGTGAGCTTGGTGGAAGCGGTGCGTTGCTTTTTACTCCCTTCCCCCATCTTCTACTTGGCGTTTTCTCACCTCGTGGGACTTTTCGGCGTCCTCTTCTGCAGCGGATAACTGCATGCTATGCATAACAGCCGAAAGGAGTTCTCCTATGGCAAAGGGTTCAGCCTTCACCCATGTACCCCTCAAACAATGTCCTGACTGCTCCGATACGCATGAGCCAGAATTGGAGAATTGCCAATGCGGATACGATTTCGTCAATAACCCTGTTCCTACCAAAATGGTACTCGAAATAGACATGAGAAAGGTAACTAGGTTGGCGAAGGAAGAGGAGAAAAGGCGAAAAAAGCTCAGGAATATCCTGACATTAGCGATGACGGCCATCATCTTAGTTGGCCTGTTCTCAGGTTCGTTTGGGCTATCAGTGGTAGGCTGGATATGGCTTGTCGGCATGGGTATTTGGCTACTCAAAAAAGTGGTGAACCCGTTCAAATGAGCCACTGCAGGGCGTTTCGTCGATATGAGCATGGCGAAAGGGGTGCGTCTTTTGTACCCTTCCCCCTCTCCTATTTGGTGTTTTCTCACTTCGTGGGATTTTCCGGCGCCCTTTTCTGCAGCAATTAAACTGCACATAACGCATAGCAGCCGCCAGAAAAGCCGAAAGGAGTTCCCCTATGGCAAACGATTCGGCCTTCACCGAAGTACTCCTCAAGCAATGTCCTGATTGCTCCGAAATGTATGAGCCAGAATTGGAGAATTGCCAATGCGGCTACGATTTCGTCAATAACCCCGTTTCTGCCGAAATGGTAATCGAAATAGACATAGTAAAATTAAGGGCTTCGGCGGAGAAGAGAAGGAGGAGGAACGAGAAGAGAATTCGTAAATGGGTATATACAATCGGGATATCCATACTAGTAGGGTCTTTGGCTATTGTCATCATTGGCATACCCGCAGGCTGGTGGGGACCCGTAGCGCTGATCTGGTTCTGGGTCGTATATGTCGTCATCGGAATGGTTTCAGGGGGTTTAGTCAAATTGATGCGTCTAATATATTATGGACGCATGCGGTGAGCTTCTGCTGAGGGTGGTCGTCTAACCATCTGCGCCTTGTCTAAGGCTGTTGGACATTTGCCAAATGCTGTGGCTATAATAGCTCTTGCCCTTAGGGGCGCCCTCTAATCGGGCGGTCGATGTCTGGATGTCGCTGTGATATGCGCCGAGGTGGTGGAATTGGTAGACACGCAGCGTTGAGGGCGCTGTGGCCCCTTATGGCTGTGGGAGTTCGAGTCTCCCCCTCGGCACCAGAATCGACAGCTATCGAACATCGGTAACAGTAACAATCAGAGCGAGGCGACGTAGCCAAGTGGTCTAAGGCGGGGGTCTGCAAAACCCCTATTCGGCGGTTCGAATCCGCCCGTCGCCTCCAAAGAGAAATTGCCACAGGCCGCGCTCGAGCTCCCAACAGCGGTCTCCTGTTTTGTCCGAAACTCCCACCATTGTAGAATCTCCAGAATCTTCGCTCCCCTCGATGCGGCGTATTCGACAAGATGCTGAGATGTCTTTTTCAACCATCTGGCCAGCCATTTTCCCTCTTATCCGGTTCTGGCGCGCCCCGTTTTGGCGTGGCGTGGGACAGAACGCCTGCAGCCCTTGACGGCAGAAAGCGTCGAAACCCGACGCCCCGCCGGTCTGATACCGAGCTTGGGCGCGCTCCTGATTGCGACTCTCTGGGGTGGCAACAATGTCAGCCTCAAAGTCACATTGGATCATGCTCCGCCGCTGCAGGTCGGCTGGATGCGGTTCGTACTCGGCGGCGCGGTAACGCTGCTGTATATGCTCGTTCAGCGAGAGCCTTTTCGTATTGCCAGACACGAGATCTGGCCGCTCGTCACGATCGGCGTGTTCTTCTCCGCCCAGCTCGTAGTAATGAACATCGGGCAAGACATGACATCCGCCGGGCATGGCACCGCGCTTAGCTCCACCATGCCGATATGGACGGTGACCATTTCACAGCTGTTCATCCCGACGGATCGGCTCACGCGCTGGAAGGTGCTCGGCATGGCGTTGTCCTATGCCGGCATTCTGCTGGTGCTCTTCGCCGATACCGGCATAGACAGCGAAGGCGTAACGCTGCTCGGCGATGTGCTGAGCCTTATATCCGCCATCCTGCTCGGCCTCAGAGTAATTATGATCTCCAACTTCGCCCAGAGAGTCCCGGAGGGCAAGCTGATGATGGGGCAGCTGGTCATCGGAACCGCGCTGCTCGCCGCGGGCAGCTATGTCTTCGAGTCGCCCATGTACACGATGAACGAAGGCTTTTGGTTCGCGCTGTCGTATCAAGGCTTCGTAATCGCCGGCTTCGGATTTCTCGCCAGCGCATGGCTCGTGAAGCGCTATCTTCCATCGACCATCGCCTTCTTCTACTTCGTCCAGCCGGTGGCCGGCATTGCGCTGGCATGGTTCATTCTGGGCGAAGACCCCGGCAGCGGGCTGCTCGGCGCAATCGCGCTGCTGTGCGCCGGCGCTATCGTTTTCAGCGGGCAGACATATCTGAGCAGCCGTCGGCAGGCGGCGGAGAAGGGGTGAAACGCCTCCGGTTAGCCTCCTAGTGAGAAAATCCTCTCTCGTCTCGACTCATCATCGCCCCCAAAGCTCATAGAAATGGTTCAGAGGCCCGTGTCCGCCGCCCATCGGGAAGTTCGCGCGTATGGCGGCGGTAACATAATTTTTAGCGCGTCCCACGGCGTCTGGAATCGACATCCCGCCGGCCAGTCCCGCGGCGACGGCTGAGGCGAAGGTGCAGCCGGTGCCGTGCGTGTTGGGAGTGTCGATCCGCTCTGCGCTGAAAGTTTGGAACTCCGCGCCGTCGTAGAGTACATCGATGGCAGGGCCTTCGAGATGGCCGCCTTTGACCACTGCGCTGCGCGCGCCGAGTTCGTCCACCAGCGCCTTGGCCGCCGTCCGCGCGTCATCGGGCGTCGTAATCGTCAGCCCCGTCAGCGTCTCCGCCTCTGGCGCGTTCGGCGTTATGACCATCGCCATCGGCGCCAGCGCGCTCCGCAGAGCATCCACCGCATCCGTCCTCAGCAGTCGGTCTCCGCCCTTTGCGATCATCACCGGATCGACGACCAGACGGCTCAGACCATGTTCGCGCAGCTTCGCCGAAACTGCCTCGATGATGTCGGAGCTAGACAGCATCCCCGTCTTCACGGCATCTGCGCCAATGTCCGTTACGATGGCATCGATCTGCGATTCGATAATCGCTGTCGGCAGCTCCAGCACATCCGTAACGCCTAGCGTGTTCTGCGCGGTGATTGCGGTGATTGCGGAGGCGCCATAGACGCCCAGCGCGGCGAAAGTTTTCAGGTCTGCCTGAATGCCCGCGCCGCCGCCGGAGTCCGATCCGGCGACTGTCATCGCGCGAGGCGTCTGTGTTTGCGTCATTCGTCTGCGCTCCTCTCCTTGCCAGTTCGTTACCTATCTGTCTTCCTGTCTTCTCTGTCTGCCGGCTATCTTTGTGAATCGGGCCACATACTGCCGTTGTATGCAGACTCCCAGAAGAGATACTCATAGCGCAGCGCAGTATGAAATATCTGATCGATCTGTCGCGACTGCGCTGTGATGTCGGCGCTGTCGATGTAGCTTTGGCACCAATCTACGAAGTCGCCGAGTACGGCGGGGCCGTGCAGGTCTATCCACTCCCGATAGATCGGGTTGGATGGCCGCTTGCCCTCTTCCAGCAGACGGGTTCCCCAGTCTAGGTATCCCCCCTCTGTCACATAGCAGACGGTGAGGATATCCTCGAAGCTGCCGCTGAGTCCGACACGCATCAGGAAATCTCCGAATCCGCGCGTCACGGGTGAAGCCTCTACCGTCGAATACTCCTCTTCTCCTACTCCGAGCGTCTCGAAAGCGCGCATGAAGAAGTCGTTCTCTGCGGCGATCTCATTGCCCAGAATCCCAGACAAGAACGCATGCAGATGGCTTCCTGCCTCCAAATTCGGCGCTTTGGATACCCCCATGCTTGCCATAGAGACCAGATCGTTGACGAACACATAGTCCTGAAGGAAGTACCGCCTTGCGCGCTCCTCGGAGAGCGTATCGTCGCCCATCTCGACGATGAACGGGTGATGCGTCATTGCGTGCCATAGGTGTGTGTGTCGGTTTCTGAGTTCGCTTATATTGGACATGGGCTGCTTTTGCTCCCCCTATTCTTTCAGATCGTTGTCGAAAGCGTCGGATGCGGAGAAATCTGCCGAGATCATCTCCTGCGTCTTCATCCAATCGACGAAACTTTGCCATCGCTCGGGTTCCTGCGTGCCGAATCCGCCACCGTTCGGGAGCTGCCACTGCGGAACGAGCAGTTCCGCGCCCGGTCTGTCGATGGTTTCATCTATCTCGCCGCCGCTCGCTTCGACCAGTATATCTACACCCGCCTGCGGATCGGCAATGGCATCCTCGAATCCTTTCGTTACCGCGCGGACGAAACGCGCGGCTATATCCTCGTTCTCAGCAAGATAATCCTCGCTGGTTACCAGCACTAGCTCATAATAATCCGGCACGCCCCAATCCTGCATCTTCATCACATTGACGGGATGTCCCTGATTTTCCAGCAGAATGCTCTCATGTGTCCAGTATGCGCCAACTGCGGCATCTACCTTTTCACTAATGAGCGACTCCGCGATATTGAATCCGATGTTGACGAGTTCCACATCATCCAAACCGTTCGCGCCGTCCGCCTTCAGCATCGTATCGAGCAGCGGTTCGTTAGTCGGGATGCCCGGATAGCCGACCTTCTTGCCCACCAGATCCGAAGGGCGTGTTATGCCGGACGATTCGAGCGCCATGACGGAGTTCAGCGGATGCTGCACGACGGCGGCTATCGACACGACAGGGACACCCTCGTTTCGCGCGAGTATCACATCTGGCTGATAGTTCATGCCGAAGTCGTCCGCGCCGGATGCTACCGTCTGAAGTACCGTGGACGGGTCAGACGGCGTGTACATGGTGACATCTAGCCCCTCGTCCTCGAAGTATCCCTTCTGCTGGGCGATGTAAAGGCCGAGGTGATTGGCGTTCGGATACCAGTCCAACGCAAGTTGGACGCTTGCGTTCTCCTGCTCACTGCATGCCTGCGTGGCGAACGCCAGCGTCAGCAGCGCGATGAATACGGCTGCGATGGCTGCGAAAGTTTTTGTCGGTTTCATTGGTGGTCATTCCTCCATAATTTGGGTTTCACTCGTATTCGTATTCGTTATCTCTCTCGGTGTAGATCGCGTTGCATTTAGTCTCCGTTCGTCTGCATTCCTCTGGCGGAGCGCCACCATGGGATGGCGAGCCGTTCGACTATTCCGACGGAGGCGAACAGGCCTACGCCGAGCGCGGAGAGGATGGCGATTGCGGCGAATACGCGCTCTGTAAGGAACTGCGGCTTGGAGCGTATCATCAGGTATCCGAGCCCCTCGCTCGATCCGACCCATTCGCCGATGACCGCGCCTATTACGCTGACGGCGACGGCGACACGGATTCCGCTGAACAGATACGGCATTGAAGTCGGCGCCTGCGCCTTGAAGAACATCTGCGCGCGGGATGCGCCTAGTGTCCGCATCAGGTTCATCAGGTCCCTATCGACTGCTTTCAGACCGTCCACCATGTTCACGACGATCGGGAAGAAACTGATGAGCGCGACGACGATGACTTTCGGCGCCAGCCCGTATCCGACCCATATGAGCAGCATCGGCGCGATTACGATGATGGGGATGGTCTGCGACGCTATGATGAAGGGGTATAGTGCGCGTTCCAGCGTTCGGGACAGGCCAATGGCCGTCGCCAGCGCGATGCCTGCCGCGAGCGCGAGACCGAATCCCACGCCTATTTCCAGGAGGGTTGCGCGTGTGTGGCGCCAGAGCAGGCCCGCGTCGTCGCGCAGCGCGCCGCCAATGTCGGTCGGCGCGGGCAGCAGCCATGTCTGCACATCGAAGACGCGGACATACGCCTCCCAGCATCCGACGATGAACAGCGCGATCAGCAGCGCGGGCAGCCATCGCCGCGCCGCGCCGCTCAGCGATTTCGCCAGCGGTTTTCTTAGGGCCGGCCATTCCGCGAACCGCCGCTCTTCGCCGCTCATTCGACGCCCGCGCTATTGCTAGCGCCATTGCTGTCGTTGTCGTCATCCGCCTCTTCGTGGATGGCAGTCAGCAGGGCAGACTTCAGCTGCATGAATTCGTATGTCGCAGCCGTATCCATACTGCGTGGTCTGTTCAGCGTCACGCCCCGAACCGTCTTCATCGTGCCTGGCCGCGCCGTCATCACATAGACGCGATCCGAGAGCATTATCGCCTCGTCCACATCGTGCGTAACCAGCACGATGGTTTTGTTCATGGACTCCCAGAGGCCGGTAAGCCATTGGTGTATCTGCGATCTGCTCAGCGCGTCCAGCGCGCCGAATGGCTCATCCAGCAGAAAGACTTGCTGATCGGCCAGCGCAGTCCGCAGGAAGGCTGCGCGCTGACGCATTCCGCCGGACAGCTCGCGCGGATAGGATTTCTCGAATCCGCTTAGACCGAAACGCCCCATATGCGTCATCGCGCGCGCATGGGCTTCCCGCTTGGGGACTCCGCGCAGCTCCAGTCCGAGAGCGGCGTTGTCCAAGACGCTGCGCCAAGGCATCAACAGATCTTTCTGGTGCATATAGCCGACGGAGCCGAGCCTGTTGCCTGCGCCGATTCCCCGCAGTGTCAGCGTTCCTGAAGTAGGATCGTCCAGACCTGCGATGATGTTCAGCAGCGTACTCTTGCCGCATCCCGAAGGGCCGATGATGGAGACGAATTCGCCATCCGCCGCATAGAAGTCGATGTTTCGCAGAACGGGCAGTGGCTGTCCGTCGCGTTCCATCACTTTGGAGAGTCGTTCGATCTCGATGGCGCGCGCCAGGCCGCGCGAACCCGCGCCATATTCGTCTGTTTCGTCGATCGCCTGTATATTGCCCATGCATATTGCCCAGATGAAGAGCTTGCCCAAAATAGAAATCGCCCATCCCTTCTTCGGGGTAGGCGATTTGCAAGGTCATCGGTGGACTCTGCGGTGGACTTTGCCACAGTCCCTACGCCGGCATTACCCGGATCAGGTTCTTAGGGGTCGACAGCGTTTCGGCTGCCCTCTCAGCCTGGCCTCCCAAGCTCCCCCCATAGGGCTATATTCGTATGTTGGACAAAGTCTAGCCGTAAGCGGAGCGTGTGTCAACGCGCTCCGCGCAGACTCCTCGCAAACGATGTGGCTGGCGTATTGGTCGGTGGCGGTATCGCGTTCACTTCCCTTCGTACAGCTCTTCGACCAATCTCGAGTTTTGGAACGCGAGATACTGCTGTTTCGTCATCGTCGGCGTGGAGGATTCCAGCACCCGCTTGGCGCCCTGCGCGTCGTCGCAGAGCAGATCGATTACGGTCATTGCCATCGCCTTGGCCGGGGCGATGACGGCTTGCGCATAGTCTTCTACCACATAGTCGATGCTGTGGCCGGAGCCGACAGCGGCAGTGGTGTATGGATGTATCACCGGCATCAGCTGGCTGAGGTCGCCCATGTCCGTCGAGCCGCCGCGGTTGCGGTCTGCGGGGTGATCTTCGATCTCGTCCGCGCCCACGATCTGCGCGGCGTTATCGCGGAATATATCCAACATCGGTATATCGTTCTTCATCGGCAGATAGCCGGGTATGGTGACTATCTCGACTTGGCCGCCCATGGTCAGCGCGCCGGCTCTGAGGCATCTGTCCATCTTCTCGCTGCCGTCGGCAATAGCCTCCGCTGTCAGTCCGCGCACCCGCCCTTCGTATCGCACATCCGCGGGGATGGAGTTGACCGCCACGCCGCCCCTGGTCATTATGCCGTGCAGCCGGACATTGTGTTCGTTTCTGAGCGTTTCTCGCTGCGCGTTGAGCGCGTTGAGCGCGACCATAGCCGCCTGCAGCGCGTTTACCCCCAGATGCGGCGAGCCGCCGGCGTGTGACGCCTTGCCGATGAAACGAACATATTTCACCACATGGCCGTTGGATGTTCCACCGAGGGCGAACTTCGCTCTCTCCTGTGTGTTGGACGCGGTATGCGTGATCATCGCCATATCCACATCGTCGAACGCGCCGAGCCGTATGAACTCCTGCTTGCCTGCCATCAGACCTAACTTGCCAGCCTTGCGCAGCCCCCATCGGTATTCGACATCTATGAACTCCTCTGCAGGGACGGCTATGAAAGCGATATTGCCGGCGAGCGAGTCCAGCACGCCGGCGGCGAGCAGGCCGACTGCCGCGCCCAGCATCATCGGCGTCTGGCAGTGGTGTCCGCAGGCGTGCGCCGCGCCGGTGTCCGGGTCGGCGTGGGGATGGTTCAGCACGCGTAGGGAGTCCAGTTCGCCGACAACTGCGACCGTCGGCCCCGGACTTCCGCCCTGTACGACGCCCTTCAGCCCCGTCAGCGCGATGCCGCTCTGGTGGGAGATGCCCAGTTCGTCGAGCTTTTTGCTGACCAGCGAGGAAGTCCGCGCCTCCATGAATCCCGGCTCGGGATTGTTCAGTATAGTCTTGGCCGCGTCTATCAGCCATTCGGCGCGGTCGTCGATCGCCGCCTGCGCTCTTGCCTTCAGATCCTGCTTAGTGGACATTGCGCGCACCTTCTCTGCTATTTGTCTCTCGGCCTCTTTGTCGGCATCCAGCTGGAATATATGTATCTCCGCAGTGTCTTTTGCTTTACTCCTCGTAAACCGCCTCGTTCAGCATGGAGCGCATCAGATCGAGATAAGACTGTTTGGTAAGCGCGGGGCGATACTCGCCGGCTATCCTGCGGGCGTTCTCCGCGCCGTTGGCGAGCAGGTCGATGACGGTCATCGCCATCGCCTTCGCGCCAGTTATCACGCCGAGTTCGTAATCGTCCACCACATAATCGTTACCGTGTCCGCTGCCGGTGGCGGCCATTACATAGGGATGAATCACCGGCATGAGCTGGGAGACATCACCCATATCGGTAGATCCGGTGCGGTGGGTAAGCCGCCGCAGACTGGGCTTGCCGACTAGGTTTGCCGCGTTGGATTCGTACAGCCCCAGCAGCGATTCATCGGAGCGAATGGGCATATATCCGGGCAGGGTCGTTATCTCTACCGAGCCGCCGATAGCCATCGCCCCGGCCCGCAGAGCGCGATCTACTTTCTCGGACGCGTCCATAAAAGCATCCACCCTCGCGCCGCGAACATAGGTCTCCATGCGCACATCCGCTGGCACCGAGCTTACCGCGACGCCGCCCTGCGTGATGATCGGGTGAATGCGTATCGTGTCCGGATCCTGATAGGTTTCGCGCTGGGCGTGTATTGCGCTCATCGCGATCATGGCGGCGTTCAGCGCGTTTATGCCCATATGCGGCGCGCCGCCAGCGTGCGCCGCCCTCCCCAAGAATCGGATGCGCTTGGCGACCAGCCCGTTATTCGTTCCGCCGTAGGCTATCTTGCCGGGGTCGGAGTCTCTGCTAGATGTGTGCGTCATCATGGCGATGTCTACATCGTCGAGTTCGCCGAGTCTGATGAACTCCGGCTTGCCTCCGATGAACTCCAGCTTACCATCCCGCCGAAGATCGTCGCGGAACTCTACTTCGATGTACTCCTCGGCGGGGACTGCCATCAGCGAGACGCCGCCGGCGAGCGCGTCCAGCACACCCGCCGCGCGCAAACCGACTGCCACGCCCAGCATCATCCCGATCTGGCAGTGATGGCCGCATGCGTGCGCGGCAGTGGTTTCGGAGTCGGCGTGCGGATGGCCGAGCACTTTGAGCGAATCCAGCTCCCCCATCACTGCGACGGTCGGGCCTCCACCTGCGCCGCCGCGCAGCTCTCCCCGCAGCCCGGTTATGGCGATACCCTTTCGGTGGGGAATATCGAGCCGGTCGAAGAAGTTGGATACTGTTTCTGCGGTGCGAAACTCTCGAAAGCCCGGCTCGGGGTTGTCCAAAATGTTCTGCGCAACGCCTATCAGGTCGTCTCGGCGGCGGTCTATCTCCGCCGCCGCTCTCGATTTCAGCTGATCGACTGGCTCGGCTGCTGTCATAGTCGCGCTCCGTAACTGCTGGCTAAGATGCTCGAGTCGCTTGGGCGCCTAGACGCGCCGCCACGCGCCGCGATTGTATCACGAGTATGCGCTAAATAGTCGCAGGAGCTAATCTTCCTCGCTCGAGCCGCTCAAACCTTCGAATATTCCGGCGCGGCGATTCGGGTGCCGTCGGGCATGTCGGATATGGTGAAGTCTCCGAACATCAGAGGAGACTCTTCCCGCAGTATCTCCAGCACTTGGATAGCGAGCGCGCGTATCTCCCAGTCGGCGAATTCCGCGCCGCGCATTTCGATGAAATGTCTCCATGCGCGTACATTGCCGGTTACGAAAATCTTAGTCTCCGTCGCGTTGGGCAATACGGCTCTCGCCGTCTGTCGGATCGCTTTTCTGCGGTCTGTGGAGCGTTCGAACCTGTCTTTTGGCATGACCGATTCCAGCTCAGCGACTAGAAGGTTGTAGCTTTCGGCGGCGGACTCCAGCGCGCGTTCGAGGGTCTCGCGCGCCGCGTTACCCGCGTCGTTCTCCATAACCAGCCCCGGCGGCATGACGAATGCCCCTTCCCGCTCATCGACATATCGCTGAGATCGCTGGCTATATGCAAAGCCGGCGCGATGTCTCACCAGCTCATGACTCAGGCTGCGTGATACACCGGTGAAGACGAAGCCGTAGTTGACATGCTCGAACACCGAGCCGTCTTTGGAGCTGAGCAGATTGTGGACGAAATCGGCGATGTCCCGCCGTCCGCGTCCGAAACTCATATAGCACAGCCGCGCCGACACCTCGATTATAGCCTCCGCATCGGAATATCCAGCGCGGATGCTGTCGGGGATGCCCGGCAAATCTTCGTCGGCCAGAAAAGCCGCCACCTGATCCCAGTCCACGCTCGGCTTGGATACGAGATATACATTGGGGCAGGATTTGTAATGCAATTGCTGTTACCTATGTTGTCCGAACTCGGGTGGCGAATTCTCTCTATAAGCTAAGTAAGTTAAGCGACTCGACTCTTTTGAGTGTAACCCGAGAACAGCTACTCTAGTCTAGCTTTGCTAAGCCGGGTTTTGGTCAGAACAGTGGCAGCGCGATACGGGCCGCAGCTAGAGTCCGAGCGCGTCACGGGCGGCCGCCAGCATAGTATCGGCTGGCGCCTTCGCGCCCGTCCATCTCTCGAACGCCGCCGCGCCTTGATGTACCAGCATCGTCAGCCCTCCGACGCATGTCGCGCCGGCGTCTTGGGCGGCGGACAGCAGCGGCGTAACCGACGGGTTGTACACCATGTCGTACACGACGAGGCCGGGGCGGAGCGCATCGACAGGCACGGGCGATTCTCCCTCCGCGGGGCCGTGCAGCATCCCGATGGATGTGGTGTTGACCAACAGATCGGCGTGGCGGCATATGTCGGCAAATGAGCTGGATGAGAGGGCGACAGCGCGGGCGCGGATGCCCTGCGCCGCCATCTCGTCCGCTAGCGTCCGAGCCCGTTCGAGTGTGCGGTTTGCGATGTACAGCGTGTCTATACCCTCCGCCGCAAGCCCGTATGCCGCCGCCCGCGCCGCGCCGCCCGCGCCGGCCAGCGCGACATCCATGCCGGACACTTCCACTCCAGCCTCCAGCTCCAGCGAGCGGATGAATCCGTAAGCGTCGGTATTCGTCCCCAGCAGACGGCCTCCAGTGACGCCGTCGGTGGCGCTGTCGATGACGCCATCGATGACGATAGTATTCACCGCGCCGATTCGCGCGGCGATGTCGTCCGTCTCGTCCAGACAGTCCATAACCGCGCGTTTGTGCGGCACGGTAACATTCGCGCCCAGATAGCCTCCGTCTCTCAGGCGCGATACGCTGGCCGCCAGCGCATCCGGCGGCGTCTCCCACGCCTCGTATGTGGCGTCGAATCCGATGCGCGCGAACGCCGCGTTGTGCATCGCAGGTGATATAGAGTGCGCTATCGGATATCCGAAAATGCCTGCGCGAAGTGTCATGGCGTTCTCATCGGTTCAGACTAGGATTCGGTCTAGTATCTGGTATTGAGAATAGAGTAAGTTCTTAGCACCGTCATCTCAGCGATATAGCGGGAACTCGCTACATGGTAACATTAGTGTTCGAGACAGTGCGCAAGGCGAAATTGCAGGGAGGCGCGACGAGATGAACCTCGATGCGAGCGAAGAAATGCGAAGAGAGCTGGAGCCGGAGCTGCTGTTCGCTATAGTCAAAGACCGGTATGGGCATCTGCTCGACCGCGATCAGCTGGAAGAGGTCAGAAAATCCATTCTGGCGCAGGCGCAGCTGGTAGAGCCGCTGAGGAGTGTTCGTCTTTCCAACGGTGTCGAGCCGTTCTTCGTCTTCGACCCGAACCCGCGCCAATAGGGTCGTAACCGTAATCAGGGAGATCCCGCCATGACGAACGAGCTGACATTCGCCCCAGTTAGAGACCTGTCTGAGATGATTCGCGGCAGAGAAGTGTCTCCCGTCGAGATTGCGGAGCATTTCTTGGGCAGACTCGAACGGCTGGGGGGTGAGTACAACGCAGTCGTAACAGTAACGGCGGATCGGGCGTTGGAGACGGCGCGCCGAGTGGAATCGGACATCGCCGACGGCAGGGTCGTCGGCGCTCTCGTCGGCATACCGTGGGGCGCGAAGGATCTGCTGGCGACAGCCGGCGGCATTCCCACGACTTGGGGCGCGGAGCCGTTTCGCAACCAGCGTTTCGATTACGATGCGACTGTCGTTCGGCGGTTGGAGGCGGCCGGCGCGCCGCTGGCGGCGAAACTAGCGATGATCGAACTCGCTGGCGGAATGGGCTACAACCAGCCGAACGCATCCCTCACAGGCCCGCCGCGTAACCCGTGGAACACCGCGCGCTGGACGGGAGGTTCATCCAGCGGCTCTGGCGCGGCAGTCGCCGCCGGCCTCGTCCCATTCGCCATCGGCTCCGAAACATGGGGGTCTATACTGTCCCCCGCCAACAATTGCGGACTGTCCGGCCTGCGCCCAACATATGGCAGGGTCAGCAGATACGGCGCGATGGCGCTGTGCTGGACACTGGACAAACTCGGCCCGCTCTGTCTGACGGCGGACGATTGCGGCATCGTGCTGGAGGCTATCGCCGGACACGACGAAATGGATAGAAGCTCTCACAGCGGAACTTTCGATTACACGCGACAGGCGTGGAGCGAGCGGCGTTTCCGAATCGGCGTACTGAAACAAGTGACGGACGGCGCGCAGGATGCGGTTGCGCGCAACTTCGATGCCGCGCTCGAAGTTCTGGCGGATACAGCCGATGTAGAGATCATCGAGTTCCCAGACTTCCCCTATGTGGAGGTTACGCGGACGATTCTCATGGTAGAATCCGCCAGCGCGTTCGAGGACTTCATATCCGATGGCGGCCCCGCGCAGCTGACCGCGCCGGAAGACCACTACGGCCCATACGCGCGAACGGCGATACTCGCAACCGACTATGTGAAGGCGCTCCGTCTCAGAGGTGTAATGGCGCGCGAAGTGTCGGCGGCCATGTCTCGGTTCGATGCCATTGCCGCGCCCACATCGCTAACGACTGCGACTCCGATAGACGAACACTTCCGCCGCGCGACCAGTGGCCCCGGCGATGTGATGGGCGCCGTCGGCAACGGCTGTGGCTTGCCGTCCATCTCCGTCCCCAGCGGATTCGACGCTGACGGTATGCCAACTGGAATCCAGTTCATGGCGAAGCCATACGACGAAAGGATCTGCATCGAAATCGGCAAAGCGTATCAGGCGAGGACGGACTGGCACACCCAGCATCCGAGTTAATTTGGATTTTATGGAGAGTGACTTGCATGGGAAACATCGTGGCAATCGGCGGCGGCGATCTCAGCACATTGGCAACGGAGCCGATAGACCGTGAGATTATCGCGCTGGCGCGCATTTCTCGTCCCAACGCGCTGTTCGTCCCAACGGCTAGCGACGACGCGACAGAATACTGGGATGTGTTCGACGCGGCATATCGGGGCGCATACGGATGCCGCACCGATGTTTTGTCGCTGCTCGGAACTCCCCCGTTGGCGGGCGACATCGCGCGTAAGATTCGTTGGGCGAACATCGTCTATGTAGGTGGCGGCAACACTCTGAAGATGATGCGCCGATGGCGGCGGCTGGGCGTAGATTCGCTTCTGCGGGAGGCGCACGCCGCTGGTAAGACGCTGTGCGGTGTCAGCGCGGGCGCGATCTGCTGGTTCGAGAAAGGCCACAGCGATTCCATGTCGTTTTATAGCCCGGACGACTGGAACTATGTTGCAGTAACCGGCTTGGGCCTGCTTCCCGGTCTTGCCTGTCCGCACTATGACAGTGATACGAAAGGGATTCCCAGAAGAGAGGATTTTCACACGATGCTGAAGCGTCGCAACGGAGGAGGCGTCGCCATTGACAACGACTGCGCGCTGGTCGTGGCGGACGACGGGTTCAGGGTATTCGCCTCGACCCCGAATGCAGGCGCGTATGCGCTACGGATCGAACGCAGTGGGCGGGTGAAGGAGACAGCCTTGCCTATCGGGACGGACTGGCAGCCCATCGGAGCTTTGGGAATCTAGGGCCAGAACTTCGGAGACCAAGACTTTGGAGAGGTTCATCGCAGTGGCAGCCGTTCGCCTACGGCAGTGGTTCGGTGATAGCAGAGAACCTGCGATGTGCCGATCTCATCGGCGCATGCAGTACAGAATGCGCGGATTATCTCGACACTGCGCGCCACGATTCGGCGTCTTCCGTCGGCGGTTCTGAAATGCGGCTGCCCCGAAAGAACTAGGTGAGTCCTGTTATCGTGCTGGCAGTATCGGCAGCCCAGCTCGGTGTTGGAGAAGTTCTTACTCCAAGCGCGAAAGTTGCGCTTCCTCGTCCGTGAGCTGCCCCTTCGGGAGTTTAGGGTGATGTCCAATCTTTACCTCTTCGTTTGCGAAGGGGCCATGTAGAAAATTACGCAGATGTGATCGCAGATGTGATGGATGGCGAATCTCGTTCTGCCTCCCTACGCGCCGCAAGCTCGCCACATTCGATATTGCTCCAAGTGGCAAACAAGTAGTGACCGAAATTAGGAGACGGAATGGGAAACATCGGTTCACCGTCGATTTTGAGGGTGTGATCGACAGGGCGTCCATTGTCGTCGAAGATCGATGTGAAATCACAGCTATAGCTATTCGGAAGTCGAATCGAGTCAGATTGTCTCATGAAGGCCTTGCTCTCAGCAGGCATATCGATGTTGTCGTACCATCGTCGTTGAGGCCATCGTCGTTGAGGATTGTACAGCCCTCCCTGCATACTTGTTCCGTCTATAATGTCAACCACGAATAGCGGAATGCCATGAGTTTCAGCGACTTCCTCGATCTTGGGACTGAGATGGGACTTCCTGAACTCGATGAACACCATTGGCAGTTCTCTGCTGTTGAGAATCGTAATATCGGGTTTGACGCTACGCTCGAACTGCCATTTCTCGCTGACCGCTGAGTACGCTTTCTTCAACAAGTCGAAGGTATGAGGTTTCTGGCATTCTCCACAAATCCATAGTATTTCTGTCCTTAAAGGATCGGGGTCTTTAGGCATGGATGAATCATACGGGTCATGAAGATGCGGGACAGACCGACGCCCCTGTGTTGCGTAAAACAGACATCCACTCAATCTGTCTTCTAAGAACTCCAGCCACTGTTCTTTCGCTTGCTTGTGCTCATAGGATTCCCCTCGAGGCGGAAGGCAAGATAATCTGTTAGGCATATGTGCGAAAGACGACTGTCTGCCCTCACCCCGAAAGACTGGATACAGCTCACAACCTTTGTGATGTCCAAGTCCGTGATAGCGGTGTTTTGGGGTAGCATATTCAATTCGTGTTGTAGTGCCGTCATGTGCAATCGCCGTGGTTATCGTGTCGTTCATCACTCAGCCTTCATGCATCACACTCCCAGAGAGGAAACGGGGCTCGTCAGTCTCCCGATGGCGGGAATATCTCCGAAAGAAAGTCTATCGTCAGCCGCGCGGCGACCATGGCGGTTATATCGGCGTGATCGTATGGCGGCGCGACCTCCACTATATCGAAGGCGGTGATACGATGACTGCGCGCCAGATGCGCGAGAGCGTCTCGCAGCTCTTCGTAATAGATGCCGCCGACCTCCGGCGTGCCGGTGCCGGGCGCGTGGCTGGGGTCGAGAACATCTATATCTATCGTTACATAGAGATTCTCCGATGGCGGAACGAGATCCATCGCAGCTTCGGCGCCGAGTTTCCTGAACCCCTGCGTCGTGATGACCAGATTGCAGTCTGCGATCGCTTCGTCATAGACCGCTCGGCTCTCCTTGCGAATGCCGATCGAGCTTATATTTTGGACGAACGGCAGCTCTCGGCAGCGGCGTATGGGGCTGCCGTGCGTGTACAGCACGCCTTGCGTCTCGTGCGTATAGTCCATATGAGCATCGAAATGAACGATGTCCAGCGGCTCGAACGCCGACAGCCCGCGTACCGCAGGGAAGGTGATGGCGTGGTCTCCGCCCACGACGACGGGCATGGACTTCTTCGAGGCTATCTTCTCCACCACATTCGTGAGCTTCTGGAAATTGTCCAGCACATCCGACGGCACGACGGTGATGTTGCCGCAGTCCGCCATCGTGACACCCTCGAGCAGCACGGCTTGGCGATCGGAGCTGAAGTATCCTGCGGCATGCCTATCGAACTCCATCCCGCCGTATCCGATGTAGGAATATCCCCGCGCGTCGCGCAGCGCATCCGGCCCGAACCGCGCGCCCGGTCTGCCGAAAGTTCCCTGGTCGAACGGCATTCCGACGAATGCGACATGCGCATCGAGCGCGTCGAGGTCTTCGCACAGCGGAGCGTCGAAGAATGTGCGCGGACGGGGGCGTATGTCCGGCCATCGCGATTGCGGTTCGGGATTCCCTCGTTCTGCAGTCATAAGCGGCGCGTCTCCTGCGTATTATCGTATATCTGCCATACTTGCCAGCATCTATACCAAGATTGCGAAGCCAGACTTGGTGCATATCTCGATTCGGTTGCCCTCGGTGTCCTCGATGAAGAAGACGCGCTGGCCGTCGTGTCGTGTGGTGATGTCCGTCGTCTCGACATTTTTAGAGTGCATGTACTGTTGAGCCGCGTCTATATCCTCCACCTCGAACGCGCCATGGTGAGACGGCTCCGAAGGCGCGCCCTCGTGTTCGATGAGGTGTACCATCGTACCGCTGGGAAGCTGAAGCCAAACGATGTGATCGGAGTCCACTTGGCTGGGTATCTGATCCACCCCCAGCACATCCACCCAGAATCTGGTCGCCCGTTCCTTGTCTTTCACGCAGTATGTGAGGTGATTGACCCTTCGTAGTCTGATCGAACCTGTCATGCCCGGCATTTTCGCCCTCCCGTTCTATGGCAGCCAATCTATCTGTATGCCCTATATATTCAACATTTCAACGAAATCGTGCGGGCATGATAACAGCATTTTACGAATGTTCGCCGCGCGCTGACTAGTAATGTCAATCATCAATCAATGGCCAATGGCAATGGATAATACCAGCTATATTATATAGAGAGCCGCGCAAAACAAGGATTGTGCCAGAGGTATATGCCTTCTCGACTCATTTTGATTCCGCGTTCTCCTTGTTATAGAATCCGTTCGGCGTCCATGTGGGCGATCATCTTCACAGGTAGCTAGGAGAATCTAGGCAATGGCAGAGATAGAATCAAGGCTAAAAGAGCTGGGTATCGAGCTTCCGGAGCAGCCTGCGCCGATAGGGAACTATGTTCCATGCGTGAGGACGGGGAATCTCATATACCTATCCGGTCTTGGGCCGGCGCCGCGCGCGGACGGCAGTACGCCATCGGGGAAAGTCGGGCGCGATCTGACCACCGAAGAAGGTTACGAGGCCGCCAGACTGACGGGAATAAACATCCTCGCGCGCATCGCAGGCGAACTGGGCGACCTAGACAAAGTGAAGCGCATCGTCAAACTGCTAGGCATGGTCAACAGCGACCCGGATTTCAACCAACAGCCCGCAGTCGTCAACGGCTGCTCCGACCTGATGGTCGAGGCGTTTGGCGACAAAGGCCGCCATGCCCGATCTGCTGTGGGCATGGCATCCCTGCCGAACGACATACCCGTCGAAATAGAAGTCATCGTAGAAGTGGAAGACTAGGCGACTAGGCATAGAGGCTGTCGTTGTCGGTCGTGGGATCGGCGCGGCATACAGAGCTTGCTGATATTACGAGTCTTGCGGTTCTGGCTGACTCTTATCTGTAATGCCGTTCGAGTTCCGAAGAGTAGCGGACGCCGAGCCGTTGCGCGTTCTCTTCCAGCCAGCCGGACAGCCGTGTCTCGCCGGGAGGTGGTTCATTCGATTTCGACACCAACAGACCTGCTGTTAGCCCTTCTATATCGCAGCGGATGTCCCGATGTGAACCAGACGCGCTCGCGTGCCTATCTTCTCCGCGATTAGCCGCACCAGCTCTTCGTATCCGAACACCTCCGAGCCGACGGCATCCACCTCCACGCAGTCGTCTCCCGCGCCGAGCCGAACCGCCAGATCAGCCATGTCTTCGACGAAAATAGGCTGCACCTCGTAATCACCCGACCCAAATATGGGGTGGAGTGGAAATCTGCGCAACATCCATGCGATGTTGTTGATGAGAATGTCCTCGCGCCCGAAAATAATCGCCGGTTTGACGATAGCATAGGACAGTCCCGACTCTCGCAGAGCGCGTTCGACGACCGCCTTTCCTCTGAAGTACGATAGCGGTGAGCATTCGGATGCGTTGGTTATGCTGATATGAACGACGCGGCGGATGCCGGCTCGCTTCGCCGCGCCGAAGAGGATACGGAGATTCTCCGCCGCGCGGTCGTGTGTCAGATTGCCCTTGGCGAAGCGAATCCAGTATGTGGTGAACAGCGTGTCCGCGCCTTCTAGGGTGTGTCCGAGCGCGTCCGAGTCGTCGAAACTGTAGGGGTGCGCGGTCACGCGGTCATCGAACGGGGAAGCGCGGTTCGGATGACCCGTCAGAGACCGCACCGCGTCTCCAGCGTCCAGCAGATGGCGGGTAATGTATCTGCCAGTATATCCTGCCGCGCCGGTTACGACATGAACTGATGGAGCTGATTGCATAGTTAGAATAATAGCAGAACACTCAATTTGCTAAATATGTTAGCGGCCAATTCTACGGTGCATATGCGAATTACTTGCGAACCGGTTGACATCGCACAAATGGTCTGTTATCTTTCATTTATAGAACATTAGTACAGAACATTAGTCCGCGCAGCGATGCCGAGACAGAACAGAATAACCGAAAAGGACGATCGTAAATGAACACTCGACTCTCCCCTAGACAGCAAGGCATTCTGGAGTTCATCCAGACTTTTATGGACGATAACACCTACCCTCCCACCGTGCGTGATATTCAGCGCGGATGCGATATAAGCTCCACCTCAGTGGTGGATTATAATCTGCGGTCTCTCCAGCGGATGGGCTATCTCAAACGCAAGCGTGAAGTTTCGCGCGGCATAGAGCTAGTCGGCGAGGGACTCAAAGGGGCTCGCCGGGATGTCATCAGAATACCGATAATGGGCAGCATTGCCGCAGGTGAACCGCTCTTCGCGCCGGACGCGCCTGCATACGCCGACCAGAGCCTAGATTCCATCGACATGCCCACATCGCTCACCAATGGCAGAACCAACATATTTGCGCTGCGCGTCAAAGGGACATCGATGATAGATGCCCTCGTCGCGGATGGAGACCTCGTGCTGCTAGAGCCCGCGTCCGATGCGCGCGACGGCGAGATGGTAGCCGCTTGGCTCGATGCGTCAGAAGAGACTACGCTCAAAAGATTCTTCATCGAAGGCGACACCGTGCGACTTCAGCCAGAAAACTCCGCGATGGAGCCGATACGAGTTCCAGCAAAGAGCGTCTCGGTGCGCGGCAAAGTCGTCGGCGTCGTCAGAAAGCTCTGAGCGGACGAGCGCGCGAACCTCTTCGCCGCAAGCCAAGCGCGCAAGCGAATACATGAGAGAATATCTCCCCGCGTTGCCTTCTGCCAAACTTGACCCTGCTTTCAGCGTAAACCTATAATCCCCCCATACTTGGCGGAGGCGCATATGTATGAGCGAATCGGCGGGAATCGCACGAGTCGATAGCCTGAAATCGAGGGCGCTGGACGCGCTTGCGGCAGTGTCGAACGCGGAATCTCTGGAGGGTTGGCGCGTCGCGTTCGTAGGCAGACGCGGGGAGCTTACACAGCTCTTGCGCGGTCTAGGCTCGCTGCCTCCGGAGCAGCGCCCTGAAGTTGGAGCCGCCGCGAATGCTCTTCGGCGAACGCTTCAGGCCGCCGCGGACGAACGCGCCATCGCCATCCACCGCGCCTCCTCCGATGCCTCCGATGCGCCTATCGATGTTACCCTGCCTGGGTGGCCTATTCCCAGAGGAGGCATACACCCCACCACACGAACTGTGCGCGAGATATGCGCCGCGTTTTCTTCTATGGGATTCAGCGTCGTCGAAGGCCCGGAGATCGAGCTGGAACGCTACAACTTCGAGATGCTGAACATCCCCAAAGACCACCCCGCGCGCGATATGTGGGATACGCTCTGGATCGATATGGAGGATGCCGACGAAGGCAATCCCTCGATGTTGCTTCGTACCCACACCTCTCCGATGCAGGCGCGGATCATGGAAAACACGAAACCTCCCATCCGCGTCATAGTGCCGGGCAAGTGCTATCGTTACGAAGCCACCGACCCAAGCCATGAATGGCACTTCTACCAGATCGAGGGACTGGCGGTCGATCGCGGCATAACGATGACTGACCTAAAGGGAACGCTGTACGAATTCGCCCGCCGCATCTTCGGAGTAGATCGTCAGGTACGCTTCCGGTGTGACTATTTCCCGTTCGTAGAACCGGGTGTCGATGTTTCCATCGACTGTTTCCTCTGCGGAGGCGAAGGCTGCCGCGTGTGCGGCGGTACCGGCTGGATCGAGATAATGGGCGCGGGCATGGTGCATCCGAAAGTACTCGCGGATGTCGGCTTGGACCCCAACATCTACACCGGTTTCGCCTTCGGCATGGGGCCGGAGCGTATCGCCATGCTCCAACACGGCATCGACGATATTCGCCTGTTTTACGCCAACGATCTGCGCTTTTTACGGCAGTTTGGCTAGCTCCTCCAGCGCGCCTGTGTGCGGAGCTTGTAGGAATACTGCATGCGCCTTCCCCGCGCGAAACCGAGACCAGTAACCGATAGCAGAGGACGCAGATGCTGATACCCATATCATGGCTAAAGCGGTATGTACCGATTTCCGACTCTCCGCATGAGCTTGCCCATAAGCTGACTATGGCGGGGATAGAGATAGGCGATGTGAGGGTTATAGGCGGCGAATGGGATCGTGAGCGCGTAGTCGTCGGCCATGTGGTCACTGTCGATCCGCATCCGAACGCCGACAGACTCCGCCTTCCAACGGTGGATACTGGCGGCGGGCGGACAGCGACCGTTGTATGCGGCGCGCCGAATGTTGCCGCCGGGCAGAAGATAGCCTTCGCATACGAAGGCGCTCAGCTCTTTAGCCCACGCTCCGGCAAAGTGCAAACTCTGCAGAGAGCCACCATACGCGGCGTGTTGTCCGCAGGCATGGTCTGTTCCGCGCTGGAACTGGGGCTGGGAGACGACGATGACGGCATCTTGGTCTTGCCCGACGACGCCCCCGCCGGCATGCCGCTGGTCGATTATATGGGTGATGCGGTGCTGGATGCCGAAGTTACATCCAACCGCCCAGACTGCCTTTCGATACTGGGCATCGCCCATGAAGTCGCCGCAATCAACGGCGAGGTCGTTACCGAACCCGATCTGGGCTATGCCGAATCCGAGGCCTCCGTCGAGGAGCAGGTTCGCATTGAGATAGCCGATCCAGACCTCTGCTATCGCTACACCGCCAGCCTGATAACGGGTGTTCAGATCGGCCCCTCGCCACGCTGGATTCAGGATGCGCTCATCACGGCGGGGCAGCGTCCGATTAACAATGTCGTGGATATAACGAACTATGTGATGCTGGAATACGGCCAGCCGTTGCACGCATTCGACTTCGACACCTGCCGCGACAGAACCATCATCGTCCGCGCCGCGCGGGAGGGTGAGGAACTCACCACGCTAGATGGCGCAAAGCGGGAGCTTCGCCCTCCGATGCTGACCATCGCCGACTCGGTGGACGCTGTGGGCTTGGCCGGCGTCATGGGTGGGGCCAACTCCGAGATGTCAGCGGATACGACCACTGTTCTGCTGGAGTCCGCCAGCTTCGACCCCGTAAATACGCGCAGAACGCGCTCCGCGCTGGGGATGCGCACCGACGCATCGGACAGGTTCGAGCGCGGCATACGCTCCGCGCTCGCGCCCGTCGGCCTGCGCCGCGCCACCAAACTCATCGTCGAGCTGTGTGGCGGCGAGGCGGCAAAAGGCATAATCGACCTGTACCCGACGCGGAGGGAGCCTCCCACGGTCAGGCTCAGTCGCGCGCGCATTCGGCAGGTACTGGGCGTGACTTATCCGATGTCGCAGGTTAGGCGCGTACTGGAATCGCTCGGATTCGAGCAGACCGACGCGCCGGGCGGGCTCATAGACCTGATCGAGGCTGTGGAAGCCGCCCCCGCCGCCGAACGCGATGACACTCTTTGGCTGAAAGTCCCCTACTGGCGCTCCGACATATCTATAGAGGATGACCTAGTGGAAGAAGTCGCCCGCATTGTCGGCTATGATTCGCTGCCAACGACCATGCTGTCATCCGCCGTCCCGCACTGGCAGCCGCAGCCTATGACGGATATGAAAGACCGCGCGCGCGATCTGCTCGCCGCCGCCGGGATGCAGGAGACGATTTCGTATTCGCCAACCACGCTCGAAAACCTGCGGAAGGTGGATGCCGTTGACGAGTCCAACCCTCCCCTTCGCATCGCCAATCCGCTCAGCCGCGAGTGGGAATACATGCGAACCAGTCTGCGTTCTAATGTTCTGAACACGCTGGCATACAATCGCCGCGTCGCCGGAGCGGAGGGCATACGCATATTCGAGGTAGGGCGTGTCTATATTCCCAAGCCGGAGGCGAAGGACCGAGACCTGCCCGATGAAGTCGAGATGCTCGTCGGCGCGCTGTCCGGCCCACGACATCCGCTGACTTGGATCACCGATACTGCGGATATGGATTTCTTCGATGCCAAAGGCGCGTTGGAATATGTGTTAGGCAAGCTGGGCATAGAATCCATCTGCGAGCCGGCTGAAGATTCCACGCTCGAAGTGGGGCGGACGGCGAAGATCGTGGGCAACGGTGTAACGCTCGGCGTAATCGGCGAGGCGCGAAACGAAGTTCTGGAAGAGTTCGGGCTGGACACATATCCCGTCGCCATGTTCGAGGTCTCACTCGACGCGCTCCTATCCGCCGTCGAACGCGCAAACTTCGCATACCGTTCATCCAGTCGCTATCCGGAGTCATACCGAGACCTAGCCATAGTCGTGGACGAGGATGTCTCCGCGCGCCGCATCGAGACGATAATACAGCGTCACAGCATGGTGTCTCGCTGCTCTCCTTTCGACATATACACGGGTGAAGGCGTCCCCGCTGGGCGCAAATCCATCGCGTTCCGCGTGGTATTCCAGTCCGGACGCGGCACGCTGATATCCGAGCAGGTCGATCGATTCCAGCGAGACATAATACGCCAGCTCCGCCGTGAGCTGAACGCCGAGCTGAGAAGCTAGAAAACGGACTGACTTGGACTTCTCCTACGAATATAGCCATGAGCAGCAAGACTTCCGCGCGGAGGTCGTGGCGTGGCTCGACGAGAACGCGCCCGACCACGCCGACGCCCTCATAGACTCCGGGGACTCCGCCGCCGGATGCGATACGCTGAACGCGCTGTCTCGTTCGCTTGGCGACAGGGGCTGGCTGTCTCCCACCGCGTCTCTTTCCGAAGGCGGAGCCGGGCTGTCGGCAGATCTCGCCGTCGTCCTGTTGGAGGAGCTGAACTCGCGTGGATTGCTCACACTGCTAACCGGCGAGGCGCAGGCGTTGAGAGCCGCGATTCTCGGATGGAGCGCGACAGAAGAGCAGCATCATAGCGCGCTTGCCGAAAGCCTCTCGAAAGGCGAACGCAGCGTCTGGCGGCATCGAATCGCCATATCCCCAACTGCGGCGAACCGCGCTGGTATGCTGGACCCAGACTCGGTGGGTATATACGCCTCCCCGGACGCCGATGGCTATATACTGAACGGCAGCGGCATGTTCGATGGAATTGGCGATAGACCGGACATTCTGTGGACTGTCGCGCTGCTCGAATCGAACGATGATTCGAATGCGCCAATAATACCAGTCTGCCTAATCGTGGACGCCTCACTGGAAGGTGTAACCGTCGTCCGCGCTCGCTCGCTGGCGGCTTCCGCGCCGCGTCGCGTGGATTTCTCCAATGTTTGGGTACTGCGCGCCGAAAGGCTGGGCGCCGAGGGGGAAGGCCACAGTGTGATCCGCGCCGCCGTCTCACTCGACCCTCGCGCGAATATCCCCAGCTGGGTCGAGTCCGAAACCGATGCGCTGATAGAATATGCGCGCACGACCGAGAGCGCGGGACGGCCTCTGAGCGCAGACCCGATACGCGCGCGGATTCTGGTAGAAGCCTACATTGCCAGCCGTGTATCGCGCCTTCTCAGGATACGCGCCGCATGGCTGGAACGAACGGGCTATACGATGGAGAGCGCGACGGCAGGCGCGTTGGAGTCGATTCGACGACGCGAAGCCGCATCGTCCCTGTCCGATGCAGCGCGGCAGGTGGCCGGCCCGCGCGCGCTGCTGTCGGCGGAAGACCCCGCATCCGCAGATGGCGGCAGATTCGACCGCCTCGCGCGAAGAGACCTCGCCGACCGCGCAGACGGCGGAGATCACGACCGCGAAACCTTGGCGGCAGAACTGGGGCTGAATGCGCTGGGGCCAGACACGGAATCGTAATCCTAGGCTGCGCTCGGCCTTCGTATCCTCGTTTGACACCCTGCTTTAGCTGAAATACGATGCGCGCAGTTTACAGCCTCGAGTGGAAGGGACTATCTATGGGCGCGATTGTTGGCGAGGGCGATTTTAGATATGAACATATTTTGGACTGGCACAAGATGCCGGAGGAAGCTCGGCTGATCGAGACGCCCGGCGTGGCGGTCGATTCGCATGACGATGTATATGCCTTCAGCCGCAACCCCGATTTCCCGGTCATGGTATTCGACAGTGACGGCAACTTCGCGCGCGGCTTTGGCAAGGGGATCTTCGGCAACCGCACGCATGGCCTCTATGTCGGCCCCGATGACACCATCTATTGTGTCGATGACGGCATTCACACGATTACGAAGTTCACCCGCGAGGGAGAGCTTCTAATGACCATCGGCACATCCGGCGTCTCATCTCGGATATGGGGCGGCGAGCCGTTCAACCGTCCTACGCATGCCGCGGTCTCCAAAAAGACAGGGGATATTTTCATATCCGACGGCTATGGCAACTTCAATGTGCATAAATACACTGGAGACGGCGAATACATCATGAGCTGGGGCGGGCCGGGAATAGACCCGGGCGAGTTCCTCAGACCGCACAACATCGCAGTGGATGACGCCGACCGTGTTATCGTCGCCGACCGTGAGGCGCACCGAATTCAGGTGTTCGACTCCGATGGCAATGTGCTGGATGTTTGGAATAACATCCATATGCCGAACGGCATGACCATCGGGCCGGATGGCAACATATATGTCGGCGAGCTGCCGGGCGCGACTCAGGCGGAACCGACTCCGCCGCGACACGGACACCGCATCAGCATATACGACCCCAGCGGCAAGCGGCTCGCGCTGCTCGGCGCGGACGACGAGGGCGAAGGAGCGGGTGAGTTCATTGCGCCGCATGGTATGGGGGTCGATAGCCGAGGCAACATCTATGTCGGCGAAGTCTCGTTCACCATACGCGGCAGCCATATGGACCCGCCCAAGGAGCTGCGCAGCTTTACGAAGCTGGCGAAGATATAGCAGGGCGAAGCTATCGCCCAAAACGACGGATGCTGAAGAGAAAAAGGGAGAGTCAGACCTGACAGCCACGCTGGATGCAGGGTCTGACTTCCCTCTAGCCGATGGCCTATTGTTCTTCGAACTGGAACTGGCGTGCTGGCTTGCCTCCCGCTGGCAGCCCCATCGGCATATGCGCGTTGATTAGGAACGGGCGTCCCTCCTCCGAGACGATTCGCAGGCCCTCGGCAATCGTGTCTGCGGCTTTGGATTCGTCCGTAAGGTCTGTCGCCTCCATGCCGAAGCCTTCGGCTATCTTCGTCGGGTCCATGCCTGTCAGCGCGACTCCGCCATAGTCACCCGATTCGTTCATATGCCCGTCCGCGCGCCCGAACGCGCCCGCGACTATGCCGTATGCCTGATTGTTGGTTATCAGATACATCACCGGTATTTTGTGATGAACGGCAGTCCAAAGGCCGCTGTCCGCGTAGTATAGAGAGCCGTCGCCGACGAGTCCTACGACGGGTCTGTCCGGCGCGGCGAGCTTTGCGCCAATCGGCGCGCCGACGCCGTAGCCCTCCGATCCGCCTGCGGGACGAATATAGACATTGTTTCCCTGTCCGTCTTCTCCGCCGACCACATCTTGCGGGACGGCGAACTGCTCTGTCGTCACGATTCCGCCGCCGATGCGTTCGAGTTCCGAATCTAGCGCGGAGATGAGCGGCCAAGCGCGCACCGCGCCATCCTGCGCGGGCATCGACTGGAGCGCGTCGCGTCGCTCTCGTCGCAGCGCGGATGCGCCGGCGATAGCCCAGCGTCGGCGCTCATCGTATCTGCTCGGCTCCGTCTCGCTCTGCACCAGCGCGGCGAGCTTCTCCATTGCTCGGCGTTCGTCCGCGAGTATGCCCAGATCCAGCCCCGGCATATTCTTCAGATTCTCCACATCCGCTCCGATAGCCATGAGCGTCGCCTCGCCTCCGAACCCGGCATAGTCTGTCGCCTCGCCGCTGCCGCCGTGCCTAGAGCCGATAGCTAGTATCAGGTCTGGAGATAGCTCCTCCACCGCGCGTTCGAAATATCCGGCATGTTGGGGATGCTTTATTGGAACGCCGCGCAAGTCGTTTCTGCCAGTTGCGACCGCCGCGCCGAATCGCTCGGCAATCGCCGTAACCGCCGCCTCCGCGCCGCTCTTCCAGATACCGTCGCCGGCGTATATCAGCGGGCGTTCCGCGCCGTGCAGCGCAGCCGCGACTCGCTCGATGTCATCGTCGGACGGATAGCCCGCGCGTACCTCTGGAACCCCGCCCTCGATTATCTCCGCCGTAACAGGCTCCGGCCCAAGCATACTGTCATACACCGCCAGATGAACTGGGCCGACGGGAGGGGTTGCCGCAACGCGGATGGCGCGGTCGATGGCCGCCGGCAGCCCCTGCGGATCCACCACAGTCCAGTTTTCCTTAGTCATAGGAGCGGCAATCGAAGTTGGCCCGTAGCTGTGGCTCAGGTCTAGGCTGATTCTGTCCGCGAAGCTGCCGGTGTCTCCCGCGAATGTGATGACCACCACGGGCAGACCGCCCCACCAGACATTGATGAGCTGCCCCATGCTCTGAGCCAGCCCCGCGCCGAGATGTACGACCATGACCGCGGGTTCGGCCTCGACCTGCGTATAGCCGCCGGCCATGGCTGTAACGCTGCCCTCGTGCAGGGCGAGAACCCCGTGAATGTCGGCGCGCGCGTGCAGCGTATCGAAGAACAACGCCTCCCGCGAGCCGGAGTTGTTGAAGACATACTTGACTCCCGATGCCGCAAGCTGCTCTACCATGATCTGCGAGGCGTGTCCCGTAATGGTTCGTCTGTTCAATTTTCGCTCCTGCCCGCTGTGTGTATAATATCTGCGCGCCTATTTTACCCTATACGACGGGAGAACGGGCGATCGCGGTCTTTTCGGTGATCGAATCGGTGATCTAA
Organism: Dehalococcoidia bacterium; assembly: GCA_963422295.1. Taxonomy (GTDB): domain Bacteria; phylum Chloroflexota; class Dehalococcoidia; order Lucifugimonadales; family UBA1123; genus VXRN01. The sequence goes on along the minus strand of OY729417.1, from coordinate 1,182,491 downwards.
GAGGAGAAATATGCCGGCCATCGAGCAACTCAAAGAGCGATACGAAGAGCTGAACTACCTGTCCCCACACCCCGCGACGGAGGAGGAGATCGACGCAGCTCTGCTGCTGGCTTTCGATTACGACTATCCAGACAGCGGCGCGGAGGTAGTCATAGACTCCGACGAATTCACCGCCGTATGCCCCTGGACAGACTTGCCAGACTTCGGAACGCTGACGATAAGCTATGTCCCAGACAGGCTTTGCATCGAGCTGAAATCGCTCAAATACTATTTGCTCAGCTATACCGGTGTCGGCATAGTGCAAGAGCATGCAGCCAATCGCATTCTGAACGATCTAGTTGCGCTGTGCCATCCGCGCCGCATGAGAGTCGAGCTCGATTACAAGGTGCGCGGCGGGCTGCATACCGTCGTAAGCGTGGACTGGGAGCGAGAGGTGGGATAGTCAGAGAGACAGGCCGAGACATGCCGTCCGGCAGAGCGTCTTCCCTAGTCCGCGGCCCCAGTCTGGCGACATGTCAAATGCCGATGAACCGCCGCCACATGCTACGGTAAGGGGACGAGGATTCAGATTCGGCGGCGCCTTCGGACTGTTGCCTCCAGAGATGCGTGCCGGCTACCAAGAGAGAGATGGCTATGCAGAGGACGATCTGCCCTGCGTCCTGTCCTGTGGCGATGGTCAGTACATTCAGCCCAATGAATATGCCGAATATGGATAGTACGGGGCGCCGCGTTGCGATCAGCAGCAGGATGCCGGCGATTGTGGAGATGGCGGTTATCTGCCAGAGCATGTATGCGAATATGCCGAGCGCGACAGCGACGCCTTTGCCTCCCTCGAACCGCAGGAATGGCGAAAAGTTGTGTCCGAGCGCGGCGGCGAATGCGGCTGTGTACAGCCACATGTCCGGGATGGCCATTGCCTGCGCGATGACGACGGTGAGGATGCCTTTGCCCGCGTCCACCAGCAGCACGAACAGTCCCGCCGCCTTGCCCATGCTGGAAGTCGTGTTCAGCGTGCCCGGATTGCCGCTGCCGATGTCTCGAATGTCTGCCCGCAGGACTATCCTGCCGAGTATGTAGGCAGTCGGTATGGAGCCGAGCGTAAATCCGACGGCGACTGCCGCCGCCTCGGCTAGCATCTATTCGAGAGCGCTCAGCGCGCCTTGTATGCCGAGCCGGTATCCCTCGATTCCGAACCCGGTAACAACTCCCCTGCATACTGTGGCAACCTGCGACTGGCCGCCACGCGCCGCGGGGTTGGATATATGAATCTCATACACCGGGAAATCGACCTGCGCTATCGCAGCCACCACGCCCGAATGTCCGGAAGAGTATCCGCCGGGGTTGAACAGCGCGGCCGCGAACTCGCCGCTGTCGTGCGCCGCATACAGCCTGTTTATGACTTCGCCCTCGATGTTCGAGTGGAATATCTCCACCTCGACATCCGCTTCGTCTGCGAACTGCGCAATTGCGCGGTTGTAATCGTCCAGCGTCTGCGTTCCGAACACGGCGGTTTGCACTTTGCCGCGCATATCGAGGCCAAGTCCGTGAATGATGAGCAGTTTCTTCAAGATTTCCCTCTTTTGAGTTTTGGTGTTCTGGCGATTCTCGGCGCTGATTTATCGACAGTAGCTGACGGTATTGGTATCCAAATCAAATGAATATGGAGGGCTTTCTCAATGGATTCCTGTTCATCCCTCCTTGCCTTCTCTACATATCCAGCGCGGCATAGCAGGCGGCCATGATGCTGTCTGTGTCGATTCTGTATTCACGGTACAGCTCGCCCATGGAGCCGGATTGTCCGAATTCGGTTACGCCGGTGGGTATGACGGGCGCGCCGAGTGCGCCGCCGAGCCATGCAAGCGCGTGCGGATGGCCGTCGGCCACGGTTACTATCGGGGCGCGTCGCGTGTCAGGCGGGATCGAGTCTGCCATGAACATGCTCAGATCGTCTCTGCCGTCCATAGCGTCGTGGACTGCCTGCTGGAACGCGCGATACAGCGGCCCCGCGCCGGTGATGTTGATGACATTGGCGAACACGCCCTCCGACAGCAGCCGACTGCTTGCGTCGATCGCCTCCGGCACCATCGCTCCACTCGCGGCGATGTTGACGACATTGGAGCCGGGCGCATAGCCCGCGACTCGGCTGCGGTCGATGAGACAGTACGCGCCGGTTATCACCTGCTGGCGAAGACGCTCGCGCTGAACCGGGTCTCCCGGAGTTCGCATAAGGCCCTGATCGATGCGCTTGCTGGTAAGCCGCAGATATGTGGAGCGTCTGCGAAGCCTAATCTGCTCCATAGCGGACAGTATTATCCACTCCAGCTCCTGTCCGAAGCAGGGTTCGTAGAAGTCGAGGTTCGGTATTTCAGTGCCTATGGAGGGGGTTATCATGGATTGATGCGCGCCGCCTTCGGAGGCGAGAGATACCCCGGAGGGCGTGCCGACGACGATGAACTTCGCGCCGGAATATACGCCGTAAACGAATGCGTCCAGACCGCGTCGCACGAACGGATCGTAGAGCGTGCCGACAGGGAACAGCATCTCGCCGTTGGCCTCGAACGACAGACCGAGCTGACCGAGCATCATAAAGAGGTTGTTTTCGGATATGCCCAACTCGATGTGCTGGCCGCGCGCGTGTTCCTCCCAGCGCAAAGACCTGATAATCGATTCCTCCGGCAGCTGCTCGCCTTCCGCCTCCTGCCACACGCCGACCCTGTTTATCCATCCGCCCAGATTGGTAGAACTCGCTACATCGGGGCTTACGGTTACGATTCGATCTCTCAGCGAAGGCAAGTCTCTGGATATGGCAGTCAGAACATGGCCGAACATCTGCTGAGTCGCCATTCTGCCGGTATAGCGCTGCCCGAGGTCCGCAGGTATGCGTATCTCCGGCGGATCGAATCTCGGCTTTCGTCCGATACCGAGTTTTCGTCCGGTGTCGATGCAGACTTTCCCTGCCGGTGTATCTGTGGGAATACTATCCCACTCGCCGCCCTTTGGTATCTGCAGTTCTCCCGCGAGCTGCTCCATCTGGCGCTGCGACAGCACGACGGAATGGTTTTGCGGATCGCCGACCGAGGGAAGCCGCCATCCCTTGAGCGTGTAGGCGAAGATTATACTAGGGCCTGATTCGAGAGCTGTCTTCTCGAACGCCTCTCTTAGTGTGGGGAAGTCGTGTCCGCCCAGATTGCGGAACGATGCCTGAAGCTCGTCATCCGGCCAGCGCGATATGAGCCGCGTTATGTCGCGCGAATAGCGTGTCGTTTTTGGAAGCCACTCCCGCAGCTGTCCGGGAGGCACGCGCAGCAGACGCTGATACATCTCGTTGGACATCTCGTCGATTGCGAGGCGCAAAAGTTCCCCGTTCGGTTCGGAGAACTTCGCTTCGAGCCGTTTGCCGTACTTGGCGTCTATCACATTCCAGCCGTTGGCATCGAACATATCGCGCCACGCCCTGACACGGATGCCGGGTATGATTCGGTCTAGGCTCTGACGGTTGAGATCGACGACCCACAGGATGTCTTGTATGCCGTGCATTGCGGGTTCGGCGACGGCCTCCCAGACGGAGCCTTCGTCTAGCTCCGCATCGCCCACGACGGATATGTAACGCCGACCGGAAGCGGCGTGAGAAAATAGATGCGATTGGTTGTATCTGTCCACCAGCGCGGCGAAGTTGGGCGCGACGGGGCCGAGACCGACGGAGCCTGTGGAGAAATCCACATCGTCGGGGTCTTTCGTGCGGCTGGGATATGCCTGAAGGCCGTGAAACCCCCGCATCATCGTCAGATATTTGGGGTCTAGGTTGCCGAGTAGATACTGAATAGCGTGATAGACGGGAGATGCGTGAGGCTTGACCGAAATCACATCTCCGGCGCGCATGAAGTCGAAATACAGCGAGGTCATTATAGTGACGACGGACGCGCTGGATGCCTGATGCCCACCCACTTTCGAGCCGTCTGGATTCGCGCGGATGTTGTTGGCGTGGTGAACGAGATTCATAGCCAGCCACAAGACGCGGTCTTGGATGTCCTCCAGCACACGGTCGTGATCGATGAACCTATCGACTTCGGCGGGCGTTGTCGTCGTCATATTCGTCACCTAATTCGTCGATTTCGACGGATCAGAGCCAATCGCGTATCCAGCCAAGCCCTTCCGAAGTGGTCGTCTTGGGTCTGTATTCGCATCCGATCCAGCCTTCGTATCTGGATGCGTCTATCATATCGAACAGGAATGGATAGTTTATCTCGCCGGTGCCGGGTTCGTTTCGTCCTGGGTTGTCCGCCAGCTGGATATGGGCGATGACATCGAGGTTCTGCTCTATCGTCCGCGCGAGATCGCCTTCCATGATCTGCATGTGGTAGATGTCGTGCTGTATGTAGAGGTTGTTGGATGCGACTTCTCCGAGTATCGACCGCGCCTGCGCAGTTCCCGTCAGCAGGAATCCGGGAATATCGATGGTATTGATGGGTTCGATCAGCAGCTTTATACCGGCGTTCGCCAATATCGGCGCGGCGTGACGCAGGTTGTCGATGAATGTGTCGCGCGCATTTTGCGCGGAGATGTTTCTGGGGACGATGCCCGCCAAACAGTTCACCTGCGCGCATCCGAGCGCGGTGGCGTATTCGATGGCTTTGCCTACACCGTCCTGGAACTCGCCAACGCGCGCCGGGTCGCAGGCGATGCCGCGTTCACCCGCGTCCCAGTCCCCTGCCGGCAGGTTGTGCAATACCTGAGTCAGCCCGTTCGCGCTCAGCAGCTCCGCCAGCCGTTCGGGTTCGTAGTCATAGGGAAACAGATATTCGACACCCGCGAAGCCGGCGCGGGCGGCGGCTTCGAACCTGTCCGGGAAATCGACCTCGCCGAACATCATCGACAGATTGGCGGCAAATCTAGGCATCGTCTTACAGTTCCTCTCAGAGTCTCTTCTTTAGGATAGCCGATCTGTCAATCAGCGGGCGCCTGCTTGCCGCCTACTGTTGAATATCGAGTGTAGCAACGCGCCGAATTAGCGTCAATCTGAAGGCGATACGCGCAGTAACAGCTTGCGCATTTTACTTTTACCTATACCGTTTGCTTCCTAACCCTCCCCGCCGTCTGCTCTGCGCCGACTGCCGACGAATCTGATTCCGCCGATCATCGCCAGCGGAGCCAACATCATCAGTATGTTGCCGGCAGCAGCGGCAGGGGAGATAGCTCTCGCGGAGCTGCATGCGCCGCTGTCCTCTTGCTCTATCTGGCTGCCAAACTCCTGCGATGTTTCATTGCCGTCGCCGCCGAAATCTGCCTTCAGCGTGGGGTACTGGGTCGAATTGCCGAAGTCCCATGTTTCGCCCCAAGCGCTGTATATGCCGCTGCTGTCGGTGGGCGTCTGAAGCTCTGCCGTAGTCTTGCCCTCGACTTCCGCGGAATCGCCATCTCCGACGCCCCTCCGTTGGCCGGATGTCTGTGTGTCCCAATAGCTGCTGACGATTTCGCCTTCATAGTTGCGCCCGACCAGCCCTCCGACATATTCAGTGCCTGAAACACTGCCTGTGGCGTAGCTGTTGTCGATTTCGCCTTCATAGTTGCTGCCGACCAGCCCTCCGACATATTCAGTGCCTGCAACGCTGCCAGTGGAGTAGCTGTTGCCGATTGCACCTCCGTAGTCATCCAAGTAGCCATCCCCGTCGTTGTACCCGACCAGCCCTCCGACTTCGTCTTCTCCCGAAACGCTGCCTGTGGCGTAGCTGCTGTCGATTTCACTGAAGTTGCCCCCGGCCAGCCCTCCGACATCGTTTCTTCCCCAAGCTCTGCCTGTGGCGTAGCTGCTGGTGATTTCACCGAAGTTGACACCGACTAGTCCTCCAACTCGGTATTCTCCCGAAGCTTTGCCGGTGGCGTAGCTGCTGGTGATTTCACCTTCGTAGCTGCCTCCAACCAGCCCTCCGACTATCGCTTCTCCCGAAGCGCTGCCGGTGGCGTAGCTGTTGTCGATTTCACTGAAGTTGCGCCCGACCAGTCCGCCGACAGATTTAGCACCCGAAGCGCTGCCGGTAGCGTAGCTGTTGTCGATTGCGCCTTCGTGGTTGAACCCGACTAGCCCTCCGATTACCTCTTCTCCCGAAGCGCTGCCGGTGGCGTAGCTGTTGTCGATTTCACTGAAGTTGCGCCCGACCAGTCCGCCGACAGATTCAGCACCCGAAGCGCTGCCGGTAGCGTAGCTGTTGTCGATTGCGCCTTCGTTGAATCCGACTAGTCCGCCGACACATCTAATACCCGAGATGCTGCCGGTGGCGTAGCTGTTGTCGATTGCGCCTTCGTTGAATCCGACCAGCCCTCCAACACCTTCTAAGGCTGAGGCGGCTACATCGATATCCGTTAGCCCGACATTACTGATAAGGCCAGAGCTGGCAACTGCGCTGAAAAGCCCGACATTGATGGGGTAGTCACTGCCGTAAGACATCTCGATGTAGATGTACAGGTTGGCGATAGTGTGTCCGTTGCCTTCGAAGATGGCGGCAAACGGAGCATTCTCAGCGCCGATGGGCGGCCAGCCGAATCCTTCCGTCCACTCGACTCTGACTTCATTGGCTGCGTAGCTGTCAGCGTCTTGGAAGTCCAAATCGCGCGCCAGTTCGTAGCCGCTGCATCCACCTGCGCAGAACGCGCCCAGATCGTCGTCCGGGAAGGCCGCGGCGTAGGCCACCTCTGCGTCGGGGTTAGCCTCATCCGATTTGCCATCGCCGTCTGGGTCGTATCGGATGGCATCCAGCTGCTCCAGAGAGGACACTTCGATCAGTCCATCGCCGTCGGTGTCGTATGCGCCGCTGGCTGCGTGGGCGTCTCGAACTCCGAGAAAGGCTATGCCCAAAACGAGCAAAATCATTGCCCGTATCGCGAAAGTCAGCGCCGACAGATTCTTCATGTGATTCCCCACATGCCCAGTGTGTTATGCCAGTGTGTTATGCCAGTGTGTTATGAATGTCTAGCGACTGTCGAATGGCTCTGATACCTGAATCTCAATCACCATCACTATATCTCCCCACTATATCTTCGGCTCCGCAATATCTTACGCCCGGCGCCTATCATTGCCAGCGGAGCCAGTAGCAGCAGTATGTTGCCGGCAGCAGCGGCAGGGGAGATAGCTCTTACGGAGCTGCATGATCCGCCGCCGTCGTCCTCGATTTGCTCCGGCGTGGGGGTGGCTGCATCCTCAGTCGATGTTGGTTCTGCCGCGAGCTCGGTTGGCGCCGGGATTGGTGTTGGCGTTGGCGTCGGTGTCATGGCGACTGGTTCTGGCGCGCCCCTGATCTGGTTGCCGAACTCCTGCCAAGTTGCGTTGCCGTCGCTGTCGAGATCCGCCTTTAGCGCGGGGTACTGGCTGGATGAGCCGAAATCCCATGCATCGCCCCAATCGCTGTATATGCCGGTGTTGTCGGTGGTCGCCTGAAGCTCTGCCGTGGTCTTGCCCTCGGCTCCCGTGGAATCTCCGTGTCCGACGCCGCTCTGTTGGCCTGATGTCTGTGTGTCCCAGTAGCTGCTGCTGATTTTGTATTCGTCGTTGTACCCGATCAGCCCACCGACATATCTTTCTCCCGAAACACTGCCGGTGGCGTAGCTGCTGGCGATTTTGCCTTCGCCTTTGTACCCGACCAGCCCGCCGACATTCCCGCTTCCCGAAACATTGCCGGTGGCATAGCTGTTGGCGATTTTGCCGCCTTCGTTGTACCCAACCAATCCACCGGCAGTGTATCCTCCAGTAGAAACACTGCCGGTGGCGTAGCTGTTGACAATTTCACCATCCCTAGCGGTCCTACCTCTAGCCTCTCCGACTAGCCCGCCTACATAGCCATCTCCTGAAATGCTTCCGGCGGCGTAGCTGCTGGCGATTTTACCGGAGTTGTACCCGACGAGTCCGCCGATAGAGCGATCTCCTGAGACTGCGCTGGTTGCATAGCTATTGGAGATTTCACCTCTGTCGTTGTACCCTACCAGCCCTCCGGCGAATTCGTCTCCCACGACGGCGCCGGTGGTGTAGCTGTTGGAGATTTCACCCCGGTCGATGTGTCCGGCCAGCCCCCCAACCCTATGTTCAGCGGTTACATCGACATCCGTTAGGCCTACATTTCTGATAATTCCAGAGTGCCCAACTGTGCTGAAAAGTCCAACATAGATACCGTAGGGCTGTATTAGAGGGAGATCGATGTGCAGGTTGGCGATGGTGTGTCCGTTGCCCTCGAATATGGCGGTGAAAGGGTAATCCTCATGGACGAAAGGCACATAGTCGATAGGCCGATAGCCGATAGGCGGCCAGCCTTCGCTTTCAGCCGTCCCACCAGTCCACGCGGCGCTGACTTCGTTGGCGGCATAGCTGTCAGCGTCTTGGAAGTCCAAGTCGCGCGTCAGCTCGTAGCCGATGCATCCGTTTGCGCAGAACGCGCCCGGCGCGGCGTTGGAGAAGGCGGCTGTGTAGATCGACTCGTCGTCATCACCGAGCACACCATCCGGGTAGCCATCGCCGTCTGAGTCGTATCGGACGGCGTCCAGCTGCTCCAGCGTGGATATTTCGATCAGCCCGTCGGCGTCGGTGTCGTATGAGGTGGGTTCGAGATGTTCGGAAGCAGGCGCGCTCCCGTTCTGGCTGTCAAACTCCTGCCGAGTTGCGATGCCGTCGCCATGGAAATCCACCTTTAGCGTGGGGTACTGGCTGGAATCGCCGAAATCCCATGCATCGTCCCAATCGCTGTATATGCCGGTGTTGTCGGTGGGCGTCTGAAGCTCTGCCGTAGTCTTGCTTTCGACTCCCGTGGAATCTCCGAGTCCGACGCCGATCTGTTGGCCTGATGTTAGTGTGTCCCAGTAGCTGCTGGCGATTTTGCCATCGTCGTTGTATCCGACCAGCCCTCCGATATTGTATTCTCCTGAAACGCTGCCTGAAGCGTAGCTGCTGGCGATTTCACCTTCGTCGTTGCTCCCGACTAGCCCACCGACATGTCTCGTACCTGAAACGCTGCCTGAAGCGTAGCTGTTGGAGATTTTATCTTCGTTGTACCCTACGAGTCCGCCGACATAGAGTTCTCCGGGGACGGCGCCAGTGGCGTAGCTGTTGACAATTTCACCCTCTCTGTTCCATCCAATTAGCCCTCCGATAAATCTTTCTCCGGAGACGACGCCGGTGGCGTAGCTGTTGACTATTTTGCCACCCTTGTTGTATCCGACCAGCCCTCCAACTACATATCCGGCGGTTGCCTCGATATCGACATCCGTCAGGCCTACATTTCTGACAATGCCGGAGCGCCCAACTGCGGTGAAAAGTCCAATATAGACAGCATAGTCTCTGTCTGCATGGAGATCGATATACAGGTTAGCGATAGTGTGCCCATTGCCCTCGAATATGGCGGAGAAAGGGTAATCCCCAGAGGTGGTAGGCGGCCAGCCTCTGCCCTCAGTCCATGCTGGGTTGACTTCGTTGGCGGCGTAGCTGGCAGCGTCTTGGAAGTCCAAGTCGCGCGCCAGTTCGTAGCCGCGGCATCTGCCTGCGCAGGGATTGTCGTCAGGGAAAGCCGCGGCGTAGATCGACTCGTCGTCATCACCGAGCACACCATCCGGGTAGCCATTGCCGTCTGAGTCGTATCGGATGGCGTTCAGCTGCTCCAGTGTGGATATCTCGATCAGCCTGTCGGCGTCTGTGTCGTATGCGGTGGGTTCGAGAGGTTCGGGATCAGGCGCGCGCCTGATCTGGCTTCCAAACTCCTGCCAAGTTGCGATGCCGTCGCCATCGAAATCCACCTTTAGCGCGGGGTACTGGCTGGAAGTGCCGAAATCCCATGCATCGTCCCAATCGCTGTATATGCCGCTGCTGTTGGTGGGCGTCTGAAGCTCTGCCGTAGTCTTGCCCTCGATTCCTGTGGAGGAGCCTGTTCCGAATCCAGTCTGTTGACCTGATATTTGTGTGTCCCAGTAGCTGCTGACGAATTCGCCGTCGTAGATGGCGCCTACCAGTCCGTTGACGAATGGGTTTCCCCAGACGGCGCCTGTTGCGTAGCTGTTGACTGTTTTACCATGGTTGTTCCCGATCAGCCCGCCGGCATTGGATTTTCCCGAAACTCTGCTGATGGCGTAGCTGTTGGCGATCTCATCCCTACTACTTCCGACCAGCCCTCCAACACTGTAGTTTCCCGAAACGATGCCAGTAGCGTAGCAACTGACGATTACACCCCTGCTGTCCCCGGCTAGCCCGCCGACAAAGCTTTCTCCTGAAACGCTGCCGGTGACGTAGCTGCTGGCGATTTTGCCACCCTTGTTGTATCCGACCAACCCTCCAACTGCATTGTTGTAGCTGACCAGCTCTCCAACTCCATATTTTGCGGTTACATCGACATCCGTTAGGCCTACATTCCTGACAATGCTAGAATGCCCAATTGTGCTGAAAAGTCCAATATAGTCAGCGTAAACTCCTTCTAAAATGCGCTCGATGTACAGATTGGCGATAGCGTGTCCGTTACCCTCGAATATGGCAGTGAAAGGGCCATCCTTAGAGCCGATGGGTCGCCAGCCTCTGCCCTCAGTCCATGCTGGGTTGACTTCGTTGGCTGCGTAGCTGTCAGCTTCTTGGAAGTCCAAGTCGCGCGCCAGTTCGTAGCCTATGCATCTGTCCGAGCATGGTTTCCCGTCAGGGAAAGCCGCGGCGTAGATCGACTCGTCGTCATCGAGCACACCATCCGGGTAGCCATTGCCGTCTGAGTCGTATCGGACGGCGTCCAGCTGCTCCAGTGTGGATATTTCGATCAGACCGTCGGCGTCTGTGTCGTATGCGGTGGGTTCGAGAGGTTCGGGATCAGGCGCGCGCCTGATCTGGCTTCCAAACTCCTGCCAAGTTGCGATGCCGTCGCCATCGAAATCCACCTTTAGCGTGGGATATTGGCTGGAATCGCCGAAATCCCATGCATCGTCCCAATCGCTGTATATGCCGGTGTTGTCGGTGGGCGTCTGAAGCTCTGCCGTAGTCTTGCTTTCGACTCCCGTGGAATCTCCGAGTCCGACGCCTCTCTGTTGGCCTGATGTTAGTGTGTCCCAGTAGCTGTTGGCGATTTCGCCTCTGCCTTTGAATCCGACCAGTCCGCCGACATTTCTCGTACCCGAAACGCTGCCGATGGCGTAGCTGCTGGCGATTTCACCTTCGTCGTTGCTCCCGACTAGCCCACCGACATGTCTCGTACCCGAAACGCTGCCGGTGGCGTAGCTGTTGGTGATTTTATCTTCGTTGTACCCTACGAGTCCGCCGACATAGAGTTCTCCGGGGACGGCGCCAGTGGCGTAGCTGTTGACAATTTCACCCTCTCTGTTCCATCCAATTAGCCCTCCGATAAATCTTTCTCCGGAGACGACGCCGGTGGCGTAGCTGTTGACTATTTTGCCACCCTTGTTGTATCCGACCAGCCCTCCAACTACATATCCGGCGGTTGCCTCGATATCGACATCCGTCAGGCCTACATTTCTGACAATGCCGGAGCGCCCAACTGCGGTGAAAAGTCCAATATAGATAGCATAGTCCCTGTCTGCATGGAGATCGATATACAGGTTAGCGATAGTGTGTCCATTGCCCTCGAATATGGCGGAGAAAGGGTAATTCTCAGAGGTGGTAGGCAGCCAGCCTCTGCCCTCAGTCCATGCTGGGTTGACTTCGTTGGCTGCGTAGCTGTCAGCTTCTTGGAAGTCCAAGTCGCGCGCCAGTTCGTAGCCTATGCATCTGTCCGAGCATGGTTTCCCGTCAGGGAAAGCCGCGGCGTAGATCGACTCGTCGTCACCACGGAGCACACCATCCGGGTAGCCATCGCCGTCTGAGTCGTATCGGACGGCGTTCAGCTGCTCCAGTGTGGATATTTCGATCAGACCGTCGGCGTCGGTGTCGTATGCGGTGGGTTCGAGATGTTCGGGGGCAGGCGTTGCGCTGAGCTGGCTGTCGAGTTTCTGCGTCGCTGCGTCGCTGTCGCCATCGAAGTTCGCCTTTAGCGTGGGGTATTGGCTGGAATCGCCGAAGTCCCAGACAGCGCCCCAATCGGTGTATATGCCGCTGCTGTCGGTGGGCGTCTGAAGCTCTGCCGTAGTCTTCCCCTCGCCTTCCGTGGAATATCCCCTTCCGGCGCGCGCCTGTTGGCCTGAAGTCTCTGTGTCCCAATAGCTGCCGACGATTTCGCCTCTGCCTTTGAATCCGACCAGTCCGCCGACATTTCTCGTACCCGAAACGCTGCCGGTGGCGTAGCTGCTGGTGATTTTGCCATCGTGGTTTTCTCCGACCAGTCCGCCGACATTTCTCGTACCCGAAACGCTGCCGGTGGCGTAGCTGCTGGTGATTTCGCCGAAGTCGTTTTCTCCGACCAGCCCGCCAGCATTTCCTTTTTCCCCCAGAACACTGCTGTTGGCGTAGCTGTTGGCGATTTTACCGTAGTTTCCTCCGACCAGCCCGCCGACTTGGTCGCTTCCCGAAACTGCGCCTGTTGTGTAGCTGTTGGTGATTTCACCGATGGTGTACCCGGCCAGCCCTCCAACCATAAATCCAGCGGTTACATCGACAGCCGATAGTCCGACATTCCTGACAATTCCAAAGCGTCCAACTGTGCTGAAAAGTCCAACAAAGTTAGCGTAGTCACTGTCGAAATGTCGCTCGATGTGCAGGTTGGCGATAGCGTGTCCGTTGCCCTCGAATATAGCGGTGAAAGGGATGAATTCAGCGCCGATGGGCAGCCAGCCTTCGTCTTTCGCCCATGCTGGGTTGACTTCGTTGGCGGCGTAGCTGGCAGCGTCTTGAAAGTCCAAGTCGCTCGTCAGTTCGTAGCCGATGCAGATATCGTGGCAGGCATCTCCCTGATGGTCTGCATCGGGGAAGGCCGCGGCGTAGGCGTCAACGTCTGATTTGCCATTGCCGTCTAGGTCGTATCGGATGGCGTTCAACTGCTCCAGCGTGGATACTTCGATCAGCCTGTCAGTATCGGTGTCGTATGCGGTGGGTTCGAGATGTCCGGGAGCAGGCGCATTCCTGATCTGGCTGCCAAACTCCTGCCAAGTTTCGATGCCGTCGCCATCGAAATCCACCTTCAGCGCGGGGTACTGGTTGGAAGTGCCGAAATCCCATGCATCATCCCAATTGCTGTATATGCCGGTGTTGCCGGTGAGTGTCTGAAGCTCTGCCGTAGTCCTACCTCCGATGCCCCTCTGCTGGCTCGATGTCTGCGTGTTCCAGTAGCTGCGGATGATTTCGCCGTCACCGTATCCGACCAGTCCGCCGATGGGGTCTTTCCCCAAAACGCTGCTGGTGGAGTAACTGTTGGCGATTTTACCGTCGTTTCTTCCGACTAGCCCGCCGGCATTTCCTCCTTTCCCCAAAACACTGCTGGTGGAGTAACTGTTGTCGATTTCGCCGTCGTTGTACCCAACCAGTCCGCCGACAGTGTATGTTTCAACAGAAACATTGCTGGTGGCGTAGCTGCTGGCGATTTCACCGCCGTCGTTGTACCCGACCAGTCCGCCGACTTCGGCGCCTCCCGAAACACTGCCTATTGTGTAGCTGCTGACGATTTCACCGCCGTCGTTGGATCCGACCAGCCCTCCAACCCTATATCCAGCGGTTACATCGACATCCGTTAGGCCTATATTCCTGACAATGCTAGAGTGCCCAATTGTGCTGAAAAGTCCAATATGGGTAGAGTAGTCGCCGCCGTACCGTCGCCCGATGTACAGGTTGGCGATGGTGTGTCCGTTGCCCTCGAATATAGCGGTGAAATGGATGTACGCAGAGGCGATAGACGGCCAGCCTTTGACTTCAGTCAGTCCACCAGTATCTGTCCCGCCAGTATCAGTCCCACCAGTATCAGTCCAAGCGGGGTTGATTTCGTTGGCGGCATAGCTGGAAGCGTCTTGGAAGTCCAAGTCGCGTGTCAGTTCGTAGCCGACGCAGGTGCCGGGACAGACACCGCCCTGATGGTCTGCGGCGGGGAAGGCGGCGGCGTAGGGCAACTCGTCATTATCGATCAGATTATCCGGGGAGCCATCGCCGTCTAGGTCGTATCGGATGGCGTCTAGCTGCTCGAGTGTGGATATCTCGATCAGCCCGTCAGTATCGATGTCGTATGCGGTGGGTTCGAAATGTCCGGGAGCAGGCGCATTCCTGATCTGGCTGCCAAACTCCTGCCAAGTTGCGATGCCGTCGCCATCGAGGTCCGCCTTTAGCGCGGGGTACTGGCTGGCTGTACCGAAATCCCATATATTGCCCCAATCGCTGTATATGCCGTCGCTGTTGGTGGGCGATTGCAGCTCTGCCGTAGTCTTGCCCTCGACTCCCGTTGAATCTCCTATTCCGACGCCGATATGTGGGCTCGATGTCTGTGTGTTCCAGTAGCTGCCGATGATTTTGCCGTTACTGTATCCGACCAGTCCGCCGATGCGGTCTACTCCCCAAACGCTGCTAGTGGTGTAGCTGTTGGAGATTTTACCGCTGTTATCTCCGACTAGCCCGCCCGAATTTCCCGATCTCCCCCAGATACTGCCGGTGGTGTAGCTGTTGACAACTTCACCAGCTTTGTTCCACCCGACTAGCCCTCCGATATATCTTTCTCCGGAGACGGACCCGGTGGCATAGCTGTTGGCTATTTTACCACCCTTGTTGTATCCGACCAGCCCTCCAATTGAAAGTCCGTCGGTCACATCGACATCGACATCTGTTAGGCCTACATTCCTGACAATGCCAGAACGCCCAACTGTGCTGAAAAGTCCGACATAGTCTTCACTGTCAATAATGTAGTTCCACTTTAAAGGGCGCTCGATGTAGATGTACAAGTTGGCGATAGCGTGTCCGTTGCCCTCGAATATGGCGGTGAAAGGGGATTTCTCAGCGCCGATGGGCAGCCAGCCTTCGCCTTCAGCCAGTTCATCCGTCCACGCGGCGTTGACTTCATTGGAGGCGTAGCTGTCAGCGTCTTGGAAGTCCAAGCTCCTCGTCAGTTCGTAGCCGATGCATCCGTTTGCGCAGAACGCGCCCGGCTCGTCGTCAGGGAAGGCCGCGCTATAGGCAGCTTCTGCGTCGGGGTTTGCTTCATCCGGGCTGCTATTGCCCGGGCTGCTATTGCCGTCTAGGTCGTATCGGACGGCGTCCAGCTGCTCCATCGTGGATATTTCGATCAGCCCGTCTGCATCGGTGTCGTATGCGCCGATGATCGCGTGGGCGTCTTGGTACCCCAGAAGGGCTATGCCCAGAGCGAGCAGCATAACTGCTATGCGCGGAAGGTCGAGAGTCAGCCGCTTTGCCATTTTTGTCTTCCTTGCTCGTCGTAGAGAGACGCGCGTTCATGTCGATCAATATCTGTCGAGAGATAGTCAACGAGTATGTTCGGCTCGTAGATGCTTTAGTGTGTCTTAGCCGACATCTTCGGGGCGCACCCATTCTCCTGTATCCGAGGCGCGGTACATTGCGAGTATGGCGCGCAGCGTCTGTTCGGAGAAATCGGCGTCCATCATCGGCTGTCTTCCTTCGATGATGCCGTCCACGAAGTCTCGCGCCGCTCCGCTGAACCCCTCGAGCCAGTCCATCGGGGTCTGGTAAGAGACCGTCTCACTGCCCCGATGCAGCACCACTGGCGGCATGTCCAGCATCTCGCCGGTGCAGCGAGTCACCCACAGGATTCCGTTGGAGCCGATTATCTCCATGAACTCGTCTGCTGGATAGTAGCTGGAACGGATGGCGAGATTCTCGGAGCTTGCATATTCGAACACTGCCAGACAGTCGCGGTCGGCATATTTCCATGTGGCCGCGCTTGGCGTCTCCACAATGAAGTTATCCGTCCGCGTGATGATGGCGGATACCTTTTCGACCCCGCCCACCCACCATATGGCAGTTGCGACTTTGTGCCAGCCGTCATCGTACATTTGGCCGCCGATGTTGCGCGCGGGGTCTTGCCGCCACACATACGCGCCCTCCGCGACGGGGATGGCAGTCTGCGCGCCGCCGCCTCGCACTGTCCGTATGCGCACCATGGATACATCGCCCAGCGTGCCGTCCTCGATCAGCTCGCGCGCCTTCACGATGGGCGGATAGTAGATGAAGTTCTCCGTCGTTCGGAAGAAAGTATCCGCGCCGCGCGCCGCCTCTGCGATTCTTCGCATCTCCTCCACCGTGCCTGCGGCCGGCTTCTGGCAGGATACATGCTTGCCCGCGTCCAGCCCGTCGATTAGCTGCTGCGGATGCAGAAAAGTCGGGGTCAGCAGCTCTACGGCATCCACATTCGGGTCGTTCAGCACATCGGCGTAATCCGTGTAGATTCGGGGCGAGATGCCCCACTGCGCGGCGCGCGCCTTCGCCCTGTCCTCCACCGGATCGCACAGCGCGGTTACCTCGCAGCGGTCGTGGGACAGATAGCCGGGAGCGTTTAGCTGAGAGATAGTGCCGCATCCGACAATTGCCAGTCTGATTTTATCCATGTCTTTATATTCACCCCGCCCTATTTTATTGGCGCATTATACATAGCTGACTAATACATAGTCGGTTCATGCATACATACGAACGAATATGCGGCTGTGGATGCCGAACTAGAATCCGCGGGAGAGGAGATATGTGTCTTATATGCTATATTGTATGCACATGTTCACGGCCATTGGGCATTACGCAAGTATTGGGCAGGCGTCGAATATCGTGAATGGCCGGCAGCTGCGACATATATCTCAGAAGCGGGGGAGGCGACATGCAGGAAGTATTTCACGAGGCGGTTAACCTGCTCGAACAGGAAGAGCGGCTGGTAATGGCGACTGTGATTCGGACGAAAGGTTCGACGCCGCAGAAGCCGGGCGCGAAGCTGCTCGTTCGAAGCGATGGCTCTGGCGTTGGCACGCTGGGCGGCGGATGTGTCGAGGGAGATATCTGGTACGCCGCAAGCCAGCTGATGAGGCGCGGCGGCGACGCGCAGTACCGCGAATACGAGCTGAACGAAGACCTTGCCGCGCAAGATGGCCTCGTATGCGGCGGCACGATGTTCTTTCTCATAGACCCAGTTTACCGCCCGGAGCAGTATCTCGACTTCGCAAAAGAGATAGACGCGGCATACGCCGGCGGCCCGTCCGTCGCGCTCGCCAGTCTCATCAGACCGTCTGCGGGCAGAGCATTGCCCGTCGGCGCAAAGCTGTTCGTCCGCGAGGACGGCTCCACAGTAGGCTCGCTCGGAGAAGACGCCCTCGACCAAGACGCCGTGAAGCGCGCGCGAAATTTGATGGCGATGGGGCAGAACGAATATGTCACGACCGACGAGGGCGCCGAATACTTCGTCGAGGCATACACGACACCGCCGCAGCTGGTCATATGCGGAGGCGGACATGTAGCCTACGCGCTCGCCAGCCATGCCAAACCGCTCGGCTTTCGCCTATTCATCACCGACGACCGCGAGGAATTCGCCAGCCCGCAGAGATTCCCCGACGCCGACATCGTAATTGCTAAGAAACCGGAGATCGCGCTCGATGAGCTGCCTATAAATCCGAACACATTCATCGTCGTAGCCACGCGCGGACACCGTTTCGACAATGTAGCCCTCGCCGCCGCCGCCGCTACGCCCGCGCGCTATGTCGGGCTCATGGGCAGTCGCCGCAAGACCATCCTCATCTACGAAGACTTAGTGCGAATGGGCATCGACGAAGAGCGTCTGCGCTCCATCCGCTCCCCAATCGGGCTGGATATTCACGCACGAACCCCAGAAGAAATAGCCGTCAGCATAATCGGCGAGATACTCATGTTCCGTCTGGGCGGCACGGGGCGGGAGATGAAGCTGGAGCAGCACAGAATCGACCGAATCATCGACAAGGTGAACTCCCAGCAGGCGGCTGCGGACTAGCTTTTTCTTTTAGAGGAGGGGCTCGAAGACATTTTTTCGCATATACCGCATATATATGGCAGGCATACACATATCAGCAGCAGCCCACAGCTGCAGTGGAAAGCAGATGACGAAGCAACATCCGCCAACTTTCACGGCGCTGGTACTGGTGATTGCGATACTGGTTCTGAGCATAGCCCTTCTGGGAACGCGCGACGCTAGAGCCGCCAGCGACGCATACGACACCGACGCCGATGGGCTGATCGAAGTATCCACACTGGAGCAGCTAGACGCCCTCCGCTATGACCTGAACGGCAATGGCAACCCGGATGATCCGAGCGCCGGCGCAGCATACGCCGCCGCCTTCCCCGACGCCGAGCCGGGAGCGTTTTGTCCCGACGGGTGCAGCGGTTATGAACTGACGCGCGACTTGGACTTCCAAGACGCTGACAGCTATGCCTCCAACGAAATCAACGCCGCGTGGGTAGATAGACTGGCTGGAGGACTGACTGAAGGCAAAGGCTGGTGGCCCATCGGCTCTGTGGACGATCCTTTCGCCACCGGTCATTTCGACACCGTCTTCGATGGCAACGGACATTCCGTATCCAACTTGTATATCGAGCGCGCTTCGACCAGTACATATATTAACCATGTTGGACTTTTCAGCGCGGTTGGGCGCCATGGCATCGTTAGGAATGTCGGCCTGATCGATATAGATATAAGGTCCAGAGGTCATTGGGTCGGCGGGTTAGCCGGGGATAACAGAGGCGTAATCTTCAGCAGCTACACCACCGGCAGTGTTTCGGGAGACATCGGTGTTGGTGGGCTGATCGGATACAACGGCAGAGGTGGCATAATCAATGTCAGCTACGCCAATGTCAGCGTTTCGGGTATGCAAAATGTCGGCGGGCTGGTTGGGATCAACGACGGCGGCGGCACGCTCGGAGACACCTATATTGTCGAAGATATCGAAGAAGTTTCGAGTGTAGAAAGTCTCGCCAGACTGCCCGCGTTCGGTGGCAGAACCGCTACGATCAGCGTCAGCTACGCCACCGGCAGCGTTTCGGGTACGGAAAATATCGCTGGGCTGGTCGGGTACAACGGCAGAGGTGGCATAATCGGCGATACTTATGCCACTGGCGGCGGTCTGGTCGGGGACAACAGAGGCGTAATCGACAGCAGCTACGCCAGAGGCAGAGTTGGCATAGACAGCGAATGGGGCGATGTCTGGGATTTCGGCACATCCAGCCAGTACCCCGCGCTGAAGGCGGATTTCGATGGCGACGGCATTGCAACTTGGCAGGAGTTTGGCAGCCAGATCAGGAATGCGTCAGAACGAGCTGCAGCAACCCCTACACCCACGCCGACTGCCGCGCCCACGATTACACCCACGCCGACCGTCGCGCCCACGCCTGTTCCAGCTGCGCCAACCGCCATACCCACGCCGGAGCGCGAGGGCGATGGCGGATCATGTAACTCCGTGAGCGCTATTTACCCCATCAGTGCCGCCGCTGGCAATGTACTGCTGTTTCTAGCTCCACTGGCGATGATAGGCGGAATAAAATTCGTCGGCAGACGGCGCAGAGCGACTGGATGGGATTAGGCGTTTGGTATCGGATGTTCTCTCTTCATAGCCACAGACTAACTTCAGACAGTGAGCCGACAGTGAATCATGGACTGTGAGTGAATCAGATGCAGGTGAGAATATAGGCAGATATAGTCGGAATTGTCTTTCGCGGCGCTGGCTTGTCCGCTATTTGTACAAGTGTTATACTTCGTACATAAACTGAGTGTGTCGTTTTCGGAAGTGGGCTTGGCCCACTTTTTTATTAGATACACCTAATATGCGTTCATTAGCCATTATCATATTGGCAATATGGCATCTGGATATGTGGAGTTAGGGGGTGGTTGAACCATGGCGAAGAGCGATTTCCTGATCGCTTTGACTCAACTTGCGGCGGAACGCAATTTGCCGAGGGAGATAGTCATGTCCGCGATAGAGGCCGCCTTGGCCTCCGCATATCGCAGAGACGCTACCTCTGCCGGGCAGAATATATCTGTCAAGCTCGACCCCGGCTCCGGCGAAGTTACGGTCTCCGTACTCAAGACAGTCGCAGACGAAGTTCTCGACCACGAGACGGAGGTGGCGCTTGCCGACGCCCGAGCGCTCAGGCCGAATGCCCAAGTCGGCGATGTTATCGTAACCGAGGAGCTGCCGCACAGCGCGGGGCGAATCGCCGCGCAAACGGCAAAACAGGTAGTCACACAACGTCTGCGTGAAGCCGAAAGAGACCTCGTATATCAAGAATACATCGACAAAGTAGGGGAAGTTTTCCCTGTGACGGTTCAGCGCGTCGAAGCCAGCGGACTCGTCGTCGTCGATATGGCAAGGGGCGAAGCAGTTCTGCCGCACTCAGAACAGATGCCCACCGAACGATACCGACAAGGGCAGAAAATCAAGGTGCTGCTGAAATCGGTGGAACGCACCTCGAGAGGCACCGAAATCAGAGTGTCGCGCGCAGATGGCGATCTGCTGCGCCGTCTGTTCGAGATGGAAGTGCCGGAGATATACAACGGCGCAGTGGAGATGGTATCCGTCGCGCGAGAAGCCGGCTCCCGAAGCAAAGTCGCCGTCCGCGCCAGACAGGACGGTGTCGATCCTGTCGGCTCCTGCGTCGGACTCAGAGGCGTGCGAATACAGAACATCGTCAACGAACTGCAGGGTGAAAAGATAGATGTCCTCGAATGGCATCGAGATACTTCGAGGTTCATCGCCAACGGGTTGAACCCCGCCAATGTGGTGCGCGTCGATCTCGACCCCTATACGCAGACGGCTATTGCCGTGGTTCCAGACAGACAGCTCTCGTTGGCGATAGGCAAAGAGGGTCAGAACGCGCGCCTCGCAGCCAAACTCACCGGCTGGAGCGTTGATATAAAGAACCCCATGGAGGCGGACGAGATAAGGCGCGAGCGTGAGCTTGCGGCCCAGGCCGCCGCGAAACTGGCTGCTCTTCGTGCCGCAGAAACCGACCCCGCAGAGATGCCCTACGAGGAGGAGGAAGATCAGCCAGATGCGCCGACTGTCGTCGAAAGGGCAGTGGCTGACATAACCGAATCCGCTGAGGCAGCTGAAGCCGTCATCCAGCTGCCCACCGAAGAGGAAGAGACGGAAACATCCTCCTTGCCGTCAGAGGAGACCCGCTCGCAGGAGCAGATCGAAGCCGAAGAGGCTGAGCTGATGGCAGAGCTGGAACGCGAAGAGCGCGAACGCGCTGAACGAGAAGCGGCGGAGGAAGCAGATATTAGAGCTGCGCTAGAAGCAGAAGAAGCGGAATCCGCGGCGAATGCCGAGGATCCCGCAGATGTCGAGGTGACATCCTTGCGTGATTTGCCTGAAGATGTATGGAGCATACCGACCGGAGAAGAAGATACCGGGCCGAGCGGTATCAGATTCGCAGAAGATATCGCCGGGTTGCGCGGCGGAGTTACCGTTAGACGCTCCCGACGCGCAGGCGGGCCGAATGCGCCCGCCGCCGCCCCGCCCGCCGCAGGCGCGAGAGGCAGAAGACGCGGGAGACCGTCGAGAAGAAGACGATAGCTGCGATAATGCCAAAGACGAGACATATCCCGGTACGAACCTGCATATCCTGCCGTATCAAGACGAACAAGCGGGATATGCTTCGTATCATATCGGCTCCGGACGGAAGCGCAGCCGTCGATGTCGGCGGGCGAATGAACGGGCGAGGCGCGTATATCTGCGGCAGATGCCGGCATTCCCCCGGAAAGCTCAGCCGCGGGCGTATCGAATATGCGCTCAGAACCAAAATGGACGATGAAAAGTGGACAGCGTTGTTGGAGTCCGTTCCCAAGGACGACGCAGGCTGATTGCGGCGTTTTCGGTTTCAGTCGAGACACCGCTCATTGCCTATGCCTGTCATCATCACCATATCACCATCACCATGAACTAGTAAGACTAAAATTCAATATAATATATTAAGGAGGTGGACGAGGCCTTATGACGACTAATCGGACGCAAACAGTTCCGTCGAATACACGCGAACTTCAACACAGCCTCGAAGAGATCTCCACGGCCATTAGACTGCAAGGCCTCGAACCGCTCGATATTCCGCAGGCGGTAACCGTCGCCGATCTCGCAGATGTGATGGAAGTCGGCCCCGTCGAGATAATCAAAGACCTGATGCGGCGCGGGCATATGTTCACGATCAACGATGTCATCGAACATGACCTCGCATCGCTCGTAGCCCCTACATTCGGATTTGGCGTCCTCCCCATGGGCGCAGAATCCGAATCGGACACAGGTTCCACTTCGCTGGTGTTTTCAGCAGAGGACGAGGAAGACCAAGATTCCCTCGAAACCCGCCCCCCAGTCATAGCCATTCTCGGCCATGTGGATCACGGC
Organism: Dehalococcoidia bacterium; assembly: GCA_963422295.1. Lineage (GTDB taxonomy): Bacteria > Chloroflexota > Dehalococcoidia > Lucifugimonadales > UBA1123 > VXRN01. The sequence continues at coordinate 1,160,246 of OY729417.1, read as the reverse complement.
AAGACCACGCTGCTGGATACGATTAGAAACGCCAATGTCGTCGATGGAGAGGCCGGAGGCATAACCCAGCACATGGGCGCCTACCAGGTCGAACGCGATGGCTCTGTGGTCACATTCCTCGATACGCCCGGCCACGAGGCGTTCACCGCAATGCGGGCGCGCGGCGCGCAGGTTACGGATATAGCCGTTCTGATCGTCGCGGCGGATGACGGGCTAATGCCTCAGACGGTCGAGGCCATAGACCACGCCCGCGCCGCCGAAGTCCCAATCGTTATCGCTATCAACAAAGTCGATCTGCCCAACGCCGATCAAGAGCGCGTCAAACGACAGCTGGCAGAACAGAACCTGCTGATCGAGGAGTGGGGCGGCGATACTATAGCGGTTCCTGTATCCGCGCTGAGCGGAGAAGGCGTTCCGACACTGCTCGAAAATCTGATCGTCCTATCCGAAGTCAACGAGCTGAAAGCCAACCCGCAGCGTGACGCGCTCGGAGTTGTGATCGAAGCTCGCCGCGACAAATCCAGAGGCAACATCGCTACGCTGCTGGTGCAGACCGGTACATTGGAAGTAGGCGACAATGTCGTCGTCGGCGGCGCGCGCGGCAAAATACGCGCGATGTTCGACCATGAAGGCAACAGAATCTATTCCGCAGGCCCGTCCACCCCTGTAGAGATACTGGGGCTGAACAGCCTGCCAGAGGCCGGCGAGATGTTCGAAGTCGCTGAGTCCGAACGCGAAGCCCGCGATTGGGTCGAAAGCTACGAACGCGAAATCAGACTCGAACGACAGAGCAGCCCAACCCTCGAAGATGTCCACCTGCGAATGCAGCTCGGAGAGGTCAAAGCGCTCAACCTAATCATCAAGACCGATGTTCAGGGAACTGTCGAACCTGTACGCGGCGCAATGGAAAGACTAAACACCGAAAGCACGCGCGTAAACATCGTCCACATAGCCACCGGCGGAATCACCGAGAGCGATATTCTGCTGGCGGTGGCGTCTAAAGCCATCATCATGGGATTCAACAGCCCGCCGGAGCAGGGCGCGCAGTCGCTGGCTAACCAAGAGGGTGTCGAAATACGAAACTACGATGTCATCTACCATATGATCGAAGATGTCGAACGCGCGCTTACCGGTATGCTCGAACCTGTCTTCCGCGATGTGCTGGACGGCAGAGCGACTGTCCGCGCCGTGTTTAGCCTGGGCAGACGCGCCAAAATCGGCGGTATATATGTCAACGACGGTAAAATTACCCGAAGCAGCAGTTCCGTCAAGGTCATACGCGATTCACAAATTATCGCAGAAGGCCCAATTGTCAGCCTGAAACACTTCCGAGACGATGTGCGAGAGATAGCCAACGGCCTCGAGGGCGGCATCACCATCGAGGGGTTCGACGACTGGCGCGAAGACGATGTCGTGGAGGCATATCGCTCCGAGCAGGTGCGCTGACACGCTCTCAGCTGTACTGCTTATAAAGCTTACCAACGCGCGACATGTCACCGCGTCGGCGAGCAGGCCTACGCGCGCGAAAAGTCGTGTTTTTCGATATATGCCTGTCTCCAGACGCGCGCTATTCGCTATTCTCGTTACAATCCATTCGCTCTATTCTCCCATTTCGCCGATGCCGATAGAGAATCCGTCCGCTGGTCGAAAACAGCATCCGCGCTATTACGCCATGCCAGAGTGAGGCCGAAGATATGTCCAGAAGAATCGAACGGATAAACTCGCTCGTCAGGCGATACCTTAGCGAGCTGATACAGACAGAAGTCAAAGACCCGCGTATTGGCGGTGTAGTAAGCGTTACGCGGGTCGATACCTCCAGCGACTATCAGCACGCGAAGGTCTATGTCAGCGTCTATGGCACCCTTCAGGAGAAGGAGAACACCATCGCCGCGCTGACATCTGCGGCGGGCTTTATGCGCCGTCAGCTCAGGCGCAGACTGGAGACGCGCCAAGTTCCCATTCTCAGATTCATACTGGATCAGACATTGGACGAAGGCAACGAGATGCTCGCCCTGCTCGACAGCCTCGCCGCAGAGCGAGCGTCGAACGAGGAGCCGTCGCAGTGAGCAGACCCGCCGCCAGCAGCGCCATTAGTGGCATCGTCAGCGTAAACAAGCCGCTCGGCATTACCTCGATGGAAGTCGTCCGGCGCATAAAGCGCGCCAGCGGCGTAAAGCGAGTCGGCCACGCCGGAACCCTCGACCCGGACGCTGCGGGCGTCCTCCCCGTCTGCATCGGGCAGGCCACGCGCGTCGTGGAATATCTGATCGACAGCGGCAAAGAGTATCTCGGCGAGATACTGCTCGGCGTTACGACCGATACATACGACGCCGCAGGGAAGGTTACGGCGGAGAGCGACCCTTCGGATGCAGCCGCTGTAACCGTCGATATGCTGGAATCTGTTCTAGCGGATTTCGCCAAGCGCGATACGCAGCGGCCACCCATGTTTAGCGCGCTCAAGAAGGATGGCAAGCGCCTGTACGACCTCGCGCGGCAGGGAATCGAAGTCGAGCGCGAGGCCCGCCCAGTCGTCGTCAACGATGTCGCGCTGGAAAGTTGGTCTCCGCCGATCGCGCGAATTCGTGTACGCTGCGGACGCGGATACTACATGCGTTCTCTCGCGCACGACATCGGCCAGGAACTCGGTTGCGGCGGGCATCTCAGCTCGCTAGTGAGAACCGCAGTCGGCCCGTTCGCGCTGGACGACGCTATATCCCTAGACGAGGCGGCGCAAGGCTTCGAGGATGGCAGCTGGCGGAGCTTCGTCTCTGCCTCCGACAGCGCGCTTGGGTCGCTTCGCGCCTGCATTCTCGGCGAGGATCATTGCATCCTCATCCGAAACGGACGCCCTCTGCCCGCGCATATCGCGCCGGAACCGAACGACCATGCCGAACGGATACGCGCATACAGCGCAGACGGAGGCTTCGTCGCCATACTTCGCTTCGACGGCGAACGCGGACAGTGGCTGCCAGATAAAGTCTTCGCTGCGCCGTTATAGATATACCAAAGATATACCAGCTAGATACACTTATACATACTTACATACTGGACACACTGGAGGTTCGATGCCTGCAATGCTATTGCAACATTCGCGTATCGTGTAGTATAAACTGATGATAGTATTGGTACGATTGCGTTCGAGATGTAGGAAGCGGACAAGGAGAGAGTCCATGCGACCTTTGACGAAATTTGGAATGGCGGTGATAGCGTTGACACTCGTGTTCGCGCTCTTGGCCGTCTCATGCAGCAGTTCGGATGATGATGCGGACGAGGCTACACCAGCGCCTGCGGCGGCAGCTACCACCGCTCCTGAGTCTACGGTAGCTCCTGAGTCTACGGTAGCTCCTGAGGCTACGACAGCTCCGGTGGCTCAACCCACCATCGCGCCCGCGCCCGAGCCGTCAACTATGGCAAGCGCCATCACCATCAAAATGGCGATCCGCGAAGTCTCCGAACAGTTCGGGGATTTCGAGGTACAAACCTATGGTGGAAGCCCCGGAGAAATCCAGATGGGCTTCTTCGATCAGCTTCTCGTTCATGACGGTGAAGACCCGCTCTCCCCATTCGTGGCAGAGAAGTGGAGCATCAACGACGCCGGCGACGAGCTGACGCTGGACATCAGACAGGGAATCAAGTTCAACACTCCAGCCGAATTTGCCGGCCAGGACTTCGGCGAGCTGACCGCGCATGATGTGGCGTGGAACATGAACCGCCAGAACGCCGTTGTCAACCCTAGCTTGGGCGCCGCTATCGGCGCGCAGCTCGGTGGCACATTTGGCGAATCTGTAGCCGTCGATGACTGGACTGTCAAGTCCCCGTTGGTAACTGACATCTTCTGGGGAATCCCCATTAGCGAATTCGACATCAACGACACCACCGTCAGGCTGGATAGCGAGAAGGCCTATAACGAGATGGGCGCCGAAGCGATCAAGCTCGTCCCCGTCGGTTCCGGACCGTTCACCATCGGCGAATGGCTCCCCAACAACCGAGGCGAAGTTCACGCCGTTCCAGACCACTGGATGGAGCCTCCCCACATCGGCACTTTCGTCGTCATTCAGGTTCCCGAAGTTACCACCCGTATGGCTATGATGAACACCGGCGAGGCGGACATCAGCGAGATCGACTTCGCCCGTCTTACGGAACTCGAAGACGCCGGGCTGAAGTTCGTCACCACCATGTCCGACAAGGACACCATGACGCTTAGCGCTATCTGGCCGGGCAACCTATGGACAGACCTAAACGCTAAGACCAAGAAGCCACTGGCAGACGGCGACACTACTACAGCTCCTTGGGAATCAGAAGTGTATTCGGTGGATCATGCGTGGATAGGCTGCCCTTGGGGCGACAAGTGTCCATACACCGATAGCAACAACCCCGCCGGCATGAGCGACATGGAACAGGCGCGTCTGGTGCGTTGGGCTCTGTCCCACGCCATCGACCGGCAGGCAATCGTAGATGTCCTGCAGGCTGGGCTCGGCACGCCTATCTATCTCGAGCTGATGGGGCCGAAGTTCCCCGGCTGGAGACCCGACCGCACGGTTACCTCCGCTATGGTAAAGGACGCGCACGACAAGTATAACAACAGCGAGATTCTCGGCCCTGGAAACAGCTGGGTCGAGTATGGCGAATACGACAACGCCGCCGAGCCAAACTACGAATGGCCGTGGGAGATTCCGACGGACAAAGCCGAGGCTAAGCGTCTTCTCGACCTCGCAGGCTTCCCCGAAGGGGCAGGTCCTGACGGCTCTCGCTTCGAGATATTCCTGAACAAGTACGCTTGCGAAACCGGCGATGTCTGCCTCGAGCAGGCCGACGCGGTAGCGGCGGACTGGGAATCAGTCGGCGTCAAGGTTACGATTCTGACGGAAGAGTACGGCGCAGTAGTGGTGCCGCGAATGCGAGACCGCACACAGGCGTACCCTGTCGTAAAGAACTGCAGCGTTGAGACAGCCAACTATCCGTTCGACTGGCCTCCGCCGCCCTCTGACAGCACCTTCAGCCGCCCGGCTTGGGGCTGCGCGTTCGAGAGCAAGTTCCTCGACTACATGTACATCAGCATCAATGGCGAGAGGGACAAGCAGAAGCGCGAAGACCTGCATCTGGACATGGTCGATTACTACTACTACTGGCAGCTTTACAGCGGAATGGTTCAGCCGCCGCGTGGAGTCGCCGCCAACCCCGAAACCGTCGAGTCTTGGAACTCCCGTTCCACCGCCGCCGGATTCTGGGGCAGGCCGCAGCACATACTGCCGGCCCAGTAAAGCGGATCATCACACTGCTGGAACATACGCGGGGAAGCGCGAGGAACTAGCCGCCGCAAAAGCGACTCCTCTCACGGGCCTCCCCGCCCGAGATCGGATATATACACTTGACAAGGCAGAGCGATTGCGCGACAATCGCTCTGCCTTTCTTTCTGTAAGCCGACATTCGGCTGACAGAAAGTTACGGAATACAACCGAAGCTCTGACATATTCGATATAGAGGATATAACTCCCGTATGGCACGATTCCTGGCCAGACGACTTTTATCTACATTTATCTCCATTATAGGGGCTACTTTGGTCATATTTGTTTTGACCAAATTCGGCCCTGATCCCATCGATCTGTATCTAGGCGATGCCCAAGTCGAGGTTTCAGAAGAGTTCATCGAGATGTTGCGCGCTGAGCTGGGGTTGGACAAATCGTTGCCCGAGCAGTATCTGCTGTGGATTTGGAACCTCGCTCAGTTCGATATGGGGCAGTCGATCGGTACGCTCAGACCTGTAAGCGAGATAATTCGTATCCATATCGGTACGACACTCAAACTGGCCGCTGGCGCATGGATGTTCGCTGTGATTGTGGGCGTATCCATAGGAGTGCTGGCTGCCGTCAAACGCGCTACTGCATGGGATTATATTGGCAGAGGCTTCGCCCTGTTCGGTCAGGCAATACCGCAGTTTTGGTCTGCGGTGATGGCTATATTGATTTTCGCCGTCTTCCTAGGCTGGTTCCCCGCCGGCACGATAGGCGATTATGACGGATTTCCGCTGGCTTGGGGCAATGTCAAATACTATATTCTTCCCTGCATAGTGCTTGGGTGGCCTGCATCTGCCGGAATAATGCGTCTGACGCGCTCTGCGATGTTGGAGATACTCGATTCCGAATACATCAAACTGGCCCGCGCCAAAGGCGTCGCGCCGATGACTGTCATATGGAAGCATGGCTTGCGCAACGCGGTCATACCGCCGCTGACATCCGCCTTCGTTCTGCTTGCCGACTATCTCAACGGCGCTCTAGTCGTGGAGATAGTTTTCTCACTGCCGGGTATCGGCACTGTGGCGCTGAATCAGGCAGTCTATGATAACGATTGGCCGCTTCTCGCAGGAACGGTGTTCTGTTTCATAGGTATATATGTAACATTCGCTTTCTTGGCAGACATCCTGTACGCGGTCATAGACCCGCGCATCCGGTATGAATAGATAGGATATCTTGCCGATTATGCAGATGACTGAGATCGAAAGAGACCTACTGGGTCTGCGGGATTACCCACCCGTTATCAGACAGCTCAGATCGGTGTGGTCTTTCCTGCGCCGGTGGCCTGCCTTGCCAATGATGATACTGGTATTCCTGATATTGGCGGGCATATTCGCCCCACTACTGGCGAACTGGTCTGGTAACCCCAACCCCAGAGCCCCTACAGAAATAGGTCTTCGCGGGAAGCATATCGCCCCGGTCTGGACAGACCAAGGGCGGGAGCAGCGCGAAAAGTTCGACACATTGTCGAGTATGGATCACATACTGGGAACCGATCATACCGGACGAGATGTGCTGTCTCGTATGCTGTATGGCGCGCGAATCTCCCTCGCAGTTGCGGCAATAGCGATACTGAGCGGGTTTACGATAGGTACCACACTGGGCATCGTCAGCGGATATTCTGGCGGCTGGGTGGACGAGCTCATAACTAGACTGGTCGATATATGGCAGGCGCTGCCGTTTCTGATGGTCGCGCTCGTGTGCGTGCTGCTGTTCGAACAGAGCCTGACGCTCTTGCTCATACTGATGATGGCGTTGGCGTGGAACCCGTTCGTTAGGGTGATACGAAGCCAGACGCTGGTTGTCAAGAACCAACCGTTCGTCGATCTGGCGCGCGTCGCGGGATGTTCTCCCATACGAATTCTCATCAGACATATACTGCCAGGCGTCATAAACACCGCAGTCGTCATAGCCACACTGAGCGTCGGTTCGCTGATACTGGCGGAGGCGGCGTTGAGCTTCCTCGGAGCCGGCGTCCCCGACCCAACCCCCACATGGGGCAGCATGGTATCGCAAGGCAGGAGCTATATCGCAACCGCTTGGTGGCCGACGGTGTTGCCCGGTATAGCAATCTTCCTCGTAGTCATGTCGCTCAACTTCACAGGCGACTGGCTCAGAGACAGGCTCGACCCGCGTCTGCGACAGCTAATAGATTAGCGCGGCTTCCACACATTTCGACGATAAAGATAAATAGATCCGAAGCATTGCTGAAAGCCCTTTGCCACCATAGCGGCAGAGGGCTTTCAGCTGTTTTGGACAACACCTTCACACGCTCTTATACTGATCTTCAGCGGCTGATTCGATTGACTCGATATTGGCTGTCCTAGATACCGATGTGAGAATACTGCCATGGTGGATGCTATCTACGAGCACGATGCGCCAGAATATGATGTAGTAGTGGTAGGCGCAGGGAATGCGGCTCTGTGCGCCGCGCTTGCCGCGCGCGACAGCGGCGCAGCCGTCCTCGTGCTGGAGAAGGCTCCGCGCGATGAACAGGGAGGCAACTGCCCATACACTGGCGGCGGCTTCAGATTCGTTCACGACGGTATGGACGACCTCCGCTCCCTGCTCCCGGATATGACCGACAGCGAGGCGGCGCGCGTCAGCATGTCTCCATACGGCGCGGACGACTTTCGCGCGCATCTGCTCGCCGCCACCAATGGCAAAACAGACCCAGTACTTATGGATACCCTCATCGCCGAATCTCGACCCACCATCGACTGGATGTACGAAAAAGGCGTGCGGTGGGAGCTGGCTTCGCAGACGACGAGAGGCGAGGATGGCGCGCCGTCGGTCATACCCAATAGCGTTGGGCTGAGAGCGCAGGAGTCCGGCCCCGGTCTCGTTCGCATGGCGACTGCCGCCTGCAGCCGCGCGGGTGTGACGCTGCTGTACGAGACGGCAATGACAAGCCTGCTGACGGCGGACGATGGCAGCGTCTGCGGCGTCGAAATTCTCGACCGTGATGGAACGCACGCTATACGCTCCGGAGCCGTCGTACTGGCATGCGGCGGGTTCGAGGCGAGCGCCGATATGCGCGCTCAGCATCTAGGAAGTGGATGGGAGCTCGGCAAAGTACGCGGATCGGCGCACAATACCGGCGATGGTCTGCGCGCCGCATTCGATATTGGCGCGCAGGCGAACGGACAGTGGGAAGGCTGCCACGCCACCCCCATAGATATCGACGCCCCTATCACTGGAGACCTACGCTTGACGGATGCCATGCCGCGCCGTTCCTATCCGCTTGGTATCACTATAGACAACGCCGGGCGTCGGTTCTTGGATGAGGGCGCGGGCTTCGCGGAGCAGACTTTCGTGGAAGTCGGCCATGCCATCTTACGGCAGGAAAACGGCATAGCGCACCAGCTGTTCGATTCGCGCGCGGCGCGGCATCTCGAAGAACGCTACGGCGCCGCCCGCCGTGTGGAATCGGACTCGATTCGCGGACTGGCCGAACGGCTGGGCGTGAACGAAGACACTCTGGAAAATACAGTCGCCGAGTTCAACGCCGCCGCGCACGACGGCGAGTACGAGCCGCGAACACGAGACGGACGGGCGACACGAGGTATCGCGCCTCCAAAGAGCAACTGGGCAATTCGACTCGATCGCCCACCCTACTTCGCATACACCGTAACCGGCGGTATCGCATATACCTACGGCGGCCTGAAAATAGACACAGGCGCGCGCGTGCTGGACGCTGACGGTAGCCCGATTCGCGGGTTGTATGCCGCGGGAATCATAGTCGGCGGCATATTCGTACATGGCAGTTTGCGGGCGGCTGGCTTAATGCACGGAGCGGTTTTCGGCAAGATAGCCGGAACTAACGCCGTGTCTGATCGCATCCAATAGTAAGGAGCGCCAATGACTCGACATACGACCGATTCGCCTGCCGATCTTGGGCGGCTTCGGCAGTTCGCCGCCGACCTGCGCGAAAGTGTACAGCGCGTCGTGGTCGGCAAATCGGACGCCATCGACCTTGCCATCATCGCGCTGATGTGCAGAGGACATATCCTAGTGGAGGATGTGCCAGGCATAGGCAAAACCACCATGTCGAAGGTGCTCGCGCAGTCGTTGGGATGCACTTTCAATCGCATACAGTTCACCCCAGATCTGATGCCGACTGATGTTCTCGGCGTCAACTTTTACAATCAGAAAGCGGGAGATTTCGAGTTCAGACCCGGCCCCATATTCAGCCAAGTCGTTCTTGCGGATGAGATCAACCGCGCCACGCCTCGAACGCAATCCGCGCTGCTGGAGGCGATGCAGGAGCGCCAAGCGACTGTCGATGGCGTAACACGACGGCTGCAGGAGCCATTCATAGTGCTGGCGACGCAGAATCCGATAGAGCTGGAGGGGACTTTCCCGCTGCCGGAGGCGCAGCTGGACAGATTCATGGTGCGCATGAAACTGGGCTATCCGAGCGCGGAGGAAGAATCAGCTATACTCCTGCGATTTCAGCAGGATACCGTCTTGCCAGATCTGGAGCCTGTGACGGAGGAAGCGGAACTGCGCGAGATGCAGTCTGCGGTTACGATGATTAGAATAGACGACATCATACGAGACTACATCGTGGAGGTCGTCCGCTCGACGCGGGAGAACGATGCGCTGACATTGGGCGCGAGTCCGCGCGCTGCGCTCGCGCTGTACAAGACCGCCCAGGCGCGCGCTGCTCTCGACGGACGCGACTTCGTAACGCCGGACGATGTAAAAGCGCTGGCAGAAACAGTGCTGGCGCATCGCCTCATACTCACATCTAATTCCCGTCTGCGCGGGCGAACCGCCGAAGACATCGTCGCGGAGATTCTCAGAGCCGTCCCCGTTCCAATCGAGAGGCAGTAGTTGTTCGACCGATTCTGGCACGACATTTGGGTCGCGATGTTCGTGCTGCTGGTCATCGTCGGCGTATTCGCGGGGCAGGGATTCCTCGTCGGACTGGGCGTGATGGGGCTGGTCATGGCAGGCATATCATGGCTTTGGAACCGTCTGTCTATGGAAAACTTGCACTACGAACGCAAGGTGGAGCAGCCCAGAGTTTTCATAGGCGAGGATACGACGCTGCAAATTTCGCTGGCAAACCGTAAGCCGATTCCGCTTGGCAGAGTCGATGTCGAAGACGAAATCCCCGAAGATATAGAGATTGTCGATGGCGAGGTATCCCCAAGCTCGAATCCGCGTTCGATGATACTGCGGCATCATACTTCGCTAGCATGGTACGAACGCACTCGCTGGGAATATACTATACGCTGTCGGCAGAGAGGGTTTTATCGCTTCGGCCCCGCAAAGCTGGAGAGTGGAGACCTGTTCGGATTCTTCGAGAGCCGAAAATCCCATACTGCCAGCGACTATCTGCTAGTCTATCCACGCGTCATCCCACTGCCGGAGCTGGGTCTGCCGCCGGTTAGACCGCTGGGCGAGACACGCGGAGGAATCTCTATCTTTCAGGATCCGTCGCGCCCATGGGGTCTGCGTGATTACGAAGTAGGCGACCCGCTGAAGATAGTGGATTGGAAGGCTACCGCGCGGATGCAGCAGCTTCAGGTACGAACTTTCGAGCCTAGCTCCACATTCACTGTTATCTTGGTCGTGACGGTCGAAACCGCCGAGCGGTCTTGGGAGGGCTATTCGCCGACGAACTTGGAGCGCGTGATGACCGCGGCAGCCTCCGTCGCCAGCTATGCCGCGCAGCAGCAGTACAGCTTGGGGCTGTTTTCGAACGGGACGCCAATCCTGTCCGATCGTCCCATGAAGCTGGAGCCGGCAAGCAGCCCGGAGCAGCTCACTGTCATACTGGAGGCGCTGGCTACGGTCAGGCCGCTGCCCATCGGCCCGATGCCGCCCCAGCTCGCCCAGAATGCGAGACGGTTTCCATTAGGCTCTACATTGGTGATAGTCGCCGCGATAATATCGGAGGACATGGTCGAGGCAATCGGCGATTTGCGGCGGCATGGGTATCGCCCTGTCGTGCTGTTCGTCGGCGATGCAGGCGAGGAACAGCCTCAGATGCCGGAGGGTGTTCCTCTGCACGATCTCAGAGATTTCTTCGAAAGAGCGGAATCCGCATATGAGTTTGGCCGAAAGTAGGCGCTGTTCGATATGAGCTCGACTCAGGACAGACTCGTTTTGCTCTCGGCGGCGGTCGTCGAAAGCCTGTGGGTATATGCCGCGCTGTTCCTGCCGTCGTTCATGTTCGGCGTTGGCGTGTCCCCGATCTCATGGTTCGCCGCCGCCGCGCTGATGCTGGTTTCGTTCGGCGCGGCGCGTTCGATGTCGATAATCGCAATGCCGCCGATGCTGCCGAATCTGTTCCAGATGCTGCTGGGGGCCGTGTCGGTATATATCGTGCTGGGCACTCAGGTACAGGTTTCCGGCCAGCCGCTCGATCTTGGCTGGATAGGCGCGCTTGGACTGGAGGAGCATACGACGAACGGATACTATGTTCGCTCCGTCGCGCTGGGGGGAATATATGCCGCGCTGTTCTGGTGGAGAGGCGGCAAGCTGGCATCCACCGAGTTCCCCTCCGAGCATCTGTCGAGAATGTTCAAGCTGGGGCTGATCGTCCTGTCGATCGCCTCGGTGGTCGATGTGTTCAGCTCTGAGAATTACCGCACGGTCTGGCTGGCTTTCGGGATTTTGGCGGCGGGACTTACTGGATTGAGCGTCGGGCATATACTGCCAGCGGCGAATGCGCAGATCGCCGACAGGAGCTGGACGCGCGTCGTCGTTCTCTCCGTAGGCGGAATCATCGGCGTTGGCCTGCTGCTCAGCCTATTGCACCGCGACATACTGCGGCTGATCTCGGTTCCGATAGAGTTTCTGGTTCGAGGCGTCGTAACCGTCATACTGTGGGTCGTCGTATTTCCAGTCGTCTATATCCTCTCTTTTGTCTTATCGTGGCTGTTTGGCCTGCTCTCCCTTTCGCCCCGAGAGATAGAAGGGCAAGAAGTGGGAGTGGGCGAAGGTATTCAATCGCTGCTTCAGGATCTGCAGGAAGAGGCGACTTCGACGGAGCCTTCGCTCTGGGTGGAGCTGTTGAAGTGGGGCCTCATCGCGCTGCTAGTAGGGGTCTTGCTGTGGTTCATGTGGCAGGCGTTCAATCGCAAGACGCGATGGCGGCGGGTGGATCAGGAGGGCGAGCGCGAAACGATGACCGATGATATGGACCCGATGTCGGATTTTGCTAACCTGCTGTTCGGGCTGCTGCCGGACAGATTCAGGCGCAGGCGACAGAAAGGCGGACTCCGCCTGCCGGACGATGAACCGGGCATTGTCGAGGTGTTCAGAATCTATGCGCGGATGCTGTCAGCCGCCGAATCGCGCGGCAGACCACGAAGGGGCGATCAGACGCCGACAGAATACGAGCGGACGCTGGGCGAGGTCTTCCCTCCGAAATATGCGCGCATGGCAACCGCCGCGTTCGACCGCGCCTGCTACGGACATCTGCCGGAGTCCCCCGAGCGCATCGCCGAGATGCGGCAGGCGCTGGACAGCGCATCGTCGAAATCGAAAGGCGGGCGACCAGATTGAGTGGAGCCGACCTCGCGCTCTGGCAAATGCTGATTCTAACTGCGGTGTCCTTCGCAGTCGGAATACTCGGCGGATTCGTCGGCCTCGCGCTAGGCACGATTCGCTTGCCCACCATGCTGCTGATGGGAATGCCCGCGCCTATCGCCGGCGGCACGAACATTCTGGTATCCAGTCTAGCCTCATTGAGCGGCGCGATACACCACTTCCGAGAGGGGCGCGTAAACACTCGCATAGTGTTAGTCATGGGCATTCCGGCATTCGTCGGCGCCTTCGCGGGAGGATTCGCAAGCGATTTCGTTCCCGAAGGCATCCTGCTCGGCGCGGCGGGTCTCCTCGTCTTCTGGCAGGGAGTAGAGTTCCTCATACTGGTTCGCAATCGACGGCGTTCCGGCGCTCCGCACATGTTCGGCGCGGACTTAGTGGGTTCGGAGGGAACATTCACCCGAAACCGGATGCTGCTGGAGGGCGGTATCGGGCTGGGTGTCGGCATACTCGGTGGCGCGGTTGGGCTGATACTCGGCAGCATCCGGCTGCCCGCGCTCATCCGTATCCTGCGCATCGATCCTCGAATCGCCGCCGGCTCCAACCTATTCATCGGCTTCTTCATGGGATCGCTCGGCTGGGTGGGCCATGCAGCGCGGGACCAGGTCGATTATCCGCTGCTCGCCATGATGGGCGCGACGGCTATGGTGGGCAGCTGGTTAGGCGCGAAGCTGACAGGAAAGGTGGAGCTGAATAGGCTGGTTCTGGTGATGGGCGTCGTTCTGATGGTCGTCGGCGCGCTGCTGTTTTGGCGCGGAATCGTCGGGAGTTAGGGAGCGAGACCCGCAGAGACCCACTCGCACACTCGCTCGCCGGTTCATAGCGCGCGTCCTACGAGAAGCCCAGCCCACGCCGCCGCCAGACCCAGCGCGACGCTGCCGCCGATGTTCAGCGCGGCGCGCGTCGGCTCTCCCGATTCTGCCAGCTGTATCGATGTCACCGCCAGCGTCGAAAATGTGGTGTACGAGCCGAGAAATCCGATGGCGATTAGCGGACGGGCGGAAGCCGACCAGCCGCCGTTGACAGAACCAGCCGCAAACACGCCCAGCAGGAACGCCCCCGATACATTTATCAGCATTATACCGAGAAAAGTCTGGCCGAAGGCGGCTGCGAAGGCGCGGTCTATCGCATAACGCGACACCGCGCCCAGCGCGCCTCCGCAGGCTACTAAAATCCAGGACATTAACCGCCGCCGTAGAGGGCTGCTGGCTTCACCGAGTTTCCGTCTTTGGAATATCGCCTATCTCTACTACTGGCGCGCCGCCATCTATCAGCTTCACTGTATCGGCAAGTGTATCCCGAAGGATCTGGCGCAGCTTAGCGTTGGATGTATTTCCGCATCTCAGCCAAATGACATATGGAGGAGGCCCGTATTCCAACGAGAGATTAACGAAATCGAGGTCTTTGGACATAACGATACACTCGGCCGCTCTAGCCATTCTGAAAATATCCATATCCCTTGCTTCCATGAGATCTAGATCACGAACTGCGACTGCTTCCATGCCTAAGTTTGCTGTGATCCAACCGCAGATCTGCGGCGGCAACTGTGAATCCAGCCATATGGTCAAGCGGATAAGACCGGATGGCCGATACGAGAGGAAGCGAATCTCAAACATGCCATGATGTCTTCGGCCTCGAGGTCTGGCAATTCCTCGATGACTTGACATACCGTAAGATCGGCAGCCAACAGATCGAGAACATCGGCTACCCGTATTCTCATACCCCTAACGCAAGGCCTGCCGCCGCATTGGGCAGGATCGGCTGTAATGCGCGGCGCGATGAATCTCCTCATCTCGACTCCCTCCATTACTCGATTATCACACCAGCCCCAGCCCGCGAACTTCCGTCAGCGCCTGCTCGTAGGCATCGACGGTATGGGCAATGTCTTCCTCTGTGTGCGCGGCGGTCAGGATGAAACGGTTGCCCGCCTGAACGCCGTGGTTCAGCAGAGACAGCGTGAGCTGGCGCAGACGCTGAGGTTCCATGGATTGCGCCTGCTGCTCCGGCGTCAGGATGGCATAGTCTGTATCGCCTTCGTAGTCTACTCCTAGGTGCAGGAACAGCAGCGAAGTGATTCCAGAAACGAAGCCGGGTATCTCTAGTCGCCCCAACACTTCGTTCAACCCTGCTGCGAGCTGCGCGCCGCGTTCGTTGGCGATGTCGTTGATCGGCTCGTCCGCGACGATTTTCAGCGCGGCGATGCCTGCTGCCGCCGAGATGGGGTTGGCGTTGAAAGTGCCGTTGTGCGCGATGCGCTGGTATCGGTTGAACTCGTCATCGCCAGGGCGGCCTTCGATCATATTTATGATATCCGCCTTGCCCGTAACCGCGCCGCCCGGCAGGCCGCCGCCGAGAATCTTCGCCAGCGTCGTCAGATCGGGGCGGATGCCGAAATACTCCTGCGCGCCGCCTCTGGACACGCGGAATCCGGTAACGACCTCATCGAAGATAAGCACAACGCCGTATCGCTCCGTAACCTCACGAAGCTGGCGCAGGAATTCCGGCAAAATCGGCTCCATCCCCATGTGCGCGCCTGTCGGCTCTAGGATAACCGCCGCTATGTCATCGTTCTCCCGCAGCGTCTGCTCGAAAGTTTCGATGTCGTTAGGCGGCAGCACGATCATCGTGTCGAGCGTCTCTTTGGGAATCCCGCCGATACCGTCCGAGCCGGCCACCAGATAGTCGCTCCATCCGTGGAAATGGTCTTCGAACTTGATCACTTTCGACTTGCCCGTATAGGCGCGCGCCATGCGAATTGCCATCATATCCGCCTCGGTGCCGGAGCTGTGAAAGCGCACCTTCTCCGCGCTCGGTATCAGCTCTCTCACCCAGTTTCCCCACTCGATTTCCAGCTCGGTGGAGCCGGAGAAGTGTGTTCCGCGCGCTATCTGCTCCTGAACCGCCTGCACTACCTCTGGTCGAGAGTGGCCTAGTATGAGCGCGCCATGTCCGGGGAAGTAGTCCAAGACTCGGTTGCCATCCACATCGTACTTTGCGGCGCCTTCGGCATGAGTGTAGTAAAGCTGGAAAGGGTCTTGCCGTC
The DNA here is from genome assembly GCA_963422295.1 of Dehalococcoidia bacterium. Lineage (GTDB taxonomy): Bacteria > Chloroflexota > Dehalococcoidia > Lucifugimonadales > UBA1123 > VXRN01. Next base: position 1,144,346 of record OY729417.1, on the reverse strand, counting down.
TGGCATCGTGAGTTACGCCGTTCGGGAACAGCGACCGCGCCGAATCGTGAAGCTCTGCAGAATTGGGATGAAGCTCGAAAAATCTCCGCTCGATAGGCGTCGGCATAGTTAGATGTACCCTTCCCTGTATTATAGCTCTGTATCATAGCCAGCGATGAACGCGCGCAGACTCGATGAGCTGGCGACGGACTTGCATACGGATTCGAGATTGGGGTTATATTAGAGTTGCGATTTTTTACTATAATATTATTATAGCCTGCAGGTTTCGATTTGCAATTCCAGAACGCAACAGCCACAGCGTCCCGCCGCCGCGTGGAGGCGGCATCGCAGCGCGAGACTTGGGCGCTGTGGGTCGCAGCCGGAGCGACACTCGGTATGCTGGGCGTCGTCATCGGCGCCGCCGGGACGCATGCGCTGGCGGACAGGTTAGACGCGGATTCTATGGATACGCTCGAGACGGCCGTGCGATTTCAGATGTATCATGCGCTCGCGCTGGTCGCGGTTGGCGCGATTCGCAAGGCGTGGCCTGTATCGCGCGCCGTAACGCTGTCCGCATCCCTCCTGCTATTCGGCGTTGTCATATTCTGCGGCAGTCTATATCTGCTCGCGTTGCTGGACATCGGGCTATTCGGCGCAATCGCCCCGATCGGCGGCCTGAGCCTGATGGCAGGCTGGGGAACGCTGGCGGTCGCGGCTGCGCAACGATTCGCGACAAGCGCTAGACAGCGAGGCATCTCGTGAGACTGCGAATGAGACTGCCCGAAAATCCATGAATTAGTCGCGCGCAGTAACCGAAGGCAGTTCGATGCGACACCGTTCGCCGTAGCTAGCCAGTCCGACATAGTAGGAGATTTACACAATGCCCGACTATAATCCGCCGTCACTGGAATCTCTGAAGGAGAAATACCAAGCTAATACGCAGACTTTTTCGCCCAATATCAGCATGAGAATGCGCCGTGTTTTGAGCTGGATCAGACGCGCATCGCGGGAGCATGACGACCCCGACGCATCTTTCGTATTTCACTGGATTGCGTTCAATGCCGCATATTCCGAAGACGAACCGGATAAGAGCTCGCTGCGGGAACGCAAACGACTCAAGAAGTTCTTCAGAAAAGTGATGTCGGTCGATCGACAAAATACCGTCTATAATTTCGTTTACCGAGAGCTTTCAGAGACGGTTTTCGCGCTTGTCGATAACCGATATGTCTTCCAGCCGTTTTGGAACTATCAAAACAAGGTCACTCATTTCGATGATTGGCAAAGCCGTCTGGAAAAAGAGAAGAGGGAAACGGAAACCTACTTCCAAGAGGCGAGGACTGACGATGTGCTGGCGGTTATTTTCGACCGCCTCTATGTACTTCGCAATCAGCTAGTTCACGGCGGCGCGACTTGGAATGGCTCCTTGAACCGCGTTCAGGTCAGGGACGGAGCCATGATAATGGCATATCTCGTCCCTGTGTTCGTCGATCTGATGATGGACAACCCTGACAGTTTCGTTGCTCGTCCGTACTATCCAGCCGTCGATCTGGATACGCTGGATGCCAGCCACCCAGCCGCCAACCATCCCGCTCTGTTGTAACGCCTTGATTTCTCGATACCATGCGTGGCCATGAATCATGCCAGATTATCCCCACATAGAACGATACCGCTCCGAACTCGAAGAGTTAATAAAGTTCGGAGGCTCCGACAACGAGAGCAGTATCAGATCTGCCTTCCAAAACTGCTTGGCCGACTATTGCCGCGAGCATAGTGAGAAGCTCGTACTGGTCCCGGAGCTGCGCGCTCAGGACGCCACGAAACCAGACGGAACGGTCAAAGACACCCTGCGAATGGCACGCGGATACTGGGAAGCGAAAGACCAGCGTGACGATCTGGACGCCGAGATTCGGCGCAAATTCGACAGAGGTTATCCGCGAGACAACATCCTGTTCGAGGACTCGCAGACGGCGGTTCTGATACAGAACCGTGAAGAGGTTATGCGGGTGGACATGAAACGCCCGGACGAACTTCATCGTCTCATCCGGCGATTCCTTGATTACGAATTGCCGCAGATAGAGGAGTTCAAGCAAGCTCAGCGACAGTTCAAAGCAGACCTGCCCACTGTGCTCGCCAACTTGCGCGCGACTGTCGATGCGGCAGAGTCGGAGATCTCTGATTACCAAGCCGCTGCAGATAACTTCTTAGAGCTTTGCCGACAGTCTATCGGTCCGGATGTGTCCGCCGTGGATGTGCGGGAGATGTTGCTCCAGCACATTCTGACTCGCGATATATTCCTGCGTGTGTTCGGCGAAGACCAGTTCCATCGCGAAAACGACATCGCGCGGAGGCTCAATGCGTTGGAGCAGACTTTCTTCACTGGCGAGGTGCGACGCACCGCCATTGACAGGCTGCGATCCTACTATGGTGCCATTGGACGCTCCGCCGATGAGATAACCGACTATGTTGAAAAACAGAAGTTTCTCAAAGCCGTGTACGAAAATTTCTACAAAGCGTATAACCCCGCCGCCGCCGATAAACTCGGAGTAGTCTATACTCCCAACGAAGTCGTAGAGTTCATTATACGCGGCGCAGACCATCTGCTTCAGAAACATTTCGGGCGTAGCCTGGCCGACAAGAATGTACAGATACTTGACCCGGCGACTGGCACCGGCACCTTTATTACCAGCCTGATCGAATATCTCCCCCAAGATGCGCTCGAACGCAAATACCTCGAAGAGATACACGCTAACGAAGTCGCCATATTGCCCTACTACATCGCCAGCCTCAACATCGAATATACATACAGAGAGAGGACGGGACGATACTTAGAATTTCCTAACCTGTGCTTCGTCGATACGCTTGACAACATGGACTGGCAGCAGACCGGCGCGACCAGCGGCGCAGTTCAGCGGCAGGGCGCATTCAACCTCGGCGGGCTGTCCACCGAAAACTGGATGAGAGTTCAGCTCCAAAACGAAAAGACCATTAGCGTGATTATAGGCAATCCACCGTATAACGACAGTCAGTCTAACTGGAATGACTTCAATCCAAATCGCGTCTATCCTGAGATAGACCAGCGTATCCGAGATACATATGTCAAAGAAAGCACTGCTCAAAAGACACATCAATACGATATGTACAAAAGGTTCATTCGCTGGGCATCGGATCGATTGGACGATAATGGCATTATTGCGGTCATCACCAACAGGGCGTATTTAGATGCACGACAAGACGATGGGTTCCGCCAAATCGCCGCTGATGAGTTTACGGACATATATGTTCTCGACCTTGCGTCAGACGTCCGCCAAAACCCCAAAATATCGGGAACGACACATAATGTATTCGGCATACAGACCGGCGTTGCGATAGGATTCTTCGTGCGTGATACATCTAGAGCGGAAGGGCGCTGCATCTACTATGCGCGCCGCGAAGATTCCGAGCTTGCGACAGATAAATTAGCGTATCTGAAGAAGACCGAACTTAACCAAATTGCCTTTAAGAGCATTACGCCTGACGGTAAAAACAGCTGGCTTAACCAGTCCAGTCCACACTTCGAGAAACTGATTCCACTTGCCGATCGTAAACTAAAGCAGTCTAAAACAGCGCGCGACGATGAGCGAGCGGTTTTCCGCATGTTTACTAACGGCGTTATGACAAGCCGTGATGCATGGGTATATGATTTCGATGCTGGAAATCTTCGCGATAAAGTAACCTTCTTTGCAAACACATACAACGAATTTATGAATAGCGCGAATGAATCATATCCAACTACTATTAAATGGAGTAGTACACTGAGTGGTTACTTCCGTCGTCGTCAATCTATACTTATCGACTGCGCCTTCCTAACACAATCGCTTTATCGTCCTTTTGTTACGAAACACTATTTTGCCAATGCTATGATGAGTGACAGACTCACTAGAAACCATTATGAGATATTCGGCCAAGATTTACGACAAGCCAACAAGGTAATTTGTTTTTCGGTTGCATCCAATAAATCTTTTCATGTAATAGTTTCATCCACTCTGATGGATGTTCATCTTACAGGTGATTCACAATGTCTCCCCCTATACCGCTATACAGACACCGGCGAACGCATCTGCAACATCACGGAATGGGCTATTCGATATATTGATGACCACTATCGCAAAGAGTGGGGCGAAAATTTCTCAAAGCTATACCCGGACGGCATCTCTGCTGAGGACATATTCGCCTATACCTATGCCGTTCTGCACGATCCTGTTTACAGACACGACTATCGAAACGATCTGCTACGCGAATTCCCGCGCCTGCCGCTGTATCACGACTTCGATGCCTGGGCGCGCATGGGGCAGGCGCTGCTGGATCTGCACATCGGTTTCGAGTCTGCCGAGCCGTATCCGCTCGAACGCCGCGACAAGACCAGGCCATTGGCTACCCCCCCCCCCCCCCCCCCCCCCGTACTATCCTCAATACAGACAAAGAGCGCGGCATGATAACCCTCGATTCCCAGACCACGCTGATTGGAGTTCCGCCCAACGCATGGCGCTACACGCTCGGCAGCCGTTCCGCGCTCGAATGGGTACTCGACCAATACAAAGAGAAGAAACTCCGCGACCCTACAATCCGCGAGAAGTTCGACACATACCGATTCGCCGATTACAAAGAGTATGTGATAGATCTGCTCAGGCGCGTCTGTACGGTGAGTATCGAGACCATGGATATTGTGGACGAAATGGCATCATGGAAAGATGACAAGCTTATCATCCTCGGTGATAGGAACGCAGAAACACATGCCGTCTAGCATGGTATATATTCCCCCCAATAGCTGGAGTAAAAGCCTGAGATGCGGCGTTGCGCCGTTCCCGTTCAGCGATACCAAGCAGCCCGAAACTTCGACCGCAGTACGAAGCCTAGTTCGAGACGAGAGATGCGGAGAAACCGATGTCCCAGTCCATGCCTGAATCCGTGAATGGCCCTGTGAATGGTCCACTGTCTGGAATCACGATTCTGGATTTTACCCAGTATATAGCCGGGCCATATTGCACCAAGCTGCTCGCCGATTATGGCGCGGAGGTCATCAAGGTAGAGCGTCCCGGTGTCGGCGACGGTGCGCGGCGTATCGGCCCGTTTCCGAAGGGCGAACCGCATCCGGAGAAGAGCGGCGCGTTCTTGCATCTCAACACCAACAAGCGTTCGATAACGCTCGCTCTCGATACCGAAGACGGTCGGAGCGTCGCCATGCGGCTGGCGGAGCGCGCTGATGTCGTCGTCGAGAGCTTCAGACCCGGCGCGCTGGAGCGTTTCGGTCTTGGATATGCCGCGCTGTCCGAGGCTAACCCCGCGCTCGTGATGACATCGCTCTCGAATTTCGGACAGGATGGCCCTTACCGCGATTGGCGAGGCTCGGAGATAATCTTCTACGGCATGGGCGGCGAATTGTACTCCACCGGCGTCAGAGAGAAGGAGCCGCTGAAACTGGGCGGCAATGTCGGGCTGTATCAGGCAGGCATGATCGCGGCGTATGCTACGCTGGGCGCGCTGATGTCAGCCGAAGACGATGGCTCAGGCCAGCATATCGATGTGTCGCTAATGGAGACGCAGGCCGGCTCCATAGACCGTCGCATGAGTATGCTGCTTGCGTATCAGTACAATGGCGAAATCACCGAACGCATCCCGCTCGGCGCCGCCTCTGGCTCTGGCGGATACCCGTCCGGAGTTTATCCCTGCGCCGATGGATTCTTTCAGATAACCGGTGGCGGCAACTACTTCCCCCGTGTATTGGATATGATGGGATATCCCGACGAGCTTTCGGGCGACGAGTGGCTGACCCCCGAGGCGCAGGCGGATGAGGATATGGCTGGGCTTTTCGACGCGGTGTTCTATCCATGGATAATCGAACGCGACAAGCAGCAGCTTTGGGAGCAGGCGCAGAAATCCCGTGTACTGAGTGGGCCGTTGAATACGATCCAAGACCTCATGGAGGATGAAGTGTTCCAACGACGCGGAGCTTTCGAGCGGATAGATCACCCGGCGGCGGGCAGCCTGACTTATCCGGGCAGACCGTTTATGATGGGGGCGTCGCCGTGGTCGATACGCCGTCCAGCGCCGCTGCTTGGGCAGCATACCGATGAGATACTCGCTGAGATCGGCATGGAATCGCGCGAGATAGAATCGCTGCGGGAGCGCGTCGTCGTCTAAACCGCGCATGGCGTGGTAAGTCTCGAAACGGGGAATCTACAAGTATCAAGTATAATGAACACAGAAAACACGCCGAACCCCAAACTGCCGCTGGCCGGCGTGCGAGTGCTGGACATGACCGTCGTATGGGCGGGGCCTTACTGCACGACACTGCTGGCGGACTTGGGCGCGGAAGTCATCCGAGTAGAGTCGATTCAGGTATTCGGCCCGCCTACTAGAAGCGTCGCGGCGCGCCCGTCGAAAGCCGTCATGGACAATCTGCCCCCGTTCATCGGCGGAGTTCCAAACCGCGAACCGGGCGAGAGGCCCTGGAACCGCTTCCCGATATTCAACGCTCACGCTCGCAACAAGCTGAGCATGACGGTCGATCTGCTCAGACCGGAGGGCAGGGAGATTTTCAGACGGCTCGTGGCGGTTAGCGATGTCTTGGTCGAGAATAATCCGACGGAGACTATGCCCAAGCTCGGCATATCATACGACGAGCTCGAGGAGATAAACCCCAGATTCATCATGCTTCGGATGCCCGCATACGGCAACGATGGGCCGTATCAGAATCATCGTTCGCTTGGCATACACATAGAGGGAGTCATCGGCCACAGCCTCTTGCGCGGATATACCGATCTCGACCCGTCAGCGAATACGCAGGTTTACATGGCAGACGCCGCCGCGGGCGCGGGCGGCGCGTTCGCCGTCGCCTGCGCGCTCATCCACCGCCGACGCAGCGGCAAAGGCCAGCTGATAGAACTGTCGCAGGCGGAAAACGCCATCCCGTTTCTCGGTCAAGAGTTCATGGGCTATTCGATGAATGGCCGCATTCCGCAAACGCTAGGCAACCGACATCCGACTGCGATTCAGGGAGTCTATCCGTGCGAGGGCGCAGATCGATGGCTCGCGCTGACCATATTCGATGACCGCGACTGGGAGCTCTTCTGCGCCGCAATCGGAGACCCTGACTGGACGGAGCTGCCCGAATTTGCGACACACGCTCTCCGCCGAGGCAATCACGATGCGCTGGACGCGCGCATTGCGGAGTGGACTCGTGGTCTCGATCACCGCGATGCGATGGCGCGGCTTCAGTCGCACGGCGTCGCCGCAGGCGCGGTACTCGACCAGCGCGATGCCGCCGAAGACCCGCATCTGCTGGCGCGGCGGATGTTCGAACAGGCGTCGCAAGCGGATGTCGGGACTCATATGTACTCGCGCGCGCCCTTCAAGATGTCTCGCAGCGATGTCCGAATACGGCGCGGCCCTGTCATGCTTGGGCAGGACAACGAATATGTTTACAAGACCATCCTGAATCTGTCCGATGCGGAGTACGAAGAGCTGGTCGCCGCGGGACACATCGGGGAAGAGTACGCCCCCCATGTACCCTGACACGGCCTAGCGTCAGTTTGTATCCGACTCTGACGGTTTCTGTAATACGATGGTTTCCCATCGTTCCTTTGCCTATTGGCGCCGCGCCTTGAATTATCATCATTTGCTCATCGAGACGGGCGGCCCATGGAATTCGTCCTGCTTTCAATGCTACTTTATCGTTAATTGACGAACGCCCTGAAACGGGCGTATCTGCTCAGTGTCGGCCTCGGTGAGGGCGGTCATGATAATTTGCTTGGCCTCATATGCTTGCGCTTCTTAAGGAGGGCTTTGCGAGCGGATTCGCAGCAGATGCTTTATAATGCCGAGTCGCCGGATGCCGTTCCCATCCTTGCATTAGCTGAGGCAGCACAAAAGCCATGATACGGAGTTGCTCCTTGCCGGTCATGCGTCCTCTCTGCCTATAGAGCCACAGAGTCCTGATGCCGCTGGTTTGCAGCAAAACTTTGTGCTGTCTTCTGCCCATCATCAGCGTGAACCCAAACTGCCTTATTATCCCTACACCAAGTGATTATTTCAGGATCGCCTGGCCCCTTCGATCCCAAGGCAGACACCACATCGAGAAAGTCGTAACCGACCAGGACCAAGGCTTTGGCAACGGCAGGAACCAGTGACTCATCGAGTAGGAAAGCTGGGTCAGCTGGACTGAATATGAGATTCCCAGTCACAAGCTGCTCTCACCTGCTCCAATGAGATATCGAATGCTTGTGCCACCCAGTCAGCAGAGTCGCCGGCTTCTACCATACCGGCGACCGTTCTCGTGGGTATTCGTGTTCCCTTAAGGCAAGGCGCACCGAACTGAACCCTCGGCTCCAGAACTATTCCGCCCAAGGGCTCCCAGGAGATAGCCATCCGGGATTCTTTGTCAAACACCAGGCCGTGCACTGGAATCACATAGCGCCACAGCAGATCGAGCGCAATCTGTCCATGTTTGCTTGCCCTGATGAGACGCTTGGCCCATTCGGTGAAAACTTGGCCCTGACCGATCCAGAGAGCTTCGATAGCAAACGGTCTAGGACACCCCGTGTGATCCCGCAGCCATAGGTTTGCCTTATGTATATCTTGCAAGCTAACGCCCGCTGCCCGAAGGGCGGCAACTACACGCATCGAAATGAGATCTTCGAACCCGATCAACAGCTCATGCCCGGGGACATCAGTTAATTCGGGCGATGCCAGCCCTCGGCGAATCCACCTGATGAGTTTGGGCGAACTCAGTGAGTACATCATGTTGGCATTATCAGATGCCTTGAGGTATCTTGCCGCCTCGGGCACATCATAAATGCCTTCCGCAGCGCATAGATGTCTTACATCACTCGAATGTGTCAGCATGAGTCACCTCTTTTTTAGACGTAACCTCAATTAGCTACCTTGCCTACCATATTCGTGCGAATGTAAACGCATCCCAGCGCCAGCAGGACAGCGTGAGCGGCGCGGCGCAGAACGATAACTGCGCCGCAGCTTATAGGTTGTACGGAGAGGCGCCTATACGGGCATCGTTCGTCCGGAGTGGGCGCGCCCCGCCGTCGCCGTCGCCTCACCTTGCGTCCCGCCTGAGGAGACGACTCTGATCCCTTCGTCTATCTTGGCGGCTATGGTATCGGGAGTGGCGCCTTCGAGGAAGGCGATGCCCGCGGCTGCGCATGCCTTGCGAACGCGCTCACGAGCTTCCCAAAGCTCGTCCGGCCACGGCTCGCCGGGAGCGTTCTTGTAGCCCATATCCATGCTCATGTCACCCGGCCCCCATTCGGCGAAGGCTATTCCGGGAACGCGCGTCGTAACCTCGACATTGACCAGCGCGCGCGTATTTTCGATCTTCAGGCCGAGCATCAGCTCTCCATCGGGGTTCAGCGGCCATGGGTCTGCCTTGTCTAGGTATTCGTCCACCGAGATGCCCCAGACAGGAGCGGCGGAGCTTTGCCCTGCCGATCCGCGCCGTCCCACGCCGACACCTTTGCCCACGCCGATTTTTTGGAACGGATAGCGGCAGGATTCGACGAACGCCTTCACCGCGTCTGGCGTCTCTGCGTGGCACATCAGGATACCGTGAACGCCGCGCGCGAGTATCTGTCTGAACTGCCATGCGTTCGCCCTAACGATGTCTCCGCTGCCGCCATCCACCGGAACTTCGACCACCACAGCGGGCGTGCGGTGACCGGAATTCGTCGGGCCGCCGGCGGCCAGACCGCGCATGAATGCGTCCAGACCCGGCATATCGAACGCGCCATGTTCCATACCGACATTGATATAGTCGGCGTAGGTGTGCGCCATACCCTTGCCGCCTTCGTATGTCAGATTGGCGCCTGTGTGTCCGCCCGTATAGTAGATGGGCTGATCTTGCTCCAGCAGCTCGATGGCGCGGTTGATTCTGTTCGGCATCGTCTTTTTCCTCCGCCTATGTCTATTCTGTGTATATCTATTTCGCCGATAATTGTACTACATCCTGACAGAGTGTAGCCGTAACCTGTAAACTAGGCGTGAAATGTTAGAACGAATGGAAAAAGTCGAAGATCGGTTCGAGGAACTCGACCGGCTGATGTCCGATCCGGAGACAGTAACGGACTATACTCGCATTCAAGAGCTTGCGAAGGAGCAGGCGCAGCTGCGGGAAGTCGTCGGAATGTCACGGAGTCTGCGGGCGCTGGATGCCGAAAGCGCCGAACTGCGCGAGATGCTGCGAGAAGAATCCGATGAGGAGCTTGCGGAGATGGCGCGGGAGGAGCTTGCGGATATCGAATCACGCCGCGCGCGCATGGAGCAAGATCTCAAACTCGCGCTGATACCCAAAGACCCCAACGATAGCAAGAATGTCATCGTCGAGATACGCGCCGGCACCGGCGGCGATGAGGCAGGCCTGTTCGCCGCCGACCTATACCGCATGTACAGCCGATACGCGCAGCGTCAGTCATGGAATACGGAGATCATCGACCTCAACGAAACGGGCATCGGCTCTATCAAAGAGGTAGTCTTCGAGGTTCGTGGCAAAGGAGCATACTCGCGACTCAAACACGAAAGTGGTGTACACAGGGTTCAGCGCGTGCCGGTTACGGAGTCCAGCGGACGGATTCACACCTCGGCGGCCACTGTTGCCGTACTGCCCGAAGCGGAAGAGGTGGATATTGCCATAAATCAGGAAGACCTGCAGATAGATGTGTTCCATGCATCCGGACACGGCGGCCAAAATGTGCAGAAGGTCGCCACCGCGATTCGCATTATGCACAAGCCCACCGGCATAATCGCGGTGTGCCAGGACGAACGCAGCCAGTTCAAGAACAAAGAGAAGGCGATGTCCGTTCTGCGCTCCCGCCTTTACGCGCGGGAAACGGAGCGGCAGCATCGTGAGAGATCCGACGCTCGAAGATCGCAGGTCGGCAGCGGCGACAGATCAGAGCGCGTCAGAACATACAACTTTCCGCAGAGCAGGATAACGGATCATCGCATCGGTCTCACTGTCCATAGCCTCGCGCAGGCGCTCGACGGCGAGATAGATTCGATAATCGAATCCCTGCTCGAAGAGGAGCAGACGCGCAAGCTGACGCAGGCGACGGCGGCGGAGTAGGCGGCGCGCCCTGCCGGTTTCTAGCCTGCCGGTTGTTGCTGGAGCACCCCGCGAGATGGGCAGGTTCCAGTCCGTGCGCCGCGTCAATTCATCCCACCAGCGGCTGGGCAATTATCCATAAGCTGCTGGCGGTGTACAGCGCCATGAGCGTCAACATCGGCAGCTGACCGCGCATCGCCGCGGCTGAATCCGCAGACCGTCGAAGCGCGATGGCATGCGCGATATATACCGATACCACATGCCCGATGACGATGGCGGCCAGGCTGATGAACCACACCGCCTTTGCCGTGATCACTCCGCGCTGGATGCTGTAATCCGCTGTCCCGAACAGGTTCCAGCCGTAGCCGAACGGATCGGACAGCAGCGCGATTATCAGCTGCCCCTCTATCAGCAGCAGAGTGATGAAGTGCGCCAGGTTGTATGCAAGCGCAATCGGCACGAGTGAGAATACGAATCCGCGCGCCACGCCGCCGACGCTTGCTTCGTCTCCGGATGCCGTCCGCACTCCCCAGCAGAAGACGATGTACAGCGCGGCGAATGCCAGCGGCGCGGCGGCGAGCGCGGCTGTATCGATCACATCCACGCTAGTCACCGAAGTCAGCTCTGTCCGCAGACTAGACCATGCCTGCGTATCCTGAAGCCCGTCGTATGTAACCGTCGCCAGAGCGAATACGACGAACGCGGCGGCGGCGAGCGATATTCGAGTCGGCAGAACGAGACCGACGGCATACGGCCTCAGATTCAGCTCTCGCTCCGAATCGGATGAAAGCTCGAAGCACTCGTGGCAGTCCACACACTCGGATTCCCCGCCGCAGTCGGAGGAGCATCGTCGGCAGATGCGTCTGTCGCGCGCCCTGATTTCAGTAGGGGAGAATCGCGCGAAGATTCCGAACAGGACGGTGAAAGCCTCCGCGTTGCGAAGCCATACATGCTTGCCGAACGCCGCCATCCCCGCCCATGTAATCAGCGAATACAGCGATACCATGACAGCCAAAGTCATCGGTCGCTGCGCGTCGGTATAGACATTCTCCGCCCACGCGAACACAAAGAAGAACAGCAGAGCAGGCCATGCGTCGAGCCACTTCGGGTACTGAAACGGAGGCTCTTCCGGTTCGTCGCCATGTCCGCGCAGCGCGCGATACCACTCGAAAGTTATCCGAAACGGGTTCACATACATCCAGAGGTTGCCGAACAGCGCGGCGATGTAGCCCATGCCTACCCACCAGATTATCCAGACGAACACCGGCGAAAGGTTTTCTATCGGGCGGTTGGTACCGGCGAATCCCGTCGCCAGCAGCAGCAGGAAGATGCCGACGGATACCGCGCGGATAGTGAACGATGTGTATGGAGACCTCAGCGTGGAGCCGACTACGGGCAGGCGCAGCAGGTTCAGTCGCGGATAGCCGAAGTCGGAGTGGGTGCGCCGAACGAACGCTCCCAGCACTACGAACGACAGCGCGACAGCGGCGACAGCTCCGATCAGGAAATAGTCGAGGGGTATCGGCAGGTCGTATCGCTGCCCGAAGCCGTGGGCGTATGCGCTCGTCGCAAACAGCGCGGTGGCGATGAGCGCGAGGGAGAGCGAAATGAACGCCCGCAAGAGCTGGCCTTCGCTACCAGCTCTTGTGCGGCTGTCTTTTTTTCTGTCGATATTCCTGCCGATAGTAAACATCTCGAGGACTATTCCAGCGTCTGGATGTAGTTTATCAAATGCCAAATTTCTTCTTCGGACAGCGTGTCGGCCAGACCGACCATCGCAGTCCCGTCTATTCCCTCGCTGATGAAATCGAAAAGAGCGCGGTCTGGGTGCAGCGGAACATGCACGACCAGATCTGCCGGCGGCGGGTCGAGCGCGGCTCCCGCTGGGCCGTCGCCCTGTCCGCTGAAACCGTGACACTGTTGGCAGTGGATGTCATACAGCTCGCGTCCTAAGGCGACAGACTCCGAAGAGGGCAAGACCGGATTTCTAATTCCAATTTGGGAGTTCGTATCCGTCGAGACGAGCAGGATGACCGCGCCTGCAATCACGGCGAGCGCGCCGGGTGTCATCGTCGCCAGCCCTAACCGAGTGTACCAGCCGCCCAGTGGCAGCCCGCCTCCAAGGAAAATCACTCCCAGAACGATCATCTCGATGCCGAAAAGCATCCTCCCCGTATCCTGCGACGGCACAATTGCCAAACTGCCGCCCTTGATGACATCGGCAGTCTCGAATCGGAAGGCGGTTCTGGTATCGAAATCGTTCGGACGCTGCACGACCACATCCACCTGCCACGCGCCCTCCAAGCCGATGAACATATCATTCAGCGCGAAACGCCCGTCGCCAACAGATTCCGCCGATAGCGGCGTTTCGCCCAAGTCTTGGTCTAGGTAAGACAGCTTCACGCGGACATCGGTAACTTCGGTTATCGGCTCCGCGCCGCTGTCTTGGAGCGATACGACGACGGAGTTAGTTCCGACCGCGCCCGGCTCCACCTCGACTCCGACCTCGATACCGTCCATCGTTTCGCTGAAACTGAAGCCGTTCTCCACGCCGATACCCTCGCGGGAAGCGACCTGCCGCGCGGGTTCTAGCGATACGAGGAATCCGACGGAGAGAAATATGAGCGCGGCCAACATGCACTCTGCGACTATCAATTTGCGGATTCGTCGCGTGCCATGTTCATCGCGGTTCATGCGAGGTTTCAGCCAGAACAGGATTACGCCAGCCACCGCCAGCAGCGCGCCGACGAAAGCCAATTTCACCAGCAGCGTGATGCCGTATGGAACAGTCAGAGCGGCGGGAATCGTAACCTGCGCCCATGCGCTGTACATTCCAGTGACTATGGTAACAGCGACGCTCATCGCCGCGATGACTGAGAATCGGCTAAGGAGTGAGGATACGATCGCGCGCCGCTCTTCACCTTCCACCTTGCCGAACACGGCGATGAAAATGCCGAGCAGGCTGAATATCCCCCCCATCCATACCGAAACGGCCATCAGGTGCAGGAAGTCGTTAAAGATCGCGTACCATGCGATGTCGGGGATCGCGGCGGCGTGGCTCGACAAGCTGATAGTCAGCAGCGCGCCCGCCCCGAGCGCGGCCTGTATGGATAGCAGCCGCGTTGCTCTCTGATCTCCCTGTCTGACCTCCATGATATAGATGATAATGAATATACCGATTATCAGGAATGCGCGTATCTGCCACATCGCGCCCCATGATGTTTCTCGCTGCAAATCCATGAAGCGCAGGAATATCGTGAAAATCACGGAGGAGTCGTACACCATAGACGCTTGCAGGATGATATGAGCCATGGATGCGGTTAAGAATATCCCCATCGGAGCGCGTATGGTGACTAAGGCTGCGCTGAAGGCCGAGTTTTTCGCGTCTTCGGATTGTACGGATGCCATTACGGGCGCGGCGACTATGAGGCGAAATATCATGCTGCCAACGGCGATGCACCCGCCGAACAGCGTCAGCCAGCGTATGAAAGGCTCTATCCACGACTGAAACAGCGGCTGATCGACCTCGATAGGCGCCGTCGCAGCGAGCGCCTCTCCCACCGAGAAGGCGAACGCGCCGCGCACCAGATGACCGTCCACAGTAGATACATTCTTCCAAACGACGGTGTATGTCCCATTCGTCAAGGGTTTCAGAGATACGGACATCGCGGTTGCGTCATTATCGGAGACTTGGCTGTCCTCCATATCGACGCGTTCGCCCTCGGAATCGATCACTTCTATATTGCTGAATTGCGGCTCCAGCGTTTCCGTGAACCAGAGCGTAACCTTGTTCGGCGCAGTCGGCAGTCTGGAATTGGCTTGCGGCGAAGACTCAACCAGATTCGCATGCGCCTCGGCATCGAAAACGGTGACTGCCATGAATGCGGCCGACGCCAAGATCGTGGTGACTGCCGCGATTGCAATGAACGCGAGTTTCACTGAACGAGCGCCTCCACCCGTTCCAGTATCTGGAGTGGCGTTTTTCTATCGACAATGTCTTTGCCTACATAGCGCCACGCAACTGCGCCGTCGGGCGTTATGATGAAGGTTGCAGGCGCGGCAACCCCGTCGTCGAAGAGGTTGTATATGCCGTATTTTATGCTCGTCTCTTTGGATTTATCCGACAGTATCGGGAAATCCGCTTCGGTGGTAATCTTCATCCCCAGCGAATGGTCGGGAGCGTCGGTGCTTATGGCCGCCAGCGATATGCCGCGCTGAACGAACTGCGGATATGCCTGCGCCAGCTCGACGAGCTGGTGTCTGCATATGCCTCAGAAGAAGCCGCGATAGAAGACCAGAACTGCGGCATTGCTCCCCTCGAGCAGATCGTCCAGTGTTACTGTGTTTCCGAATGCGGATGGGAGCGAGAAGTCAGGCGCCATCGGTCTGCGTCGGCGCGCTGCGCTCGGGGCTTGCGGCTTGCGTCGTGGTATCGGCGGCCGGCGCATCCGATCCGCAGGCCGCCGCCGATATCCAGCGCCAGCGCAAATGCCACAACAGTCGCCGCAGAGAATAGCTGGCGGACACGGACAGGGAATCGACGCGCGATGAGTGAAATCCGTATATAGTTAGCCAAGACTTCTCCTGTGCAGTACCGTTATTAGCAAAGAGCCGATTCCGATGACGGTTCCAGCTGCGCCGAAGAGTATGCCGATGGTTGCCAGCCTCGAAGCATTGTCCGCCGTCTCCTGCGCCGGCCGCGCGGTATCTTGCACCCCTCTGACTGCGCTCTCCAGCTCACGCGCGGAGGGGACTGACTGCGGGAAGTGGATAGCGGACGCTGTCTGAACATCGTCGAAATCGCCGCCGCCCGCTTTGGAATCGAAAGTCATATCCACCGGCTCGCCCTCTATCGCGCCGATGAATCTGAATCGGTAATGCCCCGGCGAAGTCGGTATGAGATCGGCGGTGTAATGCCCCGGATCGTCGAACACGGCGTGTAAGTCCATAGTCTTGGAAACCGCAGTTGGGACATGCGTAACCTCGACTCGGAGGGTGTCTCGAAGCCCCTCGATGGGCAAAGCGCTAGATGTGCTCGTCATCTCTTCCGGCATTGGCGCTTTTGCATGCACTATTACGGTCTCTTCGACAGGCAAGCCACTCCATTCGTAATCCACGCCCCAGCTACTAGCCAGCGAGACTGTTATATTATGCATTCCCTCTTCCAGATCGGGCAGTTTCAGCCAGGGGCCATACATGCGCGTATGCTCTTTGCCGTCGATGCTCACCTTAGCATAGCCTCGATCCACTGCATCCGCGTCATCAGTCGATTTGGGCGTTTCTGGTAATGTGGACGAAAACTCGAAGCCGTACGGTATTACGCGCAGGTTGTAGCCGCCTAGTTCGTCTGGGAACGCGGCTATATCCAGCCACATTGGAGATTGCGCATATGTGATGTATATGATGTCGTTTCGCGGCAGTGTTTTGGGAATCGTAACCACAGCAGTTGCCTCGACCGTTTCACCTTTCACTGTCAGTTCCCTGTGATCGTTCGAGTTGAGCGCGACGCGGATGTCTCGTTCGCCGGGCGCGAGTCCGCTCAGATAGTGGGACGCTCCATAGACGCGGCTTACCTTCTCGCCATCGACATATATATGGGCATGTCCGGCGCCGGGTTCGTAGTCTCCATTTGTATTCTCTGGCGTCCATCGCCAGCCCTCGGTCTCGATCTGGACGCCGACACCGCCCAGCTCATCGACATTTGTATCGATCCGCATGGCAATTGGCGTCTCCGACTCTATCGCGCCGTGTGTACCGTGGCCGTCGCTCATACCCGTCGCCGGCTTGGTAACGCGGATGCTGACGGCGTTCCGTTCGCCTTCGTATGCTGGTTCGTGTAAGAACCCCACCACCAGATTATAGCTTTCTTCTTCCCTGTCTTCGTGTGCGACTGCGGTTGTGTATGCCGCGCCCGCAGCTACAATTGCAGTCACAGTCGCAACCACAACCGCTGCCAATATCCTGAACATATGTTAGACCTCCAAAGAGTTCTCTGGATTAGCGCTTCGCCCTAATTCGAGAGAGGGTTTTCGCGCGCCGTCAGTTACGCCTTTCGTCGTCTCGCTCTTTGGCCGTTGGTTCTCTGCCCGGATCTTTGCCCGGATCTTTGTTTGAGGAATGCTCGCATGGAAAGCCCCAGCACTATCAGAAATGCAAGCAGAGTCGTCAGCGTTATGATTCCTGCGACGGGGCTGGCGCGCTTCACATCGTAGTTGAACAGCGCGTCGCCGCTGCCTCCATCCGCCGATACACTTATGGAGAAAGTCCACCGCCCTTCGATGTCGAGCATGACTCTCGTTTCGTAAAGCGTCGGGTCGTAGGAGTCGGGGCCGAACGCGAGCGTTCCAAGGGGCGAGGCTTGGCTGTCCGGCCCTGTCGCGGTCAGCTCGACTTCGGCATCCGGCACGCGGAGCCCAGTATCCGCATCCGTGATCTGAAGAATCACTATCGCCTCTCCGACGATAGGCGGGTCTGGTATCGTGCCCAGCAGCAGTTCGTATGGTCCGGCGGTTCGCTGTTCGGTCAGCCGGAACCCGCCGCCGTGCGCGCTGGCCGTCTCTGCGCTCCGCAGCCCGATGACTGCGAGATCTGCTAGCGCGTACAGCGCGATAGCTATGATCACGATCATCCTAATCGAATGATTCAGTTTGCCCAATGCCTTGCCGCCCAGAGCCTCTGCCGCGTTAGAGCGGATTACTTCCCCAGAGAATACCAATGGCCCAATGGCCGAGATGAATCTCAGGCGCGCGGAGGTTTATCCGGAGGCGGCACATACGCGGGCTTTGGGATGGAATCGGTATTGGAGCGTATCGTAAGAACGCTGTCCGCTGATACGGCGATATTCCACGCCTGCTCCGAATCTGCAAGCAGCGCGGCGGAGGCGCCACCAGCTGCGAACACTTCTAGGCTGTACAGCGATAATGTATCCGCCGCCGGACGCTCCCCTGTCGTATCCCAATTCGGGTGAGCATGCAATTTACGATGTTCATGGCGATGTGCAGCGTCAGCGGCTATGTGGACATGATACGGCTGACGCTCCGCGAAGTGGTGATCGAGAATAGGCCCTGCCAAGGGCAGCGTCACTATGACGAGGGCGATCCCGATAGGCCAGATTCTGGGCAATATCCATTTCGCATTCATATTCATAGCGAACAGATTATAGCGCATTTAGGACGGATACTGCGTATAGTTGCTGCGTATAGCGCGCGCATATATTTCGGTTCACGGCTCCGAACCAGCTCAGGAGCAGCGGCCAGCGGGCTGGCGTCATATTGCTATCATACAGCAGCCATGAACTCCTTCACGAGTCGGGTGAACTCTTCTGGGTGTTCTATCTCCGGTCGGTGTCCGCAGTTTTCGATGATCGAAAGCTCGGAGCCGGGGATGGATTCCTGATAGACGCGGCCTGCGCTCAGTGGCACTATAGAGTTCTCCCTGCCCCAGATTATTCGTGTCGGGAGCGAGCGCAGCCTTCGCAGCAGATGCGGCAGGGCGAGATAGTGCATGTACGGCCTCCAAGTCAGGCGGCAAGCCTGTTCGCGCGCCGTCTCCCAGTACTCCGCCTGCTCTGGAGTCGGCTCTTCGGGGCAGATTTTGTCGAATTCGGGCGTGGCGGCAGGGTCGAGGACGCTCTCAGTGAGGAACTCTTTGGCAACGACTAGGAACATGTCGAATATCTCGCCGACGGGAGGTTTGATGCCCATTGGGTTCACGAGAATCAGCTTGCTGAACCTGTCCGGCTGCATCGTCGCCAT
This sequence comes from Dehalococcoidia bacterium, assembly GCA_963422295.1. Classification (GTDB taxonomy): domain Bacteria; phylum Chloroflexota; class Dehalococcoidia; order Lucifugimonadales; family UBA1123; genus VXRN01. Next base: position 1,125,527 of record OY729417.1, on the reverse strand, counting down.
CTCTGCGGCCAGCCAGCCGCCGAAGGAGAAGCCCATGAGCGCGGTGCGCCCGATGTCCATATCGTCCAGCGCGGTGAGATACCAGCCAGCGAGATCGCGCATGTTCATTATCCAGTCGATGTGGGGCGAGTCGCCAAATCCGGGGTGAGATGGTATCGTCAGCTCGAAACCGTTGGACAAATCTTCGTGGAAGTTCATCCATCCGGGATGCCCCATCTCGTCATGAAGAACGAGCATCGGATCCCCGTCTCCTCCGCTCACCACCTGCACTTCGGTTCCTGCCGCTTCCACCATTCGTTCTGTCCAAGTCTGTGTGGCCGTCGTCACTGGCTGCTCCTCTCCGTTCGTATAATTTCATATCATGGATTCATATTATGGATGCATGACTATAGATGGATGCGTGACTATGTGCTGGCATAGATGCGCGCTCCGTGCGCATCCAATTCGTTTTTTATGGATTCACGATGTTGCCCTCGAATTCATGTGGATTCGGTGACAGCGCGTGTGCCTATTATAGTACACTTCGTATAGCTGGAAACTGAGCTAGGGAGGTTGATTCGGATATGGGCGAAGTTGGAATCATGTCTTTGAGGCCGCCGGGGGCTTCATGGAGCGAGACACTGCGGCTTGCGAGCCTGGCGGATGAGCTGGGCTACGGCTGCATCACGATGGGCGAGGCGTGGGGTGAGGACTCTTTCACATCGCTTGCGCAGATAGCGGCTGTTACCTCGCGCATACGCATCGGAACTAGCATTGTGCCGATATTCGCGCGTTCGCCGTCGAACATCGCCATGACCGCCGCCAATTTGGATACGATGTCGGAGGGACGCTTCTTTCTGGGGCTCGGCGCGAGCGGACAGCTTGTGATAGAGGATTTTCACGGCGAACGCTTTCGCAAGCCTCTCACGCGGATGCGCGAATACATCGATATCATACGAAAGGCGGTGGGCGGAGATCGCATCGACCACGAAGGGGAGTTCTTCCGAACTCGGCGTTTCAGGCTGCGCTTTCGTCCGTATCGAGACAGCATACCGATATACATTGCGTCGCTCGGCCCGCCTAGCTTGCGGCTGACGGGAGAGCTGGCCGATGGCTGGCTGCCGATATTCCTTGCGCCGTCTCGGATGGATGCCGCAGTGAAAGAGCTTCGGCGCGGCGCGGAGGATGCTGGCCGTTCGCTCGATGACATAACCATCTCGCCGCAAGTATCGGTCTATGTAACCGACGACATCCCCGCCGCGCGCGACCGCGAAAGGCCGCACATCGCCTTCTACATTGGCGGAATGGGGGTGTTCTATCATCGCTACATGCAGCGCATCGGATTCGGCGAGGAGGCTGACAGGATTCGCGCCGCCTATCTCGGCCGAGACCGCGAACTGGCCGCGCGACTGGTTACCGATGAGATGGTGGATGCAATGACTATCATCGGCAACCCCGAAGAGTGCCGAGACCAGATGCAGACATTCTTCGATGCGGGCGTGGACGAGATACGCCTCGTGCTGAACGAGTCGGACGCAGAGTCATATACCCGTGTCGTGGAGGCGCTCGCTCCGGGCCGTTAGGCGCGTTATGTATCAGGCGTCGGTCGTGTGCCATGATTCGATATGCTTGCCGCCGCTGTATGTGCGCTTCGGAGGTACATGTTGGCCGACGGCAGCGAAATCGAGAGTGGAAATTCCCACTCTCGCGAGTGTCGAGTTATAGCAGATGCATTGGTTTATCCGACAGTTCTGCTTCTACTGGGCGCCCCTGCTCGTCTGGATGAGCTTTGTCTTCTGGTGGTCGAGTCAAAGCCCCGACTCGGTAGGAAAATTAGATCCGGGCGTACCGTTCGCCTTCGAAATCGCCCATTTTATCGAGTTCGCTGTTCTGGCGGCCTTGTCCTATTGGGCATTTCGCGCTTCCGGGAGGCTTTCGCTTCCGATACTGTGGGGATCTGTTGCGGGTTTCACCGCGCTATATGCCATTTCCGACGAGGCGCATCAGGCATTCACTCCGGGGCGCGTGCCTAGCGTCATCGATTTAGCCGTCGATGTAGCGGGCGGGGTGGCGGGGCTGGCACTCGCCGACCTTCTTCTGCGAAAGATATTGCCCTTGGCCATATCTGGCTCTCAGCAGATACGATCGGAGCGAACTGGGTGAGCCGACGCGCAGGCTGTGGGTACGAGATGCGCGCTCGCTCGATTTTCGCCGCTCGGAGTATATGCGCCGTGCATAGTGGATGAAATCCGTCTCAGTCAGCGCAAATTCGGAAACCACCTGCATCGCGGAGAGCTTACGCCTTCGTAGCAGTTGTGGTTTGCATGTATATGCGTTTAGGGAAGCTGTATCTTAGCTACACTCATTTATATACACTGTTACATATATACACTGTTACATATACATATGCACAATGAATAATTAATTGAATAATTATCGAGGGATGTTTTCTATGGTTGTGATTGATTCTATACATGACCTGCATCGGATTCTGCGCGAAAACCCGGAGTGGCGTGAGGAGATGCGGCGCATTATTTTGACCGATGAACTGTTGGAGCTGCCACAGCGATTTGCAGAGTATGCAGTTATGACAGATCGTCGTCTGGATAATGTCGAACATAGGCTGGACCGTATGCAAGACGACATTGGAGATCTGAAAGGTATCGGTTTGGAATCTAAGCTGCATAGAAGCGGGCTGGCTCGGTTTGTCACAATGTTTGGGCTGCGCAATACCCGCAGGATCAGATATGCCGAATATGACAATGGCTCTGTCGAATTCGAAGAAGCCATCTATGACGCCGAAATCAATGGCATCATATCCGATGTGGAATACGCTCGCATCTTGCATACGGATATGATAGCGAGGGGCAGAATTCGCGGGCAGACTAATACGGTCTATCTGGCAGTCGAGGCATCCTACAGTGTAAGCCGCTCTGACATAACGAAAGTTTGTCAGAGCGGCGAGGCTATCGGCAAAGTGTTCACAAGCGCCGATGTGCGTCCAGCTATTTACTGCGCGGCTATATCCGATGAACTGTTCGATGTTGCCAGAGACGAAGGTGTCAGCGTAGTTATCGAAACTAATATCCGATAGCGAAGAGCATCGGGTTAGTCGTCGGGCGACTATCGAGCGACTGTCCCAGACTCAGACAGTGTTCTCATTGGGTTTTACCGAATTAGGAAGACCTCTGCATATCCGTGTGTCCCTCGCGGACACTCCGCTTGTGAGAATCGTTATACTATATGAGCATGAGCCGAATCCAGATGAATGGATCGGATACTCCCAAAGGAGGTAAGCATGTTCATGCGCGTAGTCTGCCATGCTGGGGAGAGTCGCGAAGAGTTAGTGGATAGGTGTTTTGTGTCAACGGACAATAGGTCCTGATCGGCAGCGTTCCTGCTGCTGTGTGTGCCCGTTGCGGCTTCAGCCGCGAAACGGCAGAAAAGGTTCGTCTTATGGCCCATGGTGAGGTCAGCGCGGTAAAGTCCATCCCCATGCGAGTCTTCGACTTCGCGTCATGATCTAGACGCTGCCCTTCTTCTCATCGCCAACGAGCGCGAGCGCAGAGAAATCCGAGTTCGCTCTCGTATCCTAAGGCAGTGTTCCCATGACTTAGACATCTTGAGCGGCAGTCCCATCAGCAGATGTCAGGGCGGCGGATGTATCCGCAGGGGCAGCGAAGTGATAGAATGACTTGCGAAAAGTGTGCCGGTGGGTTATGTGTGGGTTATGCGTCCAGCGTTGCGCATCCCACCAAAGTCGTCACCTTAAAGCGGAGAGTATCCAAACAAGAGGAATACGATGAGCGGACGGATCGACTTCAACTGTGATATGGGCGAGAGTTTCGGCATGTACAAGATGGGCTTCGATGAGGAGGTCATCAAATACATCACTTCCGCTAACATAGCCTGCGGCTTCCACGCCGGAGACCCGAACTGGATGCGTCGCACCGTCGCGCTGGCAGAGGCAGAGGGTGTCGCAATCGGCGCGCATCCCAGCTTCCCAGACCTCGCCGGCTTCGGACGCCGTAATATGTCCGCCACACCGGAGGAGACGCGCAACGATGTCATATACCAGATGGGCGCGCTGAGAGCCTTCACCAGCGCGGACAGCCTCCAGCATGTCAAACCGCATGGCGCGATGTACAACATGGCCGTCGATGACGAAGATTTGGCGAAAGCCATCTGCGAAGCAGTCCTAGCCGTGGATGACAGCGTCGCGTTGCTCGCGCTGGCCGGCTCGAAGTGGATAGACATTGCGCAAGGCATGGGGCTGCGCGTCGGGCGCGAAGTGTTCGCAGACCGTGCGCTGAACCCCGATGGCACTCTCGTCTCGCGCTCCAAGCCAGGCTCCGTCATACATGACACTAGCGAAGTCGTCGAGCGCAGTTTGCAGATGGTCGTCGAAGGCCGCGCGCGCGCCATCGACGGAAGCCTCATCGAGATAGAGGCGGACAGTCTGTGCCTGCACGGAGACACGCCCGGCGCAGTCGATATGGCGCGCGCGCTGAAAACCGCGCTGACGACAGAAGGCGTACAGATAATACCCCTAGGCGAGCTGGTATAGCCGTGTCCGCATACGAAACCCCACGCTTCTCCCCCGTCGGAGACTGCGCGCTAGTCGTCGAATTCGGCGATTCCATATCCCCCAGCATAAACGCCCGTGTACACGGCGTAATTGCTGCTCTCTCCAATGCGAATATAGCCGGCGTTACCGAAACTGTGCCTACATACCGCTCCGCGCTCGTCCATTATGATCCGATGCAGACGACATTCGATGATCTGATGGCGCAGATTGGAGATCTGGCAGTCGATCTTTCGACGCCGGACTCTGCAAAGAGCAGGGTCATCGAGATACCGACGCTCTACGGCGACAAGTTCGGCCCGGATATCTCCTTCGTTGCGCAAAACGCAGGCATGACCGAATCAGAAATCATCGACAGACACTCCGCCATCGACTATCTGGTCTATGCAATGGGCTTCAGCCCCGGCTTCCCGTATCTTGGCGGACTCGACGCCGCGCTGCATACGCCGCGACTAGCATCGCCCAGAACGGTGACGCCAGCAGGCTCAGTCGGCATCGCGGAGACGCAGACAGGCGTTTATCCCGTTGCAAGCCCGGGCGGCTGGCGCATAATCGGTCGAACCCCACTTCAGCTGTTCGATCCGCATGCAGACCCGCCTGCGCTGCTCGACGCAGGCGACCTCGTACGGTTCGTTCCAATAGAGGACGAGGCCGCATACCGCCACATCGAACTCGATGTGCGCAGCGGCTCCTGCTCCGTCGCGAAGAAGGATGCGGCAATATGAGGTCAGACAGCGCCGCAGTAGATGTGATCGCGCCAGGCCTGCTCACCACAGTGCAGGACTTGGGCAGACACGGCTATCAGAGATACGGCATACCTGTATGCGGCGCGCTCGATACCGTGTCTCTCAGAATAGCCAACATCATGGCGGGCAATGAAGAAGGCTCTGCGGGGTTAGAAATAACGCTCACTGGCCCCAGTCTGAGATTCGGATTCGATACCGTCATAGCGGTCACTGGCGCAGACTTCGCGCCGAAAATCGACGGACAGGAAATACCGTCATGGGAATCCGCAGCCGTTCGCGCCGGCTCCGTCCTCAGCTTCGACTCCGCTCAGGACGGGATGCGCGCGTACCTCGCCATAGCCGGTGGTGTGGATGTCACGCCAGTCATGGGCAGCAGATCGACCGACCTCAAAGGCGGCTTTGGCGGGCTGAACGGACGCGCGCTCCGAGCGGGGGACATCATCCCCATCGGCCCCATCGGCGTCGATGCCGTATCGTCAGTCCCCGCCGGACGCGGTATGCCAATCGAAATCAGCCGCGAACCGACGCGCGAGCAGTCGTTCCAGATACGGGTCATACTTGGCCCGCAGCATGAGGAGTTCACCCAGCGTGGAATCCGCAGACTGCTCAGCTCTCGATACCGCGTTTCAGCCGACTCCGACAGGATGGGCTGTCGGCTCGAAGGTGGCAAGATAGAGCATGTTCACGGGCCGGACATCGTATCCGACGGCACTGCGCTGGGCTCCATACAAGTGCCGGGCAGCGGCAGGCCAATTGTACTGCTCGCAGACCGCGGCACCACCGGTGGCTACACGAAGGCGGCAACGGTAATCAGCGCGGACATCGGTTTGCTGGCGCAAGCCGCGCCTGGCGCAACTGTGCGATTCTCCGAAGTCTCCATCGAACAGGCGCGAGACATCTACCTCGATATGGAGGCGATGATCACAGAGATCGAAGCCTATATCGGGCGGTAACCCCCTACTTCTTTCGGGAGGAATCGAATGGCGGAAAAGCGAATCGTCATAATGGGCGCGGGCGCGGCGGGCAGCTATCTCGGCGCATACATGACCAGAGAGGGCCACGATGTGACCTTGCTGGATATGTGGGGCGAGCATGTCGAATCGATGCGTTCCAACGGTCTTCGCGCATCCGGCACGCAGGACGATTTCACTATTCCAGTGAAAGCGTTTCACCTTTCGGACGCTATGCAGCTCGAAGGCGATTTCGACATCGGTTTTCTCGCCATGAAGAGCTACGATACAGAGTGGGCGGCGCATTTTCTGAAGCGGCTCGTTCGGCAAGATGGTGTCATCGTATCTTCGCAAAACTGCATGAACGATAGGCTGGTGGCATCCATCGCCGGCTACGACCGCGCCGTCGGCTGCATCATGTCCAGCATCACGGTCGCGCTGTGGGAGCCGGGGCATGTTACGCGCGGCGGTGCGCCGGGGCGTGGGCGCGGCCATGTCGTCTTCCGCGTCGGCGAACTGCACGGACGCATCACGCCGCGCGTCGAGGAGCTGGCAGAAATTCTCATGTGCGTCGATGATGCCAAAGCCACTTCCAACCTGTGGGGAGAACGCTGGTCTAAGCTGACGACGAATTCATCGGGCAACCCTGTGGGCGCGATGACCGGACTCGGCGGGGAAAGCATCGCCTCCATGCCCGAAGCGCGCCGCATACAGATAAACATATGCAAAGAATCTTGCCAAGTCGCGCTCGCGCAGAACTATCAGGTAGAACCAATACGCGGCGTCTCAGCTGAAACCTACGCCAACGCCGATGACGGCGGAATCTATGAAGACCTCGACGCCAAGTTCCAACCCTCCGGCAGTGGAGCGGATTGGAAATCGTCCATGGGGCAGGATGTGGAAAAGGAACGCCACACCGAAATAGATTACATGAACGGCTACATCGTCGAGCAGGGACGCAGCGTCGGCATACCAACGCCGGTGAACGCCGCAATCGTGCAGGTCGTCAGAGAAGTACACTCAGGGCAGCGCGCCCCCGGCCCCGAGAATGTCGCCCGCGTGCTGAGCCTCGCCGGACTCGCCTAACAGCGTTCCGCTATGACACCCAATCCCGCTAACGAGTATCGGCCTAGCATCGACTGAGAGAACATGTTCGAACTGCTTCACGCGCTGACCGACTGGACACTCGCCCTCGCCGACAGCGATTGGGCAATTGCTCTGCTCATGCTGGTAGCCTTCAGTGAATCCATATTCTTCCCGATTCCGCCCGATCCGCTGCTCATAGCCATCGGCATCGCAGACCCTGCATCCGCCATCTGGGTAGCGGCGCTAACCACAGTCGCATCGGTATGCGGAGCGTGCGTCGGACACTGGCTCGGAAGAAAAATCGGCAGACCTCTGCTAAACAAGTTCGTATCGACATCCAAAATCCAGAAGGCAGAAAGTCTGTTCGATAAGTACGGCGCGTGGGCCATACTCGTAGCAGCCGTAACGCCCATCCCGTACAAGGTATTCGCAATTCTCGCAGGCGTGATGAACCTTCGGATGCGGCCATTCATTATCGCATCGCTAATCGGCAGGGGAGCGCGTCTGATGACCATTGGCGCGCTAATCTACATATTCGGCGAATCCATACAAGACTTCATAGACCACAACTTCGAGCTGCTGACGCTGGTCGGAGGAGCGGCTCTCATACTGCTGGTCGTCGCATACCTCATCGCGCACAAGAAGATGCAGGCTGCGGAGATTGCAGGGTAGTAACGACGCCGCGCTATTCGGGCGTCGTCGCTATCGTGCCGCCCTGCTGTTATCGAGAATAGAATCAGGTGGGGATATGAGCAACAAATGGTTAGATGACCTCGCGGAAAATATGACGAGCCAACATGCCAATGGTATGGCTCCCTCTCCTACCAATATTACGATACGCGAATTCATAGGCCATTTTTCATTCTTAAAACGAACACCCAATCAAGTTAGACACATAAAGAACGATCTGGAAAAGCTCGATCTGCGAACCGTACCGGACTTCGAACTAGGATGGATCGACTCTGAAATCTCGATCGAACTCGATGTCGAACTCGATACAAAAGATGTATCCACGACAACGACATCTTCCGAGCCCACCATTAGAATCGGGGCGCTCGACTCGGCGAACCGGAAGCCAAAATCAGTGTTCCCTGACGATCCTTTGGTTACCGCCACGACTATCATGCAGCTGAACGACTTCTCTCAACTGCCCGTGATGCAAAACGAACATAATGTAAAGGGAGTCATCAGCTGGAAGACGATTGGCAATAGAGTTTCGCTGGGACTCGAATGCCAAAGGGTTCGCAACTGTATGGACGCCGCAGTAGAAATTAACATAGAAGCCCCGATATTCGATGCGACCGAAATCGTCGCCGAAAATGGCTATGTTCTGGTAAGGGGGAATAAAGGTGAGATTACGGGCATCGTAACGGCCAGTGATCTCGCGCGACAATTCAGCGAGCTCGCCTACCCCTTCATGATAATTGGCGAAGTAGAACGATTCCTGTACAACCTCGTCTATAGAAAGTTCACTTCGGACGATCTGAAAGAGGCGGCATCGGATTCGGAAGTCGATAACCCTGGGGATCTGACACTCGGAGGATACTGCCAGTTGCTGGGGAAACCCGAACGCTGGGACAAACTAGGGCTGAACATCGATCGCGTGGAGTTCACCAAGCATTTAGACTTGGTAAGGCAAATGCGGAATGACATAATGCACTTCAACCTCGACGGGTTGGACACAGGCGAGATCCAAAAGCTGCGAGATATAACCAGTTTCTTCAGAAATCTAGCCCGTATGAAGGCTGTGTAAGCTCTCCATATCACCATCACTCTAGGAGGCCCCAACCATGAACACCCACTTCACCCAGCAGGAAGAGGACTTCCGACAGGAGCTGCAGGCGTTTCTTCAGTCGGAGCTTCCGGGCGACTGGGACCCGCTCGACCAGTATGGCGATACGCCCGAAGAGCGACACGCCTTCACACGCGATATGGCATCCAAGCTGGCTGATAAAGGCTGGCTGACGCTCGCATGGCCCGAAGAGTACGGCGGGCAGGGACGCTCCATCATGGAGCAGGTCATCTACCGCGAGGAGATGACATACTGGAATGTTCCCGGCACCGATCTCGGCACTGGGGCTATATCGTGGGTAGGCCCGGTGCTGATGCTGGCGGGGACGGACGAACAGAAGCGCGAACACCTGCCGCCGATCGCGCGCGCCGAACGCTACTGGTGTACGCTTTATAGCGAACCCGGCTCCGGCTCGGATCTGGCGTCGCTCCAGACCTCCGCTGTGCGCGACGGCGATGACTATATCATCAACGGCCAGAAGATTTGGACATCCAGCGCGCACATCGCCGACTGGGGCTGGCTCGCCGCGCGCACCAATCCGGACGCGCCCAAACATCGGGGTATCAGCATATTCGTAATGGATATGAAAAGCCCTGGCGTAACGGTGAAGCCGATCTACAACATGGCCGGCGGGCACGATTTCAACGAAGTCTATTTCGACGATGTTCGCATACCGGGCGCAAACCTCGTTGGGCAAGAAGATCGCGGATGGTACACACTCGCAGTCGCGCTGGATTTCGAACGCTCCGGCGTCGGATACTCCGCCAACGCGCGCAGAACGCTGGAGACACTGGTTCGGTATGCCAACGAGACGGAGCGAAACGGCGCGCCGCTCTCCGAAGACCCGCGCATAAGGCGCGAACTGGCGCAGCGGTTCGTCGAAACCGAAATCGCTCGCTGGCTGTCATACAAAGTCGCATGGATGCAGAGCCGTGACATGGTTCCCAACGCAGAGGCTTCCATGTCCAAAATGTACGGCACGGAGCTGACCCAGCGCGTGGCGCGCACTGGTATGGAGACGCTCGGCATGGCAGGGACGCTATCGCAGGGGTCGAAGTGGGCGCCGTTGCAGGGATACATCCAACGCTCTTATCTCATGTCCACATCCTCCACTATTGCGGCGGGAACATCGGAAATCCAGCGCAACATAGTCGCGCAGCGAGGGTTGGGACTGTCGAGGTAGCCCCCGTGAGATAGCCCCCGTATAGATAGTCAGTTCGGTATAGAAGTCATGCTCGGCAGAACGATAGGAATAGACGAGGTAGGTGATACAGGCTGGAGTTTCACGAAGTAACCGCAGACAGCTGGGGAGAACTCGAATCCCTCTTCGATGGGCGTGGCGGCCCGAAGTACTGCTGGTGCATGGCGTGGCGTCGAATCGGCAGAGGCGCAGATGCTCGCGCCAAGAAGGCAGCCTTGCTCGTGCGTGTCGAATCTGGCATACCCATCGGGATACTAGGCTATCGAGATGGGGAACCTGTCGCTTGGTGTTCGATTGCGCCGCGTGATACATACCGAAGGCTGAGCCCTCTCACCAACTCCCCCGCGGATACGCTGCCCGAAAGCGTCTGGGCGATAGCCTGTTTCTTCGTCCTGCGCCGACTGCGAGGGCAAGGGCTGACACGCATGCTGATCCGCGCCGCGCTGGAATATGCCCATGACAACGGCGCGGCTGTCGTCGAAGCATATCCCGTTGACCCAGAATCTCCCAGCTATCGTTTCATGGGACTCGTCGCCACATTCGAGGCGATGGGCTTTAGCGATGTGGGCATGGCCGGCAGCCGGCGACATGTGATGCAATTGCGTCTTTAGACGCAAGAACAGGCTATCGGCATATACAATAAACGCAGCGCATAGTATCGGCTCAGGGCCATTTCTCTGGCGGGCAGTTCAGTCTTTCGATTCGGTTGCCGCCTGTCGCGGCTTTGGAGTATGCTATGCTTTGCGTTTCCCGACCATGAAAAGCCCCGCTCGCTGTGTCGAGCTCATTGATGAAAGATGAAAGGAGAAGTCGGTGGACGGATTTTCTGCTCTAGCACGGATACTCAAGCTCGAAGGTGTCGAGTGGGTGGCGTGTTACCCATCTAACAATCTGATCGAGTCTGTCGCGCAAGAAGGCATCCGCACTGTGATGTTCCGTCACGAGCGCGGAGCCGTTATGGCGGCGGACGGTTACAGCCGCGCCAACGACAGACAAAAATTCGGCGTGGTCATCACGCAGGGAGCGTCCGGGGCAGAGAATGCCATGGGCGGTATCGCGCAGGCATTCGGCGACAATGTGCCGATTCTGCTGCTGCCGGGAGGTTCCCCGCTCGCGGCGTGGGACATCAGGCCGAACTTCTCCCCTGCTCGCGCATATGCTCCGATCTCCAAACAGACGGAGGTCATACTGACCCCCTCGGAGATAGGCAATGCAATGCGCCGCGCATTTCACGCGCTCAGAAATGGCAGCGGCGGGCCTGTAACCGTCGAAACTCCCGGAGATGTGATGGCAGCCGATGTCCCCGACAGCGTGATTGCCAACTATCGTTCTCCGAAAAGATCGATGATGTCGCCTGCCCGCTCCGATGTCGCGGATACAGTATCGCTGCTGCTGAAAGCGAGCAACCCGGTGCTGTGGGCCGGCGGCGGCGTTCTCTTCGGAGACGCGACAGCCGAACTGCGCGAACTCGCTGAGCTGCTGGATGCCCCCGTCTATACCACGATGCAGGGCAAGAGCGCCTTCCCCGAGACGCATCCGCTATCATTGGGCGCTGGCTCCGGCGCGACGACTTGGCCTGCGCGCAAGTGGCTGGTGGAATCCGATCTCGTATTCGCCATCGGCTCCAGCCTGACGCAAACAGGGTACGGCCAACCTATACCGACCAACAAGACGCTAATCCAAAATACCGATAATGTGGATGAGATCAACAAGCAGGCGAGTGTCGATATAGGGTTGCCCGGCGACTCCAAGGCGACGCTGCAGATGGTGCTGGACGAGGTGAAGGCCGCTATCGGGGAGACCCCGCGCAATACGGGTGTTCGCGCCAAGATAGCCGCCGAGCGCGAAAAGTGGATGGAGGAGTGGACGCCGCTGCTCCAGTCGGACGAGACTCCTATCAACACATACCGCGTCATACACGAGATAAACACGACGCTGGATAAATCTCGCTCGGTGGTTACACACGACGCCGGCGCGCCGCGCGATTCGATCATCCCCTTCTACGAAGCCACGACGCCGCATGGATATGTCGGCTGGGGTAAGACGACGCATCTCGGATTCGGCATTCCTCTGATGATCGGCTCCAAGATGGCGAATCCCGACCGTTTCTGCCTGAATCTGATGGGTGATGGCGCGTTCGGAATGTCCGGTATGGATACGGAGACGGCTCAGCGATCTGGCGCGCCGATAACCACCGTCGTTCTGAACAACGGCGGCATGGCGACCTACCCCGGCGGATACCCGACGGCGCGGACGCAATTCGGCGTTACCGAGATGACAGGGAACTATGCTGGAGTGGCAGATTCATTCGGCGGTGTGGGCATCACAGTCACCAAACCGGGCGAGATGAAACAGGCGCTGATCGACGCCCAGCGGCACAACGCCGATGGCAAGACCGTAATCATCGATGTGCACTCCAACTTCGAGGCGAAGAAGTCGCGCTTCTAGGCGCTGACCTAAATATGAGCGCATGAGCATTGTAAGCGCCGGCTGAATCGAAACGGCCGGCACATGAAGTAATAATGGGAGGCTATCAGGATAGCCTCCCATTATTATTATCGAGCAATCGTGAAGTCTGTGAAGAAGGGGGTTCTGAAAGTTACGCCTTCGATCGCCCGACCCGAGTCAAAATCTTCGCTCAGTATGAATGGAATTACGGCGGATGCCCATATTAATCTATCCCATAAGGCTATCCCAGAACGAAAGCCTATACTGTCTGACTCCTCTCATGGCATAGAACACAGTCTCCCGCGTGGTATCCCAAACCCGCCATGTGCGAGCGATGGCCTTGACATCTTCTTCGATTCTGGAGAGACTTCTGATGTCCTGGACTCCCCGCGTGAGTCTTGCGAACATCTCGTTCGATACCTGCTTGCTGACACACCCGGAGCCGATCTGAGCGATGTCACTCAGTGTCGAGGCGGCTTTCGCTGCCTTCGAATGATCCTGACGCAAATACGCATAGATGAATATGTTATTGTCCACCAGATATACTGTCGAGCCGTTCGGCATACGAGCTCTCTCTGTCCCACGCAGCTTCGCCGTCTTCGAGCAGATCGGTAAAGCGGCCTTCCCGCATATGCAGAAGTACCCTCTGCCATCCGGATTCGCTCTCCGCATCTCGTGGCGCGGGAGCGGCATTTGCGTCAGTGTCCGCGATATACGAACTTATCGCAATCCGAACGAGCTTCGATTGGCTGATTCAGAGAGTCCCTGCGAACAACTTCAGACGAGCGTCTTGTTCGGGGTCGATACAGATATGCTGGCGTATCATCTTGGACATGGCGCCAGCTCCTTGAAGTTCACGGCTTCGGGAGATGTCGGTTAGTCGCATAAGCTATTCGTATTCACTATATACCAAGCTAGTTCTGCTAGTTCTCAGCCCGGTTTAGTCCCCGCTATCAGCGCCTCTATCCACTCCTGCAGCTTATCTTCCGACACCGCGCCCACCCAGCGCCCCTCGATGATGCCCGCGGAGTTCACGAAGAAGGTAACGGGCAGGCCAATGACGCCGTAATCTATGGTTATCCTGCCGTCGATGTCTCGACCGTTGGGGAATGTCAGTCCGAACTCTTCGATATAGCTCCGCGCCGCGCTCTCCGTATCTTGAATATCGACGCCTATGATCTGGACGCCGCGATCTGCATACATGCGCCACATCCGCTCGAAGCCCGGTGATTCCTCCCGGCAGGGCGGGCACCACGATGCCCAGAAGTTGATTACCAAGGGGCTGCCTATGGCGTCTCGCAGGTGAAATTCGCCACCGTCGGATGCCGCAGAATCGTCCAGCGTCAGCAGCGGCATCGAGAAATCGGGCGCGAGTTTGCCGATTCGGGTCTCTCCGGATCTGCCCGTAGCGGGAGTCTTGTTCGCCAGTCCATAGGCAAGCGCGGCGAATAGAACGAGAACCAGTATGGCAACCAAAACGATCGACAGCAGCTTCGGTATGGTACCGCGTCTGCCGCCATTTCCGTCGATGTCCCGCTCTTGCTCTGTCGCAGGCATCTCGGAATCGGCCATGCCATTTGCCATGTCGGAGTTGTCCGACTCTGTATTACTTGCCATCAGCGGCCTTGCTGTCGTCTGCGGGCGCGAGGCGCGCCGACGGACGAAGGAAGAGTGTAACGATTACCGACAGTCCGATCAGCGCGACGCAGACGCTAAACACATCGCCGATCGCGCCGGCCAGAGACGATCTCAGCACGGACAGCAGCTGTTCGCCGATGGCAGCCCCGTCCGGAATCGCCGCGAAGTGCGCTCGCAGCGTATCCAGCGCAGACGGATCGACCAGCGCCTGCGGATTCTCTTTGAGGGAATCCAGCCCACCCTGCGGCAGCGTGTCTTCTATACCAGCGGGCAGATCTGCCGTTAGCTTATCCGCGAATCGGCCCGCCATAACCGAGCCGAGCAACGCAAGCCCCAGCATCCCGCCGATGGAGCGATAGAACTGCAGCGCGGATGTGGCTACGCCCATGATTGCGAATGGCACCGAGTTCTGAACCGACAGCGTGAAAGTTGGGAAGGTGCTGCCCATCCCGAATCCCATAACAACTATGTATGAAACGGCGCGCGGAAAGGAAGTCGTCTCGTCCATCGTCGATAGCAGGAACATGCCGAGTGTCATTAGAGACAGGCCGATTGCGCCTTGTATTCGGTAATGTCCACCCGTTCGAGACAAAAGCTGCCCAGCGAGCGTTGCTCCGACTACGATGCCAAGCATCATGGGCGTTAGGAAGCTGCCGCTGCTGGTCGCGCTCGCGCCTAGAACGCCTTGGAAGAACAGTGGTACGAATATGATGCCGCCGAACATCCCGAATCCAGTCAAGAAGACGACTGCCAGTGAGACCGAAACCATGCGGTTGCGGTATATGCCGAGCGGCATTACCGGAGATTCCGCGCGCATCTCTATGAAGACGAAGGCGGCGAGCATAATCAGGCCGAAAAGCAGCGAGCCGATGACCTGCGCGGATGCCCACGGATATTGCACCCCAGCCCAAGACAGCGCGAGCAGTATGGGGACGACTGCCAGAACCAAAGTCGCCATTCCGAGATAGTCCAGCTTTCGTTTTTCCACCTCCGGCTTTATGTTGGGGAACAGCAAAAGAATCAGCAGAAGCACCGGTATTCCGATGGGCAGGTTGATTAGGAATACCCAGTTCCATGAGAGGTTGTCCGTTATCCAGCCGCCCAGCACAGGCCCGAATACGGATGACAGGCCGAACGCGACGCCGATGAAGCCCTGATATTTGCCTCTCTCGGCAGGCGGGAATAGGTCGGCGACGGCTGTAAAGCTGTTCGCCATTATGACACCGCCGCCCAAACCCTGAATTGCGCGGAACAGAATCAGCTGGTTCATGGTCTGGCTTACGCCTGCAAGAACGGAGCCGATGAGGAACACTACGATACCGGCAACGAAGAATATCTTGCGCCCGTAGATGTCGGTAAGTCTGCCGACGATGGGAACGGCTGTGGTGGATGCGACTAGGTATGCCGTCGTAACCCATGTGAAGCGGTCGAATCCGCCGAGATCGGCGATTATGCGCGGCATCGCCGTGCCGACCACCGTCTGATCGAGCGCGGCGAGAAACAGCGCGAGCAGTACGCCGATCATTGTCAGAACGACCTGACGGCGCGGGAGCTGCACGAAGTCGCGCGCGACCGAGCTTTCGGCGACCGCGTCGGATGTGTGTCGAGGGTTTTGACTCACGACCTATTCCTTCGCTGTGGATTGTGGATTACTAAGGGCTGCTAGAGAGTAGCGGGCTTTCCGAACCTCGGCATCACCTCATCGGCGAACAGACGCATGCTCCGTTCGTTCTCATCCCAGCTCATAGGGCCGACTCTGAATTGAAGTATCAGCTCGCCTATGCCGATTTCGCTGAGCCGTTCGATCCGTGCCGAAACCGTGTCCGGCGTTCCGTAGATCATGCTGTTTTCGACTCTGAATCGCGGGTCTGCGAGACCGACACCGACGGATTCCATCTCTTCTGGCGTGTTCAGGATGCGGCGCGTGGAGTCGATATGCGCTCGGCTGGCGTTGTGGACACGCGCCGCCACGCGCGCAGCCTCCGCGTCGGTCTCGCCGACATAGATGTTGCGCCATATCCGGCACTGCGCCATATTTGCGCGTATCGCGTCGTCGTCGAAACCGGTATCTCTCATCGCACGCCGATAGACATCGAATCGCCTCGATGTCTCGTCGTCCGGCTGCACGACCAGCATCAGCGGCCTGCCCTGTTGCGCCATCTCGATCATGGATTTTTCCGTCGCCACCGCGCGGATGATAGGCGGGTGTGGCTTCTGATATACGGCGGGGCGCAGAAACGGAACTCGAACATCGAAATATCTCCCATTGTGGCGATAGTTCGGTGTCGTCCAAACTTTGGGGATTATCTCCTCCGATTCGATCAGCCTGCCCTGAGCTTCGGAGAACGGTATCCCGTAGCTGCGATATTCGTAGAAGTTGTACGCTGTGCCGCGTCCGAGCCCGAGGACGATACGCCCCTGGCTAAGGTTGTCCAAGAGCGCGACTTGCTCTGCCAGCCGTATTGGGTGGTGCAATGCCATCTGCACGGCGGCGAATCCGATAGTCAGCCGCCTCGTCCGCGCCGCCACAGCCGCCGCGAAGGTAACAGGATCGACATATGCGCATGCGCCGTCGTTGTGGTGTTCGCCGAGCCAGACGGAATCGAAGCCCAGCTCTTCCGTCAGCTCCGCCTCTCGCAGAGCGTCGGTTACGGCGGCGAAATCCGAATCGGGAGTCGGCGAGTGCGAAAAGAGAAAGTTGCCGAACTTCATCTTCATATAGTAACGGATTCGTCCGCCCATACAGTATCCGAACTTACCGAACGCTTCAGGAAGGCGTTTACCAATCTTATCTCATCATAGCTGTAGTCGCTTCCCAGCAGATCTCGAACAGGCTTCAGTCTATCGCCGCCCGCGGTATCTAGCGCGTCCAGTATCTTGCTCACTCTATTCGTATTCGGCAGGTATCGTTCGGGTTGGGGCAGCGCGTTGGATTCGATCAGAGATTCGATGTGCATGGTGACAGTCGATGTCGTCATCCCTCTGTCATACGCGATCTGCTGAATCGACAACCCCTGTCGCGCGAGTTCGAGTGTGCGATGAGTCGTCGAATCGCGTCGGTCGCGCTTGGCGGGGCGCGGCTTCCGTGTCTGCTTCTCGGGCGCGGATGTCTTGTCTTCGATTTCGTTGCTCTCGGCATATTCCGTAATCGTCTTCAGAAAAGCCGCTCCGAAATCTTCCAGTTTCTTGTTTCCTACGCCGGATATCGAAAGCAGACTGTCTTCGCTCTGCGGGAAGGAGCGCGCCATGTGTCGAAGCGTAGCATCGCCGAATACGACATATGGCGGAACGCCGCGTTCGCGCGCAAACCGTGTTCGGAGCGCGCGGAGCTCTTCGAACAGCTCCGTATCGTACTCCGCTTCCGCATCCTTCGCCGAACGCCGCGTTTTTGTGACGGGCGCGCGCAGCATCGGAAGGCGTATCTGCTCGCGTCGTTTGAGAAACGCGCGACCATCCGGTGTTATCGACAGCGTAGGATATTCGACGCCCTCCGCCAGCAGCCCGCGTCCTACCAATGCGCCCGCAATATCCCTGAGTTCGGGCACAGAGTAGTTTTGTACGATGCCGAACACCGACAGATTACGGTGTCCGCGCTCGTCCAGCTTCGGGGCGTTCTCGCCTCTCAGCACCTGCGATACATAGGTAGAGCCGAAACGCTCGCCGGTGCGAACGACTGCAGACAGTATCTTCTGAGATATGACAGTAGCATCGAAAGTCTCGGACATGCACACATCGCATGCGTCGCAGGAATCGACTCTTGGAGATTCGCCGAAATATCTCAGCAATACGCCGCGCCTGCATGCGCCTGGGTTGCAATATCTCAGCATCGCCTGCAGCTTAGCGCGGGCGGAATCGCGCTCGGCATCGTCCGTCATGCGATCGAGGAAGAACTCCTGTCGGCGGCGTTCGGACGGCCCGTAGAACAGGATGCACTCCGCTTTTAGTCCGTCGCGTCCGGCGCGCCCCGTCTCCTGATAATATCGCTCCACCGACGGGGGCATCTCGTAGTGCGCAATTAGGCGAACATCGGGCTTGTCGATGCCCATACCGAAGGCGACGGTGGCGACTATCACAGGAACTTCGTCGCGGACGAACCTCTCTTGATTGCGCGCGCGAATCTCCGCGTCCAGCCCCGCGTGATACGGCAGAGCCTCTATTCCGTCCTCCGCAAGATCTGCGGCCAGATCCTCAGTTCCACGCTGTGAGCCTCGATAGATTATCGCGCTTTCGCCCTCGTGATTGCGCAGATAGCCGACCGTCGCATCGTACTTGTCTCTGTCAGGCAAGACGCTGTAAAACAGATTGGGTCGGTTGAATCCTCCGACGAATACTCTCGTGTCTCTGAGTTCCAGCTGCGCGGCGATGTCATCGCGTACACGCTCTGTCGCAGTGGCCGTCAGCGCGATAACCGGAGTCTGCGGGCTGAGCGCGCGAAGCATCTTCAGATTGCGATAGTCCGGCCTGAATTCGTGTCCCCATTCGGATATGCAGTGCGCCTCGTCCACTGCAATCAGGCTTATATCGAGCGCATTCAGAAACAGGTGGAATCCTTGTTGCGTGATTCGCTCAGGAGCGACATACAGCAGCTTTAGCCGTCCTTCGAATGCCATCTGCTGAATGCGTCTTCGCTCCTCGGAAGACTGCGCGCTGTTCAGGAATCCGGCGGCGATTCCGTTTGCGCGGAGGCCATCTACCTGATCTTTCATCAGCGCGATGAGCGGAGATATGACGAGCGTGACGCCCGAAAGAGCCAGCGCGGGCAGCTGATAACACAGCGATTTCCCACCACCCGTCGGCATCAGCACCAGCGTATCTCGCCCCTGCATCACGGCATCGGCAATCTCCGCCTGAAGCGGGCGAAAGCCATCGAATCCGAAGTGCCTTGCGAGCAGGTCTTTCAGGTCAACGCTATTCATTCCGCCATTATAGACTGCGGCGCCATGCATATGAATCTAGTTTCGGGGCGTGTCTATCGCAACCCGCCCATGTATATTGCCGGGATTACCGAGTTCGAGACCGCCACTCGCAGTTTGGTGTACTTGCTATCAGCCAGCGGCGTTTATCTGCCAATAGCTCTCTTCATGCGGTCGAACTCCCGCTCGGTGGCGGTGGTGAATCGGGATACATGTTCGATTCTGCGGGTGAGGTCTCCGCGTATTCCTAGCAGTATATATGTATGGTTGTAAAGCGCCATCGCCGATTCGAGCGTGAACTGCTGTCGCCAGTTTTCGGCCCACGCTCCGGGCGGTTCGGATGCGATGTCCATTCGAGAAAACTCCGATACCACGAAGGCGCGTGCGATGTCGTACAGCGCGTCCATATCGTCTGCGGGGTCGTAGCCCTCGATAGAGCGATTGTTGAACAGCGCGAGCTGGTACAGCAGCATCCACCAGAATAGAACGACTAGGCGCGCATCGTTTATTCGCCACAGCTGGCGTCTCAGCGCCCAGTCTATGCGATCGTCACCGCCAATCAGCAGCAGTCGGAGCGTATTTCGAGAAGCGTCGCACAGGATGTTCCACAGCTCGGCGCGTCGGGTGTCGAGCGCATCGGTCTGCGGCGTGGAGCGCGCGGCGTCCGCAACACGGTCTAGGGACAGCGCGATATTGCGTCGCCTTCTGCCCGGCACGATCCAATCTGCAAATCCCATCGCATCCAGCGCAGTCCGCAAACAAGTCTATATGCCTGCTCGCGCCTGTTAGTTTATTAGGTTAGTCGTCTTTGCCGGCGAAGTAGCCTTCGACATAGCCGAGCTGCACCGCTCTGACCAGCGCGGGCGCTATGGCGCTGGGGATGGCGGAGGCTAAGCCGTCGGATCGCGCGGCCATTCGCATGAAGTTCTCCTGCGCCAGATTCGCCGCCACCGCAAGGAACGGCTGAATCCACTCTGGCGCATACTGATCTACGCCAGCGTTGGGTCTAGCCTCTTCTGCGAAGATCAGGGCGTCGATAGCCTCGTCCTCGGCGTGCCGATCCGCAAGCATCGCCAGAGCGTTCTGATAATCCATTTCGAACTGCTGAAACGCCATCTCGGAATCTGCCACAGTATCTGCCACAGTCTCAATCCCCTCATCTCGTCGTGTTTTACGCCGAAGAATATCAAATAGTCCGCGTTAGCGTCCAAAACATGTCGGCCATATATAGATCGACAACCATAAATGCCACCATGCTGCCGCGCCTCGCGCTGATTCTTTCATTGCCGCTGCGCTGCTGACTGGCTGCCTAAAGTCAGATGCGAAAGTCAGATGCGATAGAGCCTCTCGGAGTTGCGTTGGAACAGCGCGGCCTTCTCGTTCGGCGTGAAGTCCGTCGTTATCTCGCGGTATGCGTTCACGATGTCTGCATAACTGCTCCACAGGCTATCTACAGGCCAGTTAGTGGCGAAGAGGCTTCGCTCCGCGCCGAAGGTCTCGATGCAGTGGAGGACATAGGGGCGGATGCTGTCCACAGTCCAGCCGTTATCGCCCATGCCTAGACCGGATATCTTACAGATGATGTTATCGGCCTCTGCCGCAGTCTGCATGCTCCGCTTCCAGCGCGCGAAATAGTCCGCAGTTCGCTCGATGGGCAACCCTGCGTGGTCTATGACTATCGGGATGTTCGGGAACTTTTCCGCCAGCTCGCGCAATTTCTCCATGTCTTGCCACTGCGCGGCGATGCTGGCGACCAGCTCGTACTTTTCCAGCAGCGCATATCCGCGATGGAAGTCTGGTTCGGCCAGATAATCGCCATACGAAAAATCGCGGATTCCGCGCATGTTGGCAAAGGCGCAATGGCGTTCCAGTATCGCCTCGACGCCGGGGTCTCTCAGGTCAGCGTATGCGACGACAGCCTGTGGAAAGCCGGTTCTGTCTGCAGCCGCCTGCAGCCACTTGGTCTCTTCCACCGGGTCTGCGGAGCCGATAGCCGCCTGCACATGAACGGCTTTGGTTACGCCCACGCCGCGAGTCAGCTCGATGAAGTCTTCGGCTAAGAAGTTGCGCTCCGCCAGCTTCCTCGTCTGCGTCCCCAGCATCGGATGAACCACATCCGGCTGCCAGTGAGCATAGAACAAGTCCGGATGCTGCATATCATAGAAATGCACATGAGCGTCGATGAACTCATGCTCGTTCTCATTCATCGAAAGGCTCCTACAGTGGACTATCAGTCAGTGGACTATCAGTGGACTATCAGTGGACTTTGGGGATTCTGTGGATTCTGGCGAAACGGTACGGCAGTCCGATTATAAAGGAATGCTTAGGATGTTAGATAACTTCGGCGGCGAAGAATTTGCATTGCGGGCGTTTTGCCGGCAAGCGTACTGACACTCATCTAGCCTTCCACCCTTCCGGCCTCCGAACTGCCTCTCGGCATGATGCACAGTAATCGTCGGCAGGTTATAATTACTTTGGTAACTGATATGCTTACAGACTGACGACACAGCCGGAGACTGCGACACTATGATTGCAACTGCGAAGCCTGCAACCGCGAATAGCCATGAGAACGATTACGAACTGTCTATGATTGCGCATCTGATGCGTCGAGCCGGTTTCGGCGCGGGCCGCGACGAGTTGGAGGAGCGCGCCTCGGCGGGGTACGAAGCCACCGTCGAAGACCTTCTCCATCCTGATGCGCATGAACCCGTCGATATATACGAATTCCTGCGCTATTACCATTTCCAGTGGAAGCCCGGCACGCTCAACGGTGTCGGACAGTCTGGCTGGGTCTGGCGCATGATGAACACTCCCGCGCCGCTGCAGGAGAAAATGTGCCTGTTTTGGCACCAACTGTTCGCAACGGGCGTCTCCAAAGTCGATCATTACGATGAGATAATAGACATGATCGATCTGTTCCGCGAAAAGGGTATGGGCAAATATCGCGATCTGCTGATCGAAGTCGCGCGCAGTCCTGCGATGCTGTTCTGGCTGGATAATCAGGAGAACCACGCGACCGCAGTCAACGAGAATTGGGGACGCGAACTGCTGGAGCTGTTCACGATGGGAGTGGGCAACTATACAGAAGAAGATGTGTATGAATGTTCGCGCGCGTTCACCGGCTGGTCGATGACTCCGAAGCTGCCGCGTTTCCACATGGGGCGCTGGGATTGGTATTTCGAGTACCGCGAAAACGACCACGATTGCGGCGAGAAGACTTTTCTGGGGCGTAAAGGACACTTCACCGGGGAGGACATCATAGACATCGTGCTGGAGCAGCCGGCGACGGCGCATTTCATAGCACGGCATCTGTATAGCTTCTTCGTCGCGGACGAGGTGCAAGTACCGGCATGGCAGGCTACGCCGCCGCGAGACCCCGCCGCCGTCGAAACCATCGCAAACGCGCTGATCGAGTCCGACTTCGATATACGCCACACGCTGCGCATTCTATTCAATTCGGATTTCTTCAAAGAGGCGCGCTATGCGAAAGTGAAGAACCCTACCGAAGTCGTCATCGGCGCTCTCCGAATGGCTGGCGGAGGAGATCTCCCCGGCCCTGAGATTTTCGACTATGCCAATCAGATAACATATATGGGACAGGAGCTGCTGAATCCGCCGAGTGTCGAAGGCTGGCATTCCGGCGTCGAGTGGATAAACAGCGGCTCCCTGATGAAACGGGCGAATTTCGTCGCGGATATGGTGAGGCAGCTGGACAGACCCGGCATCGCCCGCATCGTAGAGCGACTTCGAGAAGAGGGAGACACAGCGCCGGATGCCGTGGTCGATGCCTGCCTAGAGCTGCTCGGCCCCGTCAGCGTCACACCGCAGACGCGCTCAGAACTTATAGAGCAGGTATCCGAAGGCGGCAGCCTGAACTGGGATGCAGATAGCGACGCCCGCGTTTCCGAGCTGCTCCAGCTCATCGTGGCGACGCGCGAATATCAGTTCGCCTAGCCGACGAAGAACTCCAACGACATCATAAATGGACAGCATAGGACAGGGATTTCGGATATGCTTACGAAGATAGTGGGAGACCGCGTTTACGATTTCAGCCATGTCGTGGGCGGACGCGATCAGGTCATGGGGCCTGTCGCGCTGGCCTGCGGAGAGAGTGGCGATCTATTCGCTGTCATAACCAAGATCGACCGAACTTGCATGGTTACGCGCTTCAGCGTCGGCGATATGGCCGGAGACGAAGATGTCATCAACCATATTGGTGGACGGGGCGAGGGACGCGGCCAGTTCGTCTGGCCTTCGGGCGTCGCCTTGGACAGCCGCTCGAATGTATATGTTACCGACGCGTGGACTGACCGCGTCTCTGTATTCACGCCAGAGGGGGAGTTCGTACGCGATTTCGGCTCGTCCGGCAGCGGGGACGGGCAGTTCAGGCGACCATCCGGCATCGCAATCCATGACGATGAAATCCTAGTCTCGGACACGGTGAATCACCGCATACAGCGGCTGACGCTAGATGGCAGGCTCATCGCAGAATGGGGCTGCTTCGGCTCGGACTTCGCGCAGCTGCGTTCGCCATGGGGCATAACGACGGATGCAGAAGGCGCGGTATATGTCGCAGATCACAAGAACCACCGTGTCCAAAAATTCGACGCAGACGGGGAATTCCTGTTCGCGTTCGGCAGTAAGGGTGACGGCAACGACGAGTTCGATCACCCCTCGGATGTCGCTATAGACCCCGCCGGCGATATCTATGTGTGCGACTGGGCGAACAGCCGCGTTCAGGCATACGAATCCGACGGCAGCTACATTACCACATTCATTGGAGACGCTCAGGAGCTATCCAAATGGCAGCTGGAGTATGTCCGCAGCAATCCCGATGTTTACAAAGCGCGTCGCCGAGTATATAGCCTCGAACCGGAATGGCGTTTCGCCATGCCCTCCGCCGTCGCCTTCGACCCTCACGACTCCCGTCTGATGGTCGCAGATACACAGCGATGGCGCATACAGATATATAACAAGCTGCTCGATTATAGCGACCCGCAGTTCAACATCTAATGATGCCCATGATGAGACCCGATGCGGACAGCGCGGACAGCCATGGATATCGAGGAGGGTGACGAGATGTCCGATGAACCGATGAGATACCTCAAAACCATCGGATTCAACTCCAATCAGCCCATTGGGCGAGGGTTCAACTATCCTTACGATACTGCATTCAGCTCGGACGGACGCATATTCGTGTTGAACCGCATGGGCGGGCTTAATGCGCGTGGAATTCGCATTCAGATATGTACTTTCGATGAAGACTGGCTAGGCGAGTTTGCTACAGGGCCGGGTGACGGCGATGATCAGTTCCGTGTCCCCGTGTGCATGTCGTTCGACGCTCAGGACAACCTGTATGTGACCGATGAATCTCTCGATGAGGTCAAGGTGTTCGACTCCAGCGGCGGATTCGTGCGGAAGTGGGGCGCGAGCATCGCCGACGGCTTCGGCGCTCTGCGAGGTCCCGCGGGTGTCGCGCACGCCCCTGACGGCTCCGCAGTCTATGTCGTCGAGCAGTACGCGGCGCGTATCCGCAAGCTGACGGCAGAGGGAGAATCCGTTCTGGCTTGGGGCGAGCGGGGCGACGACTGCGGACAGTTCGACTTGCCATGGGGCGCGGCGGTGGATGCGGATGGCTGCGTGTACATTGCCGACTGGCGCAACGACCGTGTGCAGAAGTTTTCCCCAGATGGAGAGTTCATCGCAGCTTTTGGTGAGAGCGGCGACGGCGAAGGTCAGCTGCATCGACCGAGCTCAGTAGCCGTAACCCGCGATGGCCTGATCTGCGTCGCTGACTGGGGCAACGAGAGGGTGCAGATTTTGTATCCCGACGGCGAGTTCTGCCAGATGCTGCGGGGTGAAGCTACACTGTCCAAGTGGGCGGAGGAGTGGCTGGAGGTGAACCAGGATGAATACGACGCGCGAAAGGCGTCGGAACTCGATGTCGGCGATCTGCCCTCGCATCTGCGGACGCCTTACCACATCGCATCCCAGACGGAGCCGATATTCTGGGGGCCAGTGTCGGTAAAGCTGGATTCAGAAGACAGACTGTATATAACCGAACACAGCCGCCACCGGATTCAGATTTATCATCCAGCGTGATCGCGCGGCCGCGCTCGTCGAGACATGTTTTCAGAGATATATCTTCGATAGAATCAGAATCGACTAGAGAGCGGCTTTCATTGTCAGCGAGGGGGAGGTTGATGACCGGTTCGTGTGCAATTTTGCGACGACGCTGGCCGAACGAGTAGCAAATGGACGCTGTGAACGGGTATAGAGTCCAATTTCGTAAATTGCGCCAAACTGCGCATCGAGGTGAATAGGTGAAAACACTAGGGACATCCAAGATATCGGAAGACCGCGCTCTGATAGCGCATCTCGTCCGCCGAGCCGGGTTCGGCGCCACTCCGCAGGAGCTGGACGAATACGAAGAGATGGGTTATGAAACCCTCGTCGAGCGACTGTTGACTCCATCCGACCCGGAGAATATTCCCGACGATCTGATATTTCGCAGACATGTCGATCTTCACGCCATGCAGGGACACAACGCGGCGTACTGGGCATATCGCCTCATCTCCACGCGCAGTCCGCTGGAAGAGAAAATAGCGCTGTTCTGGCACGGGGTCTTCGCCACTGGCGAAAACAAGCTCAACAACCTCGGAACGCTCACCAACCAGATAGATATGTTTCGCAGACGAGGGCTCGGCAAATTCGATGATCTGCTGATCGAGCTGTCCAAAGACCCTGCTATGATAATCTGGCTGGATAATCACACGAATCACAAGGATTCGATAAACGAAAATTATGGCAGAGAGATACTAGAGCTGTTCTCTATGGGCGTAGGTAACTACACGGAAGACGATATAAAAGAGTGCGCCCGCGCGTTTACCGGCTGGACGGTCAAAAACGGCGAGTATATGGCTATGATGGCGACGAAGGATTCGATCTGGCCATACGGGCGTATCTTCTGGCATCACGAATATCGTTTGGGCGATCATGATACGGGGCAGAAGTCTTTTCTGGGGGAATACGGCCCCTTCGACGGCAGCGATGTGGTTTCGATAATATGCCGTCAGCCGGCGACGGCGCGGTTCGTGGCGAGGCATCTGTACAACTTCTTCGTCGCCGACGAAGTCCCCGTGCCGCAGTGGTCGGACACGCCGCCGAGAGACCCCGACGCGATAGATTTCCTCGCCGAAGCCTACTTCCGCCACGACCATGATATACGCTCTGTGCTGAGGGATCTGTTCACCTCCGACTTTTTCGCGCAGGCGCAGTTCGAGCGTGTCAAAAGCCCCGCCGAAGTAGTTATCGGAACGCTTCGGCGAACGGGCGAGTTCCGAATGCCGGACGGCGCCGAAAACGGTATCTTCACCGTCATGGAAGAGTCGGGTTTCATGGGGCAGAAGCTGCTCGACCCGCCCTCAGTCGAGGGATGGCACACAGGGGAGGAGTGGATCACCAGCGGCTCGCTGGTGGATCGTGTCAACTTCGCCGCCCAGCGTATGAGCGACGCATCCAACCCCGGAGTGCGGGACATGGCGAACCGGGTGAGCGCAGCGGCATCGACGCCAGAAGAGCTGGTCGATGCCAGCCTAGACGCGCTGGGGCCGATGAATGCCGCGGACGACACGCGCGCGCTGCTGATAGAGCTTGCATCCGCGGGCATGGGCGTGGACGGTGGCGTTACGCAGGAACTCATCCTGGATATATTCAAGCTAATCGCATCGACACGCGAATATCAGCTGTGCTGAGGATACGCTAAGGGCAGACAACGAAGAGAGAAGTATGTCGCGCAGATCCTGTTAACCAGAGTCCAGCAGCCCAGCCAATCTCAGCGCATTGCGCAACAGCCCCCGTCTAGCATCCCGCTTGACACGAATCGAATCGCTGAATTACCGTCGAACGCGATGCTTGTAGTGGCGTTTGTTACAGTCTGAAGTCTGCCTGAAATCTGCATTTTCGGAGCGAGTCGAATGACGCTGGAGCGAGTGATCGAGGAGCTTGGCGAATCCGATAGCCCTGTCAGACATGCCGAGCTCGCTCGGCTGTCTGGTCTGTCTCTCGCCGATGTGTCCGGCGTCATGGCCGAATGGATGCGAATATCGCCGGGCAGAAGACGAGAGCTGATCGAGCGGATGATCGATCTGGCATTCGATGACATCGCAATGGATTTTACAGGTATCTATCGCGCGTGTCTGCAGGATGCCGATTCGAGTGTCCGCGCCGAGGCGGTGCGTGGTCTCTGGGATTGCGAAGACCGCGCTGTTATTCGCCCGCTGATAGGCCTGCTGAAGAGCGATCCGTCACCCCAAGTCCGCGCCGCTGCCGCAGCTGTGTTGGAGAACTTCGTCGATATGTTCGAGGATGGCAGACTCCTGCGGCGGGATGGCGATAGGATTGGGGATGCGCTCATGGATGCGATCGAGCGCGACGGCGAAGATTTAGAAACTCGTCGAAGAGCAATCGAGGCTGTAGCTGCCTTGCGTTCAGACAGTGTAAAGCCCATTATCGACCGCGCATATAGCGATGGTGATGCGCGTCTCAAGCGGAGCGCGATATATGCTATGGGCAGGACTTCGGACGCCAGCTGGCTGCCCACCGTCATAGGTGATATACAGAGCGACGATGCTTCGATTCGGTGCGAGGCGGCAATCGCTTGCGGACGGCTTGGCGATGAATCGACGGCGCAATACATAGCCAGTCTGCTAGACGATCACGACGGCGAGGTTCAGCTCGCCGCTGTTCGCGCGCTTGGGATGATAGGAGGAGACCACGCCAAACGCTCCCTCCGGCAAGCTGTGAGAAAGGGCGATGAGACTATGGAAGCGGCTGCGGAAGAGGCCCTGGCGTCGATAGAGATGGACGACGATTCGGCAATCTTCCGGTTCCAGGAATAGGCCGCGCTTTGACCTCGACCTCATCCTCCGCTATCGTCGGAATCGTCGCGAATCCCGCCGCGGGGAAGGATATACGCCGAATAGTGGCGCAGGGGCGTTTCGTCCCCGATCACGAGAAGGTGAACATCTTAGAGCGCGTTCTCGCCGGATTGGACGCGCTAGGCGTCGGTAAAACGCTGTTCATGCCGGACTCCGCGGGCATCGGACGCAGCGCGCTGGAGCGGGGTGATTACGGCTTTGCCGCCGAATTCGTGGATACGCTGGTTTTCAACGAAGAGGGCGATTCCGCCCGCGCCGCCCGCGCGATGAGAGACTCTGGCGCGGCCTGCATAGTAACCCTCGGAGGAGACGGCACGAACAGAATCGTCGCGCGCGAGTGTGGGGAAGTCCCCATACTGCCCATATCCACCGGCACCAACAATGTGTTCCCCACGACGCTGGAGGGGACGATTGCCGGCCTAGCGGCTGGAGCGGTGGCGATAGGGCTTGCGGACAGGGACACGGACGCGGACAAGGCCATATCTCGCCACAAGCGTCTGGAAATTCACATCGACGGGGATTTAGCAGACATTGCGCTGGTCGATCTGGCTGTATCTACCGAGCGATTCGTCGGGGCGAGGGCCGTCTGGGATGTCGGAACGCTGAGCGAGCTGTTTTTGACCCGCGCCGCGCCTACTGCTGTCGGGTTGTCTTCGATTGGGGCTCAGCTGCGGCCTACGCTGCCCGATGAACCCGTCGGGCTTCACATCGAGTTCGCCAGAGACGATGCCAGCAGCGCCAGTAACGCGATCGGCGCCCGTGTTATTGCGCCGATCGCGCCGGGCAGTGTGCGTATGGTGGATATTGCGAGATGGAGCGTCATGCGCGCTTTCGAGCCGGGAATGCAGGGAGTAGAGATCGCTCTGCGCCCGGCGACGGTCGCTCTCGACGGTGAACGCGCGTTTAGCCTGAAGCCTGGTTCACTTGTGGAAGTAAGACTCTCACCCGATGGCCCCAATGTGGTGGATGCAGCTCGCGCGCTCGACCTAGTGGCCGAATCCGGCGGGCTGATCGCGGCGAAGAGCAGACAGCGTTGATATGGGGCGCAAGTCTCGCCCGGAAATTTCGGCTTCTATAATCTGGCATATATTCGTATAGACGAAACGGAGTGAAAGACCCATGCAATTTCAGTCTCGGCGTTCCAACATACGCGCAACGAATGGCATGGTCGCCACGACTCAGCCGCTGGCGGCGATGTCCGGTCTGCGCGCTATGCTGGATGGCGGCAATGCGGTGGATGCCGCCGTTACAGCCGCAGCCACGCTGAATGTCGTCGAGCCGCACTCCACGGGTGTTGGCGGGGATCTGTTCGCTCTGGTTTGGAATGCGTCGGATAAGAAAGTACGCGCGCTGAACGCATCCGGACGCTCGCCCGCCGCCGCCTCTCTGGACGAACTTCGCAATATGGGGCTGACCAGCATACCGAATCAGAGTGCGCACTCTGTCACCGTTCCCGGCACGGTGAGTGGCTGGGCAGAGCTGCTCCGCAAGTATGGGCGTATGGATTTGCACGACGCTCTTGCGCCAGCCATCGCCTATGCGGAGAAAGGCTTTCCGGTGTCCGAGGTGATTGCGGATCACTGGCGCGCGGGCGCGATTCGGCTAGAGGCTGGGCCTGCTGGAGGTGAGCTGCTTCACAGAGGAGCGTCTCCTAAATCGGGCGATTCGATGAAACTCCCCACTCTGGCGCGCACTCTCAGGGATGTGGCGGAGGGTGGAAGCGAATCGTTTTATCAAGGCCCTGTCGCGGCGAGAATCGCGAGGTTCACGCAGTCTATGGGCGGATGGCTTTCGGAGGAGGACTTCGCGGATCATCGGCCGCAGTGGATCGAGCCTGTCAGCGCCAGCTATCGCGGATTCGACTGCTGGCAGTGCCCGCCACCGTCGCAGGGGGTGGCCGCGCTGATGGCGCTGAACATATGCGAGGGTTTCGATCTTTCGGCGATGGGCGCGCAGTCTCCAGACCGATACCATCATCTTATCGAAAGCATGCGTCTGGCGTTCGCCGACTCGATGCGCTGGGTTTCCGATCCGGACAGCATGGAGATGCCGCCTGACAATCTGCTGTCGAAGGAATACGCCGCGTCGCGCCGCTCGGGGATTGCGTCTGGCCACGCGCTGGATATCGTTCCTGCGGGTAATCCGGGGAGTCCGATAGAGCATCACAACACCGTTTATGTATGCGCCGTTGATGGCGAGGGTAACTGCTGTTCGCTGATAAACAGCGTGTTCATGTCCTTCGGTTCGGGGTTAGTCGTTCCCGGCACGGGCATTGCGCTGCACAACAGGGGGGCTTCTTTCTCGCTCGACCCGAATCATCCGAACGCTTTGGCTCCGCGCAAGCTGCCGTTTCATACACTGATGCCCGGTCTGGTGACGCAAGGGGGCGAGCTGTTCGCTGGATATGGCGTGATGGGGGCGATGCAGCAGGCGCAAGGGCACCTTCAGGCGTTGACGAATATGATCGATTTTGGCTTCGATCCACAACAGGCGCTGGATGCGGCTCGATTCAGCGTCAGACCGGGCGAAGGTATCGCGCTGGAGTCTTTGGTGGATGAGCGCATCGCCACAGAGCTTGCGGCCAGAGGCCACCGCATTTTCACGCTCGAACCGCATGGGACGCTATTCGGCAGCGGGCAGATAATCACCCGCGATAGCGAGACTGGCGTTCTCACCGGCGGCAGCGAGCCTCGAGCGGACGGCGCGGCGGTGGGATGGTAGGGGGTAGAGGTATATGAAGGCTGGGAGGACAGCTTCGAGCTGGATAGACTGGTTCGGCTTTTCTGGCCGACGCGCGGCCCGCGCCCTCTAAAAGGGGATGAGGGCGGCAAGCCGCGCGCTGAGAGAGGAGGGTTTGACTTGGCCTCCTCGTCGAGGCCGAACCGGTTGAGGTGTTGGCCGGCCTGAGGGAGGAGACCCGACTGCGCGGGTGTGCATCCCTTGTAATGACCAGTTCGGACGACTTGTTCTGATATTAGAACGACAGACCTGTTTCGGTCAAGCAAAAATGAACATATATTCGGTAAGTTTTCCGAGATATGTGCCTGTCTCTGCTATGCGTCCACTGTGCCTATGCATAAGGCCGTGCCTATGTTTGCAGTCGGCGCACGGCGGCATAATCTGCCTCCGCCTCGTCGCGCCTGCCCAGCGCCCACAGAACCAGCCCACGCTGGGAGTATGCATACCACGATTGGGAATCGACTTCGATTGCGGCGGAGAAGTCGTCCACCGCTCCGGTCAGATCGCCGGTGTCTGCCCGCGCGATGCCGCGATTCGTCAGCGCGTCTCGGTATCGCGGATCGAGTCGAAGAGCGTGGTCGTAGTCGCGGATGGCGTCGTCGAATCGGCTCAGATATCGAAGCGCGATACCGCGATTGTTATGAAAGATGGCCTTCTGCGGGTCGTCTTCGTCTGCAACTTCGATTGCGGCGGAGTAGTCCGATACAGCGTCCTCGAACTGGCCCGAATCGAGATATGCGTTGCCTCTTAGGAATCGGACGCGTGCAGAATCTGGTTCGCTGTGTATCTCGTTCGTGAGGTGGAGTATCAGCTGAGCGAGGTAATCGCGGTCGCCAGTCGAGCTCAGGTTGGGGTCTCCGCGCCAGTTATACACGCTCTCGGTCTCACCCACTCATGCCCAGCGCCAGGATTGTGTCCCATTGCTGCTGGGTAACAGGCTGAACGGACAGGCGGGAGTTCTTCACCAGCACCATATCTGCGAGGTCTTCGCGGGCGCGTATCTCTTTCAGCGTAATCGGTCTGCGGAACTTTTCTTCTGCCCTGATATCGACCATGTACCAGATCGGCTCGTCCGGCGTGCTGCGCGAGTCTGGATGCTCGGATTCCGTATCCCACGCGGTATAGTCGGGATAACCTTCCCGCGTTACGCTTGCATATCCTACGACGGCGGTGGGCTTCGCGTTGGAGTGATAGAACAAGACGCCGTCGCCTTGCCGCATATCGTCGCGCATCGTGTTGCGCGCGGCATAGTTGCGGACGCCGTCCCATTCTGCCGTTCTGCCCTCTTCATTCCAGAGGTCATCGAAAGAATAAGCGGACGGTTCGGACTTCATCAGCCAGAATCTTCGCTCGGTCATGCTTTCCTCACGGAGTGATATGGATATGAGTGGATATGGATGATTTCTCCGTTAGCGGCTGTCTGGCAGCGAGGATACATTTATCCAGTAATCCATAACGCTCTTTATCATGGAATTGAATCTGTCTCTGTCTATCGGTTTGTTGACATAGCTGTTGGCGCGCAGGCCGTATGAGTAGAGCAGGTCTTGCTGCGCGGTGGATGTGGTGAGAACGACGACTGGTATCATGCCCAGACTTTCGTCCGCTTTCACTTCTGCAAGGACTTCACGCCCATCCATACCCGGCAGATTCAGGTCTAGCAGAATCAGATCGGGCCTTGGAGCGTCTTCGTATTCCCCCTCCATTTTCAGAAAATCCATCGCCTCCTCGCCATCTTCGGCCAGATGCAGGCGATAGTGAAAATCCGTATTTTGGATGGCTTCCTGTGTCAGCCGCGCATCCGCTGGGTTGTCTTCTACCAGCAGTATGCATACCGGTCTGCTCTCGCTGCCTAGGGTCATCTCACCGCCTCCTGTGTGGTGGGAATCGTGAAATAGAAGGTCGAACCTTCATTGGCTTCGGAATCGACCCAGATTCGACCGCCGTGACGCTCGACTATTTTCAAACATAAGGCCAGCCCGATTCCAGTACCTGCATATTTGCTTCGTTTGTGTGCTCGCTTGAACATTCCGAATATGCGATCTTGGTAACGCGGCCTGATGCCGATGCCGTTGTCCGCAACCGAGAATCTCCAATCGTCATCAGCTCGATTGCATGATACTCGAATTTTGGGTATCTCGTCATCTTTTCTGAATTTGATGGCGTTGGAGATGAGGTTTTCCAGAAGGTGCGATATCTGAACCGGGTCTCCCATGACGGTGGGCAGGGAGTCTGAGTGGATTTTAGCGCCCGATTCGGCTATGGCGATTTCCAAATCTGCCGTCGCTTCTTCCAGCGCTTTGTTACAGTCGGTCAGCTCGAACGGGTTGCCCTTCGAGTCCACCGTCGAATAGCTGAGGATGTCGGTTATTAGCGTCCTCATGCGGTGTACTGCGTCCACTGCGAACGCGATGAACTCGTGCGCTTCGCGGTCGAGCTGCGAGGTATATCGTTCTTCCAGCAGGTTGACATAGCCAGCGATGACCCTCAGCGGCTCTTGCAGATCGTGCGATGCGATGTATGCGAACTGCTCCAGCTCCGCGTTGGAGCGTTCCAGCTCTTCCGCCTTCTGCTGGAGCGCTATGTCCGCCTCGATTGTGGCCGCGTGCATCTGGGAGTTTGCGATTGCGCCGGCTATCTGCGCGCTGATTAGCTCTGCCACTTGCAGATCGGTCGCGTCATAGGCGTCTGGGACGAACGATCGGAAGTTCAATACTCCGATAACCTCGCCCTTGTATGTCAGTGGAACGCTCAGGAAAGACTTCAGCCCTGTGTTCATCTCTGGTAAAAGGCCTGGGTATGTCGCTAGCGCGTGTTCCACCGATTTGGGGTGGAACACCACCGCTCGCCGTTTGGAGCGCACCTCGTTCGTGAATGTACCGGCCAGCGGCGCTGTATTCCCGACGGTTCGCCCATCGACATGCGCGCCAACCACATCGGCAATTACGAACTTTTCCGTTTCGGCATGTATCAGGTTGATCGATATACGGTCGAAAGGAACGAGGCTGCGCGTCTGCTCCGCGAATCCCGAATAGACCTCCTCGATCTCCAGCGAGGAGGATATGATGCGTCCGATTTCGGCGATGACGGCGTTCTGGCCGGCGAGTTTCTTCGCCTCCTCCTCAGACGCGGTATGCTGCGCGTACAGCTGGGAGTTCGCTATCGCCGGAGCTATCTGATCGGAGACTTTTCGTATCAGGTCTCGATGGTGTTCGCTGTATGCGTCGGCGTCCAGAGACCGCATATGCAGTACGCCCAGCACATCGTTCGCGAACAGAATCGGCGTGGCGATGACCGATTTGAGACCGGAACGCACCATCATCGGATATTGTCGTCTCAGCGCGATCAGGTCGCCTTGGAAGATTACGGCGTCGCGCTCTTCGATTGCGGCTCCGAGCATGGTGCCGAGCAGCGGGATTCGGAGGCCCTTCTCTCTGCCCGGAGCTTCCACGCCGAACACATACTCGTTCCAGAATATCTGTGCGTCCATATCGATCAAGCTGATAGCGATGCGGTCGAATGGTATGAGCCGGCGCACCGCGCGCGCGAAGCCGTCGTAAACATCGTCGATTTCCAGAGACGATGTTATGATGCGTCCTACTTCTGCCAGCAGAGCGTTCTCTTCCGCCAGCAGCTCCGCCTCGCGCGTGGCCGCTTTTAGCCCGCTTTGCGCGGCTCGTTCTGCCGTGACATCCATCGAATAGACAGTAATGACGCGGTTGATCCTCTGTTCGTCCAGCGTAACGATTATCCGCTGGGTGTATGTCAGATCATCTACTTCTATCTCTCTGGTTATAGAATCGCCTATCTCCGCGTTTACATCCATCGTCAGAGAGTGCAGATTAGACAGCAAAGGGTGATTTATTCCGAGCGCGTCCAGATTGGGATACAAGTCCCGCGCAGCGCGGTTGCGATATGTAACATAAGCATCCGCAGCATCCGCGCCGTTCAGCTCGATTTCGACGATTGGGCTGGGGTCTTCTTCCGCGAGAGATGCGATGCGCGTCAGCACTCCCCGCACCTGTTCGCGGGTTCGTTCCCTCTTTTCCAGCGTTGCAACTCGCTTGCGCAGCTCTGCAAGCTCGCTATTTTCTAATGCTGACGCGTCCAGTTCGCGCCTGTGCGTTTTGCTTTTCACCCCAATTCCTCTCTTTTGTTGACACTGATAGAATCAGGCGGATAAACTCAGCTCGATTCGTGGAGGAAACCCGACGCGCTTTTCAGTTGCGCACCGTATCGCTTTCTTTCATTACTATGATTATGAGGGGCTTGGAATCTGCCGCGCAAGCTGGCGCGTTCCGTCGCATATGGGATTATCGTCCTTCTACATCACAACTCTGTCCTTCGGCTTTACAGACATTTCCACAGTGAGGTTTCAATATGTCAGTTATCGCAACAGGCGGACTGTCTGGCGGCGGTGGCCGTTTCTTAGGCCCTGAGCTTGCGAGGCGGCTGGATGCGGACTATGTGGACAGGCTGATACTGTCGAATGTGGCAAAGGAGCTTCAGGCCACAGTGGAGGCGCTCGATCAGCGCGAGCAGCGTCCGCCGACGCCTGCGGAACGTTTCGGGCGTATCTTGCAGCGCATAATGGAACGCACCGCATATACCGGTGGCGGCCCCGATCCATACTTCGGCACCGTGTATCCCGAGTTTCTGCTCTCCGAATATGACGAACTGCCCGCGCTCGTCGCCACGCGCGGCCATGAGATAGATGACGCTTCCTACATATCCGCCATTCGCACTGTGATAGATGAGCTGGCGCGCGGCGACAATGTGATCATCGTCGGACGAGGAGCGCACATCATCCTCGAAGACAACCCCGATGTGCTGCGCGTAGGCCTTATCGCTACTTTCGAAGACCGCGTGGAGCGTATCGTGGTGCGTGAACGCATGTCGCGCTCCGAGGCTGAAGCCGCCATCCGAACGCGTGATGAGGCTAGACTGCAATACTTCCGACGATTCTTCGATATTGGCGATCCAGATTCTGCCGACCATTACCATCTCGTTATCAACACCAGCGAGATGAATCTCGACGCGGCCACGGATATTATCATTCAGGCAGCGGAGGAGCTGAAGCAGGGCCGACTTGCCCGTCACGCTTTCAGAGTCGATTAGTAGTCTATGGGGAGGCTTGCAGGCGATTCTGAATCGCTGAATCGAGGGCGACAAATATGTCATTCAGCGCTGACGACGACGGGCTTTCCGGTGACTGGATGTTCCAGTATCGTTACGCGGGCGTCGTATGCTGTCAGGATGGTCTCCTGCGTCAATACATGGTCGGGCGCGCCGACTGCTATGAAGCGTCCGCCGCTGAGCAGAGCGATACGGTCGCAGAATTGCGCCGCCAGCGTGAGATCGTGAACTGCGGCGATTATCGTCGTTCCCGACGCGGACAGCGCGCGCAGCAGCAGCATTATGGATGCCTGATAGGCTAGGTCGAGGCTCGCTGTCGGCTCGTCGAGCAGCAATACGGGGGCCTGCTGCGCCAGCGCGGTCGCAATCGCCACGCGCTGGCGTTCACCTCCGGACAGCTGATCTACTGGCCTGTTCGCCATGCGCTGAGTGTCGGTCATTCTCAGCGCGTCCAAGGCGATTTCGATATCGTTGGCGCCTTCCCACTCCAGCAAGCCTAGATGCGGGTTGCGCCCCATGAGCGCGACATCTATGGCTGCCGTTCTGGGCGGAAGTTCCGGCTCTTGCGGCACCATTGCTACTAGCCGCGCGCGTTCTCGCGCTGAGAGCGTCGATATATTCTTTCCCATGACTGTTATCGCGCCGGAATGCGGCTTCATCAGCCCTGCTATCAGCTTCATCAGCGTGGATTTGCCGGCGCCGTTCGGCCCGGCAAGCGCGATGAATGAGCCTCGCTCGACAGTCAGCTCTGCGTCGGTCAGCACGGGCGTGTCGCCGTATCGCGCATGTACGGCTGCGATGCGGATTCCGTCCGCTCTGCGCACCGTATCAGCCGTCATCGCCCGCGCCGTCGCCGCGACAGGATGTACAGGAAAAATGGCGCTCCGCAGAAGGCCGTTACTATGCCGACAGGCAGCTCTCCGGGGCTGACGACTGTTCGGGCCACCAGATCGGCCAGCACCAGAAAGCCCGCGCCGATGAGGGCCGACATGGGCAGTATGAATCTGTAATCCACCCCCCATATCAGCCTGACGATATGGGGCGCGACGAGCCCTACGAAGCCGATGAGTCCGCTGACGGATACGACGGTCGCTGTCGCCAGTGTCGCCGCGCAGATCAGCGTGAGCTTCACCTTCTCCACCTCGACGCCAAGCATCGCAGCGTGTTCCTCACTGAGCTGCATTACATTCAGTGTGCGCGACAGGCCGAGCATGATGCAGAGGCAAGGGACGAGGTATATGAGTGTTATGAGGCTTTCGTTCCATTCTGCGCCGATGAAGCTGCCGAGCAGCCAGCCGATGACCGGACGGAGATCGGGGTCGCTGCGTATCATCAGCAGGCTGGTTACTGCGCCTGCGAGTGAGGAGATTGCGACTCCGGCCAATATGAGCGTGGTCAGCGGCGTCCCATGCGCGCCACGGGCGATGAGGTATGCGGTGATTACTGCCGCCGCGCCGCCTCCGAACGCGGCAATCGGCAGCAGCGAAATCCCGGCGACGATCATCGGAATGCCTGTCAGTAGGACGATAGTCGCTCCCAGCCCCGCGCCGGAGGCGACGCCTACTAGATACGGGTCTGCCAGCGGATTCTTGAACAGCCCCTGATACGCCGCGCCTGCCACTGCCAGCCCCGCGCCCACGATGGCGGCAAGCGCGACACGCGGCAGGCGTATATGCCAGAGTATCGTATCCCAGGACGCGGGCATGTTATCCGCCGGCGACACGCCTGGGATGTGCGCCGCGAGTATCTCGACCACTGCGCGCGGGGGTATATCTACTGAGCCGCGACTCGCGGCCAGCGCCGCCGCGCCGAATACCGCCAGTGCGCCGAGCGCCAGCCTCCACCATGGGTATCGAATACCCAGCGAGAGCGGACGACGCGCGCCGGAATGGCTGCCTATTCCCACGAACCAGTTTCTAACGCTTTGCAACCTGATACC
This sequence comes from Dehalococcoidia bacterium, assembly GCA_963422295.1. Classification (GTDB taxonomy): domain Bacteria; phylum Chloroflexota; class Dehalococcoidia; order Lucifugimonadales; family UBA1123; genus VXRN01. Next base: position 1,087,439 of record OY729417.1, on the reverse strand, counting down.
TGCTCCGCGCCTACTTATCGAACAGAATGGGATATGCGAGCCGCGCCAGCTCCTCCACTCCCTCGACGAAGCGCGGCGCGGGGATGGACAGCGCATCGGAGCTGAGCGAATATACCGCGCCGTTTCGTACTGCGCTTACTTTGGCAAAGGCGGGGTCGTTCATCAGCTCATCCGGGTTAGAGGTTATGATTAGGGAAGGGTCTTTCTCGATGATGATCTCCGGGCTGAGCTGAGCGTAGCCTTCTATGTCGGCGGCGGCGTTTTCCAGCCGAAGCAGGTCGAACACCTCTTGCATTAGCGTTCCCTGTCCGGGCGTCCAGTATTCGCCGGTGTTCTGGAACACCACTGGCCCCGCGCCGTAGGGGGACATCACATCCTCGATACGCTGCACACGCTCCTCGAATTCGACTGCGGCTAGTTCTGCGGCGTTCGGGTCGCCGACTATGCGTCCCCACATGCGTATGCGTTCGGATACCTGGGTAAAGTCGTCCGTCAGAGTGGGCATGTAGAGGGTCTTCAGCCCGGCTCTCTCTAGGTCTTCGTTGAATCGGTCGAAGAACATATAGACGAGGTCTGGTTCGAGCGCGATGACGGCTTCGAGGTCGAGCGAGAATGCGTCGCCGACGCGCGGGATCGACTCGGCTTCTGGCGGATAGCTAACGAAAGAATGAGTCGCGGCGATGCGGTGTCCGTGTCCGATGGCAAACAGTATCTCGACGACTGCGGAGCTGAAAGCCACGATGCGCTCCGGCGGACGGTCGAAGGTTATCTCGCGTCCGTTGCCGTCCGTCACGACGACTGGGAACTCTACTGGAATCGGTGTCGGCTCGGGAGTCGATACGAGGCGAAACTCGGCGGGGCCGGTAGGAGTATTGCTGCTGGCAGCGGCTTCTGCAGTGCGCGTTGGCGCGGGGGCGGGCGTGTTCGCTGGCGCCGCAGGCAGCGGTTTTTGCGGCGGCGCAGGCTCTGTAGGCATCGTATCAGACACCGGAAGCGCGGGCGCCGCCGCCATAGCCGAGAGAGGCTCTTCCGGCTGACGCGGAGCCTCCTGTGAGCTGCAGGCTAGGGCTAGGATCGAGATGAGTATAGTCAGCGCGGCAGCGACAGTTACGACGCTGAATCTGATATCCGTTCCGAACAATTGTGCCTCCTAATTTGCGATGCGGATGTTCTAATTCCAAGCGAAGTCGAGAACCTCCGTATAGAAACGGGGAGGAATCGTTCAGAATCCGTCCACGCGGGCGGCAATAAAAAAGACCCTGCCCGTTGTTGTGGAATAGGGCAGGGTCTTTCGCGCTCTTCTGAGAGCCGCTCCCGTACCTTTCCTCGAAGGCCAAGACATCGACGGGAGCAGTGGACCGGGCTCGTTCGGCACAGCCGAACATACCGTTGCGGGACAGCGCTGGACTCTAACCAGCTTCCTCAATCAAGCCCTCGACGGGCGCTCCCACCATCATGCATGTGCATAATATATGAGTTCGTGTTTTCAGTGTGCATGCGCATTGCTGCGCACTGTGAATCATGGTCGTTTGCGGCTGTCGTGTCAAGGGGATATACATCAAAAGCGTATTAGTGACAGCGGTGCTATACTTGCGTCGCAATTGATACAGAAACAGACAGCGGCGCGACAGTGGCACAGTAGCGCGGTACAGCGGCGGCATGGGATGCGAGCGCGGACAGGGGTAGTTCGACGAAGTGTCGCGGGCTGATGAGCGTCGGGCTGGTTCGCATACTCGCTATCGAGTTGGAATAGAACAGAAGAGGCGCAATGTCGGGGTTGAATGTAGATCGAGTGCAAGCCGCGCTTTCGGATGCTGTAGTTGGGCATCGTATCTATTATCATCGCGTTATAGGCTCGACGATGGATGTAGCGAGGGTTCTGGCGCGCGCCGACGCGCGAGAGGGAGTGGTGATCATCGCGGAGGAGCAGACGAAGGGCAGGGGGCGTTTTAGTCGCGTATGGGTTTCGCCGCCGGGACTGAATCTGTATATGACCATCATCCTTAGGCCCAGCCGCGCGCAGCTGCCGCAGATGAACATGGCCATTGCTATCGCCATCCACCAGACCGCCGCCGATATGACCGGACTCGATCCCTCCATCAAGTGGCCCAATGACATCCGAATCGGCGAACGAAAGCTGTCTGGCATTCTGATAGAGACGGAGTTCGTAGGAACACGACTGGATTATGCGCTGGCTGGTGTCGGCATAAATGTGAATCTCGAAGTTGGAGGCCATCCCGAAATTGCGGATATTGCCACCAGTCTGCGGTCTGCGGCGGGGCGCGAGTTCGACAGAGCGGATGCGCTACTGGCGTTTCTCAGAAATCTCGATGACTGGTATGCCCGTGTCAGAGCCGGGGAGTCGCTGACGGCTCTCTGGGCGGAGAGGAGCGAGACTCTGGGCAGACAGGTTCGCCTGCGCTGGAAAGACCAGATCGTCGAGGGGATCGCTGAATCGGTGGACGACGAGGGTGGCCTGATCCTGCTTCGTGAAGACGGCTCGCGGATTACAATGGTGGCGGGCGAGGTTACCTCGCAAGTATAATGGGTAGGTATCAGGTATAATGACAAGCGCAATGGCAGATGATATGCGCGAAGATATATGCCTGTATCGAGCTTGTATCACAGCCATATCGTCTATGGAGCCAGATCGGCTTTCCGCCTGCTGATTGAATATCCGACTGAATATCTGGAGGAGACTGTTCATGCTGGAAGAGAGACTCAGCCTGCGCGACAAGAGCGTTGTGATTACGGGTGGCGGCACTGGTTTGGGGCGTGAGATGTGCTTGGCTATGGCGCGCGCCGGGGCCGATCTGATTATAGCCGCCCGCAGGACTGGGCCGATCGAGTCGATTGCGGATGAAGTCCGCGAGCTGGGACGGCGCGCTGTGGCAGTTTCGACTGATGTTACGGATACCGAACAGGTCGAACATCTGATGAATACGGCAATCGAAGAGTTCGGCAAGGTCGATGTACTTATAAACAACGCCGGCATTGTGAGAGGACAGGGAGCGACTCCGATCTGGGAGATTACGGACGAGGATTGGCATATCGGTATAGATACGAACATGTCCAGCGCGTTCTATTGCGCGCGCGCGATTGCCCGACATATGGTCGAGCGCGGACAGGGCAAGATAATCAATGTGTCCTCCGGTTTCGGATACAGAGGTGGACGGGATAACTATATGTACTGCGTGGGCAAGGGCGGAGTCGTGCAGCTGACGCGCACGCTGGCAACCAGCTTAGGGCGCTATGGCATATCCAGCACCTGCATCGTTCCTGGATTCGTTCCGACCACCGGCACAGACGAATCACGCCTGACGCTGCCTCGGGGGGAGTTCATCCCTGTAGGCAGAGTCGGCCATCCGCACGAGCTCGGGGCTGTGGCGGTGTTCCTTGCGTCGTCGGCTTCGGACTATATGAACGGCGAGGCTTTCGTGATCGACGGCGGCGGTTTGGCCGGGGGTGTCGCTCCGACTGGCTACGCGCCCGAAATCCCGCTGACGATCTGAAGACCTGCCAAAACGCCGCATCCGCAGAATCTGAAACAACGGCTTAGGATTAGAGGGGAACAATGTCCATACCTGCTGAATGGGATCTGACGGGCAGGCGTGCCATCATTAGCGCGGACAGGCGCGGATGGACGCCGTATCTGGCGGGCGCGCTGGCGGAGGCGGGCGCGGATGTCGCCGTCCTCGGCTCCGACGCATCCGACAGGGACGACGCGGCTGCCAAAGTGAAGGCGCATGGCCGCCGAGCCATAGCAATAGCCGCAGATATGGCCGATGCAGACAGCGTGGAGCGCGCGGTCGCTGCCGCAGTCGATGCTCTGGGCGGTATAGATATTCTGGTCAACAATGCGAGCGCGGAGTTCGGCAAGCGTTTCGAGGAAGTCACCGAAGACGAATGGGTACGCTTTATGGACTTTAGCGTTAAATCCGTCTTTCTCGCATCTCGCGCGGCCGGACGCCGAATGCTGGAGCAGGGCAGCGGGCGTATCGTAAACATCGGTTCGGCGCTCTCTCAGCGCGGCCTTTGGAACTCGGTCGCCGTCTGCGTCGCGCAGGGCGCGATTCATCAGATGACATCCTCGCTCGCGTTGGAGTGGGGGCGCAACGGCATCCGAGTCAACGGCATCGGAGCGGGCTGGATCTCCACCGCCGATCCGTCGGAGCAGGACAGCGGCGAGCTGCTGGTGCGATATCTGCCATCCCGTCGCAAGGGACATCCCAACGATCTTGCCGCGCTGCTGGTCTATCTGTCATCGGAGGCTTGCGACTTCGTGACAGGGCAGACCATCTTCATCGATGGCGGCGCGCTGGCGCACGCTTAGGGCGTGCGCGAGACAGTTTTCTCCGAATCCCAACACACTGCCGCCACCGCGATTCCGGCAGCTCCTGTGGCTGATTACGATTACTCGCTGAGTTTCTCGTGAAGCTCAGCGTCAGGGTACACCCGCGCTCTGGGCGCAACGCCGTAGATGTTGCCGAAGATGGGGCTGTCCGGGTGCGCGTAACCGCCGCGCCGGACAGGGGACGAGCAAACGAAGCCGTCGTCCGATTGCTTGCCGAGAGGCTCGGCCTGCCCAAATCCAGCGTGCGGATCGTCAGTGGACGAGCTTCGCGCGTCAAGACCGTTCAGATCGAAGGCTTGGAGAGTGTAGAGGATGCTCTAGCGCGGCTGCGGACTTCTCTTTAGCCCAATACTCTGCGCGCAATGTTCTGTATGATGATCAGCAGAAAAAGCGCTATCATCGGAGACAAGTCCAGCCCTCCCGTATTGGGCAGCAGCCGTCTGATTGGCGCCAGTATCGGCTCTGTGACTTGGTAGATCACCCTGGCAATCGAGACGAATGAACTGTCTGGGCCGATCCGTATCCAAGACAAGATGACGCGCGCGAATATGAAAATGTATAACGCGAGTCCCAGTAGGTTGATGAATGTCAGTAGATATATTCCCACTTTATGCGCCCAGTTTCTTGGATTTTTCGTATGCCGCGCTTACTGCGTCAAAGACGAGCGCGCGGAATCCGCCGCCCTCCAAAGCGCGCACCGCCTCGATAGTCGTGCCGCCCGGTGATGTTACCATGTCTTTTAACTCCGCGGGGTGTATGCCTGAATCTTTGACCAGCTGCGCGCTGCCCAAGACTGTCTGAAGCGTGAGCTGTCGGGATATATCGCGGGACAGACCGAGATATACTCCAGCGTCTATCAGCGCTTCGATGAACATAAATACATACGCCGGGCCGCTTGCGCTCAGCGCGGTTGCCATGTCTATCAGGTTCTCGTCGGATGTGTATATCTCCTCGCCGAGCGTCCGCAGGATGTTTCGTGTCGTATCCACAGCCTCTGTGGGTACCGAGCTGGAAGCCGTCCACACGGTCATTCCGGCGCCTATCTGGGCGGGGGTGTTGGGCATCACACGGATTATCGGATCGTGTTCGAGGCCGTTGCGCAGTCTTTGCATCGTCGCGCCTGCGACGATAGATACGATGGTGTTTTCTTCGGAGAGTTTGCCGCGCAGTTCGTGATAGATATGCGGCAAGGTCTGCGGCTTGACTGCCAGTACGGTTAGGCTTGCGTCCTTCATCGCCTCCATGTTGCCGGAGACGGCGCTAATGCCGTATGTGTCGGCCAGATGCTGTCTGCGGCTGCCGTATGGCTCGCCGACGCTGATGTCCGAGCTGTCCGCCAGCTTCGCCTTTGCGATACCGCCGATGATGGCCTCCGCCATTATGCCACCGCCGACGAATGCGATTTTCATGGTCTTCGTCCCCGCTGTTTCTGTTCGCTGTTTCGCTGATCTGGGTATTTCGCTGGGTATTTCAGTGATCTGCGCGGCCAGCTTCGTATCTGGCCACTGGTCATAGGTCGTAGAGCAGTCTGCGGCTACTGCGGCAAGCGTGAGTCGCTCGCCAGCGATACAGCGACGCGGATGGATTCTAGCATGCTGTCGGCGTCCGCAATGCCTTTGCCGGCGATGTCGAAGGCTGTTCCGTGATCTACGGATGTTCTGATGAAGGGCAGCCCAAGGTTGACGCTGACGCTTTTGGCCCAGTCGTGAACTTTTATTGGGATGTGTCCCTGGTCGTGGTACATGGCGATTACGGCATCGAACTTGCCGTCGATGGCTTGCGGGAATACGGTGTCTGCGGGAACTGGGCCGGTGGCATCGATTCCCATGCCGCGCGCCTCCTCTACTGCGGGAGCTATCTGCTGCTCCTCCTCGTCTCCGAGCAGCCCGCCGTCCGATGCGTGCGGATTCAGCGCGGCGACGCCAATGCGAGGGCTGTCGAATCCCCATGCGCGGAAGCATGTATCTGTCAGTGTTATCTTGTTCAGTACATTCTCCAGCGTAACATAATCGCACGCCACCCTCAGCGAGCGGTGTGTAGTTAGATGAACGACTCTCAGCGATCGCGCCATCAGCATGGTGGCGACATTGGGCGCGTTTGTCTGCCTTTGGAATATCTCCATATGGCCTATGTCTTCATAGCCTGCCAGCTTGCAGGCTTCCTTGTTGATCGGAGCGGTGGCGATGGCGGCGATCTGGCCTGACGCGGCAAGTTCTCCGGCGCGCAGTATCCATTCTACTGACGCGCGCCCCGCATCGGGAGACAGCGCGCCATATCGAATATCGCTGAAGTCTAGGTTCTCCAAATCCATGACATCTATGCAGCCGTAATCACCCGTGATTTCGGCAAGGTCTTGGACGATACGCGCTCTGCTTGGCGTGTCGATGAGTTCGAGCGCGGCATCCATCGAGGCTGCGCTGCCAACAACGAAGGGGCGACACTTCTCATAGACCCATTCGTCTTGGAGCGCCTTTGCAGTCACCTCTGCGCCGATGCCCGCGGCATCGCCCATGGTAATGGCGACGAGTGGTCTTTCAGTCATTGTGATACCTCTCCGAATATCGCCTTATGCGATGAGAGCCGGGTTGGGGGGCTTGGGTGATCATTATACTGCATACTGCCATGCGCGCGCTGACGATCAGCTGGGGTTTGCAGGCGCCAGCGCGAATCTGCATCATCGCTCCTAAGAGATGCTCGTTTCATTATAGAGGGGGAACGATGATGCAGGCTCGCTTCTGTTGTCTATTTGCGCTCTATGTGCATTTGCTGTATCCGCACTGGAGGCAGTTTAGGCAGCCTTCTTGATGAATGAGGCCGCCGGAGCACTTGGGACAGGTTCCGGCGGATATGGCGTGATGCCCGTTGCCGTTGCCGTTGGCGTAGCTGCCGTTGCCCTGTGTCTTCGTATGAAAAAGGCCGGGTTGAACGACGCTGGCGGGGCGCGCCTCCGACGGCCCGTGTATCGCTGGGTGGGATGCGTGAATGTGGCTCGCCAGCGCGTGCGCCATGGCATCGGGGGCGGAGCGTATCAGTGTTCCGCCGTCCCACGCGGGGCAGCAGGTTATCCCCTGCAGGTGTGTTACTATTTCGTCTGGGTCTATGCCGGAGCGCAGCGCGAGCGATACCATTCTCGATACCGCTTCCAGGTTTGCGGAGTCGCAGCCGCCTGCCTTGCCCAGCGTGGTGAACACTTCGAATGGCTTTCCGTTTTCGTCGAATGTGATGTTTACATACATGTTTCCGTGTCCGGTGCGGACTCGGTCGGTTACGCCGGACATGGATGTAGGGCGCTGTCTGGGTGAGAGCATGTGCGGCTGTTCGAGGAGTACGCCTGCGTCTTTGCGACTCTGTTCACCCTGTTCCGTTTCGGATTTCGTTTCCAGCACCTGCATGGATTTGGAGCCGTCGCGGTAAACTGTGACGGCTTTGCAGCCGGTCTCCCACGCCAGTTCGTAGGCGCTGCGGACATCTTCCACAGTCGCGCTGTTGGGCAGGTTGATGGTTTTGGAGACGGAGTTGGTCACATGTTTTTGCCAGACGGCTTGCATCCGGACATGCGCCTCTGGGCTGATCGTCATGGAGGTACGATATATGGCGGGGTCGAGTCCATGCGCTTTTAGTATGTCTTCTGCGCTGTCCGGATTTTCGGCGATCTCTTCCAGCGCCTGCCGTACTTGCGCATCGTCTTCCAATTGCGCTTCGAGTGATTCGGTTATGGACGCAGGCGCGTCTAACAGGCGCGAGCTGCTGCCGTCTTGGTCTTTCCACAACACATTGGACCACCAAGCGAGCGCGAAGTGTGGCTCTATTCCGCTGGAGCATCCGGCCAGTCGGCTTATAGTTCCGGTTGGGGCGATGGTTACGACGCTGGAGTTGCGAACTGGGGGAAGCCCACGCTGTTCGAGCGCGGAGTTTTCGTATTCGGGAAATGGGCCGCGCTCCTTGGCGAGGTTCGCGGATTCGTCCCATGCCGTGCTTTCGATGAATCCGCCCAGTTCGTCGGCCAGTTCGAGAGCTGCCGGAGAATCGTATGGGATTCCCATTTTGATGAGCGCGTCTGCCCAGCCCATGACGCCCAGCCCGATGCGTCGGGTGGCGAGGTTGACCTCCCGCAGCTTTGGAAGCGGGAACGAGTTGACGGCGATTACATCGTCGAGGAAGCGGACTGCGGTTCGTATCGTATCTTCGAGCGCGCTCCAGTCGAATGCGCCGTTTTCGATATGCTTGTCGAGCGCGATGGATCCGAGACAGCAGTTGCCGTAGTTTTCGAGGAACTCTTCGCCGCAGGGGTTGGATGTCTCGATTTGGCCTAGCTGCGGGTTGGGGGCAGTCTCCCAGACGCGGTCGATGAACACGACGCCTGGGTCTCCGGTCTTCCATGCGGATTTTGCGATGTCGTTCCAGAGTTCGCGGGCGGAGATCGTTTCGACTATATTCCCGGATGGGCCGCTGCCTTCGTCTCTGGGCGTAATCAGCTGCCATTCACGGTCATTCATGGCGGCTTCCATGAATGCGTCGGTTATCTGCACGGAGATGTTGAAGTTCTGAAGCGTATCGTCATCGTCCTTGCAGTGGATGAACTCGCGTATGTCTGGATGTGAGTCTCTGAGCTGTCCCATGTGCGCGCCGAGTCGGAACGCGCCCTGTGTGAGCGTCGCGCCGACTGCGGAGTATAATTTCATGACCGCGATGGGGCCGCAGGCCTGGCCATGTGTGGTCGCTATCGCATCGCCTTTGGGTCGCAGTTTCGAGAAACCGAAGCCAATGCCGCCGCCCCATTTTTCGATCATCGCGGCGTCGTGCGCGACGCTCATTATGGATTCCATGTCGTCTTCCGGGCTGACGACGAAGCAGGCGGAGAGGCATCCGCGTCCGGAGCCGGCGTTGACGAGGGTTGGGGAGTTGGGCAGGAACTTCAGAGAGGTTAGCAGGTTGTAGAACCGCCCTTCCCATAAGGCTTGGAGTGATTCATTCTCGCCCTGCGCCACTGCGTTGGCAACGCGTCGGAACAGCTGCGTGGGCGTCTCGATAGGGTTGCCGTCGGCGTCCTTCGTTAGATAGCGCTGTTCCAGAATATGCAGAGCGTTTTCGGACAGTTCGCTCTCGTCGGCTCCGTCGTCCTCGGATGGCGCGAGCGAACGGACAATCGCGCTAAGTATCTCTTCGGGAGCGTTCTCCAAATAGCGGGAGACTTGCTCTCGGAGGTTTTCGCCGCTGGCGTCTGGTCGTATTCTGACATGCTCTTTGTGAGTGTTCATTCTTTGGCCCCCTTTCGGGTCGCGCATTGTCGTCCCGTGTGATGGCTTTTGAGAATCGGATAGGTGTTGGCGATGTTGTGGTAGGGTTTTATATTCTTCTTTAGAACATATAATCTATGATTTCGAGATAGAATGCAAGGCGAAATCGCGGGCTTTATTATGCCTTCCCGCTTCTTATGCAGTGTTTGGAGCGGAGCGGGGATGGTTTATGCCTAGTTCCAATCCGCCTTACCTTGCCGTCCGTGTCCTCTTCGCTGTTGGTCTGTCTTTGCCGCCGCCTACTCGTCCGGGGCGAGCAGCAGGTCGTCGATTGCCTCGCGGAAGCTCTCGATGTCTCTGAAATCTCGATATACGCTGGCGAAGCGTATGTATGCGACGCGGTCGATGTCTCCGAGCCGCTCCATGACCAGCTCGCCGATGGTTCGATAGGATACCTCCGCGCGCCCGGACTCGATCACGCGCCCTTCGATATTGTCCACCATCTTTTCGATACTGCCGACTGCCAGTGGACGCTTGGCGCAGGCTTTCGACAGGCTGGCGAAAAGTTTGTCGCGCTGGAAGTTTTCCCGCCGTCCGTCTCGCTTGACGACCTGGACAGCGCGCGTCTGGACATATTCGTAAGTGGTGTAGCGTCGTCCACAGCCAGCGCATTCACGACGGCGACGGATGCTATCTCCGGAGTCTCTGGAGTCAGTCACTTTCGAGTTCGAGTGTTTGCAATATGGACAAGTCAAAATATAGGCCTGCATATTATATTTTAGTTAATCAAATTATTGGAAAATACAAATTGTAGTGGTATATTATTACGATAACACCACATATAGTATATCGTCAACGAGTATAAATCGCAAAATCCGCTGTTTTCGCCACATATTGGATCTGCGAGAAGTGAGGAAAGGGTTCAGCGGTATGTAATGAAGAGACCCTGAAGGCTCGGCCGGCAGTGGGCCACGCCTTCAGGGTCTAGAAGCGTACTACGGTGGGCGGGAGAGGCCGTGTCTGTTAGTTCATTCCGTGCCGGGAGCGCGCCCTGGAGTTTTGCCGTAGGAACGGAGGCAGGTCGAGATCGGATTGATCGTTGCTGGCGAGCGCTTCTGAGAGGATGCGATCGATTTGCGCCTCGTTCTCGTTGACGGTGTCTTTGGTTGGGAAGCCTGTGGCGATGATGGTGAGTTTGATCTCGTTTTCCATCTTCAGGTCTGTAACCATGCCGAAGATTATGTTCGCGTCGGGATCGACGACTCGCTGTATGACTTCTGCCGCTTCGTGGAGTTCTGACAGTTTCAGATCACTGCCGCCGGTTATGTTGAACAGTACGCCGCGCGCGCCTTCGATGGATACATCGAGTAGCGGGTTCGTGATGGCTTGCTGAGCCGCCTCCCGCGCGCGGTGTTCGCCTGTGCCCCATCCTATGGACATCCATGCAGGGCCGGACTCTCGCATGACGGCGTTCACATCGGCGAAATCGACATTTATGTCGCCGGCGACGGTGACGAGTTCTGCGATGGACTGAACACCCATTCTCAGAACATCGTCGGCCATTTTGAAGGCGTTTTCCGCTGTAATTTCCTCTTCTGCGATGACATGCAGACGTTCGTTGGGAATTACCAAGAGAGTATCTACATGTTCGCTGAGTTTTTTGATGCCGTCTTCAGCGACTCGCATACGGCGCAGGCCCTCGAATGCGAACGGTTTGGTAACGACGGCCACGGTGAGCGCGCCGGTTTCTTTGGATATTTGCGCGATGGCTGGGGCCGCGCCTGTGCCAGTTCCGCCACCCATGCCGCCTGCTATGAATACCATGTCCGATTCGGCTACGACCTCGTAGAGGTCTTCACGGCTTTCATCAGCCGATCTAGCTCCGAGGTCGGGATTTCCCCCGACGCCCTTGCCCTGTGTGAGTTGGTCTCCGATACGCACCTTCAATGGAATATCGCTGCGAATCAAAGCCTGCGAATCTGTGTTGACAATCAAGTAATCAACGCCTGGGATACGTTCTCGGAACATCCGCGAGACAGCATTGGAGCCGCCGCCGCCGACGCCAACAACTTTGATACGGGCAACGTTTTCATGATCGCCGCGATATGTCGCCATTCGGTCCCCCTGAATATGTCTTTTGTATTTTTGAGATTGTATTCAAAATGGCTAGTTTCTATCTACCTGTTACATGATCACTATATGGTTAGTTTGAGAATAGCCTTCGGAATAATCCGCCGCGAGCGCCGCGATTCTCAGGCCCTGCTGCTGATTCGGGTTCAGGTTCCTGCTGTTCTTCGGATTTTTTAGTAGGCGTTCCCTGATACTTCATAGCCCAGCGCAAGAGTCCAACGCCAGTTGCGAACTCCGGCCCACACAGCTCGTTAGGCACATTCGGCCCTGGTCGAGACCCGCCGATTCGGATACGGTCAGTGAGGTTTCTTATCACCACGCTGTCGAGTCCCGGCAATTTCGAGCTGCCACCGGTCAGCACGATGGAGCAGGCAGAAGTGTCTTCGATGCCCGATTCCTGTATTTTGAGTCTAATCATCCGTACCACCTCAGTGGCGCGTTCGCGCACGAGTTGGGAGATGTCTCGCAGGGCGATACGACGCATGCCGCCTCTGCCTTGCTGGGGCAGCGACACGCTGTCTATTGCGCTGTATGTTATTGGCTCCGTATTGCCATATTCCAGCTTTGCAGATTCCGCCGCGTCCATAGTTACATTGAATGTAACGCTGATGTCGTTGGTGAATTGGAATCCACCGATGGGGATTACAGCGACATGCTCGACGACTCCACGCTTGTAGATGACGATATCCGAAGTGCCTCCGCCGATGTCCACGAGAACAGTTCCTTCATATTTTTCATCTTCTGTCAGAACTGCTTCTGCGCTTGCTATTGGTTCCAGCACCAGCGCATCGACTCTAAGCCCGGCGCGTTCGATGGCTGATACGAGATTTCTAGTCAGGGGGGTTCGCGCGGAGATTATGTTGCTCTCGACTTCCAGATATTTGGTGTGCATACCCAGCGGATAGCGTATTCCCGCCTGTCTGTCGAGTACATAGGATCGGGGGAGGGCATGTATAACGGTATGTCCCTGGCGCTTGCCGGTGGCGGCTACTGTTCCCGGCACCTTGTCTAAGTCTTCGCGTGTGATGACTCCGCGCGAGGCTGCCCAGTCGATTACATCCATCTGGCGGGCGAAGGTTACATGCGAGCCTGTTATGCCGACATATGCGGAAACGACTCTTTCGGACGCCTGTTGAGACGCCTGTCGGATGGACTCTTGGATGGCATCGCCTGCGATTGCGATGTCCACTATGTTGCCGCGTCCGACTCCCTTACTTGGAACGACGCTATGCGACAGTATTCGGAACTGCCTGTTACCTTCGCGTCGCGCGACGATGGTGCAAACTTTCGTTGTTCCAACGTCAACAGCAGCTAAAATCTCTGGCTCCTGCGTCATACCCGTTTTCTCCAGCTCCGGCGTTGATGTCGTCATGCAGATTGTTGGTGTCGGCTCACTCTTTTATATTCTATATTCGTTCTGCTATTCGCATTCGCGCGCTTCTGGCGCGGGGGTTGTTTCGTACTTCAGAGACGGATGGCTTGATCACCTTTCGACTGAGCAGCCGAAGCGAGGGCGCGCGCTCACATATGCACTGCGGCAGACGCGGGGGGCAGACGCAGCTTGCAGCTCGTTCGCGCATGAAACGCTTTACGATCCTGTCTTCGATGGAGTGGTAGCTTATGACCACCATTCGTCCACCGCGCTCGAGGCTGTCCACCGCACTGCGCAGACCGCTTTTCAGACAACCTATTTCGTTGTTGACGGCCATTCTCAGCGCCTGAAAAGTCCGAGTGGCAGGATGAATCCGACTGCGTTTAGGCCATGCAAGCGCCTTGGTTACTACTTTTGCGAGATGCGCTGTCGTCTCGATAGGGCGCTCCCTGACGATGGCTCTGGCCACTCGCTTTGCGCGCGGTTCTCCGCCCATGTCGGCTATTACCGTTTCCAGCACAGTTTCGGACCAGCCGTTTACGCAATCGTATGCTGTTAGTCCGCCGTTTTGGTCGAAGCGCATGTCGAGCCGCGCATCGTGTCTGAAGCTGAAGCCGCGCCCTGTGGTGTCCAGCTGCGCCGAGGATACGCCGAGGTCGAACAGCACACCGCTGCACGGAGAGAAATCGCTGTGGCGGGCGATTTCTGCGACTTCGGCGAAGTTGCCATGATACAGCGATACGCTCGAACCCCATATCGACAGGCGTTCATGCGATCTACAAATCGCGCCATAGTCCATGTCTATTCCCAGCACACGAACTCCATCCGCCGAACGAAGAACAGCCTCTGTATGGCCTCCGTCCCCCAAATTGCAATCGATATACTTGCCCCCTGGCGATGGAGCCAGCGCATCCAGCGCCTCCACCACCATAACGGCAGTATGCGTAGATACCGCGCCAAATTCTGTGACTGCACTCATCATCGGTTGGATAATTCTACTTCTCCACGCCACTCTAAGACAACAGCGGTAATCTACGCTACTTCTGCTCCCAGCATGTTAACATAATATCTAGTATCATTTGGCATGCACCGCCGAGGATAATTAGTTATCCATTCCGCACTAGAAAATGCCAATCATGCACAATCATGCGCATTGCTGAATCTAGGATTCCAGTGTCCCATTGGGTATCCGATGCTTGCAAGGATAATTGTGGGCTTTTTATGATAAGAGTTCTAGGATAGGAAAGGTGAAAAATGTCCAGTTCTGATTCCAAGTTCAGCTATGCGCTACTGACTGTCAGCGACACGGGTTCCAAAGGCGAGCGCGCCGATACCAGCGGGGACGCTATCGCCGAGATGATGTCGGCGGCGGGTTTTGCGCAGATCGCCCGCAGTATCGTCCCAGATGAGAAGGATGAGATATCTGCCGCTCTGATCGACTGGTGCGACAGCGCGACGGCAGATGTGATCGTGACGACGGGGGGAACGGGTTTGGGGCCGCGCGATGTGACGCCGGAGGCTACACGCGCTGTGCTGGATATAGAGGCGCCCGGAATTGGCGAGGCGATGCGGATGGAGACGCTGAAGAATACACCCTTCGCTATGCTCAGCCGCGCCGTCGTCGGCGTCCGCGCCGGATGTCTTATCATCAACCTGCCTGGCAGCCCCACTGGTGTCCGTGAAACGCTGGAGGTGGCTCTACGCGCTATTCCACATGCTATCGAGATGATACGCGGCTGGCGAACGCACACCGACCCGTAGCCAGATCATCATGCGGTTTCATATATTTACGCTGTTTCCGGGCATGTTCGCCGCTTTTACAGCGGAGAGCATTATGGCAAAGGCGATAGAGCGTGGCTTTGTATCTGTAAACCTGCACGATGTACGGGATTTCACGCATGACAGGCATCGCTCTGTGGACGATTATCCGTATGGCGGCGGCGCGGGCATGGTGATGAAGCCGGAGCCGCTGTTCGAGGCTGTGGAGACGATGCGCGAATCTGGCGCGATGACACATTCCACGCCGGTCGCGCTGCTCACTCCGCAGGGACGGACGCTGACGCAGCGCGTAGTGGAGGAGCTTGCAGAACATCGAGAGCTTGCGCTTATATGCGGACGCTATGGAGGCATCGACGAGCGCGTCAGGATGCATCTTGCGACGGATGAGATAAGTATTGGCGATTACATATTGGGCGGTGGCGAGCTTGCGGCTATGGTGATAGTGGAGTCAGTATCGCGTTTGCTGCCTGGCGTAGTGGGTTCGGCGGAGTCGCCCGCGAGGGATTCGTTTACGACGGGTCTGCTCCAGCATCCGCTGTACACGCGCCCCGCGAGGTTCAGAGATTGGGACGCGCCGGAGACGCTTCTGTCGGGACATCATGCGGAGGTTGCTCGCTGGCAGCGTCGTGAATCGCTGCGGCGAACGCTCGAAAGGCGGCCAGAGCTGCTGGAGAGGCTGGCTCTTTCCGATGAAGATAGGCGGTTTTTGGATACGCTGCGGGAATCATAGCCTTCGATTGGTTCACAGCGTCACATCGGCGACTATCATTCCCTCTTCCCAGTCTTTCGTTGCCGCTGTCAGCTGTCCGCTCGGAGCATAGACCCAGCCGCCGCCGGGGAAGTCTTCGTCCTGCGTCCGACCTGCTTGCGCCGTTGCCGCAGTCCATATGCCCAGCTCGCGGGCGTAGGCGCCGATGCCGTCTCGGCATGTCTCTCGCCACCATTCGTAGCCGGATTGCCAATCGCGCCGACTCTGCGCCCCAAACAGCCCCGGCGCGGACGGGAGGATGACCAGCCCCGCGCCTCTATCTTTGCATCGAGCGAACAGGTCTTTGCGCTGCTGATCTGCGCACACCAGCAGGCCGAACTTCTTCCCATCGTGTTCGCAAATCGACACATCCGAACCCTGCTCGAACAGCAGCTCTTCATCGCCTGCGATATGTAGCTTACGATACCGCGCGACGATGCGCCCGCGTCGGATGACCGCCTGCGATACGAATGGCCTGCCGCCGCTAGGATTATGTTCCACGATGCCGACTACAATCGATGCAGGGCTGCTGTCAGAGCGTTCGTACAGAGTCTCTAGGGCTGGATGCTCCCAGCCGATGACGGCGTTGGGGAACTTGCGCGGCGTGACGAACCCGGTGAGGTTCGCCTCCGGGAAGCAGATTACATCCGCGCCGAGATAGTCCGCGCTGTCTATGAACCGGCACGCGCGGTGGATGTTGGCGTCCGTGTCTGCCTTCTGTGAAGTCATCTGTACGAGCGCCAGTTTCATGGCGAATCCGTGTTTCTCGCTATGTCGCTACGCCTCGATGCTGTGGTGGGCGAGTTTCAGACTACCGGCCAGCGTGAATGGAACGAGACGCCGGTTCTGTCGAGCATACTCTCTCCGATATGCTGTACTTGCTGAATCAGCTCCCATTCATCGACGAAGGTGGGGGAGTGATTTTCGACGACTACGCGCCCGTTTGCGATGACGGTATGCACGCTGCGTCCATCAGCGGCATATACGAGACTGTTGACCGGGGAGAACAGCGTGCGCCATTCTGGCCGCCGCGTATCGAATAGAACGATGTCTGCCCGTTTGCCAGTCTCGATGGATCCTATCTGGTCGTCTATTCCCATGGCTTGCGCTCCTCGCAGCGTCGCCAGTTCGACGGCGGTTTCTGCGGGTATCATAGATACATCTTGCCGCCCGTCTTTGTACAGTATTGCGACGAGATACATGGAGCGCATGGTTTCGATGAGGTTCGAGTTGTTGGCGGCATCCGTTCCGAGGCCGACTCGCACACCGGCTGCGAGAAGTTCCGGCAGCAGCGCGGAGCGCGTCATCCCAGCTCCGCCTTTGGCAGCTGCTGTGGGGCACATTGCCACGGATGCGCCCGAACCCGCGATCGTCTGCACATCGTCTTCGGTTATGCCCAGCGCGTGCGCTAGAAGCATATCCTGTCCCAGCGCGCCGATCTCAGCCAGATATGCCGTCGGAGTCATACCAGTATTTGCCAGCCACTGTTCACGCGATGCGTCGGTGTAGCTGTGATGCAGCGTCGAGTGGACTCCAGCATCCTTCGCAATCGCCTGCGTCCCGGTCAGTAGCTCTGCGGATGCGTAGTCGGGAGAGAATGGCATCGCCCATGCCCGAACCATGCCGTCCAGCTCTCCATCGAATCGTTCGATGGTGTCGCGGGTTGCGGTTAGCGCGTCGTCCGTCGAATACACTGGCAAATTCAGCGGATTCGGCCTGTCAGTCACTTGTGTTCCGGTGACGATTCTGCACCCGGCGACGGCGTATGCTTCTAGGCAGGAATCTATATGCTTGGCGCTGCCGGGGTCTATGAATGTCGTCGTGCCGTACTTTAGTAGCTCGGTTATTCCTAGCAGAGAGGTCAGCCGTTCCTCATCGGGCGACATGACTTCTTGGAGACGGAATACATTGGGCAGATATGCTGGGCCGAGGTCGTCGGGGAAGATGCCCCGCGTGGCGTGGGCGTAGCTTATGTGCATGTGGCAGTTGACGAATCCAGGTGTAGCGACGAAGTGGCGCGCGTCTATTACGCGATCCGCCGCTGTATCCGAAAAGTCCGCCGTCTTGCCGACGCCGACTATCGCGCCATCGTCTATCAGTACGGCGGCGTCCGTGAGTATGTGACGGCTGGGGTCGAGCGTGAGGGCATATTCTATACCCTCGATTTTTAATGAGACGCGCTTTGGCTGCGCTTCGGGCGTCGTTGTCGTTATGTCGGTCTCCACAGTCGGTCTCCACAATGGTTCTCTCCGGAGTGGTCTCCAAGATCGTTCTGCCGCTATCGCCATACCTCTGGCAAGATCGGAGAGTCGAAACCCATCTCATCGGCAATCCAGTTTTCTATGAACATTCCGTCCAAATAGCTGGATTGCTGCGATGCGTAAATGGTAGTGTCCGCGCTGATAGAGTTAGCAAGCGGCGCGAGCGCGTCTGGCGATAGATTCGACCCTTCGGGGCCGGCCGCTATCAGAGTATTCGCTCTGACTGCTGGGGCGAATCCTCGTAGGTCGAAATATCCTAGAGTCTCCTCCACCGCCGCGCTCGCGTCGGGGCGAAACCGAATGAAGTCGTTCAGCTCTTCCAGCGGATAGGCGCTGGATGTTGCGGCCAGACGCAGAGAATCGAAGAACAGCGCGGGGGTACAGATTAGATGAGACGCCTCGCCCAAAAGCGCGACGATCTGCATTGCCAAGTCGTTCCCTATGACTGCGACTCTGTTCTTATCTACTTCGTTACGCGACAGCAGATATTGGAGCCCTCTGGCGCCGTCAGCTGCTATTGCGCGGAACGCATATCGGCTTTTCGATTCGATTCCCTCCGTCAGCAGACCGGGGAACATCGCTGCGAACGGCTTGTCGGCATTGCGCTGCCCTCTCCCCGCGCAGGAGAAGGTTACGAATCGGCTACGCATAGAGTTCGCCGCTCCTTGCGGTATCGTCTCCAGCACGCTCGCGTACTTGGGCGGCCAGTATATGGCGGGGAAAGGGCCGTCGCCGGTGGGGATGCTCAAGTATCCGAACAGTCTGTATGGGCCAATGCTAGTCAGGCGAACTCCGTACAGATTGGCAAATTTCGTTGAGCGCATAGGAATCGCTTCGATTTCGGGGCGCGCCGGCGTATCGGTCAGCTCTCGTATGACAGCCGTCCAGTACGAGTCGAAATCGGCTGGCGGCGTGTACTGACGCTGGGACATCGTTCACCCCGCTCTTAGGTGAGTGTCGAAGAACTCTTCGATTATCGGCGTGTGGATTGCGCTGCCCGCGCTGTGGCCTTGCTGGTCGTATGCATACATCCGCTTGTCTAAGCTCGCTATTCTGTCGAACATAGCGTATGCGGTCTCTGGCGGGCAGACATTGTCCTGAAGCCCGATGTTGACGATTATGGGGCAGGTTATTCTGTCAGCGAAGTTGATGCAGTCGAAATATGCCAGCGTCTCTTTGACATCCTCGCGGCTTTCGGGATGGAGTCTCAGATAGTCGTTTATCTCTTCGTATGGATAAGTATGCGTCAGTTCGATAGCGTCGATGTATCCTGTGAGATAGGGAGCGCCAGCCGCCGCCGCGCGTATCTCAGGGCGCATGGCGGCGGTGCAGAGAGTGAGGCCTCCGCCCTGGCTGCTGCCCGTTATGCCTATTCTCGAAGCGTCCACCTCGTCTCTGCCGAGCAGAAAGTCCACCGCCCGCCATGCATCGACATAGAACCCGCGATAAGAATACACATTACGATCGACTATTCCGTAGGTCAGCAGACCGGGATAGCCAGGGTCGAACTGCGACTTGGAGCGCAGCTTGCCTCTGGGCGCGACAGCGAGCGCTGCGTAGCCCAGCTTTGCCCAGTTCTTGGGTATGGCCGGATCGCTCTGATAGCCGGGTACGACTATGACCGAGGGTAGCGGCTCGCTCCGATTCGATGGCAGACAGTACCATCCTGCTATCCGAACATTGTCGATGCTATTGAAAAATACCTGATACACTTCCAAATCAGCAGAAGAGCGCAACGGTTCGGATATGGTATCCGGCTCCAGCTGTATTTGCGCAGCCTGATTCGTCACATCCTGCCAGAACTGATCGAAGTCGGCGGGTTTGCGGACGCGGGTCGGGTAGTCAGTTGCTACCGTGTATGCCATTTTATGAGAAATCTCTTACAGTTTGGCTTGTGATATGACTTATGATATGAATAGTGAGCAAGCAAATAGGACAACTAGGACTGACAACAGAGAACAGTTGGGAGATTTTATGCACGAAATCAGTGGGAGTCAACCCAGCTGGTGAAAGGACATCATCATCCTCGATGTCTGACGGCTGACTATGGATACCGTGAGTTGTCCGGCTCATATCGAATTGGAACATTGCATCGAGGCTGGTGAAGATGGAATGGAGTGGTGGCTTGGAGCAAGTTGCAAGCGATGCTCGTAAACTGGAGCGTCCACCTTGATTTAGTTGCATATCTTACCAGTGTGGTAGTAGCATTGATTTGTTTGGCGTTGTATAAAATAAAGACTAGGCAAACGGTTGATTTGGAGGTATCGAATGTCGATTGATATAATCAAGAAGTGGTTCGGACTGCTGTCTCTTTTGATCTGCGCCGCGCTTGTGTTCGCCGCTTGTAGTGGTGACACGGGGGCGCAGGGTCCGGCAGGAGCAGAGGGTCCCGCAGGCCCGCAGGGTCCTACGGGGGAGACCGGCCCGGCGGGTCTCGTAGGGGCGCAAGGTCCGGCGGGTCTCGCAGGGTCACAAGGCCCGCAGGGCGAGCGGGGGCTTCAGGGAGTACAGGGTCCGCAAGGGGTCCAAGGCATTGCTGGTGAGATTGGGCCCGTTGGTCCAATAGGCCCCGGCGGCCCGAAGGGCGATCAAGGAGATCGTGGAATTCCAGGAACACCAGGTGGCCCCCCCGGCCCGCAGGGCGATCAAGGTGAAAAAGGCGAAGACGGCGATCCCGGACCCCCAGGCCCCCAAGGGGAGACAGGCCCTCAAGGGGAACCAGGCCCGGCCGGTGGCCCTCGGGGTCCTAGAGGCCCGCAGGGGCCAGTAGGCCCGCAGGGGCCGATTGGCGAACCAGGTGAAAAAGGCGACACAGGACCTCAAGGCCCGCAGGGAATCAAGGGCGACACAGGACCTCAAGGCCCTGAAGGACCGGCAGGACCGCAGGGGCCAGTAGGCCCATCCGGCCCGCAGGGAGAATCAGGCGCACAAGGAGTCCAAGGCCTGGTAGGTCCGCAGGGAGTATCAGGTCAGCGTGGATTGGCAGGCCCACAGGGTGATGCCGGCCCACATGGCCCACAGGGACAGCAAGGCCCGGCAGGCGTGAGTCAGGCCGAACTTAAGGTCGAGCAGAGTGAAGCCAACAGTGAAAACAAGACTGTGGTAGCTCGCTGTCCAGAGGGCAAGGTTGCTATCGGTGGAGGCGCGCAAGTGCTGGGGCCGAGTCTTACTAACGATGGTGTTCCCTCGGGCGTAGGTATCGTCGCCACGCATCCCGTCGGGGTGACGAGGGATAAGACCCCATCGTGGACGGCAACGGCTAATGAGTTCAGCGCAGTTAATGGCGATTGGGGCCTCAGCGTCCATGTGGTCTGCGCGATAGCTGCCGATTAAACTTTGTAAGGTTCACTACATATAGCCAGCTGATATAGCCTGAACGAAAGCAGAGGGGGCGGATTCCGATGAGTCCGCCCCCTATTATTTAGCTGTCACGGATATCGTATCTGAGCTTTCGAGCAATCTTTCCTTCGAGGAAGGTCCCGAATGCAGTGTGATGACACCGAGATATTATTCCGCTGTCGCGTGACCCTGTTACTATATAATTATTCTCCATTGACCAGATGCCAATACCCTTCGATGAGATCGATAGTGCCTTTGTCTTTCAGATGCTGTTGAGCGGCCCTGACACGGTGCTTCCAAGTCTTGCCAAAATGCACGCCATCTATTATTCGTTCCATACTGGCGTCACACAGATCGGGGTGAATATCTCGTATAAGCGGATGCATCACATGAGTTGCTAAAGGTCTGATACTCAGAAGGTAAATGATTGTACGCTCGAAAATGGAATGCGTTGTCTCGCCGTAGGATCCGCGTAGCCGCATTAGAGAATCACGAATGTGTTCTATCTCTTCCAAAAGATCGGTCGGGGCAAAGTCCAGCGTTTGGGTCTGCTTCTCTCGCAGAGTTTCCGAAAGTGTTGCTAGATTCTCTATCGCGTCGTGAGATACGATTGTGCCCAAGTCAGCATACCCCTGAATGTCTGTGGCAATTCTGCTTACCGTTGCCGAGTCGCTGATGTGGAATCCATATTCGTAGTTATGGTTGAGAGACCCGTAGGTAAGGTTCCCAGAGGTAACGATTGCCGTGTGTGTATCTGCTATATACACTTTGGCGTGCAACCCTGGGAGATGGCGAACCGCAGTGGTTGGTACAGCTCTGCAGAATCCTGCTATTGCTCCCGCGTCAAGTGAGCCATGCAGGAGGCTGTCAGAGGCTGTCAGTAGCGAAGTTCGTGAGCAGGTGGATTTTGGGTTTGGTATTCGATTCGAGATAGGATGCCAGCCGTTCCAGTGGCTCCGCAGTGATGAATGGCGCAGCGATTATTGCGCTATTGTGAATCGAACGCGCAAATAGCTCGAATGTTTCTTGCCACGGCGATCGTATGGGTTGCATATTCTTTCAGTTCCAAACAGGAACTGGATGTGAAGGGCCTGAGGCTTGAAACATGCTGCTCATCTCCGGCGGCTCTGGCGTTAGCCCGTCGTCAGCTCCGGCGACCAAGCACATAATCGACTAGCATCTCGAGAGACTTTCGCCCCGCTGTGTCGGGCAGCGCGTCGAGTGCGTTACGCGCACGCTCGGCCCGCGCCGATGCCGTCCGATATGCAGCCGCTATCGTTTGCGGCTGTCGGATCATGTCAACAGCGTCGGGGAGCAGCGCGTGGTCTCCGTCGCTTCGCATATAGGCGGTTATCGGGTTGTCTGGCGGCTGGCCTTTCAGCGCGATGAATGTGGGCAGTGTCATCGCGCCGTTTGCGAGATCGCTCCCGACGGGTTTGCCGATCTCGGCCTCGTCGCCCTGAAAATCCAGAATGTCATCGACTATCTGGAATGCCATCCCCAGTTCGCGCGAGTACTCCCTAAGCGCGGCTATTTGGTCATCCGGCGCGCCGCTGAGGGTTGCGCCTGTCTCCCCGGCTGTGCGGAACAGCGATGCAGTCTTATTGTAGATGCGCTCGTAGTAGTCTTCGATCGTTTGCGATGGATCGTGCGCGCTGATACGCTCTCGAAGCTCGCCGCTGGAAAGCTCCATTATCGTTTCGGAGAACCGCCGTATGACTCCGACATGGCCGGTGTCGCAGACGAAGGTTGCGGAGGACGCGAAGACATAGTCTCCGACCAAGACTGCGATATCGCCGCCGAACATGCTGGATATAGTAGCCCGTCCGCGCCGTATGTTGGAGTCATCGACTGTATCATCGTGAATCAGAGTGGCTATGTGCAGCAGTTCGACGGCTGTCGCCATAACATCCGTCTTGTGCTCGTCGTGCGGATAGAAGCTGGCGGCCAGCAGTGTGATGGCCGGTCTGACGCGCTTGCCGCCGGAGCTGTAAATGTGTTTCAGCAGCTCCGACAGGAAGGGGAAGCCGACTTCTGCCAGGCTTTCGAGCCTGCGTTCCACCGTCTCCAGTCGCTCTTGGACAGGGGCGTAAATTTCGGCGACTGCCGACTGCGCGCTATTTGCCAAGCCTTGCCCTCTCCTCCTCGACTGTGGATTCGTCCAGCTTTCGGAACAGCGGCCTTGCGCGCGGCAGCGTGGTTCCGGGGCGCAGAGAGTCACGCTCCCAGCGCCATCCGCCTTCGGCGACCGCGCCATCCTGCCCCAGCAGCTTTTGCAGCTTCTCTGAGCTTGCTGGCATGAATGGATACAGCGCAATTTTTAGGCAGTCGATGACCGTCATTGCCGTCCACAGCGCGCGCGCCGCCGCCTTGCGATCCGTCTTTACCGTCCGCCAAGGCGCCTCTGCGTCGAGATATCTATTCGCAGCCCTTGCGATGTTCATGGCGGAGCTGAGCGCGCTCCTGAAACGACATCCTGCGAGCGCGGCGGAAGTCTCGTTCAGTAAGCTCTCGGCCTCATCCAGCAGCGTTTTCGATGCATTGTCCAGCTCTCCCGGGTCGGGAATCGTTCTATCGAAGTTTCGCCCGACCATGCTCAGTACACGATGGACGAGGTTGCCGTATGTCGCCACCAGCTCATCATTATTGCGGCGTACATACTGCGCCCAGTTGAAATCGGAATCGCTAGTCTCCGGCATGCTTGCCGCCAGCGCATATCTGATCGCGTCGGCATCGTATCTGTCGAGGAAGTCTGGCATCCATACCGCCCAGTTGCGGCTCGTGGACACTTTCTGCCCTTCTAGGTTCACATATTCGTTGGCGGGAACATCGTAGGGTAAGTTGAGGTCTCCATATGCCATCAGCATGGCAGGCCAGATCACTGTGTGGAAAGGGATGTTGTCCTTGCCCATGAAGTAGTATGCGCGGCAGTCTTTCTTCCAGAAATCCTCCCAGCGATTCGGCGTCTCTGTCTGTTTCGCCCACTCTTTGCTTGCGGACAGATAGCCGATGACGGCCTCGAACCAGACATATATGCGCTTGTCTTCGTAGCCTTCGAGGGGAACGGGGATTCCCCAGTCGAGGTCTCGGGTTATGGCGCGGTCTTTCAGACCGCCTTCGAGGAATCCGATGGTGAAGTTTTTGACATTGGGCTTGAAGTGTTCGTTTTGGCGCATCCAATCCAGCAGAGAGTCTTCGAATGCGCTGAGTTTTATGAAGAAGTGTTCGGTATCGCGGATTTCGGGCGCGCTGCCGCAGATTCGGCAGCGCGCGTCGATGAGCTCCTCCGGGTCGAGCGTGCTCCCGCATCTGTCGCACTGGTCGCCGCGCGCGCCGTCGTAGGCGCAGTGCGGGCAGTTCCCCTCTACATATCGATCCGGGAGATAGCGCGCGTCCTTTGGGCAGTATGGCTGCTGCATAGTGTCTCGGTACAGATAGCCTCTGTCCAGCATACGCAGGAACATATCCTGCGTAACCTCTGCGTGATTCTGCGTGTGCGTCGATGTGAACAGATCGAAACCGATGCCAAGCCTGTCCCATGTGTCGAGGAACTCTCTCTGAAAGCCCGAGATGATGTCTTCTGGCGATACGCCCTGCTGATCGGCTGCGATGGTGACGGGGGTTCCGTGCGCATCGCTTCCGGAGACCATCAGGACATCGTTGCCTGTCATTCGGTGGTATCGCGCGAATATATCAGCAGGCAGATATACGCCTGCCGCTCCTCCGACATGAATGGAGCCGTTGGCATAAGGCCAAGCTACGCATACGAGAATTCGTTCGGACATGATAGGATCACCTAGTTGAAATGTGCGTTCAATGTTAGCACACAGCATAAGGGCTTGGCAGGCGGCGCGCGGTGGCATTCGTCCCAGACGCGCGCCAATCGAGCCCTGTGCGCACTAGCCATCTTCTCACCGCTGGGGTATTATTTATGGAATATGACTGAGTTCTCCCAGCAGCTTTATGAGGCGTCGGCGCGGAACGCAAGCCTAGTATGTGTCGGCTTGGACCCTGATCCTGAGTTAATGGCCGTCTCGGATGTGTTCGAGTTCAACAGAGCCATAATCGACTCGACGCACGATCTGGTCTGCGCCTACAAGCCCAACTTTCCGTTCTATGAGGCGCTGGGCCTGCCGGGTTTGGTCGCTCTGGAACGCACAGTGGATCACATCCGCAAAGTCGCTCCCGGCGTCGTGCTGATCGCGGACTGCAAGCGCGGCGACATCGGCTCCACGAACGAGATGTATGCCAAGGCGATATTCCAGACTTGGGGATTCGATGCCGCGACGGTGAATGCCTGGGGCGGTACAGACTCGATGGAGCCGTTTCTCGAATATACGCGCCACGGAGTTTTCGTATGGTGCAGGTCTTCCAACCCCGGCGCGGCAGAGTTTCAGAATGTTCCTGTGATGACCAGCTCCGGAGCGATTCCTCTGTTCGAGTGGATGGCAGTTCGCGCGGCGGAGTGGAATCGGCACGGCAATGTGGGCATCGTGGTCGGTGCGACCTATCCGGAGGAGATAGGCTCGGTCAGGAGCCGCTGTCCAGGTATGCCGATGCTGGTTCCGGGCGTTGGCGCGCAGGGGGGCGACCTCGAATCCGGGTTGCGACTGGGGCTGGATTCGGGTATGCCGAATGTCTTGATCAGCTCTTCGCGCGGGATAACATATGCGTCGCGCGACAGGAAAGACTTCGAGCAGAAGGCGCGGGAGGCGGCAAGCGAACTGAGGAACTCTATAAACCGCATACTCGAGCGCCATGAGCGGGCATGGTGAGCGGCGCGGTGAACGACTATCGGATGGGCGAGATCGTGCGTCTGCGCAAGCCGCACCCGTGCGGCGGCGCGGAGTGGGAGATTGTACGGATCGGCGCGGACATCGGCTTGGTATGTCGAACTTGTCAAAGGCGCATGCTGATGCCTCGTTCTGCGCTAGACAAACGGCTGCGAACGGTCGTATCCTCTGCACGGTAGAGGGCAGTAGTCCTGCGGCTTTGGCGTGTAGTGTGTATAATCCGATGCATACCCCGTTGACACCCAATCGGGCTGAACTTAGAATCTAAAGCCAATTCAAGCAGGAGGGGGCAGTTCATGCGGGAGATGTCCATAGACAGTATCCGCGTTAGCTTATCGACCTACCAGCGGGTCGTGGTTCTCAAGGTAAAGGACTCCGACGATCGCTATCTGCCGATCTGGATTGGCGCTACAGAGGCGGACGCGATTGCGCTGAAGCTTCAGGATGTGAGTACGCCGCGTCCGCTGACGCACGATCTGATAGAGGCGATAATAACCTCGCTGGGCGCTGAGGTTGCGCATATACTAGTGTCCGATCTTAGCGATGATACCTTTTACGCGAAGATAGTCCTTCAGCATGACGGCGGTCAGACGGAGATCGACGCCCGCCCGTCGGACGCCATAGCTCTCGCCGTCCGCGCCGACGCGCCCATATTCGCCGATGATTCCGTCATAGACAAGGCCGCTCTGCGGATGGATGACGACTCGTCTGCCAAACAAGGCAGCGAGGATGGAGGCGAAGAAGGCGGCGCAGCAGTCGAGGAAGAAGAACTAGTGGGGCTTTCCGCCTTTACAGACTTCATCGACTCTCTCGATCTGGAAGACCTGGGCGAAGGCCAGAACCCGGCGGGCTCTACGCCATAATGTCACTAGCGTCACTGCTTCTCTTTTTCCCGTTTGGCGATGAGGGTATGGGCATGATGATACGAATAAAATGCCTCGCCATTCGGCGGGGCATTTTCGTTGATTACTCTTTTTAGATTGTGATATACTGCACAAGCTGTCAAAGGGAGACCGTCTCATGGGCGGCGAGAAATTGGCTCTTGCGCTGCGCCTGCTGGGAATCGGATGGTTCGTGGCAATATGCATAGCCGGCGGAGCCGCTGGAGGATTCTTCCTTGACAGAGCGTTGGAGACGAGTCCGCTGCTCACCATGCTGGGAACAGGCGGTGGTATAGCGGTTGCAGTCATTGGAATGTATCGGATGCTAATGGCAGTTCTCGGTTCTTCCGAGCCGCGCTAGGCGCGCGCAGTTGGTTGTTGGATATTTGGATATGTTCTATACCCAGTGCCCAGCGCGCGAGATGACGATAAAGACAAGCAGTAAGACATCGTATGATTCGAATGTCGATACAGCCTGAACTCAGAGGACTGTAAAGATGCTTCGTGGCCCTAAGAGCCTGCTGATAATGTTGGTAGCGTTGGCGATTTTAGTAATCGCCATCTTGGGCGGGGCGCTTGGCGACGCCTTCGGATTGGGCTTTCTCGGCGCGCCGCTTGCCGCGATTCATATTCCGGCAGAGTCTATCACCGAGAAGCCGGTCATTGGTGACTTCAAGATAACCAACACGATGGTTGCCACTTGGATAACCATCGTAGTTCTCACGCTCATTGCGCTGCGCGTTCGCAGCGGGATGAGCGAGGTTCCCGGCAGGCTCCAAGGCCTAGTCGAACTCTTCGTCGAATTTTTCATCAACCTCGCCGAGTCTTTGCCCGGAGGAAGCGCGTGTCGCCGTTTCCTGCCGCTGGTAATGACCATCTTCCTGTTCATAATGACTGCGAACTGGCTGGGTATTCTGCCCGGATTTGGCACCATCGGCCGCGTGGAGTCCATCGAAGAGGTGATTCATCACCACGAGGACGATAGCGGCTATGTCGATAAGGCCCACATCGAGGTGCAGGTCTTCGACGGCGACGGCGGCTTCGCGTATCAGGCGTTCGGCTCCGTTGGGACGGGTGTGACTATAGAGGAATGGGAAGAGAATCCGCAGGCGGGCAAGCAGGCGGGCATCTTAGTCCCCTTCTTCCGCAGCGCGAACACAGGCCTAAACACCACACTCGCAATTGCCATCGTCGCAATGGTGATGGTCCATTTCTGGGCATTCAGGGCGCTCGGAATCGGACATTTGAGCAAATTCATAAACTTCAGAGGCGGCCCCATCGGATTCTTCGTTGGAATCTTAGAGGCCATCTCGGAGGTAGCGCGCCTTATCAGCTTCACATTCCGTCTATTCGGGAACATATTCGCGGGCGAAGTACTGCTGGCGGCGATGATATTCCTGATACCACTCATAGGTATCATCCCCTTCCTTGGGCTGGAGCTTTTCGTGGGCGTGATACAGGCGCTCATATTCTCGATGCTGACTTTGGTATTCGCCGCGATCGCGTCTATCGCGCACGGCGGTGAACATCACTAACCGAAAAATCGACACCTCTCCACTCGACGCGCGCTGGGCAAATAAGTTCGACGCGCGGTGAATCGGCCAAACGGACAAGACGACAAGACAAGGAGAAAGAGAAGAATGGAAGGAGATGTTGCGAACCTGGGTGCTGGTCTAGCTATTGGGCTTGGCGCTATAGGTTCCGGTATCGGAATCGGTCTGCTGGCAGCGAAGGCTATGGAGGCGCTGGGGCGGAACCCGGAGGCAGCCGGCCCCATTCAGCAGAACATGATTCTGGCTATCGCGTTCACCGAAGCTATAGCGATCTATGCGCTCGTCGTAGCAATCATAATCAAGTTCGTCTAGTTCGATCTGTTCGGCTGTTGTCGGGTTTTCCGATGTTCGGACGACGATGGCTCAGCACAAGACGATAACCGCTCGGCGCGTGGGCTCCGCCTGCGTGCATATCTGAATCGGCCATCGGAAATTGGACGAGGTGAGGGCGTGGAAGCCTTAGGAATCAACCTGTCGGGTCTCGTTACCCAGCTAATCAGTTTCGCCATCCTCGTGGGAGTGCTGTCGTTTCTGTTGTACAAGCCAATCATTCGCGGCCTCGATGAGAGGTCTCGTAAGATTCGGGAAAGCCTGGAGTCGTCTCAGCGCGCGCAGGAAGAGGCTGCAAAGTCTCAGGAAGAGATGCAGCTCCAGATAGAGCAGTCTCGAAGCGAAGGTCAGCAGATGATCGCGCAGGCGCGCGAAGTCGCCGACCGCTTCCGCGAGGAGGAGCTGGCGAAAGCGCGCGAAGACATCGCCGCAGAGCGCGCCAGAGCCGAGTCGAACATACAGCGAGAACGCGATGCAGCAATCGAAGACCTGCGCCGCGAATTCGCCGGGCTCGCCCTCGTAGCCGCAGAGCGCGTCGTACAGCGATCGCTCGGCGAATCCGACCACGCCGATCTCATAGATCAGGTGCTGGAAGAGGGTTCGCAAGTTGGCAGCGGCCGACGATAATCGACGGCCATCTATATGCATCATATACAGGGCGCCTCTATGCCGATATATACAATACATGACATGTACATATCCTATATGCAGCGTCATACATGGACGGCAGCGGCCAAGCGCCGATTGCCGAATGCTTCGGGAAGGCTCGAACTCCAATGCCAGTAGGCGTTTCGACAACTAGATACGCTCAGGCCGTCTTTCAGCTAGCAGTCGATCATGATGAACTCGACCACTGGTTGGACGACCTTACACAGCTCGCCGACGCTGTAACGGATGAAGGTTTACGCCAGATTCTAGCCGCGCCGCGCGTACCGTTCACACAAAAAGAACGCCTCATCCGACAGGCGTTCGAGTCTTCGCTCGGCCCGCTGGCAGTCAATCTGATGCTGTTGCTGGCCAGTCGGAATCTGGTTCATATACTGCCCGGTGTCGTGGACAAATATCAGGAGATGCTGGATGCTCATCGCGGAATCGAGCGCGCGGATGTCATCTCCGCCGTGCCGTTGAACGACTCTCAGCGGCAGAAAGTTTCCGAAACGCTGTCGAACCTTTCCGGCAGTGAAATTAGCCTCACAACCCGTGTGGATGCTTCTATACTCGGAGGCATGATAATCAGAATCGGCGATGATGTAATAGACGGCAGCACGCGAACTCGGCTTCAGACCATGCGTCGTGAGCTTGCGCGCAGGCAATAGCTAAAAAACGAATGCGTGTACAACGCGCAGAGACAAACCGATACTAATACTAATTATTCAACGGAGGCCGAAATGGCGGTCAGAGGTCAGGACATCGCTTCGGTAATACGAAGCCAGATTGAGAACTGGGATCAGCAGCTCGAGGCGGTCAACGAAGGTACCGTGATTGAGGTAGGCGACGGCGTGGCCCAGATTCATGGACTCTCCGGAGCGTCCTATACTGAGCTTCTCGAATTCGAGGGAGGCATCATGGGTATGGCGCTGAACCTCGAAGAGGATTCAGTTGGCGCCGTCATCATGGGCGACCCGGTTTCCGTCAAGGAAGGCTCGCGCGTCCGAAGCACGGGGCGCGTCGTCGAAGTGCCGGTGGGCGAATCGCTGCTGGCTCGTGTCGTCAACGCGCTCGGCGAAGCGATAGACGGCAAAGGCCCTGTAGACACCTCCGAAACGCGTCCCGTCGAGGTGGTCGCGCCAGATGTTTCTACGCGCATAGCAGTCAATACGCCGGTTCAGACTGGCATCAAATCCATCGACGCGATGATACCGGTTGGTCGTGGACAGCGAGAGCTGATAATCGGAGACCGCTCTACCGGCAAATCCGCTATCGCGATAGACACCATCATCAACCAGCGTGGCGGAGATCTCATCTGCATATATGTCGCCATCGGCCAGAAGTCGAGCAAGGTTGCACAGACGGTCGCGCTGCTGGAAAGCCAAGGGGCGATGGAGCATACCATCATAGTGGCTGCCAACTCCGCAGACCCGGCGGCGATGCAGTATCTCTCCCCATATACCGGCTGCGCAATGGCCGAATACTTCATGGATCAGGGCAAGGATGCGCTGATAGTCTATGACGATCTTTCCAAACATGCATGGGCATACCGCGAAATGTCGCTGCTGCTGCGCCGCCCCCCGGGACGCGAAGCCTACCCCGGCGATGTCTTCTATCTGCATAGCCGTCTCTTGGAGCGCGCCGCGAAGATGGACGACGAGCACGGCGGAGGCTCGATAACCGCGCTTCCGATCATCGAAACACAGGCGGGCGATGTGTCCGCGTATGTTCCGACAAATGTCATATCTATCACGGATGGTCAGATATACCTCGAAACGGAGCTGTTCAACTCCGGTATTCGCCCTGCGGTGAACGCCGGCCTGTCCGTATCCCGCGTAGGAAGCTCTGCGCAGACGCGCGCTATGCGCTCCGTGGCTGGCACGCTGCGACTGGACCTCGCGCAGTATCGTGAGCTGGTTACATTCGCGCAGTTCGGCACCGCCGATCTAGACCCGGCGACGCGCCGCCAGCTGGAACGCGGCCAGCGCGCAACCGAAGTCCTCAAGCAGGGGCAGAATGTACCGCTGCCCGTCGAAAAGCAGGTTGCCATCATATTCGCGCTAGTCAACGGCTATCTGGACGATGTAGAAATCGAGCGTGTCATCGCCTTCGAAAACGCGCTTCACAGCTACATGGACGCATCCCACCCCGAATTGCTCTCGAAGATACGCGAGGAGCGTTCCATCAGCGACGAAACAGGCGATGCGCTCAAGGCCGCGCTCGCCGAGTTCAAGGAGGGGGTGCCCTACTAGGGCTGATGGATGTAGCTGAACTGGCGGCGAAGTTAGCGATTCTCGAGCGTAGCGGATATGTCGCCTCCAAGAGAAGAGGCAATACAGGCGTAGGCTATACTTTAGAATCGTTACTCGATGTGGGTGAAAACAACCTTCAGCTACCAGATCTTGGCGAAATCGAGCTGAAGTCTCATAGAAAAGGCGCTTCGAGTCTTATTACGCTGTTTACCTTCAACCGAGGGGCTTGGCGAATGCCGCAAGCGGATATGATCAGAGAATATGGATATGTTGACCCAAGCGGTCGACAGGCTCTGTATAGCACTGTGAATGCTGAGATAAACAGCCATGGGCTGAGTACTCGAATCGAGGATGAATGCTTAAAGCTATACCACATGTCAGGCAAGCTAATCGCAGAGTGGACAGACGACGGGCTGGCAAGGACATTCAGCGAGAAAATGCCAGCGTTGGTCATTGTGTACGCTGATTCTCGCATAGCCGCAGAAAACAGGGAAGAGTTCTGGTTTAATGAGGCATTCCTTTTTAGGCGACCCAACGCAGGTAACATTCTGGAATTGATTGGAAACAGCAGGATTGTCGTCGATATTCGGATGCATATCAATGCTGCTGGAGGTGTTCGCAACCACGGCACTGCCTTTAGGATCAACGAAAGTTTCTTAGGATTGTGCTTCGGCGCCAAAGAGAAGTTGCTGTGACGCAAATGGGTTCGAAGCGAAAAGACGAAGCGTGGGACTTCAGGTCGTCCGATACCAAAGAATACACCCACTGTTTTCACAATTACCCTGCGATGATGATTCCGCAAGTAGCTAGAGCTCTGCTCGACCGCTATGGAGTCGAGGGTGGCTGGTTATTAGACCCATACTGTGGCACAGGCACATCTATGGTCGAGGCATCCGTGTATGGCATGAACGCGGTCGGCTGCGACATCAACCCGCTTGTGAGGCTTATCGCCTCCGCGAAGACAGAGCCGCAATCACTGGATACACTGGACGAGCATTTGTCAGATTTGGACAATGCTTTGATACGACATAGGTTCAGTGGTGTCAGCATGTGTAGCAGCTGGCTTCCGCAAGTATTGAACATGGAGTATTGGTTTTCCGATAGCGTCATGGCTGATCTGTCAGTCATTCGGAGATATATTGTCGCTATAAGCGATGTTATCGTCCGCAATTTCCTCTGGGTCGCGTTTTCTGAAACCGTCAGGGAATGCTCATACACGAAGAATGGAGAATTCAAACTCGTGCGCATGCCCGTTCAAAGGATGGAGACGCATAACCCTGATGTGTTCGCAACATTTTGGAAGAAAGTCGAGCGTAATAGAACAGGGCTATCCAGCTACATCGAACATCGGAAATATGTGGATGTGGTCGTGACTGATTTGAACACCGCTGACGGAGAATCTCCGCGCAAATACGGACTCTTCGACTTGGTCATCACATCGCCGCCCTATGGAGACTCGCCGACCACTGTGGCATACGGTCAGTTCTCTCGGCTATCATCCGAATGGATAGGGTTGCTCGACGCCAGATCAGTCGATCGCATGTCAATGGGTGGCGTCAGAAAGTGTGGCTATCTACCAGATTCACCCGTTGCCTCTGCTGTCGATGGTATTCATCGGATCGATAGGAAACGAGCTGTGCAGGTCGAATCGTTCTATGTGGATTTGATGAACAGCATAAAGACTGTTGCTTCCGTTACTTCGCAGAATGCGACTGTATGCTATGTCGTTGGCAATCGTCGTGTCAGAGGAATTACCCTTCCCACCGACGAGTTCGTTGAATTCGCTTTCGAGAGAGCCGGATTTAGCCATAGAGAAACTATCGTGAGAAACATACCTAACAAGCGGATGCCGATGGTTAACAGCCCAACTAATGTAGCCGGCAAGACAGACACGACGATGCGGGAAGAAAGTATAGTCGTATGTCAGAAAGCTGCGTAATGTCGATGGTTTCAGATTGAGAAGAGTCTTATTCCCCCATATTCGATAGAGGCATAGTCGAAATGCCCAGCGTTCGTCAGCTCAGACGCCGTATTCGCAGCGTCGAAAATACTGCCAAGATTACCAAGGCGATGTCCATGATCGCCGCGTCGAAGATGCGGCGCGCGCAGGAGACCGCACTAACTAGCCGACCCTATTCGGATAACCTCGATTCGCTCCTCGCAGACCTCGCTGCGCAGCCGAATGAGGATGAGGACGATATCCACCCTCTGCTCAGAACGCGCGCGATAGAGCGTGTCGAAGTCGTCCTGATAACGCCAGACCGCGGTTTGACGGGTGGGCTGAACTCCAACATCAACCGCGCCGCCGGCCAGTTCGTCGCCGAGTATGGCGATAACGCCCGCATCATCGCCGCCGGCAAGAAGGGGCGAGATTTCATGGTGCGATACGGACGCAATGTGCGCGCTGTATTTACCGACATCAGCGATAGACCCTCTATACTCGATATAAGCCCCATCGCGCGACTGGCGATGGATTCCTATATCGACGAAGATGTCGATGCCGTATATGTCGCCTACGCGCGCTTCGTGAACACTACGCTGCAGCGGGCAGTTGTGGAGCAGATACTGCCTGTACAGCCGGCAGACCTCAGACCGCAAGATCAGGTAGGCTATATCTACGAACCCAACCCCGAACATGTGCTGGACAATCTGCTGCCTCGATATGTGGAGACACAGATATATCATGCGCTGCTCGAAGGCATCGCCAGCGAACAGTCGGCGCGGATGGTCGCCATGCGGAGCGCGACGGATAACGCCAACGCCATGATCGACGATCTTACGCTGGTGATGAACAAGGCGAGACAGGAATCGATTACCACCGAGCTGCTCGACATAGTAGGCGGCGCGGCGGCTGTGGAGGCGTAAAGAAGCGCGGCTGGCATAGCGCCGAGCGCGCAGATAACCTTACTATGAGGATGAACGATAAGACGAGTTAACGAGAGTTTGAGTTTGCACAAAACGCCCTGAAGACAGGGCACTTCAGGACGGGAGAGACCATCAGATGGCAAATGGACGGATAACACAGGTGATCGGAACGGTGGTGGATGTCGAGTTTCCGCCGGAGGATATGCCCACTATTTTCAACGCTCTGGAGACAGAGATAGCCGGCCAGCCGCTCGTGCTGGAAGTCGAACAGCATGTGGGCAACAGCTGGGTACGATGCCTCGCGCTCGGGCCGACGGAGGGGTTGAGTCGCGGCTCCGCGGTCGCGGACACCGGACGCCCCGTCGCAGTCCCTGTCGGAGATCCCACACTCGGCAGGCTGTTCAACTGCCTCGGCCAGACTTTGGACAACCTCGAAGAGATCGACGATAGTGAATCGTGGCCGATCCACAGAGACCCGCCGAGCTTCGAAGAGCAGGCGACTGAAGTCGAGATTCTGGAGACTGGCCTGAAGGTGATGGATCTGGTTACTCCTTTCACCAAAGGCGGCAAGGTCGGCGCATATGGCGGCGCGGGTGTTGGCAAGACGGTCATCATCCAGGAGCTGATACGAAACATCGGTACAGTTCACGAAGGCGTATCGGTATTCGCCGGCGTCGGTGAACGCTCCCGCGAGGGAAACGATCTCTGGCACGAGATGCAGGAGTCGGGGGTGCTGAGCAACACCGTGCTGGTGTTCGGACAGATGAACGAACCTCCTGGAATTCGCGCCCGTGTCGCGCTCACCGGGCTTACGATGGCCGAATACTTCAAGGAAGAGCGCGGCCAAGATGTGCTGATGTTCATCGACAATGTGTACCGCTACATATTGGCGGGCATGGAAGTCTCCGCGCTGCTTGGCAGAATGCCCTCCGCTGTCGGCTACCAGCCAACGCTTGCGACTGAGATGGGCGCGCTGGAAGAGCGAATTACATCCTCCAAGAGCGGTTCGATAACATCTTTCCAAGCCATATATGTTCCGGCAGACGACTATAC
This sequence comes from Dehalococcoidia bacterium, assembly GCA_963422295.1. Taxonomy (GTDB): domain Bacteria; phylum Chloroflexota; class Dehalococcoidia; order Lucifugimonadales; family UBA1123; genus VXRN01. Next base: position 1,051,844 of record OY729417.1, on the reverse strand, counting down.
CGACCCTGGCATTGTCACTACCTTCGGTCACCTCGATGCGGTGGTATCGCTCGAACGCTCCATCGCGGAGCAGGGGCTGTATCCCGCGGTCGATCCGCTGTCCAGCTTCTCTCGTATTCTGGAGCCTGCCATCGTTGGCCAGGAGCATTACGATGTGGCGCGCGGCGTGCAGCAGGTGCTTCAGCGATACAGCGACCTTCAGGACATCATTGCCATTCTGGGCATCGAAGAGCTGTCCGAAGAAGACCGTCTGACAGTCTCCCGCGCGCGGAAGATTCAGCGCTTCCTGTCTCAGCCCATGTTTGTGGCGGAGCAGTTCACCGGTCAGGCCGGGCGCTATGTTCCGATACGCGATACGGTTCGAGGCTTCAGAGAGATTCTCGATGGTAAGTATGACAGCTTGCCGGAGCAGGCGTTCTATATGGTCGGCGCTATCGAAGAGGCTGTCGAGAACGCCGAACGGATGAGAGCGCAGGATTAGTTTATTGGCGCGTGTCGGGTTTGCCTGTTCGCACTGGAACAGCGTGAATGGGCGGTCCGAAACACGCTGCCATGCATGGTATGACCCAAGCGTCCGAAAGAGTTCAGCAATATGGCCGATATGAGACTGGAGATAGTAACCGCCGAACGAGTGGTTTACTCAGAGGATGTCAATGAGTTGGTCGCTCCCGGCTCCGACGGTGAGTTGGGCATACTGCCCAGCCATTCGCCGCTGCTGACTACGCTGGCGCCGGGCGAGATTCGCGTTGTGAAGGACGGCGAAGAGACCTACATGGCCGTCAGCGGCGGCTTTATGGAGGTACTCGCAAATAAAGTCAAGATTTTGGCGGATACAGCCGAGCGAGTCGATGAGATAGACATAGATCGCGCGGAGGAGGCGATGCGGCGGGCCGAGGAGCGTATCGCCTCAGCCGATTCTGACGCAGACCTCGAACGCGCGCTCGCATCTATGCGCCGCTCCACTGCTCGACTCGGCGTTGTCCGACGCCGGCGACGACCGCGGAGCAGGCCCGGCTCGGAGCAGACCGGATAGGGCTAAAACGCGACTCGCCGATGACTGCGCCGCTCACGCCTATTACCGCTGTCGTTCGTCTCGGCTAGGGTAAGAACAAGCCCCTATTCTTTCAGATAGAAGGTCATAGATTGCAGCGATAGCACCGGGTCTATGTTTCTAACCACGATGCCTTTCGGCACATATGGGGCGACAGGCGCATAGTTCAGTATTCCCTTTATGCCGTTTAGCACCAGACTGTCGATTACGGTTTGCGCCTGCGGCGCGGGAACCGCGACGATGCCGACGGATACATCCAGCTCGTCGATCAGATTCGGTAGGTCTGACATGGAGTGTACTTCCAAATCCCTCACATATGTGCCAGCCTGATCGTCCGAACTGTCGAACGCCGCGACTATCGTGAATCCTTCTGGGGCGAACCCTGTGTAGTTGATGATAGCGCGTCCCAGACGCCCGACTCCGATAAGACAGGCTCTCCACTCCCTGTTCAGCCCTAGAATATCGCGCAGCTTGTCCAGCAAGAACTGTATGCCGTAGCCGCGCCCCTGTTTACCGAATTTGCCGAAATAGCTCAGGTCTTTTCTTATCTGCGCGGGGGTCATTTGGAGGCGTTCGCCAAGCTGCTGAGAGCTGACTACTGAGGAACCCTCGCGTTGGAGCTGGGTCAGCGCGCGGACATATAGAGGCAGTCGCAGCACGACCACTTCGGGCACTTCCACTGGCTGCAGAGGATTCATATGAGTCTCCTGCCTGCCTGTAAAAAGCATTCGACCGCCATATCTCCAATCGCCCCGCGCGCTGCATCAGAGGCTTTCGATCCTACCCGAAACCTGTCTATGACACTCATATGTCCTCCGAAACTGTCCGTTTGGAAATGCTCCAAGTATATATCTTTTTCTGCCCTGCTTGTGGAACTCGAGGCGCAGAACCCGACCGGATAGCTCAGCTGCGATGCCCGCCCAGAAGGACGACCGCGAAGTGTGCGGAAGTGTGCCATTGTTGACACGCAAAATCCTCGATGATAGAATCTGTATGCCTTTATGCGTGACAACTGTGCTGTGGTTAATGGTCGGTTCGTGTCTAATTCATATTGGCGACTGTGGATTTTAACTCGTTGCGGACAATGGAATATATCCTGTCCGCATACTAGAGCCGAACCCGATCTGGGAGGAGTATAGATTATGACCGAAGAGAAGGTGCAGCTCCATCGCGGCCTTCGTGAAGTGTATATAGATAGAACGAAGTCGAGCTTCATCGACGGGGAAATCGGTAAACTCCTTTATAGGGGATACGACATCCATGACCTCGCGGAGAAGTCCACTTTCGAAGAGACTGCCTTTCTCGTGATGAATGGCTACCTCCCGTCTCAGTCGGAATTAGATACTTTCGATGCCGATCTAAAATCCAATCGCGCCCTTCCGGATGAGATTCTCGATATAATCAGGCTGACCCGCTCGTCTCATCCTATGGATGTGCTGAGAACCGCGGTATCCGCTCTCTCTGCCTACGATTCAGAGACCGAAGACAACTCATCCGAGGCGACGCTCCGCAAGGGTATTCGGCTAACGGCGCAAGCGCCTACGATAGTTGCCGCGCATGCGCGCATACGAGACGGCAAAGAGCCGCTCGACCCTAACCCTGACCTCAATCACGCCGCTAATTTTCTGTACATGCTCTTCGGAGAGATTCCTTCGGATGAAGACGCAGCCCTCATCGATAAGGATTTCGTCCTGCATGCCGAACATGGCATCAACGCATCCGCATTCGGCGCGCGCGTTGCGGCTTCGACCCAAGCAGACCTTCACTGCGCCGTTACCACCGGAATATCAGTCCTCAAGGGGCCTTCACACGGCGGCGCCGCCGAAGAAGTGATGAAGATGACCCATGAGATCGGAACCGAGGAGAACGCCGAGAACTATGTCCGCGAGAGAATACGCGGTGGCGGACGAGTAATGGGCTTCGGACATCGCGTTTACAAGGCGGTCGATCCCAGATCCGTACACCTTCAGGACGACGCCCGTGAACTGGGCGAGCGCAAAGGCGAACCGAAGTGGTTCCAGATTCTACAGTCCGTAATCGAAGTCATGGAGCCGTATCGCCGTCGCGGAATCTACCAGAATGTCGATTTCTTCTCCGGCGCAATCTATTATCTGCTCGATATACCCGACGACCTGTTCATATCCATATTCGCAATGGGCAGAGTGCCGGGATGGACGGCACAGGTGATCGAACAGTTCGAGAACAATATCCTACTCAGACCTCGCCTCCTCTACACCGGAGAGATGGATGTGGAGTATGTTCCGATAGAGCAGCGGTAATTAGGCCGTTCGAACGGAAACGGGGAGGGAGTATAGGCTAAGGTGAGCGAGAATATGCCATCGGATGACTGTATGCATCACTGGGTAATAGACCAGCCTAACGGCCCGACTAGCATGGGGACTTGCAAGATGTGCGGTGTTTCCCAAGAGTTCAAGAACTCGATTCAGGGTTCGGGCTGGGATAGGGACGGCAGCAGAAGACGCGCTGCCCGCCAGCAGCAGCAAAACAGACAGCGGCAGGCAGGCGCAGGCTCCTAGCTTGGCTTATCGTAACATGCCCCCGCGCTCGCTCATTCCGACAGCCGATTCTTTCCATCTCTTGCTGGTCGCCCGGATAATCTAAGCCGTCTGTTGCGCGCGATGTTCGCTGCTGAAGCTCGGCTGCCTCCCACGCGCGCAGAGCTGGCGATCCGTCGCCGGATAGCCGATGACGGCGCGATAACTTTTGCCGAGTTCATGCGGCTTGCGCTGTATCATCCTGACGGCTACTACTCACGCCGCCGCCGAATCGGCGCAGACGGTGACTATTTCACCAGCCCAGTTGCGCACCCCGCCTTCGGCGCGCTCATTGCGGTTCAGTTGCGCGTGATGTGGCAGACACTTGGACACCCTGCGCGATTCTGGGTGGTGGAGCTTGGCGCGGGCGATGGGCTACTCGCCCGCGATATATCGAGATTCTGCAGTCGCTGGCCGGATTTTTTGCGCGCGCTTCGCTATGCAGTCATAGACCGTGTTCCGCCACCTGCATACCATCGCAGAGCAGGAATATCCTCCCCCAGAAATCTTTCATGGATAGCCGCCGACTCCATACCTGCCACCGGAATCGTCGGGTGCATACTGTCTAACGAGCTTATCGACGCGATGCCGGTTCACCGATTTCGCATCGTGGATGGGGAAGCGCGCGAGATATATGTATCGACTACGAGTGGCGGCGGTTATGACGACGGCTGTGACGACAACTATGGCAGCGTTTTCTACGAAACGCTGGGGGAGCTTTCGACACGCGAGCTTCGTAAGAGTATGGAAAGGCTACCCCGAAATCTGCCCGACGGATTCGAGGGCGAGGTGAATATCGGAATATCCGCTTGGGCAGATACGGTCGGCGCGTCCCTGGAGCGTGGTTATGTCCTGACAATCGACTATGGCGGCGAATCCGAGGAGCTGTACAGTTCCAGATTCCCTCGCGGCACGCTTCAGACTTACTACCGCCACACCGCCGGAGGCAGTCCATATCATAGAATCGGCAGGCAGGATCTGACCGCGCGGGTGGATTTCAGCGCGATGATCGAGGATGGCAGGCGCGCGGGGCTTCGCCCTGTGTTTCTGACTACACAGGCGGAGTTCCTGATGTCGCTTGGATTCAAGCGTATGGAAGAGTCTATGCAGGCGTCTATACGCCCGTTAGATGTCGATGCTCGGACGAAGGCCGCTTACCTGCGCTCTCTCCGCCGTCTAGCGCAGGCGGACGGGCTCGGAGGCTTCCGTGTTTTACTGCAGGATAAAGACTCCGGTATTCGCGCTTCGTCGGAGCTTTCCCCGTCCCCGTCCATCATCGCCGCTCTCGACTGTCCGCTGCCGGGCCCGGAACATCTGCCGGAGCTTTAGTCTGCGTCCGCGGCTGACTCGCGCGGAGAGACCCTGCGGGCGGTTACTATGAAGCCGGTATGCCCGACCATCCGATGCGAAGGGCGAACACTCCTGCCGCTGACATTCCACTGCCTAAACATTATTTCCATCGTCTCTATCATGCCGAAAGTTTGCTGAGCGCGCAGAGATCTGACCAGATCATCTACTTGCGGCACTGTCGGGACGAACCCGAAGAATACACCGCCGGGTATCAGAGCGTCCGATGCGTGCGGGACGACATGCCACGGCTCCGGCAGGTCGAGGATGATTCGGTCTAGGTCGTCCTCTGCAAACCCTGTGTACACATCGCCAATTTTGATTTCGAGGTTATCGTACTTGTCGAAATAGCGGTCGAGGTTTTGGGTGGTCTGGTCGATCATGTCTTGCCGCAGGTCGTAGGTATAGACTCGTCCGGATGGGCCGACAGCCCGTAGCAGCGCCATAGTGACGGCTCCCGACCCCGCTCCGGCCTCCAGTACCCTCGCTGTTGGAAATATATCGGCGTAAACGAGCATCGCAGCGAGGTCTTTGGGGTACATGACCGTTGCCAAACGCGGCATACGCAGCGTGAGATCTGCCAGTGTTGGGCGTACCGCCAGCAGGCGGTGTCCCTTGCTAGTTAGCACTCGGCAGCCTTCGGGGCGGCCGATCAGGTCGGAGGCGGGGCAGTTTCCGATGTGCGATTCGAACAGCGCGGACGCTGTCAGCTGGAAAAGATAGCTGCGTCCGCGTCTGTCGAGCAGCTGGATGTGTTCGTCTTCGCGGAATGGGCCGCGTCTGTCGAGTTTGGTCAAGGCGTTCGGCGCGCTACGCCAGCTTCTGCAGCTCGGCGAGTATGCCGCGCGGATCGACTTCCCCAACTGCCCTGTAAGTCTGCTTGAACCTGATTATGCCCTCTTTGTCGACTATTATGACGGCTCTCAGCGGCGCGCCGAGATTTTCGTTCAGGATGCCGAAGCTGTTGGATACCGCGCCGTGCGGCCAGTAATCTGCCAGCAGCGGATATGGTATCGAGCCGAGCGATGACGCGAACGCAGTCTGTGTCGGACGGGAATCGCAGCTTATGCCCAGAACCTGGGCGCCTGCCTCCTCGAATGCCGCGTTGTGGATGCGGAACGAGGAGACCTGGTGCGTTCAACCACCTGTGAACGAGAATATATGGAACGAGAGGATGACGCTCTTGTTTCCCCTGAAACTGCTCAGTGTAATCGGGTCACCATTGTGAGCGGGCAGTGTAAAGTCTGGGGCCTGCTGGCCTACTTCTGACATTCTTATTTCTCCGTATATCTTAGTATCTTATCGAGTAGATGCTCTCAGCTGTATGAGGCGATAGTGGTAATGATAATAGCGGTCAGTAGTGGTAACAGCAGTAGTATAGTACGGGAGTCATTCTTTTTGCCATTTCAGATATGGCCTGCGCGCGGCGCGGGCCTCATCTAGCCGAGTGTTGGGCGTATCGTGCGGCGCGTCATGCAACAGTTCTGGGGATTCGGCGGCTTCCGTCGCTATCTGCTTCATTACCTCGACGAAGAAGTCCAGTGTCTCTTTGGATTCCGTCTCCGTCGGCTCTATCATTAGCGCCTCGTCCACTATCAGAGGGAAATACATCGTTGGCGGGTGTATTCCGTAGTCTATCAGCCGTTTCGCCACATCCAGCGCGCGAATGCCATGCGCCCGCTTGAGATTCGAGGCGGAGAAAACCACCTCGTGCATACATGTTCTGTCATATGGCAGATCATATACTCCCTTTAGACGGCTCAGGATATAGTTGGCGTTTATCACCGCGTCCTCGCTGATCTGCGGGATGCCTTCTCTGCCGAGCGTGGAGATATATGCCCAAGCCCGCACGAGCGCGCCGAAGTTTCCGTGGAATGCGCCCATTCTGCCGATGGATTTGATCGGACGATGCAGCGTGAATGTTTCGTTCTCTTCGTCGCCGCCACTAACGGTATTCGTATTCGTCCGTCGCGTTGCGATCGGTGTCGGCAGATAGTCCGCAAGTCTGGGTCCTGCGATGACCGGCCCTGCGCCTGGCCCGCCTCCGCCGTGCGGCTGGGTGAAAGTTTTGTGCAGGTTGGAATGGATGACATCGAATCCGAGATCGCCGAACTTGACGCGTCCGACGATGGCATTCAGATTGGCTCCATCGCCGTACACGATGCCGCCTGCGTCCCGTACTATCTTCGTAACCTCTAGGATGTTCGTATCGAACAGGCCGAGTGTGCTGGGCAGAGTTATCATCAGGCCGGCTAATTCGTCATCGACGGATTCCCTGAGCGCGTCCAGGTCGGTGTTGCCGTTGCGGTCGGATGGCAGCGAGACGACACCGAATCCGGCCATTGCCGCCGACGCGGGGTTCGTTCCGTGCGCTGAATCTGGAATCAGCACTTTCGTCCGCTGGCGGTCGCCCCGTTCCAGATGATAGGCGCGCGCCATAAGCATCCCGGCGAGTTCGCCATCCGCGCCCGCCATCGGCGCAAGCGAACATGCTTCCATACCCGTTATCTCGTTGAGAAACTCCTGAAGCTCCCATATCAGACGGAGAGCGCCCTGCGCCGTCGCCTCGTCCTGAAGCGGATGCAGCTGCGAAAACCCTGCCAGCGACGCTATCTCGTCGTTCAGCTTCGGGTTGTATTTCATCGTGCAGCTGCCGAGCGGATAGAAGTTGTGGTCTATCGAGAAATTGAACTGGCTTATCTGCGAGAAATATCGGACGATCTCGCCCTCCGACACCTCTGGCAGCTCGATGTCTTGTCGCAGCATGGATTCGTCGGGCAAGTCGGCAGTCGGTACATCCAGCGCGGGCAGTGTGGTGCCGATTCGGCCCGGTTTGCTGCGGTCCATGAGCAGCGCGCGCCTGCGGAGGGAGGCTCTTTGCAGCAGTTTGGTCATGTGATCATTGCGCCTTGACAGTTTTCAGTGCGTTCGGATTCCTGTATAGGTGCATCATTCATAAGTGGTTCGAACGAATTCGCAGCTAAGCGATCGTTAGAAGCCGTGCGCTGCGCCAATGTCCTTTAGCGCGGATGCCAGTCTCTCGATCTCTTCGCGGCTGTTTGCCTCTGTTACGCATATAAGCATCTGATTGGAAGGGTTGTCGGATGAGCCGTTCTGTATTAGCGGGTTCAGGTTCAGCCCGCCGATGATGCCGTAGTCCAGCAGCTCTTTGTTTATGCTGCCCGGATCGATAGGGCAGGAGACTACGAATTCTTGGAAGAAGTCGCCTGACATCGGCAGAGAGTATCCGGGTATTCGCTCGATCAGGCTGGCGGCGTAGTGAGACTTGTGATAGCAAAGTTCTGCGATGTGTTTGAGGCCGCGTTTGCCGAAGGATGCTATGTATGCGGTGGACATGAGCGCGATGAGGGCGACTGCCGTGCATATGTTGGATGTGGCGCGCTCTCGGCGGATGTGCTGTTCCCGCGTCTGGAGCGTCAGTACATATGCTTCCCTGCCGAGCGTATCGACTGTGCGTCCGACGATTCTGCCGGGCATCTGCCGTACATATTCTTGTTTGCAAGCGAGCAGGCCGACATACGGGCCGCCGAAGCTGGTAGGGACGCCGAGCGCTTGCCCCTCTCCGACCACGATGTCCGCATCGTAGTCTGCGGGCGGCTTGAACATACCCAGCGATACAGGGTCTGCGCTTACGATGAGCAGCGCGCCGCGCGCGCGCGCCTGTTCCGAAAGCCTGCCCATATCTTCCATGCAGCCGAAGAAGTTGGGCTGCTGAACGATGAGGCAGGCGGTATCTTCCGATAGACCGTCGGCTATGCCGTCTGCGCTGTCTCCGTCCACGATGTCCACCAACAGACCCGGAGCTTGCGCGTAAGTGTCCATAACATCGCGGTACAGCGGCGATACGGAACCCATCATCGCAACACGGCCTCTCCGTGTGATGCGCGCCGCCATCAGCGCTGCCTCCGCCAGCGAGGTAGAGCCGTCGTACATTCCCAGATTGGCGACATCCATGCCTGTGAGCTGGCATATCATACTCTGGAACTCGAATGCGGTCTGAAGCGTTCCCTGCGACACCTCCGGCTGATACGGGGTGTAGGCCGTCATATACTCGCTGCGGCTGGCTATCTGGCGCACGACGGCGGGGATGTGGTGTCTGTACGACCCGGCGCCGAGGAAACAGGCAAAGTCTCCGGGCGCGCTGTTCATTGCCGCCAAATTCTGAGCGTATCGGGCCAGCTCCAGCTCGTCTTTGCCGCTGGGCAGGTCGAGATCGAAGTTTAGATAACCGTCTGGAACATCGGCGAAGAGTTCCGAGACGGAATCGACACCTATCATGTCCAGCATTTCGCGTCGATCGCTCTCGGTGTTCGGTGTATAGGGGGACTGGAACTCTGACAAGCGCCGTCTATCCTTCCGTATCCAGAAATGCCGCATACTCATCGGCGCTCAGCAGCTTGTCCGTCTCCGATGCGTCCGCAAGCTCTACACGAACCAGCCAGCCATCGTCGTAGGGTCTGTCGTTGACCAGCTCTGGGCTGTCGATCAGTCTGTCGTTACGCTCGACGATTTTGCCGCTTATCGGTGAATACAGGTCGGAGACGGCCTTGACGGATTCGATTTCGCCCATTTTCTCGAACTGCTCCACTCCGTCGCCAACTTCGGGCAGCTCGACGAAAACGACATCTCCTAGGCTATCCTGCGCGAAGTGGGTTATGCCCACCTCTCCAATGCCGTTTTCTCCGAGTTTGATCCACTCGTGTTCTTTGGAGTATTTCAGATCCTGCGGGTGGTCGTTCATTGGAACTCATGCGCTCCTTGTCGTTCGTTCGCGTCTCTGCCTACGATAGAAAGGAATTGCCGCTATTCTGGCTCCCACAGGACGGCCTCGTATCTGGATGTCGATGCGAGTCCCCGGCTCGGCCAGCGCGATTGGAACATAGCCCAAACCTATATTCATGTCAAGCGTGGGGGATGGCGATCCGGAGGTTACCGAGCCGACGGTCTCTCCGTCTTTTAGGATAGGATAATCCGCTCTGGGTATGCCCCTGTCGAGCATTGTAAACCCGGCAATTCGCCGTGTCGGGCCGTCGTCGCGGATGCGTCTCAGCGCGTCGCCAGCGATATACTCGTCTCTGTCTGGCTCGACGAAACGGCCTAACCCCGCTTCGTATGGATTCGTCGTTCTGTCCATGTCGCTGCCGTGCAGCAGCAGCCCCGCCTCCAGCCGAAGCACATCCCGCGCGCCCAATCCGCACGACACGGCTCCGAGTTCCATGAGCGCGCGCCAAATAGTCGGTGCGTCCTCAGCGCGCGGCATTATCTCGAATCCGTCTTCACCGGTGTATCCGGTGCGCGCTATGCGGGCATCGACGCCGGCGATGGTCGTACTCGTCGCGCGAAAGGGGCGTATTCGGCGGAGATCGTCTGCGCTCAGCCGCTGCGCCATGCCGATGGCATCCGGCCCTTGGCATGCGATCATCGCCGTGCTGGCCGTTACCTCGACGATGGACACGCTGCCGTTGCGGGAGGAGATGCTGCCGAGCCATTCCAGCGCGGCGCGTGTGTTGGATGCGTTCGGCACCAGCAGGAACTTTTCGGCGGAGAGACGATAGACGATGCAGTCATCTATGATGCCGCCGGATTCGTCGCACAAGAGGTTGTAACGCGCGCGTCCGTTATTCATATTCATCACGCTTACGCTGAGCGCAGATTCCAGCAATTCGGTCGCGCCGGGGCCGTCTATTTCGACTCGCCCCATATGTGACACATCGAACAGGCCTGCGCCGGAGCGGACTGCGCGCGCCTCCTGCAGAATGCCGCCGTATCGGATGGGCATTTCCCAGTCGCCGAACGGCGCCATCCGCGCGCCCAGTTCGTTATGTACATCATACAGCGGCGTGCGCCGCCGTTCCGTCTCCTGAGACATCTTTCCCCTCGACACTACTTCCTATGCAGGCCGATTCCCTATTCGCATCATGATACAGGAGATGGGACAGAATATGGGCAGGATGCAGGCGCGTTAGCGCGCGTGCTATGCGTATGCGCTCGGCCTTTTGGGATATATCACCCCATTCCTCTCATCACGCGCGGCGCGGCTGACGAGCTCTAGCGCACCTTGCTGTATCTCGCGTATCTCGCTGACAATCCCGGTTTGGATATAGCCTGCCCAAGCTCTGAGTTTCTGTTATACTCTCAATATACCTCAGGAGGGTGGACGGGCGATCTATGCGCAGGACATTCATCTACTTGCTGATCATCGTGGCAATCACGGCCATCGTGTTTACGCTCTTTTCCAATGCCGTTGGCGGCTCCAATGAAATATCGATTAACCAAGTGGTAGCTAGAGCCGCGCGCGGAGATGTGGACATCATCGAGGTCAAGGGCGACTCTTTGACCATCGTAACCTCCACAGGCGAGGTTCTCAGCTCCCGAAAGGAGTCAGGCTCGTCCGTCGTGGAGATACTCCAACGGGCGAACATAGACCCCGTTACTTCCGATGTGGAGGTGATGGTCAAAGGCACTAGTGGCCTCGCGTCGATTATCGGAGTCATGATTCAATTCTTGCCTTTGATACTGTTTGGCGGCATTCTGCTCTTTATGATGCGACAGGCGCAGGGCAACACGAACCAGACATTCAGCTTTGGTAGAAGCCGCGCTCGGATGTTCATGGGCAACAGCCCACAGGTGAGCTTCTCGGATGTCGCGGGAGTGGAGGAGGCCAAAGAAGAGCTTCAGGAGGTAGTGGAGTTCTTGAAGTATCCTGAGCGCTTCCTCGCGCTTGGGGCGAAGATACCGAAGGGTGTGCTGCTGGTGGGGCCGCCCGGTACTGGCAAGACGCTGATGGCGCGCGCTGTAGCTGGCGAGGCGGGAGTGCCGTTCTTCAGCATCTCCGGCTCCGAATTCGTCGAGATGTTCGTGGGCGTAGGCGCAAGCCGCGTGCGCGATCTGTTCGAGCAGGCCAAGCGCAACTCGCCATGCATCATATTCGTCGATGAGATAGATGCCGTGGGCAGACATCGCGGCGCTGGGCTCGGCGGCGGACATGACGAGCGCGAACAGACTCTCAACCAGATTTTGGTGGAGATGGACGGATTCGATACCGGAACGAACATCATCGTCATGGCGGCGACGAACCGCGCCGACATCCTAGACCCCGCGCTTCTGCGTCCCGGAAGATTCGATAGGCGCGTGATACTGGACAACCCAGACCTGCGAGGCCGTACAGCCATTTTGAAGGTTCACTCCAACGGCAAGCCGCTCGAGGAGGAGGTCGATTTGGAGCGTGTGGCCCGCCAGACGGTGGGCTTCAGCGGAGCAGACCTCGCCAACCTCGTGAACGAGGCGGCCATTCTTGCCGCCCGACGCATGAAAAAGCTGATAGGAATGCCGGAGTTCTCAGAGAGCATCGACCGCGTTACAGCAGGCCCCGAACGCCGCAGTCGCGTTATCAGCGAACACGAAAAAGAGATTACCGCATATCACGAAGCGGGACACGCGCTGGTGGCGCATGTCTTGCCCGATGCCGACCCTGTGGCGAAGGTTACTATCATCGCGCGCGGACAGGCGGGCGGATATACGAAGACTATGCCGGAAGAGGATAGAAACCTGATAACGAGTAACCAGCTGGAAGCGCGGCTGGCGATGGCGATGGGCGGACGCGCCGCGGAAGAGCTGATATTCGGCGAGACGACCACCGGCGCGAGCAACGACCTCGAACAGGCGACGAATATCGCGCGGACGATGGTTACACGGTTCGGCATGAGCAAGAAACTAGGCCCGCGTACATTCGGCAAGCGCGATGAATTGGTCTTCCTCGGACGCGAAATCTCCGAACAGCGCGACTATTCCGACAGTGTCGCAGAGCAGATCGATGACGAAGTTCACTCTCTGGTGGACAGCGCGTATCGTACTGCCGAGCGGATTTTGGAAGAATACAGAATCAATCTCGACAGAATTTCCAGCTATCTCATGGAGAACGAGACTATCGAAGGAGATCAGTTCGCAGACATTTTCAGTGGCCCCCCGCTGGATATGCAGCCTGCGCCTGCGGATTAGGCGCCCCCCAGACTTCGTATTCACTGCCACGAAGTCGCAATGTCTCCTGAATCTCCGATTAGCGCGCGATGCGGAATCCTGTAAAAGGAAGCGGCGAGAATGAGCGTCTGGGTTGTTAGGGCAGGCAAAGCCGGTGAATTCGAGGATTTCTCTGATGAGGGCAGCTCGACTGAGTATCTTCGTAGTGATTCATCGTACATGGCAAAACGCTGCCAGCGGATGTGTGTGCTGAAATCCCGCTGCAGACCCGCAAAGTCCTCGTAGAATCGGAAGAGTAGCGAGATCAGATAGAGGCGGCGGCTGTATAAATCGGCTGCCGCCGCCTGATCGTAAATATCTGGTCATCCCGCTGCTGGTCGCTAGCCGCTGACGGCCTGCATGAACCGCCGTACCGTGTCGATATGGGCTTGGGGCGAGTCTAAGCCGGCGTTCATGGTGTTGACCGATATATGAGTTGCGCCTAGCGCGCGCCAGGCCTCTACCGTTCGCAGCCAGTCGTCTTCGGATGAGTTGCGGACAGAGACCCAGCTTTCGACACCGATGGATCCGGACTCGCGGCCTGCGGCTTCTGCCTGCTCCCACATACTTTCCACTAGCTGTTTGCCGTTGTCGTCGGGCCTGAACAGCGGGAACCAGCCGTCTCCGATGGTCGCCACTCGCCGTATCGTCTGCGGAGCCGCGCCTCCGAACCACACTGGTATGGGCTGCTGCACCGGCAGCGGGTTCAGCCCTGCGTCGGTTATATTGTGCCAGCGACCTTCGTATGTTACCAACTCGTTCGTCCACAGCTGGCGCATGACCTCGATCTGCTCTTCCGATCTGCGCCCTCTGTCGTGGAAGTTCTCGCCTAGCGCTTCGTATTCGACTGCGTTCCAGCCGACGCCGATGCCCAGCCGCAGTCGCCCGCCGCTCAGCACATCGACTGCCGCCGCCTGTTTCGCCACCAGCGCGGTCTGACGCTGCGGCAGTATGATTACGCCTGTGACGAACTCCACCGATTTCGTAACGGCCGCAAGATGCCCGAACAGCACGAAAGGCTCGTGAAAAGCGTCGGTATGTCTGTACGCTCCGCTCCACCCGGGCCTAGACTCCGCATTCGCGCCTAGCACATGGTCGAACGCCAGTATATGGCTTCCTCCCATGCCTTCGACTGCCTGCGCGTAGTCACGAACCGCGATGGGGTCGTTTCCTATCTCTGTTTGTGGAAACACAGCTCCGAACTTCATATCTGTCTGTTCTCCTATTCGTGTGTCGTGTGTGTCGTATGCGCATAGTGTACTATATATAGGCATCCGTCGAATGAGACATTCGGGAGATGCGTTCTCCGTAGCCGCGCTGTAAAACCCCACGAATCGGATATGCTCGATGGCGAAGTACGATCTCATTCTAACCGGCGGCGTTGCGCTCGATCCTGCGAACGGATTCGAGGGCAGAGCCGATGTGGCTATACGGCACGGGAAGATAGAATGCACGGAGCCTGAGCTTGACCCCGCGGATGCCGATGATGTGATCGATGTGTCTGGCATGTGGGTGATGCCCGGCCAGATCGATACGCACGCGCATGTTGCTGGACTGTCGCGGAACTGGGACCCCGCGCTGGGGTACGGTATGCTGGCGCGGGCGGGGACTACGACGGTTATGGATATGGGCGGAACAGGCCCATCCCTTATAGATGGCATCCGGCGTAGGGGCGCGGGATTGAATGTCGCCGGCAACCTCGCGCTGATTCCTGGCCTGACCATTCCCACCGGCAAGGTTTCTGCCTCGTCACTGCGCAGTGTGGTCAGCTCGGCCCTGCGACAGGGATGTTACGGTCTCAAGATACTCGGAGGATATCATCCGTTCGATCCCGAAACCACTTCCGCTATAATCGCTGAATCCAACGCGCGTCAGGCGTATATCGCCTTTCATCTCGGCACCACCGAATCCGGAAGTCAGCTGAACGGACTTCGCGAGATTCCCAATCTCGTGGGAGACGGTCGGCTGCATGTCTGCCATGTAAACAGCTACTGCCGCGGTGTCATCGACGATCCTATGGCGGAGTGCCGCGAGGCTTTGGATATTCTGGACGGCATGAGCGGTCAGCTGGTCAGCGAGTCTTATCACGCGCTGCAAAACGGTACTACGGGGCGATGCGACGCCGATGGGAATGTCATTGCCGATGTCCCCAGGAATTGCCTGCGACTGCGTGGATACGAGACGACATACGAGGGGTTGCGGAGCGCTATTATGGACGGCTATGGATCTGTCGTTGCCCAGAGAGGCGGGCAGATCTATTACGCGCGGCGAGAGGATGCGCTCAGGCTGTTCGATGAGGCGCGGAGCAATGTGGGCATGAGCTTCCCTGTGAATGTGCCGTCATCGGCGTTTACGCTCGGTACGACGAAGAACGCGCGCGGGGAGTTCATCGTGGATGCTGTCAGTACCGATGGAGGTTCGCACCCGCGCAATGTGGCGATTCAGAGTACGATGGCTCTAGTTCGTTTCGGCGCTATGACGGCTCTGGAGATGGCGGAGAAGCTGTCTTGGGCGCCGGCGCGCATGATGGGGCTGACGAACAAGGGGCATTTCACGCCCGGCGCGGATGCGGATATTACGGTACTGGACCCGCGGCGCGGCGAGCCCGATATGAGCTTCGTGGCAGGCTCACTTATCATGCACAAGGGGCGTGTCGTCGGCAGCGGCGGAACCCTGCTGGTAACGCCCGAAGGCGAAAAAACAGCGCGGAGCAGCGGTCTGCCGTTTCAGATTGTGGACTTGTCCAAAAGCAAGCTGTACGAATAAGCGAGAGTCTCGGCTTCCTCGAAGAGGTGCGGTCGAGTAGAAGCGCGACATACGATATTAGGCGCGCGATTCCCACGCCTGCTCGCGACTATCACCTTTTCGGGCGTATCTAATCAATCCCTCAGCGAGGGTGGCAGCATGTTCGGGATGGTGTCGATTATGGGATATTCCTCGCCGCAGGCGCGGCAAGTCAGATCTCCCGTAACTATCTCGTCGGCCTCTTGCTCGGTTATGCGCAGGGCGAGTTCACCCCTGCACACTGGGCAGATTAGAATCTCCAGCAGCTCTGGTCGCATCGGTCTGAGTCTCCGCAGTTACTAGTTGGGGATTAGGGATTTCTTAGGGTTGGGGCCGCTGTTTATCTGATTGCGATTTCGTACAGCGTGTTCAAGATGTCTGCCAGCAGTAATACAAAGACACCGATTATGACGACAGCGTTGTATCCGGAGACTGCGCGGATGATTTTGCCGAACTTGGTGTTGGGTGGCTGCGGACGCGGGCGATGCGCCTCCATCAGCGCGGAGCGTCTCCGACGGCTGCGCGCCAGCAGGAATATCCATACGCTCAGCGCGATTTTTAGCGCCAGTATTGCGACATATGCGATACCTGTAACGCCTTCGCTCAGACGGTCGAAAGTCAGGCTGATGCCTGTAACCAGTATCAGAAAGAAACATATATTTACGAGAACTCCGAACTCCGCGGCGGTGTGTCGATTGACTGCTCTTCCGGAGTCTCCCGATCTTCGCAGCGCGGGGCCGAGCGCGAACATGTAGAATAGGCCACCACCGATCCATGCGACCGATGCGATAATGTGTATCCATCGCATGATTACAAGGAATACATCGTTTGCCGTCACCGGTACACTCCGCTAAGTACGCGGGCCGCTAAGCGCGCGGGCATTTTTACTGAGTCTTCACGCTCGCAGTGATGTCTCGAAGATTCCGTCCGCCGCTCTGGAGACGGCTTTCGTTACAGGATCTCCTCTATGAACTCTTCCAGCTTTTCGAGATCGAGCGCGCCAGTCCACATTCGGGCAATACGATGATTGGTGTCGATGAACACCGTAGTTGGGAAACCTGTGACGCCGTATTTGCGGGATATATCGCCGTCTTCGTCCGGGCCGAGCGCATAGCCGAGGTCTAGCTTTCGGACGAAGTTTCGACCGTCTTCGGCCGTGTCTAGACCGAGCAGCTGCACGCCGATAAATCCGACACCATCTGCCTTGTATTTCTGATATGCGGATTCTAAGTCAGGCATTTCCGCTACACAAGGCGGACAAGAAGGGAACCAGAAGTTCAGCACGACTGGACGACCGTCGAGCGCGGACAGTGATAGCGATTCGCCTTCGGCGTGGTCTGCGCTGGCGAACAGCGCCAGCTCGAAATCGGGCGCGGGTTCGCTAGCGTCGTCGTTGCAGGCGGCGGCGATGAAGAAGATTATGGCCCAAATCGGGGATAGCCGCACGAGTAACGCAGTCGGCCGCGCGCGGCTTCTGCTGCGTATAGGCTGAAACCTCGTCACCCCGCCAGCATCCTCGCCAGCTCTGAGGGCAGGGAGGCGATTGGGACGCGAACTTGCGCCATCGTGTCTCGCTCTCGGATGGTTACTGCGCGGTCGTCGAGTGTGTCGAAATCGACTGTTACGCAGAGAGGAGTTCCTATCTCGTCTTGCCGACGGTATCTTCTGCCGATGCTTTGGGAATCGTCGTACTGGACGAATCCGGGTATCGATCCCGAAGTTCGCACTGTCTGGAACACCTCATGCGCTGTCGGCATCAGCCGCTTATTGCGCGACAGTGGCAGAACGGCGACTTTCACAGGCGCCAGCTCAGGGTGCAGCTTCAGCAGGACGCGCTTTTCGACCTTGCCAGCCGCAGTCTGCGTATCCTCTTCTGTGTAGGCGTCGATGATGAATGTCATCAGCGCTCGATCCACGCCCGCCGATGGCTCTATCACATATGGAACGATATGTTCGCCAGTGGGCTGATCGAAATATGCGAGGTTTTGGCCGCTCGCTTTCATATGCGCTTTCAGATCATAGTCAGTCCTGTTGGCTACACCCTGTATTTCGCCCCAGCCCCAAGGGTAGAGATATTCGAGATCGTAAGTGGCCTTTGCATAGTGCGAAAGCTCGTTCTGCTCGTGCTGTCTAACTCGAATCCGCTCCGGATTTACGCCTAGCCCTGTGTACCATGCTACGCAGTCTTCTATCCATTTAGGGTGAGCCTCTTCGTCCTCGCCGGGGGCTACGAAGTACTCTATCTCCATCATCTCGAATTCGCGTGTTCGGAAGACGAAGCCGCCGGTGGTTATCTCGTTGCGAAACACCTTGCCTATCTGCGCTATGCCGAATGGCAAGCGTTTACGCGTCGATTTCAGTACATTGTCGAAGTTTACGAAAATACCCTGCGCCGTCTCGGGCCTCAGATACGCCTCCGAGGCGCTGTCGTCCACTGGGCCAATGGAGGTTCTGAACATCATATTGAACTGTCTCGCCTCGCCCAGTTCTCCATCGCATTCGGGGCAATTAGTTCCTTCGATGTGATCTTCTCTGAAACGACGGTTGCACTCACGGCATTCTACGAGTGGGTCATGGAACCCGGATACATGTCCACTCGCGCGCCATACCTCCGGGTGCATGAGTATTGCGGAGTCCAGCCCGACTATGTCATCGCGCGCCCAGACGAAGGTTCTCCACCATGAATCTTTGATGTTCTTCTTCAGCTCCACACCGAGTGGGCCATAGTCCCATGTGCTGGCGAGTCCGCCGTATATCTCGCTGTTTTGGAAGATGAAACCCCTGCGTTTGCAAAGTGAAACGATGCTGTCCAGATTCACAGCGGTAACTGTATCGGTCACTCGATTCCCCTTATGGCTCTGTGTCGCATTCCTCTCTTGTGAATATAGCAACCCTGCCGTGTCTGTCTCAATTGAGATTCTTTGTTTCTGATTTGACAGTCTGGTAATCTTTGACTTAGATGAGGGGCTGGAAGACCCATATTGGATTGGGGGGTGGAAACTTGGCGCGGCAGTCCGTATCTGATGTCACAGCGGACGCACATCAGCTCGACTTCGGGAACATTTTGGTGTGGGCAGTGCAATTCGGCATTCTGCTGATACTGTTTACACCGTTGATAATTAGCGACTCGACTATATTTCCCTTCATAGTCGGGAAGGCGATCTATGCGCGGACTGTAATAGAGATTACCGCTGTGGTATGGGTTGCGCTGATACTCTTATTCCCTCGTTACAGACCGCGAGGTTCAGTCGTCTTGCTGGCGCTCGTCGTCTGGGTGGCTATTTCCGTTCTCGCCGGTGTCATGGGAGTCAGCTTTACGCGGAGTCTCTGGTCTAGTTACGAGCGTATGCAAGGGTTGTACGATCTGGCGCACGGGCTTGTATTCGCGCTGATGTTGGCGACTGTGTTCAGAAGCCGCGCCGAATGGGGGATTCTGCTGGGGGTCAACCTCACTGTTGGTGTCTGGGTGTCGTTGCTCGGACTCGGCGCTTATTTCGAGCTGTTCGAAACCGGTATGGGCGTTAATGAAGGTCGAATTTCTTCGACGCTTGGGAATGCGACCTATATGGGCCCCTACACCATGATCAACTTCATAACAGGTTTGGGCATTTTGGCGCTTATCTATCCTAGGTTATCGTCTATATTCCAGCTACCGCGCGCGCGCCGCGCCGCCGTGTCCGGTACGCCGCCCCGAACTGGCAGGCGCAGACAACGCGCAGAGCGGCGGGAGATGTCGCAGTCTAAGCTGCTTGGCTACCTGCTCTATGCGCTCGTGGCATGCATCATTGTTGCAGCGCTCGTGAATATCTGGGCATTGTGGATGACGGGGACACGCGCCGCAGTTATAGGCTTGGCGGCCGGCGCGCTCGTATTCGCAGTCGGATACATCTTTGCTGGTTCCATTCGGGTGATACGGTGGCTGTCCTATTTGATTCTCGCAATGATGGTGGCTGGTTTGCTGCTGGTTGTTCTCGCGCGAACGACTGCGATCTCCGATTATAGCACTATGCTGGAACGCATGTCCCAAATCGGACTCGATGACGCTAGTGTGAGCGGCAGAGCGGAAGCCGCCCGCGCAGGGCTCCGCGCATTTGTGGATAAACCGATTCTGGGATGGGGGCCTGAGAACTATCTGATCGCCTGGGGAAGATATTTCGACAAACATGCAACAGGTGTAAAAGGGCGGTTCGACCATGCCCACAACAAGCCAGTGGAGGAGCTGGTTACAAAAGGGATTCTTGGTCTGTCCGCGTACATAGCGCTGTGGCTGGCGATGGCGGTGGTCTTCGCGCGCTCTCTTAGGCGTGAGACGGGGACAACGCAGCTGTTCGTTTGGGCGGTTGCGGCTACTGGAGTTGCCTACTTCGTTCAGAATCTATTCTTGTTCGACACCCCTGCGCTGTCTATCCATTTCATGATATTGGTCGGGTTCGCTGCATCCGAGGAGATGCGGGCGGGAACTCCGCGCTCTCTGTTCGCCAAAGCCTTGCAGTCAACCCGCGCGCCGAAGTGGATGCGAAATATCCCATCTTACGCGTCCAGTTGGGGGAATTCGCTTGTCGCGTCGGCTCTGGTAGCCGTAGTCGCAGTCGTAGCCGTCATCTTGATGCTGAATACCAATATCAGAATGTACAACGCATCCATTGCTGCGAAAGACGCGGTCGTTGCCGAAACTCCCCAGGTAGATGACTTCCTCGATGGCATTATGAAGTTTCCAGGGCTTGCGAACAGTATCCGTGAATTAATGCTGACCGAAATGCAGGGGCATCTAGACAGTATCTCGGACGAGGAGTTCCTATACGCTGTGAATACGGTTAGCGAGATGGAAAGAGAAGCACTGGAGGCCGAGCCTGAGAGTTGGCTGCTAGAGGCGTATTGGGCGCAGTTCTATCAGAGAGCCGCTATTCGCTCGCCAACGCTGGCTAGTGATGCTCGCCAGCATTTAGACAGGGCGATAGAGCTTGCCCCCCGAACAGTAGAGGTCAAGGGTGTCATAGAGGGTCAGATAGTTCTGGAGGAGGCGCTCGAGGATTAGCGTTGATGCAGGCCGCATGGCCGGATTGAGATTATCTATTTTGGGCCTGCCAGCGTCCGGTCAATGTTACCCAGACGGACAGCAGCAGCAGCTTTATGTCCAATAGTGGCGATGCTCTCCGTATGTATAGCATGTCGTATCGCAACTTGATCATAGGTGCGGTGGCGTATCGTCCATAGACTTGCGCGACACCTGTTAGCCCTGGTCTGACGGCGAGACGGTCTGCGAACTCGCTGTGCGCTTTAGTGAACTCGTCAGCCAGTTCGGGGCGTTCCGCTCTAGGGCCAACTAGGCTGATGTCGCCCTTCCAGATGTTGATAACCTGTGGCAGCTCGTCCAGCGCGCGGTTTCGGAGGAATCGTCCAACGGGCGTGATGCGAGGGTCTTCTTCAGATGCCCATACAGGGCCGGTCATCTGTTCCGCGTTGGGAACCATGGATCGGAACTTGTATAGCTCGAAGACCTTGCCGCCTTTGCCATATCGTTTCTGTGTGTAGAACACAGGGCCGCGGTCGTGCAGCCAGATCGATAGCGGAATCACAGTCCATAGGACTATCCATATTGGCGCAAGCGTAATGTGAGAGGTGATCAGAACGGCCAGATCGAAAGGGCGCTTCCACCAGTGGTTGACTGAAATGCGGTGAGTATCCCGTCTGATGGATGAAGTCTCTCCCTGTTTTCCTGACATCATATTGGGTTACGCACTCTTCGGGTTCGTACGGAGCCTGACTACAGTGTTCTCGTATCCGTAAGGAGTCGGGGTGGGCGGGATCGAACCGCCGACCTCCTGTTCCCAAAACAGGCGCGCTACCGCTGCGCTACACCCCGAATCTACGATGTTACAAAGATTACAGCTTTTGTATCTGACTGGTAAAGGTGTTTGGCTGTTCTCACATCTGTTGTCGTATTGGCGCGCCCATTTCATGCTCATCTATGTGGGGATAGAGATGTAGGGATAGAGGATTGGCGCATACGGTTGCGACTATCGCTGCTGGATAACATCGGTCTATAATAGCGGTCGAGGGAATTGGGAGGAGGTTGCGGATAGCCTATGGAAGTGTCCCTAGAAAGGAGGTTGCGCATTGGATAGCAGTAGTAGGAGGTGCTCCGGGTAGGTGTTCCCTGGGACGCCTCTATTGAGTGGGCGGGGTCTCGTGTCTTTTGCGTCGCAGAAGTTGGAGCCCCGCTCTTTTCGTATCTGTTTACATATCTTATTATCTCTTAGTATCCCCTCGTATCGTCAGCTGCTGGCGTTTCCTTCGAAAAACCGTCTGGGGTTATCGACGAATATATTGTTTATGTCTTCGGTAGTGGCGCCCAGCTCCTCGAGGCGCGGTACGACACGACGCGTGATGAACAGGTATCCATCCGGGTTGTAGCGTCTGCGCTGTTCTTGCATCTCCGCGCTGGCGATGCTGAGCGTTACCGACCAGTCATGCCCCAGCATTATGCGGTGTCCCCAACCCGCCTGTATCAGCTTCCATGCCGTCTGCGTGCGCCCCTCCCAGTCGGGTGTAAACTCTGTCTGCCTGCCGGGGTATCTGTCCAGCCCGATCCAGACACCCTTTTCGAGTAGCCCGATTAGATACTCGGTGTCCGTAGTGTCATTGGAGTGGCCGACATAAACCCTGTTGAGATCGACACCTTCGTCTTCGAAAATGGCGACTTGCTGTTCGCCGACCCGTTCGGGCGCCCATGTATGGGTCGAGATAGGGACGCCTGTCGCCTTCTGCGCACGCGCAGCCGCCCGCAGTATTATCTCCCCCTCGGCGGTTACGCCGCCCATGTCGTTAGCTACTTTGATGATGCCTGCCTTGATACCTGTCCCCTCGATGCCCTCCTCTATCTCGCGTATATATAGAGGTGCGATCACATCGGGGTTGGCGGTCCAGAACACGCGGGGGATGTCCCTCCATGTGCCGGTGGCGCAGATTATGTTGATTCCAGATTCACGCGAGACCTGCTCCAGCATGCGAATATCGCGCCCCAAATCGATAGTCGTTACATCGATCATACTTTGCAGCCCCTCACCGCGCGCCGCGCTCAACTCCGATATGCCGCGCTCGATGGTGCCATCGCGGTCTATGAACTCCGGATATACATACTGGATGCCGGCTGAGCTGACCAGCACATGCTCATGGGACAGCGTGAAGCCTAGCTCCGCAGTATCCAGAGGGCCTAATACCGAGTTGATCATCGCCATGTGTTTCTCCTCTGTGGCGGCGCGCCTTTCGGACTGCCACTCGATCTATTTTTCAGGAACGCCGGGAAATTCTCTAAAGACAGGCGCGCGGGATGCGCTATTCGGACTCCGATAGTACAGGGTTGCTCAGTGTGCCGATGCCGGAGATTTCGACATCTACGGTGTCGCCCGGCTTTATGTTTTGCGTCGCGCCGTCCGTCCCCATCCATATCATATCGCCCGGATGCAGCGTGAGATATCGGCTCATTTCGCTGATGTAGTGGGCGACGCCGAATATCATATTGTTAGTGGCGAAGTTGGAGACTGTGTTTCCGTTGACGCGCACGGTGGTATATAGATTGCCGAGTTCCACATCCGTCTCGATCCATGGCCCAATCGGCTTGAAAGTGTCAGTGTTTTTTGCCCGCCACAGTGTGCGGTCGGCGGCCTGCCATGTGCGTTCGCTCACATCGTTGCCGATGGTGTAGCCGAGAAGGTATTCCAGCGCCTCTTCTTCGGAGACGCGCTGCGATGTTCGTTTCAATGTCTTGCCGACGACAGCTACGAGTTCTCCCTCGTACTGCACGCGCTCAGTGGCATCCGCCGGAATGACTATCGGTTCGCCATGCGCTATCAGCGCATTGTTGGCACGGTAGCCGATGTCGGCCTTCGCGGGCAGGTCAGGCTCGCGTCCGAGCAGAGCCGCAGCCTCGCGGACATGCTCTTCGTAGTTGATCCCCGCCGCATAGAAGGTCAGTGGAACGAATGGAATCCGTATCCGGATGGCTGTCAGCGGCAGATTGTCTCCTATCCGCCGATACTGCCCGAACGGGGTTCCGGACACCGGCTGCACGGAGTCTCCCTCTACGATTCCGAAGCTGGTCGCTCCACCGTAGCTGTATCTGACCCATCTCATGTTCGACCCCTCATCGCTCTTGGCTTGTTGGTTATTGGGTTGGTTATTGGCTCGTTGGCTGGTGACCTTCCAGCGTCTGCGACGAATCTTCGTTCGAGTTCGATGCGCTCTGCTGCGGAGATACGCTCCACTGGCGGTGAAAATATACGAACACATCCCGCATTGCGGCGACCAGCGGCACTCCGACGATGACTCCCCAGAGGCCGGCTATATCCGCTGCGACTACTAGGACGAACATGATGGCCGCTGGGTGGAGCCTGACCGCGTTGCCCTGTATTCGGGGTGACAGTACATTGTTTTCGATTAGCTGAACGCCGATATACACCAGAATGACCCACACGACCTTTTCGGGGTCTGTGGCGAGGGTTACGAGGATACCGGGAATCGCGCCCAGAAAGGGGCCGATTATGGGTATCAGGCCGAACAGTCCTGCGACTAGGCCGAGCGTGGCTGCGAACGGAATGCCCAGCGCGAGAAGCCCGACGAATACCATTGCGCCGACGATGAATGCGCTCAGCAGCTGCGCTCGCACATATGAGCCGATTACCGAATGCACGATGCCAAGTACTTCTGCAGCGTGGCCTCTGCCGCGCGGCGATACCATGCCTAGCATACTTTCGATCACTTGCTCTCGATCGCGCAGCATGTAGAACAGGAAGAACGGCACGATAACAAGCCCTATGACTAGGGAAATGGCATTGGATGCGCTGCTGATAATGCGCTGAACTATTTCGCTTCCGGCGGATGCGAAGACATCGCTGCCGGAAGCGAACGCATCTTCTATACCGCTGCGGATTTCGGTGGGTATCCGCGTCATCATATCATCCCAACGCTCTAGGATAGAGTCGTGCGCGCTTTCGTACATCTCCGGTATCTCCTCCATGAACTCCTGGGCTTCATGGAACATAGGGGGTATCGTTATGTACAGGATGAGGGCGACTAGGGCAAGGAATGACGAGTATATGATGAGGATGGAGATTATGCGCCCCATGCTCGGCCAGCGGCTGACGAAGGGCAGGCGCTTTTCCAGGAAGACTACGAAAGGAAAGAGCAATTCTGCGAGGACGATGCTGATGATGAATGGATACAGAGCCCCTCTGGCTGTAAACAGAATGAACGCGATGATGAGTAGTACTGCGGTTACGAGGGCGACCCTTCGCCAGCGTATCCATGCATGCGCTGCAGCCGAGAGGTCTTTGTTTGGATAGGTCATGTGAACCTCCTTATCCTGGCTGGCGTTTTGGTTAGTCGCTGCGTTCGTCTTCGATCATTCGACGAAGTAGTGGTATGAGTTCATTCGCCACTCTATCGCACTCTTCGGTGTGGGGGAAGCCGGACAGGATGAATTCATCGATGCCGAGCCGCCAGTATTCGAGCAGTTCGCGCGACACCTGCTCCGGCGTGCCGACTAACGCGGAGCCGCAGTTGACGCGCACTGTGGAGATGCCGTTCCATAGATGCGGGGCGAGCATGTGGTCTTTGACGATGCGGGACTGGGAATGCTGGCCGACGGCGGCAGTTCCCTCGAATGTGGCCCTCCGTTGATTGCGAACGACGGCATCTGCCTGAGAGAGCAGGTCTTCTGCTGCGTCCCATGCTTCTGATTCGGTGGCGCGGATGATGATGTGTGTTCGAAGCCCGAAAGACGCGGGGCGGCCTGCGCTGTCGAATCGCGCGCGCGCCCTTTGCAGGTGGGACGCTATCTGATATTGCGGCAAAATCCATGCTAGATAGACGTCCGACTGAGTTCCTGCGAGGTCGAGCGCGCGGTCGGAGGCGCCTCCGAGATAGAACTTCGGCCCGCCGTTGACGACGCCCGGCGAGGCGAGCGCGCCGCGAAACTGGACGAACTGACCATCGAAATCCACTGGTTCCGGCTTTTGCCACAGTGTGCGCAGCGCGCCGATGAACTCCTCTGCGCGTTCGTATCGGTGAGCGTGGTCGCTCTGTTCTCCGAATCGCTCGAAGTCTCCTTGTATGCCGCCTGGGACGATGTTCAGATCTATCCTGCCGCTGCTGATATGGTCGAGCGTTGCCGCCATTTGCCCGAACAGCCCCGGCGATATGAAACCGGGTCTGACTGCGATGAGGAAACGAATTTTCTCGGTAACTGCGGCCAGCGCGGTAACGGTTGTCCATGTCTCCGCCAGCGGCGCGGTCTCTTCGAAAAGGCCGTTAGCGAAGCGCGTCGGTATTAGCAGCGAGTGAAATCCGTTGCGCTCGGCAGCCTCCACCACTTCGCGCAAGTAGTCGAAAGTCGGTGGACGCTCCGCGCGCAGTGTACCGATGTGTCGTCCATCGCCGTCTATCGGGATGAACCAGTCGAACAGTGGCTGTGGTCGTTGCATATCGTCTTCCTCGTATTGTGACCTAAGCGTCAGGATCCAAGCGCGGCGGCCTGTCGCTTGCTTCGAATGAAGTTCCCCGCGCTTCTGATCGCCTCTTCGCCCTCGTCCAGCATAGGCGCGAACAGATGCCAGACATGTATCATCTCCTCCCATGCTTCGAATTCGACTTCGACGCCCGAGGAACGAGCGCGTTCTGCGATGCGTGTGGCGTCGTCGTAGAGCGTCTCTCGCGTGCCAACCTGAATTAGCAGCGGAGGCAGTCCGATCAGGTCTGCGTACAGCGGGGCGGCGAGCGGGGTTCTGGGGGACGCTTCTCCTAGATATGTGGTCGCCATCGAAACTAGACCATCTCGCTGAACCATCGGATCGACGCCAGCGCGAGTATCCATAGAATTGCCTATTCCCTCCAAATCCACCCATGGGGATATGCATACGCCACAAGATGGCAGTGGAACGCCTGTATATCTCAGGCTGACGAGCGTTGCCGCGGTCAGCCCGCCTCCGGCGGAGTCTCCTGCAATCGAGATCTGTTCGGGGGCGTTACTTTCCAGCAGCGCGCGATATGCGGAGACGGAGTCTTCCACTGCCGCGGGGAACGGGTTTTCCGGCGCCATGCGATAGTCGAGCAGCAGGACTGCGCCGCCGCTGGCTGCCGACAGCCGTTTCGCCATCTCCAGATGCGTTGTCGGAGAGCCGATGACATATCCACCGCCATGCAGGTACAGAGTTACGCCTGCATCCTGCGCGCGCTCCGAGCGGACTAACATGGAGGGGACTCCGCCAATATCCATGCTGCTGACATCGGCGGGGGTATCTCCGCCGATATGCTTCATCATTCGCTCGAAGCCATCCCTCGTCTGTTCGACGGTCGGGTTGTCGGGGCGGTCTCGGTCGCTCAACAGTTCTATTGCCGATTCTAGCTGGCCAATTGACATATCTAAGTTCTCTCCAAGCTCTTTCGGTCATATCTCGGTTTGCGCTGTGGTCGGCTATTCCATTAGACGGAGCAGGCCAAACATCAGGGCGACTGTTGCTGAGTTCGACGCTAACACGGCGATCACTATCCGCCATGTCATGCGCGATTCAGATCCTTTGATGGTGGTTTCTAGCGTTCCCAGACGAGTTTCTATTGCACTTGCCCTCGCATCTATTCGAGCTTCCAGCGCTGCTATTCGAGCTTCCAGTGAGCTGATCCTGTTTTCCAGTGAGCTGATCCTGTTTTCCAGCGCGTTAAACCTATCTTCCAGCGCTTTGAGCCTATCTTCCAGCGCATCCATCCGCGCTTTGAGTTCGGCGATTTCGACACGCAGTTCGGCGATCTCTGTTCTGACATTGGCGACATCGGCTTTTGTCGCCAGATGCTCCAGCACGCCCTCTATGCGCGCGGTTCGCTCTTCTATGGTCGGCCTGTCTGTGGTAGTGGTCATATGAGTATTACTTCACCTTCTCCACATACTCTATACGCATAGACCGTCGCTGGCTACTTATTGGCTGTCCGCGCCGAGTAGCGAGAGGATGCTTGCGGAGGGAGCTGCGTTCTTCTTGCGGGACTGGACAGGATTCGGACTGAGCGCGTACAGGGTCTGTTACTCCATGAGGCGGAGCAGGCCAAACATCAGGGCGACGGTTGCTGAGTTCGACGCTAACACGGCGATCACTATCCGCCATGTCATGCGCGATTCGGATCCCCTGATAGCGGTTTCTAGCGTTCCCAGACGAGTTTCTATAGCATTGGTTCTTGCATCTACCCGAGTTTCTAGCGAGGCCATCCTCGTTTCCAGTGAGCTGATCCTATCTTCCAGCGCGCTAAACCTAGCTTCCAGTGCGCTAAACCTGTCTTCCAGCGCTCTGATCCTATCTTCCAACGCTTTGATCCTATCTTCCAGCGCGGCCATCCGAGCTTTGAGTTCGGCGATTTCGACACGCAGTTCGGCGATTTCCGTTCTGACATTGGCGATATCGGCATTCACATTGGCGACATCGGCCTTCGTCGCCAGATGCTCCAGCACGCCCTCTATGCGCGCGGTTCGCTCTTCTATGGTTGGCCTGTCTGTGGTAGTGGTCATACGAGTATTACTTCACCTTCTCCACATACTCTATACGCATAGACCGTCGCTGGCTACTTATCGGCTGTCCGCGCCGAGCAGTGAGAGGATGCTTGCGGGATCGTTGCGATCTTCCTGTTCTAGTCCGAGCTTTTCCATCAGTACGGGATAGGATTCTACCTGAGGTATTCGTTTCATTGGCGGCGCGCTCTGTATGCGCTCCCGCGCCGCGGCGATGTAAGGCGCGAGTCTGCGCTCCTTCGCTCTGAGCGCATTCTCGGCGCGGTCTTTGAATTCGGGCATTACCTCCCGCGCGAACAGCTCCAGAGACTCGCATATATGGTCGTGTTCGTTGCGTCCGCCCTGCTGAATGAAGACTACTTGATCTACCCCTGCCTGTTCGTATTTCAGCAGCGTATCGCGTACCTGCGCGGGGCTTCCGATGCAGCCTGTTGGTCCGAGTTCCTTCGGCCCGTTGGCCTCGAAGTCTTCCCAGACGCTGAATTTGCCCGGCACATGTGTCCCGGTGGCATAATAGTGGTTCAGCCCATATCCAAAGAACTGGAAACCGCGCAGGCCGCGCTCGACGGCGGTGTCGCTGTTCTCGTGGCACATGAACCCCGTTACCATTGCGATGTTTGGGTTTACCTCTTGGCCGATGGGTTCGCACTCGCGCTCGAAGGTGTCGTAGTATTCGGAGACCCACTGACGCGCCTCCTCGCTATCGACGAAGGCGAATGTGAGCGCGCCAATGCCCATGCGCGCGGCGAGCTTGATCGTCTCGCGGTTGGAGCAGGCGACCCAGATGGGCGGATGTGGCTTCTGAAGCGGCTTCGGAACGATGTTGCGATGCGGCATGGAGAACCAGCGTCCCTCGAAACCCGGATACGGCGACGATGCCATCATACGCGCCGTCTCCCGCACGGACTCTTCCCACATATCCCGCTTCTGCTTGGGGTCGATGCCGAACCCTTCCAGCTCGAGTCGGGAGCTCGCTTCGCCTGTTCCCCAATCGACTCGGCCGTCGCTGATCAAGTCTAGCGTGGCGATGCGTTCCGCCACGCGCGCCGGGTGGTTGAATCCGGGCGGCATCAGCACGATACCGTGTCCGAGCCTTATACGCTGTGTGCGCTGGCTGCACGCGGCCAAGAAGACTTCGGGCGCGGAGGAGTGCGAATACTCCTCCAAGAAGTGGTGTTCCACCTCCCACACATAGTCGATGCCGAGTCTGTCCGCCAGCTCCACCTGTTCGAGAGCGTCTTTGAACAGCCGATGTTCGTCGCCGTCATACCATGGTCTGGGTATTTGATGCTCGTAGAATATCCCGAACTTCATTGCGTTTTCCTCCGGCTTGGCCCTCTGGCTTGGCTTGATAGGATAAGGTTGGCGCTTCAGGCATGCTTCGTATTACAGAATGCGCGGCAGCGTTTAGAATCTCGGCCGCGCATTCTGGCAACTGGGCGGGCAATTGCGACGGGCAATTGCCCGTCAATAAGTACTATGTTACATTCAGCGCGTGCGCAACATAACATATTCAGATATCGTCATAAAGCGGAGGCGATGATGCAGGGTCCATATTCAGTAACTTTCGATTACAATGTTCCCATTATGATGCGGGACGGGGTGACGACATATGCGGATGTCTTCCGTCCGCAGGTGAATGGCCAGGTTCCTGCTCTGTTAGAGCGTACTCCTTATGACAAGTCCTCTCCGGCTAACCGCACCGGGACGCTGGATGTGGTGCGCGCGGCTAGTCACGGATTTGCCGTCGTGGTGCAGGATGTGCGAGGACGCTACACATCCGAGGGCGAGTTTTACACTTTCTTCAACGAGATTACCGATGGCTATGATTCTGTCGAATGGGTTGCATCTCAGCCGTGGTGCAGCGGTAAGGTGGGCATGTTCGGTGTGTCTTATGTTGGGGCGACGCAGTGGCTGGCGGCGAAATCTGGCACGCCGTCGTTGGCTGGTATCGCGCCCGGTGTAACCGCGTCCGACTATCACGAGGGCTGGGCATGGCAAGGCGGCGCGTTCGAACTCGGGTTCAACCTCTCATGGGCGATAGGCGCGCTCACATCGGCGAATTGGGAAAATTTGAGCCGCAGATTACATCTGCACTCTGCGGATGCAGAGCGCATCGTTTCTGTCAAGGATGACCTGACGCAGTGGTTCCAATACCTGCCGATGAGCGAAATGCCTCATCTTCAGGACGGACTTGCGCCGTACTATTATGACTGGCTGGCGCATCCGGAGTACGATGATTACTGGCGGCAGGTGTCTATCGAAGAGTCGCACGGAGACATCGGCATCCCCGCGTTCAACTTCGGCGGCTGGTACGATATCTTCATGGGTGGAACGATACGCAACTTCGAGCGAATGAGAGATATGGGCGCGACGGAGCTTGCGCGCAGCGGTCAACGGCTGACAATTGGACCTTGGGTGCATGGCGGCTCGCCTCCGTCAGTTTCGGGTGAATATAACTTCGGTACCAGGGCTGCAGGCGCGGCGATCGACCTGATGGGCGAGATGCTGAGGTTCTATGATTATGTCCTGCTTGGCGAGGATGACGATTTCACCACGCAAAAGCCCGTGCGCATATTCGTTATGGGCGAGAATGTGTGGCGGTATGAAGACGAGTGGCCGCTGTCGAGAGCGGAGGTTACGAACTGGTATCTTCATAGCGACGGGCGGGCGAATGTACTCGACGGCAACGGGCGTTTGAGCCGCGAGGAGCCTGGCGACGAACCGCCGGATGTTTACATATACAATCCGATCAACCCCGTGCCGACGGTTGGTGGCGGCCTCTGCTGCGACCCCGCGTTCATGGCAAACGGCGCATACGATCAGCGTTGGGTGGAGGCTAGAGAGGATGTATTGGTCTATTCGACCCCGCCTCTGGATGAAGATACGGAGGTTACAGGCCCTATAACCGTTACGCTGTATGCCGCCAGCAGCGCATATGATACCGACTTTACCGCTAAACTGGTCGATGTCGAACCCTCAGGTTACGCGCGCAATCTGACCGACGGTATCATCCGCGCCAGATACCGCTTCCCGCGCCGACCTGCCGCGCTGATTCAGCCCGGCTCGGTATATGAATATACTATCGATCTGTGGGCTACATCGAACCTGTTCCAGAAGGGACATCGTATTCGTGTGGAGATATCCAGCTCCAATTTCCCTCGATTCGACAGGAATATGAATACTGGGGAGATTATCGGTTCTGACTCGTCTTTCACCCCCGCGCTCCAGACCATCTATCACACTGCGGAATACCCCTCGCATATAAAGCTGCCGATGGTGGCGAGGGACTGAGAGAGTTTAGAGGCTCTGCCCGTATTTATGACTATGATACCTGCATATCTGAGAAGATTCCCGCGTGACGCGACGCTCTCCGACGGTGTTCGTGTCACCATCCGCCCGCTTACTTCGGAGGACAAGGCGGATCTGCTCAGATTTTTCCTCAGGGTGCCAGAGGAGGACAGGTTTTATCTCAACAACAATGTCACTGCGCCTGAGGTGATTCGTGAGTTCACTGATCGTATAGATTTGGAACAGGCGGTGCCGCTAATCGCGCTGCACGAGGGTAGAATCGTGGCGGATTCCACACTGCATCGCAGCCGGCGCGCATCCCGCAGGCATGTGGGCGAGCTGCGCATCGTCGTCAATCCTGAGTTCAGAGGCAAAGGGTTGGGTTCATGGCTGATACACGAGCTGATAGAGATTGCGCGCGATCTCGGCCTCTATCGTCTCGTATTCGAGCTGGTTGCCAGACGCGAACAGCGCGCGATACAGGCGGCTATAGCCGCAGGATTCGAGGAAGTGGCTGTTCTCGAAGGCAGGGTGCGTGATTCATACGGCAGTTTGCAGGATCTGATGATTCTGGAGCTATCGCCTGACAAAGAGGATTTGTCGCATCTGGATTACTGAACTCATAGACTGCCCGCCATATGGCTCATGGCATGAGCTGAGTTACGCGGCCTGCTATCGCATTGCGTATAGCGGCGTATAGCGTCAGCCTTCGCGGTGCACTTGCTAGCTGGGTTGGGCAGTCCTCAATTCTCGATGTCTTTCAGTGAATGTAATTCATCGTTCATTGGTCGCCGCCATCGCTGTCGCCAGTGTCATCGTCCGCAGCGTCGTCAGAACGGCGCAAATATGGTCTTATTACGAACTGCTGGATCGCCGCTCCGATGGGCGCTCCGATCATTGGGCCTAGTATATATGCCCAGAAGCCTCCGGACGGGCCGGGTATTGCTATCGTTCCCCACCCTGCGAAGAAGGCGACGATGCGCGGGCCGAAGTCGCGCGCTGGGTTCCAGCCAGCCTGTGTCAGTGGCGCGAACAAACTTATCAGCGCGGCTACTGTCAGCCCGATGAGCAGCGGCGTCAGATGTTTGGCCGTCAACCCTGCGTTTCGCCGCTCAGTCAGCGAGAATATAACGAAGGCGAGAATCGCAGTTCCGAAGCCTTCTACGAATGCCGCGCCTGTGGGCGAGATGAGGGCGGATGCCGCCTCGCCGGTTCCGTAGATCGCCGGATTCGGGAAGTACTCGCCGAACATCATCGCCGACCGTTCGCTTCCCGCTTCTCCCCTGACTATGTCGCTAGCAACCTCGAACCGAGATATGAACGCTCCGAATATAGCCAGAATCGAGAGCCCGGCGAGAATCGCGCCGAATAGCTGTCCTAGCCAGTACACTGGCAGGAGGCGCGGCGCGAACTCTCCGCGCCTGACGATTGCGAAGGCGAGGCTTATGGCGGGGTTCAGGTGCGCGCCGGATAGATTGGCTGTCGTGTATATGGCGAGCGCGACTCCGATGGCCCAGACGACTGCTACTTGCCACAACCCGACTTGCGCTCCGGTTGCCACTGCCGCCGCTACTGATCCGGTTCCGAACAGCACGAGTATGTATGTGCCGATGGTTTCGCCGATGAGAACGCGTGTGATGGATATGGATGGTTTCGGAGTTTGTTTTGGCGCATCCTCCGCGTTGCCGTTCGCCGACGCTGGAATCTTCCCGTTTCGGTGGCGAAGCATGTCGATCAGTCTCCGCCGAACGCTGCGATGCGCATATCGCGCATATCGCCGATGGACATATCAGCGCGGGAGTTCTCGCGGCTCGTCATATCTCCCATCATGTCTATTGTCGTCATGCCCGTGAGGAAATGGAGATTCTCGAGTCTTGCGGTGTCGATACCGACGCTGGTGTTGGGCCGAATTGGGAACCGGAGTATGACCTCCGCAACGCCGTCTAAGGCGCGATGTGACGCTAGAATCACATCGAGATCCCAGCATCGCCGATTGTACCACTGCGCCACATCCGCGCGGAGTGTAGCTGTGAGATTATCCATTCTGTTCGACAGCAGATAGATGCGAGTCTCAGTCACATCGATGTTCGGTCGGACTAAGCCAGTCTCGGTCAGACATCCCACGCCGAGCGATAGTCCAGCTTGTCATCTCCGACACAGACGAAAAGTTCGCCCTGCGGTACGGCGCGGTCTTGGTTTCGGCATCCGAACTTTGCGGTACATCTGTCTTGCGCGTTCTTGTATGGGCAGCGATAGCTGGAGACGGTATTCGCAGTCGAGTTGATGTCGCGGAAAATCGCGCTCAGCCGTTCCATGCTGCGGCGGTATCGTTCGATGTCGAAATCTGCGTCTCTGGTATCTGTCATCTAGATCATCGGGATAGTGGCATATATGCCGGAGCTGTATCGGCATGGTAAGGGGATATGGTAAGGGGATGAGGAAGCCAGTATCTGGAATCTTAGCGCAAACACAGCAGTTCGCGCTAATCTCTGACGCCCGCTCCGATCAATCTCTTTGCCATATCCACGCATTCCATAGCGTCTTTGCCGTATCCGTCGGCGCCGAAGTCGTCTGCGAACTCCTGCGTGAGCGGCGCGCCGCCGACCATTATCTTCACCGCCTCGCGCATACCGACTTCCTCGAATGCGTCGATAGTTCTGCCCATATTGGGCATTGTGGTGGTCAGCAGCGCGGACATGCCCAGCACATCCGCTTCGTGTTCCATCACCGCGTCGATGAACTCGTCTGGCGCGGTATCGACACCGAGGTCGTGGACGATGAATCCTGCGCCGCGCAGCATCATTATGCAAAGATTCTTGCCGATGTCGTGCAGGTCTCCCTTGACCGTTCCCATGATGACGGTTCCAACGGGTTCGACGCCGGATGCGGACAGAATCGGCTCGATATACGCCATGCCCGCTTTCATGGCGCGCGCAGCCACTAGCACTTCTGGGACGAATATGACATTGTCTCGGAACTTGACGCCGACGATGGACATTCCTGCGATGAGTCCATCGTCCAGAATGGTGTTGGCTGAGAATCCTTCCTCCAGCGCCTGTTGTGTCAGCCGATCTACCTCCAGATGACTGCCGACGATTAGTTCATAGCTTATCCGCTGCATCAGCGGGTCGGCCTCGTCCCACTGAGCGCGGATATGCTCCTGCTCGAACTGCCGTGTAACATATCCGAGCTCGTGTTCGAGACCGTCGTGGACTACTGGCATGCGTGCGGTTTACCTCTCATACTGTTCATACTGTCTGATTTGGTTCTATGGCTCATGTTCCGAATGATGCGAGGCTCTTCGGTTAATCTCGATAGGGCATGTAGTCTGCTATACATTGAGAGTGGATAGAGTCAGAGTTGTGACACCCTGGAGGCGTCACTGCTGGCTCTCTTTTTCTCCACTGCTGAACTGCGCAGCCTGATTGGTTATTGCATTCGATATGATTCGGGCGACTCCGCAATAATGTGTCCTCTCTCGGACATAGAGTATATCCCATACACCGGTTTCGAACTGCCGAAGTGGTTCGAAATGTCAACCGTCTTTTGCTGAATAGTGTTGTAGTAACGAGATATGGCAGACAGAAAAGAATCGCCAGGTGGGGCACCCGCTCTCGTCTATGAACGCAAACAGCATGTCTCGAATTCCTTCGCTATTCCGAGTTCGTCTCGCACCATTCGCGCACTGCCTGCGGTATTGCCATCAGGTTTTGGAGCTTCGTCGCCAGCGGCACGGCGCATTCGGGGGCTATCATCTGCACGCCGGCGTTTAGGCAGGCGAACACCTCTTCGCGTACTTCCTGCGGGCCGCGCGCGTAGAGTGTCGTAGGGTTGTTTATGTTGCCGACCAGTCCGATCTTGCCATCTACGGTATCCATCGCCGCCTGTGGGTCATTCTTGGAGTCGAAGTGAAAATAGTCCATGCCTGTTTCTGCGATGTAGGGCATTCTGTCGAGCGTGTTGCCGCATATATGCAGTATTAGCGGGACATCCAGCCGTTCGGCCATCTCTGTATGTATATCCTGAAGGAATCGGCGATAGTATTCGCCGCTAACGAGGTCGCCGGTTGCATGGTCGGGGAAGGTTAGCGCGTCCGCGCCCGCCGCTATTTGCGCCTCGCCGAACAGCACGGACAGCTCCTTCAGCTTGTGCAGACAGCGCATCGTCTCTTCTGGATCGTCTATCGTCATCAGCAGGAAGCTCTCGACGCCGAATACATGATAGGCGAGTGTCCATGGCCCCATCGTCTTGCCGATGATTGCCACCTCGTTGCCGATCTCCTGTTTGAGTATCTCGATGGATTTTGTGATGGCGATGTTGTCCGGATGTTCGAGGAAGCCGGATGGGATATGCACATCGCGCGAATCTTTCCAGATGGGGCGATACATACGAACTGTCGGCCAGTTGTCCTTCTCTTCCCACTGCATTTCGCAGCCGAGCGCGGACGATTCCTGGATGATAGAGAAGTATGGCGCAACGGCGTCGAAGCCTAGTTCTGTGTAGCCGGTAGCGGCGAGCCGCGCCGCAAGCTCTGGGTCTCGACATGCGTCCGGGAACGGCGCGTTCACCAAATCCATCAGCTCGACGGTGGCGACATTCGTCGGGTTGGCGACGGGTGGACGATCTACCGGCTGACGGTTCAGCGCGGCCAGCGCTCGCTCGCGCGGTGTCATCGTTTCTGCGAATGGCATCTGTCGGATTCCCTTCCTCGCTGCTGTTCGTTGGCGTACATGTATGCCGCGTTGGGCCGCCGATATGTCGTTATCGTTTCAGTTCTAGGATATGCGGTGTGAAAACTTTCTTGAAATCTAGCAGTTTACATACTGCCCAGCTGTGTATCTCGTTTAGAGTGTCAGCGTCGTCCATAATGCTTCCGTCCCTGTAAATAGCGATTCGACAGGCCCTGCTATCGTCCATACGCTCCCAGTCGAGTTTGTAGCGGAGCGAACTTTCAATAGGCTCTTTGCGCATCTGCAATGCATCGAAGATTTCGAGGTTTCTTTTGGAGTCCGGAGTGTCAATATAGAGACAGACGCGTATATTACTGTTTTGGGCAAAGGTGACTTCGTATGAAAAGCTTGTGGAGCCTGAACTGAAACCATACCAGTTCTGCGCTCTGCCTATTTTTGCTTTAGTGAATTGATGATTCTCGCGCAGATTATCTATGAGTTCTTGGAAGAATGCTCGATAGCGCTTACCTTTTGGGGAAACATCGTCATCGTCCGTTTGTGTCGCTCTGGCAACACTCTCTTTTTGCCATTCGTTAGGAGCTGCTACGATGTCGAAATGCGGCGCGGGGAGAGAATCGCCTATTTTGAAGAGTTCGATAACGACTCCAAAGAACAGCGTGTCTTCTCCCGTCCGCTGATTCAGCCAGTCCAGCGCTTGTCGATGTTCGTCTCTAAACTCTTTGGTCAGCCACACGACTGCATATGTATCGAAGCCAGCCGCATATGTCAGCAGCTTGCCTAAGTGGCCATGATCGGTTCTTTCGAGTTGATTTTCTATTACTACTTTGCGGTTCACATTCAAGTCTCTTGCCAGAATGTCCAGCGAATAGCCTCCTACAGAAGCCTCCGTCCGTTCTAGTTCGAGATCCATCCCCAGCGTGTCACCTAAAAGCTCGATGCTATCTGCCAACCAAGGCGTGAAATCGGCAGCCTCCGTTGGCCATACTTTACGGATATTATCGACGATTTCTAATTTGGAAAGTTGTGGGCTTTGTGATGTCATTAACGAACTCCGGCATTGGATCAAAGTGGCGTGAACCCCAGCGTGCTCGTCGTCATCTGTCCGCGCGAAGCCTCCGCCTCCAGCATGGATTCCACCGCGCTGATGTTTCTGGAGTATGGCAGGAGCAGCCGTATGAGCTCGTCGTGCTTCCAGCCGCAGGTGAACTTCACTTCCATATCGCCGACCTTCTCCATCTCCCCGTAGCGGACGAAGCCGGCGACTACCATGCGCAGCCGAAGCGCAGGGTTGCGAACCTCGCCCTCTCCGGAAACGCTGTAAATATGTTCGCCGCCGCTATTCGCGCCATCGACAGTTAGGATAAGGTCGGATTTGGAGTCCTTGATCCTCATTGCGCCGGTAGGATGGGCGAAGTCTGGAGCTTTGGTTACGGCCCGTGTGAGCAGGAACTTGACCGGGCGCATGTGGAGGATACCGCAGGGGAAGATAAATCGGTGGCTGTCTTCTTCCACTGGCTGCGCGCCGCCGAGCCGCGTCATCTGATCGCGTATCTGCGTTAGCCTTTCCGAGACGCCTTCTATATGGCTGAAACTCCAGACGGTGCAATATCCGTCTTTGTAGTATAGCCCCACCGATACATTCTCGAAGTGCGGATCCATCGGCACGAGTTCGAGGCAGGGGCCTATCTCGTTGAGTTTCTTTGCTGCGCGTCCTCGTTCGGCCAGCGCGGGAAGAGTCGTCATTATCTCTATCTCTCCGGTTGTGTTTTCGAGTGCGCAAGTGGTTAATTATCTGGCATAATCGCGCTCGGCAGCCATCTAGTTCGGACAGATTCTTGAAAGCAGCGATAGCGAGACCTGCGCGCCTTCCGATGTCGTTGACATAAAGAGACCGAGCCGATCTCTCCAAGCGTCGTGTACCTATACCGATACTAAACCTAGCTTAGCAATAGATATAAGATAGAACAAGCTGGGGTGGGCTGGAGTTGGTTTGCTCATGGCGTGTGTCGCGGATTTGCATATACATTCTTCATACGCCTATGCGACTGCGCGTGACCTTTCTTTCGAGAATCTCGCGCTGTGGGCGCGACACAAGGGCATCGACCTGCTGGCGTCGGCGGATTTTACCCATCCTGTCTGGTTCGAGGAGTCGCGCTCGAAGTTGAGCGAGGCGGGCGACGGGCTTTTCGAGTATGGGGGCGTGAGGTTCACGCTCGGCACGGAGCTTAGCTGCGTCGCTAGAGTCGGTGGACGCGGACGGCGCGTTCACATGCTGGCGTTTGCGCCGAGTTTCGAGGCTGTGGCAGCTATTAACCTGATGCTGTCCGCGCGCGGCGCAAAGCTGGCGGGCGACGGCAGACCTACTTTGCGGATGTCTCCGCGCGACCTTCTCGAAACACTACTCGGAATCGATGCGCGATGCATCGCCATGCCTGCCCACGCTTGGACGCCTTGGTATGGCGTGTTCGGCTCCAAGTCGGGATTCGATTCGTTGGCTGAATGTTTCGGAGATATGACGCAGTACATCCCCGCTGTCGAAAGCGGTCTGTCTGGAGACCCTGCTATGTGCTGGAGGATTCCAGATTTGGACGATGTTTCTATCGTGTCGTTTTCGGATGCGCATTCTCTTCCTAGATTGGGCAGAGAGCTTACGGTTTTCGATGACATTGCGGATTACGACGCTCTCGCTGACGCGCTCCGCTCGCAAGGGATTGCATACACCGTCGAGCTTTTCCCGGAGGAGGGCAAGTATTACTACTCAGGTCATCGCAAATGCGGCGTGAGCCGCAGCCCGAAGCAGATCGCCGAGGATGGCATGGACTGCCCGAAGTGCGGACGTGCGCTGACGCTGGGCGTGGCGCAGCGCGTCGAAGATCTGGCGGCGCGGGAATCTGCCGCAGTGCGTGTCGATGACGGCGTCAGCGGCGTAGCGCGCTCGTCGGATGGCAGACCTCCGTTCATGTCGCTCGTGTCGCTGGAGCAGATACTGTCGGAACTGCTGGGAGTTGGTATCAGAACGAAACGAGTTCGCGCGGCATACTTGCGACTAGTCGAGACTTTCGGCGATGAGCTGAGCCTGCTGACGGAGATCCCTTCTAGCGATATAGCGCGCGAGTTGCCAGAGCATGGCGCGCGGCTTGCGGAGGGCATCGAGAGGGTTCGCGCTGGGAGTGTGCATATCACACCCGGATACGATGGGCAGTACGGCAAAGTCCGCGTGTGGCCGGCGGACGGCGAATCGCTGCAGGCGGGTCTGTTCGGCTGATTTCACTATGGCGTACATATGCTTATATACGCCACCGCCGCTGCTTGCGACTCTCATGGCAATACCGCAGAACCCATTTTGCTGTATAATCTCAAATTATAGAGAGGGGACGATATGACCACAGTCTCTACTATGGAAGATGTAATCAGGCTCATGCGTGAGCAGCCTGATATACAGTCAGAGGTTCGGCGCGTGATTTTGACTGCAGAACTTCTGGAGCTGCCTCAGAAATTCAGCGTAATGGCTGGGATGGTAGCGGATAACACCCGCCACATAGGTATTCTGACTGAGCGTATGGATATTCTTACGGCTCGTGTAGAGGATAACACCCACCATATAGGTATTCTGACTGAGCGTATGGATACGCTTACGGCTCGTGTAGAGGATAATACCCGCCATATAGGTATTCTGACTGAGCGTATGGATACGCTTACGGCTCGTGTAGAGGATCTTACGGTTCGTATGGATATATTGACGGCTCGTGTAGATGATCTTACGGTGCGAGTAGATGAGCTTACGGCTCGTGTCGATACGCTTACGGTCCGTGTCGATGCACTTACGGTTCGTACGGATATATTGACGGCTCGTGTCGATGCACTTACGGTGCGAGTAGATGAGCTTATGGCTCGTGTCGATGCACTTACGGTGCGAGTAGATGAGCTCACGGCTCGTGTAGATACACTTACGGTGCGAGTAGATGAGCTTACTGATATAGTGCGAGACATGGCCGTGACGCAGGGCGAACACACGAAGATGATTAAGGGTTTGGAGGACAAGATGGGAGACTTTGCGGGGGACAGGCTGGAGCGAAGGATCGCGACCTTGCTTCCGCCCCGTCTTAGCCAGATGCTCGGACTCAGACGCACGCGTATCATGCACTATCCGAGCCTCGTGTACGATCCCAACTCCAGCTTTACGGCCAGTATCGAGGATGCGGCGGATAGAGGAGTGATAACGGACGAACAGGAATATAGAATCAAAGCCACCGATCTAATCGTGTATTCGCGCAGAAAGAAAACCGGGGAGTGGGTTTGGATTGCCGCTGAAGCCTCCGGCTCTATTGGACAGCGAGACATCGAAAGGGCTTTGGGGACTGCTGTCGCGCTTCGGGCAGTGTTCGAAGAAGAGGCATTCGGTGTCGTTATAGGACATCGCATCAGGGACGAAGATCGGATGAGAGCGGACTCAGCCGGTGTTATGGTGATCGAAGAGGAAGCCTGATATATCTCGTCTCTCGATCGTCGCCTGTTGACAGCTGACAGAGGATGCACTGCCATGACAGACTATCTCTCCGAAATCGTCGAATCGTCCGAACCAGAGCGGCTGGCGACTGGATTCGTTTTTACCGAAGGCCCGTTGTGGCATACGGACGGCTATTTGCTTTTCGTCGATATTCGCAGCAGCCGCATATTCAAACTAGCTCCGGGCGGCGAGCCGGAAGTCGTCCGTGAAGACAGCGGCGAATCGAATGGCATGGCGCTGGACTCCGAAGGCCGCGTCGTGATCTGCGAGATGGTCACCCGCCGCGTTGCGCGCATGGAACCGGACGGGTCTTATTCGACGCTCGCAGATCGCTGGAACGCTCAGCGCCTGAATCGTCCCAATGATGTCGTCTGCAAGTCGGATGGCAGCCTGTATTTCACGAACACCGGTAGAGAACGGCTCGACCCTGCCAGCGCCGAGATGCCGTTCAATAGCGTTCACCGCATATTCACGGATGGCGCTGGGCCTGATAGCGTCGGCATCGTCGCCGCTGGCTTGGAGTACCCCAACGGATTGGCATTCTCCCCCGATGAGAGCGTGCTGTATGTATCCAACACCCGTCCGGGGCAGTATATTCTCGCATTCGATCTGGATGCCGATGGAAACGCATCCGCGCCGCGCTTGTTCGCGGAGATGCCGTCTGCGACTGCCACGAACGGTGTCCCGGATGGTATGAAGGTGGATGAGGCAGGGCGCGTTTACTGCACTGGCCCCGATGGGTGCTGGGTCTTCGACCCGTCTGGTGATCTGCTGGGTATCATCCGTCTGCCGGAGTTCCCCGCCAACTGCGGCTGGGGCGGAGACGATGGACGCACTATGTTCTTCACTGCCAACACATCGGTATATTCTCTGCGCCTTCGGACGCGCGGAGCTTCGGCGCGATGGTAGGCGCGAATGTCTAACGGCGGCGGCGAACGAGTTCTGATAACGGGCGCAGCGGGTTTCGGAGGGTCGAATCTTACGCGCGCGCTGCTGAGGATGGGCTATCGCGTAACCGCGCTGGATATGACGCCTCCATCTCATGCCGCGCTGCTGGCGGAGCAGATGGAACATCCCCGCTTGCAGTATCTGTGGAAGAGCGTCCAAGACATTCAGCCATCGGATGTGGAGGGGCATTCGGTGGTAGTTCACCTAGCGGCGCAGGCGGATACGCCGATGGCTTTCGAGTCGCCTCGCTATACGGTGATGCAGAATATAGAGGGAACCGTCGCAGTTCTGGAGGCCGTTCGGCGCGCCGGCGGTGTATCGAAGTTCCTCTGGGCAGGCTCTGGCAACCAAACAGGACGACCGCTGTATTTGCCCATAGACGAAGATCACCCGCTGACACCGCACAATCCGTATGGATTTTCCAAAGCGGCTGGGGAGCTGGCGGTTTGGGCTTGGCACAGGGCTTATGGCGTGCCGTCTGTGATAATGGCTACCGGCGTTGTGATTGGCCCCAATATGCGTCGGGAAGTGTTCGTGTTCAAGTGGCTGTGGAATGCGCTGCGCGGCACGCCGATAGTCGTCGAAGGCGGACGGCAGACGCGGGATATAGTCTTCATCGACGACGCTGTGAGGGCCTGGACGATGGCGATTCAGGCTCCTAGCGATGTGGTCGTCGGCCAGAAGTTCTTCGTAGGCTATGGTGAAGAGCGCACAATCGAAGACATTGCCGCAATGTGCAGGGATGCCGTCGGCGCGTCAGTCCCCATCGAGTATGTCGGCTATCGTCCGGGCGAGGAAGGACAGCGGGAGGCGTTCAGCGCGGAGAAGGCGCGCAAGGTCTTGGGCTATGCCCCTGAAGTATCCCAAGCCGATGCCATCGGCTTAACCGCAGACTGGGTTCGTGATCTCGCGCAATCCTCTCCACGCAATATCGACGCCGGCCTCTGAGCGCCATAGCATGAGACCGTCCAGATAGTCTGGCCAGCTGTCTTCCACTGTCAGATCGAACAGGCTGCCGATGAACGCTGCCAAAATCGAATCGTGGGTGATGTATATGTTTAGACACCTGCGGTATCCTAGGTTGGCGGCGGCGAGTCCCACGAGAATGTCGATGCCTTCCGAAGTTGGTCTTATTCCAGCGGGAGGCTCGTTGTTGGATAGTTGACGGCGAACCACTTCTTGCGCGCCGTCTTTTAGGAAGAGCTGCCCAGCAACCTCTGCATTCTCTACGAATGGGCCCGGCGCGCCCAAACGCCAATCGGGTGCGACTCGATCCGCGCTGCCCGCGCCGCGAAGTATCGCCTTCGCTGTCTGCATGCACCGAAGAACCGGGCTGCTCACGGCCCGTATCCCTGTTGCGTTATCTGCCAGTGCAGCTCCTAGAAACTCGGCGGATGCGACTCCATGCTGCGTCAGAGGAATGTCATCACCAAAAGCGCCGGGCGGGATCTCCTCTCGCTCTGCATGTCTCATAACTATTGCGATGTCGGCGCGCGTAGGTATTTCAGATAGCCGGTCGGCTATCCACAGCGCAGCTGGCGTGAGATGAGCGCGCGGCTTTAGAGATACGGGCTTGGCTGGCATGAGTTTTGGGCAACCTGGGGCAATTTGGGTTTGGGATCTGGGGTTGGAACTGGAAATTAGTTCGTATCGCGCTCACTTCGCCTTGGCGCGGACGATGGAACTTACCGCGCGTGTCGGTATCACATCGGCGAGTTCGAAACCCGTTTCGTTCAGCAATTTTGCGAAGTCGTCCTTGTTTCGTTCTGCTCCGCCAGTTGTGACGAGCATATGCAGGTCGAGCATGCCTCCTGCGCTAGAGTCGTCGAGCAGCATTTCTATGATGTAAAGCGCGCCGCCTACGGGCATTGCCTCCCGTGCGCGTCGCAGGATTCTCAGCGCGTCGGCATCCGACCAATCGTGCAGGATTCTTGCCAGCGCGACGGCTTCGGATTCGACAGGCCACGCCTCGAACATATCGCCTGCGATGAGCCGACAACGCTCGCGCATTTCGTCTGGGACGCGGGCTAGCTCTATGACTTCGGGTCTGTCCATGATCGTTGCCTTCAGAGTGGGATATGCGCGCAGCAGGGCGAGCGCGAGTCCTCCGCCCGCGCCGCCACCCGCGTCCAGTATGTCGGCGTGCGCGCCGAAGTCAGCCGCGTCGGATAGCTCACCATAGTCGTGC
Organism: Dehalococcoidia bacterium; assembly: GCA_963422295.1. Lineage (GTDB taxonomy): Bacteria > Chloroflexota > Dehalococcoidia > Lucifugimonadales > UBA1123 > VXRN01. The sequence continues at coordinate 1,007,898 of OY729417.1, read as the reverse complement.
TTTGCGTATGTATCGTATGCCGCTTGGCAGATTGCCAGCTCTTCTGGCATATCCTGAATCCAGTCGAAGAAATTCGCCCCATACAGACTTTGGAAACCGGAACCTCCACTTCGGATGGAGTGTACGATCTTCGACCACGCTGTATATGTCTCGCCTCCCCACATGAGCGCGGCATCTGCCAGCGAAAGCGGGTGCGAGCGTTTCAGATATGTTCCCTTTTCGGTTGGGTGATATACGCCTTTGGCATCGCGCCACACGAGTTCGAGTTCCGTCAACGCGCGCATCAGCCTGACTCCAGTGGATGGGGCAAGATGCAGGCTGCGTTCGACGCGCTCTGCGGACGACGGCAGCGCCTCGAATACGCCCAGCTCTACGGCGGCGCGTATCGTCTGAGTGCGCCACATGCCAATCATATCGCCGGACAGATCTTCCAGTGGTGACCGAATCGGTTTTCTAATCTCCAGCAGCGTATCGCCCGACTCGGATATTACGGACAGTGATCCATCGAAACCCTCGACGCGCGCCTGTCCGTTGTAGAAAGGCTCGACATTTTGGAATCTCGCGCCGTATAGAGGTTTGCCGAGCATATCGACATGATGCCAGCCGCCTTCATCGCGGGCGCGGGCGAAGCCTTTGTGAAACACATCCAAATCTAGGAATTGTCGTCCGTGAATTGGCTTGCCGAGAGTGTCTATGTGCGTGTGCATCCCATCGGCGTACTGCACCACGGAGCAGCCATCTCTGAAGTCTCCGACATAGGCATAGCAAGTGTCGTATGCGGGCGTTCCACGCTGATCGATGTGGAAATATCCGCCCTCGCGGTTTCGCGCGGCGCACAGACCATCTTGAAAGTTTCCGCACCACGCATAGCGTTCGGCATATAGCGGGCTGCCGTCGGGCAGGATGTGCAGCCAGCCGCTCTTAGATCGAACTGCGGCGCGCCCTTCGTAGAATCCGAAGGCGCGGATATGGCGTTCGATGTATGCCGGACACCCATCTGGATCGATGTGATACGCGCCGGATGCGTCCAAAACGGGAGAGAGTCCGGGAGCGTGAAATTTGAGTACCTCGAAGAATCTTGCCTCGTATGCTGGGGTTCCGTCACACAGATGATGGGAAGCGTCCGAAGCGATGGTGTATTTTCGCCAGCGGTCTTTCCCTGCTTTGGCTGTCGCTCTGGTCATTGCGGCGGCCTCCGCATGTTGCATCCGATGCACAGAGGCTTTTGCATATATGTCGAGCGCAGTTCCTGATACTCCGCGCCCTGCCATATGTCGTATAGGCTCGATTCTTCGATATTTCCGAACTCTCCCAGCGTTTTGCGCAGAGTGTCGGGCGCGCAGCACGGGTCGAACCTGCCGTCGGATGCGACCCAGGCCTCCTGCCCAAGGAATGGGCATTGCGCGCCGGGAGCGATGTTCGTCTGTTCCGACTCGTCCATCTCGAAAATGTTGTCTAGCAGCACACGCTCGCCATTTGGAAGACGATAGCGTTCGGCGGTTTCGCGCGCGGATTCGACGGTTTCGTTCCAGCGGCGAATGGCGTCTGCGCTCCGGCGCATCGACTGCGCGCCTATCTGCGCGAAATGTACCCAGAGATGATGCCCTTTTACTCTATCGACGCCGATCTCTGCGGCCAGCTTTACGATGTCAGGAATCTCTGTGAAGTTTATCTCCATGAAAGTCAGCTGGAAGGTGACTCTGCAGCGATGGCCGACGCGGGTGGCGTGTTCGTCCCTGACTGCGATGAAGGTTCGTATATTTTCGAGCACGGTTTCCCAGTTCGAGCCTAGCATCACGGTTTCTTGTGTATTCTTATTCGAACCGTTCCATGAGATTTTCACATCGGAGGTTACTGGCACGATACGCTCTGCCCATCGCTGCGCTCCTCGCTGTGGGAAAGTTCCGTTGGTCGTCAGATTCAGCTTGACGCCGTACTCTGCGCAGAGGTCTATTATCTCGTCGAAATGGCGATACAGCAGCGGCTCGCCCATCGTGGAGGGTATTATCTCACGCAATGGTGTGCCGCGAGATTCAGACAGCACGCGACGAATTAGATCGATGTCCATTCGGCGTTTGGGTCTGCCGGCGTTTCGTCTGTCGGTCTGCGTCGCGCTGTACGGAGAGTGGTCTTCGCACATGATGCAGCGCAAGTTGCAATCGTCGGGGTTGGTGTCGAATGTGATGCGCCAAGGGCCGGGTCGGAGACCTTCACTTGCTGATTTCGTATTCGTAGTAAGTTCAGTCGTCACTTTCCGTCCCCTCCGAGAAATTGGGCGTATATTCTTTCCACTTCCAGAGAATGTTCATACATATCTGGCACGCTGCCGTTAGCCGATTGTATATAGCCTCTGCTTCCTAATGCGATCGCCAGCTGCGGATCGTCCGCCAGACGCTGCATCTGCTGCGTCAGCGATGCGGTATTGCGGTGCGCAAAAAGCAGGCCGTTCTCTTCGTGGCGGACATATTCCGCCATGCCTCCATAGTCGGCGGTTATCACTGGTACGCCCACCTGAAGCGCTTCGTGAATTACGAGCGGCGAATTTTCTGCCCATATCGACGGTACGACGATGGCGTCGCAGCGGTCGAATACCTCGGTGACGATGTCCTGATTTCGGTACTCTTTCATCCACTCGATGCGGCTTTCTGCGGAGCGAGGCAGATTGCTCGCCAGTTTCTTCAACCCAGCAGTTTCTACGCCTCTGTCGCGTCCCCAAATACGAAGACACGAGTTGCCTGACACCGCTCCGAACGCTTCGATTAGGCGATCGACTCCCTTCGCCGCTATGTGCGTCCCGATGTATCCGAAGGTGAACGCCTCCCCTTCGGTTCTGGATCTTCCGCTTAGCCTGTCCAGATGGAATCCGTAATCCAAATAGACCAGCTTGCGTTCAGGGATTCCGAAGTCGTCTCTGAACCGTCTCAGGAGATACATAGACGGCGCTATGAACACATCGACTGTATCGCTGACATGTCGTATGTGTTTCATGCGCTGCGCGACCCACGCAGTCCAGTAGGCGGCGTCCGTCTCGAATTGGTCATCGTCTCCGCCGAAGTAGCGGCGATAGCAGCGGGTGGCGCATTTTCTGTCTTCCTGCCCGTCGCACACTGCCCATACATCCGAAGGGTCTGGGGAAGGGTATTGGGGATACATCTGGATGAACTGTCCGCGCGGACACATCAGCCAGTAGTCGTGCAGCGTGAAGGCGATGGGTATGGAGCGGTCGCGCGCCGCGAATACTAGAGATGTCGATAGATGATTGAGATGGCCGATGTGTACGATGTCAGGTCGAATCTCGTCCAGCAGCTCGGCGAAAGCGTCATCTACCGCGTTGTGTCGATAGCCGTCCCGCGCGCGCGCCATGTTGATGACATGAATCGCAATACGCGAGTCGAGCGGGTCGGTCTCATGCTGTATCTGGTATTCGCTTAGGAATGCGTTCTCCTGCCGTGTGAAGACATGCACTTCGTGACGCTCCGCCAACGCCTGAGCTAGACCTCGCGTATAGACCTCGGATCCGGCGTTATATCGCATCGGGTAGCCGTGAATTACCTGAAGGATTTTCAAGGCGCGCTCCCCTTTCCGAAAAGCCCTGCGCGTGTGCGTGTCCGATATTCGTCATAGGCTATCATATCGAACTGGAGGCGCGGCTCTTCGATCTGTGTTTGTTCGGTTTATGATTATCAGATTCGAGATGATTTTTATGCGCGATGGTCTTTGTTCTTGCAGCACACTTTGCACGATTCTGGAGCGTTGTAAACTTCAGAAGATCGACACAGGGGGACTTTGCATGATTATACGGAATAGACTTGGATACCAGCTGCCCTGTTTGGCTGTGTGGTCTGTGGTTGCCATGTGTCTCATCGCGGCGTGTGGGCAGTCAGAGTCTGCTCCGATTGCGAGTGTATCGCCGATACCTGTCGATACTCCGCCGCCCGCGCCGTTCGCGTCAGCCGTTTCGTCGATACCTACACCTACTCCATCGCCTATGCCGCCTGCGCCTGTCGCCGAGCTGATACCGACTCTAACGCCGACAGCGCTTCCTACTCCCATGCCTGTATCGACCATACCTCCGCCCGCGTTGCCTATAGCGTCACCAGTATCTCAGCCTCCGGACGCGGATCTGAACGAGCTGGCAGAGCGTCTGCGAGGAGCTGTCATCGATGACAATCCGCCCGGTTCGGCGCCTGCGCTGTCCGTAGGCTACGAAGAGGAGTTCTGGATAACCGATCTCGATGATGGTTCGGCGCATATGATAACTGCCAGGCTGCATATCGTCAGCGACAATGCGTATTGGTTCGTGGACGAAGCCGTCAGCGTCGATGCGTCTCGGCTCGAAGCCTCGGCGGAGATTTACGAGACAGTTGTGAGGCCTGCAGTTACAGGCGCGTTCGGAGATATCCGAAATCCCGGAATCGACGGCGACCCGCGTCTGTTCATTCTGCACACTCGTTTGGATGGCGCGGCGGGCTACTTCGGCTCGGCAGATCCATTTATGTCGAGCGTACATCCGCACAGCAACCAGCGCGAGATTATCTATATGGATGTGGATACCGAATATCTGCCAGTGGGGAGTGAAGCCTATATGGGAGTTATCGCGCACGAGCTTCAGCATGCAGTGCATGACGCCGTTGACGAGGGCGAAGATTCGTGGGTAAACGAGGGGCTGTCCGAGCTTGCTGCGCATGTCGCCGGCTACGAACTGGACTCGCCTCACGCCTTTCTCGAACGCCCTCATACGCAGCTGAACTACTGGGCTGAGGAGTATCGTCGCAGATATGCTCACTATGGCGCATCCGCTCTTTTCTTTGTGTATCTTGCTCAGAGGATCGGCGGCGCGCAGGATATGGCATCACTGGTCGCAGAGCCGCTGGACGGCATCGCGGGGGTGGACGAGTTTCTGAAAAGATATGGGCTGACTTTCTATGAAGTTTTTGCCGACTGGGTAGTCGCAAATTATATGGATTCTGACGATGACAGATACGGATACGCCGAGTACGATACCAACATCCTTGCGATTCGCGCTTTGACTGGAGGGCGTGTTCGCAGTGACACCCTGTCGCAGTTCTCCTCGCGCTACTACAGCGTCGCGCCGAACGCGGAAGGGGGCAAAGTCGAGTTCGATGGCGATACTCAGACGCCGCAGTTCGGCGCTGAGTGCCTTAGCGCGCAGGGCTGCTGGTGGAGCGGACGCGGCGACGCCATAGATACGAAACTTACTCGCGAGTTCGATCTGTCGGATACCGACAGCGCGACGCTGAGCTATATGGTTTGGCACGACATCGAGGAGGGCTGGGATTATGGCTATGTGGAGGCGTCCGGCGATGGCGGGCGTACATGGCATGTTCTGGAAGGCGAGTACACCCGCGATGACGATGTGAGCGGGAATGCGTATGGGCCGGGCTACACCGGCTCGAGTCTCGAATGGAAGCGGGAGACGGTCGATCTGACACCCTTTGCCGGCGGCTCTGTTTTGGTCAGATTCGAATATGTTACCGACGCTGCGATATACCTAGATGGCGTGCTCATCGACGATATATCTATCCCAGAGAGCGGCTTTAGCTCCAGAGACGATGCGGATGTGGGAGAGTGGGATGCGGAGGGGTTCACGCTCGCAGGCGACCCGCTCGAACAGCGATTTATCGTGCAGGTAATTCATATCGACGACGCGGGAGATTTTACTGTATCGAGATTGGATCTGGACGACCAGAATGCCGGGAGTTTGCAGATAGAGCCGGACGGCAGGGCAATAGTCGTAGTCTCCCCGATTAGCGAAGGTACCCGCCACCCGGCGAGCTATTCGCTGGAGTTAGTCCCCGGCGAATAGCTGTCGGGCGGCGCACGTGGATATAGCGCGGGGACGGGCGCGTCCTCGTCCCCAGTGTCTATTGCCCGTTGACTGCCAGCGCGGTTTTCAGATGCTCTATGGAGATGTTGCCGCCGCTCATTACGAGGACGATTTTCTGGCCGGTGAGCTGGTCTTTTATCTTCATCGCGCCGGCGAGGGATGCGGCGCCGGCATGTTCGGTCAGGTTGTGCGTCTGTTCCAGATGGGTGACTATAGCGCGGTTCATCTCGTCGTCGGAGACTAGTATGAAGTCGTCCAGATGTTCTCGAATGATACCCAGCGGGAGTTCGTACCCGGAGCCGGTTGCGAGTCCCTCGGCAACGCTGCGCATCGGAGCTTCGACGACATAACCGTCTTTCCAAGAAAGATACGCGGCTGGCGCCTGCTCTCCCTGCACGCCGATTATCCGAATGTTTGGGTTTATGGATTTGGCTGCGATGCATACGCCGCTTGCGCCGCTCCCACCGCCGACGGGGACTATTATCGTGTCCACATCGGGCAGGTCTTCGAGTATCTCCAGCGCATAGGTTCCGACGCCGGCGATTAGGCGAGGCTCATTGACGGCGTGGATGTAGCGATATCCCTCCTCGCGCGAAAGCCGCTCTATATGCCCGCGCGCTTCGTCGAAGTTCTCTCCGTGATGAATGACTTCGGCGCCCAGATTTCGCATGGAGGCTACTTTACCGGGGTTGGCGTTCTTTGGAACCGCGATATAGGCCTTCGCCCCGAATACGCTCGCTGAATATGCTATCGACTGCCCGTGATTGCCGCTGGATGCTGTCGATACGCCGCGTTCCAGCTCTTCGCGGGACAGCTGAGACAGCAGGTTGATGCCGCCGCGAATCTTGAACGCGCCGAGCCTGTGATGGTTTTCGTGTTTGATATGAACTTCTGCTGCGCCTAGCAGCTTTTCGAGTCCGATATAGCGGTGCAGCGGCGTCCGCGTAACATGTTCGGCGATGCGCTGTTTGGCTCCGATGATGTCGTGAAGCGTTGGGGCTTGCAACTGTCTGTTCACCTCGATCGTACTGGTCTGCTATCTGGGTCTGTTCGTCTATGATTTTACAGGTTTTATAGATATAGCATGTGTTCGTTGGGAATGCGGATTCTGCGCGTAAATGTGTATTCAGTATCCTAGATTCGGTCTCAGCCAGCGTTCTGCTTCGGCGACGGTGGTTCCTGCGCGGCGAGCGTAGTCTTCGATCTGATCGCGTCCGATTCGCCCGACGCCGAAATAGCGCGAGTTGGGGTGCGCGAAGTACATTCCCGCTGTCGATGCCGTAGGCCACATGGCGTAATTTTCGGTGAGCTTCGCGCCTGTATTGCGTTCCGCGTCCAGCAGATGCCATAGGATGGCCTTCTGCGTGTGATCTGGACACGCTGGATAGCCTGGCGCGGGTCGGATTCCTCTATACTCTTCTCGTATCATAGAATCGTTGCTTAGGTCTTCGTTTGGGGCATATGCCCATAGCTCTTTGCGTATCTTTTCGTGCAGTCGTTCGGAGAACGCCTCAGCCAGCCGGTCGGCTAGGGCTTTGGACATGATGGATCCATAGTCATCGTGCGCCAGCTCTAGCGCGGCGGCGTATTCGTCTCCGCCGATGCCCGCGGTTATCACGAATCCGCCGATGTAGTCTGCCACCCCTGACTCTCGCGGCGCGATGAAGTCCGCTAGGCAGAAGTTCTGCTTCGGCAGGTTTGCGCGCTGGCGAGACTTGTCCGCCTGCTGTCGCAGAAATCTCATTGTCGCCAGCTTCTCGGTTCTGCTTTCGTCGGCGTATATCTCGACATCATCGCCGATGGAGTTGGCGGGGAACAGCCCGACGACGGCGTTGGCGCGCAGCGCCTTTTGCGCGACCATCTTCTTTAGCAGGCTTTGCGCATCCTCAAACAGGTTTCGCGCCTCGCGCCCGTAAACGGGGTCTTTCAGTATCGCTGGATACGCCCCCCGCAGCTCCCATGTGAGGAAGAAGGGAGTCCAGTCGATGCGGTCGATCAGGTCTTCGAGCGGGTAATCGTCGAAGACGCGCAGGCCGGTGAATGTCGGCGGCGGGACGACGGTCGCCGCCCAGTCGAAAGTCTCCTTGCGGTTTCGCGCCTCCGCGAGTGTCAGCAGCGGAGCGCGCTCCGCTCTAGCCTTACGATCCTCGCGCATCTTCGCATATCGGATCCGAGTCTCCTCTATCAGCTCGCGTCCGCCGTCCTCTGCGGTCAGCCGCCCCATTACGGTCACAGCGCGTGAGGCGTCTCTGACATGGATTACGCCGTGTTCGTATTCGGGCTCTATGCGCAGCGCGGTGTGCGCCGCGGATGTGGTCGCGCCGCCGATTAGCAGCGGCATGTCGAAACTCTGTCGGCGCATTTCGCGCGCCACCGTGACCATCTCGTCCAGCGATGGAGTTATCAGCCCGCTCAGGCCGATAAAGTCGGCTTTGGCCTCGCGCGCGGCGTCTAGTATCCGCTGGAATGGAGCCATTACGCCTAAGTCGATGACCTCGTAGTTGTTGCAGCTCAGCACCACCCCGACGATGTTTTTGCCGATGTCGTGAACATCGCCCTTGACGGTGGCGACGACTACGCGACCGTTGGAACGCCGTTCATCGCTGTCGAGCCGCTCTGCTTCTATATGCGGAATGAGGACGCTCACGGCGCGCTTCATCACGCGCGCGCTTTTGACGACCTGCGGGAGGAACATTTGGCCGGAGCCGAACAGGTCTCCGACGATGTTCATGCCATCCATTAGCGGCCCTTCGATGATGTGCAGAGCGCGTTCGGCGTCGAGTCGCGCTTCCTCGGTGTCCTCTTCTATGTGCGCGTCGATGCCGTTTACGAGCGCATGTTTCAGCCGCTCCGTCACTGGCAGCGCGCGCCATATCTCCTCGCGTTCGTCCGCGTCTGCGCCGTCTCGTTCCGTCGTCGTACTCGTAGTCTCGGCCAGCTTCAGCAGCCTGTCCGTTGCGTCAGGTCTGCGATTCAGTATCACATCTTCTATCGTGTCGCGCAGTTCTGGTTCTATATCGTCATAGACGCGCAGCTGTCCGGCGTTGACGATGCCCATGTCCATGCCGGCGCGAATGGCGTGATATAGGAAGACGGAGTGGATGGCCTCTCGTATAGGGTCGTTCCCGCGAAATGAGAAAGATACATTGCTGACGCCGCCGCTGATGTGGGAATGCGGGAATCGCCGTTTTAGTTCGCGCGCTGCCTCGATGAAGGCGTTGGCATAGTCGGCATGTTCTTCTATGCCTGTCGCTACGGCGAATATGTTGGGGTCGAAGATGATGTCCTGCGGATCGAAACCGATCTGTTTGGTGAGTATCTCGTAAGAGCGCGCGCAGATTTCGATTTTACGCTCTGCGGTGTCTGCCTGTCCTCGTTCGTCGAACGCCATGACGATGACTGCCGCGCCGAATCGTTTGACGATGCGCGCCTGCCGCGCGAACTCCGCTTCGCCCTCCTTCAGCGATATAGAGTTGACGATGCCTTTGCCCTGAAGACACTTTAGCCCGGTTTCTATGATGTCAAATCGGGAGCTGTCCACCATTATGGGCAGGCGCGCTATGTCCGGCTCTGACGCGAGCAGTTTCAGGTAGCGCTCCATAGAGGCTTCGGAGTCGAGCAGCCCGTGATCCATGTTGATATCTAGTACCTGCGCGCCGTCGTACACCTGTTGACGCGCGATTTCTACTGCATCGTCGAAACGGCCATTTCGGATGAGGCGTCTGAAACGGGCGGAGCCGGTGACATTGGCGCGCTCTCCGACATTCATGAAGTTGGATTCTGGTCTGATTTCGAGGGCGTCTATTCCGCTGAGCAGTGTGTTGGCGCGGGCCGTCGGGCGACGGCGCGGGGGGATGTCCGCAACTGCGCGGGCTATGGCGCGGGTGTGTTCTGGATGCGATCCGCAGCAGCTGCCCACGATGTTGGCGAGGCCGCTCTCGGCGAACTCCCGCAGGTTGGCTGCCATCTCATCGGCGCTCTCTTCGTATTCGCCAAATTCGTTGGGAAGACCGGCGTTTGGATAGCACGACACGAAGTGCGAGGATATGCTTGCAAGCTCCGCTAGGAACGGTCTTATCTGCTCGCTTCCCAGCGAGCAGTTGATGCCTATGCTCAGCGCGGGTACATGCGTTACAGATGCGTAGAACGCCTCTGCCGTCTGACCTGACAGATTACGGCCGCTCTGGTCTATTGCGGTGAAAGACAGCATTATGGGCAGTCGGTGTCCGATATCCTCGAACACCGACTCGATAGCGTACAGCGCGGATTTGGCATTCAGCGTATCGAAGACCGTCTCGATCAGCAGGATGTCCGCGCCGCCGTCGATCAGGCCGCGTATCGCGTCTGCGTAGGTATTGGCCAGCTCGTCGAATCCGACTTCGCGGTATGCGGAGTCGTTCACATCGGGAGATATGGAGAGGGTTTTGTTCGTGGGGCCGAGGCTTCCGGCGACGAATCTCGGTTTTTGCGGGTCGAGGGAAGAGAATTCGTCTGCGACCTCCGCCGCCAGCCGCGCCGCCTCTAGGTTGATTTCATAAACATGGTCTTCGAGTCCGAACTCTGTCAATCCGAACTGTGTGGCAGTAAATGTGTTCGTCGTGAGAAAGTCCGCGCCGGCGTCCAGATATTGCCGCTGAACCTGACGGATGAGATCCGGCTGGGTTATCGCAAGAACATCCATACAGCCGCGCAGGTCTGCGTGGTGGTCTGCGAAGATTTCGCCCCTGAAGTCGGACTCCGACAGATCGAAGGATTGCAGCATGACGCCCCAAGAGCCGTCCATGACCATGACACGCTTTTCTAGGATGCTTTCGATCTCGGCTGTTCGGTCGCTTGCTGGCGCAAGCGCGACGGTATGTGATACTGCCAAAGCGTCCTGTCCAATCTGTTCTTCTACGCTAGATCTCTACAATCAGCGATTTCCAGCGATTTCGAGGGGCGTCGATTCATAGAGTTTGCATTAGAATTATTGTAAGGGAATGTGTTGCGTCGATGTCAGGGGCAAATTTCGGGTGTCGGATTTCACCTATTGGCATTCCTGTCGTATAATGCGAACCTAATTGGAATTCGATCTACACTATGGCAAGTGAGTGGTTCAGATGAGTTTTGTCTTCGAGCGGGGAGCCGCCGACAGCCCTAGAGGGCACGCGCTGATCTATTTTCAGAACTCTCAAGACAGTTCGGAGCTGCTTGCTAGCTATATGCTGGTGCTTCCGATAAAGATGGATGTGGCGAAGTATATGCCTCCGTTTATGATGGCGCAGCTGGGTGATATGGAGGATTCGGATCTGTCCGCCTTCGCGTTTCCTCCAGTTCCGGAGATTGTTGGCGGGCTGGAGGATATTCAGCGTTTGGCGAAATCGCGTGAGGATGACATAATATTCGGCGGCTCGATTACACCGTCGGATGTGATGTCGCTGCTTGGGCAGGTCAGCGAGGCTGTTGCATGGTATTCGGGGCTGTGCGACGAACGGACGGTGCAGCAGACACCGGATGAGCTTGCGGAATCGTCCGCCGCCGTGGATGATGACGATGGCGAGGACAGCCTGAGCGTGAACGATGTGCTGTATGGGCTGATGAGCGACCGAGACAAGCTGAGCGAGCTCACGCGGCTCGTGGGACGGTTGAGGGATGCTGTCGGCTCTGGAGATGACGCTCTGACGGAGGACACACGCACGCAGATAATTACGCTGGGCAGGCATCTGCCGGAGGCTCATCAGGTGTATCGGTTGGCTGACGCCGCTTGTTCGGGTGGGGACGATGCCGCGCGACTGACGAATCTCTATCTACAGCGTTGCTTCCTGCTGCTCTCGGAGGAGTATGTGGAGCTGGGCCGTGTCGAGGACGAGATCCGCGATGTGGAGGAAGCGAGCGGATGATGACGATCGGAACTGGATGACGGTGACGATGTCGAATGGACGGATACGGTCGATGGTCGGCCTTATTGCCTTATTCGGGTGATGGCTGCCATCGTTAGTAGATGACCTTCTCCTCGACCAGCTTCGTAATCTCGTCTTCGGCTAGTCCCAGCAGATTCCGATATACATAGTTGGAGTCTTGCCCCAGCTCCGGCGCTGGGGCGATTCGGGCGGCGCGCTCCCCGTTCGTCTTCCACGGCAGGGTTGGCAGGGCGTGTTTAGTTCCGTCAGGATATTCGACTGACGCGAGATAGCCGCCTTCGTTCAGCTGCGGCTCGGAGTGCAGCCTCCCCATATCCAGGGACAGTCCGCAAGGTACGCCCGCAGCCTGAAGCGTCTCGAACGCATCCGTATCCGAAGTCGAAGCAGTCCAGCAGGCGATGGCGGAGTCTATCTCGTTTTCGCGCTCCTTGCGTTTTGCGGCGTCCGCCAGCTCTGGGTCTGCCGCCATGTCCGGTCTGCCGATTGCGTCGCAAAGCGCGCGCCACTGCTTGTCGGTGTGAACCTCTATAGCTATCCAGCGATCTTGCCCGATGCATTCGTACACGCCGTGCGGCGCGGCAGTTCGGTCTCGGTTTCCTAGCGGAGTCGGCTCTTCGCCAGTCATCTGATAGGCGAGCGCGGCTTCCGATAGACTGGCTGAGAGCGCCTCCGCCATAGAGAAATCCACATACTGGCTTATGCCTGTCTCTGCTCTATGGCCGACTGCCGCCAGCGTTATCATCGCCAGCTCCATGCCGACCCACGGGTCTGCCCATAGACCGCCTTTGATCGGCTCATGCTGGTCTGGATTGCCGGAGATCGAGTTCCAGCCGGTGTAGTGCTGGAGGAGGCTGCCGTATGCTACATAGTCACGGTCTGGCCCCGTATGCCCGGTGCCGGATGAGGCTATCATCACGATGTCAGGGCGAACGCGGGATAGTGTCTCGTAGCCGAGTCCGAGCCGTTCGAACACGCCGGCGGCATAATTTTCGACGACTACATCGCACTGAGCTATGAGGTCTAGCGCCAGCTGTTTCCCGCGCGGCAGTGACAGGTTGAGCGCGGCATATCGTTTGGATTGGTTATAGACATGGAAGGCCGCCCCTCGCGTGGAAGGGTCTGGCCTACGCGCGCTGCCGACTTTGATTACCTCCGCGCCCATCAGCGCGAGATGGCGGGTGGAGGTGGGGCCGGCGATTATCCATGAGAAGTCTGCGACGCGGAGGCCGGTCAAGGGTAAGGCTGTCATGGCAGCGCCTCTCTGTTGTGCTGTCCCAGCGTCGGCGCTGGACGGTCAGCTATCGGCAACGCTGGCGTGTTGGATAGCTTGTAGGGAACGGCTGGATATTGGAAGGTTCCGGCGACTGGATGATCGATTGCGATGAAGAAGCGGCGGTCTTTCAGATGCGGGTCTGTAAACAGATCGCCGACGGAGTTGACTGGGAAGCAGGGGATTCGCCGCCGCTGCCCTTCGCGCGCTATGTCGAATCTCGACTGTTGGCGCGTCCATGCGGCAAGAAGCTCCCAGAGTTCGAGTGAGTTCTGCTGTCGCGCGGCGCGGGTGGCGAATCTAGGGTCGTCCGCCCAGTCGGGGTCATCCATCAGTTCCAGCCAGCGCGCCCACTGAGCGTCTTCGCGCGGTGAGATGGCGACGAAACCATCGCTGCACGGCAACACTCCACCTATGGCGGCTACTTGTCCGCCGATGGCCGCCTCGCGCACTTCGGCTGCTTTTCGTGTCGGCGACTCCTTGCCGAATGCGATGTTTGCCAGTCCGGCGATCGCCTGCGTCGCCATAGCCTCGAAGCTCGATACGATGATATTGCAGCCCTTGCCCGTCATGCGTACTCCGAACAGCGCGCTGAGCGTGGCTGTGACTGCTGTAACTCCGGCGACTTGCTCCGCCTGCCGTCCGCCGGCGCGAATCGGCGGCTCGGAGTTGGGGTCTTTTACTGGTCCCAACATACCGTGAGCGTTGGCGCTCATGTGAAACAGCGACAGATCGCCCGCGTCGTAGCTGGCGTATGGCCCCCATTCACCGAACGGCGTTATCTGTGTGAAGATTATATCTTCGCGGATGTCGGCGAGCGCAGGATATGCGATGCCGCGCTCTTTTGTCCAATCATGGGCGTGGTTGTCTATGACGATGTGAGCGTCTGCCGCCAGCTCGAGGAATCGGCGGCGGCCTTCGTCGGAAGTCAGGTCTAGCGTTACGCCTCTTTTGCCTGCATTCAGCGCCAGAAAGAGGGCAGACTTTTCAGGATGGGGGGTGTCGTCTGGGAACGGGCCGAGCGCGCGGGCGCAGTCTCCAGCCGGAGGCTCGACTTTGATGACATCCGCGCCGAGCCAAGCGAGTGTGCGCGCCGCATATGGCGCAGACACGCCTTCGCCAATGTCCAAGACTTTCACGCCGCTCAAAAGCCCACTGGTCACCAACGCCAATCGCTCCTCCGTCGTGTCCTTGTCGTGTTCCTATCGTGTACGGGCATCATGCCTCGTATCATATATGGCGCATTGTACACCCAATGTGGTAGGCGCGCATCGGTTCTGACTATCTCGAAACATTGCGGTATCGTCTTCGAGCTGGAGAGTGTCGAACTTCGAGCAAATTGCCCGGTTTGGGTCTATAATGAGATCGTCCGTTTGGGGTGAGATGATCTAGCCAAGGAGGCTCCCGCCGCGCGTGGGAAATCATAAAGAGGAGACTAGCTGTATGGCAGGTTACATAATTGCGGATGTGGAGATAACAGATGCCGAGCTGTTCGCGGAGTATCAGAAGCTCGTGCCGCAGACGATCGAGTTGTTTGGCGGCAGATACCTCGCGCGCGGCGGCGACTCTCAGGTTCTGGAGGGGCAGTTCTCTCCGAATCGAACGGTTATAATCGAGTTCGACAGCATGGAGCGAGCGCGGGAATGGCACGACTCGCCAGAGTATGCGCCCGCAAAAGAGATTCGGTTCAAATCCGCCAACACGAAAGTGCTAATCGTCGAGGGTGTCTGATCTCGAAAGCGCGCGGCAGTTCGTGTATCATCTTCTAAAATACAGATATACCATACTCATTACCCCTGATATGTGATGCTCGATGATAGGTTTGGCGGTAATTGGCTCCACCGGCGTAATAGGCCGCGTCCATATAGATGCCATTGCGCAGCTGGACAGCTGCAGGCTCGTCGGTATCTACGCTCGCCGACGCGCTGCGCTTCTGGAGCAGGCGGATGAGCTGGATACCACCGCTTACCCGACATTGGAAGACGCGCTTTCCGATGGCGCGGTCGATGCGGTCGTCATCGCCACGCCTCATCCCTCGCACCGAGAGATAACGCTTCGGGCCGCGGAGGCTGGCAAGCATGTACTGGTCGAGAAGCCGATGGCGGTTACGCCGTCGGAGGCGGACGATATGATCCGCGCCTGCCGCGCCGCCGGCGTAAAGCTGGGAGTGCTGTTCAACAACCGTTTTCGCGCAGAGGCGATCAGAATGCGCCAGATGATCGACAACGGCGCAATCGGCAGGATATATCGAACTTCGATGACTTCTGCGATGATACGCAGCCAAGACTATTACGACAGGCTGGATTGGCGCGGCACTTGGGCGGATGAGGGCGGCGGCGCGCTCATCAATCAGGGCATTCACGCAATCGACATGCTTCAGTGGCTTGGCGGTATGCCGAAGACAGTCATTGGGCTTGCGTCCACACTCAGACATCGCGTGGAGGTCGAGGACTTCGCAACGGCCATACTCCAGTACAAAGGCGACGGACAGGGGACACTCCATTGCAGCACCGCGCAGGCTCCTAACCATCAGCGGCTGGAGCTGTGGGGTGAGAACGGCGCAATCGTCATGGATGACTGGACGGTTACCCTCCATCGTCTCGATACGCCGGTGCAGGAGTTCATCGACACGGACATGGCAGCTTCTTACGACAGTCCGGGTGTCATAACCGGGACTTTCGAGCCGGCGTCCCAGATTGGTACGCACGCCCCCGCGATCGACGACTTCGCCAAGTCCATTATCGAGAACAGAGATCCCGCCATAACTGGCGAGGACGGGTTAGGCTCTCAAGAGCTGGTCGCCGCCGTTACACTGTCGGCGTATGCGGGGCGTCCGGTCGCGCTGCCAGTCGATCGACAGGAGTACGATGCTCTCATGGCGGAGCTGAGGGCGCGCGAGACGAGCTGAGGGCGAACAGTCCCTCTCGTATTCATGCATATATATGTTCGGATGATAGGGCTGCGCGTGATCGCGATCTGCTTGCGAGCGGCGGGTTTTCTCCGTTGGATAGATTCGCAGGTCGCGGGTGTAAGGAAGATTACATGAGCGTCTTTCTGTACGAATTCGTCCGACCGCGATATCCTGCTGGGCTGATTCTCAATCAATCGCTCCTTTGATATACTCAGCGATATACTCAGACGAAATGCAATCACACCCGTTAGGTTACTGTAAGGAGAAGCCGTATGACCACCGTTCAGGAGAAACAGGATGTCGCGCTGATGTCTCATCTGCTCAGGAGAGCAGGGTTCGGGGCTACGGCGCGAGAGCTGGATTACTATATGGGGATGAGCTACGAGGACGCAGTGGAAGAGCTGCTGGCGCCTGCGGCCCCGCTGGATGAGATACCGGACGATCTGATACGCCGCTATCATGTCGATCAGTCCGACTTGCGAAACGGACAGGCGGCCGCTGCGCACTGGATGTTCAGGATGGTAAACACCGATGCTGTTCTTCGTGAAAAGATGTGCCTGTTCTGGCATCGCATCTTCGCCACTGCCTCGACCAAGCTCATTCAGGCGCGTATGGTCGTCAATCAGGTGTCGATGTTCAGGCAATTCGGCATGGGCAGCTTCCGAGATTTGCTTGTGCAGCTGTCGCGCGATCCGGCCATGCTGATGTGGCTGGACAATCAGGATAACCATAAAGGTTCCATCAATGAGAACTATGGGAGGGAGATTCTCGAACTTTTCTCAATGGGCGTTGGCAACTATACAGAAGAGGATATAAAGGAGTGCAGCCGGGCATTCACTGGCTGGCGCGTCGTCAACCCCGATTACATGTCTATCAAGATGCGCAATAACACCGCGCGGCCATACGGATACATAGCATGGCAGTTCGAGTACGATGACGATGATCATGACCATGGTGACAAGCATTTTCTGGGTGAGACGGGCGACTTCAACGGCGAGGATGTGGTGGACATAATCTGCGCTCAGCCTGCAACGGCCCGTTTCATCGCGCGGCATATGTATCATTTCTTCGTGGCCGATGAACTTCCTGTTCCACAGTGGCCGCATTTCCCTCCAAAAGACGAGGATGCGATAGATGCGATGTCGCAGGCGTACTTCGATTCTGGATACGACATATCCGCGATGCTGAGGGCGCTGTTTACCTCCGACTTTTTCAAGGCGGAGTCGTCACGATTTGCGCGTATAAAGAGTCCGGCGGAGATGGTCGTCGGAACTATGCGGATAGCTGGGCCTGTTGGTTTGCCGTCCACAGATACATACGCGGCTGCGGGCGCATGCGCTGCGATGGGACAGAGCCTGCTCGCGCCTCCGAGCGTCGAGGGCTGGCAGGGCGGCAGCGAGTGGATAAATACCGGCGCATATGTGCAGCGAGTCAACTTCGCCAGCCGTGTGCTGAACGATCCTAACAAGCCCGGTATCAGGGAGATAATCGACCGAGTGGAGGATATGTCCGGCGGTATGCCGATGTCGCCTACGCAGGTGGTGGATGCCTGCCTCGGAATACTCGGTCCACTGCCGGTGTCGGATAGCACTCGCGCAGGGCTGATAGATTATGCCGAAAGATGGGGAGATTTCGACTTTACGGATGGCGAATCTGCAGACCGAATCGACAGCAGTATCGTCACGCTGATTCAGCTGATAGTCACCACGCAGGAATATCAGACCGTCTAGGAGAATCGAACTTGACCATCGCCACAGATCACTTCCAGATAAGCCGCCACTTTATGGACGAGGCGCGGCGCGAGTTCGACGCGGGCGATCTGCTCCAAGCGTCCGAAAAGGCTTGGGGCGCGGCCGCGCACGCCGTCAAAGGCGTAGCGGGGCAGAGAGGAATGAGACACAGCGGGCATAGGGCCTTGATCCAAGCAGTCTCACAGCTGTCCGAAGAGACGGGACAGCCGGAGCTGCGTCGGATGTTCCAGATTGCCGAAACCTTGCACGCCAACTTCTATGAAAACTGGATGCCCGAATCTATGGTGCGTGACAGCATCGCAGATGTGAGGCGGCTCATCCCGCTGCTGGAAGACTTAGCTGACGACGAATCCCAAATCTGAATCGAGAGAGATCTATGACCACTGCCACAACCGAATTTCGACTGGAACCCGTAAAAACCGTAGGCTTCGTTGCCGACCAGGGAGGGCGTGGTTTTCACCTGCCCACCGATTTTGCGCTGCGTCATGATGGGCGCATATTCGTTGCCAGCCGCAGCAATACCACTGCGTTAGACATTGTAGGAATACAGATAGCGACTATAGATCACGATTTCTTTGGGCAGATCGGTGAATACGGGCGCGATGTGGGGCAGATGATATGGCCCTCCGCGCTCGCGCTAGATGCGGATGACAACCTCTATCTCGCCGACGACATGCTCCAACGCATTACCGTTTTCGACCGCGATGGCAATGTCGCATCGACATGGGGGACGCAGGGGACTGGCGATGGCGAGTTCGACGGTGTGTCTGGCCTCGTCTTCGACGCGGATGATAATCTGCTGCTCGTCGATCATCGCAACCACCGCATTCAGCGATTCACAAAGGACGGCCAGTTCATCGAGAAATGGGGCGCATACGGCGACGGCGACGGCGAGTTCGATCTTCCTTGGGGGATCACCATCGCGCCGGATGGATATGTTTATGTCGCCGACTGGAGGAACGACCGTATCCAAAAGTTCACGCCGAACGGGGAATTCGTGGCGAAATTCGGTTCATCAGGCAGCGGCGATGGTCAGTTCGACAGACCCTCTGGGCTGGCCGTCGATTCCGAAGGCAATATGTATGTCGCTGACTGGGGCAATCAGCGTGTGCAGGCTTTGGATGCAGAGGGCAGGTTCCTGACGAAGCTCAGGGGCGATGCCGAACTCGGAGATTGGGCAGTGGAATATCTCAACGCCAATGCCGACGAGCTGGACGCGCGTTCGCGCTTCGTTCCCGTATTCGATGTGGATGTGGACGATCCGAACGAAGTCTCAGCGCGAATCGAGACCTATTTTTGGGATCCGGTGCGCGTCGCGCTAGATGATCGAGAGAGGATCTATGTGCTGGAGACCAGCCGGCACCGTTTCCAAATATATGAGAAGGCTTAATCTGATTCCCGGACTAACGGCATGGGGTATGGTCGGGCGCGCCTCATCGTCGAACGAAAATCCTCTCGGCCAATATGATGCTAACAGGTTCGACTGAGATCGAAAGTCTGCAAGTTCACAGAATGCAGCAGCTAAATCAGGAGTGAAATCCCAATGAGTGAAGGAAAGAACCGAAAGCTCGTCGTCGTGCAGCTGTCTGGCGGCAACGACTATCTAAATTGTGTCGTGCCTTATACCAACTCGCAGTACATAGATAACCGCCCTAATGTGCGGATACGCGATGAAGAGGTTATCGCGCTGGATGATCGGTATGGGTTCAACCCGTCTATGGGGCCTATAAAAGAGCTGTATGATCGCGGGAAAGTCGCCGTCGTCCACGGCGTGGGTTATCCGGTGCCTAACCGTTCTCATTTCCGCTCGATGGATATTTGGCACACTGCCGAGCCGACCAAAGTAGGAGACGAGGGCTGGCTCGGTCAGGCGGTGCGGCAGATGCACCCGGAGGGGGATAATGTGGTTGCTGCGGTGAACTTTGGCGCCGGGCTTCCGAGAGCGCTAGTGGCTAAAGACGCGCCTGTCGCCTCCGTATCCGATCTCGGTTCGTATGGTCTGCTCAGTCACATGGGCGCGGGCGATCAGCGCGCCGATGCGCTCGAAGCCTTCCGCCATATGTACACACACGCTATCGGCAGCGGCCCTGTGATGGACTTTCTCAGCCAGACGGGACTCGACGCCTTGAAAGGGTCGGACATTCTTAGCGCCGTGCCAGACGGCTATGAATCTACTGTCGAATATGCCGCTAACTCCTTTGCGCAGCGCGCGCGCGACGCGGCTCAGGTTCTGACAGCCGACATTGGCACGCGTATCTGCTACACGCAGCACGGCAGTTTCGATACGCACACCAATGAGGTGAAACTTCTCAACACACTCTGGGATCACATCGCGGGCGGGATATACGACCTCTATTCCGATCTTTCGGAACATGATGCCGGCGAAGATGTGCTGATACTCGTATTCTCCGAGTTTGGCCGTCGTGTAAAAGACAACGGTAACGGCACCGATCACGGCTCCGGCGGCGTCGCCTTCATGATTGGCGACGGCGTCAGGGGCGGGCAGTACGGCGAATATCCGTCGCTGGAACCGGACAGGCTGGTCGAGGGTGATCTCGCCTTCTCCCTCGATTTCCGCAGCCTCTACACCGAGATTCTCGAAGACTGGCTCGAACTCGACGCCCGCCCAATCGTCAAAGGTGAGTACGAAAAGGTGGGGGCGCTCGCCTTGTAGCATCTAGTTTAGACAGACCTTCACCCGAATCAGCAGGCCGATGTTCGCTTAGATCATCGGCCTGCGCTGGTTCGAGGGCTCAGCTCCCTCTTCATAATTTATGTTTCCCAATTTCTGAGAGAGTCACGAAAGTATATGGGGGACGAGTGAAGAGAGGACTGCCATAACATGACGGATACTCCGAGATCGAACGAATCCATTTGGAGCGTTCCTCCAGAATGGAAAGTAGCATACGTCTGTGTGTTCTTCACGCTATTTCTTGGGGGGATTGTATTTTCGATATGGTACGAGACCTTCCACATCGTCGGTGATGACCTTCCAGCAACCTGCTGGGCCATAATGGGTGATATGGTAGAATCTGGTATGTGGGCGGGGCTGTCGTCCATGTTCATGGTACTAGGAGGTTCGGCTGCTGTGACGATACATCAGTACTTCCAAGCTAGAAGGGAACGAAAAATTCAGGAGGCTCGAGAGCTGGGGCGTGAAGAAGGCCGAGAGCTGGGGCGTAAGGAAGGGCGTGAGGAAGGATACGAGCAGGCGCTTAGAGACCATAACCTGAAGAAAGAAGATCGGAATCCTGGTCATTAGCATTACAACATGACGGATACTCCGAGATCGAACGAATCCATTTGGAGCGTTCCTCCAGAATGGAAAGTAGCATACTTCTGTGTGTTTTTCGCGCTGTTTCTTGGGGGGATTGTATTTTCGATATGGTACGAGACCTTCCACATCGTCGGTGATGACCTTCCAGCAACCTGCTGGGCCATAATGGGTGATATGGTAGAATCTGGTATGTGGGCGGGGCTGTCGTCCATGTTCATGGTACTAGGAGGTTCGGCTGCTGTGACGATACATCAGTACTTCCAAGCTAGAAGGGAACGAAAAATTCAGGAGGCTCGAGAGCTGGGGCGTGAAGAAGGACGTAAGGAAGGATACGAGCAGGCGCTTAGAGACCATAACCTGAAGAAAGAAGATCGGAATTCCGAACCCTCCTAATCATATCATTGTGTCGGTATGTCTCCCTGTGACTTCTCGGCACAATGCGTCAGCCTGTCACCTGCGCGCTTTTCGGATGGCAGGGTGGGGTTGGACTATTCCCAGCTACAACTCGGATTTGCTCGTTCTGCCCCGCATGGATTTAGCGCGCGCATATAGGCTCGGACAGTCAAATCAGCTGGGTGATTCTCTTTTCTGAATCCCTGTAATACCCTTGAAACATCTTACGAATTAGTTCAATATATTCGGCAGATTTTCAAGGAGGTTACGGCTGTTATGAATCCCGTTTCCCTGTTCGACCTCGAAGATATGGCAAAACAGGTTATGCCGTACGACAAATGGACTTTTGTCGATGCGGGAGCGGCGGATGAGATAACCGTTCGCCGCAACAGGGCAGCCTTCGATGATATTACCGTCAACCCCCGTTTCATGGTAGATGTTGGGGATAGGGATTCCTCTATCGAAGTGTTGGGCGAGAAGATCGACTTTCCTGTGATGGTCGCGCCCGCTGGCAGTCAGCGCGATGTTCACCCCGACGGCGAACGCGCCACCGCTGCCGCGGCTGGCTCGATGGGAACGCTATATACGCTTCCCACTGGCTCCGGATATAGCATCGAAGAGGTAGCCGAAGTTGCCAGCGGCCCGCTTTGGTTTCAACTGTATCATTTCGATGACGAAGTTACCGAGCTTCTGCTCACCAGAGCGAAGTCAGCTGGATACAAGGCTATCTGCCTAACTGTCGATACTCCCGCGCCGAGTCCGAAGGAGCGTGATGTTCGCAACGCCCATCGTCCGACTCCGGGCATGTATTGGGGCAGCCTCCTTCGCCCTGTGGACCGCAGCGATCTGATAAACCGGCGTGGTGTCGGTATCCCCGATATGGCGGACTGGGCGCCTCCTGAGTTCACAGGCCTAACATGGGACAGGCTCGACTGGCTGCGCAGTATCACAGGCTTGCCTCTGGTCGTTAAGGGTATCAGGACGCTGGAAGATGCCGTTATGTGCGCCGAATACGGCGTGGATGCCATCGTCGTTTCCAATCATGGCGGTCGGCAGCTCGATTGCACGCGAGCCAGCATCGAGACCCTTCCGGAGATCGCCAATGCCGTGGGCGACAGTTTGGAGGTGTATCTCGACTCCGGCGTTCGACGCGGGATGGATGCGCTCAAGGCCATCGCGCTCGGCGCGCGCGGAGTGTTCGTGGGCCGCCCACTGTTCTGGGGGCTTGCCAACGGCGGTGAGGAAGGAGTTCGCAAGATGCTCGGCATCCTGCGAACCGAGTTCGACCGCTCTATGGCCTACTGCGGATGTCGAACTGTCAGCGACATACACCGTGGCCTAGTCTCGCTTGGCTCCGACTTTCGTACGGTTGGATAAGGGGTGTTTTAGCCAGGATTTCAGGTATCGGGATAAGCCGCAGCTTTCTGAGAGGCTGTTCTCGTTCCTCGCTGATGCCTGCTTTTCCCCTATACGCTCTATATTCTTCTATCCAGACGGGGGTTGGGGGTTACGCCGGGGATTCTGCCTCGTTTGGCGATGGGGCGTCCGTCCACTTCGTGTATGTCCGCCGTCATGTTGTTGGGCGGCGCGCTAGAGATGTACGATCCGACTAGGAATCGGTTGATGGGCGCGTCGGCGGCGACGAATTCGCGGATGCGTTTAGGGTCGAGATTGCCGCTTACTGTTATCTCCACATGTCGAAAGCCTGCTTGATCGAGTCGTTCTCGTACTTCTCTCACCATCGGTATGGAGACTCCGCCGCGTTCGCTGGGCGTGTCGAGACGGATGCCTCGCAGTCTGTCGCGCAGCTCCTGGGCTACATTGAGCGCATCTTCCGCCTCGTCCTTGAAAGTATCGACCAACGCGACGCGGGGAACTCCTTGCGGCAAGTAGCGGTCGAATGCCTGAATCGCCTTTACCGAATCTCCGAGCAGCAACGGCAGCGCGTGGGGCATATCGCCTTCGGGTGTCACGCCGGCCAGTCGTCCGCCTACGATTGTGGAACAGGATACGCACCCACCTTTGACGGCGGAATAGTCGATAGTGGCGGCTATATTCGGGTGGATATGCCGCGCAGGGACGGCGATCACTGGGATTAGACCCGCAGCTTCTACACATTCATGCGCCGCGGTTACCCACCCAGAGCAGGAAGACAGTATGCCGCACAGCGCGGTTTCGTATAGGCCGAATGAGCTGTACGGGGCTTTCACCCGCAGGACTACTTCGCCCTCTCCGATATTGCTTCCCTCGTCGAGCGACCATACTTCGCCGCCAGTTTCAGGCAGAATGCCTGCCAGCAGTGTCAGAGCTTCTGCCATGCCGCACAGCATGCCTGAGCGCTGTGGGAAAAACTCCACCGTGACCATGGGATTTACGCCTTCGTTTCGCAGAATCGTCAGCGTGCGCTGAAGATATATGTCTGCAGTCTCTCCCACGCGCACTGCAGGGCGAATATCGAAAGTCGGTGAAGTCGAGTTTATGTTGACCATTTATGGCGACTCCGGTAAGAGATATCAGAGTGAATATGACGCAGCTGAGGAGGATGTCATCTTTGCGCCGAGAATCTTTTCCATATGTTCCAGAGCATATCGGTGGGCGTCTGCATCGAAGCTGGCAACGCAATCCATTGGAATTTCTACGCGATAATCACGGTTACGAGCGTCCGACGCGGTGTGCATGACACATATATCGGTGCATACTCCGCAGATTACGATTCTATCCGGGCGCAATTCGGCAAGACGCTGTTCGAGGTCGGTATCGAAGAATGCGCTGTACCTCCGTTTGCGTATCGTGGTTCCCTCGAACTCGCGCAGTTCTGAGATTAGTTCTGCCTCCTCCGTGCCGCGCACGCAATGGATGGGGAACATCTCGAATTCGAGGTCGTCTGGGTCGTGCGTGTCGCATATGAAGAACACGGAGGATCCCTCTCTGCGCTCTCGCTCTAGCAGCTCTCGAACTAGGGGGATTATGCGTCGCGCATGGTCTCCACAGTAAAGATTATGTCCCTCTTCCATGAAGCCGACGACCATATCTACCACCAGTACGACACTGGTCATGAGCAACCCCTCCCATGCTCTGATTATTTCGTCTGATTACTTCTGGCGGCGAATGATTCTACCGTCGAAAAATAGTAACGCGGCGTGAAACGCGGCGCAAGCGCAAAGAGAGAGAAGACGAGCCTTTAGGAGGTGCATCGAAACTCAGAAAAGAGACTGTCTATGAGTGAGACAGAGAAGATTCTCGCCGTTATCGCAGCGAAACCGGAGGGATTATACGCAACAGGCGGCAGAACAGAGGAAGAAGGCCACCGCCATTACTAATGCTGTGTGTTATGTGAGATGTTTTACTGTTGTGGCTTGTGCTTCTCGATTAGCGCGGCCACGCGGTCATCTATTGCGGAGGGGATGTCACGCCCTGCATCGTGCATCGCGATGGCGAGATGGGCGTCTCGGTGCAGCTGTTCTCGCTCCGGCTTGTCTTTGTGGCCGGCCTCGATCTCGTCGAACAGCGCGTCCAAATGTTCTTTTCTGAAAGCAGGCATTTCGAAAACCTCGCTCATCATACGATAGGGGCTAGGGCGTATGAGCGCCCCGCCCCTTCGGTTATTACGATCGCGCCGATTTTTATGGCGACGCGATTGTTCGTCGTTGTCGTGTGCCGCGCCTACTCGTCGCCGCGTGTGGTGTGACCGACGGTAAGTATATCGTCGAGTTCGGAAACGAAGTCCATGACCTCGACACTAGACGGCTTCTGCTCGCTCTGGAGTTTGGTCTTGAACTCTGCGAACAGCCAGTCTTCTTTCGTCCCGTGCGGGATGTCGAAGAATTCGCGGTCGAATTTGGGCAGCTTGCCGGGGCCAAAATAGCCCTTGTCGCGCAGTTCGTATCCTTCTAGGTTGTCAGTTCCCTTGCCGAGAATCTCGCCTGTCTCGACATAGTGTTCCATGACGGGCTTCATGCCATAACGCTGGACGGGGCAGACCTTCATGCAGACGGCGCAGCCTTCATATCGCGCCATGACGGGGCGGCATCGGTCGTAGATGAGCTTGTTCTTCTCGACTCCGCGCCACCAGACCTTCTCTTTCACCAGGGCGCGACCAGGGCAGCGGTTCACGCATATCTGACATTCCTGGCAGTACTGGTGTATGCCGTAGTCGATGGGTGCGTCGTAGGTGACGGGCGCATCGGTCGTGATGATCATTAGCCTCGCGCGTGAGCCGAAATGCGGGGACAGCAGCTGTCCGTTCGCTCCCAGCTGTCCGAGTCCTGCCTCGACGAACATGGGTATGTAAGCCGCGCTGTTGTCGTTCGGGCTGTGAACTTGCGCGTGGTATCCCTGCTCTCGGATATATGCGGCGAGTTCGAGTCCCTTGGCTCCCTCTATTTCATAGGTGCCGAAGTGGGCAAACTCCGCATCGAGGCTTGGGATGGTCTGCGTCTGCCAGTAATCCTGCTCCAGCGCAAGGCAGATGGCGTGTTCGTACTTTATCCAGCGCCGCTTGCTCTGGTATGCGTAGTGTCGGTCGAAGCGAGTGAAACCGACTTCACCGAAGCCCAGTTCTCTCGCGCGGAGGCGGAGAGCTTCGGTCATATCTTTGCCCGGTTCTGGCGTGCCTGTAGGTTCTATATCGCCGGTGAGCGCGGCTGCGTCCACTAGTGGCTTGTTTACTCTGTCATGCTCTTCTCGGTATTCGCGCACTTCTGGGGTGTAAACCGTCCACACCCATTCGCGGTCAGCCGCCTTTTCGATGTTCTGAGATTCTAGTGGGTACACCCTGCTATAGAAAGATACATCGACATCGTTTTTGCGTATACCCGGTACAGTAGCGAGGTCTTCTGCTACTGGAATTTCGTAATCTGCCTGCCCGTGTAATCTCCCCGGACGCGACACTACATGATGTATAACCTTCTCAGCCACCATATTTTTCGGCCCCCTTGCTGAATGTTTGAGGCGGAGTTTACTCAGATTTAGAGAACAAGTCAAGACAGAAATTGCATGAATTGAAAAGACTCTTATGGATTGCCACAAGAATTGCCGCGCTATTGGCGTTCGATGCAATTAGAGGACATCACATCATTCATTAGCTGTGGGATGCGCTCTGAGACGAGCTGAGATGCGTGACTTACGAAAACGCCCCAGCTGTCTCACGGCGAACAGCAGACCGCCTATTACGATTATGCTCAGGTATGTGATCGACCGGTCGACGATCGTGACGGCCACGGCGTCTGGGCGGCTGAGCTCGACGAGCAGCAGTCCGGTGACGCCGGGTTCGACCGCGCCTACGCCGCCCGGAGTGGGTACTGTGCTGAGTATGGCGTGACCTAGAGCAACCACAGCAGCGAGTATTGGGTCTATATCTATGCCGAGCGCTCGGACGACGAAGTACAGCCTGCCTATCTCCAGCAGCCAGCCGATTGCTCCCAGCAGGCTTAGCATGAATATACTTCGTGTCTGGCCGAAGCTATCTATAACCCCTCCGTAGAATCTGTCGTATATGTCATGAAAACGAACGGGAACATATCGCCTTATCCAGAGTCCATAGATTCGTATCGCTATGACTGCGGCGAGTAAACCCGCCGCCATAACGATCGCCGAGCCGATAATGAACCCATTCACCGGAGCCGATCCCGCCGGTGTCAATTTCAGCGCGGCCACGCTGACGGATATGATGACTGCCACCGTAACCATGTCCATTACACGCTCTGCTGTGAGTGTTCCCAGACTCCATGAGAAGCTGCTTTTGGAGTCTGTGGCAAATGCCTGAGCGCGGTACAGGTCTCCCATTCGGAGCCATAGTATCGAGTTGAAGAACCAGCCGATTACTATCAGCTGCGACATATGCAAAGAGGATGGTATGTCCACATCGCTTTCGTGATTGGATGCGTTGACTGCGAGTATGCGCCATCGAACCCCACGGAATACGAAGCTAATATAGTAGAGCGCGAGCGCGAGCAGATACAGCCACGGGTTCATCGAACGGATGTTGAGCCAAGTTTCCTGCCAGTCCAGATCGAACTGTGTCGCAAGCAGGATGATGAGTCCAGCTGCTATGACAGGGGACAGGAGATTCCGCAGAGACAGTACTCGCGCTCCGAACGACTGTCGAGACGGGGCAAGTCTTTTGGCCCACTGCATCTACTTGCAATCCGACTTCATGGACGGAGCAGCGGGCGTTTAGCTGGCATTCCTGGACGACGAGGGTATCGGCTGGGAGTTTCGCCGGTCTTTTGCAAAATTACGAGCGCGCGGTCAGAGTCAGCATTTTTCGGAGTTTGCGCAGATACTTTGCGTATCTCCCCGCCGAGGGCGTCTATGGCGTATCGGGCGGCATCCAGCTCCTCTGCCGCCGCGCGTAAAGTTTTGTGCAGAACGACGCTGCCCCCGATTCGGCAGAGCGGCAGTGTCAGCTCCGCCAGAATCGGCATCGGCGCGACGGCGCGGGCGAATACGAGATCGAATGATTCTCTGAATTCGTCGTCGCGCGCCATAGTCTCTGCCCGCGCGTGATACGCTTCGAGTTCGGACAGTTCCAGCCGTTTCGCTATCCATCGAAGAAAATCCACTTTCTTGCGGGTGGCCTCGACCAGCGCGCCTCGCATGGAGGGAAAGGCTATTTTCAGAGGTATTCCCGGAAAGCCCGCGCCCGATCCGACATCGACGAACTTGCCATTCGTCAGCATCTTCGCCGGAATAGCGTCTGCAGCTGCGAGCGATTCGACGAAGTGTCGATGAATGACTCGATCCCAGTCAGTGACCGTCGTCAGATTGGTGAGCTCGTTCCATGCGATCAGCCCTAGCCAGTACTCCCGAAATTGTGCCAGCTGCGCTTCGTTTAGGTGTATGCCTAGTGAATCGGCGCAGTCAGACAGTGGAACGGTATCCAATCGTTCGATTGGCAGCTCGATAGACGAATCTTCCTGATCTTCCTGAGCTGCGGCTGAAACAATCACCTTCGAGCCACCTCTAGCGTTATATCTGTAACAGGATAGCCGAAACTTGCGGATTGCAACAGTGTTCCGAGTGATGGGAACTGGCTTATCTCTTCGATTTTGCTGTGTTTTCTCGAAAGAATCGAAGAGTTCCAATCTGTTTCGAGTGGCTTTGGAAAATTTTTAGAGGCCTTACAAGGGCATTCTCTAAATGGTGAGCATATTGGATTACGAACAGGCGGAAGACGAACAGCTAATGGCGGCTATCTGCTTACGAGATCGCGCCGCGCTGGAGATGCTATACGCGCGGTATATCGGCCCAGTCTATTCGCTGGCGATGCGCAGACTCAGGGACTCAGGCGCCGCGGAGGAGGTGGCGCAGGATACTTTCTTCAATGTGTGGCAGCGCGCGTCCAGTTACAGACGACCAAGGGGAAATGTGACGAGCTGGCTGTTCGGAATCGCGCGGAACAGGACGATCGATGAGCTGCGAAAGCGGCAGCGTCTATACGAACGAGTCAGATACGGAGTGGATCTCGGCAGACGTCCGACTGAGGCGCGCGAGGCGGACCCGACGGAATATGCTATGGCGCAGTGCAATGGGGGGCGGCTGCGGGTTGCGCTCGCCGAGCTGCAGCCGGAGCAGAGAGAAGTGGTCGTGCTTGCATATTACGGCGGGATGACGCATACGGAGATATCCGAATCGCTCGGACAGCCGCTCGGCACTGTCAAGACGAGGATTCGGCAGGGTGTTAAAAAGCTGCGGGAGATGATGATGGGGGACTCCGCGAATGCGGATGTATGAATCTGACGACGGGCGGGACTTAGCGCAAATATAGACGGCTTCGGACACGGGTCATCGGAGGCGGTCAGAGGTTATCTGATGCGTCTTCGTCTTGCCTTCTTTGCCAGAGAGCCATTGCGGTTCTCTGCGCTATGGGGCGGGAGTATCCGCGTCGGCTCAGGTGGCCGAATAGCTTTCGGAGAAACTGTTCGCGGTCTGCGTTGGCCAGTCTGGTGACGAATTTTTCCGCGGCGTCCAGCGCAGTGCATTCATCATCGAGGTTTTCGATGGCGGCCTCTGCCAGTCGGCGATCGACACCTTTTTCACGAAGCTCCTCGAATAGACGGCGCGCGCTGCGGGCGCTCAGCCGTGTTCGTGTGGATACCCATTCGCGCGCGAAACGGGCATCGTCTATGTATCCTAGCTCTTCGAGTCGGCGGAGCGCGGCTTCTACTGCGTCCGCCGTGAACCGTTTTCCTAGTCGCCGGCGCAATTCTGCCTCCGTGCGCCGGCGATACGAAAGCAGGTTTAGCCCGCTGCCGACCGCTCCTGTGGATGTCTTGTCGTGATCTTCATTCATGTTCGCTTTATGTCTTCTTATCCCTTCGTGCGCGGAGAGAGAAGCGGAAGAGAAGATATGAGATCAAGCATTTTTGCTGGCGGCCAATTCGATGATGTCATTTAGGCCGGCATCCTCTACGGGCGCGGGCGCTGTGATGAGCTGTTCGATCTGATTTGCGATGTTTACTTCTTCCAGCAGGAACTGCTTCACATTTTCCCGCCCTTGTCCAAGTCGAGTGTCTCCGAACGAGTAGAAAGAGCCGCTCTTCTTGATGAACTCCATCTGGACTCCTAGCTCTAGCAGCTCCGCCTGTTTGCTGATGCCTTGGTTGAACATAATGTCGAACTCGGCAGTCTTGAACGGGGGCGCGACTTTGTTTTTGACGACACGGGCCCGGACGCGGTTGCCTGTGAACTCTCCAGACTGTTTGATCGACTCGATGCGTCTGAGGTCTAGCCTGACGGAGCTGTAGAACTTGAGAGCGCGTCCTCCGGGTGTGGTCTCGGGGCTGCCCCAGATAACGCCGACCTTCTCTCGAATCTGGTTGATGAAAACTACGGCGCAATCCGAGCGGCCTATGGATGATGTGAGTTTTCGGAGCGCCTGCGACATCAGTCGCGCTTGAAGCCCGACATGTGTATCGCCCATGTCTCCGTCTATCTCTGCCTTTGGAACGAGCGCGGCGACGCTGTCAACGACCACGACATCTACCGCGCTGCTGCGCACGAGGTATTCGCATATTTCCAACGCCTGCTCCGCGCTGTCTGGCTGTGATACAAGCAAGTTGTCGAGATCGATGCCGCATCGGGAGGAGTAGCCGGGGTCTAAGGCGTGTTCGGCGTCGATATATGCTGCCATACCGCCCGCCTTCTGCGCCTCCGCCATGATGTGGTACGCGAGTGTGGATTTGCCGGAGGATTCTGCGCCGTAGATCTCGGTAACGCGGCCACGCGGCACGCCGCCTACACCCAGAGCGATATCCAGTGTTAAGGAACCGGTGGATATGGCGTCTATCTGGATTGCGCCGCTATCTTCGCCTAGTCTCATTACCGTCCCTTTGCCGAAGTGACGGTCGATCTGTCCGATGGCAACTTCGAGGGCTTCTTGTCGTTTCTGGTTCATAATCTGTCTCGCTCCTATAATCTACGGCTCGTAGGTATTCGAGCTGCCCTTCGTGTTCATCTTTTCATCTCGATTTGTGCATCTGCGCGGATTGTAGCACGGGGGTTATTTTCTTGCAATACATTTGTTCTAAGAAAATAAGAAAAATAGAGAAATGGCATCCGTATATATACTTAACTTGCGCCGCTGACACATGATTGACAATTCCTGAATGTGGGCATAGTATGGCCGAGACTTTCGGACGGCGCGGGCCGTACCGGCGATTATGGATGGAATTTATGCGTATTTTGCGCCCGTTTCGTCAAGCGGAGTTGGCATAAGCTAGTATAGGTCGGCTCCAATCGTTCGTTTATGATTGAATATCACGACTCGATATGGGTATTTGTTAAGGGGGAGAGAGCAGATGAGTTTTAAGAGATTGAGCATACTCATTCCGCTGATACTGGTCATCGGGATGTTCGTAGTGGCAGCCTGCAGCTCTGATTCGGATGAAGAGGAGACTGCATCAGCGGTTGCTACGACCGCCCCGGCGGCGCAGGTGCAGCCTACTACCGCGCCGGCTGTGGTGCCGCCTACTGCCGCGCCAGAGACTACCGCGCCCGCTGAGGAGACTGGCCTGGTCGGTAAACTCGAAGGGCCGTCTGTAATCACCGATACGAATGCGTTTCCGACTTCGTTCGGTGAAGCCCCACAGCTGGCCGCGCTCGTATCGGCAGGCGAGCTTCCTCCCATCGAGGAGCGACTCCCTGTGCAAGACGATCTCATGGTTATCGAGCCAGTCCACAGCACCGGAGAATACGGTGGTATCTGGAGGCGAGGTTTCACCGGCCCCGCCGACAAGTGGAACGGCTATCGCTGCTGCACCGGCCCCGATCACGCTCTGTTCTGGGACTATACAGGCAACACAGCAGGCCCCAATGTCCTCAAGAGCTGGGTGGTCGAGAACGATGGGCGCACCTATACATTCGAGCTGCGTGAAGGCATGAAGTGGTCGGACGGCACGCCTTTCACTGCGGATGACTTCGAGTTTTGGTACGAAAAGATGTATCTAAACGATGAACTCGTCCCCACGAAGTCTTCATGGTTCGCCATCAACGGCAAGCAGGGGACGCTCGAGAAGGTCGATGATTACACAATAAAGATCGAATTCGAAGACCCGTACTATTTCTTCTTGGAGGTGCTGGCCGGTTCCACGCATCTCGGCGGACATGCGTATCAGGGTCTAAATGGGCTGGGGCTGTTCTCCCCCAAGCACTATCTGGAGCAGTTCCTGCCTGATGTCGCGGGTGAAGAGTCCGTTCAGCAGATAGTCGATGCCGAGGGTTACGATAACTGGGTCAACCTGTTCAAGTTCAAGAACGACTGGGCGCTGAACAATGAACTTCCAGTCGTAACCCCATGGAAGACAGTAGCCCCCATCAACAGCGATACATGGAAATTGGAGCGCAACCCATATTTCTGGATGGTCGATTCTGATGGCAACCAGCTGCCATATATAGATGTAGTGGTGCTGACGCTGGCTGAGGATCTGGAAGTCATCAATCTGCGCGCCATTGCGGGTGAATACGACTGGCAGGGCAGACATCTGAACATGGCGAAGGTGCCGCTGTATCTGGATAACCAGGAAGCCGGCGGTTACAAGCTCCACTTCGACACTCAAGAAGCGGGGGCGGATGCTACTGTCAAGTTCAACATGTCGTACACCGAAGATCCGTATATTGGAGATCTGTTCCTCAATGTGGACTTCCGTCGCGCGCTCGCGATAGGTATAGACCGTGAGCAGATGAACCAGGTGTTCTTCTTGGGCTTTGGCGTGCCAGGCTCGTTCGCGCCCGCTCCGACGAATCCATATTCGCCGGGATCCGAAGAGGATTGGCGCGGCAAGTGGGCGACTTTCGATCCAGACCTCGCCAACGAGATGCTGGATGGGATCGTCCCTGACAAAGACTCCGAAGGTTTCAGATTGCGTGCGGACAATGGCGAACGCCTCGTCGTCGAGGTAAGCGCGCGCACAGCGCAGTTCATCGAGTTCGTAGGCATGGCGGAGATGATAGCCGAACACTGGGAGAGGAATCTCGGCCTCAAGACGACGGTCATCGCGCAGGAACGCTCTCTGGCAGGACAGCTTCAGGCGGCAGACTCGAACCAAATTCGCGTCTCCTGGGGTGATGGCAGCGAGCATCTGTTCACATTCCCAGGCCATGTCTTCCCAGCGTTCACCAGCAACGAGATGGGATCCGCTCTCGGTACATGGTTCCAGTCCAACGGCGAAAAGGGACAGGAGCCGTTCCCCGAACTGAAGATGGTTATGGAGAAGTATCGCAAAGCCTTCGGCGTGCCAGAAGAAGAGCGTATCCAGCTCGGCAAGGAGATATGGGAAATAGTGCTGGATCAGGCGTGGTCGGTCGGTCTGGTCGGCCAGTCGCCCGCGTCGCTTGGCGTTAGAGTCGCCAAGACGGATCTCGGCAATGTGCCTGCTCGGCAGTTCAACAGCCCGGACACCAAGACCCCCGGCATCTCCCGTCCGATAACGCTCTACTGGATGAGCGAGGACAATCGCAAGCCGCAGCCGCTTAGCTACGAATAGGCGGCGATAGCAATATAGTAGGTGGGCGGCGCGCTCGTTGGGCGCCGCCCACCCTTTGTTAGTTAGATCGCAGCAATATGTATGTATAAAATATGTATATAGATCGAACAAGCACAAGATCGGGATCAGCCGCTCATGACGAGCCTAACTTCGATAACCAAAGCCGTTTAATTAGCCTTAGCCGTTCACAGGTTCGTACTGCGCCATGATAGCCTTCATCATTAGACGCTTCGCTCTCGCGCTGATCACGATATGGGCCATATCTGTGATCTCGTTCGCCATAATCCAACTGCCGCCGGGGGACTATGTAACGGCGTATGTCGCAACGCTGCTTTCTACTGGGACGCAGGTTACAGACGAAGAGGCGGCGAATCTGCGTGATCAGTATGGTCTCGAAAGCCCATTTCCCGTTCAGTACGCTAAGTGGATTGGGCAGGTGGGACAGGGCAATTTCGGCCTATCTATGGAATATCAGCGCCCAGTAAGAGATGTAATAGGCGATCGCATTTTCTTGACTGCGGCTCTCGCTTTTGCATCGGTGATATTCACATGGATACTCGCTATACCGATCGGAATATATTCAGCTGTGCGGCAATATTCCGTCGGAGATTATGTGTTTACATTCGTCGGTTTCATCGGTCTTGCGGTTCCTAACTTTCTGCTCGCGCTCGTGCTGCTGTATTTTGGATTCGTCTTTTTCGACGCTAACATCGGTGGACTTTTTTCGCCGGAGTATGCCGACGCGCCGTACAGTATCGGCAAGTTTATAGATTTACTGAATCATCTTTGGCTTCCTTCGATAATACTGGCCGTCGCAGGAACAGCGCAGCTCATCCGTGTTCTGCGCGCCAATCTGCTGGATGAACTGCGCAAGCCTTATGTCGTGACCGCTCGCGCCAAGGGTCTGTCCGAATGGCGCGTCATTCTCAAATATCCTGTTCGTGTCGCGCTCAACCCGCTCATCAGCACCATCGGATATCTGCTACCGCTACTGGTATCCGGCAGCATCATCATATCCGTTGTGATGAGTTTGCCCACTGTGGGGCCGATGCTTCTGCGCGCGCTGTTGGCGCAGGATATGTTCCTTGCCGGCACTATAATAATGATGATAGGCGTTATGACAGTTATTGGGACATTCATATCGGACATACTGCTCGCATGGATAGACCCGCGCATTAGAGTGGAGATTACCTGATGGCCGAAGCAGTTGGTCGCGAATCGGCGCCGACAGTGGCTGAGTCTCTCGAAGACCGCTCCACGGAGAGCGCATATATAGCCTCTCAGTGGCAGCTGATGTGGTGGCGCTTGCGCAAGCACCGGCTCGCCATGGGCGCGGGGATAGTGCTGATTATCATGTATGTCATGGTTATCGGCGCGGACTTTCTAGCCACATCCGACCCGTTCCTGAGCGAGGCGAAGCGGGGCGAGATGCCGCCGCAGCGGATTCATGTATTCGATGGCTGGAAGCCGGGCCTGTATGTGAACCCCGTCTCCGGTACGCGGGATATGAAGACATTCAAGCGAGTTTATGTTACCGATGAGACGGTCAAGACACCCGTCAGGCTGTTTGCTCGTGGCCATGAATACAAGTTTCTTGGCCTGATAACCCTCGACCGTCATTTGCTCGGCGTGGACGCTCCGCTGAAGGCAGAAGAGCATATCTACATACTCGGTACAGATGTTCAGGGGCGTGATCTATGGTCTCGTCTGATGATCGCAACCCGTATCTCCATGACGATTGGCCTCGTAAGCGTCGCAGTCAGTCTGTTTCTAGGCGTTCTACTCGGCGGCCTCTCCGGCTTCTACGGCGGCTGGGTGGATACACTGATACAGCGCGTCATAGAGATATTGCGCTCTATACCGACGATACCGTTGTGGATGGGTATAGCCGCCGCCGTTCCGCGTGACTGGTCGATAATCAAAGTGTATTTCGCTATAACCATAATAATATCGCTCATCGGCTGGACGACGCTTGCGCGTGAAGTTCGTGGGAGATTTCTTTCGCTCCGGGAAGAGGATTTTGTAACTGCGGCGGAGATAGCCGGCGCCAGCCGCACACGAATTATTTTCAGACATATGGTGCCGTCGTTTACCAGCCATATCATCGCGGCGACGACGCTTTCTCTGCCGGCAATCATCATTAGCGAAACCTCGCTCAGCTTCCTGGGGCTTGGTCTCAGGCCTCCTGCTATAAGCTGGGGCGTGCTGCTTCAGCAGGCGCAGAATGTACAAGCTGTGGCTCTGACGCCGTGGCTTCTTGCGCCGGCTATTCCGGTGATAATCGCGGTGCTGGCTTTCAACTTCCTTGGCGACGGACTCAGAGACGCCGCCGACCCATATGGCTAAATTGACATATTATCGATATTGCGCAGGCCGCACACTCGTTCCCGCGCAGGTGTAGGAACGACGAGATCGAATGGTAATAAAGACATGACTAGGACCACAGCTACAGAGATAGACTACGGAAGAGATTCCGTCGCGCCGCTGCTTTCGGTGCGCGATCTCAAGACGAATTTTCCGCTGGATGAGGGGACTGTCATAGCAGTCGATGGCGCGAGCTTCGACTTGTATCCGGGGCAGACACTAGGGATTGTTGGCGAAAGCGGCTGCGGCAAAAGCGTTACCGCGAGGTCGATTCTCGGCATACTCGACAAGCCTGGAGAGATAGTCGGCGGAGAGATACTGTTCCGCTATCGCGCTTCTGATGGCGCGCCTGAAGAGCTGATCGACCTGACCAAGTTCGACTCCGACAGCGATGAGATGCGCGATATTCGCGGCGGCGAAATAGCCTATGTGTTCCAAGAGCCGATGACTTCGTTCAGCCCCGTTCACACCGTAGGCAACCAGCTAATCGAGGCGATCCGTCTGCACCGCGATGTGGACAAGGCTGGCGCGCGTGAGCTGGCTGTCGATCTGCTTCGTCGCGTGGGAATACCGCTGCCGGATCAGCGCATCGATGAGTATTCGTTCCAGCTCAGCGGTGGTTTGCGGCAGCGCGCGATGATCGCAATGGCGCTATCTTGCAATCCGCGCATACTGATAGCGGATGAGCCGACTACTGCTCTGGATGTTACCACGCAGTCGCAGATACTGGATCTGATGATGCGGCTTCAGGGTGAATACGGCATGGCTATCATGCTGATAACGCATGATTTGGGTGTAATTGCGGAGATGGCGGATTATGTCGTAGTGATGTATCTCGGTCGTGTGGTCGAGAGCGCTCCGGTGGATGATATATTTCATAACCCGAAGCATCCATACACCCGCGCGCTGCTAGAGTCGATACCGCGCATACAGTCGGAATCTCGTTCTCATCTGGCGTCTATTACCGGCTCCGTGCCACATCCATATGCTCGGCCTACTGGCTGTCCCTTCAACCCGCGCTGTCCGGAGTTCATAGCAGGTGTCTGTGATGCGCAGGCGCCAACTCTACTGCCTATTGCGCAAGAGCATCTGGCAAGCTGCTTCCTTTATCACGGATCGTGAGCTAGAAAATGACTGCAGAGACGACCGCCGATGCCCGTAACCTGCTGGAGGTTACAGGGCTTCGAAAGTATTTTCCCATTCGTCGCGGCCTGTTCCGTCGTGAGGTTGGCAGCATACGCGCTGTGGACGATGTGAGCTTCTACATCGAGGAGGGCGAGACGCTCGGCTTGGTGGGCGAGAGCGGCTGTGGCAAGACGACTACAGCTCGATGCATATTGCGCGCGGTCGATCCTACTGATGGCGAAGTGCTGTTTCGCTCGTCGGACGGCAGCGTCACGGACATGGCCGCCGTGCCACGCGGTCAGCTTAGGAGCCTGCGCCGCGAGATGCAGATGATATTTCAAGACCCATTCTCGTCGCTCAATCCGCGAATGACTCTGATGGATATTGTAGGGGAGCCGCTCACGATCGACGGTGTAGGGCGCGGCGAGCGTGAAGACCGAGTTCGGGAGCTTCTGAGTCTGGTGGGGCTGAGGCCGGAGTTCATGCGACGCTTTCCGCATGCTTTCAGCGGAGGGCAGAGACAGCGTATAGGAATCGCTCGCGCGCTCGCGCTCAACCCGCGCCTGATCGTGGCGGATGAGCCAGTCTCCGCGCTCGATGTCTCCGTACAGGCGCAGGTGCTGAATCTGCTGTTGGATCTTCAGCGCGAACTGGGTCTCACATACCTGTTCGTGGCGCACGATCTTAGCGTGGTAAAGCACATCAGCGATCGTGTAGCCGTCATGTATGTCGGTAAGCTGGTGGAGATGGCGCCTGCGGATGCGTTGTTTGCTGCTCCGCGTCATCCATATACCGCCGCGCTGCTCTCTTCTGTGCCTGAGCCAGACCCCCGAGCGCGTCGAGAGCGTGTCGTTCTCAGTGGTGAAGTCGCAAATCCGGCCAACCCACCGACTGGCTGCTACTTCAACCCACGCTGCGAATACGCGACGGATATATGTCGGACGGAGACGCCGCCGTTGCGTGAGATTGCGCCCGGTCATGTGGTTAGCTGCCACCGCGCGGAGGAGATCGAGTTGGCTGGGGTTCTCGGCAGCTGATTGTAGATTTCCTATATCATTGGGGAATACTCTAAAGTATATAACCTCTCGGCGTATATTCGATTCCGCCCTGCAGGTCACAGGAAGTCCCCTGCTAACTAAATATCTAAGCCAAAATCTACGCGCCCCGACTCGAAGAGTCAGTCTGATTGCTTGCCTCATGGTGTATGGCGGCGCGCTGGGTGGCGGCGCGTTGCTGATCAACCTGCTCTCTCGCACGAAATA
Source organism: Dehalococcoidia bacterium (assembly GCA_963422295.1). Classification (GTDB taxonomy): domain Bacteria; phylum Chloroflexota; class Dehalococcoidia; order Lucifugimonadales; family UBA1123; genus VXRN01. Next base: position 969,813 of record OY729417.1, on the reverse strand, counting down.
TCCGAACGAACCGGAGCATATGCCGCTCGCGGAGACGGTGTTTCTCTCCGGCGGCGCGGCGCTGGTTTGCGCCGCTGTCTCTGTCTTGATCGCCTACTGGATGACGAGCGAGGACTATCTCGGCCGCGCGCGCGGCATATTCGTGTGGCTGCTGGCCGGGTTTGCCTTTGGAATCCTCTCGCCTGTAGCGACTGGAATATCCATACCCACCAGCGGCGTGCTGCTCGATCTGTATCGTGGCGTGACGCCAGCTGGGGAAACGCCGATGCTGCTTCTCGATTCCGCCATGCGATGGCCGCGCTTCGCCTTCACGCAGGGCGTCTTTGGTCTGTTCACGGGGATGCTGGCGGGAATCCTCTTTAGCGCGGGGGGCTGGATCATAGACAACCTGAATCATCTTCCGAATCGTAATGCGGCCATCGCTGTCATATCCGCCGTCACGCTTGCGTTGTCCGTTCTTTTTTATGCCATCGCTGCCTTTGGCCCGCCCGATGCGTTGGCTAGGTTGGGGTGACACCTAAATGCAGTTTTCAGCAAAGTGAAGATATGGCCCTAAATCGATCTTCAGAGTATCTTGCCGGAGTCGTAGATAATCTGCGCAAGTTTCCGAGTGAATCAGAATGGGTGGAATTCAAGCTCAATTTCAATGACTTGCAGGGTATTGGGGAGTATATATCTGCTTTGGCGAATGGGGCTGCGTTGGTCGAGAAGCCCCACGCTTATATTGTCTGGGGAATCGAAGACGAGACACATGCCATAATCGGAACGACTTTCTCTCCACTGTCGGCCTGAAAGGGCAATGAGCCGCTGGAGAAAGGGTTGCTCAGAAAGCTGACACCATGGACAGTTTTTCGATTCGATGAATTCTATATGGATGGCAAGCAGATCGTGCTTTTGACATAGACAGCGCCTCACGGGTTCCGGTGGCTTTCGACGGATATGAATTCATTCGTGTGGGCAGCGTCAAGCAGAAACTTCGTGGTCATCCTGAAAAGGAGCGGATCCTCTGGCAAACTTTCGACAGGATTAGTTTTGAGTATGGCATAGCTGAAACATATGTCGATGGCGAGACTGTCATGCATAAACTCAATTACCCTACTTACTTCCACTTGCTCGATTTACCCCTCCCAGATGGGCGCGCCGCTATTCTCGACGCGCTCTTGCAAGACGAACTGATCAACCGATCCGAGGCGACTGGCTGGGACATTACTAATTTGGGAGCTATTTTGTTTGCTAGAGAGTTAAGAACATTCCCTAGTATCCGACGCAAAGCAGTGCGAATAGTAAGGTACAGCGGCAGGGGGCGGACAGATACTCTCAGAGAGATAGAGATATTTGCGGGATATGCAACTGAGTTTCAGAGAATCGTCGATCATATAATGACGCTCGTGTCGTCAAATGAGACAATAGAAAAGTCGCTTCGCAAAACCGAACCGGCATTCCCTGAAATCGCGGTTCGAGAACTCGTATCGAATGCGCTCATACATCAGGATTTCTCTATATCGGGATCTGGCGCTGGCCCCATGGTGGAGATATTCGATGATCGCATGGAAATCACCAACCCAGGCAAGCCTCTCGTGGACACAGATCGCTTCGTAGATACACCGCCCAAATCACGCAACGAGTCTTTGGCGTCGATGATGCGCCGATTTCGTATCTGCGAAGAGCGCGGCAGCGGGATCGACAAAGTCGTCCGAGCAGTAGAAACATCTCGGCTTCCCGCACCGCTGTTCGAGTCCCCCGGTGAGTTTACTAAGGTTGTCTTGTTCTCTCGCAAGCCTATGTCTGCAATGAACAAAACCGAGCGGGTACGAGCGTGTTACATGCACGCATGTCTGCGCTATGTGATGAATGAGCCTATGAATAACGCATCCGTTCGAGAACGATTCGGTATCTCACAAAAGAACTCCGCTCGAGCATCTAAGCTCCTTAAGGAAGCTGTGGAATCCGATTTTGTCTTCATTCGAGATCCTGAATCCGGATACAGAAGTAGAACATATCTCCCGTTTTGGGCAGGGTCACCCAATGGGGTCCACTATGCTTGACCGTTGTTTGATACATGGAGTGGAAAAAACGACGCAGAGTGCCTTTATTACAAGAATATATGATATTTGCACTTGTACAGCTTACATTTTGAATGAATATGCAAATATCACTTCATGGTTGTGCAAATATCGTCGCATGGAGTTGTTTGACGGTTATTTGATGGCAATGTCTAGTACAGTCTAAAAATGCGGCTATCGCTGCCATATCCGCCGTTACGCTTGCGCTGTCCGTTCTTTTTTATGCCATTGCTGTCTTTGGCCCACCCGATGCGCCGGCTAAGCTGGGGTGATTTGGTGGTATTGCAAAAACTAATGGCAAGCGACAGTCCGATCACAAACTGTCGCTTGCCATTACACCATTGAAGTTCATGCAGCCCCCGATTCGAGTTAGTTAGGACAGGAGGGCTGAAGTCTCGTCAGGCGTTGTAGGATGGCGCTATCATTCTTCGTCGTCGTCCATACTATGCTCGCTCATCACGATGACACCTGCGGCATTTGCCCTGTCCTCGTCTTCGCTCCGGATTCGGTATCCCACCACAGCTGCATAGGTATCCTCGTCGAACACTGCCTTCAACGCGGAGGCCGTATTCGCGGCGCGTTCGATGTCAGTCTCCGCGATGGTGCCGGATGCTTCTACTGCAATCCAGATTCTAAGCCCGTCAGCCTTTCGGCGCGCGCGGATGATGAGATCCGTTTGTTTGACCCTGCCTTCCTGTTCGTCGGTGATTTTACCTGCTTCGGTTGCATCCTCTACTAAGGTAAGGAACGCGTTATCTGGTATCAGGTTTTTGTGATACACGACGCGAGTGCGTCTGAGGCCGAGCATCTGGGTTAGACGCGGAGTGATCGAGTGAGCAGCCTCTCGTTCCAGTTTGTCTCCAATGAGCTCGACAACTGCGTTGTGGATCCATCTAGCAGTATCCTCGATGCTTTGGGTACGAACATCCTGTGCGTCCATCCGAGTCGCGTTCTCCGCCATTCGAGTTGTCAGGGATGATATCTGAGTCGTGTTCTTGGCTACTTGAGCCGCTAGCTCTTTCACCTGAACCGCTAGCTCTCTCACCTGGATCGTTAGCTCTCTCACCTGATCTGTTAGGGTCGATATCTGAATCCTGTTCTGAGCCACCTGAGTTGTCAGGGCGTCCATCCGAGTCGTCAGCGCTGATATTTGAGTCGTGTTTTGAGCTACCTGAGTCGTGTTCTGAGCTACTTGAGTCGTCAGCGCTGCTATCTGAGTTGTGTTTTCGGATACCTGAGCCGTCAGTTCCGCAAATTTCTGCGGCAAGGCCAGCAGTTCGTCAGTCAAGACGGCACGACGAACCTGCTCACGCACTTCGGGCCTATCTTGTATAGCTCTGATGATGTCTTCGACTGTGACGACCATATTGTTACCCTCTGTATGTAAGTCATTATACATATTATACATACAGACTCTGTGAAATAGATATTTGGCTGTAGGCTATAGCACTGTATCAGTCGGGTCGTTCTGGTCTGGCTGTCTATAGTGGCTGCGATAAGCTGCTCGATTCGTGTTCGGTCGTAACGAGCCACCTTGTGATGTGATGATAATGTAATGGCTATAATGTAAGATGATCTCGTTATGAAACTTTCTGACGCGTTAGCGTACTGAACCCATCGGAGGATATATGACGACAGCGACACACGAATACAAGGTGGTCGGTACACGACCGATTCGGCATGACGGCGCGGACAAGGTTACGGGGCGCGCGGTTTATGGCGCGGATATGAACTTGCCGGGAATGCTGTACGGCAAGGTGCTGCGTTCTCCACATGCGCACGCGCGTATCCTGAGTATAGACACGACACGAGCGGAGGCGCATCCGGAAGCGAGGGCCGTTGTCACGAACGCAGATTTTGCCCCAAGCGCGCCTGTCGGCCCTGTCGCCGTCCTAGGACAGATGCCGACCGATAATGTACTCGCCCGCGATAAGGTCTTGTACAAAGGCCACGCCATAGCCGCCGTAGCCGCGTCGAGCGCACATGCCGCGGAGGAGATACTTTCCCTCATCGAAATCGAATACGAAACGCTGCCCGCATATGGCAGCGTCGCTGAGGCGATGGCTGAGGACGCAGTCGCGCTTCACGATACATGGCCGAACAACCCCGACCTTCCCGGTGGTATCAATGTCGCGGCGCAGGAGCAGTATCGTTTCGGTGACCCGGAAGCGGGTTTCGCAGAGGCGGATATCGTGTTGGAGCGCGAGTTTACGACAAAATCCGTTCATCAGGGCTATATAGAGCCGCAGAACGCCACTGCTTGGTGGTCTCCTGACGGCAGGCTTACGGTCTGGTGTTCGAGCCAGGGGCATTTCGCCGTGCGCGACAACACTGCGCGCATACTGGGCGTCCCCGTCTCGCAAGTGAAGGTGGTGCCGCTGGAGATTGGCGGAGGTTTCGGCGGCAAGATACCGCCGTATCTGGAGCCTGTCGCCGCCGCGCTGTCCAGAAAGAGCGGCAACGCGGTAAAGATGGTGATGGATCGAGTGGATGTGCTTCAGGCGACAGGCCCGACTTCTGGCAGTCTGGTTCGGATAAAGATGGGCGTTACGAACGAAGGACGCATAACCGCCGCATACTGCTGGATGGCGTTGGAGGCGGGGTCATTCCCCGGCGCGCCAATTGGGGGCGCGGCATCCGCAGTTTTCTCCCCGTATCTGATAGAGAATGTTCAGATAGACGGCTACGATGTGGTGTCGAACAAACCGCGCACGCAAGCATACCGCGCGCCAGGCGCTCCGATAGTGATGTACTGCACGGAGACGGTCATGGACGAGATAGCAGCCACACTCGGCATCGACTCTGTGGAGCTGCGTCTGTTGAATGTCGCGCGCCAGGGAGACCGCCGCGCGGATGGTGTGATGAACGGACGCATTGGCGCGGAAGAGGTGATGCGCGCTGTCAGAGAGCATTCGCACTACACCGCGCCGCTGGGGACTCCGGGCGATGGCAAACTGCGCGGACGCGGCTGGAGCATGGGGTTTTGCCGCAACAACACCGGCCCCGCTTGCGTCGTCGCCAATGTGCTGGACAATGGCAGGGTGAGTCTGATCGAAGGTTCGGTTGACATCGGAGGCAGCCGCACTGCTATCGCTCAGCAGTTCGCCGAAGTTCTCGGCATACCTGTCGAGAATGTGAACCCCAGCATAGGCGATACCGATACCATAGGCTATACCTCCGTAACCGGAGGCAGTGGAGTGGCGTTCAAGTCTGGCTGGGCGGCGCACGAGGCGGCGATGGATGTTCGCCAACAGCTGATAGTCCGGGCTTCGCTGATATGGGACACCGACCCGGAGAATGTCGAGTATGTGGATGGCGCGCTTCGGCACAAGTCGGATACGGAATTGCGGCTGACATTCGAGGAGATAGCGGGGATGCTGCCCAGCACCGGCGGCCCTGTCGTTGGGCGCGCCAATATGAACCCCGGCGGCTCCGGTGGTTCCTACGCCGCGAACATCGTCGATGTCGATGTCGATGCCGACACCGGCAAAGTGGATATATTGCGCTACACCGCGTTTCAGGATGCTGGCTTTGCCATACATCCATCCTATGTGGAGGGTCAGATACAGGGTGGCGCGGCCCAGGGTATCGGCTGGGCGCTGAACGAGGAATACTTCATGGGTGAGGATGGCTCGATGATGAACACGAGCTTGCTCGATTACCGAATGCCTACGAGCTTGGACTTGCCGATGATAGAGGCTGTGATAATCGAGGTTGGCAACCCTGGTCATCCGTTTGGCGTGCGAGGCGTGGGCGAGGCGAATATCGCGCCGCCGCTTGCCGCGCTGGGAAACGCCATCCACGACGCCACCGGCGCCCGCCTCAACAGCTTGCCGATGAATCCGCAGGCAGTCGCTGCCGCGTTCGATGGCGGCAAATAGGGCGATAGCCCATATTGGCGGGGGTTGTTACTAGAATAGGTATGACGCGCCAGGCCAAGCAGCCCGGCGCGTCATACCTGATATGTCGTCTAACATGTCGATTGTCGATTCTGGATACGACATGGCGACGATAGCAGGGCCGCTCATCCCATACATGCAGGGGCCATACATGCAGGGGATAGCGATCTAAACCATCCGCATGGGTAACGCCGGCATATCGTCGAATTGCCCGGCCTTCGTCAGTTCATTTGTAAGCCGTAAAGAATGTCTGGCGCGGCAGGCTGCATATCATATCGCTTTGCGCCCACGTGGGCTGGGCTGAGTCTATGTTTTACGAATAACTATCCACATGAGCGCAACTGCATATACTCTATTTTTAAGAAAACAACCAATATCATTTGCGAAGACCGAATGCCGATTGGCGTTAATCTCGATGCGCTGATATTATAATAGTGGATATATACAAATGATGGATGATGATGGGGAGGAGCAGCGTATGGTAGCGACGACGGATCAGTACACTGCGACCGATATTCAGGTACTCGAGGGTATGGAGGCTGTCCGGAAGCGTCCGGGCATGTACATCGGCAGCACCGACCAGCGGGGCCTTCACCATCTGATAATCGAGATAGTCGATAACGCAGTCGATGAGTTCATGGCAGGCTACTGCACGGAGGTGGATGTTACTATCAACGAGGACGGCTCCGTGACTGTGGTCGATAACGGACGGGGCATCCCCGTTGACCGGCATCCGACGACTGGGCTTTCCGGTGTAGAAACTGTGATGACTACTCTGCACGCTGGCGGCAAGTTCGGAGGCAAGGCGTACACCGTATCTGGCGGTCTGCACGGTGTCGGCGCGTCCGTCGTCAACGCGCTTTCCCAACATCTCACCATTGAGATACGCCGCTCCAGCCGTGTCTATTACCAAGAGTTCTCGCGCGGCATACGTCAGGCCGATCTCAAGTACCGTGTTGCCAAGAACGGAGAGGCCGACTCTACTGGAACCTCGGTGACATTCCTTCCCGATACCGAGATATTCCATGAGTACGAATACGATTTCAATGTCCTTGCGCAGCGGTTCAAGGAGATGGCATATCTCAACAAGGGACTTCAGATAAGATTCCGAAGCCATTACCACGCCGACCGTTGGCCTAACAACGAGGTTACCTATTACTTCGACGGCGGCATTGCCAGCTTCGTAACGAATCTGAATCAGGCTCGCGGCGTACTGCATCCGAAGCCGATATATGTGGAGAAGCAGCTCGAAAGCGGCACTATCGTCGAGACCGCGCTTCAGTACAACGACAGCTTCAACGAGTTCGTATATTCGTTCGCCAACTGCGTGAACACAGCGGACGGCGGCTCGCACATAACGGGCTTCAGGTCTGCGCTTACGCGCGTGCTGAACGATTATGGACGACACCAGAATATCATCAAGGAATCCGAGCCGAACCTCGCGGGCGAGGAGACGCGCGAGGGGCTGACGGCAGTGATTAGCGTCAAGCTGACAGACCCGCAGTTCGAGGGGCAGACGAAGGGTAAGCTGGGCAACCCCGAAGTGCGAACACAGGTCGAGAGCGTGGTTGCCGAGGCTCTCCAGATATATTTGGAAGACAATCCGGCGGATGCTCGGCGTATCGTCGAGAAGTGTCTGACTGCCCAGCGCGCGCGGGAGGCTGCGCGAAAGGCGCGCGACCTTATCATCCGCAAGAATGCTATGGACGGAGGCGGACTGCCCGGCAAGCTCGCCGACTGTTCCGAGAAGAACCCGGAGCTGAGCGAGCTGTATCTAGTCGAGGGCGACTCCGCTGGCGGCACCGCCAAAGGTGGCCGCGACCGCCGTAATCAGGCTATTCTGCCGCTTTGGGGCAAGATACTAAATGTCGAGAAGGCGCGCGCGGACAAGATGCTGAGCCATGACGGTATCCGCTCGATGATAACCGCCATCGGCGCGGGACTCGATGACGACATCGACATAAGCAAGCTCCGATATCATCGAATCATCATAATGACCGATGCGGATGTGGACGGTTCGCATATTAGGACGCTGATACTGACATTCTTCTTCCGACATATGCGAGAGCTGATCGAGCATGGGTTCATATACATCGCCCAGCCGCCGCTGTACAAGATAAGCGCGGGGCGCGATTCGTACTACGCATACAGCGAAGGCGAACGAGAGGGCATAATGATTCAGCTGAAGAACCGCCGAAACATCGGCACACAGCGATACAAAGGGCTAGGCGAGATGAACGCCGAGCAGCTTTGGGATACCACGATGGATCCGGAAAAGCGCACCCTGCTGAAGGTTACTATCGAAGACGCCGCGATTGCTGACGATACTTTTTCCATGCTAATGGGAGATGTCGTCGCCCCGCGCAAGAACTTCATTCAGACTCACGCGCTAGAAGTGAAGAATCTGGATGTATAGGAGAGCGTCGCGCCTGCTTGTCTGGCTCGAGTGAGCGCTGCGCTATTCGGTAAGGTTGGTGGGTATAGGCAGGTTCGGTGTCGGTTCAGTAATGCGCGCAAGGGGGATGTGGAATGGTCTGGCGCGCTAATCCCACATACCGGTGCTGAAGTAGCGTTCGCCGATGTCGTTGAAGACGGTAACGACGCAGCCATCTCCAGCCATTTTTGCCGTGTGTATTGCCCCGAGCATGTATGCTCCTGAGCTTTGCCCCGCGAACAGCCCTTTTGCTGCCAGCGCCATCGTCACTGACTTCGCTTCATCCACATCTATGGGCAGCATCTCATCCACCACGCTCTGGTCGAATGTGTTTGGGATGATGTGTCCTTCGCCGAGCGGTTTCAGCCCCTCGACACCTGGCCACTCTGGCGGGTTGATTCCGACGATTCGTATGTTGGGATCGTGTTCTTTCAGTCTGCGCCCTACGCCGCTTATCGTCCCGCCGGTGCCGACACCGGCGACGAAGTGGGTAATGTCCGGTGCCTGTTCGAGAATCTCCGCGCCGGTGGTGTCGTAATGCGCCTGTGGGTTGTTCATGTTCGAATACTGGTCGCACCAGAAGTATTTGTCGGGGGCGTTTTCGAAGCGGCGTTTGACCTCGTATAATGTCTCGTCGTATCCGAGCATCGGGTCTGTAAAAATTATCTCCGCGCCGTGCGCGATCAGGCGCCGCTTGCGTTCTTCGCTTGCGTTCTCTGGCATTACCAGAGCGACTCTATATCCCAAAACCGCGCCGATCATGGCATAGGCGATGCCGGCGTTACCCGAAGTGGCATCCAGAATAGTCTTGTCTGGCGTCAGATCCCCTGCGAGAATCGCCTCCGTAAGCATTCGCAAAACTGGACGGTCTTTGATGGAGCCGCCAGGATTGAGCTGTTCGTACTTGGCGAACACCTTCGCCCGCCCTGTGTCGTGTCCGAGGTCTATCTGCGCCATCGGCGTGTTGCCGATAGCTCGAAGTGGGGGATACCTCTGGACGAAATCGAGAAACTCCGTCGAATGAGCCAACTCCATACCTCACAGAGCGCATTGCCATATAGTCTCGCCATCATATGAGACCGTAATGAGTATATATATTTGCAGGATTTCAGTCCAGTTTATCTCAGTTCGTCGGATTTGGCTCGGTTGACTAGCGAACATATATTCTATATTATATCTATAATAGTTTCATATGCGAAATCTTCATTAGACATCCTAATTTTTCTCGTATCGATGCATTACTAAACCTAGCCCGATATATCGGCGGACAATACGATTTTCGTACTCGTATTATGGAGGGGAGTTCTCATGTCTCCCCGTATGATGCGGAGACTCGCATTGGGAGTACAGAACGATGACCGTAGCTATCCAAGATGATATAGGCGCGCGAAACAGTATGGTACGCGGCGGTGGCGTCCCCGAATGGGATGCGCGAGCGCGGGTAGAGTGGTTGAGGAATCAGATCGACCGTCATGATCGTCTGTATCATGTTATGGACAGCCCCGAAATTACTGACGCGGAGTTCGACGCTCTTCTGCGAGAGCTGCGCGCTCTGGAATCTGACCGCCCTGATCTCATAACCGCTAATTCGCCAACACAGCGCGTAGGTGGAGCGCCCGCCGAGGGTTTTACCGAAGTTGCCCACCTACGCCCGATGCTGAGCTTGGGCAACGCGTTCGATGACGCCGAGCTTATGGCATGGCACAGACGGACGGCGAGCCTGCTCGAAACGGATGAGTTCGATATGGTATGCGAGCTGAAGTATGACGGTCTCGCAGTCGCGCTCATGTACGAAAACGGCGAGTTTACGCGCGGAGCGACTAGAGGCAACGGAGCTGTCGGTGAGGATGTTACCTCCAATTTGCGGACTGTCAAGAGCATCCCGCTTCGGCTAACTGGCAGTCAGGTTCCGGAACTGCTGGAGGTTAGGGGGGAGGTGTATTTCCCCAAATCGAAGTTTCACGAGTTCAATGCCAAGCGTGTGGCTGAGGGGCTCCCTGCATATGTGAATCCGCGCAACACCGCGGCCGGCTCGCTGCGTCAGCTCGATCCGCGTCTCACGGCGCAGAGACCGCTGGATATCTTCGTTTACAGCATAGGCGTTCACAGTGAGGGTCGGCATACCATGGGCGCTGCCGATGCCCCCTCCACACAGTGGGAGGCGCTCGATCTTCTCCGCCAGCTCGGTTTCAAGACATCCCCCAACAACATGCGCTTCTCGACTATCCATGAAGTCATCGACTGGTATCGGCACTGGCGGGAGGCGGTGCGCGAGCTGGACTACGACTGCGATGGTCTGGTGGTGAAGGTGGATCGACTCGATTATCAGCAGCACCTTGGCGATGTCGGACGCGAACCACGCTGGGCGATTGCGTACAAGTTCCCGGCGGAGCAGGCGACGACATGGCTGAACGATGTCAGGTTCAATGTTGGGCGCACTGGGTCGATAAATCCATACGCTGTTCTCGAACCGGTCTATGTCGGTGGCGCGACGGTGAGACAGGCGACGCTTCATAACGAGGATTACATCAGGTCGCGCAATCTGCGCATCGGTGACAAGGTGGTTGTCGAACGCGCGGGCGAGGTAATTCCGCAGGTCGTCCGCGCGCTGCCGAGCGAACGGGGATGCTCCGACACCTATATCACGATGCCGCGTGTATGCCCTAGCTGCGATGAGCCGGTAACCCGAATCGCGGATGAGGCAATGTCCTACTGCCGAAACGCATCGTGTCCAGCGCAGCTGGTGCGCCTGATCGAACATTTCGTGAGCAAGGGCGCAATGGATATCGAAGGGCTTGGAATCAAGCAGGGACGCGCGCTGATCGAGGCGGGACACCTGCGCGATGCTGGGGATCTGTACAGCCTAACCGAGAGGCGCGATGCGCTGATAGATATGGACAGAATGGCCGAGAAGAGCGTCGATAATCTGCTCTCCGCTATCGAACAGAGCAAGTCTCGACCACTGTCTAGGATACTGGTCGCCTTGGGTATAAACTTCGTAGGTTCCGAAGTGGCGGATTTGCTGGCGCGCAATTTCGGCTCCATGGACGCGCTGCAGGAGGCTGAGGAGGAATCCCTAGTCTCCATAAACGGAATTGGCCCGAAAATTGCGAAGTCAGTCGTCGAATACTTCGGGAGACCGTCCAACAGAGAAGTATTGGACAAGCTGAGAGCGGCAGGCGTCAACATGACGGAGGAGACTGCGCCGGGTGCGGAAGGCACGCCGCTGGAAGGTCTCAGATTCGTCGTTACTGGCAGACTGCCGAATTACAGCAGATCGGCAATTCAGGGCAGGATAAAAGAGCTTGGCGGGGCGGTGTCGGTGTCGGTATCCAGCAAAACCAATTATATGGTTGCAGGAGAAGGCGGCGGATCGAAACTGGCCGACGCCGAGAAGCATGAGGTAACGATCCTGTCGGAGGACGAATTCGAGCAACTCGTATTGGATTTATTTAGAAGAAATCTGCATATCGAGTTGCCCTTATCGCCAGAGAATAGCTAGATAGAGAACCTTCGGCGATATGCGGCGATATGCTCAATACGGGAATTATATACTTAACTACACAATATCTCCGGAACATTCTATATTTTTAAGAAAGTATGTACAGTATAAACATGGTAATGATTCACACAACATATCAGATACATGGATACTGCTCGCGGTCAGGATATAAGCAGATTGCTAACACTCTGTTGGATTGCGCAAAGCTATACAATGGAGCTCTGACACATTGGAGAGGAGCATGGAAATCGGCTGGAGTCAATGTATCACTCTATGACCAAATGAAAGAGTTCACGCAAATTCGCGCAGACGACACTGGACACTGAAGGATGGGGCAGTCGTTCAGTACAAATCGGTTGAGGTGTCTTGCGTAGATTCGAGAGCAAAAGAGCTTTCTTCAGACGACAGAAAGCTGGCGATAAAGAGCCTCTTCCATCATCCGATAAAGTCGTTGGTATAGACATGGGCGTTAGTGACAGAATGGCGCTATCCAATGGTACATCCATATCTCGCAGAGTTATGGAACATTCGGTTATTGAGAACGCGCAGCGAAGAAGAGACAATTGCAAACAAGGAAGTAGGGAATATCGTAAACGCAATAGAATTATAGCCAACGCGCATAGAAAGTTGGCTATCCGTAACCGTAACGAATGCCATAAGGTTGCGTCTGGACTAGTACGAGAATATGGATTGATTGCTGTAGAAAAACTGCAAATACGCAATATGACTAAAAGCGCAAAGGGAACAGTAGAAGAGCATAGATAAAACGAACCGTCTAGGTAAAAGATACGATTGTGCCTGCGGACTATCCATAGACGCAGACCATAACGCATCTATCGACATCTTGGACAAAGGTTTGGCGGGTGGAAATAACCCGCCGCAGTCCGTGAGGCTGCATAAACATATACTTTGTAGTTAAGTATATAATTCCCCTTCCACTCACTGTCTTGCGTTAGAAGCGGGGAGCGACAGAATCCAAGAACCTCTCTAGCTGAGATTCTTGGTCGAAGGACGCGAATCTGATGATGATGGTTTCGGCGCCTGCGTCTCGATATGCTCGGATGCGGGCGACGGTATCCGCCTCCGGTCCGTATGGCCCCCATCGGTCTCCCCAGAAGTTCATCCCGTAGTACAGCTTCAGGAACCTGTCCGCTTCCTCAGCCGCGGCCTCTCTATCCGAGTCCATGTTTACTGTCATGTAGAACGATTTTTCCAAGGGCGGTCGATCGCCACCGCTGTGGGCGTAATGCTCCACGCGCTGAACGAGTTTGGCATATTCGTCGGGGTAGTCGGAGATGGAGATTAGCCCCGTTCCGAGCCTCGATACGCGCTGGAACTGCTCTTGGCGTCCTGAGCGCCAGTGCGCGGCGACCAAAACTCCGACGCCGCCGGCCTGCGGGGATTTTGGCGCGATGCCCACATCATCTAGCTCGAAATGTTGGCCGTGGAAGCTGACACGCTCGCCTGCCGTGAGCTTTCTCATGCACTCTATGACCTCCTCGAACCGCGACGCCCTCCGTCTGCGATCTACGCCTGCCGCGCGCCACTCCTGCCGCTGGGCGTCGTTGAACGCCCCGCCTACTCCCGCGCCCAGTATCAGCCTCCCGCCGCTGATATAGTCGAGCGTCGCTGCCTGATGCGCCAGCAGAACTGGATGCCTGAGCGCGGCGAGCAGGACAGCGGTTCCCAGCCTGACGCGCTGAGTGCGCGCGGCAATGGCTGTCAGCGCGGTCAGAGGTTCCAGACGCGGCTTTGCCGTTAGGCTGTCGCCGACCCAGACGGAGTCGAGCCCCGCCGATTCCGCGCGCTGCGCCATTCGGATAATTTCGTCGAATTGCCGAGCGTCGCCGCCCTCCATAACTAGCCGTCGTGTAGGAAGCAAAATCCCAAACTTCATTATTGCGTCAACTCCGGGGCAAAAGCCGTGAGGTAGTTCATACTTGCTGGTCGCGCGTTAATACAGCAGAGAATGTCGTCTATCGTATCTATATCGAGTCCGAATCCGTGTGAGCGAAACTCTCGTACTTCCAGACCAAGTTCACGAGCGTGCTCTCTATGCCTCTGCGCGCTGGATATTCCCAGCTGAGGGTTGAAACCATCGACGGGCGGGACAATAAGGCCGTTCGTTCCGCCGTCGCGCGCGGGGCAGATGGTCAGCGCGCGTCCGCAGTCGAATACTTTCAGAGCGCCGTCGATGTCTTTGGGTGTCAGCAGCGGCAGATCGGCGGGGATGTACATGGCCGAGCGTCCCGTTCGCCATATGCGCTTCATTGCATCCGCCAGCGCGGGGTTGAGATCTAGAAAGGCATCGGCGCGCCACGCAGCCTTCTCCAATGTCGTGATAGATTCCACCCTTTTGTCGCCGCCGACGACGACGACTTCAGATATAGAGGAGAGTCTCAGCGCGCGCAGTACCGAACGCAGCATCAGAGCGCTCAGCATCTCTCTGCGGGACGCGTCGAGCTTTGGCCGCAGTCTGCTTTTGGACTCTGCCAGCGGCTTCATCGGAACGATGGCTGCGACCGACGCGCTATGCATACGCGGCGATGTCCAATATGTGGCGGGCGAGCGCGGTCTTGTCCGAATCGTTCTGCATGATGGTGTTGGTTACGACTGGTCTCATCCCCAGCCGCTCGATGTCCGGCGCGAATTGGCTGTCGGCATTGTCGATTACGAATATGTCACATATTCCAATATATTGGCGGGCTACTCCGACGCAGGATACATCTTCGCCGAGTTCGGCCATCATCTTCGCGGCAGGCCCTTTCAGCGCCTGCCCGCCGACTATGGGGCTAACTGCGACACGCAGACCTTCGAAGCGTTCTATCGCCTCACGCGCGCCGGGTATGGACAGGATGGGGGCTACGCTTAGATATGGGTTGGATGGGCATATTATCAGAATGTTCGAGTCTTGCAGGCCTTCTCGAAACGCAGGCGATAGCGATGCGTTTTCCGCTCCGTCGAAAGCGATGTCTCTGACGGCAGGTTCGCACCTTAGCTTCACGAAGTAAGTTTGGAACGGCAGCTCGCCATCGTCCGTGATGACGGTCGTGCGAACACGGTCGTCCGTCATCGGCGCGATTGTCTGGTTCACGCCTAGATTTTCGCAAAGGTACTCGACGACTTGCGAGAGGGAGGCCCCTTGTCGAAGCATGGCCGTCCTGACGATGTGCGTAGCCAAATCTCTGTCTCCGAGCCCGAACCATGTATCCATGCCGAGCCGTCCGAGCGCATCGAGCGTGGTGAACGACTCACCCTGCAGCCCCCAGCCAGTATCGGGGTTTGCAAGGCCGGCCAGCGTGTACATGACCGTGTCCAGATCTGGGGATACATGAAGTCCGTAGAACTCTTCATCGTCGCCGGTGTTGACTATGATGCGCAATTGGTTCGTGTCGAACACTTTTGCGAGTCCGAGGCAGAGCTTCGCCCCGCCGACACCTCCGGCGAGCGCCAGCGCTTTCATATCGTGGATACCTCCCTGCGGCCAGTCCGATAGCAGATCGGTAAGGCAACTGAATGGAATGGGATAACTCTATCACGGTCATACGGATTGGACAAAATCGAGTTGTACGGGCAAATTGTCGCGTTTCATGTGAAATCCGGAAAAGGGGCTGTATTTTCGAGCATCTCATTGACAGTGAATCGGGTCTGTGAATCGATGGCGCGAGGCTCTGGATGCTTTCTGTAGAAGAAAAACGCCAGAGAAAAACAGTTATGCGTGGTGGCTATGAGTCTAGCTAACTGGCGCCAATGCGGATACAATGGCATCAAAACTGAATGCGCGGGCTGAATGCGCGGGATGGTGGGTTGAATGTGATGGTTACGCAGATTCGCGCTTCGGGATACCCTATTTTGCGAGAACGAGTATGAACGAGCCGCTCAAAATAGGACTGTTCTCCCCCTATGACCACGCCTACAATGGGGGCGTGCAGAGCCACATACGGGAACTTTCTGGTCAGTTCAGAAAATGGGGGCATTCTGTTAGCGTCATTGCCCCGTGTTCGTCTCCCGATACGGTCGAGGAGCCGGGTTTCATTCCGATGGGAAGGCCGGTGCCGCTTCCGACAGCCGACTCCGTAGCGCGCGTTTCTCTCTCCGTCTGGCTGTATCGCAGGATACGGAGGCTGCTGGAGGCGGAGTCGTTCGATGTGATACATACGCATGAGCCGACGGCGGGTTTCGTGCCGTTCAGCGCGCTGCGACAGGCCGACAAGCGCGTGTCGGTCAGCGTAGCGACTTTTCACGGATACAGAGATCGTCGCATCTGGTGGGCAATCGGCACGGACAAGCTCGCCAATCGGATGCTGGGTCGGCTGCATGGCAGAATAGCCGTATCAGAGCCGGCGGCGCACTTCGCCAGCAGCCACTTTCCCGGCCTTTATGAGGTGATACCTAACGGCATCAGGGTCGATGATTTTATCTCCGCCCGCCCTTTGCCGGAGCTGATGGACGGCAAGTTGAACTTGCTTTTCCTTGGTCGTCTCGAAAAGCGCAAAGGGTTGAAATATCTGCTCTCCGCATACAGTCGGTTGAAGTGGGACTGGCCTCAGCTGAGGTTGATCGTAGTCGGCGCTGGGAATCCGGATGCCGACAGCCATCGTATTATGGGCGAACACAATTTGCATGATGTGATATTCACAGGGCGTGTGTCCGATGAGATGCGCGCGCGCTATTTCAAGTCAGCCCATGTTTACTGCTCGCCCGCCACTGGCAAGGAGAGCTTTGGCATCGTACTTCTGGAAGCTATGGCGGCGGGCGCGGCGGTCGTTGCTACTGAGATAGAGGGATATTCCAAAGTCGTCCGGCATGGATACGATGGTCTTCTGGCGCCACCGAAAGACGAAGTGGCGTTGGCAAAGGCTATCGACGCTCTTTTGAGCGATCCAGCTCTGAGGGCGCGAATCGCGGAGAATGGCTCTCGTACCGCCGACGGCTTCCGATGGGAGCGGGTCGCCAGCAGTGTCATAGAATACTACCGAGAGTTCACGCCGGGTAGAGTGATGATCGAAACGAGCTCTACTCGATAGCTCTCGTATCTCTGTTTTCATCCTTCGTGTGATTCGGGCGTGTGATTCCGGATTGCTCCGCGTCAGACAGGGCGCCCCGACACTATTGGCGAATATGCTGTTTGACCGTGCGTTCGATTCTTTCCTACCATAATTAGCCATAGGCAACAATTAGGCATTCGCAGGGTATTGTCTGCTAGAGGTAAATCCATGATAGGGCGTGATCGGGCGCGGAGGGCTGTCGCCAACTATGTGGAAACGCCGGTAGCTCTTTTCATGGCACGGCTCGGACTCAGCCCCAACGCTGTCTCGCTGCTCGGTCTGCTCATCGCGGTCGGCGGCGCATATCTGATCGGCATAGGGCAGTGGTGGGCTGGCGGCGTGGTCGTCCTGTTCGCAGGCGTGTTCGATCTGTTCGATGGCGCGCTCGCTAGGAATACCAACCGTGTTACCCGCTTCGGCGCGCTGCTGGATTCGGTAATAGATAGGGTATCCGAGGCCATCATACTGTTTGGCCTGCTCGCCTACTACGAGTCTAAAGACGAATGGATCGGCTCCATCTTAGTATATGCGGCCATCGTAGGCTCTATAATGGTAAGCTATCTGCGCGCGCGTTCGGAGGGGTTGGGTATCGATTGCAAAGTCGGGATTATGACGCGCCCGGAGCGTGTCGCGGCAGTCGGCATCGGGCTGATCGTCGGCCATGCGATACCGGCTGTGATGATAGCGATTCTGGGAGCGATCGCGTTCCTAACGACTGTAACGACCGTCCACCGACTGGCGCATACATGGCGTATGATGGGCGCCGAAGGGCAAGAGGGAGATTGAGACCCGAACAGTGAATTATATCATCATCGTACATCGTTTGGCAGGTTACATTCTCGGCATCCGCGCCGCGCTTGCGCTGCTGGTTGGCTGTCTCGTCCTGTTCGGCGGCGCATCGACGGCGCTGGCCGCTGAGCCGTCCGACGACTCCATATCCGTTCTTTCCAGTCAAGTCGTAAGCGAGTTTCCAGAAGGTATGCGCTTTTCTGTACAGATAGAGGCTGAGAACGAAATAAAAGAGATTTCGGTCAATATCCGCGCCGGCCAGCAGATGCGGGAATCTTATCAGTATATGGAGTTCGAACCGGGGGAGATTGTCGATGCAGAACTCTTTTGGCGAACCAACTCCGGAAGCCGATACATACCGCCCGGAACGATCATCACATATAGATTCCTGATTCGAGACACTGCCGACAATGTTTTGGATACCGAGCCCGCGGAGTTCATATATTACGATGCGCGTTTCGAGTGGGTCGAGATTGAAGATGGCCCCGTATCGATCGCTTATCATGGCCCTGTGCAGACGCGCGCTCAGATTATTCTGGATGCTACTTCCGAGACTTTGTCATTCATGGGGCCACTGCTAGGGGCGGATGTTACCACCCCGATCCGCGTAACTATGTATAACAATGTCAAAGAGATGCTGGATGCGCTTCCACCGGGGTCCAGCACCATCCGCAGGGAGTTGATAACGGAAGGCCAGGCCTTTGTCGATCATGGAACGCTGCTGGTGCTGGGCGGCTCGAGGTCTGCGAATGGGACAGCGTCACATGAGGTTACACACATACTGACACACCGCGCTGGAGACAGCGCGCGTGCGCGTGTACCGTCATGGCTGGATGAGGGGCTTGCCGAATATGGAAATGTCGATCCCGGATTCTCATACGATATCGCGCTGGAGTTTGCTCTGGGAACTGGCAGACTGCTGCCCATAACATCCATGCCCGCGCTGCCCGGTGACCCGGAAGATGTCATCATATTCTATGGACAGGCGAGCAGCATCGTCCGCTATATGAGCGCTGTGTATGGCCAGGACAAGATGCGCGAGTTAATGGCTGCGCTCAAATCCGGTATGAGTGTGGATGCGGCGATTCTCGATGTGTACGGCATCAGCCGAATCGATCTTGAGAACGAGTGGCGTGATGCGCTCGGCGCGCCGCGCTACGAACCGCCGAGTCTCGATACAATGAAGCCGACTCCGATACCGCGCGTGACTCTCAGCATGTTCAGCCTGACGCCGCAGGCCGGTACGGAGACTGTCGGCGATGTGAATAGTACGCCGACGCCCGAACCTACTGCTGCGCCGACACCTGAGCCGACACCGACACCCGCGCCTCCGACACCGCCGCCCGCTCCCACTGCGACGGCTGCTCCTACTCCCACACCCGAACCGCCCGCTCCGTCTGACGATGATGCAGGCTGTGGCGCGCCTGTCATCGCATCTATGAGACTGTCCGATATGTCCATGCCACTCGCGCTGATTGGATTCACAGGATTCATTCTGTTCAGGCGGAGAGGGTAGCCGATGGTGTTCCAACCCGAAGATCGTTCCGAACTCATAAGAGCGGCGGAGCAGACTTGGATAGTCAGGTTCCCGCAGCAGAGCCTCGCTACTTTTGGCAGTACGAACCTGTCTTACTATGTCGTCACTGAGCCGATTTATAAGGAAATAGAGCCGAATTTGCGTGAAGGCGTGGTTAGAACCGGCAAGGTCATTGCGCAGAAGCCCACAATCGTTACGCCATACTATGCTATGAATCTCGAAGGATTCAGCAGCGAGGCTTACGAATATTTCCAGCTCGTCTCCGAACAGCGCGGGCGCAACAGCCCTGGCATCTTGTACCAGTATCGCAACGAGCCTGCGAACACGGAGATAGTCGGCGGCAAGCCGTCGGAGATAGCAGACCGTATAGACGAAGACCTGACATCCAAAGGCGAAAAGCTGTCGGTGGTCATGGTTGGCGTCGATGAGTTCTGGGATGTCGCGCTGCTGAAGTTCATCTATGAGTTCACCTCGCATTCGGCATCGCAAAATGTTCGGGATTTCGACTCGCGCGGGATGCTGAACGCAAGTCCATCCGCAGGCGGAATCCCGATGGCGGCGGTGAACAGAATCGAGCAGCTGTTCGATGAAGTCCGACGCGGCAGAAATCCAGAAGACCTCAGAGGCGAACTCGACAGCTGGGGCGTATTCGAGCTTTACGAAGACCGCTTCTTGGATCTGTTCCTACGAAGGATGTAGGGCTCATCTCGTTCGCCGTCGTATCCGCCCGTATCATCGCAGTCCTCCTCTTGCTGTGGCCGGCTCTTGCCACAGGAGATGTGTTCGTTCCCAGTCCGGCGAAGGTGGCGGTGTCCGGTCACGGATATGATCTGTTCACATGGCATCTTGCTAACACTCCGATCAAATGGATGCATTGGATCAGCGGCGTCTTGCCCGGTCGTAGTCTCTCGGATGCCGAACGGATTGCGCTGGCGGAGGAATATTTCGATACGGCGCGGTCGGCGCGCGGTATATCCGCCGAACTGGACACTCTGGCGGCGGACAGATCGGTGGATTCCGCCGCAATCGCCGCGCTGGAAGGCAGACTGGAAACCATGCGAGATCGTCAGAGCGACATCAGAGACGATGTGGAGGAGACGATAGAATCCGCCGTCAGCGCCGCAATTCGATCACAAGGATTCGCTTCATTGGGAGCCTTCGTGTTCCCGCCAGTGGATGTCCGGCTGTTGCCGCCGCCGAAAGTGCTGGTAAGCTCTCCGCGTGACCGCATCGAACGGCTGGACGATGTGCTGGTCTCTCCCGATGTAACCGTCCGCGAGCGTGAGGCGATCGAATCTAGGCTGGCGCGAGAGGAAGGCTTGTCCACACTCGTACTGGATATCGGCGGCGTGGCGACATATCCAGCAACTGTACTGGATAGCCATGGGCTGAGATCTGTACTGAACACAGCCGCGCATGAGTGGGTTCATCATTATCTGTTTTTTCGACCGCTGGGCCGGAATCCATACAGCTCGTCGGAGATACTCTCGATTAACGAAACGACTGCCAGCCTCGCGGGAGATGAGCTGGGGAGTATCGCATTCGAGTCGATGAGCGCGGACAGCGCGAAACGCGACGCCGAGCAGCCTGCCACTGAGCAGCCTGCCGAATATACCGAGCCCCCCCAGTTGCCATCCGCCCCGTTCGATTTCTCTTCGGAAATGCGTGAAACACGCCTGAATGTCGATCGTCTGCTCGAAGAGGGAATGGTCGAGGATGCGGAGAGCTACATGGAGGAGAGGCGGCAAGAGTTTGCTGCTAACGGCTACCCCATACGCAAACTGAACCAGGCATATTTTGCCTTTCATGGCACATATGCGGAAAGCTCGGCTTCCTCTAGTCCGATTGGGGAGCAGGTACGAAAGCTGCGGGAGCGCTCCGGAAGCCTGCCCGAGTTCATACATGCAATCGCGTCCGTATCCAGCCATGAAGAGTTCCTCGCGCTGATAGCCGAACTGTAGCGGCAGTATTGTAACGACAGAGGAGATTTATGGATGGATGGAAGGAACTTCGTGAGATAAGCAACTTGGAGATGTGAGTTAACCATTGAATGCGCTTCATATGTTAAGATAGTTGAAACGATCCGCGTCCGATGCGCCCAAGCCGCGCCCAAGCCCGAGCCTATGGCAGGTGTTCAATAGCGAAATCATATGTATAGACCAGAAGAGCCAGAAATCAACTTCGAGCAAGTGCTTCAGCGCATTCGCAACTTCTTTGGTCGCTTCCGCATTGGTGGCGACGACGATAGCGGGGATGACAATAATAATATGGGAAGGGGCGGAGGCAGTCGAGGTGGCGGCAATCTCATCCCGGCGTTGATCATCGTCCTATTCATGGGTGCGATCGCCGTTTGGTTTGCGACGGGTTTCTTTACCGTTCAGCCCGGCGAACAGGCCGCTGTGCGCCGGCTGGGAATGTTCGACAGCCTTCAGGGGCCTGGTCTGCACTGGTGGTGGCCTTCGCCTATCGGCGCGCGGGATATCGTGAAGGTCGATGATGTGCGCCAGCTCGAGGTTGGTGTTCGCGGTGGAACTCCGCAGCTCACCGAATCCCTGATGATAACCGGAGACCCCGATGAGGACGGACAGCCCGGAGAAGCTCCCAACATCGTCGATGTGCAGCTGCTGGTGCAATATGACATCAAAGACCTCGAAATGTTCCTCTACCGTACAGTCGATCCGGCAGGGCAGACTATCAAAGATGCCACCGAGACAGCCCTGCGTCAGGTCGTCGGCAGCCGCCCAATCGACGACCCTCTGACCGATCAGAAGGATGCGATGCAGGAGGAGACGAAACTGCTGCTCCAAAGACTGCTGGACGAATACGAGACTGGCATCAATGTGCGCGAAGTAAAAATGCTTAGCGTGTTCGCGCCCGAGCAGGTCAAGGATGCATTCGATGATGTGGTGCGCGCCGGAGAGGACAAGGCGCGGATAATAAACCTTGCCGATGCATACAGAGAAGATATTTTGCCCAAGGCGAGAGGTGAAGCGGCTCGTCTTACGGAGGATGCCGAGGCTTACAGGCAGGAGCGCATCGCCATTGCCGAAGGACAGTCGCAACGGTTCATTTCCATCCTAAAAGAGTACGAGCTTGCCCCCGATGTGACTCGGCAGCGTCTCTATCTCGAAGCTATGGAAGAGATACTTCCCGGCATAACCAAATACATCATATCTGACGAGACTGGCGGCGGATTATTGGAATTCTTGCCGTTGACTGGTAACGGCCAACTTCCCGCCGCGCTCGGTGGAGAGTAGTAGAGATACGAACTATGCTCAAATTCATTGCAGTAACCATTGTCATACTCGCCGTCATTGTCGGAGTCTTCGGCACGCAGACATTATTCGTCGTGGATGAGAAGCAGGTGGCGATTGTAACCCGATTCGGAGAGGTCAGGCAGTCCATCGACAGGCCAGGCCTATATGTAAAGATTCCCTTCGTGGAATCCACGACATACTTCGATAAGCGTTTGCTCATCTTCGATGCGCCACCCGAATCACTCCTGACTCGAGACAAGAGACGCTTGATAATCGATGTGTATGCCAGAGGACGGATTGTGGATCCCGTCCTGTTTAGGGAGAAGGTGCAGACGGAGAGCCAGGGCAAGTCGCGCGGGGAATCCATAATCGCATCCGAGCTTCGCCGTGAGATTGCAAGCGACGATCAGGCGGAGATAATTACCACGAAGCGCGAGGATATCATGGAGCGCGTTCGGGACAATGTCTTGCCCAAGCTCGCCGAGTTCGGTATCGATATAATAGATGTACGCATCAAACGCGCCGATTTCCCACCGGAAATAGCCGAATCGGTATATGCGCGGATGCGCGCCGAACGCAAGCGAAAGGCGGACAAGGAACGCGCAGAGGGCGCGGAGATCGATGCGAGGGTACGCGCCACCGTTGACCGTGAAGCTACCATCATCAGAGCGACTGCCCAGAAAGAGGCGGACATCATACGCGGTACAGGCGAGGCGCAGGCTATACAGATATTCGCGCAGGCTATCTCAGCAGACCCCGAATTTTACTCATTCCAACGGTCATTGGCGGCGTACAAGAAGATATTCGAGTCCAATGCCACTGTGGTGCTGCCAGCCGACAGCGATTTGTTCGAATTTCTCCAGTCTCAGGATGGTCTCGGATCGCAGTTTAACGGCGGCCCCTGAGAAACCCACGAACACGCTGCTCACGGCTTCGGCGTTAAGAGACGAGTGCCGCCGTATGGCCGGTTAGTGAAAGTTCATGTCTGAAGTTACGGTCCAGATATTCGAGGAATTCGCCGATGCCGTGTCTGCCGACTGGGTTTCCGCCGTCGGGGTCGCCGCGCTGTCCGTCGAGCATGGATATTCTGACAGCAAGCTAGGCATCGTTATCGCAGATGATGAAAGCGTCGCGGATCTGAACGAGTCTTATCGAGGCTTACACAGTACGACGGATGTGCTGTCTTTCTCGTCCACTCACTCTGGTCAATATTACGGTGAGGACGAAGACCGGGCGGCGGATGTGGACGATTTTTCGTTCATCCTGCCGCCGGATTATGACCATGATATTGGCGAGATCATCATCTCATATCCGCAGGCTGTTAGGCAGGCGCGCGAGGCGGGGCTTTCTAATGAAATGGAGGTCGCATCGCTCCTTGCCCATGGGATATTTCACTTGTTAGGTTACGACCATGAATCGGAGCGTCAGACGACAGCCATGCGCGAAAGAGAACGCGCCGCCGTGCATGAGATCGTACTCAGAGGGCTTCTTCCCAGTACATTGGCGGACTGCCCCCGGATATTGTCCGATTCAGACGCTATTCGGGATGCGGTCGATTCGCGCTAGAGGATCCGATGGCCGAAGTCTTATATAGAAAATGGCGTCCAAAATCGCTGGGCGAAGTCGTCGGACAGGGGCTCGTTACCGGGACGCTCATGAATGCAGTCGCCACCGGCAGACTGGCGCACGCATACCTGTTCTGTGGCCCCAGAGGGACAGGTAAGACCAGCACCGCGCGCATACTTGCCAAGATGGTTAACTGTCTCGCCCCTTCCGACGGCGAGCCGGATAACACATGCGACATGTGTGTCTCCATAAACGAGGGCAGGGCGCTCGATCTGATAGAGATAGACGCGGCGAGCAACCGCGGAATCGACGACATACGCGATCTGAGCGACAAGATTGGCTTTGCCCCCACGCAGTTTCGCTACAAAGTCTATATTGTGGACGAAGTACATATGCTCACGGATCAGGCGTTCAACGCGCTGCTCAAGACGCTGGAGGAACCGCCCGAACACGCGATTTTCATACTGGCTACGACGGAAATTCACAAAGTGCCGCTGACGATTCTATCTCGCTGTCAGCGTTACGACTTTCGCCGAATTTCCGTCGAGGATATCGGCGACAAGCTGGAGGAGCTGTGCGCCGCAGAGGATGCGTCCGCCGAACGCGAAGCCCTCGACTACATCGCCCGGCACTCTACCGGCAGTCTTAGAGATGCCGAAAATTTGCTCGAACAAGCTCTAGTATCCTACGGCTCGCCGCTCTCCGCAGAGCAGGTGCGCGACATGCTGGAGCTTGCCGATGACGAAGACGCTCTAGACTTGTGCGAAATGGCAATCCGAGGCAATGTGTCCGAAGGGCTGGGACTAATTAACGAAGTCGCCGCGCATGGATCGGACATCCGTCAGCTCCAGCGCGGACTGATGCAGTACCTTCGCGCGGTGATGCTGACCACGGCGGGCGCCCCGGATCGCTCCGGCCTGCCAGATTCAGCTAACGAACGCATAGAGCGGATAGCGGCGGGTGTGGATAAGGCGGTTGCCCTGCGTACCCTGAAGGCATTTTCTGAGGTCGATTTTCGGGCCGATTCGTCGTCTCCGCTTCCTTTGGAGATAGCGCTCTTGGAAGCCAGCGTCGCGCCTCAGCCTGTGACGCCTGCGATTTCACAGCAGCCCCAGTCGCCAGTTGCCGTCGTATCATCTGGTACGCCGCAGGCTGGGGTTCCTGCGGCTGCTCCGAAGGCCGCCGCCGCGCCATATGCATATCAGCAGCATACGGAATCGCCTCGTCGTTCGCGGCCCGCGCCGCCCGCCGCGCCGTCTCTGCCGGATCAGCCGGACGAACGCCTGAACGCCGTTTGGCCGCAGATACTGCGCGAACTCAACTATACTGGAACACGCTTCAAACTAGGGCCTCTGCTCAGAAGCTCGCCACGCTCTGTCGGCATCGACGGCAAGCGTATCGTCGTTCGATTCGATCACGCTTCGCATATAGACCGTATTCAGCAGGAGCTGGACAATCCGGCTGTAAATCGTCAGCTCAAGGATGTCGTCTCTAAAATTATGGGCGACGAATACGAACTCGCCCCAGAGTTGGCGGCTGACGCGGGCAAGAGCAATGGGACCAACCGGCGCGCAGGTTCGCAGAGCTATCTCGTGAGAGCGGCTCAGACGATGGGCGCAAGACTCGTCGAAACACTCGAGGAAGGTGAATGACAATGAATCGTCGTATGATGCAGCAGGCTCAGCAGCTGCAAAAGAGAATGGAACAGCTTCAGACGGAGCTGGAGTCGGCAACTGTTACCGCGACCGCCGGCGGCGGTGTCGTAACGGTCGTAGTAACTGGAAAGATGACAGTAGAATCCGTTGTCATAGATCCGGAAGTGGTATCGCCAGACGATGTGGAGATGCTGCAAGATCTGGTGGTAGCGGCGGTCAATGAGGGTATCGGCAAGGCGCAGGAGATGGCATCCACGCAAATGGCGAAGCTCACCGGCGGCTTGGACATACCAGGCCTGTTTTAGCGTTGACTATGCCGGGGACATATTCCGCCGCGCCAATAGCGCGGCTGATAGAGGAGCTCAGCAAGCTGCCGGGCATCGGGCCGAAGACTGCGCAGCGTCTCACTTTCTATCTGGTGCGTATGCCGGAGGCGCGCGCGCGAGATCTAGCCGATGCGATCATCGGCGTGAAGGAGCTGGTCAGCGCGTGCAGCCGATGTTTCAACATAACGGATACCGACCCGTGTGTAATCTGCGCCGACCCGCGCCGCGATCCCCACGCCATCTGCGTCGTGGAAGAGTCGCTGGATGTCCTTGCGCTCGAACGCACGCGCACCTATAACGGACTGTATCATGTGCTGCACGGGGCCATATCTCCCATGAATGGTATCGGCCCGGACGAACTAAGAATTCAGCAGCTTATCTCCAGACTGGAAAGCGAACCCGTTCATGAAGTGATACTGGCGACGAATCCGAATGTCGAGGGTGATACGACTGCCATGTATATACATAGGCTGATAGCATCCAAGGGCGTCTCCGTCACACGCCCTGCAAGAGGGCTGCCGGTTGGAGGCGATCTCGAATATGCAGACGAATCCACGCTGGGAAGGGCAATAGAAGGGCGACAGACTTTCTAAGCCTAGAACCGTGAAATCCCGCAGTTACAGAACCTCCGGCATCGTGCTGAGACAGTATCCACTGGGCGAAGCCGACCGTATCGTGTCTATCCTGACTCCGGATATGGGCAAGGTGCGCGCGGTTGCCAAGAGCGTTCGCAGACCCAAGAGCAAGCTCAGAGGCCATTTAGACCTGACTAATCTCGTCGATTTTGCTGGCAGCTTCGGACGAAACTTGGACATCGTTACGGAAGCGCAGGTTCGGGACTATCATCCGCGCATACGCTCTAGTTTGTCGCGGGTGTCGCTTGCGATGTACTCGTGCGAGGTGGCAGACTCGCTGGCCGAAGACGGCGCGCCGAACCTCCGCCTGTATGATCTACTGGCTGCCCTCTTGGACGCGCTCGGTGATGCGCCCGATACTTGGATGCTGGTCAGGTGGTTCGAGTTCCACGCGCTGGAAGTGTCTGGATTCGCGCCGCAGATAGATGATTGCGTCGAATGCGGTCATTCGTTGAATCCGGGAGCGCATGCTCTGGATATAGCTGCAGGCGGAATGCTCTGCCCTGAATGTGTATCTTTCGGCATTGGTCAGAAGCTACGGGTGTCCGAATCGGCCATGCGTGTCCTAAAGTACTTGGCGCGCACGGATCTTCTCTCGGCAGAGAATGTGCCGACACTGAGCCAAAGTCTCAGGGACGATACGGAGCGAGTTCTCATACGCTATCTGCATTTCGTGGTCGAGCGTGACTTCAAGAGCGCCGGATTCGCGCGCCGCGCGGCTCAGATGGAGTCGGACCTCCTCTGATACCGCGCGTATCTGCGTATCTGGATAGTATCTGGATATATGTGTTGGTTTTGCCTTTACTCCGTGCCGCACAGCGTGCAGGCTAGAGCGAACATTATCTTTGCGCCGCTGACGAGGCTGGCGATTCCCACCGATTCGTCTGTTCCGTGCGCGCGGGACCGCATCGGATCGTCGTCTGGGTGTGAGCCTGAAAAGCCGTATGTGATGATGTCGAGCGGGCGCGTGAAACGCGAGTCGGTGAAGCCGGTGCTTATCGCGGGAACCCACTGCACATCGTCGCGCTCCAGCGCCGCAGCCGTAGCAGAGCGAATGTGGTCGGACAGCTCCGTGTCGAAGTCGGATGCGTTCGGAACGGCCATATAGTCTATCTCGTAGCTGATGCCAGGTATGCCTTCTTTGATACGATCCAGCTCGCCTCTAAGATAGTCATCGTCCTGATTGGGCAGCGTGCGAACATCGCATGTCAATCTTATCTGCTCCGGCACGCTGTTGGATTTGATACCGCCGTTTATCATGGTGGGCGTGATCGTCATTCTGGAGAGGGCTTTCATCATGGATGCGAAGCGTGGGTTGTCTTCGGTGACCTCTGCGATGATGTCGTCGATGTTGTCGGGAGATGGCTTATGCTCGATTGCGAAGTTAGAAAGATGATCGAAGAGGCTGGTGGATGTGTCTCGTTCCGGCTCGTAGCTTTCGATACGGTTCAGCAGCAGCGAAAGGCGGTATAGGGCGTTGGTTCCCTGCCAAGGGACGGATGCATGCGCGCTGACACCCTTTACCTCGAACTCCACCTGAAGCCTGCCCTTTTCCCCGACGCCGAGCAGATAAGTCAGGCCGCCTGCCGCCTCTATCGGCGTTCCACCACCCTCGTTGACCGCGAACGGAGCCGTTATCTTTTCAGGGTGATTCTCTGCCAGCCAGCCGAACCCATAGCGTCCGCCGTGTTCCTCATCCGCGCCGGAGCAGAGTATCAGGCTGTCTCGCAGCTGGATGCCGTTTCGTCTTATCATGCGCATCGCCATCATCTGCGCCGCCAGCAGCCCCTTGCAGTCGGATGCGCCGCGCCCGTAGATGCGTCCGTCGTGAATCATCGCGCTGAACGGTGGAAAAGTCCACTTCGCCTCCTCCTCCACCGGCACTACATCCGTATGAGACATGAACATGAGACGCGCGTCCGGGTTTTGCCCCTCGATGCGGGCGATGATGTTGCCGCGCTCCGGGACGCGCCCTAGAATCTCCGATTCGATACCATCTTCCGCCAGCCAGTCGCGCACATACTCGCAGACGGGGGTTTCGTCTCCGGTGGGCATGGCGCCGGTGTTGACGGAGGGTATCATCACCAGATCGCGGTGGAGCGCGATTAGTTCATCCGTCATGCTGTCTATCTGCGCGAATACGGCTCTAAAATCAGGCATGTGGTCTTTCTCCTGTGTCTAGTCGAATAGATAGCGCGCCATCAACAGGCCGGCGATGGTCTTGGCGTCCTGTATCTCGCCGAGCCTGATGAGTTTGTCGATGTTGGATATTGGAATCTGGTGAACTTCGATGTCTTCGTCTTCGTCTGCTGGCAGGCGGCTCCGCACCAGATCGCGCGCGATGTACAGATACATGAACTCGTTGCAGAACCCCGGCGCGGTGTAAACGCCGCCCAGCGCGCGCAGGTTCATCGACGCGAAACCGATCTCTTCCTGAAGCTCTCGCTGCGCGGTGTCGTCTGGGGATTCGCCCGCCTCCAATGTGCCGGCGGGAATCTCCAGCAGAGACTTGCCCGCGGCATGGCGATACTGGCTTACCAGCAGGACATTGCCATCGTCGTCGATTGGAACGATAGCCACCGCGCCCGGATGCAAAACCACTTCCCGCGTGATCCGTCGTCCGTCCGCCATCAGCAGGGTATCGACACGGGTTTCGATTATCTTGCCGCTGAACACCGTCTCTTGCTCGATTGGCTGAGGCTGCTCCAACATATCTGCTCCGTCTGCTTGGCGCGATTTTTGGCAACGCGCAGTCTAGTGGGTCTGGTAGTAGTATAGCCCGATATCGAAAGGTATATGGCGCTAGATTTGCGCTATGCCAGCACCTGCATCGAATATCGTGAGCGCAGGAGTTTGCCCTCGGCGAACCGTCCGATACCGAGTTCGGATATGTCGATGCTCGACGCTTTGCCTTCGCTTACTAGCTCTGCCATGACGACTCCGATCATTGGTGACAGCTTGAAGCCGTGTCCGCTGAAACCGACAGACAGATACAGCCCGTCGATGCCATCTACGCGGTCTAGTATAGGGTGCCAGTCGGGGGTTGTGGTGAAAAGGCCGCTCCAGCCGCCTCTGAACAGCGCTTGCTCCATGCCCGGCATGCGGCGCGTGAGCTTGATGAATGTCTGCTCCACCATGGACATATCGACGCCCTGATCGAATGTGTCGGCTTCGGCCTCTTCTTCTTCTCCCACGCCTATTAGTGTTAGGTTACCGACATCCGGGCGTGGCGACATGTCGTTTACCACATCGCCAATTATGGGGTGGTCTGGAACGACATCATGGGGCCTGCGCAGCATTATTACCTGATGCCGAATCGTGCGCAGCGGAGCTTCTATGCCGATGGAATTCAAGAATGGCCCAGACCAAGGTCCGGCGGCGACTATGGCTATGGGGGTGGAGATGCGCCCGGCTTCGGTGATTACTGCGGTTACTTTGTTTCCTGTGATCTCGATTCCGACCGCGGCAGAGCCGGCGGAGACGCGGGCGCCGAGTTCTCGGGCGGCGTTTGCATAGCCTGTCGTAACGGAATATGGATCGGCATAGCCTGAATCCGGCTCGTAGGCGAAAGATTCGCCGTCCGCTGGCTCCACCATGGGGGCTATTTCGCGCAAGTCTTCTGCGGTAACTGCTGAGGTGTTCACGCCGATGCCGCGCTGCATATGGACATTCGATTCCATGGCGTCGCGGTCTTCGGGGCCGACGATGACGAAGTATCCAGTCTTGGTATATCCAGACGGCGCGCCGACGGCCTCTTGGAAGTCTCTGAATATCCGCAGGCTGTCCCATGCAAGCCGTGTGGTAACTTCGTTGGAGTAGTGCATTCTGAGGATGGCTTGCGATCTGCCGGTGGAGCCGGACGCTAGGACATCGCGTTCCAAAAGCGTCGTATCTTTCATGCCGCGCGCGGCTAGGTTGTACAGGATGCTGCAACCCATCACGCCGCCGCCGATTATGACAGCTTCTGCCGTATCCGCCATGTGAAAGTCTCCGATACTGGATTCGGAGTATTCTCAATGTAATATGTGGCGCGTGTCAACCGAGCGCGGCGCAACGAATCCCCTCGTCTTGACACTGCGGGCGGCTTTGTCTAGGATTCGTTTCGAGTGTGTACTTACTTTGGAGCGGGGCATGTCTGACAGGTACGAACGCGAAATCGAAGACATTCTCAAAAAGGCGGGGGATTTCGGAGAGCCGTCGCCTCCCAAGCGCGCTTCGGGCCGGGAATACAGCTTTCGCAAGTTGGTTTGGGTTTACATTCGGCAGTCGTTAGGCGGTCGGATGTGGTCTTTTTCGCCGGGTCGCGTGATGCTGATCGGATTCGTCCTTTTGCTGTCCACGCTGATTGTGCGTCCGTTCGCAGCTGGAGCCATCGGCTATCTGGCGTGGGCTGGTCTGCTGCTCTGCATCGTCGGGTACGGGCTGATACTTGCGCGCCCGCCTAAGATGGACAAGAGATGGCGCGGTCAGCCGCTGGATGACAGCTCGCCTTCGGAGAGAGGGGCTATCAGAGAATGGCTAAAACGCCGGTTCTCACGACGATAGCTGGACTGGACTAGACAGGACGAACGCAACAGGGGCGGGATGAATCTCCCGCCCCTGCGTTTTTCGGGCTATATACTCTGAAGTTTGCGCGGATTTAGACTGCGCATTCACCCTCGCCTCGTTCCAGCACATATTTGACTGTCTTGTCCCAGTCTATGTACATGTCGAGCGAGTCTCGGTTTAGCTCGGGCAGCTCTTTGAATTCGGCGAGCAGCGGTTCGAACGATGTCGCTCCGACGCGCGCGGCGAAGTCGCGGAATATCTCGTCTTCTTGTCGTTCGGCCTTGTAGAAATCCAGTACCTTCGCCAGCGCTTTCGGCATCTGCTTGGCGGGGACTTTCGTCTTTACCCGCAGTCCGATGCGCGTGTCGGCGTTCTCGAAACCGCCGCCGAGGAACATCTCATATGCCGGGACCTGTCCGCCGGGCGCCTTGGCCGCCGCGCCGTGGAATCCAATGTCTGCCACATGATGCTGGCCGCAGCCGTTGGGGCAGCCGCTCATCTTTATGTGCATCTGCCGTATGAGCGGGTCGGCTTCTTTGTCTATCACGGCCATCGCGTCGGATACAGCCCTGGCCATCCCCATCGAGGAGGTTATGCCGAGTTTGCAGCTGTCGGTGCCGGGGCAGGAGACGACATCGGTTATCTCCTGCGCGCCGGCGTCGCCGAAGCCTATCTCGCCCAGCCGCTGCCATACTTCGTACAGCGCGCCTTCGGGTATCCAGCGTATCGCTAGGTTCTGCTGGTGTGTCAGCCGCGCGCGGCCTGCGCCGTATTTGCGGCTTAGGTCGGCGAGCTGTCGGAACTGCTTCGGGTCGATGTCGCCTAGCGGCAGCTTTGCCGTGACGGTGTGATAGCCGTTCTGCTTCTGCGCCTGCACATTCGTCTGTATCCAGCGTTCGAACTCCGGCTCCGAGCCTGCGGGCGCGAAATTGCCGTCCAGCGATGGAGCGTCTGCCGCCTCGTCGTCTATGAACAGCAGCCCTGTCGGGTCGAACGAACGCTGCGCCCACTGCTCCTGCATCTGCTCTTCGACAAGCTTGCGGTATTCGTCGATGCCGATGCGGTCGATGAGGAACTTGACACGAGCCTTCATGCGGTTTTTTCGGAGTTCGTCTGAGTTGTGGAAAACTCTGAGAGCGGCTTCTGTCACTTTCAGAAACTCTTCGGCTGGTACGAAATCGTAGAGGGTCGGCGCGATGCGGGGCATGATGGAGGTGCCGCCGCCCATGACCATCTTAAAGCCCTTCTGTCCGTCCTGGATGATCGGCAGAAAGCCGACATCGTGGATACCGGTTATCGCGCAGTCTTTGGCGCAACCGGAGAAAGCCGTCTTTATCTTGCGCGGCATCGACTGGGTGAACGGGTGTCGGACGAAATAGCGCGAGTATGCGGCGGCATATGGGGTAACATCGAAAGGCTCATCGGCGCATGCTCCCGCGATAGCGCAGCCGGTAACATTGCGTACTGTGTTGCCGCAGGCTTCGCGCGTCGTCAGGCCGACCGATGCCAGCATGCGCATTATCTCCGGAGCGTCTGGAAGTGGTATATGGTGAAGCTGGATGTTTTCGCGCGTGGTTACATGTCCCTTGTCGAGCGGCGCGAACCTTTCGACGATTTCGCCCATCATGTCCAGCTGGTCTGCCGTCATTCCGCCGAAGGGTATTTTGATGCGGAACATGTGGACATCCGGCTGACGCTGGCCGTACACGCCCTGACGCAGACGGAATGCCATGAAGTCGGTGGGGTTCCATTCCCCTGCCTGGAACTTTTCGACCCCCGCCTCGAACTCCTCGATTTCGGAGGGGAAGTAGTCGATAATCGGGTTTGTCTGGGTCATTCGCGTTGTTCCTTCTTCCTAGAACGGCCTAAGCGGCGTATATCTGGCTGATAAAAAAATACGCCCCGTTTGCGCAATGAAAACGGGACGCTATTCGGGCGCGACTTGCTCCGAGCTGTCCCCTATGCGGGGCGGCTACAGGTGCAGGTAAAGGCGCAATTATGGATACTGTACATCATGGTCAATCTATCAATATATGCGGTCTATGTCAATAAACGCGAACGGGGCAGTTGCCAACTGCGGTATCGGTTGCTAGAATCTTGCTCGGTGATCTAGACGATCTAGCTAGCGGGTGTAACTCAGGGGTAGAGTGTCTGCTTCCCAAGCAGAATGTCGTGGGTTCGAATCCCATCACCCGCTCCAGCCAATGCCCCGCCAGCCAATGCCTTGCCAGTTGATTTCGAGGGGCGCTCCTAGCCTTGCTCTTTCGTCGTCCAGAGAGGTGACGACCCAAGACAGTCGAGCCATGGGAAGCCACCTCTCTGAACTTACTTTTACTGATTATTTGGAAACTGTCCGCTCCACGCGGCGTGGGGGCTGATCCGTGTTTATGGGGTTCGCCCTTTGGCCGCTGTCTTGGTTCAGTTGCCGTTTAGTTCTCTCTTCTGATCACTCTGATTCTAATGTCATCCGTATCGCTCGCTCCGTGTGTGTCTGTTACGGTCAGCCTGAAGACCAGCAGCGCCGGGCGTAGGGGCGCCGTAAATGACAGACTGGCGGATGTAGAGTTGCCGATAGAGATGGTTGCCCCAGATGTCTGCGTCCATTTGTAACTCAGCGTATCCCCGTCCGGGTCGCTGCCCGAACCGTACAGCCTTACGAATTCGCCCGCTATGACTGTCTTGTCTGGCCCAGCATTTGCCACTGGCGGTTCGTTGGGGACGCTCACCGTGACCGATACGCTGTCAGTGTTGCTCGCCCCGTGGCTGTCCGTGACGGTCAGTTGGAAGCTGTGATTGCCCGCGCCCTTTGCGATGAAGAACGGTGTGGCTGTGTTTGCCCAGCCCAGCGTCGTGCGCGTGCCGTCTGTCTGCATCCATCGGTAGCTCAGGCTGTCCCCGTCTGGGTCACTGCTTCCCGAGCCGTCCAGATCCACCTTGTCGCCGACATTCGCTGTTTGGTGCTTTCCAGCATCGGCAATCGGCGCTTTGTTGACAGGCGGATCCAATACTGTGATTGTCACGCTGTCGGTGTCAGTTGCTCTGTCAGCATCCACCACTGTCAGTCTAAATACTAGCCGTGCCGCTGAGGAAGGCGCGGAGAAGTACGGGTGCGCCGAAGACCAGCCGCGCAGCGTTACTTGCGTGCCTGATGTCTGACTCCAGATGTACCTCAGGCTGTCCCCGTCGGGGTCGCTGCTCCCGGAGCCGCTCAGAGTCACTATACTCGACGCGCTCACCGTCTGGTTGGAACCTGCCCTGGCGATCGGAGCGCGGTTCGGCCGCGCTACAGTTATGGTTACGCTGTCGGTGTCAGAGCCGCCTCTTCCGTCTCTGACCGTAAGCTCGAACCTCAGCGTTTGCGCGCTCGATGGCGCAGTGAATCTGGGCCGGCTTGCCGATACACTGCTGAGCGTTACTTGCGTGCCTGCTGTCTGTCTCCAGAGGTACCTCAAGTTGTCCCCGTCGGGGTCACTGCTTCCTAAGCCACTCAGAGTCACTGTGCTCGACGCTTTCACTGTCCGATCGGAACCGGCTCTGGCGATCGGAGCGCGGTTCGGCTGCGCTACAGTTATGGTTACGCTGTCGGTGTCAGAGCCGCCTCTTCCGTCTCTGACCGTAAGCTCGAACCTCAGCGTTTGCGCGCTCGATGGCGCAGTGAATCTGGGCCGGCTTGCCGATACACTGCTGAGCGTTACTTGCGTGCCTGCTGTCTGTCTCCAGAGGTACCTCAAGCTGTCCCCGTCGGGGTCACTGCTTCCTAGGCCGCTCAGAGTCACTGTGCTCGACGCTTTCACTGTCCGATCGGAACCGGCTTTGGCAATCGGAGCGCGGTTCGGCTGCGCTACAGTTATGGATACGCTGTCAGTGTCGCTCGCCCCGTGGCTATCCGTGACGGTCAGTTGGAAGCTGTGATTGCCCGCGCCCTTTGCGATGAAGAACGGTGTGGCTGTGTTTGCCCAGCCCAGCGTCGTGCGCGTACCGTCTGTCTGCATCCACCGGTAGCTCAGGCTGTCCCCGTCTGGGTCGCTGCTTCCCGAGCCGTCCAGATCCACCTTGTCGCCGACATTCGCTGTTTGGTGCTTTCCTGCATCGGCAATCGGCGCTTTGTTGACAGGCGGATCCAATACTGTGATTGTCACGCTGTCGGTGTCAGTTGCTCTGTCAGCATCCACCACTGTCAGTCTAAATACTAGCCGTGCCGCTGAGGAAGGCGCGGAGAAGTACGGGTGCGCCGAAGACCAGCCGCGCAGCGTTACTTGCGTGCCTGATGTCTGACTCCAGATGTACCTCAGTCTGTCCCCGTCGGGGTCGCTGCTCCCGGAGCCACTCAGAGTCACTATACTCGACGCGCTCACCGTCTGGTTGGAACCTGCCCTGGCGATCGGAGCGCGGTTCGGCTGTATTACAGTTATGGTCACACTGTCTTTGGCGCTCTCTCCGTAAGAGTCGGTCACCGTAAGCTCGAACCTCAGCGTTTGCGCGCTCGATGGCGCAGTGAAACTGGGCTGGCTTGCCGATACACTGCTGAGTGTTACTTGTGTGCCGTGAGATTGGCTCCATTTGTAGCTCAGTTTGTCGCCTTTGTCAGGGTCAGAGCTGCGGCTTCCGTCTAGGGTTACCTTCGTTCCGGTGTTTACGGTCTGGTTGGAACCGGCGTTGGCATTCGGAGGATCATTAACTATCAGGTCTCTCGAAATGGACGCCACCACTGCACTGCCTCGAATCAACTCGGCAAGCACCTTACCGCCGGGAGCGGAGCATGCGTGCAGATCGAAGCCCACATAGTAGTCGAAGTCTTGGTCTATAGCGCTGGAAGTGAAATTCGGTGTCGTTATCGCCTTTGTGGCGCATGAGGCATCTAGGCCCGCTCCCTGCGGCGTGGTGATGCGCATTCGGTATCCGCTGTCTGTCGGCAGGTTATGCACATTCACATAGCATCTCTTGGACGAGCCAGCCCGCAGTGTGTTGCCTATCGGAAAGTCTGCAAATTGAAGGCGAGGATTTACCACTGTAATGGTCACACTGTCTTTGGCGCTCTCTCCGTAAGAGTCGGTCACCGTAAGCTCGAACCTCAGCGTTTGCGCGTTCGATGGCGCAGTGAAACTGGGCTGGCTTGCCGATACACTGCTGAGGCTTACTAGCGCGCCGTCGGGTTGACTCCAGCTGTAGCTCAGTTTGTCGCCTTTGTTAGGATCGGAGCTGCGGCTTCCGTCTAGTGTTACCTTCGTTCCGGCGTTCACGGTCTGACCCGGGCCAGCATCGGCCGTCGGAGGATCATTAACTATCAGGTCTCTCGAAATGGACGCCACCACTGCACTGCCTCGAATCAACTCGGCAAGCACCTTACCGCCGGGAGCGGAGCATGCGTGCAGATCGAAGCCCACATAGTAGTCGAAGTCTTGGTCTATAGCGCTGGAAGTGAAATTCGGTGTCGTTATCGCCTTTGTGGCGCATGAGGCATCTAGGCCCGCTCCCTGCGGCGTGGTGATGCGCATTCGGTATCCGCTGTCTGTCGGCAGGTTATGCACATTCACATAGCATCTCTTGGACGAGCCAGCCCGCAGTGTGTTGCCTATCGGAAAGTCTGCAAATTGAAGGCGAGGATTTACCACTGTAATGGTCACACTGTCTTTGGCGCTCTCTCCGTAAGAGTCGGTCACCGTAAGCTCGAACCTCAGCGTTTGCGCGTTCGATGGCGCAGTGAAACTGGGCTGGCTTGCCGATACACTGCTGAGTGTTACTTGTGTGCCGTGAGGTTGGCTCCATTTGTAGCTCAGTTTGTCGCCTTTGTCAGGGTCAGAGCTGCGGCTTCCGTCTAGGGTTACCTTCGTTCCGGTGTTTACGGTCTGGTCCGGGCCAGCATCGGCGGTAGGCACCGCAACTGTCAGGTCTCTCGAAATAGACGCCACCACTGCGCTGCCTCGAATCAACTCGGCAAGCACCTTACCGCCGGGAGCGGAACATGCGTGCAGATCGAAGCCTATGTAATAGTCGAATTTTCGGCCAAGAGTGTCAGGAATGAAATTCGGTGTCGTTATCGCCTTCGTGGCGCATGAGGCATCTAGGCCCGCTCCCTGCGGCGTGGTGATGCGCATTCGATATCCGATGTCCGACGGCAGGTTATGCACATTGACATAGCATCTCTTGGACGAACCAGCCCGCAGTGTATTGCCTGTCGGAAAGCCTTGAAGCCGAAGGCTAGGAGTAGGTACCACTGTAATGGTCACTTTGTCTTTGGCGCTCTCTCCGTAAGAGTCGGTCACCGTAAGCTCGAACCTCAGTGTCTGCGCGCTCGATGGCGCAGTAAAACTGGGCTGGCTTGCCGATACACTGCTGAGTGTTACTCTCGTGCCGTCGGGTTGACTCCAGCTGTAGCTCAGGCTGTCGCCTTTGTTAGGATCGGAGCTGCGGCTTCCGTCTAGTGTTACCTCCGTTCCGGTGTTCACGGTCTGACCCGGGCCAGCATCGGCCGTCGGAGGATCATTAACTATCAGGTCTCTCGAAATGGACGCCACCACTGCGCTGCCTCGAATCAACTCGGCAAGCACCTTACCGCCGGGAGCGGAACATGCGTGCAGATCGAAGCCCAGATAGTAGTCGAAGTCCTGGTCTATAGCGCTGGGAGTGAAAATTGGTGTCGTTATCGCCTTCGTGGCGCATGAGGCATCTAGGCCCGCTCCCTGCGGCGCGGTGATACGCATTCGGTATCCGCTGTCTGACGGCATGTCATACATATTGACATAGCATCTCTTGGACGAACCAGTCCGCAGTGTATTGCCTATTGGAAAGCCTTGAAACTGAAGGATAGGAGTAGGTACCACTGTAATGGTCACTTTGTCTTTGGCGCTCTCTCCGTAAGAGTCGGTCACCGTAAGCTCGAACCTCAGCGTTTGCGCGCTCGATGGCGCAGTAAAGCTAGGCTTGCTTATCGATACATCACTGAGGCTTACTAGCGCGCCGTCGGGTTGACTCCAGCTGTAGCTCAGGCTGTCGCCTTTGTTAGGATCGGAGCTGCGGCTTCCGTCTAGTGTTACTTTTGTTCCTGTGTACACGGTCTGACCCGGGCCAGCATCGGCCTTCGGTGGACTGTTCGGAAATGGAAGTGAAGGTGTGACAGGCCCAACCTCTGCCAGCGGCCCGGTTCCCTTATTGTTTACTGCTCTCAGCTGGAAGAAGTGTGGCATTCCGTTCGTCAAGGTTGACTTCAAGTACCCAATCGTAGCCGCATTGCTCTTAGGAACGGGTTTCCACACCTTCCACGGGTCTGCGCCTGCCCGCAGTCTGTATTCGTAGTGGGTGATGCTTTCGTCCTGCGGGTCGTCCCAGCTCAGAGAGATATGACCGTCGTCTGGCTTAGCCACTAGTCCAGTTGGCATTGCCGGGGCCACCAAGAATCGGAATTCTACCTGCACCGGTTCGAAATTATTCTTAGCGGTGATGGTGGACTCCGTCTTGACTCGGAAGTTCAACTGCTCCAATTTATTATTTCCATAAGTAAACTTTTCAATGTTGGTCAGATATACTTTTTCGGTCGTACCATCTTTGTACCTAAGCGTTAGCGTCACATCGTCTCGCTGGAAATTTTGGAACAGACCTCGGTGCTGAGACTGAGTTCTGAGGCGGAACCGCCCGCCATTCGGAATTGGGCCAGATTGCCCTTGAAATGGCTGGTAGCTGAATGACCCTGCGGGTCGGGCTGCTTCATCGGCAAATAGCCAGTCAGGCAGGTTTCCGCTCAAATTGATGATGTACGGGAATTGCCCCCGTTGTTCAATCGTGCCGTTCAACTGTACATGGGCGTGCTCCCATACCGAAACCTTCACTGAGGTCGTATCACTTAACCCGTAAGAGTCCGTGACCGTGAGATTGAACTCCAGCGTAGCGGGGCCAGGTGGCGCTATGAAAGTTGTGCTGACCGATGTTGGGTTACTCAGAGTGATTATTCCGCCACCTCCCCTCCCGTCAACTTGCTCCCAAAGATAGGTTAGCGCGTCACCATCCGGGTCCGTGCTGCCGCTGCCGTCCAGAGTCACTATAGATCCGGTAGTCACAGCCAATGGCGAAGCTGTCGCGGAAGCCACGGGAGGGCGGTCGCCAAAGGTGATTCCAAGCAACTTTTCAGCTACGGAGGCGGGGAATGCATAGCCTATGCTGTCGTCTATTCCGTGCCTAGCAAACAGGATGCAGGACATTTGGTAGTGGCTAGGGCTACTAGAGAACAGGCATGGAGAGCCTGAATCACCATGTGAAACTGGTTCTTGGCTACAATCCAAAATGGTCACGCCGGTGAATTCAAATTTGTCCACCTGTTTGATTTGATTGATCTCCTTAACGGTAACCGTGCTCTCGCCACTCTTTGCGCCCAGCATGGTGAGCACCATACCTTCTGTCGGATCCACCACGCCAGCGACAACCGTCCTCTGACTATGTGTGGGATGGTCGTGAAGGGTGAACTCCGCGTCCACGCCGGAGAGGATCTCACATGTGGCGACATCGGCGATGTTATAACCCCCGCTAGTAACTTTAATCGAACTGTGAATTTGGCCTACCTTATTACCGCCTTGGTATATCACCTCACCTCCACTGATGGTCCATGTGTTTACACTAACGACGTGCAAGTTGGTTACCAATACCTTTTCACCGTCTGAGTCGCGCGTTGCCAAGCCTGTCAGTGTTCCAATGCCTTTAGGTGATCCTGCGTTTCCGTTGGATGCTAATATCCCGATTCCGGCTAGAAGCGTCGTGTGAGATGCGTTAGTTCCGCTCATTAGATTCCTCCTCCTTAGAGCAATTCCATCATTGGTGTCTCTACAATCTGTACGGGGACACCTTCTAGGCAGTGTGGTATACGGTCTTCTGGGGGAAGGGTGTTCTGATCGACCTTCTCGATGACATGAATGCGGAATCCCCATATATCTGTATATTCACCGTTTTCATCGGTTATGTCACCTATTCCAACTGAGTGGACATTGGGCTGTCGCCAAAATAAGTCTTCGTACTTGTAGCGTATCGCTTTTGCTCGCGCCACATCTTCATGTATGTTCCTGCTGATCATACCTTTTCTTCCTGTTAGTACTGGATCGATGTCACAAGGGTCGTTAACTTCGTTCTCCACTATTTCAGGGGAGACTGGGCTGGGGGTATTGGGTTCGTTTAGGCTTTCAGTTGTCATATCTTTCTCCGCTACTTCTGGGGTTACTGGGCTGGGAATGCTGGGTTTGTTTATCTTCTCAGTCGTCATGTCGTTTTCCTCGGACTCTGGAGTTGCTTCGTTTATGTCGTTAGGTTCAGTTATGCTCTGAGTCGTCGAGCTGTTTTTCGCTGTTTCGGGAGTTACTACGCTGGGGGTGTCGGCTTCGTTTATGCTTTCATTGGCCATACCTTTCTCTTTCACTTCGGGATCGACTTCGCGGGAGTCATCGGTGCAGGCTGTCGTCAGCCACATAGCGACGACTGCGCAGATGAGGAAGATTGTCAGAAGCCTGAGCGTCGATAGCCTTGTAAACACGATTACGCCTCCCTATTCGTTGGCCCCGCCTTGGAGCATCCTCACTGCGTCATAGATAATACTAGTACATATGTTCTTTGCTGTCAACCCATACGAGAAAGTCGTCATGTCTGACTTCTCAGATATAGCGTTCGATATTCCAATTCCGGCCAGGAGCGGCCTGTGAAAAGTGTCAGCCTTGCTCATTACATTCTTGCTTCTGGGATTAACTCTGCCATCGGTTCTTCTATGATCTGTACCGGTACGCCCTCGAGGCAGTCCGGTAGTCGGTCTTCAGGGGGAAGCGTGTTCTGATCGACCTTCTTGGTGACATGAATAAGGAATCCCCATATACCTATATACTCACCGTTCTCATCTTTTAGATTGCCTATTCCAGTTGCATGGACATTGGGCTGACGCCAGAACATGTCTTCGTACTTGTGGCGTATCGCTTCTGCGCGCGCCACATCTTCATCTCCACGTATGTCATCTGGATTTATCCCGCAAAGGTAGTTAGCTTCGTTCTCAACTATTTCAAGGGGTACTGGGCTCGGAGTATTGAGTTCGTTTAGGTTCTCTGTTGACATATCTTTCTCCGCTGCTTCTGGAGTTATTGCGCTAGGTTCGTTAGCTTCGCTCGTGTTCTCAGCCGTCATATCATTCTCCGCCTCTTCGGGGCTGACTTTGGACGGGCCATTAGCTTCTGTCTCCTTTACTTCGGGAGTTACTACGCTGGGTTGGTTAGCCTCGTTTAGGCTCTCAGTCGCCATATCATTCTCTGCTGCCTCTGGGTTGGCTTTGGCCGGGTCATTAGCTTCTTTCTCCTTTACTTCGGGAGTTACCACGCTGGATTCGTTAGCCTCGTCTAGGTTCTTATCTGTCATACCTTTCTCTTTCACTTCTGGATCGACTTCGCGGGAGTCGTCGGCGCAGGCTGTCGTCAGCCACATAGCGACGACTGCGCAGATGAGGAAGATTGTCAGAAGCCTGAGTGTCGATAGCCTTGTAAGCACGATTGCGCCTCCCTATTCGCTGGCCCCGCCTTGGAGCATCCTCACTGCGTCATAGATAATACTAGTACATATGTTCTCTGCTGTCAACCCATACGAGAAAGTCTGCGTGTCCGACTTCTCAGATATAGCGTTCGATATTCTAATTCCGGCCAAGAGTGGCCTGTGAAAAGAGTCAGCTTTGCTCATTACATTCTTGCTTCTGGGATTAACTCTGCCATCGGTTCTTCTATGATCTGTACCGGTACGCCCTCTAGGCAGTCCGGTAGTCGGTCTTCAGGGGGAAGCGTGTTCTGATCGACCTTCTTGGTGACATGAATAAGGAATCCCCATATACCTATATACTCACCGTTCTCATCTTTTAGATCGCCTATTCCAGTTGCATGGACATTGGGCTGACGCCAGAACATGTCTTCGTACTTGTGGCGTATCGCTTGAGCAAGCGCCACATCTTCGCTTGAATTTCTTGTTATCATACCTTTTCTTCCCGTTGCTATCGGATCGATGTCACAAGGGTCGTTAGCCTCATTCTCCACTATTTCAGGGGGTACTGGGCTGGGGGTATTGGGTTCGTTTAGGCTTTCAGTTGTCATGTCTTTCCCCACTGCTTCTGGAGTTATTGCGCTGGGTTCGTTAGCTTCGCTCGTGTTCTCAGCAGTCATATCTTTCTCCGCTTCTTTGGGGCTGACTTTGGCCGGGTCATTAGCTTCTGTCTCCTTTACTTCGGGAGTTACTACGCTGGGTTCGTTAGCTTCGTTTAGGCTCTCAGTCGCCATATCATTCTCTGCTGCCTCTGGGTTGGCTTTGGACGGGTCATTAGCTTCTTTCTCCTTTACTTCGGGAGTTACCACGCTGGATTCGTTAGCCTCGTCTAGGTTCTTATCTGTCATACCTTTCTCTTTCACTTCTGGATCGACTTCGCGGGAGTCGTCGGCACAGGCTGTCGCCAGCCACATAGCGACGACTGCGCAGATGAGGAAGATTGTCAGAAGCCTGAGCGTCGATAGCCTTGTAAACACGATTACGCCTCCCTATTCGTTGGCCCCGCCTTGGAGCATCCTCACTGCGTCATAGACAGCACTGGTATATATGTTCTTTGCTGTCAACCCATACGAGAAAATCGTCATGTCCGACTTCTCAGATATAGCGTTCGATATTCCGATTCCGGCCAAGAGTGGCCTGTGAAATGTGTTAGTTCCGCTCATTAGATTCCTCCAGCTTAGAGTAGCTCTTCCATTGGCGTCTCTTCAATTTGTACCGGTACTCCCTCGAGGCAGTCCGGTATTCGGTCTTCTGGGGGAAGGGTGTTCTGATCGACTTTCTTTGTAACTTCGATGGAGAATCCCCATATATCTAAATACTCACCGTACTTACCTTTTAGATTACCTATTCCAGTTGCGTGGACATTAGGCTGTCGCCAGAACAGATCCTCGTACTTGTGGCGTATCGCTTTTGCGCGCGCCACATCTTCATGTATGTTCCTACTGATCATACCTTTCCTTCCTGTTAGTACTGGATCGATTTCGCAAGGGTCGTTAACTTCGTTCTCCACTATTTCAGGGGAGACTGGGCTGGGGGTATTGGGTTCGTTTAGGCTTTCAGTTGTCATATCTTTCTCCGCTACTTCTGGAGTTGCTTCAGGAGTTACTACGCTGGGTTCGTTAGCTTCGTCTAGGTTCTCAGCCGTCATATCTT
The DNA here is from genome assembly GCA_963422295.1 of Dehalococcoidia bacterium. GTDB lineage: Bacteria > Chloroflexota > Dehalococcoidia > Lucifugimonadales > UBA1123 > VXRN01. The sequence goes on along the minus strand of OY729417.1, from coordinate 926,362 downwards.
TCTCCGCATCTTTGGGGCTGACTTTGGACAGGTCATTAGCTTCTTTCTCCTTTACTTCGGGAGTTACTACGCTGGGTTGGTTAACCTCGTTTAGGCTCTCAGTCGCCATATCTTTCTCCGCTGCTTCGGGGCTGACTTTGGCCGGGTCATTATCTTCTGTCTCCTTTACTTCGGGAGTTACTACGCTGGGTTCGTTAGCTTCGTCTAGGTTCTCAGCAGTCATACCTCTCTCTTCCACTTCGGGATCGACTTCGCCGGAGTCGTCGGCGCAGGCTGTCGCCAGCCACATAGCGACGACGGCGCAGATGAGGAAGATTGTCAGAAGTCTGAGCGTCGATAGCTTTGTAAGCATGGTTACGCCTTCCATGTTCTATATCGTTCGTTCGTGTGAGAAAGTTGGCGCGGTCGTCTTCTTAGTCTGTCACTGTGGTTGTCCCCCCCCAAACTCAATCAGCCCCTTCAGGGGCCGATCGAGTGACTATCGGAGTTGTGGTCGACGGCGTTGCGCTCAGCCGCTTCCAGTTCGAGGGTTTGCAGAAACCCTCTATTGCGCTACATGTCTGCCTAGCAGGTCTATTGCGGCTTGCGCCGCTTGGCGTTTGTTGCCGTCGCGGTCGCCGGTATCGGCGTGAATCCTCTCCGCCTGCTCCAGTCCGTCGGGGCCGACTATGCCGATGTAGAAGGTGCCGATAGGCAGTCCGGATCTGCCGCCTGTTGGCCCGGCGATTCCAGTTACAGATACTGCATAGTCGGTGGCGGTGAGGTCTCTTACGCCGGCAGCCATGGCAATTGCCATCTCTGGGCTGACGGTGCCTTTTGTCTCGTACAGCTCGTCGGATACGCCGAGAATCTTTTGCTTCAGGCCGCCGGTGTAGGCGATTACGCCTCCGGGGAACCAGCGCGAACTGCCCGGCGCTGTACTGAACATGTATCCGACCAGTCCACAGGTGTCGGCCTCTGCGACGGACACCGTCTGCCGCCGTTCGACCAGCGCGCTTGCGATAGATTCGATTTCCATTATCATTACTCCTTCTCGATTGTCTGCGACTTTATTTGTTGTCGTCGTATTATGATGCTTATTAAGGCGATTTCGATGAGGTTCGACATTGCGCGTGGGGGGCGCGAGTTTTGCGCGATGGCGAGAACCAGCGCTGACAGGCTGGTACGCTGATTCGATTCAGGTGCCTATTCGGATGCGCGAAGTCATTTTCTTCAGCATCGCCAACGCCGATAGAGCGGACATCAGCCCCGTCTTGGGGTTGGATTCGGACGGGATATTCTCGATGCGGATGTTCAGCGCGCCGAATTCGCCTCTGATTTCGATTTCGTGGGTGTTGCGCGTTATGGTCGGGTCTGCGCAGATACGAATTTGGGTGCGGCGCGGGCCTATGCCTGCCATGCTCAGCGCGGCGGACACATTGACATTGGCGGGGAACAGTCGGCAGGCTTCGAGGGCGGGGCCTTCGTAGAGAACGGTGAGTTCTGTAATGCCGTCTAGGTATATTCCTTGCGCTCCCGGCGCGCCTCGCAGACCGTCCGGCGGTTTGCGCGTGATCATCGTAACGGATTCGACTCCCCCGACTGCGGCTCCTGCCGCGCCGTCGAGCCCGGCTATCGCCCCGGATGGAACATGTATAGTCGCGCCGCTGCGCTCTGCTAGATCGAACAGGTCTTCGCGTTCCAACAGCGCTCCGCAGCTGAGCGCCATAAGGTCTTTGCCCGCCGAGAGCGTCTCGGTCGCTATCGCCTCCATTGCGTTGGCTGGCGCGGCCTCGATGACCATATCCACCGATTCGACCAGCTCGGAGAGCGCTACCACCGGCGTCGGATGGCAGAGCGTCGAGGCGAACTCCCGCGCTCTGTCCAGCCTGCGGCTCGTTATCCCGCCCAGTCTTGCGCCCGGCACTCCGCCGCCGTCTATCTCGGACGCCATCTTGCGGCCAATCGTCCCGCATCCGGCGATTCCCACAGTGAGCTTGGTTTTCATGCCTGCCATACTATTGGCGCGGCAGGAAGCTGTCAAAGCCGAAAGCCGCGCGGCTTCCCTGTTCGCTGTCCTTCTGCGCCCTTCTACGCATCTCTTCGAGCCGTAGGAGCGCAGATTCTCGATGCCTCGGCGTACCCTTCACCTATCACCAGCTGTCGGGCGTGGAGCGTAGAGCGAAGGGCTGGTATGGATATTTCGCCAGCGCGTCTTCGTCTAGGTCTATGCCGATGCCGGGCGCTTCCGGTACACGGATATAGCCGTTTTCTACTTCGAAGGGAGTGATAGCTATGTCGCGTCCGAACTCTTCGAGATTGACGAAGTATTCTGTAATGAGGAAGTTGGGGATGTGCGCGGAGACTTGGAGGGTGGCGGCCAGCCCGAGTGTGGTGCTGTTGTAGTTGTGCGGTGAGACGACGACGAAATACGGCTCGGCCATGGCGGCTATCTCTTTCAGTTCGAGTATGCCGCCCACATTACACACATCGGGGTTGATGATGTCGGCGGCGCGCTTTTCGAATACCTCACGGAACTCGAACTTGGTGTACAGCTCTTCGCCGGTTACGATGGGAATATCGACATCGCGTCTGATTTCTGCGAGGGCGGGGATGTTTTCTGCCAGAACCGGCTCTTCGTACCAGAAAGGTCTGTACTGCTCGATTGCCTTTCCGATTCGTCGAGCATGCATCGGCGCGAGCCTGCGGTGCATCTCGACGAGTATGTCGATGTCTGGGCCGACGGCTTCGCGTACTGCGCGTACATTCTCGATTGCGGCGTCTTCTACCTCTTTGGATACGAAAGTGCGCCATGCGCCGGGTATCGGATCGAACTTCATCGCGGTGAAGCCCATATCGACGACCTTGCGGGCGCGTTCGGCGATGTCAGCGGAAGAGTTTCCGCCTCCGCTCCAGCCGTTTGCATATACGCGAATCCTGTCACGGCAGGCTCCGCCGAGCAGCATGTGAACGGGCATTCCCGCCGCCTTGCCTGTGATGTCCCAGAGGGCGTGTTCGATGCCGCTGACGGCGCACCAGAAATCCATAGCGCCGCGTCGTCCGGCAAAATCGTCGTATGCCCACTGGAGGAATCGTTTTATGTGGCGCGGGTCTTGCCCGATCAGATAGCGGCGCAGCTGGTCTATATGCGCCGTTATCTGCAAATCGCGATCTGCCTGAGTATATGCCTCGCCCCAGCCGTAAATGCCTTGTTCGGTCTCGATTTTAACGAAGCACAGATTCTTGCCGCGTGTCGGATTTACCAGAAAGTGTTTTATGTCGGTTATCTGCATGGGCTGTCCTCTGCTGCTGCTTCGAGTTTATTCCGGCGTATTCTTTCAGCGGAAGAATACGCCCCTATATACTATACATACGGGTAGCGCCTGCGGCCTGCGGATGGTGAACAGCGCTAACAGCGCTGGCTACGGGTCGTTCGCTGTTCCCTGAAGCGATCGAGGCTGCAGAGCGTCGGGGAGCAGCCGCGCCCACAGCCCTAGATATGGCGGCGCGACGGATTGGAAATGCTCCCATGAACCCGGCTCGAGGACTGCCTCGCGGTCGAACTCGGCATATTCGCGCAGCGCCAGCAGCAAGAATCCATTCTTTACTAGACCATTGATCAGCGTTTCCAGAGTGTGGCGGAACTCTCGTGGTCCGCGAATGCGCTTGTCCTCACCGAGCGTGTTCGTGAAGGTCCAATGCGGGTCGTCGTATTCGACCTCGCCGTCCTCGTATCGAGCCACGAGGGGATATGCTTCGCCGTTCCAATCTGCCGGGTCGATTGCATGGATATACGGATTTTGGCAGGCGAGATGATATATTCCGCCTCTTTTCAGCGCATGCTTCACCTGAGCGAACACGCCGCCTGTGTCTGGGACGAAGTTTATAGAATGCGCATGCCAGATGACATCGAATGCATCCTCTCCGAACATCGACAGGTCTCGCATATCTCCGTGCGTGGTGGTAATTTCCAAGCCATAGCTGCGGGCGGCTTCGCGGTCGCGTTCCAGCTGCGTATCCGATATGTCCAGCACCGTCACATTAGCCCCCAGCAGTCCGAATCCGGCCGACTGCTGACCGCCGCCACCCGCTAGGCACAAGACATCGAGGCCGTTTGCGTCCCCGATCAGCCCTTCGGGATCGACAAGCTCACGCGCCGAATCTTCGTCCATATCCAGAAACGGCATCGAATACTGTATGCTTGCCTGTGCCAGCTCTTCCCATCGCTCTTTGTTGAATCGCGCCAGTTCGTCCAATTCATATCCTCCGATATTTTTCGAGTATAACCTGTAGTCTATTTCTTCGTTTTACATAACGAAAGATGCGCGCCGCATCCACGACGCGAGTCTCCTGCCTGAGCGGAGAGACTCCACAAATGATTCCTGACTCCGCTTGGTAATTAGTAAGATGATTACACATTATTCATACTATATATTCAGTTTATCTATTCAGTCAGTTCAGTCAGTGAGGATACCCGATGCATAATCGTTACATACTTCCAGTCGCTCTTCCCATGCTGATTTTGGCCGTGACGCTAGTCTTCGCCTGCGGCGCCAATGTTCAGGAGATCGATACAGATGAGACTCCATTGTCTGGGATTCCATCGTCCGCGCCGGTATCTGAGCCGCTTAGCCTGACGGTGGATGAGCGCCAGGCCTCGCCGAGTCGCCCTGCTGGCGCAGCCGATGTAAGCAATGCGCGGAGAATGGATATACCGGACTTGGCTGGGACTGTTCCGCCTGCTCCGCCCTCTTCTATAACGCAGCCATTGGAGGAGTTATCTACAGTGGAGGTCGTTCGCCGGCTAACGCCTTCGGTAGTCCTCATCTCGTCCAAGATGCCGGACGGCAGCTTCGGCGGCGGCACCGGTCTGATTCTGGACACGGGCGGACATGTACTGACTAACAGCCATGTGATAGAAGGCTCTGTGGATGTAGAGATAACGCTGCCTGATGACAGGAGAGTTTCCGCAGAGGTGGTCGGCGCCGATTCCATTACCGATATTGCAGTACTGCGTATGCCGATAGCGGATGTTCCACCTGCGACGCTGGGGAACTCGTCCGGGCTGGAGGTTGGTGAAACTGTCATAGCCATCGGCCACGCGCTCGGTATCTCCGGGCCGCCTACTGTGAGTAGAGGCGTGGTTAGCGCGCTGGGGCGTTCTCTGGAGAGGGGAAACAGTCCAACGATCGTCGGTATGATACAGACGGACGCCTCGATAAATCAGGGCAACAGCGGAGGGCCGCTGGTCAACACATCGGCGGAAGTAGTCGGTATAAACACGGCGAGGATGAGTTCAGGGCAGGGCATCGGATTCGCCATCGGCATCGACAATGCGAAGATGCTGGCAGATCATCTAATAGAGGATGGATTCATTGAGCGCGGCTACATCGGAATTCGTCCGTCCACAGTTACTCAGAGTATGGCCGACCAACTAGGCATAGATCGAGGTGTGCAGGGCATACTCGTGCTGGGTGTCGTGCCCGATACTCCCGCTGATGACGCAGGGATTCACCCGCTGGACATAATACTGGAGATGAATGGCCGGACGATGAGCAACCTCGGTGAGCTGTTCGACTTTCTGCTCTTTCATCGATCGGGAGAGACCGTGGATATCGTACTCCTGAGAGATGGTCAGGAGGTGAATGCGCGCATCACGCTAGGCAGCAGGGAGAGTGGATAATCGCCGAGCGCGTATATCGAATAGGAGAGAGATATATAGCAAAAGCTAGAGGGCTGCGATGAGATCACAGCCCTCTTCTGCGTGAGAGTTCTATCTCGGAAGATGCGCGCGCTGCGCTACGAGATTTCGAGTATCTTGTATCGCGTGATGCCTCGGTGTGTTTCGTTTTCGATCTCGCTGCCAGCGGCTTTGCCCAGCAGCGCCTTTCCGAGCGGTGAAACATCCGAGATTTTCTTTTCCATGGGGTTGGCTTCAGACACGCTCACCACTGTGAACTCGGCCGTGCTTCCGGAAGAGATGTCTTCCACGGATACGGTGGTACCTAATCTGACGGTCTGCGAACGACCGCGCGCGCTGGCGTCTATGACGACGGCGTTGCTTAGGGTTGCCTCGATCTCGCGGATGCGGCTATCGACCCGCCCCTTATCTTCACGCGCGGCCTCCAGCGGAGCGTTTTCGCGTACATCTTTGTCAGCGGCTGCTTTCTGTATCGCGTCGGAGAGCGGGCCGAGCTGTGATTTGAGAGTTCCTAGTTCATCGGTCAGCCTTGCGTGACCTTCGGCGGTAAGCTGTTCAGGGGCATCTTCTTGCAGAGCGGCTCCGCCCTGCTTGATTCGAGGTCTGCGGACACGGATATGCTGCGCCAGTCTGACTTCTATTAGACCGTTCTTGTGAGCATATGTCAGGAACTTGCGCACAGCCTGCAGCTTCTCGGCGGTCTGCGGCGTATTCCCTGTGCCAACCACATCGTCCGCATAGGCGCCAATGACGGATGGGGGTATAGCGGAGAGAGGTTTATCCTTGCCGCACCATTCGACGAATTTATGCAGAGCGTTTTGGGTATGGGGGTCGGCACTATCGCCCTTGGAACTCTTATTCAGACTGGCGACATACTCTCCGACAGCCTGAAGCAAAGTCGCGTGTCCGTTCAATGTCGCCAATTGCATCGCTCCTTGCATATATTATTGAGTCAATGGTACGCAAACAGGATAATACTGTCAAACATCGGCTGAATCGTCTAATTTCCCACCCCGCGCTCATATAGTGATAGTATGCGGTGATATTATGCGCTCGCCGCTGGCTGGATATATACATGCCGCTCATCGTCTTAGAGTCTTAAAAAAAGAGGAGCTTGCTGTGAAAATTACCAACATAAAAGTCGAAATGTTCAATTGGAAGTCAGAGCCGTGGATGACTGGCGTCAGGATGCAGTTTGGAGAGACGCGGCAGCTAGGCATCGTGACTGTGGAGACCGATGAGGGCATCAGCGGCAACGCCTTTCTCGGATCGTCCCGAATGGGCGCGAATCACTATACCCCTGCGCTAATCGAGTTCCTGAAGCCGATGCTCATGGGGCGCAACCCTCAAGACATCGGCGCGATCTGGTGGGATATGTGGAAGATGAACCGTTCGGTTTCGACCAACGCGATCGGCGCTATCGACATCTGCCTTTGGGACATCAACGGCAAGATCGCCGGACAGCCGATTCACAGGCTGCTTGGGACTTGCAAGGAATCCGTACCGGTCTATTCATCGACGGCGTACTGGAAGACGAAGGAAGAGTATGCGGAGGAGGCGATTCGCTTCCAAGACATGGGCTGGACTGCGCACAAGATTCACCCGCATGGCGACCCCAAATATGACATAGAGATATGCAAGGCGGCGCGTGAGGCGGTGGGCGACGATATGAAGCTGATGTTGGACTCGATGTGGGCGTATCAGTACGAGGATGCAATGCGCGTCGGGCGCGCAATCGAAGAGCTCGGCTTCTACTGGTACGAAGACCCCCTAGTGGAGGAGGATATCTATAACTATGTCAAGCTGCATGAGAAGCTGGACATACCGATAATGTCCACCGAGTACGCTCCGGGCAGATACTACGGCATGACTTCGTGGATTACGCAGTATGCGACGGACATATTGCGCGGCGATGTGGCGGTTACAGGCGGCATAACGCCTATGGTTAGGCTGTGCCACTTGGCAGAGGGATTCAACATGAAGTGTGAGATACACCACGGCGGCAACTCGCTGAACAATGTCGCCAACCTCCATGTTACGATGGCCGTCCCCAATTGCGAGTTCTTCGAGTTCTTCCCCTGCACGGGCGCGAATATGTATGGACTGGTAGAGGATATCGACATGACGGGCGGCGTGGTGCATGCGCCAACAGAGCCCGGATTGGGCTACCAGATCGATTGGGATTTGGTGCGCCGCGAGTACACAGCGACTGTGGAATAGCGGTGGAATAGCGGCGGAGCGGAATATCTCACGACAGCGAGGGCGCCGGCTCGACCTCAGGGGCGCCCCAGGGGTTCGCTCTCGCTGTCCGGATGTCAGCGTCTCTCTAACGAAAATAGACCAGTCCCAAATCAGCAGCCCAGACCAGAGGAGTGAATCGGCATGGAGCTTTCGACGGATACCGTATTGTACGAGACCCGAAACGGTATCGCATACATCACATTGAACCGCCCTGAGTCGCTGAATGCGATCAGCCGTGAGCTGGGGGCTGGTCTGCGCGAGGCGCTGGATGAGTTTCGGGATGACAAGAGCCAGCTGGTGGCTATAGTGGTCGGCAGTGGCGGTCGGGCGTTTTCGGCGGGTATGGATCTGAAGGAGCGCGCCGCGCTGGACGCCGCGGGCAGCCGTCCCGAAAGCCCGATATTAGGCTCTCATGAAAGTTCCTATGCCGATAGAGGAGTATTCAAGCCCATTATCGCCGCAATCGACGGCTACTGCGTCGCCGGTGGCCTCGAAATCGCGCTGCGCTGCGATATTAGGGTCGCTACGCGACAATCGCAGTTCGGACTGCCAGAACCACGCTGGAGCATATTCCCCGGACACGCCGTCCATAATCTTGCGCGCATGATACCGCTCGGCGAGGCGCTCGGCATGATGCTGACCGGCAGCCGAATCGACTCCGAACGCGCATATCGGATTGGTCTTATACAGCATCTCGTAGAGGACAGGGATGAGCTGATGGCGAAGTGCGACGAGTTGGCGGAGGCGATAAAGCTGTGCGCGCCGCTGGCGGTGCAGGGCATCAAACGAATCGTCTATGGAGGCAAAGATCAGCCGGTCGAATACTCCGTCCGGCTCGGCGCGCCCATCATGGAGCGCGTGCAGGCGACGGATGATGCCGTCGAGGGGCCTAAAGCGTTCTCGGAGAAGCGTAAACCCGTCTGGCAATCCGAGTAGTCCGAATGTCTCGACTCATACATGTCTATGTGTCCGTATGTCCGGATGACGATGGTGAATGATGCCGGATGAAGAAGCATGAGATATGGTTCAGCCGTTCATATTCGCTATCGTGTTCTGCTGCAGTTCGTGAAGCTGGGCAAAGCCCTTCTCCGCTAGTGTCAGCATGGCATCCAGTTCGGCTCGTGAAAAGGCGCTATGCTCGGCGGTTCCCTGCACCTCGACATACTTGCCCTCGCCGGTCATAACGACATTGAAATCGACATCGGCGCGGCTGTCTTCTTCGTAGCATAGGTCGAGCATCGGAATGCCTCTGACGATGCCGACGCTGACGGCGGCGACCCCGCTCTCCACAGGCAGGTTCTCCAGCGCGCCGGCGTTCCGCAGTCCTAGCAGCGCCTGATAGAGCGCGACCCAGCCGCCGGTGATAGCCGCCGTCCGCGTGCCGCCGTCCGCCTGCACCACATCGCAATCCACCGTTATAGTTCGTTCTCCCAGCGCGCGCATATCGACAGCGGCGCGCAGCGAGCGGCCTATCAGCCTCTGAATCTCTTGCGTTCTGCCGCGCGGCGTCGTCTCCCTTCTCGTTCGCGTGTGCGTCGAGCGCGGCAGCATCGCATACTCCGCCGTAACCCATCCCCGCCCAGAGCCTCGCAAAAAGCTGGGCGTCTCATCCTCCACGCTCACCGCGCACAACACGCGCGTATCGCCCGCCGAAATCAGCGCGGAGCCTTCGGCATACCGCTGCGCGCCGACCTCTATCGATACAGGGCGAAGCATATCTGCAGAACGGCCATCGATCCGAGTCAGTGTCATCATCCATCTCCGTTATATTTTTATATTTATGTTTCATAGGATAGATTTTCGGGTGTTCTGGTATCGGGCATCGAGTGTAATATGCTTGGCATGAGTTCTACGAGATGAATATCCGATAGATTTCGCTAAGCCCCTAATAGTCGATACAGTAGATATGCCCCAAGTTTACAGCGCAGGCGCCCGCATTCACTATCACGACGAAGGCAGCCATGACGAAGGCAGCGGCCCGCCGTTGGTTTTACTGCACGGGTTCAGCGACAGCCTATACGACTGGTACGAGGCAGGCTATGTCGATGCCCTGCGTGACGGTCGCAGATTGCTGCTCATCGATTGCCGCGGGCATGGACGAAGTGACAAGCCGCACGCGCCGGAGGCGTATTCGGCCGATCTCCGCGTGGCGGATGTCCTCGCGGTAATGGACGATGCTGGAGTCCGGCGCGCAGACTTTTGGGGCTACTCCATGGGCGGACGCATATGCTTTGCCGTGGCGAACAGCGCGCGTGACCGCGTCGATCGTATGATACTCGCGGGAATCGACGAGCATGGCACCGACCCGCGCCGATTCGACAGCCGCATCCGTTTTCTGAGCGCGGGTATCGCGCCATATCTGGACGGATTCGAGGCGCGATTCGGCAGAATGCAGCCGCCGGACAAACGCAGCCGCTTTCTCCAGAATGATTCCCTAGCTCTGATAGCCTCCTCCATCGATCTGCGTGACGGGCGGGCGAGTTACGATCCCAAGCCGTCTGCCATGACCATGCGCTGCCTACTCTACGACGGCGATGCCGATGTGTTTCACGATGGCGCAATGCGGTATGCCGCGTCGCTTCCCGATGCGGAGTTCGTATCTCTCCCTACGCTCGACCATGGCGGCGTCTTCACGCGCAGCGATATGGTCTTGCCGCATGTCCTGAGATTCCTAGAGAATGCCCCCAGCAGTGGTTAGCCGAGTTTTCCGCCCGAGATCGTCAACGACTTTAGCAGATATATTCCGTAGTTCGGCTGGCGGGTTGGTGGAATGATGGACTTGACGCCCCGCCGATTCTGCTGGTTAGATGTTCTAGTATGCGTATGTCTGAGGTTTTCAGGCGCGCCGACGCCGTGCGAGATGATGCTAGATGATATTACTAGAGCAAGGAGCGGCCAGCCGTGTCCAGTCCTATTACGCCCGATCTGATATATGAACTGATCACCGTTGGCGCGCCCGCGCTGTCCCCGGATGGCTCCCATGCGGCTTTCGTTCGCTCGAAGGTGGACAAGGAGAGCATGGAGACCCGGTCGCGTATCGCGCTGATGGATTTATCATCGGGCGACAGCGCGCCGTTCACTGCCGGCCCGAAGGATTCTGCGCCGCGATTTTCGCCGGATGGCGCTCGGATGGCGTTCATCCGCCCCGATTCGCTCGGCAGACAGCAGCTGTGGACGATGCCCACGCGCGGCGGCGAGGCAGAGCGGCTGACAGATGTTCCGGGCGGCGTTACCGATGTCGCATGGTCTCCCGATTCCGACGCGCTCGCCTTCGTCTCCGATGTGGACCCTGACAGAGTGTCTGACGAAGATGGCGCGCAAGAAGTCCCGCGTGTGAGCGTGGCAAGGCGTATCAGATACAGGGCGGACGGTCTTGGCTGGCGCGGAGACACTTCGCGCCACATCTTCATCGCAAATCTCGAGACTGGCGAAATACGACAGCTGACGGATGGCGATGGCGATGACAGCGCGCCTGCGTGGTCTCCAGACGGAAAACGCATCGCCTTCATCGGCGACCGCAGACCAAACCGCGATGTCCAGCCGTATCCGGATCTGTATGCAATACCCTCCGACGGTGGGGAGATCGAACTGCTGTCCGACGGACTTTCCAGCGTGGCTGCGTTGGCGTGGTCTCCGGATGGGAGCGCGCTGGCAGTCGTCGGCTCGGACGATGACGAGGCTAACGCAGGTTCGCAATCCTGGATATTCACGCTGGAGCCGAATAGCCCTCCGCGCCGACTGACAGACGATTCCATCAGCCCAGCCGGTGGATATGCGCCGCTGGTTCCTGCGCCCGAAGTGAGGTGGTCCGATTCGGGAATATCGTTCATCGCCGACGCGCGCGGCGTGTCCGGCATCTATACTGTATCTCCAGACACCGGCGATCTGCGGACTGCTGTCGCGGGCGGCTCCATATCCGCAGTGTCGTTCGATGCAGGCGCGAACCTAGCGGTATTTCTACGAGGCTCGCCCCAGTCCCCCGGCGATATATACATGATAGACATGGAAGACGGCAATACGACGCAGATTACCGATTGCAACCGCGATTTCTTTGCGGAGCATCCGGCTGCGTCGATGGAGAAGTTCACCTTCGATCGCGGCGATTTCGATATAGAGTCGCGCCTGCTGTTTCCGCCCGGATTCGATGAGGACAAGCGATACCCGATGGTTCTAGACATACACGGCGGGCCACATGGAGTATTCTCCGATTCCTTCAGCCCACAGCAGCAGATACTAGCCACCGCTGGATACATTGTGCTGGCGGTGAATCCGCGTGGTTCGTCCACATATGGCGCAGAATTCATGAAGGCCGTCCTGCGCGACTGGGGTGGAGAGGATTATCTGGACATTATGGCGGCGGTAGATCTGGTAAGCGAACGGAAGTATATAGACGAATCGCGATTGGGAATTACAGGCTACAGCTATGGCGGTTTCATGTCTTCATGGATCGTTGGACACGATGACAGGTTCGCAGCCGCCGTTGTTGGCGCGCCATGTATCAACCTTTCGAGCATGTACGGCACCTCCGATATCGGCGTTCGCTTTGGTGAAATGCAGTGGGGCGGGCGGCGCGTGGATGCTCTCGACGCTTTCCTAGAACGCTCTCCCCTGACATACGCTCCCAATGTTCGAACACCCGTCCTCCTAATGCACGGCGAGGCGGACGCGCGCTGCCCTATCGAGCAGTCGGAGCAGTACTTCGTTACTCTCAAACGGCTGGGAAAAGAGGTGGAATTCGTCCGCTTTCCCGGCTGTTCGCATGGATTCGTGCGGGGCGGCCACCCGCGCATGAGGGAGGAATATCTGTCGCGTATGCTGAGCTGGATGAACGCGCGTTTGAGTCCCGACGCCTGAGCTTGCAATGCTGCTGACCGCATCCGATCTGGAACTTTTCTACGGTGATACGCAAGTATTCTCTGATGTGAGCGTCGATGTAGGCGAGCAGGCTCGTATTGGTCTCGTGGGCGCGAACGGCAGTGGTAAGACTTCTTTGCTGCGCCTGCTGATGGGCGAACTCGAACCCGACAGCGGTTCGGTATCCACTGCATCCTCGCTCCGTGTGGCATATGTTTCGCAGCTGCCGTCGCAGGAAGTCTCCGGCACGCTGCGAGATGAGGCGCTGGAGGCTTTTGCTGGTCTGTTCGAGCTGGAGGCGGAGCTTGCCGCGAGCGCGCTGGCGATACAGCAGCAGACTGGAAGCGCGCGCCGACGCGCCGAGAGCCGATACTCCGAGCGACTGGCGGAGTACGAATCGCTCGGCGGATATGACTGGCAGACGCAGATGGAGCGGGTCGCGCGCGGTGTCGGCCTGCCGGCTGAGACGCTCGATACTCCCGCCGCAGTTGCAAGCGGCGGGCAGCGCACACGCGCCGCTCTCGCAAAGGCGCTGCTCGCAGATCCAGACCTGCTCGCGCTGGATGAACCGACGAACTATCTGGACTTCGACGGCCTAACTTGGCTGGAAGATTTCCTGTCCGGCTTTCGATATGCAGTTCTCGTAGTATCCCACGACCGCTACTTCCTCGACAAAGTATGCACCGAGATATGGGAGATGGAGGGTGGACGACTGCAGCGTTTCCCCGGTAACTATTCCAAGTATCGTGAGCTGAAAGCCGCTGCGGTCGTCCGTCAACAGAAGGAGTTCGAGCGTCAGCAAGAGTTCATCGAAAAAGAGGAGTATTTCATACAGCGGTACAAAGCGGGCCAACGCTCTCGTGAGGCGCGCGGACGAGAGACACGGCTTGCGCGGCTTGGCAGACTGGAAGCGCCGCGCCGTGAGCGTACCATCTCGATAGGCTCCTCCGGAGCCTCCCGTACAGGGCATGTCGTTCTCAGTCTGCGCGGGCTGTCTGCTGGCTACTCTGAGAATGGACGCAAGAAGACGCTTCTGCGCGCTCCGGACATCGACATCGAACGCGGCGCGCGAACCGCGATCGTAGGCGCGAACGGTATCGGCAAGACCACGCTCATACGCACCATTCTCGGCGAAATCGCTCCTCTCGAGGGAACCGTATCGCTCGGCCACAATGTCCGAACAGGATACCTTCATCAAGGCACATGGGATTTGCCAGATGACAAGACTGTTTTGGAAGCGTTCCTAGAGGTGCGCAATGTCCCTATTGGCGATGCGCGGGACTATCTTGCGCGCTTTCTGTTTCAGGGCGAGGAAGTATTCAAGCAAGTTGCCACTCTTTCCGGAGGCGAGCGTACACGGCTTTCGCTGGCGCGTCTGCTGACGACGAACCCCAATGTTTTGGTACTCGACGAGCCGACGACGCATCTGGACATACCCAGCCGCGAGGCGTTGGAGGATACTCTGAACGCATACGATGGCGCGCTGCTGTTCGTATCGCATGACAGACACTTCATCGGGCTGATGGCGGAGCGTATATGGTCGCTAGAAGATGGGGTAGTGCGTCTGTTCGAGGGAGGATTCGAGGACTGGATGCGCGCGAACCATCCTCCTGCGTCCGAACCAGTCTCACGCCGAGCGCGAGCGCGCCATCGCCGACGCGAACGCGAAACGAAAATGCGTGAACGCGATGCGCAGCCTACCGATTCGATATCCCAAATCGATTATGAATCGCTCATACAGAAGCTGGAAGCGGAAGTAACGAAGATCGAAAGACGCCTGCAGCGCGCCTCCGAACGGCAAGATGTGGAAGCAATCGCCCGGCTTGGTAAGAAGCACGCGCAGGCGCAGACCGAGCTGGAGCAGGCCTGGGAGGATTGGGCGGATGCGTAATGGATGTCCCCCTATCCCTATTCTCTACATGCGTTCGTACATCGCGCGGGCTCGGGCATACTCTTCAGGTGTGTTGATGTCGAGCCGTATCATCGGGTCATCTATGTGAACTCGATTTATGTCTGCGCGGTGTCGTTCGAAAACTTCGCGCAGTCCTTGCCCTTGCTCGGAGATGCGCATGAGTTCGGGCATTAGCCGGATCGAGAATGCCAGCGGATGGCCGCCTCGCCCGCCGATGCGCGGCGAGGTGATGAGCGCGTCTTTCGACAGGTGCGCCTTCAATACTCGCGCTACGATCTCAGCGGTACGCGGCTGATCGACGCCTAGTATCAGCGCATGTTCGGCATCTGGCGATATGGCCGAAAGCCCCGCCCGAATCGAGGACGCGCGGCCATCCGCAAACTGTTCGTTGACAACGCAGCGCGCCCCTGTTCCGAAGATGCGAGGGGAGATTTCATCTGCCCTATGTCCGAGTACCACCACGACTTCGGATACGCCTCCTGCGAATAGCGCGCGGATCTGATGTTCGATCAGTGTTCCGTCGCCCCATTCCAGCAGCGGTTTTGGGCTGTTCATGCGAGAGCCGAACCCTGCGGCGGTAAGTATGGCGGATATGTAGGGCATGTCAGTTCGGTACTGGCGCGCTGGTAAGTATGGCGGATATGTGGGGCATGTCAGGTATCAGGCGCGGCGGAGTTTGCATCTCTGCCATCTAGTCTAGTTCTGTGCCAATGCTATCATGTATGCGCGAAGATTTGGCGCTCTTGCCACTGACGGCGTATGCCTGCTATCCGATACCTGATAGAATCAGTTGGGAAAAATATTATATTTGGAATGGAGCAAAATGATTAGAGATGGAATTATGCGGGAGGTTACATCCGCTGGCGGCGTGGTTTGGAGGTTGGGATCTGATGGGGTGGTCGAGATCGTTGTCTGCAGTTTGCGTGAACCGTTGTCGTGGAGACTACCCAAGGGGACTCCGGATTCGGGCGAAAGCGTCGAGCAGACCGCGTTGCGTGAGGTGCGCGAGGAGACAGGGCTGCAGGTTCGTTCGCATGGATACATAGACAGTGTAGATTACGAATTCAACGGATACGAAGACGGAATCAGGTATCACAAGGTGGTACATTTTTATCTGATGACAGCTGTCGGCGGGGATGTATCCCTGCATGATAATGAATTCGATTTCGTCGAGTGGGTTGCCTCTGATGAGGCCGCTCGGACGCTCACTTTTGACACAGAGGCTTACATTGTTCAGAAAGCTGTTTCCATGGTCGTCCGGGAAGCCTGTGCCGACTGACGCTGGGAGATCCGTTCGCATTCGGGGATGTCGAGTCATTCTACGCGAGAGAGCAGTTACCGATATCCCCGATGATTATGCTTGGCGGACGAACGCGGAGCTTTCACGGCTGGACGCTGCGACACCGCTCAGCATGGATTTCGAGGATTTCGAGAAGTATTCGATTCAGGAGCTCGAGTTTCCTTCGACGCGCTCGCGCAGTCTAGCGGTGGACACCATAGATGGGCTGCATATCGGCAATGTGATGTTTTACGACATCAACTTGCGGGGCGGTAAGGCGGAGCTGGGAATTATGATCGGCAACAAAGATTACTGGAGTCGAGGCTACGGTACTGAGACAGTCGATCTTCTGCTAGATCACATGTTCAGCGAGTATCCGTTCGATCTCGTATATCTGCACACTCTGGAGTGGAATTACCGCGCGCAGAAGAGCTTTCGCAAATCAGGTTTCAGGGATATGCACCCTGTCCGGCGCGGCGGGTACGACTTCATTCGAATGGAGATACTGCGTCACGAGTGGGAGGCGATGCGTTCTAAGACCGAAGATCGAACGCCATGAGTTCGTCGGTGAACAGCAGCTGGCCGCCATAGACCTCGCGCGCGTCGCCGATGCCTTTTTCCATCGGCCCGTGCTGTGACAGATTCGGGCCGATATGCACTAGCGCGAGCTTCTTCACCCCGGCGTCCTGAGCCATCTGCGCCGCGCCCGTGGTGCCGCACTGGCCGCCCGATTCGCCGCTCTCTTCCATCACCTGTTGGTCGTCCCAGCACATGCACAGCATAAGATCTGCATCTTGCGCAAGCTGTCGTACCGAGTCACACGGCTGCGTGTCGCCGGTGAACACCACGCTTCCGTCGGGTGTGTCGAATCTGTATGCCAGCGAGTCCAGATACGGTTCGACATGCTCTGCTGCGGCTGCGGTTACCTTCCAATCGCTGCCCGAATAGACGAATCCTGGCCCTATGTCTTTTGCGAACACATCTGGCTTCGGACGGGGGAGCGTTCCTCCTCGGTTGACGAAGATGCGCTGACTCAGCGGATGATTGACACGCGCTTTCCAGTCGTGCGCGAACACGCCTTCCTCGCCGATAATGCCGGTCGTTATCTGCTCCGTCAGCGTAGGGCCGTACACTTCCAGCTGATTCTCCTTGCCGACGCTCTGATCCCAGCGGCAGAGCAGAAAGCAGGGGTAATCTATGTCGTGGTCGAAGTGGTGGTGTGTAAAGAAGAGACGGTCTATCTCCGTCGGCCACAGCCCGGCTTTTACCAGCTTGTGCGTAGCTGCTGGGCCGCAGTCGATCATTATCTTGTCATCGCCTGTTTCGAGTACGAAAGAGCTGCCGAACCGTGTCGGCGTTGGCGTCGGAGTTCCCGCGCCGAGTACATGGATGCGTGTCACAGTATCGCGCCTCGCTGATAGGTGAGTCAGACCGTATGAATCGACTGTATGAGTATCCGCTGCCGTTCGCGCGAAAGAGGGTATGCTTTTATTGCCCTCTGCTATATCGTCAGCGCAGAGAATATGATTGCTGGTATCCGTTGGTTTTATTGGGCGGCGTTAGTCGTAAACCGTCGTCTCGCTGCCAGCCCCTGTCAGAGATATGTGCGAGAAGTCGTGGCCGTCGGCTGCGCCGTGCCAGTGCTTTTCTCCCGCGGGAATGAACGCGGTATCGCCCGCGCTGATGCGCACCTCTTCGCTCTCGCTGGCAACATACCCTTCGCCGCCGGTTACGAACAGCACCTGATCGCTGGTATGGGAGTGGAACTTGTTCTTTGCCCCGTTGTAGAAGTTTACCTGAGAAAAGTTGTAGTAGGAGCTTTTATCGGGGCCGACAATGGGCTGTCGGCTGACTTTGCCGCCGTAGAAGATCGGGGCGTTGGTGGCATCCTCTTCGGGAACCGAGCCGTTCTTTATTACTTCCATATGTATCTTTATCCTCCGTCGTTATTCCGCTACTCTGAATCGAGCCTGTTCGATGATGTCATGCGAGATTAGTTTCGCCTCTCCATGTCCACGAAGTATATTTATCCACTTGCGGCGTTGCAACCCGCAGGCTAGGCTCGCTCGGTGTCAGATTCAGAAATCGGTGTCTGGGGCTGCGCGCCAGTGTCGGTGCGAATGTTCAGCATAGAGCCTGAGATAACGAGAGAAAGCGGTATGAAGGCTATAATGGCGAGCGCGATGCTTAGATCCCCTGTATAGTCTTGAAGTATTCCAGTCATTAGCGGGCCGAGAAAAGTTCCGAGGGAAGTCATAGTCATTACTAGAGAGAATCCGACGGCCACTTCGCGCGGTCGGATGCCATGTATATAGAACGGGACAGAACTTAGTATAGGCCAGAAGCCCTATCCGAGACCGTTCAGCACAGCGCAGGCGAACAGCAGCGGCATGGAATCGAACCTAATCATTATCAGATATGTCACCGCCATGGTAATGCCCAGAATCTGAAGAGATTTTTTCTGCGGCTCGAGCTTAGGGAGATGACTGCGAAGCTCAAAGCTATTCCAGCTATTCCAGCTATTCCGCCAACGGATATGGATACTCCAAGTATTGCTCCGGACAGTTCGAGCGATATGCCGACAGTGTTCACCATGTAGGTCGGATAGAAGTTTAGGAAAGCTGCCCAGCTCATCGTCGCGCCGGTGAATCCTAATCCGGCTATCCACAAGTCTCGATACTTCAATACGCGCTCCAGCAGGCTCAGGTGTCCGCCCGTCTGCCTTTCGGTCTGCGCGTCTGCGCGCTGTTCGCGCCCGAGTGTCATCCACAACACTGTTAACAGCATGAGAGAGATGCAGAAAGCGAGCTGTACGCTTCTCCAGCTGTTTCCGACGGCGTCTAGCACGAACGGGGTTACGGAGAGGCCGCCTCCGACGAGATTCCAAACAGCGCGTTATAGATGCTGTTGACGATGATGAACTCCTTGGGCGAGAACCACTGGTATCAGCAGCGTGCGCGCCGGCTCCCGCGCCATCGTCGTTATACCGAACCCCACGCGCCCTAAGACAAGAATGACAAATCTCGGAGACCACGCTTGCGCTGCCAACAGGAGTATTCCCAGTATTAGCGTAGTCGATGTCAGTGTCTTTGGCCTGAACTGTGAAGTCCATCAGCTCAGCGGCAGGGCCAGAAAGAGGTTGCCCAGAAATGCGTATGAGCCGAGAAACCCTTGCCGAGTAGGGCTGAGGTTCAGGTCGGCGCTGATGGACGGCAGCCGAATGCCGAATGCCATTGACATCATAAACGCCGAGACATTTGTCGCCATGAGCATGCCGAGGACGACCCAGCGATGTGAGAGAGCCTTTGATATATGAATCATCGGGCTATTCTGCTGTTCATCTTCGCTGTCCGCTCTATATCCGCAACATTTAGCGTGGACGAGCGGGATGCGCTAGGCAAGACGGAGCTGCATTGCCTTGTATGAAGAATACCCTGAACATAAGACTCATATACAGGGTACAATTGGCAACGGTCGCCTATTTGTGGCGAATGGCAGTATGAATCGACAACATAGACGAAAGGATGAAGACTCGAATGGATTTGCAACTGGAAGGAAAAAGAGCGCTCGTTACTGGCGGGAGCAAGGGAATCGGCAAGGCGATTGCGCTGGAGCTTGCGCGTGAAGGTGTGGACATCGCCATAGCCGCGCGCTCGAAGGATGCGCTGGATGCGACGGCGCAGGAGATTGCCGCCGAAACTGGCAGAAATGTCATCGGCATCCCCACCGATACGACTAGCTGGGACGATGTTCAGAACATGGTCGCCACGACGGTGACGGAGCTTGGCGGCGTGGACATTCTGGTCAACAGCGCGGCGATGGTCGGCGGGCAGGTGCGCGGCACGCTGGCGGAAGCGCAGGAAAAGGACCTTATAGAAGACCTCGATACGAAGGTCGTCGGATATTTCAGGTGTATCAAAGCCGTTGCGCCTCACATGCAGGCGCAGAAGTGGGGGCGAATCATCAGCATTGGCGGAGTGTCCGCGCGTCAGGCGACTATCTACGGACTGCGCAACGCCGCGGTGGTTCATATGACAAAGACGCTTTCCGACCAGCTGGGGCAGGACGGAATCACGCTGAATGTCGTGCATCCCGGCCTCACGCTCTCCGAGGTGATAGAAGATCGTCTGAACGCTCAGGCTGAGACGCAGGGCGTCTCTCGCGAGGATGTGAACAAGTCGGTCTCGCAGGGCGTCGCCATCGGCAGGCCAATAGACCCGCAGGAGCTGGCTTGGCTGGCGGTCTATCTCGCGTCGCCAAAGGCGGAGTGCGTCACCGGCGAAGTTATCGCCGCGGGGGGAGGAGCCAAGGGCGCGGTGCATCAGTAAGATGCATAAGATGCATTAGACAGTAGATAAAGAAAACCGCACGATTGTCGGGACACTCGACACTGTGCGCTGGGCAAGGTCGCTTACAAACGCGCCTTGCCCATTTTGGTTCATCAGCTGCGGGGAAGCAAGCAGCCCAGGACGACCTGCGCCGACTGAAAAGGACAGAGAAATAGCGATATAGGAAAATGCGGAATACACCCTGTTCGGTCTTTAGTTTATTCGGCCTTCAATCTCGCCAGTAACTCCCGGAGGCGTTGATTCTCTGCCTGGGCAGATAGACGAGCATTTTCGCTCTCTCGTAAAGCCAACTCCCTCTCGCGCAGCGCCAGCTCTCTTTCTTGTATGATCAGGTCTCTCGCGTGGACTGCGGCTTCGGATTCCGACAGCGTGCGCAGCCACTCCTTGGCGACAGGATCGTAGAGGCGCAGCTGCTCGTCTGTGCGGGCGCACAGCTCCAGCTCCAGTACATCGCTGTACCCTCGCCATATTCCCGATTCGTCGATGTATGTATCTATCGGCTCGTACTGTCCGTTTATCAGACGCTCGCCGACCAGCGTTCGGACTTGCGGTAGCAGGTGGAGGCTCGGATTGAAACGCCAGTATTCCCCGACATCCATATCAGCGTATATGATGCGCTTTTCGTTCGCGTCGCGTCGCCATGTGGAAGGCGATGCGACCTCCAGCACGAAATCGGGAGATTTCCCCTCTATCCAATTCATCCAGTACATTCTGTTTGCTGTGCTGAGGGGGTTTCGCACCACAAATATATCGGGAGCTAGACGCTGACGCGAATCGCCTTCTACATAGTAGAGGAACATATCGGACGCCACATAGAAGTTCGAACCTTTGCTGAAACGGTTTCGGAGCGCGGTGAAAGTGTCGGTCATGGCTATGGCTTGGTACTGGTTTTCGGCCATTGGTTCATCGTCCGAGCATGGGTATGGTATGCCGTTGTCGTCAACCATGCTCATCGACAAGTCTGGGGAATATGCTAGATTCCCCGCTAATATGGAGTTAGCTGTGTTCATTGTCGTCATGTTCGTCTCTCCCCATATATGGCATATGACGGCGTGCCCGGCGGCGTGAGGATTCCTAGGTAGTAGGCGATAGGAAAGTGGTGTACACCCTGTTCGGTCTTTAGTTTACTCGGCCTTCAATCTCGCCAGCAGTTCACGAAGGCGTTGATTCTCTGCCTGGGCAGATAGACGAGCATTTTCGCTCTCTCGTAAGGCCAGTTCCCTTTCTTGTATGATCAGGTCTCTCGCGTGGACTGCGGCTTCGGATTCCGACAGCGTGCGCAGCCACTCCTTGGCGACAGGATCGTAGAGGCGCAGCTGCTCGTCTGTGCGGGCGCACAGCTCCAGCTCCAGTACATCGCTGTACCCTCGCCATATTCCCGATTCGTCGATGTATGTATCTATCGGCTCGTACTGTCCGTTTATCAGACGCTCGCCGACCAGCGTTCGGACTTGCGGTAGCAGGTGGAGGCTCGGATTGAAACGCCAGTATTCCCCGACATCCATATCAGCGTATATGATGCGCTTTTCGTTCGCGTCGCGTCGCCATGTGGAAGGCGATGCGACCTCCAGCACGAAATCGGGAGATTTCCCCTCTATCCAATTCATCCAGTACATTCTGTTTGCTGTGCTGAGGGGGTTTCGCACCACAAATATATCGGGAGCTAGACGCTGACGCGAATCGCCTTCTACATAGTAGAGGAACATATCGGACGCCACATAGAAGTTCGAACCTTTGCTGAAACGGTTTCGGAGCGCGGTGAAAGTGTCGGTCATGGCTATGGCTTGGTACTGGTTTTCGGCCATTGGTTCATCGTCCGAGCATGGGTATGGTATGCCGTTGTCGTCAACCATGCTCATCGACAAGTCTGGGGAATATGCTAGATTCCCCGCTAATATGGAGTTAGCTGTGTTCATTGTCGTCATGTTCGTCTCTCCCCATATATGGCATATGGCGGCGTGCCCGGCGGTGCGAAGATTCCTAGACAGTAAGCATAAGCCTATTGGTTCGAGGATGTTTCCGAGGGTGAATGGATAAGGGAGTGTTCGCCGCGGGATGAGACGAACGCTCCCTTCACTGTGTGGCCCTATACTATGTGGATGGTATAGGTGAAATGTTCTAGAGATCCGTCTGAAGCTGTTCCAGCGATTTGTCGATGGCGCGTACTACGAAATCGACCTCGTCCTTCGTTATGGTGAGCGGAGGAGACAACGATATGATGTCGCTTGCGCGTCCGAGAAGGCCGTTGCTTTCCATGAGGGCGCTTAGCTTCTTACCTAGCTGAGCAGATTCAGGGAACTTCTCTTTGGTATCCCTGTCCTGCACCAGTTCTACGGCGCAGAGCAGGCCGAGTCCTCCGCGGACATCGCCCACGATTGGGTGTTCGTAGAGTGTCTGAAGCTGCTCGTATAGGTAGTCGCCCATTTCCGCGCCGTGTTCGACGACGCCTTCGTTCTCCATTATGGCGAGGTTGGCGAGTCCAGCGGCGCAGGATGCGGGGTTGCCGCCGAAGGTGATCAGATGGCGGAGCATCTTGTCCTGCCCCATGAAGTTATCGGCCACCTTTTTGCTGGCGACAGCGGCCCCTATGGGGAGGTATCCGCTCGTGAGGGCCTTGGCGACAGTGAAGATGTCCGGCTGCACATCCCAATGTTCGGTTGCGAACATCTTGCCCGTGCGTCCGAATCCCGTTATCACCTCGTCGCAGATCATTATGACGCCGTACTTGTCGCAGATCTCACGGATTCTGGGCCAGTAGCCGGTGTCGGGGATGTAGATGCCGGCGGCTGCGGAGACTGGTTCGCCGATGAATGCGGCCACAGTCTGCGGCCCTTCGTGCAGGATGGCGCGTTCCAGCTCCTCGGCGCATTCCATGTCGGAGTGCGGGCCACGATAGCTGTTGGGCTGCGCTATGTGTATGTTACCCGGCATCAGTGGGCCGAAATCCTGCGGGCTGGCGGTGGCGCCTCCGCCGAGGCTCATGCAGGCGTGTGTCGCGCCATGATAGGAGCCGCGCCGGCTAATGACCTTCCAGCGTCCTGATTCGCCGTTGTTCTTGTGATATGCTTTTGCCATCTTCAGCGCGGTTTCGACGGCTTCGGAACCACCGCTGGTGAAGTAAACTCGGGATTCTTTGTCAGGCGCTAGGCTTGCTACCTTTGCCGCCAGCTTCACCGTTGCAGGGCTGACAGTGCCCCCAGGGGAGTAGCTGACATCCTGCATCTGTTCGTAAACGGCGTCGGCGATCTCGCGGCGGCCGTGTCCGATGTTTTTAAGCCACATCCCCGCGAGCGTATCTACCCAGCGGTTGCCCTGAGCGTCCTCCACCCATACGCCTTCCGCCTTCGACACCAGTTTGAGTCCCGTCTCATCGGACATATCCCCCATCGGGCGCGAATGAGGCCAGAAATGGGCTTCACCCATCTGCTTCAGGTCTTCGATCTCTTCACCTGTTAACAATGCGCTTTCAGATACCATCTTACTCCTCTTCGAGGAACTGTCCGTCCCTTTTACAGTCTCGGTTCTATTTCAGATCACGCCGCCATTCTGGAATTACTCTCTGAGGGTTCATATCCCATTGCCATTCGATTTCGTTTCTGGCAATTTGGAAGGTGGAATTGTTTCTCCGCAACAGGAAGGTAGCATACTCTACCACATCGTGGGCGCATATATCGCAGTATTCGTAGTTTTGTTTCAATCTGCCGTGCATGGCGGATCGTCTTCTGCGCCAATCTGCCAGATTTGCGGCGGACTTGGGCTTTTCTAAGTCTCTGTTGAGCGTTCTGCGATCGGGAAAAAGCAGCTTTTCGATCGAGGCGCGAATTCTCGGCTCGGTAGTGTAGTCGAAGGTTATCTTTCGCGCGCGTCTTTCCGCAAAAAACTCATGAATTTCCCGACGGAACTGCCACTTATTGCGCTCGGATACGCTGGCCGCGCGTTCAATTTCGTGCATGTTGTGTTCGCTTTCCTGCGAGGGGGATGACGAAGAGCCTCTCAGCGTGAGAGCCGATTCGATTTCGAGCAGATAGTTTTCCAGCAGATCTTGCGCATTCTGCTCGAATCGATTCTCGAACACTTTTTGCACATCATCTAGCGCGCGCTCTTCGTACTCTCTGACCGACTCGGTTATGTATTCGAGATATTTAGCTGATTCCTCTTCAGTTAGGCTCACATTCTCTGTACGGCCTGCCCAGATGCTGTCGAGCGCGTTGAGAGGGCTGAGACACCTCACATCTGGCATAGAGGCGCGCACACTGAGCCTGTTCATCACCGATCTCGGCGATATTCCGCTCATACCCTCGCTGCGATACGAGAGCCAGCTGGAGAGCGCGTCTTCGCGAGAAGTACGAGAGTATTGGGACGCGCCTGTAGTTGCGGGAGATACTCTGTTATCCATCCACTCATTCTTATACGCTTGCCGCTCTGCTTGCGCCTCCTCCTGCCCGAAGTTTCCCACTTCCTGCCCGTCATAGGCTCTGAGCTTTTCGATGAGCGAGACGCCTTGTTTGCGAGGGGGTTTCAGGCGTGACAACACCGCGAAGGTGCCGACCACAGGTAAAGTCTGCGGTGGAACATGTATTTTACCCTCGTCTTTATCTGCGTCGTCCGTGTCGCTGGAGTTCCTCACTCGCAGGCCGCTGGTGTCCATCATCTTTCGGTATATTTTCTCTTCTTCGCTGACGCGCAGGTTATACGGGATGTTTATTCTCATTATCCTGTCGCGCAGCGCCTCTGAAGACGGATCCGCCATAAAGGTCTTGAAGTCGCCTTCGTTGGAGTGTCCGATGAGAACTTCGTCCGCATAGACAGAGCCAAATCGATCCATCTTGATGAGCTGTTCCTGCGCCAGCCCCAACAGCGTGGTGAGCAGGTGGCTTTCCACCTTGAATATCTCGACGAATTCCATCAAGCCGCGGTTGGCGACATTCAGCTCTCCGTCCATGCGGAACGCTTTGCCCGCCACCTCCAGCCTGTCGCCCTCCAGCTGGGCAGTGTCCACGCTGCCGACGAGCAGCGATGCGTCGGTCGGGTTGGATGTAGCGACATAGTATCCGATGCCGACAGCCTCCTGCTCCGAGAAGACAACTCTGATTACCGGAACAGCTCCGATGTTCCCTCCATATTGCGTGCGAACGATATATCTGCATCGCGGGCAGAGGTCACCTTCGACATAGATACCGTACTCTCTTTCCAGCTCTTCTCGCAGATCGCTCGGCACGAGATGCAGAGGGTCTTCCTGCATCGGGCATCCTCGAATGGCATACACTGCGCCATCATCGGTGCGTGTAAAGTTTTCGATTGCCTTCTTTATG
This sequence comes from Dehalococcoidia bacterium, assembly GCA_963422295.1. Classification (GTDB taxonomy): domain Bacteria; phylum Chloroflexota; class Dehalococcoidia; order Lucifugimonadales; family UBA1123; genus VXRN01. The sequence continues at coordinate 900,735 of OY729417.1, read as the reverse complement.
AGTGCAACGATGGTGGATTTACCGCTTGCCGGCGGGCCGAGCAGCAGCAGAATCCGTTTGCGTATTTCGAGCCTCTCGGCTGAGGAATCGAAGTATTGGACAATGCTTTCGATGGTGTCATCTTGGCCATAGACCTCTTTATCGAAGAGGTTGTAGGTTTTGGCGCCTGTTTGCTGGGAAGTCCCGGTCTTGCTCGACATTATGGCGTCGTACACCAGTTTGTGAGATAGGCGCGCAATGTGTGGCCGCTCACTCAGAATGCTGAGATATTCGGCAAAAGTTCCATGCCAGTCGAATTTTCCGACTTCCTTCTGAGCTTTTTCCAGAAAATCGTTTACTTTTAGCATAGGTTTTGCATCGTTCATTATGTAGCTCCCACTTTGGCCTGAAGGAGACTTTTCATCCGGCCCCCATCAGACCAAAGTCCGTTCATCATCGAACTTACTATATGCCGATTATAGCAGTGACCATGCCCATGCCGACTCCGACTACGAACAGGGATTGGATCAGCATTGCCCAGCCGGCTACCCTACGCAGAGCGTGGAACGGGATTGCTAGGTTGGCGAACAGCAGGCCGCTGACGATTATGAGCATCGATGACGCTGCCACCAGTGTAACCATGACCAGATCGTTGCCTCTGTGGTCTATCCATAGCTGGACGAAGAACAGCAGGAATACAATACTGGAAGCAAATAACAGGATGGAGTAGAACCCAATTGCGCGCTCCTCCAAATCCCAAAGAGCCTGAGCGGCGACTGCGAGGGCGTATATGGCCCATATGACCGTGATCGTCTGAATCAAGAAGGTAGAGGCTGTCCGTATATCCGAATCGGGTGACAGCCCGTTTATGAACTGCGGCGCGAATGTGAACAGCGACAGCACCATAGCGATGCCGAGCCCGGCCATGATAACGCCCGTAGTCCGTCCGTCCGCATAGAGTCCGAGAAGATACCATGAGTGAGAGAAGATTGCAGTACCGATGAGGATTAACACTATTCCTTCCATAATATAGGGGCTCCTTTTGGAATTACTATTTGGAATGCGATCCAACTTTAGGTAAGGAAGCCGAGCCAAATCACTAGACTCGAACGCAGCAAATATAGCGGAATATGATATAACATAGCGATTCGTTTCTGGATGAGGATATTACTGGCTCTGTTCGGACATTTTGAGAGATGTGTGCAAAACTCGTGTCTGAAGATTGCTGGTGACGGATTCGATCAGTTTCGATCAGTATGGTATCGGTTTCAGGAGCGGCTCGACGCATTGGCCGACAGCGGCGTTAACCTCATAGACACCGCGCCACGCGAAAGGCTGTCGGGCATGATCGCATTCGTCCACCCGCGCTCGATACGAGGGGTTCTCATAGAGCTGGTAGATCAGAACGGCGCGCGGAGGTGAACGCGAGGTGAACCCGATGACGACACAGTATCCAATTCGCGTGCTGACTGCCAAGCCGGGACTCGACGGCCACGATCGAGGCGCAAAGATAATCGCGCGCCCTGAGAGACGCCGGGATGGAAGTCATATACACAGGCATCCGCAAGACGCCCCAGGTGATGGTCGAGACAGCATCGCAGGAAGATGTGGATGTCATCGGGATCAGCATACTATCTGGAGCTGTTCCCGAGCATATTCGAGGGCATGAAAATAGACGATGTGCCGATAATCGCCGGCGGCATCATCCCAGAATCCGACAGGGGAGAGCTGGAGTCACTCGGTGTACGCGCCATCTTCGGCCCCTGCACGCCAACTAAGGAGATAGTCGAATGCGTCGTCCGATTAGCCTCCGAACGGCAAGCAGAGAGCGCCATCTTCTGATCCAGATTATCTATACCCATCCAGTTATCCACCAGCTGATCTCGAACTCCGCCCGGAGTAATGCCTTGCCACTCAGGTGTGAACTGGCGGCGCAGCGCGGATAGAGCAGGAGGAAGCCTGCCTATAAAAGGCATGAAACGCGGCTCGGTTTCTCGTCATTCTAGCGCATGCTATCTGCTATGCTCTCCGTTGGCAATTTCATCCCTAGTAGGAAGCGAGACTCGATAATTATGCCGCTATCTCTTCATGTCTGGAGCTGTGAACTCGAACGAAGAGCCGTTCGTTTCTCACTGGGAGTTATAGGATTTCTGTGTCTGTCGTCCGTCGCGCTTATGGCTGGCTGCTCCGAACCAGAGCCGTCCACCCCCGACACGACTGTTGCGCCGCCCGCTGAATCGCTCACCAGCGCAGCGCCAGAGCCGACCGTAACGACCGTTGCAGCATTGCCGATCGAGATACCAACACCCACGCCTGAACCCGCTTCTACACCAACACCCACGCCCGAACCTACTTCCACGCCAACACCCACGCCCGAACCTACCTCTACGCCAACACCGACGCCTGAACCTACTTCCACGCCCACACCCACACCCGAACCTACTTCCACGCCAACACCGACGCCTGAACCTACTTCTACGCCAACACCGACGCCTGAACCTACTTCTACGCCCACACCCACGCCCACACCAGTGATCGACCCTTACACTTTACTGGATGGGGTTGAAGGCTTTTGGGATAGCGATTCCGGAAAAATGGGGACGAGGGTACAAGGTTTCACCCTTTTCGGATGCTACCAATCTCAGTTCATTGGAGTGAATCAAATTATCTTTTATCGAACAAAATGGCAGTGGAGAGAGGATCTTGGCGGCGCATGGACTGATATTCAAGGCACGGAGTTAAATGGAATTTGCGGCTACCGTCCAACTAAGCCGGGGCAATACCGGTTAGTTGGCGACATGACCGTAAATGGAGAGGCTGGAAAGCACGCTAGCAGCCACGCAACTGTAGTGTCGCCGATGCCCACTCCCCTTCCTACCGCCACGCCTACCGCAACACCTGAACCTACTTCTACACCCACGCCTATCGCAACACCTGAACCTACTTCTACACCCACGCCTATCGCAACACCTGAACCTACTTCTACCCACACACCTACACCTACGCCTGAACCTACCGCAACACCCACGCCCACGCCGCTTCCTACCGCTGTCCGGTATCTACTATCATCCAACAACTCGTTGACTTTCGAGCACGATTTTTTCGACATCCATATAAAACTCAGGGCGTTGGAAGTAGTGCGCGGCCACACCGGTGATAAAAGGTCAGACTTTTGGCTGGATGAAGGAAATGAATGGGTCAAAGTTGTCGTAGAGGTCGAAAACCTTGGAGAGAGGGACCGGTCTTTCAGGCCCTCGAACTTTGCTCTGACCGACAGAAACCATGCAGAATTAGGCGATACATTCGGAGCGCCGGATACGGACAATCTCTTGGACGAGAAGGAAATCGTCTCGGGAGGGGTAGCGCAGGGCGATATCGTAATGCAGGCTCCAATCAACGCAAGCCGTCTATATTTACGGGTCTCTCCGATTCATTTCGACGCTCAATACCTGCCGCTGAGCGACGGGGAGACTTCTTCTGTCTCGCCCGCGCCTACTCCTCTTCCTACCGCAACACCTACACCTGAACCTGCTTCCACGCCTACCGCAACACCTACACCTGAACCTGCTTCTACACCTACATCCACGGCTGAACCTACTTCTACACCCATACCTACGCCTGAACCTACCGCCACGCCTACACCCACGCCGCTTCCTACCGCTGTCCGGTATCTACCATCATCCAACAACTCTTTGACTTTCGAGCACGATTTTTTCGACATCCATATAAAACTCAGGGCGTTGGAAGTAGTGCGCGGCCACACCGGTGATAAAGGGTCAGACTTTTGGCTGGATGAAGGAAATGAATGGGTCAAAGTTGTCGTAGAGGTCGAAAATCTTGGAGAGAGGGACTATTCTTTCAGGCCCTCGAACTTTGCTCTGACAGACAGAAACCATGCAGAATTAGGCGATACATTCGGAGCGCCGGATACGGACAATCTCTTGGACGAGAAGGAAATCGTCTCGGGAGGGGTAGCGCAGGGCGATATCGTAATGCAGACTCCAATCAACGAAAGCCGTCTATATTTACGGGTCTCTCCGATTTATTTCGACGCTCAATACCTGCCGCTGAGCGACAGGGTGACTTCTTCTGTCTCGTCCACGCCTACCGCAACACCTACGCCCGAACCTGCTTCCACGCCTACCGCAACACCTACACCTGAATCTGATTCCACGCCTACGCCAACACATACACCTGAATCTGATTCCACGCCCACGGCCACTTCCACGCCCGAACCTGCTTCCACGCCTACCGCAACACCTATACCTGAACCTGCTTCCACGCCTACGGCCACTCCCACGCCCGAACCTACTTCTACACCAACGCCCACGCCTGCGGCTACTCCCACTCCCATTCCTACCGCAACGCCTGAACCTGCTTCTACATCAACATCCACGCCCGAACGTACTTATTGCTTTCTTTTTATCTTTTGTTGGTGAAGGGTGCCGATATACAGGCGGCTCATCGCCCTCCGCCAAAGTTATTTTATCGGTGCAGAGCGACAGCTCGATCTGCCGTGAGGGAGGTCCTGTAAAGAGATTTGGCTTCACTATTGGCAATCTCCAATTGTGCAGCTCCGAAGGTTTCGACCATGATGAGGCCTTTGGGAGTGATATAACAGTCCAGAAAAACTCGGACGGCAGTTGGGCCATCACTAATAATCCGTAAGACGCTGACCAACCTCGCCTTCTCCTTACTCTTACGCAGAGAGTGGGAGAGAAAAAGGAAAGCCACTTCGCGCCCTTTTTAAGACAGCCCAAAAAAATTATTAATGGTAAGTTAGCCGAGTGTTTTTCTGAGCGGTTCAGACTGAGGGCGCGAAGCTGAAACGGCCCCCGCAGTAATTCGGGGGCCGTTGCTTGTAGCATCCACCTTACAGCCCGGCCACTTTGAGGGGCCCACATACCATATACCGAACCACCCGGCCGGTGACTGTTCATTTCGAGCCTGTCATCTGCGTCCAAGCCTGTCGCCTGAGCCAACTGCCACGCCCGCCAATACGCCTACGCCCAAGCCCATTTCGCTGGGGAATTGCAAGGCTGGGATGATACTGCTCCCAGACGAGGGTTGCCGATACGCATACGCTGGTTCCAGCAATCCAAAAGTTACTCTTTCGGTCCATTCGGCAGGCTTAGTTTGCAAAGAAGGCGGGCCGGTCAAACGAGGATCGTTCAGCGCTGGCTCGAAACTGTGCGCTCGAGGATTCGAGCGGGATGATGCTTTCGGAAGCAATATCGGAGTACTCTAGAGCTCCGACGGCAGTTGGACTTTTGGCCGGTATCGGTAACAAGCTCTGATTTAGAAAGCAGGATAGAAACTAGCGTTTTCCACTTCGGCTGCCTAGTCGCGCGTCGGATGTCGATGTTGACTCCCCCAACTCCATCGGTATATTCATCTGATATAATCATCATATCGGGTTCGCAATTTGGCACAGGCTTAGGAGAGGAAGACAGATGGCAGTTCATTTTCAGGACGATACGATCACGATACATAAAATCCAGTGCGGGCCGTATGGGAACAACGCCTATTTGCTGGTCTGCCCGGATACCAATGAGAGTATCGTCATAGACGCCCCGCCGGATCCCGGCGAGCTTATCGCCGCCGCCGCCGCGACGGACGTGAAGGTCATTCTGATCACGCATGGACACTTCGATCATATAGAGGGGCTGGAGGAAGTATCGTCCGCCATTGGCGCCCCGGTCGGCGTGGGAACGGATGACGCAGGCATGCTGCCCAGCTCGCCCAATCTGCTGCTGAGCGACGGCGACACCGTTAGCGCGGGAAGCGTCACGCTTACGGCAGTGTTCACGCCCGGACACACGCCCGGATCCACATGCTTCACCGTTGGCCAGCACCTTTTCAGCGGAGATACACTGTTTCCGAACGGCCCCGGCAGGTCTGCCAGCCCTGAGGCGCTGGCGCAGATGATAGAGAGCGTTACCCAGAGGCTGTTCACTCTCGACGATATAGTCGATTTTTACCCGGGTCACGGCGACGACGGCAATCTCGAGACGGAGATCGGCAAGTACGAGGTGTTTGCATCCAAAGAACATCCTGCGGATTTGCAAGGGGATGTGGACTGGCTGAACAGCTAAACTGCGGAAGCAGAAGTTATATATGATGAGGATGTGAATGATTTCGGACAGCCCCTGATGAGTGAATCTCAGCCGCCTCAGGCTGCCGCATTCGTTGCCGATGTCACTTGGAAGATTAGAGATGTGGTTATCGGCTTCGCGATGGTGGCAGTGAGCCTGTTGGCGCTGGGGCTGATACTCGTCATTTCCTCGCCTCATCCCATAGGCGTGGCGATTCTGGCAATAGCCAGCGGCCTGCCGATGCTGCTAGTGGTGTGGATTCTAGCGGTGCGGAAATATCGTATCTCGTGGGCGTCAGTTGGGCTGCGACTTCCTGCGCAAGGAAAGTCGTACTGGTTCGCGCCCGCCGCGCTGTTCGCCAGCCTTATGATGACGGCTCTGTACGCGCTGGGGGTGACTGCTCTTGGAATCGACCTGCTGATCCCTCAGGAACCCCCGCCGGAGATATTCGGCGATGGGTTTTCCAAAATAGCAGTCGCCGTTGCAGTCGCCGGATTCGTGCCGTTTGCCGAGGAGCTGTTCTTTCGTGGATTCGTGTTCGGAGGGATCGCCGCGCGATACGGCGTCGGTATTGGCGCTGTGTCTAGCTCTGCGATATTCGCGCTCGCGCACATCGCGCCAGGCTCTATAATTCCCATACTATTTACTGGCATCATATTCGCATGGGCATATACGAAGACACGCTCGCTGTGGATACCAATTTTAGCCCATATGGGACAGAATCTGTTGGCAGTTTCGTTCGCTGGAGCAGGCTAATCTGCTGCCGCGCCGCCGCTGCCTGCCAACGCTGCCTATGGACGCCGATCACAGCGCGGCAATGAACACATCTTGCGCGGAGCAATGACGGGTGGGAATAATATGTTAAATTCATTCATGCCGCAGGTCTTAGAGCCTGCATGAATATATGCTTGTCCGATCGAACATATTATCTCCAAAGGTGTCCTAGATATGCCGAACCGAATTGACGATACGCTCGGCAGCCTCCGACGGTCAGGGAGACAAGTCCTTGCGCCGTTCTTGACAATCGGCTTTCCCGATGTGAACGCTTCCGAGTCTCTTGCGCGGGCGGTTCTCGATGCGGGAGCGCATATGCTGGAGCTGGGCGTTCCATTCAGCGACCCGCTCGCTGATGGGCCGACGGTTCAGATGACCAGCTACCGCGCTTTGCAGAACGGCGTCAATGTAGAACGCTGCCTCAGCGTCGTTCGCAGCCTGCGCGGCTCTGGTGTCGAATCTCCACTGACACTCATGGGATATTACAACCCGTATCTGCGCTACGGATTGGGTCAGTTCATGGATGACGCTGGCGCGGCTGGGGTGGATGGGCTGATAGTTCCAGACCTGCCGACGGAGGAGTCGGCGCAGCTTAGCGAGATGGCACGAGACCGGGGTGTTCATCTCATCCCTCTGCTCGCGCCTACCAGCTCGGATGCTCGAATCGAGAATGCTTGCAAGGTCGCAGATGGGTTTATATACTGCGTCAGCCTTACAGGGGTAACTGGCGCTAGGGACGCCAGTTCGGGTAGCGCGTCCGCGCTGGTCGAGCGAGTCCGACGATACACAGACTTGCCTGTTCTGGTTGGATTCGGAGTGTCCCGTCGTGAGCATATCCGGCGGATTGCGGCGTTTGCTGACGGCGCGGTAGTAGGCAGCGCGCTATTGAATGCCATAGATGCCGCGCCTCCCGATGGGAGAATGGACGCGGCGCGAGATTTCATCCGTTCACTGACCGAAACGAACCACGGAGAAGATTAGCCTATGTCAGCTGTCAGAGGTCTCAGAGGCGCAACCACTGCTGACGACAACACCAGCGAGGCCATACTCGACGCCACGCGCGAGCTGCTGGAAGAGCTGGTCTCTGTCAACGATGTCCATACTGCCGACATTGCCGCCGTTACCTTCAGCACCACCGACGATTTGAACGCAGACTTTCCCGCAGTCGCCGCGCGTGTCCACATGGGCTGGACGGATGTCGCTATGATGTGCGGCTACGAGATGAGCGTCCCCGGTGGGCAGGAGCGTTGCATACGGGTATTGATACTGGTGAATACCGACAAGAAGCCACAAGAGCTGGAATGGGTCTATCTGCGCGGCGCGGCGAACCTGCGTGTCAGGAGCGGGCGATCCTCCTGATATAAGGCGAGTGTTTCGAAACCGCTGCCAGGGTGTCTGTTTTGGCGCTGCGCGCTATATCTATATCCTCGTATTCGTCATCCTCATTCACCGCTACTACCGTGTTGCGTTGCCATTGTCAACTGACAACCGACGCCGCTTAGCGTAGAATGAGCGCATTGTAACGGCAATTATTCATACATAACATATATAGATTAGGAGATGGCAAGCATGAGCTCGAACGGGAAGGTGGCTATCGTCACTGGCGCAGGCACGGGCATTGGCAAGGCGTCTGCGCTGGCGCTGCTCAGAGACGGATATTCGGTTGCGCTGGCGGGGCGGCGCACGGCTCCGCTAGAGGAGGCTGTGGCCGAAGCTGGCGATGACGGCGACAGAACTATCATCGTCCCGACCGATGTGGGCGATCCCAAATCGGTGAATAATCTCTTTGCAAAGACTAACGAGAGATTCGGCAGACTGGATGTGCTGTTCAACAACGCCGGCACCGGCGCGCCGCCGCTGCTTCTCGAAGACCTCAGCTACGATCAGTGGATGACTGTCGTGAACGCCAATTTGACGGGCACCTTCCTATGCACACAGCAGGCGTTCCATATAATGAAAAATCAGGAGCCGATGGGCGGACGCATCATCAATAACGGCTCTCTGTCGGCATATGTGCCGCGTCCGAACTCGATCCCTTACACTGCCACCAAGCACGCTGTAACAGGGATGACACGCGCGACTGCGTTGGATGGTCGTAAGTACGACATCGCGTGCAGCCAAGTCGATGTCGGCAATGCGGAGACGCCTATGACGCAGCGGATGCACCAGGGCGTTCCACAGGCTCACGGCGAGGTGATGGTAGAGCCGACGATGGATGTCGAGCATGTGGCCGATGCCGTCGTCTATATTGCCAATCTCCCGTTGAATGCCAATGTCCAGTTCATGAATGTGATGGCCACTAAGATGCCCTTCATCGGCAGAGGGTGACCACGAGCGGCGGCAGCGGCGTATCTGACGAGGAACGCCGCCCTCGTCCTAGATTCTTCTATGGCTGGGTAATCGTCGGCGTGATGGCCGCTTCTGGCGCGGTCAGCATGGCGATGGGGTCTCTGAACTTCGGCCTGTTCATCAAGCCGATGGGGGACGATCTGATGATTGGTCGTTCCACCTTTGGCTGGTCGCAGACGGCGCGGCAAAGCGCGGGCGCGCTGTCCAGCCCTGTGATTGGGCCGCTGCTAGACAGATTCGGCGCGCGTCTATTGCTGCCAGTTGCAGCCCTTGCCACAGGCGCGGCGATGATCGGCCTATCCTCCATGAGCCAAGCGTGGCATCTCGTCGCGCTGTTCGCCGTGATGGGGCTGGTCGGCATGAGTGGGCCTGGCGCGCTGGTCACATCCGTACCTACGCTAAAGTGGTTCGTGCGGAATCGTGGGCGCGCCATATCGTTCATGTCTCTCGGCGTCCCCATCGGCGCGATGCTGTTCGTGCCGCTGACCCAGTTCCTGATCGACGGTATCGGATGGCGCAACGCATGGATCGCGCTTGCCGTTCTGGGCGTAATGATCATCCTGCCGCTGGCTTTGGTGTTCATCCGCCGTCAGCCGGAGGATATGGGACTCTTGCCGGACGGGGACGACCCGCTGAACGGAGCGGATGAATCCCAGCTCTCCCAATCTCCCCAGCCAGTCGAAGAATCCACATGGACGGTTCGGCAGGCGATTCGCAGCTCGACGCTTTGGCGTCTAGTAATAGTCTTCAGCGTGGTGCAGCTCGCCATCGGCACTGTCGCCTTGCACAGGATAGCCGCCTTCATGGATCGCGGCCTCGACCCGACGCTGGTATCGTTCGCCACCGCGTTCGATGCTGTGTGCGCTGGCGTTGCGACCTTTACCTTCGGCATGCTGGTCGCCCGGATTCCCGCGCGCTATCTGGGCGGAATCGGATTCGCTATGTTGGCGGCGGCAAGCGTGCTGACTATCTATTCGATAAATCCGCTCATCATGTTCATCTCTATGGCGATATTCGGATTTGGTATCGGCGGGATGATGTTTTTGCAGAACTTCATCTGGGCGGACTACTTCGGGCGAGCCAATGTCGGCGGGATACGCGGACTCGTAAACCCGATCAATCTGGTAGCGGGCGGACTCGGCGCGCCCGCCGCCGGCTATGTACGAGACATCAGCGGCACATACGATCCGGCGTGGTGGGTTGGTGTTGGGCTGATGATATTCGCCGCGCTGCTGACAATCGCCACTCCGCCGCCGAAGCTGCCACGCTCCGAAAAATCGTCTGCCTCTCTATAGGCCTAGCCTTTACAGCCTCTGCGCTCTCGTATAAAAGTTCGGGTGGAGAGAACAGAGGCTGTAGAAGGCCGCGTCGCGCGCGCTGTGAGCTTGTAATGCTATCCCAGCGTTTTGCCGAAGAAATCGAACACCTTTTGCCATGAGTCCATCGCCTGCACCGGGCGATAGATGGCTCGGTCATGGTACCAGAAGCCATGTCCTGCGCCGTCGTAGCGGTGAAACTCGTAGTCTTTGCCGTTCGCCTTCAGCGCCTCTTCGTGCTGATCGACTTCTTCCGGTGACGGCGACTGATCGTCGTTGCCGAAAATACCGAGAATCGGGCAGGCGAGGTCTGCTGTCATGTCTATAGGCGCAACAGGCTGCTGTGGCGTGAGCGTGTCTGGCGCCATTACGACGCGCCCTCCCCAAAGATCCACGGCTGCATCGAATGTCTGCGAACGAGAGGCGACCATCGTCGAGTGGCGTCCGCCGGAGCAGCTGCCGATGATGCCAACCTTCCCGTTGGTGTACGGCAGCGAATTCAGGAAGGCGGCCGCGCCCTCCGTATCGCCCAGCACGGAATCGTCCGAAACGCCGCCTTGCGCGCGCGCCGCGGATGCTACATCGTCCGGCGCGCCGTGTCCGAATCGGGCGAACAGGTCGGGCGCGCAGACCACATAGCCTTGATGCGCAAACCTGCGCGCAAACTCTCTGTACAGCTCGTCCCATCCGGGCAGATGGTGGATCAGGACGAGGGACGGATAGGGGCCATTGCCCAGCGGCCTCGCGAAATATGCATTTACGCGATCCCCGTTATATCCGTGAATCGTGGTCGTCTCCGCTATCATCCCCTCGTAGCTGGCAGTGTCGAACTGATTCCACATTGTGCGTCTCCTCAGAGTTTTGGATTCAGATATGAAAGAGAATGCGGAAGCGATAGTCTTCCGCCTATGGCAACGAGGTTATCAGCGCGCTTGGATTCAGTCAATATCAGCCAACATCGGAGGCGTTTACCTCCTCAGGGGCCGTCCCGAAAGGCGCGCATGTGATATTCTCGGTATGGCCTCGAAATCGAGGTGAGGCATTATACTATTTCGCAGGAAATCTGTCAGGAGCGCCATAAAGATGTCGATACATTCAGCAATTCGCGCCGCAGACTCCGACTCGGTGGGCGCGCTGACACCTTACAGGGCGCTGGAGGTGGGAGATGGCGCGGCTGCGGCGGTTCTGGGAATGCTGCTCGCGGATCAGGGCGCGGATGTCATCAAGCTAGAACATCCAAGAGGCGATCCGCTCAGAGGAACGCCCGTATTTTCTGTCTGGAACAGGGGCAAAAGTTCCGTCGTGATCGATCCCTGCGCGGACGATTATGCGAGCCGACTTTCCGCGCTGATGGCGGCATCCGATGTCGTTATCGAAAGCTGGCGCTCTGCGCGTGATCCCGACGCCCTCCGTTTCGGACGAGCTCGAGCCGATACTGCAGATGACGCGATATATGTTCGCCTGCCGGGTTTCGACGACGGCCATCCTGAAAACCTCGAAACGGCGAGCGAGCTTGCGGTCTCCGCGTCCGCCGGGGTGTACGCGGATCGTTCCCGTGACGGCTCGGAGGGGGTAAGTTTCATCGCATTGCCATATGCAACGGTGTTCGGGGCTATGGTCGCCGCCCCAGCCGTCGTCGCTGCGCTGTTCCATCGGCACCGCGTGGGCGAGGGGCAGACAGTTACCGTGCCGCTTTACGATGCGATGTTCACTGCCATGGGGTCGGCGATCGTCCGCAGGCCGGATGTGCCGGCGGGCAGAGGCGCGCTCTCCCCAGTTATTCGCCGCTTCTATCGCTGCGGTGACGGACGCTGGATCAACCTCAACGCTGGCTACGAACGCTCGCTGAGGCCGATTCTGGATACGCTCGGTCACCCCGATTGGTACGGGCCGCTGACGGACGAACGCCTATATACCAACACCGAAGAGCTGGAGGAGTGGGATTCGCGTTTCGCCGAGGCGTGGCTTTCTAAAACCGCTCTGGAATGGGAACATCTCATGGCGGGCGCGGGTGTGCCGCTGACTATGTGCCGCACTCTGCGCGAGTGGATGGAGACCGATCATGCGCGGGTATCGGGCGCGGTCGTCGAGATCGATGATCCGATGTACGGCCCGATGCGGCAGGTTGGAGTTCAGGTCAGGATGAGCGACACGCCCGGCGTACTGCGAGGCGGAGCGCCGCCGCTCGGCAGAGATACGGATGCCGTGTTCGACCGGCTTCGAGAAAGATAGCTCGTTACTGCGAATGGCCCAATAGGGCTCGAGAGGAGATATACGATATGCCCGCAGCGTTAGAAGGAATCAGAGTCTTAGACTTGTGCATCATTCTTGCAGGCCCGACCTGCGGTAGAACGCTTTCGGAATATGGCGCAGAGGTTATCAAGATAGATCCCGAACACCGTCTGCCTGGCCTGACGCCTTGGCTGGATGTCGGGCGCGGCAAGCGCAGTATCTGTCTGAACATCGTGAAGGATTCGGGGCGAGAGGCGTTCCTCAAGCTGGCCGATACTGCCGATGTGGTGGTGCAAGGGTTTCGACGCGGTGTGGCGGAGCGTCTCGGAATTGGCTACGAGCAGCTGAGCGAGCGCAACCCCCGTATTGTCTATGCCTCCATAAACGCATTCGGTCAGGAAGGGCAGTGGGCGGACAGACCGGGTTTCGATCAGAACGCGCAGGCGGTGACGGGTATGCAGCTTCGCAACGGCGGCCCGGATGGCGAACCCGGTCCGCCGCCGTACACATTCAACGATTATGGCACTGGTATAATGGCCGCATACGCCGTAATGCTCGCTCTGCTGGAGCGTGAACGCACCGGCAAAGGTCAGAAAGTAGATACTTCGCTCGCGTACACCGCATCTACCTTCTCGTCGGCGTACATGATCGACTACGACGGCTATGAGCCTAACGAGGTCGAAGGGACTGCGGCGAAGGGGACGGAGCCGCTTTCCAGACTATATCGTACATCCGATGGCTGGATTGCGCTTTCTGCGGATCGCGGCGATGATTTTGCGCGGCTGTCGGGACTTCGGCAGATGAGCCATATTACGGATCCAGAGGATGTCGCCGCGCTGGAGAAGGCTTTCGCCGCGCGCGGGACTGCCTATTGGCTGGATGCCCTACGCTCTGTCGGGGTCGATGTCGTCGCGTCGCGGACTCTGGATGAGATAAGGGCAGACCCGCGCCCGCGCCGTAGCGGGATGATCGTATCGGAAGATCATCCCGAATATGGGCGTATCGAACATGGCGGAGTCGCCCAGCGTTCGAGCGCGGCGACTGCCTCCGCTGGCGGTGTTCCCGTATTCGGCGGAGATACAGAGGCCATTCTTACGGAGCTGGGCTATACGCCAACGCAGCTGAACGCCTTACGAGCGGAGGGAGTCATACCTAGCGCATTGCCTGCGCTAGTCTGAAGCCGTCAGCTCCGCCGCGGTCTGCCGCGCCTGCTCTGCAAAGCGGTCTGACATCAGCTTGCCGACGCCCGTATAGCGTGTCGGGTCGAGCAGCGTATCTATCTGCTCGTTCGTCAAATTGTCGCGCACATCTTCGATCTCCGCCAGCGTCTCGGTGAACGGTCTGGCCTGCACGACCGACTCCTGCGCGGCATCGTATATCGCGTCGTGCGCGCGCTGGCGTCCGATCCGACGACCAAGCTCCAGCATCAGCGCCTCCGACATTATCAGACCGCCGGATATATCCAGATTCTTCCGCATCCTTTCTGGGAAGAGGCGAATTCCGCTGAACAGCTCTACCATGTACTGGAGCATATCTCCCGCTAGGATTGCCGACTGTGAGAGCGCTCTATCCATCATAACGCTCGTGGTTCTATCCGCTTCGTGTTCTGTCATCATCGCTTCGAGCGCGAGCGGGACGAGAGCTCTTATCTGCGCGGCGGATGCAACTATGTCTTGGCCTATCTTGGGGTTGCGTTTCTGCGGCATCGTGCTGGAGCCGACGGTGCCGGGCGGTACAGGCTCTTCGACTTCGCCGAACTCCTGCTTCATAAGCGTGTACATCTCTCTGCCCACTTTGGAGCAGGTCGAGGCGAGCAGCCCCAGCAGCGAGACATATTCGCCCAGATGATCGGCGGTAGTGCGCGAAGGCATGGACATCGGCTCCATGTCCAGAATCTCCGCCATTCGCCGCTGCACTTCGAGGCCGATCTCGCCCAGCGAACCGAGCGTTCCAGCTCCCCCGCCGAGCATGGCGACGAACACGCGCTTTTCGCACTCCCTGAATCGTTCGACATGCCGTATGAGTTCGTCTATCCAGACTGCGACTTTGAGGCCGAAGGTGGATGGCACCGCGTGCTGTCCGTGTGTGCGTCCGGGCAGGGCGTAGTCGCCGGATACCTCTGCTAAATCTGCGAGCAGCGATAGAATTTCCGCTATCTGCGACAGATAGATCCGGTGCGCCTTTCGCAGCTGGATCAGCTTTCCAGTCTGTGTGATATTCTGCGTGGTCGCGCCCCAGTGTACGAATCCGCCCGCGTCCCCGTCGCAAGCCCGGTCGAGTTCCCAAATCAGCGGCACCAGCCCGTGTCCGGTGCGGACCAGCCCTTCGCGGATGGCGTCGCGGTTCATATATTCGAGTTTCGATTTTACGACAATCTCCTCTCCTGCGCTCTCTGGGATAACTCCCAGCTCCGCTTCCGCCTGCGCAAGCGCCGCCTCCACATCGAGCCAAGACTGCAGCCGCTCGTCTTCCGAGAACAGGTGGCCGATACCGGGGTCTTTCATTCTCATAGCGGTGGGTTCTTGCTGCACTGTTCTCCTCCTTCATGGTAGTGTTCATATTCGTTAGATAGTAGCGACGAAACATTGCCGTACTCGTGTACGGCGGCCTTGGGTACGGATGGACAGGATCGCCCCCGCTTACACGGCGAGCCTTCCCATAATCTGCGGCTTCGGCGCAGTCGGGATGACGAATATCCCCGAACCCAGCGTGGCAAGCGCCAGCGCGGCGCCCCCAACTCCTAGAAGCAAGAGTGGAACTTCCAAGAAGTCGTCTGCAAGAACATGTGTGCCTAACTATTCACCAGAGAGCGGCATCGAGGGTAAGGGGTAAGATTGTCTTGGAGTTTCGTTAATGTCTTCTATCACCACTCCCACCGCATCGACAGGGATGCCCAGCTGTCCCAGCAGTTGAGGAAGCGCGTCCACAGTCTCCTGTAGATTCAGCGTCCTCACACGGATCGTCTCACGGTACAGATGCTTGCCATTATTGGGTAGTTCGTGCTCATAGCGTGGGAGCGGTTGTAAGTGGGCCAGCGGAAACACCATCTCTCCGTCGGAGGACTCGTAATTCTGTCCGATACCGACCCAGGTTATGCCCAGGGTATTTCCACTGCTATGGGAGAACCGTTTGATGATCTCCTTCCAGCGCCATAATTCCTCGTAGCTGTATTTCACTGGAATTATTGTGTACCTCTTTCTGTCGTCGGACGAATATCGGCTGCTTAGCTCATCTATCACAGCCTCGCGGTCCACTTCTCCGCTGGGTGGAATCTTCACCTGCACATATTGATACTTGCCATATGTGTAATAACCGGCGATGTGGAGGTCGGGAAACTCTAGCGCCATGCGACATGAGAATCCCGACTCGTTATAGCAGTTTACCGGCGGGAGGTTCGTCGTATCGACTTCCGACACATCGAACCCGTTCGCAGACCTTTGTGTTCTGTCAGCAGGCGACAAATCGGGCCATACCTGGCGATACGACGGCCAGCCCGTTTCGTCCATCCTTGCGTCGGCGCCACCAGTACGAAGCACTATATTTGTGTAGGATTTCGAATATGGCAGGAGGGAGTCCCCTCTCCAGAGGGTGTCGTTCAGAAGACAGTTCTCTTTCGATTCCCCCGTAATACTTCGACAGGTGCTGTAACCCGAGCGGCCGTAGTACACATGGTCAGGCCATCTGTCGATGAACTCAGCAGCCTTCTCCCTGAAGAACTGGCCCACCTCGTCACTAACGGGATCGGTCTGATCCAGATAGATGTGGAGTGTTCTGCCTGCCTCGAAGACTGCCTCCACATCGATGACACCCGCCTTCTGTGCCTCCTCCAGAATGTAACAGTGGAGGTGGTCTTCAGAAAGCGCTCTGCCCCAGCAGTCGCCGGCGTGCGCCGTTGGGATAGAATAGATCATGGCGAATGCGATCGATACCGCCGCCACCATCAGCGCGGCGAACCATGCCATCCGCTGTAATAAACTCCGTTTATGAGTGCGTTCGTACATGTGATACCTCAGCGTGGGTGTGATGTCGGAGGCATCGATGTCAGTTACACCGACATCGATCGAAGAGGATTGGCTGGTAATCCAGTCTCGTTAATTGCTCTCTCCCACCACTCCCACCGCATCGACGGGGATCCCCAGTTGTCCCAGCAGTTGAGGCAGCGCATCCACTGTCTCCTGTAGATTCAGCGTCCATATATGGATCGTTTCACGGAACTCTGAATTTCCGCGTGCGATTGCTTGTAAGTGGGCCAGCGGAAGAACTGACTCTCCTCGGGAGAAATCCTTATTCGGTCCGATAAAGGACCAGGTTATGCCTAGGGTGTTTCCACTGCTATTGGAGAACCGTGTGATGATCTCATTCCAGCGCCATAGCTCCTCATAGCTGTGTTTCACCGGAATTATTATGTAATCGTCTTTGGTGGCGAATGTATATTGGCTGATCAGCTCTTCTTTTACGGCATCGCGGTCCACTTCTCCTCCGGGTGGAGTCTTCACCTGCACATATGCTTTGCCGGATGTTCCTTCGGTTGAGTGAAAACCGGCGATGTGGAGATCGGGAAACTCTAGCGACATGCGGCATGTGGTCTTCACTAAACGCTCCGTCCTGCAGTCTATTGGAGGGAAGTTCGTCGTATCGACTTCCGACACATCGAACCGGTTCGCGGATCTTCGCATTCTGTCAGTAGGGGGCCACAGCTGGTGATACCCCCGCCAACCCGTTTCGCCCATCCTTGCGTCGGCGCCACCAGTGTGAAGCTCTACCTCTGCGTAGGAATTCGACATCGGCAAGGCGGAGTGATATATCAATCCGTGCGCATCCCGCAGTACACATTCCCATAACGTATCCCTAGCCCCCCATGCTTCCAAAGATGCGCAATTGCGGATAACACTCTCGTGGTAGAATTCTCTATTAGGCCATCTGTCGATAAACTCCGTTGCCTTCTCCTTGAGTACCTGTTTCACCTCGTCGTCAATGGGTGAAGTCTGACTCAGGTAGACATGGCGTTCTCGGCCTACTTGGTAAACTGCCTCCACATCGATGACACCCGCCTTCTGTGCCTCCTCCAGAATGTAACAGTGGAGGTGGTCTTCAGAAAGCGCTCTGCCCCAGCAGTCGCCGGCGTGCGCCGTTGGGATAGAATAGATCATGGCGACTGTGATCGATGCCACCGCCGCCACCATCAACGCGATGAACCATGCCATCCGCTGCAATAGGCTCCGTTTGTGAGTGCGTTCGTACATCTGATACCTCCACACTATCGCTTACACGGTGAGCGTTCTCGTCATCTGCGGCTTCGACGCAGTCGGATGATGACGAATGTCCCCGAACCCAGCGCGGCAAGCGCCAGCGCGGCGCCCCCAACTCCTAGAAGCAAGGGTGGAACTCCCAAGAAGTCGTCTGCAAGAACATCTATACCTAGCGATTCACCAGAGAACGGGATCAAGTGTGCGGGGTAAAGTTGGCCTGTACGTTCGTTAATGTCTTCTATCACCACTCCCACCGCATCGACAGGGATGCCCAGCTGTCCCAGCAGTTGAGGCAGCGCGTCCACAGTCTCCTGTAGATTCAGTGTCCACACTTGGATCGTCTCACGGTACAGATGTTTGCCATGATTGGGTAGTTCGTGCTCACGGCGTGGGAGTGGTTGCAGGTGGGCCAGCGGAAACACAGTCTCTTTGCGGGAGTAATCTTTATTCGGCCAGACACGGGCCTTGGTTATGCCCAGGGTGTTTCCGCTGCTATGGGAGAACCGTTTGAGGATCTCCTCCCAGCGCCATAGCTCCTCGAAGCTGTACTTCACCGGAATTATTGTGTACTTGTCTTTTTCATCATAGGTGTAAACGCTTACCAGTTCATCTATTATGGCCTCGCGGTCCACTTCTCCGCTGGGTGGAATCTTCACCTGCACATATTGATACTTGCCATATGTGTAATAACCGGCGATGTGGAGGTCGGGAAACTCTAGCGCCATGCGACATGAGAATCCCGACTCGTTATAGCAGTTTACCGGCGGGAGGTTCGTCGTATCGACTTCCGACACATCGAACCCGTTCGCAGACCTTTGTGTTCTGTCAGCAGGCGACAAATCGGGCCATACCTGGCGATACGACGGCCAGCCCGTTTCGTCCATCCTTGCGTCGGCGCCACCAGTACGAAGCACTATATTTGTGTAGGATTTCGAATATGGCAGGAGGGAGTCCCCTCTCCAGAGGGTGTCGTTCAGAAGACAGTTCTCTTTCGATTCCCCCGTAATACTTCGACAGGTGCTGTAACCCGAGCGGCCGTAGTACACATGGTCAGGCCATCTGTCGATGAACTCAGCAGCCTTCTCCCTGAAGAACTGGCCCACCTCGTCACTAACGGGCTCGGTCTGATCCAGATAGATGTGGAGTGTTCTGCCTGCCTCGAAGACTGCCTCCACATCGATGACACCCGCCTTCTGTGCCTCCTCCAGAATGTAACAGTGGAGGTGGTCTTCAGAAAGCGCTCTGCCCCAGCAGTCGCCGGCGTGCGCCGTTGGGATAGAATAGATCATGGCGAATGCGATCGATACCGCCGCCACCATCAGCGCGGCGAACCATGCCATCCGCTGTAATAAACTCCGTTTATGAGTGCGTTCGTACATGTGATACCTCAGCGTGGGTGTGATGTCGGAGGCATCGATGTCAGTTACACCGACATCGATCGAAGAGGATTGGCTGGTAATCCAGTCTCGTTAATTGGGAGTCTCTCCCACCACTCCCACCGCATCGACGGGGATCCCCAGTTGTCCCAGCAGTTGAGGCAGCGCATCCACTGTCTCCTGTAGATTCAGCGTCCATATATGGATCGTTTCACGGAACTCTGAATTTCCGCGTGCGATTGCTTGTAAGTGGGCCAGCGGAAGAACTGACTCTCCTCGGGAGAAATCCTTATTCGGTCCGATAAAGGACCAGGTTATGCCTAGGGTGTTTCCACTGCTATTGGAGAACCGTGTGATGATCTCATTCCAGCGCCATAGCTCCTCATAGCTGTGTTTCACCGGAATTATTATGTAATCGTCTTTGGTGGCGAATGTATATTGGCTGATCAGCTCTTCTTTTACGGCATCGCGGTCCACTTCTCCTCCGGGTGGAGTCTTCACCTGCACATATGCTTTGCCGGATGTTCCTTCGGTTGAGTGAAAACCGGCGATGTGGAGATCGGGAAACTCTAGCGACATGCGGCATGTGGTCTTCACTAAACGCTCCGTCCTGCAGTCTATTGGAGGGAAGTTCGTCGTATCGACTTCCGACACATCGAACCGGTTCGCGGATCTTCGCATTCTGTCAGTAGGGGGCCACAGCTGGTGATACCCCCGCCAACCCGTTTCGCCCATCCTTGCGTCGGCGCCACCAGTGTGAAGCTCTACCTCTGCGTAGGAATTCGACATCGGCAAGGCGGAGTGATATATCAATCCGTGCGCATCCCACAGTACACATTCCCATATCGGTTCCATATGCCCTTCCAAATATTCGCAATTGCGGATAACACTCTCGTTGTAGAATTCTCTGTTAGGCCATCTGTCGATAAACTCCGTTGCCTTCTCCATGAGTACCTGTTTCACCTCGTCATCGAGGGGTGAAGTCTGACTTATGTAGATATGGCGTTCTCGGCCTACTTGGTAAACTGCTTCCACATCGATGACACCCGCCTTCTGCGCCTCCTCCAGAATGTAGCAATTGAACTGGTCTTCGGAAAGCGCTCCGCCCCAGCAATCGCCGGCATGGGTGGAATAGATCATGGTGACTGCGATCAGTGCCGCCGCCATCATCAACGCGATGAACCATGCCATCCGCTGTAATAAACTCCGTTTGTGAGTGCGTTCGTACATCTTATACCTCCACACTATCCACTATTCTCGTTAATATGAACGCCCCCGTGTAGGCGGGGGCGTTCCGTCACGGGGGAGCGGGTGTGGTGGCGACCACTTGAGAGACGGGACTGATCACGGAATCGCTGAGCGCGTGGATGCTGTAGATGTATCTGGTGTTCGGTTCGATGTCTGCAGTATCGATGTACGCGGTGTCCGCGCCATCGCTGGTTTCGAACTCACGGAATGTGTCCTGGTCCGCCACCCTCCGCAGTATCCGGTATCCGGTGATCGTCGGATCATCGGATGGATCCCATGTCAGAGTCACAGAGTCGTGCGTGGATGTGGCCGCCAGATTCTGCGGCGCGGAGATTAGCGTTTGAGTCGTTGTCGAAGAAGAGAAGGGAGGACTCTCGGCGACATCCGTCACGAGGATCTCCACCGATGTGGTCGCCGCGGCCCCATGCTGATCGGCTGCCTCGGCCACCAGGTTGTACAATGGAACAGTCTCGTGGTCCAAGTGGTCGATAACGGAGATTTCACCGGAGGTATCTTCGATGGCGAACATGTCGGTCTCGTTGCCACTGATGATCGAGTACGACAGGCTGTCGCCATCAGGGTCCACAGCTGAGACCGCCCCAACCACAGAGGTCGTGGTGGCGTTTTCGGATATGGAGAATGTGTAATCGTCCGACTCGAACACAGGCGGTCTGTTGCAAGTCTGAGTGGTTACTGATACGGACGCAGAGGGCGGGCTCCAATCTTCGGCGTAGGTCGTACCGTCGCCGTGCGCTCTAACCCTGAAGTCGTAAGTTCTGCCACAGGACAAATCTGGAATCGTCCAGCTCGTATCTACGATGTTATCGCCAGCAGTCGTCCACTCGCCAGCCCCGTCAGAGCGGAACTCGACGCGATACCTATTGGCCCCGTCTAATGAGTCCCAACGCAGATCGACATCAGTAATTCCATGTAAGTTCGCCAGCAGCCCCTCAGGTGGAGTCGCCGGGGGCAGAGCGTATCCGGTTGCCCCCGCGGCGCCGGCGGACCATATCGAGCACTTAACACTCCGCGTTGCTACCGACCCGGACCAGAACCCCCATTTGCCATCGTAAACGCCACTCGTATCGGCATGGGCGCGTATTTTGATTTCATAGGATACATCGTCGTCAATGCACGGAATTTCTTTCGTCGTGTCGGTAGTGAATACACTTGTCCATGAGTCACCGGACTCCCATTCCCTGTAGTTGACTTGGTAGTTGTTCACGCCACTGATCATGTTCCAGCTGACTTGCGTATCACCGTTTGTCAATCGAGCCACTGACGGATTGCTCAGCGCAGGAACGGGTGTTACCGACTTGCCGCCGCTCGAGCCGTAATCTCCGCAGACTTCTGAACTTTGAGGATCAGTGATGTCGCTTACACACATTCTGGTCCTGACGAAGAAGTCTCCGTTACGATGGTTGACATGGATGTTCGCTCCATCGAACTGAGCAATTGGGCCAGGTGTGTCTGCTTTGTCCTCATGCGATACCTCGCGTGCGTAGATGCTGCCGTAGATGTCTTTCACCTGCGATGTGACGCCTTCAGATGTCCTGTACAGAGCAGCCGTATAGCGCAATCCCAATCCCTTGCTGAAGTCATTCGTATGGAACTTGGCCTCGATGGTTGGTCCGTCGCCTGCTACCGTGAGCATCTCTTTTTTGGAGTCATCCAACGATGGCACTGGCCGGAGACTCTCCGTGGCCCAGTCGTAACCATCGAGTAACGACTCGGCGTATATCCGCTCGATTGGAACAAATATCCCTCGGTGATCACTATAGGACTCGGCTATAACCACGCCCACCAGAACCACCTCCCTGTCAGGAGTGTTAGGGTCGTCCTTAGCCTGTACGAACACCGGTGATCCGCTGTCACCGCCAGCTGCAAGAAAGTGGGCATGAACGAGACATTCGATGACGTATGGTACGCCTTCCAACCGGTTATCGCCCTCGCCAGACTTGCCACCCGGACAGAATGGATCCGCCTCGCCCTCCTTGTACATTTCCACCTTGCCTGATGTCCATCCTGTTGTCCTGCCCACCTTGTGGACTATATCTTTTAGTATAGGCGGCCTGGCACGCACGACCTTAAATCGGGCGCCGGAGTCCTCGAAATACTCCATGCGAAGGGCTTTCGGGTCTTGTTCCTTATTTTCGACCCTGGGCTTGAAGATATAGCCGTCCATGGATCTGACCGAATCTAGTAGGGTTGCATATGCCTGGTCACCTCTGCGGCACTTATCAGCTGACTCTCCAGGGACCTCGCATGTTGGGGCAACCAGATTCAGCTTGACTGCGACGGAAGAACCCGCGGGCAGAGGGTTCGATGATGAATTGACTTCGAACCATTGGTTCTGACCTCTGTTCCCCTCGCAATGCGAATCAGGCGCATTCCATCCATAGGCGGCGGCGGAGGCCCTAAATACGCGTGACCCCAGTCGTAAGCTTACGAACTCCGACGATTTCAGGCATCCTGCGAGACCAATCTTGACCTTATTTCCCGACCATTTTATGTATTCGATACCGTAAGTAGTACGGCGATGTTCAAACGTTTCCTTACCAATCGAGCCGAATCTGCCTTTTTCATAGCCGTACATGTTGCCAGCTGGATTTTGCGCGGAAGTTATCGTCGTAGTCCATGTATAAACCGGTATCCGAACTTCGCTTGCGATCTCGTCCACATTGGGGTGGGCCGGAGCTAGTGGGATTGACCCCTGCCTCCATGTGAAAGGGTCAGTTCGAGAGTCTTCGGCGCAGTGCGCCGTGGTCGAAACTGTTGGGATCGTATTCGTACTTCTTAGGTCACGGCGTTTTAATGTAAAGCTCGAGGTACATCTTCCGATTCTCGAGTCTTCGTTATCTTTGCCTGCTATCTGCAAACCACCTATCGCCACGGCGTCGCCCCTGGTATCCCTTTGCGGATGCCACAGGGTTTTCTGAGTAAGCGGCCATCTGACCGTACCATTGACTACTTGCAGTGAGGTACTCTTCGACCCAGGAAGTTCTGCACGGATATTCACATTGTCCTGGTGTGTAAAAACATATCCTGCGCACAGCATGAAGGCCGTGTCCGAATTCTTATTGAAGGTAGGCTTGCTGGACGCCATGTAATTTTTATCAGGGTAGCCATAGCCATCATTAGGGTCGTCATCGCACCATGCCCTTACAGTGATCTCCTGATTATCTCCCGAACTGTTACGCACGGTCACACTTACTTGATTATTCCCGGAATCGTGCCGCGGCAGTGTGGTGAACGCGAGGTAGGGCTTGGATATGGTTATCCTGTATTTTGAGGGAGTGGAGGAAGCGGACGCATCCAAGTGGAATATATGTGTGGTTTCATCATCTTCGAGCCACAGAGCTTGGCCGTCTCCAATATCCCGGTAATCATCGAGTGTGCCGCTGCTGCGGTTGACCAGAGTTTCCACAGGGACCCAACTGCCAGAAATATTGGCCTCGACCTTGACCATATATACGCGTTTGTGGGAAGCATTGGCGGCGACATATAGATTTATCTCGAATCGCACTTTTGTGCTCGAAGTTCGTACTTCTCTGTCCTGCTTGCCGTTATCGACGACCACATCGCCACCGACCCCCCAGGAGCCCCTCGTAAAGCCAATCTCGAAGGTCGTTGCACCGATCGCCGACGGCGACCACGGACCACAACTCGCGTCGTTGCCCGCATCGCTGCACGCCCGCACTTGGACAGCGTATGTCGTACCTTTCGTCAGGTCCAAGATGGTCTTGGAAGCGCCGGAAGTGTCTCCTGCACTGTTCCACGAAGACGATGAGATGTGTCGATACTGTACATCGTACTTCGCAATCGACACTCCGACGTCGGAGGGCGCGGCCCAGCTGACGATGAGACTTTCATTGCCCGGAGTGATTGTCGGCCTCGACACTCGACTCGGTGGTGTCGTCTTAGGCGTACCATTTCCTGAGCCCGACCACGAACCGCATCCAGCGGTGTTGCATGGCTGAACCTGGACTTCGTACTCGACTTCGTTCGTGAGGCCCGAGATGGTCGTAGATGTCCCTTCGACCCAGTTCGAGCTGCTCCACGACGATGAAGGATGTTTATACCGCACGTTGTAGCCGAAGATCGGAGAACCGCCGCTGGATGGCATGGCCCAGCTGACGATGAGACTTCTATTGCCGGGCGTGACTGTTGGAGTTGACACTGGGCTCGGTGTCGTTCTCGGTGTACCGCTCCCTGAGCGCGACCACGAACCGCAACCAGCGATGTTGCACGCCTGCACCCGAACATGGTATCCCCTGCCATTGGTCAGGCCCGATAGGGTCTTGGATGTGCCAGAAGTATCTCGGCTACTGCTCCATATAGTGGAGACAAGGATGAGCGTCCTCACGGAGGTGAGTCTGACGACTTTAGGTATCAACTGAGGCCAATCCTAGTGTTTGAAGGATTATAAGAACGGGAAGAGTGGAATGTATCAGTCAGCTCAGCTCGGATCGGGTAAACCTGAACTATAACATATCTCGAAGTTGTAGGTTTGGCATGGATTTGGCAATGTAGTAAGGCAAAGCGGGACTGTTGTAAGGAATGTTGGCGCAGTCTAAAGCCTCTCTGAGGGCTTGTTCGACGGCATGATCCAGCTACGGGAAGAATGCCTGAATCACCTCTGCCATGGGCTGGATGAGATGACCTCTGAGTATCGCAAGGAGGAGCTGCAGTTTCTTCTTGCGTATATAACCACTGACAGAGCCAGCAAGGTTCGCATCGCCCTTGCTATTTCCACTCGATAATTGGCGTCTGTCTATCGAGCAACAGTGGTGTTGGCTCCGGCGTTGGAGTAGTACTGTCGGGTGTGTCTGCCTATCTGTATGTCATATACGGGATATATAGGCATCATTCGACATGATTTATCGGTGTAAGGGCATATGTGTATAGGCCCATGTATCAGTCCAGATGAGATGCGTCGTTGAACCTGTGTATTCGCCAGAGGGAGACGCTGGAGCGCGCGAGTCCCTGCGCATTCCACTGTTCTACATCGATAGTGAATTCGAATATGGCGGTGTTGCGGACACTCAGCCCCCACAGCCGTGTAGATTCCATCATACGCGCGAAGATGTTTTGGATGATGCCGCCGTGCGAGAAGACTAGCGCGCGGTCATCGTTGGAGTGTTCGTCAATGATACGGTCAATGACGCGTTGCGCGCGAGCGGTTCGCTGAGAATATATCTCCGCTTCTGGCACGATGTCTATGTTGCGTTCTTTGGCGAACTCTTTGGCGACTTTGGGGAAGCGATTCTCCACCTCTTCCCATGTAAGCCCTGTGAACACTCCGACATCCGTTTCCATCAGATCGTCCCACTTCTCGATTGGAAGGCCCCATCCGGCGGAAGCGATTCGAGCGGTCTCGGAAGTGCGCATAAGCGGACTCGCATAGATATGCGACGGCTGGTATCCTTCAGCCTCGAATCGATGGCGCAGCTTTGCCGCCTGCTCCTGTCCCAGTGCAGTCAGCGGCATATCCGCCCGACCTTGCCACCGATTCTGGAGATTTCCTGTACTCTGAGCATGTCTGATAATTATTAGGTTCATCTGAGCTCGATTCCTTGACTGCTGAAGAGACGACCCATCTATATATTACATCTATATCTATTATGTAGAAATCGATGAAGTTAATTGAAAATTATATCACAGTGTTGCCCGTTGACGGCGCGCGCGCGTAGAGTGTCTGGCATCTGGTCGTCGGATCTGGGGAGACGAGCATCGCGCATCCGAAAGCCAACGCATAAGAGTCAGCGCATAGCGGATACGGACTCCGTATAATGACAACGCGATCGTCGGGCGGCATATATTATGGCTGGTTCATCGTGGCGGCGTGTGTATTCGTCTCGATGGTTGGTATGGCTCCGTATAGCGGATTCGGTGTGTTCGTCATACCGATGAGCGATGAGTTCGGCTGGAGCCGCGGGGCTGTGTCGTTGGCTGCGTCGCTCGGCGCCATCGTCGGCGGACTCAGCCAGCCAGCTTTTGGCCGCGTCTTCGATCTGGTGAGTGGACGCATACTCGTCTCTGTGGGATTGCTGGCGCTGGCTGTGTCTAGCGCTATGCTGATGTTCACCAGTCACATCGTCTATCTGGTATTGGTGTTCGGCGTATTCGTATCGCTGGCGAGCAGCGCAGGTACTATGAACACTGCCGTTGCGCTCGTCTCTCGGTGGTTCGATCGCGGGCGGGCGACTGCAATCGCAATCGTGGCGGCGGGCTCTTCGCTCGGCAACATGGTGTTCGTACCGTTTACAGCGTTTCTCATTCCCCTGGTCGGTTGGCGCAATTCATGGCTGGCGTTGGGGCTTGCGGTTGGCTTGGCCGTTCCGGTTGCTTACATCATCCTCAGAGACGATCCGTCCACGGACGATGTCGAGCCGAACAGCTTGACGCAGGGCGAACATGCCGCCGCCGAGCTTCCTCCTCACACTGCGGGGCTGTTGGAGACCGACCGCTGGCAAAGCGCGCTCCGGTCAGCTCCGTTTTGGCAGCTGTGCGGCGGATATATGGTGTGCGGTATAACCACCTCGATGATATCTACGCACTATGTCCCTTACGCTGTGGAGAGGGGATTCTCCGCTGAGATTGCCGCCATGGCCTTCGGTCTTCTGAGCGCGCTGAATATATTTAGCGCGCTGGGCGCAGGATTTCTCGGAGACAGGTTCGGGCGCAAGAATGTGCTGGCATGCGTCTATGCGCTGAGAGCGCTCGCCTATATCGTTTTGCTAACCGTGCCCGGCCTCTGGGGGCTGTTCGGATTCGCGATAATTAGTGGACTTTCGTGGTTCGCCACCGTTCCGCTGACTATCTCTATGACGGCGGAGATCTATGGGCTGAGGAACATTGGGCTGCTGAGCGGTCTGGTATATCTGTCCCATTCGGTTGGCAGCGCGGCTGCGGTGCAGTTCGCCGGCGTGATGAAAGACATCACCGGAAATTATACGCTGCCATTTGCGATGGGCGTATTGACGCTGATCGCTGCCTCTGCGCTCACATTCTCCATCAGAGAAAAACGATATTCATCGAGGTATGCCCAGCTGCCGGCGGCCAGCGGGTAGAGACGGCCTATAGACAGAATCGAGAGCTACGGCAGCTGCCTTATCTGTCGCAGGCCGAGTCCGGTTGCTATGCTGACGGTGAACAAGATGGAGCCGTTGATGAGCAGCGCGCCGACAGCCCCGAATGCGCCGGCGAGCGCGCCGATGCCGACATGTCCGACGGGCGCGACTCCGATGCTTAGCACCCACGCCCCCATCGCTCTGCCGCGCTGTTCGTTTTCGACATTTTCCTGCATCATAGTCTTGTACAGGGCATCTACGATCGATGCGCAGGCGTTTATGAAGGCCAGCGCGAGGACGAAAGACCCGAATCCGCCGCCTACGGCGAAAGACATCTCTCCAATACCAAACCCGGCTGCTGTCAGGAATATCAGTATCCCTTTGCGTCGGAAGTTGCCGAGCGCGGCGAGAATCAGCAGACCGATCAGCCCGCCGACCTGCTGGAACATGCTCATTATGCTGAGCCCGAAGGGGCCGACTCCGAGTTCGTCCCGCGCTAGAACCGGTGTCATGCTCATGTGGGTGAATCCGAATATTTCGGTTATGGCCGCCAGCAGCATGAGAATTGCCAACACACGGTTGGATGCGATGATGTGGACGCATGCGACTAGGTTTTGCAGCACGGATTGCGGGGTGCGTTGCGCTGACTGTCCCGCCTCGCGCGTCCAGATCAGAATGATAGTTGACAGAGCGTAGAACAACGCTATGACGAGATATTGAACATCTACGCTCCACATGGCGATTATCACACCCGCTATCGGCGCGCCAACCACTCCTCCAATACGCTGGCTCAGTCCGGAGAGGGAGATGCCGTTTAGCGCCGATGCTGGGCCGACTATATCGTAGGTGTATGCCTGTCGCAGTGTCATCGTGAATGCCCAGACGCAGCCCATCATCATCGTCAGAACGATAACGAGCCAGATGACTTGGGCAGACAGCGTGTAAGCGGCGATTCTTATATCGATCGTCGGGGTATCGTTGGAACCAGTGTTCTGTTCGTATCCGAGATACAGAACTGCCGCGGTCAGCGCGGCGATGACCACGCCGGCTATGGTAACCCATCGTATGAAAATGCGACGATCTACACGGTCTGCTACTGCGCCGGATACGAGGCCGAGAACGAAGAACGGAGCCATACGCGCCGCGGATGACACCCCAACCCAGATCGGAGACCCCGTCAGCTCCAGAACCAGCCATCCAAGCGCGACGAACTCCATGCCCATCCCGATGGATTGTGTTACTGTCGATAGCCAGAGCAGCCTGAAATCTCGGTAATGAAACGACGGAGCCCACGCTCCGATCGATATACTGGCGAGACCAGAAATCAGAGACATTCGCGCACGGCTAGACAGTCAGCGCCGCGCTTTGGAGGATGCGTGGAACTCGCTAGGGGATTGGCAGAACAGCGTCATTAGACCATCCATAAGGCTAAGACAAGGCTAAGACTATCCATCCGTGAGGATGGACTTAATGTAGAGGGTGTCTCTCGAGTGGATAGGATGAATAGTTGGTGCCGAAGGTCGGATTCGAACCGACACGGGATTCTCTCCCACCGGTTTTTGAGACCAGCGCGTCTGCCATTCCGCCACTTCGGCATCGCCCATATCTTAGTAATTCGAATAATAGCATGTTGCAGACAGCATGTCATACGCCGCTTTCGTAAGATATGGTTCATGAATTCTTCTGTTCGGTTGCGGCCTCTTCTGGATATTCACATCGGCACGGACGGCAGCGGTTTCTCATCTCGCAGCAGGTTCAGAAATGTGAGCTGCGCTGTGGTCATGTGCGCCTCGTCGCGGTAAAACACTGTCAGGGGGCGTTCGCATCGCCAGCCGCGCACTTTTAGAGCGGAGATATATCCGGCGGCCACATCCGGGTCAATCGAGAACTTGGACAGAAGGCCGATGCCGAGACCGGCCGCGGCCGCGCGTTTGACGGCTTCGTTGCTGCCCAGCTCCATGCCGATATGCACTTTCATGCCGAGGTGGGCGATATAGCTTTCGGCTGCGTGACGCGTCGCCGAGCCGGACTCGCGCATGATGAATGGCTCTTTGGCGATATCGTCGAGCCGGACATCGCCTTTTTCGGTGAGAGCGTGTCTGGCGGACACCACCGGTATCACTTCGTCAGTCACATACGGAAACGATTTCAGACCTTCCAGACTGATCGGCGACCCCACCATGCCGAGGTCTGTATCGCGGTTGAGTATCTGCTCGATGACCTCCTCCGTGTTGGATATGGATAGAGTAATCTCGATCTGTGGATGCCGCTGTCGGAACACACCGATGGCAAGCGGCAGGATGTATTCGCCCGGTGTCGAGGATGAGCCGATAGTCAGGCGTCCTGATTTCAGCCCTGTGATGTTCTGGATGGAATGGGTCATCTCGTCTGCGAGTGAGAATATGCGCCGGGTGTATTGATACACGACTTCGCCAGTGTCCGTCAGTGAGACTCCGCTGCGAATACGCACCAGCAGGGTAACGCCGAGGTTGCTTTCCAACTCCCTGACCTGTATCGATACTGCAGGCTGGCTTATGCCGAGTTCGGCTGCGGCTTTGGTGAAGCTACCCATCCGCGCGACCGTATGGAATATGTGCAGGCGGTGGAAGTTTATGTTGTTCATATAGACGAGTTATCGATCTCTATGCGGTGGAAGTGGCGGATGACCGAATCGCATTATATACAGATTGGCATCGGCAATGTTCGTATCATTCATATCGCATATCACTCATCGTATCGACAGTATATCCAAGCGAACACTGCTGGGCCGGGTTAGCGGGGCTGTTCGGGTTCGGATACTACGATTCCGAATCCGTCGAATACCAGCGAGGATACCTGCTTTGGCAGCATGATCGCGCCTCTAAGGCGCGCCTTTATCATATGTTCTCCGGATATGAACGCGCCGCGCAGATCAGCGCGGTCGAACACGGTTTCGCTGTCCACATACGCGCCGACTAGGTGGCAGTCTTCGAAGACGACACCTGCGAAGTCGCAGCCGCCCAGGTCTGCTTCGGTTAGGTTGACTCCGACCAGATGCTGTCCCTCGAAGCCGTGCCCCCTGAGTGATGCCATGCTGAAGTCAGCGCGCTCTATCTTGGAGCCGTCCAGCTTTACACGAGAGAGATCGACGCCTCTGAAGCGAGAGCCGGATAGGTCTGCGCCGAAGAGGTTCGCGTCGGTCATGTCTGCGCCGGAGAGGTCGCATTCTGTGATGCGGGAGAGGTTGAGTTTTGCGCCGCTGAGATGAGCGGATGTCAGACGGCATCCAATCAGCTCTGCTTCGTGCGCCTCCGCCCTATCGAGCCGCGCCCCTTCCAGAACCGAATCCGAAATCCGAAGCGCGGAGCATACCATATTGACAAGGTTCGCCCCGATCAGCGAGCAGCGTTCTAATTCGAGCGCGTCCGTCTCTATGTTGGCAAAATCCGCTCCGTCGAAATTGCAGTCTCGAAACAGTGTTTCCCCCGTATCCGCATCTGCTTGGAGAAAGTCGAACAGCAGATCGCCGTCTGTAATCGTGAGGTTTTCGTATATGGTCATTGGCATGGTATCCGCGCTTTTGGGGCTGCGCCAGTCTTACATTCGCCAGCGCGTCGCCGTTTTGGGGAAGTCGGATTCGAGCCAGGCTATCGCCTTGCTCATATGAAGTTGGTACATATCGCCCGGGGCGTCTCCGAGCGATATGCTGTATTTGTCTTCGTACGCAGCCAATACTTCGGATGTAGCCGGCGTTGTCGTCAGCCTTCCCTCTAGTACGACCACTTCGTCTGCGCTTTCGAGATGGACGACGGCTCGCGCGTCTCGGCTCAGGTTGCGCGCCTTGGTCGAGTTGGAGTCTGTGAAGAAGTAGAAGCGGCTGTCGAGCCATACTCCCCAGACTGGCGCGGCATGCGGGCTGCCGTCGGAGTGCACGCTGACGACCCAATAGCCACGCGCCTCGATCATTCGTTCTGCGACCCATGAGAAACTCAGCGGTTCGAAGCCGTAGGCCGCGTCGCCCACGCCGTAACTCGTCGGCATCTCTGGACGGTCTGGGGGAATATCATTCTTCATCATCTGGTAAATCCTAATATCGAGTATCTGCCTACTGAGTATCTGTCAGGGTATCTGCCAATTGGCCCCGAACACCTGACATCTGACATCCGACATTGTAAACTATGCTTGGAATGCTCTGCCCCGACGAAGTGGCAGGATTCGAGGAGGTTGTAAATGACTAACGCCGACTGGGGACATATATACAAGGACATTGGCGCGCAGCCGGTGATAAACGCCATCGGCAGCGTAACGATGTTGGGTGGATCGACGCCTGCTCCGGAGGTTCAGGAGGCGATGGAGGCCGCGGGCGTGGCTTACATTCCTCTGATGGATCTCGAGGAGAAGGCGGGACGCGCAGTGGCGGATATAGCGAATGTTCCTGCGGCTTGGATAACATCCGGAGCGGGATCTGCGCTTACGCTGGCGGCTGCGGCTGTCATGGCCGGCGACGATGACGATCTGATACAGCAGCTCCCAGATACGACCGGCATGAAGAACGAGTTTCTCATCCAGAGACGGCAGCGATACTGGTACGATCGGTGCCTAGAGACTTCTGGCGCGAAGCTGGTGGAGTTTGGCACTGACGAAGGTACCACACGCGAAGACCTCGAACGCGCTATCGGCCCGAACACCGCGGCAGTTCACTTCTACGCCGTCGAGCAAGACCCAGACCCGAACATACTGCCGCTGGAGGATTGCATAGAGATAGCGCATGCGAGAGGGCTGATAATGACAGTGGATGCCGCAGGGCAAATATATCCGCTGGAGAACTTCGGCAAGTATGTGCGCATGGGCGCGGATTTTCAGTGTATCGCCGCCAAGTACATGGGCGCTCCGCAGTCCACCGGCCTCGCGCTGGGAACTGAGGACATGATACGCAAACTCGGATATCAGTCGTTCGTAGGCTACGAAGGGCGGCGCATTCGCGGTATCGGCAGGCCGCACAAGGTGGATAGACAAGAGATGATCGGCGCGGTCGCCGCGGTCAAACGCTGGTTTACGATGGATCACGAATCGAGACTGGCGGAGGTGGAGCAGATGTGTCAGACGGTGCTCGCGCCGCTGGCTAACATACCGGGGCTGAAGGTGGAGATGATGGACAATATCATCGGCCACCAGCCATTCGGCGTCCATCTGGAGATCGACCCTGAAGCTGCTGGCCTCTCCGCGCAGGATCTGGTCGATCGTCTCAAGTCGGGAGACCCGCCTATATGGACGCGCGTCCGCGAGGGCGAGCAGCATATCGACATTCATGTGTTCGGCCTGTACGAGGGTGAGGACAAGATAGTCGGCGAACGCATAGCGGCTGAGTTCGGTCTCTAGCCCATACGCCGAATTCTGTTTCTTCAAACGCAAACGATTGTGAGAAGATAGCCGATTGGAAGTCGATGAGATCGGCCCTTCGGGTAGTTTCGATCGAGTTACCCGACAATCTGGAATATGCGTTATTCATCGACGGGGAGCGGCGTCATGCTTTCGGCGTTGGACGGTATTAGAATAATCGATCTGACACAGGTGCAGGCGGGGCCGTCGTGTACGCAGCTGCTGGCGTTTTTAGGGGCGGATGTCATCAAGGTGGAGCAGCCGGGAGTCGGCGACCGCACCCGGCGCGAACGCGCCATCCGCGACGATGCCGATAGTTTCTATTTCATTGTGTTCAATTCAGGCAAGCGCAGCATTACACTCGATCTGAAAACAGAGCGCGGGCGGGAGATATTACTGCGTCTGACGGAGCGAGCGGATGTCGTAGCAGAGAACTACGGGCCAGGTCAGATGGAGCGGTTCGGACTCGACTTCGAGACGCTGAAACGCTCCAATCCCAAAATCGTTTACTGTTCGATCAAAGGGTTCGGGACATACGGCCCAAACGCGCATGTGAAGAGTTTCGAACATATCGCGCAGGCGATGGGCGGGGCGATGAGCGCGCAAGGAGAGACTGGAAGGGAGCCTCTGTTCGTAGCGCCCGGCGTCGGCGACTCCGGCAGTGGACTGCACGCCGCTGTCGGCATCCTCGCCGCTCTCAGACGGCGTGATGCGACGGGACAGGCTCAGCGAGTGGATGTCTCGATGCAAGATGCGGTCGTCAACCTGATGCGAATTCGGATGATAGATACTTTCGGCTCCGGCCGTCCGGCCGAACGCGGTGGCAACCGCACATGGGGCAACCCCAGCGTCATCTATCCTTGCAAACCTCGAGGCCCGAACGCCGGTGGCCCGAATGATAACGATAATGACAATGATTATGTGGCGCTCGTTCTTGCTGGTGATTCTTGGGATTCGATACTCGCGCTCGCCGGACGCGCAGACCTGATCGGAGACGCTAGATATGCTACTGACGAAAGCCGAGCGTTGCGCTGCGACGAGGTGGAGGAGATAGTCTCATCGTGGACGCGAACCGTTACTAAATACGAGGCGATGCAGGCGTTGACGGAGCTTGGAATCCCCGCTGGGGCGGTGCAGGATACTGCTGAGATTCTTCAGGACGAACATCTGCGCGCGCGGGATATGATCATCGACATGAGCGACTCCGAACGCGGGGACTATCAGATAATCGGCTGTCCTATAAAGGTGGACGGCAGCGCAGTTCGGATCGAGCCGCCGCCGCTGTTGGGCGAACATTCCGAGCAAGTGCTGGAGCAGATTCTGGGTATGACGAGCGCAGAAGTCGATGAGCTGAGGGATGCGGGTGTGGTGTGAGAACGGCTAGTTTCGCATCCGTTCGATATTTTGTATTTCCGATATGTGATGTACAGCGTAGGCGAATGCTTAGACACCAGCTTTAGATGCGCAGCTGTGTTGACCGAATATCGATACAGGGATATAATCCGCAAAACTCGGAAGTAACATTCTTGAAACATTGGTGTATCATTCTTGAAATGTCTGCAATCTATGATATTCGTGAAAGTCTTTCATCTATAATAATTGCGCACACTCAGAGAGCAGTTACGATTAGGAGAAATCTATGTTGAGTTCGAGATGGATTATGGCGTTAGGGCTGTCTGTCTTATTGGTTTTGGCGCTTGCGTGTTCGAGTAGTGAAGAGCCTGCGGCTCCTGCGCAACCTGCGGCCCCTGCGGCCCCTGCGCCTGCCGCTGCGGCAGATCAACAGGCTCCTGAGGCTCCTGCCCGGCCCATGGCCGCCGCCGCCGCCGAGCCTGCAGCGAAACCTCCCGCAGGCACTGGGGCGCAGGCGCCATCCGTTGCATCTGTTAGACCCACTTCAATTCCAATAGATACATCGCTTCTGGCATCCGCCAAGTACGGTGGAACGCTGAAGTTCGTCCCGCAGGGTTCGATCAAGATAATCGACCCGATCGCCACCGGGGCAATCGTCACCGGCACCGTAGGGCGGCACGCCTATGATCAGCTGTTTTGGCGAGACAGGGACTACAACATCTTCCCGCAGATGCTGGACAGCTGGAAGGTTAGCCCAGAAGGAACGGAGTACACATTCGAGGTCAGGGCTGGTCAGACATTCCACAATGGCGATCCTCTAAGGCTTCTGGATATTGCTGAGTCGCATAACAGGTTTGCAAGGGTAGATCCGCTTGGGCGACAGCTGCTCGGCATATCTGCCGGCAATGAGGGTAAGGAGCGCGCGGACCAGAAGTTCAATCAGACGCTGGATGAAACGAGCAATACGATCGTTATGAAATTCGAGCAGCCCACCGCGATGGTGTTGGAGTTCTTGGCTCAGCTCGACCCGCGTCAGCCGTCTATCATGCACGAGAGCATTTGGCAGCTTGCCCCTGGCGAGCCTGTGCAGGATGTAGTAGGCACGGGCGCATACATGATGACAGAGTGGATTCCGCAGGAGCGACTGGTTTTCGAGAAATTCGAAGGCTATGTGCCGAATAGCGATGAGCCTTGGGACTTCACCAAAGGCGAGATAACACAGTACCTCGATGGATTCGTCGCTCTGGATATACCAGACCACGCAACCCGTGTCGTCGCGCTCAAGACGGGCAGTGTGGATGTGCTGGACGATTTCCGGCTCGACCTCGCCTTTACACTCGAAGGAGCAGAAGGTATCGAATGGTCGCCTATCCGCGATGGGAACTACGGAGTGCATACATTCAACTTCCGTCATCCGCCGTTCGATATGACGGACGCTGGCAGATTGGCGCGCCGCGCTGCCTATGCGGCTTCCCCGAATGATCAGATAATGCAAGCGGCAGTTGGCGAGGATAAGTTCTGGACGGAGTGCTACATAGAGCTACACTGCGGCACGCCATGGAAGACAGTGGTTTCCGATGATATTCAAGAAGAGGGCATCAAGACACTTAGCGGCAATCTGGAACTCGGGCGCAAGCTGCTGGATGAGGCGGCTGAACTCGACCCGGGTATCAAAGACTATCCTGTTCGGTTGATTGCGGCGTCCGATATGCCGTTCATGCCCGAGGCTGGATTGATTATGGCGGATGCGCTCAAAGATCTTGGCTTCACCAAGGTCGAGCTGGTGTCGATGGACTGGGCGAGCCGCATCTCTCTGACTGGAACCGAAGGTCCTTGGGAGGTAGCCACCAGCTGGTCGAACTTTGCGAACGGGCTGAACCCGCTCGCGCCTGCTATGGCCGCAAGCCCGAATGCCGCAGGTTGGGTCGAGCCGCGTATTACCGAGCTGCGAGACGAGTTCCTCGTAGAGACCGATCCGGTCGAGCTTCAGAGCCTGTTCGACGAAATGAACGCGGTTCTATACGACAACCCTGCACGCATATGGCACTTCATGTTCTCCCCGCCCAGAGCGATAAGCTCGGATGTGGAGAACTTCTGCATCGATTGTCTATTCCCGATCTTGCACAACGTCTGGCTCGACAGATAGCGGTTTAGGCTTCTGCCTGATAGCGCCGGTCTCGATAGTGCACGGTCTCAATAGTGATAGTGGGCGCGCCCCTCGAGTATTTCCATACATCGAGGGATACGCCCACTATGTTTATATCCTACATCGTAAATCCGACATGATACAGACATCTACGGGTATCAGAATCAAGCGCAGCATATAGATTACGAGCCATATGACCACAGACGCTGGATTTGGTACGGGCGCTAACGAGCGATGCTTCCATACATAATAAGAAGAACAATTCTTGCCGTGCCTGTCGTTATTGCAGTCTCGCTGATCACTTTCTCGATAATGCAGCTTGCGCCGGGAGATCCGGCGGCGATACTGCTAGGGGGAGACTTTCTTCAGTTTGCGACTAAAGAGGACATAGAAGAGGCGCGCAAACAACTGGGTGTGGACAGGCCAGCAGTCGTCCAGTATCTCGACTGGATCACAGGCTTCTTCCTAGGGGATATGGGAACTTCGCTGTTCACTGGTAAATCGGTTTGGGAGCTGGTCTCTACGCGAATCGAGCCTACGGTATCTGTGATATTCACGGGTATTTTGATTGCCGTTGTGCTGGGCATACCGATGGGGATACTCGCCGCATGGAAGGCGAATACTTGGATAGACCGCGTAATAATGGTATTCGCGGTGATCGGTTTTGCCATGCCGGGTTTCTGGCTTGCGTTCAACCTCATCTGGTTGTTCGGCTTAACGCTGGGATGGACGCCGGTGTTTGGCTTTGTCCACTTATCGGAAGATCCTCCCGGATTCTTCCATCATCTGATATTGCCTGCGGTATCGATAGGTACCAGTTTCATGGCGCTGAACGCCAGGATGACTCGCTCGAGCATGCTGGAAGTTCTCAGGGACGACTACATACGCACCGCGCGCGCCAAGGGACTGATAGAGCCAGTGGTACTGTTCCGACACGCATTCCGGGCGGCGTCCATGCCCATCGTAACTATCGTCGGGCTTAGCTTTGCGGGCGCTGTAACCGGCGCGGTGCTGACAGAGACTGTGTTCGCCATTCCTGGAATGGGCAGGCTGTTCGTCGGCGCGGTCGGAGACCGAGATTTCCCTGTCATTCAAGGGCTTATGATGATATTCGCATGCGCATATGTGTTCGTAAATCTCGCAGTCGATATCATCTACGCATACCTGGACCCTAGAGTGAGGTACTGATGGCGAGGGAAGATACGACGACCATCGCCGCAGTGGATACGGGTTACAAGTGGCGTTCCCGCGCTGTCGGCGTTCGTCGCGCATTCGCAAAGAACCCTAACATGGCTGCTGGCGTCGTCATTTTACTGATAGTCATGTTCTTCACCACTTTTGCAGGTTTCTTGGACAGGTACGACCCGTTCGACAATCAGCCCCTCGATCGTCTTCAGTCTCCGTCCGCGACACACTGGTTCGGCACGGATAACACCGGGCGCGATGTATATTCGAGGTCGATTCACGGCGGGCGTGTTTCGATGCTGGTCGGATTCACTGTGGCGCTTCTGACAGTGGCGGCGGGTATGCTGATTGGTCTAGTATCCGGCTACGACCGTCTTATGGATATAATAATCCAGCGGTTTATGGACGCCATAATGTCCTTCCCCACGCTTTTGCTCGCGCTCGCGCTGATAGCCATGCTCGGCAGTTCGGTCGTCAATGTGATCATAGTAATAACCATCGTGGACACTCCGCGTATGGTGCGGATAGTGCGCTCTCAGGTTCTGAGCATTCGGGAGTTTCAGTTCGTAGAAGCGGCGCGCGCAATTGGCGCTCCGACTTGGCGCATACTCCTTCAGCATATCGCGCCGAATACTCTCGCGGCGGTTATCGTGCAGGCGACTTTCGTATTCGCCTCCGCCATTCTAGTCGAAGCTGGTCTGAGCTTTCTTGGTCTGGGTATTCCGCCCGATCAGCCTAGTTGGGGTAACATACTCGCGTTAGGGCGCACCTTCTTTCAGCTTGCTGCGTGGATCGCCTTCTTCCCAGGCCTGATACTGACGGTAACGGTTCTTGCCATCAATCTGGTTGGAGATGGTTTGCGAGATGTGCTCGACCCCAAACTGGCGCGTCGGGCATAGTCTGGATGCGCAATACACAGCAGCTTGACCTGTGGGCGCAGCGCGATCTGGTGTACCATCATGATTACGATCATGGAATGCGTCTTAGCGTGGAAGTTTTCGGTTAGTAGAGAAGCCAGAATAGCGTTAATGGTGTAACCGACCTCTATGTGATGATTTGGATCACCTGGGCTGTGTTTGCTGCCATAGACCTGGCCAGCATCCACGGGGATACGCTGATAATCCGAAGATATAAGTAAGGATATGCGATGACAACGACGGCAGAGAGCGAACAGAGTAGGTTGCTCGGTACCTATGAGCAAATTGCGGCCCGATTGGAAGCAATGCACTATGACATAGTGGATATGCGCTCGGGACTCATAGAGAGAATCGACCGTGTAGAGACGAATCTTACGGAGAGAATCGACCGCGTAGAGACGAATCTTACGGATCTGACGGGAAGGGTCGATCGTGTAGAGGCTGCCCTCACAGGCCTCACGGAGAGGGTCGATCGTGTGGAGACTAACCTCACGGAGAGGATCGACCATGTAGATGCCAAGCTCACGGAGAGGATCGAGCGCGTAGAGACGAATCTGCGAACGGAGCTTACAGAGAGAATCGACCGTGTGGAGACCAACCTCACGGAGAGGATCGACCGCACAGATGCTAAGCTCACGGAGAGGATCGAGCGCACAGATGCCAAGCTCACGGAGAGGATCGAGCGCGTAGAGACGAATCTGCGAATGGAGCTCACCGAGAGAATCGACCGTGTAAATGCTAATATTATAGAGAGAGCGGATCGCGTCGATGCTAACATTATAGAGAGAACGGACCGCGTAGATGCTAACCTGCGCGGGGAAGTCAACGAGAAATTCGAGAGCGTTCGCAGGGATATGAGAGTCCAGGCATCTTCGGTGATGGCTATTGTCGCGCTGACTTGGGCTACTGTCATAACTGGTGTCATCTTGGTTCTGATCAACCTAAACTAGGGTTTGTCGGCATTCTGCCACAAGCTGTTGATTACTTGTACAACATCTTCTCATTTGGGCTTCGGGCATTCGCAGGTTTTGGGCTGTCGCTCATACTCTGTATTTCGGCGATGGTCTCTGTCTGGGTTCTGTTCCGCCTTATGGACTTTCTCTGGCCTAGATGGGTGTTCGTGTTTTTGTGGTTCGGCTCCATAGGTGCGGTTGCGGGCATTGGCGCGCTGATAGCGTGGTTGGACGCTGATTCTGGTGTCAGGCTGAGGTCTTATTGGACTGTGGGCGCAGTTGCGCTCGGTTTAGCGGCTGCGTGGGGCGCGTATATATTCGAGACAGTAATAGATCCAAGTACGGCATCTTTCGACTCGCGCGAAATATCTCAGACGGCTGTGATTTGGGCGATACTCCTACCGAATGTCGCCGCGTCTGTCATCGGACTGGTTAGGCAGATACGCTCCGGCTGGCTCTGAGGACGGCATGGAAGCCGCGAGGAAGTCTTGGAGACGGCCAGATATCTTGTGGCTGTCATTTATCAGCGTATCGCTTGTGTTGGCGCTGCTGCCGTTTTCGAGTTACATAGCATCCATTCCCGTTATCCGCGCGGAGTGGGGGATGTCGAACTCTCAGTCGGCGGTCGTGTTCAGCGCGTATCTGGCGGGTCAGGCGGTTGCGTCGGTCGTCCTCTTACCCGTTACCGACCGTATTCCCCTAGGGCGAGCGTTGTTTGCGGGCACTCTTCTGCTGGTTGTTGGCAACCTGCTGTTCCCGATGTTGGCGCGAGATGTCCTCAGCGGCTGCGCGCTGCGATTCGTTGCGGGAGCGGGGCATATCGTCGCATATGTCGTCGGCGTGCGGTTGGTATCGCTGCGATTCGCGGGCAGAATGCGCGGGACGGCGGTGGCGGTGTTCGTAGGCGTAGGCTACGGCGGGACGACACTTTCGTATGTGTTCATGGGGCAGCTGCTGGAGGCTACTGATTCATGGCAGGCTGCTTATCTGCTGACCGCGCTGGCAGGAATACCCGGAGTTGCGCTCGCCGCGCTTCTCATGTTGGGCGAAGAGCGGAGAGGTCCCCCCTCCCAGCTGTCTGCGACCAGCTCTGGCATACTGAGCCCGAGCGTGTTGAGGCATAGGCCGCTGCTCTTGGCGAATGCCGCCTACGCCCTGCATACAGCCGAGCTTTACATTGCGCGCGTTTGGCTGCCGATGCTGTTGGCCGCCGCGCTGGTTCGGCAGGGACGCCAGCCGCTGGAGGCTGCCGCGCTGGCCGCTACTTGGAGCGGATTCATGTTCGCTTCGGGGATTGCAGGCGTAATCCTCGGCGGGATGCTGTCGGACAGAATAGGCCGCACTCTCGCTGCTGGGGTGATATTCGCAGCCAGCGGCGCGGCCTCCTTCGCCGTCGGTTGGATGGTAGATGCACCTATGCCTGCGACTATCGCTCTTGGCTTCGTATATGGCTTCGTGACGGCGGCGGATTCTGCCATATATTCCACTGCCGTGACAGAACTTGCGCCGCGTGAGCTGATAGGCTCGACGCAAGCGGTGCAGAGCGCGCTGGGTTTCACCGCGGGCGCGCTCGCCCCCGTCGTCGCCGGCTTCGTGCTGGACTTCGCGCATGGCTCCGTTGGCTGGGGGCTGGCGTTTTCGTTCAATGGGATGCTGGCGGTGGCGGGTGTGCTGTCGCTGCTGCTGCTGCGACGGATGCCAGACGCGCTGGGAATGGCGGATGGCCGACGATAGATGATAAACTCCGAAGTCGAACTATGAACTCGCTACGACTGACCGAATTGCTGGCAGACCGGCTAGGTATCGAGATACCGCCGGTGTCTATGACTTTTG
Source organism: Dehalococcoidia bacterium (assembly GCA_963422295.1). Lineage (GTDB taxonomy): Bacteria > Chloroflexota > Dehalococcoidia > Lucifugimonadales > UBA1123 > VXRN01. Next base: position 859,299 of record OY729417.1, on the reverse strand, counting down.
TGGATTCCGAGCCGCAGGATGTCCCTCCGTTATACAAAGATCCGCCATCGTTCTGTTCGCTGTGGCGGATTGGCGAGATACGCCCGGTGTATGTGCCGGGCGATCAGCATTCAGGCTGCGGCATTGGCGGGGTGGTCTCAGGCTTTCTCTCGGCGGAAGGCAGAGAAATCGAGCTCGCCGCGCTGCTAGAGGAGATGTGCGAAGCGAGCGCCGGCGATGATGCACAGGAGATCGAGCGGACGGCTAGATTTACAGACGCGGGCGAGGGTGTAGTGTATTCCCCGCTTTGGAAGGCTCCGTTGGCGCCAGACCTCATTCTTCTATGGGCGACACTGCCGCAGATGGGCGTCCTTCAGGATATACTCGGCAAAGTGATGTGGCGAGACAATCCGCAGGGGGCATCGTTCACCCGTCCGGCGTGTGGAGTGCTGCCTATTGCGCATACGCATCAGAAGCCAGCTATGTCGCTCGGATGTGTTGGAATGCGCCTGTACACCGGCTTGCCGCCGAGTCTGTTTCTGTTGGCTGTTCCGTCATCCTGCCTAGATACTTTGGAGCAAGGGCTAGGCGCGATGAATGACGCGGGCGACAGGTTGCGTGGCTACGCAAAACGCATGGCGACAGGCGGCGGTGGCCGCTAGTCCCGCAAAAATACGAACTCGTGACGCGGCGGCGTGATATAATCCCCGATGTTTGTTCCCTACTGACATTACTGATATTGATTTTCATGCTGCTGGAGAGGAGATCATGGCGGATTCCAGATTCACAGTCTATTACATAGGCCACACGCCGAGTTCTGACCATACCGATACGATAGAAGAGCTGGACAGGGTGGGCGCGAAGCTCGTTCCGCTGCCCCGTCTGGAATCAGAGGACGAGATAATCGAACAGGCGCGAAATGCCGACGCGCTGATAGTGACCGAGGCGCCGATAACGCGCAAGGTTTTGTCTTCGCTAGAGAAGTGCCGCGCTGTTCTCAGGACAGGTGTCGGTTTTGACTGTATCGATGTGCCGGCAGCCACCGACAACGGTATTGCTGTCATCAATGTTCCCGATCTATGGACGAGGGAAGTTGCCAATCAGGCGATGATGCTTCTACTCGCGGCGAACCGAAAACTGCTGGAGCAGGAGCGCAGCGTTCGTGAGGATATGTGGTCGCCGATTATCTCCGCGCCCGTCGGCCCACTGCACACCGAAACGGTGGGCGTAGTCGGATTAGGGCGCATCGGGAGCGCGTTTGCCCGCCGCGTCAAAGCGTTCGAGGTGGAGCTAATAGCATACGACCCGTTCGTGTCGGAGGATGCGTTCGACGCTGTGGGCGCGGATTCGGTATCCTTCGATGAGCTTCTGGCGCGATCCGATTATATATCCGTTCATACGCCTCTCGATGACAGCACTTTTCATCTGATCGATGAAGACGCGCTGCGTAAGATGAAGCCTACCGCTATTCTAATCAACACATCGCGCGGCCCGGTTGTGGACGAACATGCATTGACAACCGCTTTGCAGGAGGGCTGGATACTCGGCGCGGGCTTGGATGTCTTGGAACAGGAGCCTCCAACGCAAGACAACCCGCTGCTGTCGATGACCAATACCGTGCTGACTCCGCATGCAGCTCACTATTCCGAGCTGTCAATGGCGCTGCGTCCGCGTCGGTACGGCGTCGAAATCGCCGCCGCTCTCGATGGGCGTATGCCGATGAATTTGGTCAACCCGCAGGTGTTAGAGGTCTTGCCGCTGAGGTAAATCTGCTACTGTCAGAGGCCTATTTTTTCGAGGGACGGTGCCGACTCATGCTCGCATTGGATGGTGTAAATGTGCTGGATGCGAGCGACTCGATTGGAGGCGCGTATTGTACGAAGCTGCTGGCCGACTTAGGCGCGACGGTCGCGCTGGTCGAGAGACCGGACGGAGGCCATCCGCTTCGGCGGGTGGGCCCCTTTGCGGGCGAGGCGCATATCGAGAAGAGCGGCATGTTCTCATACTATGCGGCCAACAAAAACAGCATCGCCGTCGATTTGCGCTCGGATGAGGGGCGAGATAGATTTCGCAGCCTAGCGCTGGATGCCGATATTCTGGTGGAGAGTTTCGCGCCCGGACATCTCGACTCCATAGGACTCGGTATAGATGAACTGCGCCTCTCGAACCCCGCTCTAGTCATCGTATCCATAACTCATTTTGGTCAGACAGGGCCATATAGAGACTGGAAGTCCGATGAGATAATCGACTATGCGATGGGCGGCTACATGTACTTCGGCGGCCACCGGGACCGAGAGCCGCTGATGATGAACAACCATCAGGCCATGCTTCATGCAGGTTCTCAGGCGACTATTGCCGCGCTGTCCGCGTTGTGGCGGGCGCGCAAAACCGGGCGAGGGCAGCATGTGGATGTGTCCGCAGTCGAATCTATGTTGTCTGCCCACGCATGGACTTCCACTTCATGGACGCACGAGGGCATCGTGATGCGTCGCAGTGAACCCGACTGCATCCCATGTCTGGATGGCTGGGTGTGGTTCTTCCTGTTCAGATGGGATCCGACGGTTTTCGTTCTGATAGACCGCCCAGAGCTGATGGACGATCCACGCTTTGCGGATCGTCAGTCATGGTTCGATAACAGAGGAGAACTCGCGGAGATACTGGCGGAATGGTGCGCCGAGCGCAGCAAGGACGAGATATTCAGGGCGGGTCAGGAGCTGCGGATACCTGTTACGCCGGTGAACGACGCGGCGGATCTGCTTTCGTCCGGGCAGCTCGCCGAGCGCGACTGGTTTCAGCGTGTGAAACATCCGCAGGCAGGGACTGTCACCATGCCCGGCTTCCCGTACATCTTCGAGAGAACGCCCGCGTCTATCCGACGGTATGCCCCGCTGTTGGGACAGGATGCGGATTTCGGTTTCACGCGCGGCGAAAGGCGATTCGTCCACGACGAGCGCGCGCCGCTGGAACACGGAGGAATACATGACCCCAACTTGCCGCTGAGCGGGATTAGGGTTCTCGAGCTTACCGCGAATTGGGCTGGGCCGCTGGCCGCGCGACATTTGGCGGATCTGGGCGCGGAGGTGATAAAGATAGAGGCCCCCGACCGTCCGGCTACGCGCGGAGGACGATACCCCGGAGGAGACCCGTTTAGACATCACTACAACCGCTCCGCATATTTCAACAAGCTCAACCGGAACAAGTATGCGATTACTTTAGATTTGCGTGACGGCGAGGCTAGAGACATATTCCTCAGGCTCGTTTCCAAGTCGGACATCGTAATCGAGAACAACAGCCCGCGCGTGATGCGAAACTTCGATCTGGAATATCCCATTTTGCAACGCGCGAATCCGCGACTGATTATGGTGTCTGTATCCGGGTTCGGGCAGACGGGACCAGATCGTGATTTCGTCGCCTATGGCGCGAATGTCGAAGCATCCTGCGGTCTCGCTGCGGCGACTGGATATGCGGACGATGACACGCCATACCGAACGACGCTGTTCTACGCAGACCCTGTTACCGGTGGGCATGCCGCCGTCGCAGCTCTCGCCGCGCTTCACCATAGAGCAGCTACCGGAGAGGGGCAGTATGTTGATATGTCGCTGCATGAAAACGGCATCACATTTTTCCCTGAGTCGGTGATGGAATACACTACTACAGGCGCCCCAACGCGCAGGCGCGGCAATAGAGATGCGCGATATGCGCCGCAGGGCGCGTACCAATGTTTCGGCGATGATTCTTGGCTCGTACTATGCATTCGCTCCGATGAGGAGTGGAGCGCGCTGACGCAGGTAATCGAACGCCCGGATCTGTATGCCGAGCGCGAATTGCGAACCGCCGAGGGCCGCCGCCGCTGTCATGACCGGCTAGACGCTGCCATATCCGAATGGACACGCCGCCATGACCATAACGAGGCGGCAGCCATGCTCCAGAGAATAGGGGTTCCCGCCGGCCCCGTACTTGCCAACTGGGAGATGGTCAGCAACCCACACTTTCATGCGCGCGGCTTCTATGTCCCGATCGAACATCCGGATATGGGGGTATTCCCATATCCGGGGATGGCTTGGAAACTGTCGGAAACTCCCGGCAGGGTGCGGCGCGCATCTCCACTGTTTGGAGAGCATAACGAGCTGGTGTTCGGCGGTTTGCTAGGTATGGAGCATGAAGAGTTGGCGCCGCTGTATGCCCGCCGCGCAATCGCAGACTCTCCACCGGATGATCTCCCTGCTCCTGTGCGAATGTTGAGATGATGATGATGGCATTCGGGCGCTATCTAGCGCATAGCCTCGCGCTCATGACCCAGTTGGCAAATATCGATAAGCCTGTCCGATTAGGGCGCCGCTTCGTGATACGATAAGCGTATGTCTCCGATATACCACGAAGGCGAACGACGCGAACTAGAATCGGGTCGCTCCATATTCGATTGCGCCGACAGTCTGAGCGTGCGTGTACCTACTTCGTGCGGACGAACCGGCGAGTGCCATGAGTGCATCGTCGAGATACGGCGGGGCATGGACGCGCTCTGCGAGCCGACTCCCTCAGAAAGTTTCTTGAGAGATAATTACCGGCTCGCCTGCCAAGCCGTCGTCATCGACTCCGAAGCGGATGTAGAGTTCGCCGTCTTGCGGCGCCAGCCTCGAATCTTGACGCAGTCTATACGCCGAGAGATAGCCCTCGCGCCTCTGACGACTCGGCGCGGCGATGAAGTTTTCTTCGCCGGCAGCCGAATCGACGCATACCGCGGCAGGATGTATGGGCTGGCCGCTGACATCGGCACGACGACCGTTGCCATGAACCTCGTCGATCTGGAGACAGGGAGCGTTCTACATACCGCTTCATTTGAGAACCCACAGCGTTTCGGCGGCAGCGATATTATGAATCGCATATCCTACGACGGAGGTGAAAATCACGGCGAATTGCGACAGGTGATGCTGTCCGCCATCAACTTCGAGATTGGCGACATAGCGCGCAGTCTGGGCTTTCACCGGCGGGAGATATACGAGGTCGTAGTAGTCGGCAATGCCACGATGCGCGATATATTCTTCGGTATCGATGTTCAACCGATAGGGGAGAAGCCGTACAGGTCGATAACCGAGACGGAGATGCGAGACGGGTTGCGCGAGACGACTGCGCTCCACTCCACCGCGCGGGAAGTCGGCCTGCGTGTCTTTCCGCGCGCGAATGTGTACGGCGGCCCGCTGATTGGAAGTCATGTCGGGGCGGATGTGGCAGCAGATCTGCTGGCCGTCGGCATGGACGAAGAGAACGATACCGTGATGCTAGTGGATGTCGGTACGAACACCGAAGTGGTGATCGGCAGCCGTCATCGGATGCTGGCGGCGTCCTGCCCTGCGGGGCCGGCGTTCGAGGGGGGGCAGGTTACATACGGGATGCCGGGATACGATGGCGCAGTCGAGTCGGTTCGTATTGCCGATTCTGGCGTGGAGATTCGCACTATTGGCGATGCGCCGCCGCAGGGTATCTGCGGTTCTGGCTTAGTCGATCTGCTCGCGGAGCTGCGGCGCACGGGAAAGATGAACGAGCTGGGGGCATTCTACGACGGCGCGCGCGAATTCGTGTTCGAGCCGGCGCGTGATATGTCGCTCTCGCGCGCTGACATATCCGCTCTGGCGCAGGCCAAATCCGCCAACTATTCAGGGCAGTACATCCTGATGCGTCAGTATGGGCTGCCGGTCGAGTCGATCTCCAAGCTGTATCTTGCAGGGGGATTTGCGAATTATCTCGATGTTTCCAACGCCGTCGCAGTCGGGTTCGTAGCCAGTGTGCCGCAGGAGCGCATCGCAAAGGTCGGAAACGCCGCGCTGGAAGGGGCTACTATCATGCTCATGTCAGGCGAAATGCGTCAGCGCATCGAAAGCCTTGCGGCGACGATAGAACATGTGGAACTGGAGACAATTCCAGATTTCTTCGAAATATTCGTGGACGGCTGCATGTTCGATCCAATGAAGCTGTGAGGCAGATTCCGAGATAGCGTCCAGATGTCTTTAGGCGGCAGGCGCTCTTTAGACACTCTTTCCCTGTCTGTAATCGGCTAGTTTTTAACCATGCTCGAAATGACCTGTTTGCAGTAGAAAAGGAGGGGTCAGTTGTCCAAGTTCAAGGTTCTGATAACCGATCATGTATGGCCTACTACGGAACCGGAGGAGGCCGTTCTTCGCGAGGAGGCGGACGCGGATGTCGTCGTTGCCCCAGATGGCGAGGAACAGACTCTGATTTCGCTGGCCGGGGATGTCGATGCGATAATGACCTGCTTTGCGCAGGTTACTCCGAATGTGCTGAGAGCCGCGCCGAAGTGCGTCGCCGTCGGCAGATTCGGAGTCGGAGTAGATAACATTGCCGTCGATACAGCCACCGAACTCGGTATGGCCGTTACTTATGTTCCGGATTACTGCGTCGATGAGGTATCCGATCATGTTATGGCGCTCTTGCTGGCATGGAATCGGCGTATTGCGCTATTCGACAAGTCGGTGAAGGACGACGGATGGGGGAGCGTTGCGCTGACTATGCGCATGATGCGTCTGCGCGGCAAGACTTTGGGTGTAGTCGGATTCGGGCGAATCGGGCAGGCGGTGGCGCAGAAGTCGTTGGCGTTTGGCTTCCGTGTGCTGGCGTTCGACCCGTACATGACGGCGGAGCAGTGCGCCCTTCGTGGCGCGCGCAAAGTGGAGCTGGACGAGCTGCTCTCTGCGTCGGATTTCGTAACACTGCACTCTCCGCTGAATGTCGAGACCGAGCGGATGATCGGCGCGCGGGAGTTCGGCCTGATGAAGTCCGACGCGCTCTTGATAAACTGCGCGCGCGGCCCGCTGATAGACGAGGCAGCGCTTTACGATGCGCTGGTCGGCGATGGCATTGCGGCCGCCGCGCTCGATGTAATGGCGGACAATCACCCAGCGCCGGATCATCCGCTGCTGAGCCTGGACAACATCATCGTAACACCGCATGTCGCCTTCTTCAGTCAGGAGGCGACGCTGGAGCTAGAACAGCGCGCGGCGCGCGAGGTAGCGCGAGTACTCACCGGACGGATGCCGGACAATTTGGTGAACACTGCTGTTATGGATCATCCGAATCCGCGACATCGGCTGAGCTGATTCACCCGTGGCAGTTAAGTATATACAACTAGTTAGGGCTTCGAGTGGAGGAGGTCTCTAAATGTCCACACATGACGAGATAGAACAGGCAGTTGTCTCTCAGTTGCGCGCGCTTCGTGTCGAGTATGAGATGTTCGAGATAGACCCGGATTTTGCGGACACGGCGGCGTTTTGCGAGGAGTACGGCTTTCCGATGGAGAAGTCGGGCAATACGATTGTGGTAGTCTCGAAGCGGGGCGCGAAGAAGCATTGCGCCTGCATCGTGGCGGCGACTGACAGACTGGATGTGAACAGGCGAGTCAAGGGGCTGCTGGGCGTGTCGCGCGCGTCATTTGCCCGCGCCGACGAGACAGCGCAGCTGACCGGTATGATGATAGGCGGTGTAACGCCGTTCGGCCTTCCCACAGACCTGCCGATTTATGCCGATGCCAAGCTGCGCGCGCTGGACTATCTGATACTGGGCGGCGGCAGTCGGTCGTCGAAGCTGAAGGTTGCGCCGTCGGAGCTCGGCAAACTGCCGAATCTGGAGTTCATCGAGGGGCTTTCACTGACATAAATCTAGTTAGCCGCCACATCTAGCTCATGCGCATTCCTGGTGCATAGTCGCGTTCTCGGGCTCGGCGCAAACGGAATAGAAACGCCCCAGCTCGCAGATTGTATGGCCAGTATGCTCGCCGATTTGTGAATAAGTCGTTGACTGTGTCGGTGTCCTGTGTTCCTCCGACGGAGGCATCTGCGCGGCTATCAGCCTGCTCACGCTGGCGGCTGAACCAGCTCGATCAGCACATCGTCCGGGCCTTCGATATATGCGAGCTTTGCGCCGCCCGGCACTTCGGTCAGCGGCAGGACGATGCGAACGCCGGCGTCCTCCAGCCGGGCAAGATCCGAGGCGATGTCTTCTACATCGAATCCGAAATGCTCCAGACCGAGCCGGTTCAGCTCTGCCGCCGCCTTTTCGTCCGATGAGCCGGGCGCCTGCGAGGATATGTTCAGACGAACGGGGCTGCCCATGTCCATGCTGATGGTTATGGTGCCGGGCATGACCTCGCGCTGTGATACTAGTCTCGCGCCGAAATGCTCGGCGTACCATGCGGCGGACTCAGGCGGATTCGCTGAGCGTATGTGTACATGGTTGATCGTGTATGGCATGGATGTCTTCCCCCTGTCGTAACCTCTTGCCGATTACTATATCGAGATTGAAATGAATGACGGACGGTATAACGGCATATCGGTATATCCGATGATCCTACGCAAAGAAACCATAGGCGCAACAGTAAAGATACAGTTGACCCTGCCGAGTGAGCAAATGTAACCTTATTCACTCGCTCAACCCTGCACATAATTTCTTAAATCGAACTTCACTACTTTACTATGGTGTAGATTTGCCCCAGCGGATAGAAACCCCCGCCGATTCTCCCCGCCCGGATGCGCCGGCTCCGAAACCGCCCCGATTTTCTGCCAGCCGCTATCCGATGCTGGATTCTCTGCGATACCGCGAGTTTCGCTGGATGGCGGCCGGTTCGTTCGTATCCTTTCTGGCAATGAACATGCAGATGATAACGCGAGGATGGCTCGTTCTTCGTCTGGCCGATGATTCTCCGCTTGCGCTTGCGCTAGTGATGATGAGCTTCTCGCTACCGATGACTTTCGTGTCTCTGATAGGCGGCGCGCTTGCCGACAGGCTCCCTCGAAGACATCTCGTCATCATCTCCCAGATGGGAAACGCCGTCATGACGATCATCATTGGCGCGCTGGATATGACTGGCCTTGTGGAGTTCTGGCATGTGATGGTCATTGGGTTCATCAATGGCTCTCTGATGGCGTTCAATATGCCGAGCCGTCAGGCGATGCTTTCGGAGATCGTCCCTGAAAAGAGTTTGATGAACGCGATCAGCCTGAATAATTCAGGAATGAATCTCACGCGCATCGCCGGCCCGGCCGTTGCGGGATTCCTCATACTGATAATCGGCACGCACGGCGTGTTTTTTGTCGTGAGTGGTATCTATGTGTTCGCCGTGGTATCGACGATGATGGTGAACGCGGGCAAGACGCCGGCGTCTTCTTCGCGCAAAGGAGTAATAGGAGACATACTAGAGGGTTTGGCCTATGCAAAATCAGACCCTGGGCGGCTGGGTGTTATCGTGCTGGTGCTGATAACGACACTGTTCGGCTTCTCTTACTGGGCGTTGATGCCGGCATGGGCGCGCGAGGCGCTGAATGTACAGTCCGACGGTTTAGGCATTCTAATGACTATCATGGGGGTAGGCGCGTTAGCAGGAACGCTCGGCCTGGCGGCGATGCCCAATCTTGGACGCAGAGGAATGGTGCTGATAGTATCTTCCGCTATGTGGGGCATCGGGCTTGCGGGCTTCTCGCAGGTTACGGATTACGGGGTTTCGATACCGTTCCTGCTGCTGATCGGAGCGATAAGCTCGGTGTCGATGTCCATGACTATGACTATGATGCAGGTTTTGGCCGCTCCTGAGATGCGCGGGCGGATGATGAGTATAACTATGATGACATTCGGGGCGATGCCTCTAAGTTCGATACCGTTCGGAGCGCTTGCGGAGCGCATCGGGACACCGGACGCGCTCCTGATCAGCGGCATACTGCTGGCGGTGGTGACGGCGTTGTTCGCTGTCGCTTACCCCGGCTTTAGGCGTGTGGACTGACAGATCTTGACTCGATTATCTCAGGGGCGAAAGCAGCCACGCCAGGAGAGTAATGTGATAGGCAACTATCAATACTATGGCGATTACCGCTGATTTCAGCACTTCACGCCTACTCAAATCCGAAGGCCCTTCGTAATATAGCAGTCCATCGCCGCGCTCTTTCGAGCCGTTATCGACTCGATCCGTTCTATACTGTCGCCGCATATGCTGGTAACTATTCATGCAAGTGACTAGTGTCAAACCCGTGAGCATAACGCCATATACTGCGATTGACATATCGACCGCCAGCGCCAAAGCTACGGCAATCGCAATGTACATCGGCAAATGCAGCATCGAGTTGAAGCTGGCTAGTAACCAAAGATCGCGTCTCCTAGCTGGGTTTGGGATTTTCCATGGATGCAAGAGATGGAACTTGTCTTTGGGTGTTATGCGTTCGAAGTATCGCCGCAAGCCAAAGTCGGCACAGACAACACCTAAGAGAATGATAACCCAGATGTAGTCCCTCGACAGGTAAAATATGTACGCTATTCCTATGCCAAGAACTATACAAGGGACAATGTATTCAGCCCTAAGAATCTTTTGTCGCATTGTTTTATTGCTCCTTCGATGACCAATCCACAGGAACCTTTAGAAGGGTTCCTGTGGATTGGTGGTTAACGGGGCGGCGCTTGTTCCATGTGGTGTATCGCTAAGTGATACAGGTTAGCCACCAATTCGATAATACTCTCCGGAGTATGCTCCGCATCTTTCCAGCTCCACTCGGGTCGGACCTAATCCAATATACGATATGCGAATCATTAGTGTGCAGTCCGTTGGGACCTCCGATACATCCTTGGGCAATTCGTCCTCGATGTCCTCGATCCCGTCCTTCGCTTCGATCGTTGCCCATGTTACTTGCACACAGAATGCGGCACCGATCACAACCCCTGGTATATTAGCAAGTGTGCCTAGAATGAGAGGCGTCGCAGAACAGTTTGCCGCCATAATTTTATCGAGTAAATCTTCCGCGTCATCGAGAGTCTCTTCGGGATCTTCCACATCATAGTCGGAGCGTATGAAGATGGCGTGAAGATCTCTCTCATATCTGTAAAGGTTTTATGAAGTTTTTCGAGTCTGTGGACTAAGTGTCATGTTACAATCCACATATTCTCACCAGATGCTGGGCAGTCGCCGAATCGTACTTAGGATGAAATCTTTGATCGAATCTGACAATCTGAGACATGAAAACGATATGCTGCGTACTCGCCTTACTGTCTTTGGCGAGGTCAGCCGCCGCATTTCTGAGAGCCTCGATATCGATACCATCTTGCAGGAAGTAGTGGATGGGGCATGTTCGCTGACCAACGCTCGGTATGGAGCGCTTGCGGTTTTCGATGACCTTGGCCAAGTACGGGACTTCTTTACCTCTGGCATCACCCCCCAAGAACGCAATCTGCTGGGAAACTTGCCTAAAGGGTTGGGACTCCTCGGGTACATGAACGAGATTGGAGAGCCGCTGAGACTCTCCGACATCGGCATGCACTGTCGGTCGGTCGGATTCCCCAAGAACCACCCGGTGATGAAAACATTCCTCGGTATGCCGATCCGTCATTTGGGAGACTCTGTTGGCAATATCTATCTTACTGAAAAGGGGGACGGACAAGAATTTACGAGCGAAGACGAAACGCTCCTGGTCATGTTCTCGTCCCAGGCTGCTATAACTATTGCAAACGCGCTCAGATACAGGGACGAGCAGCGAGCTAGAGGAGATGTGGAGACTGAAAGACAGCGTCTGGAGGCGCTGGTCAACACTTCGCCGATAGGTGTGTTGGTTGTGGATGCCGGAACAAGGAAAGTTGCGTTAGTAAACCAAGAGGCAGAGCGTATCATGGGTATTCCGCCTGAGCCTGGCAGCAGGTTAGAGCGATATCAGGAAGCATCGATATATCGCCGAGCGGATGGGAGTAAGTACCAGACTGAGGAGCGACCGTTGTCGCGGGCCTTGGATCATGGCGAAACCGTGCGCGCCGAAGAGATACTCTTCGATCGACAACAGGGTGGCGGCACGATCTCTACCCTCGTCAACGCCACTCCGATCTACTCGGAAGATGGCGAGATAGTGTCCGCTGTTGCTGTAATCCAGGATATGACACCGATTCAGGAGATGCAGCGGCTGCGCAACGAGTTTCTCGGCATGGTGAGCCACGAGCTGCGGACACCACTGACCACTATCAAAGGGGCTACTGCTACTGCCTTGCGAAGTTCTCCACCGCCCGGCGCTGTCGAAACTCGTCAGTTTTTCCAGATCATAGACGGGCAGGCAGACCATCTTCGGGGCCTCGTCAACAACCTGTTGGATGTGACACGGATAGAAGCCGGGATACTGTCGGTCAATCCCAAGCCGACGGATTTGACGGTTCTAATAGACGAAGCGAAGGATGCGTTCCTTCGCAGTGGATCATCACATCGAATTGAGAGCGTTCTCGCTCCGGACTTGCCATCGATCTCAGGGGACGCTCGGCGTATCGCTCAAGTGTTGGATAACCTGTTGTCCAACGCATCCAAATACTCCCCGGAGTCCTCTACTGTCACAGTGACCGCGTCGCAAGAAAGATTTCATGTAGCAGTCTCTGTGATAGACGAGGGCAGGGGTATATCAGTCGAGCATTTGCCTAACCTTTTCAGGAAGTTCTCTCGGGTAGGCATAGAAGACGATGAGCGTAAGATCGCGGGTGATGGGCTGGGTCTGGCGATCTGCAAGGGAATAGTGGAAGCGCACGGAGGACGTTTGTGGGCGGAGAGCGATGGCGTGGGGCGCGGCGCTCGGTTCGTCTTTACGATTCCAGTGTGCGAAGAGGTCGCGTCCGATACAGCAGTCGATTCTGCTCAGGAACTTGCCTGCGGGGGCAGGATAGTGAGATCCGGGGACAAGCTGCGTGTCTTGGCAGTGGACGACGAGCCGCAAATACTGCGGTATGTAAGGAATACACTTTCGGAGGCTGGTTATACCCCGATCTGGACTGACAATCCGACCGAGGTGATTCATCTGTTGGAGACGGATCAGCCCCACCTTGTCTTGTTGGATCTTGTAATGCCCCGTATTTCTGGATTCGAACTGATGAGGCGCATCCGCAATGTGTCTGATGTGCCAGTCATATTTCTGTCTGGGCACGATGAGGAGAAATATATAGTACAGGCGCTCGAACTAGGAGCGGATGACTACATCACGAAACCCTTTTCTGCAACTGAACTGATAGCGAGAATCAAAGCGTCTCTGCGTAAGAGAGGGACGCTCTATCAGACAGAGACGCGAAAACCATATCGGTTGATGGACCTGGCAATAGACTATGAGAGTCGCAGAGTGACTTTGTTCGGACAGCTGGTGCAACTGACAGAGACTGAGTACAAACTCCTATTCGAGCTTTCCACTAACGCTGGCCGCGTATTGACCCATGACCAGATACTACACCGAGTCTGGGGTTCGGAGTATTCTGGCGAAGCGCAGCTGATACGCTCATTCGTGAAGAATCTACGCCATAAGTTGAGTGATGACGCAAACGCTCCTAGATACATTTTTACAGAACCTCGTGTAGGCTACCGTATGCTAAAGCCATAGCCGTTGACCTGCATAGTAATTAGATTAGTGATACTACGGGTCCGGTCAGAAGTTAATACACGAGAATGAACTTTGGAGGCATTTATAATGGAGATTGTCTCATTATGATGATGTGCGTCAGCTATGATGCATACAAAGCATGGCAAAGCCGGCGTTTTTAGAAAGGCGGTTCTATATGTCCAGGGCATATATGAAAGGCAAAGTTCAGACGGTTTTAGGCACGGTCGAACCGTCATCGCTCGGCCCTACTACTATGCATGAGCATCTGCTTATAGATTTCAGGTTTATGTTTCAGCCGCCTGTTCACGCGTCCGACCAGCGCAGGGCGCATGAGGAGATAACTCTGGAGAATCGCGGTTGGATTGCGTACAACCACTATTCGCATTTGAATAATCTATGGCTGTCGGATGAAGAGACTGCCATAGATGAGGCGCGTCGTTTCCGGCGCGTCGGGGGCGGAACTATCGTCGATGCTACTACTATCGGCATTGCCAGAGACCCGCTCGGACTGGCGCGCATAGCCAGAGACGCGGGCATCAACATCGTCATGGGCGCGGGCTTCTATGTTGCCGCCGTACATCCAGACGATATGGATTCGCGCAGTGTGGACGATCTCGCGCGGACCATAATCGGAGACATCGACGAGGGCGCGGACGGCACGGAAGTGCGAGCGGGTATCATTGGTGAGGTCGGATGCACATGGCCGCTTACGGACAACGAACGCAAGTCCCTGCGCGCATCCGCAATCGCCCAACGGGAGACTGGCGCGGCTATTCTGATTCATCCGGGACGCAATGAGGATGCTCCGATGGAGATATTGGAGGTTCTCGACGAGGCGGGCGCCGATGTAGGCCGTGTTGTCATGGGGCATTTGGATCGGACGATAACGAGGTTCGATAAGTTGCGCTCGCTCGCTGAGACGGGATGCTGGCTGGAGTGGGATCTTTTCGGCAGCGAATCCAGCCATTATCCATTGGCGGATTTGGATATGCCTTCTGACGCTCAGCGCATGGATACGATAAAGCGCGCGCTGGATGAGCTGGGCTGTGGCGAGCGCGTAGTGCTTGCACACGACATATGCTCACAGCACAGACTGATCCGTTATGGAGGACATGGCTACGGCCATATATTCGAGAACATCGCGCCGCGTATGCTCAGGCGTGGCTTCAGCCGTGAGCAGGTTCACGCGCTCACTACGGAGAATCCGGCGCGGATACTGGCTTTCGTGTAGCGCGTCTTCCCGAATGGCAGCAGTCATAGGATGGGAGGCTTTTTATCGGCCTAGTTTCGATCTACGCCAGCAGCAGATCGGCCAGTTCAGGAAAGTCGCGCGCGCTGATGTCGTACTCCGTCGAAAACTCCGCTGGAGGCGCGATGACATGCATTTCACCTTCGCGGTGTACATATGCGGAGCGTAGGCCGGTGTCCATCGCCGCGCCGAGGTCGCCAGGGTGCGCCGCCACCATCATCGCCTGCTCTGGCTTAAGGCGCAGCAGGCGAACACCTGCGTGATACGCTCCAGCGTCGGGCTTGTAATCGCCTAGAAATTCGCATGACAATATGCCGTCCCAGTCGATGCCGTTGTGTTTGGAACAGTCCACGACGATAGACCAGCTCAGCACGGTCAGCACTACGACTGTGTATCGGCTGCGGAGCCGTTCGATGGCGGCGGGGGCATCCGGCCAGGCTCTGAGTCTGTGCCAGACTTCATTCAGCTCGTCGCGTTCGGATGCCGACAGCGTGAGCGATCCATGTTCTGTCAGAACATCGTCCAGAACGCGGCGGTGAATCTCGTCGGCATTCATCCATGCCAGTTCTCTCTCGCGGACGCGCGCCAGCATAGCGAACATTCCACGCCGCCAGTCGGTGGCAAAGCGGGATATGTCCACATCTGCGCCGCGTTCCGCCGCCAGCCGTGAAAGCTCTTCTTCTATCGTTCCACGCCAATCGAACACGGTTCCGCCGACATCGAATGTCAACGCTCTGATCTGTGACAGGTCTGCCATATCATACTCCGTTTGGCAGTCCGGCGCGGGCAAGAATCGTCCGATATGCCCGCGCTGTTTGGCAAACTGCGCGCCGCGTTTTTTATAGATACCGGGATACCGGAATCGAGCAGGGCGGGCGAGATCGAATAATCCCGCCTGCCTTGTCGAGCGTCCGTCTTTCTGGGCTATCCGGACATGGAGAGCAGTTTAGCTATCCTGGTCTTGTGATACACATGGTCGCCGAGATAGTGCTGAAGCGTTCGCGCGCGTTTGGTGTATTGGGTGAGGCCATATTCGAGGTCTGCGCCGATGCCGGCGTGTACATGGTGGGCTGCGTCGCAGGCTCTGGGGAACCCGAGACTGGCGACGGATTTGGCGGTGGATACGCAGATGGAGGCTTCGTCCATGCCCTCGTCCAGCTGCCACAGCGCCTCGAACGCCGTCCACTTGGCGGAGTCCGCATCGGTGAGCGCGTCGATTACATGGTCTTGGACACGCTGGAAAGTTCCGATTGGAACGCCGAAGGCGATGCGGGATTGGCTGTATTCGCGCGTCATGTCATAGACGGCGAGTGTGCCGCCTGCCATGAATGCGCAGAGAACAGCTGTTGCGCGGTCCATTGCGGCCTCCACTGCGCCCCATGCGCCGCCCGGCTCGCCCAGAACATCGGCGGCATCGACTTCGACATTCTCGAAGTTGACTTCGCACGCCTTCGGGCCTATCCAGCCGTTCATCACGCGCGTGGATACGCCCGGAGCGGTGCGATCTACTGCCAGCAGGCTGAGTCCATCTTCCGGCGATGCGCCGTTCGCGGTTCGCGCGACGACGAGTATTTTGTCGGCTATGTTTGCGTCGGGTATGAACAGCTTCGTGCCGTTCAGTACATAGCTGCCGCCATTCTCCGATGCCTGCGTATGGATCGAATCCGGCGACCATGAATAGTCGGGCTCGGTGTATGCCAGCGTGAATATCTGCTGTCCGGAGGCTATGCCGGGAACCATCGCCTGCTTCTGCTCTTCAGAGCCTGCGGCTAGTATGGCCTGCGCGGCTAGTACTGCTGATGAAATCAGCGGGCTTGGGCAGGAGAAGTATCCCATGACCTCGGAGACGACGCCCAGATCGACCCATCCCTGTCCGATGCCGCCGTACTCTTCTGGAATGGCGAGTGAAGGCCATCCGAGATCGGACATCTGCTCCCAAAGATTAGGGTCGAACCCCGCTTCGCTGTCGTCGATCTCCAGTACGCGCGTCTTTGGCACCTGATCTTCCATGAACTCTCGCGCAGAAGTCTGAAGCATCAACTGTATTTCGTTTAGAGTAAGGTCCATATCTGCGGCCTCTCGCGTCGATTAGATTGATTGGTCGATTGAGTTAGCTGCCTGAGTGTTTAGCCCTGAGTATTCAGCGCGAATTTCCCAGCGCGAATTTCCCAATGCTTCGAGAATTATACTTTGGCGCGCGCGGTAGGGCAATTCCTGCTGTTCGTCCGGAGCTTGCGCTTCGGCTGATTTCGGGTCTATATCGGTATGGCGAGTGTTGCGATTCCTGCGACGATTACGGCTATGGCCCAGAGCCTGTCGAGGTCGAACCAAGACCGGCGCAGTATCGCCACGCCCAGTTTTTCGAATACGATGATGGCGACAGCGGCCATGACGCCGAACATGGCCGCTGTGTGTATCGCCAGAGCGGTCAGCTGAGATGTGATTGTCTCGATGGACGGCGGCGCGCCCAGCAGCATGAACTCCGCATGCGGAACATCGCGCGCGTCTATTGCCGCGGCTGTATCTGCGTATCCGGGCAGATTGAACAGCACGGGGAGCAGCATTAGCCCCGCGCCGTGCGCCGATGACATTAGGAAAGACCACCATGTCAGATCGCGGAATCCAACGCGCATTCCGACCCAGCGCGGGTGGGATGCGCGGAGCAGCTTGTATGCGCCAAATGAGATTAGTATGAACGCGCCGCTGTATTTCAGAACATTCAGCGGCAGTACGGTTCTGCCGATTGTGAGGACTGCTATGACGATGGCGATCGATGCCGCGTGCCCGATCGCGATTGGCGCGAAGGCGGCGAGTACCGACCGTCGGCTCTGCTCCTGGAGCCCGAGCGCAACGGCGAACAGCCACCCCATGGCGGGGTTGATGCCGTGATATGCGCCCATAGCCGCCAGCGTGAACCAAGGCCAGAACTCGCCTATGTCCAAAGATAGTCAGTCTTCTGCCAGCTCCACTCCGCGAACCGGTTAGTCCGGGTAGCAGAACGAGTCGGATGAAGAGTCTCCACCTTGAAGCCGTATTTGGTGTGGTCTGTGCTCTCCGAATTCTACGAAGAAATCTGAGTTGACAGAGATTCCGCCATCCGGGTCAGCGTCTATCATGGCGGCCCATCCCTGTACTCCGTCGGGGTAGAACTGGTCGTCCCACGCGACATATAGGGAGTTAGTCAGATATATGCGTCGTCCGTCGCGGCTGACCTCGACCATCTGCGGTCCGCCGTTGACTGTGCCGTTGGCGGGGTGAGGGACCTTGCGAACGATGCCGCCGATATGTACGGAGCCTGTAAGTTTGGCGTCGAACGGGTCAGATACATCGTACTGGCGCAGTTCGCCTGTTCCCCAGCATGAGACATACAGGAATTTGTCGTCGAGCGATAGGTTGATGTCGGTGATTACAGGAGGCACTGCGCCGAAACCTCGAAGCAGCGGCGGGAGTTGGTCTGCGTCTGCCGGCTCTGCGGGGACTTCGATTATCTTACGAATTGCCCATGAGTCGCCGTCTTTGTACCAAGTCCAAACGGAGCCTGAGAGATTTTCGAGATTGGTTACGACGCCGACGAATCCATAGGCTTTTCGTGGGTCGTGCGCGGGTCGCAGTTCGAGCGCCATCTGATTTTCCGCGCCCATCTCCAGCACATGCTTGTGCTTTCGAGTTCTCAAATCCCAAACATGGAGTCGATGTCCGTATCCGCTGCTCAGCAGTATCTCAGGATCGACACCATTTTCGACCATGTTGGGCGTACCCCACTCGCTGGTTATCATGGTGTCGTGGTTGATGTGCCACCAGAAGTCGTAGGATAGATACTGCGGCCCTCGGTCGGCTTCCCATGCGCCTTCGATCTCGAAAGTGTCGTGATTCAGCACGAAGACGCCGCCAGGCCCGTTTCCGTCGGGGGCGCCAAGAGCATTCATGTATATTCCGTCTGGGCCGCAATGGACGGTGTGCGGACGGCTGTACCCCGTCTTCTTCGCCAGCTCATCCGACTCGATGATCTTGGCTATATGGGGGCTGCGCGGATCTGGCTTCGTATCCACCACATATATCTGTGAGGAGCGAAGGCCGCAGAGAAGAAGATAGCGGCGTTCGACATGCGGATGCGGCATGTTTGGGCAGAGAGACGCGCTGCAGGCGTTCCAGCCGAAGTGGTGAAGCTCGTCTCCGACAGAGGGAAGTTCCATTCTGCCGACCAGCTGACCATACTCGGAAGACTGCGGATTTACATCGAGAACACCTAGCGCATCGGGCTGGCCGTCTTCCTTCGGATTGACGATGACGATATAGGCGAGTTCCTCTTGGGGCGCGCTCATCGCCATCTTTGGCGAGGGATAAAATGTGGGATCGGGTGTCCAGTTGGCCATTGAGGCTCCTCTCTAGCGAATTCGGCTGTCGAACATATATTTAGATATATCCTACACCGTGTCTTAGTTTATGGCAAAGCGCCGCCCCAAATTGGTAATCGGAGTCAGGAGGGGCGCAATTGCAGAATCGGGAGGGTAAATCCTATATGGACTTCTCTATATGATCGAGATGCGGTGAAGACTCCGATAAGACGCTCTCAGGGGGTTACGATTTTCATATTGAGACCATATTCTTCTTTGTTGACGCCGAGGCTGACGAAGGTTTCCATACTCGTGATGCCTTCGATCTGTCCGACACGATTTTTGAGGAAATCGCTCAGAGCTTCGTTCGACTGTAGTGTCGCCCATGCGAATATATCGAACGATCCGGTCGTTACGGCTACCCATGATATCTCGATCATCTCGGAGAGGGATTCGGCAACGATATCCACTTTGTTAGCGGAGGCCCGAAGACCGATAATGACCTGTGATTCGTACCCGATTTTTCGAGCGTTGGGGATGGCGACTATTTTCACATAGTCGTCTTGCTCCAGCCGTTTCAGGCGTCGTCTAACTGTCTCCTCGCTGACATCGATCTTTCGGGCAATGTTAGCGTTGGTGGAAACTCCATCTTCCTGCAAATATGA
The DNA here is from genome assembly GCA_963422295.1 of Dehalococcoidia bacterium. Taxonomy (GTDB): domain Bacteria; phylum Chloroflexota; class Dehalococcoidia; order Lucifugimonadales; family UBA1123; genus VXRN01. The sequence continues at coordinate 839,696 of OY729417.1, read as the reverse complement.
GACTATCTTTATATCGAGCCGATCCATCGCTGAAGACCTTCGCTTATTAGTATGCACACGGAATTTGGCGACAACTCTGTATTTTAGCCTGCGGGCCAAATTGCGGATTTTGGAAATCGCGCTTATATTAGGCAATGTGCCAGACGAAAGCTACAGAAGCAGCCAACGCATTATTATAGCATGTTCGGTAAACAGTCGTGAAACGAGTTGCGCCCGGGTTCGTTAGAGGTATCGTATCGAGAAGTATCGTATCGAGCTGGAATTATGGCCGCTGACGGCAGAAAACCGCCTGCCGAGCTATCTGCTTTCGGGCGTTTCGGTTACAATGCTGGCATGATGTTCGATACTGCTGCCGATACCGAGCTGGAACGCCCTGCCACGCTCGAAGACCGTGTGAAATCCCTCGCCTTGGATGTCGGGTTCGACCGCGTTGGCATTACAGACGCATCGCCTTTCGTATGGAACGAAGCGGAGGCCACCCGTCGTGTGCAGGATGGGCTGATGGACGGGTTGGCATGGTACACACAGGAGCGGGTGCGGCGTATGAACCGTCCGCGAACGCTGTTGGAGGAGGCGCGCTCTGTCATCTCGCTGGCGATGAGTTACAGCAATGGCTATCCGTCGCCAGCCGAAGTCGGCAGGGGGGGCGAGCCGTTGGGTAAGGTGGCGCGGTATGCCTGGGGACGGGATTATCATAATCTCATCAAGAGCCGGCTGCGGCGGTTCGTTCGGGAGCTGCCGTCGCTGGCGGAGTGTCCTGTTCGGGCAAGATACTATGTGGACGATGGGCCATTGAACGATCGCGCGGTTGCGGAACGCTCTGGAGTGGGCTGGTTCGGCAAGAACTCCAACATCCTGACGTCTTCGCATGGTTCTTGGGTGTTTCTGGCGGAGGTGGTTACTGATTTGGAGCTGAAGCCGGACGCTCCGCTTGCCAAGACCTGCGGGGAGTGTGTTCGCTGTATCCCGTCGTGTCCAACGGATGCGATAGTCGCTCCGTATGTGATCGACAACCGTCGCTGCATATCCTTTCTGACAATCGAGCTGCGTGGCTCTATACCGCGCGAGCTGAGACCCCTAGTGGGCGATTGGGTGTTCGGGTGCGATATATGTCAGGAGATTTGCCCTGTGAACCGAAAGGCGGCGCAGACGCGGGAGAGCGATTTCGGCAAGCGGCATGACTTCGACGCGCCTGCGCTGATTCCGCTGCTGGAGCTGGATGATGAGAGTTTTCGCCAGCGATTCGAGGGCAGCCCGATTCGACGCGCTAAGCGGGAGGGACTTCAGCGCAATGTATGTATCGCGCTGGGTAATATCGGAGACACGGTGGCGGTTCCTGCGCTCGTACGCGCGCTGACGCAGGCGGACGCCTTGGTTAGGGCGCATGCGGCCTGGGCGTTGGGACGAATCGGCGGCGTGGATGCCGAAGATGCGCTGAAGCGCGCTCTGATGTTCGAGGACGATCCGACGGTGCGCGTTGAAATATCGGACGCTCTGGCGGAGGTTAAGTGAGTTACGCAGAATAATGCGCAGAGCGGCCTTAGATGAATCTGTATCACTTGGGATGCTGTGACTGCACGAGAGAACTGCAGTGAGGGGGTTATTGTGGACGGACGCGGATCTTGGCTGCTACATCGTAGCTGAAGACTATCTCTTCATCCTGCGTCCGTAGCGTGATGACGCCTCGAGCTTGCGCAGCCTCTTCGATGACGATCTCCCTGCCGGGTATTAGATTCCGCTCGACGAAGTATGTCAATAAGTCCTGATCGTCTTCTGGAACGGAGTCGATGACCAGTTGTTCACCGGTGTTTGCCTTATCGAGTGTTTTGGAGCGCTTGTCCGGCGTGTAGTTGCTTCCCGGTATTGGATGTCCGAAGGGGCAAGTAACTGGGTTGCCCAGCGCGGCGACTATTTTCTGTTCCAGATATGTCGATATGGCGTGTTCGAGTCGGTGTGCCTCGATGTGGGCGAGGTGCAGATCGACATCGAGAATATCGACAACGAGACATTCGGCGAGCCGGTGTCTGCGTACCACATTTTGCGCTGACTTTCGACCAGAGCTAGTTAGCAGGACTTCTCTGCTGCTGTTCGTTTCGACAAGTCCTTCGCGCGCCATTCGGCGTATCATGCCGCCTACTGACGGCAGAGAAGTGCCTAGCCCTTCATCGACTGGGAGGGTTTTGAGATGTTCGGCCAAAACCGCTTGCGTAACTCGAACTTCCTGCTCTTCCAGCCTGAATATCGACAGCAGATAATTTTCGGTGGCCATGGAAAGGCGCGCCTCAGTGTTTGCGGCTTTTCTGCTGCGGGATCTGGGTTTGGGTGACATCTTGCTTTGCGCTCTGCATCGTATGCGTGCGTGTGCTGGCTCTGCCTTCTTTCGGCCTTTCGGCTGATCTACCTCGGAGAATCAGCAGCCCTATGTTTTATGCTCACAGGTTTGCGATTACAGCCAGGCTAACGCTTCGTCCACTGCTTGGCTTTTCGCGCGCGGGCGAGGCCGTACTTCTTGCGTTCCTTTTCGCGGGCATCTCGCGTTAACAGTCCGGATCTCTTTAGCGCGGAACGCATGGAGGGGTCTGCTACTTGGAGCGCGCGCGCTATACCGTGTCGGAGCGCGCCTGCCTGACTGACCACCCCCCCGCCGCGAATCTTGGCAACGACTCTGAACTGTCCGTGTGAGTTCGTGACATCGAACGGCTCGTCTATCAGCTGCTGCCAGGAATCCCATGGAAATACTTCATCCATTGGCTTGCCGTTGACCTGATTTGCGCCGGAGTCGGTGTACAATCGAACTTGCGCGACTGAGGTCTTTCGCTTGCCGACTGCATAGTAATAGTGTTGTTCTTGTACCAATAGTTACTCCTTCTCTAGGAGGTTTTGGGCGCTTTTGATTTCTGTCGTTTGGGCTGTTTCATAGGCTGTAGATTTTTTAGCTGGAGTTAGATGCCGTACTGTAACACCATTGTCGCAGCGTCATTAGCGAGCCATTTGAGCATGATGCGGATGGTCTGGGCCTGCGTATATTTTTAGGCGCGTTAACATCTTCCTGCCGAGTGAGTTTCTGGGCAACATCCCCTTTACTGCCTGATGTATGACGCGGTCGGGGTGTCTTTCCAACACCTGTTGCAAAGTGCGTTCGGTGAGGCCGCCGTGGTATCCGCTGTGGCGGTAGTACATCTTTTGCTCTATCTTGCGTCCTGTAACGCGAATTTTCTTGGCGTTGGTGACGATGACGAAATCTCCCGTCAGCAGATGCGGGACATATAGAGGGTTGTGCTTTCCGTTTAGGATAGAAGCTATCTGAGTAGCAAGCCGTCCGAGCGTTTGTCCTTCGGCATCTATGATGTGCCAGTTCGGTTTTAGGTCAGAGGCTTTTGTTTCGTAAGGTTTCGAGCTAATTGCCATTTCGTTCGTCCTGTTCTGGCGGGAAGTCGTCATATCGCACACGAATTAGGCACAACCCCTGCGGTGGCAGAGATCGCGCGGGAGGGGCGTCTTCCGCTCTTGTCATCTGTAATTGTATCTGTTCGGTGTTGAGTTTGCCTGTTCCAGTTTCTATCAGCGCGCCGGACATTCTCCGTACCTGATGGGGGAGAAACGAGCTGCCTTCGATCTCGAAGTTGACTATGCTGCCGTCGCCTTCGGGGTCTGCGGCTTCTTCGATGTCTATGCGTTCTATTTGGCGTATGGTGGATGCTTTTCTGTTTTCGAGTGGGCCGCCGAAGTGCGCGAAGTCGTGCGTTCCGATCATCAGCGAGGCGGCAGCGCGTATGGTGTCGATTTCGAGCCTATGCGGTATCCAGTGCATCCGTTGCCTGCGGAGCGGAGATCGTACCACAGCCGTTAATGTCGTGTAGCGATAAGTTCGGCTGCGCGCATTGCGTCGAGGGTCGAAGTCTTCGCGTACCGGGTGGACTGCTCTGATAGCGATGTCGGTTGGAAGCAGCGCGTTGAGCGCTCGGCGTATTGTGCTGGCGTCGTGCCGTGTGTCGCTATCGAACGCGACGACCTGCCCCAGCGCGTGTACACCGGCGTCGGTACGACCTGCCGCTCTAATCCGTATCGTCTCCGATGTGAGACTTCGTATAGCATTTTCAATCTGCTGCTGAACCGTCGGCGCATCTTTCTGATACTGAAAGCCTCTGTATTCCGTTCCGTCGTACTCTACTGTCATCGCTAGGCGCATTTTGGCCGAGCGTCCTTTTCTCTGTTCGCGTTGGAGAGCGGGCTGCTATCTGCTATTCGACCAGCTCGACCATTGCCATATCGGCGGCGTCACCCTTTCGCTTGCCGAGCTTGTATGCGCGAGTGTAGCCTCCGGTGCGGTCTTCGTATCGTTCCGCAAGTTCGGCAAACACTTTTCGGACGGCTTCTTTGTCTGTCAGCAGGGAGGCTGCTTGCCGTCGGTGGTGGAGCGTGCCTTTCTTGCCGAGCGTTATGACCTTCTCCGCCATGCGGCGCGCTTCCGTTGCCTTCGCCTCCGTCGTCCTGAGCGTTTCGTTCAGAACGAGGTTCGTAACCATGCCCCTCAGCATCAGCATTCTATGCTGAGTTGGGCGGTTCAGCTTTTTGCCGGATAGTCGGTGTCTCATTTTGTTGTGTTTCCTATCGGATGAGGATATTTAGTCGGTTCTCGTGGATGGGATGATGGCTGTTCTGACGCGAGTTAGAGACTGACATGCCCTCGAGTTTTGTTTACGGCTTAGCTTCCGATTCTGGTTCCGCTTGGTCTGTGGGGGTATGTATGCCCGACGGTGGATCGTCGTTCTCTGCTTCCGTCTCTGCTTCGAGCTCTTGTGCCGCTGGGTCCGGGAAATGATGCATACCTGGCTGCAGGTATGCGTTTTCTGTCAGCTTGTCGATGAGCTCGTCGTAGGATTTCTCCCCGAAGCTTTTGATTTTCAGCATGTCTTCTCTGCTCATTTCCAAGACCTGGCCGACCTTGTCGATACCGGCGCGTTTGATGGAATTGAGTGTGCGCGACCCAAGGTGAAGCCGCTCGATTGGGGCGTTGTAATGTTCGGGTGGTATGGTTACGGTGATAGGTGTGCCGTCCTGGACGACTCCCATCGCAGCCTTCTCCGTGTTAGCGAACATGTAGAACTGATCGACGAGGATGGTGGATGCCTTTTTGACGGCTTCGACAGGTGTTATAGAGCCGTCCGTCCAGACTTCCAGTATCAGCCGTTCGTAGTTGGTGCGCTGTCCGACACGCATGGGTTCGACACGATAGTTGACTTTTCGCATCGGCGTGAAGATGGCGTCGATGGGCAGCACGCCGATGATGGGAGCTTCGTCCTCGGTGGCTTCTCTATACCCCTTGCCTCGTTCGACATTGAGTTCGAGCGATATTTTGGCGTCTGGGGAATCCAGCGTCGCTATGTGCAGCTCTGGGTTGACCACCTCGAAGTCGGCAGATGCCATGATGTCCGCTGCGCAGACTTGTCCTTCGCCTGCCACTTCCAGACGCAGTTTGCCCGGTATGTCAACTTCGGACCTCAGACGGATCGCTTTCACATTCAGCAGTATTTCAGTTACCTGTTCCCTGATATTGGGGATGGCCTGATATTCGTGCTGTACGCCTTCTATTCTTACGGAGGTTACGGCGGAACCTTCCAGTCCGTTATATAGGATGCGACGCATCGGGTTGCCCAATGTTACGCCATAGCCCGGCTCGAGCGGTTCTATGACGAACTTGCCGTATTCGTCTTCATCCACATCGGCCACGATCGACGGCTCCGGTATAGGGTCTTCCTCTTCTTCGGAGTACTGCAGTGCGTCTAGAGTTGTCAGATCGACTACCATTCACCGCTCTCCTTTTGGTGGTTTTGGCTTGTATCAGTGTTCGACGATCGGGGAGAATCTCTCATGAGTACGCTATCTATATTATTCGTATGGATACAGATTTGCGCATCTATTTCGAGTAGAACTCTACTACTAACCTTGCGTCGATTCCGGTTTCTATTTCGCCGACTACTGGCAGGGAGGCTACTTCTCCCGAGAGGTTCGGCACATCCAGTCTCAGCCAAGGTGGAACGGCGCGTCTTGGCAGGCCGTCTGTAATGTCTTGAATGAACTGCGGAGTCGAGCCGTTGCGGCGCGCGCGTTTCCAAGTGATCACATCGCCGGGTTCGACGAGATAGGAGGGTATGTTCATCCGTCTGTCGTTGACGAGGAAGTGACCATGATTGACGAACTGGCGTCCCTGCTGTCTGGAATCGGCCATCGAAAGCCGATACACGACATTGTCGAGGCGTGTCTCCAGAATCTGGAGCAAGTTGTCGCCCGTAACGCCCTGTCTGTTGAGCGCCATGTCGAAATACTTCCTAAACTGCCGTTCCAGCACACCATAGGTGAGCCGCGCCTTCTGTTTTTCGCGCAGTTGCATAGCCCAGTCGGATGGGCGACGGCGTCTGGGGTTGGCGTTTCCGGGGGGGCGTCGTCTGCGATCGATGGCGCAGCTCTGCGTATAGCAGCGCTCGCCCTTCAGAAAGAGCTTTTCGCCTATCCGTCTGCACTTTCGGCAGACGGCATCCTTATATCTGGCCATCTAGTTTTCCTCGTCTTCTAGTTTGCGCAATTTCTTCGGTTGTTCGTAGGTTATATGTCCGCTGTTCTGATTCGGGAATAAGGAACTCTAAGGAGTCCTTAGGTGGGTGTACAGTTTCTCCATCTGCGGCCACGCTGGTCTCTGCGGAAAGCTGCGCCACTGAGTAGCCCTCTTTCTTTACTCTGAGATCGTAGTAGAGCAGGGTTGTAGATATAAAAATTACTGGAGGCGCTATCACATTTGCCAATGCGCTTCCAACGAGAATCGAAGGATCGTTGGCTATGGCAGTGACTTCCGCGCTTTCGGCGACTAATTCTGGATTAGTTATCATGGCGACTATTAGGAATGGCATCTGTATGATCAGCACCAGACCAAAGAATACCAGAAAATATACTGCCAAATGGCCGATGATGCGAAGTTCGCTTCCTCGAGAGAGAGCGAGTCCGCGTCGCAGGGCGGCCATATAGCGATGCCCCTCTACGATAACCGCGGGAAGTCCGAGTATTAGATAGACAGTGTATGCGAGCACACCTATGACGAGCGCCAGCAGCAGTGGAAGCAGGATAGGGATATCTCCAGCCGCTTCCACTAGATACAGTCCTGCTGTCACCATTAGGGACAGTATCGCGCCGAGGACCAGGAGCGATACTGAGCGCCATGCGACGCGCGAATAGCTCCTGCGGACGGATATTTCGCCTGCGGTATAGTGCTGGCAGACGGCGGATATTCCGGCACCGTAGATCAGCATTGCGAGGGTCATGTTCACGAAGTTTATTGCGATGGCAACGGGTTCGATGTTCGTTGGAAAGACTAGGATGACAACCGAGAGCGGCACCTGTATTATGGCGACGAGGGCGAAGAATTTCAGTAGATGTCTTCGGTATATTCTGAATGTTTCGCTGAGTATGTCGCCCAGTCCGCGAGCGTATATGTGACGGTCGCGGCTATGTTCGGTTCCCATTGTCTCTATTTTCAAAGGCTTTCTTTCCCGGGTTGTTCGGACGCGATTATACTCGCCGCCGCTTCACCGGCCGGCAGCCGTTGTGCGGAATAGGTGTTACATCCTTGATAGATGTGACGAGGATGCCAGCGGATTGTATGGCGCGTATGGCGGCTTCGCGTCCGGATCCCGGGCCTCGCACGAACACCTCCACCTGTCGCACGCCGTGTTCCATGCCTTTGCGCGCAGCGTCTTCACCAGCTCGCTGAGCGGCGAAGGCAGTAGATTTGCGAGAGCCGCGAAAACCAGCCGTGCCGGAGCTCCCCCACGCAACCGGGTTTCCTTGTGGGTCGGTTATCGTGATTATAGTGTTGTTGAAAGTGGATTGCACATAGGCGCGTCCCACTGGGATGGATTTGCGTTCTCTGCGCCGTGTTCTCGGTCGTCTTGCCATATTATGCTTCTGCGCCCTCTGCTTTCGAGTCGATGAAAGCCTGTTATGCTGCTGTTAGTCGTTCGGGAGTATTCTTACTTCTTATTGGTTGTGCGTCCGCGTCCGGCGACTGCGACGCGCCTGCCGCGTTTAGTGCGTCCGTTCGTCTTGGTGCGCTGCCCGCGTGACGGCAGGCCTCGTCTATGTCGCAGGCCGCGATATGAGCCGATGTCCATGAGTCTGCGAATGTTCAGGTTCACCTCGCGACGGAGGTCTCCTTCCACTACTTTCTCGCGGTCGATCACCTCTCTGATTCGGTTCAGTTCGGTATCGGAAAGGTCGCGTACTTTCGGGTTGTCGGTTACATTCGCTCTCGTGCAGACATCTTTTGCCTGATGCGGACCGATACCGTAGATGCTTCGGAGCGCGATCTCGATTCGTTTATTGTCAGGTATGTTGACTCCGGATACTATCGCCATATCATATCCTTCCGCTCTGCGGCTTATGCCATGTATAGCTATACATATATCTCAATAGTGGAAGGGGATATTATCCCTGCCGCTGTTTGTGTTTGGGGTTTTCGCAGATAATCAGCACGCGCCTGCGTCGTCTTATGACCTTGCATTTGGCGCATCTGACCTTGACCGATGCCGAGACTTTCATATTTACCTTTCAGCGGAACCCCGCCGCAAATCGAGCGCGATTGTCCAACTTCTTCGCGGGCAGGCGAGCCTGCGGAGCCTCTCTTTTTATATTCGTTAACTTCGCGGAGCGTTATCTGAAACGATAGGTTATTCTGCCGCGTGTCAGATCGTAGGGAGAGAGCTCGACGAGCACACGGTCTCCGGGCAGAACTCGGATGAAGTTCAGCTTGAGCTTGCCGGAAACATATGCCAACACCAAGTGTCCGTTCGCCAGTTCTACTCTGAAGCTGGCGTTGGGCAGTGATTCAGTGACTGTACCCTCTACCTCGATTGCCTCCTTCTGTTTTCTCGCCATCGGACTCCTTTCGAGTCTTCGCCATCGTCTTTGGGGTCAGCGGATGGATATGGTTTTGAGCGCAGTGCGTTTTCGCGCTGGTCTCTTCGGTTCGTCGTGTCGTCGAGTGAGCTCTATACGCTTTCTGATTTACGGGGTCTCTTTATGGAATCCGTTGCGTTTGTCTCCGAATCGAGTCGTTACGATTGCGCCGTCGGCGGTGATGGTAACGGTGTCCTCGAAATGGGCTGACAGGCTTCCGTCGGCGGTAGCTACTGTCCATCCGTCGGGCATGACTTCGGTCTCTTCTGTGCCGATGTTCAGCATGGGTTCGATTGCCAGTGCCATACCTCTTTTGAGTAATATGCCGCGTCCAGCCTTGCCGTAATTTGGGACCTGTGGCTCCTCGTGCATTTGGAAACCTATGCCGTGCCCCACATATTTTTTGACTATGTAATAGCCCTGCTTTTCGCCGTATCGTTGTATTGCGTTGGAGATGTCTCCGAGTCTTGCGCCAGCTCTGACTTTGGCGAGGCCTTTGTCGAGAGAGCCTAATGTCGTGTCGATAAGCCGTCGAGCCTCATCGCTGATATCGCCGATACCCACGGTGAATGCGCTGTCTGCGTGCATCCCGTAATATATCGCGCCTACATCCACGCTCAATATATCGCCGTTTCGCAATTTGCGCCGTCCGGGTATGCCGTGAACGATCTCACTGTTGATAGAAGCGCAGATAGTCGCCGGAAAGGGGTAGGGCATTCCGGGATTGTATCCTTTGAAAGACGGCACCCCGCCGAGATGTCGGATATTCTCCTCAGCGATCGCGTCCAGCTCGCGTGTTTCCACACCGGGCGCGGTGGCTTCCATGACACATTTCTTTGCATGCGCTATTATCTGGCCTGCTTCGAACATCATCCTCATTTCGTGGGACGATTTTATGGTGATTCCGTGTGGCCTGCGGGCCATATGTTTAGTTGTCCTCTACTCGAAAGCAGCTCGTCTATTGGAATCCGACTATGAATGTCGGTAATTTTACATAAAAAGCGATACAGACAACAAGCCGACGGGCTCGCCCTATGCGCAAGCCGTATATTACGATGAGGCCTATTCGGACTCGAACATATTCGCAGCTGGCAGCTGGTCACCTAGCTTCCGACTGCCGCTGTGAGGTCTATACCGACTTCGTCCACGGTCTGTTCGCCGTCGATTTCGGCCAGGATGCCCCGTTCTCGGTAGTATTCGACGATTGGGCTGGTCTGCTCGTTGTATGTCTGGATGCGGGTTGCGACAACTTCGGCCTTGTCATCGTCGCGTTGGTATATCTCTCCGCCACAGTCATCGCAGACGCCTTCGACGCGCGGTGGAGACGATTCTAGGTTGAACGGTCTCTGGCATTGGGAGCAGATGATGCGCCCGCTGAGTCTGCGTACCAGCTCGCTGTCCGAAACTGCGATGAACACTACTCGATCTATGCCGCCGCGGTGCGTCAACGCCTCGTCTAGCGCCTGCGCCTGCGCCTGTGTGCGGGGGAAACCGTCCAGCACGAATCCTGCCGCGTTCGTCGCGTCGTCGATCCATTCCAATATCATGCTGATCGTTACATCGTCCGGTACATAGACACCCTGTTCCATGTATGAGCGAGCCAGATTTCCGAGCTCTGTGCCGCGTATCTGGTTGTCTCTGAACAGTTCGCCAGACGATACAGCGTGGACGCCTAGCCGTTCGGCCAGTTTCGTTGCTTGTGTCCCCTTGCCGGAGCCGGGAGGCCCCATCAGTATTACTCTCACGGTTTTGGATATTCCTCGTTCGATTTAGGTGGCTGCGCATCTCGGCATATTGCCATTTCTATGTATGGCTAGGATCGAAGAGCAGTCCGAATTCTGGCGGTAGTCGCGCGTGGGCGTGATGTCAGCGGATGAACCCTTCGTAATTCCGCATCATCAGCTGCGCTTCCAGCTGGCGCATCGTGTCCAGCGCGACGCCGACCATGATGAGCATACTGGTGCTGGATAGGGTGAGCGATCGGACATCTGTGGCTTGTGTTATGAAGTATGGGATTATTGCAATGATGCCCAAGAACAGCGCGCCGCCCCAGGTGATCCTGATGATGATACGGTTCAGATATTCCTGTGTTGGTCTGCCGGGTCTGATGCCGGGTATGAAGCCGCCGTTTCTCTGGAGATTCTCCGCAAGGTTCTGCTGCTGAAACACGACCATGGTATAGAAGAATGTGAAGATGACGACCAGAATGAAGACAGCTGCCCAGTATGGGAAGTTGGACGGGTCGAGCGTGTCGGTGAAGAACCGCGACATACGGGCGAGGAACGAATCCGACAGGGGATTTTGGAAATAGCTGAATACGGTTGCGGGTAGAATGATGATGCTAAATGCGAATATGAGCGGTATCATCCCTGCGCTGTTCACTCTGAGCGGTAGGAAGGTCGAGCCTGACTGTCGCTGCATCTGCCCTCCGCGATAGACGCTGCGTCCGTATTGCACCTGCACGCGTCTCTGAGCTTCGTTGAACAGTACTATCACGAATATGATGACGAATCCGCTGACGGCGAGTAGAAGCAGTCCGCCGCCTTGTCCGCTTTCGAGGAAGCCGCGTCCGATTGTGCTGGGGAACTGAGCGACTATGCCGCCGAAGATGATCAGCGATATGCCGTTGCCTAGCCCTTTCTCTGTTATCAGCTCGCCTAGCCAGACTAGGAACATCGTTCCTGCGACCATGGAGATGAGCATAGCGGCTGTACCGATGTTCAATCCGAAATCGACTCCGGGCAGTACGCCCGACTGCCGAAGCAGTGTCAGCTGCCCCCATGATTGCAGGAATGCTATCGGCACTGTGGCGTAATGCGTAATCTGGTTGATGCGCTGGCGTCCGAACTCCCCTTCTTGTGAAAGAGCTTTCAGGCTGGGTATGGTCGGCACCAGAATTTGCATCACGATGGATGCTGTGATGTATGGATATACGCCAAGCGCGGCGACGCTCAGGTTAGAGAGCGCTCCTCCGCTGAACAGGTTGAGGAACTCCAACAGTTCTTGCTGCTGGAAAGCCTGTGACAGCGCCTGAGTATCGACGCCTGGAATAGGTACATGCGCGACGAATCTGAATACGACCAGCATGGCGAGCGTAAATAGAATCTTGGCGCGAATGTCCGGGACGCGCATGGCGTCTATCATGGACTGTATGAGCTGTGGTCTTCCGCCCGACTGCTGTTGGGCGCGCACTGCCTGTGCCTGACGCATATGTATCTTACTCTACTGTCGTAACGGTTCCGCCGGCGGCTTCGATTTTGGCGCGCGCTGCCTGAGAGAACTTGTGTGCCGAAACGCTCAGTGGGACATCTATATCGCCCCTGCCGAGTATTTTCACAGGGGCGTTCAGATTCTCGACGAATCCGACTCGCTCCATTGTATCGGGCGTTATCTCACTTCCTGCCGGGAACATGGCAAGCTGGTCTATATTGACGATGCCATATTCCTGACGGAATATATTGGTAAAGCCGCGTATGCTAGGAAGGCGTTTCAGTAAGGAGAGTTGTCCTCCCTGGAATTTCCGCATCCTGCCGCGACCGCTGCGCGCTTTCTGGCCTTTTAATCCCTTGCCGGAGTAGGTGCCTCGTCCGCTGCCATCGCCTCGTCCGACGCGCCTTCGGTTTTGCTTTGCCCCTTTGGGTGGGCGGATCGTGTGCTGCTGCATATCGGGAACTTCACTCTGTTTCGATGTGTTGTCTTACCTGTGCTCGTCGATGTCTTCGTTAATCGGAATCGGCGGGTTTTACTTCTACTAGGTGGCGCACTTTATGGAGTGTGCCAAGTATGCTGGGCGAATCTTCGTGTTCCACGGTCTGATTGAGTCGCCGCAGTCCCAGGCTTTCGATAGCCCGCTTCTGCGATGCCTCATATCCGATGGAACTCTTTTTCCATGTTATCGACAGTTTAGCCATGAGTCCGGCTCTTTCGGTGCTCTTCGTTCGGATTGCTTATTGCTTGGAGGCTTTATCGCCCTGCGGTTGTAGTGGGGCATCCACATCAACCGCCTCATCTGCGGCTTCGGCTTCGGCTTTAGCCTTTGCGGCTTCGGCTGCGCGTCGGGCAGCTTGTAACCGTTTTCGTTCTTTGACTTCTTCCACGAGTTGGCGGCGTTTGGCAAACTCGTTTTCTGGGATGCGAAGTTTCTTGAGACCCTCGAAAGTGGCTTTGACTACATTGACTGGGTTGTTGCTGCGTCTGGATTTGGTGAGGATGTCACGGATGCCTGCGAGTTCGACTACCGCGCGTACTGCGCCGCCGGCGATGACTCCCGTCCCGGGCACGGCAGGCTTCAGCATTACCTGAGAGCCGCCGAATTTGGATACGATGTCGTGCGGGATGGTCGATCCCTGGATAGGCACTCTTATCATGTTCTTTCGGGCGTTGACACCGCCTTTGCGAACGGCGTCAGGGACGGCATCCGCTTTACCCATGCCGATGCCGACTTGTCCATCTTCGTCGCCGACGACTACGACGGCATTGAAGCTTAGGTGTCGTCCGCCTTTGATGACTTTTGCGACGCGATTTATTCGGACGACTCTTTCGACGATATGGGGTTCGTCCGGGTTCTCGTCTCGGTCACGGCGTCTGCCGCGTGTGTTGCCGCCGCCTCCACCTCTGGGGGATCTGAAACTCATAGCCATTTAGAAAATCAGACCTCCCGCGCGAGCTGCGTCAGCCAGCGCCTTGGTTCTTCCGTGATATTTGAAACCGCCGCGGTCGAACACGACGCTGCTGACGCCCTTTTCGGTGGCGCGCTGCGCGATGAGCGATCCTACTATGGCGGACACCTCGGACTTGGCTTTGCCGCCGCCGTTGACTTCGGCGCGAATCTGCGGGTCGAGGCTGGACGCCGCGGCCACGGTGTGACCTGCGATGTCATCTATTATCTGCACATATATATGGTTGAGGCTGCGGAACACGGCCATTCGCGGACGCGCCGAGGTGCCGAATATCTTCTTTCGCACGCGCCGATGTCGTATCTGTCGACGCGCCTTTCTAACTTTGGATGGCACCTTTACGCTCTCCTACCACTCTTGCCAGGCTTGAGGTGGACGATCTCGCCGGAATATCGAATGCCCTTGCCTGTGTACACATTGGGAGGGCGTACTCGTCTTATCTCGGCTGCGATCTGGCCGACCGATTGTTTGTCTATTCCGTTTACTCTTATTCGGTTGTTGCCTTCCACAGTCAGTGTTATTCCCGATGGCGGGTCGATATCGACAGTGTGGCTGAGCATTACGCTCAGCGTGATGCCATCGCCGTTCTGGGCAACTCGGTATCCGACTCCAACCAGATCGAGCACCTTTTCGAACCCGCTGTTTACGCCGGTTACCATGTTGTTTAGCAGGCTGCGCGTCAGGCCATGCAGCGCTTTGTGATTCCCCGAGTCGGTGGGGCGGGTTACGACCACTGAGCCGTTGTTTTGGGCGATGGACATTTCGGGATGAAAGCTGCGGCTCAGTTCGCCACGCGGCCCTGTGACAGTTACTGCCTGACCATCTATATGCACTGCCACCCCTGTTGGAACGGCTATCGCCTGATTGCCTACTCTGGACATATCCGCCTCCTAGCTGTTCTCATACTCCATCGAGCGGTGTATGTCATGAACATTTTTACTTCTACCATATGTAGCAAAGCAGCTCTCCGCCGATTCCTCGTCGCCATGCTTGCTGTCCAGTCATCACGCCTTGCGAAGTGGACAGCAGGGATACGCCGAGTCCGCCGTAATATCTTGGTATTTCTCCCTTGCCTACATAGATTCGCAGGCCGGGCTTGCTGACGCGCTTCAGACCTGCGATAGCGGGTTCGCTCCGGCTTCGATAGTGGAGCTTGATCTGGATAGCGGCCTGCGTAGTGCCAGTCTGCACGAGATCGTATTCTTCGATGAAGCCTTCTTCGGCGAGGATCCGCGCCATCTCGGTCTTTATCTTAGATGTGGGTATTCTCACGGTTTCATGGCGCGCGTTGACGGCGTTGCGTATTCGCGTGAGCATGTCCGCTATTGGGTCTGTCACTGCCATTCTGTTTTTGTCCTCACCGCACTGCTGCTGTTATTGCCCATATCATTAATGGCCCAATAGATGGCCCAATAGCGCCGAAAACTGGGCATTGGGCGATTATCGTGCGCTGCTTTACCAACTCGCCTTTCGCACGCCTGGCAGGAGACCTTCGAGCGCCATATTTCTGAAGCAGATTCGGCACAAACCGAAATGTCGAATATATGCTTTGGGCCTGCCGCAGCGGTTGCATCTGTTGTGCTGACGCACTTTGAAACGCTGAGGTTTCTTCCATCGGGCCACTTTGGACTGTTTTGCCATATTTTCTCTGACCTGCTTATGCCTTCAGAAATGTGTATCGTTCGTCGTCGCGGATTGTTGACTGTCGCTGGATAGTTCGCTGGTTTTGTTTTTATATTCGCGCAGATTCTCTGACTCTGGCGAACGGCATTCCCAGCAGTTCCAACATTCGCAGACCTTCCTGATCGTTGGGCGCAGTGGTTACGATTACTATTTGCAAGCCACGCATACGATCCACTGCGTTGTAGTCTATTTCGGGAAAGATAACCTGTTCGCGCAGGCCGAGCGAATAATTTCCTCGCCCGTCGAACGAGTTTCTGGAGACGCCCTGGAAGTCTCGAATTCTTGGAAGGGCTGAGTTGACCAGCCTATCTAGGAATTCGTACATACGGCGTCCTCTGAGCGTTACCGTGAGTCCGATGGGCATACCGTCCCGAATCTTGAATTGCGCGATGGAGCGTTTGGCGCGCGTTACCACGGGGCGTTGTCCTGTTATAGCGGTCAGATCGGCTGTGGCCGCTTCGATGGCACGCGCATTCTGCAGCGCCTCTCCCATACCGATGTTCAGGACTATCTTATCCAGCCGAGGGGCTTGCATCGGGCTGGTATATCCGAATTCCTGCTGCATCTGAGGGCCGATCTCTTCTCGGAGTCGTCCCAGCAGGCGTGGTGTCGGACGCCCACTATGTGCGCCGTTAGTATTGCTTTCGGTAGTCATTCGATCACTTCACCGGTTTTCTCGAGGGCTGTCGCCGTCCGTTATTCGATAACTTCATTACAGTTTTTGCAGACTCTGGCTTTTATGCCGTCGCCTAGCATACGATGTCCGATCTTGCCGCGTCCGTCGCAAGTTTCATGAAAGAAGGCCAAGTTTGCCACTGGAAGGGGCATCTCTTTCTGGATGATGCCGCCTTGCTGGAACGCGCCCGCCGGCTTCTGGTGTTTGGTCATTACATTGATACCTTCGATGACGGCCTTTTGCTGCTTTGGCAATACGCGTGTTATGCGCCCTTGCTTGCCTCTGTCGCGGCCTTTGATGACTATGACGGTATCGTTCGTTCTGAGTTTCATTACAACACCTCCGGCGCGAGCGAGACGATTCTCGAGAAGTTTTTGTCTCGCAGTTCGCGCGCAACAGGGCCGAAGATGCGCGTCCCTCTGGGGACACGATCGTCGTTTATGATCACAGCGGCGTTGTCATCGAACTTGATTCTGGAGCCGTCCACGCGGCGGGTGGACTGCTTGGTGCGTACGATGACAGCTCGGACGACTTCGCCTTTTCGGACGGCTGCGGCCGGGGTGGATTCTTTCACGGAGGCGACTATCACATCGCCGACATGCGCATACTGCCGTCCACTGCCGCCAGGTATGCCGATGCAGCTGATGGTCTTGGCGCCGGAGTTGTCTGCCACTTTCAGGCGGGTGTATATCTGTATCATATCGACTGTTCCGCTTCGTTCTGATTGGCATTTTGCTGTTGGGAGGATGCAGTAGCAGCGGCGGAAAGTATGTCTTCGTCCACCTGAATCTGCTCTGGCTGCACTTCGGCTATCTCTTTATTAGAGAGGATTTCAGCGACGCGCCAACGCTTGGTCTTGGAATATGGACGAGATTCTACTATCCGTACAGTGTCTCCAAGCGTACAGAGATTGTCCTCGTCGTGGGCGTAGAACTTCGTCTGCCGCCGAACCGCCTTCTTGTAGATGGGGTGCGGCTGACTCCACTGATAAACGACGACAACGGTCTTGTCCTGCTTGTCGCTGACGACCCTGCCGACGCGCACTTTTCTTCTGTCATAACTCATGCGGTAATACTCTCGTTCTGTCTCTCTCTCATTACAGTCAAAATCTGAGCAACTCGCTTTTTGGATCGCCGAATCTGGTTTACATCCGCCAGCTGCATAGTGGCAGCTCTGAATCTCAGATTCATAAGCTCCCGTCTCGTATCGTAAAGTTCGGATGCCAAATCGTCGTTGGACATTGCCCTGAGATCGTCAACCGCCATCGAAAGTCTCCCTAAGCGGCGTGCCGCGTAACTATCTTCGTTTTCATAGGCAGTTTAGACGATGCGAGTCGCAGCGCCTGTTTGGCGGCAGGTTCTGGGACTCCCGCTATTTCGAACAGCACCCTTCCTGGCTTGACGACGGCGACCCAGTGATCGACTGCGCCTTTGCCGCTGCCCATGCGCGTTTCGGCGGCTCTGGCGGTGACGCTCTTATCTGGGAATATACGAATCCACATCTTGCCGCCGCGCCGCGCATAGCGTGTCATAGCGCGCCGCGCGGCTTCGATCTGTCGAGAAGTAACCCACGCGGATTCGGTGGCTTTGAGTCCGAACTCACCAAAGTTTATCTGGCTTCCAGAGACGGACAAGCCTTTGCGTCGGCCCCTGTGCATATTTCGGAACTTTACTCTATTGGGCTGGAGCATTGCTTCCCTCCTGCCTGCCTGACGCAGCGGGCTGCTGTGCCGACTCCGATGCGCCGGGGACGGTTACTTCGATGGGGGCTATATCTTCTTCGGGCTCTGGCTCCAACGGAACTTCTGGCAGTATATCGCCTTTGTATATCCATACTTTAACGCCGATGCGTCCGAATTCGGTTGCGGCTTCGGCTAATCCATAGTCTATATCCGCTCTGAGCGTATGCAGCGGCACTCGGCCTTCCATCGCCTTTTCGGAGCGCGCTATGTCTGCGCCTCCGAGTCTGCCGGCGCAGATTATCTTGATTCCCTCAGCGCCTGCCTGCATGGAGCGTCCGAGCGTCTGACGAATGGCGCGGCGGAATGCGATTCGTCGTTCTAGCTGGTCAGCGACATTTCTGGCGACTAAGTATGCGTCCAGCTCTGGCTGGCGAATCTCCTGCACATTGATTCGAGCTCTGTGCTTGATGATACTTTCGATATCTTTTCGCAGTTCATCCACGCGCTGGCCGCCGCGTCCGATGACGATTCCCGGTCGGGCGCTGTGAATGGCTATTGTGACATCGTTATTACTGCGTTCGATCTCCACGCGCGAAATGCTCGCGTCCGGGTAGCTGGACGCAATCCGATTGCGTATCGAGAGATCATCGAGAACGAGATTTCTGTAGTCTGCCTGTTTGCCGGCGAACCATCTGGCTTGCCAGTCCTTGACGATTCCGAGACGGAATCCTATGGGATGTGTTTTTTGGCCCACGCTAGAGCTCCTCGATTTCGTCCACGACGATGGTTACATGGCTGCTGCGTTTTACTATTCTGTCCGATCGTCCGCGAGCGCGAGCGCGGAATCTTTTGAGACTGGGCCCTTCGTTGGCGTATATCTCAGTGATTCTAAGATCTTCGGGGCGCGCGAATATCTCATTTTCGGCATTTGCCGCCGCTGATCTGAGAACCTTCGCCACCTTCGCCGCCGCGGGCGAAGGCAGAAAATCGAGCGTATCGAGCGCCTCTTCGACATTTTTGCCGCGCACTAGATTGACGATTGGCAGCATCTTCTTCACGGATACGCCCGTGTTTTTGGCTGTTGCGCTGATTGGCATATCTATTCGACCTGTCTTGTATCTATTTTCGCGCTACCTTATAGACGAGGCGCGCTCCGATTTGGAGGAGTGGCCTCTGAATGTCCGTGTTGGCGCGAACTCTCCGAGTTTGTGGCCGACCATATTTTCGGTGATGAACAGAGGTACATGTCGTCGTCCGTCATGCACTGCGATGGTCAGGCCGAGCATGTCAGGCATTATAGTAGATGCGCGCGACCATGTGCGTATGATCTGGTTAGTGGAGCTTCGGCGCGCAGCGGCTACCTTCTTCTCCAGCTTCTCATGCACATATGGGCCCTTTTTTACGGATCTGGACATGGTTCTTTCCCTTTGTATTTACTTCTGGTATCGACGGCGCACTATGAATCTGTCTGTGCGCTTGTTCTTTCTGGTTCTGTATCCCAGCGCGGGTTTACCCCAAGGCGTCTTTGGGCCTGGCATCCCGATGGGCGAGCGACCTTCGCCGCCGCCGTGTGGATGGTCTCTGGGGGACATGACGACACCGCGCACCTCTGGGCGTCGTCCGAGGTGACGTTTGCGGCCTGCCTTGCCGAGTTTGGTGTTCTTATGGTCGAGCGCGCTGAGCTGCCCGATCGTGGCCATGCACTCGCTCAGCACATTTCGCATCTCACCGGACGGCAACCTCAGCAGGGTATAGCGTCCTTCTTTAGCGAGAACTTGCGCGCTAGTGCCTGCGCCGCGAACGATCTGCCCGCCGCGTCCGACATGCATCTCTATGTTGTGTACTTGTGTTCCTGCGGGGATTGCCCTGAGCGGAAGCGCATTGCCGATTCGGAGGGGCGCATTTTCGCCCGCTTCCACTCGGTCTCCCACGCCCAGTCCGTGGGGGGCGAGGATATATCTCCAGTCGCCGTCGGCATACTTTATCAGCGCGATGCGGGTGGAACGGTTCGGATCGTATTCGATAGAGAACACTTCGCCGGGAACGCCGGTCTTGTTGCGCTTGAAGTCGATGACGCGATAGCGTCGTTTGTGGCCGCCGCCGCGGTGTCGGACGGTAATTCGACCGCTATTGTTTCTGCCGGAGCGTTTCTTCAACGGCTTCAGCAGAGACTTCTTTGGGCGAGACTCGGTGATGTCGTCGGTAGTCTGTCTGACTTGGCCTCGTTGGCCCGGTGTCATTGGTTTTCGTATTTTTAACGGCATGGTTACACGCCCTCGAATATCGTGATGGTTTGGCCCGGAACGAGCTGCACTATTGCCTTCTTCCAGCTCCTGGAAGTCGTGAATCTTGGGCCAAAGCGCCTGCGGCTGCCTCTGACGACCATAGTATTGACCTTTAGCACTTCCACATCGAAGGCTTCCTGAACGGCCTCTTTGATCTGATGCTTGGTGGCAGAGCGAGCTACCTCAAAGGTATAGCGTCCATCTTCCTGAAGCAAAGTGCTTTTCTCTGTTACTACAGGGCGCCTTATTATCTCGAACGGGTGTAGATCCATATTGGGTTCCTCGCGCTAATCGGCGGCTGTGTCGGCCATGTTCGGCCTGCGCTCGAACCTGCCGCCCCAGATAGATTCGATGTTTCGCACCGCCGCTACAGTAATGACAACGGCGCGGTGGTCGAGGATATCGACTGTGTTCAGTGTATGGCTGGGTCTCATAGTCAGGCGGGGGATGTTTCGAGCTGCCCGCAGTGTCTCTGCTGTCGCGCCGTCTGCCACGAGCAGTATCGATGATTCAGCGCGGAGACTGTCGAACGCCTGTACGACTAGCTTAGTCTTTGGCTCTGGCAGATCGAAGTTTTCGACTACGATCAAGCCTCCACCGGCTATTTTGTCGGACAGCGCGCTGAGCAGAGCATTTCTGCGCATCTGCTTGGGCGTATTGTGCCGATAGCTGCGCGGCGCTGGGCCGAATGTGATTCCGCCTCCCCTCCATATGGGCGACCGTGTGGAGCCGGCTCTTGCGCGACCTGTATGCTTTTGTCGGAACGGTTTACGACCGCCGCCGGAAACTTCAGCGCGCGTCTTCGTCTTCGCGGTTCCCTGCCGTCGGTTTGCCAGCTGTCCCACCATGACCTGATGAATCAGGGCCGGGTTTGGCTTTCGGCCAAAGACATTATCCAGCACTTCGATTGTGCCGGTGGTGGCTCCGCTTAGGTTCTTTACTGTTAGTTCCACTTCATTTCTCTTTCGGTTTCGGCGTAGGCCGGAGATGCCTCGTCTTCGACAATAGCGCATTGCCGGAATATTACCGCAATACGCCGCCGTCGCGTATCTTAGATTCGCTTCGACGAGAATAATGTATGACGAGTCAGCGTCGGAGTCTGTGTTTGCGTGATCCGGCTCTCTTTATCGTCACTAGGGAGTTTCGCGCGCCCGGCACTGCGCCTTTGATGAAAAGCAATCCTCGCTCCGGATCGGCCTCGACGATCTTCAGCTTACGGACGGTAACACGGTTGTTGCCCATGTGTCCGGCCATTCGCAAGCCCTTCAGCACCTTGCCGGGTGTACTGCCTGCGCCGATGGAGCCTGGGGCGCGATGCCTGTCGGACTGTCCATGTGTTTTAGGGCCGCCGCGGAAGTTGTATCTTTTTACTCCGCCTTGGAATCCGCGTCCTTTGGATCGCGCGGTAGCGTCCACCAGATCTCCGGCTGTGAAGAGGGCAGCGTCTATCTGCTGGCCCAGTTCGACTTCGGAAAGATCGTCTATGCCAAATTCGCGCAGGACACGAAATCGGCTATCGACCCCGCGCTGATGTCCGGCTTCAGGCCTATTGAGTCGGCGCGCTTCGTCGAAACCTAGCTGAACTCCGATGTAGCCATCGGAGTTTTCGGTCTTTATCTGTGTAACGGTGCAAGGGCCGGCTGCTATCACAGTTACAGCGTCCGTTCTGCCGTCTTCGTGGAAGACCTGAGTCGTGCCTATTTTTCTGCCTATGAGTCCATGTACCGGCATATCTTTTCGTCGTTTCTCGCTTTGAGCTGGGGAGTTGCGCGCTTATCGCTATATTTACAGTTTGATCTGAATATCTACGCCTGCCGGCACATTGAGCCTCGTGAGCTGGTCGATGCTTTTAGAAGTCGGCTCCAGAATATCTATGAGCCGATTATGCGTCCTGATCTCGAAGTGTTCTCTCGAATCCTTGTCTATGTGCGGAGATCTGATAACGCAGAACCTTTTTATGGAGGTCGGCAGAGGCACAGGGCCGGATACACGCGCGCCAGTACGCTCCGCTGTCTCGACGATCTGTCGCGCAGACTGATCGAGTATCCTGTGATCGAATGCCTTGAGAATGATTCTGATTTTCTGCCTTCTGTCGGTTACCATTTCTATCGTCTGCCTTATGATGCTGGGCGGGAATGGGATTCTTTATCGGAGATCCGCCACGCTTTTGGGAACTTCTACATAGTTGTCGAATTCCATCGTATAGCTGGCACGGCCTCGAGTAAGTGATCTTACAGTGTTCGCATAGCCGAAACTTTCCGCCAGCGGAACGGTTGCAAGTACGGATTGTACAGATTGTGAATTGCCTTCGCCGCGAGTGTCGCGGATCTGCGCGCGTCGGCGTCCCAGATCCGCAAGAACTTCTCCTAGGAACTCTCCGGGCACTATGACTTCCAAATCCATAACTGGTTCGAGCAGAACTGGAGTTCCTCTCGTCATGAGCGATTTCGCGGCCATCGAGCCGGCTATATGGAAGCTGAATTTGGACGAATCCACTTCGTGATAGCTGCCATCTATTAGCGTAAGTTTCGCATCTACGACGGGGAAGCCTGAAATTGGGCCGTTTCGGAGAGCTTCGCGCGCGCCTTCTTCTACGGAGGGTATGAACTCGGTTGGAATAGAGCCGCCTGTTATCTTGTTTTCGAACTGTATGCCCTCACCTCTTTCGAGAGGCTCTATTTCCATCCACACATGGCCGTATTGCCCGTGCCCTCCAGTCTGTCGAACATGTCGCCCTTCTGCGCGGGCCTTCACCCTTACAGTTTCACGGTAGGCAACCTTCGGTTTGCCGACATTGGTTTCCACATTGAAATTGCGTCGAATGCGGTCCACGATGACTTCGAGATGCAACTCACCCATGCCCGATATGACAGTCTGGGCGGTTTCGTTATCGAAAGTGACTTTGAAAGTCGGGTCTTCATCGGATATTTTGTTTAGAGTCTCGGCCAGTCTATCTTGATCCTCGCGCGAGCGGGGCTCTATAGAAGAGGAGACGACAGGCTCTGGGAATGTAACATTTTCCAAGACGACTGAGTCCGCTTGACTTCTACATATAGTGTCGCCAGTTCTGGTGTCTTTGAGGCCGATTGCGGCGGCGATCTGACCTGCGACGACGGTTTCTATGTCCTCCCTGCGGTCTGCATGCATACGCACGAGTCTGCCGAGGCGTTCGCGTTTGCCATTCGTAGAGTTGAATACCGTGGAACCGCCGGACGCGCTGCCGGAATATACACGGAAATAGACGAGGCGGCCAATGTGCTTGTCTGTCACGGTCTTGAACGCGAGCGCGGTGAATGGGTCGTCGGTGTTACTTGCATGGCGCTGGACGGGTTCGCGGCTTACATAATCTTCGCCGTCAGTAGGAGGGATGTCGAGGGGCGATGGGAGATAATCTCCGATCGCGTCTAGCAGCGGTTGAACGCCGCGGTTTCTCAGCGCAGCGCCGCACATTACGGGAACTATCTTTTTACTGTAATCCAGCGTTGCGCAACGCAACGCCTGCCTTATCTCTTTCTTGGATATCTCCTCGTCTTGGAGATATTTGATGATGAGATCGTCATCGGTCTCTGCGACCTTTTCTACGAGGGCGTTCCTATATATACGGGTCTCCTCGATCATCTCCTCGGGTACTGGGCCTTCACGCGGGGGCATCGGGCCTTCTTCTTCATAGTAGAAAGCCTTTTCGTCTATCAGGTCGATGACGCCGCGGAAGCTGTCTTCAGCGCCAATAGGGATCTGCAAGGCGATCGGTTTGGCTCCGAGTCGGCGGGCAATAGAGTCCATCGCATTGAAGAAGTCGGCTCCGACTCTGTCCATTTTGTTGATGAAACAGATTCTTGGGACTTCGTATTTATCGGCTTGTCGCCAGACGGTTTCGGACTGAGGCTGGACGCCTGCGACTGCGTCGAACACAACGACTGCGCCATCGAGAATACGGAGGCTGCGTTCTACTTCAGCCGTAAAATCGACATGGCCGGGGGTGTCGATTATGTTGATGGTGAACTGTTTCCATGTGCTGGTAACTGCGGCCGAGCCTATGGTAATGCCGCGTTCTCGTTCCTGATCCATCGAATCGGTTACGGTGGTGCCTTCGTCCACGCCACCGATTTTATGGGTACGCCCTGTTATGTACAGTACACGCTCGGAGACCGTCGTTTTGCCGGCGTCGATGTGCGCTATGAACCCAATGTTTCGGGTGTTCTTTAGGGTTTTGCTGTTCATGTTATTTATCGCGCGGCCTATCGTGTCTGATCTGAATTGAGTCAACGCTATATTTTGCCAAATGAGTAATCCCCAATGGAAGAGCTATTTTACACAGCGTCTCCCAAGATGCGTTTCTGCAACAAAAGCGATTCCGCAAGCCCGGCCTTTCGAGCAGGGAAGGCGTTTCGGAAAGAAACTCTTTCCTGCCGAGAATGTCGCTCTTAGGGAGGGGCAGTTTTACTGCGCGCCGTATGTAAATGCGCTCAGCGTTCCGATGGCATCACTGTCTTGTTAGATATATTTTCTACCATCGGTAATTTGCGAACGCGCGGTTTGCCTCCGCCATTCGATGAAGGTCCTCGCGTCGTTTGACAGCTGTGCCCTGTCCGCGAGCGGCTTCGGCGAGTTCTATAGAAAGCCGCTGCGCCATTGGTCTGCCACGCCGCGATCTTGCGGATTGGATTATCCAGCGCATCGCCAGCGCGAGGCGTCGTTCGGGGCGAACCTCAGTAGGCACCTGGTATGTTGCGCCTCCGACTCGGCGCGATCTGACTTCGACATCTGGCGTCGCGTTGCGAATGGCTTGCTGGAACAGTTCGATCTCGGGGCGGTTGACCTCCTCCGATGCAAGCTGCAGCGCATCATAGACGATCTTTTGCGCCACCGTCTTTTTACCGTTCAGCATCAGTTTATTGGTGAACTGCGCCAGTTCGAGGTTGTGATACTTGGGGTCGGGAGTTATCTTTCGCCGCTCTGGACGCCGTCTTCGCGCCATCTGTTTGCCCTCTCGATTTGCTTGGGTTTTAGCGCAGGCCGGGTTCCCGTTTTGCTCCGTACTTGCTGCGTCCGCGCTTACGGTCGGATACTCCGTCGGTGTCCAGCGCGCCTCGCACAATGTGATACCGCACGCCGGGCAAGTCTTTCACACGACCACCGCGAATCAGAACCACCGAATGTTCCTGGAGGTTGTGACCCTCGCCGGGAATATATGCGGTGACTTCCATCTGATTGGTCAGCCGAACACGCGCGACTTTTCTGAGCGCGGAGTTAGGCTTCTTCGGCGTCTGCGTCCGTACCTGAATGCACACCCCCCGCTTTTGCGGCGAACCCGATCCCCTGCGCGTGCGATTCTTCAAAGAGTTGAAGGAATATCGCAGAGCGGGAGCCTTCTCCTTTTTGTTCTTGGAGCGTCTCGGCTTCCGTACCAGCTGATTGACCGTCGGCATTGCAGACTTCCTTTTTTGGAATACTTGCCCCAGCTCGAAGATGCGATTTGGGGGAAGCATGCATGACAGTTCGCCCACATTTCGGGCAAACACGCCGATATGTTACCTGCCGACTTGCGAATGTGTCAAATCGCACACACGCGAATTTCATAATTCGGGGTATGTTGGGGCGCGGCGTCTGTTCTGATTTGCAAAATCACGCTCGTACCGTTGTAGCGCGGCGTCAGTGGGCAAAGATCGAGGCGCAGACTGATGCGCATACTGAGGTTCGGTCATCTAAGGTTCGTCTCGAGGTTCGCGCGATTCAGTTTTTCAGCAGCATACCCGGCTGGCATGAGCGGCAATAGCTGGTGATTCGTCTGTTCGCGCGCAGCTCTGTTATGCGTCCGCCGCATTTCGGACAGGGCTGGCCACCCTTGTTGTGTACGGCGAGGAAGTCTCGAATCTTGTGATCGATACGGTCTCCCATCCGTTCTCTTATCTGCTGAGTCGCGTGTTCTATTACACTGCGTGAACATTCGTAGATGCGTTCGCGTTCGGTTCTGGAGAGAGATTTTCTGCGTCTGAAAGGGAATACGCCTGCCTCGAACAGTATTTCGTCCGCATATGCGTTGCCGATTCCGGAGACGACTCGCCCACGGGTCAGGACGCCCTTTATTTCGCCATGGAATCTCTTCAGCCGCGCATCGAAATCGTCGAACCCGAAGTCGTCTAGCAGCGCGTCAGGCCCTTGCTCTACGAAACCGGGAACGGATTCCGCGCTATCGGCTGATACATAGTAAAACTGCCCCATCTGGCGATCGTCAATGTAGCGCAGATCGAAACCACCCTCGACGCCGAGTTGAACGCAGGCGCGTTTCTGAACACGCGCCTTGGACGGGCAATGCTGAATCCCTCCCATCAACTTGGGGTTGATGACGACGCGTCTGTCTCCGGATAGATGGAGAGTCAAGAACTTGCCGCGCCGTTGGACACTCTCGAACCTGCGCCCTACGATGTCGGCGGCGAAATCCCCGGCGAGAGATCTCACCACCGGCTTCAGTATGCGCGCCGACTGCACCTGCTTGCCGGGCAGAGAGCATTCGAGGAACTCCGCTACTACCTGCATTTCGGGGGCTTCGGGCATCTATGCGTCACCTCACCTATATAAATCATTTTGGAATCACTTCAGTTACTTCGACGCTTGGGCGTTACTCTGGCTCGTAGTCACCCGTTTCCGTCCATCCGAATTCTCGGAAGTTGATTCTGCCCTTGTCGTCGAAGCGGACGCCTTCCGACTCCAGCAGTTCGCGCTGGAGCTGGCTGCCGTGTCCGCTGCTGCGCGGGCTGACCATACCCTTGTGATTGATAACACGCTGCCAAGGCACTTCGCTGTCGAAGTCGAGGGCTGCTAGGCAGAATCCGACCATCCGCGGCGTACAGCGGCCTGCGATCATCGCTATCTGTCCGTATGTCGCCACCCTTCCATACGGTACGCGCCGAACGACGGCTAGGATGCGGTCGTAGGCTGACGCATCTTCGGCATTGTTCTGGTCATCGTCTGGCGTGTGTCTCATCGTTTACATATACCCATGGGCAAGTGGTTTCATAATATGTGCGTTCTACAGACTTCCCGCAAGGAGGTTAGCGGCGTTCGGCTTGACATACCTTGTGCGGCCCGTTACCGCAATACAGATAATTATAAATTACACATATAATTCGACCGCGTAGTCGCAGGCAGGAAATATATACTGCACTGCGCAGCGTGGACAGACAAGACTGATACCGTAGCAATCGCATTGCAAGATCTCCTCACCGAGATTGGCGGTATCTCAGGTTGGAGGTGATTCATGGTGTACTCCCCAAGCGCCGAAGTAGCGATTAGCGACTGCCGCCTTTCGCAGCGTCACGATATGCGATGCGGGTTCTGTTCACGCGAGAAGTCTCTTCACATGGTCGAGCCGTTGTCTGGCTCTGGGATTTTATATGGCATACTGCTGGCGAAGTCGCGTGGGTCAACGACCTTCGTCATCACAGCGGTTCGCTCGTAACTGACAGCATCTGTGATGCCGTAAGAAGATATGGCATCCGACTGAATATCGCCATAATCTATAATGGGAGAGAGGAATAGCGGGATAGAGGAATAACAGCAATAAAATAATGACTTAGGAGAGGAAGGGGAAAACACTCAGATCGATCGTGGGCGTGGCAGCCTCTATGAGCGGACGATAGTCGGCATAACGAGGTAGGAACACAAAGATAGTGCGGACAAGTAAAGGCGGCCATTTTACACTTTGCAGATGAGGGCAGTACCGCCGCGCCATCGAGAAGGCAGCAAAAGAGAACATCCGAACATAGAAAGCCACTATTCACTATATGTCGTTCCCCTGTTGTATAATCAGCGCAGATCGTCGATTAGCCCGCAGTTTTCAGGGGGAGTCATTTGCAGCAGCTCGAAGGCGCGCGACATACCGCGCAGAAGATAATCGACAATGTCGAGCGCGTTATCGTGGGCAAGAGCGATGCGGTGCGGCTTGGAGTCGTTACGCTGATGTGCCAAGGGCATGCTCTTATAGAGGATGTCCCCGGCGTTGGCAAGACGATGCTGGCGCGGAGCATCGCTCGATCCGTCGGCTGCACTTTCAAGAGAATCCAGTTCACTCCAGACCTACTGCCCACCGATGTTACTGGCGTCTCCATATACAACCAGCAGACCGGCGCATTCGAGTTCAGAGAGGGGCCGATAATCTCCCAGCTGGTATTGGCGGACGAGGTGAACCGAGCGACGCCCAAAACTCAGTCTGCCATGCTGGAGGCGATGGACGAACGGCAAGTTACTGTGGAGGGTGTTACGCATATCCTGCCCGAACCGTTTATGGTTATGGCGACGCAAAATCCGGTGGAGTACGAGGGTACTTTCCCACTCCCAGAAGCGCAGCTGGACAGGTTCTTCCTTCTCATCCGCCTTGGTTATCCTTCTATAGAGGAGGAGCTGGAGATAATCGACCGTCAGCAGATGGGGCACCCAATAGACAGCTTGGAGCCGGTGGTGAACGCGGCGGATGTGCTGAGTCTCCAGAGCGCGATACGCGATGTGTATGTGGATGATCTGGTAAAGCGGTATATCGTTTCGCTTGTGGAATCGACGCGGACGCATGCGGATATATCGCTTGGGGCGTCGCCGCGCGCGTCTCTCGCTCTGTTTAGGGGTGGTCAGGCGTTTGCGCTGATAGACGGACGGGATTTCGTTCTGCCCGACGACATCAAGAGCCTCGCCGAGCCGATACTCGGCCACCGTATGATAATCTCCGCCGCCGCCAGAATGCGCGGGGCTGCCAGCGAAGAGATAGTCGG
Source organism: Dehalococcoidia bacterium (assembly GCA_963422295.1). GTDB lineage: Bacteria > Chloroflexota > Dehalococcoidia > Lucifugimonadales > UBA1123 > VXRN01. Next base: position 810,987 of record OY729417.1, on the reverse strand, counting down.
GGAGATTCTCGATCGGACGGCGATTCCCGGCGGACAAGCGCGCGCAGCGTCCGGGAGTTAGCCCGATTTCAGCCGCCAGATTCCATATACATAAGCGCGTCTATCTGATCGTCGTACTGATCGCCATTACGCTCTTTACCGCAATGGCGACGGGGTTCGGCCTGTTCTACCGCCTCATATATATACTGGCTCTGACGGCGGTCTTTTCCTTCATCTGGAACTGGATGAGTATGCTCAATCTGGAAGTGTCAGTGGACAGGCGTACTCGCCGCGTGCGCGTCGGCGATGACATAGAGGAGCGCATCACTATACGCAACCATAGCCCCTGGCCGAAGCCCAGCCTCGAAGTCGAAGATGTTACGGACATGCCCGGCTATTCCAGCGGACGGGAGCTGAGCCTTTCGACACGAGGGTTTCGCTCTTGGCGCACGCTCTCGCCTGCGCGCAAGCGCGGCGTTTACAAGTTGGGCCCCGTTCGAGTTTCCAACACCGACGCATTCGGCCTGTTTCGACGCGAGCGAGATTTCGGCGGGCAGGACGAACTCGTCGTGTATCCCCGCACGCTCGCGCTGCCGGACTTCGAGATACCGTCCGGTTTTCTGACCGGCGAGAGCAGCTCTCGTCGGAGATCGCATAATCTGACGCCTCACGCCGCGAGTGTGCGCGAATACGCCTTCGGCGACAGCATGAGCCGGATTCACTGGAACAGCACCGCGCGCACCGGGCGGCTCATGTCCAAAGAGTTCGATCTGGGAATGTCCAGCGAAATGTGGCTCGTCGTCGATCTTCATCGCGATGTTCAGGCAGGGGAGCTGGAAGAGAGTACCGACGAGTATGCCGTGTCTATAGCCGCTTCGCTTTCGCAAAAGTATCTTCAGGCGCAGCTGCCGGTTGGTCTGCTCGCATACGGCGACGCGCGTTATCTGCTCGCCGCCGACACCGGCGCGGGGCAGCATGAGCGCATTATGGAATATCTGGCGCGCGGCAAGTCGGAGGGAACGGTTTCGTTGGAGGACGCGCTGGCGCAGGAAGAGCAGCTTTGGGGAACGCATAGCTCACTCGTGATAATTACATCGTCCCACAGAATCGGATGGGCGACAGCTGTGCGGGAACTCGTTCGCCGCCGAGTGCGCGTCGCGGCGATTGTGGTAGATGGCTCTTCCTTCGGAGGTATGTTCGAGACTATGCGAGTGATTCCCGAACTCTACGACGCCGGCGTTGCGCCATTCGTCGTGCGAATGGGGGATGATATACCCGTCGCTCTGTCCGCGCCGTTCGTCATGAGCTCCGCCGCTGTCAACGCACAAGCCGAGCCGGAGTCTGTCGCATGAGCGCGCAGAGCAGTTCTCAGAGCATCGGAGCTCTCCTCAGCCAGCGAGGAGACCGCAGCTCCCGCCCCGGAAACAGCTTCCTGATTTGGCTGGAGCGATATACACCTCATCAGGGTTGGGCAACGCTTCTCATACTATGGCTCGCCATGCTGGTGGTCGCCGATACCGTCAATGTGGCGCAGTGGGTGAAGTGGGACGGTCTCACGGCCGTCATGCTATGGTCGTCCATAGTCGGCCTTGCGCTGGCAAAGGTGCGTCCGCGCTGGTATTCGGACTGGTATGTGACGATTCCCGCAGGGCTGCTGATTGGCGGGCTGTTCGTCGTATGGCAGGCAGCGCGCGTCGTCGAGGCAGATAATGTATTCGGGCGAATCAGCGAACTGTTCGCTCGTTTGGATACATGGTGGGAAGCCGCCACCGGCGGCGGCATAAGCACCGATCTTTTGCCATTCTTTCTCATGCTGCTGGCTGTGGGCTGGTGCGTCGGCTTTTTCGCCTCATGGTTCGTCTTTCGGCACAGCAATGTATGGGTCGCGGTCGTACTGCTCGGCACAGCCTCGCTCACCAGCCTGAGTTTTTTGCCGGACAGATTCGGCGCGCGCTTCTTCGTCTTCGTTATCTTGGCTATGGTGTTGGTCGTCAGGCTCGACATAGTTCGGCGTCATACGGTGTGGAAACGGTTAGGTATTCAGTTCGAATCGATCACGGGTTGGCTAACGCTTCATGCCGCTTTCTGGTTCAGCTTGGCAGTGTTGATACTTGCTCTGATATTGCCGATGAATGTGTACACGAATGTGACGGCGGCGCAGATGTGGAACACTGGTCGCGCGCCTGTGACGAAGGCGGAGGATTTTTTCGCCCGCCTGTTCGCCGCGCTGCCATCTAAGAAAGACCAACATGGCAGATTGTTCGATAAATGGCTGCCGTTCATTGGAAAAATATCTTTTGGCGGCGATCCGGTGGCGTGGGCGACGACGCAGTATCCGTCTTACTGGCTGTCGCAGACTTACAACTACTACACTCCCAGAGGCTGGGTCGCCACCGAGACGGAGGATATCGATGTAGGCCCCAATCTGCTTCCGCCGCCGCTGAGCGACAATTTGGAGCGCGAGCCTAAGCCTCAGATCATGCAGCTCGGATTCGAGTCCGACAAGTTCCTAAGTGGCGGCGGATTCGATTCGGTTAGCCGTCCGGCCATAATCGAATCACTCGGCCCGCGCAAGTTCGTCATAGACATGAACGACTCGACGAATGATGCCGAGATGCCCACGGATGTGCAGGAGCTGGCGGCGCGCATACGCGCTGACGCGCGCGGCCTGAGCGAAAATATGGGCGAATCCATAATCTCCGACTTGCTGCCCAGCGATATGCTGATATTGGAATCGAGTGTGGATTCTAGGGAATCTCTGGACATCGTGATACTTCAGCGTAAAGCGCCGGCGACACCGGACATCGTATCATGGCGTTTTACAGAACGGGTTCAGAAGAACGAACCGTATCGGATGATATCCTATGTATCCACCGCGGCGGACGATGACTTGCGTCAGGCGCCTACGGACTACGGCAGCTTCGTTACCGACCACTATCTTCAGCTGCCGTCATCGCTGCCTTCGCGCGTCCGTGAGCTTGCGGCTGATCTGACGGAGAATGCGGATAATCCGCTGGACAAGGCGCTTGCTATTCAGAGCTATCTGCGAGGGCCGGAGTTCGAGTATTCGCAGGATATCGAGCCTCCGCCGTCGGATGCGGATGGCGTGGACTGGTTCTTGTTCGAAAGCAAAAAGGGATATTCGGACTATTTCGGCTCTTCTATGGCTGTAATGCTGCGTAGTGCTGGCGTGCCGGCGCGGATGGCGGCCGGCTATGCGCCCGGCGTGCTGAATGAGGACGGCCAGCGAGTCATACGAGATTCCGACAGCCACGGCTGGGTGCAGGCATATTTTCCGGGCTACGGCTGGATAGACTTCGAGCCGACTCCGAACTGGCCGACGCACGATCGTGACCCGATAGCGCTGCGTCCGAGCGGATCTGGCAGCGGCGTTATCGACCAAGACCCCGAAAGCGGGCTGACAGGTCTGGATATAGACCCCGAGGATGACGGCTCCCCCTTCTTTGGCGTGCCAGTCGGCAGCTTCGAGCGCGGCATCGACTTTACGCGATATTCGATATTCGCCGCTATCGCCATCGCCGTAGTCGCCGGGCTTTGGCTGTTATGGTCTTTCGTCTGGAACTTCGGGCTAGAGTCGCTCGGCCCCGAGTCGCGGGCATATGCCAAGATGTCGCGGCTCGGCTGGCTGGCCGGTATCGGGCGCAGGGCGCATCAGACGCCTATCGAATACGCCGCCGCAATTGGTAGGTCAGTCCCGGATGCCGCGAGCGGAGCTTCCCATATCGCGTCTGCGTATTCCTATATCAGATATAGAGACGCCAGCCTCGACGGAGACGATGCCGATGACGAGAGCAAGGACGAGCTGACGGCTGCATGGAAGGGCATTCGCTACATGCTGATCGGCAAAATGTTCAGGAGAATTATTCCCGAGACTCCCGCGCGCCGGAGCTGACGGTGTATAATTACATAGTTGGGATAGTGGCGCTGGAATGGCGGCGGTGGTAGGTGAAGATATGCGAGGTGGATACATGAAACGGCTGAGCTATGATCTCTTCCAGACACCGATGGGGTGGGTTACGCTGCTCGCCTCCGAAACTGGAATCAGGCGTAGTTCACTACCCTGCGACACTGCGGAAGAATCCATGCGCAGCGTTGGAGATGAGATTGTCTCCGCAGTACTCGATGAGGAGCATTTTGCCGATCTGCGTGGGCGTATGCTGGGATATTTCGGCGGCGGAGCAACCGAATTCGGAGACATAGAGCTGGATACAGAGGGTGTGTCGGACTTCTATCGACGGGCGTGGAATGCGTGTGCGACGATTCCCCGCGGTGAGACCCGCACCTATCGCTGGTTGGCAGTCGAGGCTGGCAGCGGGCCGAGTGCGGCGCGCGCGGCCGGCGCGGCTATGGCCGGCAACCGGCTGCCGATAATCGTGCCGTGTCACAGAATCATCGGCTCCGACGGCACGCTCAAGGGATTCGGCAAAGGCCAGACTCGCATCAGCCTGAAACGCGATTTGCTGGATATGGAGGGCGCTCGCGTTGGAGATGCCGGCGGCTCCCAACATGCATATACGCAGGTTGCGATGCGTCTCTCGTAATAGTCTGGACAGCTGCGTTCCTCGACCTCTCCTCGCCTGACTCATTCCAAATCCAGCCGATGGACATAACCGAACGATAACCCCCGCGCCCGATGCCTTGCCAACGCTTTACCAGTCTGGATCCTTGTCCTGCGCATTATTGTTGGTGAGGCGCTTCTGATTGTCACCGTCTGCATCCATTACATATATATCGCCGTCGCCATCGAGGAAGCTGACGAATGCGATTCGATCTCCTTCGGGAGACCAGACAGGCTGATTGTCTGCGCTCGTGTTGAAGGTTAGACGTCTTATCGCCTTCCCGTTACGCGAGGCGGAATAGATTTCAGGGTTCCCGTCCCGCTCGGATACGAAAGCGATGTATTCGCTGCTCGGAGACCATGATATATCGTACTCCGGTGTGCTGTTGTCGGTTATCTGCACGAGGTCGCCCCCGTCTGCGCTCATCACATACAGATCGACATTGCCGCCACGCGTAGATAGGAAGGCGACCTGTTTGGAATCTGGTGACCAGCGCGGGCTATAATCGAACTGATTGGTCATTCTGAATTCGTTTACGCCATCTGGATTTCGGATGTAGATGCCCAGCAGCGGCCCTTCCTTTATCGTGTAGATAACGAATTCCCCATTATCGGACCAGTCTCCGACCTCATCCGCAGAAGCGGAAGTCATCGGAGTCGAGCCAGAGCCGTCCTTGCTGGTTAGGATAATGGTGGATCCGCCTCCGCGCCGTGATAGGAACACGATGCGTTCGCTATCTGGACTCCATCGTGGATCGGAGTTATGGGTTCCCGTGTCTGTGATATGAATACGCTGAGAGCCGTCCGATCTCATCACATCGATGGAGGTTTCGGTTTCGTTGTTCTCTGATAAGAACGCGATCGAGTTTTGGTGGGGGGATAGGCGCGGAGCGAACTCATCGGCGTTCGATGCCGTCAGATTTTTTTCGTCTTCTCCGTCAGTGCCTATGGAATATATTTCTTGGTTACCGTCGCGGTCCGATGTGAATACGATACGCTCGCTGGATCCTCTTGTGACGCCGCATGCGAGACATAGGATCAGAGCCGAAGCCATGATCGCAATGACGAATTTGCGAACGGTCAATGACATGGCGAAATTGGACTCCTGGACGAGATTTCGATAGTATAGCATGTCTGGAAAGGGCGAATTGCTAAACTAACTGAGAGTGTCTCAGGCAATGCTATCACAGCCGCCGATGCTATTATCAGCGGATATGCGGCCTGACTTTCGGCAGTTTGCTTGACCGTATCCAGCGCAGACTTTATATTACGCGGCGAGTTAGGCGGCTTGTGGCCGTCTGGCTTGGTTCAGCCATTTCACACAGAAGTCGCGGAGGTATGATAATGACATACGGCAGTGGCGATTATCAGTACGAACTGGTGGAAGACTGGGGTGATCTGCCCGATGGGTACGAATGGCATCAGGTGGCTGGTGTCGCAGTGGATGCCGACGATAATGTCTATGCTTTCAATCGCAGTTCTCATCAGATGATGGTCTTCGACCGCAATGGCAGCTTTCGAGGTACATGGGATGACACATTCGCCGGGCCTCATGGCATACACATCGGCCCCGATCAGTGCGTCTATCTCGCTGATCGTGATGCGCATGTGGTGTTGAAGTATTCGTTGGACGGCAAGCTGCTAATGCGGCTCGGAACCGGGCGAGCGTCCGACACTGGCTACGAATCCAACGCAGTCCCTGTCGCGCGCGCGGCAGGCCCCTTCAATCTGCCCACCGGCATCGCTGTATCGGACGAGGGAGACATATTCATATCCGATGGCTACGGCAATAGCCGCATACATCGATATACCAGCACCGGATCGCTGTATCTTTCATGGGGTCTGCCCGGCAAGGTCAACCCTGGCGATTTTCACTTGCCGCACGGCATCGCTATCGACCACGAAGGGCAGGTGCTGGTCTGCGACCGCGAGAACGACCGCTTGCAGGTGTTCGATCAGGAAGGCGAGTTCATAGAGATATTCACAGGCTTTCGTCAGCCGACGGATCTCCATATCGGCCCGGAAGGAGAAATCTATGTGCCGGAGCTTCAGGGCAGGGTTACTGTAATCGACAGCAGCGGCGAAATACTGTCGCAGTGGGGCGGTGAGCGCAGCCACGAGGCAGGCCTGTTCTGGGCGCCGCACGGTGTAGCAGTGGATTCGCATGGAGATATGTACATCGGCGAGGTGCTGGAGGGGAGGCGTCTGCAGAAGTTCGCCCGTGTGCGCTGATCGCGGCATACACGGAGATCAGCGCCGGGGGGAATCTCGTTCGCGCTGATATGCGAACCTGCGAAAGTCTCTGGCGCGTAGATTTCGAGCCTCTGTTCCTTGCGTGTCTATCTCCCATTTCGACCTAGAGCTAGAGATCGATGAAGATGGCTGAAGACCACGCGAATGCAATTTACTCTGAAATTACGGCTTACGAATACGAATATGACATGAATATAAATTATAGCTGAGGAGATCGACTCGTGAACGGAGACCAGGCATTAGCCAAGTTACTTAAAAAAGAGGGTGTGGAGTGGATTGCGGCGTTTCCCGCGCAGAGTCTGATCGACGCTTGCGCGCGCGAAGGAATCAGGCCGATCCTTTCGCGTCAGGAGCGCGCCGGCGTGAACATGGCCGACGGTTTCAGCCGTATAAAGAACGGCAGCTCCATCGGTGTTTTCACCATGCAGACCGGGCCGGGTTCCGAAAACGCCTTCGGCGGAGTGGCTCAGGCGTTTGCGGATTCGGTTCCCATTCTCTGTCTGCCGGGTGGTCAGCCGTTCGACCGTATGGATGTTCACCCGAACTTCGAGGCTACTAAAAACTATGGCGGCATCACGAAATGGATGGCGCTGCTAAATGGCGTAGAGCGGTTACCGGAACTGGTGGGCATGGCCTTCAGCCAGATGAAACATGGCAGGCTCGGCCCCGCGCTGCTGGAACTGCCGCGCAATGTTATGGTGCAGGAGATACCGGACGCCCTGGTGGAAGACTACAAACCCGTCAGGCCGTTCAAGTCGGGCGCCAGCGCGGAGGATGTGCGCGATTTGGTCGCCGCCCTACTTGCCGCCGACTCGCCGGTGATCAACGCCGGACAGGGCGTGCTGTACGCCGAGGCTTCCGATGAGCTGGTCGAGTTCGCTGAGATGACGAACATTCCGGTGATGACCACGCTCGCTGGCAAGAGCGCATTCCCCGAAGACCATCCTCTTTCGCTTGGTACTGGGGCATCGTCCGGCACACTGATGTGTCAGCATTTCCTGTCCAAAGCGGACATAATTCTCGGTATGGGAACCAGCTTCACCATATCCAACTTCAATGCGCCGATACCGACGGGCGTTGCGTTGGCGCACTCCACGAACTGCGCTGAAGATGTGAACAAAGATTATCGCGCGGACTACGGCGCGGTTGGCGACGCCAAGATCGTCCTGCGGCAGATGATCGAGGAGGCGCGGAGCCAACTGGGCGAACACGGACGCGGCGATGTTCATGGCGCGCGCGATGAGATTGCGCAGGTCAGAAAGACATGGATGGGTGAGTGGACACCCTCGCTGACTTCGGACGAGGTGCCGATTAGCCCCTATAGAGTGTTCACGGAGTTGATGAAGGCCGTCGATGTACGCGAGACGATAATCACGCACGATTCTGGCTATCCGCGCGAGCAGATCGTACCCTTCTGGCCCGCGCTCACGCCGCGCAGCTACATCGGCTGGGGAAAATCCACCCAGCTCGGCTACGGACTCGGCCTCGCGCTTGGCGCGAAGATGGCCGCGCCTGAAAAGCAGGTCATCAACATCATGGGAGACGCCGCGTTCGGAATGGCGGGGCTGGACATCGAAACTGCGTCCAGATCGGAGATTCCGATTCTGACGGTGGTATTGAACAACGGCGTTATGACTCACTACTACGACCACATGCCATACGCTACCGAACGCTGGGGCAGCAACGCTCTCGGCGGCGAGTATGCGGAGGTCGCCAACGCTCTCGGCGCATATGGCGAGAAAGTTTCCGACCCATCGGAGATTGCTCCCGCCATCCAGCGCGCCATCGCCGCCAACCGCGAGGGACGCCCCGCGCTGTTGGAAATGAAGACGAAGGAAGAAGAAAACATCTCCCGCTACTGGCGCTGATCCGACCGATTTTGGAAGAGATCGGCAGAACGGGGGCGGGTCTTCGAGGTCTGCCCCCTCGCCTGATAGTCCGAAAATGTCTGCTAGGCGATCTTCACGGGGCGTCTGCCCTCGCCTACTTTGCCTGCGCGAATTGGGCGCGAATGTGGACGGCTTTCGCTCGTGTCGAATATAATCTCTGAACCGAATCTAGTTAAACACGACAAAGGCATTCCGCACAGGAGCGCAGTATATGGCAGACGACATAATCCGCATCGGCTATGTTGGAGCGGGCGGCAACACGCGGCTGAGACATTTGCCGGGCTTTGCGGCCATCGACGGAGTAGAGAGTGTCAGCGTAGCCAACCGGAGCCGAGCATCCGGGCAGCGCGTGGCAGACGAGTTCGGCCTCAGCGCGGTGTACGACTCTTGGGAAGAACTCATCGAGGCCGATGATACCGACGCTATCTGCATCGGCACTTGGCCGTACATGCATAAGACGCTGGTTTTGGCATCGCTATACGCGGGCAAGCATGTGCTGACCGAGGCGCGGATGACGATGAACTCCGCAGACGCTCGTGAGATGCTCGCTGCATCGCTGGAATGCCCTGATCTGGTGTCGCAAATCGTACCAGCGCCGCACACGCTGAAGGTGGATATGACCATCCGCGAGATGATAGCAAACGGCTACTTCGGCGATGTGCTGTCGGCAGACATCACCGTTCATCAGGGCGGGTTCGCCGATTACGACTCCGAACTGCACTGGCGGCACAACCGCGACCTGTCCGGCAACAACATCATGCAGATGGGCATTTGGTACGAGGCGATCATGCGCTGGTTCGGCCCTGCGGCGGCTGTGAGCGCGGTCGGTCGCGTCAATGTCAAACATCGCGCTGGGTGGGATGGCGGAATGGCATACATCACAATCCCCGATCATGTCGAAACCCTGATCGAGTTCGCATCCGGCCCCGTCGCGCGTTTGCGCGTCAGCACTGTTACTGGCCTCGCTCCTGCCGATGGTGTATGGATATTCGGCTCTGAAGGAACCGCGCATATAGACTCCGCCACTATGACCGTGCGCGGCGGGCGCAGAAGCGATGGCGAGCTTTCCGAGATAGCGATACCGCCCGAAAAGCAGGGCGACTGGCGCGTCGAGGAGGAGTTCATAAACGCCATTCGCGGGCTGGAGCCTGTTACGCACACCAACTTCCATGACGGCGTTCGGTACATGGAGTTTACCGACGCCGTAACTATGAGCATACAGACCGGGGAGCGAGTGCAGCTGCCGCTGATGTAAGCTCTATGCTCTATGGGATAAAGCCTCGTGGGGCAAAGCTCTGTGGGTGGCGGCCTACGGGATCGATGTGTTTTTCGCATTGAACCCCGCATGCCGTCCACTTTATCCCCAATGTTTGGACAATCCAAGGAGATGCCTAATGGACTATTCCGACCTCTTTACTAAAAACATGCCGGCAGAGGTGGAGAGTCCCCCCGGGCAGTCTGAAGATACGAGATTCGTATTCTCCGTTACATATACCGACCCGGATACGATGCCTGTGCAAGGTTTTGTGGACGCGCTGTCGGACATCATGCCGCGCGAGGGTATCGACCTTGCGCAATATCCACCGCCGCAGGGCCACGAAGGGCTAAGAGAGTACATCGCTCGCGCGCTGAGCGAAAACAGGGGCATGGAAGTCCCCGTCGATAACATATTCCTCAGCTCCGGCGCGGGTGGCGCAGTCGGCACGATACTGGATTCTTTCATCGACGCCGGCGATACGGTGTTGGTGGAGGAGTTTTGCTACTCGGGCACGCTGGGTATGCTGCTGGGCAAGCGCGCCAATGTCGTTCACATCCACACCGATGAGAACGGCATGGATACCGACGCGCTGGAGAGTTCGATAAAAGATCTGCTGGCGAAAGGCGTGCGTCCGAAGCTGATATACACCATTAGCGTGTACCAAAACCCGACGGGCGTGACGCTGAGCGCCGACCGCCGTCGTCGTATGGTGGAGATTTCGCAGACCTACGGCATCCCTATCTTGGAGAACGAATCCTACGCTGACTTCCGCATAGACGGCGATCCTCTGCCGCAGGCGATGTACGGTATGGACGATCAGGGCGGCGTGTCGCATGTGTCGGCATATACGAAGCTGCTGGGATGCGGGCTGAGGCTGGGGTTTGGCGTCGTTCCCGACCCCGTGAAAGAAGTCGTCGGCAAGCTGCGCTTCGGCACATCGCCGAGTCATCTCACATCTATGGCGGCGTATGAGTATCTGAACCGTCACGGAGAAGAGTATATAGAGTCGGTATCACGCTCGCTCGGCGCCAAGCGCGATGCGATGCTGGCCGCGCTCGGCGAACATTTCCCGCCCGAATACGAGTGGAGCCAGCCCAACGGCGGGATGATGCTCTGGGGACGCCTGCCGGAGGGTGTCAACACATGGAACACACTGGAAAAGGCGGTAGAAGCGGGCGTGAAATACAACCCCGGCGCGGTTTACAGAGCCACACGCTCGCCGAACAACTACATGCGGCTGACATACAGCTATCACAACACCGACGAGATCGCAGAAGGCATCGCGCTGCTCGCGCAGGTGTTCGAGCGGGAAGGGCTGTTCGACTAGCGGCGTAGAGCGCGATGGCTAATGCCGTTCTGTCAGTAATTCTCAATAGACGGAGATTGGTTGTGTGTGAGCCTCCTTAACTGCGTGAATTCTATATACATTGCTCGGAGAAATCGGGGTGGGAGATACTACTCTTACTGGCATTCATAGTGCCATGAAGAGTTTGGTTATGCCTCACCCTGCATTTCACTCCGAGACGGGCTTCTAATTTGCCTTGTCAGGGTATATAGAGCCCAGTCATGCACGGATTCATAATTCTGCTGACTAACGAATCGTTCCGCTAGGAGCAGGATTACTTGATTCCGTCTGGAATGGGAGGATTATGCCACTCCATGAATTTTGCTCTTGAAGTAGGCTGAGCCAGTCACTAGCGACCTGATGCGAATACGGAGGCGCAGACCAGCTCCGTAGGTCGCGGGATATGCTAGTAATCGCAATTCAGCGCAAAGACAGTTCAGGTAATGCTGCTCTGGCCCTGCCACTGGCTTTCGTTGGTAGCCTGCGCCGGTGAGGACAGTTTCTCTATGATCAGTTGGCAGAACCTAGTTCCCGGTTCGAGCAGCACAGTGTAAGGGCCGATGTTGGATATTTCTAGTCTAAGCTGGCCTCTGAAATTTGCCTGAACTGTGGGCGCCGTTTGGTGAACCTAAACTCCGAATCGTGCCATCTTGCTACGACCTTCGATCCTCGCCGCGAGATAGTTAGGCAACTCTACTCTCTCCAGTGTGTAACCTAGAACGAAACTGCCCGGCTTCAGTTCGAATTTCTTACCATGTGGAACGATAATTTGATCACCGTACTCGCTGAACACATCCTCAGGCGAAGCCTTATCCGGATCTATGGTGACGCTCATCCCTGCAGAAGCTTTCCGTGTATGTGTGAAGGCATTTGAAAGCCGAAGGTCAATAGACGACGTGGAGACTTGATCAGCCTCAATCATTGGACTGAAGTTCAAGCCTCCTTGCTCGATCTCTGCCATGATGTCTCTATTGCTGAGGATCATAGACCAGTTCAGGAGCGTCTTTCAGGACCCGCATCCTATTGCCTGAAGTCATCGTATCCGAAGGCAGCTCGCTCAAGTATGATCCATCCTTGAGCGCTCCAACCACGCTGACTCTAATTAATTCTCGTTCATGGTCTATGTAGTCTGCCAAAACGAATGAGAGATAGGACCGGCCATTGATCTCGAATCGTACTGCGTATTCCCCAATTGGGTCGGTATTGTTGCTTATGTCAGTGAATCTCAACGCTCCAAGCTGTGGGGGGGGGAAATCCACTCGGGTATCTCGAACTTTGGCATATAATATCTTCCCATGACTTGGAGCGTATATTATGGACCCCACTCGACGGGGTCAATTTAAAAGCTGCGAATCTTGGTGGATATCAAAATGCAGCCCGATTCTGTCGGTTTGTGAATGGTGTGAGCGAATGGCATAGATATGCATACTGGAATTGGTCGTCAATTACTCGCCGTACAGTCGATGAGTTTTCTGAACAGATCTATGCGGTGTTTGGCGCTCGCTAAATTTGCTCTCTGGGGTGAGTGAAAACATAATTGCGTTGAAGATATTTGCCTTAGCCGTTCGTTATGCTAGGCGTGGCTACTTCTGACGCCCGGCCGAATGCAGAATGACATGACCGCAGCGGCAGTGTAGAATTATACGACTCGAACAGCCCCGTCGCCGGCGGCGATGAATAGCTAGGAGGAACAACCTCATGCCGGAAGATAATCAGTTCAGCTTCGAGAACCTGTTCTCCAAACATGCGCCTGCCGGTCGGCAGCGCATCGCCTCCGCAAAGCGCGGCAAGTACGATTTCGCAGTCGCTTATCCAGACCCCAAATCTATTCCGTTAGAGGGGCTCATCGATGGCCTCCAGCAGGCGCTGCGAGATGAAGGCGAAGACCTCGCGCTCTATGCCCATCCGCAAGGTTATCGACCACTGCGGGAGTTCGTAGCGGACAAGCTGGCGCGCGAGCGGGATATACATGTGTCACCGGACGAGATAATCTTGGGCGACGGCTCGGGACAGCCGATACACATGTTCCTAGAGGTGCTGATAGACCCTGGCGATGTAGCGCTGACGGAGGATTTCGTCTATGTAGGGACGCTCGGCCAGCTGCGCCGCTTCGGCGCGGATGTGCGCGGCGTGGAGACCGATGACGAAGGAATGCTGCCCGACGCGCTGGAGTCGGCCATTGAACGCGCCGCCGCGCAGGGCCGAAAGCCGAAGCTGATCTACACAATCCCTACCTACCAGAACCCGCAGGGCTGGACGATGTCGCTCGAACGCCGTAAGGCGATGGTGGAGATCGCCAACAGACACGCCGTGCCGATTCTGGAGGATGACTGCTATGTCGATCTGCGTCTGGATGGGCCAGAATCTCCTACTTCCATTCACTCGCTCGACGAAACCGGCAGTGTGATGTATGTGGCGTCGTTCTCCAAGATAATCGCGCCGGGTATGCGGATCGGCTATGGCACCGGGCCATCGGATGTGCTGGATCGGGCGATGGCTGTCAAGGGAGGCGGTTCGGTCAACTCCTTCGCCTCGTATGCGGTGCATCGGTACTCCACGGGGAATCTCGATTCGCATATCGAAGAGATAAACGACATTCAGCGGGCGAAGCGCGATGCTATGTTGTCCTCGCTGGGTGAAAACTTCGGCGACCGCGCGGAGTGGAACGTTCCACACGGCGGGCTGTTCTTGTGGCTGAAGATGCCGGATGAGAGCGATCTGACGGCCATACGCGAAAGCGTGCTGGACGAATACGATGTCGGATACCTTCCGGGCGTGAACTTCTCGCCGAAGGGTGATACTGGTCATAACTATGCCCGCCTGTGCTTCGGTTACAACCAGCCGGACGAAGTATATGAAGGTATTGCCCATCTCGCGTCGGCTTTCGAGGCGAAGGGGGCGTTCTAACTCTGTAACTGCCGGAGGAGGACGACGGCTAATGCGAATTTGCTCTTTTCTGCCCAGCGCGACGGAGATGGTCTATCTTCTTGGGCTTGGAGATTCCCTGTACGGTGTGAGCCATGAGTGTGACTTTCCATCGGAGGCGGCCTCCAAGCCGAAAGTCGTTCGCAGCAGGTTGAATTCGGAGGATCTGGACAGTCGGCAGATCGACGAGGCTGTTTCGCAGATGATGGCGCGTGGCGAGAATATCTATTATGTGGATGAGGATGCTCTCGCCGCCGCCCGACCTGATCTCGTTATAACTCAGCAGCTGTGCGAGGTTTGCGCCGTCTCTTTCGAAGATGTGAGCGATGCAGTGGAACGGCTAGACAGTGTTCCAACCGTCCTTTCGCTCGACCCGCACGGAATGGGCGATGTGCTGGAAGATATACTGAGACTGGGGCGCCAGACAGGAACCGAGTCGGTGGCGCACCATGCGGCGTTCGGGATGCGCGGTCGTATAGACGCCATACGCCGGGCTCTGGCTCGCGCAAACTCCGCTCCAAGCGTCGCCTGCATCGAATGGCTAGACCCTATCATGTCCGCCGGACACTGGGTGCCGGAGATGGTCGAAATGGCGGGCGGGGCGGATGCTCTGTCCAGACCGGGCGCGATGTCTGCGCGGATAGACATGGAACGGCTGGCTGCCGCGGACCCGGATATCATCATCCTCATGCCGTGCGGTATGGACGCGACGCGCGCGCAGACCGAGTTCTATGCGCTGCCGTCCGCCGGCGAGTGGCGCGGTCTGCGCGCGTTCGCCGAGGGCAGGGCATATGCGGTGGATTCTGGCGCGCTGTTCAGCCGAAGCGGCCCGCGTCTTGTGGATGGTATCGAGATCATGGCTCGCATCTTGCATCCGAATCTCTTCGGGGAATTGCAGCCCGAACATGGTGCGCGTCTTGTCGATGCCGGAGCTGTTTAGGCCGGCGAGAGCTGTCGCTACTGGCGACCGAACTGGCTGATTAGCTGCATGGTCATCTGGCGTCGAAGCGCGGTATAGTCTCTCTGCATAATCTCTATCTCGCCGCTGAGTCTGTCGGCAGTGTCGTGTTCCAGCAATTTTTGCTTGTCCGCGAGATCGGCTTGGATCACACGCGCGATGTGATAAGACAGCATAACTGGATCTGTCGGAGTCCGAATCTGCCGTACCCATCCGCCGGATATTCCCGTCAACACGCGGGCGTAGTCCAAGAAAGTGTCCCGCGACTCTGCGGTTAGTTCCTCAGGCACGGGTTCGCCCTCGTGGTCGTCTATCAGCCGCACTTCGGCAACGATGAATGGTGTCCACTGCGTTACGCCCAGCACGCTGAACCGCTGCTGGCCGATTGTGGATACGAAGAAGCGTCCTCCGTCTATCTCATCGACCTGAGTGATGCGCGCCACAGTGCCTACATCGTGCGGAATGGCGAGGCCGCCCACCTCGTCCCCCTCTTTGATCAGGGTTACTCCGAATCGGTGGTCGGATTCCATACATTCTTGGAGCATCCGCTTGTATCGCTCCTCGAATATCTGGAGCGGAAGCGGCGACCCCGGAAACAGCACTGTGCTTAGCGGGAACAGCGGCAGGCTAATACGAGAGATTGTCATTTCGGCATTCGTCTAACTTTCTAATTGGAGATGGGCATATCGCATGAATATGCCGCCTCCCGGTCTTGCCAACGGGCCATTTACTGCAAGGCAAGCGATTACATGGACAGCGCCTGGTACGGCAGCGTCTGTGACCTCGACACGGTTGGTTACATTGAATCCGTTGACTGCTCCCGCGTCACGATCCCATTCTCCATCGACCCATATTTCGCCATAATCGTCGATGTTGGTTTCGAAGTGGACGGTAGAGCCTGCGACATCGAAATCGCCGATGGTATCGGGCAGCGTAACGGCGATTCTATACCAGCCGAAGGTCAATCCCTCGGAGCGTTTCTTGCGGATGCCGGGGTGTTCCGGCCTGCCAGACGGTTTCCCCTGTCCGCCAGCTTCGGTATCGTCTATCACCTCCCAGCCGGAATCGTCATAATCAGAGAGGAAGGCGGGGCTGGATGCCGCCTGCGCCAGCAGGCCTTCGTTTTCATGTCCTGGATTCCAGCCTGCGCCGAATCGCCATGTGGCGCGCAACCGTTCGAGGACTTCGGGGTCTTCCAGATCGAGCGTTACAATGCTCATTGCGTGGTTGATCTCCTCATGCTCTATCAGCGTGACGCCATCTTTTAGAGGTTATCTTATATGAAGATTCGCAGTCTCGGCAGCTATTGTCAACAGCCATAGGGAATTGCAATGTTTTCGGGCTGATTCTCATAGCGAGTTTCGCTCTTCACCGGGCAAGGATAACATCGGGCAGGGGCTGTGAGCGCCAAAGTCGTTCGGCGCGCGCTTGAATCGACAGTCTATCAATATATACAATGTCGATGTTATCTTCAGTCGAAGAAGTTCACTTTAGGATCCGAAGCCGATGGAAGCGCACGAGCTGATCGAACTCGAACCGAACCCGAATATAGATGCATTTACTCCGGGCGATACAGTCCGTGTCGGCGTTAGAGTTACGGAGTCGAATCAGGCAGGGACGCAAGTACGAACTCGGACGCAGGTGTTCGAGGGTGTGGTGATCCGCTCGCGTGGCGGAGGGCCGGGCGCGTCGTTCACTGTGCGTCGTGTTAGCTATGAGATCGGCGTAGAGCGAACTTTCATGTTCCATTCGCCGAATGTCGAATTCGTCCAGATGATCAGACGCGGTCGTGTTCGACGGGCGCGACTTTACTATCTGCGCGGACGCTCTGGTCGCGCGGCGCGCATCAAGGAAGACCGTCGGGAGCGCGCTCGCCGATAATCGAACCTCACGCGGGGCCGGTATTCGGCTGGCGTGTCGTTTGTGAAGCTTATCTATCATCCCCGGCGAAGTCCGGAAATCCGGCGGCGTTATGTCATATGCCGAAATCGCTGTGGATGCTCCAGTTGGTGCGGCGAAGGTTTTTAGCTACTCCGTCCCAGACGGTATGGAGTTGCTCCCCGGTCAGACCGTTCGCGTCCCTTTCGGACCACGAACGCTTCAGGGCATCGTACTCGAGCTGACCGATCATCCGCAGGTCGAGGAGACCCGCCCGGTATCTGCCCTCGAAACGCCGGAGCCGCTGCTAGGGACGCATCAGCTGGCGCTAGCTCGCTGGATTGGTAGCTACTATATCTGCCCTCTGTTCGATGCAGCCGCTCCAATGCTGCCACCGGGAGCGCGTCAGCGGGAGCGTGTCTTGCTGTCCATGTCGGACTCCTATACTGCTACTGCGCCCAATGCCGATGCGGATTCCAGCGCAGGCCCCGCGAGTACCGCTGGCGATAGCGCTGCTGATGACGCTATAGAGACCATTGCCAATTCGCCCGGGCAGCTTAAAGTTCTTCGGTCAGTCCGACGGCACGGCTCTATCGAGCTGGAATGGCTGGTGTCTCAGTATGGGGAGGAAGTTCGGAGTTCGGCGATGAGTTTGGCGCGGCGTGGCGTATTGAATAGAAAGACACGCTCTCCCGCCTTCATTAGTGGCCCAGGCCCTGCTTTCGCCGAATACTTTCGCGCGCGCGCGGACGCTTTCGATGAGATTACGCGCTGGCTGTGTGAGCATGGGAAGAGAGCGCCGCGCCAGTCGGAGCTTATCATGCGGCTTGCGGAGTCTGGTCTGCGGGTTAGCGCCGTCGATGCTCGGCGTGAATTCGGCGGATCTGTCGTCTCCGCGCTGCTGAAGAAGGGCTTCATGTCTGTAGAGAGAGAGCCGCTGGATCGAGGTCCGCTGGCTGGGCGTGAGTTTCCATCCTTCGCACATGTTACTCTGTCAGATGGGCAGAGGGCGGCGGTCGCCGATGTAGTCGCCTCCGTCCGCGACACGCGCAGGCATCCGCGTACCATTCTGGTAAGGGGTGTCACCGGCAGCGGCAAGACCGAGATATATTTGTCTGCGGTAGAGGAATGCCTTGCGCTCGGCAAGCAGGCAGTGGTTATGGTTCCTGAGATTTCGCTTACGCCGCAGACGATAGAGCGGTTCGCAAGCCGTTTCCCCTCTCAGGTGGCGGTTTTGCACAGCCGTATGACGCCCGCCCAACGGCGCGATCAGTGGTGGGCTGTGAAAACGGGATTGTGTCCAGTGGTTATAGGCTCGCGCAGCGCGGTATTTGCGCCGGTGTCTTCGCTCGGACTTATCGTACTGGATGAAGAACATGAGTGGACTTACAAGCAGAACGATGCCGCGCCTCGCTATCATGCGCGCGATGTCGCCATAGAGCTAGGTCGGATTTCAGGCGCTGTTACGCTGTTGGGGAGTGCGTCGCCTGATGTTGGCTCGCACTATCGCGCATCGAGAGAAATCTATGGTCTGCATGTTCTCCCGGAGCGTCTGACTCGAATGGACGAGGGTGGCGGCACGGTGGCTCCGCTTCCGGATGTGGAGATAGTCGATATGCGGCGTGAGCTGCGCGAAGGCAACGCGGGCATGTTTTCGCGTTCGCTGGCGTCTGAGCTGGCGTCCTGTCTGAACGCTGGAAGGCAGGCTATCTTGTTCTTGAATCGGCGCGGCGCGGCGTCGCAGGTACAGTGCAGACACTGCGGATACAGCGTTAAATGCCAAGGCTGCGATGTTCCTTTGACTTATCATCGACCCTTGCGGCGGCTCGTCTGCCACTACTGCGGACGGCGTCGGCGCGTTCCGAAGAGCTGTCCCCAGTGCCTGAGCTTCCGGCTCGGCTTCTATGGAATCGGCACACAGACGGTGGCGGATACGGTAGCGTCGCAGTTTCCGAACGCTCGCGCTCTCAGATGGGACAGCGATACGGCGCGCAACTTGAGCGCATATGAAGATATTCTGAACAGCTTCAGGAATGGCGAGGCGGACATACTGATCGGTACTCAGATGCTGTCCAAAGGCCTGCATCTGCCGTCGGTAACCTTCGTTGGGGTTGTGCTGGCGGATGTTGGGCTGAGTATTCCCGATTTCAGAGCGGGCGAGCGAACTTTTCAGCTTTTGTGCCAAGTTGCCGGGCGCGCCGGACGCGGACGAGAGCCGGGCAAGGTAGTTTTCCAAACCTACCAGCCGGAGAATTACGCTATACAGGCGGCGGCGGAGCAAGACTATATGAGGTTCTACGATGTCGAGATGCGACACCGCCGCGAACACGGCAACCCTCCGCATTCGAGGCTGATAAGGCTGGTTACCAGACACACGAACATGGCGACGGCGGAGACGCAGGCGCAGAACCTAGCCGAGGCATTGCGGACAGCGCAGTTAGAATCCGACCTTACTGGAATCGAGGTTATAGGGCCTACACCGCCCTATCCGCCTAGGCTGCGGGGACGCTTCCGCTGGCATATCGTCATTAGAGGGCGCAACCCGCGCGCACTGATCGATCTAGTGAGCATACCTAAAGATTGGAGCGTGGATGTGGACCCGGTGGCTCTGACATAGCCAGCTGATCGAGCCTACATACTTTTATGCGATCTTCAGCATCTCCAAAAGCTGCCTCACCTTACCGATTTCATGCTCGAGTTGGGGTATGGGCCTCGTATCGGAGTAGAAGTTCTGATGTAATCCAGCCGCTATACCGAACAGCGTCTTCACCTCGTCGTCACCCTGTTCGTCGGCAAGGCGTTCCACAATATCGTACACCTGCGCGTGAGTCGTGTACTCCCAGCCGCGTAACTCGGCGATGGACTTTAACCGATGAGCGACCGACCCCCAAGCCTTTTCTGCGGCTTGGAGCCTATCGCCTTTGGCTAATTCCTGTTCGGCATGGGCTATCAGGCGCTCGCTATGCACTGTGTGGCTCTCGATTGGCGGCTCATAGTTAGCGGCCATATTGGGACATGCCTTTCGATCTGATGATAGGCTCTAATTCGCTGGGGGCGAATATATTCATCGAAGACAGAAACTCAATGCTGAGATTACAGCGCATGGCAAGGTTTACCGATAACATTCAGCGAATTGAATGTCCGCATCGAAACAGCGGGGGCGGTCTATGTTCGACTGCCCCCGCGCTTCGATCGATTCAGTTGTACGCCCTGGATATTACAGATTGAACTGCGGATCCATGTAGTTCTTCTCCTTGGCGTAAACTTGGAGTCTGCCGCGTGTGGAGTCGGTTACGATGAGTCGGTCTTCGGAATCGACAGTGATGCCGACGGGTCGTTCGAACAGGCCGAGGCTGGTTCGGTCTCTGACGCGGCGATATGCCTTCTGCGCGTCCGGGTTGGAGTTGATCACCTCCGCCGCCCACTTGCTGAACTCCACCGCGTCGCCGTAGAGCGAGGTAATGACGGAGCCGTCTGGGGCGTATATCTGGATGCGCTTGTTGCCCCAATCGGAGACATAGACATCGCCCTCGCTATCGACTGCGACGCTTGCTGGGTGGTCGAGTTCGGCGCCGCTTTCGGCATCCGCGCCGCCGAAAGTGAGCAGCAAATCTCCATCGGCGGAGAACTTCTGCACACGGTCGTTGCCCCAGTCGGCGACGAACACATTGTCATCGGCGTCCACGGCTATTCCCCAAGGGGATTCGAGCATCCCCTCGCCGATGACGGAGATTAGCTCGCCGTCGGTAGAGAACTTCTGCACACGGTTATTGAGGGAGTCGGAGATCAGCAGGTTATCGCTGCTGTCTATGGCGAGTCCGGATGGGCCGTTCAGGAAGCCGGGTCCGGAGCCGCGTTCGCCCCACTCGCCAATGTTTTCGCCATCCTCGTTGTATTTGTGAATCTTGTTTCTGAACTCATCGGAGCAGTAGAGGCTGCCTTCGGAATCTACTGCGATGCCGGCAGGCCAAGTCATCTGTCCTCGGGCGAAGTCGCCGATGAACTGCTCGTCGATAGTGAGCTTTCCGATGCGCTTGTTTTCGGCGGTGACGCCGCCTACGCCTTCCTGTCCTCGACTAATGACATACAGGATGCCATCAGCCGCGGCGGCCACATCCACCGGCTGCGTGAAGCCGTTGCCGGCGGCTGCGTTTCTGCCTATGGCGTGGCTGAAGTTCCATGTGCGTCCGGCTACCGTTGTCGTGAGCATGGTTTCACCTCCTATTATCAGGGTTGTCGGCTGGAACGATTTCGAGTATCTCCAATAGCCTTCTTATTGCCGCAATGTTTAGAAAGATGTCTTCTTCTTCTAGCCAGCCTTCATAGAAGTTCTGATGCGTTGCGCTTTCTATTTGGAATAGATCACGAATCTCTGGGATGCCTCTCTCCGTCGATATTCGCCGAGCGACTGCATATAGCGAACGATGGCTGCTGTGCTGCCATCCGCGCTCGTCGGCAACGGCTTTCATGGCGTGCGCCGCCGCGCCCCATCCCTTTTCACATGCCTGAAGCATGTCTCCGCCATCGAACTCTTCGTCTGCTTGCTGGATGAAGTGCCGTGCGGTTGCGTTATGGTCGAGTGTGGATAGCATCTTAGTGCGCTGTTTCGCTATGTTCCGGTGTACGGGTTTGTTTGTGTCGTTAGTTCTGCGTTAGGTGTCCGTTGTCTGGAAGGACTTCGAGTATCTCCAATAGCCTTCTTATTGCCGCAATGTTTAGTTCGATATTCTCTGCGCTCAGCCAGCCTTCATAGAAGTTCTGATGCGTTGCGCTGGCTACTTGGAACAGGACACGAATCTCTGGGATGCCTCTTTCTTCAGCTGCTAGTCGAGATACTTCGAACAGGTCTCTGTGGCTGCTGTGCTGCCATCTGCGCTCGTCGGCAACGGCTTTCATGGCGTGCGCCGCCGCGCCCCATCCCTTTTCACATGCCTGAAGCATATCGCCGCGAGCGAACTCTTCGTCTGCTTGCTGGATGAAGTGCCGTGCGGTTGCGTTATGGTCGAGTGTGGATAGCATGTTTTCGGAGCCTGTGCGGTAAGTCCTGATTCGAGATTTATACAGCTGGAATGTCTTCGAGTATAGCTAGAAGCCTTTCGATGTTTGCCAAGTTTCCTTTGAGAGTTTCAGTAGTCAGCCAGCCTTCGTAGAAGTTCTGGTGCGTTGCGCTGGCGATTTGGAACAGATTTCGTATCTCCGCTCTGCCAGTTTCGGTGGTCAGCCTGTCGGCGACTGTGAATAGGTCTCGGTGGTTTTGGTGTTGCCACCCGCGCGTGTCGGCAATTGCTTTCATGGCGTGCGCCGCCGCGCCCCATCCTTTTTCGGATGCCTGAAGCATATCGCCGCGATCGAACTCTTCGTCTGCTTGCTGGATGAAGTGCCGTGCGGTTGCGTTATGGTCGAGTGTGGATAGCATCTTAGTGCGCTGTCTTGCTGTGTTCTGGTGTACGAGTTTGTTTGCGTCGTTAGCTCTGCGCTTGGTGTCCGTTGTCTGGAAGGACTTCGAGTATCTCCAATAGCCTTCTTATTGCCGAAATGTTTATTGCGATTATTTCATTGCTCAGCCAGCCTTCATAGAAGTTCCGGTGCGTTGCGCTTGCTATCTGAAACAGGCTGATAATCTCTAAGATGCCTCTCTCTTCAGCTGCTAGCCGAGATACTTCGAATAGGTCTCTATGGCTGCTGTGCGGCCACCCGCGCGTGTCGGCAATTGCTTTCATGGCGTGCGCCGCCGCGCCCCATCCTTTTTCGGATGCCTGAAGCATATCGCCGCGAGCGAACTCTTCGTCTGCTTGCTGGATGAAGCGTCGTGCGGTTGCGTTATGGTCGAGTGTGGATAGCATCTTAGTGCGCTGTCGATATGTTGTCGGTGGGCGATTCACTCCAGTAAGGGTGAATCGCCCACCTGTGTGTTTCGGCTCGGTCCCGTGCGATGGGTGGATGCCGCGGGGCGAGTCTCTAGCGTTTATCTAGTGTCCGTTCGTCCGTAGGTATCTTGGCGCGTCGAATTGGCCGTTGACGATGGGATTCGCGTCGAGATGGAGATGGTCTTCGAGGATCGTCGTGTAAACGCCTCGGAAGTCCTGATTGGGGACGAGGTCGCCCTGTTCCAACGCTTCGGGGCGTGTCTCTGGATATTCGGAGTACATGCCGCCTTTGACGCGCGGGCCCATGGCGAAGGCGACTCCGGCTGCGCCGTGATCGGTGCCAGAGCCGTTATCGCGCACGCGACGACCGAACTCGCTGAACATAATCATGACGACATTATCATCCGCGTCGTGTTCGCGCAGATCGTCCCAGAAATCCTGGACTGATTCGGACACATCCTGCCACAGCTTGGCGTGCATGCTGGCCTGCGCGGCGTGTGTGTCGAAGGAGCCGTAATCGCAGTAGAACACGCGCGTGCCGACATCGGAGGTGTGTATTTGGGCGATGTCGCGCAGTTTGCTTGCTATCGGTGACGCGCCGTATTCGATGCTGGATTCGTAGGCTTCGGGGGAGACTTTCAGGATGTCCGCGCCTTTGAGTGCGTCCAGACCTGTTTGGCCGAGATAGTCCATGACAGGCCCGGTGCCGACGGCGGGACCGTACATGTTGGCGAAGCGCTCGAGCATCTTGTCGCGCTGTTCCTGCTGTTCGATGCTGGTGAGCAGCCCATAGTTGGAGAGGTCTGCGACGGAGGCGACGGATACGCCCGGCGCGACGAGCGCGCGTGGCAGAGCCTGTCCGATATTGACTCCGGTTACTGGATTTTCGCCGTTAGGGTCGATCTCGCGCAGCGCGCGGCCCAGCCAGCCTTCGGTTCCGACCTTATCCGGCTCGCATGTGTGCCAGATGTCCATGGAACGAAAATGGGAGCGCGGCGAATTGGCGTAGCCTACGCCGTGGATTATCGCCATGTTGCCGCTGTCGTACATGTCCTTCATCGGCCCCATCGCGGGGTGCATTCCCATCTCGTCATCGAGCTTCAGCACGCGGCTCTGCGGAATCTGGAGCGAGGGTCTGCTGTCGTAGTAGTGTTCGTCGTTATACGGGATAACGGTGTTGAAGTAGTCGTTTCCTCCGGTCAGCTGGAGTACCACGAGGACTGGAGGCTTTCCGTTTCCGTTAGTAGCCATTTGTTTGTCTCCTTATGCGGGCGGTGGTGTGGTCGGCGGGACAAGCTGTGCGCCCAGCCGACCAGCGTTTTATGTTTCGTCCCGCTGTTTTCTAGCCGAACTGGTACTCTCTGGTGGCAACGATCAGCGCGAATGTTTCAGCCGCGCGGTTTCCGAAATCGTCATCGCTGACGGAGACATCGCCGCCGACATGGGAGACTAGCTCGGAGTGTGTACGGTCATCCACTTCTATTGGCCCCATGATATCGAGACAGCGGTCGATGAACTCGTCTGCGCTCATCGTCGCGCCGTTGGAACCGACATAATCGACCATCGCTTGCACGCCGGGAAGGTCTGCGTTGCTCACTCGGTCAGCGACGAAGTTGACGCGCTTGACGAGCGAGCCGCTGTTTATCCACTCACGGCCTGTATGCCATCCTTCGACACTGGGCGGGTCGAGAATGTCCTGCCCCATGTATCCCGGCTCTTTGCCCAGACCTTCTAGGCGTGGGTCTGGGCCTGCCATGTCTTTGGTTATCCGCAGCGTGCTGACGACCACTTCAGTGGGGCTTTTCACCTTCTGGTACTGAGCCTCTTTGAAGAAATCCGAGTTGAACAGCTGCCGCAGAACCGGTTTGATCTCGTAGCCCTCGTCAACGAGCGTCTTGGACAGAGATTCGATTGCGTCGGGGTTTCGCGGCTCTTCGATGTTCCATGCTGGAACCTGCGGTTCGTCTGCGACGAAGAAGTTGTACATATGCCGCGTTATGAACCTAGGGCAGGCAGGCTGCTGCAGGATGATGTCGATGATGTCTTCGCCGTTGAGGTTGCCGGTGTGCCCGAGGAATGTCTTTTCTGTCTGGTCGTGGTCTTCCGGACGGAAGCTGAACTTCCAAGGGTGGCGTCCGTATGGATATCTCGGCATCTTGGCGTCGATCGTCCAGCCGGTGAACGCGCGGGAACATTCGAAGACATCGGTCTCGGTGTAGTTGCCGACTCCGAGGCTGAACAGCTCCAGCAGCTCTCGTCCCCAGTTCTCGTTAGGCGCGTACTTGTGGTTTTCGTTGTTATCCAGCCAGTAGATCATGGCGGGGTTTTTGGCAAGCTCTACCAGCAGGTCTCGATAGTTCGCCATTCCGTATTCACGGAACATGCTTATCTGTTCGAGCAGATGGTTGCAGTTGTCCACCTTCGAGTTGCCGGTGGCGAATACATGGTGCCAGAACAGCGCCATCTTCTCTTCCAGCGGACGCTGCGTGGTAACCATCCAGTAGAGCCAGTTGGCCTGTCCCGGGGCTGCCGCGCCTCCCGGAACCTCGGTGATTGGATGGTATCGGTAGAGCGAGTATTCGTCCACAGGAGGCTGATCCTGCGGATTCAGGAGGATTTCGACTGTGTTTTCGTAGCCGATCTCGCAGTAGCTTTCTATCTCCTCTCTGGTTGCGCCGAATCCGGCGCGACGCATCAGGTGAGACATCAGCGCAATGTCTTCCCTATTGGCCATCTGGTACTCCTTTCATTTCCTATATGTATGGAGTTCGTCCTGTGAGGGTGGTGGGGTTGGAGTTTATAGATTTAGGCGCGCCGTTTGTCTGCGTCGTCTGTCTGACATTTCGGACATATTCCGTAGTAGTCGGTGCGCTGTCTTACGAGGCGATAGCCGGTGGCGGCGGACATCTCTTCGAGGCAGCCTGTATTCTGAGATTCGACTTCCATATCTTCGATGTCTTCGCACCTTATGCAGACTAGATGCGGATGATATGCCGGTCGGCGTCCGTCGTATCTGTTCGCTGAGCCGCTGAATTCGAGTTCGAGAATCTGCCCAGCCTCTTTGAGAAGGTCTATGGTGTTATATATAGTGGCGAGACTAGTGGATGGGTACCAGCGACGAACTTCGGCGTGGAGTTCATGGGCGCTGGGATGTCTGTCCGTGGACGCGAGCGCTTCGAGCGTCTTGGCGCGTCGGCGGGTGATGGTTACGCCGAGCGCCGAGAGCGAAGTTCGCATCTCTTCCACTCGCTGCTCGACTCGATCATCCAAAGTCATCCTCCTGAGATGTTCAGGCTGCTGGATTCGTGAAATCCTTAACGAATTAGAACGATTCTAAAATCGCTACACACGGTAAGTTAAACTAGAGTTCGTCCATTGTCAAGCGCGACGCGTAAATATCGGGTCGATGCGCCTGCGCGTTTAGTTTATATGTGCCTGCTGCGCGCCCGTCTATCGGAATCGTCTAGCTTAATTCGCGCAACTGCGCAACTGAACTGCGCAACTGAACTGACTGTGGAATAGCATCGCGCGTCCCCAGCCCGGTCGTGTATGGGTGACGCGAATTTTTGAAGTGGGAGAGCATCTCTGGGAGAGCGTCGCTCGTCCGTATCTTCGTATCATTGGAGAAGCCCGAAGTTTTCCAGTGGCCAGTAGCGCAGCCAAGCGCGCCCTATGATGTTCTCTGCGGAGACGAAGCCCCAAGCGCGCGAGTCGTTCGACGCTAACCGATTGTCTCCCAAGACATAGTATGTCTCCGGCGGCACAGTGAGCGCTTCACGCGAGCGGATGTCGGATTTGGTGATGTATGGTTCGCTCAGCGCTTCGCCGTTTCGATAGACCGTCCCTCTTTCTATCTCTATCGAATCGCCCGGAACCCCGATGACGCGCTTGATTAAGTGTCGAGATCTATCTAGCGGATATTCGAATATCACAATATCGCCATGCTCCGGCGGATGAAATATATGGAACGATTCCTTTGTGCCGCTCTTGGACGCGCTCACGAAGGGCAGAAATGAAGATAATGTGTCCCTATCCAACCGCATATAGATCAGCTTGTTCAAGATGAGCTGCTCGTCCGAGCTTAGCGTATCCAACATGCTGGGGCCGTCCACGCGATAGTTCTGTACTGCGGCTTGCATAGTAACGAATATCAGCAGCGCCAGCAGAATGGTTTCTATGATTTCTCTTGCGAGGCGGCGCATCGAGGGCATATCCGTGTTGTATGCGTTAGGGCTTGAGAATCGAGGCTGATTTTATAGTGTACCTTACATCCGTAGGCTTTGCAGAACGGTAGAACGCCAGCGAGTGTCGCGAGTCGTCTCTTGTCTCGAACGAAAAAATTTTGCTTGCCGATTCATGGTATCCATACGGATACTCGGGCGTTGTAGTGTAATATATAGGCCGTATCCTACAGTAGGAGAAGAGAGTTGAAAGAGTTGCACAGCTTGTCACACGGAGTATCGAAAGCGTCGAAGGCATTACTAGTAATCGGTCTGCTGGCATCGTTGGCGCTGGCGTCCGCCTGCAGCAGGGATGCACAGGCCAACCCTCAGGCCGTGGACATCGCTTCG
The DNA here is from genome assembly GCA_963422295.1 of Dehalococcoidia bacterium. GTDB lineage: Bacteria > Chloroflexota > Dehalococcoidia > Lucifugimonadales > UBA1123 > VXRN01. The sequence continues at coordinate 783,485 of OY729417.1, read as the reverse complement.
GACACTTCCTCCGCGCCGTCCGTGTCGGAATCGGCGTCTGTCGCGGTGGTAGGCGGCGGCGCGGGAGCGGCGCCGGCGATGGTTAGCGTCAAGCAGTCGGGCGGCGATATTAGTGTTGTTGGAAACAGCAGTGTCAGCGTCGAGCCGGATCTGGCAATCTTGGATATGGGCATCGAGTCGATTGCTACGACTGTGGCGGAGAGCAGGACGCAGGCGGCGGAGGCTATGGCGGCGGTCATGGGCGCACTGGCCGAAAAGCAGATAATCGACACAGACATACGGACCACCCACTTCAGCATATGGCCGAATTATGACTACCGCTCCGGGGCAGAGGGGAAGATAATCGACTATCGGATTTCTAACTCTATTGCGGTCGATGTGCGCGATATGAAATCCCTAGATGCCATCGTCGATAGTGTGATAATCGCTGGCGGTGATGATATACGCTTCAGAGGTATCTCCCTCACCGTTGAGACTCCTTCTTTGCTGGCTCCTCAGCTTAGAGAGGATGCCATCGCGGACGCTATGGCTAAGGCCAAGCATTACGCGGATTTGTCGGGCGTCTTACTGGGAGATGTAACTATGATTGCCGAACCGTCTATTGTGGCGTCATCGGAGCCTCGTTATGGCGCAGTAGCAGCTCAATCGAGCGCTGCCTACTTCACCCCCACGAGGATCAGCCCTGGTGAGGTCGAATACTCACTGAGCGTCAATGTATCGTTCGACATCAGGTAAGCTGGCGCAGGCGCGCTATAAAGACGCTGATGCGAGTACTCTCCAAACCTTTTGCGGCGCGACCGACTTGGTTAAAATCCATTCAGTCCAGACAGCGTATCTCAATAGGGGAGAGCAGGGGAGAGCCGATATGATATTGAGCGACCGAACCATCAAAGAGCAGATGGAACAGGGGCGCATAGTGGTCGATCCTCTGGGTACGAACGCTGTCCAGCCGGCTAGTGTAGATATTCGGCTGGACAGCGAGATACTGGTGTTCCGCAACAGCTGGCGAACACATATCGATGTAATGCAGGCGGCGGATGATGTCGTCGAGCCGGTGCAGATCGAGGACAGCAGACCGTTTTTGCTTCACCCCGGGGAGTTCGCGCTGGGCAGCACTCTGGAGATCGTAACCATCCCGGACGACATCGTTGCGCGAATCGAGGGCAAAAGTTCGCTCGCGCGCTATGGGCTGCTGATTCACTCGACGGCGGGCTTCGTCGATCCGGGCTGGAGCGGCAAGCTGACTTTGGAGTTCTCCAATGTCGGCATACTTGGAATAACTCTCTATCACGGTATGAAGATCGGACACATATCGTTCACTCAGCTGACGACTCCGGCGGACAATCCGTACGGCTCCAAAGAGCTGCGGAGTAAATACCAAGGGCAGGGTGGCCCGGCTGTGTCTCGCTACTATATGGATTACCAGCTGCCGATGAGCTAGATGAGTTAGCAATATAGCGGTATAGGGATGTCGAATCGCAGAACCTCGAACGAGTACGCTCCCGCCGGTTCGCACATGAGCAGGGCGTTGGAACTGGCGCGCGGCGCGGCAGGCAGCACGAGCCCTAACCCTCCGGTAGGGGCTGTCGTAGTCTCTGGCCGGCGCGTCGTGGGCGAGGGGGCGACTCGACCAGCGGGGCAGGCGCACGCCGAAGCAGTCGCGCTAGAGGCCGCCGGCGAACACGCGCGCGGCGGTACGATGTATGTAACCCTCGAACCCTGCTCACACTTCGGACGCACTCCTCCGTGCGCGGACGCCATCATCCGCGCGGGCATTCGCGCTGTACACGCCGCAATCTTGGACCAGAACCCATCGGTGGCCGGTCGCGGCATAGAGCGTCTGCGGCTGGCGGGAATCGATGTACACATCGGCGAAGGCAGGCGACAGGCGACAGAATTGGCCGCGCCCCATGCAAAGTTCATAACGATGGGCAGGCCTCTGGTTACAGCCAAGTTCGCGGTGAGCTTGGACGGGAAGATAGCCGCGCGGTCGGGCGATTCCAAATGGATAACCTCTGCGGAATCTCGCCGATATGTCCACCGTCTGCGCGCGCGCGCAGATGCGATCATGGTCGGAATCGGCACCGCGCTGAAGGACGATCCTCAGCTGACTGCGAGAGACGACGGCGGCGCGCCTCTTCCGCGTCAGCCGCTGCGGGTGATAGTCGATAGCCGCGGCAGGCTGCCGCTTTCGGCGAATATGCTGAAACAGCCCGGAGCCACACTCGTGGTGGTCGCAAATGCCAGCGAAAGTTCACGGTTAGGGTTGGAGGCGTGTGGCGCGATGGTGTTTGCCGCTCCCCGCGCTGATGGCAAGGTCGATCTGGACGCGCTGACGGCGGAGCTGGGCAGGCTCGAAATCACCAGTGTATTCGTCGAAGGCGGCGGCGCGCTGCTGGGCGCGCTGTTCGACGAAGGGTTGATAGACCGCGTAATCGGATTTGTCGCTCCTGTGATAATAGGCGGACGCGCCGCGCCCACGCCGGTGGAGGGTCTGGGCGTGGCAAACATGGCGGAGGCTTTCAGGCTGACGAATGTCCATATCGAACGCTTCGGCGACGATATAGCAGTCACGGGCGATGTCAGCCGCGCCTAAATCGCGATTTTCGGACATTGCGCCGCAGAAGATGTGCGCCGCAGATGTTCGGCTTAGGCCGTGTCTAGCGCGCGGAGCAGGTTCGCCATCTCTATGGCGGCGATACCTGAGCCATAGCCGTTGTTGCCCTGCTTGCCGCCGGCGCGGTTGATCGCCTGCTCCATCGTGTCAGTGGTGAGTACGCCGAATATGACCGGGATGCCGGTGGATTCGGAGACGCGGGCTATACCGCTAGCTGCTTGACCTGCCACATGGTGATAGTGATCTGTATCGCCTCTGATGACCGCTCCGAGGCAGATGATGGCATCGTAACGCCCTGATTCGGCCATTGTGCGGGCGATGAGTGTCAACTCGAACGAACCAGGCACTGTTGCGACGGTTACATCGTCATCGCGGACTCCGTGCCGTTCGAGTGCGGCTTTGGCGCCTTCGAGCAGCCGAGATGTGATGAACCCGTTGAAATCAGCCACGACGATTCCCACGCGCAGGCCGTCGCCGTTCAGAGAGCCTCTGAGTTCCATACTCACTCGTCACCCCCTGCCGCGCCCTCGTACAGTGGTCCGAGCGTATGGCCGAGCCTCGTTCGTTTCGTCTCCATGTAGCGGCGGCTTTCGGGTGTAATCTCTGCGATCAGTGGTATCTGTTCCACTATCTCTAGCCCGAACCCTTCGAGTCCGACGCGCTTCTTAGGGTTGTTGGTTAGCAGGCGCATCTTTTCTATGCCGAGGTCGATGAGTATTTGCGCGCCTACTCCGTATTGTCGCGGGTCTGGCGCGAATCCCAGCGCGATGTTCGCATCGACCGTATCCATACCCTCGTCTTGGAGCGCATAAGCCTTCAGCTTGTTGTGAATGCCGATGCCGCGTCCTTCCTGCCGCATGTAAAGGAACACGCCAGACCCCTCGCGCTCGATAGCGCGGAGCGCCAGCTCCATCTGCTCGCCGCAGTCGCAGCGGATACTGCCGAATACATCGCCAGTGAGACACTCGGAATGAACCCTGACCAGCGCGGGACGGGATGCGTTTAGCTCTCCCTTCACCAGCGCGATGTGTTCGTTCGGATCGACTATGCTTCTGTACGATATGGCCGTGAACTCGCCATGTTCGGTTGGAACTCTGGCCTGCGCCATCCGCTCGATGAGCTTCTCGTGTTCGCGTCTGTAGGTGATGATGTCGGCGACTGTAACTATCTTCACATCGTGCTGGGCCGAGAACTGTTCGAGCTGCGGGATACGCGCCATAGTACCATCGCCCCACATCACCTCGCAGATCACTGCTGCGGGATACAGCCCGGCGAGTTTTGCGAGATCGAGAGAAGCCTCTGTCTGTCCTGCGCGCTTGAGGACCCCACCTTCCATATACTTGAGCGGGAAGATATGCCCCGGTTTGCCGAGATCCTCGGGAACAGTCTTCGAGTCGATCAGCGCGCGGACGGTGGCGGCGCGGTCGTATGCGGATATTCCCGTCGTCGCGCCGTTGAGGACATCGACCGATACGGTGAACGCAGTGCTGAGCCGCGCGGTGTTGTCCTGTGTCATCATCGGCAGGCCGAGCTGTTCTAGCCGCTTGCCGAGCATCGGGACGCATATCAGCCCGCGCCCGTAGGTTGCCATGAAGTTGATGGCTTCTGGGGTGATACATTCCGCCGCCATGGCGAGGTCGCCTTCGTTCTCGCGGTCCTCGTCATCGCAGATGATGACCATTTTGCCGGCTCTGATGTCGGCGATTGCTTCCTCGATTTTTGCGATAGGCATTGGAGCGAATCCCCTTCCAATCCAAGTCCTGTTTCAGAGCTCGTCAGCGGTATCGAGCGGCGGACGAGGCATCGATGCCAGCCGCTCTACATACTTCGCCATTATATCGACTTCGAGATTTACGGCGTCCCCTATATTTCTGCTATAAAAGACGGTGTTCTCCCATGTATATGGAATAATCGAGACTGAAAATGTGCGATGATCGCATTTTACAACCGTCAGGCTCGCGCCGTCCACAGTAACGAAACCCTTCTCGACGATGTAGCGCATGACATGATTCGGCGCTTCGAACTGTATCGTTCGCGCGCTGCCGTCCGACTCGATGGACAGCACTCTGCCGGTATCGTCCACATGGCCCTGTACGACATGGCCGCCGAATCTGCCATCGGCGCGCATCGGGCGTTCGAGATTGACCGTTTTGCCCGCGCTCAGCTCGCCCAGATTCGTCCGCCGCAGTGTCTCCGGGACAGTATCGACGCTGAATGTTTGTCCATCGATCTCCGTTACAGTAAGACATGCGCCGTTTATGCTGATGCTGTCGGACACGCTCAGGTCGTCCATGACAGCGCGCGCGCCGATTACGAGACCGGTATCCGTCGCGTGTATCGTCTCTCCAACCTCTTCGACAATGCCAGTGAACATCACTCGCTCCTTACGCGCGCGGCCTTTCATGTATGCAGACTTTCAGGATATTAACGCACTACCGACCAAAATGAAACATATCTGCGCGTCTTTGGACAGGCTCTATATCCGCAACCCGTAGTATCATATCCAGCGCCGAACATATGCAATAGCGGGGAGCGACTGCGAACAATGAAGATAACGGATCTGAAACTGCGCGAGCTGAGCGGAATCATGGAACACCCCGACCCGTTTTGGGAGGAGCGGCTCATCCGCCCAGTGGACATCTATCCGGAGTTTCGCAGACAGGGCGCGGACTTTTCCACAGGTTTGGGCGACGGCCGGTATGCCATACGCGCCGTCTTTCTGGAGATTCATACCGATGATGGCGTAGTCGGCCTGTCGGGGCCATGCAGTCGGACTGAGGCGTTTACCATCGACACCGCTCTTAGACCGCTGCTGATCGGGCGCGATCCGTTGGCAATCGAGCTGCTTTGGGACATCATGTATCGCGCGATGATACACGGTCGCAAAGGCGAGACGATGATGGCGCTAAGCGTGGTGGATTGCGGCTTGTGGGACGCGAAGGGAAAGGCGCTCGGCCAGCCGGTGTATCGGCTGCTGGGCGGGCCGACACGGACGCAGTTCCCCGCATACGCCAGCGCGCTCGGCTTTTCGATAGAGCCGGAGGACGCGGCCCAGCGCGCCGCGCAGTTCGCCGCAGAGGGATTCACCGCCACCAAGTGGTTTTTCAGAGATGGGCCGATGGACGGACGCAAGGGCGAACGCCGAAATCTACGGCTTGCGGCGACGCTGAGAGAGGCCGTCGGCGACGATGTGGATATAATGCTAGACGCATGGAGCTCATGGAACCCGCCTTATGCGATACGAATGGCGAACGCGCTGGCCGAGTATGGCATACGCTGGCTGGAAGAGCCAGTCATGGCGGACAAGCTGGACTCCTATGCCGAGATACGACGATCTTCGCCAATCGACATATCCGGCGGGGAACATGAATATACGCGCTGGGGATTCAGGCAGATCGTCGAGCTTGGCGCGATGGATGTGCTGCAGCCGGATATCTACTGGTGCGGCGGCATCAGCGAGACGGTGAAGATATGCGCGTTGGCGTCGGCCTTCGACTTGCCCGTAATCCCGCATGGACACAGCTCCCACGCCACCGCGCACCTCATAGCGTCTCAGCCGCCGACAGTGACACCGATTCAGGAGTTTCTCATCAAGTGGAACGCCGTTCATCAGTTCTTCCTGAGAAACCCGCTCGTACCCGTCGGCGGCATGATAACCGTGCCAGACTCGGCAGGGATGGGCTTGGAATTGGACGAATCCAAGATAGACGCAGAGCGCGAGCTGAATTTCCGCGACATCTAATGTTAATCTACATAAGATTTCGAAAAGGACACCGAAAACGCGGAACATCTACATGATCTACATGACATGAGAGAATCCGAAAGCATAGAGCGAGGACACCTCCGAATGCGAATAACCGATCTAACGACGACAGCGCTGAGCTATCCGCAGGGGAGGCCGATTCAGGATGCGACGATACCGCCTCCGCCGCCCGGATCTGGCGGACGGGCGCAGCTTTTCATCCATATCCAGACAGATGAAGGCATCGAAGGTCTGGGAATAGGACAGGCCGGGCCGGGCGTCAGAGATGTTGTGGAGCACGGACTGAAGGATCTGCTAGTCGGTCAAGACCCGTTCGAAATCGAGAAGCTGTGGAACGACATGTTCTGGCGCGTGCGCGGCTACGGGCGCAAAGGCATCGCCTTCTGCGCGCTGTCGGCGGTGGACATCGGGCTGTGGGATCTGAAGGCGAAGGCGCTGGGCCTGCCACTGTACAGGCTGCTGGGTCCGTTTCGAGATTCTGTCCCCATTTATGGCTCCGGAGGCTGGACGAATTTTACTACGGACGAGCTGGTAGCGGAGGCGACGGGCTGGGTCGAACAGGGTGTGAGACGGGTAAAGATAAAAGTCGGCAAGGATTTCGGACAGGCGGAGCGCGAGGATATCGAGCGTCTTGCTGCGGTGCGTCGCGCGGTGGGCGACGATGTCGCTATCTATGTAGATGCGAACAACGGCTACTACCCGAAGCAGGCGATATATATGGGGCGCGAGTTCGAGCAGTATCAGATCGGCTGGTTCGAGGAGCCGGTTCTTGCGGACGACATCGACGGCCTGGCGCGCATCGCCGCCGCTCTGGATGTGCCGATAGCCACAGGCGAACACGAATACACCAAGTACGGCTTCCGCGAGCTGATCGCTCGGGGCGGCGCGGATATCGTTCAGCCCGATGTCGGCAGGGTAGGCGGAGTAACCGAGTGGATGAAAGTCGCGCATATGGCACACGGCTTCGATCTGCCCGTCGCGCCGCATGCCGTGCAGCTAGTGCATCTGCATCTAGCCTGCGCCACACCCAACCTGAAAGTCGTCGAATACATGAATGTCGCGCTGGAGGGCGACCGCATATGGTACACGGAGTTCCCAGAGCAGAAGGATGGGATGTGGTCTCCGTATCCCGACAAGCCCGGTCTCGGCTTGGAGCTGAGCGCGTCGTCTGTGGAACAATATGCGGTGAGTGGATGATCGGCGAAGCCGGCAACGGCCTGTAGAACCCGGCGATCTGTATAATAAAAAATATACCGCAGGCGTAGAGGGTATTGAGTGAAATCGAAGAGATGATTTGGTACACTGAGATTCCGTAGCCGTGAGCCATCGAACCATTGCTTTCGATTATCGTTGCGAATATAGGCGTAAGGAGCTTTTATTAGTGTCTGTTGCCGCTAGTGGTATGTTCTCAAGTCGCGTTTAGTCGATTATGCTCGTAAGATTTACCCCCCCCCCCCCCCCCCCCGCAAGCGCTGCGAAAGATCTTCAAGTTCGTATTCGCCGCGCTGCTCATCGCGCTGGCATTTGCAGTCACATATACCTCATCCGAGGCGGCATTTTCTGAGATAGATCTCAGAAACATCTTCCTGCTAGGAGGATCGATCAACGCCGCGCTCTTGCTAGGCATTCTGTTTCTTCCTCGTATCGAACACGCTCGCGTCGTGTACGCCGTCCTGCTTCTGATCGTGTTGGTCGGCGTTGCGGCGGCAGCTTACTTGCACAGCGTCGATCTATACATCGCAGGGAACTACATTGCGCTCGTTGCCATGATTGCCGCATTTCTACTGCTTGGCACACTGCTCTCCCGTCGATTCGAGTTCATGGAGAACCTCATCCTGTCGCTGATAGTGTTGTTCGGCGTTGTTACGACGTACATTGTTCATACAAAACTTCATCTCGCCGAAAATGGGGTCGTTTTCGTCTTACTGTGCATGGGACTCGGTGCAGGACTGTTCGCGGCATTCGATGTCATAGACGAGCGGCGTTGGGGTGGCGTCGCGCTTTCGGCAGTGGCGCTGTTGGGGTTGGTCGGTGTTTATGGCGGTGTCCCGGTGTTGTCGTCCGATGACCCTGTAATTCCTGATAGATTCGCAGAATCCGATTACCCTGTAGCCCCTGATAGATTCACAGAATCCGATGACATCGTAGAATCAAAGACACGAAATATCCGGAACATCTCTTTTGTGGATAAGCCGAACATATATTTCGTGTCTTTCGATGCATTGTCTCCGCGCGCTCTGATCGATAAACATCTCGATCTGGAAACCACCGAGTTCCATGATCTATTCGATGTAGAGTTCCGTCGCTTCCCTAATTTCTTCGCCAACGCCGTTGCCACCGGCCCCTCTTTCAGCGTGCTCATGTCGTTGGATGAGAATTCGTACCTCGCGCTGACACAAGAGCTAGGGGTTAGGGGAGGAGACAATAACCCATTACTGCTGTCGGGTCAGAACCCCAGCCCTCTGGCCAGCATCCTTCGTAACAATGGCTACGAGACTTCTTTCATCTTTGCGAACACCTATTTTGGAGAACAGAAAGGCCATTATATAGACAACTATATCCAATTCAGTCAGAGATCTACCTGTGCCTTAATGGACTCCAGGATACGATCGGTCTCTTTCTGGGGGTATTGCCGATTCTTCTCCGCTGCTTCGGACGGAGCTGAGTTTATGACCGAGCGTATCATAGATGTGAGCGGCAATAACGGGACTCAATTCGCGTTTGCTTACTTTTATCTGCCCACTCACACACCACAATCGTTCCGATATGACGATTCGGCGGCGGTCGAACGGTACAGGTCTTCCTACTCGAATCGAAGCAAAGAAGCAGCTGAATACTTGGAGCGGATCGTCCGCCATTTGGAAGAAAACGACCCCAACGCCATTCTGTTCGTGTTCGGCGACCATGGCCCCTTCCTGTCCAATGGATTGGAGTTCGAGGACGACCCTGTTTTCTACATCCAAGATCGATATGGCGTTCTGGGAGGCGTTTATCCTCCTGACACTTGCGCCTTATGGTTCGACGATATGTTGGAGAACAGTCACGGCTATACGACCATTCTGGACGCCGTTCACACCATTCTACGCTGCCTGTCTGACGGGGAGAGCGCGCTCGTCGAGCCGGCAGAGTATGAACCCGGCGGATGGCATAGAGGGTATCCAGGGAATACCAGTAACAGCTACGAGGAGTTTATATATGAATAGACTGCCGAAAACAGCGTTGCTTGCGACGACTGTTGGCGCGGGAATCGACCTGACGGAATGCGTTCGGGCATATTCCTGGACGGAGGTATCTCTGTGATGGACATGGACGGGAATCCGTATATATTGCTTGCCTATATAGACCCAGGCTCGGCGGGATTCGTCATCGTATCGGTGCTGGGGTTCCTCTCAGCCGTCGGGTACATGGCGCGAGACTATATTCATCGAATGAAACGCCTGCTCTTCCGCAGTGCGAATGCGGCGCCTGAAGACACTGGGCAAATCGATGCGCAGGAAGGACAGCGCGGAGACTGCCCACCGAATGCTTAGGGCGGATCAGGGATCCTTCAGAGACCCGGCTGGGAGAGTGTACCGGATCTCCGATAGCGCAGATTCCAGTCGGGTATTTCGCGGGCTGAATAGAGCGGCGGCTGCGATGATGAACGAGCTGTTGTCCGAGCCGTTTTTCCAGCGGATGGTCGCGGATGGGGATGTGGTTGAGACGACGCTACTGGATAGCGAAGATGCGTCGTACCGGCGCTTGTCCGAACAGGGATGGGCGACGGCTGTGGAGCATGAGGTGGTATATTTTATAACTTGGCCTTACGAGTGGCCGTTTTCGATGCTCAGAGACGCCGCGCTGCTGCAATTGCGCTTGCTGGAGACCAGCGTACGAAACGGCTGGATACTGAAGGACGCGACGCCGTTCAACATTCAGTGGATGGGAATGCGACCGGTATTCATAGACATCCCATCTTTTGTGCCATACGAGGAGAGCGAATACTGGCAGGGCTATCGCCAGTTCTGTTCGACTTTTCTGACTCCACTGCTGTTGGCCGCGCATTTGGGCATCCCGTTTCAACCACTGCTTCGCTCCCGTCTCGAAGGCATTCTGCCGGAGGAGGCGTCCAGATACTTCTATGGGCTGAGACGATTCAAGCGGGGTGTGATGTCGCACATACTGTTTCCCGCGAAGATGGAGAGTCGGATGCGACGGCGACAGGGGGCCAGACGACCTGCGCAGCTGCCGCGCCGCCGTCGGCAGTCGAGGACGATGCTTCTCGCCCTGCTGGACAGCCTGAAGCGGCTCATATCCAGATTGTCATACAGGCCTGCGAATTCGGATTGGGCGAAGTATTCCGAGACTCACTCCTACGAAGAAGCGGATCTCGAGCGCAAAAAGGCTTTCGTAGAGAGACATACTACGGCGCGGCGTCCGAGTCTTACTTGGGATATGGGAGCGAACACAGGCACATTCTCTAGCATCGCGGCGCGCCATTCGCGGCTGGTCGTAGCGACGGACACCGACCAAGACGCGATAGAACTGCTCTACCGCGAGGCGCGGTCGGGTGGGGCGCAGAATATCATCCCGCTGGTGATGGATATGGCAAATTTTTCGCCGGGGCAGGGCTGGGCAGGCCGTGAGCGCGCTGGATTCGTCGAAAGACGCAGCCCTGACATGGCGCTTTGCCTTGCGCTAATACATCATATGCGCGTTTCGGCAAATATCCCGCTGTCTCTATTCGTAGGATGGCTGCGCAGCTTGGATTCGGCAGTCATCATAGAGTTCGTCGGGCGGGACGACGAAATGTTCCACACGCTGGTCGAGAACAAGCGGGAAGAATACGCGGACTACACCGCAGAGAACTTCGAGGCAGAAGTCGCCAGACATTTTTCGATCAGTGATCGACTGCAACTAAAGGGAGGGAAGCGGGAAATGTTCTTGCTCGAACCGGTGTAACCGCTCGAAGCTGCGAGGCGTGTCGAAATTCCGTGAAAAGGTGGGAATAATGGGATACAGATGTATAGAAGTAGGGATATCGAATAAAGCAAAGCAGCGAGGCTGACTGACCCGCTCGGATACACAATGTATTCTCGTAAAGCGAGGATAGTACGGAGGGAGGCGAACCGTGGGATACTGTTGGCGTTTTGCGCCTAACACTGCGGAGGAATCGGAAGGGCCTAACAATGCCGGCATCAGTACTTTTACGAATGACCGCGCGGGAGGTTTGGTTCGAGAGTTTCTTCAGAACTCGATAGACGCTAGGGCATCCAAAGAGTGCCCAGTCGAGGTGTGGTTTAGCGTGGAGGAGATTCCCGTTAGCGACATCGATATAGAAGGGCTGCGCAAGTCTCTGAAGGCTTCATGCGAATCTCCAGATAACGATGAGCGGCACAAAAAGCAGTTCGAGCGTGGCGCGCGGGTTCTCGACAGAGCTGCTCAGGAAGGCTTCATAGCCGCTCTCGTCGTAACCGACAGCAACACTATAGGCGCATCCGACGAGAAGGGACGCGAGGACAAGTGGCACAGCCTCACCAAGACAGTGGGCAAGAGCCATAAAGACACGCAAGATTCAGGTGGCTCGTTCGGCATCGGCAAACACGCCGCCTTCGCCGCCGCAGACCTTCGCACCGTGCTGTATTCTACTGCGTACTATCGTAACAGCAGCGAGGATCTGCAGCGTCGTTTCACCGGTAAATCCATCCTAGTTTCCCATAAGCTGGGTGAAGATGCGTTCAGGGCAACTGGATATTTGGAATCCCCCCCCCCCGTATTGGATGTGAAATACCACTATATTTCAGGCTAGACCGCCCTGGAACTCGGATTGCCATAATCGGGTTCGATACGGCGAAATGGCTTAAGGAGTGGAGTGGAGAGGCGGAATCAGCGCTGATAAAGCATTTCTTCCATGCGCTCGTTCATGAGAACCTGACGGTTCGTATTGGGACTCGTACTGTCGATAGCCACAGCGTAGAGAAACTGGCCGACAATATGGGAGACGACATGCGCGGCATAATCGATGTCTCCAAGCGTCCGGTTTCGGAAACCGCTGAAATCGAAGGCATCGGCAAAGTAAATCTCCGCATAATCGTCGATAGTGAAGGTGTAAATCCTCAGAAGAGGTTGTCCCTCGTCAGAGACGCCGGCATGATGATCACCGACAAGCTCGGAAACATGCGGCGCACTCCATCGCAGAGCATGATTACATTCCCCCGCTCTTGGAATGGGTTCACTGCAATCGTCGAGTGCTTGTCGGAAAATAGCCGTTCTTTGCTGCGTGAAGCCGAGGGGCCGCGCCATGATGCTATATCACCCGATTACGCCGACGAATCCGAAAGACAATTCGTAAGTAACGCTCTTACTCGGCTAGGCGAATGGGTCAGAGATTCGATAGAGAAACATGCCAAGCCGCCCGAGCCAGCTGACTCCGCGAATGCCAGTGAAATGGCGGAGTTCCTGCCACTGGATGGCAGCGGGAATGAGGGTGGTCTGGACCCAAGGCAGAGACGGTTCGAGATTACCGAGCCGATACAGAATATAAGACCGCCTCGCAGCCTGGTAATACCAGGAAGGAACAAGCGGCGAAAGAGGGAGACATTACCGGGCGGAGATGAACCAGCGCCCGGTGATGTCAAGGAAAAGGGAAAAGGTACGAGGAAAAAGAAGAACCGCCAGCTAGTGGAAATTGCGTTCGACGATGTGCGCCGCCTACCCAGCAGATTGACTCAGTGGCCCAAGCATACAGCGCGATTCACTTTCGATGTGCCGCAGAACTTGCCCAGACGCATTCGTCTGTATGCCGCCGGTGAGGATGGCAGGCCCGAACAGATACAAATAGAACGCGCCTATGTCAATCAACACCGTATCAGTGTGAAGAGAGGCGATATAACAGGCCTGGGCAAGCATGGGATACGAGGCGACAGAATAGAGATTGAAGTCAAAGCCATTCGGCCTATATCCAATAGACGACTGGAGATAAGATCGACATGAAGTACGACCCAGATAGTTATTTCGAATATCCTTTTCTCCGCCCGTATTCATCTGATTACCCAAACGGGAAATTCGCTGCGACGAATCTGAAGTTGAATACCGAAGAGGGTGTCTTGCGCATGAAACTCGATTTCGAGATCGACGAACCCACGATAATCGGCAAAATCGAAGACGGAGACGCGATCTGCTGCGTCCATATCTACAGTAGTAGTACTTGCCGCTCTGAATTGCTGACTGCCAACGAAGGCGACTTTTCATTGGATGGAACTATGCCGATTACCGACCTGAACGGACGAGTAGAGCTGCGTCCGCTGGTGTTGGCAGTCAACGATATTGCCCTCAGCACCAAAACCGCGCATCCCGAATACGGCGGCGAGCTGATACCAGTAGCGCGATACAGTCCGCTTGCCGCATGCGAGCCGTATCACTTCGCGGCCGGCGCCACAGGCTCTATCGAATCGGCATTCGAGATCAGATCCGACGACGATTCTCAGTTAGAGGACGGCGAGTTCCATTACGCAGCAGATACGCAAGAGAGATACATTGTAATCAAAATGAATACCGCAACCCTTGGCGAGTTTCAGAAGATACGCTCAGGCAAAGCCGTAACCACTATGACAGTGTATCTGCAGGCACTGACGGAGGCTCTGGGCGTGTTACGAAGTAGCGACTCTGACTCTGAAGATGAATATTCGGGAGGTTGGGCTTCTACTGTTCGACAGCAGTTGGGAAATCTCCGGATAGATATTTCAGCCGATAGCTGTTCGTATGGACTGGCGGCGCAGAAACTGCTCGGCTCGCCACTTGCGCATCTGCCGAGAATTGTGGATGCGATGAGATCGGGAGACAATGAGTGATGAGTACGAGATTTATCAACGAGGCTGGGCTGAAGGCTCTGAACCAACTCGCATATAAGCGCCCGAGAGCGTTTCTGGATGCAAACCCCCACGCGCTGACAGCCTTCATCGAAGAGGAAGCCGGGACTCAAGATATCTGGGGCGCAAATCTGGATATTCGAGGAGATATTTCGTCGTTGAACGAGATAAGCGGAGGCGGCCCGGACACGGATGCGCAGTTCGTTCCAATGGTGAGGCAGGCACTGTCTCATTTGACGCCGACAGACGGCCTCGATGAATATCGCTGGGCTACTATAAATTGCTTCGTTATTCCCCAGTATGTGCCCACACGCTGGGGAAATGCAACGCCGAAGGAAGAGAAGGGCCTTCCCGGACATGTGAAGAGGCACTGGCTGGATGGCGGTAAAGTCGATGCGCGTAGATCCAATGCAATCGCCCGACTCTGGTGGCTGGGAGAGTATGCGTCACGCGCCGCTAAGCATACAGCGCTTTACGACGAAGGCGAGCTGCTGGATGCTATGGCGAACAATGTGAACATGTATCACCAGCTCTTAGCCCGAGCCTATCTCGTATCGAGAGATAGGCTCGTGGCTGCTGTTTACGAGGTCTTTTTGGACGACAACGACTATCTGCGCGCCACGAAGTATGCCAATCAACTGATGAGGAATCTGAACTTCCGCGCGGCGAGTGTCTCTTTCGACATGATGACCATATCGGAGCTTCGGGAAGAGGTCGAGGAGGCCAAGCCCCCAAAAGAGCGGTAGGCCGTCGCCATCGGATTCGGCCTGTTACTCCAGCGCAAAGGGTCATCAGCTTGGGCGGCGGCGTGCAAAGCACAGTCATGTGTCTGATGGCGGAGCGAGGAGAGTTCTCCAGCAAGCCCGATTATGCGGTGTTCGCCGATACCGGCTGGGAGCCGCAGTCGGTTTACGATACGCTCGATTGGCTGCAAGAGGAGGTGTCTTTTCCAATAATACGCACCAGCAACGGGCGCAGCCTGCTAGAAGATGTTCGTGACGGCGTGAACGCGCAGGGGCAACCGTGGATGACGCTGCCGGTGTATCTAATGGACAAGGCGGGCAAGGAAGCTGGCATTAACTGGCGGCAGTGTACCAAGAATTACAAGATAGACCCGATTAGAAAAGAGGTTCAGAGACAGCTCGGCGTCAGACCCAGACAGGTTCTCGCCCCCGATACAGCAGTCGAGATGTGGCTCGGCATAACGACGGACGAGTTCATGCGCGTGAAGCCCAGCCGGAACTGGTGGATCACGCACCGATTCCCGTTCATAGACGATATTCCGATGTCTAGGCACGCTTGCCAAGAGTGGTTCGCAAAGTACTATCCCGATAGATCGTTGGGCAGAAGCGCCTGTGTCGGCTGCCCTTTCCGGAGTTCCCAGAGCTGGATACAGGTGATGGAGTCCGAGCCGGAGATGTTCCGCGAAGCAGTCGAGATAGACGCCAGTCTTCGCAGCGATAGTCACAACGCAGGACGAATGTTCAGAAAAGACGCTTTTCTACACCATCGCCGCATACCGCTCGACCAAGCCGTGAATCTGGATATTTCGGGCCTCGATGAGAACGGATTCCTCAACGAATGCGAAGGACATTGCGGCTTGTAGGACGGCTTGTGAGAGAGAAAGCAGAGTCTTTCCCCGATTTTGCTTACACCCCTGACAGCTGCCGCGACACCTTGATGACCTGCGCCGCGGCCTGATCGAGCAGGTCGATGATTTCGGGGTCAGTTATCGTGCCGTCGGTATCCATGAAGTTTGCCACCTGCGGCAGCAGCACGCGCGGCTGATGGATGACGAACGCGCCCTCCGATTCCAGACTGTACGATAGGTGTATGTGCATACGGGCGCAGGCAGATCTGCCGGGCCCGGTTCCGATGATGAAGAACACCTTCTCGTTTAGGACATTGTCCTGCCTCGATGCCCACTCCAGAGCGTTCTTTATGGCTGCAGTCATGGAGCCGTTGTATTCGGGACATGCGACTACTATCGCATCGGCGGCGCGGATGGCGGCTCGCATCGCCTCCGCCTCTTGCGGGATACCGTGCGCGGATTCTTCGTCGGGGCGGTACATCGGCACGCCGCCGATGTCGAACAGCTCCGCGTCCTCGCCCTGCCGTCGGACGGCGGATAGCGTATTCTCCAGCAGTTTTAGGTTCCATGATTCTTTTCGCAGACTGCCGCAAATTCCGAGTATTTTCATTATAGGATGAGACCTCGTGTGTATTTGGGTTTGATTGCTTTCTAGTATTTAGTATAAGGGATTTAGTATAGGGGATATGGAAAGAGAATATCTGCCGCCGCTCGCCGCTTGCTCATGAGCGGAGCAGCGCGGGCAGTCGTTCGAGATGTTCTATGTTCCCGGCTGGTACGAAGTGATCTACATGGGGCATCGCCGCCCGAAGGCCGCGCGCCAGCGGGCGAAAATCCTCGCTTGCGGCGAGCGGATTGAGCCAGATCAGGCTTCGCACCCGAAGACGCATCCGCGCCATTTCGCGCGCCATCTCGCGCGTATCGCCCGTCTCCCAGCCATCGCTCAGCAGAAATACTGTGGTGAATCGGTCTTGCATGTGTTCGTAGTCGATGTTGACACGCCGCAGATTCTCGCCGATGCGTGTGCCGCCCGACCAGTGGTTCACGGTTCGGCTTATACGCTCGAGCGCCTCGCCGAAATTCGGGGTGGACAGCTCCCTCGTTACGCGCGTCAGCGCGGTGCTGAATACGAAAGTCTCCACGCGCTTTGTATGCTGCCCGACGGCGTAGGCGAGCTGAAGAAGAAGCCGCGCGTATCTGTCCATAGAGCCGCTGATGTCGAGAATCAGCATCAGGCGTGGCACGCGCGGCACCCGCCTGAGACGAGGGAGGCGAATCGGATCCCCGCCTGTGGATAGGCTGAGCCGCATCGCGCCGCGAAGGTCGGGCGCCCCCTTTCGGCGGTGGCGTCTGCGTCTGCGTCCGGGTCTGGATGCGAGCGCGCGTATCATACGGGAGGCGATTTTGGACAGCTTGCGCAGGTCTTCGCCCGCCAGCGCGGAGAGGTCTCGCCATGCCGATACATCGAGCCCGCTGGCGCCGACGCGCAGCAGCTGTATCACCGTGTCTTTCGACTGCGGATCGTCCTGCGGCACGCCTACGCCGCGCGGCATACGCCCGACGGTGCGAGTCTGGCCCAAGTTCGCGTTGGTGTCCGCCTTAGGCTCTGGGCGGCTCGTCAGCGGCTCGAAGTTCCAGAACTGGGCGAACAGCTCGTCGAATTCGCTCAGATGCTCCTGACGTGAGACGAGCAGACAGCGCAACGACCAATAAACACGAGACTCTGTCATCATATCGACGCGTGAGACGGCGCGAACGGCATCGGCAGTCTCTTGAGGGCCGACGAGCAGGCCGCGCATTCTCAGCACTCGACAAAATCGCGTCAGATGCGCGATGAAGTCGTAATTCGTCTGCGCCGGCTCCACTTTGCTCGCAGGTTCGTTCACAGGAGAGACCCGGACTGCTCGCCCCGTCCCTGTTCGGCCCATGCATCCTGCTCGACAGCGGTCAGGAAATCCAGCGTAAGCCGGTTGAACAGCTCCGGTTCTTCTAAGTTTATGGCGTGTCCTGACTGCGGCAGAATGGCGAGCCCGGATTTTGGAATGCAGCGTTTCATAAAGACGCTGGTTTCGATGCAGGGTTCGTCCTCGTCTCCTGTCAGTATCAGCGTAGGTACATCGAGCGCCTTCATCTGATCTTCGAGCGCGAAGATCGGCTGCCTTCTCCCTTGAACGCCGGCGAATGTGAGCGCGGAGCCAAGCGCGGAATGTTCCATCAGCCCGCTCTTGAAATCTTCGTATCCGAGCGGGTCTTTTCTGAGCAACTGAACGCGCGTGGGGCTGTTGGAATAGTCGCCCATCGCTTCCATGCCGCCTGCGCGCATCATCTCGGCGCGGCGGTTTACATTTCGCCGAAAGCCTTCCGGGTCTGTCGATCCCGAGCCCGCGCCTGCGACGATCAGCGAGCGCGCCATATGCGGATATGTCAGCCCGAATGCGAGCGTAAGAGCGCCTCCCATCGACAGCCCACCGATGTGCGCCTTCTCGATTCCTAGAGCATCCAGAAGCCCTTTGAGGTCATCTACCGCCTGCTCTTGCGTGTAGTCGTCTAAGCAGGTGGGGACATCGGACGGAGGGTATCCGCGCGCGTTGTATGTGATGACACGATATCGGCGGCTGAAGAAGTGTACCTGCGGCCGCCACGAACGATAGTCGCCGGCGAATTCGTGGCCCCATACTAGCGGATAGCCTGCGCCGTATTCTTCATAATATAGTTCGATGCCGTTTACGCCTATGCGAGGCATTTTCTTACTCCAGTCATCTTCATTCGGCTTTGCGCCGCCGCTTGCTGACCGTTGGCTGCTGCTTACGATATAATAATACAGTAGTACTCATAATAATCTTCAGCCCAAGCGTTGCAAAGAGCGGCGCGCGAAAAAAATTCGGAGGGTGGCGTTGGCGAAAGTCCGCATCATGTACTGGAAAGAGATACCGGTACAGGTACAGGCGCAGGACGAATCGGGGACGGTATCGCGTCAGCTCGATCCCCGCTTCCAGCAGGGCGTGGACGCTGTGGCTATGTTCGACGGCTCTGCGGGGACTGACGACTATCTGATGGCTTGGGAGTGGGGAGATTTCGCTGATGCCTCGGGTGACGCGCGCTCCGCCGCGGATGCCGTCGCGGATCGGCTGAATCGAGACTTCCCGGAGGATTTCGTCGCCAGAATACGCGATATGCAGCGTGATGGCGCGCGCAACCCCGCTCCGGGCGCAGCCGATGGGTGGCTCGATTCGCAGTGATATCCCGTCTCTGACCGAATCTATAGCAGCCGGTGTCGATAACATAAACACAGCCGAGTCTGAAAGGCGTTTCGCAAAATGGCATCATCATCGAAGATATCGAATCGTACTTTGCTCGAACGCCTGCGACGCGGTGAGCTGCTCATCTCGGACGGCGCGACTGGCACATATCTCCAGCAGCGCGGTTTGGAGCCGGGCGGCTGTCCAGAAGAGTTCAACGCCAGTCACCCCGAAGTCGTGCGCGACATGGCGCGGGATTACTTCGATGCGGGCTCGGATATGGTGTTGACCAACTCCTTCGGCGGCTCGCGCTTCATGCAAAAGAAGTACGGGTTCGCCGAGCGTGTTCGAGAGTTCAACAAGCTCTCGGCTGAACATGCCGCGAGTCAGAAGCCGGACGACAGCCACTATGTGCTGGGTTCTGTCGGGCCGACGGGGGAGATGATGGAGCCTCTGCCAGATGGCGTGAGCGAGGTGGATATGTACGATGCGCTGGCGGAGCAGATTCGCGCGCTGGCGGACGGCGGGGCGGATGCGATTTTGGTAGAGACGCAGATGGCGCTGGAGGAGGCGGTGACTGGAATTAGGGCGGCGCGAGAGAATACCGACCTGCCTGTGTTTGCGACGATGGTGTTCGATCTGGGGCCGCGCGGTTTCTTCACGATGATGGGTGTTACGCCGGAGCGCGCGGCGTCGGAGCTTCGCGCTGCGGGCGCGGATGTCGTCGGCGCGAACTGCGGCAATGGCATCGACAGGATGATAGATCTCGCCCGACAGCTTCGCGCGGCGGACGACGGGCCGATGCTGATTCACTCGAACGCCGGTATTCCGGATATGAAAGGTGGGCAGATAATCTACAACGAAAGCCCGGAGTACATGGCGGAGCGTTTCGCGCTGCTGGCGGATATGGGCATAAACATACTCGGCGGCTGCTGCGGCACCGGCCCTGAGCATATACGCGCGCTGCGTGGAGTGGTTTCGGGACGCGCTGGCTGAACCTACCATGCCTGCCGAATAGGTACGAGGCCGACTACTAATGATAAAACCACGTCCGAATCCGACTTGGATTCAGCCCAGAGATTGTAGGCCAGGAATGGCTGAAATGGGGACGAACTCGGTCTCGCTGATTCTGACAGACCCACCTTATTTTATGGATGGGATGGGTAATGAATGGTCTCATTCCAAGCTCAAAAGCCGCATCAAGCCAGGTGTGATAGGAGGCTTGCCAGCTGGAATGAAATTCGACAGAAAGCAGGGACAGAATCTCTATTCATTCATTATGCCCATAGCGGAGGAATGGCTCAGGATATTGAAGCCTGGGGGATTTGCTCTCTGTTTCTCTCAACCTAGGCTCGTTCATAGAATGGCTGTTGGAATCGAGGATGCAGGATTCGAGATACGCGATGTTTTGGCTTGGACATACAAGGGCCAGCAGGGCCAGATAAAAGCCTTCACGCAAGACCATTTTGTGCGAAAGCGTAACCTCTCTGCAGATGAAGAAGAGAAGATAATCTCCAGTATGGATGGGCGTAGAACACCTCAGCTAAGGGCGCAGATGGAGCTTATCATCCTTGCGCAATCGCCTCGTGATGGGACTTTCGTCGATAATTGGATGGCGCACAAAACTGGTCTGATAGATGTCGATAACCCTGTCATCAGCCCGGATCGATTTCCTGGTCAGGTCATTCATACTGCCAAAACGAACAGGAAGCTGGGGCATATGACTACTAAACCGGTCGATTTGCTTCGACACCTCATCCGTATCTTTAGCGCGTCTGGTGAAGATGTCGTCGTTTTCGACCCGTTCGCAGGCTCCGGCTCTACCGGAGTCGCTGCCCGGATGGAGGGACGAGGATTCGCGGGGTTCGAGAAAGATGCTGAAATGGCATACGCGGCAGATTCGAGAGTCGAAGACGCCGTGCGACGGAAAACTTAGGGTCAGTATGACTTTAGATTCGGAACTTGTTCCTGCCGCAATTCCTTTCGGAGTTAAGCCCGCATGAGCGCAAATCTACCGCCCTTGGAAGAGCTGTTGGATGCTTTCGAGGACATCGAGAGAATCCACAAAATCTATCTAGCTCAACATGGGGTGAAACTGCCGAATAAGCAGTCACACAAATGGGTATGGCTTGCTATGTTGCATCACGCGCGAGGCGAACCCGTACATAAGAATCTCATATCGGACGCTACTAGACGGGAGTTTCCCGATGCAGCGCGAGATCAACAGGTTAGACATCTAAAAAGAGATGGCTGGAATTATAGAGTCTCCTATTCGCGGCAGCCATACCTTAGGAGATCCTTATAGGCCCTCAGGAGATCCTTATAGGCCCTCCTCCGAGTTTGTAAATGAAACCTCCCGAAGACAGAGTCGATTGTCGTCATCGACATTCGGCAACCGCTGCGCAACTTGTGGCGGAGTGGCAGGCGAACCCGATCCTCGATACGGCGTAGATATCATAGAACTTCAGCGCGGACACCAAGACCAGGACGGAAGATCAGACGATAAGAGCAACATAATTCCGCAGTGCCAATTTTGTAATCGCGCTTACAAGAGAAACTTCGTATTCGACGATAAGGGGCGTGTAAAGGCGATTGCCGATATCGAACCGGTTAGGAGGGCGCGGCGCGCCGTTCAGCGCAGGGTTTACGATTTTCTCGAGAAGGAATTTGGATGAGTCGATACTACACCTTCTTTACTCAGAGCCTGGCGCGTTCTATGTGTCTGCTTCAGAGGCGCGTGTTTGTTGCCGATGCAGGTTATAGAATGCCGAGATAGGAAGCTCTGCGGCATGATTGCTTCCACAGCGATTTCTAAGCCCTACGCGGATTTTGCATCCAGTACGCTGGGTTAGGGCTGCTTCATAAATACGATGGTTCTGCGAGTCTGCGAATGCCAGTGTAGAGTGTGTTGTACTATAATCCAAATTGCCCTTTTTAGTTCACTGACTTGGAGAAATAGGAACTCGATATGCCCGGACCGTTAGAAGGAATCAAAGTACTGGAGTTCACCCAGATAATCGCTGGCCCGTTTGGGGGAATGCTGCTTGCGGATATGGGCGCGGATGTTATCAAGGTCGAACCTGTGGAGGGAGAACCTTGGCGGCTCGCGCTCCAGTTCATACCGGGAGAGTCCAAGACTTATATGTCTCTGAATCGCGGCAAGCGCAGTCTGCCGCTGAATCTGACAGATCCAGACGCGACGAGCATCGTGCATCGCATGATTCCCGATGTGGATGTGGTCATCATCAACGCCCGCCCTGATGTCCCCGCCAAGCTGGGCATCGACTACGAGACGCTTTCTGCTATCAACCCGCGCCTTATCTACTGTGACAATACCGCGTTCGGACGCAGCGGGCCGCACAGCTACCGTCCCGGCTACGATCTCATCATCCAAGCGATGAGCGGGCTGATGGCGGCGGAGGGCAAGATACGCGACGGCGTGCCGCAACTCATCACATCCACTGCGGTGGCGGACTTTTCTACGGGGATCGCCATAGCTTGGAGCGTGTGCGCCGCGCTGTATCACCGCGAACGCACCGGGCGCGGCCAGATGGTGGAGACGACGCTGCTGGCGACGGCGCTGGGCGTGCAAACCGGCAGCTTTATGGAGATCGATGCGTTCGACGCCGAGAATCGCGCCGACTTTTTACAGGTACTGGAGGCGATGCGCGAGTCAGGCTCGAGCTATGAGGATATAGACGAGCGGTATCGCGAGATGCTGCTCCCGTGGCGTGGAGGCAATATCTACTATCGCACTTATCAGGCAAAGGATGGCGCGCTCGCAGTTGCCTGCCTCAGCGATAGGCTGCGAAAGCGAGTTGCAGATGTGCTGGGAATCGATGACCCTCGATTCGCTCTCGGCTACGACGCATTCTCCGAGGAATCGATCCGAATCGGAGAGGCGCTTGTCGTCGAAGCGGAGGCCCTGTTCAGAGAGCGCACGGTCGCAGAATGGCTGGAGATATTCGATGGTATTGGTGTTCCCGCCGGGCCAGTACTGTATGTCCAAGAGCTCATGGAAGATGAGCAGGTGAAGGCGAACGGCCTGCGTGTGGATCTGGAACATTCGCTTGCGGGGCGAGTGAAGATGGTTGGGCCACTGGTGAAGATGAGCGATACGCCGCTGACAGCGCGCTCCGCCTCGCCTGCGCTTGGTGAGCATACGGACGAGATATTGGCTGCGATGGGCTATGCCGAAGAGGAGATAGCCGCGCTGAGGGACGCAGGTGTGACACGCTGAACGCTGAATATGGATGCTCTGAGTTTTTCAGAGTGTTCGCCGAGCTTAGACGCCTCACATCTATCACCTCGCCCTCGAACCACTTGTAGATCTAACAGGTCTGCGCTCCCCCTTCGCGGAAGATCATACTTGGCTGCTAGTTAGTATCCTCAGTGTGTCGAATCTTCGATGAGACGGCTGACGCGCTTGACTTCTCCGTCTGTAGGCGTATATTTAACGCGCATTTCTATGCACAATAGATAATATGCGCTTGTTGGATATGACTTTCGACGGATGGAACGACGCGAACGCTTTGGAGGATTTGATGACTGTTTCCACTCGGACTGCCTTTACTCGAGCTCTCAGTAGGATTGTTCTTGGGCTAACGCTCGTAATTGCGCTGGCAGCAATCGTCGCCTGCAGCTCGGCAGACGATTCGGATGATGAATCATCGCCGCCGGCCTCCTCGTCGTCTGCGCCGACTCCCGCGCCTCCTCCTACTCAGCCTCCCGCCGCGCCCGCTGCGCAGCCCAAGCCATCGGCTGCGACAGTCGCTCTCGATTTCTCCGACGGCACACGCGGCGGCAACATGCGCATTGCCACCGGCGTATGGTTCGACCGCTGGGATATGACTACTCGTTCTCACTGGTCTTCCACGCAGGGACTCAACCGCATGTACAGTGGCGTGCTGCAGTTCTCCCCGCGTGACGGGTTGACTGTAACTCCCGACCTTGCGAGAACGTGGGAGTTCTCCGACGATTTCGGCAGTGTGACGCTGGAGTTCAACGAGGGTGTGAAGTGGCATGATGGCGAGCCGTTTACAGTGGATGATGTGGTCTATACGATCGATCGCTGGACGAATCCGCCGGAGGGCGTTCCACAGCCGCGTGTAGCCGGCTTCCTGCTGGTGGACGAGATGCAGAAGATCGATGAACACAAGATGTCGATTTCTATGACCAACCCGACGAGCCGCATTCTCGCCGCGCTCGCTGACTCTTGGCACATAATGCTTCCGGAACATGTACTCGCGCCCGTTGGTGGAAAACTTACCGACGCGGATCAGGTCATCGGCACGGGGGCGTTTAAGATGGAAGGCTTCGAGGTGGGCAACAGCGTTACGACAGTCGCCAACCCCGATTACTTCGTTGATGCGCCGGATGGCAGCCCGTATCCGCTGTTGGACAAGATGACAGGAATAGCCTTCGCCAATAACGAACTCGCCGCCGCGGCATTTACCACAAAGCAGATCGATCAGTACATCACCTTTACCCCTGCGAAAGCGTATCCGATACAGGCGGACAATCCGAACGAGGTTACCGTTGCCCGCTGGGACAGCCCCGGTTTTCAGGGCATTGCGCTCAACGCAGACAGGGCGCCATTCGATGACCCAGAGGTTCGCAAAGCCTTCCGCTGCGCTATCGATACGCGGCAGATAGTGGAACTGACTAGTGTTCCAGAAGTCGATCCGCCCAATATGCGGCAGATCAGCTTCTTCGGCACCGCCGATCCCAACTACGACGATATATTCGCATACCCGTGCCTCGATTGGGGTCAGAAGACGCAGCAGCAGGAGATGGCGAAGAAGATATTCGATGACAAGGGCATTGACAAGATCGAGTTCCTCACCGAAGAGGAGGAGCCAGAGATCGTACTGATAATTCAGCAGCAAATGGCTCCGCTCGGCGTGGATATCGAGATAGTGGTTACCGAGCTGACATCCGCGCGTGAACAGGCATATGCCTGCGATTATGAACTGTTCTGGTTCGGTCAGGCAGTCGCCAGCAAGAGTCCTGTGGAGATAATCAACCAGATATTCCGCCCAGGCGCGGGCTTCGATATGTGCCAGCAGGAACCTCCGCAGCAGTGGGTAGATCTGCTTGCAGAACTGGACAAGGTCGGGCTAGGCTCGGCTGATGAAAAGCGAATCACCAAGCAGATGGATACGATAATGCGTGAGGAGTGGAACCCCAAAGTTCCCATACGCCGCCCGGACGAGTTCCAGATAAAGTGGAACTATGTGATGAATGTGGACCCGATTCCGACTTCTAAATTCATCCAGTCGCGCTTTGTGGATGCATGGCTGGGGCCGGACGCGCCGGGCAGATAGGGGATCGAGCAGAAGACAAGATGGTTGGATAGCTAACTATCCAACCATCTTCCACCTACGCCGGACATTCACAAAACCCGCGACGCGACTAAAATTCAATATCGAAGCATGGAGACAGCTTGAAAGGGTACATACTCAGAAGAACCCTGCTGATAATACCTACTCTGTTCCTGCTGGGAACTTTGCTGTTCTTCATGCTTCAGGCAATGCCTGGGGATGTTGCGGCGACACTGCTGGCAGGGCCAGAGAGCGCAGCGTCGCCGGAAGCAATCGAAAAGCTCCGAAAAGAGCTCGGTCTTTCCGATCCGCTTCATGTTCAGTATCTGCGTTGGCTGGGCAAAATCGCGCGAGGCGATCTGGGCTACTCCGCGTACTTCAACCAGTCCGTCTGGGATGCCATCAAGCCTAAGATCGATGTAACCGTAACCCTGGCGGTCTTGGGTGTGCTGGTGGCAATCTCGCTGTCGATTCCCGCTGGAGTGTTATCCGCGCTGTTTCGAGGAAGTCTGTTCGATCAGTCAGTGCGCGCGCTGAGCGCGATCGGCATGGCAGTTCCCGCCTTCTGGCTCGGCATCATCATTTTGCTGCTGTTGTCGCGCGTCGTCGGCTGGGCGCCTCCTGCTCAGCACTACGGCATACTCGATGATCCGTGGTCTGCGCTCCAGCGGTTCATGTTCCCCGCGCTCATACTCGGCTTCCGCTCAGCGGCCGTCATCAGCAGGATGATTCGCTCGATGATGCTGGAGGTGCTGAACGAGGACTATGTGCGGACGGCGTGGTCGAAAGGTCTGCTGCCGCGTGTGGTGATTGTGAAACATGCGCTTCGGAACGCGCTCTTGCCGGTGGTAACTATGCTGGCAATGCTGTTCGCGTCGCTCATCGACGGCGCAGTAGTTCTCGAAACCGTATTCAACCTGCCCGGTATCGGACTGCATCTGATCGAATCTGTCAGAGGGCGGGACGCCTCGATGGTTCTGGGCATGGTCTTGCTCATTGGCGTGTTCATGATGATATGGATACTGTTGATAGACCTTTCGTACAAGGTGCTCGATCCGAGGGTCAGCTATGATTAGATACGGATATACGGCGCTGACGCGGCGTAGGCCG
Source organism: Dehalococcoidia bacterium (assembly GCA_963422295.1). Classification (GTDB taxonomy): domain Bacteria; phylum Chloroflexota; class Dehalococcoidia; order Lucifugimonadales; family UBA1123; genus VXRN01. The sequence goes on along the minus strand of OY729417.1, from coordinate 756,995 downwards.
TCGCCGTGAGCCGGGAAGTTGCGCGGACGGAATCGCGTTCGGCGGCTGACCGCGCCTTGCTCGGCGCGTCCGCCGCGCGCGCGCAGATCTGGCGTTTCGCGCGTCTGAATCCGGCAGGCGCGATAGGCGGTATCGCCATGCTTTGCATGGCATTCCTCGCGCTGGCCGCCCCGTTCGTGGCGCCGCACGACCCTAACATCTTCGCAGCTCAGCGATATTTGGGAATGTTCTCGACTGCCACAGACGGCGGCCTACTGCTGTTCGGCTCCGATCATCTGGGACGGGACGAGTTCAGCCGCATCCTCTATGGCGGACGAGTTTCGCTGACCGTCGGTTTTCTCTCGCCGCTGATCGGCGTCGCCGTGGGAACCCTAATCGGCATCACTAGCGCATACTTCGGCGGCATCGTCGATCTGGTACTTCAGCGATTCGTAGATACGCTCTTGGTGCTGCCCGGTCTGGTAATCGTCATAACCATCGCCGTCGCATTTGGATTCACCATGACCGTCGTGATATTCGCGCTGGCTCTGTTCAGCGCAATCGGCGCGGTTCGTGTGATACGCGCGCATGTCCTCTCGCTTCGGCAGGCGCTGTTCATCGAGGCGCAGCGTTCCATCGGTTCATCCAACATTCGGATAATAGTTTTGCATCTGGTGCCGAACACGATGCCGGTGTCCGTTGTGCTAGTAGCAGTCGGAATAGCGGGAGCTATTGTGGCGGAGGCTCAGCTCAGCTTTCTCGGCATCGGCATCACGCCGCCAACGCCATCTTGGGGAAACATGCTGAGCGGTTCGCAGAATCGATTCGATCTCGGCCCGCATCTGGCAATCGTGCCGGGCATAGCGATCTCGATTACCGTGCTGGCGATGAACTTGCTGGGCGATGCTGTCAGGGACGCAGTCGACCCTCGACTGCGTGGGAGGCGTTAGTTGGCGAACTTTTCTGACAGCGGCGTTCCATCTACTGCCCCCCCCATTTTGGAAGTGCGTGGCCTTCGCACTCACTTCAGCACGCAGGCAGGGTTGGTGCGCGCGGTGGATGGAGTCTCTTTCGATGCGAGGGAGGGTGAGACTGTCGCGCTGGTCGGCGAGAGCGGCTGCGGCAAATCGGTCACCTCGCTTTCCGTCATGCGGCTCGTACCAGACCCGCCCGGCAAGATAGTTGCCGGTGAGATAATGTTCGCTGGGGAAGACTTGCTTCTTATGGATGACGCGGAGCTGCGAAAGACGCGCGGCAGACGAATTTCCATGATATTTCAGGAGCCGATGTCGTCGCTGAATCCGGTGTTGACGATAGAAGACCAGCTGTCGGAGTCGCTGATATGGCATGAGGGGCTGAATCGTCAGCAGGCGCAGGCGCGTGTCGTCGAACTGCTGGAGCAGGTGGGCATATCCGAACCTGGCCGCAGGCTGAACCAGTATCCGCACGAGTTCAGCGGCGGCATGCGTCAGCGTGTGATGATAGCCATGGCGATGAGCTGTCGCCCCGCTCTGATAATAGCGGACGAGGCGACGACTGCGCTGGATGTTACTATACAGGCGCAGATACTCGACCTGCTGGAGGACTTGGCTGACCGACTCGGCGTTACGCTAATTCTGATAACGCACAATCTGGGGGTGGTGGCGCGGTATGCCGACCGCATAAACATCATGTATGCGGGCAAGATCGTCGAGCGCGGCACGACGAAAGAGATTTTTGCCGACCCGCGTCATCCATACACGCGCGGTCTGCTGCGTTCCATTCCGCGCGTGGATCGCGCGCATGGCGATCTTCTGGAGACGATAGAGGGGCAGCCGCCAGACCTTGCACACCTGCCCGAAGGCTGTCCATTCATGCCTCGCTGTGAATACGCCGTCGCCCGCTGCGCAGAGCAGTTCCCTGACGAAACCGCTCTGTCTGATACGCACCGCGCCGCCTGTTGGGTGGCGGACAGTTTCGGTGAGGATGCGCGCGAATGATGACCGCCGAGACAGCCGTCGATACACTCGTCGATGTGAATAATCTCAAGGTCAGCTTTCCTATTAGATCGGGCTCGCTGATACCGCGCCAAATAGGTGAGATAAAGGCAGTCGATGATGTCAGCTTATCCATACGCAAGGGCGAAACGCTGGGGCTAGTCGGCGAGAGTGGATGCGGAAAGACGACACTGGGGCGTGCTATCTTAAATCTGGAGCGTCCCGATTCGGGCAAGGTACTCTTCGGCGGCGAGAGCGTGAATGATCTGGGGCGCAGGCTTCGGCGCAGGGCGCAAATCATATTCCAAGACCCGTACACATCGCTCGATCCTCGACAGACGGCGGGTGACTGCGTTGGCGAGCCGCTGAGGGTTCATAACATGGTATCTGGCAGGGGCGAATACCGTGACGAAGTGGCGCGTCTGCTGGAGATCGTCGGCTTGAACCCAAACATGGCGGATAGATACCCGCACGAATTCAGTGGCGGGCAGCGGCAGCGAATCGGAATCGCCCGTTCGCTCGCCGTCAGACCCGAATTCATCGTCTGCGATGAGCCAGTCTCCGCGCTCGATGTCTCCATTCAGGGGCAGATAGTCAACCTGCTCCAACAGCTGCAAGCCGAATTCGGCCTGACCTATCTATTCGTATCACACGACTTGTCCGTCGTTCGTCATGTCAGCGACAGGATAGCGGTCATGTATCTTGGGCGCATCGTCGAGATCGCCGGACAGGATGAGCTGTACGATGACCCACTGCATCCATATACCCGCGCGCTGCTGTCCGCCATTCCAATTCCAGACCCGGAGATAGAGGCGGGGCGAGAGCGCATACATCTCACTGGCGAGGTGCCCAGCCCGCTGAATCCGCCTAGTGGCTGTTCGTTTCACCCGCGCTGCCCCATCGCGCTGGACGAATGCAGCGAGGATTTGCCGGAACTGCGTGAAGTTGCGCCCGGCCACCATGTGGCCTGTATTCGCGCTCGCGGTTATGGTGACTAACATAGCGAGACCGCTTTGTGGGGACGCGGATACGAGCCTCACGCAAACGAAGATTTTGTGAATGAAAGAATATGTGATGACGGAAAGCCAAAATGGAGGCTGAGACTGTCTATGCCAAATTCGACACAACCCAACATCGTGTTCGTATTCAGTGATCAGCAGCGATATGACACGCTCGCCTGCTATGGTAACGAATGGATACGAACGCCGAATCTGAACGCGCTGGCCGATGGCAGTTTCGTGTTCGAGCGCGCTTATGTCGCCCAGCCTGTTTGCACGCCTGCGCGCTCGACAATCGTAACGGGGCTGTATCCTCATGCCGCAGGGCCGATTGTGAATAAGATGACGCTTCCGCCCGATACTCTCAGCGTGGCGGAGATGGCGCCGGAGGAGTATCACACCGGCTGGTTCGGCAAGTGGCACCTGGGCGACGATGTAATACGCCAGCACGGGTTCGATGAGTGGATAAGCGCGGAGGACGGACATCGCCCCGAATACACGCGCCGCGAATACCGAACGCAGATGAGCGACTATCACCGCCATCTCGTCGAAAACGGATTCGAGCCGGATCTGGAGATGGATGATGGGGTGATGATGTTCTCCCCGATGGCGCGCGCTCGGCTTCCGGCTGAGTTTCAGATGGCGTCGTTTCTCGCTGGCAGAGCGACGGACTTCATCGACCGCAACAGCGGTGATCCATTCATGCTCTATGTCAGCACCTTCGAGCCGCATCCGCCATATCACGGCCCATACGATGACTTGTACGACCCCGACTCGCTGCCTGTAGGCCCGACTTTTCTGAAAACGCCTGAGGGTGGCTCGCTGCATAATACCGTCCGCGCGCGCTACTGTACGCAGTATCTCGGCCAGCCGGATGCTGACATAGACCCGTATATGCGCTCCAACGCCGCGCGCGGCCACGACCTGACATCCGAGGCGGGATGGCGAAGGCTGAGGGCGCAGTATTTCGCCAATATAACTCTGGTGGATGATATGGTCGGCGCGATAGTCGATGCTCTGGAGCGAAACGGCGTCGCCGATAACACAGTTATCGTTTTCACTAGCGAGCATGGCGAGATGGCAGGCGATCATGGGATGCTGGAGAAGCGCTCCATGTACGAAGAGTCCGCGCGTGTGCCGCTGCTGATGCGTGTCCCGTGGCTGTCCCCAGAACAGACTATGCTGAGCGGCGCTGTCGGCCATATCGACCTCGTTCCGACGATGCTAGACTTTATGGGCGCCGAAGCGCCGGCACATCTTCAAGGTGAGAGTTTAGTCCCGATGCTGAAGGGTGAACGCGCTTTGGCTGGCAACGAAGTGTTCATACAGTGGAACGGGGTGAGCGACATAGATGACCGACACTTGGGAAGCGCGGAGATAAACTTGCGCAACACGCAGGCTTGGCGCGCCGTTGTTCTGGATGGCTGGAAACTCGCGTTGTGCGCAACCGATCAGTGTGAGCTGTACGATATGAACAGCGACCCGTTCGAGCAGCGTAATCTGTTCGACGATCCAGCGCAGCGTGACCGCGTCCGAGACATGGCCGCGCGGCTGCGGCTGTGGCAGCATAAAAACGGCGACACAGCCCCGCTGCCGTCGGTGTGACGATTCGCGCAGGGTCGCCCCGAGTTTACTACTACCCAAGACTGATAGACACTGGACATTGATAGACAGTGGTGGGCATATATCAGCCGTATAGCGCCATATCAGTCATATATCGCATATATCGAAGGAGCAATATCCGAAATGCCTGACAGCCCGAACATCGTATTTATAATGAGTGACCAGCAGAGACAGGATACTCTCGCCTGCTATGGCGCGGACTGGATGAATGTTCCGAATCTGAACGCGCTGGCTGACAACAGCTTCGTGTTCGAGAATGCCTATGTTGCCCAGCCAGTCTGTACGCCCGCCCGCGCTACGATTATGACAGGCCTCTATCCGCACGCCGCGGGGCCAATCGTCAACCAGATTCAGCTGCCCGAAAGCACGCCCGTAATCGCCGAGATGATTTCCGACGATTACCGTAAAGGCTATATGGGCAAGTGGCATCTAGGTAACGATCTCGTGGCTCAGCACGGCTTCGACCGCTGGATTTCCGCCGAAGACAGCCACCGATACACGAAGCCCGAACAGCGATTCATGGTCTCCGATTACAACAAATATCTCGTCGAACAGGGCTACACGCCGGACAGGATTCGCGGTGGGGTCGGCGTCTTCAGTTCCGATGCGCATTACGATATGCCCGAAGAGCATCAGATGGCGTCGTTCTTAGGCGACAGGGCCTCGGAGTTTATCGAAGAGAACAGCGATCATCCATTCGTGCTGTATGTCAGCACTTTCGAGCCGCATTCGCCATATCACGGCCCGTTCATGGATATGTACGACCCCGCTACGCTGCCCGTCGGTCCGTCGTTCTTGGAGCATCCGGATTCGGCGTCGCTGGTGAACAGGGTGCGCGCGAACTACTTCCTGCAATTCATGCGGGACGGAGTCGATCAGAGCGAGGACGAATATATGACGCGCTATGCCGCCGCGCGCGAAGATGTCGGCTCCGAAATCGGCTGGCGGACGCTGCGCGCGCACTACATGGCGAACATCAGCCTAGTCGATGGCATGGTCGGCAAGATAACCGCCGCGCTCGAACGCGCCGGCGTCGCCGACAACACCATAGTGGTGTTTACCAGCGAGCATGGCGACATGATGGGCGATCATGGGATGCTCGAAAAGCGTTCGTTCTATGAAGAGGCGTCCCGCGTCCCCCTGCTGATGAAGGTGCCGTGGCTGTCTTCCGAATCGACTCGCGTTCCGGGTAGTGTTGGACACATAGACCTCGTTCCAACGCTGCTCGATCTCTCAGGGCAGGACATACCCGACGGATTGCAAGGACGAAGCCTAAAACCCGTACTCGCCGGCGAATCCGACCTGAGCGACAACGATGTCTTCATCCAGTGGAACGGCGCCAGCAATGAGATACCAGACCGCTTTCTAGGCTCTGCCGAGATAAACAGGATGCTCGCTCTTCCGTGGCGTTCGGTGGTTACTCCCGATCGCTGGAAGCTGAATCTGTGCGTCGGCGACCGCTGCGAGCTGTATGATCTGAACAGCGACCCATTCGAGCGGAACAATCTATATGACGATCCTGCGCATAAAGACCGTATCCGTGATATGGCCGCGCGCATCCGCATATGGCAGCATCGTACAGGCGATACCGTTCCCCTGCCTTCGTCATAGGCGGTAGGCGCGCGAGGCGATATCGCTTCCACGAACTGCGAGTGTTGCCCTGCCATGAAAAATCGTGGCAGGGCAATTCGCTTTGCCATGTTTTCCGTATCCTTGAAATTGACATGGTTTTCTGACAGAGACTATACTTTCATATGTCTTAGAGGTGCCGACAAGATGCCGAAACGAACATATCAGCCCCGCAAACGCCGTCGTGCGCGAGTTCACGGATTTCGTTCCAGAATGCGTACTAAACCCGGTCGCAATGTTTTGAAGCGACGGATGTTCAAGGGCCGTCATCGGCTTACCGTATAGCCGATGACTAACTCCGAACCTGGTTCGTCCCTTTTATCCTCCGACCGGCCTTCACCGGAATTGAAAAGTGTCCCTTCCGCGCTCCAGTCGTCTTCGGAAGCCCGCAGATTTTGCGGCTGTCAGACGGCTGGGTAAAAGCCGTTCAGACGGTCGCCTCGTGCTGGTAGCTCATCCGAACCGTACATCCGAGCCTCGTTTTGGATTTTCAGTGAGCAAGCGAGTTGGCAACGCCGTCGTCCGAAACCGCATCAAACGTCGGCTGAAATCTGCGGCGGCATCTGCCGATGTACGCGGCGGATGGGATATGGTGTTCATCGCAAGACAGGGCGCGCGGGACGCCGATTTCTGGAGCCTCAGACGCTCCCTGCGCCGTCTTCTGAGACGAGCGGGAATTATCGTTACTACCGGAGTTGCTTCGGGTGAAGGGCGGTCAGCATGATGCATAATAACAATAGCATGACAATTATGCAGTCCGTATCGCTCGCCGCCATTAGATTCTATCAGCTTGCGGTGTCTCCGTATCTGCCGAGCATGTGCAGATATACGCCCACATGCTCTGACTATACATACGAATCTATCGTCAAACACGGAGCCGCGCACGGTGTGTGGCTCGCCGTAAAGCGATTGGGACGGTGCAGACCACTTGGAGCCAGCGGTTATGACCCTGTGCCATGATCTGCGCAAACTAAGTATATAAGTAAATATATGAACATATCTAAATACGCTGCGAATGACGCCGCGCGCATATCGGAGCCAGCCAAGGCCAAGAGTATTATGGCGGGTTTCCAACTTTCGGGCAAAGTACGGCTGCTGCTGGCGATTGTGGCCGTCGCGCTGCTGGCCGGCTGCGCGCAGTCCGGCTGTACACGAGTTGGAACGCCTCAGGGCTGGTCTGCCGGCGCAGTCGATGACGGCGTACTGTACATTGGCACCATGCAGGGAGAGATACTGGCTGTCACCAAAGAAAAGGGCGATCTCGAATGGCGGCGGGCTCTGCCGGCGGACGAAGATGTCACCCAAGCTATTTATGGCCGCCCGGCTGTCACCGACGACGCGGTGTTGGTAGGAGGCTATAACGGCGTTCTCTACGCATATGACCGCGCAGGCGATCTCGAATGGCAGGAGCCTTTGTCTGGCAGGATAGTTGGCGGCCCATCTGTCCATGAAAATGTAGCTCTGGTAGGCACCGGCGCGGTATCCACTTCCGATGGCGGCGATGGCGCGCTTTACGCGATCGATATACAGAGCGGCGACCCCATCTGGGAATATCTCGAAATCGGCCCCGTTTGGTCTTCTCCGACGGTTGCGGACGGCAGGGTATATGTCGGATCGCTCGATCACAATGTCTATGCAGTGGATTTGGAGAGCGGCGCAGAGGTGTGGCGATACACCTCCGGCGGCGCAGTCGTATCGAGCATCGTCGTCCGTGACGGGTTGGCAATCTTCGGCGGATTCGACAGCCGTCTGTATGCTCTCGACATTCAGACAGGAATGCCTGTCTGGGTATTCAATGGATCTACGCGCTGGTACTGGTCGAAGCCGCTCGTGCATGATGGGCTGGTGTACGCCCCTTCGCTGGATGGCACTTTATATGCTCTCGACTCGAAGACTGGAGAGCTAGTATGGAGTTTCCCCACTGAAGGCCAGATAGTCGGCTCGCCCGCGATAGTCAGCTCAGCTCTCAGCGATCTCGTAGCCGTTCCTGTTGCCGATGGCGGAGATTCCCGTATCGCGTTGCTGGAAACCAATGGCAGCCAACTTTATGCATGCGCGATAGACGATGATATACGCACATCGATCGAAGTCGATGGCGACCTGATATACTTTGGTTCTAAGAACAGCACTATATGGGCGCTGCGCATCAAGTCTCAGGGAAACCCAGACGAAGAATGGGTCTTCGTAACTGACGCAGACGATCCGCATCCGCCCGACCGCATGAAGGCATGCTAGACAGAGGCAATTCTTGGAATTCATAATAGAAATATGGAATCTGGTCATCATTCAGCCCATGATAAACGGGTTGGTACTGCTGTACGCTTGGCTGTTTTCTGATTTTGGAATTGCCATAATCGCGTTCACGCTGCTGGTGCGGCTGATCATGGTTCCTCTGACCATCAAACAGAGCCGCCAGATCAAGGCGATGAGCCGCCTCCAGCCTCTGATGAAGGAGATTCAGGAGCGGCATAAAGGGGACAGACAGAAGGCGTCACAGTCAACGATGGCGCTATACCGCGAACACGGCGTCAACCCGCTTGGTTGTCTCGGCCCAATGATAATCCAGTTCCCAATCTGGATCGGGCTGTATCAGGCCATACTGCAGACGGTGCCATCGAACCCCGAAAGCCTAGTAGGTCTGTCGCGCCATCTCTATGGATGGCTGCCGCAGGTACATAGCGTAATACCTATCGACAGCAGCTTCCTTTGGATGGATCTTGCGATGCCGGACCCCACTCCGTTCGTCATGCCCATTCTGGTTGGGGTGTCGATGTGGGTCATGCAGAAGATGACCACGATGCCGACGGCGGACGAGCGCCAAGCATCTACCAACCGCATGATGCTTTGGATGATGCCCGTGATGTTCGGGTTTTTCACGCTGAACTTCCCCAGCGGACTTGCTCTGTACTGGGTCGTATCGAATGTGGTCGGCCTCGTGATACAGGGTTTCGTGACTGGCTGGGATCCGCTTATCAACTTGTTCAAATTCAGACGCGGCGGCAACAGCAGCGAGGAGGTGAGCGCGTCTGCGGAGCCCGCCCCTGCGCTGGCTACCTCTATAGAGGAGACGAGCGATGCGCGAGATAACGGTGCGAGCGAAAACAGTAGAAGAGGCGGTCGAAATCGCCCTAAAGGAGCTAGACGCAGACCGCAGCGACGCAGAAATAAACGTCGTTAACCACGGCAAGACGGGGATTCTCGGCATCGGCGCCAACCCCGCCGTTGTCCGTGTCGTCGTCTCGGACCCACCGGAACTTTCGGATACTCCGGAGTCTAACGAACAGCCCGATGATGAACAGCCCGACGGCGTGCAGGTGGCAATAGAGGTGGTCGAATCCCTGCTCGCGCTGATGGGGGTCGATGTAGTCTATTCGATGAGCCAGCCTCACGAGCCCGATGATATGGACGGCCCGCTGTTCGAGATCGAAGGCGAAGATTCCGGCTTGCTGATAGGACGCAGAGGCGAGACTCTGAGGACGCTCCAGTTTATGGCGCGCTATATAGTCAGCCATCGTATGGACGAACGCGTCATGCTGGATATAGATGTCGAAGGCTATCAAGAACGGCGACGCATGACTTTGGAAAGTATGGCGCTTCGTGTGGCGGACCGCGTCTCCAACACAGGCCGCGCTATTCCGCTCGAACCCATGTCTCCGAGCGATAGACGAACCGTACATATAGCGCTCTCCGATCATCCAAGCGTGATCACCGAAAGCGAGGGGTCTGGCGACTCCCGCCGTGTGGTCATTCATATGAGATAGCGCCCAGCTCATACCAGCCTTACAAGTCGAGACTCGTGATACCTTTGCCCATTGCGTTTCGGACAAGCGGCCATGTCGCAGAAATCGTCCTCTCTGCAGAATCCGGAAATCGGATTGGACTCGATGCCGCGTTTGCTCTCTCCGACCATGCGACAGAAATTCGGCAGAACGATGATATATGGGCCGCGCTGCTAACGGCGGAGGGATCTGACTTCTGCGCCGGAACCTCCGCCGATGCCCTAGATTCTCTGAAACGGGACGATTCGCTGACCGGCCTGCTTCGCGTCGCTCGTATCGTGGCGGAGATAGAGAAGCCGGTCATCTGCGCCGTGCAGGGGGAGGTTTACGAACAGGGGCTGGAGCTGGCTCTTGCCTGCGATCTGCGAATTGCTGATAGGACGGCGCGTTTCAGAATGGCGCAGGCGCTGGATGGTGGAATCCCTTGGGACGGTGGGACGCAGCGTTTGCCGCGAACTATCGGCAGATCGCGCGCAGTCGAGATGCTGTTGACGGGCAGAGTTATCGGCGCGGACGAGGCGCGAATGTGGGGGCTGGTCGGCGAGGTCGTAGATGAAGGTGGAGCGCGCGCGCGAGCAGTGGAACTCTCTCGAACCGTTACTAGTCATGCGCCCATAGCGCTCGAATATCTGAAAGAGGCTGTGTACACAGGTATGGATGGGCCGTTGGCAGACGGGCTGCGTATGGAGGCAGACCTGAGTTTCCTGCTGCAATCGACATCCGACCGCAGTGAGGGGATAGCGTCTTTCCTCGAACGCCGCCCGCCGGAGTATGGAAGCAGATGAGGTCTCTCTTTCACTCGAATACACGGGATGTCCATGTCTGACGCGCCGACAGTGCTGTTCGACAAACGCGGGCAGGTCTGCTTCATTACACTCGACCGGCCTGGCGTTATCAACGCATTCAGCGTTCGGATGCGTGACGAGTTGTATTCCGCGTTGGAGGCGGCGAAACTGGATCCAGATGTGCGCGCCGTCCTCGTCTCGGGAGCCGGAGAGAGGGGTTTCTGCGCAGGCGCGGACCTTACGGAGTTCGGCACCGCCCCGTCCCTGACGACAGCGCGCCAAGTGCGCTGGGAGCGCGACTTGTGGGGGCTGTTTCTGTCGATGCCCAAGCCTTTGGTGGCCGCGCTGCACGGATTCGTAATCGGCTCTGGCGTGGAAATAGCCTGTCTGTGCGATCTGCGGGTTGCGTCGGAAGATGCCGTTTTTAGGATGCCGGAGACGGCTCTCGGGATGGTGCCTGCCGCCGGGGGGAGCCAGACTCTGCCGCGAGCTATCGGCGCCGCTCCTGCGATGCAGATGCTGTTGACGAATCCTGTTTGGGATGCACAGACTGCGCTTGGCTTTGGCCTCGTACACCGCGTGGTAGCGCGCGCGGACTTACTCGCCGATGCTACCGCGCTGGCCGAAACCCTCGCCGCTATTCCGCCGGAGACAATCGCCGCAGTCAAGCGCGCCGTCGGCGAGGGGATGGATACCACGCTCGCTCGCGGCTTGGCAGTCGAAGATCGTCTGGCAAAGAGCCTCAGAGGGCGTGGCGGAGATCGAACGGACAGATACGAATAAATGCGAACAAGAGAAACGCGCGCAGGCAGCTCAGACAGATGGAGACGGGCATAAGACGAACATAGAAACGAGCGGAAAATCGGTGTTCGCTCATCATCTGATGTGGCGAATGTTATCGGATGGTGGTAATCTTTAGCGCGGCATTCGAGTCTTCTGGTTCGATGTGTTCGGCTCTTTCTCGATGAGAACTACGCTCGATGCGAAGGCTGGGGACGAGGTGTAGAATCCACGCTGTCTTTAGACAATGATATTATGAAACCGCGATGACGGTATCGATGTTAGGGAGGGAAACGGCTCAGGCATGAATACTTCGGAGTTTCTGGCTATTTCGGCGGCTATCGTACCTGACAGGCCTGCCCTCGTTTTCGAGGAGAAGCGCACGACTTACGAAGCCCTGCTCTCACGCGTGAACCGATTGGCAAACGCTCTCAGCTCTCTCGGCGTAGGGCAGGGTGACCGTATCGGAATCGTTCAGGTCAACACCGATGCGCTGGTGGAAACATACTTTGCGGCGGCGAAGCTGGATGCGGTATTTGTCCCGCTGAATTTCCGGGCGCGCGCAGAGGAACTGTCTTTTATGGTCTCTGACTCCTCGCCCAAATTACTGCTCGCGGGGACGAGATATATAGATATGATAGAAGAATTCATCGGCGATATGGAGTGCGTAGAGCATCTCATAGCGCTCGATGGGGAGCGCGACGGCTGGATTTCTTACTCCAACCTGATCGACGACGCAGACGACGAAGAACGCTGGCCTGTCGCTGATGATGACGATTTGGCAGTGCTTCTGTTTACATCCGGCACCACCAGTTTGCCCAAGGGCGTGATGCTGAGCCACAATAGCTTCTCTTCCTATGTCCTGAATCATGTCATGCCGGCAGACCCCGAAATCTCCGAGCGCAACATCCTGACTGTGCCGCTGTATCACATTGCGGGGATGCAGGCGATGGTAAGCGCCATCTTCGGCGGCCGCTCGCTTGTAATTCAGCGCCAGTTCGATGCGAAGCAGTGGATGAAGCTGGTAGAAGATGAGCATGTCGATCGCGCTATGATGGTTCCGACGATGCTGAAGATGATAATGGATGACGATAAATTCAACGAATACGACCTGAGCAGTCTGCAAGTCATCACATACGGCGCGGCGCCAATGCCTGTCGAGGTGATTCGCCGCGCAATCGCAGAATTCCCTGATGTGCAGTTCATCAACGCATTCGGCCAGACGGAAACTGCCGCTACCATCACCATGCTTCCGCCTGATGATCATGTGCTGACCGGCACGGAGGATGAGGTCGAGCGTAAGCTAAAACGCCTCGCTTCTATCGGCAAGCCGCTGGAAGATGTGGAGGTGCGCATAGTGGACGAAGATGGCGTGGATGTTCCCCTAGGCGATGTGGGTGAGATCGTGGCGAGGGGCGAACGCTTGATGAAAGGCTACTGGGGGCAGGAGTCTGCCACCACCGAGACGATACGCGGTGGCTGGCTTTTTACCGGTGATCTAGGCTACTGGGACGATGACGGCTATATATTCTTGGCCGGCAGGGCGAAGGATTTCATCAAACGCGGTGGTGAGATGATCTCACCTGAAGAGGTGGAGCAGGTGCTGCACTCGCACCCGGATATCGAGGAGGCGGCCATAATCGGTGTGCCAGACATCGACTGGGGCGAGCGCGTCAGGGCTGTCATCGTGGCGCGCGCTGGACATGACATCGACACCGACGATGTGATCGAGTACTGCCGCGCGCGGCTCGCCAGCTTCAAGAAGCCGGAATCTGTCATCATCGTGAACGAGCTGCCACGAAACCCGATGGGCAAGGTTCTCAAAAGGCTGATCAAAGAAGAACATGGCGCGGCGATGTAGTTGCGTATCGGAAGGATAGGCGCATAGGCCCGGACACATAGCGTCGTAAGATTCCCTGATCTTCTATGACCCTTGCCTTATACTTTGGTAGGGTCTTCATCGCCCGAAAGGTCGTTACGAACCGAGTTCTTCGTCAATGCCTTAATCAGATCGATCAATTCCCGCTCTCTCTGCAAGGCGCGTTCGATGTCTTCCCGTCGCAGTCGTTCGGCGCGTTCGGCATCCTCCCTCCGTAACTGTTCGGCGCGTTCGGCATTCTCCCGCAGCGTTTGTTCGGCGCGTTCGGCATTCTCCCGCAGTGTTTGTTCGGCGCGTTCGGCATTCTCCCGCCGTAACTGCTCAGACCTGCGCAACTGCTCGGCGGCTTCTTCTCTGATCCGGATAATTTCTCTTTCTTTTCGTAGCCATATCTGAGCGAATATCATCCCTATACCCTCCATAACTAAGAAAATCAGAAATCCGACGCCCGCGCTGACAGATATGATTTCGATGATTTCGACTCCTGAAAGACATAATCTGTCAGGAAATAGCTCGAAGTCATACCATTGGAATTCGCAACCGATCTGAAGCGCGGATAGTAAAGCGATGCTTGCAATAGCGATCCATACGCTTAGGAACTCTCTCAATATATTGAGATTAGGAACTAGTTCGTTTTCATCATGAAATGGTTCGACCCTCTTTGGCTACCTATGCTTCAGCAGGGCCTTCATCGCCCGAAGGGTCATCACGAGTCGAGTTCTTCGTCAATTCCTTAATCAGATCGATCAATTCCCGCTCTCTCTGCAAGGCGCGTTCGATGTCTTCCCGTCGCAGTCGTTCGGCGCGTTCGGCATCCTCCCGCCGTAACTGTTCGGCACGTTCGACATTCTCCCGCAGCGTTTGTTCTGCGCGTTCGGCATTCTCCCGCCGTAACTGCTCAGACCTCCGCAACTGCTCGGCGGCTTCTTCTCTGATACGGATAATTTCTCTCTCTTTTCGTAGCCATATCTGAGCGAATATCATCCCTATACCCTCCATAACTAAGAAAATCAGAAATCCGGCGCCCGCGCTGACAGATATGATTTCAATAACCTCGACTCCTGAAAGACATAATCTGTCAGGAAATAACTCGAAGTCATACCATTGGAATTCGCAGCCGATCTGAAGCGCGGATAGTAAAGCGATGCTTGCAATAGCGATCCATACGCTTAGGAACTCTCTCAATATATTGAGATTAGGAACTAGTTCGTTTTCATCATGAAATGGTTCGACCCTCTTTGGCTACCTATGCTTCAGCAGGGCCTTCATCGACAGAAGAGTCATTACGAATCGAGTTCTTCGTCAATTCCTTAATCAGATCGATCAATTCCCGCTCTCTCTGCAAGGCGCGTTCTGCATCTTCCCGCCGCAGTCGTTCGGCGCGCTCGGCATCTTCCCGCCGTAACTGCTCAGACCTCCGCAACTGCTCGGCGGCTTCTTCTCTGATCCGGATAATTTCTCTCTCTTTTCGTAGCCATATCTGAGCGAATATCATCCCTATACCCTCCATAACTAAGAAAATCAGAAATCCGGCGCCCGCGCTGACAGATATGATTTCGATGATTTCGACTCCTGAAAGACATAATCTGTCAGGAAATAGCTCGAAGTCATACCATTGGAATTCGCAACCGATCTGAAGCGCGGATAGTAAAGCGATGCTTGCAATAGCGATCCATACGCTTAGGAACTCTCTCAATATATTGAGATTAGGAACTAGTTCGTTTTCATCATGAAATGGTTCGACCCTCTTTGGCTACCTATGCTTCAGCAAGGTCTTCATCGCCCGAAGGGTCATCACGAATCGAGTTCTTCGTCAATGCCTTAATCAGATCGATCAATTCCCGCTCCCTTTGCAAGGCGCGTTCGGCATCCTCCCGCCGTAACTGTTCGGCGCGTTCGGCATTCTCCCGCAGCGTTTGTTCGGCGCGTTCGGCATCTTCCCGCCGCAGTCGTTCGGCGCGCTCGGCATCTTCCCGCCGTAACTGCTCAGACCTCCGCAACTGCTCGGCGGCTTCTTCTCTGATCCGGATAATTTCTCTTTCTTTTCGTAGCCATATCTGAGCGAATATCATCCCTATACCCTCCATAACTAAGAAAATCAGAAATCCGGCGCCCGCGCTGACAGATATGATTTCGATGATTTCGACTCCTGAAAGACATAATCTGTCAGGAAATAGCTCGAAGTCATACCATTGGAATTCGCAACCGATCTGAAGCGCGGATAGTAAAGCGATGCTTGCAATAGCGATCCATACGCTTAGGAACTCTCTCAATATATTGAAATATTGAGATTGGAGATTCGTTCGTTCTCATCATGAAGCAATTTGACACTCGGTGATTCCCTATCTGCGGGAATCTGCCCTGTTGAGTTTCTATGATGATACTATAGATTCCATATTTGTAAGTCTAACAGCGATGGACTTTTGATTCGGAACTTCGAGTCGAATCAAAGGTGGGGGCATCTCTGCGGGGCGTGCAATGCCGAGGGGAATTGGGTCTGATTTGTGAGCGCGAGCTACGCGTCGATGCTGTCGAACCCGGTGTATGGCCTGAGAGCTGGCGGTATCTCGATGCTGCCGTCTTCTTGCTGGCAGTTTTCGAGAATGGAGATGATCACGCGCGGCACCCCCAGCCCGGAGCCGTTGAGTGTGTGCAGCAGTCGAGGTCTGCCGCCTGTGTCTGGTCTATAGCGCGCTCGGGCTCGTCGCGCCTGAAAATCGGTGCAGTTGGAGCAGGAGCTGACTTCCAGCCATCGTTCTGCGCCCGGCGCCCACATCTCGACATCGAACGCCCGAACCGCAGGTGTTGCCATGTCGCCTGTTGCCAGTTCCAAGATACGGTACGGGATTTCCAGCGCGGCGACTACGGCTTCAGCGGCTGCGACCAGCGATTCCAGCTCTGCCTCGCTGTCTTCAGGACTGACGAACTTGTACATCTCGACCTTGTCGAACTGGTGAACCCTCATTATGCCGCGTGTGTCGCGTCCCGCCGAAGTCTTTTCTCTGCGCCAGCAGGGTGTGTGCGCCACATAGTAAAGCGGCAGCGAATCCGCGGGGAGAATCTCGTCGCGGTGCAAGCTGGTAATGGCAGCCTCTGCCGTCGGCAGCATCCACAGGCCATCCTCGTCGTCACGATACATCTCGTCGCGGAAGCTGGGCAGATGGCCGCTTGCCGTTGCGGTGTCTTGGTTGATCATGTACGGCAGATAGACTTCGGTGAAACCGTGCTTCTCCGTGTGCATGTCGATCATAAACGAGATGAGCGCGCGCTGGAGTTTCGCGCCTTTGTCTCTGAGGACGAAGAAGCGCGACCCTGCCAACCGCGCGCCGCGCTCGAAGTCGATTATTCCCAGCGTTTCGGCTATCTCCCAGTGTGGTCGTGGCTCGAAATCGAACTCGCGCGGTTCGCCAATGGTCTTGACTACGATGTTGTCGGATTCGTCGGGGCCGACTGGCGCGCTGTCGTGCGGTATATTTGGAACGCGCAGCATGAGAGTGTTCAGCTCCTCGTCCGCCGCGCGCAGCTCCTCCTCTATCTTGCGTATATCGCGGTTGACGGCGCGCATCTCGTCTATCGACTCTTGCGGACGCTCCTTGGCGCGCGCCAGTTCGCGGCTTACCTCGTTGCGCCGCGCGCGCAGATTGTCAACGCGGGCTATGAGAGAACGGCGGAGTTCGTCCAGCGAGATTATCGAATCTATCGAAACATCGGCATCGCGCTTCCGCATCGCCTCCCGCACTGCGTCGGGGTTTCGTCGTATCAGGTCTATCGAGATCATGGATTGGGCAGTCCTGCGGCGATTTTCGTCCGAGCGCTTAGATGTTGGAACTCATCTGTAACCTTTGCAATCTTTGGGAAACTCACAGATAGCTGCCTGCGCACGCGACATTTATGAGAGGAATATGACTAACGGACGACAGATTATGCGAATATCTGACGCAGGCGGTCGGCTATGATGAACTCCTGTCCTTCGCCCAGTGTGAGCATCCGAATCGAAAATCGGTTGTCCGAGTCGTGTTCGCGGACCCAAATGCTGGGGTTGCCCGCGCGCAGCTTTTCCACCACCTCCGCGCCGGTCTGTCCTGTGGCTTCTGCGTCCACGGTGACGGTCAACCCCTCGACTGGGCCGCTGTCGTCCAGCTCATTCAGCGCAACGCCGTCGATGTCGGCGAGCCGCGCGCGGAGCCGCTCCGTTCGGACCTCGTATTCTGCGATTCTGTCTTCGTGATTCATGGTCAGCCATGCTCTCAGAGCGCCATACACTGCGATTACTTCCTGTCGATCGACTTTCATCGGCCTGCCGAATGAGCGTACTGGCGACGCCTCGAATCCGATGAAACTGTGCGAGCGCGCCACATTCACGAGGTCTTCCCTGCCTGTCAGGATGCCGCTGGAGTTGACCGCGCCGAAGTATTTGGCGCCATAGGCGACCAGATCCGCGCCCATCTTTACATATCTGCTGAGCAAGTCGGTGGGATAGACCTCCCCTGCGGCATCGACGATTACAGGCACGCTGCGCGAGTGGCCTATGTCGATGACCGTCTGCAGCGGCAACGCGCCGGGGCTGTCGCCGGGCGCGAGGTAGTGGATGGCTGCTGTATTCGGGCCGATTGCCGATTCCATCTGAGCGGCTGTTGTGCGGTCTTCGTCTCCGATCTCGATTAGCCGTCCGCCCGGTATAGTCATGCAGCGGTCGTACTTTATGCGAAGCTGGCGCTGGATGATTATCTCGTTCGGCATATCGGAGGTGTCCGGGATGCGTTCGATACGCTCTGTGTCGTCGCCTGTCATGCATGCGGCGGCTGCGTATGCGAGCGCGGCGGAACATCCGGAAGTAACCAGCGCGGCATCGACATCGAGCATCTGCGAAATGCGTTCGCCTACAGCGTGCATCAGCTCGCTCATGTTCACATAGTATTGCTCTGCGTCGTCCATCATTGCGCGTATCTCAGGCGCGGGCGTGCCGCCGCCGAGCAGGGTTCTGTTTCCCTGCGCGTTGATCACGGGCCGAACGCCGAGCTCTTCGTATATGTCTGACATTATGTAAATGTCCCTTCGTCAGTGTCTCGTATCTTTGCCTAGTCTTCCAGCAGAGTTTCTGAAAGATGGCGGTTTTAGTTCATTCGGGAGCGCATCGTAGGATCGTCATACTTTTCGCCGACTTTCAGAGTGGCGAGCATCGTGTTCCATGCTCTGATCGCGGGTTTGGAGACTTCCGGATAGAAATCGCTGGTTATGTACACGAACAGATTTCCCTTGCGAGCCAGACAGAGCCGCCCATGCGCTTTGCGGTTCTCGTCGGGGTCGATAAACTCCACAGGCATCCAGGCTATCTCGTAGTCCGGATGATTGGGCATTTCGATTGCGCCCGCGCTAGTTAGGTCTCTCCCCGGTGATTGGTAAGCGAAGTCTTCGAGGACTACATCGACAGTAACACCTTCCCGAACAGGGGGAGGGATGGTCACTACCGTTACATCGATGCGCATTCGTTCCTTTGGAGGTTTTCTGTCGGATATGCGTAAGGCGCCGCCCTCGATGGGAGTCGTGATCCACTTAGAGGGGGCCTCGAAGACCGCCGCGCCCCGATTGATTACCAACACGCTGCTGCCGGGTCTGCTGGCTTTCCAACCGTGGTTACTGGGCAGGCGGTAGGTTCGCTCTTCCCCGCCTCCCTGTTTCCACATTTTCAGAGTCATAAATCCTTACCCCGTTTCCGTGATTTTCTGGCGCGTGTCATTATCGAAAATGAGTCTCCACCCGCTCCCGATGGCAGTGTCTCGAATGCCGCCTTTGCCCTGCTTTAATTCAGACATTATCTGCTGGCGAACACTTCATCTACCTGCTCCAGCGTGTAATCTATGTCCGATTCGGTGATGCCGTAGTGCGTGACATATCGCCATCGTTTCGTCGGCCCGCCGCCTTTTACTCCGCGCTCGACTATCTGTCGGTGTATCTCTGCGGGGTCGTCCGCTTCCACATCGAAGAATACGAGGTTCGTCGGCAGAGCGTCGGGGTCGATGGCGATTCCCCGTATTTCGGCCAGCCCCTCGGCGAGTTTGCGCGCGTTGGCGTGGTCTTCGGCCATGCGTTCGACCATAGATTCCAGCGCGACGATGCCGGCTGCGGCCAGTACACCGGCTTGTCTCATGCTTCCGCCGACCATCTTTCGCCAGCGGCGCGCCTTCTGTATATAGTCGGCGGAGCCTACGATGACGGAACCGACGGGACAGCTCAGCCCTTTCGACAGGCAGAAAGTTAGGGAGTCGGCCTCGCGCGCGAGTTCGGCGACTGGCGCCTCGAGCGCGACTGCTGCGTTGAATATACGCGCGCCGTCCACATGCAATGCGATGCCATTCTCTCGCGCAACGCTGGCTATGGACTGCATATCGTCCTGAGTCAGCGGCGCGCCGCCGTGCCAATTTTGTGTATTTTCCAAGCATACCGCCGCCGTTCTGGGCATATGCGGGTCGTTTGGGCGGATGGCATCGCGAACATCTTCGGGGTCGATCATGCCGCGTCTATCGTTTGGTATGGTGTGAAATGAGATGCCGCCGAGCGCGGACGCTCCGCCAGCTTCACTCCTAAAGATATGCGCTCGGTCGCCTAGTATTATCTCGTCGCCGCGCTGGGCGTGCGCCAGCACCGATACGAGGTTCCCCATCGTGCCGCTGGCGACGAACACCGCGGCTTCCTTGCCCAGTCGCTCTGCAGCCATCGCCTCCAGCCTGTTGAGAGTCGGGTCTTCGCCGTAAACATCGTCGCCCAGCTCGGCTTCGTACATCGCTTTGCGCATCTCCGGCGACGGCTGCGTAACTGTATCGCTTCTTAGATCGACGACTCGCATCGGGATTCCCTCCAAGATTAGGCGCGCAAGATTAGGCGCGTTGGACATATCAGAATCGTCCGCGCAGCCTATTCTATCAATGCGCTTCAGTGAAGGCCAATTCCTGATAGGATTGCGACGATTGGAACGAGTACTACTATATATGGGAGCTGGGGTGAAGTGAATAGAGCGCGGCCAGGCGAGGCGCAGGTTCAGAAGGGCGAGAATATCGATGTTCGGATCACTAAGGTTTCGGATGGGGACACCGTCGTTGCGGAGCATCCGAAAGGCGGTACTTTTCGTATCAGGCTGTACTCCATAGACGCGCCGGAGACTTCGCAGCCGCTCGGAGACGAATCTACGGATTATATGAAGAAGCTGGTGAGCGGCAAGCATAAGCTGGAGGTGATCAATACCGACAGATATGGCCGCGCCGTCTGCGTGATATACACGAAGGATGGACGCTCGACACTCAACTATGAGATGGTCGAGGCCGGTATGGCCTATGTCTATGACGATTTTGGCGCGCTCCCTGGTATCCACGAAGCCGAAAAGAGCGCCAAGCAGAGTAAGCGCGGCGTATGGGGCAAGAGCGCAGCGCATAAGGGGTTGCGTCCGTGGGAATATCGCAGAGAGCTGCGCGAAAAATCCAGCTCCGAAGTCCGCGCCGGCGTCGTCGGCGTCTGGATGTTCGCCACCGCTGTGATGATATGCGCGTTGTCTGCAGCCTGGGTATTCGACTCCGGCGCATGGCGCTTTTGGAAAGTCGCTGTCGAGTTCGTTGCGCTGCTACTGGATGTTGGGAGCTTCGGCAAATATATCGGATGGCTGGCTATCGGGGCAGTTAGCGTCGGCATCGCTCTGATTCCCATTTCTGCGTTATATGCTGCCCTGCTGGCATTCAGGGCCAAGCGCGCGCCTCGCCGTGGTCTGAGGGCAGTCCGACAGCGCAGGGTACGAAAAATAGGCCTCGCCGCGTCCGTCGCCGGAGCCGTCGCAGCTATCATAACGGGGGGCTTTATCGGCCTCGTATCTCTATTCGTCTCGACCTACGACGCAGCAGAACCGCTAGGCGAAGAGACGATGGCTCTGGCATGGAATGCCGCAGTGGGCTTTCCCGACGCGGATACGCTGGTCTTGGATGTCTTGCCGACGCCGCCTCTCTGGTGGGCTGTGGTGGGGTTTGCGCAAGCATATTTCGCCTTCTGCGTCTTGCTGCTCGTCACGCGCCACTTCGTGTCCGCGCGGCTGTTCGTACTGCTCGTCAATGTACTGGCATTACCCGTATTCGCCACGGTGCGGGTGTTAGGAGGGGTCTTCTTCTCCAAGCTCGTTCTTTGGCTGCTTCTTGCCGCAGTCTTCATCGCGTCGCTATTCTACATAGTGAGAACAGTCTTGGGGATGATATAGGCGTATGGCGTAGATCGCATCTGCGCGAAAGATTACGCATCCAGCCCGATGGTGAGAAGCAGATTATGAGAAACACGAACGCGCCAGAGCCTCTAATCATAGACAGCTCCGGCCTGAGGTTGGAGGGGCTGCTGAGTCTTCCTGTTATCGCCGGCCCTGACGTTGATGACGATTCGCGCGAAAAGCTGCCCGGCGTTGTGCTTTGCCATCCGCACCCTAGACAAGGCGGGAACATGCAGAACGGCGTCATCGAGGGTATGTCGGCGCGGCTGGTGGCTGGTGGATTTGCTGTCTTGCGATTCAACTTTCGCGGTGTAGGCGGCAGCGAGGGACAGTTTGCGTGGGGATCAGGCGAGACGGATGATGCCGAAGCCGCGCTGGAGGTTCTCTCTCTGCGAGAAGAGGTGGATGCCAGCAGAATCGGAATCGCCGGCTACAGTTTCGGAGCGGCTGTCGCTCTGCAGGCGGCGATGGCTTCCTCGATGGCCTCCTCAGTCGTGCAGGCCGTCGCCGCCATTGCCTGTCCTGCTGCGCAGATGCGCGCCTTTAGCGGCCTAGAGATACTGCCGCCGAAGCTGTTCGCTCTCGGAGACAGCGATCACGACTTCCCCGAGGGCCAGTTCAGGTTTCTCGCCAAGAGATTCGCAAGTCCGAGCCAAATCGAGATTGTCAGTGGAGCGGATCACTTCTTTCGAGGGTTCGAGGTTGTCGTGGGAGATATGGCAGTGGATTTCTTTCGTGAATGGCTCAGGCGATAGGCATAATTTCTCATGCGACAGTCGGCCATAGGCTTTTACAGCAAGGGCATGGAGCTGGAGGGAATCATCTCCACGCCGTCCGACGGCGGGTCAGGCTCGCTGCGCGCCGTCGTCGTCTGCCATCCTCACCCCGCGCTGGGCGGAGATATGAACCATCCTGTCGTAACATCGGTCTGCCAGCGCGCAGACGCCGAGGGCATGGTGACTCTGCGCTTCAACTTCCGTGGCGTCGGAGGCAGTCAGGGAGAGTTCTCCAACGGACAGGAGGAACACAACGATATAAAAGCCGCGTTCGATGTGCTGGGACACTGGCCCTCGGTGGATAGACGGCGTATCGGCGTAGTGGGGTACTCGCTCGGCGCGGCGGTGATTCTCAACGGCTATCGTCATATGAAGCGCGCCGGCGCCATGGTACTCATCGCGCCTACTCTCGCCGCGCTTCGCAATAGGAGATTCATGCGTGACAAACGTCCGAGGCTCGTGATTGCCGGCTCCGAAGACCGTGTTGCGCCGTCCACCGCGATTCAGTCGACACTCGATGAGTGTCGAGGCCCCGTCAGATTCCATGAAGTGGCCGGCGCGGACCACTCCATGCGTGGACACCATTCCGAAATAGGCGAAATAGGCGCAGGGTTCCTCGCCGCCAGTATGTGAACGGCCTGCGCGCGCGATCTAAAAACATAGATGACAGGCTAGTTAGAGATAGTAGGCTGGTATGGACAGCGTATTCATATATTGGGACAACTCGAACATATTCCACGAAGCCCAGCGCATCGCAGAAGAGCGGCGCGAGGGTGTCAACGCGCGTTATCGCGTGCGAATTCAGTTCGATAACTTGCTGCGACTGGCGCACGCCGACCGCCCAATCCAGCGCGCCCTCGCAGTTGGATCTGTCTCGCCCGAAATGCGCCAGCTGTGGAACCGCATGGAAAGCAACGGAGTCGAGGTCGAGCTGTTCGACAAAGGCGTCCCTGGACGCGGTGAGCAGGAGATGCCTGACCGTCTCCTTCAGCTGCGGATGCTCGAAGACGCTCTCGACTACATCGGCGATCCCGGCATCGTCGTTCTGCTAACCGGCGACGGCGCGGGCTATACCGAAGGCACCGGCTTCCACGGCGTGCTGGAGAGGATGCACAGACGCGGGTGGCGGGTGGAGATACTATCTTGGGCGCATTCGTGTAATCAGAGAATGCGCAGATGGGCAGAGGACAACGGCTCGTTCATCGCTCTGGACGACTTCTACGAGTCCATAACTTTCATGGAACCATCGCGGCCTGGCTTCGAGCTTGCCGCTGGCCGCGAATCTGCGCGGATAGATCTGTCCCGACGCGCCACCGCGCAATAGCCGATTTCCTCGGCGCCGGCTCATGATGCCCTCGAAGTGAGATTCGTATATCGAGCGAATGGCCCTCTCGTCCGATATATATTGGTTGATACATATATGAGATTGTGATATTCAATAATTATTCGCCATATGCGCACATTTTGCCTGTGCGGATACGGCATTCACAGTCTTCATGCAAGAGGAATCAGCTATGCCGAAGATGATTACTATGAAAGATCTGTTGCAGGCAGGAATCCTCAAACCAAACGAGCAGCTATCTTGTGAACGGGACAGCGAATTTCATATTGGATATCTCAGCTCTGACGGCAAGATACAATTCGGAAATGGCTCTTTCTCTTCTCCATCTGCTTGGTCTGGGCATATCAAAGATAGGAATAGCAATGGATGGAAAGAAGTATTTGCGAGAGGAAGAAACCTCGACTTTTTCCGAGAAGAATTCAGGCAAAAGCAGCGAGATGCGATGGCGACCAATAGTGGCAAAACTCTATTGCCCAGTTCAACCCAAGAGAGAGGGTCTAGCGTAGCTGATACTAGTGATATTTATGAACCAGAACCAATGCCAGATATTCCACCGCCTAATCATAATATGAATACGGAGCCGAACGAGAAAATAGCAGATCTTTCTAATTATATACAAAATCTGAATCAGAAAATTGCAAATATAGAGCAGCGCATTACGACTTCTGGGGGTGAATCGAAAACCAGTATTGTCGATGATTTGAGAAGCCGTGTACTAAACCTCACACCCACGGACTTCGAGAGACTGGTAGGGGAATTCATGAAGGCCAAGGGATTCTCTAATGTTAGAGTGACTCAACAGTCGAGCGATGGTGGTATAGGATGGTAGTATAGATGGTGAATGTGAGATGCCATTCATAAAAGTGAAGGTGGCGTTTCAAGCAAAGTGATATGCCCAAAACAATAATGTAGGTATCGAGCCTGTTCAGAGACTCAGTGGCACTTTGGGCAGCAGCTTCGATCGTGGAGTGCTAATTACGACTTCGTCCTTCACTCAGGGCGCGAAAGAATGGATCGGAGAGGAAGACCCGCCGATTACGCTGATCGACGGAGACCAGCTCATGGCTGAAATGATAGATTTGGGATTGGGTATAAAGTCCGTAACTGTCGTCATGCATGAACTGGACGAGGAGTTTTTCACGAATCTGGAATGAATATATTTAGATTGGATGCATAATTTTTTTTATTGCGCGGCCTATGGCGCTAATGCGATCTGCCGCGTCTAGCCGCGCCAATGCAGGAGGATACTTTGCCAGACTCACAGCGTTTTAGGCGGGAACGGGACTCGATGGGCGAGTTCGATGTCCCTATCGACGCCTACTACGGCGCGAATACTATGCGCGCCGCGCTCAACTTTCCGATAAGCGATCTTCGTTTCAACAGAGCTTTCATCGAGGCGATCGCGTCCATCAAGCTGGCCGCTGCGCAGGTCAACTGCGAGCTGGGGCTTTTGCCTCGAGACACTGCCGACGCCATCGTTACCGCCGCAGGCGAAGTCGCGCGGGGCGAATTCGACGATCAGTTCGTCGTAGATATTTTCCAGACGGGTTCTGGAACTTCCACGAATATGAATGCCAACGAGGTCATCTCCAATCGCGCAATCGAAAATCTGGGCGGACAGAAGGGCTCACGCGCGCCAGTTCACCCCAACGATCATGTGAATATGGGGCAGTCTTCTAACGATGTCATTCCGACGAGCATACACATCGCCTCGCTCAGGGCGATACATGGCGATCTCGTCCCCGCGCTGGAGGATCTGAAGGCAGAGCTGGAAGACAAGGCGGAAGAGTTCATGCCTGTCCTGAAGACTGGGCGCACTCATCTTCAGGATGCCACCCCCGTCCGGCTGGGGCAGGAGTTCGTTGGATACGCAGGTCAGATAGAACGCGGCATAGCGCGTCTGCGTGAAGCGGAGCGCGAGCTGTCGGAGGTTGCGCTTGGCGGTACAGCCGTCGGCACGGGCGTCAATGTTCATCCGGAGTTTGCTGGGCGCGTATGCGGCAGACTGTCGGAGACGCTCGGCGTTCCAGTATGCGAGACATCCAACCACTTTCAGGCGCAAAGTACGCTGGATAACATCGTGGCGGCGAGTGGCGCTCTGAAAACTGTCGCCGTGAGTATGATGAAGATAGCCAACGACATACGATGGCTCGGGTCGGGGCCGCGAGCGGGCATCGGTGAGATCATGCTCCCCGAAGTTCAGCCGGGAAGCTCTATAATGCCGGGCAAGGTGAACCCTGTCATACCAGAATCGGTGTGTCAGGTGGCGGCGCAGGTTATCGGAAACGATGCTACTGTCGCTATCGCCGGACAGTCCGGCAACTTCGAGATAAATGTGATGATGCCAGTTGCGGCATACAATCTGCTCCAGTCGATAGACCTGCTTGCGGCGTCCGCCAGAAACTTGGCGCGCCAGTGCGTAAACGGACTATCGGCGACAGCCGCCGGCCCGGACATGGTGGAACGCGGCCTCGCTATAGTTACGACGCTGGTTCCGCACATCGGCTACGATGCCGCGGCTGATATTGCAAAGAAGGCGCAGGCGACGGGGAAGACCGTCAAAGATGTCGCGCTGGCAGAGACCGATCTA
This sequence comes from Dehalococcoidia bacterium, assembly GCA_963422295.1. GTDB lineage: Bacteria > Chloroflexota > Dehalococcoidia > Lucifugimonadales > UBA1123 > VXRN01. The sequence continues at coordinate 730,623 of OY729417.1, read as the reverse complement.
TCGCTGAAGGAGCTGGACGAGATATTAGACCCATCCGGCATGACCGAACCCGGATTAGGGGCGGGAGTCGCGCTGGGATAGCGCGGATTTTCATTTGCAGCTTGCAACATCCCATAGCGTCCTAGCAGCGCTGGCGTATTGACAACACACATACTCAGTGTTACGCTCACGGATATATTGGGACACGCGAGAATGCGCGGACTCGAATTTGATTTTAGGGAGGAAGCTTATGGAAAAGTCCAAAGTCTATTGGATGGACGCACATTCCACATCCACAGAGACCAGCCTCGTAGCGAAGATGACGACCGTCTTCGACGCGGCAGGGCTGGACAAGATGATCAAGCCAAACGATGTCGTCGCAATTAAGATTCACTGCGGTGAATGGAACAACTCCGCCTATCTGCGTCCGGTATATCCGCGCGCGCTGGCAGACCGCATCAAAGAACTGGGTGGCAGGCCGTTCGTTTGCGACACCACCACATCCACCTACTCGCCATATGGCTCCCGCTCCAGCCAGCTCGACATTTTGCTGACGGCTGAGCGCAACGGTTTCAGCTCCGCCACTCTGGGCTGCCCGTTCGTATGCGCCGATGGCTGGCTAGGCACAGCCGATTTCCGCGTGGATATACCCGAAGGATATCTGCTGAAAGAGGCGTATGTGGCCGAAGCCATCGCTGCGGCGGATGTACTCATCGCGCTGACCCATTTCAAGGGGCACTCGATGGGCGTTATCGGCGGCGCACTGAAGAATCTGGGCATCGGCGCGCAGTCCAAGCGCGGTAAGTTGAATGTCCATATGGGCGGACATCCCCAATACGGGCTTGGCGCGGCCGCCGTCTTCCATCCGGAAGCATTCAAGGGCAAGGCCAACACGCCTGACTGGGAGATTCTCGAAGACTGCTGTCCTTACAACCTCTGGAATGTCAACGAGAACGACGAACTCGAATGGGAGCGCGAGAAGTGCGCGACTTGCCTCGGGTGCTTCGGCGTCATGGGCAGCAGAGGTATTCTGGAGATACCTCCGATCAACTTCGACGCGGTCGATATCGCTATCGCAGACGCATGTCTAGGTGTGGAGAAGGCGCTGAAGGGCAAAGTCGGCTACATCAACATGGCGATAGATGTCTCGCCGCGCTGTGACTGCGCCAACCACGCAGACATCCCCATCGTTCCGCACCTTGGCGTATTCGCCTCCACCGACGCGGTTGCTATCGACATGGCCTGCGTGGACGCCGCCAAGCGCTCCGCGGGTATGCCCGGCTCCGCTGCCGAGCTGATGGAAGCACACCACCCCGGAGACCGCAAGTTCGAGGCCGCCGCCGCCACCTTCCACTCTCAGAGCGAGGTGACGTCGATTAACACCGGCCACGAAATCGGACTCGGCAACCGTGAATACGATCTCGTGGATGTCGAGCCAGCGCCAGAAGCCGATCACAGGTTCCCGTACGACCGCAGGCCCAGCCGCCAGCGCTACATGGCGAACTTCGAGCGGTTCATGCCTTTCCCATACGACAGGCACGACGGCAAAGGCTTCGCGCGCAAGGACGAAGTAGATATCGAGGCCATGAAACGACACTACGAGGACGCCGGCATTAGCGACCGTGTTCTCGAGCAGATCGAAGGCATAGATGTCGAGGAGCTAATCCCCGCAGACGACGATGACGATTAGGTACTAAGGTCGGCCAATAATAGACTAAGTTCTCGAATGGCGAACATATCATGTATGTTCGCCATTCCTGTTCGTAATGTACCCAATGCGAATTACGCGCTTGCTCATCCCAAAGCGCAGTTCTATGACACACTAAACGACATACTAGACATACTAAGGGAGTATGGATAATGCCACCATCAGGACAGCAGATGCTCGAGCAGAGCATATCCACATGCGAGCAAATAGCGGAAGGACTCGGCGCGCAGAACTCTGATTGGGAAAACTCTGTCGTGGAGATCGTGGACAAATTCGGGGATATAAGCGGAACATTCTTCTTCCAGACGATGCCCTCCGTTCCCCCCGCGCGCACCGCCATGCGTGATGCCGATGCCGCGCTGGCGCTGAAACAGCAGAGCGACTGGGATGCCTTCGCGCCGGCGCTTACCAAGCTCATCGGCAGCGCGCAGGATCTCATCGAGAAGGCGGGAATGAAGGGAACTACGCTGACTTGATGAACTCTCCAATACTGATAACGGGCGGCGCGGGCAGCGTCGGACGTCAGCTCGTTGAGATGTTCGCCGAGGCCGGACGCCGCATCCGTATATTCGACCTGCCAATGATGGATTTCAGCGGCCTCGAAGACCGAGACGGAATCGAGATCGTCGAGGGCGACATCACCGACGCTCAGGGCGTGCGCGACGCGATAGCCGGGTGCGATGCAGTTCTGCATCTTGCCGCCATCTTGCCGCCTAACAGCGAACGAAACCGTGATGTTACTTTTGCCGTCAATGTAGGCGGTACGCAAAACATCATCGACGCAATGGAGGCAGAATCCCCAGACGCGCGTCTGGTGTTTACTTCATCCATCAGCACATACGGAGACACTAGCGCGGGTAGTCCGCCGGTGTCCGTATCCCATACGCAAAGCGCGATAGACATATACGCAGATAGCAAGATAGTGGGCGAGCGGCTAATACACGAATCCGCGCTGACCAACGCCGTAGTTCTGCGAATTGCGGGAATCGCCGTCCCTGCATTTCTGGAGCCGCCGAATCCGTGGCCGTTCATGGCTGATCAGCGCGTCGAAATGGTTCACCGCGACGATGTAGCAGATGCGCTTTTCGCCTCCGCCACTGCGCCAGACGCCGCCGGCAAGGTCTTCAATATCGGCGGCGGCCCAACTTGGCAGCTGCGAGGAATCGACTATGTGCGAGATTTCTTCGATGTGATGGGCGCGCCTGTCGAAATGGCGACCTATCGTGACGCGCCGGGCTGGATGGACTGGTACGATACTGAAGACTCACAGCGCATACTCCGATATCAGAACCGCAGCTACGAACATTACATCGGAGAGATGCGCGCTATCATCCAAACAATGATGGAAGAATAGTAAGGTTACTCTGAGGAAGTTTCGCTTTGCAGAAGCAGATGCAGCTGGGCCGAGTTGACGACAACGGATTTGGAGGAAACTCCAAACCGAGCAAAGTCTTTATGGCCTGCCGAGATAACTTAGATTTCATACGAGATATTCCCGCACACGGACGGAGTCATACCAATGGCAACCCAGACTGAAATCCAGGTAGTCAATAGGGATACAGCCATCCATAAGATGGAGACGCTGCGTTCGATCCTGCGGGATATGGGCACCGTGATCGTGGCCTACTCCGGCGGGGTGGACAGCGCGTTCCTCGCCGCAGCAGCCAGCGAAACGCTTGGGGCAAACGCGTTGGCAGTCACGGCGAAATCTCCCAGCCTTGCGCCCGCCGAACTGCGCGAGGCTGTCGAACTCGCCGACCGGTTGGGATTGAACCACCGCGTGATCGAAACGCACGAAGTCGAACGCGACGATTATGCGGCGAACAACCCCAATCGCTGCTTTTTCTGCAAGGACGAGCTGTACACATACCTATCGGACTTCGCGCGCGGCGAAGGCTACGAGCATATTGCCAATGGCACCAACACCGATGATCTCGGCGATTTTAGGCCAGGTCTAAACGCCGCCAAACAGTACGGCGTCCGAAGCCCGATGGTCGAGGCAGACCTCTCCAAAGCAGAGATACGCGCGCTATCCCACGGGATGGAATTGCCTACATGGGACAAGCCGGCTCAGGCGTGTCTATCGTCCCGTATCCCATATGGGACACCCGTAACCGTCGAAGCCCTTACACGCATTGCGCAGGCGGAAGAGTTCTTGCATGAGGATATAGGCATCCGCCAGCTCCGTGTTCGCCACCACGACACTATAGCGCGCATCGAGGTCGAACCCGCCGACTTCGTCACACTGACCGAAGAGACGACCCGCGCGAGAGTTGCAGAGTACTTCCGCTCCATCGGCTACTCCTATGTAACCCTCGATCTCGAGGGGTTTCGCTCCGGCAGTCTGAACGAAGTGCTGGCCGGCCTGCGAAAGAATCGGGAACGGGGACAGTCGCCATCCGCCGCCGCGCGATAGCCGCCGTTTCATTAGGCATCGCTCAGTGGCATCGCTCAGCGCCGCCGCTATCCTCACTCACCCATATCTGTGTCCGTGACCATCTTCGAGGAGGTTATCTATGAACCTGACTGCGCGAAGAGAAGCGTACCGCGCCATTCTCGAAGGCGGCGAGTGTGTTCATCCAGCATCGGTCTATGATCCGATCTCGGCGCGCATCGCCGAAGAACTCGATTTCGAGGTGATGATGTTCGCCGGGTCGATAGCTTCCGCCACCGTGCTGGGCGCGCCGGATTACATCGTACTTACACTCACGGAGTTTGCTCAGCAGATTCACCGTATTTGCCGCGCGGGGACACTTCCCCTAATGGTGGACGCCGATCACGGATATGGCAACGCTCTCAATGTCCGGCGCACGGTGGAGGAGCTGGAAACCGCAGGCGTCGCCGCTCTCACGATCGAAGATACGCTCTTGCCAAGACAGTTCGGGCAAGCAGGCCAGAGCCTCATCTCGCTGGAAGAGGGCATCGGAAAGATGAAGGCTGCGCTGTCCGGCCGGCAAGACCCCGCCCTAGTAATCGCCGGACGTAGCAGCGCAATTGCCATAGCCGGCATCGACGAGGGTATCCGTCGCGCAAAGGCATACGAAGGCGCGGGCGTGGATGCAGTCTTCATGACGGGCATCGCCAGCGCGGATGAACTCGAAGCCCTAAACGCAGAAGTTGGGATACCGATACTGCTCGGCGGCGTAACTGGAGACCTGACAGACAGGGGTTATCTCGCATCGCAGGGTGTAAGAGTCGCGCTGCAAGGGCATCATCCGTTCATGGCCGCAGTCAAAGCCACATATGACACCCTGAAAGCCCTGCGCGATGGCACGCCGCCTGCAGAACTCCGCGATACCACCGCATCTTCCGAGCTTATGGCAAGGGTTACGCGGCTGGCCGAACACGACGGCTGGATACGAGACTTCATGGAGCCTGCGCCGTGAATGTCGCCGCGTAAATGCGTAAATAATGAATACCGTGAGGTAACGATTCTACACATCCGCCTTTGCCGAGCTTGCCGACAGAACACGGAGACATTAGAGATATGCCAAAGCCGACGAAGATAGAAAAGGTCGAAACCCTCCTCTGGGATCGCTGGCTGCTGATAAAGATACACTGCGAGGATGGCACAGTCGGCATCGGAGAGGGCGGCGTACACGGCTGGCAGAGGCCGACCAAGACCATGATCGAGACTATGGAACCGTACCTGCTTGGCAAAGACCCACACCAGATCGAACATCACTATCAGTGGTTGTATCGCAGCTCTCACTTCATGGGGGCGGTCGTACAGGGCGCGCTGTCCGCAATCGACATCGCGCTGTGGGATATAAAGGGCAAGCGGCTCGGTGTTCCGATATATGATCTGATGGGTGGCAAGACACGCGACCGAGTGCGCTGCTATATGCATGTTGGCGCGCCGCAAGACGAAGATACGGCGGATGGACTGGCGCAAGACGCTCTCCGCGCGGCAGGTGAAGGCTTCACCGCCGTCCGATTCTCGCCCTTTCCTAGAGACTACTATCTGCACCGCTCGTATAGCGAATGGGCGGATGAAGCGGTAAGGCGTGTCGGCGCAGTGCGCGAAGCCGTCGGCGCGGATGTCGATATATGCGTCGAAATACATCGGCAGATGTCCCCCGCCGAGAGCATATCGCTGGGACGCAGGCTGGAGCAGTTCTCACCGTTCTTTTACGAAGACCCAATGCTGCCCGACAGCCCAGCAATCATGGGCGATGTGGCGCGTCAGTGCGCCATACCGATAGCTACCGGCGAGCGTTTCACCACTATATTCGAATACCAACAGCTGTTGGAGGCGAAGGCGGCATCCTATGTACGCCCCGATCTGTGCCTGTGCGGAGGGCTGTCGGGATGCAAAAAAGTGGCTGCAATGGCAGAGGCGCATCATGTAAAAGTCATCCCGCATAACCCTCTGTCGCCGGTCAGCACCGCCGCATGTGTTCAGCTAGACGCGTGCATCCCCAACTTTGCGCTTCAGGAATACACTGGCGAATCCGAGCGGCCCAAGAGCGACTTGCTGGTGAATCCGCTGAAACTCATAGACGGCTATCTGATCGTACCGGATGGACCTGGGCTGGGAATCGAGCTAAACGAATCCGCGCTCGCTCAGCCGGAGAATCCCAAAATCCTGAACACGCCCATCGGGTTCGATGGCTCGGTGCAGGATAGATGAACGGGGGCTTATCGGCTATCCCAATTTTGCGCCGCGCTCAACCAGCGCGTTAATAGCAGCCACATCGCTTAGGGAATAGATGATATGGAACAGAAGCCTAGTTAGTATGACTGTGAACGCCCCCTGCCGTAAGAAGGGGGCGTTCATACCTGAGGAGGGCTTTTGCTAATTAGAGCGTGAGTATCACACGCGTCGTGACTCGCTGGTTAGGCCGCGCTCTTGCGGTCTTTCACGAACTCCAGCAGGGACTTGAGGCCGCTGCGGTCGTCCACTAAGTCGCGCATGTATCCGCACTGGAGGCAGTGGGTGTATGCGCCGTGCATGTCGCGGTTGGTGTGCATATCGCCCCGGCACCTGGGGCAGGCTTTCAATTTCAGCATCCTATTTTACCTCCGTTCCCTCTGCGCCCACGAATCCAAGCACGGGGCGAAGTATGAATCGACTTTCTTTACATGCTCTGTATCTACGAGACGCTGCACAATGCTGAGTTGCATTGACTATATCATTTGACACGAATTGTATCAATATGTATTCTTATATTGGCTCTCTACCATACGGGAATCTCGCCTCGTATATTGAAACGATGAGGATAGTCGGAAGGTTAGCGCGCGCCGAAAGTTCGGCTCAGATATAGGAGGCTATCTATGCGAGAAGGCGTATATGTTATCAGCGTCGCATCGCGTATTCTGGACATGCACCCCCAGACTTTACGAAAATACGAGAGGGTGGGCCTAGTGCTTCCGTCCCGAATTCGGAGACGGTCGAACCGTCTGTACTCCGATGAGGATATTGCTCGGCTTAGGCTGATAAAGCATCTCGTGGACGATCTAGGCCTGAACTTGGCCGGTGTACAAATGGCGCTGAAAATGTACGATCGAATGACGCAGATGCGCGCGCAGACGACGCAACTCGAAGGTCAGCCGATGCGAGACGCTATTAACGAGGGCCTCGACGATATGTTCGAGATTCTCACAGGTTGAATATCGACGACAGTTTGGAGGACACTTTTCAATGAACCAAGGCAACATTCCTGAGGATCTTCAGGATCTTGCGGATCAGATAGATTCCGAGCCCGACGAGAGCTCTGACATCCAGTCGAGGCTGGAGGAGGCGGAGCGTGAGAGAGAGCAGTCCAAAGCGATGGCTTTGCGATATGCGGCAGATCTCGAAAATTACAAAAGGCGCGCCGCGGCAGATCTGACAGATATGCGCGAACGCGCAAACACACGCCTGCTGCTCAAGCTCGTTGACGCAGCGGACGACTTCGACCGGGCGCTGAGCTATGTCCCAGAAGATGCCGCAGACGCAGGCTGGCTCGATGGACTCACACTCGTTCGACGCAATATCGGAAACCTGCTCGATACCGAGGGTGTATCGAAAATCGAAGCCGATACGGGCATGGCTTTCGACCCGACCGAACACGAAGCCGTATTCTCACAGCCGACATCGGAAATCGAAGAGGGAGCTGTATTCGGCATCGTTCGCAACGGTTACAAGCTGCACGGCAAGGTTTTGCGCGCCGCGCAAGTAATCGTCGCGCGCGCTCCAGAACAAAACTCACCAACATAAATACCGAACTATAAATAACAGACCAGAGACAGGGAGGCTCCATAGATGCCCATTCTCGGAATTGACCTCGGCACCACGAACTCATGTATGGCTGTAATAGAAGGTGGCGAACCGCGCGTTGTAGAAAACGCCGAAGGCGGCAGAACTACGCCGTCTATGGTTGCTGTCAACCCGCGCTCGAATGAACGCTATGTCGGCACCACCGCCAAACGCCAAGCCGTTACGAACCCAGAAAATACAGTCTTCTCCATAAAACGCTTCATGGGACGGCGTATCGAAGATCCAAGCGTACAGCGAGATGTAAAGCTCGTACCATACGACATCGTGCGCCATTCTAACGGCGACGCTCATGTCGAGATGGCCAGCCAGTCACACGCGCCGCCGGAGATCGCGGCAATGATTCTTCAGAAGATGAAACAGGATGCCGAAGCCAAACTCGGCGAGCCCATCACCCAAGCCGTCATCACCGTTCCTGCATATTTCGATGACAGCCAACGAAATGCCACTAAGGACGCGGGGCGAATCGCTGGGCTGGAAGTTTTACGAATCATCAACGAGCCGACGGCGGCCTCTCTCGCATATGGCCTCGACCGCAAGACGGATGAGACAATCGCGGTTTACGACCTCGGTGGCGGCACTTTCGACATCACGGTTCTCCAGATCGGCGATGGCGTGTTCGAGGTTATGGCGACGAATGGCGACACTCATCTAGGCGGTGACGACTTCGACCAGCGCATCATAGACTGGATAGCCGATGAGTTTCGCCGCGAACAGGGAATAGACCTCAAGCAGGATAGGATGGCTTTGCAGCGTTTGCGTGAGGCGGCAGAGGGCGCCAAAATCGAACTGTCCACCCTCATGCAGACGGAAATCAACCTGCCGTTCATCACAGCCGACGCATCCGGCCCCAAGCATTTGATGATGACGCTCAGCCGTTCCAGGCTCGAACAGCTGGTCGGCGCTCTAGTCGAGGGGACAATAGGCCCCTGCCGTAAGGCGATGAGCGACGCAGGCGTCGAACCATCCGATATAGATGAAGTGGTACTGGTGGGAGGCATGACGCGGATGCCGTCAGTTAGGGAAGCAGTCATCGAACTCTTCGGCAAGGAGCCTCATCAAGGCGTCAACCCAGACGAAGTCGTTGCTGTCGGCGCGGCGATACAGGCAGGCGTGCTTCAGGGCGATGTGAAGGATATCCTTCTGCTCGATGTTACTCCGCTTACACTGGGTATAGAGACACTCGGAGGCGTATCCACTGGGCTGATTACTCGCAATACCACGATACCGACTTCCAAAAGCGAGGTGTTCACTACTGCCGCTGATGGGCAGACCAGCGTCGAGATACATGTCGTGCAGGGTGAGAGGTCGATGGCTGGGGAGAACAAGTCGATAGGCAGATTCGTGCTGGACGGGATTTTGCCCGCTCCACGCGGAGTGCCGCAAATCGAAGTCGCTTTCGACATCGACGCTAACGGTATCCTGAGCGTCTCTGCGCGTGATAAAGGAACGGGCAAAGAGCAGCGCATCACCATCACCGCCAGCTCCGGTCTGTCGCAGGACGAGATCGAGCAGATGGTGTCCGACTCCGAACGCTTTGCCGAAGAGGACGAGCGCAAGAGGCGAGAAGTTCAGACGCGCAACACCGCCGAAAACGCCGCCTACGCCGCTGAAAAGATGCTTTCGGACAACGCCGACGCTATCCCCGAAGAGATCGCCGGCGAAGTTCGCGGCAAAATCGCCGCCGTTCGCTCCGCGCTCCAAAACGATGATATTGCGCGTATCGAATCGACCATGAACGAGCTTCAAGAAGCGCTTCAGAAGGCGGGGCAGGCCGTGTACAGCCAGCAGGGAGGTATGAGCCCCGACGGCGGTGGCGCGCAGACTCCGCCACCGCCGGACGCGGACACCCCCAGCGACGGTGACGATGACAACACCGTCGAGGGGCAGTTCCGCGAGGTGTAGCTGAAAGGGATTCGCAGAACCATCGACGGTCTGGGGGGATCGCAAGAATCTTTAACCCAGACCGTCATTTATGATTGCCCATGCGATTGCCCGGAGATAGGAGTATCTCGCATGATCGAGGCAAGAGCTTTCAGGGATTTAGTATCTGATCGATCAGCCGATTATATTCGATTGTCTTCCTTCACTCATCGCCCAGACGCAGCACACGGCTCAGCGACATTCTTTGGATGAACCAGATCACGCCTAGAATTATGACAGCGAATATGAAGAGCATCGCGGCGTAGGTTACTATCAGGTTTTGCCAGCCGACCTCGATGACGAACGGCGGCAGAACCTGCCCTCCACGGTCGTCGTGGCCCAAGAAGGGCATTATCGTCGCCCCTAGCCTGCCGCCCATCCATGTGCCGAGCGCCATGCCCACCGCTATTACCAGCGCCTGCTCCATCCACATTAGCGATACCAGCTGCCGCGTAGAGAACCCCATGGTTCGCATCAGCGCGAACTGAAGCTCGCGGTTACGGAACGATATGTATGCATGAACTAAGAATCCCAGACTGCTCAGTATTAGTATCGTGCCAAAGGCTATCAGCAGCAGCGCGCGCCATCCGGCCAGAACCAGCGGATCGGCCTGCGCCAATTCGAGATTTGCTTCGCTGTCTATCACCTTCGTCACTGGGAATGGTTTGTCATCGTCGAACCGCTCCAGCAGTGGAGCGCGAGCTTCGCCAGTCGGATCGTCCGTTGTCAGCCACACCTCATTTGGAGTCATCTCTCCACGCGCCGTGCCTAAATTGGCGCGCGCGCGAACGGCATCCAAGTCTGCCAGCAAGAAACGATCTCGGTAGCTGTCCAGCGTCGGGAAGAACTCGACAGTATCGACTAGTATGACCTTCATCGGACGGCCCGCGAACGATACATCGACCTCGTCGCCCACATCGACTCCGAACTGGCGCGCGAACGACGAGCTGGCCGCTACCGGTATCGGCTCAGGCGGCGGGCCTGGGAATATCCCTCGCGCAGCCAGCGCAGGCCCATCCGTCCATGCGAACATGAGCGACCCATCTCCACGCGACGAGACATCAGAGTGGCGCACCCTGTCGCGCTTAGCGGAGGGCGTCTCGCGCAGCGCATTCCAGCCGTCGATGTCCTGAAAATCTTCCAGAACTACAGTCTGCCGAGTAGATAGCCGCGCGTGAATCGAGTCGATCGAGATCGAACCGGATGAGAGATCGCTCTCGAAATTCGTCTCGCCCAGTATTATGGATACCAGCGTCAACGGACGCCTTGGAGACAGACTGAATCTCGAATTGTATCCCTCGAGCATATCTGCGCTGTACAGCTGCCAGCTGTTTGACTCCAGAAAACCTAGCCCGTATGTGAAATACCGTCCATTGGCGTCTCTCAGGCGCGCCGCTACTCCGACAGTGGGGAGGGAGCGGTCGGATTTCAGCAGAACCTCGACAGCGCGAGTATTGCTGGGCAATGGTATCCCTAGCGGTACGCTTTCGACACGGATGCTGCTTAGTATCTCCGGCAAAGACGAGGATGCGAAGTCTTCCCTGAACCATGCCGCGTCGCCAAACCGCCGAGTATCTACGGCAAGCGCATCGAAGCTGGAGTCGCCTCTCCTCAGTCCGCCAACCAGACCCGTCATCCGAAGCGCGGGCGCGGCAGATCGAACGCCGTCGATATTCTCATAGGATTCAGCGAGATCTCGTGTCCTGCCGCTATTGTTCAGAGACACGCCGGAGAGCCTGATATCCGCGCCGGCGTCGTACAGCACCCGCTCTGTAAAGCTGCGCTGAAGTGTTCCGCCGAAGCTGGCGGCGAATATACCCAGCCCCGTCATGAGTATCAGCAGTAGAGCAAGCCTCGCATAGTGCGTTGGGTTGCGCGCCATCTGCCACAAACCCAATACCAGACCGGGCGCAAGGCGAGGCTGCAGCATACGGCTTGCAAGGCTCATCACGAATGGGAATAGGCGAAGCAAGATCATCGCAGACGCCACTAGGGTTATGGCAGGCACGGCCAGCAAGAGCTGATTCGCGGCTACTTCACCGAACAGATTTTCGGCTGCCACAGACCCTCGATCTGTCAACTGTCTGAACAGCACTAGGCTGACGATGAGCAGCATTACATCCAGATAGTATCTCTGGAAAAACGACAGGCGGGACGGTCGCGCTGCGATCTGCCTTCCTTGCGAGAAGTTCGAGCGCGCTGCCTCGAACGCCGGAACCATGAGCGCGCCGAAGCTGAGCGCGCCGCCAAGCGCGCTCATAATGAATGCCCCTCTCGTTAGATTGACTGGCAAAGCCGATCCGCCGCTGAGGTCTGAAAATGCGGGCGTGTATCCCAGCAGTCCGACGGCAAGCGCCGCTAAGAAGGGAGCGACGACGATTGCCAAAATCGCAATCGTCCCACCCTCCAAAACGAATACTGCCAGTATCTGCCGCTCCGTCGCGCCCCGCCCTCGAAGCAGGGTTATCTCGCTCCTGCGCTGCTCCGCAACCAGCGAAGACAGAGTTATCACATAGTACAAGACCACGACTGCTATCAGGATCAGCACGACGAACATCTGAAGACGGGTGAAAAGCAGCCGCTCGTCGTAGTCCGCGAGCGCGGAATCCAGTTCTGTAACTTGTCGATACGATGTCAAAACGCCGCCGAGTCGGCTTCTGATGCCGACGATAGATCGGCGCGCGTCCGTCGCGTTCACGGCGCGCAGGCGTTCTCGATCCACCAGCAGCATCCAGCCATAGCTGCTGTCCATGTTCGAGAATACCGAGCCTACGCCACGCAGCAGTGTATCTTCCGATACTAGGAATGGCGCCGTCCTGAAACTGCCTTGCGAGAAGGTATGGAATATCTCGTCATTCATTCGCCACATGGGATCGTCAGGGTCTGCGCGTCGGTACAGGCCGGTTATGACGACTGTTACATGGGAGACTGTATCCGACCAGTGCGGAATGGCGGACATGGAATCGCCGATGCCTAGCCCTAGCTCTTTCGACACGCTATCGGCGATGATCGCCTCTACGATGACGGGAGACGCTCCCTGCATCCGAGCGGTTGCGAGGTCGATGACTGGCGGCTTTGGCATTCGTCCGTCGGGCAGCAGCTCTATCTTGCTTTCTATACCGTCTATGAACAGAAAATAGCACCGAGAATTGTCGCTCCCTGCTTGCTCTTCCATGCCTGCGGGCGACATGAAGAATGTCGCTGACCGACCGCCCCGGACGACTCCCTCAGTCAGCCAACCCAGCCTGTCGGCGTATGCTGTTTCCAACACTTGCTGGACGCCTGCGTATTCCTCTGGCGTAGTCGGCCCTTTGGTGGTTTTGGTGAGTATGTGCAGATCGGTTGGGTCGTATCGTTCGAGCGCGGATTCGAGCGCAAGGTCTCGAAGTGAATCGAAATATATGACAGTGCCAGCCATGATCGCAGATGCCAGCAAGACGCCGATGACTACTGACGACAGTAGGCGCCAGTTCGCCAAGCTGCGCTTTGCCACCATAGGCCACGCCGACAGCGCTCGCATCACTATCTGCAGTATCAACTAGCCCTCCATACGCGAAAGACGCCTGAGATCCAGGCTTAGCACGCGCCCGCCTAGCGTCAGCAGCGACACGATGAATGTCACCAACAGAGCGGCGTACAGCGTCCCTGCCAGCATCCAGTTTGTCGTAAGTATGAATGGCGGAAGCAGGCGTCCGCCGCCGTCAGCGACAGCTACGGAGGATACCACCATGCTGCTCATCTGAAACCCAGCCCATGTGCCGACACCCAGCCCGATTAGAGCAATCAGCATGTGTTCTAGCGCGATCAGCCAAACGGTTTGCATTCGGCTGAGTCCGAGCGATCTGAGCGCGCCCATCTCCCCGACGCTGCTGTCGGCGAAAGCGAGCAGATACACGATGTAACCCAGCGCTGCCATAAACAGAACGACGGCTATTGCGACCAAGACGGCAGCTCGCCAGCCGGCGGATGTCAGCGGGTCTGCGGCTTGCGCTGCAAGTTCTTCTTCGACGCCTATCGCGCTGCCCCGAGCGTAGATCAGTCGGTCTATCTGTTCGAGGGTGTTCATCGCGGCGCCTGGCAGCGTTTTTAGGAAGAGTTCGTTGGCCGATTCATTTCCAGACGAATTCAGTCTGTCCGTATAGGCCAACAGTGACTGGATGTCGAATATCAGAAAACCTGCCGAGCCCGGAATCATTGTTGGAAAATGTTCCACCCTGTCCACAATGACGACTGGAACGATGCCGGATTGCAGGTTTATCAGCAATCCAGTGCCCGGCGGCGCGCCGCTTGCGGCTATGAAATCCTCGCTGGCGACGGCGGGGATATAGCCGTTGCCGCCGGTTCGGTAGATGCCGCGTATCCCTCTATTCGTATCCTTGCCGAAAGTGAACAGAGCGGCCCCGTTCCCAGAGAACGCGCCTTCCGTGATCCTGACGACTTCGTCCGAACCTATGGAAGTCGTAGCTATCGGTACCCATTCCAAACTGTCATCGAACCCTTCCAGCGGAGTTACTTCGTCGGAGCTGGTGTTTACCGCTTCCAGATCGTCGAATATCACGCTGCCGACCGTCCCTGTAGAACCGAATCCGGGTTCGTTCAGCTGAATGGATACTATTTTCAGGGGGCGCTCCAGCTGTTCTGGAATCTCCGCGCTGACCTGAGTCCATGACGCGCTATCGAGTTCGCCCATCGTCACCGTGTCGGATCTGCCGTTGGCATCTTCCAGAACGACCCACAAGAAAACTAGTGGATAAAACTCCGTCGGTTTTACACGCATACGAATCATGTCGGCATCGGCGGGTAGTTCTAGCGGTTCGGCCGGATCCACTGTTCGCAGACGGGGCAGAATCTGCGCCAGCGGCTTTTCGGAGAAGTCCGATCTATACCATGGGTGGAATCTTTCTATATCGACGGCAAGCAGCGAGAACGATGGGCCGAGATCACCAGCGCCAATACGACCTCTGCCGCGAAACGCCTCGGCGACCGATTCCACGCCTTCGACATCCCCAAATGTGGTGTAGATTCTACCGTCTCTGCGTCCCATGAACGATTCGAGATCGTAAACTCGAATGTCCATGCCGACAGCGTATTGTATGCGCTCCTCGTAGCTACGGTCGAGTGTTGCGCCCACTGTGGCTGCGAGTATTCCAATGCCCGCCACCAGTACCATCAGCAGTACGATCCACGAATACTGGAGCGGATTTCTTGCCATATGCCACATGCTCATGGATACCCACACTGGGGCGCGGCGATATAGAATTGCCAGCATATGAAACAGGACTTGCGCCGGAACCAATGCAATGAGCGCTACGGTACCGACGAACACCTCTCCAGATACTTCAGGGTCAGGCGGCCTCATCCAGAGGAACCACGCCACGAATGCCGTCTGCGCAGCTATCCATACGGTCTTGCGCATCCATCCATTGTTTTCGTTATCGCTTTTGGTGGACAGCCAGTATGACGCCGCGAATCCGCCCAGCGCGATAGCGATGGGAACGATGGCGGCAGTGTCTCCCTCCCGCAGAGCTGAGACGCTCAGCGATCCTACCAGCACGGGTAGGGTGACGGCGACGGATACATGAATCAGCGTCATCGCCTCCCCGCTGATGTATCGTATGAACATCGAAAATACGCGGAAGAACAGCAGCCCGATTGTCAGCAGAAAAAGAGCCGGCGCAATTAGCAAGGCTTCGTTCACATCCCGCTGTCCGAACAACCCGCCGGAGACCAGCTCTCCGCGTGTCTGGAGCTCCCAAAACAGTACTCCTGCCACCGCTAGAAAGAGTATATCTATGTAGTAACGCTGCACTAGCGGAGCTGTCGGCGGGCGTGATGAGCGCAGGTGGTACAGTGTAAGACCACTCCTCGCGCCCAGCGCGCCCGGCGCTGCGAATATGACGAGACACAAGAGCGCGGCGACACCTGCGGCGGCAAACGGCAGCCAGCCGACGCGGACAGGCAGTGTTCCTCCATCGCTTATGTTCGAAAAGTATGGGAGTAATCCTGCCAGCCATACGGCGCCCAGCGCGAGAAATGGCGCTATAAGAGTCGCCGCCATCGCCATCGCCACACCCTCCCCCAAGTACAGCTGAAGCAGCTGCCATGTTCCAGTGCCTCGACTGCGGAACAGCGCAACATCGCTCTCACGATTTGGCGCAAGATATGAAACTATCATAAACAGAAAATAGAGAACTGCCACTCCCAGCACAGCAAGCAGCAGCAGCAGCGGGACGCTGTTTAGAAAGCTCTGACGCCCGAACCTTGCCAGCATTATTTCTATTCCGCTGAAAGAGAACGAATCTGGCAGCGCGATGTTCATATCATCCTGCAGGGTGTCCATGCTCGACTGCATCTGGTCTCTCGACCATGTTCGTAAAACTGCTGGATCTACCGCGCTGTACCATGTCGAATCTACTGTCGCGTCGGGGAAGGTGATGCTCAACGCGTCCGACATCGCGTCGCGCTCAACGAATAGGCCCAGGGCCGGTGGCGAGTTGGCGGTTACCACCCCCTCATCGCTCGGAATCCGCGGATATAGAAAGCGGTCTGATTCTGACTGCCAGTAGGCATCGTCCGGGTCTGCGGCATCGACGATACCGGATATTCGCGCGGAGAGTTTCAGCGGCGAATTCGGCGATGGCGAGACCACCACTACATCACCCGGCGCGATGTCTCCGAAGGCTTCCGCTGTCCTCTTGCTGATCAACGCCTCGATCATTGGGCCGAATGTCCCGCGCGTCACCGTATTCGCATTCATCCCGCCGTCGATGAATACCACATGATCGTCGAGACCCTCGAAGTAGTGCAGGAAGCCTTGCGCGACTTCTGGCCCTTCCGCTCTCTTCGCCTCTTCGCCCTGCTCTCGTTCCTCCTCTGCATGTCGATCGCCCGCAGACTGCGGCGATCGATCGAATGAAAGAATCATGGAATAGAACGGCGTCTGAAGATGCCGATGCGTTCCGAGATATAAGGGGCCGGCGTTGTCGACAATCACGCGGTCGTGCGCGCTGTCCGTTCTGTCCAGCTCATCGGCCCGTATGGGTACGAAATCCAAGAAGGTCTTTATACCCAGACTTTCGGGGCCTCCTCTGGCAACGGCCGTGTTCACCGCGTTATGGATGCTTTGGCGTTCTAGCGCATCCAGATATACTGGCGTGGCGGACATCAGGAATGTCGCTAGGACTATTCCTGCGAAGACGCTGGACATAATCCGCCAATCGGTCTTTAGTCGTCGAAAGACGAGCCGGATAATTGTCAGATCGCCGGTCGTGTTGGATGTAGTCACAGGCGCCGACCAGTTCGAGAAGAGGCCGAATAAGGGACTGACCGCAGAGATGCGCGCGTATGATAGCATGCACAAGTACAAGTGCAGGCTGCAGGCCCAAATAGACGCTCGCCGGAGCGCCACCCGCCACCCGTCGATGTATATATCTCGACGGTGTCGAGGTTCGAGAATCCTAAGCCGCCCTCTATCCGTATCTGCGCGCGACCATCGTCGAGCAAAATCGTCATCTGCCCCTGTCGATGAAGAGCGACAATCGAAGCAATCGAAGTCCACAGGTTGCCCGCAGGGTCGTAAGATTCCATCGAATCTATCTTCCCATTACCTCCCTCGTCTTCTATGGTCAGTATGGAACTATTTCGGCGTGTGAGACGGCTTTGCTCCAAAAGTAGTTCGGAAATAGGACTTTTGGAGCAAAGCACCCCAGCCTGATGTTCAGCAGACTCAGACTTGAGCTGACATGATCCAGTAGCTTGCAATTTGCGCATTCTCATTTCTATTTTTATTCTTATTATTAGATTATATATTGAGTATAGTAATGACAAAGTCACTTTTCTATTTACGAGGGGGATTTAGACGTTTTATCTTTGCTAGTATATCTTCTAGTGTATTATAGCCACCGTTACATCCGGATAATTTTAGTAACATTTGTTCAATATATATATGTCCTAATTCTGCGACTGCCATTTTTACTGAAATAGGAACATCTTGAATTTTGATTTTATCATTTGGATTATAATGAACGGATGCATTACGGATATCTGTCATGGCATGTATGCTATTTTTATAATTGTTTTCTTGTGCGAACTTTGCCAACTCAGGATAGGTTTCGCTGGGTATTTCGATGCAAATATTGTTTTTTACAGGTGAACACTCAATAGGATATCGTATGGATTTATATTCACAACCTAATACCATATGGGACAACATATCTAATGCTATTTGATTAAGGATAATGCATATTTCTTGTATTTCATTTTCGTTATTTTCTGCATATAGATGAATTATTGTTGGTAGCATTTCTTTATGGGATTTGTATAATTCCCAAAAATATGGAAATAGACACAAAGAAACTGATCCAAATTTTGATCTTAGAGAGCGATTTAATTTTGATTGAGATACTGATGAAGCTGTTTTTATAGTATATTCTTCAAACACTATTTGATCATTGTTGTCTTTTCCTTTTATATTTATTATTCCGCATGCTGAACTACGAGCAAACCATAGGAACCATTCTATTCCTTCTAATAATTCGTCAGCTTGTTCTTTAGAGAAATTGGAACCGTCGCATTGTCGTATTGTTCCAGTATGTGTAATAATATTATTTATTTGGTTTGATATCGGGGTTTTTTGAGAATCTTGCATACGGCTGATATTGATTTCCCATTCATTATTGTCTGTAGGTTTAGTAATACATATTGTATGTTTTTCTAATTTAGGACAATTGAGAACACTAAATTCTGCGGATGAAAATTCATTTTCTTTGCTGTACCAAATTGTTAATTTTTCTGGTGGCCTTAGAGTACATGAAAATTTCGTTGGATCGCTGGGGTCGTTATTACACAATATAAATTCTTTGTCTTCTTCTAATATAGTTCCTTTGAGATATATATTATTGTTGAGTATATTGTTGAGATATAGACCAGTAATTGAAGATTCACTTTGGCATTCAATAACAATTTGAGGTTCTGGTTCTAATTCCATAAACACTTTTGCTTTTGCTGGAATATATCTTTTGGGTATATTTGATTCATTATCTGATCCGTTATCGTGAAAAAGGATTTCTGTTTCAGTTAAAATATTTGATCTATTCGGCATAGATTGTTTATTCATAATGTGTTCCTTTCGCGTTTTTCTCAAGATTTTTCTTATTTGCATAGGTTTTGCTCCAAAAGTAGTTTGGAAATAGGACTTTTGGAGCAAAGCAGTGTGATACTGGAAACGCTTCGTTCTATATGAGTCAGGATATCTACCTCAGACCACTTCACAAGTTTGTCCGAAAGTTAGCTCAGGTACTTCCCCTGCCTCGTCGCAGTCCGCGACCGGGAAGGGCGCCGGTGTTTTCGCCCGCGTCTATCACCACATCTCCATTAACGATCACATACTCGATGCCAACGGGGTAATGCTTCGGATCTTCGCGCGTCGCATTCGTCTTCACGGTATCGGGGTCGAACACCACGATATCCGCTTTGTATCCGTCTCGCAGTATTCCACGGTCTGGCAGTCCGAGACGCTGCGCTGGGAACGATGTCATCTTGCGGATAGCCTCCGGCAGGCGCAGATGGCGCTCCGCGCGCACGAATTCGGCGAGGACTATGGGGAAGCAGCCATATGTGCGCGGGTTTGGGTACTCTCCGAATAGGATGGCATCGGATGCTATCATCCCCGCCGGATGTGAAACGAATGCGTGCAGCGTGTGCGGATTCGTGCCTAGTCCGACAGTCGATATGCCTAGATTCTCCTCCATAAGCAGGTCGAACAGCGTCTCCGCTGGCTCTTGTCCACGCATCTCGGCGATGTCTGTCAGAAGTCTCCCATCGTAACGCGCGTTTTGCGGCTGGGTGAAATTGGTCAGCCAGTTGTCAGCCAGTCTGTCAGCCGGGAGTTCTCTCGCCATACGCGCTCGGTCT
The DNA here is from genome assembly GCA_963422295.1 of Dehalococcoidia bacterium. Taxonomy (GTDB): domain Bacteria; phylum Chloroflexota; class Dehalococcoidia; order Lucifugimonadales; family UBA1123; genus VXRN01. The sequence continues at coordinate 710,842 of OY729417.1, read as the reverse complement.
TGCGGATCGCTCAGGGCTGCCATCAGACGCTCCGGCCCGCCATCCTTCGCCCAGAACGGCAATCCGATCGTAATTGTCGTTCCCGAATATGGATAGGTGTAACAGTCGAAAGTTACATCCATACCGGCGTCACGCGCGTCATCGACGAGTCCGAGATAGTCTAGGTGGCTGCCCACCCCCTGCGCGCTCTGTCGATAGTGCGTCAGGTGAATAGGAATACCGGATCTGCGTCCGATCTCTATAGCCTCTTCCCACGGAGCAAGCAGGCCTTTCGTTTTGAGGCTTGCACGGGTATGGGTGTGGTAGAATCCGCCCATTTTCGCTGAGGTCTCCGAGAGGGCTACCAGTTCATCGGTATCGGCATATGCTCCGGGCGGATAGTCCAGACCGGTGGAAAGTCCCCATGCGCCCTCTTCCATAGACTCGCGGACGACGGCCTGCATATCTGCCAGCTCTGCCTGCGTCGCGGGCCTATCATTCCATCCGACGCTCCATATGCGCACAGGGGAATTGCCGAGTATGTATGCGACATTTATTGCAACGCTGCCATCGAACTTGGCGATGAAGTCGCCAGTCGTCAGCCAGTCGGCGGGCATAGGCGGCCAGCCATTCAATCCAGAGTCCAGCCATATGTATCGGTGAAGTTCCTCCTGATTTCTGAAAGGAGCATGGGAGATACCGTCGATACCCACCAGCTCTGTCGTAACGCCCTGGCGAACTTTCGGATCATGGTGCGGAGCGCCCAGCATCGTGAGACCAGCGTGGGAGTGAAGATCGACGAATCCAGGGCAGACGACGCGACCCTCGGCGTCTATCTTGCGAACGGCCTCCATGCTGGACACATCCCCGCGATGTATGGAGACCGTCTCTCCATCCACTCCGACCGCTGCGTAAAATCCAGGACTTGCAGTGCCGTCGATTACCATTCCGTTGACGATGAGCAGATCGAACATGTCACACCTGTGATTGAGATATGTAGAGCGAGCCATAGAGGCTGGCGGCGTGTAATCTGTGATGATTCTACTACATGCTATGCGTTACTATGTAAGCTGAATCGAAGCAGACGCTTAGTGTGAATCATTCGAGAGAGCCGAGTCTATGAGCCAACCATCCGCTCCCCGTGTCGTAGGCGTCGAGATCGACGGCCAAAGGGTTCTCGTCCAGTGGGCCGACGGACACTTGTCAGACTTCACGGCGACATATTTGCGTGTCAACTGCGGCTGCGCCGAGTGCGTGGAGGAGTGGACGAACCGCCGTCTGCTGGATCCGGCAAGCGTTCCCGCTGATCTGCGCGCCGAGGACTGGCTGACAGTAGGGCGATACGCAGTCCAATTCCTGTGGAGCGATGCGCATTACACGGGAATATATCCGTTCGACACGCTGCGAAAGCTGTGTAGATGCGCCGAATGTCAGGAGGATAGCGATGAGTAGCGTTATGCCGCAGCTCCCCAAGTCGTTGCTCGTGGACTTGGATGACACGATTTTGGCATACGGCGCGGTCTCTGGCTCAGTGTGGCTCGACATATGCGAGCAGTACACCGGACGCCTGCCGGGATGGACGGCGGAGAGATTGTCCGAGGGGATAAACTCATACCGACAGTGGTTCTGGTCAGACCCGGACAGGCATAGGCGTGGGCGTCTGAATCTGGTAGATGTTCGCCACGAGATCGTGCTGGGCGCGTTCAGGCAGATGGGTATAGACGCCCAGGATGTGGCGCGCAGCTTAGGTGAAGATTACGCGCGGGAGCGAGACGCTCGCGTTCGTCCGTTTTCGGGGGCCATAGAGGCTCTGGCATCGCTGCAAAACACAGGTGTCAGGATGGCGTTGATTACGAATGGGAACTCCAAGTCTCAAAGAGGCAAGATAGAGCGTTTCGATCTGGAGCGTTTCTTCGACTGCGTACTCATCGAAGGAGAGTTCGGTATCGGAAAGCCAGATGAGCGGGTGTATTTGGAGGCGCTTCGTCAGCTAGGCTCCGCGCCCGAAGACGCATGGATAATTGGCGACAATCTCGAATGGGAGGTCAGAGCGCCTCAGCGTCTGGGCATCTACGCTATATGGAACGATTATGCAAACACCGGCCTTCCCGTCGGCTCCGATGCGCGTCCTGACCGAATAGTGACGGCATTCAGCGAACTGCTGGATACGGATTCATCCTGACGGTGGAACGAGTCTGAGATAGTGTCCGTAGAGCGCAGACTCCGAAACGAGCTCGTATCCTAGAATGTGAGCGATACTTTCAGCGCGCCGTCGCCTCTGGACTCCGCCAAGTCGAACGCATCCTGCACCCGTGAGATTGGGAACTGGTGCGTTACGAACGGCTCCATGTCTATCTCGTGGCTGCGGATGAAGTCCACCGCCAGCTGGAACGCAGGCAAGCCGGGTTCGTCTTGCGCGCCGAACACCGTGTGAATATCCAGCCGCTTGCGGAAGAATGTATCCCAGTCGAACGGCACTCGATCCATCGTGGGCGGCAGGCCGAAGAGAGCGATTCTGCCTAATGGCTTGACTAGCTGGAGCGACTGATTCATCGTATCGACGCTCCCTACTGCTTCGATTACCAGATCTGCGCCCTCTCCGTTCGTCAGATCCATTACTGCATCAGTAGCTTGCTGTCCAGTAACATCGATCGTCTCATCCACCCCCATGCGGCGAGCGTGTTCCCTGCGTTCGGCCACCGGCTCGATAGCAATGATGCGGTGCGCGCCGATGCGTCTGAGCATGAAATCGTGAAACAGTCCGACGGAACCTTGTCCGACGATGGCGACTGTTTTGCCGACGAGTGACGGAAGACGACGACATCCGAACACGACGGTGCCGAGCTGCTGCGCCATCAGCAAATGTGATTGGGGAACATCCTTAGGAAGCCGCAATAGGAACTGCGGATCTATCAGCTGCCAACCGGCAAAAGTCTTGGAACCCCATATGTTTGGCGCGGTGAGAACCAGATCACCCTCCTCGAAGCCGGTTCCTCCGCCGTCAACCACAACGCCGACACCCTCATGCCCGGGGTATCCGTGCGGCAGAGGCCATTCATAGACATTCCACCCCATGTAGCAGATGTGCAGATCGCTGCCGCAAATGGATGCGAGCGTCGTCTTGACCAGCACCTTGCCCGCTTCCGGATTTGGGACGGGAATCTCATCGCATCGGAGCTGTTTGGGGCCGGTCGCAAGAGCGGCAGGCATCGTAGTCATAGGTGGGTCTCCTAGCGGCATCGTATTATGCGGTTCGAGTATCGTACATAGGGCATCGTATATAGAGTCTGCATAAAGTACACGAGCTTATGCATTTTCGGCAACTTTATGCCGAGCGCGACGATGTATCTTGTGTCGTCATCCGCTAAACTCTAGCCGCGCGTTATATCTGTCGAGGCCTAGTAAGTAGCGCGTCCGCCAGTTATATCGAACACCGCGCCGGTGCTGAACGAACACTCCTCGGATGCCAGCCATGCGACGAGCGCGGCTATCTCGGCTATTTCGCCGGTGCGTCCCATAGGGATTCGCTCTACCATGTAGTCGATCTGCTCCGTCGTGAATTCGTCGAGGATGCGCGTTTGTACGACGGCAGGTGTTACACAGTTGACGCGAATGTCGGTATGCGCCAGCTCTTTGCCAACGGATTTGGTCAGCGCGATGACCGCCGCCTTCGTCGCGGAGTATGGAACCATGCGCGGGTTCCCCTCCTTGCCGGCGACCGATGCGATGTTCACAACGCGCCCGTAGCTTCGTTTCAGCATATGCGGCACTACTGTATGAGTGAACGCGAACACTCCACGCAGATTGGTGCGATAGACACGATCCATCTCCTCTATGGGGAGTTCCCAGATGTTGCCGTTTATGCCCCCGATGCCGGCGTTGTTGACCATGATGTCGATTCGTCCCCATTCGTCCAGCGCAGCTTTGCAGGCGCGCTCGGCGGTTTCTGGATCGCCCACATCGCCGAGCGCGAGCAGAGTCGGGATGCTGCGAGCGGACATCTCGCTGGCCGCCTGCTCGCCTAATTTACCGTCTATATCGACCATCACGATGCGCGCGCCCTCACTGCCTAGCCGTTTCGCTATGCCGTAGCCGATACCTGTCGCGCCACCTGTGACGATTGCAACTCGATTATCGAAACGCGCCAATTGCTCTGCTCCAAAAGCGCTATTCGTAAGCGCCACTGATTCGACTGTATGCTCGATGGTACGCCGACATTGTATATATTCTCATAAACACGGGGACAGTGGGGGCCGCGTGTATGCTATTCGTTGACCGTGAACCGGCGAATTCGCCTGCGAAACGCCTCGCAGCAGTTATCTCTAGGCGCGCTCATGATTCGAGTGTCGGCCCCGCAAGAGCTGCGGATAGAACGAAACAAATCCGGAGGGCTGCGTGAGCCGTCCGGATTTGCTCTTCATTGCTGCTGTTTATTAGGAAAGCAGCTTGGCTTTAGCGCTTACGCTTGCTCTGGTTATACGCCGCTGACGCCCGCTGTGGACGGTGTGGCGGCGGCGCGTTCGCGTGTACGGCTGATGCCGATACGCCGCGCGATTATCACCTTCTGAATCTCGACTGTTCCAGCGGGATGCGCGCCGACCAAGCTGCCGCGCTGATAGACCTCAGGCTCGCCGCCGAAGGGGGCGCGTGGCTCTTCTGTGCCGCACAGGCTGTACATGCCCATTATGTCCCGTGAGCGGTCGGCGTTCTTGATGCGATACAGCTTGCCAAACATGGATGTCTGCGAGCCTTGGTATGTCATCTCCTGCCGGGCGTGGTACATGCCATAGTTGCGCAGGTTGAGCAGCTTATGTACATGAGAGTCTATGTATGCGGAAGCTGTTTCCTGCTGAATGATCGGGTCGTCGCCTAGCCCATCGCCGTTGCGGCGAGTAGATTGTACGAACTCGAGCAGGTTCTCCATAGATTCGTCGCGCGGATACGCCTGGCCGCGTCCACCGTGTTCGACCTCGAGGGTCGTCTGCGTAACCTGCCAACCCTGATGGTCTCCACCGATTAGGTGGTCTCCGGGTACGCGAACATTGTCAAAGAAGAAGACGCTCTGGTCATCGCCGGACAGCAGATCCATCCGCTCCTGCGAAAGACCGTCGGAGGGGAACGGCACCATAAAGTATCCGAGATTACGATGCCGCGGAGCGTCGGGGTCTGTCATGAACGGGCCAAACAAGAAATCCGGCTCTTCCACGCCGCTGATCCATATCTTCTGGCCGTTGAGGATGAAATCATCGCCATCCCTGACGGCGCGGCTCTGAAGCGATGCGAGGTCGGAACCCGCATTCGGCTCGGAGAAGTTCTGGAAAGCCACTTTGTCAGCGCTCAGCAGAGGCTTTAGGAACTGCTGCTTCTGGGATTCATCCGCCCAGACGAGCAGAGTAGGGAACACTAGGCCGTTGGTGAATCCTGGCACAACCCGCGCCCGCCTGAACTCTTCCTGAATTATAGTCTCGTGTTCGCCGGAGAGACCGCCTCCACCGTATTCCTTTGGATATGTCGGATACAGCCAGCCCTTCTCTGCCAGCGTCCTGTGCATATCGCGCCAGAACCAGTACTGCTTATCGGACAGCTCGTTCCGATCGACAGGTGCTTTCATGTCGTCGGGTATGTTCGCGTCCAGCCAGTCTCTGACTTCTCTACGAAACTCTTCCTGATCTTCGGTGTAGGTATAGGTAAAATCCATCCGTTTACACTCCTGAGCTGAGACCTGCCCGGACGAGGCCTTTTCAGACGCCATCCAACCTGTACGCATAATATATGTAGTGTCTATGCCCATGTCAACATCTATGGGAATGAGGATTCGGTTCGGATTGCATTTAGGCGCTCTAAGCATACTCGCAATGACGCAGCGCAATGACGCAGATCGAGTTCCTGTGCGCGAAATTGGGGGCATTCACCCCAGAACGCGGCCTGCATCGGCTGCCTGATCGTCGTCAGGACGCATCAACTCATTGGCGCGGTCGATTGCCGCTCTGATCTCGACGGTATCGGCAGTTGCGTCGTATTTTACGGTCGCAAGCCGTGTCGCCAGATCGAACTCCACGCTCACGATTCCGTTCAGATTATTTACCTCACGGGTAACATGTTCCTTTCAGCCCTCTCAAAATGCGTTGGGAGCCGGGTGAGTTAGTATCCATTCATCCAATGTCTCTGTCTCGGCCATCGTCTGCGCGCCTTTCGACTGTTTCCAAGTTTTTTCCAAATTATAGTCTATATTCATAATTCATAAGCGTGCAGTATAAAGCTTATGTTCACTGATATATTCGGCGACACTGGGCGGCGTCAAAGCGTCGATGGGGAGGCCGGCAACGACACGCCGCCGTATGTCTGTCGCGCTGACATCGACGCGCAGGCCATGGACCAGACAGAATCTGCCGCGCGAGGTCGGAAAAGTAAGAGCCATCTCTTCTACGGAAACATCCTCGATTTCGGGTCTCGACACTGCCGCTACTGTGCACATATCGAACAGACGCTCTGGCTCCCGCCACCTCCGCAGCTCGCGGGCGGAATCCATACCTATTATCAGATACACGGCGACTCGATTGCCCGTGACGCGGCGCAGCTCGGCCAGCGTGTCCACCGTATATGTTGGGCCAGCGCGCTCGATCTCGATATCGGACACATCCAGCAGATTCACGCTGGCGACGGCCATCTGCGCCATCGCCAGCCGATGCTCTGACGCGCTCACCGCGCGCCCTGCCTTCAGCCACGGCTGCCCTGCCGGTATCAGAATGACCTTATCCAGCGCCAGCAGTTCACGGACATGCTCTGCAACCGCAAGATGCCCGTTGTGAATAGGGTCGAAAGTCCCGCCTAAAATCCCGATTCGTTTCGCAGATTCCAAATATATATTGCCCTTGCCTATGATGCGTTTAGCGGTGTTAACTGCCGTGTCGTCCAAGTGTAAGATGTCTCTGCTACTATACTACTGGATATGACCGAAACTCGAAGATGTTCGAAATAGGACTCGAACTTAGCTCATAGGAGAATTGCATGGCAGATATATCCACAGCCACACCCCCCACCGATCATACAGTTCATATCAACGGCCTCGATATCCACTACCTCGATTGGGGTGGAGAGTCCAACAAGAACTTGCTGTTGGTTCACGGACAGGGAGGCAATGCCCATAACTGGGACTACATAGCGAGATCGCTGCGCGACGAATTTCGAGTCGTGGCTATAGATCAGCGCGGGCACGGAGACTCCGACCACACATGGGATGGCTATGGTGTTCAGGGCTTTGCAATCGATCTGGCGGAGTTCGTAGAGAAGGTCGGACTTGCGCCGTGCGACTATGTGGGCGCGTCGCTTGGAGCGCGAAACGGCATAGCATACGCGGGCGACCACTCCGAACATCTCAAGCACTTCGTCTGTCTCGACTATGGGCCAGAAATGAGTGTCGCATCGGCGCGGAATCAAATCTCGGGCATGAACAGACGGCTCTTGGGATGGCGCAGCATAGATGAATATGTGGAGCTCCAGATGCAAAGCAATCCGCGTCCGGGCGAAGAATACTATCGTAATCAGGGGAAACACAGCCTGAGGCTCAACTATGCCGGCAAATATGTCGCCAAGTCTGACCCAGATATGTTCTGGATCAACGGCAGCTTCGGTGTGCGGGAAGTGCCATATCTGTGGGAGCAGTGGGGCAAGATAACCTGCCCGATTATGGAGATGAAGGGTGGCGAGAGCGATTTCCTGTCCTCTGAGATAAAAGGGCGAATGATCGAAGCTCAGCCGTCCATGACATGGGTAGATGTTCCAGACTCAGGACACGGCATAACGGGCGACAACCCCGACTTCCTGCTCCGAGAGCTTCGCGCCTTCTTTGTGGACTGATGTGCGTGGACTGAGGCGCGGGCTGAAGCGTTGGCACTGCGTTCGCCCAGATACCGAGATTATCTGCAATCAGGCCTATGACGGAGAGGTATGCGATATAGTGTAGTGGTATCGGTACATATAGGAGCGAAACGATGTCTGCGCAGTCCACCGCGCCCATAAATCGAGGTGTCGTAAAGAGGGCGGCATCGTCCTTTATGCCGTACAAACTTAGTGTCACGGGCATCGTCGTTCTCATTCTGATAACTGCCGGATTAGGCGTCGTAAACCCGGTGCTGATACGCTCGATTTTCGATGACGCGCTGTTCCCGGAGGGTGGCTCGCCTGATCTGAGCTTGCTCTGGACGCTCGTGAGCATAATGATCGGCGTGACCGTGCTGAGCGGCGCGTTGGGCATCGTGCAGACTTATATGACCAACATCGTCGGTCAGCGCGTGATGAGAGACCTGCGCGATAGGCTGTACAGCCATCTGCAAAGCCTGTCGCTGCACTTCTTCACCCGAACACGCACCGGCGAGATACAGTCGCGTATCTCGAACGATGTAGGTGGGATACAGAATGTCGTAACCAGCACGCTGTCCAGCGTTCTCTCCAACAGCGTCATCTTCATCAGCACTCTCGTGGCAATGGCGATAATGTCATGGCAGCTAACGGTCGTATCGGTCATCGTCATTCCCGTCTTCCTGTTCTTGTCCCGATATGTCGGGGAGCGCAGGAGGCGGGTTACGGCGGAGGCGCAGGAGGCCGCCGCGCAGGTTACGGCTATCACGCAGGAGACGCTCTCCGTGTCTGGCATTATGCTCGCCAAACTGTTTGGCAGGCAGAACGCGGAGATAGACCGATTCCATAGCGAGAACGAGCGCATGGCCATGCTCGCCGTCCGTCGACAGATGACAGGCCAGCTGTTCTTCGCCATGGTTCAGATTTTCTTCTCCCTCTCGCCTGTCGCCATATATGTAGTCGCCGGATATTTGCTGACGGGCAGTTACTCATACACCGTCACTTCGGGAACTATCGTAGCGTTTACCACACTGCAGTTCAGACTGTATTTCCCGATTGGGAATCTGATGGAAACATCAGTGGAGCTGCGCTCATCTATGGCGCTGTTCGATAGGATATTCGGCTATTTGGACATAAACCCGGATATAGAAGACATGCCGAACGCCGTTGCTGTCGCCCCGCGTGATATTCGCGGGCATGTCGAATTCGACGCGGTCTATCTGTCCTATGACGACCAGAATGGCGCGAGTCGGCGCGAGACAGATTCCCCGAACGGTGATCGTGCATGGGCGCTCGATGATGTGAGTTTAGAGATTGCTCCGGGTCAGCTCGCGGCCTTCGTCGGGCCGAGCGGCGCGGGTAAAACGACTATCTCTTACCTGATACCGCGTCTGTACGATCCTTCCAGCGGCGCCGTCAAAATAGACGGGATAGACATACGCGGCATGACACTCGAATCGCTTTCGGGCGCAGTTGGATATGTTACTCAGGAGAGCTATCTATTCAACGCAACGCTTCGCAGCAACCTCCTGTACGCAAAGCCGGACGCGACGCAGGCGCAGATCGAGGCGGCGACTAAGGCGGCGTTCATTCATGATTGGATTGTCGGCCTACCCGACGGCTACGACACCGTAGTAGGCGAGCGCGGCTATCGGCTATCCGGCGGAGAGCGTCAGCGGCTGTCCATCGCCCGCGTCATCCTGCACGACCCGCGCATACTGATACTGGACGAGGCCACTTCCGCGCTGGATACCGTCAGCGAGCGGCATGTGCAAGCTGCGCTGGAACCGTTGATGCAAGGTAGAACTACCATCGCCATCGCGCATCGTCTATCTACTATTATGTCCGCAGATGTGCTATTCGTGGTGGATGAGGGCAAGATCGTCGAGCATGGCACGCATGCGCAGCTGCTGGCGGAATGTGGTCTGTACGCCAGTTTGTACGCAGAGCAGTTCGACGATGGCCGAGTCGAATCCCGATGCGAAGACGGGATAGTCTATACCAGCGGGCGCGTAATCAGCCACGAAGTCGCCGCGGACTGAAGGCGCGTCGTAGTTGTCAGCGCCGGATTCCGTGGGATGGCAGCCGTGTGGTATGGTCGAATTCGGAGCGAGCAACTTTCGTTGTTCGTACTGCATTTTGTGTGGTGGCGGCTGTGTGATATGGAGAATGCGTAGGGAGCAACTTTTGTTGTTTGTATTGCATTTTGTGTGGTGGCGGCTGTGTGATATGGAGAATGCGTAGGGAGCAACTTTTGTTGTTCGTACTGCATTTTGTGTGGTGGCGGCTGTGTGATATGGAGAATGCGGAGCGAGTAACTTTTGTTGTTCGTATTGCATTTTGTGGGATGGTCGCTGTGTGATATGGAGAATGCGTAGGGAGCGACTTTTGTTGTTCGTACTGCATTTTGTGGGGTGGCAGAGCTGTGTTATGAGTAAGGCAGTGGGAACAGTTTCGCTGTCCGAGCCGGATTCCGTGGGATTGCCGACCTGTGGTATGGCCGAGATAGAAATGACTAGCGGCGCTAACGGGGCGTTACGATATTAGCCTAATCGCGTTTCTCGAAACGCCCCGCGCCGGAGATTTCTCGCCTCTGATTTAGATATTCGTCGCGGCTGGGCGCCCCTCGATGGAGTGGCGCACTTCGGGGTTGACGACGGACATTGGGAAAGTGCCGTTGATGAGTCGAGAAGTCTCTTGCCCGACCTGAACACCGGATCTGATTCTGGACATATTCGAAGAGCCTGCCGAGTGTGGCGTTACGATGACATTGTCCATCTTCAGCAGTGGGTTTTCAGGATAGGTCGGCTCTTCCTCGAACACATCGAGGCCGGCGCCTGCTATCTCGCCGTTCTGCAGGGCAGCTATGAGCGCCGTCTCGTCGATGACCGGGCCCCGGCAGGTGTTTATGATATAGGCAGTCGGCTTCATCGCCGCGAAGAAGCTCGCCCCTAGCAGGCCGCGCGTCTGATTGTTGAGCGGCGTGTGTACGGAGACGAAATCCGAGTCGCTCGCCAGCTCTTCTAAGCTGCTAACCTGTCGCACACGATATTCACGGGTGATCCAGGGTGGGCAGTAGGGATCGTATGTGATGACATCCATGCCGAACGCCTGCGCCTTGCGCGCTGCGGCGCGCGCGATGTTTCCGAATGCGACCAGCCCGAGGGTCTGACCGTAGATAGGGCCCATTGGCATGATAGCGGCGCGTGTTTCCGCGCCCCACTTGCCGTCCTTGACCAGATCGTTCAGCCGAGTCAGCTTCTTGGCGCAAGCCAGCAGCATCGTGATGGCGTGGTTGGAGACTTCCTCCGTGCAGAAACCCGCCGAGTTGACGACCATGATGCCCATGTCGGTGGCGGCTTCGTGATCGATGTGGTTGAACCCGTGGCTGCCAACGAGTATCGCTTGCACGCCCTCGGTCTCCTCGATCACCTCGCGGGACAACTCGACACCGGCGTTGATAACGATATCCGCGCCGGCCATGGCTTCGATCGCCTCGCCGTCGCTGGAGCATTCGTATTTTTCCAGCTCGTAGTCCAACCCCTGAATCTGTTCTTCGATGAGTTCCGTATCCGCTTCGCCTCTGCCCGATATGACCGAGATTTTGAGTGTCACAGTATTTTTGCCTCCTGCTGATTTCCGTTCGTCTGCGCCATTATACGCAATTCGAGCGCATGCGCGCGGAGTGGCAGACGGCATCTATACATCGCCTGCGACGGTGAAATGAGAGCGTGGGGCGTTGTTCTGTGTTGTCATAAATAGTTTAAGCGTAATGAGAAACCGATGCTAACACTAGCCTGAAAAAGTATGCATAACCTTCAACGATTATCTGTGGGAGTGATGAACTTCCATAGATTCCCTTAATAGATCTAGTTCCCATATGTAGTAGAGGAGTATTTCATGTACAGAAGTAATAATGCGGGCCAAATCGAAGCGAAGGCGGCATCTCAGGCTATCAATAAGACGGTACGAATGATGGCAAGAGAATTGGGTATCCAGTTCCCACTGGTTGGCACTCCCTCCGAGAACCGAGACGCCATGATAGCGATACTGAGGCATTACTTGCGATAACCGGTGATAGCTGGTTTTTTACATCACCGGCGTTGTGCTTACGGAGCGGGGCAGAGCGGTGGCGCCCATGAGGTATTCGTCGATGCCGCGCGCGGCCTCCCTGCCTTCGGCGAGGGCCCATACGACCAGCGACTGACCGCGAGACATGTCGCCCGCCGCGAATATGCCCGGCGCGCTGGTCATCTTGTTTGCGTCGGTTACGACATTGCCGCGATCGTCGAGAGCGACGCCGAGCTGATTCAGTATCCCATCATGCTCCGGATGTACGAAGCCCAGCGCGAGCAGTACCAGATCGACATCTAAGTCGAATTCGGAGCCAGGCAGTTCGACCATGCTCGGGCGACCTGTCGCATCGGGCTGACCCCATTCCAGCCTGACGGCGTGCATCTTCTGCACCCTGCCGTTTGCGCCGGAGAATCTTTTGGTTAGGATGTCGTAATCGCGTACTGCGCCCTCTTCGTGGGAAGACGATGTGCGCAGAATCATCGGCCATTGCGGCCAAGGGTTGTCGTCGCTGCGAACCTGTGGCGGTTCCGGCAGCAGCTCGAACTGATATACGATCTCCGCGCCCTGCCGATGCGCGGTTCCAACGCAGTCGGAGCCGGTGTCGCCGCCGCCTAGTACCAGCACGCGCTTGCCCTCGGCTAATATGCGCTCGGATGGCTCGAAAGTCTGGCCTTCGTTGACGCGGTTTTGCTGGGTTAGATATTCCATTGCCAGATGCACGCCGCCGAGTTCGCGGCCTGGAATTGGCAGGTCGCGCGCTATCGTGGAGCCTCCGGTGAGGCATATGGCGTCGAAGTCAGCGCGGATGTCTGCGGCGGGAATATCTCGTCCTATGTTTGCGTTCGTTCTGAACTCGACGCCCTCCGCCTCCATCTGCTCCACGCGTCGGCGGACGACACTCTTTTCCAGCTTGAACTCAGGGATTCCGAGTCGCAGTAGGCCCCCGATGTACTCATCGCGCTCGAATACGGTTACGGTGTGACCTGCGCGGTTGAGCTGCATGGCGGCGGCGAGTCCGGCGGGGCCGGAGCCGACTATTGCGACACTCTTCCCTGTACGAATTTTCGGTGGCTGCGGTACGATCCAGCCTTCGCGCCAACCTCGATCGGCTATCGCTTTCTCCATATATTCGATGGTAACTGGATCGTCGTTGATGTTCAGGACGCATGAACCTTCGCACGGGGCGGGGCATATTCGCCCGGTGAATTCAGGGAAGTTATTCGTGGAGTGGAGCGTGTCCAGCGCGTCGCGCCACCTGCCCCGATAGACCAGATCGTTGAAATCGGGAATGATATTACCGAGCGGACAGCCGCCTATACAGAATGGAACAGAGCAGTTCATACAGCGTCCGCCTTGCGCGCGCGCCTCGTCCTCAGTCCATTCGTTGTAGAACTCCAGCCAGTTGCGCGTGCGCGCCTCCGGGTCTTGTCTCGTGGGGGTCTGCCGCGCCCACTCCATGAATCCTGTCGGTTTACCCATATGCGGTAGGAATCCTCTTAGTTGCCTGCCGCAACCATCGCGGCCTCTGTCTTTTCGGTGCGTTCGGCAAGCACCCGTTTGTAGTCTCTGGGCATCACCTTGACGAATTTATGGCGAATCGTTTCCCAGTTTTGCAGGACGCGTCTCGCATTCGCACTGTTGGTAAATGCGAGGTGGTCTTCGATCATACGACGGACTGCGGCGATGTCGGCATCTTCGGTCAAGTCTTCGAGGAGAACCAGTTCCATATTGCAGAGTTCTGCGAACTTGCCATGTTCGTCGAGTACGAATGCTTCGCCGCCGCTCATGCCTGCTGCGAAGTTGCGTCCTGTAGGCCCGAGAATGACGACGCGCCCGCGTGTCATGTATTCGCAGGCGTGGTCGCCCACACCCTCGACGACTGCTTCCGCGCCAGAGTTGCGCACGCAGAATCGTTCTCCCGCCACGCCGCGTATGAATGCCTTGCCCCCAGTCGCGCCATACAATACGACATTGCCGACCAGTATGTTTTCCTCCGGGACGAATGTCGCTTCTGCAGGAGGCTGGATGGTAACGAGGCCCCCGGACAGCCCTTTGCAGAAATAGTCGTTGGCGTCGCCATCCACATGGAATGTTACGCCTTTTGCCAGAAACGCCGCGAAGCTCTGGCCGGCAGACCCACGAAAACGGATGGTGATCGTGTCGTCCGGCAGACCTCCCTCACCGTGTCTGCGCGCGATTTCGTAGCTTAGAGTCGTTCCGACCGTCCTGTTGGCGTTGGATATAGGCATATCCAGCGCAACAGGGGTCTTGGATTCTATGGCATCATGGCACAGCTCGATGAGTTCGTTGTCCAGCGCATTGGCGAGGCCGTGATCCTGTTCTTCGCAGCAGTAGGTTGCGATGTCATTCGGGACATTGGGCATCTTCAGGAGGCGAGAGAAGTCCAACCCTTGCGCTTTCCAATGGTCGATGACCTGCCGTGTATCGAGCATGTCCATACGCCCGACCATCTCGTTGATGGTGCGGAATCCCATATCTGCCATTATCTGGCGTAGATCTTCGGCGACGAAGAAGAAGTAGTTGAGAAGATGTTCGGGCTGCCCGGCGAACTTTTTGCGCAGTTCGGGGTCTTGTGTGGCGATGCCGACGGAGCATGTGTTGAGATGGCACTTGCGCAGCATTATGCAGCCCATAGCTATGAGAGGCGCAGTCGCCATTCCGAACTCTTCGGCGCCGAGCAGACATGCGATGGCTACATCGCGCCCGGTCTTTATCTGGCCGTCCGTCTGCACCACTATGCGGCCGCGCAGATCGTTTTCGACCAGTACCTGCTGTGTTTCTGCGACGCCCAGCTCCCAGGGCAGACCGGCATATTTTATAGATGCCTCTGGCGATGCGCCGGTGCCGCCGCTGTCTCCGCTGATCAACACCACATCGCCATGTCCCTTCGAGACGCCGGCGGCGATGGTGCCGACGCCAGCTTCTGCGACCAGCTTCACATGTATGCGGGAGTTGGGGTTCGAGTTCTTCAGGTCGTGTATTAGCTGCCCTAAATCTTCGATGGAATATATGTCGTGGTGCGGCGGCGGCGATATTAGCTCCACGCCGGGTGTAGAATTGCGAACCCAGCCGATGTATTCATCCACCTTGTGGCCGGGCAGCTGTCCGCCCTCACCCGGTTTCGCGCCCTGCGCCATCTTTATCTGGATATCCTTGGCGTTGGCGAGATAGTTTATCGTAACGCCAAACCGCCCGGAGGCTACCTGCTTTACTGCGCTGCTTCGCAAGTCTCCGTTCGCATCGGGTGTATAGCGATGCCAGTCTTCGCCGCCCTCGCCGGTATTCGAGCGAGCGCCTATACGATTCATGGCGATAGCGAGCGTCTCATGCGCTTCTTTGCTTATCGAACCTAGTGATATTGCGCCAGTGGCGAACCGCTTTACGATCTCGGATGCCGGCTCCACCTCGTCTATGGACAGTGGCGAATCCGACTTTCGGAATTCGAGCAGACCGCGTATGGTACACATCCGTTGAGAGTATCCGTCTGCCCAGTCTGCGAATTCCTGATATGTTTTCCAATCATTGGATTTGGTGGCATATTGGAGCTTAGCGATGGTAGTCGGATTCCACATATGGAATTCGCCATCGCGCCGCCACTGGTAAAAGCCGCCTGTTTCTAGTCTCGAGTCGCCCGGCACGCGCAGATCGACATATGCGAGTGAGTGACGGACTCTCGATTCCTCCTCGATCGCGTCTATGCCGACTCCTCCGATGCGGGAGGGCGTCCATGTGAAGAACTCTTCGGTGAAATCTTCGTCCAGCCCTACCGCCTCGAATATCTGCGCGCCGCGATAGCTTTGGATGGTGGATATGCCCATCTTAGCCATCGTCTTTACGACGCCCTTATGCGCCGCTTTTATGAAGTTCTTTTCAGCGGCGGGGTAGCCGATTGGGGAGAATACATAACCTTGTTGGATCATGTCCTGTATCGATTCGAAGACCATATAGGGGTTGATAGCCCCCGCGCCGTATCCGATGAGCAGGGCGAGCTGCGCAATGTCTCGCGGCTCTCCGGATTCGACTACGATACCGCATTGGGTGCGCGTCCCCTCGCGTATCAGGTGATGATGAACGCCGGCTGTAGCCAGCAGGCTAGGGATGGGGGCGTTGTCTTCGTCCACGCCGCGGTCGGAGAGTATCAGTATGGAATATCCATCTGCGACAGCGCGAGACGCTTCTGCGCGCAGACGATTCATCGCCTGCCGCAGGCCGCCGTGAGATTCGGGGTCGAACAGGGTCGATAGCGTCTTGGAGCGGATGCCGTTCGCGTCGATTTCGCGTATCTTCGCCAGCTCCGCATTAGTTAGAAACGGCTCTCTTATCGTCAGCTGCCTTGCATGTTCTGGCGTCTCGTCGAAGAGATTTCGCTCTCTGCCGATCATCGCGCGGGTAGATGTGATCAGCTCCTCGCGTATCGAGTCCAGAGGTGGGTTGGATACTTGCGCGAAACGCTGTCTGAAATAGTGGAACAGCAGCGGCGATCGATCGGACATAACCGCCAGCGGTACATCCGTACCCATAGAGCCGACGGGGTCAGCTCCATTCAGCAGCATAGGTTCGAGTATCATTCGTAAGTCTTCGAGGGTGTATCCGAACGCGGCCTGTCGCTGTGTGAGCGTGTCGAAGTCAGGGGTGTTTGTCTGCGTTGGCTCTGGCAAATCTTCCAATGAGATCGTATTTTCGGCGAGCCACTTGCCGTAAGGCCGACGCCTGGCGAGCGCGGACTTTATCTCCGCATCCTGCACGATCTCGCCTCGCTCGGTGTCCAGCATGAACATCCGACCGGGGTATATGCGCTCTTTATACAGCACCTTTTCGGGCGGCACATCCAGCACGCCCGTTTCGGATGCCATGATCAGCACATCATCCGTTGTGACCAGATAGCGGCAAGGGCGCAGGCCGTTGCGGTCTAGGACTGCGCAGACTTTCGCGCCGTCGGTGCCGATTATCAGCGCCGGGCCGTCCCATGGCTCCATCATAGAGGAGTGATATTCGTAAAAGTCCCGCTTGGCGTCGTCCATTGGGATATGGTCGCCCCACGCCTCCGGAATCAGCATCATTAGGGCATGGTCTAACGAACGGCCCGATGCAAGTAGCGTCTCGAGAGCATTGTCCAGAGACGCCGTGTCACTTTGCAGCGGCGTTACGATGGGTGTCAGCTTCTCGACATCCTCACCCAGTTCATCCGACTCGAATTTCTTTTCGCGAGCGGCCATCCAGTTGATGTTGCCCTGCATTGTGTTGATTTCGCCGTTGTGGATTACGAATCTGTACGGATGCGCCAGTTTCCATGCGCCGAGCGTGTTCGTGGAGAAGCGCGAATGAACCAGCGCGAAGGCGGTTACCATGTTCTCGTCTGTGAGGTCGCGATAAAAGCCCGGCAGCTGCCGCGCCATGACGAGCCCCTTGTAAACGATGGTGCGCGAAGACAGGCTGCAGATGTAGAATTCGCTGTCGCCGCTGAGATCTGGGCCAAGTATCGCCTTTTCGATCTGCTTGCGGATGACGAACAGGCGCAGCTCGAAATCGCGCTCGCTGGGTGTCGAGTCGGCGCGCAGTATTATGAACTGCTTTATAGTCGGCATCACCCTAGCTGCGAGTGTGCCTATCGCATCGGGAGATACGGGTACATCACGCCATCCGCCGAAGATTTGACCCTCTGCGGCGACTGTCTCCTCGATGAGGCGTTCGCATCTCTCGCGTTCGTCTGGGTCGCTGGGCAGAAAGGTCATGCCTACGGCGTAGCAGCCCGGTTCAGGGACGGATATGCCCAGTTCTCCGAAAGATTTTGCCATGAAGCCATGTGGCATCTGTATGATTATACCCGCGCCGTCGCCGGTTTCTGGGTCTGCGCCCGCCGCGCCTCGATGCCCTAAATTAGCGAGCACCTCGATACCTTGAAGTATGACTTCGTGAGACTTTATGCCTCGTGTGTTTGCGACGAGACCGACACCGCAGGCTTCGTGTTCGAAAGACGGATGATAGAGCCCGTCAGTCGAAAGGCGGGGGGTATAATCCTTGTCATAGGATGTCATGGCAACGCCTTGGAATGAACTGGCAGGGGTGGATGAGTGGATAAAATTGGTAAGCGCGGAGATTCGGTATAGTTACGCCATGCCGCCGCAGAATCCCGGTTACAGTTGACAGGCAGGCTAAAGATTCGGCAGGTATCGAGCTATCTCATAGTCCGTTACCTGGGATCTGTAACGCTCCCAGTCGATCTTCTTATTCTCGATGAAACTGGCATACACGACATCACCCAGGGCATGTCGCACCAGTTCGCTCTCTTCGGTTGCTCGGATAGCCTCCAGCAGATTGTTGGGCAGATATTCTATATCTCTTTTCGCCCGATTCGATTGCGAGATGTCGAACACATCCGCATCCGCAGGGCTATGCAGTTCGTATTCATTTTCGATGCCGTCCAGCCCTGCTGCAAGCATCACGCTGAACGCGAGATACGGATTGCACGCCGGATCAGGAGATCTGTATTCGATGCGGCGAGAGTCTTCCCTTCCGGGCTTGAATGAAGGAACACGCACTAGATCGGCGCGGTTGAGCGTGGCCCAAGTAACATGTACGGGGGCTTCGTAGTTCGGGACGAGCCGCTTGTATGAGTTGACCCATTGGTTGGTAATAGATGTTATTTCGCGGGCGTGTTTCAGCAGCCCTGCGATGAAGTGTTTTGCCGTATTGGAAAGGTGATCGGGGTCATTGGCGTCGTAGAATGAGTTGCGTCCGCCTCTGAACAAGGATTGATGCGTATGCATTCCGCTGCCGTTTACGCCGGCGATGGGCTTGGGCATGAAGCTGGCGTAGCAGCCGTGCCGAAGCGCGGTCTCCTTGACGACGAGCTTGTATGTCATGACCGTATCCGCCATTGTCATGGCGTCAGTATGACGCAAGTCGATCTCGTGCTGGCTGGGCGCGGCTTCGTGATGGCTCGCTTCGACGGGTATGCCCAGCTCTTCCAGCATGAGGACTGTTTCGCGTCGCAAGTCTGTTCCCGCGGCCTTATCGTCCGAGTCCGTAACATTCTGATCGAAGTATCCGCCCGTATCCAGAACCTCTGGATTGGAGTCGTTTTTGAAGTAGAAGTATTCGATCTCCGGCCCGACATAGTATGTGTAGCCCATTTTCGCGGCGCGCTCTATGTTGCGTCGCAGCACGAAACGCGGGTCACCTTCGAACGGAGATTCGTCAGGGTTGATGATATCGCAGAACATTCTGGCAACGGCATTCTCGCGCGGGCGCCAAGGCAAAATGGCAAAAGTGTTCGGGTCTGGCAGCGCGTATAAGTCTTTCTCTTCTGCGCGCGCGAAGCCTTCTATTGCCGCGCCGTCGAAGCCCATCCCCCGTGTCAGGGCGGATTCCAGCTCCTCCACCGTGATGGCAAAACCCTTGAGATTGCCTAAAATATCACTGAACCAGAGGCGGATGAACTTTACATCGTTATCTCTAGCCTCTTTCAGCGCGTATTCGATTGCCTGATCGCGGTCGACCATTACACCACCGTTACTGCGTAGGTTCGCACATCTGAGGGATAGAGCATCCTACAAGCCTACCGACGCAGAGAGTTTCGCACAAAGCATCCGGCAGTTTGGAATGTGCCAACAAGTCAGCGAAATATAGCAGTTTGTGAAAGTTGTGTCAATCTTCAGGCAGTTTCGGGATACTTCACCATTCACTCGCAGGGTTATCTAAACTTTAGGAGATATTGGTGTCATATCCGCGATGCCTCTTGCCTGCTCGAACAGCGCCGATGCGCCCAGCAGAAAACCTTCCTCGCGCCACGGCGCCATGATTTGCAGCCCCACCGGCAGGCCGGACCGAGTGAATCCGCACGGTACGGATATGGCGGGGCAGCCGGTGAGTGTCAGCGCGAATGTCATTATTAGCCAGCTTATGTATGTTGGGAAAGACCTGCCCTCTACCTCTGTGAGATATCTGATATCGACATCGAAGGGCGGTGACAGCACTGCTGGACATACTAGGAGTTCGTACTTCCTGAAGAACTCTGCCGTGCGGTTGATTATCGCGCCGCGTTCGAGTTCTGCGCGTCCGATGTCTTCTGGTGTTAGCGAGAGACCGTGTTCGATGTTCCAGATAATCTCTTCTTTTAGCAGCGCGCGATGTTCGCGTATCAGCGGCTGGAAGCTCGCCACATACTGCGCGCCGCGAAGCGCCTGAAACACCCATTCCGCATCGCCCAGATCGATGCTTGCATCTTCCACCTCCGCGCCGATGTCTCGAAAATGAGACAGAGCGTGTTTGCATATCTGCTCCACTTCCGGATCTACAGTAGTAATCCCTAGGTCTGGGGAGTAGGCTATCTTCTTAGGAGCGATGGGGTTATCCACCCAGCTCGTGAAGCTCGTCTCTGGCGCGGAGATGCTGAGTGGGTCTGCTGGATGAACGCCGGACATCGTATCTAGCATCAGCGCGACATCGCCCACGCTGCGTCCCATCGGCCCCTCTACGGGGAGCGTACCGAACGGGTCTGCTTTCGGCCCGTGCGCGACACGTCCGGGTGTGGGGCGAAGACCGACCACCGAGCAGAAGCTGGCCGGAATGCGCAAACTGCCGCCCAAGTCGCTGCCGGACGCAAGCCACACCTGCCCTGCCGCGAGCGCGGCGGCAGAGCCGCCGGACGAGCCGCCGCAGGTCATCGCTGTGTTCCATGGATTACGCGTTTTGCCGAAGACCTCGTTGAATGTGTTTGCGCCCGCGCCAAACTCCGGCGTGTTCGACTTCGCCAGCACGACCGCGCCTTTGGATTCGAGATTGGTTACGAGCAGATCGGAACGATCTGGAACATGATCACTGAATATCGGCGACCCGCGCGTGCTGCGGACTCCCTCGACATCTTTGAGGTCTTTGATGGCGATAGGCAGGCCGTGCAAGAATCCGCGCGGTTCGTCTTGCGGTGACGGAATGGACAGACGGGACGCCCGATCCCGCGCGCGTTCAGCGCACAGCGTGGGCAGGGCGTTCAACGCGTCGTCTGTCTCTTCGATTCGTTCTATTGCCGCGTCTATCAGCTCCATCGGAGAAACCGCGCCGCGTCGCAGTTCGTGGACTGCCTGCCGCGCTGTCAGATTTATGAGTTGATTCATTCTGCATCCTCGAATGGTCCGATATGGGATGGTCTAATTTATGATTTGCTGAATGTTTCGAGGCCGACTAGACGCCGGCTACACTCTTTCGCTCCGCTGGTGGATTCCGGTCGAACCGCTAGGTCTGGGGCTGCTGCTGCGTTCGGCAATTTGCGGCGTTCCATCGGATTCGACACAGCGCACCTCGAACACATGTGAGCCTTCACTGAAGGGCCAGTCGTAACGCCAGATAACCCAAGAGACATCCGAAAGCGGCGAGCGCAGTTTCGCTTCGCGCCATTCGCCTTTTTCGTCCACGCGGACTTCGACTTTCGATACGCCACGCGCGCCGGCGAAGGCGATACCGCCTACGGGTATCAGCTTGCTGTCTCCGTCCTCGATAATCGAGTCCACCGCCACCGTGTCCACTACGGAAGTAGCTTTGATTCGCGCCACCTCATCCCAGCCGCGTTCCACCCAGTAGCCTTCGCGATACTCGCCGACCACCTCGATGCCAGTTATCCATTTCGGCTGTTTCATACCGTATCGATCGGGGAGCCATATCCTTAGCGGGAAGCCGTGATCGAATGGTATCGGTCTGCCGTCCCACGCATACGCCAGCATGATGCGTTCGTCGGAATATATGAGATCAAGAGCGACCGTTTCATAGAATCCGTCGCCGCAAGAGATGACCAGATAGCGCGCCTCCGGCTTCGGGCCGATTTCTTCGAGTATGTCCTGCATACTGACACCCGTCCAGTATGTAGTGCTGATCAGGTCTCCGCCGAGCCGATTGGAGATGCATGTGAGCGTAACGAATTCGCTGCGGGGGGCGTAGGCGGTGCGTATTTCGTCGAGTGTCATCACTTTTGGATGATCTACGAGACCTGCTATCGGCAGCGTCCAAGCCGCAGCTTCGATCTTCGTCGGCTGGGAGCGGATGAAGACCTTATAGTGGTCTCTGACAGCGGTATATTCTGGGCGAGTGCCGAGCGCGGGTTTCACGGGATCGTCTTCGTTTGGGAGGTCTATCATCGGGGCGAGATCCGTCATGGCATCCGCCGATACAGCGTCCAGCTCCTTTTCGAGCCGGCTGCGTTCGGATGTTTCCAGCACGCGCCCCAAACCAGCGCCGACGACGGTTACGGATGCGGTCGCGACGCCCATACGCACGAGGAATTGGCGTCTTCCCAGCGCCTGCGCGGAGCGCGTCTCGCCTGAACTGCCGGTCTCCAGCGCGGGCGTTGAGGCTGGCGGGAGCGTCCTGCGCCCTGTATGTATCACCAGCGCGCCCCAAGCCAAGAACAGCAGCGTTATCCATGCGAAGTTGACATAAGGCGAGAGAGTGGATTGACCGATATCGGCGGTTATGGCCGCAATTGGCACGCCGAATATAACTCCGAGTATGAGTCCGAATTCTATCCAGCGATTCGGTCTGAGCCGATCGAAGGCAACGAACACGATGATGCCTGCCACTGCGCCTGCGATGAGAAACACGCCGACAGCGATGATCTGCTCCGCGGTCTTGGCAGTGTTTGCCACGCTCGCGCCGAACGCTCTCAGCAGATCGATCATCAGGTCGATCCCGAAAGTGATGAATGCCCCCGGCAAGACTCGCGTCAGCCAATCGAAGGCGTCGAATGGGGCAAACGACAGATCGACCCATTTATCGGCAATATACATTACCGACATCATCGGGGCAGTAAACAACCCGCCAGTGAGCGCGCCGAGTGCGATACTCTTTTTACTCATGCCGCATAATCCCTTCACTTCTCCGCCGCGTTCTCTTACTACGGAATGCGGCGATACTGTCGGAGGTCGTTATGCTCTACTTATTGGATGCGGCTTGCGCTTTTGCTCTCTGCTGAATTCGCGTCTAATCTACTATGGCTACTCGGCTATCCACTCGGCCAGAACGCGCTCATCGAACTCTACGCCTAGTCCAGGCCTGTCGGATAGCGTTATCTTGCCCCCCTCGGGGATGATGGGATCGACGAACAGCTCCGCGACGCGCTCAGCGGGGCCGGTGAACTCCTCTGAGAACTCGTGCGGACGAATAGCATTGCCCACAGCGCTATATGCGTGCAGGCTGGCAAGCGAGTTTGCGCCGACATTCGGGCTGTGCGGCATGATGACCTTGTTGCGCGCAGATGCCATCTCATAGACGCGCATCATCTCCGAGAGGCCCCCGACATTCAGGATATCCGGTTGGAGTATGTCGGGGTTGCCTAGGTCTAGCAGGTCGCGGAACTGCCACGCCGAAACTGCCTGTTCCCCTGTGGAAACCGGACAGTCGAGCGCATCCACCACCTGACGCAGACCGGGGAAATCGTACTGTGGCAGAGGCTCCTCGAAGTGCGCGACTCCCATATCCTCCATACGGCGTCCCTGCATGATGGCGGTGGAGACGGAATAGCCGCAGTTGGCATCGAAACCCAGCGGCACATCGTCCGGCAACCAGTTTCGGCATGCCTCGAAGATTGCGAAGTCCTTGTCTGGGTCGGCGTCTTGTCTGTAATCGCGCCAATCCATTCTTATCTTGAAAGCGCGGAAGCCTCGCTCGTATCCTTCCTGCACCTCCTCCAGCATTTCGCCCGGCGATTTGCGCCAGCCGCTGCCGCGACTCCAGTACAGCGGAATCTCCGTTCGCGCCGCGCCGCCTAGCAGCGCGTGAAGCGGCATTCCCGCCGCCTTGCCCATGATGTCCCATATTGCAACATCTATGGAGCCGACAATCTGCGAAGGCAATCGCGTAGCGCGTTCTCCAGTACCCAGAGCGAGCAGCTCCCAAATCCGGCGCGGCTGAAGCGGATTCATGCCGACTAGCAGCGGCTCGATGACATCGTCGAGATATGCGCGGAAAACGCCCAGCCCGCGCGATCCCTCGGCGATTCCGACGATGCCCTCGTCCGTGAACACGCGCACGATGAGGCGTCCAGGCCTGCCCGCGAATGCAGTTGGAGCTGAATCGGGCGGTATAAGCTGATCGATGCGGATGTCGGTAATCTTCATGCTGCTCACCTCACTGGTCGGTCTAGTTTACTTTTCGCGCAAAATCCGCGACGATGGTTACAGTATCGAGTTACAGCCTCGGACTGATTGCAGTTTGGATTCCTACGGTGACGCTATTATACATGATCGAAAGTTCGTTCGAATTGCATTGCGCATCTTTTCTCAGGCATCGGCCACGACGAAGTTGCGGAGGGTGCCGATGTGATCGACAGCCACTTCTACGGTATCCCCAACTGCTATCTCGCCTACATCTGGACAGCCGCTGGCGATGATGTCTCCGGGATGCAGCGCCATCACTTCGGACACCCAAGACACCAGCTCTGCGATTCCCCACAGCATATCGCGCGTCGAACCTTCTACGACGGTCTCGCCATTTACGCGGCAACGGATGTCGAAGTGTGTGGGATGAGTTCTGTCAGTTCGATATATTTCGTCTGCGCTGACGATCCACGGCCCAATTGGGCAGAATGTATCGAAGTGTTTCCATCTCATGCTGGTGCCGCGCCCCAAGTCGCTGGATTCCAGCTCGCTCGCGCTGACATCGTTTACGCAGGTGTAGCCCATTACATATTCGAGAGCGTTCTCCACGCTGACATGTCGCGCCGCGCGACCGATCACGATACCCAACTCCGCTTCGTGAATTATATTTCGCCCGATGCGCGGATATACGATAGGTTCATCGGGGCCGATTACCGTGCCCGGCTGTTTCATGAATATTCCAGGCCCGTCGCGCTCGTCGCGTTCGCCATAATTGGCGGCGATGGCGACGACTTTGCTCTCACGAGTGTCGATCGGCGCCAGCAAACGAATTTCGGAAAGAGGGCAGAGATAGCGACTGCTGCTTTCTAACGGATCACGCAGGACATTGCGCCCAACTGTCCAAATTTCGTCTCCTCTTATATCGCCCCAGCGGACACGCCCGCGCCATAAGAAACGCGCTATCTTCATGTAAAATTGCCCCCTAAATCCCGTGAAAGTGAGTTTCAGTCATCAGGATTTCATTATGAAGCATAGCGCGCGATTGGGAAACATCGATCCGATCTCGCGCGCTGTTCGGCTGTTCGATAGAGGGCGTAGAGAACTCCTCCTGCAGCGCGCATGAGATAGTTCGGATTTATGCGCGCTCGCGGTTAGCAGTCCGCCGCCTGCTCTAAAAATATTTCCTGCCGCTGCAGGACTTCCAGTTCTGCGAGAGGGATGTGGCAGTTAATGATATGCATGCCACTATCGTGGCTGATCTGTTCGGGCGGCTGTGTATTATCGCATATATTGCCTAGTTTGCGCGGGCAGCGGCCGGCAAAGAAGCAGCCTTCGAACTCAGCGCGCAGCGTCGGCACAGAGCCTTCTAGTCTGATATGAGTTGGTTCGGTGTCTGGGTCTGGAACCGGAGCTGCTGACAACAGCGCTTCAGTGTACGGATGCGATGGGAAGTTCAGAACTGATTTGGAGGGGCCGTATTCCGCTACATGGCCGGCATACAACACCAGAATATCGTCTGAAACATAGCGGACGACTCCTAAATCGTGCGTTATGAACACATAGGAGTTTCCGTATTCTCGCTGGTGCTGTTCGAGTAGGCCTAATACTTGCGCCTGCACCGATACATCGAGCGCGGATACAGCTTCATCTGCGACGACGAGATCTGGATTCGCCGCGAATGCGCTGGCGAGCGCGACGCGCTGCTGCTGTCCGCCGCTGAGCTGGTCTGGGTGTCGGTCTAGGAAGGATGGATCGAGTCCAACCGATTCCATTAGCTCGTGGGCGCGGTCTTCGACATGGTCTCGCTTCACACCCGCGAATTTCCGCAATGCGCGTACAATGGAATGGCGTATTGGGAGCTTGGGGTTGAGCGATGCGGTTGGATTCTGAAACACCATTCGCATGGCGGCGCGCTGTTCGGAAGTGCGGTCGTGGACATCGCTTTCTAGCGTCTTTCCTCGCAGCTCCAGTTCGCCGCCGTCTTTCGGAGTCAGGCCGACGATAGCGCGCGCGGCAGTACTTTTGCCCGAACCGCTCTCCCCCACAATCCCTAGTGTTCGTCCGGGGGCGATACGCATATCGACATCCACGAGCGCGCGTACCGGTTCACGCACTGAGGGGCCGAAAAAGATGTACTTCTTGCGCTCGCTTCCGTAGAACTTCCGCATATTATCCACTGCCAGAACTGGAGTCTCGTCTCTGTTGTCTGTTTTACGGATGCGCTCGAGCGACTCGCCCCATATCGAGGGGGAGACATCCTGTGGATACAGGCACTTAGAGAGATGGCCTTCGAGAGTCGATCTCAACGCGGGAGATTCCGCAGTACAGTTTTCCTGCACTATTGGACAGCGGGAGGCGAATAGGCAGGAATCCAAATTCTCGATCTGCGCATCGAAGACGGCGCCTGGGATGCTGGTGAGTTCGTACTCGATGCCGTCATCACCCGGCGGCTGGGGGACGCAGGACAGCAGTCCGGCCGTGTATGGGTGACGAGGATTTTTGAACAGATCGCGTACTTTTGCCTGCTCTACTATTTCGCCTGCATACATGACGGCGACGCGGTCGGCGACGCGCGCTATCACGCCCAGGTTGTGGCTGACGAACAGGATGCCGGCATTGACGCGATCTTTCAGCTCTACGATGAGATCGAGAATCGTCGCTTCGGTGGTAACATCGAGACCAGTCGTTGGTTCGTCCATGATGAGCAGATGCGGTTCGCAGGCGAGCGCCATGGCTATGACGACACGCTGCTGCATACCGCCGCTGAGCTGATGCGGATATCGGCTGCCGATGCTTTCGGGGTCTGCCAAGCCGACGCTTTCGAACAGCTCTATGGCGCGGGCGCGGGCTCCCTCGGAATCCATCGCTAGGTGATAGCGGAGCGCCTCTTCCACTTGTAGTCCGACAGTCATGGACGGGTTCAGCGAGGTTACAGGGTCTTGATATACCATTGAGATTCGGTTGCCGCGCAGTTCTCTCAGATCCGAGGGCGAAAGAGCCGTTATATCTTCTCCTTCGAAGCGAACCGCGCCATCGACCTGCGCTGTACCGGGCAGATAGCCCATCATAGCGAAGGCGACGGTGGATTTACCGCAGCCAGACTCTCCCACCAGTCCCAATACTTCGCCTCTGGCGATCTCCAGCGATGCTCTGCGAACGGCGCGAAATGACCCGCGCGGTGTATTGAAGGTTACGGCGAGGTTTTCGACTTGTATCAGCGTGTCGGTGGCGGTTGTATCGGCAATGACAGTCATTTAGTGGTCTCCGGTTTCGGGAATGTTCTGCGCTTGTCGAATGCCATCGGACAGCAGATTGACCCCCACAACGAGCGATGCCATCGCAATGCCGGGCGCAAGAACGGAGAGTGGCGCTGCACTCATGTGTGGGAAATTATCGCTTACCATTAGACCCCAGTCCGAGGAAGGCGGCTGGACGCCCAGCCCGAGAAATCCAAGTCCAGCTGTCAAAAGGAGTGCGAAACTAAGGCGTATCGCGGATTCCACTGCGATGACGGGAATCAGATTGGGAAGAACTTCCCTGAACATAATGTAAAGAGCTGGTTCGCCTCTGAGCCTTGCGCTTTCTACGAATTCCAGTGGTCTTATTGCAAGCGCGGCGCTTCTGATAACACGGCTGTTGTTAGGCATGAACGATATGCCGATAGTCAGAATCACGAGCCAAGATTCGTCTATCCCACTGAACCTCTCTCTGCTGAGGTTGATTATCAAAATGGCAAGCAGTAGGGAGGGAATTGCCAAGAACCAATCCACGAACCGCATTATGATCTGGTCTGTTTTTCCTCCTAAATATCCGCTAGTGACCCCTACGATAGTTCCGAGCGTTACTCCAAAAACCGTTCCAATAACGGCTATTTGCACTATCGATCGAGACCCTGCAAGGACTCTACTCAATATGTCTCGGCCGTTGTAATCGGTGCCGAGCCAGTAAGAGGCATTGGGACCGCCGGATCTATATGAAAGGTCGTAATCGGTAGGCGGGTAGGGAGTTATCCAAGGACCGGTTATTGCAATGACAGTATGAATTAGGATTATGACGAATGCGATTCTGCCCGTGTTCG
Source organism: Dehalococcoidia bacterium (assembly GCA_963422295.1). GTDB lineage: Bacteria > Chloroflexota > Dehalococcoidia > Lucifugimonadales > UBA1123 > VXRN01. The sequence goes on along the minus strand of OY729417.1, from coordinate 682,747 downwards.
TCTTCAATATGAGCGATATAACACTCGACAGCGCTTGCCATGATCTGGATACAGCAGACTGCCGTCGAGCGCTTGTTGTTAGTACAGAATCTCCTATTGCCATTACGATACCCTAAGTCTTGGATTGAGAGTGCGGTAAGAGAGGTCGGCTGCGAGGTTGCTAAATGCATATACCGAAGCGATTATCATAGCTGTAGATTGCAACAGTCTTATATCACGAGTGTTTATTGCAATTATCAATAGGCTCCCCATACCGGGATAAGAGAATAGATTTTCGACGATAATGAGCCCGCCAAACAGCCATCCGACATTGTTGGCGATGACAGTTATAGTAGGCAGCATTGCATTGGGCATAACATGTCTTATAACTACTGTCCTCATCGGCAAGCCTTTGAGTATGGCCGTGCGGACATAGTTGCTGCCCATTACTTCGATCACATTGGCGCGCGCCATTCTGAATATATACGCGAACAGCGCCCCTGTAACAGTGATTATGGGCATTATCAGAACTTGTGGATTTCCTATGATCGATTCGCCCGGCATCATAATGCTGGAAGAGGGGAGCCACCCGAGTGTCGATGACAGTATCAGCACAAGCAAAATGCCGGTAACGAACTCTGGTAGTGAAATCGTCAGTAACCCTCCGAAAGTGAGCAGACGATCCAGTAATGAGTCTGATTTCACCCCTACGATAACGCCTGCTACGAGTCCTAGTGGAACTGCTATGAGGAATGCGCCGATCGCCAGAAGAGAGGAGTTGAAAAGCCGTCCGCCAACCATGTTGGATATGGGAGCACCTGAAGCGGAGGTACCCAGATCTCCCTGAAGCGCGCCGCCTATCCATTGGAGATAGCGGATATGGGGAGGTTCGTTCAGGCCTAGCAGCTCACGCAGGTTTTTCAGATTTTCTGGTGTAGCGCCCTGTCCGAGAATCGAACTCGCGGCGTCGCCAGGCGCGAACTCTATCAACGCGAAAATTGCAGCGGAGACCGCCAAAAGAGTCACTAAAATCAGCGACAGTCTTATTGCAAGAAACCTAGCCACTAAAGACCTCTCCTGAATCTGATTATCGATGGAGCGAAGGCGTTGGTCGTCTCCGCCCCATCGATAAAGTGAAGCTTAATTAGTTATCCGATACCCACCACTCTTCGAAGAAGAAATGTACGAGCGCGGTATGCGCTCTGACACCGTGGATGTTCGAGCGGTGTGCGATTATAGTCGGCTGGTAGGCTAGATAAAGTACAGGAACATCTTCGATGAGAATCTCCTGCATTTCCTGGAAGTATTTCTTGCGTTCCTGCAGGTCTGGGGACGCTGCCGCCAAGTCCAACAGCTCGTCGAGGCGCGGGTTATTGTAGAACGACTCGTTCCATACGGTGCCGCCTCTCAACTGAACATCGATCGCGGCGTTGGCTGGTCTGGCGCCCCAGTTGCTGGTTACGAACGGGCAGCAGGGATCCATCCACTGCGCTTCCCAGTACGCAGAGGCATCGTGCGTGGCTATTTCCACATTGATACCTGCCTTGGATACCGATTCTTTGAATGCCAGAGCCATTTCTTGCTGGATACCGATGTCTGCTGTGTTTAGAACTACATCGATTCCATCTGCGTATCCCGCGGCTGCTAGGTAATCTTTAGCCTTCTGAATGTCCTGTTTTATTATTGGCTGATCGTCCCAGTAGTACTGGTCGTTGACGCCTACTGGATGATCATTGGCTGGCGCGCCGCGTCCGAACTGCGCTGCTTGAACAACGAAGTCGCGGTCGACTGCGTACTGCATCGCCTTGCGCAAATTCTTGTCCGCGAATATCGGGTCATCGAGCCCATGGAACTTATTGAAATCCGGATTGTCCTGTAGGTGGGAGTAGCTGGTGTGCATATCTATTACAGCCACTGCCGCCGAAGGCGCATCGGCTATTTTGACGTCGGGGTTTCCAGCGAATGAGCCCAATAGGGTGATCGGAGGGGTGATTACGACATCGATCGAGCCTGTTTTCAACGCCTCGACTCGCGTAATCTGTTCCGACATATAGAAGAAGATCACCTGATCCGCAAACGGCCGGCCTTCACGCCAGTAGTTGGAGTATTTATCGAACACGGAACGCTCGGTAGGGTTGTGATCTGCCAGTGTGTAGGGGCCAGATCCGTGCTCCGCGTTGGCAAGCTCTTCACTTGTGATGCCGTTGGGGACGATTCGCGCGTGATAGTCGGTCATGTCTCCGGGCAAGAATGCGTTAGAATCGCCTAGATTCAGAACGACGGTGCTGTCATCGGGGGTATCTATCGTATCTATATACGATATCTGTCCCTTGAGCGGTGATACGGAATCTTCTGCCCTTATTCGGTCTAGCGTGTACTTTATATCAGCGGAAGTCAGCGGGGAGCCGCTGTGGAATGAGATGCCGTCACGAACTTTCAATGTGTACTGTGACAGGTCATCTGTGGATGACCATGATTCGACAGCCCAAGGCGTTACTTCACCGTCGTACCAATACATCATCGCGTTGTCGTAGGCAAGCTCGCCATATGGGGCCTGCCCTTGTGACAACCCCGCGAGCATCGGGTCCAGCGTGCCTTGGTCGATTACTCCCAGTCTGATTGTGCCGCCTGCAGTGGGAGCGTCGCCCGCAGCGACTGGTATGGGCGTGGCGACGGCTCTATCGACTATCGCCTGCACCTGCTCAACTGTAAGCGCGCTCGCTTGCGCATCGCTGACGGCCTTGGAGATGGCATTCTCGACATCGGAGCTGGTTACCGCTTCCTGTTGCTCCGGCGCGGCCTGCGACACTGCATCAGAGACGATGCTCCGAAGCTGTGCTTCGTCTATCGCCGGCGCAGGTTCCGGATCTGATGAGCATGCCACCGCGGCCAGCGTAAGCAGCAATAGCCCCGCGGCCAGCGGCACACATTTCTTGAGTAGTTTCATAGACAATATATTTCCTCCGTAAGTAGATAGTTATGATCGCAGAGAAGCTAGAGATATTTTCGATACTGCTACTGTGAAAATTGGGTCAAACATGTCTTTTCGCCCAATTCGAGCCATGCATATTTGTAAGTGAACGCTCGCAAACACTATACTCAAATACGCTGCAAACGGTCAAGCCTTCACGGTTTGACACGCTTTGCACTGTTCTTGTACATGTCTTGTTACTTCTTCGAATTGAAATCTACAGATACAACAAAAGCGGGGACGGATACACTAAGGTTCCGTCCCCGTGACATGTTTTGTATTTTGTGCAGGTTAGCGCGCTGCCTTACTAATCCTCAGGCCAGCCGTCTGGGACTTCTCTTTCGGCTAGGGCGGCAAGGATTGCGGATTTGGCTTCCGGAGTCACCCAGTTTCCCCAGATATCTATGCTGCCGTTGAGCCACCACAATGCCGCTTCTCGTACATCTGCCCCGGTGTTTTGGTCCATCCAGATAGAGAGAGTTCTGTAAATGTCGATGCCGAATTCCCAATTCCGCAACATATCCACCACATCGGGCGCGCGTGTCATCATAACTGAATTCACCCCAATAAGTATTGTGGCGTCTTCATATCCGCATGCCTTTGTGGTGAGCCAGCATTCATCGCTGTATGGAGGCTCTTCGAGGCGCACTAGATCGAGTATCAGGGCGGGTTCGTTAGTACCCCACTGGAACCCTATCCATGGTTCTCCCTTGTCGTATGCGTCGTATAGATCGGCGGTAGCTTCAGCGCCAGACACTGGGTTGACGATGTGGATATGTTCGTTCAGACCGTAGCTGGCTATTTGCGCATCGTTGACCTCCTCACATGACCATCCGATGACACAAGACATCAGTCGAACTTTGCCGTCGGTCTCGGGGGTTGCGAATAAAGCCTTGTATTTGTCTTCTTTTAGGTCTTGAATATCGTCCAGTTCTGGATACTCCTGCTGTAGATAGGCGGGAATGACGAACGCCGATTGCCAATCGTTGCCCAGACTGCCGCCAATGGAGACGACTTCGCCTTTCGCCTCCGGCTCTGCCCATGCCTCTTCCTGATTAGGGAACCATACCTCCATCGTCACATGCGTATCGCCATTTATCAGGCTAGAGAGCAGCGGCAAAGTCGTACCGAATACTACATCCGTCGGGTATCCGTAGCCTTTTTCTATGATGTACTGCGCAATTCTGTTCTGAAGTTGCGCGCTCGTCCAGTTCAGATCGCTGAATACGATGGTGTTCTGTGACTCAGCCGACGATTTAGCTACTGCATCCGCCGCGCTGCTTGGAGTTGATTCTTCAGCCGTTGTCGATTCGCCCGAATCCGACGATTCAGCTACTGCATCCGCCGCGCTGCTCGGAGTTGGCTCTTCAGTCGCTGCCGATTCGTCCGAATCCGACGAGCATGCGGCCGCGGCGACCAAAACAGTCAGCAACAAACCTATTGCTACTATTACTTCAATACCGGTTCTTCTCATAATTATCTATTCGCTCCAATTTGGGCTTAGAACATCTTCATAGGTTTTGCTAGATATAGTTTGCGCACAGGCGCAATCCCATGCTCGATGCGATTCGAGATTCGATTAGCGAATCTGCGATTTTAAGGGTTATTCTCGTATCAGCGCGCTGATACGCCTTTGGTGAACACCTGCCACAAGTTCTGAACATTGCCAACGGGATAATCTTCGTCGCCAAAGTGGTTGAGCGTGTTCACTGCCTGAATCAGGCCGTAGAATTGGAGGGATGCTGCCTTGAGATTGACATTGGGGCTAACTTCCCCCTTCAGCACACCGATCGTCAGTTGTGATTCGATCATATCCAAATACTTGTCTATCGCCGCTTGCATCGAGCGTCGGAGCTCTTCATCGCCGTTCATCAGCACTTCAGCTATAACGAGAAATGACACTCCGGTTATGGTAGATGGTGCGGCATTCTGTTTCAGCGTCTGTTCCAATCGCATCAGTCCAGATTCGGGATCCCCCTCGATCAGGTCGATTCTTCTCGCCAGCTTGTCGTCTATGTCTCCAATCAGACCCGCCAAAATCTGTTTCTTGCTTCGGAAGTGACGATAGATAGCGCCCTGGCTCACACCCGCAGCATGCGCCAAATTGCCAATCGTTACTGCCTGCATCCCCCGCTCGGTGATCAGCAGGCGGGCAGCCTCTATTATCTCCCGTCGCCTGAGGACTGAAGGAAGTCGCGTGCGTGTTACCATCAGATTTCAACTCTTTATAATAGATAAATGTATGAGCGGTGTAGATTTTGCGGTGATTAGCGGAGAGGTTCGTTGCAAGTGAACACTCACGAACGAATATAGACTAGACGGTTAGCATGGTCAACTGAAACGGCAGATAATCGCTCCCTCTGCTACAATGTCTGATAATCCTGTATATATCCGACAGTCAGACATAAAACGATATCACGATCATGCCAACGAATGTGCCTCCACAGTACCGAGATGCGGAACGGCGCTTCCGCGATGCTACGACGATTCAGACCCGTATCGCCTCGCTCCAAGAGATGTTGGCGATCATGCCCAAGCATAAAGGCACGGATCATCTCAAAGCGCAGCTACGATCCCGGCTGTCGCGCCTCATGGGAGAGCTGGAGCAGGGAGGGTCCAAAGGTCCCGCCAGCGGCAGGACGGAGCCGTTTTCGATGCCCAAGGAGGGTGGTGGACGCGCTACGCTCATTGGCCCCACTAATGTCGGCAAGTCGCTTACGCTGAACCGTTCCACGGGCGCAAGGAGCAAGGTCGGCGCATACGAGCTCAGCACACAAGAGCCGGTTCCGGGCATGCTTTACTATGAGGATGTGCGCATCCAGCTCGTCGATACGCCGCCTATATCCAACCCGTCCACGCAGGGGCGGCTGTATGGCCTGCTCAGAAATACCGATGTGTTCGTCGTTGTGGTGGATCTGTCGATGGACGCTGTGGCGCAGACGGAGGAGGTTTTTTCCGCGCTGTCCGACTGGAACTTCAGCCTGCTCGAACGCGGCCAACCGCTGTCTCCAGACACCAACGCTTGGCTGACCAAGCCCACTATAATCGTTTGCAACAAGGCGGACATCCCCGGCGCGCTCGACATGTTAGAGCCTGTGGAGGATGCCTATGCAGAGCGATTCCATGTGATAATGGCGAGCGCGGAAGAAGGTGTCGGATTCGACGAATTGGCGCAAAATGTGTTCGACGAGCTGGGCGTTATCCGTGTATATACGAAGTCACCCCGTGTACGGGTGGAAGACTATACACCCACAGAGCCGCTGGTTCTGCCTATAGGAGCGACGGTGATCGAAGCCGCAACTCAGTTGCATAAAGAGCTGGCGCAGCAGCTGAAGTATGCCATCCTATGGGGCGAATCGGGCAAATTCGACGGTCAGCATGTGGGGCGCGCTCACCAGCTGACCGACCGAGACATCATCGAACTGCATACATAATGCCCGGATATGTATTAAGGATTCAGAGTCTCATGCGCTGAATCCCTAATACAACGAACCGTATATCCTATCTTCCCCTCTATCTTCGCTCTTGCGGCGGGACTGGGTTCGTCAGATCCGCGCCGATAGAAATTGGCATGAGCGCGTCTAGCTCATCTAGCGTCCAGCGTCCGTTTTTGTGGATGCTGCGTATGACATGGCGCGGTGAGTAGAGGGTCGCCTGCCATCCGCTGACTCCGACTACCTGTCCCGTGATGTTGCCGGCGGCCTCTGAGCATAGATAGACGGCTTTAGGCGCATTGTTCGCGGGGTCTCGCGCTTCGAGTGGCCCCTGTATCGGCGGCCCCTGCGACGCTCCCGGCTGCGGCTGTGCCTGTACGCGCTGCTGCTGACGCAGCTGCGTCGTGCTTTCAGGAATCGATTCGGTCATGCGTGTCGCGCCGCCAGGATAGACTGCATTCACAGTGATTCCGTGTGGAGCCAAATCCTTCGCCAGCGAGCGCGCGAATCCGACCATGCCTTCCTTTGCTGCGGCGTAGTTCGCCTGACCCGACGCCCCAAGCCCCGATCCGGAGGAGAACAGCACGATCCGGCCATACTGCTGTTCTATCATATGCGGTATACACTGTCGCACCATGTTGAACGCGCCGTACAGATGCACCTGCAGTACGGCGTCCCATTCTGCTTCGGTCATATTGAACACCATGCGGTCGCGCAGGATGCCTGCAACATGGCAGACGGCATCTACGCGCCCGAAGTTGTCGATTGCGGTCTGAACTACTTTGCCGGCGGATTCGTACTCCGCTACGGAGTCGAAGTTGGCGACTGCGGCTCCGCCAGCGTCGCGGATGGCCTGCGCGGTGATTTCTGCGGGGGCTGAAGAGTCCCCTGTGCCATCCAGCGAGCCGCCGAGGTCATTGACGACTACCGATGCGCCATCCGCAGCTGCCCACTTTGCCACCTCTGCGCCGATACCGCGACCAGCGCCGGTGACTATTACCACTCTACCTTCTAATCTGCTGCCCATATCGATACCTCTGGAATCTGAAGTTGAATGTTTTCAGTGTCTGGCGGACGCTTAGAACCCGTCCCCGATCATCTTCGGGAACAGCACGTCCATCTCCTCCATCGTAAAGTTGCCCCATTTCTGGACGGCGCGTTCTATTCGAGGATTGGAGTACAGGTATATGCTTCCGCCACGCACTCCGAACACATTGCAGTTGATATTAGGCGAAGCGTATGTGCTGAGATAGACAGCGAGGGGAGCGACATTTTCTGGGTCGTCCGGCCAGCCGGGACCTTCCCACTCGCCGACTCCGGATGGGCTGAAAATGCCAGCGCGTTCGTCGCGTGTGGGCGCGTCCACAGAAGCGACTCTATACTCCTCGACAGATCCGGGGAAAAGCCGCGTCTCTACTATCGGGGAAATTGCGTTGCAGGTTACACCGTATCGTCCCATATCTCGTCCGATGGTTCGTGTAAGCCCGATTATCGCTTCGGATGCGGCTGCATAGTTGGAACGTCCAACATCCCCAAGGCCGGCGTCCGATGTCATATTGACAATTCGTCCGCTGCGCTGCTGCCTGAACAGGATACAGGCGAACTTAGTCGGTACGAAAGTCGCTTTCGCGTTGTTTAGCAGAACACGGTCCCAATCATCCGGCGTCATGTGCCATATCATACGATCGCGCATCATGCCGGCGCTGTTTACCAGTATATCTACCTGACCGTATGTATCTACCGCCTGCTGGATGAGCGATTCGCCGTCGTCCATGACGGCCATATTGCCGTAGTTTGCGACTGCCGTTCCGCCGCGCGCGGTTATCTCTGCGACGACGCTATCCGCCGGGGCTGACGAGCTTCCTGTGCCATCGACCTCGCTGCCGAGGTCATTGACGATGACACTTGCGCCCTCCTCCGCGAGCATTAGCGCTATACCTCTGCCGACCCCGCGACCAGCGCCGGTTACGACAGCTGTCTTTCCTTCGAGACGATTGCCCATATATCTCCTCCAGTTGAATTACATGATCCACCGCTCCATTGCGGCAGATGCGACAAATCCCGCTCCAATTACATTTCAGGCAACAATATACTCCATAGCGTTACTGTAAGTCATGTTGGCATCTCGAAGAGCTGTTCGGCAGGACTGTCCGACATCGTAGGACATGGCTTCGTATCTTGGGGAGCGGAGGCGGAATGCAGGCGGAATCCGCAAGTCGATAAACCGATACCAGTATGCCAGTCGCAGCCTTCGACCAGATCGGATCACGAATGCGCACAGTGAGGCGTGTCGTGTAGCGTCGTGTAGCGGCAGACGGTGGTTGGGTGTGGCTGAGCGCTGAGTCGAGTGTTGGGTATCGAGTATAGAGATACCCAAGTGGTTAGACGCTCTCCGCGATGAAGTCGATGCGGAGAGCGTCGGCTGTGAAAGGGGGAAGTGGGAGCGTCAGCCGGGCAGCATGCCCTCGCCCACGAACAGCTCCTCCGCCTCTTCCAGCGTAATGTCTGGCTCCGGCAGAACGAGGTCGGATTCCACAATCTCTTCCAGCGGTACAGGCGCGCCGTGTTCTCGAACCAGATCGAGCATATTTTTGAGAGCGGCCTCGAACATATCTCGGTCTTCCCGCTCTACGACATCGACAAGCTGGTTGTCTAGCTCGTTGAGGTCGTCGATATAGGCGCCGGGCAGATTGTACTGGCCCTCAGTAAGAATTCTGACTATCATCGGAAGACATACTCCAAAACGCAGTGTGCAGTTAGCAGTTCAGGTCGTATTCGCATATGGTATCGTTACGGCAACGACTTCTGCTTGTCATTGGGGGGCAGACGCAGTTTGAGCGCCGCGAGTTCGTCCTCGACATTTTGCTCGGCGGCAACTTGAGCCAGCTCCCGGCTCAGCGGATCGCCTCCAGCTGTGAGCTGATTGTCCAGGACGCCGGATTCGGCGAGCTCGTCGATTGCTCCGGCTCTGGCGCGCATATCCTCCGTCTTGTGTTCTGCTCGCTCGACGGCGAGCTGAACATCGCCCATCTCCTCGGAGATTCCCGACAGCGCGGAACCGATGCGAACCTGCGCCTGCGCGGCATTGTATTGTGCCTTGATTAGCTCCTTGCGCGATCTGAAGGATGCTACTTTCGCTGTCAGCCTCTGTTCGGCATTGACCAGCTTTTCCTGTTCCAATTCGAGCTGCGCTATCTCTCTATCGAGCCCGTCCAGTTCGATCAGCGCGGTCTGTTTACGCTGGAGCGCGAGTCGCGCGAGGTCCTCTCTGCCGGCCGCCATAGCCTGACGAGCCTGGTTTTCGACATTGGCGATACTCGCGCTCACTTTCTCCGCCTGAAGCTGAAGCCGCCGCTTTGTAGCAACCATATCCACAATGCCGCGCTTTACATTCTGCAGCATTTCTCGCTGCTTATCGTAAGCGTAATCCAAAGTCTCGCGCGGGTCTTCCGCATTGTCCAGCAGACGGTTCATCTTCGATTTGACGACCGTTGACATTCGGGACATTATGCCCATACCCAATCCTCCATTATTCCGAGTACATTAAGCCGATAATCAATAGCCCATTGATGATTCACTGCTTCTGCCGCCGGACTTTCGCTGAGTGAATCCTACGATGAACAGTATCACGCCAACCGCCAGAAGGATGATTCCCAAGACATTCAATGTCCAGTTCATCCAACCAGCTATAAATACGATACCAAATAACACCGGGATGATTCCCCCTATGGCCATGCCAAGCTGTCGCTGAGCGGCTCCAACGACGAACAGTATCGCCCCAATCGCCAGAAAGATGACACCCAAGACATCGAGTGTCCAGTCCAGCCAGCCGAGCAGGAGTATCATCCCAAGCAGCGCCAGAACGACTCCTCCCGCCATCAGACCGAAATTTACCGATTGACTCATAATAACCTGTTCTCCCCTATCGACCGACTATCGGTAGTATATGACAAAGTCAAGCGTATCCACAGCGTATCCACTATGTGTCTCAACCTACTGTATCTATTGTATATTAACTCAATCCGGCTAATGGTGAAAGTGAATTACAGATAATTGGAGTCTGCCTTCCGTGTGGACAGCCGTAGTTGGAAATACCATTAGCTAGCGCTGGCAATTCGACTGTGCGAAGGGCTGAGCGACAATCCTCGAAAGCGTCGATCCTCGAAATTGTTATCGCCGCAGGCCTATGCTGTAACATACAGTTCGAGCTAAGTCGTCGATGTGGGATCGACATGGGGGCTTGGGATATGGGCTTGGGATATGGGATAGAGGAGGCCGACGCGGGTTGAATATCGTAGATGTAAAAATAGATGTGGTCAGACGGACGCTGCCCGATACCGGTCTGGACTCCGATATGGGCAGATTCTCAGGGGATGTGGAGCAGGGCGTTCTGCGCGTGCTGACCGACGCGGGCATCGAGGGGAACTGTTTCGTTGGCGACTTCAGGGGCGGCGGGCATGGATTGTTTGGGCCGATCTTGAAGGTTCTCAAGCCAGAGATTCTCGGGCGTGACCCGTTCGAGCGCGAATGGCTGTGGAGCCGCCTGCCTATCTTGGCAGGCAGGCGAGGGCTGACTATGGGCGCATGGGCGCCGGTCGATGTCGCGCTGTGGGACATCGCAGGCAAGGCTGCCGGCGTCCCCGTTCACAATCTGCTTGGCACCCGGCGACACGAAACCGAAGTGTATGCGACCTATCCGCCGCGTCATGATACCCCCGATGGCTATATGATGGAGGCGATGCAGATTCAGTCGAGGGGCTTTAGCGCGTATAAAATCCACCCCGGCGTTATGGATACTCAGAATGTATTCGAAACGCTGGCGCGCGTGCGGGACGCGGTGGGCGACGATATGGAGCTGATGCTCGACCCCAATAACGGATACGACTTCCGCAAGGCGCTGGATGTAGGCAGCGCGGTTGACGATCTCGGTTTCTACTGGTATGAAGACCCGATTCCGTCGCACGAATACGACAACATCGCGGAGCTGAGCAGGCGATTGACGACGCCGCTGTGCATGAGTGACAAGCCTGATAATCAGTTTCAGACAGGGTATCACTACATCCGAATGAACGCCGCCAGACTGGTGAGAGGCACAGCGCGCAAGCTGGGCATCACTGGGCTGAAGAAACTGTGTTCTATGGCGGAAGGATTCGGGATAAACTGCGAGATCGGAACTGCGGGCAACTCCCTGATGAATATCGCCAATCTGCATGTAATCTGTTCTGTGCAGAACTGCGCCTACTATGAATACTGGATGCCGACGCAGGCGCATCAGTTCGGTCTCGTCGAGGACATTCGTCTGGACGATGAAGGCAGACTGCGCGCGCCGACAGCGCCTGGTCTGGGATTCGAGCTAGACAGCGACTGGATAGCGGCGCATCGCGTGGCGACGCTGGGATAGTCAGGCTTTCGTCTTGCCGTCCATCCTCGCAAAATCTTTCTACGGGTGGTGGATCGTAGCCGGCGCGGTTGCAACGCAGTTCGCTTGGATGGCTGTCGGGCCAGCCGTAGCGGGAGTGTTTCTCGGCCCGATCGTGAATGATCTCCAATGGGATGTTTGGCAGTTCACGCTGGGGGTGTCGCTGGCGGCAGTGGCGAGCGCATTTTCAGGAATCGTTGCGGGTGAGATAGTCGATCGTCGAGGGCCGCGCTCGCTCATGCTGTTCGGAATGGCGGTTACAGTCGTCTGCTTCGCGTCGCTTGCGATTCAGTCGAGTCTGTGGATATTCCTCATGCTGCACATGCTGCTTGGACTCGTTGGCTGGACGCTGTTCGGCCCGTTGATAGTCAACGCAACCATCTCCAAATGGTTCGTGGCGCAGCGAGGTTGGGCGCTCTCGATCGGCTCCATCGGCGTGTCGCTGGGTGGAATCATCTCCCCTGTAACCTTTACTTTCATAGTGGACGGCTGGGGTTGGCGAGTCGGCTACGCGGCTTTGGCAGTATTCGTATTCGCTCTGGTGACACCCGTCGCGTTCCTCATGCGCCGAACACCCGAAGATTACGGCATACTCCCCGATGGCGGGCGTGGCAAGGCGCAGGGTGCATCCGGCGAGGGGAATACGGCAGAATTGCCATCGCTGACACGAGCGCAGGCGCTCCGAACACGCGGCTTTTGGCTGCTGACCTGCGGATTTGGCCTGAATTTCATCGCGCTCGGCAGCGTGCTAGTACACGCGATACCGTTCGCCACAGACGCGGGATTTAGCCGACCTCTCGCCGCGGCAGGTCTCGCCGTCAATGGCCTAGGCAACCTGTCATCGAAAGTCGTCTGGGGCTGGGGACTCCAGAATATCGAAACACGAAAACTGGTGATAGCCGCCTATTCCGTATCCTCCGTCGGTGTCGCGCTGATTGTCGCCGCCGCGTCTGTCGGACAGGCTGCGCTGCTCATGCTAGGATTCTTTCTTTACGGCTTCGGCTTCGGCGGGACGATACCGATAAGCGAATTCCTCTGGGCGAGATACTTTGGGCGAAAGCACATCGGAGCTATTCGAGGAATCGGTAACCCTATCGCCATACTCGGCACCGCCATAGGCCCGGTTGCCGTCGGCATGTGGTTCGATGCGACAGGGGCATACTCATACGCCTTCATCGCGCTCATAGGCGCGTACATGTCGGGCGCGGCGTTAGTGGGAATATCGCGGGAGCCGTCTCGCGGCTAGTGGCTAGTGGCTAGTGATTGGCGACTGACTGATGGATGATTGATTGGCAATCGCCTCAGCCGCGCTGCCCGTGGCGTTTTTCATTATTCTCCGCCTCCGCACTAGCTCGCCGCCTGCGCAGCCACTCCAAAGCATATTAGGCATATTGTCCCTAAAGCATATCCTCGTTGGGTTCGACGCCGAAACCAGGATCATCGGTCGGTTCTATAGAGCCTAGTTTGGGCGATGGTTCGCCGATCCACAGTATATCCTTCTCCGCGCCCCGCGAGCCGGGCAGCAGCTCGGCAAAGTCGATGCAGTCCGATGCCGCGATCAAGTGAAGTCCCCATACCTCTCCGCCGCGATGTGGCGCGACGGGGATGGAGTGTTCGCGCGCGATGTCCAGAATACGAATGCCCGCGGTGATGCCGCCGCACCAAGTTATATCTGGCTGCCAAAGACCGAGCGCGCCTGCTCTGGCGATTTCGCCGAATCCGATATGCGTAAACTCATGCTCGCCGCCTGCTATCAGAGTTGGGCCGACCTGCGATCTCAGCGCAGCCTGCCCCTCCAGATCATCCGGTGTCAATACATCCTCGAACCAGAATATGTCATACGGAGCAAGCTGACGGCTCATCTCCAAAGTCGTCTGTGTATCCCAGCTCATATATGTATCTATCATCAGCCGAGCGTCGGAACCCATAGATTCGCGCGCGAGGGCGGCTGCGCGTTCTGCTCTCTCGAAATCCTCCGCGCCGCCGGTCGCGCGATGTGGGAACTTGTGCGCGGTGAATCCAAGTTCTGCGTACCATTCGGGGTCCATCCCCGTAGCGTAGGCCTTTATCGCCCCCTTCGTCCGCGCGCCTATGAGCCGATGAACTGGAGCGTCTTCTCCTTTCGCCAGCATGTCCCATAAGGCGAGGTCTATCCCGCTCAGCGCCATGATTCCGATGCCCTTGCGTCCGTACGGAATCGATTCGTAATACAGCGTGTCCCAAATCCGGGATATATCTTCCACCGAGTCTAGTTCGCGCCCGATGAGCAGATCGCGCATATGGCCGTTGATCACGGCCACTGCCGCCCGCCCACCGCCACCGCAGCCGTATCCCACAATACCGCAGTCCGATTCGACTCGAACGACGATCTGCCATAGATGCGTGCGCCAAGATGGGGGCACATGTGAATACTTCGGATAGACCGCTTTCAGATCGGCAACCTTCATCTTCTCCGCTCCCCTAAATGGCAAAATCGGCAAAATTGCGAGACTCGCTTGCATCCTAAACCTCGACTCGAGCGGATTCAATATCTCGATACTTGCAATCTGTGATACGATTCTCAGGACGAACGCAGTTTCATTCGAGGTAGAGATGAAATGAAATACGAGATGATAACGAGCGAGGTTGCAGGCAGGGTGGGAATCGTGACGATGAACCGCCCTGACAGGCTGAACGCAATGAACCCGCAGATGGACAGAGAGATACGCCAGCAGATCGCGGCGTGGAACGCCGATGACGGTGTAGGGGCGATCGTCTGGACTGGCGCGGGACGAGGTTTCTGCGCAGGCGCGGACATCGGCAGGTTCGAAGCGAGCAGAGACGGCGAATCCTCCGACGGCATACCGCCAACTCCAATGAACAGCTGGCATGAGATGATACGGAGCGCAAAGCCGGTCATCGCCGCTATCAACGGCGTCGCAGTCGGTGAAGGGCTGACACGAACACTGCCTTGCGATGTACGAATCGCCTCCGAGAGCGCGCGGCTGTCGTTCCGTTTCGTCCGTGTGGGGCTGACTCCTGAAATGGGATCGACGCATTACGCTCCACAGCTGATCGGACTCGGTAGAACGCTCGAATATATGCTGCGAGGCAATCTGATTCCGGCAGACGAGGCGTTCCGTGTCGGACTGGTCAACTATGTCTTTCCAGACGGTGATATGCTGGACAAGGCTATGGAGCTGGCTGCGGAGATTGCCGATAACCCCACATGGCAGCTTGGGCAGGTCAAGCGTCTGGTTCACCAAGATTATGTCGAGCATGATGTAGATAAAGTGCTGGGTGACGAAGGCGTAATATTCAGGACAGCGATGGGAACCGACGCGCACAAAGAGGCGCTGCTGGCATTCCGCGAAAAACGCCCGCCGAGCTTCAATGGATGAGCGCCTTAACCTCGCCTTAGCCTTAGGTGAGCGCATTCACAGACTCGGATACGCGGCACGGCGGCTGGCGCGATGACTGAACGACACCGACCCCGCATCGCGCTTACCACCGGGCAGGAAGATGCCCACTTCGCCCGTTATGTCGATGCTGTCCAGCGCGCGGGTGGGGATGCGTGGTCGCTGACTCCGGACAGCGCGCCCACGCCGGATGAGATGCTGGCGACTGCGGGCGCGCTCGTGTTGACCGGCGGCGGGGACATTCACCCCGCGCGCTACGGCGAACATCCCAGCGCCGGCATCGAATATATGCCCTTCGACGATATGCGCGATGAGATGGAACTGGAGTTGACACGCGCCGCGCTGGACGCGGATATGCCGATATACGGTATCTGCCGCGGGATGCAGCTGCTCAATGTCGCTCTCGGTGGACAGATAGTGCAGCATATCGGCGATCCTTCCGGAGGCGAACACTCCGGCACGCAGACGCCGGATGGTGACTGGGATCCGTCATACCATCATATATACATATCACCCGGCAGCAAGCTGGCTGCAGTCGTAGGATCCGGCGGATTCGTCCGCGTCAACAGCATTCACCATCAGGGCGTCATCGAGGCTAAGAAATCGCCCAAACTTCTGGCATCGGCCTACTCTCTGGAGGATGGGGTGATCGAGGCGTTGGAAAGTCCGTTTCATCGCTGGGTGATCGGCGTGCAATTCCATCCTGAGCGGCGGATGGAGGTTCCGCCTCACTTCGATAGACTCTTCCAGTCACTTGTCGAACGAGCGGCGGAGCGGGCAGATGTAATCTCCGCCTAGCGCGGAGTCGATTCTGATTCGTGAATACGCAAACCTAATTTTTATACGAAGTGTTGCAGTGTTATAATTAGTTTGGGTGAAAATCTGGCCAGTGATACCACCGTGACAGGCTGACAGGCGCGCGATAACCAAACCCCTCCTCAGGAGACGCTCATGGTAACTACCAAGACGGATTTCGGATATATTCGTCCCACGCAAATAGTCGATGAGATGCGCAACTCCTATCTCGACTATGCCATGAGCGTGATCGTATCGCGCGCGCTGCCCGATATACGCGATGGACTCAAGCCCGTTCAGAGACGCATTCTGTACGCAATGCAAGACCTTGGAATGCGCCCGAGCTCTGCGCATAAAAAATGCGCGCGGCTAGTGGGAGAGGTGCTGGGCAAGTGGCATCCGCACGGCGAGGGCGCGGTCTATGACGCTCTGGTTCGTATGGCTCAGCCGTTCACCCTGCGTATGCCGCTGGTGGATGGACAGGGTAATTTCGGTTCAGTCGATAACGATCCTCCCGCTGCGATGCGCTATACCGAATCGCGTATGGCGTCGATCGCAGAGGAGATGTTAGCGAATATAGACCAGGATACTGTCGATTTTGCCGATAATTTCGACGGCTCACTGCGCGAACCTGTCGTTCTGCCCGCAAGATTGCCCAATCTGCTCGTAAACGGCGCATCCGGAATTGCTGTCGGTATGGCGACGAACATCCCGCCGCACAACCCCAACGAGATATGCGACGCGCTCATACACATAGCAGACAAGCCTAATGCAACCATCGAAGATCTGATGCAGTATGTGAAAGGGCCGGACTTTCCTACCGGAGGTACCATCATGGGCATCTCCGGAATGCGAGATGCGTACGCGACCGGGCGCGGGCAAATAATCGTGCGCGCGCAGACGGAGATCGAGCCGATGCGCCGTTCCAACCGTATGCAGATAATCGTCAACGAGCTGCCGTATCAGGTCAACAAAGCAGCTCTGATTCAGAAGATAGCCTCGTTGGTCAAAGAGCGCAAAATAGACGGCATCTCCGACATACGCGACGAATCCGACCGCGAAGGAATGCGTATCGTCATGGAGCTGCGCGCGGGCGTTCAGCCGCGTGTCGTGTTGAACAATCTGTACAAATTCACTCCCATGCAGAGCACTTTCTCCGCCAACATGCTTGCGCTGGTAAATGGTATGCCGCGTGTGTTTACGCTGAAGCAGGCGCTCCAGCACTTCATCGACTTCAGACGCGAGGTGATACGGCGTCGGACGGAGTTCGAGCTGAAACGCGCCCGACAGCGCGCCCATATCCTGGCCGGATTGCGAATCGCCATCAGTAATTTGGACGAGGTGATACGCCTAATCCGCGCCGCTGAGAGCGCGCAGGCGGCGCGCAGTGAGCTAGTAGAAAGATTTGCGCTCGATGTGGATCAGGCGCAGGCTATTTTGGATATGCAGCTGCGACGACTTGCGGCGCTCGAGCGTGAACAGCTGGAGAAGGAGTACAAAGACCTTCAGGAATCCATACTCGATATGGAGGCCCTGCTCGCCAGCGACGGCAAGATGCTAAACGAAGTAAAAAAGGAACTGCGTGAACTCAGGAAGAAGCACGGCGACGACCGCCGCACGCGAATTAGCAGCGAGGCGTTCGACCTCTCCCGCGAAGAGCTGGAGGCGCACGAGCAGATAGTCGTTACACTCAGCCGCGCTGGATACATCAAGCGAATACCGGCGAAAACATACCGAAACCAGCATAGAGGCGGCAAAGGTGTCGGAGGCATGACGACACGCAGCGATGACGCTGTGCAGCACCTCCTCGTTGTCGATACGCATGACAGACTGTTCTTCTTCACGAACAAGGGTCGCATCTATTCGCTGACAGCGTTCGAGCTGCGCGGCGATACCTCCCGCAACACGCGAGGCGTGCCAATCGTCAACATACTGGCAGTGAGCGATACCGAGAAGGTCAGCGCAGTAATCGGCGTTACCCCAGAAGAGCTGAAGCAGGATGACGAGTTCTTGATGCTGGCAACGACGCAAGGCAGGGTAAAGCGTGTCGCGCTCGAATCCGTATCCAGAATACGCCCCGCTGGTCTGAAAATAATGAACCTAAACCCCAACGATGAGCTCGTCTCCGCGCGGCTTGCAGCCGCAGATGATGATGTAATCATGGTGACGAAAATGGGGAGGTCGATTCGCTTTCCTGTACTGGAAGCGTCGCTGCGGCAGCGCGCGGCGGGAGGTACCGCAGGTATGAACCTCCAAAGAGGCGATAGCGTAGTAGCAATGGATATCGGCAACTCGGAGACGAACCTGCTGATCGTTACCAAACACGGCTTCGGCAAGATGACATCCCTGAAGGAGTACACCCTCCGGCATCCCGGCGGCAAGGGGATACTTACTTCCAAGTTCAAGAACAAGACGGACTCGGTCGCAGACGCTCAGGTTATCGACAACAGCACCGAAGTATATGTCGTTTCGGAGCAGGCGCAGGTTTTGCGCACCAATTTGTCTGAGATAAGGAGTATGGGACGAGCCACCCAGGGCGTGCGGATATTCAACCGCGATAAGGGCGATGCCGTGGCTTCTATATCCTGTGTATCTGGCTTGAATCTGTCTGATGAGTCGGAGAAGAAGACAAATCCTAAAGACGAGCAGGGTGACCGGAGCGAATCGCAGCCGACGCATTCTGCCAACGGCAGGGTCAACGGCGTACAGCCTGATTTGGGCCTCGATTCCTGACGCTTTCACCAAT
The DNA here is from genome assembly GCA_963422295.1 of Dehalococcoidia bacterium. GTDB lineage: Bacteria > Chloroflexota > Dehalococcoidia > Lucifugimonadales > UBA1123 > VXRN01. The sequence goes on along the minus strand of OY729417.1, from coordinate 664,005 downwards.
GCTTTACAGCCAACGAACCGCCATGTCTATCTCGTTAGCGGCTTCCTGATAATCCGTCGAATGTCGGAACATGATAGGCTCGCCAAATTGGATCTCTATATGGCCATGGCCGCGCGTAAATAACGGGAGCGCGCGGTCCGAACTTCGCAATCTTTTCTCGAACAAAATCGGAGACGGCAGCGTCATAGAACTTGCCTCGGTTTCATATATCTCTATGCATTATGCATAGTAGCTCTATGCACCGCTGGCGGCCGAGTCTCTTCGGGCATGCCGTTCCAGCATACGGCGCAGCGCGTCACGCGCTCCCCTTCGCATCGGCGGAAAGTGACTAAAGCAGATCGTGTCGAAATCAAACTCCAGCAGCTTTTTCAGAGACTTCATAGCTTGCTTGGGATCCTGCGTAACAGCGGCGGCTGGCGGGCTGAGTCGCAGCCCGAACTTATACTGGAGAGCGTCTCCGATTATCACCGCGCGCCTATTTGGCAGGTAAAGCGCGATACTGCCGGCGGTGTGGCCGGGGAGATGCACGACCTGCGTTTCATCGCAGAACGGCAGTATATCCCCGTCTTCCAGCTCTGTATCGACCGTGACGGGCGCACCGCTCATGCCCTCGATGAACGGCTGGGCTAATTTCGTCACTAGTGGATTGCGGATCAGTCTCGGGGGCGGCTCGCGTCCGGAGACGACGCCGGCATCCAGCCGATGCGCGGCTACGCCAATGCCACGCCCTCTGACCAGCTCTGCTAACGCGCCGCAGTGGTCTGGATGATGATGGCTTACCACAACCGAGTCGATATCGCTCAGCGACAGCCCTTCGGCCTGAAGGCCAGCGGCAATCATACGCGCACTGCCCCGCGCGCCGGTATCGACGAGTATGACCCCTTCGTCTTCTACGAGAGCCGTTACCCGCGCGCCGATTGCGCGAATCTGGAACACGCCGCGCGCTATGTGAATTGGCTTGCCGAGCTTCATACATACACCAAAGGAGACATTGCGGAAGACAGTATGCGTATATCACGGTTTAGATCCATCGACCTGTTCGGATTCATTTTACCACCTCATCCAATGCGCCCGAGCGGTAATGTGCATGATACTGCGAGAGTGCGACTATATCTTATCTCGAAACTAGACATGGAGTTCGACTCTATTCTTCTTGGGAAGCCTTAGAGATGAGCAAAAACCCGAGCCGAGCGCAGGTATCGGTATGATGATATTCTATCTCCGAGCGATGCCGTTCTGAACATCGCTTGTCAGTATATTAGTTTCAGTTACAGTCGGGACGGATGCGCAATGGACTACGATTACATCATCATCGGCGCGGGATCTGCGGGAGCGACGCTTGCATCGCGCATTACCGAAGATCCGACGCGAACGGTTTTACTGCTGGAGGCTGGGCCGGACTATTCGGACTTCGACAGGATGCCCGACAGTGTGAAGTTCGGAAACGATGTATGGAGCGCGGCGTACGGGCCGCAGGCGGAGACTTGGGGGTATATGGCAACTGCCACACCCGATCGAGAGCCCTTCCCACTGCCGAGGGGTAAACTTACAGGCGGCTCCAGCGCAGTAAATGGACAGGTATTCTTTCGCGGCATCCCGGAGGATTACGATGAATGGGCGGAACTGGGTTCGCCTGAGTGGTCGTTCGTAAATATACTGCCCTATTTTCGACGCTCCGAAACGGATATGACTTTCGGTTCTGATGACTTCCATGGCGGGGATGGCCCGATTCCCGTCCGTCGATATACTAAAGATGAGATGCTGCCGATCCCGCAGCGGTTCTGGGAGGCCTGTCTTTCAGCGGGCTATTCGGAGGCGCTGGATCAGAACCACCCGGATGCGGAAGGTGTCGGGCCGCGCCCGCTGAACAATGTGGATGGCGTTCGGATGAGTACGAACCTCACATATCTTTCTATGGCGCGCCATAGACTCAATTTGACAGTGCGCGCCAATACGCTGGTACATCGTATCTCGTTCGAGGGCAGCCGCGCCGTCGGAGTCGTCGCCGAGAGCGGCGGCGAAATCTTCGAGCTGCGCGGTAGAGAGATTGTCCTGTGCGGCGGCGCAATAAACTCCCCGCATCTGCTCATGCTCTCAGGCATCGGCCCGCGCGAACAGCTGGATGCGCTCGGCATCCCGGTCGTGAGATACCTGGCCGGCGTAGGCGAAAACCTGCGCGACCATCCAGCTTGCTTCCTGCTCTTCGAGTCCAATACTGAGGATCCGCCTGAGGATTCTCCCGCCGTGCAGGTCGGGATGCGCTACACCACGCCCGGTTCGCCGCACCGAAACGATATGCAAATGAGCCCTATCCTGCTGACTAGTGAGCACCGCCCAACAACGATAGACATTCCGGAAGGAAAGACTTACACGGGGTTCAGTGTCGCGCTGCAAAAGGCCAGGTCCGCAGGGCGCGTCACGCTCACCTCCGCAGACCCGCGCGTTCAGCCTAATCTCGACTACCGCTATCTGATCGATGAGTGGGATCGTGAGCGGATGCGGGGCGCGATTCGTACATGCATCGAACTGACGAACCGTTCGCCGCTGGCAGACCTCATCGCCAGACGAATAATGCCTACTGAGATAGACCTTGCCACCGATTCATCGCTCGACGCATGGATTCTCGCCAATGTCGGTACGCAGCACCACTCTTCGGGAACCTGCAAGATGGGGCCGGCGTCAGACGGTATGGCGGTGGTCGATCAGCGCTTGCGGGTACATGGGCTGCGGGGTCTGCGCGTCGTAGATGCCTCCATAATGCCGGATGTGGTGCGCGCCAACACCAATGCCACGACGATAATGATTGCCGAGCGCGCCGCCGAATGGATAGCAGAAGAAGATTAGCGCGGTGGTTATCGCGCGTTAGTCGGCTCTGCGGTCTCGCCTTCTAGCTGCTGCGGTTTCTCCCGGAATCAGGAACTTCACCCTGCGCCAGTCCATAGCGATCAGCCCAGCCGCCAGAACGAAATAGACACCGGCAAATATCAGGCGAATATTCTGATCTTGGAGGACGACGGTTGCGGCGTATAGCACAAGCAATATAGCGCCAGCTCGCCAGGATATTATGCGTTTGGCGATCAGCAGAATTGCGAACATGGATACCGCGGTCGTCAGTAAGAACTCTATAGTATGCCTGTCGTTCGATGGGAAGCTGAGTATCTCTCCCGCCGACATGCTGAACAGCATCGTCATGCTTCCGATGAGCAAGGTCAGCTGGTTCACCTCCGAAGATATGAGCGCAGTGATCCCTGCGATAGGATGCGCGCGCAGGCTGAACAGTACGGCTATTATTATCTCTGGCGACTCCGATGCCAAAGGCGCGACGAATTGGATCAGGATGAACTGGTCGATGCCCATATCTGCGCGGTCTCTTCCGGACCATGCATGAACGGCTCTGCGGCTACGAGTATTGCGCCAGCGGCGAACACGAAGAGGAACACGACCATTGTCCGACGCCACATCACCGGCAGCGATCCGATCAGCGCGGCGGCTCCGATCAGGTCCGGCTCCTCCACTTCTCGTGTGGAGTTTATCCACAGATAGAAGATGTACAAGCCTATCAGCCCAGCGGCGATACTGCTGCTGACTTCATGCATAAAGAAGAAGACAAGCGTTACCAGCGTTGCTATGGTGAGCATCGTTATTTCGAGGCCCATCTCTCCACGCATATCCAGAACGCGACGAGGCTCGAACCAGTAGATGAGAATGTCTGCGGCCCATCCGAGCCCGATGAGCAGTCGGTTGGCGCCGGTTACATTCGCCGCCACCAGTTCCATCTCATGGGTTATTTCCCGAGTAGCGAGATCGAAAGATGCGCCTGCATCCCACGCCAGCGCCGTATCGATGGCATACTCTGGCAGGATAGCGATAAGCGCAAGCACCACAATCGCAAGCGACGCGAAAACATCCATTTGCGCCACCTTGGCCGCCCACGAAAGTAGGAACGCGCCAGCTACGATACCTAGTCCGTATATGAGTGTGGCTAGAAGCGGTGGGTCTAAATGAATTCCAGAGAATCGTATGACCGCTCCGGGAATACCCAGCAGCAGAACACAATAGTTGCCCACAATCGGCGGGTGTTCAGCTGCTCTTCCAAATCTCACTCCACGCTCTACACTGTCAGGCCAATATGCGAAAACGACTAGGGCCAAGTAATTTTAATCCGTCAGGCTCGTAGCAGGTCGAACCGTTGGTCCGCGCTCGAATTGAAACTTTTCAGTCCAAAAGTTTAGAATAGATAGGATTTCTAAACTGGAGTTGAAAATCAGCTGCGCAGCCTAAACAACAGCCCATGTGGGCATCTCGTACCAACTTCGGACGGGCAGTATGCGTTCGTACCCGACCCCCTTCCCATGCGCTTGGACATGAGCCATGAGCTGATATTGCTGCTGGACAAAGCATCCCGAGCTATTTCTACTTTGGCAGGGGTGATCGAGACTATTTCTAACCCATATATTCTAATCAGACCGTTCATTAGGCGCGAAGCCGTGTTGTCGTCGAGAATCGAAGGTACGAACGCATCCTTATCGGAAGTATTCGCTCATGAAGCGGGCGTTCATAATACCCGAAGAGGCGATGTCGAAGAGGTACGGAACTATGTCGATGCCCTCGAGTATGGCATCGGCATGCTCGATAGTATCCCGATCTCGTTCGGGTTGGTGAATGATCTTCATGTTAGGCTTATGGCGGGAGTACGAGGCGAAAATAAGAGACCTGGTGAGTTTCGCTCTGTACAGGTATGGATTGGTGAGCCGGGGTCGTCTATTCAGGAGGCGCGTTTCATTCCGCCGCCGCCATCGCTCCTGCGTGACCTATTTTTCGATTGGGAGAAGTTCGTCAATCAGTCGCAGTACATGCCGCCACTAGCGCGGTGCGCGCTGATGCACTATCAGTTAGAGGCTATTCATCCCTATTCTGATGGGAATGGAAGAATAGGTAGGCTTCTAATAACACTTTTCCTCAAAGCCACCGGAGTTCTTTCTACCCCGCTTCTGTATCTGAGCGCGTATTTCGAGCGTGACCGCCAAAGATACTACGATGAGTTGCTTACTCTAAGCGCAACCGGGGGATGGGAACAGTGGCTGACCTACTTCTTGGAAGGTGTATATCATGAGTCCCGCGATGCGTTAGCGCGAATCAGAAGGGTGCGACAGCTTCAGGACGAATGGCGAGACCTTCTTCATAACCGAAGAGAATCTGCGAACTGCCTGCGTCTGCTGGAAGAGATTTTCGCTCGCCCCGCGCTGACTGTTTCCGGGGCATCCGACTTCTTGGGAATATCGGATCCGGGTACGCGACGAATTCTCGGCAGATTGACCGACGCTGGGATATTGACCCGAATACATAGCAGTTGGCCCAATCTATATATAGCTGAAAGGCTGGTGTACGAGATAGACCGTCCGATATGAGGGGCATTTGCATATCTGTATCTACACGAGCAGCGTGGCGCCGAATTAGCTATCCTACAGCAATGTCCTCACATCTGCGCCGATGTTTTATGCGCAGCTTCACTATCTTGGGGTTTACTGGAGGGAGGGCCTTTGAGGAAGGCTGCCGCCGCGCCCGCCAGCAGCAGACATCCCATCGCGAAGTAGAGTATGTTCATGCCGGAGACGAACGCTCGCAAGATTCCATCGTCCCCCGCGCCCTGCACATTGCCCAAATCAGGCGTGTATCCCATGTTAACCATCGTGGCAGTAACGACAGCGGTAGCTATGGCGATGGATGTCACATTCGCGGAGTTTCGCACGAGGCTGAGCAGCGCGGATACGACTCCGTGCCGGCTGCCGCGGGCGGAAGCGAATATCGATGCCGAATTTGGCGAGCCGAATAACCCCGTGCCAGCGCTTTGCGCAACCATCGCGCCTATAACCACATACAGCGGAGTCGTCTCTGACACGCGAGAGATCATAAAGATACCCGCCGCCGCCAGCAAAAGACCGGCGACATTGAACGCTCTATAGCCATATCGGTCGGACAGCCGCCCCGCTACTGGCCCCATAATCGCCATCGTGATCGCAGTCGGCAGCATTATCAGGCCAACCTTGTCTGGACGATAGCCTAACACGCCCTGAAGATAGAACGGCATTATGAAACGCACTGACGCCACACCCAGAAAAGAGATGAAGCTGGCAAGTACTCCCAGTGAAAAGACGCGGTTGCGAAACAGCGACAAGTCGAGCATCGGAGAAGATGCGCGCGTCTCCCACCAAATAAATCCTGCCAGAAGCGCGACGAACAAAACCGAAGCTCCGATGATCGTCGGCGAGACCCATCCCAAACGCGCGCCATTGTTTACCAGCAGCAGAAAAGCTATCAGCGCGGCGGTAGAAATAGCCGCGCCCGGCCAGTCGAATCGCACGCCGCGCCGCTCTCTGAAGAATATCCGAGAGTCCATTATCAGCAGCGCGCCGATAAGCGCAATCGTTGCCAGCGGCAGGTTGATGAGGAAGACCCAGCGCCAATCCAGCGCCTCCACGAGGAATCCACCCACCGTCGGGCCGACCATACCGCCCGCGCCGATGACGCTCATATGCGTGCCTATACCTTTGCCGCGCTCTTCCTCTGGGAATACCGATGTTATCATCGCCATTCCCGTCCCCTGCGTCATCGCTGCGCCCATGCCCTGCACCACGCGAGACAGAATTAGCATCGTAATGCTGGATGAAGACGCCGCGAATACCGACGCGCCCATCAGCAGCAGCAGTCCGACTATATAGACGCGTTTTCGTCCTACGATGTCCGAAAGCCGCCCCATAGGCAGCAGCAGCGCGCTTACCGTCAGTGTCTGCGCGATGACCACCCAGCTGACTGTTGGCAAGTCCGTCTCGAAATGCTCCGCTATTGTTGGCAGCGCGACATTCACCGTGCCGAATGTCATAACACCTGTGAACGAGCCGAGCCCAACAGCGGTAAATACCCACCATTTGTAGCGTGGACTGTCCATCAGCCGGTGGCTGAGCAAAGAGTCAACCTTTCGCAAAAAATTAAGAGCCTGCCCAGTCTATCACACGCTTCGGACTACTGTTGGAATACTGCAAGCAGACGGCCTTCGTATTCGTATGAGTCGGCGCGTGTCTTTGGGATGCGGCTGACATGTCTGTTTCTTCTGATACAATGGCCGTGCGTCTTGCGGATGCGAGATATTCATTGGCAAACACAGATTGGCAAACATAGCAACGGCGCAGATTGGCGCGCGGAGGTTGGAGATGAAGTGGGCGTCTGCCGTATCCGAACATAGATTTCTGAAATATGCGGCTGCGGAGTGCGCTATCGAACTAAAATCCGCTCTGGGCGATGACACTCCCGATCTCGTCATTGCCTTCGTCTCCGCGCACCACGCCGCTCGCTACGATGAGCTGCCGCAGCTGGTAGAAAATCTGCTCGGCGAGTGCGTGCTCGTCGGCTGCTCTGCGGGTGGCGTGATAGGAGCGGGACGGGAGATAGAACATCGTCCAGGCCTGTCGCTGGCGGCGGCTGTCATGCCTGATACTGTCATCGAACCCTTCCACTTTACCAATGAGCGTCTGCCAGATGGAGACGCGCCGCCAACAGAATGGGAGCGGCTGACTGGGGCATCATCGACGCAGACGCCGGATTTCCTCTTGTTTTCCGATCCGTTCAGTATGCGTGGAGAAGACCTCCTCATGGGATTCGACTATGCCTACCCCGCAGGCGCGAAGATAGGCGGGCTCGCGTCTGGCGGACAGTCTCCCGGCGCAAACGCGCTCTATCTGGGAAGCGAAACATACCGCGCGGGGGCCGTCGGGGTGGCGCTTAGCGGTAATGTAACCGTGGATACAGTCGTGGCGCAGGGATGTCGTCCAATCGGACAGCGGATGCAGATAACCGGCTGCGAAAGAAATATGCTGACAGAGCTAGACGGACATGCCACTTTCAATATCCTGCGGGAGCTGTTTCAGCAGATGGACGAGCGCGACAAGGAACTGGCTCAGCATTCGCTGTTCCTCGGCGTGGTTATGGACGAGTTAGAAGACGATCCTCAGTTGGGAGACTTCTTGATACGCAACATACTTGGAGTAGATGCGCGGATGGGAGCGTTGGCAGTAGGGGAGATGCTGAAAGAGGGGCAAATCGTCCAATTCCACCTGCGGGACGCAGAAACATCGTCGCAGGATCTGGATGCGATGCTGTCGCAGTATGTCGCTGAGGGTGTCCGAGCGAAAGGCGCGGGCGCGCTGCTGTTCCAGTGTCTTGGGCGCGGAGAGTATCTCTATGGACGCCCCGATCACGACACCGATATGTTCCGCGACAAAGTCGGAGATATTCCTCTGACAGGCTTCTTCTGTAACGGAGAGATAGGCCAAGTAGGAGGCTCGACATACTTGCACGGTTACACCAGCTCTTTCGGCATCTTCAGACCGAAGTCTATTTCGGACGGCGCTGGTTGACAGCGGAACATGAGGAATATTCCCTGTGACCATTGCGGAAATCGAGGCAATCGTGAAAGCCGGTGAATCCGAACTGCTGGAGTTCAAAAAGACCACCGGTGAACGCGGAGAAGCTGCCAAAACCTTGTGCGCCATGCTCAATCACCGTGGGGGCTCTGTCTTGTTCGGTGTGACATCCGAAGGAGTAGTGCAGGGACAGCAGGTGAGCGATCGCACGCTAGAAAGGCTAAGCGCGGAGATTCAGAGAATCGACCCGCCAGTGTTCCCCAGCATAGAGAAGCATGCTGTAAGAGATGCCCTCGAGATAATCTCAGTCGCTGTCAGTTCGGGGCCTTCTAAACCGTACACATATAGGAAAGACGCCTACCGCAGGGTTGGGAACACCAGCCTGAAGATGACTTCGGACGAGTACAATCGAATGCTGTTCGATCGAATGCACAGCGAACAGCGTTGGGAGAATGAGCCCGCCGCCGGATGGTCATTAGCAGACCTCGACGAGAATGAGGTCAGAGTTACAGTCGATGAGTCTATTCGGCAGGGCCGACTCGAAGACCCAGGTACCCGTGATACCGAGACCCTGTTGCGCGGGTTTGGGTTAATGAAAAAAGACGAACTGATGCGGGCCGCAGTGGTGTTGTTTGGAAGGCGTGAATCGATAGCATCCATGATGCCGCAATGTTTATTGAGAGCAGCTCGTTTCAGAGGGACAGGTCGGACGGAGTTCATAGACAACCGACAGTTTCACGGCAACGCTTTCGTACTGCTTCGAAACGCTCAGCGTTTTATGATCGACAATCTGCCTGTGGCGGGACGCATCTTACCGGATCGAATCGAGAGGGTGGATGAGCCTCTTTATCCAACATTGGCTCTGCGTGAAGCCTTGGCGAACGCATTCTGCCATAGAGATTACTCACTTGGTGGCGGATCCGTGGGAGTAGGAATATATGACGACCGATTGGAGGTAACCTCAACAGGGTCGCTCCCCTTCGGTCAAACACCGGCCCAGCTGTTTGCTCCCCATGAGTCTCGTCCGTGGAATCCACTGATTGCAGGCGTATTCTATCGGCGTGGGATCATAGAGCAGTGGGGACGAGGTACCATCAAAATGGCTGAGTTGTCAGATGCGGCAGGTCTGCCCAGGCCCGCTATCGAGGATGTCGATGACTGTGTAACCGTCTGCTTTCGACCCAGCCAATACCTGCCGCCTCAACGAGTATCGATAGATTTGACAGACCGTCATCAAGACATTCTCACTCTGCTGTATCATGCGGAGCAGGGACTTGCTCTGCGCGAAATCCACTCCCATCTGGATAGAGAAGTTAGCGTCAGGACCATCCAAAGATACCTGAGTACTTTAAGGGATTCGGGGATGGTGATTCATACTGGACATGGACGGGCTGCAAAATGGAAGTTCCGTGAGCATTGATTGTCCGTGTTTGTCCGTGTTTGTCTGTATTTGTCCGTGTTTGTCCGTATTACGCTTGCTGCAGCTTTCGAGCCTCGAGGAAGTCACGGTAAGACTCTTCCGAATTGCCCAGAAGATGGTGTACGACGCTGCGATGGCGGTATGCCGGCCAGTATTCCCTGTCTATCGAGATAGCGCGATCGAAATCGGCGAGCGCGCCATCGAGGTCGCCCACCTCCGAGCGCGCCAGCGCGCGGTTGTGGTATGCGTCGCGATAGTCTGGGTCCAGCTCCAGCGCGCGTGTGGCGCTTCTCGAAGCGGTGTCGAAATCGCCAAGACATAGACAGGCGACAGCCAAATTATTGTGCGCCATCGCTCTGTCGGGCTTCAGCTGGACTACCCGCTCCATGTCCGCCCTAGCCTCGTCGTATCTGCCCAAGTTGGACAGCGCGTTGCCGCGCCGAAAGTATGCGTCTGCGTCGCATGGATCGCTGGCGATATCGCCGGAAGTCTCTGCGATGACATCTTGCAGATAGGATGGCGTGGGAGTGTTCATATAACGCTCGTTCGTTCACGCAGTTTTCGACGATGATCGGGAGGCGGTCATCAATGGTATCTCGGTATCTCGAATTCGGTAATCATCTATGATTTTAATAATAATGCGATTCTCAATAATATGTTTTTATGATACTCTCTATCTCGCTCGCCAGTTTCGCGTCGAGCGCGCCTTTTTCGATTGCGAATGGCAAGCCTGCAAGCGCTAGCTCGCAATACATCGGCAGGTATTCGGGCGCGCTCGATTTCAGCGCTTCCAGATGTTTTCGTATGGTGCCGATGTCGCCGCGTGGGTACGGGCCTGACACACCTTGCGGAACGCCATTTGCGAGCATATTTCGCGCGACAGCGTTCATCATGGGCGCAAGCGCTTGGATGCCTTCGTCTCGTGTATGGCCGAATTTAGGCCATACCGACGCCGCAACCGATGTCAGTACAGCGAGTAGATTGCCCATCATAACGCCCGACAGATGATAAAGCGTCTTGTCCTCCGCGAGCAGAAATATGGGATTGCCTCCTATATCCAATGCCATACGCTCCAAGCGCTCTCGCAGCCCTTCGTCCTCTGCCTCGATTCCGAATGTGATGCCGGGTATGTTGAGCGCGCCTTCCTCGACTGAGGAGAATGCCTGAAGGGGGTGGAATGCCCCGGCGACCGCGCCCTTTGCGACCGCGCTGCGTATAGGTTCCAAGCTGGCGGCTCCGGAGCAGTGCGCTACACCCTGCCCAGCGCGCCACTCGAGCGAATCGCAAACGGAGGCTATGGCGTCATCCGGCGTCGTTATGAAGATGAGCCTAGCGGAGTCGGCCAGCTTCTGGTGACTGCGGTAAGGCACGCAGCCTGGGATTCTCGCGGCGAATGTCTCAGCCGATGACTTCGACCGGCTCGATACCGATACAACTCGATAGCCTGCGTTGTGGAGCGCAACTGCCAGCGAACCGCCGACCGCGCCAGCGCCGATGAAACCGATAGGGGTGGACTTGTCGAAAGGCTTCATGCGCTCAGCTCCGAGACCGATTTCACTCCGCCTATTCCGACTGCCGTCAACACGGCGCGCATGACAGCGCGGGATACGCACAGCGCCGCCGCCGCGCAGAGACGATTCATGTCGAAATCGCCATCGTACTTCCTAGTTCCCAAAGCGAACAGCGTATCGCCGTCGCCCATGAGATGCGCAGGGCGGACGGCCATGGCAATTCCGTCGTGAGCCGATGATGCCAGCTTGCTGGCCTGCGGCTTCGTCAGGGCTGCGTTCGTGGCGACGACGCCAATCGTGGTGTTCTCTCCGCTGCGCGCTGCGCCGCCTCGAAATCCCGGAGTCGTGATCAGTTTCATCGAGTCGAGCATAGTCTTGCCATCCTCATCCAGCGGGCCTGCTACCACACGCCCGGTATCGGGATCGACCACACCGCCGATAGCGTTCACAGCTACTGCCGCGCCGACGATTAGACCTCCGCCAAGTTCGATGTCCGCTGTGCCAATGCCGCCTTTGATACACCGTTCTCGTCCGAGCAGTTTGCCGACGGTCGCGCCGGTTCCCGCGCCGACACTGCCTTCATCCATCGTCTTACGAGATGCGGCGAGAGCGGCCGTTCGACCGGCAGAGGCTCCGGGACGAACGCTCCCAGTAGATAGACCTAAATCGAACAGCACCGCCGCCGGAACGATGGGAATGATCTCGCCGCCGAAGGGCAGTCCGACTCCCTTTTGTTCGAGGCAGCGCATAACGCCTGTGGCGGCGTCAAGGCCGAAGGCACTTCCGCCGGTTAGCGTGACTGCGTGAACGCTGTCCACCATCGCCGTCGGGGACAGCAAATCCGTCTCCCGTGTGCCGGGCGCGGAGCCTCTTACATCGACGCCTCCTGCCGCCCCATCTTCGCACAGCACGACAGTGCAACCAGTCGCGTTCGAAACATCCGTGTACTGTCCCACGCTGATACCCGGAACCGCGGTTATTCCAACGCTGCTCATCTTGCGCCTCTTGTTAGTATCGAAGTGGTCGGGCAGTCAGAGGCCATCTCACCGCTGTTCCGACGGGCTGTTCCGTGGGAAGGACGCTTGGAATCGAGTACGAGTTGTCGGTCACGGCGTCCTCCACTGTGTTCCATTCCTCAACGCTCATGCGTTGGAAATCGGCTGGACACCGATATTAACAGCGGGCATGGCAAGGCGCAATCGACGACGCTCCATTCGTTCAGCCGTCCGTTCACCCGTCTATCCGTCCATGTGATCATATGACCATGGAGCTTATCCCTGTGGGCCAGCAGTATCGTTTCTGAGGAATCGTAATTGACACCATTTTGGGTACGACCTTAGAATTGCGTCGATACGCTGTAAATAGGAAACATAACGATACGATACAATACAATTGACGATCGCATGAAACTCAGCGTGGTAATGTAGAGAACATGATCATATTGTGGAGGCCTACGAATGGCTACCAAAGCCTATGTGCTAATAGAGACCACCGTCGGAGAGTCTGACAATGTAGCTAATTCGTTGAAATCGCTGCCGGGTGTAGATACTGTGGACACCGTCACAGGGCCATACGACATAATTGCAGTCGTATCCGCCAATGACTTGAACGCAGTTGGAGGCATAGTCACCAGCGATGTTCACAATGTTCATGGAATTACGCGAACCGTGACTTGCATGGTGGTAGCCAGTGGGTAGCCTGAAACTCATCGACACGGGCATATCTGAAACTTCGCGTTAAAGTTTCGTGTCTAGCTGCCTTGCGCGAGATTCGCGCGCGGCATTGCTTATTGCGCTAGGAAAATATATAAAACAGCTGTAATATCTGTCGCGCTTGCGCGTCTGTATAGTTGCCGATACTCAGATCAGGAGCGAATCTTGGACTTTGCGCTGAACGAAACTCAGCAGATGCTTCGGACGAGCGCGCGCGACTTTCTTGCCGCCGAATGCCCGACGACATATGTAAGAGATATGGAGCGGGACGAACGAGGCTATACTCCGGAGATGTGGGAGTCTCTGGCATCACTCGGATGGCTGGGACTCGTCTTTCCCGATGAATACGGCGGATCAGGCCTCGGGGCTGTCGAACTTGCTGTCTTACTGGAGGAGATGGGATGCGCGCTGCTTCCCGGCCCATACTTCTCGACGGTGGTCATGGCTGGGATACCTATTGCGCTCGCAGGCTCTGAGTCTCAGAAGTTGGAATATTTGACGCAAATAGCATCGGGTCAGATGATAGCGACACTTGCGCTGACAGAACCCAGCGGAAGATGGGACGCCGAAGGTGTGCAGACCACCGCTACACGCTTGGGCGACGAATACATCATCAGCGGAACGAAACTGTATATACCGAACGCGCAGGTATCGGACTATGCCATCGTCGCTGCGCGAACCGGCGCGGAAGTGTCCGATATTGGCCTGTTCATCGTCCCATCCAATGCGGATGGCCTCAGCATAACGCCACTAATCACACTAGCATCCGACAAACAGGCGGAGATGGTGTTCGATGGTGTTCGTGTACCAGAAACAGCTCTGTTGGGAGATACGGACACGGGCTGGGAGACTGTGGCGCAGACGCTGAGGTGGGGCGCAGTCGGAAAATCTGCTGAGATGCTGGGGTGCGCCCAGCGCGCGCTAGATATGACAGTGGAATTCGTAAAACAGCGGATACAGTTCGGCAGGTCGATCGGATCTTTTCAGGCGATTCAACACCATGCCTCCAATATGGTTACCGATGTCGAGGGATGCCGCCACATCACATACATGGCGGCGTCCGCTTTGGCGCAAGGTTTGCCCTGTGACAGAGAGGTCGCTATGGCGAAGGCTTGGGTGTCGGACGCGGCGCAGCGCGTATGCGCTCTCGCGCATCAGTGCCATGGAGCCATCGGTTTCACCAAAGAGCATGATTTGCAGCTCTACTCCCGTCGGGCCAAAGCCGCAGAGCCAATGTTCGGAGACGCCACGCTGCATCTGGAGACGGTTGCATCCGCGGCGGGTCTGTAACCCGCAGTGGGGGAGAGGCGGCGTCTGTTCGATTTTCTAAAGCTATACTTCGATGAGAACCGAATAGACGCGCGGCTACGCTCTCCGGTAAGCCGTCTCCGCTTGGGTCGAATTCGGCGTTGGGTAGTCGAATGACTATCACTTCCTTCGTCCTAAAGCGGCTAGCGGACGATTGGAAGATATTGGCTTCCATATTTGTGGGCATCACGATTGCTGCGACGCTGCTCGCGGGCGCGCCAAGCTATATTTGGACGCTAGAACGGCAGGGAATAAACACCTCCATAGACCGCGCCAGCCAGTCTTTCCTGAATATATTCGCCGCCGCCCCTTATATCCCGCTGAGTGAACAGTCTCTGGATTCGACGGAACAGACGCTGAGAAATGCTGTCGAATCCAACTTGGCTGATATATATCGCTCGCACGAACGCTATATCAAGTCGCCTACATTTCTAATCGGGATTCCGATTGCGAGATTGCCGCAGCAGATGCCAGACAACGGAGAAGATGTTCGCGTATCGAGAGGTTATTTCCAGAACATTACGAACCTGACCGAACATGTGACCTTCTTAGAAGGCCGAATGGCATCCGAAGGCGCGACATGGACGGATGGAACGCCATCGTTCGAAGCAGTCATCGGGGAACAGGCGAAAATCACCTTCGGGCTAGAAGTGGGCGACATCGTACAGTTCACCCCGTCTCTGCTCGATCCTGTACGCGCCGACATCGAGATAGTCGGTATTCTAAAGCCGACGGACCCGCTGGAAGAGTATTGGCAGCATAGCCCTAGCATATTCATAGACCCGGCGCCGCTCGACGAGGCGCCTGACTCTGGCATCGAGGTTGACCCCGAGGAGCCACCTCTGGCGGTGTTCATCTCCCGCAGAGCGTTCGTAGAAGGTGTTGGGCGAGCGTTCCCCGGAACGCTAGTCAGCTCCAACTGGTTCATATCCATAGATAAGGAGAGCCTCAAAGACTGGGACAAGACCGAAACGCGGCTGAGGCTGACGCAGGCAGAACGAGAAATATCGAGCGCTATGCAAGGGTCGGCGGTGTTCACTGGAATCGAGCGACTGCTGGACAGGTTCGAGCGTCGCAGCTTCTTTGCCAGTGTCCCGCTGCTGCTGCTGATGGTCGTAACCGCCGTTACAGTTCTCTACTATATCTTGATGATGGTAGCGTATCTGGTCACGAGCCGTGAGGCGGATGTCGCGCTGATGAGGAGCAGGGGAGTCGGATTCTGGCATCTGGCGCGTATATACGCGATGGAAGGGTTGGCGATTACATCGATAGCCACTGTCGCTGCGCCATTTCTGGCAATGGGCGCAATAGCGCTGGTGGGAAAGCTGGGATATTTCGATGAGATAACGCTCGGAGAATTTCTCCCGGTATCGCTGCGCTGGACGCCTTTCATCGTTTCGGGAGCGGTCGGCTTGCTGTGCATGACGATATACACTGTACCCGGAGTTATCGGCGCTAGGACGGGGCTGATCGTCCACAAGCTGCGCTCATCCCGTCCTCCCTCGGAGCCTTTCCTACAGCGATATTTCGTGGATATTGGCCTGATGGTCGTCGTCGGCATCGTTTTTTGGGAGCTGTTCTCACGCGGCCAGATAGTATCGGGCGGACTTTTCGGCGCGGCGGGCGTGAACGAGGCTCTTCTGTTCGCTCCAGTGCTGGTGCTGACCGTAGTCGCGCTGTTGTTCATGCGTTTCTTCCCGCTGACGGTACGCTTTCTGAGCGGAGAGTCGCCCATACTGCTGCATCTGACCGCCGCCGCGATATCGGCGGCGATTGCGCTGATCATCGCAACTGCGGGGGTACGGGAGGGAGATGGCTGGGGCTGGACGCTGCGGCTGGCGCATCTCGCCGCGGTTGGCGCTCTTTATGCCGGCACATGGCGCGCGCAACATCGCCGGCTCACAATCGCAGGGTTCGTCGGACAAGCCGCGCTGATCGCGCTGTTCGTCTATGACGATCCTCCCGCCACCGCAGAAGTAATCTATACACCGACCGTCGCGCTGGTCATGCTGATTCCTCTGCAGCTGCTTTACGCGATTCTCCGGAGGCTGGCGAATGTATATCCTGTATGGGCATCCATGGCTATATGGCGGATGGCGCGTAACCCTCTCCAATACAGCTGGCTGATTTTGCTGATAGTGATGGTAACTGGGCTTGGCGTGCTGGCGGCCACTGTCGGTGGGACACTCGATCGCTCATACGAAGAGCGCATACTGTATGAAGTTGCCGCCGACCTGCGCATCACGGGGATTCCCAACCATTTCGCGCGGGGTACGGAAGCGTTAGAGCGTAGATACATCGACATTCCCGGCATCAGAGATGTATCTATGGCGCTCAGAACGGATGGCGCTGTAGGCGCGACCTACGCTGGCAGTGGATTCGATGTCTTAGCGGTAGAATCGGAGGATTTCCCGTACTTCGCGTGGTACCGAGACGATTTCTCTGACAGACCGTTGACGCATGTGATGAGCTTGCTCAGGACAGGGGCGAACTTGCCGCCAATTCGTCTGCCAGACGATGCGGAGACTATCCAAATCTGGACGCATCCGATTGAACGGTATTCGAACATATATTTGTGGATGGCAATTCAGGACAGTCGAGGAATCACCGAAACCATAACCTTCGGCCCTGTGGGAGATGCAAGCTGGTCTCTGATGGAGTCGAGCATACCTAGTCATCTGCGCCCGCCGCTGAATCTAGCGAGCATACAGATATATGAGCCGGCCTTCGGCCCCGCGGGAACCGCCGGAACCATTCTGATGGATGATATTAGTGTCTTGGCTCGAGGCGGTAACGAGCCGCAGATATTGGATGATTTCGAAGGCCGTAACAAATGGGTGCCGCTATCGACTTCCATGCTCTCGCAGGATACCATCGGAGTTACGCGGCGGAATGTAAAGAATGGTGAGCAGTCTGGCGCGTTCGTATTCGGCAAAGATACCGACATGGGCATTCGCGGCTTCTATCGCAGTCCGACTGGTGGCCCTGTCCCTGTCGTGGTAAGTTCCAGTTTCATACAGCGAACCGGTTCCTCCGTTGGCGACAGCATGATAGTCAGCATATTCAGTCGGTTCATTCCGGTTCGCATTATGGACACGGTAGATTACTTTCCGACGATGGATCCGTCAGGCGGAGGCTTCATGATCGCCGATCTGGAGGGGCTTCTTCAGCATCTGAACACGCTTACGCCGATCGGCAATATAAATCCAAACGAGCTGCTGGCGAACGAGGCGCCGGGCGCTGAAGATGAAGTATATCGGCTCGCGCTGTCGCTTGCTCCTACTCGGGAAATGCTTCACCACCGCCATACGATGCTGGAGAACTTCCGTCTCGATCCGCTTATCACCGCCGGATGGCGCGCCATGATGATCGCCGCTCTCGCCATCATCATCATGGCAGCGGCGCTGGGATATGTAACATATCTGCTGTCGTTCTCGACACAAAGCAGGTCAGAGATGGGATTTCTGCAAGCGCTTGGTTTTCGGAGCGGTCAGATGACGCGGCTTCTCGGCGCGGAGCATCTGGTAATAGTCGCTCTCGGCCTGATCATCGGCACGGTCGCTGGATTTGCGATGAGCGGAATAATGGTCTCTGCGCTGGCGGTTACGGAGACAGGAACCCCTGTCGTGCCGCCGTTCGTGCTGACGACGAACTGGGCATACATGGCGGCGATGTACACTGGTCTCGCCATCGTATTCTTCAGCGCGCTTATTTGGCTTGCACGCTCGGTATCGAGGGCAAGGCTGCACGAAATATCCCGAATCGAGGGCGAATAAGCGATGCTGCCGCTGTTTCGACTGCTATCGGCGTGGCCGCAAGTCGCAAGAAGAGCGATTGCAAACTGGCGGCTGATGTCCACAGTCATCGTGGGCGTTCTGCTGGCGTCGGCGATAATGTCCGGCACCGTCATCTACTTCGACGCGCTCAGAGAGCTTGCGCTGAAAAACGCGCTCGCCCCGCTAACTATCCAAGAGACGAACATAACGATAAAGACCGATAGGGGGCCGACCACCTATGTGGAGCGCGATAAGGTAGTCCGAGCTGCCGAGCGCGAGATCTCTACGCGCATGGAGTGGGTGCTCAGGGACCGCGTCGCAGGTGTTAAAACCGCCACATTTTTCCTGTCCGACATTGGTGAAGAGGCATCCGCCGATGTCGATAGCCCACGCTCTTTCTTCGCATATCTGCCGCGTCTGTCCGAGCAAGTAACCTTAGAAACGGGCGGGCGTATGCCCGGCGACTCCGCCGCGCCTAGCGCTACTGACACGCCGACATTGGAAGCGGTTGTGCCATTAGATGAGGCTAGGCAAATAGGCGCGGAGGTAGGCGACACATTCGCGGCGGTGCCGTACTGGTCGGATTCTTCCGAATTCATCCATGTGAACATAACCGGGACATTCACACGCAACGATCCAGACAATGAATACTGGGATCTCAACGACCGAGTATTCCTAGCCGCTACCGGCAGCAGTTTCCAGACCCTGCCGTTCTATGTAACGGAGCGAGCGTATTACGAGATACTCGGCGACTCCATGCGACAGATGGACAGCACATACGGCTGGCTGCTGATGGTGGATACGGGACAGCTAAATGCGCTGAACTCCAGAACTGCGCTCGGCTCCATAATTTCACTGGAAGACCAACTCGAAACGCAGCTGTACAGCTATCGCCAGGTTACGGAATTGGACGAGGCGCTGGCGAACTACGACCGTCGTCTGTTTTTCTCCAAACTGCCAATGTTCGTCATCTTGATACTCATATCGGTGGTGATTCTCTACTATGTGATAACGCTGTCATCACTGGTGGTGGAGCAGCAGCGGGGGGACATCGTACTGCTCAAAAGTCGAGGGGCAAGCGCGGCGCAGGTGCTCTCTGTCTATGTTTTGGAAGGGCTGACCATTGCGGTTCTAGCAGTGGCGCTTGCTCCGATGCTGGCGTCGGCAGTTATAAGCCTGCTGGGATTTACGCCAGCATTTTCCGATCTGAGCGGCGGGAGCAGAATGAGCGCCGCGCTTTCACCCGGCGCATATATAATGAGCTCCTTCGGAGGCATCCTCAGCTTTGCCGCGCTGATGATTCCGGCTGTTCAGGCGTCACGGATGAGCGTTACCACCTTCCGACACCAGTCGGCGCGGCCATATTCGCAGCCGTTTTATCAGCGTTTTTACCTCGATGTGCTGCTCTTGCTGATCGGCGTACTGCTGCTTAGACAACTTTCGGAACAAGGGTCAGTCGTTGCCGTCAGCATATTCGGCGAGGCGATGGTCGATCAAGCGCTGCTGGCGGTGCCTGCGGTGATACTAGTCGCATCCTCGTTGGCGCTGCTCAGGCTGTTCCCTCTGTTCATGCGTGTCTCGAGCGCGCTCTTGTCATCGTTCCTGCCCGCCGGCCTAGCGCTCGGCGTGTGGCAGATGGCTCGCAACCCGACTCACTACGCGCGGCTGTCTCTTCTGCTGATACTGATGGCCGGTTTGGGTATATTCGCCGCCAGCATCGGAGGCACCATACAGCGCAGTTTCGAGGAGCGCGCTCTCTACGAGACTGGGGCGGATGTACGAATTCAGGGGACGCTGCTCAACTTCAGCGGATATACTCGACCGATGCGGGAGTCCTTCGAGGAGCTGCCCTCGGTGGAATCTGTCAGCGTTGCCTTCAGGGGATTCGGCTCCGATCTATCCAAACTGCTCGGCGATTCGTACACTATGTTCGCAGTCGAAAGCTCTCTGATGAAGGAGATCGGCTGGTTCCGAGACGACTTTTCTGAGGCTCCAATGGAGAAGATGCTCGAATCCCTGTCGCCAACGGTGGAACTTCCCACAGGAGTAGAGATTCCGGCAGGCGCGGTATCGCTGGGCGCCGCAGTTCGTGTCGATCGACCGCATCCGAATGTCGTGTTGGCGGCTCGCGTGCGTGACGCCAATGACCGCCACTTCACATATGAGCTAGGCCATCTGCTGGGGAGTCAGTGGGCGACGCTCGAACGCCCGCTTCTGCGAGTGGAACGAACTAGCGGCAGACAAGCGCTGCAGCCTGTCGAGCCGCTGCGCCTGATGTCGCTGACCATCTACCAGTCGGAGAGCCGTCAGCGTCTTCGCGCAGGCTCCATGCTCGTAGATGAGATATATGCGCGGATGCCGAATGGGGAAACGCTGGCGGTGGAGACATTCGACTCGCTTTCGGGCTGGAACACAATGCGCGCCGTGCCGGAGTCACAGTCGGACGCGTTGAGGGCGTCCTCTGTCGGAGTTCCATCATCGGCGAACTTCGTTTGGGGAGAAGGTCGCCCGATAGTCAGCCGCGGCATATTCGCTGGCCCTCCGATACAGCCTCTGCCGGTGATTGCCAGCAGCCGATTCCTGCGTGTAAACGATCACCGCGTAGGCGAAACTTTCGAGGTCTCGGCGCAAGGTCACAGAATGAGAGTAACCGTGGTGGGGGAGCTAGACTATTTCCCAACACTGGATACTTTCGACAGATCGTATCTATTGGCGGATCTATCCACTCTCTTGGCATACACCAATCTCGAAACTACCGGTGGCGAGGTGCGCCCGAACGAGGTATGGATAACTACGGACGGCTCTGAAGACGAACGAGCGGAGCTGGTGTCGATGCTCGAGGATGGCAAGCCATTCTCGTCGCGTCGGGTATTCGATCGGGAGCAGGCGCTGGCGGATTCGCAGGCAGACCCTCTCGTCGAAGCTGGATGGCGCGCGCTTCTGTTCATGGCCTTCTCCGCCGTCCTAGTTCTCAGCGGACTCGGTTTCATGGTACATGCATATGTATCATTCAAGAGCCGAGAGATGCAGTTCGCGCTAATGCGTACAGTGGGGTTCTCGATGGGTCAGCTCACGACACTGGTGCTTATGGAGCAGGTGCTGGTCATAGGCGCGGGTCTTGCGCTGGGTACATGGATGGGCGGACGGCTTGGGGCGTCGATGCTGCCGTTCCTCGCCCACGACGATCAGGGCGCGCATGTGCTTCCACCGTTCATAGTAGATGTCAATTGGGGTACACTCGCGCTGACATACGCCGCCATGGCGCTGCTGTTCGCAATTATAATCGCGGGGGTCATCATCCTAGTGCGCCGAATATCTCTTCAGCGCATACTGCGGTTAGGGGAGATGTGATGAGCTATCTGTTCTAACAGAGCAACAGCCATACCCATCTTACAGAGAATCTTTCGGGGACATGAACAGCCTATTTATGGGACATATAGTGGGACAAATAATGGTATATAATCTGGGCATGCCGCTACATTTCTGAAAAATCTCATATGACCAGAAAATATTGGAATATCGCAACACACATCCGTGGATAACATTCGAGCTGGATCTGAGAGATGCGCCCGCGCGGTTTTGGATGCTGCTTGGAAATGCCTGCGCGCGATGCGGTTACATACTGGATATTCCGCTGGCTCCGGATACGGCTTCTGATCTGCACAGCCTCTATCTCGTAAAAGGAGCGCGGGCGACAACGGCTATCGAAGGCAACACACTCTCCGAAGAAGATGTGTCCAGACTCGCGCGCGGAGAACTGCGCCTGCCGCCATCGCCTGCCGCCATCGAAAGAGTATCTAGGGATAGAGGTGCAAAACATCATCGACGCTTGTAACGACATGCTCGATGATGTCCGTTCCGCAAGAGCGCCTCAGTTGGATTCGGACAGAGTGAAGTACTTGAACTTCGCCGCGCTAAAGGGCCTAGAGCATGACGAAGATGTGTTTCCGGGGGAGATACGCAAACACTCGGTCGGCGTCGCCAGATACCGCGCCGCGCCCGCGCAGGATTGTGAATACTTGCTCTCCCGGCTGTGCGAATGGCTGAATTCGATGAGTTTCGATTTGGGTCGTTCTCGGTTTGCATTACCGATACTCGAAGCCATAATCTCGCATCTGTACTGTGCATGGATACACCCATTCGGCGATGGCAACGGGCGCACCGCGAGACTCTTGGAGCATCAGATACTGCTCAGCGGTGGGATTCCGAGCCCAGCAGCGCATCTGCTGAGCAACCATTACAACGAAACCAGAGCAGAGTATTACCGTAGGCTGGCTGGATAGATCGAGAGCCGTGTACCCTACGGGGCAGGAGCGATGGAGTTCCTCACCTACGCCCTTCAGGGGTTCGTGGACAGCCTGGAATCGCAAATAGAAACTATACAGAAGCAGATATTGAATAGCGTTTGGATAAACTATGTTCATGAAATGTTCACCGAGCGAAATGGTGTAGCGGACACTAGGCGCCGCCATCTAGTCCTCGATCTGTCGAATTTCGATTCTCCTATCCCGCGCAGAAACATCCGTACACTCACCCCGCGACTGGCCGAGGCGTATCTGAACAGGACGAACAAGACTATCACGCGAGATCTCAATGCGCTGAGAGAGATGAGGCTGATTACCCAGACACACGCGGGCATCGTGGCGAATTCGGCGATGATGCGGGCGTTTCTGCCGCCGGCAGTCGATTCCTCGACTGAGCGCGCGCCGGAGCCTCAGGGCTAGGACCATGCCAGCTGCGGGCTACTGGAGTGTTGCCACGCTGAATATCACATGAAACGGCATGCAGTATATGACAACGGAGCCGAAGGACTCGATATCCGCATCTGCGGGGAACGAGTAGTTCTGATCGCCGCGATTGCCTTTGAGCGGCCCTAAATCTATGTAGCCCGATCTATGAAGCTCATCGCGCCCGGCTGGATTGGGGTTCGTCGTCGTCAGCACATGCAGATCGGGGCCGTTGGTTACATTCAGACTCTCCAGCCGCAGAACGCCGGATCCATCAGCGAGCCGATAGATAGTCGCAGTTCCGCTGCCTTTGTGGAATCTGTCCGCATCCCGGAATTGGCCTGTGGCTATGACGGCGGCATCTGCCATCGACTTGGGTATAGGCTCGATCGTATCCATATCGATCTTGGCGATTCCGGACATTATGCTCTCGGCTTCGCTGCGTGTGATACCCGGCGGCATCTCCGCGCCGGCGGACATCGGAAACTCTTCGATGACAGTCTTATCGGTAAACAGCGGCGACAGCAGCCACCACAGCGCGGCGATGAGTGGTATCGCCAAAACTACGGCGATGATGACGACAGTCTTTTTCAGCGTCAGCCTCATGGCCGAAAGTCCGCCTCACCATTCCAGCCTGTCGAACTCCGGTAAGAGGCCGACCAGCGGGCGAAGGTATTCGAGAAAATCAGGCGTTACGAAGTAATCTCGCGGTGAGAGATATTCCGCCGGCATAGTCCGCACGCGGCCTGCGACCTGCTCCAGCGGCGCAAGTCCGGTGCCGCAGACATAGCCATCGCCGTCGGCGCGCTCCAGCGTGACGATTACATCACGGCTGCCCGCGAATGCCGCCTTTACAGCCGCTCTGCCCGCGGTTTCCGCCTCTGCCATATCTGTCCGAGATGCGGATATGGGGAAGGCGCGCTGTATCGTGCCAGGCTTTTCGTATCGCGCTCGAACTCCAAGTTGCTTGGAGACCAGTCGCGCGAGATGTCGGGCAGCGCCGTCGTAGTATTCGTGGCCGAAGTCATCCACGAACCACGCATCCCCGTCGCTGCCGATCACGCCGTCTTCTGTGCGGGCATTCTCGGGGACGACGGCCACGGCGAATCCGTAGCGGGCGCGGGCATTCTCCACCGCGCTGACGAAGGCATCCTCGTCTATTGGTATTTCTGGTACGCAAACGATGTGAGGGGCGTCGCGTTCGTCACGGCGCGCGAGCGCGGATGCAGCCGGCAGCCATCCGGCATCGCGTCCCATCGCCTCGATTATAGATATGGGAGACGCGCCGCTGAGAGCTTCGGCGTCACGCCCAGAGCCCATAGCCGCAAGCGCGATGAAACGCGCCGCGCTGCCGTAGCCGGGGCAGTGATCTGTCAGTACGAGATCGTTGTCTATCGTCTTCGGCACATTGACGACGCTCAACTCGCGTCCTATGTCGTCAGCTTTCTGCTGAATAGTATGGCCGGTTTCTGCGGAGTCGTTGCCGCCGATGACGAACCAATATCCGATGTCCAGACGGTCGAGATATTCGAACACCTGCTCCACATCGTCCTCGCGCAGTTTGCGTCGAGTCGATCCGATGACAGCGCCCGGCGCAGATACGATTCGCTGCCATCGGCTTTCGGAGACAGCTGACAGATCTGCGAAACGATTTTGCAAGATACCCTCGATACCGTGAGGCGATCCGTACAGCGTTCCATGATCAGAAGATCGGGCGAACTCCGAGGCGACACCGTACAGACTGCGGTTGAGAACATGCGTGCAGCCGCCGGACTGCATGACCAAGCCGTTAGCGCGTGTCATTGGTCGATTCGACCTCCTCGATATATCCCTGCTATGTCCCCATCTTTTGGGCGAGGTCTTCGAAGTCTGTCGCTGTGACATCGATCCAGTCTTCGGATGATGTGTCTATCTCAGCTCGTGGGCCTCGCTCTAATGGTCGGGGGATGAATGCCGTTCGCAGCCCTTGCGCCTGCGCCGCCTTCAGATCGCCCTTGTGAGCCGCGCTCATCATAACCTGCGAAGTCTCCAGCCCCAGCATGTCCGCCGCCATAAGATATGCTTCCGGGTCTGGCTTGTAATGATGCGCAAGCTCGGCGGACAGGATGCAGTCCCAGGGCAGGCCGCCATACTTTGCCATATTCGTCAGCAGCGCGACATTGCCGTTGGAGAGCGTTGCGATGATGTATCGCTGCTTTAGACGCGCCAGACCGGTTGGCGAGTCTGGCCACGGGTCGAGTCGATGCCACGCTTTGTTGAAATGCTGCTTCTCTTCCTCGCTCAGCCCCTCTATGCCGAACTTGTCCAGCAGCCCATCCAGCGCCATACGGTGCAGGTCATCGATGCGTGTCCAAGGCAGCTCGCCGCGTCGAACGAGATTCATAGAGGGGCCATACTCTCCGCGCCATGCGTCGGCGAACTCCGCCCAATCGACATGTGTAATGCCTTTGCGCTCGCCGAGCATTTCGCCTTCTCTGGCAATGCTGCTTCGCCAGTCCACCACCGTTCCAAATACATCGAAAACCAGCGCCTTTACTTCATCCGTTAGCATGATGATCCCTCTCAATATGACAGGACGCCGAGCGGAGCGCGGCGGATGGATTGCCAAAATCGTCGAACCGTTGTCCTCGCGAATGTAACACGCAGGATACGAGGATACGACTGTTGCTGAATGGTAAGCAGGGCGCCAGAGAGTGTCAACCGAGTTTCTATGTTTCCAGCTTAGGCCCAATCACAGGCCCACTTCCAATCTCAATCGTTGACCATACATACGCGCGATATTACAATCGAATCCATATTGCGAATCCATCTTGTAAACTTATCTTGCGAACCTATCTTCGCCACCGAACATTTACGCTAGACATGTGGGAACTTGGATACGCTTCGACAGGAGGCTGCGCCAATGGATTTCGAGCCGAGATATACCCAAGAGCAGCAGGATTTCCGCAGTGAGGTCAAAGATTGGCTAGTGAGATACCTGCCTGATGGGTTGGAGTATCCCGCCGATTCTGAAGATCTGAGTTACGAGGGCTATCTCGCGCTGCGTAAGCTTGGACGGAGCCTAGGCGTTATGGGCTGGTTGTGGCCAACTGCGCCGACCGAATACGGTGGTGGTGGGCTTTCCATCGACCATGCCATCGTCATCGAGGAGGAGCTGGACGAGTACGATCTGTCGCTTCCGCCGTACTACGACAGCGGCGGAAGGCTGGGCGGCGCAAGTGTATTGGTCTGGGGCAGCGAGGAGCAGAAAGATTTCTTCCTGCCGCCGATATTTACGGGCGAGGTTCGCACATGGCAGCTGCTGACAGAGCCGGGCGCAGGCTCCGATCTTGCTGGCGTCCAGATGAGCGCGACGCGCGATGGCGATGACTATGTTCTAAACGGCCAGAAGGTCTATGTCGGCAGTTCGCACGGAGCGGAGATGCTGTGGACGATAGCGCGCACAGACCCCGACGGCGCGCGACATCAGAACCTCAGCTGGTTCATGGTCCCCACCGACTCGCCGGGCATCACCATTCAGCCGATGGACTTGCTCATCACCAGCGGCGAGGGCGGCGCTGGGACGGGAACGAAAAACACGATCTTCTTCGACGATGTTCGGGTGCCGGCTTTTAACCTGATTGGCGGTGAGAATCGCGGTTGGCAAGTTGCGACTACACATCTCGAATTGGAACACGGCTCAGGTGGCACCATCCGGCGCAACCGGCTGGTGGATAGACTGTTCGAATACGCATCCGCGCTGCGCAGCGATGGCAGACCGTTGAGCGATGACCATGAGATCAAAGATCTGTTGGTCGATGTCTTCGTAGAAGCAGAGATATCGCGCCTGTTCGGTTTGCGCAACTACTGGATGCGCCACGCTCGGAAAGACCTCGCCCATGAGGGGCCGCAGCACTCGCTCTATCGAAAGCAGTCCGGGTTGAGGTCTGCAAAAGCCATGCTAGAGATTCTGGGGCCATACGCGCTGACCAATGACCCGAAGTGGGATCGCTCTGAGGGGCATATGGAAGTGTTCCAGCGTTCGAGCATCGTGGCTATGCACCCAGGCGGAACGGCAGAGATACAAAAGGTCATCATGGCGCGTCGGTTGGGTTTGGGTCGGAAGACACGCGAACAGGCGGGACGCTTGGAGTAAGTTCAGAGAAGTTACGCAATCCGCTCCGCAATCCGTATGGAAAGACGATCGAGGAACATCCGATGGATCTGTCACTAACCGAAGAACAGGAACTGCTCCGAAGTTCGGCGCGGGATTTCGTCGAGCGAGAGTGCCAAAAGGAGACGCTGCTCGAGCTAGACGACTCCGAGACGGGATACTCGGACGATATTTGGCAGAAGGCGGCGCATATTGGCTGGATAGGGATGCTGACATCGGAGCGTTACGGCGGCGCGGGCAGTTCGCTAACAGACGCAGCTGTGGTATATGAGCAGCTCGGCGCCGCGCCTCTGTCGGGGCCGTTCTTCTCCTCCGGCGTACTCGGCGCGCTGACGGTGGCCGAAGCAGGCGATGACGCGCAGCGCGAACGCTGGCTGCCCAACATCGCCGCGGGGCGAGAGATCGTTACGCTTGCGCTAACCGAGCCTGGATACGGCTGGGGGCCGGAGTCTGTCGATATGCGCGCCCTGCCCACCGACACCGGCTATGTGCTGAATGGCGCCAAACTGTTCGTACACGATGCGCAGGCCGCTACGACACTGATTTGCGCCGTCCGATGCCGGGGGCGCGACGGTATAACGCTGCTGATGGTGGATACGCGCGCTGAAGGCTTGTCGGTGCGCACGCTCTCCGGATTCATGGGGCGCGTCTGCGAGGTGTCTTTCGAGGATGTGGAAGTTCCGTCCGATTCTCTGCTGGGCGAAATCGGAGACGGCTGGCGTCCGCTGAGCGCGGCGTTTCGCAGGGCGATACCAGTCTTGTGCGCATACAAGGTCGGCGGCGCCCAGGCAGTGTTCGATATGACCGTCGAATACTCCGGAACTCGCATACAGTTCGGCACACCCATAGGCAGGTTTCAGCGAGTGCAGGATCACATCGTCGAGATGGTCAATCATCTCGACGCGGCGCGCTGGACGACCTACGAAGCGCTCTGGAAGCTGGATTCCGGACGCCCTGCCGATACGAGCGTGCATCTGGCGAAGGCCGTGGCGTCGGAGGGATACTATCAGGGCTGTAACCATTCACACGAAGTTCACGCCGGGCTGGGGGTCGTGCGAGAATACGGCCTGACGCTGCATACGAAGATGTCCAGAACGCTGTATCACTATCTGGGTGACCCGCGCTTTCATCGACGGCGAATAGGTGAAACGCTAGGGCTTTGATCCTCTTCTTTCAGAATCTCGAATCGGTAGGGATTCCCTTCTTACGCTTTATGCCACATTCGCTGGAGCATGAAGAATCCGAGAATGCCGAGTGGAATGGCGATTATCACCGCGCCCAGCACCATAACCATACCGAAATCTCCGACCCCTATCATGGCGTCTATCTGATCTTTGATCCAGCCAAGCAGCACGGGGTCTCCCGGCTCGCTGTGATGAGTCAGCGCGGAGAGTGGCAGCAAAATCGGCAGCATCGGACCTAATGTTGCGCGAACTCAGCCTGCGTCGCCAGCGGCGGCTGTCGCCGGGGACGCAGTTGGCGTTTGCTGCTGATAGCGCAGTGAGAACTTACGCTCCTTGACTGCGTAGCTGGCGACGGTAGCGCCTAGCAGCGTAAGCCCCGCCAGCGCGAACGGTATCTCGTAGTGTCCTGTCATATCGTAAAGTACGCCTGCCACTAGGACACTTGCAGAGCCTCCTATCTGGTGCGCAAATGTCGTTATGCCTCCAAGCGTGCCGATGTTCTTGAGCCCATAGATGTCCGCAGTCAGCGAGCTGGTTAGCGGCGGCGTGGCTATCCAAGAAAGTCCTGCTAGAAACGCGAAACCCCATATGCCGAGAGATGGCGGGAGTGATACGCCCATCCAGCTGTTGATGAAACTAGGCGCCACCAGCATCACATAGGCGAGGAAGCGGATGAAGTAGATAGTGCCGAGTAGATTCTTGCGACTGAATCTATCCGCCAGAAAGCCGACGCCGATTACGCCGACAGCGTTCAGACCCTGCATGAAACCGAATGCCATTGCCGCAACTCCGGGCGATATACCCATGTCGATGGCGAACGGCACATAGTGCGTCGATATGATTAAGGTAGTTACGCCGCAGACGAAATACGCCCCCGACAGCTGCCATATCGGAGGAAACTTGAAAGAGTCCTTCCAATCGTCGGATTCGAGCGGGGCTTTGGCCTGCTGCATTCGGCGAGTGGCGCTGGCTCTATTGTGGCGCGCTCCGGGGCTGGCGGATTTATCGTCGTCGTCGCGGCCTTCCCCATCCGGCAGCAGCCCCATTCTGTCCGGGCTGTCTCGAATTACGAATAGCGCCAGAGGCAGCGCGAGAGCCAGTACCAGCGCGCCGAGCGCAACCCAGGCCACACGCCAGTTAGTCGTTAAGATCAGAGAGGCGGCGAACGGCGTCAGTACCAGCCCCCCCAACGAAGTCCCGGCGGTGCATAGACTCAGCACGATGCCGCGTTTGCGATAGAACCACTTCGTCAGCAGCGCATGAACCGTGACCATAGACACGCCGCCGGATGCGGTGGACATCACGAATCCATAGACCACTACCAGGAACAGCAGGCTTGGAGTCAGTTCGATGTCCATGAACGGCGTGCTGATCGACAGCGCGAAATCGAAACCCATGTCGCCGGTGAAGGCCAACAGTATCGTCGATAGTCCCAGTACCAGCAGGCTAATGGATATTACATAACGCCCGCCGAATCGGTCGTACAGCCTGCCGAGGAAGGGTTGCGACAGGCCGTTTATTAGAATGCCTACGGCAATGGCCGCAGATATTTCGGTGCGGCTCCAATCGAGATCCTCAGTCATGGGAACGACGAATACGCCGAATCCGTTGCGCGCGCCCATGGATACGAAAAGAGCGAAGGCTCCAGCGGCCAAGACGAGCCATCCGTAGAAGATCGGCTCTCGGGTCATTTTGTCAAACAAGCTCGCGCGTCCTTCCGTTCAACTGCTCTCCAAGCGTGAACAGTGTCCGCTTGGAGAAACTGCAAATAACCCTCGATGCCAGTCAATGGAGTTCAGCGGAGTTTAACACTGCCGTTCGATAATCGACAAGGAATTCACGAACTGTAATTCGGCATTGCGCCAAAGTTAGAAGCTATATATTCATCACGACTTTGACGACATTATCCTCGATATTTTCGTACATATCGTATGCCGCTTTCACATCGTCGAACTTCATGCGGTGCGTTACCATTTCGCCGGGGTTCCACCAGCCACGATCGGCAAGCTCTACCATCGTCTCAATATGAACAATGGCGTTCGCGCTCGCCGCGCCCTGTGTGGGTATGACAGTGATACCTTCTCTGAACAGCCCGCCGAACACGAGTGGGATGGTGCCATCCCCGCCGCCGCCCTGTATGCCGAATATGATGACCTTGCCGCCATTCTGGTTCACATGTTTGAAGCTGTTGTTGAGCGAGTCGGGGTATCCGGCCGCCTCGACCGAGATGTCTGCGCCCTGTCCCTTGGTTATCTCCGCAACTGCTTCGTCGAGATCTACCTTCGTCGGGTTTATAGTATGCGTTGCGCCGAAGCGGGTGGCGAAATCCAGCCGATTGTCTTCTAAATCGACGGCAATGACCTGCCTCGCGCCCGCGCGGGCCGTGATAGCAGTGAACGACAGTCCAATGCTGCCCTGTCCGAACACGATCACGCTCTTGCCCAGAATCGTACCCATCTTCTGGCAGGAGTGCAGCACGGTGCCGGCCGGCTGGCACATGACCCACTCGTCGATGTCTCCATGATCTGGGAGAAGCGCCATTCGGTCTGGGGTGCCGGGCAGATATTCGACTAGACCGCCGGTCGTATTACGACCAGGCAAGACGATGACGCGCTGGCCGACCTGAAATTCATCAGTGCGGCTCTCGACGATGGTTCCTGCGCACTCGTGACATGGCGCGCCTGCCCGCATCGGATACTGTTCCTCGGGTAGTACGGGGCCGTAGCCGTGCCGTATATCACTGCCGCAGACCGACCAGTTTTCTAGTTTGATGAGGCATTGCCCATCATCGATCGTCGGCGTTTCGATGTCCATTATCTCCCAAGTCTTGGGAGCGCTGATCCTTGCTGCTCTCATTCGTTTCGTACTCCATTATTATGTCTATGTCGCATTCGCGCTAAAAATTCGTTCTATCCCCAATGTGCATAATGTGGATATGGAGACAATGTAAATAAGAATGTAAGTATGAGGCTGTCTGTTTGCGAAGGTCGTAGTTTATGCGCTGCGCGCGGTTCGTCCGATTCCGCCGATTTAGTTTTCCAGCCCCATCACGACTTTCACTACATGGTCATCGCGGTTTTCGTACATGTCGTAGGCGGCTTTCACATCATCGAAATCCATACGGTGTGTGAGCATCTCGCCCGGATCCCACCATCCGCGCTGTTTCAGTTCCACCATCCGCTGGATATGTCCTACTGCGTCTCCACTCGCCGCGCCCAGCGTCGGGATTATCGTGGGCGTATTCATGAAGAACTGTCGATAGTGCAGGGGCGCCATCTCTTCTGTACCGCCGATGAGTCCGAAGATTATGCATCTGCCGAATTGGGACACATACTTGAATGTGTTGTTGAAAGTGTCTGGATATCCGGCGGCCTCGACGGAAATCTCCGCGCCCTGTCCTCCTGTGATCTCGGCGATTGCTTCGTCCAGATTTTCGCGCGATGGGTTGATCGTGTGCGTTGCGCCGAATCTTTTCGCGTATTCGAGCCGATAGTCTTCGATATCGACGGCGATGACCTTTCTTGCGCCTGAGCGCGCTGTGATGGCCGTGAACGACAGTCCGATGCTGCCCTGCCCAAATATCAGCACGCTCTTTCCTAGTATCGTATCCATCTGCTGGCAGGAGTACAGCACTGTGCCGGATGGCTGGCACATGACCCATTCGGCGAGATCGCCCTCATCGGGAAGGGCGACCATGCGGTTTGGCGCGCTTGCCATGAACTCGACTAGCCCGCCAGAGCCTCCCTGTGACGGCAGTACGATTACGCGCTGGCCTTCGTGGAAGCTGTCGCTTCGGCTCTCGACGACGGTTCCGGCGCATTCGTGGCAGGGGCCGCCGACGCGCATCGGATACTGCTCTTCCGGCATCACCGAGCCATATCCATGTCGTATATCGCTGCCGCAGACCGACCAGCTTTCCAGCCTGATCAGGCACTGGCCGTCATCGATCGTCGGAGTTTCGATGTCCATTATCTCCCAAGTCTTAGGAGCGTTAATTCTGGCTGCTCGCATCGGGCTGACCTCTTTGCTTTTAGTTACTAGATTTCCGCCGCATTTTATACACGCCGCC
This sequence comes from Dehalococcoidia bacterium, assembly GCA_963422295.1. GTDB lineage: Bacteria > Chloroflexota > Dehalococcoidia > Lucifugimonadales > UBA1123 > VXRN01. Next base: position 631,728 of record OY729417.1, on the reverse strand, counting down.
GCCTGCGCCGCAATGCAAATGGGCGAAATGCATACCAAGCATCGAAACAGAGCGGGTCGAATAGCAAGAAAGAGGACGCTAACGGCCTATATTGTCATCGTTGCAATGGTTGTGTTTAGCATACCGTGCGGAGCGACTTTGCATAGCGCTATTATTCATCCCCAGAGGGTCGGCTCGAATACCATGAGATAGAGCGCGGCTAGAATCGAGAGTGTCATCGCGGCCATGAGTATGCGGCTCTTGCGATGGTCGGATTGGTAGGCAGCCTCGTCACCGGCGATTTCGATTCTGCGTCTGATTATACGGCTGTGAATCCCGCTGACACCCAATATGACTACGAGCAGCAGGATGGACAGCTCTATCCAAGGCGTACTCCACTCTCTGCCGGATTCTATGACGAGCCAAATACCGGTCAGGCCGAGCAGCACATATGCAGGCGTGGCTATACGCAGCTCCAGCATCCTAATCGTCTCGAGGGTATATACGCGAGAATCCTGAACTAGTACCGATCTGCGGAGCCAGAAGAAATAAGACACATTGATACCCACCGCGACCATGGCGCTGAGTACATGGAGAAACACCAGAGTGTTCAGAAGCATGGATTCTAACCTCCCTTAACCCCCGCCTTAACCCCCGATAGCGCAGGCGCATCCTGCTGGCCCGCATCCACCGCAGCCGCCCGCGCCGGAGACCGCGCCCACTCCGCCAGAGTCGTTGGATGCAAAAGCGGCGAACACCGACAGTTTGCGCTCCGAATCGCCCTCGCATATCGGGCAGGGGGCTTCATCGTCCATCCTGCTTATCGGGCGCAGCTTGTCGAATCGGTGGCTGCATGTATTACAGACATATTCGTATATGGGCATCTGTCTCATCTCCTCGAACAGCGCGTTCATCGAACGCTAGTATATTCTAGGTTCGGGGGTACTTTAGGTCAAACAAAAGAGCCGAAGGCCTGTCTATATGATACTCATGATCGCACTTATGACAAGATGCTCTCGTTCGCTACAATAACGGACAGAGTACAGACATAACCCGATAGTATAGTAGTGATAGTAGAATGAGCAGGGGCATTGCGCCTGTTCACTGTGTTCGAGAAGTGGCGCATAAAATCGACTTTGGCAGGCTTATGCCCGCCTGTCAGAGCGGAGGAACGATGCAGCATACACAGCCATTGCCAGACGAAAAAGGACGATTCGGACGATTCGGCGGCATGTTCGTCCCCGAGACGCTGATGGGCGCGATTCACGAGCTGGATAGCGAATACCGCGCGGCGAAGGCGGATGAGGAGTTTCAGACACAACTCCAGCTTCTGTCGCGCGATTATGTAGGCAGACCGACGAAACTGTACTATGCGGAAAATCTGACACGGGAGCTGGGTGGGGCGCGTATTTTCATCAAACGCGAGGATCTCGCCCACACCGGCGCGCATAAGATAAACAACGCTCTCGGACAAGGGCTGCTTGCCCAGCGTATGGGTAAACGCAGAATCATCGCGGAAACGGGAGCCGGTCAGCATGGCGTCGCTACCGCCACCGTATGCTCTATGCTCGGACAAGAATGTATCGTCTATATGGGCGAGGAGGACATCAGGCGGCAAGAGCTCAATGTATTCAGGATGCGTTTGCTGGGCGCGGAGGTGCGATCCGTTACCAGCGGAAGCCGCACGCTGAAGGATGCTATCAACGAGGCCATACGAGACTGGGTTGCGAATGTCGAAACGACGCACTATCTCATCGGCAGCGTGGTTGGCCCGCATCCGTACCCAGAGATAGTACGCGACTTTCAGGCAGTCATCGGGCAGGAGGCGCGCGAGCAGATGCTGTCCTCCACCGGCAGGCTTCCGGATTATGCAATCGCATGCGTCGGAGGCGGCTCCAACGCCATGGGGCTGTTCTACGATTTCATCGGAGATGAAAGAGTCGCCTTGATCGGCGTCGAGGCAGGCGGGCGCGGCGTCGAGACAGGCGAGCACTCCGCGACGCTGACGGCAGGCGAAGTGGGCGTACTGCACGGCAGCATGTCCTATCTGCTTCAGGACGCCAATGGGCAGGTACACGAAGCGCACAGCATATCGGCGGGTCTCGACTATCCCGGCGTCGGCCCGGAACATAGCTGGCTAAAGGATGCAGGACGCGCAAAGTATGTCAGCGTTACAGACGAACAGGCTCTGGAAGGATTCCAGCTGCTCTGTAAAACCGAAGGGATTATCCCCGCGCTAGAACCTTCCCATGCTGTGTACTACATATCGCAGCTGGCGCCAAAGTTGGACAGAGAGCAGATAATACTTCTCGGCCTGAGCGGACGCGGCGACAAGGATATAGACACCGTAGCGACTGCGTTGGGGGTGTAGCCGCTGCCACTGGATTTGCGCTAAAGGTGTCGCCCTAAGCCTAATTCGACGGCGCGGTCGTAGGCGGCCTTCGCGGCGGATATGTCCCACAGCGCCATACCGAGCGATTTGAACAGCGTAATATCCTGCGGTCTGCGGCGTCCGTGTGTTTGCCCGGAGACGATCTGCCACAACTCGATGGTCCGTTCCCAGATTAGTGTACCGCGCGCGGCGGACATCATTAGCTCGCCGGATTCGATCTTCGCCTGCTCTCGGTCGTCCACGATGATGGTGTCGGCGCGGGTAATAGCCGCCTCGTCCAGCTCCGTAACATAAGCGTCCGCCCCGCCGACGGCATCGATGTGCATTCCCGCTTCCAGCCACGCGCCTTCCAATACAGGAGTCCTGGAGTTCGTTATCGTGATAACTATGTCAGCCCCGTCCACAGCTCGTCTGGCAGACTGTACAGAGACTGCTTCGATGCTCAAACTTTCGCTCATTTCGGCTGCGAACACGCTCCGCCGTTCGGGGCTTCGGCTGTAAACCCGCGCCTGGCGAATGCCGCGTACTGCGCATACTGCTTCCAGCTGCGTCCGCGCCTGATAGCCGCTGCCGATAATGCCGACGGTATCGGCACTACCTCTAGCTAAATGCTTAGTCGCAATGCCCGTCGCCGCGCCCGTGCGAAGCTGGCCTAGACGATTCGCCTCTACGATGGCGAGCAGCTCCCCAGAGTGGCTGTCGGACAGGAACACGAAGAAACGATATATGCCGCCAGCTAGGGTGTAGGTCTTGAATCCGAAGATACCTAGCGTAGAGTCGGCCGCCATCATGGTGTTTACATGAGTATCCGGCGCGGCTGTCAGCCGCTGACGGGGATTGTTGAGGGCGCCGCCGTCGCTCTGATGTTCGAGTGAAAGCTCTACTACATCCAGCGTCGCAGACATATCGATACAGCGATCGACTTCCTGCTCTGTAAGATATAGCGGCAATGGCCTATAGCCTTATGGGGCCATCAGCAGCGTACTGCTACAATGTCCAGCCAGTTACGCGGTACATGGGTCAAGCCCATTTCGTCGAAGGTCTGGTGAACGCCCTTTTGGAGTGAGTCACTCGCTGCGGACAGTGGTACGCCCGGCAGAGTACCTTCGATGAAATCTTCGAAAGTGCTTATGTCCAACCAACCGTCGATTGGCACCTGAACAGTGTCTTCGGCAATATGCAAAATGCAGAAGTCATGCCTTTCGAGCAGCGTGCGATACTCATCCGGCGTCAGGTGTTTTCTGGATTCGACCTTCTCTGTGCGCTGAGGCGAGAGTCCGTGTTCGCGCCGCAATATCCTCACGGACTTGAACATCCACTTTCGGTAGAAGGTCAGCGACTCCGGTACCTGCCCGCCGTCGTAGAAGGATGTGTTGAAGGCGAATTTGCCGCCTGGGTTCAGCGCGCGTCCTATCTCATCCACCAGTCCATCTTTGTCGGGGATGTAGTGGATGGCGTTGCAGAAGATTATGGTGTCCGCCTGCTCTTTTAGCGATTCGGAAACCTGTTCGACCTGACTTTGGACAAATTGAACGGCGTTGTCTCTGTGGGATTTGATATCATCCATCGCTTGCTTGAGCGCGCTTGCAGAGTGATCCATAGCTATGATGACGGAGTTGCGCGCGCCGCGTAGCTGCTCGAGTATGAGCTTGGTTACGCCTCCTGTGCCACAGGCTAGATCGACGATTCGCTGCCCGGAGCCCGGCTCTGCCAGCGCAACTAGCCGAGCGTTTAGGCTCTCGTAGAAATGGTTTTGGGAAAAGGTGGTGAACGAAAAGTTGTCGGATGTCATTTTGCACCCCCGATCCTGATGCCGGTATCGATTTTGCTCCGCGGGGATACTTGCAGTTTCTACCCCATGAGAATACTAGCATATTATATCATCAGTGAGAAAAATACACATCAGGTAGCTGAGAGGGACAACGAAAATGTCCAGTTGGGCAAAGAAAAGCGGAGACCCGCTGGCTCTTACACTGATGACGACGGGGCTAGCCCCGAAGTTAGCGTCCAGACCAGGCGCATCATAAACCCGCAGCCATAATCAGACACTGACGCTCTGTTAGTCTGGCTAGGTGTAATTTAGCGCTAGGGGAGAGTGTTTGGTTTCACAATCCCCCTCTCCCGCTTTTATTTTATGCGTTGCGCCACGCTGCTGACGGCCTCTACCAGAGCGTCCACCTCTGCCTCCGTGGTCAAGGTGTTCAGCGCTCCTGCAGTTCCAGTTTGCAGCAAAACGCCTTCGTTAAGCAGCCCGCTGAACAGCGCGCGCCGCATCGTGCCATCGCCTCTGATGACAGTGCGGTAGTCGCGTATCTGTTCGGTGGTGAAGTGTATGCCAAAGAGTGAGCCTACGCCCGTTATCTGCGCATCCATCTCAAGCTCGTCGAACACTGCTCGCAGCTTGGCGCGCAGTTCGTCGCCGAGAGCGTTCATGCGGTCGAACACTTCAGGCGTTAGATGGTTCATTACAACTTCACCGGCGGCCATGGTAACTGGATTGGCATTGAAAGTGCCGGCGTGCGCAATGGCCGCTCCGCCAGTTGGGTCGAACAGCTCCATTATGTCTGCGCGTCCGCCAAATGCGCCGACGGGAGTTCCGCCACCGATTATCTTGCCGAACGATGTCATGTCTGGCACGACGCCGAACATCTCTTGCGCGCCGCCCGGAGCGATTCTGAAGCTCTGAACCTCGTCGTAGATCAGCACGATGCCCAACTCTTCCGTCAACTCGCGGATACCGCGTAGAAACTCCGCATCCCCTGCCAGATAGCCGAAGCTGGAGACGACAGGCTCCATGATGAGACATGCCAAGTCCGATGCGTTCTCTCGCAGTACGCGTTCGCACCAGTCGAGGTCGTTGTATGGCAGGACTATTACCTGATCCAGAATGCTCTGTGGCATTCCGGGATATTCCGGTATTGGTGTCGGGCCGGATGGGTCTAGCTTTTCCAGCGGTGGATGGACGCTGACGGAGACATATTCATGCGCGCCGTGGTAACCGCCTTCGAATTTGGCGATCTTTTCGCGTCCTGTGAAGGCGCGCGCGGCGCGCATCGCCATCATCGTACCTTCGGTTCCCGAATTGGTGAAGCGAACGAGGTCTAGCGACGGAACGCGCTCGGTGAGTATTTTCGCCATTCGCACTTGCGGGTCGGTCGGTCCGGTGAACGCCGTCCCGCGAGCGGCCTGTTCGCTGATCGCGCGTGTAACCTCTGGGTGGGCGTGTCCCAGAATCAGGCTGGTGGCATTTATCATAAAATCCATCAGCCGATTGCCGTCGGCGTCGTGGATATAGTGTCCGCTTCCGCGCTCTATGAAGTGCGGATATGGGCCGAAGTAGGCCGTTCCACGCGAACTGCCGCCGGGGAGATAGCCTTCCGCCTCCGCCTGCTTTTGCCGTGATACGGGCGTATCGGCGACGAAACGGTCGATCTCGCGCTGCAGCTTATCTCGAGTCGTCATGCGCTTTGCTCCTTCCAGATACGGGCCAGATACGAGCCAGATACAGGCGTCTAGGTCGTCGCTCGTATGCGCCGAAATAGTTTGGGCTAGTCCGTGTCTTTCTGTTAATCAGCGTCGAAGGACGATGTACGGGATGAGATACTCTCCAGAACCGAGTCACCGACCGACTTGGTTAGCGCCGCTATCAAACCGCCCAGCATGATTATCCCGCCCAGCATGATTACTGCGAATCCCAGCGCGCTAAAGAGGAAACCGCCATCATCCGGCAGTATCCAAAGCCCGCCGCCGATGATTATTCCTCCGACGAAATAGAATGGCATTGCTGCGGCGAGCGCGGTAAAACCCTGCTTGAATGCATCTTCCCAGAGCATTTTCGTTACTCTCCTATATTCTGAGAACTGTTCTCTATAATTATGGGATTGATATTGATATGGCTATATGCCGTGTGATGAAACTTACATCGCCGTATAACCGCCGTCGATGACTAGCTCGGAGCCTGTCATATAAGAAGCCTCGTCTGAGGCTAGGAACAGCACGCCGAGCGCGACATCTTCCATCTGCCCCATTCGTCCGAGGGGTATGGAGGTCAGCCGCTGTTCGCGCGTGGTGTCGTCGCGATAGACCTCTTTCAACATCTGCGTTTCTATGGGGCCTGGATGCACGGAGTTGCAGCGTATTCCTTCTTTGGCGTATTGGACTGCTGTTCCCTTCGTCAGCAGTCGCACCGCGCCCTTGGATGCATTGTAGGCTGTGGAGCCTGCGCTGCCGATGATGCCGGCGACCGATGATATGTTCACGATCGAACCGCCGCCGGCGTCGCGCATGGCGGGGATTGCCGCTTTGGTGCCGAGAAACACGCCCTTGCCGTTGATGTCCATGACACGATCCCAGCCCTCTTCGGTCTGCTCCTCGACATTTCCTCTGTCCCAGATGCCGGCGTTGTTCACGAGGATATCCAGCTTGCCGAATCGTTCGACTGCCGTATCCACAGCGCGCTTCCAATCTTCGCTGGAGGTAACATCCAGCGTGACGAATACGGCTTCGCCGCCAGACTCGGCTATCTCGGCTTCCACCTGCTGGCCTTCGGTTTGTAGAACATCGCCGATGACCACGCGCGCGCCCTCCGCGGCAAACAGCCGCGCTTCTGCCGCGCCCATACCACGCGCGCCGCCGCTTATAAGCGCTACTTTTCCATTCAATCGCATCGCTCGCCTCCTGTGGTATCCGTTGGTATCCGTCGGAGTGTTTGTCCTCACTGTACACTTGCCAAATAGTACATCGGCAACCATACACCGGGGGGATTATACGATGATTGCGCCGGTAGCGACAGGGGCGTTTGCGCGTTCAGAGAATCTGGCGGACAGGATCGAGACGCCAACACACAAAGCCGATATGAAAGTTGGTATGATATAGACGATGGACTGCTGAAACGAGGGGAATGGCTGTTGATGGATTTCGACCGATTCGATTGGCTGAGTTTCGACTGCTACGGCACGCTTGTGGACTGGGAAACGGGGATTTCGGATGCGATTGCGTCCGCGCTGGCCCCGCACGATGTGCATATGTCACGCGCGGATATACTCGCTCTGTTCGCAGATGTGGAGCCGCAGATTCAGGATGGGGGCAAATATCTCGAATATCGTCGTGTCCTGCGGCGCACTATGGCGATGATCGGGATAGAACTCGGCATACAGTTCGATCAGGAGCAGCTCGGCATTCTTTTGCATACCCTCCCTGAATGGCCGATATTTCCAGACACGGTCGAATCTCTGCGGACGATGCAGACGAGATATCGCCTTGCGATAATCTCGAATACGGATGATGACCTGTTCGCCCAAACCGCTCAGAAACTGGGAGTAGAATTCGACGCGGTCATAACTGCTCAGCAGGTTCGCAGATACAAGCCCGATACGCTAGTTTTCGATAATGCGCTGAGTCGTATGGGATGCGAAAAGGGTGCGTGGCTTCATATTGGTGAAAGTCTGTACCATGACATAGGCCCTGCGAATGCCTTGGGTATTGCGTCCGTATGGGTGAATCGCGCTGAGAGTGGGGGCGGAACGCGGCGCACCGATGCCGTTCCGGATCTCGAGGTGGGCAGCCTGGCTGCGTTGGCCGACATGATGATGGCTCGGTAGTTCGATATCTCTGTCTTTGGTCAGATTTCGATATAGGGAGTGTTGTAGTAGGATGTATCGCAAGCTCACGGACTCGATGGCGATATTAGGGATAGCGGCGGTTCTGGCGCTATTCGCGGCCTGCGGCTCCTCAGAGAGCGTCGGCGAAGGCTCCTCGTCGACCGGCGAGGGCGACGAGGGTTCAGCGGTAAAGCTCGATCCTGCGACTCCTGAGCCTGCGCCTGACATCGAGGTGCAGGATTTCGAGGTGGGCAATGACATCGGCAACCGCATACCGGGATTCGAGATAAAGCTGACAGATGGAACGCCCATAACCGCGGCAGGGCTTCTACAGAACGGTAAACCTGCGTTTCTATTCTTCTTTTCCACTACTTGAACTATTTGCCGCTCCGAGTTGCGGAGCCTGAGAGATATATACCCAGAGTTCGCAGACAGAGTCGATTTTTATGCTGTAAATGTAAATCCTGGAGACGACTTGGATTATCTTGCAGAGTTCGGCAGAAAGCAGGGATACCCTTGGCCTATCGCTCACTCCGACAGCAGGGTTTTGGAGACGCTTCATGTTACTCAGCAATCGACGAAAGTCGCGTTTGGCTCGGACGGCATCATAGTATATCGCGCTCGGATGGCCAGAGGCGGCCCTGAGGAGTGGCGAGAGCTGTTCGCGCAGCTCGCAGAGTCCAGCTAGAGTACGCTCTCCGACAGCGCAGAATCCGAGTTGTCGGAGAGCGCAGTTCGACTAAAGACCGAGATTTAGCTTTGCCGCCCCAGCAGAATAGACTCGATCTCCGGCATCATCTCCTCCGCTCTGGCCCTGAGCTGCTCGCGGGTAAGCTCAGCGATAGGATGCTGAGTCAGTACGATAGGATATGCGGGAGCGCCCCACATCTGCGCCATCGACCGAGCGGTAAGCTCGAATATGTCGGTGCATATCGTAACCGAGGGTATTCCAGCCTTTTCTGCATGGATTCCGTCGTGCACACTGCACGCGCTGCAAGACCCTCAACTGCCTATTGCGACTACGACATAGTCGCAGTCAGCCGCCATATCGCGTATTACGCCAGGATCGGCGGGTTTGGACGCCGATGGCTTGCGGTGATAGACGACATCCGAAATGCCATAATTCTCTCTTAGAGTATCCGCTATCTCTTCCAGTAGTTCGCGCGCGCCGTCTTTGGCATCGTCTATCAGCCCGATGCGCTTGTTAGCCAATGTTTCTAGTCTGGGAGCCGATACGAATTCTGGAACAATCGGTTGTGTGGTTGGATCTACCAGTACATGCCGCAGTTTTGTGGCGGAAGCCATCGGATAAACCTCCATGATATCGAGTGTGTCTATTATAGCTCAGGATGCGAGAGCAATAGTGTATGAGCAAGTAGGAAGTGGGGAAATAGATACTTACAAAAATCTTTCCCCAGCTTATGCATTCAGGATATAATTTTCAGCAATTGTAGGAAGATTCAATAAGTACTGATTATTGCTCGGAGTAAACACACAGAGCTTGTCGCACAGGCAGAATGAATGATGAGAGGATAGTATCCAACATGAGTAGAAACCTATTTATCGCGCTGGCGGCGCTTGCTATGGCGGCTTTCGCGCTGGTGGCCTGCTCGGACAGCGGGCTAAGCGAGGAAGATGTCGAAGCGCGCGCCAAAGAGATGGCTGCAGATATGGCGCCGCAAGGATTGACTGAAGCGGATGTCGAAGCGCGGGCTAAAGAGATGGCTGCAGATATGGCGTCGCAAGGGCTGACCGAAGCGGATGTCGAAGCGCGCGCCAAGGTGCTGGCCGCAGGGATGGCTTCCGGAAGTTCGGAATCCGGGAGCCGCTTGGATGCGGTCAAAGACAGAGGCAAAGTCATCTGCGCGAGCAACAACAGTGTGGCTGGATTTGGGTTCACTGATGACAGCGGTAACACCGTCGGCTTCGATGTCGATCTCTGCCGAGCTGTCGCGGTTGCGGTTTTGGGCAACGCCGATGCCGTTGAATTTCGTCCGACGACTGCCGCTGAACGTGGCCCATCCATGCAGTCTGGCGAAGTCGATATCATGTCTCGCACCACCACATGGACATCTTCTCGTGACGCGGGATGGGGCAACTTTGCCCAGACCACTTTCTACGACGGACAGGGTTTCATGGTTCCCAAGAGCTTTGGAGTGTCCAGCATGCTCGATCTGAAGGATGCCAAGGTATGTGTCACTCAGGGAACCACGACAGAGCTGAACCTTCAGGACTTCAACAACCAGAACAACATGAATATAGATGTGGTAACTTTCCCAGATAATGTGTCCACCAACGCGGCATATCTGGCCGGGCAGTGCGACTCGCTAACTACTGACCGCTCAGGGCTGGTCTCGACTAGAGCCGGTTTTGATAATCCCGATGATCACACCATACTGCCCGGCACCATCTCAGAGGAGCCGCTCGGCCCAGTGGTACCGCATGGCGACGAGCAGTGGTACGACATAGTGAAGACTGTCATGGCAATCCTTATCTATGCCGAGGCATACGAGATAGGTTCTGACAATGTACCGACCGCCGTCACTGGAAAATCTGCGGTCGATCGCCTGTTCGGACTAGAGGGTGGCTACGGTCAGGATGAGCTCGGATTGAGCAAAACAGTCGCGCAGGATGTCATCCGCGCAGTCGGCAACTATGGCGAGTTGTATGATCACCATCTTACCCCGTTGGGACTAGAGCGCGAGGGCAGCCGCAATGCGCTTTGGTCAGCCGCTCAGTGCACTGAGTGTCCAAAGGGCGGACAGATTTACGCCGCGCCGCTGAGGTAATAGTCGCAATATAGAAGCATAGTGTAAGCCAATTTCACGGATCGGTCGGCAACTGCTGGCCGATCCGTTCTTTTGGGATTGGAAATCCCACAACCAGCTGCTCGGATACTTCCGTCATCTATTCAGATAGCAATTCGAATTCTCAACATGAATTCTCGCTTACAGTACTTTCTATTTGTTGGCTTTTCGCATAAACTTCCTCCGAAGTTTAGTCTAAATTCCATACAGGCGCGTCTAGGATAGGCTAGAGGCTAGAATAGGACGAAATCGAGCGAACGCCATCTTATGACCACTATAAGCAGACTTCTTACATATCAGGGCATCCCCGTCTGGCGCCACGCTCGTATCATCGAGTGGTCACTTCAGGTAGTATCCGCCGTCATCATCGTCGCGCTGGTAGCATGGTTCTTTACGAACATGACCGGCGCGATTGTCGATAGGGATATTCCGCGAGGATTGAGCTTCCTCGATCGTGAGTATCAGACGCCCATTGGGGAACACTTCATCCCTTATGAATCTTCGGATACTTTCCAATATGCGCTGATCGTAGCGATTACGAACACGCTGATCGTGTCGCTATTGGGCGTAATTTTGGCAACTGTGCTGGGAACCGCCATAGGCGTTGCGAGGCTGTCGAGCAATTGGCTCGTCTCGCGGCTTGCGCTGGTCTATATCGAATTTTTCCGCAATGTACCGCTGCTGGTGCAGCTGCTGTTCTGGTTCTTCATCCTTCTAGCGTTGCCTCCGGTGCGCGAGGGCTATGTCCTTTTGGACATGCTCTATATCAACAACAGCGGCGTGTCATTCCCCGGGCCGACTCCGGGCGACAGTATGTGGACAACGCTCATATGGCTCGCGCTGACGGCGATTAGCATTCTCACGGGCGTCTCCGTTTACCGCCGTCTGAGTCGTCGTGAGGAGGAGACTGGCCGCGCGTCGTATCCGGCGCTGGCTGGGTTAGCGGTGGTAGTATCGTCGGCTGTCGTGTTTTGGTTCATGCTGATAGTAGTTAGCGGCGATGCCCCGTTCTCGATGTCCTCGCCAGAGCCGCAGGGCCGTTTCGGACGCATCGCCGACGGCATCACCCTCCGCGCAGGGCTGCTCACGCTGCTCATCGGGCTGGTGATATACTCCGCGTCCTTCATCGCGGAGGTCGTGCGCGCGGGGATTCAGTCAGTCGGACGCGGGCAGGTCGAGGCGGCGCGTTCGCTCGGCCTCTCGCCAATGGGCGCGCTCAGACATATTATCTTCCCGCAAGCGCTCAGAGTCATTGTGCCGCCTATGATAAGTCAGTATCTCAGCTTGACCAAGAGTAGCAGCTTAGGCGGCGCAGTTGGATACACCGAGCTTACCAATGTCGGTATCACCATGACGCAGACAGCCCCTGCGGTCTCTATATTCATGATAATCATGTTGGCATATCTGGCGATGAGTTTGACATTTTCTCTAATCGGCAACATATACAACCGACGCATTAGCCTCCATTGAGGCTAGATCTTCGAGACTAGACCATGTCATCTGAATCCAACATCACGCAGCAGCCGGTATTGCCGCCATCCCTAGAGACGGGCGTGGCGGGCTGGCTGCGCGCCAACCTCTTCAGCAGTTGGTACAACAGCGCATTGACCGGCTTGACCCTAGCAGTCTCGATCTGGGGACTATGGTACGGGCTCGGCTGGGTAATATCCGGCGCGGACTGGGGGGTAATCCAAGCCGTTGGAGGGCGGTTTATCATCGGCAATTACAACAGCGATCAGGCCTGCCCCGGCAATGACTGCTTCTGGCGTCCGCAGGTATCACTGCTGATGGTCACCATGCTGATGGGGATGGCGTGGGGAGTTGTCGGAGCTGGAATCGTCAGGCGGTTGGCGATTGTGACGGCGGTGACAGCCGCGCTGTTTGCTCTGCTTCCATACGATATGGAGCGTATGGGCATGGATGTCCGCCTGCTTTTAGCGGCGAACATCCTCACTCTGGGCGGCGGCTGGGCGTTGGGGCGATATACGCTGCTGGGCAGCATACGCTGGGTAGTGATACTCAGCGTCGGAGCTTTCATGCTGACGCTGCTGCTCATGCTCGGTCTGTCCGGAGTGCCGGGTCTCCAGCCAGTGGATGTACGGCAATGGAGCGGGCTGACGCTAAACCTGCTGCTTGCAGGGGCGGGCATCGTGCTGAGCCTGCCTGTCGGAATCGCGCTCGCGCTCGGACGCCGCAGCCGTTTGCCGGTGCTGAAGGTGATGTGCATAGTTTTCATCGAGATATTCCGCGGTGTGCCGCTGATAACGCTGCTGTTCATGTCTCAGCACATCGTGCCGCTGGCGTTTCCGGAGACATTCCCACGCAACTCGCTGCTCAATGCAGGCATCGTAATAATGCTATTCAGCTCGGCATACATGGCCGAAAATGTGCGTGGAGGCCTTCAGGCGCTGAATCCAGGGCAGGAGGAGGCAGCCCGCGCGCTCGGCCTGCCCGGATGGCAGACGATGCTGCTCATATCGCTGCCGCAGGCTATTCGCAATGTCATTCCCGCCATAGTCGGGCAGTTCATCGGCCTGTTCAAGGACACGAGTCTAGTTTATATCGTTGGGATGCTGGATATGGTGGAGATTGGGCGAACTATCATCGTTGGCCGTCCAGAATATCAGGGCAGCGCGCAAGAGATGTTCGTATTCATTGCGCTCGTGTTCTGGATATTCACATATACGATGTCATATGTCAGCAGACGGGTAGAGCGGCATATGGGCGTCGGCGAGCGTTAGTTAGGCGTGCTTGGCCATGAATGGTATAAAAGATTCGGGAGCTAGAAATCGAGGGAGCTAGATGACTGTCGTACACGACGCAATCGAAGACATGATCGTATGCCGAGATGTTCATAAATGGTATGGCAGCTTTCACGCATTGCGAGGCATTACGACCACTATCAAAAAGACCGAAGTCGTCGTCGCGTTCGGCCCGTCCGGTTCGGGCAAATCGACTTTCCTTCGTACTATAAACAGGCTGGAAGAGCACCAGAGGGGTGACATCATCGTCGGCGGCATCGAGCTGACATCGGATGTTCGCAATATAGACGCCATACGCCGCGATGTGGGGATGGTGTTTCAGTCTTTCAATCTGTTTCCGCATCTGACGGTGATGGGCAACATAACGCTTGCGCCGATCCGCGTTCGGAAGACGCCGGAGGCCGAAGCTGTGGCGGCTGCGAACGAACTTCTCGAGCGCGTCGGTATTCCCGATCAGGCGGACAAGTATCCGGCACAGCTTTCCGGTGGACAGCAGCAGCGTGTCGCCATCGCCCGCGCGCTCGCCATGCAGCCCAATATCATGCTGTTCGACGAGCCCACTTCCGCGCTCGACCCGGAGATGATCAAGGAAGTGCTGGATGTAATGAAGGAGCTGGCGCAATCCGGCATGACGATGATCGTCGTCTCTCACGAAATGGGTTTCGCGCGTGAAGTCGCTGACCGCATGATGATGTTCGATGAAGGTATTATCGTCGAAGAAGGCCCGCCCGATCAGATATTCGAAGACCCGCAGAACGACCGCACCAAGCTGTTTTTGTCTCAGATTTTGTGAGCGCTCAGCGCCGATCCAGATAGTCGAGCCGGATAACTAACATTCGGTTACTGAGCCAGAAACATATGCGGCAAGATTGGCATGGGGCGCTTAATGATACTAATTACGGCGTATCGCCAGTCGTTCTCTTATCCCAGAGTCGCTGTACAGCGTTAGCGGGCATCCCTAGATGTTCGGTCAATACTTGTTTGCTGTGCTGTCCCAGCATCGGAGCTGGTCTCATAGGAAGCGCCGGGGTTTTACTAAGCCCCCAGCCGACGCCAGCGTGTGGATATGCGCCCGTTTCCGGGTGTTTCACCGTCTGGAAGAACCCGTTCGACACGAGCTGAGGGTTGTCCAACAACTCGTCGGCTTTGTACACAGGCGCGGCAGGTATCGACTCAGACTGTAGCAGACGCGCGGCCTCTAGCTTCTCCATATGCGCAGTCCACGAACTTATGACGGCATTCAGCTCCGATAAGTTCGCAAGTCGGCTCTCTAGGTCTCGAAAGCGCGGGGTTAACGCAAGCATCGGCTTCTGGATGACCTTACAAAGCCGCTCCCATTCGATATCGGTGCGAACGGCTATGGCGACCCATTCGTCGTCCCCTCGGCATCGATAGTTGTCGTGCGGCGCCATTCGTTCGGAGCGGTTTCCCAGCCGTTCAGAGGGCCGATCGTTCATACCGAAGTCGATAACCCTGTCGGCAATCAGTCCGATAGTGGTCTCCTGCTGCGACAGGTCTATCTCTTGCCCCACACCTGTACGGGCTCGGTGGTGAAGCGCGATTAGAACAGACGCCATCCCCATAAGCCCTGCGAAAGGATCGGAGTGCATGACACCGGAGTTCATCGGAGGGCCGTCTTCGTATCCGAGTAGAGACGAAATACCTGACATGGGTTCGATAGTGCCTCCGTTGCCCATGAAGGTCGAGTAAGGGCCGTAAGAGCCGTATGCGGGCATCCTAAGCAGGACTATGGATGGGTTGACTGCGCGCAGGACGGGGTATTCTAGCCCCATGTTTGGCAGGACACGCGCCGAGAAGTTCTCCGCGAACACATCGGATATCGACACGAGATCGAGCAGTATCTCTTTTGCGTCCGGGTCGTTGAGATCGAGCGTAATCGCCATCTTGCCGGTGTTGACGGAGTTATACGCGGCGTTTCTGTCGTATGGGCGGTCGCCAGCGACGCCGTTCGGATATGTGCCAGACAGACGAGGCGGATAGCCACCACGCCAAGGGTCTATCCTGCTAAGCGCCTCGACTTGTATGACCTCCGCTCCCATATCCGCCAGCAGCCGCGTGGCGAATGCGCCTGCCCAAGCTTGTGTCAGAACAGTCGCGCGAACATGTTCCAATGGCAGTCGGGCAGTCAATTTAGGCGTTTCCCGCCATGCGTTTCGGTTCGGATATGAAACTTTCGCAGTCGCGCTGACCCAGAGACGGCGCGGAAGTACGCAGATTCCACGCTGTTTCGGACATGACGAACGGCGCGCCCGGAATCGTTGTCCCGTCCGGCGTATCTACGAAGAATCCACGCGCGCGTAGATGCTCGTCGTCAGACAGATTCTCGGCACCCAAAGTCATGCCGATTAGGATACGGAGCGGCGCGAGACCGTAGAAAAGCTCTTGCATCGTGTGACGCGCGAGGTGTGGCAAGAGTATCTCTTCTATCTCCGCGTTGAGACGGCGGCGGTCTGCAGCGGTTGCAAAGCGTGTGTCCCGCGCCAGCTCCGGCTCACCGAAGAAGAGCCACATGTATTCCCATGTCGCGTCGTGCCGAACATTTAGCGAGACCCAGCCATCTTTGCACGGCAACAGCGGAGTTGCTCCCCGAGTGACGGGTTGGCAGGAGTGCATCGCTCCAAGAAACTGCGGCGCAAATGTGGAGGCGGCAGAATCCAGAACTGAAACATCCACTCGCTGCCCTTGTCCTGTCATATCTCGGTACGCAAGCGCGGTCATCGCGCCTATGAATGCGCTCGCGCCAGCCTGAAACTCGGACTCCGGGCCAGGTTCCTTCAACGGCTTTCTGCGCGGGGAGCCGTTCACATAGCCAAGCCCGGACGCGGCATATTGAACCAGATCCGTCGTCTGCCAGTTTCTCCATGGGCCGCTCTGCCCGAAGGGAGTGATCGAGACGCTGACGACTCTGGGATTACATAGTTCGAGTCGCTCATGTCCGAGACCGATTTCATCGGCATACCCGGGCGGAAAACCTTCGATTACGACATCTGCTTTTGCGCAAAGGTCGAACGCAATCGCTCGGTCGTCTGCTGAGTCTATGTCCAGAACGATGCCGCGTTTATTGGTGTTCAGATATATGAAGAGGCCGCTCTTGTCAAAGTCGAGTATATCATCTGGAAACGGGCCGAACGAACGGATAGGATCTCCGCCCAGAGGCTCTACCTTCAGGACATCCGCGCCGAAGTCGGCGAACATCTTGGCGCAAAACGCCCCGGCGACACCGGCAGACAGTTCGACTATGGAGAGATCGGAAAGCGCGGTCATTGCATATTTCCGAAGTCGCCGAAGCGCGCGTCTCTTGCTTTGGCGCGGTCGATTCCCTGGTTGGGGCTTTCACCCGGCGCGCCGTCTCTCTCGCGGCGGTAAGCCAGCGAAAGCGTATGCATCTGAAAAGCACCCGTGATGCCGGAGCGATAACCCATCTCGTCTTGCATCTGATTAACGGAGAACTTGGACATGCGCAAGGCGAATGGGTCTTGAAGCGCGATGCGCTGTGCGAGCGCCATCGTCTCCTCTTCTAGTCGCTCCAGAGGCACTACGCGGTTAACGAGTCCCAGTTCTTCCGCAGTATGCGCGTCGATCCAATCGCCTGTGAACAGATATTCCTTCGCCTTGCGGACGCCTATCTCCCATGGCAAGCTGGCGAACTGTACATGCGGCCCGCCCCAGCGCACGGTACGATCGGAGAAGCGCGCATCCTCCGACGCTACGATCAGATCGCACGCCGTCGCTAGAATCAGCCCGCCCATTATGCAGTATCCCTGAACCTGCGCGATGGTCGGCTTCGGAAAGTCACGCCAGCGCAGTGTGTTGGCGAGGTTCTGATTCCAGCTGCGGGCGTATGCGCCGGGGATGTTTGCTGGATAGGGGCGGCGTTCGCGGTCGGCCAGCTCCTGAGGGCTGCCGATGTCGTGCCCTGCCGAAAAGTGCGGCCCTGCGCCCGCTACGATGATCACGCGAACGGCTGCGTCATCTGCCACACGCATCAGCGCGTCGTCGAACTCCTCCAGCATGAGACGGCTTTGGGCATTGCGAGTCTCCGGACGGTTGACGGTGATCTTCAGCACCGCATTCGTCCGGTCCAGCAGCAGGTTTTCGTAGTCCATGGGCATCTCCAAGGGCTGCATATAGAATCCGACAGCGCATCCTATGGTATCTCAACTAAGTAGGAGATGCTATCGGCTCCTATCATCTCATTAGCGTGAGAAATACAAACGGAATCATACCTATGCTACAATCCGCGCAAGCGGATAGCGAGGTGTATTGGAATGCCGCTAGAAGATATGCTGAAACTGGTCGAAACGCTCAAAGCGCGTATTGCCACTCATAGCGGCGCGCTTTCGAATAGCGAATCGGATACACGGTACGCGCTCATAAACCCGTTGCTGAAGGAGCTAGGGTGGGATACCTCTGATCCTGCGCAGGTGAGGACAGAGTATGCAATAGGCGGGCGGGCGGATTACGCTCTATTTGGGGACGACTCGAACATACCAATAGTTATCGTGGAAGCAAAAAAGATGTCTGTGCAACTCGAACAAGAGGCAGTACAAGCGTTGAATTACTGCAATGCCGAGGGTGTGCCTTACTTCGCTGTAACCAACGGAAAACGCTGGGAAGTTTATGACACTTTCAAGCCAGTTCCACTGGATAAAAAGAAGATTGTATCGTTCGATCTGCTGGAGCAGCCACCAGTGGAGGTATGTCTGAAGGCGTTGGCATTGTGGAGGGAAGGCATACTTTCCAGCATAGTAATGCCCGCGAATTCGCCGTTGACCGCGTATCCGAACGAAGACATAAGCCCGACTCTTATTGCTGACAACAGAGTACAGTCACAGATTTACCAATCTCCCACACCATTCGTATCCGAGCCCGCTGATGTATCCTTCAATGGATGGCATACACTAAATGATTTTCGAGTAATATCCGGCGGGCCGTCTCCTAGAAGGATTCGGTTTCCAGATGGATCACAAACCAACATCGCCCGTTGGAAGTCGATTCTCATAGAAACAGTGCGGTGGTTAGTCAATCGAGGGCTACTGAATCTCGGGGACTGTCCAATTCGTAAGGGTAATAATAAGAGATACATGGTGTCCACATCACCAATCCACCCATCTGACAACCCGTTCCGATCTCCTGAGGCAGTGGGACAGTTCCACATAGAAACCCATATTAACTCAATTCAATCGGTTCGGAACACCAAATTCGTAATCGAGAGAGTAGGGCAGAACCCGGCAGATTTCTTCCTGAAAAACAGCGGGTGATGTCACTCGCAATCTACGCTGTCGTGTAGATTCCCGAGTCGATATATCCGCCATCTATTTGGTAACCACATTCGGCGCGTAGCCGGTTGTTGCGAACTCTATGGCGATTCGCGCAGTATCTTCGGCGACGGCGCGATGCGCCTGGGCTGTCGCGCCGCCTATATGATGTGTTCCAATGACGCCGGGCAGATCGAATATCGGGTTGACTGCGTATCCGGAAGGCCCGTTCGGCTCCCCGTCGAATACATCCATGCCGACGCGCAGACCCTTCGCCTCGACCGCCGCCGCCAGCGCGGATTCGTCCACCACTTCGGCGCGCGCAGTGTTTATCAGATACGCTCCCTGTCGCATCGCGCCGAGCATATTCGTGTTCACTAGATGGCGTGTCTCCGGCGTCAGGGCGACATGTACGCTGACGATGTCCGCATCCCGCGCGATTTCTATCGGAGACTTCCTCCGCTCTACGCCTAAGGTCGATGCGAGTGAGCTGTCGAGTGAGCGGCTCCATGCGATGACGCTCATGCCGAAAGCGCGCGCAATGGGTATCATCGCTCTTCCGGTGTGTCCGACACCCAGCAGGCCGAGTACACTGCCTCGCAGCCCCTTGGCGTCGGAATATCGACCTTTGTTCCAGCGTCCGGCGCGCAGATCGGCGGCGTTGTCAGGGATGTGACGATCTAACGCGAGGATTAGGCCGAATGCGAGTTCTGCCACTGCATCGGCGTTGCGCCCGGGGCAGTTGGCGACGATTATGCCCATCTCGGCGGCGGTTTCGACATCGATCGTGTCGAAGCCTGCTCCAGCGCGGATGACGAGTTTCAGACGACCGGCGCGCAGTGTTTCGGCGCTGACCGGTGTGCTGCGCACGACAAGTATCTCTGCGTCCGAAACTGCCGCGCTCAGCGCATCGCCAGATAGAGTCGGATCGGATATGACTTCGATGCCAGCCTCGGCCATGAGCGCGGAGGCTGGGTCTGCGATTCGGTCAGCCAGCAGCGCCTTCATAAGCGGCGCGCCCTAGCAGCTCCGGCTTCAGCCACGAAGACCGTCCATAGTTGAGCGGTTTGCCGACATGGAACCCCTCGACCGGCGCGAAGTCGCCTGCGCGCAGCGCATCCAGCATATCCGCTTGGTTGCGGATATCGCCCTCGAAGGCAGTGATGCCGCGCGCGAATCCGTCCAGCGAGTGGGCATCGGAGCCGCCTGTACCCCAGAATCCATGTATGGCAGCGACTTCCTGCGCAAAGCGATTCTCGACTTCGATGTTGCCGCCGTTGACCACTTCCACCTCGTCCACCAGCTCGAACACCGGGTGTTTGGACGCCTCCTCCGCAGTTTTCGGAATGCGCTCGGCGTCCTGAAACAGCATGTTCTGTGTATAGTGCGGCAGGTCGAAGAGGAATCTGAATGGGTGCGCCAAAATCATAAATCCGCCGACTTTGTCCACTTCGCTCCGGAGCTTTCGGATGACCTCCATACTGTCTCCGTAGCCGGATACATGGCCTTCCAGCCCTAGAGTGATGACATGCCCCAATGGTGTATAGACTTCCAGCGCGTTTATCAGCACGATGTCATCTACTGTGCGTCTGAATGCCTCGAAGTCGTGGCGGGGCCAGCCGTCGTGTTCGGTGACGACAATTCCTGTGAGTCCGAGTCGGCGGGCGTCTTCGACCATCTCCGCCGGCGTTAGACCGCTGTCAGGGCTGCCCTGTGTGGTGTGAACATGCATATCGAACAAGGATGGCAATGGATTCGACTTCTCCTGTCAGCTGTATGGGTTCGGAGCGCTTTCTAGCTGCCGATCGGATTTGGAGGGGTTATAGATTCTGTGCCAACTGCGGATCAGCAATTTTCTCTGACATCGACGATCTCGTCATTATCCTCATATAGGCGCCAGTATGCGCCAGTTTTCGGGTCTGAAACTGTCCACTCACGATAGCCGCGTTCGTAGAAATCGTTGCTTCGGGGATTTCGCATCCAGCGGGCTTCGAAGCTGTCGAGATTCGTGAGATAGCGGTCTGCGTCGTTGCAATTCTCCTGAATATACTCTGCTACTAACGCGATGGCCTGTTGGCGGGTATATTGGGGAGTGTGAGCAATGGCGGCAGCCGTCCTAGTATCATCCGAAACTGCGAGTTGGCGTCCTGTTCCTGGAATCCGCCCGGCGGATGCAATAATCAAGATTGCAACAGCGACGGCGATTACGACTATCCATTTGAGCAAAGTGTCTATCTACCAGCTTTCGATAGAGATGATGGGCATATGAATCGTACTGACATGCTCAGAATGCATGGGCACTAAATCTGTCGCAGACGAGGATCCCAGCGGTCGCGTATCCAGTCGCCAATGAAGTTGAACGAAAGTACGGTTAGGAATATCGCTATACCGGGGAAGAACGCTACCCACCAAGCCGAGCCGAGGTATTCGCGGCCCTTGGCGATGTCAGCCCCCCATGACGGTGTGGGCGGCGGGACGCCAGCGCCTAGGAAGGACAAGATGCTTTCCGAGAGTATAGTGCTTCCGACCTGCAAGGTCGATGCAACCACGATCGTGTTTGCAACCGCCGGGAGCAGGTGTCTGAACATGATTCTGAATGTCGATGCCCCGACGACTCGCGCTAGTGATATATAGTCGAAGTTGCGCACCTGAAGAGTCTGCCCTCTCACGAGGCGCGTGATTCCAGGCCAGGCAAACAGCGCCAATACTCCGGCTACGACATAAAATTCCTGCCCAAGTATGAAGACGATTGCGATTGCGAGGAGCAAGCCAGGAATCGCGGTGAACACATCTACGACACGCATTATTATTTCGTCGATGAAGCCGCCATAGTAGCCGGCGGTTAGTCCCAGCGCTGTACCTAAAACAGTGCCTACCGCAATGGCTATCAGCGCCAGTGTCAGCGAAATTCGCGCGCCGTAAATTATTCTGCTGAGCAGGTCACGCCCAAGCTGATCGGCGCCCAGCATGAAGTGAAAAACCCGCTCTTGCGGCCCCAGTGGAATCCCATTGGTGTTGCAAGTTTGGAACTTGTTGGTAATTTGACCCTCTTCGCATTTGGGATACCAAGGGGGAGAGCCCAGCACGGCGCGAAGCTCGTCCTTCTCCGGGTCGTATGGGGCGACCCATGGCGCGAATAGCGCGCATATGATCATTACCCCAAGGATGAAGAATGGCACCAGCGGCCATCGACGAAATACATATAATGTCCTCTGAAGCGTGGACTCCCTGCGGAGGTCTTCCAGATCAGAGATTGTGTATCGTCCCGCGGGTGTGGTCATGTACTAACGCCTCTAGGATAAATGATGGCTTTAGGAGTATCTAATTCGGGGGTCTATGAACGCGTACAGGATGTCGATTATGAATAACGCAGTCACGGTTACGATGGTGAACACCAGCACCGCGCCAGTCATAATTGGAAAATCGTTGTTTATGATTGCCGTGTAGGTCATTAGTCCCAGACCGGGCCACGCGAAGACGGTTTCTGTAACGACTGTTCCTGATATGAAACCAGCTAGAATGAGTATCGAGAAGGTCAGCGGCGGGATGAGGGAGTTTCTAAAGGCGTGTTTCCATATGACAGAACGAGAGCCGACACCCTTAGCGCGCGCCAGCTTGATGTATTCCGAATCGAGCACTTCCAGCATCGCGGATCTGAACAGACGCAGCAGTCCGGCTGATGCCAGCCAGCCTAGTGTTATCGCAGGCATGACATAAAATTTTGCTATTTCGAATATGCCTTCCGCGCCATGTCCGCGCGTCCCTGAGGGCAGCCAATCCAGGTTCACAGTGAAGATCAGGATGAGCATTATTCCCAACCAGAATGGGGGCAGAGCCTGTCCAAACACAGCAAATGTCCTGCCGATCACATCCCAGATGGAGCCGCGTTTCACAGCCGCCAGCACTCCCAGCGGTATGCCTGTAACTAGGACGAACAGCGTTGCGGCGCTCCCCAGCTGAAGGCTTGCCGGCGCGAAGCCGCGTATCATTTCCATCACGGGCTTGCCGGTCTTGAGAGATTCTCCGAAATCTCCTTGGAAGAATCCTTTGCCAATCCAAATCGCGTATTGCACCACCAGCGGCTTATCGAGGTGAAAACGATCCCCCCAAGCTTCCCACTGCTCCGGGGATACATAGCCCACATTCAGCATTACTGCGCGCGGGTCGCCCTGCAATCGGGATAGTGTAAACACGATCAGTGTCGCAACGATTACTGCAAAGAATGTGAAGATGAGCCGTCTGATGATAAAGATTTTCATGTACTAGCGCTCGGCCCTGTTTGAATAGCCCTGAAATTGTCGAGGCATATCTAAAATATCGATGTTGTGATAATCGAACATAACTAGGAATAAACAACTGCGAAATACCGGGATTATCAGATTCATGCGCTGCCGCTGCCCTAGCCGAGTATTTCGGGCCAAGGCAGCGGCATTCAGCGCTTATTCGGTTGATTACTGCTCGGCGGGTACGATCGTTTCGAAGGAGTTAGGCAGCTCGTATGGAGCAAGATCCCATTTCTCGACGGTATCGGGGTTGAATCCGATCAGTACTGGCACTTCTACGACACCGCCTGTGAGGGTCATGTCGTAGGCCCAGTCGAGGATGCGCTCACGGGAGGCGAGGTTCTCTGGGGAACCTTTCTCCTGAATGCGCGTCTCTTCACGGTTCGACCACCATCTGTTGTCCTCGATGCCAGGGTTCCAGCCGCCTGCGGGGAGAGGCCATAGGCCGCCGCCGGGCAGGGTGCCGCCACCCTCACCAAGTCGTCCTTGCTTGCTGGTTGGCCCCCAGCGTGTCATCCATGGGACATGAATCTGACGGCCGAGCATCGTCGGACGACGCGAGGAGTACTGTGTCGAATCTATATACGGGTCCAACCCCAGATTCTCTTCCCATTGCCCTACTAGCGCTTCGCAGACTTCTAGGGAAGTGCCGTTGCCCTGCGAGCAGAAGAACTCGAACTCGAAGCCTTCCGGCACTCCAGACTCTGCTAGAAGAGTTCGTGCTTTTTCGGCGTCGAATGCGTAGCTCCAGCGCTCTTTGTATTCAGGATGTGTCTGGTGAAGCGTCTGGCCGGGGAATGCCCCGCCATAGACTGCGCCACCATATCCGCCTGTAACCGACGAGGCGATAAGCTCGCGGTCGATGGCATATACGAGAGCTTGGCGGAACGCCTTGGCCTTCAGCATCGACGGGGTCTCATACGAGAACCTATCGGTATCGTTATAGTCGAAGCCAACCGAGTCTGCGCTAAACCGGGAGTCGGGCCCGTCGAACCCTTCCAGATTGAAGTTTGCGACTTCACAGCCTGCGCCGGGCTCGTCCTGTATCGCCGGATCGGATCTATCTATGTCAACGCATTCTAGTCTGGGGTCACCGATCCATGGATAGCTATCCGTGGGGAGGAAACCTTGTCGCAGTACAGGCTTGCCCGACAGGTCTTCTTCTCCGAGTGTCGAGTTCGGTGGGTACTTGAAAGCCCATAGATTTCCTGAGAAGTAGAAGAAGTTGCCGTTGATAGCGTCCAAGCCCTCATGGAACTGGAACCCTTCTTGCTCTAGGCGTCCAACATCCTGAATCGACGCCATAGCAATATCGGCTTGGCCTGACTGGAGCATAGCCGAACGCTGGCCGGCCTCGTTGGCCTGAATGAACACTAGTCTTTCGAACCCTGCGTTACGGCGCCAGTGATCGACGCGCGCCTCGGATTCGATGCGTTCTGCGGGGAGCCACTCATGGACTACGAACGGACCCGATCCGTGTGGTACGCCAAAGGTGTCACCTAGCTCGTCGTACAGCTGTTTCGACTGCATCCATATCGCATCTTGGCAGATGGAGGATGCGTCCTGAAGCCCGTCGGAGCGGAAGGCGCGGTTCTCGGCGACCGCGACATATTTGTCTTCCACCTTCCATGGCTTGTAATACTCGTAGGCCTGCGAGGAGTTAGAGTGCGCTGAGTTGGTATTTTCCGAACCTGCGTCGTTGAACGACCACGCAACATCCTCAGCAGTCAGCTCACCGACTCTGACCATCTCTCCGTCGATCGAGCGATAGAAGTCAATGCCTTCTCGCACGAAGACTCGGATTATGCCCTGGTTGGCTTGATCCGAGAGGTCGGCTTGATCGAAGTTCTCCAACTCCTTGCCGTCCATTGTGAGCGTGTCGCCAGATTTGGACGGAAGCTCCCACTCCCAGCCGGTAGCTACGAATGGCGCATGGCAAGCTTCGCCCGTCGAGCGAATAGGGTTGCCCTGGTCATCGAATGTCGGTTCCCAGCCTAGAAGGGGCTCTTGGAATCCGAAGAATCCATGGAACAGCACATCTGGCCAAGTACCTTTGACATTTCTGAACTGCGGAGTGCCGACATTATCGAACACAACGGTTATGGTCGTGCTCACGCGCTCAGCTGCTGGCGCAGGGGCTGAGGTTGGCGCTGCTACCGGAGCAGCAGTAGCAGCAGCTGCTACTGGCGCTGTGGTTGGCGCCGCAGCCGCGGGTTGTTGTGTCGCCGGCGCTGCCGGTTGTTGCGTCGCCGCCGCGGGTGTATCGTCTGACGATTCTTCATCGGAGCTGCTGCACGCCAGGGCAAAAGCCATTAGACAGAGCAAGCCCAGTATGACGCCGAGCGCCATCCGAGAATCCTTAAATAAATGTCGCCGCATGCATTACCTCCACCGCGACTTTTAGCCCTATTTCCTCTAGTCCTCACGCCTGAACATGCTGAATGCTCATAGTTATCGCATGTGCATAGCTATATATATCCGAAGCGTAGGTTGAGCGAGATAATGACATAATGCGCAAATTGTGTCAAGTATCACAACCAGAGACAGTTGGCAGAGACAGTTGGATGTCGAGATACGCTCTAGTTAATATCTGCTGTAGGCCCCTTGCAATGTCTCGCTGGCTGATTCCAGCGCTTCGATAACCTGCTGATGATCACTGTTCAGCTTCAGTGTCGGTAGGCGGCGTATTAGCCCTGTGTATTCATCGAAATCTTCGTATGTGTCCCGTGTAAACAGACCCATCTCTACTGCGCTATCGAGCGCGCGCCACAGATAGCCGAAGTCCAGCTGCATCCATGGCTGCTGCCCCAAGTTTTGAGACAAGTATCGGAATGTGATGTAACGGCTTCTCAGCTCGAGGCTGTTCGAGAAACGGATTATGTCGTACCGCAGAGATTCCGGCAGTGTGTCGAATGTCTGACTGCTATCCTCGCGTCCTTGTCCGTACCCGAATCCTATGGCGTGGTGACCACTGTCGAATTCCATATCTTGCGTATCGTCATCTTCATCCACTCTGTCGAAGTCTGCGTTTACAGGCATAACCCAGTCAACGAGCCCTTCTGTAACGACACGCACATAACCGGCTGCCTGCGCTTGCAGAACGAGAGGCTTGAACTTGGAGTGCCCGAAGTTACGCTCCTGAAATTCACCTATTCGCTGTGATAATGTAGGTTTGATGGCTGCCATAACCATCGGTTTGCCATGGCTTTCGACGATCTCCTTAATGCCTTCGTAAATGGGGGCCAATTCGCTGGATACGGGGGTGTTTGTATCTTCGATTCCGTCAGCGGTCAGGGATGAGCTATCTGCGGATACGGATTTAGGCATACTCTGCGGAAGAGGTTCGACATCCAGATCGTAATATCTGACCAGATCCGCGCTCTCCGTCAAACGCGGAGAAGCCGTCCAGCTAAGCGCGACTATTGCGACGAACTTGCCATATGGCCGCATGGTGTTGACCAGATGAATGAAGTCACCGTCGCCGGAGACCAGCATGTAAGAGCTGATGTTTGGATAGCGATGGCAGAACTCGACACAATCCGCTGTCAGCTTCACATCGACACTGTTCTTCCTAACTACTGACGATCCATGAGAGTCTGGCCCACTCTGGTAAGTTCTGCCCGGTACATAAACGGGTTCGATTCCCGCTGCATACAGACGGCGTGGATCGCTGTACATCGTGGAGTTTTGGAAGTCGGCATATGCGCGCGCAATGACCACACGGCCCAGGCTCTGCGCCTCCTCTCGAATCGCGCTGATATTGGGTATGAGATTTCGCTGAAGAAGACCGAACCTGATGTTTTCCCAATCCAAGAGTAACGCTATTTCAGGAGTTTTGTCCTCAGATGCCAAAATAACCCTCCCAAGCGAGGCGGTGATGACGAATCACACCGCATTTTCAACATAAATCTATAATCCAATAAAAACAGTCAATGCCCAGGGGCCCAGGTGAACAGTCTATACGAACTGGGCCTCCGGTCTCATTGGGTTTTCCTGCGAGAACACCTTCCTCGCGTGGATATGGATTGGCTATACGAGCGAAGCGTGGTATGCGCTGGGGCAGTCAGCGCGATTCAGGAAAACGCGAACTCCGTTCCCGCGCCGACCTCCAGCGCGCGTCTATAGACATAGTAGGCGACGGATATATCTTGTATAGAGAGGCCGACACTCTTGAACAGAGTCACCTCGTCATCGTTCTCGCGTCCTTTCTTGGCGCCTGTGATGAGCTCTCCTATCTCGCCGTAGATGTCTTCGGAGGACAGCGCGCCCTCTTCTATCGGTATCTGAATATCTCCAGCTTCAGCGAGACAAGCGTCCACCTGATCGCAGACCAACTTGGACATCGTCACAGTCTTGGTGTCTAATTCGCGCACGCCGACTGCGTGGGAACCTATACCGTTGATATGCAATCCGGAGCGAATCCAGTCGCCGTCGATGATGGGCGTCGTCGCGGTGGTCGCAAGCGAAAGTATATCGACTTGCTCCACCAGCTCTCGCGCGCTTGCGGCGATTCCGACCGGGATGCCAAGCTGTTGGGATACATCGTCTGCGAATGATCTCTGAGCGTCGGGCGGGTCGAGCGAAAATACTAGCGCGCTCTCGAGATTGGCGCCGGCTGCCATTCCCTGCAGCTGGGTTCTTGCTTGTACGCCCGCTCCCATAACGCCTGCGACGGATGCATCTGCGCGCGCTAAATACTTCGTCGCCAGACCTGTTACCGCTCCAGTTCGCATGGCGGTGATGTATCCGCCATCCATTACCGCAGTCGTCTGTCCCGTCTGCCCGTCCATCAAGACGATGGCCGCCAGAGTCGCGGGCAAGCCGTGCGTGGCAGGGTTGTCTTTATAGACAGTGACGGATTTGACTCCGAGCGCCCCCATCTCCTTCAGCTGCGCCGGCATGAAAGCATACCAGCCGTTGACATCGGCATCGGCTACGGCGGTTCTCTGCGGCATCACCGCCGAGCCGTTCGACAGCTCCGCAAATGCCTGCTCTAGTATCTCTACGGTCTTGTCCATATCTAACAGGTCTTGAATCGTATGCCTGTCCAACAGCAGAGCCATGATTGGATCGAGCCTCCTGTGACTGTCCGACTTGGTAAAAAAGATAGCGGAAGTGTACTTTAGCCATAAGCTATCGTCAACGCGGCATCGCGCCGGCGCCTGCTAGCGGCGTCCGAGGAGTCCGGGCGTTGTGATATGCTTTTAGTGTTATAATGCCACCGCGCTCGGAGGGATACGATGGTCACATCTGCTGAAAGCAGACAAAGCAGACTCGAAGGCGCATACGAACAGGCCAGCGAGAGGTTGAGAGACCTGCGCGGAGATGTTCAGGATGCGCGCAATCGAATCGATGTGGTTTACATACGCATAGACAGCCTAGACGCAAACCTAAGAGAGGAGTTCGAAGAGAAGGCAAATCAGATCACTAAGCATATTGATGATGTTAATATGCGTATCGATAGGCTGGAGACTAGCTTGCGTGCGGAGATAGACAGCAAGTTCGATGGTGTCAATCAAAGATTCGATGGTGTCGATCAGAGGTTCGATGGTGTCAATCAAAGATTCGATGGTGTCAATCAAAGATTCGATGGTGTCAATATGCGTATCGATAGGTTGGAGACTAGCCTGCGCGTGGAGCTAGACAAGAAATTCGACAGCCTTAACATCAGAATCAACAGGCTGGAGGATATGGTTCGCACGGAAGTCGAGAATCTGCGCAGATTCATGTTGATTCTGGTAGGAACAGTGTTAGGCACGGTGCTCAGCGGAATCGCTGCGGTTATGATAGCCGTCTTGAGCGGCTAACCAGTGTTCTAGCCTGGAGTAAAACCTCCGGCATTGTTTTAACTTTAAAGTAGCGCAATCCCTTGAAATGTGGATTCATTGACATCCCCAAACATGCTCAGTAAACTCCGCGTTGCCTTCTATATCGTATCTATCATCATATCCATTGGAACTATCGACATTGTCGAAATCGTCTCGAAAGGCATCAATATATAATGTCCGTCGTAAGCAGGGTTGGATATGCAGATGTTCCCGGCGCGCGGGAACTTTTCGATCCTGAGTTTCTCGAATACATTGTGGCTGCGCATGACGAATTCGCGCCGGTAATAGCCGACATTCGCGCCCGCCGCGCCGCGTCGATAGAACGCGCCATACGAGACCGTGTTCTGCCCACTTTCCCGCCAAAGTCGGAGATCAACTCAGGCGAATGGAGGATTCCCCCTCTACCTGCAGAACTGATGCGCCCTGGCATCGAGATATCCGGCCCTGTGTCCATCAGGAACATGGCGATAAACGCGCTGAATCCGGGCGCGGAGGGTGAACGGGCTGCAGGCTATCTCGACGATGACGAAGACTCCGGCGGACATACTCTCGCCGATACCGTACTGGCAGCTATCAACCGACGCGACGCTACAGTAGGTAAGTTGTCATATTACGATGCTGCCAGAGACCGCGCTTACGAGGTTCTGCCCGGCGAGCTGCCTTTCTTCATGCACCGCGAGCGCGGCACGCATCTGGACGAGCCCGATTTTACAATCGACGGGCAACCCGTTTCGGCGACTGTGCTGAGTATGGGCATGACGCTCGCTCATGTTGGCAGAGAGCAGGCAGCGCGCGGGCAGGGCGTCTATTTCTATCTGCCGAAAGTAGAAGTCATAGAGGAGGCGCGTTTCTATCGCAGCTTCTTCGACTTTAGCAAAGAGCGGCTGGGCTACTCGAAGGATGCCGAAATTCGCGCCATATTCCTCATAGAGTCTCTCCCTGCGGTCTATATCATGGACGAACTCTTGTGGGAGCTGGGGCCGTATGCTGCAGGGTTGAACGCGGCGCGCTGGGATTTCAAAGCGTCCCTGCTGGAATATGTCATGGCGGATCCGGAACAGGTCTGGCCAGACAGATTCGGCGTGGATATAAAGACGACCGATTTCATGTCCAATATCTTCAGGCGGCTCGTGGCTGTCTGCCTGCGGCGAGGAGCCGTGCCTATCGGCGGAATGGCAACAGCTCTCCCGTCGCGGGATGAAGAGGTGAACGCCGCCGCGGGTGATACGATACGCTCGGACAAGGAATGGGAGGCGCGTCAGGGCTTTCTACGCGGATGGGTAGCGCATATCTTCCATATGAAGACCGCCTCAGACCCATTCGAAAGGCTTCGAGCCTCCGGCTGGGAACCATCTCCAGATATGTACGATCCGGATAACTTCCCCGCGCATATTACTGTGCCAGACGGCCCGATAACTACCGAAGGATCACGCCGCAACGCCCGTATGCTGATCGAGTATGTGGAGGGTTGGCTGAACGGCAGAGGGGCGAAGGGTATCGACAGCCTCGAGGGGAAGCCCGGCATACACCCTGCGCTCATGGAGGATCTCGCCACAGGCCGAATATCGGTCGCACAGACGGCGCAGCGTATTATCCACGCGGCGCAGGCCGAAGATACAGGCCAGCTGCAGGATTTCGCGTTGATTGGGCGTCTATTGCGCGAAGAGCTGGACGACATAATCGCACTACGGCGCGCCGGAGCGTCCGATTCTAATCAGGCCGAACTGGAAGACACGATCGAACGCTACGAGAAAGCCCGCAAGATTGCTCTGCACTGGATCTCCAGCTATACGGAATACGATTTCCGCTCGCTGGGCTCGTACACGCGCGAGGAGCTTGAGGCGATAGCGCAGGCCGAGGACGCCTTCTAATACGCTTCGCATGCCACTAAGCAAGCGGCGTTCGGATGCCTCTACTAGCCGCCTATCCCAGTCTGGGGCCGACCTCCGACGCAAGTATCTCCAGCTGTTCGGCATAGTCGAATACGGGGTTTAGCATCAGCGTATCAGCTCCTGCATCGACGACTTCCATCAGACCCTCCACGCAGGCATCGACGCTGCCCCATACGGATACGGCGGATCCCATCTCCGCTCTGCCATACCATGCTCCGAACCAGTCCCGCAGCCTGCTTTCGGCGCGTTCGGCATTGGCATCGACTGCGATATAGACACGCTTGGCGATTGGGAAGCCGCTGGGATCTCTGCGGCGGTGTCGCTCCAGCTCTGCGCGAATCGTCTGTACATGATGCGCAAACTGATTAGTAGTCGTCGAGCCTGCGCCCATGAAACCGTCCGATAGCTGAGCGACGCGCCTAAGCGCATCCGGGTGCCTTCCTCCGAACCAGAGTGGCGGATGAGGAGTCTGAACCGGCTTCGGGCTCATCGACACGCCCTTCATCTTCCAGAAATCGCCGTCGAACTCCGCCCGCTCTTGCGTCCACAGCGCTTTCATTACCGCCACGCTCTCGGTAAAGTGGCGTACTCTGCGTTCCGATGGGCCACCGAACAGTGGATATGTCCACTGCCTGCCGCCGAGCGCGGTTCCTATTATCAGCCTGCCATTGCTCAGTACATCCAGCGTGCTAAGCTGTTTCGCCAGCAGCGCGGGGTTGCGTGTGGATGCGATAATGACTGCCGCGCCTAGCCCGATCCTCTCTGTGACAGCGGCAAGATAGCTGAGGAATGCCACCGGTTCAGGTGTAGGAGTTGTTCCGATGAGCTGTTCTGCGGCCCAAAGGCTGTGGAATCCGAGCTGTTCCGCGCGGCGGGCGAAAGACCGGACGATAGCAAGGTCTATATCGCTCTCCGTCCACGCCTGCGGCGCGGCTATGGCGAGAGGCACTGGAAACGCAGAAGTAGGCGCGACGGTCATTGGCTAAAACTCCGGCGCGATGTCAGGTTTATCATAGCGGCGAGATAGCCTGCGCCGAAGCCGTTATCGATGTTGACCACGCCGATTCCGGGAGCGCAGCTGTTGAGCATGGTTAGGAGCGCGGCGAGTCCGCCGAAGCTCGCGCCGTAGCCCACGCTGGTCGGCACAGCTATTATCGGGGTATCGACCAGCCCGCCGACGACGGAGGGCAGCGCGCCCTCCATCCCAGCCACTACGACCAGAGCGCGACATTGGCGAAGGCGGGGCAGATGATCGAGCAGACGATGAAGTCCGGACACGCCGACATCCGATATGCGATCCACCTCGCATCCGATGAGGTCTGCAGTTATGGCAGCCTCTGTGGCGACGGGCAGGTCTGCGGTGCCAGCGCATAGCACGGCGACGCCGGGCTCTCGGCGCGCATTCACCCGACGATCGACTACGATGCACCTTGCTATTTCTTCGTAACGCGCGTCTTGCTCCCTCTCGCTGACCAGCGCGAACGCATCGGGAGATGCGCGTGTAACTAGCAGGCGGTCGGATCTGCCCAGAACTGCGGAGGCTATCGAGGCGATATGATGGGGTGTCTTGCCTTGTCCGAAAATCACCTCCGGGAAACCTTGCCGGATAGCTCGGTGATGATCTACTTTGGCAAAATCCAAATCCTGATACGGGAAATCCCGCAGCTGCTCGACCGCGTCATCTACCGTCGTAGAGCCTTGCTGCAGTCTTTCCAGAAGCTCTCGCAAGCGACTATCTTCGATTTTGCACCCTCCGATTCATGGCAGTCTTCGTATCTATTTTGCCTCAACGGAGTATAACCCTGACGCTGGAACGAGGTAAAGAACTTTGGCTGCGGGTGACGATAGCAGACGATAGCAATAGAGATCATATCTGTCCCGTATTATAAAAACGGAGACGCCCCCTCCGGCATGTGAATACTGGAGGGGGCGAAATAGGATGGGCGTAACTGGATACGAGGCTCTTAGCCGGCTTTGCGCTGTCCGAACTGATCGCAGAGTGGAATCAGCGCTTCTCGAGCCGCAAGTCGCGCTGGATCGTCGGATGTGTCGCGGTACCACCCGCACTGGATGCACCGAAGGTACTCCCCGTGCCAATCGGCTTCCGATACTGCATCGCCGCCACAGCGTATGCACCCCTTGAGATGTAAAGCCATAGTTGGACTCCTTTTTCTGCTCTGCCAACGATCCGGAGCTGGACTCTTAGCGCCGACACGAAGGCTTAAACACAATATAACACATAATGAACGATTGGTGTAATTATAATACACTGTTTCACCCATGCGCACATAGGTTCTTTAGTTGATGTTCTATATCGAGTTTATGAA
The DNA here is from genome assembly GCA_963422295.1 of Dehalococcoidia bacterium. Lineage (GTDB taxonomy): Bacteria > Chloroflexota > Dehalococcoidia > Lucifugimonadales > UBA1123 > VXRN01. Next base: position 598,579 of record OY729417.1, on the reverse strand, counting down.
TGATTCGATTTCATAACCAACTGCCAAGCGCCCAGCCGAGAGCTCGTCTCATCGCTCCGAGTCGCTCGCTGCTGACACTCGAAGTTCAGACTCTGTACAATGTCAACTGTGCCAACTGTTGTGATTGTCCGCTAAACAAGAGATCGTCCGAACCCTATCTATTCGTATCACATCATCGGCCCATAGACGACGCGCGCTAGCGTCATTTTCGGAACAGCGTCGGAGCAAGCCTCTGTCAGTATCGGAAGAACCGCAACCAAGACCGTGGTCGGTGTTCGCATTCGCCGACTATCGAATCTTGTGGCTGTCATCGGTAGCCGGGCTGGTTACGATGCAGATGAGAATGCTGGTCACCGGTGTGTGGCTGTATGACGAGACGAACTCTGGATTACAGCTCGGACTGCTGGGAGTGGTTCAGTTAGCTGTTCAGCTGCCCGCCATCCTGTTCGGAGGCGCGTTGGCAGACCAGTGGGATCGAAAGAAGCTGATAGCGGCGGCGCAGTCTTTCAGTTTTGTCTTTCTAGCTCTCATCACCGTTTTGGACGCAGCCGACACACTCGAGCCGTGGCATCTGTACGCTGTAACCGCGATATTAGGCATTACCAGTGTCATCGGCGGCCCGGCTCGCTCTGCCATCACCGCAAACATCGTGCCTCGTTCTCACCTGATGCATGCGGTTGCGGCGAATCAGGCGACATTCCAGATTGGCGCAATCGCAGCCCCGCTGTTCTTTGCCGTCATCGTGAACTCCTACGGAACGACCGAGGCGTTTGCCGTCGCTGCAGTGTTTGCAGTTCCAGCATCCGTACTGCCGTTGTTCATCCAGATTCGCGCAGCTCCGCAGCGCAAGTCGGATGATGGAGAGAACATGCTCGAACGCATTTGGGCGGGGGTAGTCTATGTGAAATCCCATCCCATCCTGCCTGGGCTGTATCTGCTCGATATTGGGGTAACGGTCGTTAGCTTCTACCGACAGATACTTCCGCTCATTGCGGACAGGCTGTTCAAAGCAGGGCCTGGCGCGGTCGGCACGCTGACTGCGGCGAACTCGTTCGGAGGCGTAGCCGGCACATTCATCGTCCTTCTGCTTGCGAAGTATCGCGCCAAGGGGATGCTGGTACTGTATGCGACTCTGGTCTATGCTCTGTTGCTGATCTTGTTCGGACTGACGACATCGCTATGGCTGGGTACGGCGATAATCGCGGCATTGGGCGCGACCGACGCCATCGGCATGACCACTCGACAGACGACGGTTCAGCTGACGACTCAGGACGAGATGCGCGGTCGGGCAGTGAGTGCCCACTCCGTAAGCGCGATGACAGCAAATAACTTGGGGACTTTCGAGGTCGGATTCATGTCCGAGCGCATCGGCGCGGATAGAACCATGATACTCGGAGGCATCGTATCCGTCGCTGTCGTCGCTGTCGTCTGGTGGCTAGTCAGGGGCATACGGCAGTATCGATATCCCTGACCTCTGAGAGACGGAGTGGGAAGAAAGAAAGTCAGTCGGCGGTGTGAGCTGCGTCCCCGGTCGCCAGCGCAGCCTCGATAGCCCGCACCAGCTCTCGCGCTGACTCCGCGGACAGTTCGACGGGGATGCGCGCGTCCAGCCCCAGATCTTCGTTTACGAAGTCGATGTTCAGCGTATGTCCCAGCTGAGAATGGAAAGGGTGGTCGAAATAGACGCGCGCGCCGCTCAGCTCGAACCATCCACTCTTGCCGCGCCCGCTACCTTCGATATCCGCCTGTTCTGTAATGTAAGTGCACATCTCGTTTGTCTTCGCCTCCGAATGCTAGTCGCTAATTTCCTCTGAAGGCTACAACGGCATAAACCGCGCGTCAATCGTCTCTGCCATATCCATTCCTAGCACTCTGCCGAAATGCTCTACGAGTGTTTGCGCAGTCTGGTCAGTCGATCTCTCTCTCCCCAGCTCCCGGCTCATCGAAGTAGTCTCGGCGTTCGGCATCCCGCACGGCACGATGTGATCGAAATACGACAGATCGGGGCGCACATTCAGAGCGAATCCGTGCATGGTGACACGACGCGCTACTCTGACACCGATGGCGGCTATCTTTCGGTTTTCGACCCAGACGCCTGTCGGACGGCCTTCGCTGTCGGCGCGGATGTCAAAGTCGTCCAAAGTTGCAATTATAGTATTTTCCAGTGCGCGAACATACATTAGAGGTCCGCCGCCCCAGCGTCGCAAGTTCAGAATAGGATATCCCACCAGCTGCCCCGGCCCATGATATGTAACCTCTCCGCCGCGGTCGGTGTGGTGAATCTCCGCCCCGATCCGATCGAGTTTGGCCGTGTCCACTAGTATGTCCTCGTCTTTGCCACGCCGTCCAAGCGTATAGACATGGGGGTGTTCCAGCAGCAGCAGGGTATCTGGACTTTCGTCAGCGGCGACCTGCATATGAATACGCCGTTGGATGTCCAAAGCCTCCGTATATGGGACGACGCCGAGCCTAATGACGGATACGGAAGAATCGTGAGCGTTTGCCCCGCTAAAAAGGGCTCGTTCAGTAGATGCTAGTCTCAGATCCAATGGACTCCAATGAGTGTTTTACGGCGTTTATGAACGCGCTCGCCTCCGAACCGTCCATGATGCGATGGTCGAAACTCATGCAGAGGTTCATCATCGATCGTATGGCGATAGCGTCGCCTACGACTACGGGGCGCTTTACGATCGCCTCGGTGGTCAATATGGCCGCCTGAGGGAAGGCGACCAGCGGCTGACTAGATACGGAGCCGAGTACTCCTGTGTTGTTCAGTGTGAAAGTTCCGCCCTGAACATCATCCAGCGTAAGCCGCCCTCGTCGCGCGCGGTCGGTCAGATCGGCTATCTTGCGGGCAATACCTGCGATACTGAGAGTATCGGCATCGTGGACAACCGGAACGACTAGACCATCCGGCGCCGCCGCCGCTATGCCGATGTTTACGCGGCGCTTGTACACGATAGCGTCGCCGTCCCACGATGAGTTTAGGAGAGGGTTTTCGCGCAGAGCGACGGCGACGGCCTTGGCCACGAATGGCAGATAGGTTATGCCGACGCCCTCCCGGTTTTGGAAATCATCGCGGATTGCAGCTCGGCGCGAGACTAGGCCGCTCGCGTCCACTTCGACCAGTGTCCATGCTTGCGGTATCTGAGACGCGCTCCTGATCATGTTATCGGCTATCATGCGGCGAACGGGTGAGAGAGGGACTCGGATATCGTCTGCATGAGCATCGGCTTTAGGCGAGAGCGGTTCAGGCGCCGGCGACACAGCCTCAGCCGCTGCCTGGGTGTCTGTGGCCTGTATGAAGCCGCGCACATCTTTGAGGGTTACACGCCCGCTGATGCCGGTTCCGGTAATTCGCTCCAGATCGACACTGTTTTCCTCTGCCAGTCGCAGGACGGCTGGGGAGTATCGCTTTCGGCGCGCGCCGTCGGGTTTGGGTCGGTCGGCGGAGGTTGGCCCGCCGGAGCCGGTCGGCCCGACTGGGGCGACATCCTTCAGCAGCGATCCGATGCGTTCCGCAGAGGGTGAAGGCCGCTCATTCGTGGCCGGTTCTTGCATGGGCGAATCGGATACATTCGCCATATCGCCGGACTCGGCAGGAGTGTCCATCTCGGCGATAGGCGCGCCCATCGGCACGGTAATTCCCTCGTCCGCCAATATCGCCGTCAGCGTGCCAGACACGGGCGAGGGCATCTCCATGTTCACCTTGTCGGTGATTACCTCGACCAGCGGATCGAATCGTTCCACACGGTCACCCACGGACACCAGCCACTTGCCGATTACGCCTTCGGTTACGGATTCGCCAACTTGCGGCAGTTCTATAATCATTCAGTCAGACCTTGACTCTGATCGATAATCCAATTCGGGCATTCTGATTCGCAAACTGGGTTTATATAGGCGCTGATTTTCAATACTCTGCCAAGCGTCGGATAGCGGCAGCTATCTTTTCGGTATCCAGCATGAACTTTGCCTCGAGGGTCGGGGCGAACGGCATTGCGGGAACTTCTGGGCCGGCTAGTCGCGTAATGGGGCCGTCGAGATATTCGAACGCCTCCTCGCCGATGATGCCGGAGACCTCTGCGCCGATGCCTCCGGCTTTGGTATCTTCGTGGACGATCAACGCTTTGCCAGTCTTTCGCACTGAGTTCAGCACGGTTTCGGCGTCTATTGGCCTGACAGTCCGTAGATCGACCACCTCTACGCTAATATCGTCACGGGCTACTTCCTGAGCTGCTTCTATACAGTGATGCACCATCAGCCCATAGGTAACGATGGTAATATCTTCTCCAGTCAGTTTGACATCGGCGCGTCCGAGCGGGACTGTGTATTCATCCTCCGGCACTTCACCGCGCACTAGCCGATAGGTTCGCTTGTGTTCCAGAAATATTACCGGGTCTTCATCGCGTATCGCGCTCTTGAGCATGCCCTTGGCATCGTATGCGGTGGCGGGGGTAACGACCTTCAAGCCCGGCGTATGCGCGAAGAACGCCTCGACGCTCTGTGAGTGGTACAGCGCGCCTCGCACGCCTCCGCCTTGCGGCGCGCGCAATACCATCGGCACGCCCAGCTTGCCGTTGGTGCCATATCGGACGCGCGCAGCCTCGCCGACGATCTGGTTGATAGTAGGCCATATGAAATCGGCGAACTCTATCTCCGCGATGGGTCTCATTCCCTGCAAGGCGGCGCCGACGGCTATGGCGGCTATCGACGATTCCGCCAGCGGGGTATCTATGACGCGCGCCTCGCCGAACTCTTCGGTGAAACCCTCCGTTGCAAGGAAGACACCGCCTCTCGCGCCGATGTCTTCGCCGAGGATGAAAACGCGGTCATCGCGCCGCATCTCTTCACGCATTGCATCTCGAATAGCCTCTATGACGCTAATTTCAGGTATGGCCGCACCTCTCTCGCTTGGCAGACATATCAGGCATATGAGGATGGATAACTAGAAACTAGACGGTCGAGACATCATCCTCCGCGTACACATGCGATAGAAAATCGTCATCTTTCGGATACGGGGCGGATTCGACTGCATCGGTTGCGTCGTTGACGATTCGGCGCGCGTCTGCGCGAAAATCGGCGTCTAAGCCATCCGTCAGAATAGCCGCATCGCGCAGTCGGGCTGCAAATATGACGAGCGGATCGCGTTTTCGCGCAGCTTCCAACTCATCGCGGGAACGATATCGCGTGTCGTCATCGTCCGAAGTGTGTGGAAGGTATCTTTCGACATGCGCCTCTATGAATGTAGGCCCCAGTCCGGAGTGAGCGCGCCGCCTCGCCTGAGCCGTAGCCTCGTAAACGGCCAGTATATCGCAGCCGTCCACTTCTATCCCGGGCATTCCATAGCCGGCGGCGCGGGATGCTACGCTATCCACCGCCATCTGCTTCGACAACGGCACCGATATGGCATATCCGTTGTTTTCGCAAAAGAAGATAACAGGCAGCTTGTGTATAGCGGCGAAGTTCATGGCTTCGTGGCAGTCGCCTACGCTGGACGCGCCATCTCCGAAATAGGTTATCGCTACGCCGTCCTCCCCGCGCATCTTCATCGCAAGCGCGACACCCACTGCTTGCGGTATGTGCGTGCCGACGACATTGGACAGGTTCACGATGCCCAGTTCAGGGTATGCCCCGTGTGTTGGGAATTGACGAGCGCCGCTGAGCGGCTCGCCCGCCTTTGCCAGAAAGCCGGACATTATCTCCACGGGTGTCATGCCGAGCGTCAGCATGACTGCCAGATCACGATAGTAGATGTAGAAACGGTCGCGCTTGTGATCCATCGCCCAAACGCTGCCTATCTGTCCGGCTTCGTGTCCCTGGGAAGAAGCGACGATAGCCGCCTTGCCCTGACGATTCAGCATCCAAATACGCTCGTCTAGCGCGCGGACGAGAACCATTTGTCGGTACATCTCCAGCAAATCAGAATCTGGTGGCTGAAGTCCGCTCGTTGCCTCGACAGGGGTAATTTCCGGATCTACCTCTGCCATTTTCTAATTCCAATCTCCGCAATCCGCGTGAGCGGATGTCCAATTCAGATACGGTTCGAGTCTTTCCTCGTCATTCATTTGCCATTATAGACCACACCGCTCGGAGGTCAACCGAATTGGTGGCAGCTGTGGTGGTATATTCCGCTATCCGCCAACCTTGGGCAGGACATCTCTCAGAGCGTCGAGCATGTCTTGGATTTCGTCTTCAGTGGTTCGGCCCATGTGTCCGATGCGGAATATCTTTCCCGCAAGGGATGCCTGTCCGCCGGATATTACGACGCCGTGTTCTGTTCTCAGCCGGCTGACCAGCGCGGAGGAATCGACGCCGTCAGGGATGGTGACAGCAGTTACCGTGTTCGAGGCATAGCGATCTTCTTTCGGGAAGATCTCTAGCCCCAGACTGCGGATGCCGTCCCTCGTGAATCTGCCGATGGCGGCGTGTCGTTCATAGACAGAACCCATGCCCTCGTCTAGCAGCTGATCTAGCGCGTGGTCTAGCGCGAACATGACCGATATCGATGGCGTGTAAGGCGGCTGGCCGATCTCGTAATAACGCTCGTACTGCGCCACATCGAGATAGAACTTCGGCATTGTCGATTCTGCGCGCGCTTCCCAAGCCCGTTCGCTGAAGCTAAGGAAGGATAGCCCCGGCGGGAGCATCCATCCCTTCTGCGATGCCGTTGCCACAGCATCTAGCCCCCATGCGTCCGTCGAGATTGGCAGCGATGCGACGCTGCTGATGCCGTCCACGAGCAGGAGCTTATCGAACTCGCCCTTGACGATCTCCGCGACAGATTGGAGATCATTGGCGACTCCGGTGGATGTTTCGTTGTGTGTAACCGTTACGGCCTTTGCGTCGGGGTGCTCTAGCAGCGTCGAGCGGAGCTTGTCCGTGTCTATGTCATCGCCGAATGGGAATGACAGGGTAACGACCTCAGCGCCGAAGGCCGATGCTATATCCGTGAATCTGTTGCCGAATACGCCTATAGTGGCGTTTATCACCTTGTCGCCGGGGGAAAGCGTATTGACCACTGCCGCCTCCATAGCGGCAGTGCCAGACCCTGTGATTATCCATACATCGCCTTCGGTCTCGAACACCCGCTTCAATCTGTCGGTTGCGCTGAAAAGCAGGTCTTTATACTCTGGACCTCGATGGTTGATCATCGGCCGAGACATATCTTCTAAAATGTCGTCCGGAACAGGAATCGGGCCGGGTATTCGCAGGTTCACTGGGTTCTTCTCCGTAAATGTCCGTATATGCTTGCATTTGGATAAGGCCGCGAGACCGTTCACGCTTCGGGTCGATCCCAGAAGGATTTTAGCAAAGCCACCGTTTCGACTGCGACAGCATAGGCGAGCGTCGTGTTATTCTAATTCTATCGCTTGTTGGATGTTTCATGCTCGGCTATAATATCTTAACGGATATTTGGAATAGGAAGATCGGGAATAGTTCGAGGGGCTTTCCACACATGGACCAGAAGAAGAGATCGCGGACTGGATTTACGCGGCGGCAGATACTCAAAGGCGTCCCTCTGGCGACTGTTGGGGCATTTGCGCTGGGAGTAGTTTCCGGCGGAGTGTTCTCGGCGTTCTTCCGGGGCCGAAAGCGGATGCCGAACTTTCCAGAAGATTCCATCTTCGCGCCCGACCGAAACCGATACCCCAACGCATAGCCAGCGCGAGTACGCACGGCGTTACCAAAGCCGTCGGATATGCCGCTTTCGCGGCGATCTTCATGTTGTTACTGGCTCTGTCTACCGGATGCAGCAACAGCGTCACGGATTCACCGACTCCCACGCCGCCGCCTGTCGATGTCCATGAACTGCTCCGACGCTCAGGAGACGCGACAGGAGGACTTTCGAGCTTCCGTTTCAGACTCGAACATAATAGAGGCGGCGGCACGCCGCTGAGCGATATGCTAGTTGTCAATGAGGCAGGCGGTAGCGTCCTCAGCCCCGATAGTATGTCCGTAAACTTCTCAGGCAAGCTCGGCAATTTTGCGGTACGCTCCAGCCTGATAACGCTCGGAGAAGAGAGCTACATGACCAATCCGCTAACAGGGTCTTGGGAAGAGATGCCGCGCGAAGTGAGCCCGTTGAGTTTCTTCGATCCTCAGCGTGGTATAGGCTCTATCATAGAAGGAATCGAAGACCCGACTTTGATTCCGGGGGAGAGCGAAGACTTCAGGATAAGCGGAACACTCGCCGTTTCTGCGCTCGAACCATTGCTCGGCGGGTCGGCGCAGGGGGACACAGCGCGAGTGGAACTCAGCTTGGACGCAAAGACTCTCTACTTGAAAAAGGCGGTAATAGATGGACGAGTCACAAGCTCCGAACCAGATGGCGTAGTTCGTATTGTCACGCTGTCGCACTTCGACGAACCCGTCAGCATAGACCGACCTCAGTAACAGGAACACTCGCTGCCGATGTTTTCCAGACTGCGCGGCAGGCGAGTTCCCCCATACATCGCGCTGACACCCGTCCTCATCGGCATCTTCATCGCCGCCGACGATCAGACAGTCATCGTAACCGTTCTGCCGGAAATAATGCTCGACCTGCGAATTCAGATAAACGAACTCGACCGCGCGTCTTGGACTATAACCGGATACCTGCTCGGATATGTGGCCGCGATGCCGCTAGTAGGGCGAATGTCGGATGTGTGGGGACACCGCAGGCTCTATGCAGTCTGTATGGCAGTCTTCATGGCAGGGTCTGTGGCAGCCGCGCTGTCAACGGATTTGGAGTGGCTTATCGCGGCTAGGGTGTTTCAGGCAGTCGGCGCAGGCGCGCTGGTTCCCATTTCGATAGCGATAGTTGGAGATCTGTTCGATGCTGGTACTCGCGGCGTGCCGCTGGGATTGCTCGGCGCGAGCGCGGAGGCTGGCGGAGTAATCGGCCCTTTATGGGGAGGTTTGATTTCCAGATACCTAGACTGGCCTTGGGTATTTTGGATAAATCTGCCGCTTGGAGTCGCGGTTCTGGCGATGCTTTTCTTTCTGATGACGCCCAGCTCCAGATATCCTGCGCGCATAGACTGGCTCGGAGGCGCGCTGATTGCCGCCGGTCTATCCTTTCTGACGCTCGCGTTCGCGCGGATCGACGCTCCAGACGCGGTGTTCGGCGCGCTGATGGCAGCGTCCGCCGCCGCGTTCGGCCTGTTGGTGATACGCCAGCGAACAGCCTCCGATCCACTGCTGCCCACTTCGATGTTCCGCTCCAAAGCGCTGGTGTCTGCGAGCGTAACGCATATGCTGATCGGAGGCGCGCTAATCATTGGCATGGTTACGATTCCGCTGATGGCTAATACCGTGCTGGATCTGAGACCGCTGGATGGCGGTCTAATGCTGATGCGGATGACGGTGGCGATACCCTTCGGCGCTGCGCTAGGCGGCTGGGTCTGTCAACGATTCGACGCGCGTCTGCCGTCGGCGGTCGGCCTGCTGCTCGCGGCTGTCGGATTTGGCGCGATGAGTGGGTGGGGGTTAGACATATCCGACCCGCTCATGACGGCGCATCTGGCATCGGCAGGCTTCGGCTTCGGACTGCTCATCGCGCCGATTGCGCTGGCAGCGACCGAATCAGTGGATGTCGGCCTGCGCGGAGCGGCATCCGCAGTCGTAACAGCCGCGCGCGTTGTGGGCATGACGCTGGGGCTGGCCGCGCTGACTGCGTGGGGAACGGGCAGGTTCCAGCAGCTGATCGTGGGCGTCGAACTGCCCCTCCAGATGCCGGGAGAGACCGCATCTGAGTCGCAGGCGCGCGTCGATACTTTCACTGCGCAGCTGGTAGATGCCGGTTCGTCCGTATTCAGCGACTTCTTCCTAATAGCGGCCGCGGTGTGTATGATCGCGCTGCTGCCAACGGCGTTCATGCTGTGGAAACGGCAGTGAGCGCGCATGTCATATATATATGAGATATATTTGGACATTGCCCTCGACAGCAGAACCGTTCAGGGGAGCTATCTCGTGAAAGACGAAAACCGCGCAGGGACAATCTGGTAAAATCGCGAGCGGAAGATGATCCGAATGGTTCGTATGTCGCAGAACATGGCGACAGAGAGGAACATATGATGTCGAATCGAGTAAAGGGCGTGATAGCCGGTTCCAAAGGCGCGGCGGTTACATTAGAAGATATTATCGTGCCGAATCCAGGCCCTGGTGAGGCGCTGATCAGGGTGCAGGCGTGCGGTGTATGCCACACTGATCTTCACTACAGAGAGGGCGCGATAAACGACGACTTTCCGTTCCTTCTCGGCCACGAGGCCGCTGGGGTGGTAGAGTCCGTTGGCGAGGGTGTGATGAATGTCGCCGAAGGTGACTTCGTAATCATCGCGTGGCGCGCGCCGTGCGGAAACTGCCGCTCCTGTCTGCGCGGACGCCCTTGGTATTGCTTCGCCAGCATGAACGCCTCCCAGCAAATGACATTGGCGGACGGCAGCCCTCTATCTCCCGCGCTTGGCATCGGAGCATTCACCGAATTGACGCTGGTACATGCAGGGCAGGCTGTCAAAGTCGATCCGGCGGCATCGGCGGCCGCGGCGGGGCTGATCGGCTGCGGGGTGATGGCAGGGCTGGGCGCGGCGGTAAACACCGGCGGCGTAACGCGCGGAGACTCGGTGGCCGTCTTCGGCTGCGGCGGAGTAGGTGACGCCGCGGTTGCAGGCGCGCGGCTCGCGGGAGCGCACACCATCATCGCAGTCGATATCGACGACCGAAAACTGGAATGGGCAAGAGACTTCGGCGCGACACACACCGTCAACGCATCACAGTCTGATCCAGTAGAGTTCATTCGCGACGCCACTGGCGGCAATGGAGTCGATGTCGCAATCGAGGCCGTCGGCAACCCGACTACTTACGAGCAGGCCTTTTTCGCAAGAGACCTCGCCGGAACGGTGGTACTCGTAGGTGTCCCTAGCCCTGAAATGAAGATAGAGCTGCCAATGATCGAGGTGTTCGGCAGGGGCGGATCGCTCAAATCGTCATGGTACGGCGATTGCCTGCCTACGCGCGACTTCCCGATGTTCATAGACCTCCACCTTCAGGGGCGGATAGATCTGGATGCGTTCGTGTCGGAGACTATCGGTATAGAAGATGTGGAGGAGGCGTTCCATAAGATGGAGCGAGGCGAAGTGCTGAGATCGGTGGCGCTGCTGTAACATGCCCTAGTCTGCAATAGTCCCAAAGGCGGGGTACGGTGAAGATGACGAACGAGCAGAAGGTGTACGATTTCCGGCAGGTGGGCGACGGCGCCAAGACTGCCAAGACAGATCTTTTCTACAGAGAGGAGATACAGCTTGCGCTCCGCAATCGAGGGATGCCGCTGGAGGGGCTTCGGTACGATATTACGCCGACGGGAATGCACTATCTTCTCATTCACTTCGATGTTCCGTTCGTGCCGTCCGCGGATGTGGATAGCGGTGGCTGGAATCTGGAGATCGGCGGGCGCGTTGGAAGAAGGCTTACGCTGGATATGGCAGAGATCAGCGCGCTTCCATCGGTAAGAATGCCGGTAACCATGGAATGCGCCGGAAATGGCAGAGCGCTCATGGAGCCGCGCGCTATAAGCCAGCCATGGCTGCTGGAGGCTATCGGCACGGCGGAATGGACTGGTACGCCACTCCGCCCGATTCTGGAAAGAGCTGGTATCGACGATGACGCCGCCGAAATCTTGTTCACCGGTATAGACGAGGGCATACAGGGTGGCGAGCTTCAGTACTATCAGAGAAGTCTGACTGTGGAACAGGCAATGCGCGATGAGGTTATGCTCGCATACGGCATGAACGGCCAGCCTCTCCAACCTCAGCATGGCTATCCGCTCCGGCTGATCGTGCCGGGCTGGTACGGCATGACCAGCGTGAAATGGCTGACGAGGATCGAGGCGATAGCCGAGCCGTTCGACGGCTATCAGCAGATGCGGACATACCGCTATGCGCAGACGGCGGACGATGTGGGCGAGCCAGTCGATCTGATTAGGGTGCGCTCGGCGATGATACCGCCGGGAGTACCGGATTTCTTGACGCGGACGAGATTGGCGCAACGCGGGACGCAGACCGTTCGGGGCCGCGCATGGGCAGGTCGGCTGGATATATCTCGCGTGGAGTTCAGCGACGATGACGGGATCTCATGGGTGGATGCCGAGCTGGGGCCGCGCATTGGAGATTTCGCGTGGAGGTCTTGGTCTGTGGAGTGGGACGCCAAGCCGGGTGAGCGAGTCCTCCGAGTTCGCGCCACCGATGAAAACGGCTGCGTACAGCCGCTCGAACAGCCATGGAACTATCAAGGCATGGGTAACAACATGGCGCAGCGCGTCGAGACGCTGGTGGAATAGACGGGAAACGGCATAATGTACGCCATTGTAGTGTTATACCCTTTTCATATACTAAGATGCCACTAGATAGGACGATCAGGCGGAAGAGGTTTTAGGACGCATGGATTTCGAAGTCGTAATCGGGTTGGAAGTTCACGCCCAGTTACTCACACAGAGCAAGATGTTTTGCTCGTGCAGCGCGTCATATCAGGAATCCCCCCCGAACAGCGTTGTATGCCCTGTCTGCATGGGTATGCCCGGCGCGCTGCCTGTCATCAACCGCAAAGCGGTGGAGTATGTCATTCTGACCGGTCTGGCGCTAAACTGCGATATCGCAGAACGCACCAAATTCGACAGAAAGAACTACCCGTATCCCGATCTCATGAAGGGGTATCAGATATCCCAGTACGATCTGCCCATAGCATCTGATGGTCATATGACTATCGATGTGGATGGCGCAGAGAGGTCCGTAGGCATAACGCGGGTTCATCTGGAAGAGGATGTGGCGCGGCTCCTCCATCGCACTGACGAGTTTGGCGAATCCTATTCCCTGATGGACATCAACCGCGCAGGCGTTCCGCTGATGGAGATAGTCGGAGAGCCAGATTTGCGCTCCGCGTCGGAGGCGCGGGCGTATCTGACCCAGCTTCACTCTATCCTCAAATATATCGGTGTCAGTGACGCCAATATGGAAGAAGGCAACTTCCGCTGTGACGCCAACATCAGCGTCCGTCCCGTCGGTGATACCACGCTTGGCGCAAAAGTCGAGATAAAGAACATGAACAGTTTCCGAGCTGTGTTCAGCGCGCTCGAGTTCGAGGCGCGCAGACAGATAGACGCTGTCAGCTTGGGCGAACGCATCGTGCAGGAGACGCGAGGATGGGCCGAGGAACAGGGAAGAACGGTATCGCAGCGAACGAAGGAAGGGGCGTCAGACTACCGATATTTTCCAGAACCCGATCTGCCGCCGCTGAATATTTCGCGTGAGCAGGTCTCCGAAATCCGCAAATCTATGCCTGAGCTGCCGCAACAGCGCAGACTGAGATTCACGCGGGAGTTCGGACTTCCGGAGTACGACGCCGCGTTGCTGACGGAAGAACGCAGAGACGCAGACTACTTCGAGGCAGTTCTTGCCGAGCGCGACGGCAGCGCATCCTCCGACTTCGCCAAATCCGTCAGCAACTGGATGCTCGGCGAAATGGCGCGTCTGCGAAATCTCACAGGGCAGGATCTGTCTGAGGTCAGAATATCACCAGCCCAGCTCTCTGAGCTTCAGGCGATGGTCGAGGACAATTCGCTCAGCTCTACAATGGCGAAGACAGTGTTCGAGCGTATGTTCGAAAGCGGCGAATCCCCTAAATCCATCGCAGAGGCGGAGGGTATGGCGCAAATATCGGATACCGATGCAGTGATGGCAGCGGTTCAGGAGGCCATCGACGCAAATCCCGGCCCAGTTCGAGACTACATGAACGGCAAGAAACAGGTGATGGGTTTTCTCGTCGGGCAGGTGATGAAGGCTACGCGAGGACAGGTCAACCCGCGCATGGCGTCGCAGTTCGTTCGGCAAACGCTGGAAGGAATGCGCTAATGGCCTTTCATCGGAACGGTTCTGTGCCGGAGCGTAATGGCGCTGGAGTCGGATCCATTCGCAGAGCGGCGCGTCTGCTGTATCCGGGCATCGGCCTGAAGCGATGGGCTATTTTGACCATTTTCGGTATTTCTACTGGATTGATCGGATTTGCATATCTGATCAGAAAAGTATATTACACCCCGTTTCCTGACTTTTTGCCGTGGTATCTCGAAGGGTTCTTACTGCTGATCGTCGGAACATGTCTGGTTTTAATTTCGCTTTACGGTATATACCGCACGCTCAGACCGTTTCTGATGAATATGGATCCGATAGACAACATAGCCGATTCTATGTATAGCAGCTGGTCGAGGAACAGAGCGCCCAAAATCGCTACCATTGGCGGCGGTACAGGCATGTCGGTACTGCTCAGAGGTCTTTCCAAACATACCGACAATCTGACGGCAATCATAACAGTCGCAGACGACGGTGGCAGCTCTGGCAGATTGCGCCGCGAATTGGGTGTGCTGCCGCCGGGCGACTTCCGCAAGTGTCTAATAGCTATGTCTGACGACAAATCTATGCTGTCAGACCTTTTAGATTATCGTTTCGAGAGAGGAAGTGGACTCGAGGGGCATAGCTTCGGTAACCTGTTTATCATTGCCATGAACAGTATCATGAACGACTTCGATCAGGCGCTGATCGAGTCCAGCCGCATTCTCGCAGTTCGAGGAAAAGTCGTTCCAGTGACTTCCAACAGTCTGTATATCAAAGCGATCATGGAGGACGGGCGTACTATTCATGGAGAATCGAACATCACACAGGAACTGGGCCAGATAGAAGAGCTGGCGATAGAGCCCGCAGATATCGAGGCGCATCCTGATGCCATAGAAGCAATAAAAGACGCGGATCTAGTTGTAATCGGCCCCGGCAGTCTGTACACGAGCATATTGCCCAACTTGCTGATAGGCGGTATCAGCGACGCTCTGAGGACGACTTCGGCGACGGTCGTTTTCGTGTGCAATGTCGCCACAGAGCGCGGCGAGACGGACGGCTATACGGTCGCCCGACATCTGGCAACGCTGCAGGATCACACTTTCCTCGATATAGCCGATTTCGTACTGGCGAACAATCGCATGACAGATATGGGTGAACGATTCGAGGGCACCCCGGTTACCCACGACGACAGCGTATTAGAACACTCGAAAATAGTAATGGCTAATCTCTTGGACGATAACCACCCGGTTCGTCATGACTCGGACAAGCTCGCCGCGGAAGTGATGAATCTCAGTAATCTAAAAAAAGGGATACGACCAAATACACGGCAATACCATAGCAGCGTTTCTACATAACATATACATAACAGGCATATGAAGGAACAGCGTATCTCCTCATGACGGCAACAGTAATCATCAACGTCATTCATATAGTCGTATCTACCATGCTGGCGGCGGTTATCCTGCTTCAGGTAAAGGGACAAGGCGGAGGGCTGTTCGGCGCGGCGGACAACTCTTTCAGAACTCGACGAGGGCTGGAACTTCAGCTGTTCAGATTCACAATCGGCCTGACGGTCTTGTTCATAGCGCTCTCCATTCTCAGCGCGTGGCAGTTCACGGGGCGAGGCCCATTTTAGCCATTCTGCATATTCAGACCAGAGACGAACCCAAGCCAACGACATCGCGCGGCGCGAGTAGTGATAAATGATATATGAACGACATGCCTAAAGGGACAGACAGCCCGTCGCCAATAGTGACGCTGACTACGGACTTCGGAACGCGGGATGGCTATGTCGCCGCAATGAAGGGTGTGATACTCGGCATCTGCCCTCGCGCCGTGATCGTGGACATATCGCACGAGATACCTCCGCAGTCGATTGCGGAGGGGGCATACACGCTTGCCACCGCATGCCGCTGGTTTCCGAAGAGTGCCGTTCATCTGTGCGTTGTGGACCCCGGCGTAGGCACATCCCGACGTGCGCTGGCAGTCCAAACGCCTTCGGGAAGGTTCGTTGCCCCAGACAACGGCGTCCTAACGCATGTTCTGGATGATATCGGAGTCTCAGTCGTTACGGACGATGCTGATTCGACAGGCGCATCGCCGATATCCGGCATCCAGGCCGGTTTCGCCGCGTTCGAGCTGAACGATCCGTCGTGGTGGCTGCCGGAGATAAGCAATACTTTTCACGGAAGAGATATATTCGCGCCTACCGCCGCGCATTTGGCGAACGGCGTTCGGCCCGCTCAGATGGGCGTTCCCATCTCCAGCGTCGCGCGCCTGCCTTCACAGCCGGTCTCGGGAGAGAATCCCGTTACCGGCTGTGTGGTGCATGTGGATACATACGGCAACCTGATAAGCAACATTCCAGGGTCGGCGATTCCACACGGAGGCGACTTGCGAATCACCGTTGCAGGCAGGACGATACGGGGTATGAGCAGAGCATACGGCGATGGGCTTGGCAGTCTGCTCGCAATCGTCGGCAGTCAGGGAACTGTCGAAGTGGCGGTATGCATGGGAAGCGCGCATACCGCGCTGGGCGTCGGCGTCGGCGAATCGATCGAGATTACGAGCGGCGATTCATACGGATGATGAGTTCGTTTCGCAAGCCGATAGATGCAGGGTGAACTAGCAGATTGCGCTCGATGAGATAGGCGAGTGTGCGATTGAGATATTCCAGTATGGCCGCGTCGAGATCGCATTTGGCAAGGTCGGCGACGCGGGCGAGGAACGGATATCGTTCGACTTTGCGAGGGTCTAGCTTATCAGCGAGAAAGACGACTTTGGCAATCTGCCCCATGCCTGCCCTTCCCGTAGTATGCCACCTGACGGATTCCAGAACCTCGCTATTCCATTCCTTCGATTCGGCCATAAGCCATGCCTCGGCGACTGCCCCGTGGAGCAGTATAGGTTCGCGCTTTTCGACCGGACTGGGATCTAGTCCGAGCCGTTCTGCCTCTGCCAGCAGCTGACGGGGTGGAACGGCTCTGGCGAGATCGTGCGCGGCGATTCCGATGTCTGCTAGACACGCGTCGGTCTCGTGCCGCGCGGCCAAGGAGCGGGCGACATCTCTCGACCGCTCGATATGCTCTCTCAGACCTCGCGGCAGACGAACCAAACGCTCGGCGACCGGTGTCGGTAGATCCGATATGTCAGACAACCGCGGTTGCCTCTATCTCGACGAGAAATCTCGGATCGACCAATCCTTTTATGAACACCGTGCTGGAGGCTGGGCCCGGCTCTCCGAAGAAAGCCAGCCTTGCGGCGGAGTATGCGGCATAGTCTTCGGGGTTTACGATGAAGGCCGTGATCTTGGCAACATCGGCGCGCGTCGCGCCTGCCGCCGCAAGCGCGGCATCGATATTCCGCAGACACTGCTCCGCCTGAGCGGCCGCGTCCCCCTCGCCGACGATTTTGCCCTCTCCGTCCAGCGAGACCTGCCCGGATACGAATACCGTATCTCCCGCTCTGACGGCGGGTGAGAATCCGACGGGTTTATTGTTGGGATTTGGGAAAAATGCTCGTCTTGGCATCAGCGGCACCTACTAGCTTCTGAGTTCCAGCAACTCGATTCGTGTATCGTCCGGACCTGCTATGAACGCTATCTTGGGGCCATTCGGAACATCGATAGGGCCTTCCTTCAGAATCGCGCCCATGTCGATCAGCCGCTCCAGCTCCGCGTCCAAGTCGTCGATAGTGATTCCGATATGTTCCAATCCCCAGTGAACCTCCGCGCTGCCGTCTGCGAGAGTTTCACCATTTCGCTCGCTAGATATGTTCACCGTAACACCGTCCGGAGATCGCGTTACCACGAACCTGTCTCCGTATGGCCGAACGATGTCGCTGACGATGCCGAAGTCGAACGCCTTTGCATACCACTCTGCGGTCTTTCGCGGGTCTGGCGCTTTCAGATGAACATGGTTGAATGCGTATCCCATATGTGAGGAACCTCCTAGCGATCGCGGAATAGTCGAATAGTAGTTTAGCCGAGACGAGTGGCAGTGGCTAGGGACGGTAAACACCGTAAGCCCATCCTCAGCTCACCCCTCCACATCCCGCAGAACATTGTACATGTGCATATACAATTTCATCATCTCTCTTGCATATACGGGCGGGTTGACTGGCCGTGTCGGATCTAGATGGTCGAAAAGCGAAAACTCAGTGTGATAGACATCGCTCCGTTCAGCGAGAGCGTCTGCTAGACGGCGTGACTCTTCGGACGGAACTAGCTCGTCATGGAGGTCATGCATTATCAGCACGCGCGCGCTCAGGTCGTCGATTATCGTTGATGGCGAAATAGCCCTCAGCTCCGCCTGCATCGACTCCGGCAGAGCGTACACGAGGTGTCGCGCTTCTTCTATATCCAGCTCCGCGCCGTTTAGCATTTGGTGAACGGCTTGCGCCTCTGACGACAGCGCGCCGACGGCTTGCGCATCGAGAGCGGGGTTCTTATCGACGAATACATGAGTCAGCAGCTCGGATTCCGCAGGATCGGGCAGGGCTGCGGTCAGATGAGCAGCCGTTACTTCGCGGCTCAGCGCAGCGGGAGTCCACGCCTGCGTACCATCTTCTCCGAAGCGTGTTTCGGACACCACTGCCGCTATCAGATCGCGCGCGTCGTAGTATCCGCCGAAGAAGTTGACGAAACGAACGGAGTCTCGTATTGCAGGGTCGGCGGCGGCTATGGCTACGAACGACGCGCCGACACAGAACCCGCCGACACCGGAGCGCGCGCCGTCCACACGGTCATGCGACAGCATATATCTATATGCATTTACCAGATCGCCGATCTCCTCTGAGCGCACCTGTTTGCGTGTCATCTCGTTAGACCACGGTATCATCACTGCCATACCCGAACGAGCTAGGCCTCTGGCAAGACCAACCACTCGCGCATCGCGGGAGCCGGCGGGGTTCACGCCTAGAAACAGCATTATGGCGCCGTGCATATCGTCGCCGGCAGGCATATACAGATCGGCCCAGCCGACTCCGTTCGATGTAGGAAACTCTACCTCGATATGAGACGGCTTACCTGTCAGCCACTCCAATGGTTTCACCGGGACGCTCGGCACCACCTGCGGCAGGAACAGAAGCGTGCGAACCGCTGTGCGTCCCTGAGGCAGCGCGGCTGTCAGTATGAGAGCGACGGCCAGAACGCCCGCCAAAACTCTGCCAGCCAGCGCGAGTCTTTTCCTTATCATATCATCACCATTATGGCCATATTACGGCCATATTATGGTCATATTCTATCGCCATCATCGTCATGTCTAAAAATGTCGGCTGGTCTCCTCTTCCGTTTTCTATTCTATGCTATGTGGAGTCGCGCTCTAAATATCCGACATATCCGACTTCCAATCCTACAGCGGACAGGCTGCAATTTTGACAGCGAATTGACTCGGTGATATTCTAACCTCGAAGGGGATTGTTTGGCAGGCCGACGAGGTATTATGGTTTCTATGGTGTGATCCCGCGTCCATATAATCATTGTCGGCAGGGAAGTGGTTGAATCTCTTTCGAGGCGGGGGCGGAATGTCGAAACATACCGGCCTGTATTAGTAAATGGTCGCCGAATTTCTTACCAGAGTCACTGGCGCGTCCATACTGGCCGCAGGAGGATGGGGCATCGGGGGATATATAGCCGATGTCTGGGGGCCGGAGCAATGGGTCATATGGGTATATGGCCTAGCCTCTACTGGCGCCGTTTTGGGACTCTTGTCCACGCCACGATTGCTCTCGGTTTTGCTCAGCCGCGCGGCGGATCGGACTCGAAATATACCTACATCGAGACTCCTATCCGGTATAGTCGGGCTGGTTGCAGGTTTGCTGGTCGCCCTTCTCATATCTGTTCCTCTAGGGCGTGTTCCAGGCCCATTGACAGGCGTCATCCTGCCTATAACGCTTAGCCTCTTGCTTCCCTATCTCGGCGCGGCCATACTGTTCACCCCAGAGAGGGACATCTTCAGCAGATATATCTTGGATACTAGGGATACCCGTTCGCATGCCGGCGTAGCGATTTCGCCCTCGCTGCGCAACGGGTTCTACACCGAGCGGATTCTGCTGGATACGAGCGCGATAATAGACGGTCGGGTAGCCGCTATTTCCAAGACAGGGTTTCTATATGGAACGATAGTGATTCCTCGTTTCATACTCGACGAGCTGCGCCATGTCGCCGGTTCACGGGACTCGATCCGGCGCAATCGCGGCAGAAGGGGGCTCGAAATGCTCAACGAACTGCGCGAGAACGACAGCGTCCCAATAGAAGTGCTAGAGATAGACTATCCGCAAGCGTCCGAAGTGGATGGCAAACTCGTAGGACTCGCCAAAGAGATGGGCGCGGCTATACTGACCACTGACTTCAACCTGAACAGTGTTGCCCAGATCGAAGGCATATCGGTTCTGAATGTGAATGAGCTGGTCAACTCGCTCAAGCCCATCGTGATTCCCGGCGAGAGCATGAGGCTGAACATCATTCACGAGGGCAAAGAGTCGGGGCAAGGCGTAGGCTATCTCGATGACGGCACTATGGTAGTGGTAGATTCCGGTTCTCAGTTCATGGATACCGAGCTGGAAGTTACTGTCGCTCGTGTCCTCCAAACCGTCGCCGGCTGCATCATCTTCGCCAATCCGCGCTAGGGCGTCGTAACGAGAAGATGATCGCAATACGCCACAGACAGCGGCAGGCACGACTGCCAGCATCGCCGCTAACGATCACTCACTGCCAAAGCCGAGTGGCAGCGTCTGTATCAGTCGCGACAGTCGCGACAGTCGCGGTTGATACCGATTGACTCATCCTGTCCAAAAGCCAGCCGTCGATGTCATCGTTCTGGCCGCCGGGCGCAGTCAGCGAATGGTGGGCGTTGACAAGCTGTTCGCCCGCGTCGGCGGCATACCGCTGCTGCTGCACAGCCTGCGGGCGTTCGACTCTGCGCCAGCGATACGCTCCGTCACTGTAGTGTCCTCCGAGACGGCTATAAAAGATATTCGCCGTATGGTGGACGACTGCTCTCTTACGAAAATCGCGGCGGTCGTGACCGGCGGCGCGCGGCGGCAGGATTCGACGGCGCGTGGACTGGATGTTGTTACAGATGCGGAGATCGTTCTAGTACACGATGGCGCGCGGCCATTCGTGGATGAGAATATCATCGAACGCGCTGTTAACGCCGCTGTCGAGTGGCGCGCGGCTTCTGCCGCGGCTCCAGTCAAAGACACCATCAAGATAGCCTCTCCAGATATGACGGTGGCCGACACGCCGGACAGATCCACGCTGTGGGCTGCGCAGACTCCGCAGGCGTTCGCAGCAGACATACTGCGCGTCGCGCACGCGCGCTGTGAAGGCGACTTCACCGACGATGCCGCGATGGTCGAAGCATTGGGACATCCAGTCAGACTGTTCATGGGGTCATACGACAACATCAAGATAACGACGCCGGGAGACCTGCGGCTTGCCGAGGCAATATACGCGCGTCGCCGTGAAGAGGAGGCGGCTGAGGAAGTATCGTAAGAGGAAGGATCGTAAGCAGGGATATGCGATCGCGAGAAACTTGCGTGAGAGCACCTGAGAGCAACAGTAGGCAGGCAGACGATCGAGCGAGAGCCAAGTATATTATCGCAAGCGGGGAAGATGATTAACAGAACTGGTATAGGCATAGATATTCATCCTCTCGTCGCCGGTCGCGATCTGGTATTGGGCGGAGTCGTCATACCGTATCCGCTTGGTCTGGACGGACATAGCGACGGCGATGTTTTGATACATGCGATAATCGACGCCTGTCTCGGCGCGGCGAACATGGGTGATATAGGAACGAGGTTTCCATCTTCGGATGACAGCTATCGCGGTATATGCAGCAGAGAACTCCTCGTAGAGACACAGCGGATGCTTGCGGTGCAACAGTGGCGGATGGAGTATCTGGATGCTACAATAGTTGCCGAAAAGCCAATGTTACGACCCTACATCGCAGACATGCGCGCCTCCGTTGCCGAATCCCTCTCAGTGGATACAGGCTCCGTGAGCTTGAAGGCGACGACAACCGACAAACTAGGCTTCGCAGGGCGTGGCGAAGGCATATGTTCCATTGCCGTGGTGACAATCTCCAGAACATGAAACTCTACGACACTATGAGCGGCGCTGTCCGCGACTTTCAGCCCAGTAACGGCGTGGTCAAGATGTATGTATGCGGAATCACGCCGTATTCGTCCTCCCATATCGGACATGCGATGTCCGCTGTTGCTTTCGACATCGTCCGTCGATACCTAGAGTTCTCTGGGTTCGCTGTGCGGCATGTACAGAACTTCACGGACATAGACGACAAGATGATAGCCGCCTCCAACGAACGCGGCATCGCAGTCGGCGACCTTGCGCAAGAGAACATCGCGGAGTATATGGACTCGATGCAGGCGCTGAATGTACTGCCTGCGCACGAATATCCCAGGGCGACGCAAGAGATAGATAAGATAATCGAGATGATAGATTCCCTCATTGACAGAGGCTGCGCATACGCCTCCGACGGCGATGTTTACTTCCGTGTTCGCCGCGACGAGGATTACGGCAAGTTGAGCCGTCGCAGCATCGATGACCTGATAGCAGGCGCGCGTGTCGATGTCGATGAACGCAAAGAGTATGACCTCGACTTCGCGCTATGGAAGTCTCAGAAGCCGGGCGAGCCCGCTTGGGACAGCCCATGGGGTATGGGACGACCAGGGTGGCATATAGAGTGCAGCGCAATGTCCATAAGGTATCTCGGAGAGACGATAGACATACACGGCGGCGGCGAAGATCTGGTTTTCCCGCATCATGAAAACGAGATAGCTCAGTCGGAGTCTTACTCGGATAGTGAACCGTTCTCCCAGTTCTGGATGCACAACGGTATGCTGCGGCTCGGCGAAGAGAAGATGAGCAAGAGTTTGGGGAACATCATATCGCTGCCCGAAGCTCTGGAGATGTACGACTCGCAAGCATTACGGCTGTTCTTTCTGAACTCTCATTATCGTTCGCCGCTGTTTTACAGCGAGGAGGGGGTTCGCAGCCGTGAGCGGGCTCTCCGCCGGCTGCGGAGGGCTGCCGCCGCGGAGTCGGGCGAAGGTCTTTGGGTGGCCCCAGAGGTTTTCAGAAGCCGGTTCATCGAGGCGATGGATGACGATCTCGCCACGCCACGAGCCCTGGCAGCGCTGTTCGACCTCGCGCGCGAAATAAACCGCGCCCACGAACACGAAGGCGATGTAGCAGACGCGCAAGAGACGCTGATCGAACTCGCCGGTGTACTCGGCCTAGACCTGCTGGCCGAAGACTCCGAGCCGAAGACTCAGGCGGAGGCTGCCCCCTTCGTGCAGTTGCTCATCGATGTCAGAACCGACCTGCGCGCGGCGCGGCAGTTCCAGCTTGCAGACAGCATTCGGGACAGGCTGACCGAGCTGGGAATTACCCTGAAGGACAGCCCCGACGGCACCGAGTGGGGATTCTCCTGAGAGATTCGAGAGGGAACTGCGCTGAGATATGCCGTAGGCGCAGGGCTATTGCCTTCATCTCCACGGACAGAGGTCTTTCGATGGCAGCGGATGTGGATGGAGCCAACGAGTGGATTCGAACCACCGACCTGCGGTTTACGAAACCGCTGCTCTGCCACTGAGCTACGTTGGCTCGCCTAATCAGACGACTGAAGCATAAGCGATTGACATAATTGGATGCAAACGCGGGTGCGACCCTTCACAGGCGTCCCACTCGTTTCGATTGCGGTGAGTACGCTCCTGCTGGCGTCGTCGATTGGCGTGATCGCTGGCATGAACCGGAACGTCGCAGAGAGTGCGGCAATACGGACAGCGGCGAGAATCCGAGCCGGCTTCGAGACAGCAGAAACGAGTGTGCAGGTTATTGGAGATGCCCCGAATGGCGCTGACCTCTTTGCCTAGCGTGATATGCCTGCCGTGATATGGCAGACGGAGGCGGTTTCTTGTAATATCTCTTTGATGAAGGTTTATCCTATTCATCGATTACTGCTTGTTACTAGATTCGTAGGCGCTTGGGCAGGACTATATCTATGATTCATGCGAGGAGTCGGGCCGGAACCGATAAGGCGACGATTTTCCAGCGCCCAAAGACCAAGATAGTCTGCACGCTCGGCCCGCGATCCAACTCGTACGAGATGATCGCTCGTCTCGTGCGCAGCGGTCTGACTGTAGCGCGACTCAATCTGTCGCATGGAAGCCTCGCATCTCACGAAGCCATCTTCCACACTGTGCGCCGCGTATCGGCAGACCTAGGGATCCCTGTCGGCGTCATGGTAGATATTCCAGGCCCGAAATATCGTACAGGGCCTCAGACGCCGGGTGAGATGTATCTCGAATCTGGCGATGCGATCGTGCTAACCAGTCGCAATATCATTGGAAGCAGGCAGATGTTGGGCGTGTATCCGTCGGGCATACACGGAGATGCCAAAGTCGGCGGGCGTGTGCTGCTCGATGACGGCGCAGTCACATTGCATGTGATTTCGATAAACAGCACGGATGTTACTTGCGAGGTTCTCGACGGCGGCAGGATTACAGAGCGTCGAGGCGTAACGACACCGGGACGCGCGCCAACACTGCCGTTCATGGACGACAGATCACGCGACGGGCTCAGCTTCGCCGCCGAATCGGGCGCGGACTTCGTCGCGCTGTCCAATGTTACACAGCCCCAAGATGTGGACATAGCGCGTCGTCTGCTGGCGCTCGGAGGCAGCGACGCCTTCATAATCTCCAAAATAGAGACGGCAGAGGCTATAACTACATTCGATGACATTATGGACGCAAGCGACGGCATCATGGTCGCGCGCGGAGATATGGGTGTCCAGATAGAACTCGAACTCGTCCCAGTCGTCCAGAAACAGCTAATAGAAAAGTGCAATCACGCCGGCAAGCCTGTCATCACCGCAACGCAGATGCTGGAATCTATGGTGGAATCTCCCCAGCCGACGCGCGCAGAGGTAACGGATGTCGCAAACGCTATTTACGACGGCAGCGACGCGGTCATGCTCTCCGGCGAAACGGCCAATGGACAGCATCCCGACAGAGCTGTCGAGGTGATGCGAAAGGTCGCGCTCAACACCGAATCCAATCTCTCTTACAACCGTATTCTTCAAGACAAAGCCGAATATGTCGAGCATCAGATAGACGACGCCATCAGCTACGACGCATCGCGTATCGCCAATCAGCTGGATGTCGATATGATGGTCGCCTTTACAGAGTCTGGCAGCACAGCGCGGCGTGTATCCAAGTACAGGCCGCGTCCGCCGATACTCGCGCTGACTCCGCATGAAGCTGTATGTCGTAAGCTGACAGTGAGCTGGGGCATATATCCGGCCATAGCCCATAGCCTCAACGATGTAGGCGAGCTGCTCAGAGAGGCCGAACATCAGGCGGTATCTTCCGGCGCAATGACCAAAGGCGGCAAGTTGGTACTTACCGCGGGTTTCCCATTCGGAGTCGCTGGCAGCACTAACTTCCTGCATGTCATGGAGATCCCCAGCGGGCGACGCGGCGCGCGCGACAGATGACGAGTCGGCGCGCAGAATCAGATATGGAGCTGTGATATCGTGTTCGAGATTTATAACACTCTGACTAAGCGCATGGATGAGGTTATACCCGTCGAAGATGGGATAGTGAAGATGTACACCTGCGGCCCGACTGTCTATCGGGATGCACATATCGGCAATCTGCGTTCCTATCTAATGGCGGACTGGATACGCAGGGTTCTAACGGCGCAAGGGTTGGAAGTCGTCCACATCAAGAACATCACCGATGTAGGCCACATGCGGCAGGAAGTGCTGGAGCGTGGGGAGGACAAGGTCATAGCCGCCGCGCTGGAAGAGGGCAAGACACCCGCTGAGATAGCGCAGTTTTACACCGATCGTTTCAGGGCGGACGAGAGTAGGCTCCGAATCCAGCCCGCGCACGAGTTTCCAAAAGCCACCGACCATATATCGGAGATGATCGAGATAGTGGAGCGGCTCGTCGAGAATGGCTTCGCATACGAAGTCGAGGGCAATGTCTATTTCGAGATTGCCAAGTTCCCGCAATATGGGAAACTCTCAGGTAACATTCAGGAAGCGGAGCTTCTCGAAGCCGTCCGCGTGGATGCCGACCCGCTCAAGCGAGACCCGCGCGACTTCACGCTCTGGAAAGCCGCCGAACCCGGCAGAGTGATCAAGTGGTCTAGCCCTTGGGGGGAAGGATTCCCCGGCTGGCACATCGAATGTTCTGCCATGTCCATAAAATATCTCGGACGCGCCTTCGATATACATACAGGCGGTGTCGATAACATATTCCCCCATCATGAGGGTGAGATCGCCCAGAGCGAAGGCTTCACCGGCGAATCTGTCGTCAGCTCATGGGTGCATGGTCAACATCTGCTCGCGGATGGCGTGAAGATGGCAAAATCCACCGGAAACTCTTTCATACTATCCGATATAGAGGCGCAGGGCCTCGATCCGATGGCGTTCCGATATCTGTGTATGACCGCTCGATACAACACACGGCTCAACTTCACATTTACATCCGTGCGCGCGGCTCAGCGAGGGCTTCAGCGACTGCAGAACCGCGTCTGGGTATGGACGATGGCTTCGGAGCAGGAGCCGTCCGCGCGCGCAGACGAATCGGCGGTCGCCGAGTGGTATGGCCGCTTCATGGACACCGTGAGCAGCAATCTGGACATGCCCGCCGCGCTCGCGCTGACTTGGGAGATGGCGCGTTCTGATCTGACGCCTGTGACTAAGCTCGCGCTGGCGGAGAAGTTCGATGCCGTGCTGGGACTCGATCTGATGGAGACGCCTGACCTATATCAGGCGCCCACAGAGATGCTCGAACAGCTGCTCCGCAGAGCGCATCTGCGCGACATGCGAGAATATGGGGCCGCAGACCAGATCAGAGACGCCCTGGAAGATTTCGGATACATCGTCGAAGACTATGAACGCGGCTCCCGTATCAGGCCAAAGGCGCAGTGGGAGAGGATGACTGAAGACCGCGATGTGGTGTCCTCCACCGCTGAGGTGCCTTCGCTGGTGGATCAGGATGACGCTTTCGACTTCACTGTCGGCATCGTCGTATGCAACTATGCCGACGATGCTAAGCGCGTGGTAAAAAGCGCGCTGGAGTGGGCGCACGGCCGCAACTTGGAAGTCGTAGCGCTGGACAATGGCTCGACGGACACCACTGGCGAGTGGCTCGATGATCTGTCATCGAAAGACAGCAGGGTTCGCGTCATTCACGCTGATCATAAACTCGGAGAGGCCGCCGCAAAGAACATCGTACTCAAACAGAGCTTGGGACGAACAGTGGTGCTGCTGGACCCCAGCGTCGAAGTAGGCGGCGACATCTACGGCCCGCTCGACGCTATGCTCGACGAACGCGAAGTTGGCGTGGCAGGCCCGTTTGGACTGCGAACGGACAACCTGCACCACTTCCACGACGGCGAGGGTGAATCCGGAGATATGGACGCAATGCAGGCATACTGCTTCGCTTTCAGAAGAGACAGCCTAAAGGAAGTTGGACTCATGCGGGAGAGCTTCCGCTTCTATCGCAATTTGGATATAGATTTCAGCTTCCACTTCAAGGAACGAGGAAAGCGAATTCTGGCCGACAGCTCCCTGCCTGTAATTCTGCATGAACATCGTGTCTGGAGCGAACTGGCAGACGCGGAACGCGACGAACTGAGCCTGAAGAACTATCGCCGCTTTCTGCAAAAGTGGGGCGACCGCGCCGACCTGCTTGTGAGCAGCGGCGACTCCGCGCAGACCTCCCATGTTCACTGAACGGGCGGCGATTCGACGCGTCGAACACGAAGCAGTCATCCTACTGCGTCGCCATGCCATTAGCGCAATTCTCTTAGATTCCGATGAATCCATACAAACCCTGAATGGGCAGGATACGGGGGATGTTCCGCAGCTGGCGCTCATCGAGGTCGGCTACCTAACCGCCATCGAGCTAAACCGCTGTATTCAGGCGTGCGTCGATGCGGATATCCCATCCATCGCGCTGGTACCGAGCAGACGACTTCCAAGCATAGACCCCTCACTGCCTATATCGGACTTGATCGTCAGCCCGCCGGACCCGGACGAGCTGGTCATCCGCGCGCAGAGAGCGCTGATCGTAGGGCGCGAAGAGCCAACGAACAGCCATATCATAGAGGCCGACGAGCTTCAGATAGATACTTCCAGCTATGAAGTAACACTCAGAGGCGAACGCATCGGTCTGAGATTCAAGGAGTACGAGCTGCTCAAGCTGCTTGCGGAGAACCCAGGCCGAGTATTCTCCAGAGAAGTTCTGCTGAATCGTGTATGGGGCTATGAATACTTCGGCGGAACACGCACCGTGGATGTTCATGTCCGAAGGCTTAGAAGCAAGATAGAGGACGCCGACCATAATTTCATCGAAACAATCTGGAATGTCGGATACAGATTCAGAGACATTCAATAGAGATTCCCACAGAGATTCCCGCCACTTCGCCGCAGACCGATGCCAGCGACGAGGAGACATAGTACCGTTCCGCAGAACACCGGCCACCAGAGGAGGTAGCCAATGACCGGAGAGAGAGTCGCATATGTAAATGGGCAGATCGTCCCGGAGAGCGAAGCAGTGGTGTCGATAAGGGATCGTGGATTTCTTCAGGGCGATGCGGTGTTCGATACCACGCGCACTTTCGGCGGCAAGATATTTAGGCTGGAAGAACATCTCGACAGATTCATGGACTCGTTGAAATACATGCGTATCGATCCGGGACTTAGCAAGGCGGAGCTCGCTCGTCTCACGATGCAGGTTCTGGAGGCGAATCTTCCTCTGCTGAATGCAGACGACGATTATTGGGTGACTCAGCGTGTTACACGCGGCGTCCGAGTCGGTGGAGAAGACAGGCCAACGGTCGTAATCGAATGCGTCCCGCTGCCGTTCGAGGCGCGCGCGAGATACTACCGCGACGGTATGCCGGTGGTAGTCCCGTCCGTGAGGCGCACCCCGCCGGAATCGCACAGCCCACGAGCGAAGGTTCATAACTATGTAAATCTAGTGCAAGCCGAACTCGAAGTCCGCGCGCAGAATCCGGACGCATGGCCGATCCTGCTAGATACCAACGGCAATCTGAGCGAAGGCCCTGGCAGCAACATCTTCATCGTCCGAGATGGCGCGGTGATTACTCCGCGAGAGCAGTTCATACTTTCCGGAATCAGCCGCCGAGTGACGATCGAGCTGGCGCATGAACTGGGTATCGAAGTGTTAGAGGCGGATATAGATCTGTTCGATGCATATACCGCAGACGAGGCGTTCGTCACCTCCACCAGCTTCTGCATCTGCCCCGTAGCCTCATTCAACGGCTCACCCGTATCCGATGGCTCGGTACCAGGCCCGATCACCGACAGGCTCACCAAAGCATACAGCGGCATGGTCAGCCTCGATGTAACCGCGCAGTATCTCTCGCGGCTCGGAGAGTAGCATACGAACCTTTGCCAGCTGCCTTGCTAAACTGAGATAGACGGCATGCCGTCGAATGCCGCGACGAGCATATACCCTGTTGGTAAAATTCAGATGACAAAATCAGAATCGGCAAAATTGGCTAGGATATTGGCAGCAACATGACCTTACACAAAATCGAAGTAAGAGCGCCTGCCACCTCTGCCAATATGGGGCCTGGGTTCGACTGTCTGGGCATCGCGCTGGATATCTGGAATACGGTTACGGTGGAGACTGTAAGCTCCGATTTCGAGTCGAAACTCGAGATCGAGGGATTCGGCGGAGACGAGCTGCCCACTGACAGATCGAACCTCGTCTGGGGCAGTATAGACAGGGTGTTCACCGAAGTAGGGAAGGAGCTGCCCCCACTGTCGATACGATGCCAAAACGACATCCCAATGGCGCGCGGGCTGGGGTCTAGCTCTGCCGCGTTGGTCGCAGGACTGGTCGCAGGCAACGAGTTGTGCGATAGGCTACTCGACGCGGATCATCTGCTGAACATCGCAGCTGAAATCGAGGGGCACCCAGATAATGTCGCCCCCGCGCTGCTGGGTGGAATGCGAATTGCGGTCGAAGATGGTGGACGAATACTGGCGGCCGATGTTCCGATTCCAGACAACCTTAGAGCAGTCCTGTACATACCCAACACGCCGATGCCTACGGAGGAGGCGCGCGGACTGCTCGGCGGCAGCGTGGCGAGGGCGGATGCTGTGTTCGGCATCGGTAGAGCCGCGCTGCTGGTCAGAGCTATGGCAACTGGTGATCTGAAACATATGGCCGTCGCCACCGAAGACAGATTGCACCAGCCCGCGCGTCAGAAGATGTTCTTCCCGATGCGGAACATAATCAGGGCCGCGCTGGGAGCCGGAGCGTTGGGCGCGTTCCTTTCTGGCGCAGGCTCCACGATCCTCGCGTTTGCTGTGGATAAAGAGTTCACCATCGGTTACGAAATGGCCGACGCCGCCGCAAAATCTGGAATAGATGGCGAGATTCGCATAACCTGTCCCACATCGCTGGGGGCAAGTCGGATTCGGTAAAAACACCTGATGTCCAAAATCAATTTGATGACATTTGACAACAGCCGACAGCGCGCATTAAAAATCATTGTCATAATCGTGTCATAAGTGATTGTCGTTATAGATTCCGAACTCATCTCGTAAGAGCTTCTCATCCCATGAATATAATAGTTCAGAAATACGGCGGCAGTTCCCTGGCAGACGCCGACAAGATAAAGAGAGTAGCAGACCGTATAGCCAGGGCAAGCCGCGCCGGCGTTGGCGTCGTAGCGGTGGTCAGCGCGATGGGAGATTCGACAGACGAGCTCATCGCGCTCGCCGGCGATGTGGCCGATTCCGACTATCCCGATCTGCGCGAGCTAGATGTGCTGATGTCCACTGGCGAACTGCGTTCCTGCGCTCTGGTGGCAATGCGGCTGAATGCCATCGGATACCCCGCTATTAGCCTGAGCGGCGCGCAGGCAGGCGTTTACACCAACGAACATTTTGGTATGGCGAAGATAGCCGAGCTTTCCCTAGAGCGTATCATGCGTGAGCTGGAACTCGGCAAAATAGTCGTCGTCGCTGGCTTCCAAGGCATAACTCCGGACATGGATATAACTACGCTAGGGCGCGGCGCATCCGATCTGACAGCCATTGCGCTCGCCGCAGGGCTGGGCGCGGCGCGCTGCGAGGTCTATACCGATGTAGATGGTATATACACCGCAGATCCCAGATTGGTGCCGAGAGCGAGCAAGCTCGAAGAGATCGGATTCGAAGAGATGCTGGAACTTGCCAGCTATGGCGCGAAGATGAACCCTCGCTCCATCGAACTCGGTATGGTATATGAAACACCGATTCTAGTAGCCTCCAGCTTCTCTGACGCCCCCGGAACACTCATACATGGTGATGTCAAACATGGTGATGTCAAAATGAACGAAAAAGTAGGCGAAATCAGAAACCGTGTATCCCGAATATCCGGCGGCGTTCCGACCGATTCCAATGTTGCCAAGATAACAGTGCAGGGTGTAAAAGACCGCCCCGGAATCGCCGCTCTTCTGTTCGAGCCTCTGGCGGAGCTAGGAATCAGCGTCGATGTCATCGTGCAGAACGCCAGCGAAGGCGGCACGACCGATCTGACCTTCACAGTCAAACGGGACGACCTGAGCCGAGCGGAAAGCGCGGTGCGAAAGGTAGTGGATGACCTAGGTGGGAGTGGCATGGTGTCTTCGCTTGGCCTTGCCAAAGTGAGCGTCGTCGGCACGGGAATGCAGGACTCTCCGGGATATGCGAGCCGAATGTTCCGCGCTTTAGCCGACGAGGGCATCAACATCGAGATGATAACTACATCCGAGATCCGCATTACCTGTATAGTCGCGGAGGATGATGTTGCCCGCGCTGCCCGCGCTCTGCACACAGAATTTGGGCTGGACGCCCCATATTCCAGTAGTAGATCAGAGACGGCTTGAAACTCACGGCGTGTGACAGAGACGCAGGAGAAATGTGTTCCCAAGATGCCGCGCATTCGCTCTGCAGGCCTCGCTTGTCGGTGATCATCCCCGCGTTCAACGAATCCGCCCGTATCCTGCCTACACTAGAGCGTACAACCGACTATCTACGGCAGCAGAGCTGGAGATGGGAGATCATAGTCGTCGATGACGGCAGCAGCGATGGTACCGGCGAAGTAGTGACCGAATGGGCGCGAGGCATGGAGAACGCTCGTCTCATAAGCAGGCCGCACTTTGGTAAGGGATGGGCGGTCAGAGCTGGGATGTTGGAAGCGGCAGGCGAATACTGCTTCATGTGCGACGCAGATCTTGCCATGCCAATCGAATGGCTGGGGCGGTTCGTAGAGCGTATGGACGCAGGTGAGGATATAGTAATTGGCTCCCGCGAAGCGCCAGGAGCTCGACGGTTCGATGAGCCATGGTATCGACATTTCATGGGTAGAGCGTTCAACCGCGCCGTTCGTCTGATCGCAGTACGCGGTTTGGATGATACGCAGTGCGGCTTCAAATGCTTCCGCGCGAATGCAGCGGCGGAACTCTTTCGGCTTCAGAGATCGAAAGGAATGGGATTCGATGTCGAGATACTGTATCTTGCTCGAAAGAGAGGGTATGAAATAGAAGTCTTGCCCATAGACTGGTACCACGATATTACTAGCAAGGTGCGTCCGGTGGTAGATACACTGGACATGCTGAAAGATGCCGTCCTCATCAGGCTGAGGGATATTTCGGGAATGTATCGCTAACGAGGCAGACGATGTTGACGAGTAAAAAGAATGGGCCGCGTGTCGCAATCGTCGTCCCGACCTACAATGAAGCGGAAAACCTGCCAGTGTTAGTAGAGCGTCTATTTGCTGTCGTTACCGCAGACTTGAATATCTATGTCGTGGATGACGGTTCGCCAGATGGCACGGCAGCCGTCGCGCGACAGCTGTCAGAAAAGCACGATAACAGAATCGAGATCATATCCAGAGAGCGCAAGCTAGGGCTGGGGACAGCTTACATAACCGGTTTCACGCGTGCGCTCGAAGACGACCCAGACCATATAGTGCAGATGGATGCGGATCTGTCACATGCGCCGGAAGAAGTGCCGGCCATGCTGGAAAAGCTGGGTGAAGCCGATGTCGTTGTCGGCTCTCGTTACACTGCCGGGGGCGGTGTAGCTCCACGCTGGAGCGCTAACCGACGACGCCTAAGCGCGTTCGGAAACTACAGCATCCGACTCGTAACCGGTCTCGCTGTGAAAGATGTAACATCAGGATTCAAAGCATTCCGCAGAGAAGCGTTGCGAGCGTTGGATATATCCATCATCGAATGTCGCGGCTTCGGGTTTCAGGCAGAGACGGCGTACTGGTGTCAGGCTAACGGCATGAAGATCGTGGAGCATCCGATCATTTTCGAAGAACGCGCCATGGGGACTTCGAAAATGTCTGTGCGTATCATCATCGAAGCCATCGGGAAGCTGAGTCTGCTCAGATTGAAAGAGATGTTCAGAAGCCATAAGACTGAAACCCCTGTGTAGATACTTGGCATAGATGTCGCGTCGTATAGATGCTGCGCGAAGGCTTTGCTGCCGTTGCAGAAGCTCGGTTGGCAATCCATTATCTACTATCTCTATGGATTATATCCGAAAAATGTACTTGTCCGATTTTTATATCATCGGCTAACATTCGGCTAACATTCCGAAAATTTCACAGGGGTGGAGGCAAATGACCACACGCGGATTGGAAGTCAAAGACAAGTTGCGGAAGTTGGCGATCGAGATGGCGAGACGCAACCGCTGGGAGGAGGCCGTAGCGGTCAACCGCTCGATCTTACGAGACTTTCCCAGAGATCTCGAAGCGTATAACAGACTCGGCAAAGCGCTGATCGAGCTCGGACGCAACAGCGAGGCGCGCAAAGCGTTCGGCTCCGCGTTAGACCTCTCCCCGAACAACATCATCGCCAAAAGGCATATGGCGCGATTGCGAAAACTGGCGGACAGTGACGCGCCGCGCACTGCGCGTCGAGCCACGCACAGGCTGCACAACTTCATAGAAGAGAGCGGCAAAGCAAGCGTGACGACACTTACAAAGCTGGCGTCCGCATCGGAGCTTCTCAGGCTTACGCCTGGTTCTCCCGTTCACCTCGACATCAGCGGATCCGGGCTCAGTGTTTCTGATGGCGCAGGCACCTACATCGGGCAGGTCGAACCTCGTGTCGGAAGCCGTATAGCGAGGCTCATGCAGGGCGGCAATCGCTATGAGGCAGATATCACCAGTCTAAAAGAGAACGAGTTGGCAGTTATCATCCGTGAGACTTACAAGAGCCCAACGCAAGCGGGGATCGTCTCCTTTCCCCCTAACAACAGCTCGTATCCAGTCTATATCCCCAGCGATGACGATGATGATGAGGTAGCAGTTGTCGTCGAGGAAGCTGTAACCATAAAAGACTGGTCAGATGACGACACCGAACCGGGCGATGACGAGGAGTTTACCCCGATCTTCCATAGCATAGTTGGAGACCCCAACGGCATAATGGATGATGATGGTAGCGACTAGTTAGAATGGACGGTTAGCTAATGTTAGCTAATACGCAAATCTGACAGGCGGAGCCTCAGCGCCGAAGCGAGCAGAAGCGTAGGGATAGAAACAGCAGTGGGCTAAATCGACTGCTGTTCTATTCTCTGAGCCAATGGGCGCGGGCGGTAATACAGCCCCCACTTCTGCATCAGGCTATGAACACGGTCATCGTCCATATCCACCAGCTCGCGCAGAAAACCGGCCATCGCATGCGCGTGCATCAGCTCTTCGGAGCAAACCCAGCTCGATTCGGCAGGAACGACATACAGCAATCCGTTCTGATGCTCGCACTCTATCTCGACACGCTTGCCGCCGCGGTCGGTCTTGATCTTCAGCCCGAAATCGCTCATGAGAAACTGCCTCCAGTGCTCGATTAGGCTCGTGCTTATAGGCTTGTGCTTCGTTCGGACAATCAGACAATGCTCGCTGCTTTGGGCTCGCTGCT
This sequence comes from Dehalococcoidia bacterium, assembly GCA_963422295.1. Taxonomy (GTDB): domain Bacteria; phylum Chloroflexota; class Dehalococcoidia; order Lucifugimonadales; family UBA1123; genus VXRN01. The sequence continues at coordinate 563,755 of OY729417.1, read as the reverse complement.
TTGGCGGCGGGCAGCTCATTGTACAGCATGCGTACGAGAATGCGAGATTTGGTATTCACGCGCTGTCCGGCTATGGCTACATCCAGTTCTGCATCGTCTTCAGAGGGCAGCTGATGCCTGCCATGAGAGACTCAGGCAAGAAAGAAGGGTCGCCACGCTAATGCGGCGACCCGGAAGTTACTGCCGTAAGTTACTGAATGAATCCCAGCAAAGAAGAGAACGGGGAGAATCTCTCGCTGGTATGCCTAATCAGTGATAACTGCTGCTGTCAGCGGACGCTCCTGAATGACCTCTCTGCGAATGTCTGTGCAAGAAGTCTGTCATATCGCTGAACATTTCGTCCCAGTCCCCAGCGTTGTGTCTTCCGCCTCGATGAGGAAATCCCTGATGGAACAATCCTTTTCCGCCGAAATGTCGGAACGGACGCATGCTGCCATGTCCAGACGACGAATCCATGTCCCACTGATGAACGAACTCCACGCTGCCATCCGCATCCATGACGAGGGTCTCGTCCGCGGTATTGAGGCCGGATATGTCACCGCTGCGGCTCATACTGATTTGGGTCTCGTCATCGACCTCGTATGAAATCTGGGCAGAGCCGTCCTTCGGCTGTAGGATGAAAGCGCCAGAGGTCTCGTCTATATCGGTAATTTTCCCGAACACGGTTCGATAGGTGACATACTCTCCGTCTGCGTTCTCGACCACCATTTCCGATCTGGCTATGTTGCTGGCGGGATTTCCCCAGCGCATCATCGGACGCATCCTGAAGCTATCGGAAAAGCCAGAATGCTTTCCGCGTCCGAAATAGTCATGCTTCCAACTCTCATGCTGTCGTTCACCCACGCTTACGGACAGTTGCATCTCAGAGCCATCGCGCGTAACTGTGAGAGTGATCTCAGAGCCTACGCCCGCTTCGGTTACGGCCTCGATTAAGTCTTTAGAGCGGTTTATCGCCACTCCATCGACTGCAGTTATCGAGTCTTCGGGTTCCAAAACCCCAACAGAGGGACTATCGGCAATGACATCGATTACCTTTACTGCCCCGTTCTCGCTATTGGCTACTACTACGCCGATATATGGATGGAAGTCCTTATCTCCGTCTTCTTTATCGCCGTCCTCGTCAGCCTGCAAGCCGCGAAGTCCGTCTGGGCGAGTGGCCTGCGATGCAGAAACGACATCGGCCTTTGCTGGGGAGTAGGCCTGCGCGCCGGTCAGCTCCGACGAGTCTATAGCAGCCGCCCGCGTAGAAAACGGGTTTGCCGCGATCACCCCGATCAGGGCGATTACGGCAAGGGCGGCAATCCCTGCAACTACAAAGGTTTGCGCTCTCAATTCTGATACCTCCTCTATTATATTCCTGTTATTTATTCCGTCTATCCGTCGTCTGCATCACTAGATGGGTGGTGCGCTCGTTCGGAATATATAACGAAGGTCACAGAAAATTGGTTAGGCATTCAGTTTCGAGACAGCTGCCCTATAATCCTGCGCCAGAGCCGGATCATCCAATTACTTCGCCGTCGCCGGTTATCTGGAGATGGTAGGCACTGCGCGCAGCTGCAAGTGGGCGGGTGGTCGTAATACCAATTCGGTCTGCCCATACTACTTTTACGCTCCTCGATTCCAGAGCGTCCCGGTAATCGAGAATCCCGGCTCTAGCAATCGTCATTGGCTGTCTTAGAGAATTATATGTCTGTGTGCTGAGGGCTCGATTGTATCCCGTTTGCGAACTCTGCGCATGGCGGCCTTTGACGAAGCGGATGAAGTAACCCTAAGGCAGGGTGGCTGGCATATTCTATTTATGTAACAAGAAGAGAAGCACATCTTGTATTTATCACCAGTCATTCGACAATTTCGGCTTGACACCCATCGAGAATGTGCATATAATCTGAGTTCCAAATGTAAAAAACGGCCCGCCGGGAGCGGGTTCCGATATGGCGGCAGTCGGCAAGGTCGATTGCGCAATACCTTAACAACAGAATCTTGTCCTTAGTAACAAAGCAATTTACAGATGAGCCCGAATGTGGGTCAAGTTACTAAGGGTCTACGGTGGATGCCTAGGGACCAAGAGCCGAAGAAGGGCGTGGCAAGACTGCGATAAGCCTCGGTAAGCTGTCTAGTGAGCTAAACCGAGGATTCCCGAATGGGGAAACCCCCCTTGGGTCATACCAAGGGATCCCGATTTTGTCGGGAGGGTAAGCGGGTGAACTGAAACATCTAAGTAACCCGAGGAATGGAAATCAACCGAGACTCCCTGAGTAGTGGCGAACGAAAGGGGAAGAGCCCAAACCTGGCTGGCCAAACGGCATGAGAGCCAATGCCTGTCAGGGGTTGTAACACACGCCTGCTCCAATCTCAGTAAGGAGCAAAGAGTAAGAAATCCGCCGCTTAGCCGAACGATCCTGGAAAGGACGGCCGCAGAGGGTGAAAGCCCCGTAGGTGAAAGGCAGCGGACTCTTGGCATGATGTTGAGTACCACGGGACACGTGAAATCTTGTGGGAAGCTGGGGAGACCACTCTCCAAGGCTAAGTACTCTTGGTCACCGATAGTGAACCAGTACCGTGAGGGAAAGGTGAAAAGAACCCCAGGCGGGGAGTGAAATAGACCTGAAACCGTAGACCTACAAGCCGTGGAAGTCCGCTTTGGCGGATGACTGCGTGCCTATTGAAGAATGAGCCGGCGAGTTAATCTTTGCAGCAAGGTTAAGGGATACGAGTCCTGGAGCCAAAGCGAAAGCGAGTCCGAATAGGGCGTCGAGTGGGCGTTATGCCTGCGATGTTGTATGGATTAGACCCGAAACCGAGTGAGCTACCCATGGCCAGGCTGAAGCTCGAGTAATGTCGAGTGAAGGGCCGAACCCGTGTCTGGTACAAAAGGCTGGGATGAGCTGTGGGTAGAGGTGAAATGCCAATCGAACTCGGAGATAGCTGGTTCTCCCCGAAATGTATTTAGGTACAGCCTCAGTGATAGTCTGAGGGAGGTAGGGCACTGGATGGGCTAGGGGGCGTGAGCCTACCAACCCCAACCAAACCACGAATGCCTTCAGATGGTTCCTGGGAGTGAGTCAGTGGGGGATAAGCTCCATTGGCGAAAGGGAAACAGCCCAGACCGCAGGCTAAGGTCCCTAAGTGTGAACTAAGTGTGAAAGGAAGTAGGATTCCCAAAACAGCTGGGAGGTTGGCTTAGAAGCAGCCACCCTTTAAAGAGTGCGTAATAGCTCACCAGTCGAGGGGTCCCGCGCCGAAAATGTAACGGGGCTAAAGTTCACCACCGAAGCCGCGGATTCGCAATAACACGAGATATATCGGTTATGCGAGTGGTAGGGGAGCGTTGTCAGGGCGTCGAAGTCGAGGTGTGAACCTCGGTGGAGCGCTGAGAAGTGAGAATGCCGGCATGAGTAGCGTTAATTCTGGTGAAAATCCAGAACGCCGAAAGTCTAAGGTTTCCTACGCAACGTTGGTCGTCGTAGGGTAAGTCGGTCCTAAGCCGTAGCGTACAAGCAAAGGCGATGGACAGCAGGTCAAAATTCCTGCACCACTGATTCCTCGCTATTAAGCAGAGGGGGGACGCGGGAAGGTAGGCGGAGCGTGCCGATGGACATGACACGTTTGGCCCTGTAGGCCATGCCGGGATAGGCAAATCCGTTCCGGCGTTATGAGCTGAGGGGGCTGAGAACTCTAGGGCTAGAGCCCTGGGGAACTTCGCTGAACCTATGCCGCCGAGAAAATCCTCGCTGCAAGAGGTATTGGTGTCCGTACCGCAAACCGACACTGGTAGACTGGGGTAAAAGTCCCGAGGCGTTCGAGCGAACCCTCGTTAAGGAATTCGACAACTTGGCCCTGTAACTTTGGGAGAAAGGGTGCCTGTGGGGTATAACCGTTTGCCGGTGACGCCCGCGCAGGCCGCAGTAAAGAGGTCCAGGCGACTGTTTAACAAAAACACAGGTCTCTGCAAAGCCGAAAGGCGAAGTATAGGGGCTGACGCCTGCCCAGTGCCGGAAGGTTAAGAGGAGGGGTTCGGAAGCTACGGCAACCAAAGCTCTGAATCGAAGCCCCGGTGAACGGCGGCCGTAACTATAACGGTCCTAAGGTAGCGAAATCCCTTGTCGGGTAAGTTCCGACCCGCACGAATGGCGTAACGACCTGGACGTTGTCTCAACGAGGGGCTCGGTGAAATTGCAAGACCCGTGAAGATGCGGGTTACCCGTGGCAGGACAAAAAGACCCCGTGGAGCTTTACTGTAGCTTGGCAGTGGACTGGGATTATAAATGTGTAGGATAGGCGGGAGACGGAGAAACTACGGCGCCAGTCGTGGTGGAGTCAATCTTGAAATACCGCTCTTTTATTGTTTCGGCCCTAACCCCCATGAAGTGGGGGGACCCTGCCAGGTGGGCAGTTTGACTGGGGCGGTCGCCTCCTAAAAGGTAACGGAGGCGCCCAAAGGTTCCCTCAAGGTGGATGGAAATCACCTTTAGAGTGCATTGGCATAAGGGAGCTTGACTGTGAGACCTACAAGTCGAGCAGAGACGAAAGTCGGGCAAAGTGATCCTACGGTTCCGAGTGGAAGGGCCGTGGCTTAACGGATAAAAGCTACCCCGGGGATAACAGGCTTATCTCGCCCAAGAGTTCACATCGACGGCGAGGTTTGGCACCTCGATGTCGGCTCGTCGCATCCTGGGGCTGAAGAAGGTCCCAAGGGTCCGTCTGTTCGCCGGTGAAAGCGGCACGCGAGCTGGGTTCAGAACGTCGTGAGACAGTTCGGTCTCTATCCGCCATGGGCGCAGGAAATTTGAGGAGAGCTCTCCCTAGTACGAGAGGACCGGGAGGGACAGACCTCTGGTGTACCGGTTGTTTCGCCAGAAGCACCGCCGGGTAGCCATGTCTGGATGCGATAAGCGCTGAAGGCATCTAAGCGCGAAGCCAACTCCAAGATGAGATTTCCCAAATATCACCTACGGGTGTGAGTAAGGTCCGCGGGAGACTACCGCGTAGATAGGCCGCAGGTGTAAGACGAGTAATCGTCTCAGCTGAGCGGTACTAATCGACCGAGGACTTGACCCACATTCCGGCTCATCTGAAAATGCATACTTACTAAACGAGATTCTAAAACCAAAGAGGCTTTACAGCCATCGGACATCGCTCTATCTATCCAGATAGACACCCCTCCGAAGGCCATCGGCCTCCCCTAAATCGGCGCGGGGTGGAGCAGCGGCAGCTCGTTGGGCTCATAACCCAAAGGTCGCAGGTTCGAGTCCTGTCCCCGCCACCAGTAATCTACATAGCCTCCGGCAACACGCCGGAGGCTTTTCTCATAGCCTGCGAAAGGAGCGATCGGATTATGCCTACTGCGAAACCAGACAGGGAACCCAGACCGCTCACGGCAGAGGAGCTCAAAGCCAAAGCAGACTCCCTCCCGGAAGATTTTCCCGGAGATCTGCGGTTGAGAATCCATCGCGCCCTCAGATGGCTGTGGCGGGCGGAACTGGAATGCGACAACGACCCCGACGCTAAGTTCGTCTTCTATTGGATAGCGTTCAACGCGGCATACGCGCGTACCCTTCCAAACGCTCTCGATCCCGATCAGACTGAGGTAGAAGCGTTCGAAGACTTCTTCAGAAAATTGGCGTTAGTGGACGGTCAACGAAAAGCTATTCATAGATATGCGTTCTCCGAAATCCCCAAAACGATCGTTAGCCTAGTTTCCAACAGATATGTGTTCTGGGAGTTCTGGCGCTACCACGACAGTGCTAGAGCAGAGCATCTCAACTGGCAAAGAAACTTGGAGGACAGCATCCGGCATACTCGAAGTGACATACGCTCAGAAGACACGGGCAAGGTTCTCACAACGGTATTCGACCGCCTATACACACTGCGCAACCAGCTGGTTCACGGAGGCGCGACTTGGAACAGCAGCGTCAACCGTAAGCAAGTCGAAGACGGCGCGGCGATCATGGCCTATACCATGCCGGTGTTCATAGATTTGATGATGGATAAACCGGCTATATTCAACGACGGTCGCCCATACTATCCAGTGGTGGGAAGCAAATTCGACACCTCCCGTCTAACTGGCGCTTGGCCTCTGGATAGGTGCATCCCGCCGTGTCGCCATGCCGATGCCGATGGCGCGCGAGTACACCCCCACAGATAAAGCCAACAGACCAGACCAAAAGAACCTGTTAATCGCATTTGAAGATGGCGGGTATGCCCTCTTGGAAGTTATAGCGAACGCCGATGCTCCAAATGTTTTCCAGTACCGTGTTGACATCGGGAGTGGCCAGACCATTTCTACGGACTATTCGGGTGGTTACAGCGTGATCGACAAAACTGGGGAACAAGTCGTTTCTCTTGGGGCGCCGTGGGCTACGGACTCTGAAGGCGTAGATGTGCCCACACGATACAACATGGTCGATGATGTGCTAACGCTGGAAGTCAATCATCAGAACAGTGGTGTGAACTACGCGTATCCGATCCTTGCAGACCCGTGCTGGAAGTTTTTGTCAGAGGGTTGCAAGAAGAAAGTTGCTAAAGATGCCATGGGAAGCCTCATAACTGCGCGCACTAGCGTTCTTGTAGCTATTGCGGCAACAGCGGCCTCCGGGGGGACAGCCGCACCTGTTACGCTCAGTTACGCTCTCGGAGCCACAGTGATCGGCACGGTTGGAGGCGCCGTGTGGTGAATTGCGATCTGTAATCCTGATGATTAGCAGTATGAAGCGCAAGAGTAAAGTCGCCGGCGCTTTGTGTGTGATGGCTTTAGCCCTCACATACGCCTACATTGCGGAAGTAGAGTCCTTTAGAGGTTGGGACGATGGCTCACATTTACCGCGTTTTGCCTTGCGTCGGCGTATATTGGAAGAACGATCTTCGACAGCAAAGGGAAGTATTGACCGTTCGATGTGTTCACATTAGCTGCTACCCCTAAGTGTTGCTATCTAGCGTCCTACGCCGTCCGACTTTTCTTTCCACCCCTGCTCCAGACCGTCGTCCATACTATCCAGTGGTGGGAAGCAAATTCGATAGCTCTCGACTAACTGGCGCTTGGCCTCTGGATAGGTGCATCCCGTCGTGCCTCCATGCCGATGGCGCGCGAGTACATTCCCACAGATAAAGCCTGCTGCATAGCCCATATCTAGTTTCTAATTTCGGATGCTCGATGGCGCGGCGGTAATTTTATTCCGCAGCCCATTCCATAACCCATTCTGTAGATGGAAGGTGGATTTCTCGTCCGCTACGACACCTGCGGCCTGATATGCGCCCACGGACGCGCCCGCTCGAAAGCCGCAGACGCAGCCAACACAGTAGCCTCATCGCCCGGACGCCCCACGATATGCAGCCCGATGGGCATACCGTTGGAGTCGAATCCGCATGGGATACTGGCAGCTGTGAAGCCGATGGTGTTGATCGGATGCGTGAAGGGCAAGAACCCCCATGCCGGCGTCGGATACGGCTCTTGCCCGCCTATCTCCTGAGGATATTCATCCGTCGAGAACGCCGTTACCGCCATCGTCGGAGACAGCAGCAGGTCGAACCGCTCGAACTCGTCTTCGAACTGCGCTATCATGCGATCGCGCTGGCCTAGCGCGTGTATGTAGTCCGAAGCGGAAAGCCGCGCGCCTTGCTCGATCGTCCAGCGTCCATACCAGCTGAGCGGATCGTCAGGAGCGTCCAGCAGATGGCCGTTGGCGGCATATGCATTCCCCCCGAACAGCGCCATCCATGTATCGAACGCCGACTCCAGCTTTAGTTCGGAATAGTCCACAGAGCAGCCCAGCTCCTCGAACACCCGCGCGCCGGCAGCCGCACACTCGGCAACCTCCGGATCGACCGCCGTATAGCCATAGTCGGGACTCCACCCGATTCTCAGGCCAGATATATCGCGGTCGAGCGCGGCCATGAAATCCGGCGTCGGCGCGCGCAGCGAGCCTGCATCACGCGCGTCGTACCCTGCCATCACGCCCAGCAGCATCGCGCTGTCTGCCACGCTCCGGGACATCGGCCCCTGCTGGGATATGAAGTTCGCGAGCGGCGGGCTATCTACTCCCGACCAGCCGGAGACGCGGCCCTGTGTCGGCTTGATGCCATATATACCGTTGAAGCTGGCGGGTATTCGTATGGAGCCGCCGCCGTCGCCTCCTGTGGCGAGCGCGCACAGCCCCGCTGCCATAGCCGCCCCCGCCCCGCCGCTGGAGCCGCCCGAAGTACGCGCCGTATCCCATGGGTTGCGGCAGGGCTCTCCCAGCCTGTTCTCGCAGGCCCCTAGCAATCCGAACTCCGGCGAATTCGTCTTGCCCAACATCACCGCGCCCGCGTTCAGCACGCTCTCGACGCAGGCCGCGTCGGCGTCTGGAACGCGGTCTCGATAGGCGAGCGATCCACCCGTTGTCCGAACGCCCTTCGTCATCTGCAAGTCTTTGAGCGAGATTGGCAGGCCGTGCAGCGCGCCCAGACTTTCACCCCGCGCGGTGGCGGCGTCCGCCATCTCCGCCTGCGCGAGCGCAATCTCAGGCGTCAGCGTCAGATAAGAGTTCAGCTGGCCGTCCAGAGACTCGATACGAGACAGGTAAAGCTTCGTCAGCTCGACGGAACTTATCTGGCGGTCCGTGATCAGCTGACGAAGTTCGGTTGCGGGAAGAAATGCAAGATCGTTATCTAGGCCGGGCATGTTCGTCTCCTTACTAGCATGCATAGTTGTTACACAGCGTCGGATGCATTATCACACCCATGCTCGATAGCTGCAATTCGAGAGGATGTGGGTGTAGATGCGCAGATAGCTGTTTCGGGCATGCCTCGCTCGCCGCTGCCCCGCGCTGTAACAGAAGATCCCAATATGTGGTATCATCCGTGCCGAAAATCGAGTTCTGTAGAAAGGACGAGACATAGATGAAGATTACGAACATAGAGACTTTCATCGTAGATGCGGGCTGGCGGCCTTGGAGTTTCGTGAAAGTCGATACGGATGAGGGTATTACTGGATGGGGCGAATGTTCGGACGGCAGATCGCCGCGTGGAGTCGCCGCCACGATAGAGGATTTCGCGCCCGCGCTGCTGGGCAAAGACCCGCGCGCTTTCGAGATGCGCTGGTGGGATATGTACCGCGCCACGCGGCAGAGCCCGGGAGGGATCGCGGCGAAGGCCATAGCCGGCGTCGATTGCGCGCTGCTCGACATCAAAGCGAAAGCGCTGGGAATCAGTGTCGCCGAGCTGTTCGGCGGCCCCACGCGCGAGCGAGTGCGTATCTACTGGTCGCACTGCGGCAGCTCCCGCGCTCGCAACCATGAGATAATCGGCGTTCCGCCAATCGACTCATGGGACGCCATAACCGCATTGGGCAAGGAAGTCGTCGAGCGCGGATTCACCGCTCTCAAGACCAATGTCGTAATGCCCGGAACACCTGCCTCCGTCTTCGGAGGCGGCTTCGCGCTCGGAGCAGGCACCACAGACCAGATAGTACCTACACCGATACTCCGCCATATCGAAAAGCTAATCGGCACTTTCCGCGACGCCGTCGGGCCGGATGTCGATCTCAACCTCGATCTCAACTTCAACTTCAAGACGGAGGCTGTCCTGCGCATCGCAAAAGTGCTGGAACAGTTCGACATGCTCTGGCTCGAAGTCGATATGTACTCTCCCACCGCGCTAAGGCAGATCAAGGAATCGACAGACACGAGGATATGTACCGGCGAGAACCTCTTCTATATGCGGGAATATCTGCCCTATTTCCAGATTCACGCAGCCGATATATTCATGATCGATGTCCCATGGAACGGATTCACGCAGTCCAAGAAAGTCGGCGATCTCGCGGAGATATTCCAGCTGAATGTTGCGCCGCACAACTACTACAGCCACATGTCCAGCTTTATCAGCGCGGCTCTGTGCGCCGTCTTGCCGAATATCCGCATAATGGAGATAGACATAGACGATGTGCCGTGGAAAGACGAACTGACCACCGCCGCTCCTGAGATCGTGGACGGATACATGACCATCCCATCAGGCCCCGGCTGGGGAATAGAGCTGAACGAAGAGGTCGCCCGCGCCCATCCGTGGACGGGTTCGAGAATCGGCTATACCGAAGACCGCGAAAAGCGGTAGCCTCCAAAGCAATACACGAAAACAGTACGGCAACGATAGACGATATATAGGCAATATACAGGCAGTACACAGACAATACATCCCGTGAGGGCGACAGGAGACGCGCTTTGCCGAAGTACGAATATATACTCTATGAGGTCGAAGGCACGACCTGCGTCCTCACGCTGAACAGGCCCGAAACGCTGAATGCCATTACCGAGCCGATGGAAGCCGACCTGCACGAAGCGCTCGATCTGGCCGAAGCCGATCCGTCCGTCAGAGTCATCGTAATACAGGGCGCGGGAAGAGCGTTCAGCTCCGGATACGACATCGCGTCGTTCGGAGAGACCGACCCCGTTTCGATGATGGCAAAGGGCGCGAGCGCGGCAGACCATGTATCGCGCTGGTTCTACCACGACCGCAACATGCTGAAAAATCAGACTCATATCTTGGAGCTGTCCAAGCCGGTCATAGCCTGCGTACACGGCTGGTGCATGGGCGGCGGAACATGGCTTTCGCTAACTTGCGATATGACATTCTGCTCAGCGGACGCCGTGTTCGCCCAGCCGGAGGTTAGGCAGATATCCAACACCAGCTTCCTCTGGGTGCTGATGGCCGGATACAAAAACGCCCTGCGATACTCGCTGACGGGCGATCATATAGACGCGCAGGAAGCGTATCGCATCGGGCTGGTGAACGATGTGTACGAGGACAAAGACGCGATGATGGCGGAGGTTTTCAGGCTGGCGGATCGTATTGCGATGATAAGCCCCGAGACGGTGGCGGCAAACAAATATGTCGCCACGCTCGGCCTCGAGATGATGGGCTTGCGAAACGCTATAACGACGAACTGGCTGCTGTCATCCGTGGCGCACTCCTCGCAGCGTCCAGACTACAACCGCCGCGAAATGCTGGAAGCCGCCGCCAAACATGGTATGCGCGGTTTCCTAGGCGTCCGCGACGATCCGTTCCGCCCCGAGCCGTTCGGCCCGCGCTCCGAAGCGCGCGAAGAACGCTAAGCGCGCAGAGAGCGCAAAGAACGCGACTGGCCGATCGACCTGCTGGCAGGCTGACCGGCCCGGCATATTTCGTATTTTCTCATGCGACGCCCAGCCAATCTCGCCTATCCGCGCTCTAAAATCCGTTGACCGACCAGCGCGCGGAATAATATGATTACCCAATACCATATACCATCTCTGGGAGGCGCTCTCTATGGCAAACGATGGTCTCAGGATTCGGCTGGAGTACTGCCAGCATTGAGGTCACGCTCTACGCGCCGCCTGGATGGCGGGGGAGGCGTTGAGCCGCTCTGGCGACCACATCGCCGAGTTTACACTGATTCCCAGCACGCATGGCATGTTCCATATATATGTGGATGACGAACTGGTAGCGTCGCATCAGCATCTGCCCGACGCTCACCTGTTCCCCGATCTGCAAGATATGATGGCCGCAATACTTTCGCGCGTGTAACAGCGCATCGGCCAAAAGACCTGTCCAAATCTCGTCATACAGCTAGATCGGCTGGTCATATATCGCTACATCCGCGCTTCTATAATCCGTATTTTCCCGCTTTTTTAAGCTCCGTCCCTGTGACGCAAAGCATATGGCAGTGGAGGTTTCTACGCCATGAGACATTCGCGCATCAAAAGCCTCAGAAGAGTTTACGGATTCGACGAAGTGTCGATCGCGCCCGGCTCGATTACTATCAACCCAGAACTCACCAACACGGATTTCTCATTGGATGGTATCACGCTATCGACGCCAGTACTGGGCGGGGCGATGGATGCTGTATCTTCGCCGAAGTTCGCGGGCGAACTGCATCGACTAGGCGGCATGGCGGTAACCAACATGGAGGGCGTCCACAGCCGATACGACGACCCCCAGAGCGTAATAGAATCCATCGTCGAAACGCCGCGCGCTAAGGTCACATCGCTGCTTCAGGATGTCTATTCGGCGCCGATTCGGGAGGAGCTGATCGGTCAGCGAGTGGAGGAGATCAAGGACAGCGGCGCGATGTGCGCGGTATCCTTCACGCCTGCGCGGACGAAACAGCTCGCGCCCCTCGCCGCAGAGGCAGGCGCGGATGTCATCGTCGTCCAATCCACCGTTACCACAGCGCGCCACATCTCCAAAAGCCAGCGCGGGCTGAAGTTCACTGAACTGCTGGAGATGGTGAATGTACCTGTCGTGGTCGGTAACTGCGTCAGCTACGAAGTCGCGCTGGAGCTGATGGAGACAGGCATCGACGCCGTGCTGGTCGGCGTAGGGCCGGGCGCGGCATGCACCACGCGCGAGGTGACAGGCGTCGGCATCCCGCAGGTTACCGCGACGATGGACACGGCCGCGGCGCGCGATGAATACTACGAACGCACTGGCCGATATGTGCCGATAATCACCGATGGCGGCATCCGCACCGGCGGAGACCTCTGCAAGGCGATAGCCTCCGGAGCCGACGCGGTGATGATCGGAACGCCGCTGGCGCAGGCGGAAGAGGCGCCCGGACGCGGATACAATTGGGGCATGGCAAACCCAGACCCGAACCTCCCGCGAGGCACACGCGTCGAAGTCGGCGTGAGAGGCACCCTCGAGCAGCTGCTCTTCGGCCCCACATCCGTCGTGGACGGCACTCAAAACCTCGTCGGCGCGCTCAACATATGCCTAGGCATGGTCGGCGCGGAAAACATCCGCGAGATGCACGAAGTCGCCGAAGTGGTCGTAGCGCCATCCATCAAGACCGAGGGCAAACACTATCAGCTAGGGCTGGAATAGAGCATATAGCAACCAGCCCCAGTCGGAGTTGGAGAGCGCCAAACATCATACAATAGGCTAGACACCTACGAAAATCAATCCCTATCCGCGTACTGGTTATAGCCCAGCCCGCGCACATGCGGCTCTCTGTGCAGCATTAGACGCAGCTCGGTCAGCTCCTCTGCGTCCCAACCCATCGCTTCGGCTACGGCTTCGTCCCAGAGCCGACGCACCTCGCACTCCCCATCCCTGAACTGCGGGACTCGCATATCCCGCGTCCGCTCCCAGCAGTCGGCGAGCGTCTGTCGTATGCGTGTGTTTTCTATGTCGGGGACTCTGATGTTTCCGACACCCGCAGGTCTATATGTCGGGTACGTCAACTTTTTCCCGAGATTCCGCATCAGCTGCAGACGCCCGGCGGTCGAGTTGATGAATACAGCTAATGCTTTGGCTTCATTCGTGGACAGACCTGTGGCAGGGAACCAGCTATTGCCGATGTATTTCTCATTATCCGCTATCGCTGTAAGACGCGCCGTAGAGTTGTCCTGCGCCGCTGTTATGAGAAGATGACTTGCCTTCGCGTTAATTTTAGCTGCTTTCGCATCGGCTTTATTTTTATCTTTCGAAATCCACCACTCATCAGGCCGGCTTTTGATATGCATTTGTCCGTCCGCGCCCCTAGATGACACTACTTGAAAGCCATCAGGTGCGTTGGGATAGGTGCGTTCACAGTTAACGTATAGATCCGCGCTCATCAGATGTATCCCATTGACCATGGGCCTTAGTTCTTGAAGGTCCGGATGAGTGGCGAAACGCGCGGCAGCCTTTGCCAGCTTGGGCGAGCGCCAGATGGCTGCCGTCCAATCGCCATCCGCCATCGATTCAGTGGGCCAAAGCGAAACCTCTCCCCAGCCGTTGGCGAGTATTCCCCCCTCTTGCGGGCATTTCGCAATGCATTCGTGCAGGTCTGCGACTTCGTCTTGGTCGATGGGGAGTCGGTCGAGATTGATAAATGTTGTTGCATCGTTGTTGCATCGTTGTTGCATCGTTGTTGCATCGTTGTTGCATCGTTGTTGCATCGTTGTTGCATCGTTGTTGCATCGTTGTTGCATCGTTGTTGCATCGTTGTTGCATCGTTTTGATGCGCAAGGGACTTGCGCATCAAAACGATGCTCTCGTTGATCGCAGTCTTAAGGCTCATGTTGATGTTGCCCGGCTGGTGGCAGGTGAGAACCGTATCGATATGATAGCGCTTCGCCAGAAGACGACGCTCGGCGAGTCCGGATGGGGCAGATAGCGCTACAGTCGGCAGGATCATTGCCATTACACCGTCGTCTCTCAGGCAGCTATCGGCAAGGGCGACGAACAGTGGACGCACAGCGCTTTTATCTGAAAAGTCGTCCATTTCGGGATCGACGCTGATGAGGGTGTGTTCCAGATGATCGGTTCGATCACGGAGTCTTTTCTGCACTTCCCTGTCCGCGAACTTCTCGCCCATTTTCACGCGGTTGGTGAATGGCGGGTTCATGATGACGATGCGGGAGTTTTGGGCGGCATCCACGGCGTCTTCTACCCTTGCGTCGGGATTGTCGTCCCAGATTGCGCTGGATGCGATTGCGTCGTCGTCCAGGTCCAGCTGGTTCGGTCTTGCGACGATGCGCTTCTGTCCGAGCAGTTCCAGTGATCCTGCGCTTACTCCGCCTCTCGCTGTGTCCGGGCCGTAGGGCATCTGGTGCAGCCCCATTTTTCTGAACCGAATCTCGTGATTGCCTGTAGCCAGCTGCGCCGCCGCGAGTTGAAGGGAGATTTCGTTGATCTCCAAGCCTTTCAGCGTCTCCTCTACACCCAGCCGATGTAGTTCCGCTATCTGCGCCTCGGACGCGCCGCTGTTCTTGGCGCGGCGTCGCATTTCGTGCAGAACCGCCGCGAGCAGAGTACCGCTGCCGCAGGCGAGGTCGATGGTCTTGTGCTGTCGCCATGTTTCTGGCTTCGACCAGTCGGCGTCTCCGCAGGCGTCCAGCGCGAGCTTGGCCGCGATGAGCGCGGCAGTGGGGCGGGTGAAGAACGCGCCGTCGCTGGCCTGGTTGCTCATGATGCGGTTGTACAGTGGCCCGGCGTGATCCATGCCCATTTCGGCGTAAACCTCGGCGATTCTCTCCGCCTCGCCTGCGATGTGGTGCAGCGCGCGATCTAGCCCGCCGGTCTTGCCGGTGTCTTCTATCGTATGGATAACACCCATCGCAGGCCTGAATATGGCAAGATAATCATGCTGCATTATATTGGTCCAGTTTCGGCTGATCTGGCGCACGACATTGGTCGAATTCTTGAGTTCGGACAGTGTGGCGACATCGCTCAGCCATGCGGCGTTGCCGATACGCTGGTGCAGCATCGCCGCGTTCATCAGCAGAAGGGCGGCTACGGTGCAGGCGTCCGATTTGTTGTCTTTGATTTCGGGCATACCGAAGTGTCTTGCCAGCGCAGTCTCCAGTTGGTCATCGCGCAGGTGACGCGCCGCTTCTTTTACGCTGTCTTCCAAGACATTCAGATCACGCTCCACCGGATTCCTTCGGAGACCGGAGTTTTCGAGCAGGTTCATTTTGATAGCCTGTCCATGTTCGGATTCGTCCAGCCTTAGGCTGAGCAGCAGCTGTCTGCCCTTTTCCTCGTCGAAAGCCGATGTATCTTGCGGTTCGGGCCGCTGAGTCACGGGCTGGCCAGCGCCCTTGTTTATCATGTCGCGCATACGCTTCTTGGTCTTGTCTCGATCGACCTTGCCCAGCTCGACGCCGTTCGCCATCTTGCTTCGCGTCACCGTATCTTGCCGAATATCTATGCTGCCATCGGTGTTCTTCTTGCCTGTCAGCGCGGCGGTAGGTTCGCTATCTTTCCAAGCGTGCGTTTCCGCCTGCGATATGGGAACCATACGCTCTTTCGCGGGTGTGGATTCGTTGTTGATGATCCGCTCGATGGCTTGGGCCGCGCTGCCGACCTTGCCTTCGTGTTCGTAGTATTCGATACGGCTCTCGCGCAGAGCGTTGGGGCGTTCGTCGTCTTCGCCGCTCTCTTCGTCTCCTTCTCCGTCTTCGCCGTCGTTTTCGGAGATGTATGAGTCCTCTTGGGCAACCACCACCGCCACCATAGAGTGGGTGGATTCGGGTTCGCGCGGTATGCGCAGTTCGATGAGCGATTCCAGATTTTCTTCGATGCGCTGGTCGTGGGCGCGCAAGGCGAGCAGTATCTGCCCCAGCTCCTGCCAGCCCTCTTCCATGCGGCTGACGCTCAGCCACTGTTCGGGGTCTGCGCCTTTGGGGATGACGACTGGACAGATGATGTAGCCTCGCTCTTTGCCGGGCGCGGTGCGCATGGCGCGGCCGACGGCTTGGATCACATCGATGGGGCTGCGTCGGGGTTCTAAGAACGCGACCGCGCTGAGAGCTGGCGAATCCGTGCCTTCGCCGAATATGCCGACATTCAGGATTCCCTGCGGTTCGTCGGGAGAGCCGTCAGCCAGTTTGCTGAGCGCCTGCAGCCGCTCGGAGACCTTGCTGGTAGCGTCCAGATGTCGGAGTTTGTAATCGGCCGGTTCGTTCGTGAAATCTTTGTTTGTCATCCAGGCTTCGATGTATCTGCGCACGGCCTGAGTCTGCAGCGCATCGGTCATCTCTTCGGACTTCTTCACAGTGTTCATAAATGCGATCGCCGAGCTGATAGCTACACCTTTGCTGCTACCTCCATCATTGGCGTCATTGGCGTTATTGCCATCGTCGCGCGTTGTCGCTCCCGCCATGGTCAGGGCGAAAGCCAGCCCCCGCATGTAGTGTACGGATTTCAGCGCTTTCGTCCGCCCCTGCGCGCCGCTGGCGAGTGCGTTCGCCTGCTCGAAAGACTTGTCGTCGTTGATTCCTACGGCGATGATTCGGTAGTCGCACAGCCAGTCATTCTCGACGGCTTCGGCGTAGCTCTTGCGGTAAAGCTCCACGCCGAAAGTCGCCTGATCGTCCATATCGCGGACTGTCCACTGCTGGTCTTTGACTTCTCTTTTGCGGTTGTGGTCGTACACTTTGGGCGTGGCCGTCTGGTAAACGCGGTACTTCACGGGGAAAGCGTCATTGTCATGGCAGAGGGTGAAGTTCCTGACACGCTCTTCTACAGCCTTTTTCGGTCTGGTGATTCCCGCGGTGCGATGGGCTTCGTCCGCGATTAGGACGCAGACTTCCATCCCTGTCGCCTCCAGCGCGTCCGCGACACGATGCGCGCTCTGGTAAGTGCCAAACAGGACATTCAGACTGCCGTTGGCGCGGCTTCGATGCATCCAGTCTGCTATCTCCGCGGCGTCGGTGGTTACGCGGCCTTTTACTTCGGATGCATGGGTGCGGCTGGTGTCGATCGTCACATCGTCAGCCGCTGATTGGGCGCCGGCGTCTCTCGGAGGGTTGCCTGCGGTCTGGTCGGAGCATACAGCCAGCGCGTTCAGCTGGCGGTTGGTGTGCTGAAGATACTCGCGTCTGATCTGAGATACCAGCGCTATCGATGGGCACAGCACGACGGAGATATCGCCGTCGCTGGTCAGATCTTCGACGATGCGGAGCGAGATGCGGGTTTTGCCGGTGCCGCAGGGGAGTATGATCTTGCCGCGCGCCTGCCCTCTCGGAGCGCCATTGCTTGTGGAGTCGTAATGTTCGCGCAGTATCTTCACACTTACGCTGACGGCTTCCGCCTGCATCTCGTCTTTGCTGGCGTTGGCGCCTGAGCTTTGAGTTTCGTATGCGCGTTGCGCGACGAGATCGTGTCTGATGTGGAGCAGCTTGACGGGTGGTTCGCAGCTCTCCATAGTGCTGATGGCGTTCTTGCCGGGAGGGTTGTTGCCGTTGGTTACGAGCCATCTCTCCGCCCAGACGCTGTTGTCGGACGCGCTGACGAAGCTGTCTATTTCGTGCTTCGCTATGTTCGTTCCATTGCCGTATTCGTCCAGCTTTCTCGCTTTGCACTGGATGGCGATATATGAGCCGTCTCTTCTGACGCCCACGGCGTCGATGCCGATGTCCTTGGCGCTCGAATACGGCAGCAGCTCTTGTCTATCGGGCCAATCTCCCCATGCATAACATGCTCGGATGTCCCAATCCTTTATGAGCGTGGCGACATCTACTGTCAGCGTCTCCAGCCATTTGCCATCGCTTTCGTATGGGCTCTGCCGGTCGATTATTTCTATAGCAGCTTCGATCGAGGCGATCGAGAGAGTGTCTGGAGTATCTGTCGATGTCGCCACTTTTCGTCTCCGTGTCTGTCTGTGCGCTGTCTCTGTCGTGATCGCCTTTGCGTAGATTCGCCTCATACCCACATCTTTCGAATGTGGTGCGCAATGCTTACCTCGCTAGTATAAGCGCATAGACACCCGCATATACACCCGCAGGCACCCGCCCTGTTGACCGCCACCGCGCGCCTACGATTCCTGTGATTTCCCATGCATCAGCAGGCATTCACGCCCCTCCCGGAAGTTCGGGCTTGACATCTGCGCGCGCCTATGAGAACATATGTTTCTAACAAGAATCACGGGAAGAACGGGAAAGAAAAGAGGTGACGGCCATGCTCATCAGACAAACGCCAGACGCTTATGACAAACTCCGCATACTGGGCAGCATGGCTACGGACGACATCCTGACGCCACCGGAGCGCAATGGCAACAGGCGCGGCCCTTATCCGTCGAGGAAGAAGAATCCCAATTATGGCATCTATCGAGCGTCGATGCCCAATGGCAAGTCGATCAGCCTCATGCGAGTCATGTTCACCGATTTTTGCAAGATGGATTGCGCATATTGCCCCAACAGCCATTGGGTGCCGAGGAGACGCTATGCCTTCAAGGTGGACGAACTTGCCAGGACTTTCATGGAGCTGTACCGCCGCCAGATGGTCAGCGGGCTTTTCCTCAGCTCCGGCATCGCGGGCGACGGTTCACGAACGACGGAACGCCTGGTCAAAGTAGTCGATGCGCTGAGAAACTCCTATGGGTTCACTGGATATATTCATATGAAGGTGATGCCCGGCGCAGAGTATGAACATGTCGAAGCCGCCCATCGACTGGGCAGCAGGCTTTCGGTAAACATCGAAACTACTAGTGTCGAGAACATGAATAAGCTCAGCAAGATGAAAGATTTCCGCAAGGATATTCTCGCGCCGATGAGCTGGATTCACGAGCTGTCGCAGACCACATCGGGTGGCGCGGTGGGGCAGGCTACGCAGATGGTGGTCGGCGCGGCGGACGAGACAGACCGCGATGTGTTCGCTCGAATGGATCAGCTGTACTCCGAATGGAAGCTCAAGCGCGTCTATTACGCTCCGTTTCGCCCGGTGCGCCATACTCCGCTGGAGGAGCACCCGCCCACGCCGATGCTGAGGAGCCACCGCCTGTATCAGGTGGATTGGCTGAAGCGCGTTTACGGATTTTCCAACGAAGAGCTAGGCCACGCATTCGATGACAACGATCTCCTGCCGCTGGATAGCGATCCCAAGACATCTATCGCCGTCGAGAATCTGGACGCCTTCCCTGTGGACCTGAATCACGCTGACAGAGATCGCCTGCTTCGGATTCCGGGTGTCGGCCCGAAGTCCGCCGAGCGCATAGTGCGGAACAGACGGACACACTCGATCGACACATGGCGCGATCTTCAGGCGATGGGCGTCGTCCGGAAACGCGCATGGCCTTTCATAGTATTCCCCGGACACAGGCCGCCTAGGGCGAAGCAGCTGAAGCTAGATCTGTTCGCGCCGAATGCGGAAAGCGCGCGCTCTCAGCGCTCTCAGACGGACGCCGCTCCTGCTATGACTGCGACGGCTGCCGCGCCCTGCGGCGAAATCAGATCGTGCGGCGGATGCCCCATGTTCGGAATGCCCGGTCACCCCGGTTCATAGCCCTCGAATGCCGATGCCGCGCGCCCGCGATAGATAGATATATCCGACAGAGTAGGACATGCGAAGGCTATTCGATCATTCGGTCTCTCGCATGTCCGCCGTCCATGTTATCTCTATGGCATCCTTCAGGCTCTCATGCGCTGGACATCCCTGCGGATGCACCCTGAGAGCGCGCTCTGCCCGCTCTCGCGCATCGGGGGAAATCGGGAACTCGTAATGTACATTGACGCTGGTAATCCTGATGGTGTGTCCAGTTCCTTCGATACGCCCTTCGACTGTCGCTGTGTAGTCTTCTGGAGCGATCGATATTTCGCGCGCCTCAAGGGCGCGTCGCAAAGTGCCGTACATTCAACCGCCAACTGCCGACACGATCTGATCGAGAGTAGATGCGATCGGCGGCGCATCGTCCGGCGCGCCGTAGTAGCTCTTCAGCTCACCCTGAACGCCATATACCACCGGCGCGGGAACATCCCCCATGTATGCATGGCGCAGGCCGCGGCTCATCGCCAGCTCGGCGCGAGATATGTACAGGAAATCTTCTGGCATCGTTCGGCTCCTTATTGCCTATTGCCTATCTTTCTGTATTGGCTGTTATCTGTATTGGGCTAAAACCCGTCATATTCTAACACCGTCTCACATCGATTCAGTGTCGAATCGTCTATCTTCGCCTATATATTTCGGAGCTTATCTGGCCTATCTATTGACCATCTCGAACAGACGCATTTCCGAGTTACGAGGCAAGCCGGAGCGCGCTGTAACATCCCATGCGCCTGATCTCATGCGCACGAACAGGTCGAAATCCATGCGCAGCATATGACTCGACATCAGCGCGAATCGCAGTTCGCCATTGTCCATCATCTCCCTCACACGGTCTATGTCCGCGACCCTTTTCATCTCGTATTCGGAATACAGCGGCAAGACCGCCTCTCCGGTTATCAGCGTTATGCGCGCGGCGGTGTTGAAGGTATCGGCAGCCAGCAAATAGCGCGAATCCCCACTGCGGCTCTGGACATAACGCATGGCGGCATCCATATGCTCCGGCTCCGTCCGCGCAATAGAAGTTATCAGCGAGCCTTGAATCTGCTTTCGTTCCTCCTCCGCGCTCGTAGGCTGCGGCGGGGGCGGACCGGGTATGTCCACCATGTCGAATCCGATTCGCCCAAGCGTGTCGTCGCGAGGGCTGGAGATGTTGTGGATGCTGACGACGGCCATCAGGAGAAGCGCGCAGAGCGATGCGCCAACTGTAATCCACGCGGTGAGCCTCCCGCGGAACGGCCTCCAGCCGAATAGCTCGATTGCCGCCGCGACGCCGATTGCGATGAACAGTGTCCAGCCGAGCGCGCTGGCGTTTCCGAAGTAGCCTCCGACATGGCTCACGCTGCCGTACACGCTCGCGCAGTATCCGATACCGAGCAGCGTTACGGCAGTCAGCGTCCAGCCGATGAATCCTCCTCGTCTGATATATCCGGCCATGCCGGCGATACCGATGCCGGCGAGCGCGGCGGCGGCAGGTGTCGCCGATGTCCAGTAAGTTGCCAGCCTCACTGACGCCCCGCCGTATGCCGCCAGCGCAACTGCCATCCACACTAGCCACAGAATCGACATGTTCGCCGACTCGCAGCCGAATCGGGGCAGATATTTCCGCAGTGTTCGCCGGCCTGCCGCGCTCGTGTCAGACAGGTTCAGCATCCGCCATACCGAGACGATTGCGCCGATCGCCGCCGCGGGAAAGAGCGATATGCCCCAGAACAGGCTCAGCGGCCCTGTAACGAACCATAAGAAATCTCGTCTGTGATTCGCTCCATATTCGAGCGCGCCAAATCTTTCCCGCAGATTCCAGCCGAAGATCATATCCCAGACATCGTCCGCGTGCATCACGGAATCGTATGCGCTGGATGTCAGCCACACCAGCGCAGGCCACCAGAAGGCCGTGATCAGAAATATGCCTGCGGATATGGCGCCGACTCGGATGAATCTCGGCCAGGGCGTCCATCGCTGCGTGAATGCGAGCGCGACGAATGCCGGCGCCGGCAGCAGGCCCTGCCAGAGTTTCACCATGAATGCCATGCCTAGCACGGCGGCTGCGATGTAGAAAAAGCCTTCTCGTTTTTCCTGCACCGCGCGTATAACGGCGTATGTCGCTCCGAGCATGAAGGCGACCGTGACTGGCTCGATGAAAGTCGAGCGGGAGTAGTTCACATCCAGCGGCATGACTGCGAGAGCGAGGCCGGCGACTATGGCGGCCTGCGTCCCGTGGCAGCGGCGGACGATGAGATACAGCAGCCCGACGGAGACGATGCCAGCGAGCGCGCACGGCAGACGAAACGCGAGATCCGTCGGCCCCAGAATTGCGACGAACACGCCATTGATCCAGAAAAACAGCGGAGGCTTGTCAGCAAGTATAGAGCCGTCCGCCAACATGCTAGGATACAGCCAGCCGTGAAAGGACTGATAGGCGTTCCGAGATATGGAGGTATATATAGCCAGCCCCGGATGGCCGTCGCCGAGGGTGTACAGGCGAAACGAGGCCGCAACCGCCAGCGACAGGAGCAGGCCGAATGCCCCTCCGTGTCGGTCGAATATCTGCGAGAGCGTTCCGATGTGTTCGTTCCAGAACCCTCTCGGATTCCGTACACCCGGCTTAGTCTCGTAGCGCGCAGAGTCCACCTATACACCCCAGCCGCAATAGTAACTGCAAGAACACGCTGTATCAACAGGTCCCCAAATGCCAGAAGGTCCCCAAATGCCAGAACCCCAAATGCCAAGCAAGTCGCCAAACAAAGGGCGCCCAACCCTCGTCGTCCACGATTCTCTCGTTCGACACCTGACAATAGACGCCCAAAATCTGTAAAATCACAGTGATATGGAAAGTGTAATCATCTGCCCGGCTTGCGGGCATCACAACGACAGTGTCGAATCATACTGTGTCGAGTGCAGGCTTCCTCTGGAGAGAGGCGCGCGCATGTCGGTGGAGGAGGCGAGGGAGCTTGCCGCCAAACGCCGCAGGCTGGAACATCGGAGGCGTGTTCTACGCTGGGCAGCGCTGGGCGCGGTCCTGATAGCTATCGTCGTCGTAGCCTATTTTCGATATGGGCCTCCGAGCAGAGTATCTCCCTCAGACCCTGCCATCTCCTCCGCGCCTGTGAACGGCGAATGGCCGATGTATAGACGAGACCCGACACACTCCGGAGCTTCGCCGGCGCAGGACTTCATGCCGAAGGGCGAAATCGTCTGGCAGTTCGAGACCGCTCCTCCGCTGGAAGCGTCGCCGGCGGTAGCGGGCGGCACGGCCTTTCTCGCCACTGGGGATAAACGCATCATCGCGCTCGACGCAGAAACCGGCGCCTCGAAGTGGCAGACAGAGGTCAGCGGCCCTGTGGACTCCTCGCCAGCGGTGGCGGGAGGTCTGATATTCGTCGGATTCAGAGATGGCAGGATAATCGCGTTCGATATATCGGATGGTTCCCAGCGCTGGGAATATCAGACAGACGATATAATATTCGCCTCCCCAGTCGTATCACGCGGCATCGTGTACATAGGTTCGAGCGACGGCGGTCTGTACGCGCTGGACGCGGCGACGGGCAAACGATTTTGGCGCTCGTCTTCTGGCGGACGCATAATTCAGGGCGCGGCGGTTAGAGATGAGATTCTAGCGGTCATATCGCAGGATCGGCGCGTATATCTGATGGACGCCGACAGCGGCCAAATCAGGCTGGACATTGGCATACGCGAAACGCCCGGTTCGCCGGCAATCGATGACGACTTCGTCTATGTCGCCGACTCAGGCGGCAGGGTGCGCGCGATCGACTGGGCGC
This sequence comes from Dehalococcoidia bacterium, assembly GCA_963422295.1. GTDB lineage: Bacteria > Chloroflexota > Dehalococcoidia > Lucifugimonadales > UBA1123 > VXRN01. Next base: position 540,221 of record OY729417.1, on the reverse strand, counting down.
AGCGAGACTTGCCGTTCGAAAAGACAGCAAGATGGGCCAGAACGCAGGCGTTCTTGTGGGGATGGGTGACCACACTGCCGCAGCACAAAGGGCTAAAGTGGATTTTCACCAGCCGCGCCCAGAATTTCCCATATACGCCTACGCTGACCAAAGATCATGTACTCGTCGGCTCCGAATCCGGAAAGCTATACGCGCTCGGCAAGGGAGACGGGATCCTAGCATGGACTTTCGAGGCAGACGCTGAGATCAGCGCGCCTCCCATCGTCGCGGGCGAAACGGTGTATGTCGGTGACGCAGAAGGCAGCATATACGGCCTGGACTCCAAAACGGGGGAGGAGACTTGGCGGTTCTCGATCACCGGCGATGTGAAAACGGTAATAGTGGCCGGAGATACGATGTTCGTCGCGTCCGGTACAGGCACGCTATACGCCATCCGCTGACGAAGTAACGAGGGCCATAGCGTATTACTGAAGCGTCATACTCGTCTGAGCTATCATGCTCAGCATACATACACCTCGACATTTTGTTGTATCACTCAGTCAGTTCGTATCATTCAGGAGGACCGCGCCGATGGCGACACGCATAGGAATCAACGGTTTTGGGCGCATCGGCAGACAGGTGATGCGCGCGATACGCGAGCGACATGCCGATGATCTGGAAGTCGTCGCCGTCAACGACCTCGGCAATCCAGTCGATAACGCCAGGCTGTTCAAGTACGATTCTACTTACGGGAGGTACCCAGGCCGAGTCGAGGCGACAGATGACAGCATCCGGATCGACGATTCCGATATAAGAGTGCTGGCCGAGCGCGATCCGTCCAAACTGGCTTGGGCAGACTTAGGCGCGGAGATAGTCGTCGAATCGACCGGGATATTCACGAGCGCGGCGCAGGCGGGCGGACATATCGCGGGGGGCGCAAAGAAAGTCATCATATCCGCGCCCGCCAGCGGCGAGGATATGACTATCGTACTGGGTGTCAACGAAGACGGCTATGACGCCGACCAGCACCATATCATCAGCAACGCATCCTGCACCACGAACTGCATTGCAACGATGGCAAAGGTGCTGCAAGACACTTTCGGCATCGAGCACGGTCTAATGACAACGGTTCACGCTTATACGAACGACCAGAACATCCTCGATCAGGTACACTCAGACCCGCGCCGCGCCCGCGCCGCCGCGCAGAACATCATCCCGACTTCCACCGGAGCCGCGCGCGCCGTCGGCCTAGTGCTGCCGGAACTGAATGGCAAAATACATGGTATGGCAATGCGAGTCCCCACACCCACCGTATCGGTAACCGATTTCGTGGCTGCACTCGAAAGAGACGCATCTGCCGAGGATGTGAACGCCGCCTATCGCGATGCGGCAGACGGCAGTCTGAACGGTATCCTAGACTACACCGACGAGCCGCTAGTAAGCTCGGACTTCAGACAAGACCCGCACAGCTCGGTAATCGACGGACTTTCCACCATGTCGATGGGCGGCAATATGGTCAAAGTAGTCGGCTGGTACGATAACGAGTGGGGATATTCCTGCCGAACGGCAGACTTGGCGGCGTTCATAGCCTCCAAGGGGATGTAGCGCCTGCCCAAAATCGTCAGCGGTCTCGACATCCGCTATACATATAATCTTTTCAGCGGGAGCGGCAGATGCAGAACTCCGAACCGATATCGGTAGAGGAAAACATCCGAATCACGCGCGCGCTTTCCAACGAACTCGCTGGTTTCTTACACGGCTTGCCGGATGATGTATGGCGCAATCCGGACATTTACGCCAGCGCGTGCGACGGATGGAACATGGCGGATGTAGTTACACACCTGATCTCAGTCGCCAATATGATGACGATGAGCATAGAGCGCGCCATCGAAAACAGCGTTGCGCCGCCAATGGGCTATCAGCCACAAACGCCGCAGGAGCGCGCACAGTCCATCAGATCTCTCAGGGACGCCTTCTACGAAGACATTTTCCCCGAATTCAACGCATCCTGCCTGCGTCTGAACAGCTTGCTCACTAGCCTTACCCCAGAGCAGTACGAACTTCCCGCGTGGCACCCCGCCACTGTGATGGATGTCTCGCGGCTAATCGGACTTCGGCTCATGGAACTTGCCATACATGGCTGGGACATACGCTACGGTGTCGATAGAGACGCGTCGATAAACCCGATAGCGCTGCCGTTTCTCAAGGAATGGATACCTAACTGGTTGGTCGCCGGGTTCAGAATGCCAGATTGCGTGCGTGGTACCCGTGGAACGATGGCGTTTCGCTTCGTGCTGAGCGATGCAGACGAAGAGACTCATATCGTGCGTGTATGGGAGAAGATGGACACTTTCGCCTTCGACCCAGACCGCGAGCCCGAACATTCGGAGGTAACATTCTCGCTGGATACCAGCTCGTATATCCTGCTGCTGATGGGGCGTATGCCCATCCGCCGCTCCATCCGCAGAGGGCGTCTGATACTCGATGGAGACATCGAAACCGCCGAAAGCCTGCATCGAATCTTCGTGGGTATATAGCCCGTTTTTGCTGACTGGACACAGCTCACTGCGTAATCCATCGCAGATATATATCTACCAGAGCTTTGGGTTGACACGAATGCCCTAAGATTTACAATTGCGCTATCACACAAGAAGGGAAGAATCGCATGATAACCAAATTCGACAGCTTGTACGCCGGCCATGTGGACATGGAAGATGTCGGCTATAGCGGCGTCGCAGTCAACGACCGTCTGTTTCCGAACGAACATTTGACCACCGCATACGACAAGGCGGAGGCCATTGCCAAGACGATGGATAAGTTCGGTTTCGACACCTTCTGGATGGCTGAACATCACTTCCAGCCGGAGGGCTACGAGTGCATCCCCAACATCCTGATGGAAGCCGTGCACCTCGCCCATGTTACCGATCGGCTCAAGATCGGCTGTGGTTTCAACATAGCCCCAATGTGGCACCCGCTGCGTCTGGCGGAAGACTTCGCCACAGCGGACATTCTCACGAAGGGACGCACCGTATTCGGAGTAGGGCGCGGCTATCACACACGCGAAGTAGATACATTCGGCGCGCCGCTGCTGGATCAGGAAGCTAACCGCAACCTGTTCGAGGAGCAGGTGGACATCATCTTTCGCTCATTCAACGAAGAATCTTTCTCCCACCAAGGCGAATATTACACTATTCCGCCGGAGGTTCCGTATCGCGGCTACACGCTGAAAGAGATAACGCTGGTGCCGCGTCCGGTGAATCTGCCTGTCGAATGCTGGCAGCCGATTCAGAGCGCGACGCCGCGAGGGCTCGACTTCATGGCAAAGCACGGTATCAAGGGCGTAATCGGCGGCGGAGTGGCCGAAGGCGGAGCCATGCACAGGGTCATCGACGCCTACCGAGACGCCAACGCCCGCGCAGGCCGAGATTTGGAGATGGGCGAAAATATCTCCATCGGATTCCACTTCTATATCGCCGATACACAGGAAGAGGCGATAGCCATAGCAGGCAAATACTATGAAGAGAACCTCAAAATGTTCGGCCCGCTGCGACTAGTACGCGCGCTGAGCGATGAACAGATCGACGCCATGTCGGACCCATCCCGCGCGCCTAACGCGAATCTGCCGAGCATAGAAGACGCGGTGCGTGTTGGCGGATTCCTAGCCGGCCCGCCTGAACAGATAATCGAACAGCTCAAAAAGCTAGAGGCGACATACCCCGGTCTAGACCGAGTTGGCGTTAGTCATCCTATGGGTACACCACAAGCGGAGATTATCGAGCAGCTGCAAATGTTCGCCGAACAGGTAATGCCCGCGTTCGGAAGCAGCGAGCAGGAGATGGCGGCTGACTAAAAAACCGAGAAGCCCCTAGCGAAAGACGAAGTTTCAGCTCTAGCTAGGCTTTCTCGTCGCGTGCCATGCGGCCATTTGCCATCCATCTTCGCTCTTCGCATAAACGATCGTGAACTCCAAGGAGAATCCGTTGCCGTTCACCAGCATATCGGAATTGCCGCGCAGGATAGCGGTATCTCCATAAGTTCTGGCCGAATAGTCGGAAGGAACGGCGGATTCGTAGTCGAGTCTGCCGGAGGCGAGCCCTTCGAGCAGACTCTCTTTCGTGTCGATTGCGGCGGTGGTGTGTACATAGGTGAGATCGGCGGCGATTACTCGGTCGAGCATGTCGATGTCCGCATTTACCATCGCCGCGAACCGCTGCTTGTCCAGCTCGATGAGGGCCGTTGCCGTGTCTTCGTTATTTGCCATGATGCTCTCCATTCAGGCTTCGTATCATTACTGGTATCTCTTTTAGAGTCGGCGTTCTCACGCAGCAGAGAGCGCATCTGAGCGGAGAGACGCAGGCTCTGACAAACTCTATTCTATACCGACTGGTAGCAGTCAATGATAGTGGTCAATGGCAGTAGCCAGAAGTGCCGGCATAAGCTCGAAACATGCCGCCAGTCGCGCTCCGCAGTGTGCGCAATTATACTCTATGGCGATTACAATTTCAGAGGCGCATCGAGCTCGTCGTCAGTATTCAACACATTAATCTCTCGAATCGGGTGAACTATGTTCGACAAAATACTAATAGCGAATCGCGGCGAGATTGCCTGCCGCATCGCCAGAACCTGCCATCGTCTCGGCATACGAACCGCAGCTATCTATTCCGAAGTAGAAGGCAGCCCTCTGCATGCGGAGATGGCAGACGAAGCCGTTTGCCTGCCGGAGTCTGCCAATCCTGTCGCCGGCTATCTCGACATACGGACAGTCGTGAATGCCGCCCGAAGCGTCGGCGCGCAGGCTGTCCATCCTGGATACGGCTTTCTATCCGAAAATCCGGACTTCGCCCGCGCCTGCGCCGAATCTGACATCGTCTTCATCGGCCCGACAGCGGATTCGATAAGCATGATGGGCGGCAAGCGGGAGGCGCTGCGTAGGCTGGCATCGTCGGGCGTCCCTGTGCTGCCCGGTACGGATACCGCGCTGGATGAGCAGGCGGATGTGGGCGCGGAGGCAGAAGCCATCGGCTATCCGCTGATGATCAAGGCGAGCGCGGGTGGTGGAGGCATCGGAATGCAGATCGTAGCCGATTCCGCGCGGCTGGAGCGCGCGCTGAGACGGGCGCGCTCGTCCGCTCGCCGGTCGTTCGGCAACGACGATGTTTATCTGGAACGGTTCGTGACGGACGCGCGCCATATCGAAGTCCAGATCGTCGCCGACGCAGACGGAGCCTGTTCGCACCTTTGGGAGCGTGAATGCTCGGTGCAGCGTCGGCATCAGAAGGTCATAGAAGAGGCCCCCTCGCCTTCTATCTCGCAAGACACGCGCGAACGGCTCATAGCCACCGCCGTCCGCGCCGCCGCCGGAGTGGGTTTTCTCAATGTCGGTACTTTCGAGTTTCTCATGGACGCCGATGACGCCTTCTATTTTATGGAGGCGAACACGCGCCTTCAGGTGGAACACGGCGTGAGTGAGGCGATAACTGGGGTCGATATAGTCGAACGACAGTTGCGCATAGCGGCGGGGCTGCCCGTTAGCGCAGACCCGCCGCCGCCAGAGGGCCACGCGATAGAGTGTCGCATATATGCCGAAAACCCAGTGACATTTATCCCATCTCCGGGCACGCTGACTGAGTTTACGATACCTGTAATAGACGGCCTGCGCGTCGATACTGGCTTCCGTGAGGGCGACGAAGTATCGTCCTATTTCGACCCGTTGATAGCAAAGCTGATAGCGCGGAGCGACACGCGGAGCAACACTATCGCTCTTATGTCCGCTGTGTTGGAATATACCCGAATCTCCGGCGTAGAGACGAATATCCCCACGCTAACAGCCGCGCTGCGACACCCCGATTTCGTCAGGGGGCGCTACAATACCGATATGCTCATGTCTCTGCCTTGATTTGGGAATGATGAACTTGATTAGACAAAAGGCTCGTCTATACTGGGCGTCCAAGCGTGGACGATATTGAGCGCGTCGATATTTACAATAATCGTGGGCTGGTCGAGCGTACTATACGGCGGCGCGTAAGCATAGGAGAAAGACATTGAGGAAACTGATAGCGACACTGGCAATAACAGGCATAGCGGCGTTGGTAATGGCCTGTGCGCACTCTATCGAGTTTACGACCATAGAGTTCGATGAAACAGGAGCGACCGTAGAAGGCGCGGTCAACGGAAAGTACACTTACACACAGATTGACTCTGGCTTTGAGGTCAAAGGGCTAGAGTATTACATGGCGTACAAACAGTCTGCTACACAGACTGCTACGGTTGAGGATACAGCTACACCGACGGCTACGGTTGAAGCTACACCTACATCGACTGCGCCAAGCGAGTTCTCGGAAGTGAACATATCCAACCCGCGAGCCGTCCTAGCCAAGCTTGGCGATAAGGTTATGGTGTGGGGTATGGTGTCGGGACTGAGTCTCAAATCCGCATGGCTTTACGTTGACAGTCAGTCGGTAACTTGCTTCTTTGCGTCAGACTACGAAGACAGCAGCATCTCAGTATCCGACTATGTAACAGCGTTTGGTAGGCTGGCAGACGGAGATGAATATCTGATACGAGGTCACTACGGATACCAGACCAAGCAGGAGCTGATAGCAGATTACGGAGAGGAAGAATGGCAAAGGAACGAAGGACAAGAACACTGGACGAATGAGGCCGCTAAAAACCCAACGCTATTGGATTGCAGGCTCGAAGCTAGTTAACGCCAGTAAACTATTGGGAATGATGACCTTAATTAGAGTATAAACGAGACTTTTGTCTAATCAAGGTCATTATTCCCATATTTTTAGCTATTCTCATTAAGCCCCATTAAGAAGAGCCCCGCTGGCCTGATGGCAGGTGATGCCTCAAACGCAGCAGCGACATAACCAGTGATGTAAAGTCCCGAAAGCACCTGCTCTACTGGTGTTTGGATTGTCGTTCTTACTTTAGCGCCAAATTGGGAACTTTATAGAGGGATCGAACCTGCCGCTCCGCATCGATATGCTCATATCACCGACTTGCCCCCCATATTCATCCCCAGCCATCGCACACTCAGTGTTTGCTACTTGTACGGCTGATGTTTGCGTTCGCGGCGCAAGTATGAGACAGGGTTCTTATATATTCTATAGACCTGTCGATTCGGTTACAGTTTACCCGGCATCCCGCCATCGACATTGACTATCTCGCCGGTGATGAACTTCGCCTCATCGCTCACGAGGAACAGAACCGCTTGTGCAACATCCTCTGGATAGCCTTTGCCGTCCAGAATCTGAATGAAGTCGAACATGGCTTCGAGGCTGTGATGACCACCGCCAGTATCGACTGCGGGTGTTATTATCTGGCCCGGCCTGACGCCGTTGACCCTGATGTTGTGCTGGCCGCCCATACCTGCGGCGTATCGTGTGAACGCATCTACGCCCGCTTTGGCTGCATAGTAAGACGCTGATGGCCCTCTGCCAACGAGATCGTACATCCGCTTGCTGAATCCGCGCTGGGCAGCGACGGAGGACATGTTCACGATCTGTCCGCCGCCAGCCTCGATCATGTGCGGCCATACGGCGCGGCACATATAAAAAGTTCCTGTTAGATTCACCGTCAGCACACGATTCCAAACATCGTCCTCTTCGTCCGGAAAGTTGCCCGGTCCGCCTCCGCCCGCGTTGTTGAACAGCGTATCGATGCGCCCGTACCGCTCTGCGACTGCTGCCGCCGCTGAGTCCACCTGCTGCCTGTCGGACACATCGCAAGCTATGAAAACCGCCTCGCCGCCCGCCTCTTTTATGGACGCCTCGACAGCCTTCCCCTGCTCCTCGCGCCGCGCGAGGATTGCGACGCTGGCGCCCTCTGCCGCGAACAGACGGGCAGTAGCTTCACCTATTCCGCTGTTCCCGCCCGTTACGATTGCGACCCGATCTGCGAGTCTTCCTGCCATTTTGTTTGCCTCCTAGATTCTAGTTTATTATGTTCGTAGAGTGGGCATCTGCCCATATACCGACATATGATACTATTTTGTGAACACTCTCGAACATTCTAAGGATAAAACAGATGCTGTTTCTTGCGATAAGCAATCCACTGCCGACCCGTCCATCCGAAGTCCGTGAGAGTCGTCGCGGTTACTGGCCCTGGGCGCAAGACAAGCTCGATAGAGGATTGGCGCGGTTCTTCTTCGCTCGCGTAGGTCGCGGCGCGGCTGCGCTATTCGAAGTCGATTCTAACGAAACGCTGCACCGCCTTCTGACAGAATGGGCCGAGATGATACCAGCCGAGTTCGATGTCTATCCTCTCATCGACCCGGAGGCGGCGCAGGCATTCCTGAGCGAGGAATAAACCATGCCGACGAGTATCGGTTCAGAATCGTGATGAGGTTGTGATTTATATTGAGATCTAGCAGACCCCATTAGTCGATCATCGCACACATACGAAGTAAGGGTGAATCAATGAAAATCAAACAGATACGCGCTGTCGAGCTAAACATACCGCGCACTCCACCGCGTTCGAAATCGCGCAGACCGAATTGGAACACCCACGCGCGCCGCGCGCTGCCGATAAACAAATATCCGGAGTTTTCACGGCAGCATGGTCAAATGCCCGGCGCAAACACATCGGCGGATGTCTGGGTACAGGTCGTCGCCGAAGACGGCAGCTGGGGACTCGGGCAGTGCAGCTTCGGCGAACCGACGGCGGCGCTCATAGATTATCACTTCGCGCCGTTGCTGGAAGGTCGAGACTGCATGGCGCTGGAGTATCTCAACGATCTGATGTGGCGTTCCACGCAGCGCTTCGGCGCGGGCGGACTGGCGACGGTAGCCCAATCCGGCATCGACCTCGCTCTGTGGGACCTAAAGGGAAAGCTGCTCGATCAGCCTGTCTATTCGCTCATAGGAGGCCCCTGCCGCGAACGAGCGCTGGTTTACTGCACATCCGACGATCTGGATTGGTCGATGGAACTCGGATTCAAGTGCTTCAAGGTCTCGAATCCCGCGCACTATGAAGAGGGCATCGACGGAATCAACATGGTGGAGGAGCATATCGCAAAGGCGCGCGAAGCTGTTGGGCCGGACGCGGAGCTGATGTACAACCCTGTGATGAGCTTCAATGTCGAATTCACTATCCGGCTGGCAGAGCGGCTGAGACCATATGGCCTGCGCTGGTTGGAAGAGCCGCTGATTCCGACCGACCTGGAGGGACACATCGAACTCAGAAAGGCAATAAACTGGATTCCGCTCGCCACAGGCGAAGACCACCACGGACGCTGGACTTTCAGGCAGCTGGTCGAACATCGCGCAGTGGACATACTCCAGCCGGATATGAAATGGTGCGGTGGACTTTCGGAGGCTTTGAAGATATACACCATCGGAGAGGCGGCGGGCATCATCACTATTCCGCACGCTGCCGTTGCATCCCCTTGGGGCCAGCACTTCGCCATCGCCATGCCGGAATCGCCAATGGCGGAGTTCTGGATGGGCAGCGACCCGGGCATCCCACTCGAAGAGGTCTGGCCGATACCGGGTATCGCGACGCCTAAGGACGGCTACATCACCCCCACCGACGCGCCCGGCTTCGGTATGGAAATCGACGAGGAGTGGATAGCCCCATGGGATCACACAGCGGCGATCAGGGCGCGCGGTTTGGCATAGACATTCCGCGCGGCGTTCGCGCCAGCTACGCCCCCGGCGCTTCGGATTGCGCGATGAATCTTCCGACCTCGAAGTTGAACACATCTGGATTTTCGAAATAGACTGAATGGCCACAGCCCGGCACGCGTAAAACCTCTGAGCCGGGTATGTGCGCCGCGGCCGCCTCGATGATGTGTGGCGGTGTTATCTCGTCCTCGTCACCGACGACGAAGAGCGTCGGAACCTTCATATTCGACAGCTCTTCCCCGCGCGGCCCGCCGCTGAGTATTCCAGACAGATCGGGCCTTGGAGGATTGGTACGCGAAATCTGGAGGTATAGGTTAGCGAGATCCGGGCGTCTGATTCTAAAGCCGTCGGATACCGCTCGAAACGCAAGCTCGCGGGGGGATGATTCCCGCGCCCGCCATTCCGAAAGCGCGCCTTCCACATCCGCCTCGCCCATGCCGCCAGTAGTGTCCGCAAGCGTTAGGCTGCGCGTTCTGGTGGCGTACTCGACGGCGAATCCGAGCGCGGTTCTGCCGCCCATCGACTGCGCGACGAGGTGCGCCGAATCCACTTTCAGCATGTCCAGTAGAGTGGCGAGATCGTCCACGAAAGAGCGCATCCCCGGGCCATCTGGCGAGTCATACGAATGTCCGAACCCCCTATGGGAAAAGGTAATGCAGCGATATTCGCCGGCGAAGTACGGGATCTGCTGCCACCACGACAGCAGGTTTCCACCTGCGCCATGGCAAAATACGATCGTCGAACCCTCTCCAAAATCCTGATAGTCGATTTCGATTCCGTTGATGGATGCTCTCGGCATGATACGCCTCCCGAAAATAAGTCCAGTGATCTAATTTCCTAATCTAATTCTCTCAGCCTGTTCAGTGTCTCAGGGACGAGATGTTTGCTATCGCGCCACTTGCTATCGTGATTGTATCATCATTGTCGATTTCAGCGATGAAACTCACGCGTCGTGATACAATCCTCGCGCGCAGAGCAAAATCATACTGCGGCCTCAATCGCAATAAAGAAAACAACGGAGAAGTCCGAGTATGGCTGGTACGATATGCATACGACTGGCGACGGAGGCTGACGCGCCGGATATGCTGACAATCTATGCGCCAGTAGTGCGAGAGACCGCGATTTCGTTCGAGCTGGACCCTCCGTCGGTGGCGGAGTTCTCGCGCCGTGTTCGGAATACTCTTCCGAACATGGCATGGTTGGTATGCGAAATAGAGGGCAGGGTAGCCGGCTATGCTTATGCTGGGCCGCTCAGATCGCGCCTTGCATATCAATGGTCTGTGGAAACTACGGTATATGTTCGTCCAGACTTTTATCGGTTTGGTGTAGGAACCGCTGTGTACACATCCCTTTTCGCCTGCCTTCGTATTCAAGGGTATCGAAACGCATACGGCGGCATTGCGCTACCGAACCCGGCCAGCGTCGCGTTGCATGAAAGATTGGGATTCACGCATATCGGCACATATCGCAAAGTCGGATACAAGCTCGGCGCATGGCACGATGTCGGCTGGTGGCAGCTAGAATTAGCGATGCTCGATTCCGAGCTCGATTCCGAACCCAAGCCGCCAACTCCTCTGTCGCAGATAGACGATACGAAGGCATTTCGAGATTGCCTGACGCGCGGTATGTCTAAATTGCGGCTGTGATGAATCTGGCAAGCTATCAGGAGAATTGCTGAAATGACGAAAGTAGCCATACTGGACGATTACCAGAATGTAGCTATGCAGATGGCGGACTGGTCTTCGCTGTCGCCGAATGTGGAGATAACGGTCTTCGCGGATCATGTCTCAGATGAAGACGAGGTGGCGCGGCGTCTGGAACCTTTCGACATCGTGGTCGCCATGCGCGAACGCACGCCGTTTCAGCGCGCGCTTCTGGAGAAGCTCCCGAACCTGCGCCTGCTGGTTACGACCGGAATGAGGAACGCATCCATAGACATATCCGCGGCCATAGACTGCGGCGTCACCGTTTGCGGCACGGAGGGCCTGCCCTATCCGACTGCAGAGCTGACATGGGCGCTGATTCTCGCGCTGGCTCGCAGGGTGCCTGCTGAAGACAGCGCCACCAGAGCCGGACACTGGCAAGTAACGCTGGGCGAGGGGCTTCACGGCAAAACGCTTGGTGTCGTCGGGCTCGGCAGATTAGGTTCGCAGGTGGCGGCTATTGGCGGCGCTTTCGGCATGAATATCGCGGCATGGAGCCAGAATCTGACAGCAGAGAGAGCTTCCGCAGTTGGCGCAACGCTCGTCTCCAAAGACGAACTGCTGGCTATGTCCGATTTCGTCACCATCCACTTGGTGCTGAGCCAACGGACGCGCGGACTGATCGGAGCGGCAGATCTGGCGAAGATGAAGCGTTCGGCGTATCTGATCAATACATCGCGCGGCCCAATCGTGGATGAAGACGCGCTAATCGACGCGCTGACCAGCGGCAGAATCGCAGGCGCAGGATTGGATGTGTTCGACACCGAGCCTCTGCCCATCGGCCACACGCTGAGAACGCTTCCCAACACCATTCTAACACCCCATATGGGATATGTCACGATCGAGACCTACCGCATATTCTACCGAGACGCGGTGGAAGACGTCAGGGCATTCCTAGACGGCGCGCCGGTGCGAAAGATCGAAGGCTGAGACGGCGCCTACTGCCCGCCGAATACGACATGCGCCCGAACGAAGTCCATGTCTATTTCTACTCCCAAACCGGGCGCATCGGAGAGATATAGACATCCGCCGCGTATATCCAGGCCAGGAGATACTAGCGCGCCATATGCGCCGAGATCGTAACGCATGGTCTCCAACTTATAGAAGTTGGGCGTCGTCATCATCACATGCGCGCCTGCGAGGACATTTATCGGCCCGCTTGCGTCGTGCGGCGAAACGGGGATGTAGTACGCCTCCGCCATCGTAGATATCTTCTTCAGCTCGGTTATACCGCCTGTCCATGTAACATCCGGCATAATGAAATCTGCCAGATTGTTCTCCAGAATCGGCACGAACTCCCAGCGAGTGTGCAGCCGTTCGCCAACGGAAATCTTTACAGGAATCTCCTGCCGCACCTGCTGGAGCGCGCGGAAGCTCTCCACTGGAACAGGCTCCTCGAACCAGTGAATATCGTGTTTGGCTAGGCGGGTAGCCAGCTCGATAGCGGTCGGGACATTGTACATTCCATGCGCGTCGATCAGGATTTCGATGTCAGGGCCGATAGCGTCGCGCACCGCGCCGACTATCTCATCCGCTGTGGCGATCCCCTCTCTGCTCAGCTGTCCATCTAGGAAACCGTCGTTGCCGCCGGGTATGAACCGCATCATCGGGTCGAACTTGAATGCTTCGTAACCCGCGTCGATAATCTGCCGCGCGTCCGCGATGGCGTCGGGGATGTTTCTAGGCTCGGGTGGATGCGTGTACAGCGCGATGCGGTCTCGCACCGGGCCGCCGAGCAGCTGATAGATTGGCAAGCCCAATTCCTTGCCGCGTATATCCCACAGCGCAATATCGATACCGCTGATCATCGCAGTCGTCGCGCCGCGCGTTCCGACATAGGTAAAAGACCTGAATATCTTCTGCCAAAGCCGTTCGAACTCGTTGGTATTCTCGCCTATTAGAAAGTCTCCAACCTGTCCGATCATCGCGGCAACCGCGCGATTGGCGACTGGCCCCGGATATGTAGTTACCTCTCCCCAGCCGGTGATACCCTCATCCGTATCCACCTGCACGAGTACGAGCTGACGATCTCTAGTGACCGGAGTCTGCTCCGCCCCAACCCGCATCTCCCACGGAAACCCGATGATCCAGGGAGTCACTTTGGTGATTTTCATAGTATCCGCTCCTCTGGCTTTCGGGGCTGTGTGTAAATAGCGTGTAGGAGAACGCTAGGCTTTTAGCTATTTTCGTATGGCGCCGAGCTGCAGGCATTTTCTACAGGGCAGTAAACGGCAGTAAATGAATATGAGAATCTGGATTCCAAGCGTATGCGGATACTTACGCATCGTCAAGGGCAGATAGAGGAAGGGAGATATGTACGATGGCGACCCCGACCGGATTCGAACCGGCGATCTCTGCCTTGACAGGGCAGTATGTTAAACCGCTACACCACGGGGCCATACTGTACGAATAGCAATTGTAGCCCGTCGCGGCGGCGCAGGTCAACGCCGATTCTCCGCCGATTCTCCGATAGATACGGCCATCGGGCATATTCGTTCATAATCACGGCAGGCATATTCTCTCTATTGCCCGCCGCTCGCCGACTCCCAATCTCGCGCTGCATCCACCGCTCTTGTGAATTCGACCCCTTCGAAACCTCGTATGTATTCGATCAGCCGCTCCAGCATCCGCATACGACCGGGGCGACCGATGACATACGGGTGCATCGTCAGCACGAATGCTCGTCCGTAGTGATAAGCGCCTTCGAATCCGGCAGACCAGACATCGTAAACCTGCTGGGGACTTGCCATCACAGGGCGCGCATCGAGTGACGGAGCATAGTTGAAGTAGGGCGCGTCGTCCAGCTCCCAATGAACCGGTATCTCTACAATCGTTCGGTCATCTACTTGGACTGTGTAGGGAACATCGTCACCCATCAGGCTAGAGTCATAGACGAAACCTCTATCTAGGAGCATTTCCAGCGAATGTTCGCTGAGCTCCCAGCTGGGCGAACGATATCCAACAGGTGATTCGCCCGTCAGACGAGACAGTATTTCGATTCCACGATCCAGAACGTCCGCCTCGCCAGATCTGTCCAGCGTCGCAGGTGGCTCGTGCATATAGCCATGGTGGGCGACTTCATGGCCGCGCGCATGAATATCACGCACCATCTCCTCATGCGTCTCCGCAACATAGCCGGGTATGTAGAAGCTCGCATGTATATCGTGCCGCTTCAGCAAGTCGAGAATACGAGGAACGCCCACCGATGGGCCGTACTCTCGCATCGACATTAGGCTAGGAAGTCTAGCCGTATCGGGATTTCGGTTGATCGCAGAAGATACACCGTCGATATCGAAACCGAGCATGACAGCGCATCTTGTGTCGCCGGGCCATATACCGCTCATAGAACCAAACCCTCCCATTCGATTCGATACGAGCCGATACGATACAGGCTCGCAGTGGATTCCACCATCCGATGTCGTTATGGTATCGCAAGTAGGGCGCTGGGTGTCGGCAAGGGCAGTTTATCTGTATTCTGTCTTATCAGCCGTGAATCGAAACAAGCCATACTATACGGAGGAATCCAAATTGCGCAGATGGCATAAAGCTGCCCTCACTGGAGTGGGCGCGCTGACTATGTACATAGCGATCTCGTACAAAATCACAAGCATGGTGACGAAGACATCGCGCAGTCCGCTGGAAGACTGCCCTGCCGACTACGGCGCGCATTTCGAGGATGTACGATTTCTGTCGAGGCGCGGTGATGTGATGCTGGATGGTTGGTACATGCCGGGTCGGGTGGGAATGCCAACAATCGTATTCGTACACGGCGTCAGTTCCACACGCGCTGGCTGCGGGATGACGGAGCTGGCCGCTATGCTGAACGTACGCGGATTCGGCGCGCTGCTGTTCGATCTGCGCGGGCATGGAAAATCCGGTGATGGGCGCATGTCCGGCGGCTGGCACGAACGGCAGGATGTTCTCGGCGCATACGACTATCTGACCACGAGGGGTGTCGCTCCCAACTCGATCGGCCTGTTCGGTCTGTCGATGGGGGCAGGCGCCGCGGCGTTGGCAGCATCGGAACAGGCTGAAATACGCGCGCTCACGCTCGACGGCCCATATGCCAGAGCATCGGAGATGATAGCGCAGGAGGCTTCCATCGCCATACCCGCGCTACCAGAATGGGTCGTGAAGATATTCCAAGTCGGGGCAACATGTATGGCATCCAAGCTGTTCGATATAGACATAGCCGCGCTCGCGCCAGTAGATGCAGTTCGGACTTTAGGCTATCCGACGCTGGTGATATGCGAAACGGAGGATGTGCGAATATCGCCCGAACAGACACGGCGTGTCTATGACGCCTGCGCGTCCGGAAGCGAATTGTGGATGGTGGAGGGTGTCAGGCACGGTGAGGCGTTCACCGAACGAAAAGAGGAATACGCCGAGCGGATAGCCGACTATTTTATGTCTAGGTTGACAAGCGCGAAGTAATAATCGACGGAAACGAGATAGTGAAAATCCAACGACGATTACTAACCGTCTGATTAACTGGCTGACAGCAGCTCCACCACTTCGCCCAGCGGTACTGCGATCGCGTCGGTAGCGTTCCTCCGCTTGACTTCGGCCACTCCTAGGCGCATATTTCTACGGCTGACCACGACTTGCACGGGAAGGCCGATGAGGTCGGCATCGTTGAATTTGACGCCTGGCGATTCGTCTCTGTCGTCATACAGCACAGTTAGCCCGACTCCTTGCAGGGCGTCGTACAGGTCGTCGGCGGCATCCGATACATCCGAATCATTGCCGTTTAGCAGGATGATGTGAACATCGTAAGGCGCGATAGGCGCGGGGAAAACGATGCCGTTTTCGTCATGATTCTGTTCGATGGCGGCGGCCAGTAAACGCTCTATGCCGATTCCATAGCATCCCATGATTATTGGATGTCGTTCGCCGGAGCTGTCGCTGTATTGAGCGTCCATAGTGTCGCTGTATCGCGTTCCGAGTTTGAAGATATGTCCGACTTCGATGCCGCGCTTCTCGTCGAGCCGTCCGCCGCATTCGGCGCAGGCATACCCACCGCGCGCCATCGCAATGTCCGCAACTATCTCCGCGCTAAAATCTCGCGGATAGTTCACACATCTTAGATGGTAGTCCTTGCGGTTGGCGCCGGCGACATAGTTAGCGTCTGACATTACAGAGTCGTCGGCGATGATGCGGATATCTACACCTACCGGCGATGCGGAGCCAGCGACCAACCCGGCATGAGCGACCTCGCCGGGCGTAGCAATACGGAGATCCTGTGGATTGCCTAGCGCATTGCTCAACTTGACCTCGTTCACTTCCAGATCGCCTCTGATGACGACGAACACCACCTCGCCCCCCACGAAATAGAATACAGCCTTGAGCGTCTTGGAAGCCGGAACATCCAGAAAAGAAGCCAGCTCTTCTATGGTTCGTATGGCGGGTGTATGAACTTCTGACATCGGCAAAGCGTCTTCGTTAGGCAGCTGGGGTTTGCGGAAAGTGGCCTTCTCCGCATTGGCAGCATATCCACATTCAGAACACATGATGATAGTGTCTTCACCCACATCGGCGAGCAGGATGAACTCCTGCGAATCTTTTCCGCCGATTGCGCCGGAATCGGCGTCCACGACTATCGGGGAGAGGCCACAGCGCGCGAATATGCGTCTGTACGCCGCCAACATTGCATCATAGCTGCGGTCGAGTCCGTCCTGATCCGCGTCGAAGCTGTACGCATCTTTCATATCGAACTCGCGGACGCGAATCAGACCGCCGCGCGGACGAGGTTCGTCACGAAACTTCGTCTGAATCTGATACAGCGTCACCGGCAGGTCCCGATAGCTGTGGATATTCGCCTTTACTATCGTCGTAAGCAGTTCTTCGGAGGTTGGAGCGAGGACGAGCGGCCGTTCGCGGCGGTCATTCAACCGCATCATGTCCCGGCCGTATGATTCGTAGCGTCCGGACATGTCCCATATATCGCGCGGTTGAAGCATGGACATGTGTATCTCCTGTCCGCCCGCCGCGTCCATCTCCTCTCGCACGATGGTTTCTATCTTCATTATCGAACGCCACGCCAGCGGCATGTAGCTATACACGCCGGCGGCTGTCTGGTGAATCATGCCAGCCCTGAGCATCAGCTGATGGCTGTTTAGTTCCGCATCTGCCGTCGTGTCTCGGAGTGTTTTGCCGAATGATTGGGAGAATCGCATCTATACTGTCTATCCTATGATGAATCCATTGCTAATTTGCGCTATGTAATCTATGGAAAATGGTTTCTCTGGTTATGGGACAGCAAATTCTTCTGATTCGACCTTCGCCACCTCTTCCATGAGAGCGGATAGCATGTCTGATTCTGGGACGATGCGCGCTTTCTGCCCCTTTCGGAAGATGATAGCGCGCCCTGCGCCGGCGGCGATGCCGACATCGGCATCCTTTGCCTCGCCTGGTCCGTTCACTTCGCAGCCCATTACGGCAACTTTTATCGGCGACCGCGTGCGTTTCAGCAGCTCGTCCACTTCGTTAGCCAGCTTCACCACATCCACATCCGCTCTGCCGCAGGATGGGCAGGCCACCAAGACCGCGCCTTCCTGCCGCATGTCCAGAGATTTGAGTATCTCGAACCCAGCGCGAACCTCTTCTACTGGATCGTCGCTCAGTGAAACGCGGATCGTGTCGCCTATACCGTCGTAAAGCAAGAGGCCAAGTCCAATTGCGCTGCGTATGCTGCCAGATTTGGCGGTGCCAGATTCGGTTATGCCGAGATGCAGTGGATATGGAACCAGCTTAGCCATACGGCGGTATGCTTCGACGGTGGTCTCTATATCGAATGCTTTGAGCGAGATTTTGATGAGGTCGAAGTCCAAATCTTCGAGAATACCGATCTCCCATAAGCCGGTTTCGACCATGTGATCAACGACGGAATAGTCTTCGCCCTCGGCGATGCCTTTGGCGAGGGTATTGACGCCGTCACGGTGTCGGGAGAGGCCGCGTGTGCGCCCGATGCCGCCCACAGGGGGTAGGCTTCCGAAATTGACCCCGATTCTGATTGGCACATCGCGTGATTTGGCTTCGCGCGCTACCAGCTCTACCTTCTCGCGGTCGCGGATGTTGCCGGGGTTGAGCCGCAGGCAATCGACTCCACTTTCCAGCGACTTCAGCGCAAGCTGATAGTGGAAGTGTATATCCGCCACGAGCGGTATGCGTATCTGGCGGCGAATCGCGCCTAGCGCCTCTGCCGCCTCCATATCAGGCACTGCGGAGCGGATTATCTCGCAGCCAGCATCCTCCAGCGCATGTATCTGTCTAACGGTGGCAGCCACATCGCGCGTGTCAGTCTTGGTCATCGATTGTACCGTCACAGGCGCATCGCCGCCGACCATGACATTACCCACCATCAGCGGCTTGGTCACTCTTCGTCTAATCATGATATGAAAATCCCAACACGAGCTCGACTAACTTATGGCAATATGCCTTCGCCTGACAAGATTCGGCTGATATCGAAAAAACTGATGACCACGATGAAGGTGATCAGCGCCCCGAATCCTACGATGTGTATGACCCCCTCTTTTTGAGGGGAAATCTTTTTCCCGCGTCTAACCCACTCGATGACGACGAACATCAGCCGTCCGCCATCTAGCGCGGGAATGGGCAATATGTTGACTATTCCCAAGCTAATGCTTATCAGGCCGACGAGCTGAAAGAATGGCATAGCGCCCTGCTCCGCTACCTCGCCTGTAACTTGCGCTATTCCTATTGGCCCTGTCAGACCGGGAGAAGGGCCGCCTACAGCCCATTGGTGAAAGGCATTCTTCGTCATCACCAAAGTATCGATTATCTGTCCGAATGCGCTAGGTACGGAGTCGATCAGATTTTGGCGTTCGCTGACGAACTGGATGTTGGAAGTTCCTATCATCACGCCGATCGCGCCTTGTGTGAGAGTGTCTCCAACACGGAGTCGGACATCGTATCTTCGCGCATCGCGCAGGCTGACCTGAGTTTCGGGATCGGTAACGGTTTCTACGACTGTCATCTGTGGTGGATTCAGGCGGGGGATGACGGTCAGTGTCTCCACGACCGACGAATCTGACGAAGAGCCGAGACCGCTGACTATGGAGCCGCGCCGCAGTGTCAGATCCATCTCTGCGCCGAGATTCGCCATCGTCTCTCTCACCAGATCGTAGTGAGTTCGTATCCGCTCGCCGTCCACTGCCACCACTTGATCACCCGCTCTGATTCCTGCCTGCTGCGCAGGCGATGCAGGCGCGACGCCGGTGATCGATACCGTTCCAACAGGTACATCCTGCGGCAGCATGAACAGCGCTGTGAAGATGACCACCGGTATCAGGAAGTTCATGAAAGACCCGGCGCACAGCACGATTGCGCGCTTCCACGGGGCCTGCCTCGCAAAGCTGCGTGGATGGGTCGGGTCTTCCTCGCCCAGCATACGCACGAAACCGCCGATGGGAATCGCATTGACGGAGTAGAGCGTCTCGCCATAGCGCACGCCGAACAGACGAGGCGGAAATCCGAAACCGAACTCCAGCACTTTGATGCCGAATCGCTTGGCTGTCAGAAAATGCCCCAGCTCATGAACGAACACGAGAAATGCCAACATAGGAATTATCAGCAGCCAAGCCGGAAGGCCGAACACTCTAGTACCCTTTCCGGACGCTCCCCACGCTGTCCGATATTTCCCTTTTGTTTATGAATAATTCCGAGAGTCGCCGCGCGATTTCCGACACTATACTAGCTTCGAGACTTTCTCGTATCCTGCTTTCTCCGCACAGATCACATCGTCCAATTCGGGATATGCGATATTGCTGTGAGATGAGAGCGAGTCTCGAATCACACGAGAGATGTCCAAGAAACCTATATCGCCTGCGAGGAAGGCATCGACTGCGGCATCATTCGCTCCGCAGAGGGCCGCGGGCCATGTGCCGCCGCGTCTGGCAAAATCCAACGCCATGTCGAAACATGGATATCGTTCCGCATCCCACTTCTCGAAGGTGAGAGAACCTACCTTCACCGGGTCGAACCGGGTAATCTGAGGGTTTTCCATACGCTCTGGGTAAGACAGCGCATATTGAATCGGCAGACGCATATCCGGAGGGCTAAGCTGCGCTTTGACCGAGCCGTCCACGAACTCCACCATCGAATGGATTATACTCTGCGGATGAATAACGACTTCGATATCGTCCCATGGAACGCCGAACAGCCAGTGCGCTTCGATTACCTCGAACGCCTTGTTCATCATAGTCGCAGAGTCTATCGTTATCTTCCGTCCCATGCTCCATGTCGGATGTTTCAGCGCCTGCCGCGGTGTCACATCGGCTAGTCTGTCGATTGGCGTATGTCTGAACGCGCCGCCGGACGCTGTAATTATCAGCTTGGATACACCCGCGCGATCGCCTCGAATGCACTGCCATATGGCGTTAGGTTCGCTATCCAGCGGCAGAATCTCCACACCCTTGGCCGCGGCGCGCTCGGTAACTATGGCGCCGGCGGTAACCAGAGTCTCTTTGTTGGCGAGCGCAATCCGCTTGCCTGCATCTATGGCAGCGAGTGTCGGGGCAATAGCGACATCGCCCACGGTGGCGGTGACGACGGTGTCGATCTCATCCTGACGCACGATGTCGCAGAGATCGAGTTCTGCGCATTCGTAGGCGAACAGACGCGCCTTTTCCTCTGGCGTCCCATTGCAGTGGAAGAATGACGGACGAAACTCGCGCACCTGAGATTCCATCAGCGCGAGATTGCGGTTGCATGTCAGCGCGGCAACTCGAAACCTGTCCGGCAGTGCGCGAACCACTTCCAGCGTCTGGGTTCCAACCGAACCTGTGGACCCAAGAATAGCCAGACCTTTTCTGCTTCCGTCCATTTTCTTCCCGCTTACTCTGAGACATCCGCTGTCCAGAATGTTTCAACCTGATGGTCCCAACCGATTCTTTCAGATATCCGCTCTTCGCTCGAACTAGACGCGTGGAACCTTTCAGATTATCTGGTTACACTCTCATATTCAGATAGGTTGGGAAATCCGCTTGAGATCTCGCCAATCAGGTGAAAGAATCTGTACGAGCGAGACTCCCCATCTCATGCTGATGACTCGAAAGCCATCGACAATCATCAACGAGCTATCGGAGGTTTCAGCTTAGAAATCTAACGCCACTATACTAGACTATGGTCTATATCCGTCAACATCCGTCAGCTTACAATGCGACTGCGCTATACGATTGATATACGATTCGGATGCTCATTCAGCCCTCTCATCGCTCGATGAGTCTGTTCGATTATAGGCTTTGCTCCAAAAGTCCTATTCCCAAACTACTTTTGGAGCAAAGCCTCGGTTATATGTCAGGAACTGGCTGATCACCCCTTCGACTATGACGCTGTGGCGAACAGAAGCGGATACGGTAAATAGACCATAGCAACGAGGTTGAAAGTGATGGAGTCCAGCCTGTCTAGGATGCCTCCATGCCCAGGGATTATCGTCCCGGAGTCGTTCATGCCAGCGCGCCGTTTGAGTTTGGATTCGTACAGATCACCCAGCTGTCCAGAGATTCCCATGACGGCGGCAGATACGACGGCGAGCGCGAAAGGCCACCCCGATCCATCGCCTATGACTAAGGTTCTGATTGCCAATCCGGCGGCGACCGCGCCGATGAATCCGCCAGCGGCGCCCTCCCAAGTCTTGCCTGGACTTATGGAAGGGGCCATCTTATGGCGCCCGACTGACCTGCCCAGAATGTAAGCGCCCGTGTCCGTTGCGAAGGTTACGCCGAGAAGGAACAGTATCCAAACGAGCCCAGTGTCAGAGAAGCTGCGAATCATGGTGGCGTGAAAGAGCGTTCCGCCGATGAACAGGGCGATGCAGGTTGTGGTGAGTACCGTCCGCGCTATCCTCGAACTTTCGCCGTTCTGACGATATGTGAGCAGTACTGCCGCCGCGCCCCCGGCAAGTATGGCAACGGTGAGGCCAACGGCGAATGTCAGATTCACCGAATCGGATTGCGCCGCGAAGTGGCCGGCGAGGGCGATAGCGGCAGCTATGCCTACGGCGAACGGATCGCTGGAGGGCTGCCCCCATCCGCGCGCCATACGGCCGAGTTCCCACGCCGCAATCCCCGCGGCGACGGCGACGGCGATGGCGAATATCAGGCCGCCCATCCAGACGATTGCGGCGAGAATTGGTAGGCCCACTGCAGCAGTCAGAATACGGAGTCTCATCTGCTGGCCTCGAGCAAGCGCCGACTTTCTTACCGAGCCGTTCGGTCGTCCAAACGCCCGAATCTGCGTCTGCGCCTCCCGTAGGCGTCGATTGCCTTCTGCACTTCGCCGGCATCGAAATCCGGCCACAGCGCCGGCGTGCTGTAAAACTCGGAGTATGCCGACTGCCAGAGTAAGAAATTGGACAAGCGCATCTCGCCCGCAGTCCTGATTATCAGGTCAGGGTCGGGGATGCCCGCAGTGTCGAGATATTCGGAGAAGACGGCCTCATCGATATGTGCTGGGTCGATGCTGTCTGCCGCCATTCGTCTCACGGCGTTCAGTATCTCCGTGCGCGAGCCGTAGTTGAATGCGACGCACAGCGTAAGACGGTCGTTGTTCCGAGTCATCTCGATGCTGCTTTCAATGGCGCGTCGCAGCGGGGACGGCAAATCGTCCAGTGTTCCGATGTGTTTAATCCTCACACCGAGCGAGTGGAGGCGCTCCGATTCGGGGCCGATTACCTCATGGATGATCGATATGAGCGATTCGACCTCACTAGCGGGACGCGCCCAGTTTTCTGTCGAAAAGGCATATATAGTCAGGTATCTCACGCCAAGATGCGCGAATGCATGTATCGCTCGCTGGATGTTCTCGGTGCCAGCTCTGTGGCCGTCGGAACGGCTGAGTCCGCGGCTGACAGCCCAGCGACCGTTACCGTCCATGATGATGGCGACATGCGCCGGAATCTGATCATGAGCGCAGGCGGATGGCGAATCCAGCTGCGATTTAGGAAGCGTCAAACTTCCATTACCTCTTCTTCTTTAGCCTTTCTCATCTCATCCATTTGGGTGATGTAGAGGTTGGTCAGCTCTTGGACATCCGCTTGCGCGCGTCTGGAGTCGTCTTCTGAAAGTTCCTTGCCTCGCTCCATAGCGCGGAAAGATTCGATGCCGGAGCGTCGTATGTTGCGGACGGCGACATGTCCATCCTCCACCTTGCGTCCCACCAGTTTTACGAGATCTCGTCGCCGCTCTTCCGTCAGTGGAGGAATGTTGAGCCTAATTACAGTGCCGTCGCTATTCGGCGTCAGGCCGAGAGAAGAGCGCATAATGGATTTTTCGACCTCTTTGAGGGCAGATTTGTCCCATGGCTGTATCATCAGCAGCCGAGCCTCCGGCACTGTGATAGACGCTATCTGATTCAGAGGCGTTGGGACATCGTAGTAGTTCACCAACATGCTTTCGATCAGGCGGGGAGACGCGCGCCCAGTTCTAATGGTCTCCAACTCCCGCCCCAGCGCATCCACCGATTTCTGCATACGCGAATCCGTGTCTTCCAGAACTTCATCGACATCGGCCATAGTAAGATACCTCCATAGACATTCGTATATTCATGGGCCGCAGCGAGGGCCGCAGTGTTCGGAGTTATATTGCGAGAGCCATATCGTTCTATACTCGACACTCGACGCCACTTTGCGCTTTATTTTGGGATAGAGACTCCAATTATATTTATACTAACATTGCCCGACAATTCGAACAGCGGGCAACAGTTTTCTATTGGCGACGCTTGCAATCCCTGCATCGAGCATCGAGAGAGACGCGCATCAATGGAATACGGGGCACCACACAGGATAATCATGAACGAGATTTCCGACTGCGTATGCCATTGCGCTTAGGCTGAATGTAACGGATCCCAATTCGAGAACAGGGCATATTACTCGGAACCCCTCCGTCCATGAGACTATGAGGCTATGAGACTGTAGAACCCAGCTTTTCGCCCATTGTAACGCGTTTCAGAGTGCCACTCTCGAACAGATCGAAAACGATTATTGGGACATTATAATCCATGCACAGCGAGAGCGCTGTGGAATCCATAACGCCCAACCGCTTTTGCATCGCCTCGAAATATGTGAGACTTTCTATCTTCTTAGCGTCGGGGTTGGAGCGCGGGTCGTCTTCGTAAACGCCATCGACATTGTTCTTTGCCATCAGCAGCACATCTGCGCCTATTTCGATGGCTCTCAAAGCGGCGCCTGTATCTGTGGTGACATACGGATTGCCAGTGCCGGCGGCGAACAGCACGATACGCCCTTTTTCGAGGTGTCTGATAGCTCGGCGGCGGATGTACGGTTCGGCGATCTGTGAGACATTTATCGCGCTCTGTGTTCGCGTATCGACACCAAAATTGCGCTCTAGGGTATCTTGCAAAGCGAGTGCGCTAATAATTGTGGCAAGCATCCCTGCGTAATCGGCTGTGGCGCGGTCCATCCCGTCCAACTCCGCTTGTGTACCACGCCATATATTGCCTCCCCCCACGACTATGCCCATTTCGACACCAAGATCGAAGATAGACTTTATCTCGCTAGCCATAAAGCTGACAGCTTTCGGATCGACACCAAAGCCGCGCTCACCTTGAAGAGATTCCCCACTCAGCTTCAGGAGGATCCGTCTGTACTTTGCGGATGGGGAGCAATCTTTAGAGATGGTTACTCACCGAGCGAGAATCGCGTAAATCGACGTACGCGGACATTTTCCCCTAGCTTGCCGATTGTTTCGTTGACGAGTTCCTGTACCGTCTTGGAAGGTTCCCGTATGAAAGGCTGATGCAGCAGACAAACCTGTGCGGCATCGACGGTTTCGCCATCCGGCACGGAGCCTTCATCTACATACATGGGAGACATAGCGGCGACTTGCATTGCCAGATTGTGGGCGAGGTCTCTAAAATCGTCCGTGCGGGCGACGAAGTCTGTCTCGCAGTTGACCTCCACAATGGCGCCGATTCGGCCTCCGCTATGGATGTAAGACTCGACCAGACCTTGATTGGTGGCTCTGTTGGATTTCTTTGCCGCCGATGCTATGCCTTGCTGTCGGAGCAGGTCTTCAGCCTTCTTCAGATCCCCGCCCGACGCTTCGAGCGCTTTCTTACTGTCCATAACCCCTGCGCCGGTGATTTCACGCAGGGCTTTGATGTCGTCAACTGTTACTGCCATTGTCTTTTGAGAAATCTCCCTAACATTATATGGGATATGGGGCGAAATGCCCGGCGGACACCTGCTCCACTTCGTGTATTTTGTCTCTTAGCCAAATCGAACAGCGACAACCCTCGATTGGCTGCGTCTGGCTGTGTCGGATGCAACCATGGTCATCCCGGTGAAAATCCGGCGCTAGTCGGCTTGCGCAGCTTCGGTTTCGGCGTCCAGCTCTTCCTGTGTCGCGCCTTCCTCATGCTCAGCAAAACGGCGATTCCGTCCATTGACAATGGCTTCTGCCATCTTTGCGGTGATTAGCCTGATGGATCTTATCGCGTCATCGTTCCCCGGTATGGGATAGTCGATCTGGTCTGGGTCGCAGTCCGAATCTACGAGCGCGACGATCGGGATGCCCACTTTGTGGGCCTCTGCGACAGCGATATGCTCTTTACCGACATCGACAATGAACAGCGCGCCCGGCATCTCGGACATTTCCTTGATGCCGGATAGATGGCGGTTCAGTTTGGCAATGGAATGTTCGAGTTTGAGGGATTCGCGTTTAGTGACGCGGGCAAACTCTCCCTTAGCCTTCTGATCTTCGAGTTTCACCAGATGGTCTATGCGGGATTGAATCGTGTTGAAATTCGTGAGTGTCCCGCCGAGCCATCGCGTTGTGATATGAAACGCGCCGGCGCGGGCGGCCTCTTGCTGGATAGTGTCTTGCGCCTGCTTTTTGGTTCCCACCATCAGCACACGCTGACCCCGAGCGGCAACATCGGACATGAACGCCATCGCCGTACCCAGCATCCGCAGAGTCTTCTGAAGATCCATGATG
The DNA here is from genome assembly GCA_963422295.1 of Dehalococcoidia bacterium. Classification (GTDB taxonomy): domain Bacteria; phylum Chloroflexota; class Dehalococcoidia; order Lucifugimonadales; family UBA1123; genus VXRN01. Next base: position 513,935 of record OY729417.1, on the reverse strand, counting down.
TGGACGCCGTTGCGGTGAGTAAATATATACTGCTTCATTTTCGGATTCCACCGACGCTTTTGGTGTCCGAAATGAACTCCCGATTCCAGCAGAGATTTCATCGTCACAGGGCCTTCAGGCACCGTGAACAGCTGGTGGGGGCTTGTTGGCGGCGTTATCGGAGATTCGGATGCAATCTGAACCATATACTCTCGCCCTGTCTTTGGATATCTATGGCAAATCAGCGAAAATCAGGCGCGACCTGACCCTCGTTGACGCGAATTATAGCATAGTATGAAAAATCCTCTCAAATAGCGGCTGGCCGCAGAAGAACGGGATAGAGAAGAAAGGATGGAGGATATATGGAAAAAGGAAAAAGTCGAGATTCTTCGATAGTCATTATTTCTCGGAAATCTCAGACGATGCCTCCGCGTCGATCTCCGCCCACTCCAGCGCGTGGCGAATACCGTCCTCCAGCGATAGGCGGGCGCTCCAGCCCAGCAGCTCTTTCGCTCTTTCGCCTTTGACGAACGCCCCCGCCACATCGCCGGGACGCGGCGGCGCATCCTCTTTGGCAATGGCCCGACCGTACACCTTCTCGAAAGTATGCACCAGCTCACGCACCGTCACACCGTCGCCGCGTCCGAGATTGACAGTCTCGTAACCTGAGCCATCGGGGAAAATAGCGTCCATACGCTCGACAGCGAGTACATGCGCCTGCGCCAGATCCCAAACATGTATGTAATCTCTGATACCGGTGCCGTCGCGGGTGGGCCAGTCGGTTCCGGTTATGGAAAAGACTGGGCGAGAACCGTCGGCAACCGCTACCAGCACATCTAGGATCTGCGAAGCCCCAGCGTCGGCGTTGCGCCCCGATCGCATCTTCGGATCCGCGCCGATGGGATTGAAATATCGCAGCGTCAGCCCCCGCAGCCCCAAACCCTGCGCCATGTCTTCCAAGATCATTTCGACCATCAGCTTGCTGCGCGCATACGGACTCGACGGACGAACGGGCGAATCCTCCGTAACCATAAAACCCGGCGCGGTATCGTATAAAGATGCGGACGAGCTGAAGACGAAATCTTTACATCCCAGCTCAGTCAGTATGCGAAACATCTCTAGGGAGCCGGATACATTGTTAGCGTAGTAGTCGTAAGGTCGCGCGACGGATTCTGGCACCAGCGCAAGGGCCGCGCAGTGTATCACGCAGGATATGTTTGGATTCTCCGACATGATATTCCCAAGCAAATCCGCATCCGCAATATCCCCGCGATACAAAGGAACTCCTCGAACGAACTCCTCGCGCCCTCTGACTAGCGAGTCGAGAACTATGGGCGTATGCCCCGCATCCAGCAGAGCAGAACATATCGTACTTCCGATGTATCCTGCGCCACCGGTAACGAGAACTGTTTTGGGCATATCGAATCGACCTCGGCTTTCTAATATATTTGCAAGAATCATATACACTCTGGCGCGTCGCTCTCAATATGCAGAAATGGCCTGATATATATAGCCATGTACAGCCGCTAGAGGCGCAGCGAGACCGCCAATTCACAAAGTGGCCTTATCGTGTTAGGCTTTTGCGGCAGGCTAACATTCTCTAGCCGCTCATCTCATCGGCATCATCATATGACACGACATACATATAGGAGCCACACATGATATACGAATTCAGGACTTACGATCTCAAACCGCGCTCTGTGCCGGAGTTCGAGAGACGGTCTGCGGAGAAGCTGAAGGAGGGCAGACAGGACTATTCACAGCTGTTCGGGTTCTGGTACACAGAGGCCGGGCCTCTGAATCAGGTAGTCCATATCTGGCCGTATGAGGACTTGAACGAACGGCGCGATGTGCGCGCCGAAGTGACTGCCAAAGGTGTCTGGCCGCCGAACAACACCGAGTTCGTGCTGAACATGCAGTCGGACATATTCTTGCCTGCGCCGTTCATGCAGAACCGGGGCGCCGCCAAACTTGGCCCTGTATATGAAATGCGTATCTACACATACGCAGTCGGAGATATTCCCAAGGTAATCGACAAGTGGGGCGAACACATCGAGGAGCGTGAAAAGTATTCCCCGCTGGTTGGCGCGTGGTACTCGGAGTTGGGCGCTCTCAATGTGTGGATACACATGTGGGCTTACGAATCCTATGACCACCGAGCGAATGTCAGAAGCGAGACTCGTGAGAAAGGCGTCTGGCCTCCTCCCGGCGGAATCGCGCCGCTCAGACAGGAAAACAAGCTGCTCCTGCCCATGAGCTTCTCGCCGCTGCAATAATGAAAGAAACAAGCAACGGGTATGGAGAGCGTTACGATAAGGAATAGATATCCCGAATGGCTGATAATCCGGCTAGATAGCTGGGCTAGATAGCTGATTGACAGCATCCAGCGTTCTAGCCATATGCCGACACCGGAATATCTATTGTCTATTCCCTATGCCTCGTTCTCTATGCTCTGTCTGGCCACGGATCGAGCGCGAGACGGACTTCGCGCTCGATCCCGTCTCGGAACACAGTCAGCGTTACGCTGTCGCCTGCCCTCTTCTCGTTCAGATAGCTCACCATATCCTCCATCGCTTCTACCTGGACGCTGTCCACCGCCGTAATCACATCTCCTAGATTGTCCGTGTTGAGATTGCGGAACGGGTTGATGCCGGCTCTTCGCGCTGGGCTGTCGGCGAACACTGCCGTAACGAGTATCCCGCTGGGCAACCCTCTGTCGCGCGTCATCCCGCGGGATACGGACATGCCACTAATACCGATCCACGGCCTGCGGAAGTTCTCTCCATCGAGCATGTTAGGGAGAACATCCCGAACGGTGTTGCTGGAGACAGCGAATCCAATTCGATAGTCGTCTATATTCGAAGCTCTAGCGATGTCCATGCGCAGCGTGTTTACACCGACCACCTCGCCTTCTGAGTTCAGCAGCGGTCCGCCGGAGTTACCGGGATTGAGCGGAACATCGGTCTGAATCATATTAGGGATTGGGCGTCCTACCGCGCTGACTTGGCCCCTTTCCACGCCGCTAATCACGCCGACGCTGATGGAATTGAACTCCTTGAAGGGGCTTCCAACTGCGATAGCCATGTGTCCCGGCTCTACAGTGGAAGAATCCGCCAGCTCCAGTGGTGTTATATCCTGTACTAGTTCTGGATCGACACGCAGCACGGCAAGATCGTCGGCGCGGCTGAAGCCCACCCTCTCTGCCTCCAGCTCTCTACCATCCGAAAGCCCAACGATGAATCCCGAACCTTCCGATACGACATGATAGTTGGTGACTATGTGTCCCTGGTCGTCGATGAGAAAACCCGACCCCCAGTAGAGAGCATCGACCGACATACTTCCGATCTGACCGGCAACCTCTATCTCTACTACTGCAGGGTTGACGGACGCGAAAACACTCGCTATCTCGTCCTCGTCGAACAGGCTAGTATCTGGGGATCCCAGCCCTGTCCAGGACGCAAACAGCGCGCCGATCACGAAACCCGTCGCCAGAACGACTCCCAACAAGGCGAGGAGCTTGCCCGGTAAACCTTTATTGGTATTGGCGACATCGGCGTCTGCCGGATAGCCTGTATCTGGAAGATTCGTATCCTGCGTGTGCGGTGTCATGCGCTTTTCCTTATAAGACGAGTGTCTTCAGAACCCTGGTGGCATTCTTCCATTCCAGTCGGTGGACTGTTCGTATGCGTGCGCCAGCTGCATGAGCGGAGCCTCTCCGAACGGGCGGCCAATGATCTGAACGCCGATAGGCAATCCGTCTTCGGAGAGACCGCAGGGGACGGATATAGCCGGCAAGCCGGCAAGCGCGGCAGGGCTAGTGTACTGACGACGGCCGAGATCGAGCCGACCCTGATAGTATCCGCCCGGCGATCCGGTGGAATCGGCTATCGGCGGGGCGGTCGTAGGGCCCGTGGGCATGACGATGAAATCATGCGTCTGAAGTGTCGCTGTAAGCTCTTGTCTTAGAAGAGTCCGCGCCCGCTGAGCGCGCAGATAGACCGGCGCAGGCGTCAGAGCGGCAGACTCCAACCGAGTCCGAGTGCTCCAATCGTACAGATCGCCCTTCGCGCGCAGCCAATCCATGTGGAACGCCGCCGAATCCACATCGGCTGTCGCAAGAAACATCGCTCCGCTGCGCGCTGACATCGGCAAATCTACTTCGTTGGCATCCGCTCCCAGCTCCGCCATATGATCGACGGCGACTCGAACGCTGCCAGCAACCTGCGCATCCAGCCCCTCGAAGTCGAAAGCTTGACGCGAAACGCCGATCCGGACACCGTTCGGCAGACCTCCGCCCAGCTCTGCGGAGTAGTCTGGCACGGGTTCGGCGCTAGACGAATCATCGCGCTCGTCGCGCCCCGCAACTATTCCCAGCATTATGGCGCAGTCTTCGACCGTCCGAGTCATCGGCCCAACCGTATCCATATTCCAGCTCATAGGGATAACGCCGTGCCGTGTGACGCGTCCGTAAGTAGGTCGCAGGCCGACTATGCCGCAGAATCCGCTCGGCCCACGAATCGAGCCTCCCGTATCCGAACCTAGAGACCCGGCGCACAGCCCGCCTGCCGTGGCTACTCCGGAACCGCTGCTGGAACCGCCCGCCGTCCTGTCTGTATTCCATGGGTTGCGCGGCGTGCCATACGGATGGTCTATGGTGCCGCCGATGGCAAACTCGCTTAGATTCAGCTTCCCCAGCAAGACTGCGCCCGCATCCCGCAGACGCTCGATTATGGTGGAGTCGTAATCCGGTACATTGTCGCTCAGCACACGCGAGCCGCCGCTCGTGAGAACGCCTCTGGTATAGACGATGTCCTTTACGGCAATCGGTATGCCGTGCAGCCGTCCTCTGTACGCCCCCGCGCTGATCTCCTGCTCTGCCTGCATCGCCGCAGACAGCGCGCTATCTGCCATAACGGTAATGTACGCCCCTAGCGTCGGATCGAGACGCTCGATTCGGGCGAGGTATGCCTGCGTCAGCTCCGTCGGCGACAAGTTCTGCGAGCGGATCAGATCGCCCATCTCCGCGATCGTCAATCGGTGTAGATCTTCCCCATTCATCGAATCCGCTCCTGCTCGATATGGAACTCCATAGCAGGCTCCACCGTGTCGAGCTGATCTGTCGGTATCATGTCCAGCTCATCGATAATACCAGCCAAACGGAGCGCTATCGTCTGCGCCCTCGATTCGTCCACATCCAGGCCCATCGCCCGCGCCTGCTCTTGGATGTCTTTCACTCCAAACTTCCCAGCGTTCATACCGCCGCTCCTTTCGATTTACAGCTCGATTTACAGCCGATTGAAGATCGATCTATGTAAGCTCGCCGTAATCATGTCACTCTTGCCGACATGATATAGCCTTTTCCTCATGACGGTCGCGATTTGCCAGTCTTCTGTTCGTACAGCTGCCATGTCGCGTCATTGAACGGATAGTACTTGCCCGGAGAACATCTCTCTATCTCCAGCTGCGCCTTTACTATCTCTTCTACCTCTTCGCGCTGATGGGCTATCTGTATCACCTCATCGACTTCGGATCGAGGCACTACTACCACGCCGTCATCGTCGCCTACGACAGCGTCGCCCGGTCTGACCAGAACCCCACCGCACTGGATAGCGTCGTTGACCTGCCACGGCCAGAACTCCGCCGGCCCCTGCTTCGCCGTCGTCGATGCGCTGAATACGGGAAAGCCATACTCTTTCAGCATCGCGCTATCCCGGACGGAACCATCCGTAACCAGCCCGCCGACTTGCCTCTGCATCAGTCGGAAGAACTTGATGTCCCCGCCGATGGAGCTGTAAGTCCAGCGCATGGCGTCCACTACTAGTACTTCACCAGGCCCGCACAGCTCGATCGCGATATACTCGGCGGAGCGATCACCGCTCGGCTTGTCCGCCGCCAAGTCTGGACGGTGCGGGACGAATCTCAGCGTAACTGCGCGCCCCGCCATCGACTGTCCCGGACGCAGCGGACGCGCTCCCTCTATATACGCTTGCGGCCAGCCCTTGACCCACAGCGCGTCTATCAGCGTCTGAGTCGGGATTTCTTTTAGGATGGTCAGAGTGTCGTCCGGTATCGGGGTCTGGTCGGACATCGTCTCTTCTCCTCGAAGTTTTCGTTAACTTACAGGAACGACAATAGGATATAATTCATAACCTATAATCTATCAGACATTCGAGGATGGCGGACATGAATCGGAAAACGGCGGATGTCGTCATCATAGGCGGCGGTGTAACCGGAACTAGCGTGGCGATGCATTTGTCCCGCATGGGAGCTGGCCGTGTCTTGCTCATCGAAAAGAATCGGCTTGCATCTGGGGCCAGCGGCAGGTCTGGAGCAATGGTGCGCGAACATTACCTGCATCCGACGCTCGTGCGAATGGCGCAGGAGGCGAGCGAGATATTCCATAATTTCGGAGACGCCGTGGGTGGAGACGCTCGGTTTATCGAGACTGGACGCGCGCTGCTGTTTGGAGAGGAATCAGAACGAGCAGTTCATGCGAATGTTGCCATGAACCGCGAAATGGGTGTGAACATACACACGCTGACGCCCTCGGAGCTGCCAGAGCTGCTGCCGGATGCCGATATGGAGGGCGTAAGCGTGGGTGTGTATGAACCAGATTCTGGATATGCAGACCCCGTCGCAACGACCTACGCATACGCGGACAGGGCTACCGACACCGGCGCGGAGATTTGGACAGATACACCAGTTAGCGCGCTTCGCGTCGAAGGCGGCAGAGTCGTCGGTGTGGACACCGGCGCGGGTATCGTCGAGACCGACACCGTAATATCAGCCGTTGGCCCGTGGACCAACGCGCTCGCCGCGCCGATTGGCGAGATACTGCCAATCACGCCGATCAGGGCGCAGATGGTTCACCTGCGCCGACCGCCTATGCTGGAGTCGCTGAATACCAATGTCATCGACTATACGACAGGCGCCTATTTCAGAGTCGATGCTGGACACTGCACACTTATCGGCGGCGAAGCGCTGGAAGATCTTACAGAGGTCGTCAACCCCGATTCGTTCGGGCTGAATGCAGACCACAGCACAATCGTCGAGTTTTGGGAGCGCGCCAAACTGAGGTTCCCGGGCTTTTCAGCGGCGACTTGCAGAGGAGGCTACGGCTCGCTGTACGATATGACGCCGGACGGCAACCCGATTCTGGACGCGTCTTCGACAGCGGACGGCTTGTACTGGGCTGCCGGATTTAGCGGACACGGCTTTAAACTCTCCCCCGTCATCGGGCGTATGATCGCCGAATTGGTCATGAACGGCAAGAGCTCCGATCATCCAGTTCACGAGTTTCGCGCGTCTCGTTTCGCGGAAGGAGACCCACTCGACGCCGAACATCCCTACGAGGGACGGCGGCATCAGTGAGCGGAGCGCGATGGACTTTCTACTACGACGGTGAATGCGGTATGTGCGCCGGTTTCGTCCGCCGGGCGCGACGGCTCGACCTGCGAGAGCGTATCAGCTGGATTCCCTTCGATAGCCCCGATTGGCCTCCTCAGTATCTCACAGGGGACGATCTGGAACGCTCCGCGTGGCTGGTATCTGACGCCGGCGAAGTTCACGAGGGCTTTCACGCGATAAGAAAGCTGTTCAGGCAAATACCCGCGCTGATGCCGTTGGGACTGCTGCTGCACATTCCGGGCATCCATGTCGTTGGAGTCCCGCTGTATCGCCGCGTTGCGCGAAATCGTTACTGCATCTCCATCCGAGCTAGCGCATGCTCCCATCGGCAATAGGCACCGGCAATAGGCGCAGCGGATACAATTGGCCCAACTGCGAACATCGGAGGATAACGATAACATGACATCGGTCGAAGCGGGGTCGGTATCCGAGGAGATACGGCAGGGCAGGGTTCAGCTGGCAGTCACAGTGGTCTTAGGCCACACTGTGAAGCATATTTATAACTCCGGGCTCCAGAGCGTGATACTGGCCGTCATCAAAGACGATCTAGGTCTGAGCGGCGCCCAGTTCGGTCTGCTTTCTACATCCCAGCGCGTAACGAGCGGCGCGACTACGATGGTAGCCGGCTATCTCGGCGACCGATTTGCCAACAGGTCTGGGATAATGCTGATGCTCTCACTCGGGATCATGGGTATATCCTATTTTCTGCTGGGGAGCGCGCCCAACTACTGGCTGCTGTTCGCAGTGATGCTGCTGGTAGGCATCGGCCCCTCGCTGTATCATCCACCTGCGATAGCGTCGCTGTCGCGTAAGTTTCCCGACAGGCGCGGCTTCGCCATATCCCTACACGGCACTGGCGGCAGCGTTGGCGAAGTCGTGGGCCCCGTCCTCACAGGTGGCCTGATAACAGGCACATACCTAGTAGCGTTCGAGTGGCGAGATGTCTTGCACATCAGTATCATCCCTGCGCTGTTCTTCGCCGTCGCCGTATATCTGATGATGCGCAGCATACCAACCGTCGCCACCGATACCGCCTCCGTAGCCGACTACCTATCGTCCCTGGCAACGCTTTTGCGAGAACGAGCGATGCTCTCGCTCGTGATAGTGACATCCCTCAGAAGCGTTGGGCAGTCCGCTATTATGGCATTCTTGCCAGTCTATCTGCTGGAAGACCTCGACTATTCGGAGATTGCCGTAGGGTTGTTCATGGCAGGCGCGCAGGTAACGGGCATAGTCGCCCAGCCTGTGATGGGATACCTCTCGGACAGATACGGACGCAAAATTGTGCTAGTGCCATGCACCGCGATACTGGGATTTCTGATGATAACGCTCGCATTCGCGTCGGATGGTCCGCAACTGGCGCTGACGGTGCTTGCGATGGGAGCTTTCCTATACTCGCTGCACACCATCTACATAGCAAGCGCGATAGATGTCGCGCGAGGACGGGCGCAATCCACCGTCGTATCCCTCATCTACGGAGCCAGCTTCCTCGGCGCGTTCTCACCATGGGTAGCGGGCATAATTGTCGATCGAACAGACACCACCAGCGCGTTCCTGTATGGCGGCGTCGCAGTGATATTTGGATCGGTGATACTGTTGCTGACACGCCTGCCGAAAACTGTGAATCAGCGTTGATCTAACCAATCCGGATATATCCACCCTAATATCCACCCAGCATCATCGGGGAATCCCAATGGGGACATTCAGGGTGAAGATAAGAGTTTCCGATCTCGACAGGCGCGACTCAGAAGAGCTGCAAGCGCTAGTGGACACGGGCGCGACGACCACTGTAATTCCAGCCGACATTCTCAGACGGCTGGGAGTCTCTCCAACGACTAGCCATACCTTTCGATATGCCAATGGCGAGCAGGTGGAACTAGGAATGGCCCAAATATGGGCGCGCGTCAGCGGGGTGGAGACGATAACATGGGTCGTATTCGGTGAAGAAGGCACGGACGCTCTGCTAGGCGCATATACGCTGGAGGGCGTATTCCTCGCCGTAGATCCGTACAATCAGACGCTAGTTCCTGTGCAAGGGCTTTTGATGTAATGGCTGGTTATAGCTGATTCTATTCGATCTCGATATGAAAAACCTCGCGCTGCATCTCGGTCGTAACCTGCGGGCCGTTTTCGGATATATAGACATCTATCTCGGAGCGCACCCCGAATTCGGGTATGTATATTCCGGGTTCGATGGTAACGGCTATTCCGGGAATCAGCAGGCGCGTGTCGAAAGTCTCCCAAGAGTCGAGGTTGACGGCGTTGGAATGCACCTCCCGCCCCAGGCTGTGGCCGAGACGGTGGTTGAACCAGTCGCCGTAACCCGTTCGCTCGATGTATTCGCGCGCCACCCTGTCTAGTTCCCAGCCGTGAAGCGGTCTGTTCTCTGCGAATGCCTTCTCCATCTCTTCGAGCGCGGCGTCTCGCGCCCCGATCACCGCGTCGAACACCTCGCGGTGCTTGGACGGCGCGCTGTCGCCGATGTATGCCGTCCATGTAATATCGGCGAACATGGCGTTATCGTCCGGCAGCCGTGTCCAAAGGTCTATCAGTACCCAGTCACCGCGCCGGATACGAACGGAGTTCTCCGGTGTTGGGTCGAAGTGCGGGTCGGAAGCATGTTCGTTGACGGCAACCGCCGGGCCGTCGGTTACGATGAGGCCTTCGTCTCGAAAACGGCTGCGTATGAACTCGGCCGCGTCGAATTCGGTGATTCCAGAACTCAGGCCCTCTCCAATATGGCGAAACGCCTCCTGCACGATCCGCGTGAGCGCATCCGCCGCGAACAGATGCGATTCGAGCTGGGCGGCGTCCCATCTCTGCGTCGCATACTGCAGCAGATCTGCCGAGGACACCACCTCCACGCCTAGCCCCCGAACCATCTCCAGCGTTCCGCCGTCCACCTTGGATACTCTGGGCAGCGCGCCTTCCGGAGTATATTCCATAGCCAAACGGGAAACCCGCCTGTCGGCGCCAACAGCGTCTCTTAGCTTTTCTATCATATCGGCTCGGTTGACGAACAGCGTCGTATCCAGCCCAAGATGCGTGAACCTGCTCTGATCTACGAAGCTGACCAACATGCGCGGACGACCATCGACGGGTATCCACAGCCATACAGGGCGCGTAACATGTCCCACCGGCCCCACAGTGTCTGCGAAGATCGGGTTCAGCCCACGATAATCGTACAACAGCCAACCGCCAATATCGGCGACCTGCATGAACTCTTGGGCCTGCTCCACTACGGACTGCATAGACATATCTCAACCTCTGTCGGGCCGTAACTTCTGTCTGGACATTGCACAATTAACCGCTAACAACGAGGTGATCTCGACCATAAGCAAGGCCACAGGCAAGAATGTATCAGCAGGCCAACGGATACGGCAAGAACAGGACGCGCATTTCCCCAGAAATCACGCTGCCGTCTGCTACGCTCGCTCTTGCTAGGTCTTGACTGAACACTGCCCGAATAATCAGACTTATTCAGAAAATAAACAGGAATCCAGTATCGCCAGCATCAGAGGAGAGTACATGCCGAACGAAAACGAATACAGGCGCGGTATGGTCGTAGTCGCCCACGCAGACGATGCGGAATACGGCTGCTCTGGCACCGTCGCCAAACTGTGCGCCGAGGGTTGGGAGATGACATATGTCCTATGCACCGATGGCAGCAAGGGTAGTTCCGATCGCGAAATAAGCGAGAGCGAGCTGTCCGCGATGAGGCGCGATGAGCAGATCGCCGCAGGCAAGGTTCTTGGCCTGAAGGATGTCGCATTTCTAGGATACCCCGACAGCTATCTTCAGCCCACACTCGATGTCCGCCGAGATATTGCGCGTCAGATACGCCGACACAAGCCAGACATCGTAATCTGCCAGTATCCGATGCGTATTCTGGATGGCGGATGGGGCGTCGGGCACCCAGACCACATGGCGGCCGGCGAAGCGACGCTGGCGGCGGTTTTCCCCACTGCCCGCGACCACATGACATTCCCCGAACTCGTCGAGGAGGGATACGAACCGCACAAGGTCGCCGAGGTGTGGATTATGGGACACCCAGAGCCCGATGTCTCGATCGATGTTACCGACCATTTGGAGACCGCAGTCAAAGCGTTGGCCGCCCACGCGAGTCAAACCGGAGACCGACCATATGAGGATCTGCTGCCTCGTATGCAGGAGTGGCGCAGACGCAACTCCGTCGGCAGTGGGATGCTCTACTCGGAGAGCTTCAAGAAGATCTCATTCAGACGCTAGGCCAGACGCTAGGCTTGGCCTTCATCTGTCTCGCATTCGCTGCACACTGTAAAGACTTCGAGTCGGTGACCGACGATTTTGCCGGATATTTCCTGCCCAACGGCGCGCAGCACCCGCTCTATAGTGGCGTGCCTGAATTCGCCGACAGTGCCGCAGCGGATGCAGACGGTGTGATGGTGATGCTCGATCCGCGCCATGCTGTATCTGGGGGCGCCGTCGGGCATCATCAGTTTGCATATGACTCCCTCATCGAGCATCAGCTTGACAGTGCGATACACAGTCGCTCTGCCCACGCCGGGAAGCTCCTCGCAAAGTTCCTCTGCGGTGAACCCCTCATCTTTGCGGCCTAGAAACGCTATGATCCTGCGGCGAGGTTCCGTTATTCGGTATCCGCGATCCTCCAGCATAGCGAGCATATCGGGACGCGCCACTATAGTATCCATATGAGCGTTATGAGAAGTGTCTGGTAGCATCCGAGCAGTCATGGTATAGCAACTGGGCAACTGTGTATGTGAGTAAGGCTGAGTAAATCCCCAAATATAGGGACGGCTAACTTGTCAACTCATGGTATAGACAGACGCAGAGCCGGTCAATTCAGAAAAAGTGGTTGAGTCCACGCCTCCCCTCCACCCGAAGACCAGACCCAGACCCTAACATAGCCCTCATCGCCACTTGGTCGATACGATGCCTCCGTACCAACCTGCTCGGCGTATATCCTGCCATCTCTGCCAATGAACCGGATAACGATTATCGAATTGCCCTTCTGTCTAGCGCTTATCGATATTTCATCCGGTGACATATCCAGATCATCCAGATAGATGCCCGTCGATGCGTAGAAGTTCCCAGCCGCCAGCGCCTCGACTACGGCAGACCCTTCCAGAGACTCTGCCTCGACCATTACCCATCCCCTGCCTGGGTTGTATTTGTCTGGGCCGAAGTCGTGGTAATGATGTGAATCGTCAACGGCGACGCCGAACAGAGGCACGCCAGCGGTCAGCACCTGGTCCCATATTTCGACTGGGCTGAGCAATCCCGCTAATCCCGTTGGCAGCGTTGTCCCGGTCACCAAACTCACGGGATAGTTGTGCATGTTCTGATCGTAGTTGAATATCTCCAGCAGGCTCGCGCCGCGCGTCTGGCGTATTGCCTCGTGATCGAATGCGCTCTTGAAGGTAGGGTGATTGATCGAGGCAATGCCGCCCGCGTCCAGTATCGCCTCGATGTTGCGCTGGAGTGTCGTCAGCACATCGTCGGCGGCTACCGGCTCCACATATCGTTCGATGCCAATACCATTGAGATGAACCGGAACTCTGGCATCTCCCACCGACAGCGTAAGCTCCTCGCCCGCGATCATCAGCAGGTCATCGGAACGGCGCGGATCGCGTCCGTAATCCACGAGCGTAAGATGATTATGGTCGGTCAGCACGAGAAAATCATAGCCGTGTTCTCTATACCACCTTATAACCTCCGCCGGCTCTGCGTCGCCATCGGATTCAGTAGTGTGGGTGTGGATATTACCCCTGTACCATCGTCTCTTCTGTTTCTTCATCTGTCTCTTAACTGCTGGATGATTTTCCAACGCTCGCTACTCTCTTGACCCATAAGTTTGTCAGCCGTTGCGCATCGACGGCTAACGCGACTTCGGAGTTCATAGGCTCCCCCGTAAATCCATCGAAATCCGCCACCGTCTGTCCCTGCGTCAGCCGCCCTTCGTATTCGACACGGACATTGGCTTTGCGCATCGTAAACAGCGTCGGGTCGATAGCGTAGGCCATCGCTGGAACATCGTTAAACTGCGCGCCGCGCGGGTTTCGCAGGCGTCCTCTGCTGTTGTATGCCTGCTGTATGAACGCCGTCGCCCGCTCGAGCAGATTCGTTGCGCCGGTATTCGCGCTCCATACTGAGGTCAGCTGCTCGGGGCTGAACTCCACTTGCGTACACACATCCAGCCCGATCTGCGCTATTCGCGCGCCGGAACGATAGACCACAGACGCGGCCTGAGGGTCTCCCCATATATTGGCAGTCGCCACCGGAGTAACATTGCCTGGAACCGATACTGCGCCGCCCATGACGATCACTTCGGCTATATCGTCCGCGATGCTCGGTTCCACGCACAACGCCAGCGCGAGGTTTGTGAGCCTGCCGAGCGCGATGAAAGTCAGCTCGCCGGGCGACGAGCGCACACGCTCGATTATCTCGATGACGGCGTTGCGAGGGCGAGCGGCGGTCGAAGGCTGCGGCGCGGCTGAATCTCCCAGCCCGTCCGCGCCGTGTATGTACTGCGCAAACGCCGGCTCTCCCAATCCAAACATTTGGCCCGCGCCGCGATAGACTGGAATATCCTCTCGGCCCGCCGCCTCCAGTATGCGGAGCGCATTGATCGTACACTGATCCACCGAAACATTGCCGAACACGATGGTCATCGCCTCCACCTGCAGCTCGTCGCTGCCCAGCGCGAACAGAATCGCCGCGGTGTCGTCTATACCGGGGTCGGTGTCTATTATCACACGCTTCATCGCGTACATCTCCTCTGCCATCTTCTCCGACCAGCTTATCAATTCGCATACAAGCTGATAAACTCCAATTCGTGAGATATATGCCCCAGACAGTTACTGCGTTCGCAACCCGCCCGACGGCAGGCGCGACAGAACAGCAGTAGGAAAGAGTAATTATGAACGGATACGATCTCAAACAGAAAGTGAACTCCGGCGGTGTCGTCTATGGCACGATGATAAGCATGAGCCGAAATCCGCGCTGGACGACACCGATGTCCTCGTTCGGCTTGGACTATGTGATAATCGACAGCGAACATTCTCCGCGTGGCCGCTCCGAGATGGCGGACTTCATCGCGGCGTTCTCCTTCAGCGGCGTCGCGCCTATCGTCCGGATACCCATTCCGGACTCTCACTATGTGACTATGGCGCTAGACGCCGGCGCGCATGGCATACTTGCGCCATACTGCGAAACGACGGACGAAGTAAGTGAAGTGGTAGCAGCCGCTAAATGGCGTCCGCTGAAGGGCGCCACTGTCAGAAAGGTGATGGAATCCGGCGAGTTCCCGTCGCAGGCGACGAAGGAATATCTCGAAGCGCGCAACAGGAACAGCGTCTGCATTATCGGCATCGAGAGCGTTCCCGCCATCGAAAACCTCGATAACATTCTGCAAGTAGGCGGCATCGATGCGGTGTTCGTCGGGCCGAACGACCTGAGCATAACGCTGGGCATCCCCGATCAGTACGATCATCCGGATTACGAATCCGCTCTGCGCGAGGTCATACGCATCTGCCAAAAGCACGGTGTACCAAACCTGTTCCATCATCAGACGGTGGAGTTGACTACGAAGTGGCTCGAGGAGGGAGCGCGTTTCGTCCTGTACAGCTCCGACGCGCGCACCATGCACAACGGCTTCCGCGAGGAGTTCGGCCAGATAAAGGCCGTTGGCGCGAAACTCGAAGGCGTAGAAGTCGCAGATGTGGGTGAATCCGAAGAGGTTATCTAAACACTGCTCACGCGCCCATTGCTCGATGAGTCGAACGACCGAGCAGGGAGCGCCATGCCGAACTGGTCGAAACCTGTCATAATATCGACACATCGGCATCGGAGGTCGATAACAGTCAAGTCAGATAGCAAATCAGACAAATCAGAGAGGGAAGAGTACATTGGCTTGGAACTTCACGAATGTAAACGGACCTTATGGCGGCACCACAGAAGGCCCCGCGTGGGATGGCAGCGGGCTGCTGTTCACCTTCATACCAGCCAGCTACATCATGCGCTACGACCCCGCGGAGCGCGCTTCGACGATATTCAAGGACGGGACGAACAACGCGAACGGACTCATGCTCGATCCGAATGGCGCGCTATTTGCGTGTGAAGGCGGCGGTCGGCGTGTCGTGCGCTACGAAGATGACGGCAGCGCGACCGTCCTGATAGACGGCTTCGACGGAAAGAAGCTGAACATCCCGAACGACCTTGCACTCGACCAGAACGGCAGTGTCTGGTTTACCGACCCATTCTACGAAGGAGCGGGCGGCGCATGGTCAGAAGACCGCTCGAACAAAGAGCTAGACCACGATTCGGTCTATCGGCTAGACCCCGCAGACGACGGCTCATGGTCTATAAGCCGTGTTACCTTCGACACTACGCGCCCCAACGGCCTGCTGTTTTCTCTGGATTACAGCACACTCTATGTAGCGCAGAGCGGCAGACTTCCAGAGGAGAAGCGCGAGCTGCGCGCATATCCCGTCAACGACGACGGCAGCCTAGGCGAGGGTGAAGTGATTCACGATTTCGGCGCGCATCGCGGCATAGATGGCATGTGCCTCGATACGGAGGGCAACATCGTCGCCACGGCAGGATACAGAGATAGCGGGCCTGGCCCGATGATCTATGTGTTCTCCCCGTCCGGAGAGGTACTGGAAACACATCCTCTGACGGTAGATCGTCCTACCAACTGCACCTTCGGCGGCGAGGATCTGTCCACGCTGTATGTAACCACCATGCAAGGCCATCTGCTCAGGGCGTTTACCGATCGTCAGGGCAGGCTCTCGTATCCACCTGCAGGCTGAATTCGAACTCGAATACTGGAATATTGAATGAGTACTGAACGATGATCGAAACGGACATACTCATAATCGGCGGCGGCATCGCCGGCGTATCTACCGCGTTCTATCTAGCGCGGAGCGGGAGGGGTGTCGCGCTGGTCGAGCGCGGCGAAATCGCGGGCGAAGCGTCGGGCGCGAACGCCGGTCAGATCGGAGCGACGGGCTGGGGCGATATTCCCAGCCTCGACGAGTATCTGACGATGGGCAGCCTGCAGCTGTTCAAAGAGATGCAGCTCGATCTGGGATATGACATAGAGTTCAGACAGTCCGGCGCGCTGACTGCCATTCACGACGCCGATCAGTATCACTTCATGCGCGACCGAGTAGATGCTTTGCGCAGTCGAGGGCATCGTGTCGAGCTGCTGTCAGCGCGTGAGGCGCGCGCCATCGAGCCGGAGGCCAACCCGAATCTGACCAACTACATGTACACGCCGCTCCGCGCGCAGGCAGATCCGGTGAAGACTACCCACGCCTTCGCCGATGCCGCTGTCAAAGAGGGCGCGCGCATCTTCACCAACTGCGCCGTAACCGGTATCGAACAGGCGGCGGACGGTTCATACACCGTATCCACAACCGCTACCTCCGATGGCGACGGCTTTCGCTGCGCAACGCTCGTCATAGCCGCCGGGGCTTGGTCTGCCAACTTGGGCGCAATGCTGGGGCTGAAGATTCCCATAGTGCCAGTGCGAGGGCAGATGTGGGCCACCGACAGGCTGCCACCGACCGTGTTTCAGACCATCTCATCGGCGGAGTCTGCCCAAACATGGAGCCTCGATCACGGGCGAGACTCCGCAACGCCGCCAGAGCTTACACATCGGGGAGATGTTCGCGTCACTCGTCATCTGTATGGACGCCAGCGCAGAAACGGGGAGATTATCTTCGGGGGAGATCGGCAGCTAATCGGGTTCGACAAGACCATCGAATACAATGGCATCGAGATCAACAAGGGACACGCCTCAGAGATCATACCTATGCTCTCGAGCATGTCCGTAGCGCGGACATGGGCTGGTCTAATGCCGTTCTCGCTGGACGGTAAGCCAATTATAGGCAAGATTCCGATGAGGGACGGTCTCTACATCGTGAGCGGCATGGCAAGTTCTGGCTTTGGACGCGGGCCGATGGCAGGAAAACTGCTGGCGGATTTCATACATACCGGCCACCGACCGCATGTGCTGACCGATATTACCGCCGTAACGGAAGAGTGAATCTTCGATCTGAGCAGTCGCGCATTGGGGATACGGCTATCGCGCCGAGTCGAGATACGATTGTAGGATGACTGCCGCCGCCGCCGCGTCTATGCGTCCTCTGTCGCCACGCGCGGCGCGGCGCGGCGATTCCCGAAGCAGCCGATTGGCCTGCACGGTGGACAGTCGCTCGTCTATCATGTGGATGACCATATCCGTTCTTTCGCGCAGGTCGCGGACGAAGCCGCGAACTTTGGCCGCCTGGGGCCCGCTCCTGCCGTCGAGAGTCAGGGGAAGTCCGACGACTATTTCATCCGCGCCGTTATCGTGGGCGATGCCCAATATCTCGTCGAGATCGTCTGGCCCGCGCGATACCGCGCCAAGCGGCGTAGCCAGCAGCCTCGTTCGGTCGCTTATCGCAATCCCGATCCGCGCGTCTCCGACATCTAGGGCGAGAATCGTCATGGCTCTGTGTCGAGATATTTCAGGACGAGACCGCCTCGCGCACTATGTCCGGTACCATATTCAGAGCGTCTTCCAGCTTGGATGCATCGCGGCCTCCGGCTTGTGCGACATCCGGCCTGCCGCCACCACCACCACCGACAGCCCTCGCGGCGCGGCGCGCGATGTCCGACGCGTTCAGCCCGTGAGCGTCGATCAGATCGCGCGTAACCATTGCTACCAGCATTGGGCGGTCGTTTACGACAGCGCCTAATACGACGACCGCGCTGCCGAGCTTGTCGCGCAGATAGTCGCCGATCTCGCGCAGAGAATCCGCGCCAGCAGTCTGTACACGCGCTGACAGCACGGCAACCCCGTCGATGTCGAGCGCTGACGATAGAAGTACTTCGGCTGCCTGAAGCGACATACGACGCTCCATCTCACCATGCTCACGCCGCATGTCCTCTAGCTCTGTTAGCAGCGACTGAGCGCGGCCTTCTAACTCTCCTGGCGTAGTCTGAAGAGTGTGAGCGGCTCGTTCCTCTCTGCGAAATCTTTCCCACACCATACGCTCTGCCGCT
The DNA here is from genome assembly GCA_963422295.1 of Dehalococcoidia bacterium. GTDB lineage: Bacteria > Chloroflexota > Dehalococcoidia > Lucifugimonadales > UBA1123 > VXRN01. The sequence goes on along the minus strand of OY729417.1, from coordinate 495,494 downwards.
CTGCCGCTGACCGCCTCGATTCGGCGCATGCCCGCGCCGATGCTAGACTCACCCAACACATACACTGCCCCCACCTCTCCGGTGCGCTCGACATGCGTTCCTCCGCACACCTCGAAACTGAAGGTGTCGCCGTTGGCAATCTCCACCAGCCGCACATGCTCATCGTATCGGTCTCCGAAGAATGCGAGCGCGCCTCTGCGTATGGCATCCTGATAGCTGTCCTCGTCACGAAGCACGCGCGCGTTCTGTCGCACCTTCTCATTGACGAGCAGCTGAACCTGCCACATCTCGTCGTCCGTAACGGGCTGTACATGCGTGAAATCGAATCGCAGGCGGTCGGGCGCGACCAGCGACCCCGCCTGACGCACATGCAGGCCGAGAACCTGCCTGAGCGCGGCATGGAGCATATGCGTGGCGGTATGGTTGCGCGCGGTATCTTCACGACGGACGGGATCGACATTGACTTGGACAGTATCCCCGACGGCTATTCTGCCGTCTCCGACATTACCGAAATGGATGATAAGTCCCGGCATCACCTCTTGCGTATCGCGCACGCGAATCAGCCCGTTATCTCCGACTATCTCGCCAGCGTCGCCGATCTGCCCTCCGCCCTCTGCGTAGAACGGCGTCCGAAGCAGCGCGACTTCCGCATCCTGCCCATTCTCGGCTTGCGAGACTGGTTCGTCCCCGACGATCAGCCCGACGACGACGGATGACGCGCTCAGCGTCTCGTAGCCGAGGAAGGCAGTTCCTCCTACCCCGAGGCTTTCGTAAACTCGTATTTTGGCGCGGTCTCCGCCGAACTGCGCGCCCGCGCGAGACTGCTCGCGCCGGGCTGCCATCTCGCGTTCGAACCCCTCCATATCCACGCGCACGCCATACTCGGCGGCAATCTCCTGCGTCATCTCTACAGGGAATCCGTGTGTATCCCAAAGCCTGAACGCCGTCTCGCCGCGCAGTGTGTCCTCATTCCCGGTAAGCGCGTCGGTCAGAATGGCATATCCGTTCTGGAATGCCTGTTGAAAGCGGCCCTCCTCCAGTTCCAGGACGGTCAGAATGAACTCGCGGTTGTTGACGAGTTCGGGATAGGCTTCCCCCATCTTGTCGATTGTGGCATCGGCGATCTGCCCTAAGAAATTGCCTTCGATGCCAAGCCTGCGCGCGTTGCGGATCGCTCTGCGTATGACGCGCCGGAGAACATAGCCTCTCCCCTCGTTACTCGGTACCACGCCATCGGCAATCAGGAAAGTAACACTGCGGCCATGTTCGGCGACGACTCGAAAAGCGTAAGTCTCGCCTTCGTCCTCGCCGTAGCATTTGCCGCTTACCTCTTCCGCCCGCCGTATTATCGGCTCGAACAGATCCGTTTCGTAACCTGTATCCACCTGCTGCATGATCCTAACGAGGCGTTCTAATCCCATACCTGTATCTACGCTAGGCGCGGGCAGATCCGTCCTGCTGCCGTCGAGATGGTGATAGAACTGCATGAATACGAGATTCCACAGCTCCACATAGCGGTCACACACATCACCGCTCGGCATGAAATTCTTGCAGTTGGGCGCGCAGTCATCCTGCCTGCAGCCATGTCCGGCGCCATAGTCGTAATGCAGCTCCGAACACGGACCGCACGGCCCCTCATCGCCCGCAGGCCCCCACCAGTTCTCGTCATCGCCAAAGCTGTACACTCGATCTTCGGGGATACCCTTTGCCATCCACAGTTCGCGTGTCTCATCATCGGTCACATGAACAGCTGCTGCGAATAGCTCCAGGGGGATGCCATAGCCCTCCGTCATCAGTTCGATTGCGAAATCGACTGCTCCCGCCTTGAAATAGTCGCCAATACTGAAGTTCCCCAGCATCTCGAACAGTGTGTTGTGCGTAGCGTCACCCACCTCTTCGATATCAGGAGTTCTGAAGCACTTCTGCGAAGTGGTCAGCCTGTGGTTCGGCGGCTCCGCCTCGCCGGTGAAATACGGCTTGAACTGCACCATTCCCGCAGATGTCAGCAGCAAAGTTGGATCGCCGACAGGAATCAGCGACGAACTCGCAACCCGGCTGTGGCCCTGACTCTCGAAATAACTAAGAAACTCTTCACGCAGTCGTTCGCTAGTCCATGTTTGGCTGCTCATCTTGGAAACTCTACCTCGCTGTCATATCCCACTTTGGGGTTGCGGGAATGCGTCTCGAAATCGTGGGGCATATGTCACTCGCGCAGTATATAGCGCGACTAATAATAACCCATCGTCGAATGGAACACGGGCGTGGAACATACAGCCCGTATGGAGAATATCACGCAGCCAAACAGCGGGTATTCGCCCAAAGCGAACCCGACTGCGCGCACCTCACAATAGGGGGAAGGCAACTGGTGATGTAGATGTGATTTACTGTCTTCATAACTAAATCTGTGAAAGAATTGTATTCGACGGCTTTCCAGAGTGTCAATTCGAGAGACGCCGACAGTGACCACTAACTGCAGGCATTAAAAGACGCATTAAAAGCAAGCCTCTTCCCGCGAGATGCGCTAGATCATCGAAGCCAGAATTGCCTCTGTGTCGAGCGTCTTGCCCGAAGCGGGAAATCTAGCTACACTTGTGCCGTATTCGAGAGGCGGACGCAAATCTAAAAAACATGGTCATAAGACGCAAACTAGACAAACGCGCCGAACTTCGGCAAATGCGCGAACAGTCCCAACTCGGTGGTGGGCAGCGGCGGATCGACGCTCAGCACGCGCGTGGAAAATACACCGCGAGAGAACGCATCGCCCTGCTGTTCGATGAGGGCAGCTTCCAAGAGCTGGATACTTTCGTCGTACACCGGGCCAGCGAGTTCGGACTCGCAGACCAGAGCTACTTAGGCGACGCTGTCGTAACAGGCTATGGCAAAGTGGATGGACGCCTAGTATTTGCCTATTCGCAGGATTTCACGGTTCTCGGCGGCTCGCTTTCGGAAGTCGTCGCGCAAAAGATATGCAAGGTTATGGATCTCGCGTTAAGCGGCGGCGCGCCTATCGTCGGCCTCATAGACTCCGGCGGCGCGCGCATACAGGAAGGTGTTGACAGTCTCGCTGGTTACAGCGCTATCTTCCATCGCAATGTGCGAGCGTCTGGCGTGATACCGCAACTCTCGGTGATTCTCGGCCCAGCCGCCGGCGGAGCGACATATTCCCCCGCGCTTACAGACTTTATCTTCATGGCGTCCGGTACAGGCCAGATGTACATAACAGGCCCCGATGTAGTGCGCTCGGTTACCGGCGAGGAGGTAACGCACGAAGCTCTCGGAGGGGCGGATGCGCACACCGAAAAGAGCGGAGTCGCCCACTTCGCCGCCGGAAACGAGGACGCATGCATCGAGCAGGTGCGCCGGCTGCTCAGCTTCCTTCCGCAAAACAACATGTCCGACCCGCCTAGAGCGTCTTCCGCAGACGATCCTGAACGGCAAGCCTCCGAACTCGCATATATCATCCCTGACAACCCGAACAGACCATACGACATGTTGGGGGTCGTCCTGCCAATCGTAGATGACGGGGATTTCATGCAGGTGCATCAGAGCTTTGCGCGCAACATACTCGTCGGATTCGCTCGCATGGACGGAAGACCTGTAGGAATCATCGCAAATCAGCCCGGATACATGGCAGGCGTACTGGACATCAACGCATCCGTGAAATCCGCGCGCTTCGTCCGCTTCTGCGACGCTTTCAACATTCCGCTGATAACATTCATAGATGTTCCAGGATTCATGCCCGGCACCATTCAGGAATATGGCGGCATAATTCGGCACGGCGCAAAGCTAATCTACGCATACGCCGAAGCGACAGTTCCCAAAATAAGCGTGCTGACACGCAAGGCATACGGCGGCGCATACATCGTAATGAGCAGCAAGAACCTGACAGGGGACATAAACTTCGCCTGGCCGACGGGCGAGGTGGCAGTGATGGGCGCGGGCGGCGCAGTCAGCATCATCCACCGAAACGAGATAAGATCGTCCGACGATCCCGAATCTACACGCGCAGAGCTCATCGACGACTACGAACGGCGGTTGATGAATCCATACTCCGCCGCCGCGCGCGGTATGATAGACGATGTTATAGACCCGTTGGAGACGCGGCCAAAGCTGATACGCTCGCTGGAAATGCTCCAAGACAAGCGCGAGCAGCTGCCGCCCAAGAAACACGGGAGCATCCCGCTGTGACCTCCGGTCTCAACGGAGATGCCCTCGCTGCAGTTATCGCCGGCGCGGTTCATGCTTATCTCGAGAGCGAACGGCAAGAGCCGGCAACAGCGGCGCGGCGCCGGGGGGTGTCGGCGTGGCGGATGGCATATGCTGGACGAGGCGCAGAACGCGGGTTCGGCGCGAATTTTTCATGGCGCGGACGGGATTAGACTTACCCAACATCGACAAGAATCGCCGCTCTGAGCGAGCAGTGTTTTCACCGCCCAGATTGTCTATATCTATATACTGTTTTACATCACCGGTTCACAGATCCGAATCGAGACCCTAGACATGACATCCACTCCCCTAAAATTGAGCGACACCACATTCAGAGACGCGCACCAAAGCCTTATGGCGACGCGGCTTCGGACAGATGATATGACGCCACTGGCCGAGAGTATGGATGCAGTCGGCTTCTGGTCTATGGAGGTTTGGGGCGGTGCGACCTTCGACGCCGCGACGCGCTTTTTAGCAGAGGACCCGTGGGAGCGTCTTCGAACTTTCAAGCGGCTGATGCCAAATACGCCGCTGTCTATGCTGATTCGTGGACAATCTCTAGTTGGATACCGCGCATACGCAGATGATGTGGTCGATGCCTTCGTCGAACGCTCCGCAGCCAACGGTATAGACATATTTCGCGTGTTCGATGCGCTGAATTACGCGCCAAATCTGGAGCGTGTCGCCGACGCGGTGAAACGAAACGACAAGCACCTTCAGCTTGCAATCTGCTATTCCATTACTGATGAAGGGCGAATGGGCGGGGAGATATACCACCTCGAATACTATCTTTCCAAAGCGCGGACGCTGCGCGACATGGGCGCGGACAGCATCTGCATCAAAGACATGGGCGGTCTTCTCGCGCCATACGACGCATACAATCTGATCGGCGCGATGAAGGCCGAAATTGGACTGCCTCTCCAGCTGCACTGCCATTACACTAGCGGTATGGCATCTATGACCGTGCTGAAGGCGGCCGAAGCCGGCGTCGATATCGTCGATGTATGTCTTGCGCCACTTGCGCTGCGTACTTCACAGCCAGCAGTCGAGCCGATAGTCGTTGCCCTGCGCGGCATGGAGCGCGACACTGGCATAGACCTCGACGCGCTGCTCGATCTGGGCGATAGGCTGGAGGGTATTCTTCCCAAATACAGGCAGCGCATGGAGACCACGCGCTCGGCTGTCATAGATGCGAGGGTTCTGAAACACCAGATACCCGGTGGCATGGCCTCTAACATGGTCTCTCAGCTGCGCGAGGCGGACGCGGCGGACAGGCTGGACGAAGTGCTGGACGAAATCCCGCGCACGCGAGCAGACCTCGGATTCCCGCCACTGGTAACACCTATGAGCCAGATGGTAGGCGCGCAAGCAGTCAACAATGTACTATTCGGTCGATACACCTCGCTTTCGGAGCCTGTAAAGGAATATCTCAGGGGCGGATACGGAACGCCTGTATCTCCTGTCAGCGAAGAGCTGAGCGCCAAGCTGACAGACGAAGACCGCGAGAGAACGAGGGCTGCATCCGATCGACCTGGGGAATATCTGGAACCGGAGCTGGACGCGGCGCGCGAAGCAGTGTCGGAGATAACCACCGACATCGACGACGCGCTTATTTACGCGCTCTACCCGCAGACAGGCGAACGATTCTTGCGCGTCAAACACGGTCTCTCGCCGCCATGGACAGAGCCGTCGGAGCCATCATCGACAGAACCATCTACGGAGACCGCGCCCGATGAGCCGCCTCCGCCACCCGTCAGCGAGCGAGCGCGTCGATTCAATATCCACATTGGGGGCCGCTTCTTCGAGGTGGCAGTCGATCCCGTCGGAGACGATGGCGCGCCGTCGTCGTCATCCGCGGCGATCGCGCCTACATACGCGCCCACCAGCAGCGGCGCAGGGCAAACATCATCATCGAGTGGAGGAACAGGCAGCGCAGACGGGCTGGGCGAAAACGAAGTCGCCGTAACCGCGCCAATGCCTGGAATACTAGTCAGCTACGCCGTCGAGGTCGGCGCGCAAGTCGAAGTGGGAGACCCCGTGTTGGTGCTGGAGGCGATGAAGATGCAAAACGCCATACCATCGCCAGCCGATGGCATAGTCAAATCTCTCGGCCCATCCGCCGGAACTCAGGTGGAGCGCGAACAGATTTTGGTAATCCTGACTATGAGCTAAGAATGATTGGGTAATCTCATCGCATCTATCCATGAACTATAAAGGCTATGAGCTATAAGAGATGCGTGATTAGCAGACTCGAGATAAATCACAGCTAATGGCTAATAGCAATAGCACGACACTTGCGAACGGAATATAAGACAAGGAAGGAGCCGAACATGGCCGACAATCAGCAGGCTATTGAGGTCGCTAAAGATCACTTCGGAGAGGTGGTGGCGCAGCAGCTGGAGCGCGTCGAGCGACTGAAGAACGAACCCGATTGGGTGAACTATTCGGAAGTCTCCCCGATAGTAGTAGGTATGCTGGGTGGAGATGGTATAGGGCCGTCCATTAGCCACGAGACGCAAACCGTGCTGGAACACCTGCTCAGCGACGAGGTCGCGTCCGGCAAAGTCGATTTCCGCGTCATCGACGGGCTGACCATCGAAAACCGCGCTGAACAGATGAAATCTATCCCTGACGATGTGCTAGCGGAGATAAAAGAATGCCATGTAACCCTCAAGGGGCCGACGCATACCCCTGAGCGCGGCGACGGCTGGCCGAACCTCGAAAGCGCGAATGTATCGATGCGCAAGGAACTCGACCTATTCGCCAACATCCGCCCAGTGAGAATCCCCTCTCAGGGAATCGACTGGACATTCTTCCGTGAAAACACAGAGGATATGTACGCCGTCGGAAGTCAGGGCATCAATGTGACCGAAGATTTGGGCATGGATTTCCGCGTGATAACCTCGCAGGGTTCGCGCCGGATAATCGACGCCGCTTTCGCCCATGCGCGTAGAACAGGTAAAGACCGCGTTACCATCGTGACTAAGGCGAACATAGTCAAAACCACAGACGGCAAGTTCCTCGACATCGCGCGTGAGGTGTCGGAGAACTATCCCGGTATCGAGTGGGATGGCTGGTATATTGATATAATGACCGCCGCTCTCATCAACCCCGCGCGCCAGAAAGATTTTCAGGTGCTCGCTCTGCCCAACCTTTACGGTGATATTCTCACCGACGAGGCGGCGCAGATTCAGGGCGGAGTCGGTACGGCGGGCAGCGCGAATGTCGGCAAGCAGTACGCGATGTTCGAGGCGATTCACGGCAGCGCTCCAAGAATGGTGCGGGAGAATCGCGCGCAGTATGCCGATCCAAGCTCCCTGCTTCGGGCAGGAGCGATGATGCTCGAGCATATCGGATTCGCAGACATCGGCGCGAATCTGCACAAGGCAATCGACATCTGCGGCCAGTACGAGCGCAAGATCACAATGACCGGACGCAGTACCGGCTCCACGAGCGCCGAGTTTGGAAAATATCTCATGGATACCGTAGCCGATTCCACGCTCGAAAGCCGCTGGCAGGAGTATGTAGAGGCCTCGGGATAGAATCAGCCGCTAATCAGTAGTCATCAATAAAGACAGAGGGGAGGAGCGCGGAGTGAAAGCTCCACACACCTCCCTTTTGCTGTTTCGATCTACTGTTTTGCTACATTTTGCTATATATAGTAAATCCAAGAACGAAATCACGAACAGACAATCATGAGCAGAACATAGAAGGCGCGTGTCGGCGCAGGAGGCAAGACGAGCTATGGCAAGAAACAAGGTAACGATAGTCGGCGCAGGAAATGTCGGCGCGACAGCCGCGCAGCGGATTTTCGATAAGGGCTATGCCGATGTGGTCTTGGTCGATATCGTAGAGGGCCTGCCGCAGGGCAAGGCGCTGGATATGCTCGAATCCGGTCCTGTGCTCGGCTCGGATGCGAAAGTCGTCGGTACGAACGACTACGCCGACACAGCCGATTCCGATGTCGTGGTGATAACCTCCGGCATTGCGCGCCGCCCAGGAATGAGCCGCGATGATCTGCTGCTGACCAACATGAACATCGTAACCTCCGTAACCGAAGCCGTCGTCGCGCAGTCTCCGAATGCGATTTTAGTTATCGTAACGAACCCGTTGGACGCGATGGCTCAGCGCGCATATCAGGTCAGCGGATTCCCCAAGAACCGTGTCGTAGGCATGGCTGGCATACTGGATACCGCCAGGTTCAGAACCTTCTTGGCCGAAGAGCTGGGCGTATCGGTCACATCAGTCGAAGCCTATGTACTCGGCGGACACGGCGATACGATGGTTCCTGTGACCGCCAGCACCACTGTCGGCGGGCAGCCCATCACGCAGATTCTGTCTGCCGACCGCATCGATGAGATAGTCAGGCGAACACAGGACGGCGGCGCGGAGATAGTCAATCTGCTCAAAACCGGCAGCGCATACTACGCGCCCTCCGCCGCCATCGCGCAGATGGTAGAGGCCATCTTGCTCGACAAGCATGAGATACTCCCATGCACCGCCTACCTCGAAGGCGAATACGGCATCGATGGCCTGTTCGTAGGCGTGCCAATACAGCTAGGGGCGGGTGGAGTCGAGCGCATCATCGCATTCGAGCTGACCGACGATGAGCAGGCCGCGCTCGAAAACTCGGCAGACGCCGTGCGCGAGCTGGTCGATGTGATGGCCGCGAACGATAGCTGAGGGCGGCTAGTCGGCTACCGAGCCGGAATATGCGCAGCGAACGGGGCAGACTTCCCGCGATCTGCCCTGCCCTGGACAAAGCGATCAGGCGGCAGAACAGCTGCCAACAGGCAAATAGAAGAGGCGTACATCATATACAGCCACTAGTACATCACTAGCGGCGTCATATGTCCGTTATGGCGCCAACTAGGGCGTTAGCGCCAGCTCGCCGAGCATGTTCTTTGTGGAGACTATGTGTCTGTTCAGGCGCATCGCCTTCGGGTCTATGCCCAGCGCGAGGCCTATCAGCTGCGGTAGATGCAGGATGGGCACATCTATCGGAGTCATTGGGCTGTTGGCTTTTGCCGCCTGCGGCTGGTAGCCGTCGAGATTTAGATGACATAGCGGACAGGGTGTAACCATCGCATCCGCGCCGCGTCCCTTCGCATCCAGCGTGTGCGTAGCGACCATCTTGAGAGAGTTGGTCTCGTTGATTGTCAGTATAGGGAAGCCGCAGCACAGCGTCTTGCCAGGAAAGTCCACGACCTGCGCGCCGACAGCCTCGATCACTCGCTCCAGAGCATCCTCCCTCTCTGGATGATCCTCGAAGTTTAGGGCAGAACTCGGTCTGATTATGTAACATCCATAGAATGGCGCGATGCGAAGCTCCGGCAAGCTCCGGACGACCATAGACTCCAGCTTGTCGATGCCCACCTCTTCTACTATCACCCAGAGAAGGTGTTTCGGATCGGCTGTGCCGCTGTACGAAAGCCCCTCTTCGGCAAGATATTCGTTGATAGTGGCGCGGTATTCGTCGTCTTGGAGTCGCGCATTGGCCTGCGACATGACGCCTTGGCAGGTGGAACATATCGTGAGAATAGGCTGGCCGACGCGCTCTGCCATAGCAAAGGTTCTCGCATTCAGCGTATCGCCCAGCCGAAGATTTTTCTCCTGCAGGACGCCCGCGCCAGTGCAAGACGCGCTCTGCATCGTAGTCAGATCGAGCGGTATGCCCAGTCTCCGGCAGACTTCGAGCGTCGCCGCGTACAGCTCAGGACATGCTCCCCTCGATACACAGCCGGGATATAGCGCGTAGGTCATTTTATGTTCTCTGCCTCATCCTGAACTCTTCTGAAAAATATTACTAATCAGCCTTGTTGTCATCCTGCTCGACCTGCTCGAATATGCGCCTGACATTTTCGACACCGGGGAGGCTTTTGTGAATTAGCGGCGGTACCTTGCCCGCTCTCAGCGAACGCAGACCGACGGGAACCAGCTTAGCCATCTCTTTGACATTCGTTATACCGTGGCTTTTGACGACTAGTTTGGTTTCGTCCAGCCAGCCGCTATGTTCCACCGAATCGGCGAAGGCGGCGGCGTGGCGAGCGCCGGTGGTTTTCGTGAACCCCTCTTCCATCGCGCGGTCTCGAAGCGCCATGATACGCCCCATCGGATCGACCCCTTTCGGGCAGACCTCAACGCATTGCATACAGCGGGTGCAATCCCAGACGCCGCCATACTCGTCGAGCGCGGCAAGTCGGGAAGTGTCTGCATCGTCGCGCGGGTCGCGCACGAAGCGATAGGCCTTCGCCAAAGCCGCCGGGCCAAGGAAGTTTTCGTCAACCGTCAGCACGGTGCAGTCAGATACGCAGGCGCCGCACATGATACAGGCCATGACGCCGGTCAGATGCTGCATATCGTCCGCCGGAGCGATGTACTCCGTCTCAGGCTCTGGCCCCTCCGGCTGCAGCCACGGCTGGACGGCCCTGACCTTCCCCCAAAACGGAGCGAAATCTACCACGAGGTCTTTCTGGACTTCCATGTTTCCTGCTGGTTCCACGACGATCGGGCCACCGTCTTTGGGCATGGCGTTTGTCAGCAGGGTATTGCACGCCAGCGCGGCCTGACCGTTTATCCGCATTGCGCAAGAGCCGCAGATCGCGCTGCGACATGAACAGCGCAGGGCGAGAGTGCCGTCCATCTCCTCTCTTATGCGGATCAGTCCATCCAGCACGGTGTTGGACTCTGTCATATCCAGAGTGTATTTTTCATACTTGGGGACGGGACGGCCAGCGTCGGGGTCGAATCGTCTTATCTCGAAGGTGACTTGCATGTTATTTCCCATTCAGTTCATGTATATATCTATATCGCTCGTTGGATAGGGAGATAGAAAATAGAACGGATCGAACACTTCCAGATTCTCAGTAGCTCCTAACCTGCGGCTCCCACTGTGTAATGACAACGGGCATATAGTCGAGCTCTGGGCCATCTTCAGTCTGGGTAACTAGGATATGCTTCAGCCAACTGCCGTCGTCTCGGTCGGGGAAGTCTTCGCGCGTATGCGCGCCTCTGCTCTCTTTACGCTCCAGCGCGGCAAGCGCGACGGTCTCGGCGCAGTCGAGCATAAAGCCGAGTTCCAGAGTGAAGACGAGATTCGTGTTCCAAGTCTTGCCTTTGTCCTGCACATATACGGAGCGATACCGCTCGCGCAGCTGGCGGATGTCGGCAACCGCAGACTCCATGCCAGCCTGATTACGATATACGGCGAGGTTGTCGTTCATAGTCCGTCCCATATCCATACGAATATGGCCGAACATGTCCCCGTTGCGTTCGTTGTCTAACAGACGCTGGATGTAAGCCTTCTGCGTATCCGCATCCGGATCGCGCAGATCCTTATGAGGCTTGGATTTGGCAGATATGGCGGCGTGTTCTCCGGAGCGTCTGCCGAAGACCAGGGTGTCGAGCAGCGAATTGGCTCCGAGCCTGTTTCCGCCATGTACGCTGACGCAGGCCGCCTCGCCCGCGGCGTACAGACCGGTAAGCTGTGTCTGGCCGTCGATATCCGTCTTGATGCCGCCCATCTGATAGTGCATGCCCGGTCTTATCGGCACGGGTTCCTTCAGCAGATTGACATTTGCGAAATCCCGCGCAATATCCAATATCTGTGTAAGCCGTTCTCGTATGAGCCGTTCGCCGAGGTGCTGCATATCGAGAAATACACAGCCATCGACACCCCTGCCTTCGTTTATCTCTGTCTGCTCGGCGCGGGATACGACATCGCGCGATGCGAGTTCCATCATGTTGGGCGCGTATCGCTGCATGAATCGTTCGCCCTCTGCATTCAGCAGATGCGCTCCCTCTCCGCGCGCTCCCTCTGTAATGAGTACGCCGCTGCCTTTGAGAGTCGTCGGATGGTATTGCACCATCTCCATATCCATCAGCGAGGCCCCGGCGCGGTAGGCGAGTCCCATACCGTCGCCGGTGCAGATGAGAGCGTTCGTGGAAGGCTCGAACACACGCCCCAGCCCGCCAGACGCCATGATTACGGCCTTCGCTCTGATGGCATGGACTTCGCCAGTGCGAATTTCCATAACCACTACGCCGGCGCATTCGTCATCCTCGACGATCAGATCTAGTACGAACCATTCTTCGTAAACACGGACACCGGCTCGCATTATCTGTTCGTAGAGAACATGAAGCAGCGCCTGTCCTGTGAAGTCGGCGACGAAGAAAGTTCGCGCCTTGCCCTGTCCGCCGAACGCGCGTGTTCCCAGCCGCCCTTCCTCATCGCGGCTGAAGGTGACGCCGAAATGTTCCATCTGGATGACTTCGGAGCCGGCTTCGCGGCACATCACTTCGATTGCGTCTTGGTCTCCGAGATAGTCGGAGCCTTTGACGGTATCGTATGCGTGGTCGCGCCAGTCATCGCCCGCGTGTTCGAGCGCGGCGTTGATGCCGCCTTGGGCCGCGTTCGAGTGGCTGCGAACAGGATGCACCTTGGATATTACAGCCACATCCGCGCCATTCTGTCGAGCGGCAAGAGCCGCCCTCATACCAGCCAACCCAGCGCCTACAATCAGCACATCGTGGGAGTACATTCCAATCCACCTCGTAGAGAACAATTTCCGAAAGTGAAGATAGCATATAGCGGGAAATCAGTCTAGCAGTTCAGAATTGTAATGCGGGGTGGCGGGATGTAGCGATACTCCTCAGTATATATATAGCAGATCTCTGCTCCAGCAGCTCTCAGCGCGCTTGACATATCCATCCACTCGTTCGTTATACTCAGATTTACAGGCAGTGAACGGGAATAGTAAGCCCGCCGACGGAGCTATCAGAGAGCCGGAGAAGGTGAAAACCGGCGCTTGCGAGTTGGCCGAATGGGCCCGGGAGCCGCCAACCGAATCCGCATAAATGCGGTCGTAGGCTTGGCCGGAATGGGCGCCGTTACCAACGCTCAGGGCATCGGGCACACAGCGCGCCCCGCGCCTGACTCCAAGAGGCTGTTCGCTATGCGGACAGCGAATCAGGGTGGCACCACGGGATTTCCCAAACCCGTCCCTCATCGAGGGGACGGGTTTTTTGTTTTGACCGGATTCTAGACGAAGGAGGGTCGGCCATGACTAGAGCAGCTGAAATAGATATACCCAGCGCCCGACGCCGCGTGTTTAGTGGCGTTCAGCCTAGCGGAGATTCGCAGCTCGGCAACTACATCGGCGCGTTCAGAGGGTGGGTGCGCCGCCAGGACGAAAAGGAGAACTTCTTCTGCATCGTCGATCTTCACTCGATCACCGTCGAGATAGCCCCCGAAGACTTGCGCCGTCAGACACGGGAACTGGCCGCCATATTGCTTGCCTGTGGCATAGACACGGACAAGAGCGTACTGTTCGTCCAAAGCCATGTAGCCGAGCACGCAGAAGCATGCTGGATTCTCAACTGCGTTACCCCTGTCGGCTGGCTCGAACGCATGACGCAATACAAAGAGAAATCCGCCGGTATGGAAAGCGTCGGTGCCGGTCTGCTCGATTATCCCGTTCTGATGGCGGGAGACATACTGCTGTACGATGCCAACGAAGTTCCTGTAGGCGACGATCAGCGCCAGCATGTAGAGCTAGCCAGAGACATCGCCGCACGCTTCAACCGTATCTACGGCGAGACATTCATCGTCCCTGAGGCGGTCATCCCAGAAGTCGGCGGGCGTGTCATGGGGTTGAACGATCCGCATGTCAAGATGTCCAAGAGCTACTCGCACATACGCGGCCACGCGGTACGGATGCTGGATGAACCTAGCGAGATCCGACGCTCCATCATGCGCTCCGTAACCGATTCTGGCAACGACATCGCATTCAGCGATGACCCAAACCGCGCCGGTGTCAACAACCTTCTTGGGATATATAGAGCGCTCACCGATAAGACCGACTCCGAAGTCGAACGAGACTTCGCGGACGCGCGCGGCTATGGAGATCTCAAACGCCGCGTGGCAGATGTGGTAATCGAGGAGCTGGCCCCCATCCGCGAACGCTACTACGAACTTATGAACGATGTCGCAGAGCTGGACAAGCTGCTCGCCATCGGCGCAGACCGCGCGCGCGAAACCTCCAGCCCAAAGCTGACCGAAATGAAGGAGCGCGTCGGATTCGTCTTGCCCTGACGCCGACCTGATACGCTTTGATGCCGAAAAGAGAAATCGAAGATAACCCTAATCCTGGTTATGACAACTCACGCAATCAGAACGCTAGGCATGGGAACATAAAAATGTATCACCCGACACTCGAACAGGTAAAAGAATACGCAACCAAAGCAAATCTCGTGCCGGTGTATCGCGAAATCAGCGCAGATCTCGAAACCCCAGTTTCCGCCTATCTCAAAGTGGCGCACGGCCGGTATTCCTATCTGCTGGAGAGCGTCGAAGGTGGTGAGCGTATTGCGCGATACAGCTTCATCGGAGCTGAACCGCTGGAAGTCGTCAGAACTGGACGGCGCGAGGAGCTGGGTGAGATAGATCCGCTCACCCCAGTCGAGCAAATACTTGCAAAGTACACACTGGCAGATGTCGATTATTTGGACAAGTTCAATGGAGGCGCGGTAGGCTACATCGCCTACGACGCCGTCCGACACTTCGAGGATCTACCAGCTCCCGATAGCGATCCGCTCGATGTTCCAGAATCCGTCTTTATGCTGTCCACGACCTATCTGGTATTCGACCACCTGCGCCATCGCATAAAGGTGGTCAGCCATGCGCATATCCAAGGGCAAGGGGATGAAGGAGAAGGAGATGGCGGTATAGAAGGCGCATACCGCGCCGCTATCGCCCGTATCGACGACATCGTGAGCCGTCTGAAAAAACCGCCCGTACTCCCAGAACCGAATCTGGACATCCCGATACATGCGGACATCGAGTTCAACATGACGCGGGATTACTACGAATCCATGGTCGAGCGGACACGGGAATACATCATCGCCGGCGATGTCATCCAGACGGTCGTCGCGCAGCGTATGTCCCGCCCAACGCCGGCGCATCCGTTCCAAATATATCGACAGCTGCGCGCGGTGAATCCGTCTCCGTACATGTACTACCTCGATCTGAACGGATTCCAGATAGTCGGCGCCTCGCCGGAGCTGCTCGTTCAGGTAGTAGATGGACAAGTCGCAGTACATCCAATAGCCGGAACTCGCCGACGAGGACAGAACGAGGCGGAAGACCGCCTGCTGGAGGAGGAGCTGCGTACGGACGAGAAGGAGCGCGCCGAACATATTATGCTGCTCGATCTGGGGCGCAACGATATTGGCAGAGTCTCCAAGCCTGGCACCGTCGAGGTTACGCAGATACTGGACATCGAACGCTATTCACATGTTATACATCTAGTATCACATGTAACCGGACAGTTGCAGGATGGCTACTCCAGCTACGACGCTCTGCGCGCCTGCTTCCCAGCCGGCACCGTCTCCGGCGCGCCCAAAATCCGCGCAATGGAGATAATTGCAGAGCTGGAGCCAGACCGCCGAAGCGTATATTCAGGCGCCGTGGGGTACTTCGACTTCACTGGCAATATGGATACCGCAATCGCTATACGAACTATGGTCGTCAAAGACGGCGTAGCCCATGTCCAAGCAGGCGGCGGCATCGTTTACGACTCCACGCCGGAAGCGGAGTACATGGAGACGCTGCACAAAGCATCCGCCGTCTTCGCCGCCATAGATCAAGCCGAGCAGGAGATTGACGAATGATACTCCTCATAGACAACTATGACAGCTTCACATACAACTTGTACCAATACCTGTGCGAACTCGGCGCGGATGTTCGGGTCATTCGCAACGATCGTATTACGGTGGAGCAGATCGAGGAGATGTCCCCAGAAAAGATCGTCATCTCACCCGGCCCGCGCGCCCCGGACAAGGCGGGAATCTCCAACGAAGTGATACGGCACTTCGGCCCACGCCTGCCCACGCTTGGGGTCTGTCTTGGCCACCAGTGTGTCGGATATGCTTTCGGTGGTGTCGTCGCCGGCGCGGGCGAGATAATGCACGGCAAGATGTCCAGCATCCATCACGACGGCAAGGGCATATTTACAAACCTGCCCAACCCATTCGATGCTATCCGTTATCACTCCCTAGCCGTCTATCAGGAAGACCTGCCGGAAGATCTGGAGATTACCGCGTGGACAGACTCCGGCTTGATAATGGGACTGCGCCACAAGCAATACCCAGTAGAGGGGATACAGTTCCACCCAGAATCCATAATGACGGCCGTAGGCAAAGACCTGCTCGCAAACTTTCTGAACATGGATGGCCCAAACTCCTGAAGTTCGGCTCTCTCTATATATTCATATTCGTTACTCTCGTTACTAAAGCTAAGGATGGGTAAGCGATGAAAACGATACAATCCGCAATCGAAGCCGCTGTCGCTGGTCGGTCGCTCAGCGCAGAGCAGGCCGCCGCCGCAATGGCCGAAATCATGTCCGGCGAGGCGACGCCGGCGCAGTTTGGCGCGCTCGTAACCGCGCTCCGCATGAAGGGGGAGACAGTCGATGAGATAGCGGGAATGGCAAGCGTCATGCGTCAGAAATCGTTGCATGTGAAGGCGGACGGCATCATCGTCGATACTTGCGGCACCGGCGGCGATGGCTCGCGCAGCTTCAATGTATCCACCACAGCGGCGTTCGTGGCCGCGGGCGCGGGCATCAAAGTCGCCAAACACGGCAACCGCGCCATGTCCGGCTCCACCGGCTCTGCGGACATGCTCGACGCGCTCGGCGTGAAGATCGCGCTGTCACCCGAATCTGTCGCGCGATGCCTCAACGAAATCGGATTCGGATTCATGTTCGCGCAGACATATCATCCGTCGATGCGCTTCGCCGCTGGCCCTCGCCGTGAAATTGGCGTCCGAACGGTATTCAACATACTAGGTCCGCTCACCAACCCCGCGGGCGCAGATCGTCAGGTGATCGGTGTGGCAGACCCATCAACGGCAGAAAAGATGGCGCGCGTTCTCGCTCAGCTAGGCAGCTCGGAAGCGCTGGTCTTACACGGCTCCGACGGCATGGATGAGTTGACCCTAACAGGCCCGTCCACCGTGTGGCATATGCGGAACGGAGAAGTCTCCCGATTCGAGACGACGCCCGAAGATGTCGGCTTGTCTCGCGCAGATACAGCGTCTATACAGGCGGACGGCCCCGAAGACAGCGCGCGTATCACTCGCGCCGTACTCGCCGGCGACAAGGGCGCGGCGCGCGACATCACGCTGATGAACGCATCCGCCGCGCTGGTCGCCGCCGGCCGCGCGCGGACACTCGCGGAGGGTGTGCCGCTGGCTGCGGAATCCATCGACAGCGGCGAAGCCGCAAGACGGATGGACGCGCTGATAGAACTCAGTGGTTCGCTCGAATGACGCTCGCATCTTCCCTGCTGGACGATACCAGCGCAGTAATTTTCGACTTCGACTTCACCTTGGCCGACTCTTCTGTCGGCATCATCGCCTGCATCCGATACGCCCTCGACCGCATGGAGCTGCCGCCTCAGTCGGACGCGCGGATACTCGACACAGTAGGGCTGTATCTGCCGGAGGCTCTAGTCGCGCTATTCGGAGAACAGTACAGGCCACGCGGCATGGAGTTCATGGATCTGTTCACAGAAAAGGCCGACGAGGTGATGTCGGATGGTACATTCTTGTACCCATACGCGCCGCGCGCGCTGAACGCCATCCGAAAATACGGCCATAAGCTGGGAATAGTATCCACCAAATACCGCTATCGTATCGAGGCTATTCTCGAACGCGACGGCCTCGCCAGCTGCATAGATGTGATAATCGGCGGCGAAGATGTTACGAAACACAAACCATCCCCGGAGGGGCTGCTAATCGCCGCTGAACGTCTGGGAGTCGCCATAGACGAATGTCTATACATCGGCGACAGCGAAGTCGATGCCAAAGCCTCGGCGTCTGCCGACATGCGCTTCGTCGCCGTCACCACAGGAACTACGCCAGCTGCGACCTTCGAGAAATATCCGCGCATCGCCGTCATATCCGACCTGTCGAATCTGGTTCTCGATTTACGATG
Source organism: Dehalococcoidia bacterium (assembly GCA_963422295.1). Classification (GTDB taxonomy): domain Bacteria; phylum Chloroflexota; class Dehalococcoidia; order Lucifugimonadales; family UBA1123; genus VXRN01. The sequence goes on along the minus strand of OY729417.1, from coordinate 477,291 downwards.
ATTACGCGCCAGTTCGATGTTTGACCACGCCAAGCCCCTTCGCTATACTTGTAGTAATAATTCTTGACCATATAGATCAACAAAGTGGGGAGCGCGATTCCGCAATGACCACACAGACGGTCATCTCGAGAGAGACGGGCATAGAAGAATCTCAGTACAAGTGGGGTTTCGATTTCGATTACGAATCGGAGACTGCGCCTAGGGGGCTTTCCGAAGATACAGTTAGGTTCATATCTCACAAGAAGAACGAACCCGAATGGATGCTCGAATGGCGACTCAAAGCCTTTCGTCACTGGGAACAGCTGAAGTTGGAAGAGCCGACTTGGGCGAATGTCAGCTACGATGATATAGATTTTCAGGACATCGTATATTACGCTGCGCCCAAATCACAGGACGACGGCCCCAAGAGTTTGGACGAGGTGGACCCAGAGATTCTCGAAGCGTTCGGCAAGCTGGGGATTCCGCTAGAGGAGCAGAAGCGGCTGAGCGGCGTCGCCGTAGATGCCGTGCTAGACAGCGTTTCTGTTGCAACGACCTACCAAAAGATGCTGGAAGACGCTGGCGTCATCTTCTGCCCAATCTCAGAGGCCGTGAAGAGATATCCAGAGCTGGTACAAAAGTATCTTGGTTCTGTCGTGCCGTACACAGACAACTTCTACGCCACACTCAATTCCGCCGTCTTCAGCGACGGATCCTTCTGCTATGTTCCGCCCGGTGTACGCTGCCCGATCGAGCTGATGACTTACTTCAGGATAAACGCGCTGGATTCTGGCCAGTTCGAGCGAACTCTGATAATCGCAGACAAGGGAAGCTATGTAAGCTATCTCGAAGGATGCACCGCGCCGATACGAAAAACACACCAGCTGCACGCGGCGGTCGTGGAACTGGTTACGCTGGACGACGCGGAGATTAAGTACTCTACTCTCCAGAACTGGTATCCCGGAGACAAAGACGGCAACGGCGGCGTATTCAACTTCGTAACCAAGCGCGGCGCTTGCCGCGGGCGAAACTCCAAAATAAGCTGGACTCAGGTAGAAACCGGTTCCGCTATCACATGGAAATATCCCAGTGTCATCCTCCAGGGCGACGACTCCGTTGGCGAATTCTACTCAGTCGCGCTGGTCAACAACTACCAGCAGGCAGACACCGGCACCAAGATGATACACATGGGGCGTAATACCAAAAGCACGATAGTCGCCAAGGGCATCAGCGCGGGCAAAGCGCAGAATACCTATCGCGGCATGGTGCGGATAATGCCTACCGCGTCCGGCGCGCGCAACTTTACCCAGTGCGACAGCCTGCTCATCGGCGACGAATGCGGCGCGCACACCGTCCCGTACATCGAGGTGCGAAACCCAACCGCGCAGATGGGACACGAAGCGACGACATCCAAAGTCAACGACGACCAGCTGTTTTATCTCCAGCAGCGCGGCATAGACCAAGAAGAGGCAAATTACATGATTATCAACGGCTTCTGCCGCGGAATATTCAAAGAGCTGCCCTTCGAGTTCGCAGCCGAAGCCAGCCAGCTGCTCCGGGTAAGCCTAGAGGGAACAGTCGGCTAAGACAGGGTTGACGAAGTGCGCTGTTGGTCGCCCATACCGAATCCGAAAACCATATAGCCGTTTCCGAGCGATTTCTTCTGCACGCAGTGGAACAGTTCGAGCGCAGGGATCTTCCGCAAGCGTCTGAGAAGGCATGGGGCGCGGTGGCGCACTATCTAAAATCCGAAGCCAAGCTCAGAAACTGGCGCAACAGATCACACGCCGATCTGTCCGACATCGCCACAGACTTAGCCTACGAGACCGACGATCCAGCTTCTGTAATGCGGCTCTATAGGTCTGTGGAAGCTCTCCATCAGAATTTCTATGAAGATAGATGGGGCAATCAGCTAGTCGCATACGGTATAAACGATATACATGAGCTGATCGACCGGCTGAAGAACCGAAACAGACCTCCTGCAGAGCCTAGACCGTCCCAAACTGGCAGATGGAACCAGCGATGATTCAGCAATCCGAATCCGAAAACTATATAGCCGTTTCCGAGCGATTTCTTCTGCACGCAGTGGAGCAGTTCGAGCGCGGGGATCTTCCGCAAGCGTCTGAGAAGGCATGGGGCGCGGTGGCGCACTATCTAAAATCCGAAGCCAAACTTAGAAGCTGGCGCAACAGATCACACGCCGATCTGTCCGACATCGCCACAGACCTGGCCTACGAGACGGACGACCCGAAAAGTACGCTCCGACTATTCGCGGTAGCCGAATTGCTTCACCAGAACTTTTATGAAGACCACTGGGGTGATCAGCGAGTTGGACATGGTCTAGAAGACACCCATGAACTTCTCTCCCGATTGAAGAACCGAAGCAGACCTCCCGTAGAACCCAGACCATCCCAAACTGGCAGATGGAATCAGCTATGATTCAGCAATCCGAATCCGAAAACCGCGCATGCGTGCGATGCTAGACGAAACATACTCCACATCCATGTACTCATGGCATTCATGCACCACGCAATCTTCTCCAAAGACAGACTATACCGATACTGGCTCGGCTCCAAGCTCTCCGACGCCGCGAGTATATGTATGTTTCTCATGCTGAATCCAAGCAAGGCGGACGAAGTTCGCTCCGACCCTACGGTTACACGAAGCAAAGGATTCGCCCGACGATGGGGCTACGGCAAGCTGTGGGTATGCAACATTTTCGCGCTGCGTTCTACCGACCCGAAGAAGCTCATGACTGCGGCAGACCCAATCGGAGTCGAGAATGACAAACACATCCTGGAACGAGCGGCTGTCGCGGATAAGATAGTCTGCGCATGGGGCAACCACGGTAAGCATATCGACAGAGGCAACCTCGTCCTGCGGATGCTCGAATCCGTCGATCTGACAGACAAGCTCTACCATCTGGGATTGACTAAGCATAATCAGCCCAAACATCCACTGTATCTAAAGGCCGATACTCGACCGATACGATTCGTAATCTGAACTCGACGACAATACAAGACACAACAAGACACAAGGCGGGATATACGCAGGAAATGCTCGAAGTACGCGATCTGCAAGTTTCAATCGAAGACACCGAGATATTGAAGGGTATCAGCCTTAGTGTGAACGCTGGCGAAGTTCACGCCATTATGGGGCCGAACGGCTCTGGCAAAAGCACCCTCGCCAATGTCATCGCCGGCAGGACGGAATATATAATCACCGGCGGCGACATACTGTTCGAAGGCGAAAGCATCATCGACTGGTTCCCCGAAAGCCGCGCGCGACAGGGAATCTTCCTAGCGATGCAATACCCATCGGAGCTGCCCGGTGTACGAACTTGGCAGTTCCTCAAAGCCGCCGTAGATGCTATTCGCAAGCACAATGGGGAATCTGCGCTGTCTGTGCGCCAGTTCGACCGTCTGCTGGATTCCAAGCGTCAGCTAGTTGCCATTCACGATGACCTGATGCGCCGCTCTGTCAACGAAGGCTATTCTGGCGGCGAGAAAAAGCGCAACGAGATTCTCCAGCTTGCGCTGCTCGATCCGAAACTCGCGCTGCTGGACGAAACAGACTCCGGCCTAGACATCGACGCGCTGCGCATCGTCTCCGAAGGTGTGAACGCATTTAGAAGCGATGACAAAGCCATCGTGCTGGTTACCCACTATCAGCGCATCCTGAACTACATCACGCCCGACTTCGTTCATGTGCTGGTCGATGGCCGCATCGCCCGCTCCGGCGGTAAAGATCTTGCGCTGGAGCTGGAAGACAAAGGCTACGAATGGGTGATCGAAGAGGCAGGGGTAAGCGGCTAATGAGGAGATACACTTTCAGAGAATGACACAAGCCATAACAGACACATACGCCCGCTACACGCGGCAGTACGCGAATCAGCCGCCGGCGATGCAAAGCTGGCTCAAGCAGCTTCGACAGACAGGCTTCGACGGCTTTGCACAGCTCGGATTCCCAACGGCGCGTAAGGGGAACGAAGCGTGGAAGTACACGAACATAGGCAGAGTGGCGCGGGCCAAACTCGACTTGCCGGGCTACACTGTCGGTCCGTCACCGGATGCCGTAAAGGAAACTGCGCCTTGGGCGGACGACTGGAATACGCTGACATTCGTCAACGGTAGATTCTCTTCCGCGCTTTCCCGTGTTCACGAAGACTCTATAACCGTCGCCAGCATCGCAGATTCGCTCCAAACGAACGGCGCGATAGCGCGTGAACATATGGGAAGTCTGGTCTCCGTTTCCGAAGACGGATTCGCCGCGCTCAACACCGCCTTCATCAGCGACGGCGCAATCGTACATATCCCAGACGGGTCGCAGGCCGAACGCCCTGTGCATCTGGTTTTCGCATCGACGAACGAAGATAACTTCATCGCCCATCCGCGCGTTTTGGTCGTTGCGGGGCGAGAGGCGCAGGCGACGATAATCGAATCCTACATCGGGCTGGGCGATGACAATACCTATCTAGCCAACGGCGTCTCCGAAATCATCGTCGGAGAAGGCGCCCAGATAGACCACAACCGGCTCATGGATGAGAGCAACTCCGCATACCACATCGGAGTTGCGCGCATACATCAAGCGGACGGCAGCCGTTTCTCCTCGAAATCCTTCTACAAAGGTGTAGGACTTGGCAGACACGACCTGTATATCCATATCGGCGACGGATGCGAGACAAAGCTCGATGGGCTGTACATCACATCCGGCAGCCAACATATGGATAACTTCATCAACATAGACCACACGAAGCCGAACTCGACCAGCAAGCTATACTACAAGGGCATCCTGTCCGGGCGATCGCGCGCTGTATTCGGCGGCACGGTCTTCGTCCGCGAGGGCGCGATAAAGACGGACGCCCTGCAGTCGGATAAAAATCTGCTTCTCTCATCAGAAGCGGAGGTCGATTCCAAACCCGCGCTGTTCATCTGGGCGGACGATGTAAAATGCGGACACGGCGCAACTGCCGGCAATGTCGATGAAGACACGATCTTCTATATGCGCAGTCGAGCCATAGATCTGGAGACCGCCAGCAGAATGCTGATCTTCGGATTCGCCTCCGAAATCATCGACACGGTGGAAGTCCCTGAACTCCATACATATCTGGAGAGATCGTTCCTGGATGCCATCCCAAGTTACGAATTTACATTCTGAAGGGCGGAGGCAGATGACCAGTTTACAGGATTTATATGCCGAAGTGGTGATGGACCACAATCGCAGTCCGCGCAATTTCAAGAAAATAGAGAACGCAGACCGTAAAGCAGATGGGTTCAACCCGCTGTGTGGAGACCAGATAAGCTTGTATCTCGAGCTTGGTGAAAGCGGCGAAATACGGGACATCGGCTACACTGCCGACGGATGCGCTATATCGAAGGCCGCCGCGTCTATGATGAGCGAGGCAATCAAAGGATCCAGCTCACAGCGCGCTCACTGTGTTATAGACGGCTTTCGGAAGATGATTACCGGAAATGCCGAAGACGACTTCGACTACGAGATGCTGGGCGACTTGGAGATATTGGAAAGCGTGTCTAACTATCCGACGCGGATCAAGTGCGCCACTCTGCCGCTGCATACGCTGGCATCCGCCCTCGCTGACGGCGCAGAGGCTTCTACAGAGTAGAATGCTCGAGAGTAAAACTGGCCGACTGCGGTCGTTCGGCCATAGGTCGCATGGCCGCGAGGATATGACTGATAGGATGGGAGTGGGGAAGATATGCACATACCCGTAAAAGTGGACTACGGGGTGAGAGCGCTGGTAGATCTGGCGCTGCAGCGCCAGGATGCCCCAGTACGAGCCAGCGATATCGCAGGCCGAACCATGATACCAGAGCCGTATCTTGCGCAGGTACTGCACGCGCTCAGCAAGGCAGGCATCGTAAAATCTCAGCGCGGGCCGCAGGGCGGGCATCTGCTCGCGCTCGACCCCGCCGACATAAGCCTGAACATGATCATGGACTGCCTCGACGCCGGCGACAACCTCGTCGTCTGCCTACACGACCTACAGGCCTGCATTTATGTTCCGTCCTGCGCCCAAAGAGAAGTGTGGCGGGAGGTGGAACTCGCTGTGTATACCATATTGAGTTCCAGAACGATCGGAGATTTGGCAGATCGAAACAGCGTGCTAATGGCTCGAAGAACGGCGACAGCGGATGATACGCAACAGCTAAAACTCAGCAGCCAGATAGACCAGATAAAATTGAAGACAGGAGCATAGATATGGCATTCGTCAAGGTGGGCAAGGTGGATGAGGTTCCGGCCGGAACCGCGAAAGTATTCGAAGTCGGAGACCGCGCTATCGCTGTGTGCAATGTGGACGGCGCTTTTTATGCAATCGACGATGTATGCACACACGATGAAGCCTCACTAGAGCAGGGCTTCCTGGAAGGGTGCGAAATAGAATGCCCACGGCACGGCGCGCGGTTCGATGTTCGCACCGGAGACGCCACCGAGCTGCCAGCAGTCGTACCAGTAGATACCTTCACCGTCCGCGTCGATGGCGATGACATAGAGCTCGAAGTTTAGCCATAGCCAATTCCCAAATAGGACGGTGCGCGAGTGGAGTCTCAGATGTACGATGTCAATAAGGTGCGAGAGGATTTCCCAATTCTCTCCAGAGAAGTGCATGGCAAGCCGCTAGTCTATCTGGACAATGCTGCCACTACTCAGAAACCGAGACAGGTAATCGACGCGATAGTCGAATACTACGAAAATCACAACGCCAATGTTCATCGTGGTGTTCACACGCTGAGCCAAGAGGCGACGGACATTTATGAGGCCGCTCGCGCGAAAGTCGCCGACTTCATCGGCGCGCGTCAGCCAGAAGAGATAATCTGGACGCGCAACGCATCCGAATCACTCAACCTCGTAGCGCACTCCTGGGCGCAGGACAATATCCGCGAGGGAGACGAAATTGTCGTCACGCCGTACGAACACCATTCCAATCTAGTCCCGTGGCAGAAGGTGGCGCGCGACAAAGGCGCAATCCTCAAAATCCTGCCGATGTCCGAAGACGATCAGACTCTGGACATGTCCCGCATCGACGAGTTCATTACGCCCAGGACGAGACTGCTCGCCGCCGTCCACATGTCCAACGGCATCGGTATCATAACGCCAGTGGATGAGCTGACAGCCAAAGCTCGCGCGGTGGGAGCGACAGTGCTGATCGACGCCACTCAGAGCGTTCCGCACATTCCTGTCGATGTGCAGAAGCTCGATTGCGACTTTCTAACCATGAGCGGACACAAGATGCTCGGCCCAACCGGCATCGGCGCGTTGTATGGCAAACGGGAAATTCTCGAAAGCATGGAGCCTTTCATGCGCGGCGGCGAAATGGTGCTGGAAGTATGGTACGACCGCGCAACTTGGAACGATTTGCCCATGAAGTTCGAGGCAGGAACGCCGAACATAGCGGATGCAATCGGCTTCGGCGCCGCCATCGACTACCTGAATGCCCTCGGTATGGACGCTATCCGCGCACACGAAATTCGGCTGACTGAGTATGCTCTGGAGCTCTTCAAGGAGCTAGAGGAGGACATACGCATATTCGGCCCGCGCGACGCGGCACAGCGTGGCGGAATAATCTCGTTCCACTCGAATATAGTCCACTCGCACGATCTCGGCACATTCCTCGACCAAGACGGTATCGCCGTACGCACCGGCCACCACTGCACGATGCCGCTCATGCGACAGCTGGGCGTCGCGGCGACGGCGAGGGCGAGCTACTATTTGTACAATACAGAGCAGGAGATCGAGGCGTTGGTGGATTCTGTAAAACGCGCGCTCAGGTATTTCTCGAATGGCGCTAAGTAATCTGGACGACATCTACCGAAACGATATAATACTCGACCATCGGCGGCATCCAAGAAACCCAGATTATCTCGAAGAAGCCGATGTCGTGGTGGATGGCGTAAACCCGTTCTGCGGCGATGAGATACACCTCCAGATCAGGCTAGATGACCGCATGCGTGTTGTCGCAGTCGGCTTTCAGGGGGAGGGTTGTTCCATAAATCAGGCTACTGGGTCGATGCTATCTGAATCCATAGAGGGCCTGACGCTCGCAGAAGCAACCGAGCTTTCTCAACGGTTCCACACCATGATGCAGGGGCCGGAACCCACCGTCGATATGCTCGCCGCGCTCGGAGATCTCGCCAGCCTGACCAAAGTGCGCGAGTTTCCAGTTCGCATAAAGTGCGCGCTGCTGGCATGGTCAACCCTCGAAGACGGCATTGAACGACGACAGCAGCGGGGTGACTGACGAAGACGGCAGAATATGGACGGCAGAATGTACGAATACGAACTGGCCTCACATAGATCGCGCCGCATTCGCTCACATCGTCAGAGAAATCTCGTCGCCCACTGACACAGTACCCGGCGATTCCACGATGCCGTAAACGCCGAAGTACGCCGCCCTCGGATTAGGACGATACCCAAGTATCAGCCGCAGTGTGTCGAAATCCCGCTTTCCAGTGGCGGGATCCAGCGTCGTAATCGCGCATCGAGGGTCTTGAGAAATGATGCGAAGCCTCAGCCGTTCACCAATTCTTACCCCTTTGCCCAGCCATGAATCTTCCTCGTGCGGCTCGCAGCCGCCGAGCAAGAAAGTGGGTCTGAACCTCTCCGCCTCGAAACTCTTCTCTCCATTAGCCATACTGCCGAGCATATCTATTGATGACTGCGAAATCAGAGAGACGGGATATTCGTCGAAACACGCTCCGGGAGCGTCCGGCATCATCAATCTGAGACCAACGCCGCAGAAATCGGACAACGCCTGCGCCCACTCGCCTGCGACGATGCTGCCAGTTATTACACGCCCCCATAACACGGTTGCAGACTCAGACTCCGTCTCAGGTATGCCCACTACCTCATCGCCGTTCGGGAATCGCATCACCAGCGTATTCGTATCCGTCGAATACTCAGCAGCGATCTGAGCCAGCATACCAACCTGCCGCTGCGTCACTGCCCGTCCCTCATCATCCAGCGCCAGAAAACGGCGGTCGCCCTCTATACCGCGATGGTTGACCTCCACCCGTCCTACTTTCGACAGCGCGAGCGATTTAACCGGCGCGATATATATGGATTCTATCACCGGCATATCTGTCAATCTCCTTCTCCTTATCGAGTCATGACTCGATGATGGGTTGCGCAGAACTGTCTCATATCGAAGCCAGCCGCGCCGCTCAGATGATTTCGGCAAGCCTATCGACCTGCTGGATGTCAGGATCGCATGGCCAGAGCAGGAATTCATCCACGCCAACACTCTCATAGGCAGACAGCGTAGATCGGACATTCTCAGCGGTAGTCGGCGCTGAGGATGCGATCATATCCGCAAGATTCGGCATGAACCCGTAGTAATCTCCGATATAGGTGTCAGCGGCATCCCGCGCGCCTGGCCCCAAAGCGAAGTAGGCGGCGGCGAGGAAGCGCGGACGCCCCTCTCTGCCAGATTTCGCCCAGTCGCGGAGAACCGAATCGTAAGACGCTCGCGCCGCATTCGGATCCCCGCCAGCCGCGATGAAACCGTCCCCCCAGCGGGCGACCCTTGCAAGGGCGGCAGGCGTAGTAGCGCCGATGAGCAGCTCTGGGCCGCCCGCGCGGGCTGGATGTGGCCCGACAGGCCCCACCCCCTGACCGTACGGTTCGCCTGACCAGATCCGTTTCATCGTTTCGATTTGCGTATCGAATCGTCTGCCTCTGCGACGCAAATCGATCTCGCTTGCGGTGTAGTCGTCCGGCCTTCCGCCTATGCCCAGACCCAAACTCAGGCGTCCGCTGGATATGGCATCCACGCTCGCCGCCTGCTTCGCCAGCATCGCCGCGCTGCGAATCGGGGCGAGGAGTATGCTTGTCGTCAGCCGCACTCTGCTAGTAACCGCCGCCGCTGCCGCTAGAGAGACCATCGGCTCGAAGTTCGGATATACCAGCCTGTCCAGTACTGCGACACTGACAAACGGCCCATCGTCAGCCTTGCGCGCCCATTCGACGATGACGCGCCCATCTACGCCCGGTATCGTAGCTGGGAGTCCAATACCTATTTCCATTTCAACCTCCTCGTTGACAGCGTTGACAGCGAAAGTGGTAATGCGGTTCCAGTCTATGCCATTTCATTCTACCAGCCTGTGGCCTCCGACTGTCGTGCCGTTCTTACTGCAATACGCTCCGCGCCTATGCGAATGCGATCGCAAAGATAAAAAACGATGGATATGATAAATTAGGGAATTACATAGCTGGGCAGAAGAAGATGCATACGAGATGGACAGGAGTCGATGTATGACCACCCGCGCATACGAACCCAATCTGGTACTGTCGAACGAAGAATTCGATGTCGTCGGCTCTCGCCCGATACGCCACGACGGACTAGAAAAGGTAACAGGTCTCGCTCGGTACAGCGCGGATATACACCTGCCGGGAATGCTGCATGGAAAGATTCTTCGCAGTCCCCATGCCCACGCGCGAATCCTATCCATAGACTGTTCCCTCGCTCTCTCTCTGCCCGGTGTCAAGGCAGTCGTTACTGCCGCCGACCTGCCGGATGTATCAGCGGAGTTCATCGATCAGGCAGAGGGAGCGGCTGTGAACTATGGATTTTACAGCCGCAATGTGATGGCGAGGGAGAAAGCGCTCTACAAAGGACACGCCGTAGCAGCCGTCGCGGCAACTGACGCCGCAACCGCCGAACACGCGCTCGACCTGATAAAAGTCGATTACGAAATACTCGAACCCGTTCTCAGCATAGATGACGCGGTACGAGACGGAGCGCCTGTCATTCACGAACGCCTGCTGACTATGCAGAGCCCGGCGCTAAGGGCGGGAGCATGGGGGGACGCCGATGATCATACGAACATCTCCAACAGATTCGAGTTTCGACTGGGCGACCCAGAAGCGGGATTCGCCGAAGCCGATATTATCGTGGAGCGTGAGTTCACCACAAAATCCGTACATCAGGGATATATAGAGCCTCATGCCGCAACCGCGCGCTGGACTTCGGACGGATATCTGACCGTCTGGTGCAGCAGCCAAGGACATTTCTCCGTGCGCGATCATGTCTCGAACATACTGGGCCTGCCAGTCTCGCGCGTGAAGGTCGTGCAAATGGAGATCGGCGGCGGATTCGGCGGTAAGGGGCAGGGAGGCGTCTATATCGAACCGGTGGCGGCGACGCTTTCACGCAAATCAGGTCGTCCTGTGAAGATAGTAATGAACCGCGAAGAGGTGTTCGTTGGCACCGGGCCAACCTCCGGTACGCACATAAGAGTGAAGCTGGGAGCGACGCGCGATGGTCTAATAGTCGCAGCCGACGCCCAGTTGACATACGAAGCAGGCGCGTTCCCTGGCTCGCCCGTCGCATCCGGATGCAGGACGATGCTCGCTCCCTATTACATACCCAACGCCGTCGTAGAAGGCGTGGATGTGCTGGTCAACAAGCAGAAGTCCGCCGCATACCGCGCGCCCGGATCACCAGCTGCGTCGTTTGCTGCAGAGCAAGTCATAGACGAACTGGCGCGAGAATTGGATATCGACCCTGTAGAGATGCGCCTTATGAACACATCCAAGCAGGGAACGCGACAAGTCGCAGGACCTCGCTTCCAGCGCATCGGCAATCAGGAGATATTAGAAGCGGCGCGAGAACATCCACATTTACAATCTCCGCCCGAACCGGCGTCGAACGGCAAACTCGTCGGGCGAGGTTTAGCGGGAGGCGCATGGTTCAACGGCAGCGGCCCCGCAAGCGCAGTGGCATCCGTCAATCCAGACGGCACGGTTAGCCTAATCGAAGGTTCGCCTGACATAGGCGGCAGCAGAGCCGTAATGGCGATGCATGTAGCCGAAGTGCTGGGCGTTGCAGCCGATGATGTGAAGCCAGCCATTGTCGATACGGACTCTATCGGATACAGCTCCGGCGCGGGCGGCAGTGGAGTTACTTTCAAGATGGGACACGCCTGCTACGAAGCCGCTCACGATGTCCGACGACAGCTGATAGAACGCGCCGCGCGTATATGGGATGTCAGTCCAGACGATGTGGAATATGACAACGCCACTATCCGACATCGCAGCGACAGCGAGTTGAGCATCGGCTTTTCGGAGCTGGCGGCGCGACTGAACGGCACCGGCGGCCCCATCGTCGGCAGAGCAACCGTAAACCCCGCAGGTGTAGGCAACGCCTTCGCGCTTCATATCGTCGATGTCGCAGTGGATGCAGACACCGGAAAGGTAGATATACTGCGATACACCGCCCTGCAGGATGTCGGCAAAGCGATACACCCCAGCTATGTGGAGGGGCAGATACAGGGCGGCGCGGTTCAGGGCATCGGCTGGGCGCTGAACGAGGAATACTTCTTCGACGACGATGGCACGATGCGTAACTCGACCTTCCTAGATTATCGAATGCCGACGAGCCTAGACCTGCCGATGATAGACACCGTGATAGTCGAAGTCGCCAACCCTGGGCATCCATTCGGAGTACGCGGCGTGGGCGAGGTGTCCATAGTCCCGCCGATGGCCGCCGTAGCCAACGCGATATACGATGCCACCGGAGTTCGTATGACGGAGTTGCCGATGTCGCCGGGCGCGATGGTCGAAGCGTTGAAAAAGTCGAGCGAGAGATAAGAGATAGAGGAGATAACACGAGCGGCGGCGCTGATCTACCTGAGCTGGATCGCGTCCGCACATTGTTGCCGGTGTCTAGGCTGCTGTTTGCCAGAAGTTACCTGCATGTCCCAGCTGGCGATGCTTTCTGGATTTAACACAGGCTATATCGGCTCCTCGAACAGCGCAGCACAGTTCGCCCACTTGCGGTTGATAGCGTAAAAACGCGACGCTGTCTCTATGCGCCTAGCTTTATCCAGCTCATATGCCATCTGTAAATATACTTCAGTGGAATATGGCAGTAGAGGAACACGCAAAAACAAACGCATGGTCACTCATCCTCGCGGTCCGATGTTGCAACAGTTAAACAAGCGTTTCGGATGACTTTCGCATCGAGTCTTTTTAGCACAGCTTTCCCATTCATTAAATCTCAGGTAATCACACCCGCGCTAATCGGTGGTGAGGTTGACATTGGAGTGGCGTAATGTGAAATTATCATCCCATGAAAATGAACTCGTAACACAAATCTGCAGACACGAACAATCATGCATGCGAATATTATGGAAAAACGAAAAAGGAAGGCCAAATGTCGTCGCTGTCATCAATCGTCGAAAGTCATCCTGCGAAAAGCGCGGCATTCATAGCGCCGGATGGGCCAGTAATGGGATACGGCGAACTGCGCGAGGAGATCGATCGTGTCGCCGAGATTCTAGTAGGCGCGGGCATCGAACGCGAGCGGGCAGTATCCATAATACTGCCTAACGGCCTCGAATTCATGACCGTCTTTCTGGCAATAGCTAGGATGGGCGCGATTGCCGCCCCGTTGAACCCTGCCTACACGGTGAACGAGTTTCACTTCTTTATAGGAGACGCCGATGCCCAGATAGCCATAGTCGGCGCGGCGGACGAAGCAGGACGCGAAGCGGCCTCCAAACTCGGCATTCCGGTTTTAGAGGCGTCGCTAGACTCGAATGGCAGAACGATAATCTCCCGCAACGGCCACGCTCTGACACGAACGAAACAGGCGGACGCGCCCACGGCCGACGATGTGGCGCTGTTCCTGCACACTTCGGGAACGACCAGCAGGCCGAAGGGTGTTCCGCTGACGCATGGCAATCTGTTGGCATCTCTCAGAAACATCGGCGATACATACGCGCTTGGCCAGGACGATACTTCGCTGGTCGTCATGCCGCTGTTTCATGTACACGGCCTCATAGGAGCCGCGCTCTCCACGCTCATGACTGGCGGAAGCATCGTCGTTCCAGACAGATTCAGCGCGAGCCGATTTTGGGAACAGCAGCGGATGACATCAGCCACTTGGTATTCCGCCGTGCCGACGATTCACCAGATACTGCTAATGCGCGCGGACGACGATGACGCGCCCGCCGAGAGCTTCCGATTCATACGCTCATGTTCAGCCGCTCTGGCGCCAGCCGTGTTCGCAGACCTCGAAACGCGGTTTGGCGCGCCCGTGCTGGAGGCTTACGGCATGACCGAGGCATCGCACCAGATGTCATCGAACCCGCTCCCGCCGGGTATGCGGACGCCAGGAACTGTCGGCGCGGGAACCGGTGTCCGCATCGGCGTCATGGACAACGAAGATACTCTGCTCCCGGCCGGAGACACTGGCGAAGTGGTTATACAGGGGCCGAATGTAACGCTCGGATACCACAACAACCCGACAGCCAACGCCGAATCTTTCGTTAGCGGCTGGTTCCGCACCGGCGATCAGGGCGTTCTCGACAGCGCGGGCGTCCTCACACTCACCGGACGGCTAAAGGAGCTGGTCAACAGAGGCGGCGAGAAGATATCGCCCTTGGAGATCGACGCGGTTCTGCTGGAGCATCCATGTGTATCGGAGGCAGTCTGCTTCGGTGTGCCTGATACGAAATACGGCGAGGCGGTACGGGCGGCGGTTGTTCTATCTAACACTGCATCTGCAAACGATATCCGTACCTTCTGCGCCGATCGTCTAGCGGATTTCAAAGTTCCAGACCATGTATATCTGGTCGAATCGCTTCCGCGAACGGCGACAGGCAAGATCCAGCGTCGGCATGTGGCAGAGCAGTTCGCGGAAGCGCAGTAGGAGGTATTCCAAGAATCGAATGATGAAAAACACGGAAAATCTCCGCGTTTCCGAAAACATCCGCCGTCATAGTCTCATGCCAACTCGAATGTTTCCCGATCGACCAGAAGAACTGCGGTGGTGAACTCTCCACTAGGAATCGTTCATCGTACTAGAGCCGCATTTAGAATTGGGACTCGTGATACAATCTGCGCGGCAGGCGGAGACGGAACAGATTAGGAGAATGAACTGTGGAAAATCGCGGCGAAAGTTCTAGTTCCAGAAAAAGCGTCCCCACCGATAAGAACCCCAACTTACTCCAGCGGGCTGGCAAGCATGTCCAGGTCAAAATTATGGGGGGGATCTTCGAGCTTTTGCCGATTCTGATTACGGTTATCGTAATCTTGTTTATTGTCAACTACGCCGATGCTTTTATCCGTCCGCTGCCCCTAGTCAAAGACAGGGCGTGGGACTTTCCGGGTATCGGGATAATAGTCTGTTCCGTAACCTTTTACATAGTCGGTCTGTTCGTCTCGAATCGATTCGGTAAGAACGCCATGGACTTCTTCAAGGACGATGTGCTGACCCGTATCCCCGTCGTAAAGGGCGTTTTCGGTGTGACGCTTCAGGCGACATCCGCTATCACCGCGCAGTACAACTTTAGTCGCGTCGTCTTCCTCGAATGGCCGCGCGAGGGCATGATCGCCATGGGCTTCGTTACAGCTAGAATTGAGGCGCCCAACAGAGAACATTCGCTGGCTATGGTATATATACCCACAATACCCAACCCAACTTCGGGAAATATGGCCGTAGTCATCGAGGATGATCTGATGGAAACAGATCTGACCGTCGAAGGCGCGATGAAACTGATCTTCTCTGGCGGCATTGTGCCACCCGATACAATCTCGTTTGCCAGGCTACCCGGCGAGCCGCGAAAACCTGGGGATTTCATTGGCAGCTTCCATTCCGACCGCTGAAGAATCTTTCCGCAGTTACTTTCGCAGATAAATATCTTATTTCAGAACACATTGTGGAAGAAGGTTTTTCTAAAATACTGCCCGGATATAATATATTAGGAACCTAACTCATCTATAAACTAATAAATGACAGAGGACTAATATCCGGAATGACAAAGAAACTTTTGATTGCTGTGGCATTCCCCACGATAACAATTTTCATGCTAATCGCATGTTCTAACGGTGAGTCGAGCGAGAAAAGCATCGAATCACCTGCTAAAGAGCTAGACAGCGATACTGAGACTCAAGGCCTGGGCGAATCGGGGAAACGTTTGGCTGCAATCCAGAGCAGAGGCAAAGTCGTCTGCGCTATCGATAACAGTGTGCCTGGTTTTGGATTTGCCGATGAGACAGGTAACATCGTCGGGTTCAGTATCGACATCTGTAGAGCTGTAGCAGTCGCGGTTTTAGGGGATGCCTATGCCACAGAGTTTCGCTCGATGACATACGCAGAACGGGGCCCGGCTCTTCAGTCAGGTGAAATCGATATGATGACTAAAAGCACCACTTGGACATCTTCTCGTGACGCAGAATGGGGTAACTTCGCGCAGACCATTTTCTACGATGGACAGGGATTCATGGTTCCAAAAGACATCGAAGTGCACAACCTTCTGGACCTGAAGGGGTCTAAAATATGCGTCGCACAAGGGACTACGACAGAACTCAATGTGCAAGATTTTAATAACGAGAACAACATGAACATGGATATAATAATTTTCCCTGATCTTATATCCACCAATGCTGCATATCTAGCAGGACAGTGCGATTCGTTGACTTCGGTCCACTCCGAGATGATATTGATCAGATCTGGTTTTACCGCCCCTGATGATCACATCATTCTGCCCGGCTCTATAGCGGAGGAACCGATCGGGCCATTGGTGCCACATGGCGATGAGCAGTGGTACGACATCGTGAAGACAGTCGTGGCAATCCTGATTTACGCTGAGGCATACGAGATAAACTCTGATAATGTACCAACCGAACTAACAGGGAGATCAGCAGTGGACCGTTTATTCGGGCTCGAAGGAAGCTACGGTCAAGATAAACTGGGTCTAAGCAAGACAGTCGCGCAAGATATAATCCTCGCAGTGGGCAACTACGGCGAGATATATGAAAGACACCTCGCTTCGCTAGGGATAGCCCGTGAAGGCAGTCGTAATGCTCTTTGGGCGGATGCTCCATGTGGTGAGTGTCCAAAGGGTGGACAGATTTATGCCGCGCCACTGAGATGACAATATATATAACGACATAACAACGCGGTAAAGTCCCTAGCCGTAAACAACATTCTTTTCGACTGGGATCGGCGGCGAGTAACTCTGTTCTCCTCTCGAGCAGGAGTTCGAGTGTAACCAGACCCGGCGCGACACTAAGCTCGTCTATGACCAGAGCCATCTGAATTCCCAGTTTCTCAGCCCTGATAAACTATTGCCAGCTTCTGCCGCAGTGCTATAATCTATAGCCGGTTAGTGAGTGGGGATATAGCTCAATTGGGAGAGCGCGGCGTTCGCAATGCCGAGGTTGGGGGTTCGAGTCCCCCTATCTCCACCAGATGTTCGCATCCACAGCTACAGGATGGGTAGGTGCCCCTGTCCTATCTCGGCTCTCTGCGATGGATGTCCCCTAATTGCGCTGATCAGCCATAAACCGCTGGGAAGATTTTGCAGTACTATTCCGATCCGATAGCGTGATAGCGATCAATATGCATGTAGTGTAACATTGCTGGCGTACAATCCCAGCTGACTATTACATCAGACCACCACATCATCGCAGATCGGACTTGCTATGCCGCTACGCACATCGATAAGTCTGCGTATGCTCTCGAATATCCCTCACTTTTCTGCTCTTAAATACCGTGACTACCGATTCACATGGCTGGCGAATATGTGCTCCGGCGCGGCCATGTGGACTTTCATCGTGGCGATCTCATGGCTTATTCTCGAAAAATCGAACAGTTCGAGTGATGTGGGCATCATAACATTCGCGTCGATGCTCCCGTTTCTCGTAGTTTCTCCCGTCGCTGGGATGATTGCCGATATGAAGGACAGGCGATCTATAGCCGTCGTCACCTTCGCATCCAACGCCGTTGTAACCGGCGCCGTTGTCGCGCTCGCCTTGTCGGATACGATCATGCTATTCCATATCGCCATCCTCACATTCCTGTCAGGGACGATGCGCTCTACGCAGGAGCCAGCGATTGCTTCTCTAGTGCCGAATCAGGTTCCCAGAGCTATGATGCTCAATGCCATCACGCTGAACGCGGCCACGCGACATGGAGCGCGCTTCGTCGGCCTGCTGGTGGCAGCCCCCTTGCTGGCGACTCTCACACTGGACATCGACTTGGGCATCACGAGCATAATGACGAACATAAACCTCGGCGCGCCCGGAGTCCTGATCCTCAGCCTGGCTTTTCAGCTGCTCGGTACGGTGTTCATGGCGCTAGTCCGAACACGCTCCACCGGCGAACCGGTGCAAAGGCGTAATTTCGTCCGCAGTATGGTCGATGGACTGGTATATATCTACGCCAACCGGATGATAGCCATTTTCATCCTGCTGGTCGCATTCCACTGCGCTCTGGTGATGTCGTTCGATTCGGTGTTTCCTGTCTTCTCGCGCGATGAGCTGGGAGCGGAGGACGGCTCTGTTCTCGGCTATCTAGTCATGGCGTTCGGCGCAGGCTCTCTCGTCGGCGCGGTGCTGATGGCAGGAGTTCGCAGCGATCGTAACAAGGGACGCTGGCTGCTTTGGACTGGCATCCTAAGCGGTGTGTCGCCAATCATGCTGGCGTTCGCATCTACCTCCACCGTTGCGGTCGTCGTATCTCTGCTAATGGGCGGAGCGCAATCGACATTCATGGCATTGACTACTACATATGTACAGACCATCGCGCCAGACCGCCTGCGGGGGCGCATATCCAGCCTGTACATCCTTCACGCCGGGGGCATTATGGCCTTTGCCAATCTAGGATACGGTTTTATTGCAGATGCGTTTTCGTCCCCGCCAATACTGTATGTTTCCGCCACGCTATTCTTGATATTCCTGTTCGCCGCGGGAATTGGTCTGCCAGATTTGCGCCGCGTTTACGGCACCGGACGCGCGGTGGCGCCGGCTGCCGCCTAGTTATGCAAGTCTAACGCTATCGAGAGGACTTCGATATGTCAGTACGCAAAGCCGTCGTGCCATCAGCCGGGTTCGGAACGCGATTCCTGCCCGTTACGCGATCAGTCCCCAAGAATATGCTGCCGATTTACGATACGCCATCCATTCATTACTGCGTGGAAGAGGCCGCCAGCGCCGGTATCGAGGAGGTTATCTTCGTCGTATCGGAAAATCAGGAAGCTATTCCGCGCTATTTCGAACGCTGGTCTCAGCTGGAAAACGCGCTCTCGGCACGGGGCAATACTCCGATTCTCGAACAGATGCGCCGCATAACCGACCTCGTCAAAATCACATGCGTTGCGCAAACGGAGCAAAAAGGGCTGGGACATGCCATACTGATGGCGCGCGACGCGGTGGGCGATGAACCTTTCGCCGTATTCTTGCCAGACGATGTGATTTGGGCGGACGAGCCTGCTATTGGAGACATGATAACCATACACGAACGCACTGGAGGGTTCGTCGTCGCTTTAATGGAGGCCCGACCAGAAGCCATACCAAATCTTGGGATCGTCGATGTCGGCGGGGACGATGGCGCAAACCCGCGCATAATAGACATGATCGAAAAGCCGGCACTCGAAGATGCCCCATCCAATCTCGCTATAATCGGGCGTTATGTACTCTGTCCAGAGATATTCGACTCATTGGAATCGGTCTCGCCCGGCGCGCTGGGCGAGATACAGCTTACAGACGGCATAGCTGCGCATATAGAAGCTCCGGGCGTGTTAGGTAATCGCATACGAGGCGAACATTACGATGTCGGAACACCGCTTGGGATGCTGAAGGCGTCGGTCGCGGCTGCACTGAAACGGGAGGATGCGGCGGACGATCTGCGAGAGTGGCTGCAAGAAGCAATACGCCTCCCTGCAAGTACATCGACAAGGGAGCAGAGATGAACAAGGCGCTCGACGGCATACGAATTATCGATCTGACACAATTCGAGGCAGGTACATCCTGTACGCAGATGCTCGCGTGGCTGGGGGCGGATGTCATCAAGATAGAGGAGCCGACGCACGGAGACCCTGGACGTAGAGCTATGAGCGCTCCGGGCAGCGATTTCGATTCCTCGTACTTTATGAACCTCAACTCCAACAAGCGCAGCGTAACGCTGAACCTGAAGACGGAAGAGGGACGCCACATCTTCTTGGATCTGGTGAAACAGGGCGACATCGTGGCGGAGAACATGGCTCCGGGCGGAATGGAGCGTCTAGGCATAGGCTGGGACACACTCCGAGAAGCCAACCCGAAGATAATCCTCGCTCGCATCAAGGGCTTTGGAACTTACGGCGCATACAGCGAGTACAAGAGCTTCGACCCTGTGGCGCAGGCGGCGGGCGGCGCTGTGTGCGCTACCGGCGGCCCCGACTCGCCGATCCGTCCCGGCGTCACGATCGGCGACACCGGCACCGGGATGCATGCCGTTATAGGGATTCTGGCGGCTCTTTGGCAGCGTCAGGCGACTGGCAAGGGGCAGCAGGTGGAAGTATCGATGCAGGATGCGGTGGTCAACATCGCCCGCGTCTGGATGAACTCGTATGCCGACACAGGCCAATCCCCGCCCCGCAGAGACGGTTCGCGCTGGGCTGGGCGTCCTGGATCTGGGCTGTTTCGATGCGCGCCCGGCGGCCCGGATGACTATGTATTTATGACTGCGAATGTGCGTAGAACGCGGATGTGGCACGCGCTGCTAAACGCCATAGACCGCGGTGACCTGATCGAAGACCCTGTCTATTCCGACCCGAACGCCCATCCCGAAGCGGCGGAAGAGATAAACGCTATCATCGAATCGTGGACGAGCAGGCATACGAAGCAGGAGGCGATGCGAATTCTAGGCGAGGCGGGCGTTCCATGCAGCGCATGCTTCAATGCCGACGACATCTACCGAGACCCGCATCTGAGAGAGCGCGGGATGATAGTCAGCTACGACCACCCCGAACGCGGCAGATTCACTATGCCAGGCTGTCCCGTGCAGCTGGAGGATTCTCCTGTGGAAGTAACCGCGCCGCCGCTGCTGGGGCAGCATACGGACGGCGTCCTGAGTGAGGTTCTGGGCTACACAGCAGAGGAGGCCGCCAGACTGCGCGCGGCGGAGATTCTGTAAATCGTCTTCCCCCATATTCCTCGATAACCCTGATAACCCTATTGCTGTCTCCAAAATGAGAAAAGGGGCAGGCGCCGTGGAATCGGCGCCTGCCCCTTTGGCTCGTATGCTTCGGCTTGCTACTTGTGGAACAGGTTGAGGGCGGATCCGACGTGGAACCATTCGAGCTGCTCCTCTGCAAACGAATGATTCAGGCTGATCTCTTCCTCCGACCCGTCCGAGTGATGAACTATCGCCTTGACAGGGCGCGACGGCGCGAGATCCGAAAGATCGACGATACTGATGCGGTCGTCCTCCCGAATCCTGTCGTAGTCTGCCGGGTCGCTGAAAGTCAGCGCGAGCAGACCTTGTTTCTTCAGGTTCGTTTCGTGGATGCGCGCAAAGCTGCGCGATATTACCGCCGCGCCGTTTAGCAGCCTGGGTGAAAGCGCTGCATGTTCACGGGAACTGCCTTCGCCGTAATTTTCGTCTCCGATGACTACCCAACGCAGGCTGCGCGCCTTGTAATCTCTCGCCACGCGCGAAACCGCAATGCCCTCCTCGCCCGTCTCCAAGTTCTTCGTCTTGCCGGCCTCTCCTGTGTAGGCGTTTATGGCGCCCATGAACATGTTATCGCTGAACTTGTCTAGGTGGCCTCTGAGCGAAAGCCATGGGCCTGCAGGCGATATATGATCCGTCGTGCATTTGCCAGACACTTTCAGCAGCACCGGCGCCGACTCGATATCCTCTCCATCCCATGCCGCCCATGGCTCCATGATCTGAAGTCTCTGCGAATCGGGGGCGACATCGACTTCTACCCCGCTGCCGTCTTCCGGCGGAGCGATATAGCTAGTCGAACCTCGCTCGAACGCTTCGCTCGGCACATCCGGCGCATCGCCCGGCGGGTCGAACTTGAACCTCGCGCCGTCAGGCGAGGTCAGCTCGTCAGTGAGCGGGTTGAAGGACAGACTCCCCGCGATGGCGAACGCCGTAACGATTTCCGGGCTGGCGATGAAGTTCATCGTCGTCGGCTGTCCGTCGTTGCGCATGGGGAAGTTTCTGTTGTAGGAAGTAACGATAGTGTTGGTCTCTGTGGATTCCCGCGCGCGCCGCCACTGTCCGATGCATGGGCCGCAGGCGTTCGCCAAAACAGTGGACTGTATCTTCCGCAGTGAATCCATCTGCCCGTCCCGTTCGATAGTTGCGCGCACCTGCTCGGAGCCTGGGGTTACCATGAATGGCACGGAAGACAGCAGACCGCGTGCCGCTGCCTGCTCTGCGATATCCGCTGCTCGGCTCATATCCTCATATGACGAATTCGTGCAGGAGCCGATGAGCGCGGCGGATATGGCATCGACGAATACATTGTCTGAATCCGACACCTCCGCGGCAAGCTCCGAGATCGGGCGCGCCCTGTCTGGTGAATGCGGCCCCACTACATGGGGTTCCAACTCCGACAGATCGATTCGCACGACCCGGTCGAAATATGCATCTGGGTTGGCTTCGACTTCAGGATCGGCTTGCAGCATATCCGCGAACCGATCTGCAGCCTCTGCCAAACCAGGTCGGCTCGTCGCTGTGAGATAGGCCGCCATGCTCTGGTCGTATGGGAACATCGAGGTGGTCGCGCCGAGTTCGGCGCCCATGTTGGTGATAGTCGCCTTGCCTGTGCAGCTGAAGCTGCGCGCGCCCGGCCCAAGATATTCGATGATATGGTTCGTGCCGCCGGATACTGTCAGCAGACCGGCTAGTTTGAGGATGACATCCTTAGGGGCAGTCCAGCCGCTCATCTCGCCGGTCAGCACCACGCCAACGCGCTTGGGCATCAGCACATCCCACGACAGACCGGCCATCACCTCCACCGCGTCCGCGCCGCCGACGCCGACAGAACATGCTCCCAGCCCACCAGCGTTAGGCGTATGCGAGTCTGTTCCTATGATGACCTGGCCTGGGAATGCATAGTTTTCGAGCGTTACCTGATGGATGATTCCTGCGCCCGGCTCCCAGAATCCGACACCGTAACGGGCGGCGGCGGAACGCAGAAAGCCATACACCTCGCCATTTTCGGCGAGAGACTCGCGCAGATCCTGTACACCCTCATCCCTTGCCTGAATCAGATGATCGCAATGAATCGTCGTAGGTACAGCAACGCGCTCTCGAAGCGTCTGCATGAACTGAAGCATCGCCGTCTGACCCAGAACATCTTGAAGTATGACTCTGTCCGGTCTGACCCTGATATAGGTCTCGCCCGGAACCAATTCCTGATTCTCTGGATCATCGAGATGAGAGAGCAGGACTTTTTCCGCCAAGCTGAGTGGTCTGTTCAGTCTGCCTCGAACGACCTCTAGTCTCTCGGCCATGCGTTCGTATGTTCGAGCTGCAAATTCGGGGGTGGACTCGATAGTTATCATGGTATATTCCTTCCTCCTGCGCCGTATGCCTACGGTCACGCGGCGATCCCACGCTCCGCCAACCGACAGGCCCAACGGGGGTAGGCCGCAAATTAGCGCTGCCTGCCAGTCGAGTTATGCAAAAGAATACCCCGACTTGCCCGCCCCTTCAATCGAAAAGGGCAGACAGACGAGGCATACTGTTCGAGGATCCTAGACCGCTGTTCGATTCAGCGAGACATTCCAAAGTATTCGTAGTTTATGTCGATGAAGTTGTCCCATTCCGGCGGCACATCGTCTTCGGCAAATATCGCGGTCACCGGGCAAACAGGCTCGCACGCCGCGCAGTCGATACACTCCTCGGGGTGGATATAGAACTGATTGTCTTCGTCTTCTGTGTAAATGCAGTCCACAGGACAGACATCTACGCATGCCCCGTCTTTGAGATCGACACACGGCTCAGCGATGATGTAGGTCATTATCCAATAACCCTCCTAATTCACAGTCGAAACGCTCGCGAACGGGACACGCAACGGTACAAGGCGAAAGCGCTCTATCGTTGCCCAACAACACTACTGTAGAGATTCGCCGCCGTTCTATCGGCCAAACCCTCTGAGCGCACCTAATTATAGTAGGCATTGCGATTCATTTCAAGAAACAGCTCAGAGCTTTCCAAAGAAATCGGAGACCGATTCGAGCCTAGCCCTCACAGCTACAGTGCGTTACCCTTCTCACACTGTTTGCCGAAATCCTATACGATTTCACTACATAGCCAGATACGAAAATCTGCCGGCGAGTGATAACAGATGCAAGCAGCTTTTGGACAGACAGGGAAAGCGCAGGATTCGGTGAACGGCGAAACTCCTACACGATCTACATTCGACACATCGAGCGGCCCTCCGCTTCCCGACCGTGTAAGGCGTGTCACAATGCCGCCTATAGACGAGCTGAACACATGGATGGCAGAGACGAATGCCGCTGGCGGCGATGTCATTAGCTTAGGGCAGAGCGTGCCGTTCTTCGGCCCCCCGTCTGAGATGATAGAGGCGGCGCGTGGCGCGCTGGACAACTTCGGCCCCCGTCTTCACACATACGGCCCTGACGCTGGCATACCAGAGCTGCGCGATGCTTTGGCAGAAAAGCTACTAAAGTTCAACGGTATCGATATAGACCCCAACTCTCGAATTATGGTTACACCCGGCTCCAATCAGGCATTTACCGTCGCGATGATGACCATCCTCGAACCGGGCGATGAAGTAGCCATCGTATCCCCATACTATTTCAACCATCATATGGCAATCGAGCTGTGCGGCGGAGAGGTCGTCGAGATTCCGTTGAGCGAGGAGACTGGATTTCAGCTGCGCGCAGAGGATGTCGAGTCCGTCCTGAC
This sequence comes from Dehalococcoidia bacterium, assembly GCA_963422295.1. Lineage (GTDB taxonomy): Bacteria > Chloroflexota > Dehalococcoidia > Lucifugimonadales > UBA1123 > VXRN01. The sequence continues at coordinate 452,633 of OY729417.1, read as the reverse complement.
CGACCGAACCCGCGCTGTCGTACTCATCTCTCCCAATAATCCGACTGGCGCAGTCTATTCGCCGGAGAATATCCAAGCAGTAGCCAGAATGCTGACCGAACGCGGCATATATCTGATAAGCGACGACGCATACGAGGTGTTCTGCTTCGACGGCGCGCGCCACAGCAGCCCCGCCGCGATGGTCGAAGACACGGATTTGGTGATAACACTAGGCAGCCTATCCAAGACTTTCGGTATGACGGGCTGGCGTATCGGCTATATGGTCGCAGGCGCGGATGTAATTCGACAGGCGCTCAAGGTTCAGGATTCCACCGCCATATGCGCCCCGATAATCTCTCAGGTTGCGGCGTTGGCCGCGCTGAAACACATGCCCGACTATCCGCAGAGCATGATCCGAGAGCTGGACGAGCGTAGAAGCCTCTTGGAATCCGTTGCCGACGAAGCGCCGGCGCTGCATTGGCAGAAGACGGACGGCGCCCTATTCGGCATGGTGCGCGTGGATGTAGAGACGAAAGGGCGAGATTTGGCTTGGGAGCTGCTGGAGGAGGCGCAGGTTCTCACAGTTCCCGGACGCGCGTTCGGTCAGCAGTGGCGCGGATTCATACGAATCTCATACGGATGCTCCCCGCGGGAGCGATACGAGGAAGCGTTGGGCAGGTTGGCAGAGTTCTTCCAGCGAAGGTGAACGGGCTAGGGAGCTGCCGCGTATTACATATCTGCAGCTATGTAATGCCACCCTCATATCGTGCATACCATGTCTGAGATATAGACAAAAATGGGAATGATGAACTTAATTAGACAAAAGGTTCCGTTTATACTCTAATTAAGTTCATCATTCCCAATAGTTTACTGGCGTTACCTAGCTTCGAGCCTGCAATCCAGTAGCAACAGGTTTTTAGCGGCATGATTCGCCCAGTATTCTTGACTTTCTTCGTCCTCTTGCCATTCTTGCCAGTATTCTTCTCCGAGAGCTGCTATCGTCTCATCCTTGGTCTGGAATCCGTAATTTTCTCGTATCATATGTTCACCTCCGTCTGCCAGTCTACCAAACGCTGTTACATTGTCCCCTTCAGAGATGATGCTGTCTTCGTAGTCTGACGCAAAGACGCAATTTATCGACTTCCCACCGCGAATCCATGCGGATTTGAGACTCAGATCACCCACCGTTCCCTGTATCATAACCTTGTCGCCAAGGTTGGGTAGGACGGCGCGTGGGTTGGATATGTTCACCAATTCTGAGAACTCGCTTGGTATAGTCGATGTAGGTGTAGCTTCAACCGTAGCAGTTGGTGTATGTGTAGCTTCAACCGTAGCCGTCGGTGTAGCAGACTGTTTGTACGCCATGTAATGATCTAGCCCTTTGACCTCGAAGGCAGAGTCAATCTGTGCGTAAGTGTACTTTCCGTTGACCGCGCCTTCTACGGTCGCGCCTGTTTCATCGAACTCTATTGTCGTAAACTCGATAGAGTGCGCACAGGCCATCGCCAACGCCGCTATACCTGTTATTGCCAGTGTCGCTATCAGTTTCCTCAATGTCGTTCTCCTATGCTTACTCGCCGCCGCCGTATAGTATGCTCGACCAGCCCACGATTATTCTAAATATAGACGCGCTCAATATCGTCCACGCGACGAGACTTTTGTCTAATCAAGTTCAGTATTCCCATTAAAAATAGGAGGCGGACTTTGCGATCCGCCTCCTATTTTGCGCTGCTGGCGTTACGCCCCTGCGGCATGATACTAAAAAAATTAGCCGCCTCTGGCCCTCTCCACAGCGGTGGTAATGGCGCGCATAGCGAACACTTTCGTGAGATGCTCACGGTATTCAGCCGATGCGTGAACATCTTCGTTCATTTCGATTCCGTTGGCGGCCCTGCCAGCCGCGCTGCGTATCGATCCCGCGTCCGCTGGGCTGCTTTGGAGCCGTTCTTCCGAATCGGCGGCGCGTGTCGCGCTCGCTCCTGAGCCGGTAACTCCGATTCGGGCGGCGGAGCAATTTCCATCATCGTCCAGTGTCACGGACGCCGCAACACCTACGATGGCGAAGTGGGATGCCTTGTTCGCCATCTTCGCATATGCCGCGCCGGAGTTGGCGGCGGCGGCCGGAATCCGAATCTCGGTGACGATCTCGTTCGCCTCCAGCGCCGTCGTGAAGAGATCGATGAAGAAATCGTCTGCTGCGATCGTCCGCGCGCCGGATGATGAGCTAACGGTTATCTGCGCGCCCAGCGCCAGCATGACGGCGGGCAAATCCGCGGCAGGGTCCGAATGCGCCAAGCTCCCCCCGATAGTGCCTCTGTTGCGCACCTGCGGGTCCGCAACCTGCGCCGCCGCCTCGGACAGAGCTGGGGCATTCGTCTGCACCTCATCGGAGCTGACTATGTCGTAATAGGTCGTCATCGCGCCTATTGCAAGCGCGCCGCCATCCTCTCGGATATAGCTGAGATCGCCGACCTTGCCCAAGTCTATGAGCATACCCGGCTCGGCCAGCCGCAACTTCATCATTGGTATCAAGCTGTGGCCGCCTGCAAGAATCTTGGCATCGTCCGCGTTGTCGTTCAGTAGTTCGAGCGCATCCTCGACAGTAGAGGGCGCATGGTATTGGAAAGTCGCTGCTGCCATCTGGCTCCGCCTCCTGTTGGCATTCGGCGTCCGAGCGCCGTGTACATCACCCCGTTGCAGTCCTCTACCCCATCTTGTCTGCGGCGTATTGGACTGCCTTGACGATGTTGTGATATCCGGTGCATCGGCAGAAGTTACCCGTCAGTCCGTTACGAATCTCAGCCTCCGAAGGGCTCGGATTCTTTTGAAGCAAGTCGTAAGACGACATAATCATACCGGGAGTGCAGAATCCGCACTGCAGGCCGTGCATCTCCCAGAAACCTTCCTGAAGTGGATGCAGCTCTCCGTCTGTCGATGCCAGACCCTCGACGGTGGTTACTTCGTCGCCATCGGCCTGTACCGCCAAGACGGTGCAGGACTTGACTGCCGAACCATTTAGAATCACGGTACACGCTCCGCAGCCGGAAGTGTCGCATCCGACATGTGTTCCCGTCAGATTCAGCGTGTCTCGAATATATTCTACGAGCAGCAAACGAGGTTCCACCTCAGAAGTATGCAAGCTGCCGTTGACCGTAACAGAAATCTCGCGCCCCATCGTAAAACCTCCGGCTGACTCTGGATGCTGACTTTAGGTATCGTACAGTAACCCATTGGTAAGGCAGGGCGATTATATCAGTAAACTCTTTTCCTTGCTACATTGCCCTTCGAGCAGACTAGCTAGAGCCTAGTCACGATCCGAAAATGGATACCGAAGAAATCTCGTAGAGACTTAGGAGGGTAATAATGTAACATACCGAAACTGACATCAGCTGTAAGATACGAGAACGAAAACACACCATTGCGTTCATATTTCCTCCAAGCGGCGCAGCCATGTGCAAACGATACTGTTCCCGATACTTCCGCTCGATCTTCTCGATGCAAAGTCATCCCATTCATCCGTGACTTTCCGCTAGCATTCGGAGATATGCCGTGACGCTTGCTCTTCTTTGGTTCCAATTGGCGGCGGCGGCAGGGATCATTTTAGTTACTGCCCATTACATGGCCGGTTCGGCAGATGTCATCGCGGAGAAGACAGGGCTGGGCAGAACCTTCGTGGGTGTCGTGATGCTGGCGACTGCGACTTCGCTGCCAGAGCTTGCCACCGGTGTCAGCTCTATTGCACTTCTCGATGAGGTGGATCTAGCCGCAGGCGACGCTTTCGGCAGCAACATGTTCAATCTGCTTATCATCGGTGTGCTGGATGTTTATTGGCGCAAAGGCCCCGTTCTGAGCGATGTCTCGCCTACGGCTGCGCTGGTCGGCTCACTTGGCGCGTTGCTGATAGCGATTTCGTTGGCGGCAACCATCTTCCACCACCTAACCGACTCCTTTACGATATGGCATATAAGCCCAGTATCGCTCGTTCTGTTCGCGGCATTCTTAGCCGCTATGTTCTTAATTTACATGGCGGGCGCCAAATCCGATGGAGAGACCACTGGAGAGACTTCTCAAAGCGCGCAGGATGCCGGCTCACAGCCCGTACCACAGGTCAGCTCACAGGCAGCGGAGGCGCTCCTCTACGAAGATCGGGGGTTGGGAAGAGCATTCATAATCTATGCGCTCACCGCGTCGGCGGTGGTTGGCGCGGCTATATGGCTGGCGTATTCCGGCGATAAGATCGCAGACGAGATGGGCTGGGAAGCCAGCTTCATGGGTACACAGTTCCTCGCGCTTAGCACTTCACTGCCGGAGATAGCCGCATCCTTCGCCGCGCTTAGACTAGGCGCGCCCGAACTGGCTATCACCAACCTACTCGGCAGTAACCTGTTCAATATGGGCTTCGTGCTGTTCATAGACGACATCGTGTTCACCGGCGGCGCGCTCTGGCAGGAGATCGCCGATGTGCATACGCTGACGGCAGTAGTGGCAATTGCCATGACGGCAATCGTAATAGCGGGCATCCAAACTACCCGCTTGAAAGCCGGACGCCGACCGATCATCACCTTCGAGGGCGCGTCCATGCTGCTGCTGTATATACTCACCAGCGTGATGGTTTTTTATCTGTCCTGATTATCCTGACGGCGCCGCGTAGCTGCATGTATCTGGCAGTGGCGGTCATCGCCTCTTCGCAGACCAGCCTTTCTCGCCTCGTATGGACCGCAAGCGCAAGCCTGTGTTGCAGGCAAGTCCGCGCCCAACCGACCGATCTATTTGACAACTAAACGACTGCGCCATAAAGTTGAACCAGAAATCGAAAATGGCATCGGAAGAAGAAACAGGAGGCGAATGATGTTCTTCGAACTGCGCGAATATAGAACGCTCCCCGGTCAGCGGGAGAATTGGGTCGAATTCATGGAGAATGAGATAATCCCATTTCAGGCATCCAAGGGGATGACCATACTAGGCAGCTTCACCGGCGAGGAAGAGGACGACCTCTACATCTGGGTACGCCGATTCGACAGCGAAGAGGAACGCGAGCGGCTCTATGCAGCGGTGTACGAAAGCGACTTCTGGACGAACGAGGTTGCGCCTAAAATCCCCGCGATGATGGATAGATCCCGCATCGTCGTTCGCAGAATCGAGGCTACGCCACATTCCATAATACAGTAGCCATACAGTAGCGGCGTTATACAGCGGCAAGTAACGGAGCAGCTGCGATGGTCGAAATCCGCCCGCGTATCGCAGACACCGTATTCACAAACGCCCGCGTCCTGACGATGGACGATGCTATGCCTCATGCGGAGGCGGTGGCCGTGTCCGCTGATCGTATCGTATGGGTTGGGTCGTCATCCGATGCGGCGCGGATTTCACGCCCGCCCGCCCGCGTCATCGACTGCGACGGCGGAACTCTCTTGCCCGGATTCCACGACGCCCATATTCATCTACTCGCCTACGCATCGTCTCTCATTTCGATAGATTGTCGTCCATCGGCAGTCGCTTCGATTGCGGACATCCAGCGCGCCATCCGCGTCAGAGCCGAGCGCACCCAGGAAGGGGAGTGGATACGCGGCTGGGGATACGATGAAACGGCGCTTTCGGACACCTCCCGCCACCCGACACGCTGGGACTTGGACGAGGCAGCGTCCCATCATCCGATTCGCATAAATCACCGATCCGGACATGCCGCCGTACTAAACTCCGCGGCTATGGAGCGCGTCGGAATCGGTAGATCCACGCCCGAGCCGGAGGGCGCGACCATCGACCGCGATCTCGAATCGGGTGAACCGAACGGTCTGCTGTTCGAGATGAATGAGTTCCTCGAACAGCGTATCCCGCCGATACCCGCGGCTGAAATGCGTCCGGCCATACAGCAGGCGGCGCGCCAACTACTGAGATTGGGGATAACATCGACGCAGGACGCTACCCACACCAACGACATAGACAGATGGCGACTTCTGAGCAGACTTCGCAAATCTGATGCCCCTGTGATGCCGCGAATCACGATGATGGCGGGCAGCGCGCGTCTGACCGAGTTTACCGATGCCGGCATGAGATTCGGCAGTGGCGACGACTGGCTGAGACTCGGCCATGCCAAAATTATGGCGACGCAAACTGCGGGGCGTCAGTCACCCTCTCCTTTGGAACTGCGCCGAATAGGCTCGGACTGCGCCCAACTCGGATTCCCGGTTGCCATACATTCTGTAGAAGCGAGAGTCGCGCTGAGCGCGGCGAATGCAATCGAGAATCTGCCTCTGATTGGCGACACGCCCCATAGGATGGAACACTGCGCGGAAACACCGCCGTATGTGTTCGAGGCGATCACTCGGCGCGGCGCGACGGTGGTTACACAGCCGGCCTTCGTATATTACAGCGGAGATCGCTATACCGAGACGGTCGATCCTGAGATGCTCCCCTATCTGTACAGGCAGCGGACACTGGCGGAGAGCGGAGTTAGGCTCGTCTTTAGCTCGGACGCTCCCGTCATAGACCCCGATCCTATGCGCGGCATCGCCGCCGCCGTCACGCGCCGCTCCGTATCTGGCGCCGAGCTGACTCCGAACGAACGCACCTCCCTCAGAGAAGCGCTTAGGGCATACACCGCCGCGCCTGCGTTCGCCACAGGCATCGGCGCGCGAATTGGTACATTAGCTCCGGGCGCGCTCGCAGACATCGTGGTGTTCGACCGTGATTTGATGGCGATGGAAACGGCGGAGCTGGGCAAAGCGCGAGTGGCCATAACGATGCTGGCGGGAGAGATCGTCAGCGAATAGATATAGATGCGGATAGATGACTGAATATACCGGCTTTCAGGTTCTGAGAAGATAGATCCTTTACGAAGGAAGTTGTGGCTGTCGTCATTTTGCGCCGTTGTTACGGGGCGGCATCCTATCCAAACCTAAATAATCTCAGTCGCCAGCCGCCGAACCTCGCGCTGGAGCGAATACCACCAGCAGCGTCAGGTCTTCGGCTATCGAGTGGAAACGATGTTCGACGCCCGCGCCGACGAACACGATGTTGCCCGCGGCTATCTTGCGGTCTTCACCCGCTATTCGGATACGCCCGCGCCCACGCGCGACATAGTATATCTCGTCCTCCGTGTGCGGCTGTTGAGGGTCGTCCGCGCCGGCGGAGAGTTCGTATATTCCCAAACTCATGCTGGCGGATGCCGCTTTGAAGAACTCCAGATAGCGCGCGCCCGATTCACTACGCTCGGAAATCAGCTCCGATATATCGAATATATCCATAGTGTACTCCTAATATATTCCTCCAAACTTCTTTATCTGGAGTTCTTCAGAGCGGCCCGGCTCTTTCATACAAGCATACCCTATAGGCACACCCTAAACCGGCGAGATAGTGTTAGAATCCCTCTGTTGGGCTAAATATCATATACGGCATATACGGAGGCGGATGTTGGGCATCCTATCGGCAATCGGACCGATAATCGGCAACAGAAAGAGGCGAGATACCCTGCTGGCGCTGACGGCGGCCTATATGCTTGTTCAGCTGTCCAGCTTGCCTGTGGCGATTGCGCTGCCGACACTGGCCGATGCGTTCGAGACAGGAATCGACGAGGCCGCTTGGATAGTCATTATCTATCTGATGATGTTGGGCGCATTCGTCCTTCTTGGAGCTAGGCTGGGCGATCGCTACGGCCACGCGCGAATCTTCTTTATCGGCATCGTCCTATCCACTTTGGGGTCCGGGATGATAGCCACCTCGCAGACGCTTTGGCAGATCGTCATGTGGCGCGCGGTGGCGGGTCTCGGATCGGCAATGGTGATGGGCAACGCCAACGCCATTCTGGCGGCGAACTTCTCACCGGATGAACGCGGACGAGCATTCGCCGTCCCCATAATCGGCGCAAGATTCGGCACGCTGATAGGCTTGGCATTCTTCGGAGCCGCTCTTCAGTTCGTGAGTTGGCAACTGGTATTCATCGCTTTCGTGCCGATGGGGCTGCTCGCCATTTTTGCATCCATCCCGATGCTGAGAAACCAAGACAAAGCGCAGATCGACCGAGATACGGGGCCTGTGGACTGGTTCGGGGGTGTGATGCTGGTCGCCGCCGGCGTAGTCCTCGTCCTTTCCGGCTCGCACCTGCACGGAGGAGAGGAGTCCTATGTATCGCCTGACGCGCTGACATACCACCTGCCGATGCACTTGCTGTTCATCGCAATGCTGGTAGTATTCTTCATCGTCGAGCGAAAAGTCTCCAACCCTGTGGTCGATGTACGGCACTTCAAGCACGCGCCATTCTCGCTTGCGCTGACGACGAATGTCACATATCACTTCTCCATGCTGGCGACGATGACGCTAGTTCCGATCTTAGTGGAGGAGGGATTCGGCAAGCCGCCGCTGTATGTGACGATAGTCTTGCTTCCGAGCCAAGCCCTGGGGCTGTTCATGCCAATGGTGGCCGGCTGGGTTTATGACCGCTACAAGCCGCGTCTGATGCGTCCGCTGATGATGGTGATGATCGCGGGGGGCTTTCTAGTACTCAGCTTCGCGGCGGCGCGTATCTCGTTCTGGTTTTTGCCACTGCTGATGATACCGATTTCGGTCGGCACCAATATGTTCAACCCAATCAACAACGCGACTGTGATGAACTCGCTCCCCCTGCGGCACAGAGGGGTAGCGTCGGGCATGCTGGAGACGACGAGGGAGATGGGACACGCTCTGGGCGCGACGACTGCCGCTGCGGTTCTCGCGCTTGCGCTGCCCGCTGGCATCGCGCTGCTCTCCGACGAAACTGCCAGCATCTTCTATATTCAGGGATTCCAGCTATCCAGCCTAATGGTGGTATTCGTCCTGTGTTTCGGCGCGTTCCTAGCATACTTCCATATGCCTCGCGCGTCGGACAACGCGCCCGCCGCGGAAAGCCCTGCGCCCGCCGCCAGCGGCTCCGGCGGCGACTGAACGAACACAGATGGGCGAGACCCTATATCTATTCTGTCGATCGGCAACGCGCCAGTCATTATGCCAGCCATATTATGAATATGCATGAATACAAAACCGCCGACTTCGACTATTCGCTGCCTGCCGAACTGATCGCGCAGACGCCGGCGGAGCCGCGCGACAGCTCGCGTCTGTTGGTCATGGACAGACGCGGAGAAAGTCTCGAACACACGGTATTCCACAATTTGCCCGACTTCCTCAGAGCGGGCGATCTACTCGTTTTCAACGACAGCCGCGTTTTTCCGGCGCGACTGTATGGAATCGACACCCCCGTCGGACGGAGAATAGAGCTGCTCTTGCTGACACGATTGGGTGAAGACAGCTGGCGCGCGCTCGTAAGACCCGGACGCCGTATGCGAGCAGGCGCGACCTTCACACTATCGGACACGACGGGCGAGATACATACCACCGGCGAGGTGATCGCAGTCGAAGACTCAGGAACGCGAATCGTACGATTCGATGAGCCGGAGCTGCTTCCTGCAATAGGTGTAGTGCCACTGCCGCCATATATACGCGAACGGCTGTCAGATCCGGAGCGATACCAGACTGTCTATTCGGACGTCGAAGGCAGTGTCGCCGCGCCTACTGCGGGGCTGCACTTCACCGAAGGTCTGCTCGAAACCCTGCAAGCCTCTGGCGTGCAGACCGCCTTCGTGACCCTGCATGTTGGCTGGGATTCGTTCAGGCCGGTAAAAAGCGAAGAACCCGCCGACCATGCCATGCACTCCGAATATTGGGAACTGTCGGAGACTGCCACCCGTCTGATACATACGGCAAAGCGCGAGGGCGGGCGCGTAATATCCGTCGGCACTACGGCAGTCCGTCTCTTGGAAAACGCCGCGCTGGTCGGCGAATCGGGCGAATCGCTCTTGCCTGGTTCGGGGTGGGTCGATCTGTTCATCACCCCTGGCTTTCGATTCCGCGTCATCGACGGGCTGATAACAAACTTCCACCTGCCGCGCTCGACGCTGCTGATGCTGGTCTCCGCTTTCGTCGGACGTGAGCGTGCGCTGAGCGCGTACCGAGCAGCCGTCGAGAGCCGTTATAGATTTTACAGCTTTGGCGATGCGATGCTCGTATTGTGAAAATGTCTGAGAGAATGTCTGAAATCGCGCCCAGCGCAGTCTTCGTATTTCATCCGTGTCCACCATACGACTTCTACGCCACCGCTTGGCACGCCGCCTATGGCGAAAGCCGCTATGCCGCGGATATGTTCGAAGACGGCGTGTTCACCCGCGCGCTAACCCTCGATGGCTGTAAAGTGGCCGTCAGTATAAAATCCGAAGGCTCGATAGCGGCCCCCGCCATCGAGGTCTCGGTATTCGGACATTCCCTAGAGGAGAACACAGCTCGGCAGGCGGCGGACATTGCATGCAGAATGGTTGGCGCGCATATCGTCCTCGCCCCATTCTACGAAAGTATAGACACCGATCCCCCCGTTGCCGAACTCGTCAACCGCTTTCGCGGGCTGTCGATACCGCAAGCGGCTTCACCCTTCGAGGCCATCATACTCTCCATAATTGGACAACAGATAAGCAGCCATGTGGCGAGGATGCTGAGAGATATGCTGGTGGATGAGGTCGGAGGCGGATTGGAGGTGGGCGGCAAGCTATGGCCGATATTCCCATCTGCGGAGGCGATTGCAGCGGTAGGCGTGGATAGGCTCAGAGAGCTTAAATTCAGCGCGCGCAAAGCAGAATACATCTGCGACATTGCCGCGGCCGTCGCATCGGGAGACCTCGATCTCGATGCGTTGCTCGGTCTGCCGGATACGGACATCGTAGAGCGGCTCGTTGGCTTGCGCGGCGTCGGCCCGTGGACGGCGCACTGGATGTTGATTCGCGCCTACGACTCGCCCGACGGTTTCCCGTTCGGAGACCTCGCCGTACAGCGCATACTTGGAACGCTCTATGGCGCGGGGCAAAGGCTCAGCCCGAAAGACACGCTCGCCCTGTCCGAGCGGTGGAAACCATACCGCAGTTTCGTCACTACATACCTGTTCGCCGACATCAGGTCGGCGCGCAACTCTGATATAGTCAGCCAACGGTAAAAAATAGGACGGCAAAGATTTTCCAGTCTGCGCGGCGCCGCTCGCCGTGTTCCGCGTACAGATTCCGAGCAAGAGAGGTATCACGAAATGATAGGAGCGTATCCCGAAGACAAGTGGGTAACGGTCAACGGTCTGAGACTGCACTATCTGGACTGGGGTGGAGACAGGACGAAGAAGCCGCTGATCCTCATGCACGGTATTGGCGGCCATGCGCACATGTTCGACCAGTTCGCGCCACATATGGCAGATGGCTGGCATGTCGTCGCGCTGGACGCTCGCGGCTGCGGAGACAGCGACTGGAGCAGGGAGGGATACTCCGCGCAGTCGTTCGCCTCCGATTTGGCGCAATTCGCGCTTGCGACAGGGTTATATCCGTTCGACTACTATGGACACTCGCAGGGTTCGCGCATTGGAATGCCGCTGGGCGCGTTCTTCGGCAATCTCGTGGATAATCTGGTACTTGGCGACCACGGCCCACTGCCCGACCCGTCCCCGGCAGGGCGTCAGACCGCCGCGAGCCGAATGCAGTCCGGCAGGCGCGAACGACCGCGCGGATTTTTCACCCCGCAAATGGCGTTCGACTGGCACAAAGAAGAGGACGCGAAAGCATCCGACGAAGATATATGGGCAACTGTTAGGCATACATACAGAACGAATTGGGACGGAATACTCGTTCCCAAGACAGACCCCGAAATGCGCTGGCTGCTGGGACGGACTGCGCTGAAAGAGGGCGCGTTTCTGTGGGATTGTGTGCGCCGAATCTCCTGCCGAACTCTCGTACTCAGAGGCGAGATCAGCTCCGTACTCGATAGGAAGCAGGCGGAAGAGATGGCCTCGGCAATTCCCGGCGGCGGCTCTGTTGCCGAAATCCCCGGCGTCGGACACGGGCTGCACAGCGAAGATGTGGATGCGACCGCAAAGATAGTCAGAGCTTTCTTTCGATCGGAGCAGCCCTAACGATTCTGCGCTATAGACCGAGCTGTATATATCACAAAAGGTGGGCAGACGATGTAGCCGCCCGCCCTGAGCGCGATACGAGAGACGAAAGCCTCGCGGTTTTCATCCTCTCTACCCTGAAGCAGGGCGCGAAGTGGGGATGATTGCTCTCTTGTGAGTCGCTCTGCCTATCTGCTTGTCACCCTCGAACGCCTCGATCTCGTATGTGAGGCGGTTTCGGTCTATATCGGTCAGCACCGCGCGAACACGCACCCTGCCTCCGACATCGGTCGGCGCTATGTGCCGCAATCCATCGACCGCATATCCGACGGTAGTGTAACCATCCGGGAGACGCTCGTCTGTGGCTCTTATACTTGCATTCTCCATCAGCCCCAGCAGGTGCGGCGTGGAAAGCACATCCGCCCCATCCTTACCCATGCGATTCGTCGTAAGTTCCAGAGTAACCTCAATATCCAGAGTCGCTTCCTGTCCGATTGCGATGTTGTCCGTAGTCATGCAGCGGCTGCCTCCATTAGGGCTGTATGAAGTTTTATACGGAGTATCCTATCCGAAACGCTAGGGGCGATACCATAAAGGCTGTGAAGTTGATGCTATATTCCTATCGTGATACACTTGTGTTGGGTTCCGAAAAGTCAATTATCAATTATATTGAGGTATTTAGGATATTGATATCTGTCGTTTCGTCTCGAAGATCTCTCACATTGAGTTGCATCTGTATGCGTCCCCTCCCTGCTCGACGCTAGGCGGGACGGTCGCAGATCCGCAATCGACAGGCGGACGAACCTCGGCCGACTCAAACAAAGCCTCCTCGCCGGCGTCCGGTGGCGAGGTTTTTTTATGCCATCGCCCGAGCCGCCCAAGCCGATGAACGAATAGAAACCTATCGCAAACAAGAAGACATCCAACATCCAGTTCGGAGGAACACGATGACAACTGCAGAGGCGACCCGTCCGCTTTCGCCATATCAGGTAATGCGGTACAGCCGCCATATCATCATGCCCCAGGTGGGCAGCGTTGGGCAGCGCAAGCTAATAGATGCAAAGGTGCTGATAGTCGGAGCTGGCGGACTCGGTTCGCCTATAGCCATATATCTGACATTGGCAGGCGTCGGCACTATCGGGATCGTCGATTTCGATACAGTCGATGTAACCAACCTGCAGCGTCAGGTGCTGCACTATGATTCGGACATCGGTAAGTCGAAGGTCGAATCCGCAGTCGAGACGCTGAATGCATACAACCCCGAAACCAAAGTCATCACCCACGAGGCGCCGCTGAACTCGGACAACGCGATGGAAATAATCAGCGATTACGACATCGTGGTCAATGGCGCGGACAACTTCCCCGCGCGCTATCTGGTAAACGACGCCGCATACCTCGCCGGCAAACCGCTGGTGGACGGAAGCATACTCCTGTTCGACGGCATGTCGACGGTATTCCTGCCGGGCGAGGGGTGCTATCGCTGCCTGTTCCCGACGCCACCGCCTCCGGGAGAGGTGCCGAGCTGCGCAGAAGCAGGGGTGCTCGGAATGCTGCCGGGAATGGTCGGCACCATACAGGCGACCGAAACCGTTAAGCTAATCTTAGAACTTGGGAACTCGCTGTCCGGACGGCTCATGCTGATCGACGCCTTGGATATGGACTTCCGCGAAGTGAAGCTGAGGCGAAATCCAGATTGCCCGCTGTGTGGAGACGCCCCCACAGTTACGGAACTCATCGACTATGTCGCCTTCTGCGGCGGCGCGCCACTGACAGGGTAAAACACGCGGTATAACCGGCCAAGCTATATGGCCTACGCCATATGGTATATAGACAGGCATCTCCAACGATACAGATAAGGCATTACAGATAGAAAGAAGAGACGATGACAGAGAGCATAGCCAATCCCGAATCGATCGTCAGCACCCAGTGGGTGGCGGACAACCTAGACAGTGAAAATGTCCGACTAGTCGAAGTAGATGTGGACACCATGGCCTACGACCAGGGACATATTCCCGGCGCGGTGGGCTGGAACTGGGAGTCTCAGCTCAACGACGGGTTGACACGAGATATTCTTTCGCGCGAACAGATGGAGCAGCTGCTAGGCGCGTCGGGAATAGACCGCGACACCGCCGTCGTGCTGTACGGCGATAACAACAATTGGTTCGCCACTTACGCATTCTGGCAGATGAAGATATACGGCCACGCCGACTTGAAGATCATGGACGGTGGACGCCAGAAATGGATCGACGAGGGACGCGAGATAACCGCTGATGAGACGCAAGTCGAGGCGAAGACATACGAAGCGTCAGACCCAGACCTTTCGATTCGCGCAACTCGCGACTATGTGCTGGGCGTGGCACGAACCGTCAGCAGCGCCGGTCTAGTCGATGTGCGATCCCCAGACGAGTTCAGCGGCGCGCTTCTGGCGCCACCGAACCTGCCGCAGGAGGGTTCCCAGCGCGGCGGGCATATACCCGGCGCGGCGAACATCCCCTGGGCATCCGCCGTCAACCAAGCCGACGGCACCTTCAAGCCCGTCGAGGAGCTGAGAGAAATCTACGGCGGACAGGGAATCAGCGATGACGGAGAGACGATCGCATACTGCCGTATCGGCGAGCGCAGTTCCCATACATGGTTCGTGCTTACGCAGATACTAGGATTCAGCAAGGTGCGAAACTACGACGGATCGTGGACCGAATACGGCTCCATAGTGGGCGCTCCCATCGAACGATAGCGCGCGATACGGTTCTTTGCGAACACCAGAACCTCAATAACCCCAACCCCAAATCGGTTCGAGAACACGGTACATAAAGCTCAGGAGCATGCCCTGTTCGGCTTCGGTCGAACGGGGTATGCCGTTTATGGCCTATGGGGTGGGGGAGCGAAGCCCTGATCGCGGGAGTGGTGTATGTCGAACGGAGATCAGATTAGGCTTGCCCTGTCCACGCGGTCGCCGGCTAGGAACACATCGAGTACATTCCGCAGCTGTCCGATGTCCGTCAGAGGATTGCCCTCGACGATCAGCGCATCCGCCTGTTTGCCGGGTTCTATGGAGCCTACGGAATCGTCCACCCAGCAGGAGCGCGCGGCATCCAGTGTCGCTGACACGATAGATTCCATGTTGGACATGCCCGCCATTGCGTGCGCCTCTATCTCCGTCTGAAAATCGCCCATGCGATAGTGTCCCCAGGCGGAGTCGGAGCCGGCGACCATGATGACGCCCGCGTCCCGCATTCGCGCCACATTGTCCATGCGTATCTCCGAAGCGCGGCGCATTGCGTCCAGTTCGCTCTGCTCATGCGCATTCAGGTCGTTGTTAGCGTCCTCCAGCATTCGGATTCTCGCCAGCGCGCCGCCCAGCGTCGGGTTGACGAACACCCCTCGTTCCGCGATACGCTCCGCAATATCGGCGCGATACAGGTCTGCGCCGTCCGCTTCTTTATGTACGCCGTGTATTATCGTGTCTATACCAGCATCCAGCGCGTTCGACATGCCCTGAGAGGATGCGCAGTGCGCTGCGGTGTGTACGCCGAACTTGCGCGCCTCGTCGCATATCGCGCGGAGTTCGTCCACATCGAAAGATGGACGAAGCGGATGACTGGTGCGAGTGCTGCCGCCGGTGGCGGTTATTTTGATGAAATCCGCCCCCTCTTTTATCAGCTGGCGCACAGCCGCTCGACACTCGACAGCGCCCGTGGCCTGTATGCCGAAATAGCTCAGATGGCCTCCGACTATCGCCATCGGACGCCCGGCCAGAATCAGACGAGGAGATGGGACGATGCCCATGTTCACAGCGTCCCGCAGGAGAAATGTGGTGCGGTTCTTTGCTCCACAGTCGCGTACCGTCGTGACACCGGAGTACAGATGCCGTCGGACATTCTCAGCCGCCTGAACCGTCAGCACCTCATCCGGCAGAGTAACCAGCTCGTCGCCTGCGCGTCCGTCGCCAATGCCTATCAGATGGACATGCGAATCTACGAGCCCGGGCAGAATAGTGGCGTCTCCGTAGTCTATTTCTATAGCGTCCGCCCCATCCGGCGCGCGCAATGTCTCATGCGTGCCGATCTGCGCGATACGGTCGCCGTCGATAAGAAGGGCCGCTTGTTCTGCGACTGGCGAACCCGTGCCGTCCACCAGCCGCGCCGCCTTCAGAATCTTGAATCTGTCGCCCATATCGCCTCTCCCGCAGAACGCTTAACCAGAACAATCCGTCCAGACTTTCACCCTTATTTTTTTAGATAGCAAATGGACAGCGAAAACATCGTTATAGCTAGCCAGAGCCAGAGCCAGAGATAAGAGGAGCCTTCATATCTGCGCGGGTGGCTGTCGGACGGAGGCGAGGGAGTGTTCCGAGCCGCGCTCCAGACGGCGCCCGGCAAAGAACACATCCGCAACTTTCCACAGATCGTTTATATCGGTGGCGGGGTTGCCGTCCACCACCAGCACATCGGCGGCCTTGCCTGGTTCGAGCGTACCCACCTCGTCATCGACTCCGAGCGCGGCGGCGGCCCAGCTCGTTACTGAGAGAACGCCCTGCATGTTCGTATATCCCGCCTGTACCAGCAGTTCGGTTTCGTAAACCGTATTGCCGAGTTTGTAATCCCCCCAAGACGAATCCGACCCCGTGATCACCTTCAGCCCCATATCTATCATCCGCCGGGCGTGATCGAGGCGAACATCGAGATTTCTGCGCGCGCCGTCTAAACTCGTCTGCTCCGCCTGCGTCAGACCCTGCGCATCTCGCTTGTGCGCAATACGCCACACGCTCGACCTGCCCACATGCAGCGTCGGGTTGACATATGCGCCTTGCTCGCCGATTCTGGCCGCGATGTCCTCGCGAAAGTTGTTTTCACCATCGGCATCACGAAAATAGCAGTGGATTATCATATCCACGCCAGCATCCAGCGAATTGGCTATACCCTGAGATGAGGAGGAGTGCGTCGCAGTGAGCTTTCCGAACTTGCGCGCCTCGTCCGTAACCGCGCGGAGTTCGTCCACATCGAAAGATGGTCTGAGCGGGAATGAAGAGCGCGTAGTGCCGCCAGTGGCAGTTATCTTTATGTAGTCGGCCCCTTCCTTTATCAGCTGACGCGTGAGCGCGCGCGCCTCGAGCGGGCCTGTAACCTCACCTCCGAAGTAGCCCATATGTCCGCCGATGATGGATACAGGACGTCCGCACAATACCATGCGTGGGCCGACTGCGAGGCCGGCGTTCACAGCGTCCCTGAGTCTGAACATGGTTACATTCTTGGGGCCGTTCTCCCGGATGGTGGTAACGCCGGAGTATAGGCTGGCTCTTGCGTTGCGCGCGGATTGGACTGTCAGCAGCTCATCGGAGAACAGCGAAAGATCGTCGCCTGCCATGCCGTTGCCGAATCCGTTGTGGTGAGTGTGGCAATCCACCATGCCCGGCATTGCGGTGGCGTTCGGATAGTCATATTTTGCGACGGATGCGCCGTTGGGCGCGGACAGTTCAGCCGCTTTGCCCACGCCGACGATTTCGCCCCCGCTAATCAGCACGGCGCCGCGCTCGATCGGCGCGCCGCCCCGAGCGTCTATCACGCGGCCGGCGGTGATCATCGTAAAGTCGGAACATAATCCCATATCTGAGGTCTCCGATCGTACTAGATAATGCGCCTAGAACTTAACACGCGAGGGAATTGCGCACAATAGCGTATCACAATAAGCATATATAGACAGCCGATACTCTGCAGATTCCTAAATACAGCTAAGATGCTCCATCTGATTAGGCTCCCTCACGCCCATTAGCCTAAAAGTTTCGAGGCTCTCGATAGATCGCAGATTTTGGAGAGTCCATAGGATGGCATTGCGCTGGTTTATACCCTGAACACGCTTGTTTACGAAACCAAACGCCTTGCGCCACTGGTACACGAAAAACCTGCCATCGTAATTCTGCTCCAGAAAGTCGTAGCCCAAGAATCTCTTCTTACCCGCCATCAGCTTGGAAGACACTAAGTTATAAGGTTCATCGGACTCCAGTTTTCGCAGAATATCGACACCCAGCCGCTCCAGCGTATCATCTGGCGCTTTGCTCTTTATAGACCACATTATCGCGCTGTATCTGTCCATAGGTACGACCTTATTCACGCGGCCTGTATAATCCTCCGACACCCAAGTTAGAAAGCAGTATCCATCCGGATTTACCGCCAGAGTGTATTTGCAGAGAAGGCCATTGCTGCAATATATGACATCCGCAGTTTCGGAGTCATACAGGATTCCTTCCTCCTCATGATGAACATGATGAGCAATTTTCCTCATGTGACAGATTCTCCCGATAGCGGGGTTGCAATTCAGCGCCTTGGTCAGCGCCCTGAGTTCATCGTCTTCTGCTGGCGGCAAGCCGCATTACGACGACCCTCATTTCTCCCGGCAGGTTAGTTTCGGTGATATTCAGACGGTTCACCGCGTCGGGCATTTCGACGCTCATATGCCCCAGCAGCGTTGTCAGCGGCGCGGTATCATCCGGGTCGTATTCGACGGGAATGAGAATACGCGGGCTGAGGACGCCGATTAGCTGGGCAATATCCTGCGGAGCGAGCATCCGGCCACCACCGAGAGGCGTGATAAGAGCATCGACCGCGCCTAACGAATCCAGCTGTCTGCCGCTCAGCTTCGATCCCAGCGCGCCCAGATGACATACCGACAATCCCTCGGCGCGGATCACATAGACAGTGTTTATGCTCCGTCCGCCGTCTGGGTCGCCGAGCGCAGTACCGATGCCGGTTATGTTGAAACCCTGCGCCTCATACTGACCCGGGCCATGAATCAGCTTTGGGCCGTCTTCGAAGTGAAGATCCTGCGATGGGTCACCGTTGGTAACCGCAACTATGTCTGCCTCCAGCGCGCCGAGCGTGCCCGGGGGCGGATCGGTCAGCAGCGCCACTTCGCTGCTGACGAGTCTGACAGCAGAATGTCCGTGCCATGTTATTTCCATTGATGGATTCTCCGGTCACTGTACGATATAGATATATATGACTATCTGTATATACAATTCGGTTCGGCGATTTGCGTTACCGGGGGCGCATAGAGTATATCACCGTACACGCGCAATAGTTCAGTATAAGGCAGGGAGCCAGCTGTCTGAGGGATGGTTGCAGGAGCTGCCACATTATCGCCAATCGGACAGTTATGAGACGCGGGCAGTATGTCCGCAACCCGAATGGTGTGATAAGATTGTTTTCACCTTAGAAGACTAAACTCATTCAGAATCCCAACGGTACAAATGATAACAGAACGCCAGCAGACCATCCTCAAACATATCGTGGACGACTATGTTCATGATGCAATGCCAATTGCGTCCGAGAGTCTTGCGCGGCGGCACAGGCTGGGTGTGAGTCCCGCAACGGTGCGCAACGAACTCGCGGCGCTGGAGGAGCGGGGCTATATCTCGCGCCCGCATCCATCTGCGGGCAGCGTGCCGGAAGACAGGGCGTATCGACTATATATAGAATCGTTCGTAGAAAGCGGAAGCGGGGAGGATGCCACAGGTGTTCCGCCTCATGCGCGAAGCGCCATCAACCGCCGATTCTCCGATGTGCGCGACGATGTCGATGAATGGGGCAGCGTCGCCGCCGCGTTAATTGCGCAGCTCGCCGGTAATATGGGCATAGCAACCTTTCCCAAAACCACAGTCTCTAGGGTAAAACACCTAACTCTCGTTCCGATGCAGGATGTTCTTGCAATGCTCATCGTAGTTATGGAGCAAGCCAGACTGCGAAAACAGCTGCTCCGGTTCGACCAGCCTGTCGATACTTCGGAGCTGGAATCTATGTCCGCAAGGCTGCGCAATCAGGTCATAGGGCTGAGCCACGCGGAAATTGCGGATCTGGAGACGGATCTGTCCGAACCGGAACGCCGCGCGCTGGATGCAACTGCCGTCATACTCGAAGAGGAGGACGCCGCGGGTCATAGCGACCATTATTTCAACGGCCTCCGCAATCTGCTCGACCAGCCAGAGTTCGGAGACTTCGATAAGGTACGCCCCATCGTCGAGGGTGTCGAAGATGGAACTCTGATACGCGCCGCGCTCAGCGAAGCCCCTGTCGGCCAAGTGGTGCGGGTGGTAATAGGACGAGAGCACGAAGGTGATGTACTGAAGCCGTTGAGTGTCGTAATCTGCAGATATGGTGTGCCGGGATACGCGCTCGGCAGCGTCGGCGTTGTCGGCCCGATACGAATGGAGTACCACCGAGCAATATCCGGCGTCGGGTTCATATCTACCATCATGAACCAAATGGTCGAATCCGTTGGGGATTATCTCGCTGACTAATCGATATCCACTGTCAGCGCCGCAGCCGCTGTCGCACGATAGCCAACGGATAGCCAATGACTATATTTTCTTTAGGAAAGTACAAATATGTTCGAAGCTCTGTCCGACAAACTCAACGGCGTATTCCAAAAGCTGGGCAATAAAGGCAGGCTGACAGAGAAGGATATAGATGACGCCCTGCGGCAAGTACGAATGGCGCTGCTGGAGGCGGATGTCAACTTCAGAGTAGCGCGCGATCTCGTCTCCGGAGTCAAAGCCCGCGTCATGGCTGAAAACCTTATGACCAGCCTCGCTCCGGGCCAGCATGTTGTCAAAGCCGCAAACGAAGAGCTGGTCTCAATACTTACGGGCGGAAGCCACCAGATTACGGCTGGCAAAACTCAGCCGGGCGTAATACTGCTCGCCGGTCTGAATGGCGCGGGGAAGACTACGGCAGCGGCCAAGCTCGCGCTTCACATGAAACGAGGTGGACAGAAACCCTTGCTAGTCGCGGCAGACCTAGAGCGTCCGGCCGCTATCGACCAACTCGAAACACTGGGGCGGCAGGCGGAAGTGGCAGTATATGCGGAGCGCGACTCCAAAGACACAGTTGCCGTAGCCAAAGCCGGCATACGCCGCGCGCGGGAAGCTGGCGCCGCATGGGCAATCGTCGATACCGCAGGTCGATTCCAGATCGACAATGACCTGATGAACGAAATCTCCGCCGTCCACAAAGCCGTCGAACCAGTAGAGACACTGCTTACGCTGGACGCTATGACTGGCCAGGAAGCTGTCGCCGTGGCGAAGGAGTTCGATAGCCGCATTAGCCTGACAGGACTGATACTCACGAAGATGGACGGCGACGCGCGGGGGGGAGCGGCCCTGTCGATAACCAAAGTCACGGGCGTTCCAATCAAGTTCATCGGTACAGGTGAGCGAATCGATGCCCTCGAACAGTTCCACCCAGACCGTCTCGCATCCAGAATACTCGGTATGGGAGACATGCTTAGCCTAATCGAGAAGACGGAGCAGAGCGTAGATCAGCAGCAGCTGCTCGAATTGGACAAGAAGCTGCGCTCATCCACATTCGACCTCAACGACTTTCTCCAGCAGATTCAGCAGGTCAAGAAGATGGGGCCGCTTACGCAGGTTCTCGATATGATACCGGGTTTCTCTGCCATGAAGGGGAAGGTCTCCACTGACGATCTCGGCGATGATAACATCAAGAAGATCGAGGCAATCATCTACTCGATGACGCCGCAGGAACGAAGGCGCCCAGAGATGATAGGCGGCAGTCGTAGACGACGGATCGCTAGGGGCAGCGGAACGACTCCCCGCGATGTGAACCAGCTGCTCAACCAGTTCCGACAGATGCAGCGGATGATGAAACAGATGTCATCCAGCAAAGGCCGTAATCAGCTGATGAAGGTGTTCGGAGGCTGATTCATCTACCGAATCCGGCGATTGGGATGGCTGGATGGGCCGCGAGACCTCGCGGCTATTGAGCATATAAGCAAATCCTCCAGCATAACGTTAGGTGTCAGCGCTGTTCTTCGGCCTCTGACATAGCGTTCACGATTAGGTCGATAGTCTCTACGGTGTCGGCAACTACGATCTGCACACCATCCGGGACAATCGATCTGAACTCCGCCGCTCTGTCATCGGCGGCCATTCGGAATATCTGGGCCCCGTTGTCCGTCTGTTCCGTCCACTCAGCGCCCGGGGCATTGTGATCGTAGTAATCTCGTATTGCTTCCCAGAACTCGTCCGCGTCTTTAGGTGTATCCCACACGCTGACAGAGACCAGCGCATCGCCAGTGGCAGCCGAATACAGCAGCGAGTATTCGTCTCCTCCCCATCCTGCCGCGGCAACGGCCGCAGTGTTACCGCCGCCGCCATCTTCTCTCCCCAAAAGCGCGCGAAACTGCAGCTCGCCAAACACGCTTCTATCCACCTCTGTCCACTCATCACCAGTCGTATCTGACAGTATAGGCGCCAGATCCGCGATAGAAACCTCGACGGGTTCATCGACGCCATACTTCTCGGGGTGTATCACCTGCTCCGTCGAGTTCGGAGGCTCATGGAACGCCGCGTTCACCGCGCTGAAGTCGTCATTTTGTACATAAAGCTCCGCTGCGAACTGGGCTCCCTCGTTGTATGGGAAGCTTATCAGCCGTCGTAGAAACGGCGGCGCGGCGTAGAATCCAGAAAAATCGACATTCGCACTCTCCTCCGCCATTGCCATCATCTCCCTTTCGGTGAATACCCCGACTGTGTACAGATAATCCGAGATGGAGGCATCGCCTTCGGCAAGTGCGCTCAGCGCATGTAGCCTGTCTGAATTATCTTCTACCGATTCGTGCATGCTGTGAATGTCGAAATGTCGCTGCTGGAGAGCATGCGTTATCTCGTGCGCCATTGTAACTTCGCTCTGAAGCGTGAGAGCCTCCGAGTCCGAGCTTACGAACAGAGCGTCCTCCTGCGGATCGTACATTCCGATCACGACACCGGCATATGCCGCGCTTATAATCTCGGCCAGATCGTCTTCGGGAGAGAGAATATACAGCAGGGTGAACAGTCGATCGTCCATGGCAACATCTTCGGCGTCCTCCGCTATCTCATCTTGGATGATGGCCCGCAACTCTTCATGAGTTACGATATTTCGCTCGACAGGTTCACCTAACGGAAGTCCGCGAATGGCAACAGTCGTCAGCTCGATAGCGTCGAGCCTTCGTTCCAGATCGTTCTGAATCGACCGGTTGACCGTTCCGATTTCGATTGTCGGCAGTACGGTTGGCAGCACCACCGGTTCGGGCGCAAAAGTAGGCGTCGGCGCGGGTGTGTGAGTTGGGGGCGGCGTCGGCGCTAGCGTAGGGATCGGCGTTAGCGTAGGCGTTGCGGTGGGAATTGGTGTCGAGGCCAGGGGCGTGTAAGTGGGAGGAATCTCCTCCGAAGAGTCACTGCATGATGGCAGTAAGGCCATGATGAGAATGAAAGCAGAGAGCGCGATCAGACGCGTCGCTGGAAATATCCCGTTAGCATTCATAATTCTATTCCTGTATTTATATGAAGCTCGGTGAGCAGCAAGTATTGTATCTGCGTCCAATCTTGTCAAACGGAGAGCGCATATGCCCATCCACTCTTTCCTTCGCCGGTCGCTGTCGTAAGACTGCTGCGCATGTCGTGTTGGAACGCATTTGCCATGTGCGTTAGACTAACTTCGATATGAGGATAATAGACGCACTTGCAAAGCAGCCTACTCTGTCGTTCGAGTTTTTCCCGCCGCGCGAACCATCTGGGGTGGATGCGGTCGTTCGCGCCATTCAGCGTCTAGCGTCATTCGCGCCGGATTTCGTATCAGTAACATACGGCGCGGGAGGCTCTACGCGACGGCTGACGGTGGAAATAGCCCGGCGCGCGCAGGTCGAAGCTGGGCTGAATGTGATGGCACACATGACTTGCGCGGGACAATCGCGCGCGGAAGTTCATGCAGTACTAGAACGCTGCCGAGATTCCGGCATCGAAAATATCATAGCTCTGCGCGGCGACCCTCCCGCAGGAGCGGCAAACTTCACTCCGGCGGACGACGGCTTCGAACACGCGACCGATCTAATCTCGCATGCCGCCGCGAACTTCGACTTCGGCATCGCCGCCGCCGCATATCCAGAAGGACATCCTGAATCGCCCGATCTGAACACTGACATACTATATACTCGCAAGAAGGCAGATTGCGGAGCGCAGTTCTTCATTACCCAAATGTTCTACGACAACGATCACTACAACGCGCTTCTCGACCGCGCGGAGAAAGCCGGGATCGATGTTCCAATCGTGCCTGCGCTGATGCCAATTCTCAGTACACAGCAGATACGGCGCATCACCGGTATGTGTGGCGCGAGTATTCCAGCTGCGCTAGACGCCGCGCTCGATAGACATGCCGACGATAAAAAGGCAGTGCGTCAAATCGGTATTGAACACACTGCTCAGCAGGCGCGTCAACTCCTCGAAAACGGATCTCCCGGCATCCATTTTTATGTGCTGAACCGAAGCTATTCGATATCTAGAATCCTAAAAGACATCGGTTTCTATCGGCCAGCGAGAAGCTGAACTGACATACTCGAAAACTGCCAAAGACCGCTATCATCCGCGCAGGCAAAACGCCGATATCCCGAAGTGCGGATATTACGCATTTCGGGCGGCAAATCCCTTAAAATTGCTCGAAACAATGCCATAAATATACTGGACATATTCGTGCGATACTTGACTTGTTGCGCCGTTACGATTAACATGTTGTTACTCTCGGGCCCTTGTTTGGCTTGAGATTTACACATACAAGGAAGGTGAGTCGCATGGATTACCTAACTGCGATACTCTCCGTCCTGTTTGGCCTATCTGTTGGAGCCGGAGCCGTATATTACGGTCGTAAACTGGTCTCGGCGAAAAGAGCAACCGGCGCTCGCCAAGAGGCCGATAGAATTGTGGAAGCGGCGCAGGATCATGGTAGAACCATCGTCATCGAGGCGAAGGAAGAGAATCTTAGACTGCGCGCTGAGTGGGAATCAGAGCTGCGCGAACAGCGTTCCGAGATAAAACGCACCGAGCGAAGGCTCGGTAAACGCGAGGAAAATCTGGACGACCGTTCGAACAATATCGAGCGCAGAGAACGCAAACTATCTCAGAAAGAAAACCGCGCTCAGACCATCCAGGACGAGATCGAACAGATCAAAGAGCAAGCTATCGCTAAACTCGAAGAGCTGTCCGAACTCAGCCAATCTGAGGCAAGGGACATCCTAATGCGGGAGGCTGAAGAGGAAATTCAGCATGAGGTAGCAAGACGATACAGAGACATCGAAGAGCAGGCAAGAGAGGATGCCCAGGAATTCTCCTCCAGAATCCTGGCGACCGCTATCCAGCGTATGGCATCCCAGGCTGTATCCGAGATGACTGTTACCACAGTTCCCCTTCCCAGTGACGACATGAAAGGTCGTTTGATAGGCAGAGAAGGACGGAATATACGATCTATTGAAAATGCAACAGGAGTCGATCTAATAATCGACGACACGCCGGGGGCCGTAACCCTGTCATGCTTCGACCCGGTTCGCCGTGAAACCGCGCGAATCGCGGTCTCTAAGCTCGTGGCGGATGGCCGTATCCACCCTGCGCGTATAGAGGATATGGTGAGTCGCGCTGAGCAAGAAGTGGATGACTCTATCTGGGCCGCCGGTGAAGAAGCCATATTCGATGCCGGCGTGCGAGGCCTGAACCCCGAAATAATACGCCTGCTCGGACGGCTCAAGTTCCGATACAGCTACGGCGAAAATGTGCTTCAGCACTCCCTCGAAGTGGCGCATATCGCAGGCATATTGGCGTCGGAGATCGGCGCGAATGTGAAAATAGCCAAAACTGGCGGTCTGCTGCATGACATCGGCAAGGCGTTGACACACGAAGTCGAAGGGCCTCACGCTGAAATCGGCGCGGAGATAGCCCGCAAGTTCAATGTCTCCCCCCGAATATGCGCATGCGTCGCCGAACACCACGACGACCTGATGAGCTCACCCGAAGCCTTCATAGTCGCCGCGGCAGATGCCATCAGCGCCGCTAGACCTGGCGCGCGCAAGGATACCGTCGAAAACTATGTGAAGCGTCTGCGCGCGCTGGAGAAGGTCGCAGGCGACTTCGAAGGCGTCGAACGATGCTTCGCAATACAGGCAGGCCGTGAAGTGCGGGTCATGGTCAAGCCAGACTCCATCGACGATATAGAAGCCGCAAACATGGCGCGCGAAATCGTCAAAAAGGTCGAAGACAGCCTCGTATATCCGGGACAAATAAAAGTCATGGTAATACGCGAGAGCAGGTCGGTAGAATATGCGCGGTGAGGCATCTTCACCAAACGCATGTTAGTAACCAGTCGAACACGGTGTCCGCTATTTGGGCGCCGTGTTCGGCCAGCACGGAGATTGTATGACAATCCTAGTCGATCTCCATCTGCATACGAGCGCATCCGACGGCGCGCTGACACCCACACAGCTGGTCGATCTCTGCGCCGAACGCGGCTTGCATACCATCGCAGTGAGCGACCACGACTCGACTGAAGGTCTGAGTGAGGCAATCGCCGCCGCCGAACGCCACGCAGGACTGGAAATCATACCAGCCATCGAACTCAGTACCGATGTTACGGGCTCGGAAATCCATATATTAGGCTATTTCATAGACACCTCCGACGCGGAGTTCCAGCGTACCTTGAAGCGCTTCAGACAGGGCCGCTCCGAGCGTGGCAAGGGGATGGTCGAGCGGCTCAACGCGCTCGGATATTCCATCGCTTGGGAGCGTGTACAGGAGATAGCCGGCGACGCCTCCATAGGCAGGCCGCACATCGCCTCTGCGCTGGTCGAAGCAGGATACTTCGAATATCCCAAAGATGCCTTCGACAGCCTCATCGGACGCGAAGGCCCTGCCTATGTAGAACGCGCGAAGCTGACTCCGGCGGAAGCAATACATATCTTGCGCGCCAACGGCGCAGCTCCGGTGATGGCGCACCCAACATACTCCAACGCCAAGTCGGACAGAGGCGATGTCATAAGCCTAGAATCCACCCTCGGAAGCTTGAAGGCGAATGGGCTGGTAGGCGTCGAGGTGTTCTACGGAGACTACACTCCAGAGCAGGTCGGCTATCTGAAAAGAGTAGCGGACTCGCTCGATTTGATACCCTGCGGCGGAAGTGATTACCACTGCTCAGGCAACCCGAATGAACCCGAACCCGGCAGCGTGGGTCCGCCGACGGA
This sequence comes from Dehalococcoidia bacterium, assembly GCA_963422295.1. Taxonomy (GTDB): domain Bacteria; phylum Chloroflexota; class Dehalococcoidia; order Lucifugimonadales; family UBA1123; genus VXRN01. The sequence goes on along the minus strand of OY729417.1, from coordinate 425,665 downwards.
GACGGTGGAGCGACTCAGAGCGGCACACCGTGAGATACTCAGCCGGCGAGGCTGAGGCCCCATGTTCGAGTCCATACTGCTCATCTGCGGCGCGTTTGCGCTCGGATCCATACCCACAGGGTATGTAATTGGCAGACTGGCAGGCGGAATAGACATACGCGATTTCGGCTCCGGGAATGTAGGCGCATCCAATGTAGCGGCGCACATAGGCGCGCGAACCGGCTACGCGGTCGGCGTGTTCGACTGCGTAGTAAAGGGCATACTCCCCGTGCTGATAGGGCGCGCAATGGGTATGGAGCTTTGGATACAGGGAGCCGTTGGAATCGCCGCTATCGCAGGCCACAACTGGTCTCCGCTGCTGCGATTCACCGGCGGGCGAGGCGTCGCCACGGGGATAGGCGTCGCCGTTGGCATTGGGATGCACTGGGAGGTTCTAATCATCGGCCTCGTGGTATTCACCATTGGCATGCTGTTCACCCGCGACACAGGGCTATGGACTTTCATCGGCCTACTCGCGCTGCCGCCGCTGGGTATGCTAATAGGGCAGCCGCCAGTCGAGATAACCGTGACGGCCGTATGCATCGGGCTTGCGCTGCTGGCAAAGCGGCTTACAGCGAATTGGGAGCGTCCGCGCGCCGAATACGGCGTCGCATGGACGCTGATCTATCGACTGGTCTGGGACAGGGATGTTCCGAGGGGAGTCGAATGGACGGAACGCCGCCCGAGTCGGGGCTAAAGGCATGAGGACAACGGCATAGAGATACGGAACGAATGACTCAGACGATCTATTGCAAGCGGCATCCGGATACGGAGACTGGCATATCCTGCGGCAGATGCGGCGACTCGATCTGCGCCCGCTGCCTCGTGCATTCTCCTGTAGGCGTGCGATGTCCAGATTGTGGACGCTCCCGTCCAGCCCCGACTTTCGATGTATCGCCTGTATTCATCATCAGGGGCGCGCTCGCAGGCGGCGCGGTAACCCTCGTCGGCAGCGCGACGGCCCTCGCGCTCATCTACTTCGCCCCCATTCCGTATCTGCCTCCGCTGCTCGTCATCGCGCTCGGCTTCTGCATCAGCGAGGCTATCAGCCTTGCCACCAACCGAAAGCGCGGAACTAGGCTAAAGATAATCGCCGTGCTGTGCATACTAGTCATGTACATAGCCATCGTCTTTATAACCGGCGCGACTTTCGGGCTGCTCAGTCTGCTCGCCGGCGGAGTGGCATTCTACTGGGCTATGAACAGATTCTGACGGATTCGGCGACTCCGAGCGCTGCATCATAGCTTGCCGCAAACACCCAAACTCCCGCCTGTATTGACACTATTTGCCCAATCCATGTACTTTTCTTCACAGTAGAGAGGGCAGGCGGCGGAGTCGGGAGAATTAGGCGCATGGACAAGATAGACCTAGAAATCATAGACGAGCTCGTCAAAGATGGCAGAGCTTCTCATCGTGAAATCGCGCGCGCCATCGGCGTTAGCGAAGGCACTATCCGTCGGCGTCTAAAGAATATGCTAGATGACGATCTGATACAGGTGCGAGCGGTAACCGGCCCGCTGGGGCGAAAAGGCGGACATCACTGCATCGTCGAGATATTCGCCGACCCAAATATGATCGACTCGGTATTGGAGAATGTCTCCAGGATGGAGGAGGTGTCGTATGCCGTCAGCGCCGCCGGAAGATGCAGCATAATCATATGGGTCGATACCAAAGATTTCGATGCATTCGGGCAGTTTCTTACACAACAACTAAGACCGACCCCAGGAATCGTTCGGACAGAGAGCCATATCGTGCTGTCCGTCGCCAAAGACAGAGAAGGCCGATTCGGCTAATTCATGGCTTAGCTCATAATAGCGGCGTGGTGAAGACCCATGAATCGAGCATAAAGAAGAGAATAGAGAGTAGTACACAGTGCTAAAGACCAACAGCTGCGGAAGTCTCCGAACGAAACATGCGGGCAGAACCGTCGAACTCGCTGGATGGGTTCATAGACGCCGAGATCACGGCTCGCTCATATTCATCGACCTCAGAGACCGTGACGGCATTACTCAGGTGGTGTTCAATCCCGAATCGGCCCCAGACGCGCACGCCGCTGCAGAACGGTTCAGAAACGAATGGGTCGTGCAGGTGCGTGGCGAGGTCGCGGCGCGTCCGCAGGGTACGGAAAACCCGGACATCCCCACCGGCGAAATCGAAATCGCCGCCTCCTCCGCCAGCGTCCTGAACGAATCCCTCACGCCGCCGTTCTACATCAACGAAGATACCGATGTAGATGAGCTGCTGCGGATGCAGTATCGCTATCTCGACCTACGCCGCGCCGGTATGCGAGACATGCTCGCGCTGCGCCACCGCGTCGTGAAGTTCATGCGCGACTTTCTCGACGAGCGGGGATTCCTCGAAATCGAGACGCCTATACTCATCAAAAGCACCCCAGAAGGCGCGCGAGATTATCTCGTCCCCAGTCGTCTCAATCCAGGCAGCTTCTACGCGCTGCCTCAGTCGCCGCAGCAGTTAAAACAGCTGCTGATGGTCGCAGGAGTCGAGCGATACTTCCAGATTGCGCGCTGCTTCCGAGACGAAGACCCGCGAGCGGACAGACAGGCAGAGTTCACGCAGCTGGATTTGGAGATGAGCTTCGTCGAACAGGAAGACATCCTATCGCTGACCGAAGAGCTATACACAGAGATGATCGAGACGCTCACCCCGAGCAAGCGGCTGACGAAGCCGTTCCCCCGCCTCACATACCGCGAGGCAATGGATATATACGGCACTGACAAGCCGGATCTGCGCTATGGCATGGAGCTGTCGAATCTGGATGACTTCGCAGAAACCACTGAGTTCCGAGTGTTTCGATCTGCGGTGAGCGCAGGCGGGACGATCAAAGGCTTCGCGGCCCCAGGCCTAGCGACATACTCACGCCGCCAGACGGACGAGCTCATCGACTTCGTTCGAGCGCGCGGAGCGGCCGGTCTCGTCACCATATCGCTTCAGGGGGAGCCGGCCTCGATAGACGAGCTGAACGCGGACGGCATTCGCTCCGCGGCATCGAGGTTCTTGAGCGTCGAGCAGGTGAGGGAGATAGCGCGGCGCACCGGCGCGCGCATCGGAGACATGATACTGATAGTCGCCGGCCCGGAGCGGACGACGAATGCCGCGCTCGGGGCGCTTCGACACGAACTCGGCGCGCGCTTAGGGCTTGCAGACCCCGACGAAGTTAAGCTGGCATTCGTCGTCGATTTCCCGCTGTTCGAGTACGACGAGGAGCGCGATAGATGGGACGCCAGCCATCACCCGTTCACATCGCCTCTGCCAGGCTTCGAGCAATACATAGAGACCGATCCCGGTAAAGTCATCGCCAGCTGCTACGATCTAATAGGCAACGGCGAGGAATTGGGGAGCGGCAGCATCCGCGTGCACGAACGCCGGCTCCAGGAGCGCATATTCGCGGTTCTTGGATACAGCGAGGCGGAGGTAGATGAGCGATTCGGACAGCTGGTGCGCGCCTTCCAGTACGGCGCTCCTCCGCACGGAGGCATCGCTCCCGGAATCGATCGCCTGCTGATGGTGTTAACGAACCGCAGCAACATCAGGGATGTGATAGCCTTCCCAAAGACGCAGACAGGAATCGACCCGCTGTTCGGCGCGCCCAGCCCCGTCGATAGCGAACAGCTGGCAGACCTGCGCATCCGCATCCTCGCAGATGACTAGGCGCGTCCTGCCGACGATCCATGATCGATTTCGGATTGAGCCCAGCCGTTCGCTAGCTTAGAAGCTGTACAGAAGAGAGATACATCGCTTGCGCGTTCAGTCGTATTTCTGATGCGGGTCGGAATCGCGCTTGCCTAGGTTTGGTGGCGGCTCATCGAACAGTTCACCTGCGGCTTCGGCAGCCAGCCTGCGATCGTTCCATGCGCGCCAGCGAGCATTCGCCTCCGCAATGACCGCAGCCGTGACCTCGGCTGTAATTTCAGCCGTAATTTCAGCTTTGACCTCGGCTGTAACTTCGGCCGTGACCTCCGCTGTGACCTCCGCCCTTATGCGGTCTTCTCTCTCTTTTATCTTCTTCTTGAAATACTGATCGATGTAATGGGCAGTAACCATTCCAGACCTCACATTCTCTACGACGATGAGACTTATTATAGCGGACGCGGCGCCGGGTATGTGTATCGAGTGAATTATCGCATGAACCACATCGGCAAGACGGTAATGATATCCAAAAACGATTTCGTACCAGATTTCGTAGCCGATAACCACTGTTGCGAGAAATGAAAACAGCGAAAAGTAGATTGGCGATGTTGCAATAAGCACGCTCCATATAGATACACGGGCTGTCGAATGGTCGGATGTCGTTGTCATTGTTATTCTCCAGCGACCGTCAGAGCGGCGTTCATAAGTGTCGTGCTATTAGTAACAGCCAGCGATCGGGGAGGATTTCCCCCAATCGCTGGCTGTTATGCCGCTGGCTGTCCGCATAGAGAGTTTGGGCGCGGACGAGCCAGCGGCGATGCGCCGAGGTTGGTTAGTGTGTGTTACCTCCGGCGGCGTGAGGATGTCTTCAGCGCCATGAGGACGCCGAGAGGGGCAAGCAGGAGCGCGAGGCTGCCAACTCCTGCAGGAAGGGATACCGGGCCGACACTAGTGCAGCCGCCAGAGTCGTCCTCTGTCGTTGCTGTCGGCGCTGGCGTCCGTGTTGGCAGAGACGGCGGCACAGCCGTCGGAGGCGGTGTCGCTGTGGGCGGCACGGGTGTCGCTGTGGGCATCGGTGTCGCTGTGGGCATCGGTGTCGCTGTGGGCGGCACGGGAGTCGCTGTAGGCATCGGTGTCGCCGTGGGCATCGGTGTAGCTGTCGGCTCTGGAGTCGCTGTGGGCATCGGTGTCTGAGTCGGCTCTGGAGTCGCTGTTGGTTCTGGAGTCGCTGTGGGCATCGGTGTCGGGGTTGGAAGCCCGGTGAATATTATGTCTTGCTGACGCTTTACTACGCCGCTCTCGAACACAACCGTAGTGCGCGAGCGATACTCGCCGAGATAGAACTCGATGTCTTTGCCAATCATGCTCGCATCGACAGGATCGATTATCAGTCCGAAGTATTCGCCAGTCGGGGAGATCGCGCCAGGTTCGGATTTGTACTCGCCGATTCGGGCTGTTAGCTTAGCGTCACTCGGCAGGGGCGCGCCGTCCTGAGATATGACCAGCCCGGACACTAATGTCATCGGCTCTGCCTTTGTGGGCGTCGGCGTGGATGTGGGTATGGTTGGTGTGTTCGTGGGAATCGGTGTGGGAGGCGGTATCGGCGTGACCGTCGGAGGCACAGTCGGCCCGGGCGTCGGCGCCGGCAATTGGGGGAAGGTCAGCCGCAACCCTCTGGTGTTCCCGTCGGCCTGCCACTTATCCGTTTCATTGGCCTCGATATCGCCAAGATAGAATTTGATCTCGGCGCCGGTGTTTGCAGACGGGGGCGCTACATTCAGCACGAACGAACCGTTCTTTACAGCTGCAGGCTGGGTCTCGTAAGTGTCGCCCACCCTTGCCGTAATGATGTAGCCGTTCGGAACAGGCAGATTGGCCGAGCCTCCGATATATGCCTTTCCGGAGATAGTCTGCGGAAACGGGGGAGGCTGCCCCTGGGCATTGGCCGTTTCGAGAGAGCCTAAAGTCAGCGCCAGAGTCAGCATTCCTGTCAGCGCAATTGCGGCAAGCGTGGCAAGTCTATTGTTAGATGGCATCCTTTTATCCATATATTATCCATCCTGTCCTTACCTAACAATCTAATGAAAAGGCCTCCCCCCTGCATGTGATTGAGGAGAGAGGCCACTTATGCTCCTGTTACTGCGCTAAAACGCTAGACCTAGTTCGGAATCAAGATCACGGACTTGGCGGCATACACCCAGTAACCCTTGCCAATCTCGACATCTTTGCCATCCTTGGACAACCATGCATTAAGCGAAGTATCGAAAGTGTAAGTAATTGATATGTCGCCATCAGCCTTGCCGTAGTAGGAGTATCCAGGCTTCGGCGTGTCCTTCGCGGGGACATTGCCTTTTTCGTCCTCTTCCACGCCGTCGTACTTCTGGTTGGACAACCGGAAGTCGCCGTCTATGTCGACGATCGGAACCAGGTTCCAGCCCTTCGACAGTTGTATGGTCGGCAGGAAGGCCGTAGCGCTGGCGCTTGGCTTGGGAATCGACACTTCAAGTGCATCGAACGAGTCCGTGGTTATGATGTAGGCGCGTCTGGCGGTCAGCTCTTTCAGCGTTCCTTCGAACATGCCGTCTTCTCCCCGTACTGCTGTCAGCCAGCCTCCGGGAACCTTCGGATCGTAGGTCAGCACGCGCGTTACCGGATGGTCCGCCGGGATAACTTTATTGATGTCCGTGTCGTGCGGATTGCTTGGGAACGATATGAAGTTCGATCCAGGTGCCAGCTCCACCTTGAACGGTGCGCGCTCCTCTATCTTGAACTCGTCATCATGAGTTTCCTCGTTGCCAGCTTCGTCCTTGGCCTTTACTTCCAGCTTGTACTCGCCCAAGGCCAGGCCGTCGGGGTCGTTATAGCGGAACTTCGTGCCAGCGGAGTTCGCCGAGGCGTTCAGCGCGTCCGTTATGTCCGTCTTCTCACCGTCGGGATCGATCAGCGTCGCTTCCACAATCGTCAGCTTGCTGAAGGAGTCGTAGTCCTGAGACTTCTCGGAGTCGTCGTCGTCCTTGTAGTACTCGTTCGCCTCGTCGGAGTAGTCCAGCGTGATGAACGCCTTCGGGTCATCCGTACTCTCAGGATTTACTTTGAAGGATGCGATTCCAGTATCGACCTCGAACAGCAGGTGTTTAGTAGCCTTGCTGATGTCCACAGGCGTCTTGGTGGCGCCCTTTGTACCCTTATTCTTACCGTTTCCGCTAGCGGTGTCATTAGCCTCTACATACACGCTGTACAGACCTGGCTCGCTTGGGGAGACCGAGAATTTGGCTGAGTAGGTATTCTTCGCACCCCTTACTTGCGTAGCCCTTTGCTCATCTCCGTTCTCGTCGAGTATTTTGCCTTTGGCCTCGACGGGCTTGACGGCCTTGACATTATTATCCTTGTCTTCTTCGACTTCATCGACTTTTGCTTGGTATTTTTCATTAGCTTCTATCTTATGGATTATCACCGTTGGCTGAGAGATAGGCTCGTCCGACTCTATCGTGACGGTTATATCCTTGTCCGTTAGGACACGGCTGCCGCCAGAGTAGCTGCCTTCTAGGGAAACTGTCAGTGTGGGCTTTATCCTATCCATCGCTTTCGCGATCTCGGCATCCTTTGCACCTTTCTTGAGTTTGTTGCCAGCTTTGTCCGCTACTTCGCCTACCATCTCGACCGATGGCTTATCGTTCGCACCCAGCGTCGGAACAGTCAGGAACACGCTGCCCGCCATTTCCGTATAGAAATCCGCCGCGCTCGGGACGGTGCCATCGACCTCGAAGTCATCCGCGCTGACGGTAGAACCGTCCAGTTCCGCATCGAACACCACTCGGATGCTCTCAGGCTTGGAGGCTTCGAACTTCTTGCGTTCATCCAACTCTTTGGAGGTGTCCCAGAACTGGCCTGTGTATACATCAGACATCTTAGGAGATTTGGTGTCTATTCGGATGCTGTACGGCTGGCAGCCTTCTACCCCGTCCGAATTTTTTTCGGCATCTTCGTCATGTGTAATTTTCACACTCTTGTTTGCCAGATCAGGCTTGCCTTTATTCCAGAATATATCGGCGTCACACTCGCTATTGGCGCCCTCGTATTGCGTTACACGGTCAGACACGCCGATGTTACCCGCAACATCTTCGGCCACCACCCACCAGAAGAGCGTGGTGTCATCTTCCGTATGTTCATTGGTGATGCTGATGCTGAAGCCGTCGTCTATGCTGGTGGAAGTGCCGCCGCCACCGCCAACTTCCTGGACTTTGATTTTATCTTCTTTATCTTCATCCAGTTTTTTATCATCATTTGTGTCATGCGCGAACACCACCCATATCTTCTTTGCGCTGGCGATGCCGGACTCGGCATCCGTAACATCCACCTCAATCTCTTGGCGCTGCGCCCTATCGGCATAACCGTTTTCAGGGGTAAAATTGGCGAATGTCGGAGGGGTTGATTCGACCGTGATGGTCTCTGTTGGTTTGTCATCGCCAGGTTCGGGGTCATCGTATTTCACTGTAATCTCGTCGTCCGGGTCCACCTCTAGCGTCCCGCCAGCGCCATTAATGCTCGTCTCAAGGGACCCCACAAATATCCCTGATGTTCTCCCAGTTTCTGTGAGGACGACTGTGACGCTCTTATTATTCTGTTCTGAGATTGCCGTCACGTAGTGGCGAGTGGTGTTATTGATATTGCCCCAGTATAGAGCATAGGTATTGTCATCAAATTTACCACTTTTTTCCAACGAGATTCTATCTTTTGCGTCAAGTGAGTATTTGGATGTAGGCGTAGAAGTAGCATTAGCAGCAGCAGTAGTAGTAGTAGGAAGAGCAACGATTAGAACATCTTTTTCGGTTATTTGTGAGCTTGGTGATCCTCCTTGGAATCTGTTTTTTAGGTCGAGGTCGCTGTTGTAGACTCCGCTAGCCTTAACAGGGTAGTTCTGCAATGAAAGTCTACGAGTATCTTCTGTACTAATATCCTCAGCCATGGCGCAGATCCCCGAGCAATCAACTCCGACATCTTTCCATTCTGTAACAGTAGAGGGTTTGATCTTGTGGAGTTTTCCCTCACCTTTGAAATCAAAGGCCTTATCTACAGTGATCTCGAAGGTAGTCTTATCATCATCGAGTTTAACACCCTCTACCTCGCGTACTGTCTGTTCAGTATCGGACTGAACATCAGTACGTTCGAACAGCACGTGTTTATCTTTGCTGAGGTCTAAAGCACTAAGTTCAGTTTCGCCTGAAACAGCAACCTTAATGACACGCTCCCCTCGTTCGACTGTCACTGTCAACGAACTCTTGTCTTTGACAGTGACTTCTTCCATGTCACTGGGCAGCAGCACATTTTTAATTACTTCATTGAGGTCGGCGTCTGTCAGCCTGATGCCGACTTTACCTCCCTCCTGCTTTACCCACTGCTGAGTCTTACTTGTTATCTCGCCTTTATCATCAACGACGCGAAACTCGAGTTCTCCATCATCCGAGAATACTGGCGCGATGACCAGCAGGGACATCAAGACTGCCCCGATCACTGCTAGCGGTATGAACCGTTTCTTATTACTCAATTACTTCCCCCTGATTATTGATGATTTCCAGACAGTGGATAGTCCGCTGAATGCCTCAGAACGGCACAAAGCCGCTCTGGGAATGGATATTCGGATTGAATTGGTACACACACACGGTAGGCCGTGACAGAGCGCGGCATAGAGCTGCATTTGCGCCTCCTGACAGTATGTTTGGAATCGTAAGATTTGTACACCCAAGCTCATTGGATTGTCAAGACATAGCATTGGTATATAATTACGAATCTGGCGCGTGTCACGCAGAATCTGCGTGAAGCGCGCATTTGCAGGCTGATTCAGTCATAATCGATATCTCATCCTCTTGGGTTAAGATAAAACAGTAGCATAACATAAAACAAGATCGGGCTACTCTGGCGGGGCTTCGTTGAAGGGTCGGCCATCGGCTTGTGCGGCTTCGCGGCGGGCGTTCCATGCGCGCCAGGCTTCGGCTCGAACCTCGGCTCGGAGGCCGCGGATCTCGTTGCGAATCTCGGCGCGAAGATCGTTACGGATATCCTCGATCGTTGTGGCGGGGACAGTCTCGGCAGTTGCGATAGTTGCGGTTGGAGCAGTCTCGAGGGCCTCTTCGCGGCTTTTCTTGAGGGATTCCAGCTCTTCGAGGGCTGCGGCGAGGGCCTCTTCGGCTGCGACGCGGCCCTCTGCCCGGCCCTCTTCTCGGCCTTCCGCTCGGCCCTCTTCTCGCGCCGCGTCTCTTTCTTGCTGTCTGCGCATTTTCAGTTGGTATTCGATGATGCCGCCTAGAACCACTCTGTACCTCCTCAGTTCCGCGATATATGGCGCACCGCGGCAGACGCTGTCGATCTGTCGATGCGCGCCGCCATAGAGATTGGTTTACTCTGGCGGGGCTTCATCAAAGGGACGGCCATCGGCTTGGGCGGCTTCGCGGCGGGCGTTCCATGCGCGCCATGCTTCGGCTCGAACCTCGGCTCGGAGGCCGCGGATCTCGTTGCGAATCTCGGCTCGGAGATCGTTACGGATATCCTCGATCGTTGTGGCGGGGACAGTCTCGGCAGTTGCGATAGTTGCGGTTGGAGCAGTCTCGCGACTTTTCTTGAGGGATTCCAGCTCCTCGAGGGCTGCGGCGAGGGCTTCTTCTGCTTCTATGCGCGCCTCAGCGTTTACGGAGAGGCCCTCTGCTCGGCCTTCTGCCCGGCCCTCTTCTCGCGCCGCGTCTCTTTCTTGCTGTCTGCGCATTTTCAGTTGGTATTCGATGATGCCGCCTAGAACCACTCTGTACCTCCTCAGTTCCGCTGCGACTGCGCTGATTATGACCGCGCCCATGCCAATGTCATCGACATGCACCATGGAGGAGTGAACGCTGTCAGCGATCGTGTCGCGGGTGCGAATTACTGTCTCATACCAAATTGTGAATCCTATTCCCGATATTGTCAATATCAAGAACAGCGTGATGTAAGCTCTTACATGCTCCATTGCGATTGTCAATACTGGGATTCTCGTCTCAGAATGGTTCTCTCGGTTCTCTCTATTTTGCTGCTTTCGGCTCTCGGCCATCGTATTTTGACTCGCTTTCAGGTAGTCCGATGTGATGCGCCGGCATGGTATCATGGGTGCATCACAGGCGGACGGCTCGAATCGCTGTGCTATACTTGCATACACGCATATATACTAGGCGCTAAGCGAAAGTTACGAACTTTCAGGCTAGGAGATTGCCATGTCCGATACCCAAGACGATATACGGCTGACCAGCCTTGCGAGCTGCGCGGGTTGAGCGTCCAAGTTTAGCCCCGAGGATCTGGGGCAGGTTCTGAGACACCTTCCGCCAGTGTCGGACCCCAACCTTTTGGTGGGTATCAACACCGGCGACGATGCCGCCGTCTATCGCATGGATGACGATACCGCGCTGATTCAGACTGTGGATTTTTTCCCGCCTATCGTGGACGATCCATACTCGTTCGGCCAGATTGCCGCGGCGAACGCGCTGAGCGATGTGTATGCGATGGGTGGAAGGCCACTCATCGCGCTGAATATAGTGGGCTTTCCCTCCGCGCTTCCGAAGGACATTCTAGGCGCGATACTGCTGGGCGGGGCGCACAAAGCCGCCGAATCGGGAACGCTGATCGTGGGCGGTCATACTGTGGATGACGACGAACCCAAGTACGGCATGTCCGTTACGGGTATCGTCCGTCCGGGGCGCGAAGTGACCAACGCGGGCGCGAAGCCGGGCGATGTTCTCGTGCTTACCAAGCCACTGGGAACGGGAATCATCACCACAGCGGGCAAGCAGGGCGCGGCGTCCGCCGCTATTATCGATACGGCTATCGATGTGATGAGTTCGCTCAACGCCGCCGCGTCCGCCGCGATGACCGAAGTCGGAGTCAACGCCTGCGTCGATGTTACCGGCTTTGGGCTGCTCGGCCACCTGCGCGGCATGACGCGAGCGAGCGAGGTCTCGGCCACTGTCGAACTCGGCTCCATCCCGTTCATACCCGGCGCGACGGAGCTGGCGGAGCAGGGCGTCGCGCCGGGCGGTACGCGCCGCAACCTCGACTCCCTCTCCGAAGATGTGGCGTGGGCGAATTCGATAACGGATATACAGAAGATACTGCTGGCGGACGCGCAGACATCCGGCGGGCTGCTCATCGCCGTTCCCGAAAGCTCAGCCGACGCGCTGCTCTCCGCGCTCGAATCGCACGGGGTTGGTACGCGCGCCGTCATCGGGTCGGTCTCGCCAGCGAACGGCTCTGGCTCTTCTATACGAGTCGATCTGTAATACCCTGTAACACCCGTAAAGTTCGGAGGTTCAGCGCGACATATGGCAGTTACAGTCTCCGCCAGAAGAGAGATAACCGGCATCATTCGGCGCGCGCTGGCGTCCGCGCAGGAGTCGGGCGCGCTGCCGCAGACGGAGGTCGATGATCTGTCCGTGGAGCGTCCACAGAATCCCGAAAACGGCGACTTCTCCTGCAGCCTTGCGATGAAACTGGCGCGCCCGATTCGGATGAATCCGCGCGCTATCGGCCAGGCGCTCATAGATCATATGGGCAATATGGCGGACAGCGAGAGCGGCGACGCGATGTCCGAATCCGCGCTGGCCGGTGGGCTGATTGGTAGCCTAGTTGGTCGAGTCTGGCTAGCAGGGCCTGGCTTCGTGAACTTCTCGTTGAGCGAGTCGTGGCTGCGCTCGCAGGTGGATGCGATAATCGAGCGGGGCGACGGGTTCGGTGATTCCGATTCGGGCGGCAGCTCCAGCGTTCAGGTGGAGTTCGTCAGCGTGAATCCGACGGGGCCAGTCCATGTCGGCCACGCTCGCGGAGCCGCGCTCGGCAGCGCGCTCGCCAACATCCTTTCAGCCGCCGGATGCCGCGTTCAGCGCGAATACTATGTGAATGACGGCGGTACGCAGATGGAGCTGTTCTACGAGACTGTGTACGCGCGCTACCTCCAGGAATCGTCCATATCCGCTGAGATACCGGAGAACGGCTATCACGGAGAGTATATGATCGATCTGGCGCGCTCGATACGCGAGGACGAGGGCGACAGGTATCTGGAGATGGAGCGCGGCGAGGGAGTTCGCGCGATCGGCGAGACTGGTCTGGCGCGGATGGTCGCGTCTATTGGCGCATCGCTCGAACGGCTGGGGGTACGCTACGATCGCTGGTTCAGAGAGCGTGAGCTGTTCGATGATGGCAAGTTCGACAGAGTGATGTCCCAGATCGAGCGGGACGGCTACTTGACCGATCGGGACGGAGCGCGCTGGTTCACTGCGACGAAGTTCGGCGAGGAGAAGGACGCGGTGATCATACGCGCGAGCGGCGCGCCGACTTACTTTGCATCCGATATCGCATACCACTACGACAAGCTGGTGGATAGAGGCTTCGACAGGGTTATAGATATATGGGGGGCGGATCATCAGGGACATGTGGGCCGGGTGAAGGCTGCCGTCTCTGCCGTGGGCGCCGATCCAGACCGACTTACGCTGATGATATATCAGCTGGTAACTTTCAGACAGGGCGAAGATACGGTTCGGCTGTCCAAACGCGCAGGCGACATCGTTACGGTGGATGATCTGGTCGATGCGGTGGGGGCGGATGCGTGCCGATATTTCTTCCTGTCCAGAGCGGCAGATACTCAGATGGTGTTCGATCTGGAGCTTGCGACGCGGCAATCTGCGGACAACCCGGTTTACTATATACAGTATGCCCACGCGCGGCTCGCGAGCATAATTGCGAATGCGGAGGGGCGTGGAATCGACCCGGGCGACGGAGATACGCGCCTGCTGACGCACGAGGCGGAACTCGCGTTGATCCGAAAGATGCTTCATCTGCCGGAGGTGGTGGAGTCGATCGCGTCCAGTCTCGAGGTTCACCGCCTGCCGCACTACGCGCAAGAGCTTGCGACGGCGTTTCACTGGTTTTACCAGCAGTGCCGTGTGGTATCCACTGTCGAGGGCGAGGAGGATCTGACACGCGCTCGGCTGCGGCTGTGTCTTGCTGCCAAGACCGCGCTCGCGCGCTGCCTGTCGCTCATGGGGATGTCCGCGCCAGAGAGGATGTAACGAGAGTTTCTCTCTGAGGCAGCGGGGTCGAGTCAGTCCGCTCCGCTCGGTGTATGCGCGCCTGAGGCTCCTGAGGCTATAGATACGGACATGGAGGCTAGAGCTGCCGCGCCTGCGGCGTAGCCTATCTGCGGCGGCACCGCGTCTCCGATCATGCTGGCAAGGTTCGTTCTGGTAGGAGTCTCTCCGTTTATCAGCGCGAACTCGAATGTGTCGGGAAATCCCTGAATGCGCGCCGCCTCGTGCTGTGTGAGCGTCCGCCGCTTCTCAGGATGTATGTACCGTCCGCGTCCGGGCGTGCCGAACCCGGTAGTGATCGTTCCGGACGGCTTTTCCCATCGGAGCCTTCCATATATAGAGGGATAGGTATGCCCGTATCTGTGGCTCTCTGGGCGAAACTCGTTTTGCAGGTCGTACTCGCCGGTGTCGAAGAGGTGGTCGATACGACGCCTGTTTTCCTCTGAAAGCTGCGCGCCAGTGTCCATGGGGGAGTCGGGTTCTATATCGTTCAGATCGCCAATCGCCCAGCGCAAGTCGCGTGGAGGGCGCGCGAACGCTTCGAGGGCGGAGGCGATATCCGGGCGGCGCGTTCTACTTGCGATGAGGATGTGCCGCTTTCGTGTCTGTGGCAGTCCGAGCGCGACGGCGTTGGCAATGTCTTCGCTGACCATCCAGCCTTCCGACTCGAACAGCTTCTTGGCCTGTTCCAGCACATTGGTTTTGTCGTGCTGTATGCCGGGCACATTTTCGACGATGACGGCTTCGGCGCCGAGCGCGACGGCCAGCGCGGGCATGGCGATGTAATACTTGTTGCGCGGATCGGCTCTGCGCGTTCGGTTGTTGGATGAGGAGTGGCCTTCGCAGGGCGGCCCGCCGAGCAAGATATCGACTTTGCCTACTGCCGCCGTAAGCCTCTCATCGTCGATTCGGGGCTTGCCGGTAAATCCGAATCTCGATCTGCGCGAGGTATAGTCGTGGGTAACGGATGTCCAGACATTTCGGGTCGAGTGATACTTCGGGTCGAAGTTTCTGCGATAGACTTCCAGCGCGACGCTGTCCACATCCGCGGCCATCACGCTCACCGGTCGCATTCCGCATGCGCGCGCAGCCTCTCGCACGCCGTAGGACAGCCCACCCGCGCCGCAGAACACATCCGCGATTCGGACGATGCTGCCCGAACGGTCTTCACTGGGATACTCGACAGCCCCCGCGAGGAAAGATCTGTCCCATGCATCTTCGAGATCGTTTTGGGAACTGCCGCGAAGAGCGCTGGCATCGACCCGGGCCCAAGAGACGCCGCGCATCCCGCCTATCGACAGATTCCTGACTATTCTGGCGTCGTCGCTGGATGAGTCCAGCGTAAAAGTTTCGCATATAGAGGGCATAGGCATGGTCGTCGAACTCAGAGGGCCGACGACTGCGGCGGATTGTGGCTTGCGGCGGCTTCGATTTTGCGAGCCAGCAACTTTGCGAGCATGTCTTTGTCGCTGGTTTCGCACTGCCATATCGTGATGGGTGAATGTCCGAGAGCTTCTAGTTCATGCGCCTTTCGAGCATCGCGCTCGATGTTCTGTCGGAACTTGGTCGTCCAGTATTCGCGGTTCTTCTTCGGCATCGTCGATTTTCGGCAGCCTTCGTGTCTGTGCCAAAAGCAGCCGTGAACGAAGATCGGTATGGCGCCTTGTGTGATCCATATATCGGGGCGTCCGGGTTTGTCTCTGATATTGCTCTCGAATTCGATGCCCATGCCATCGAGCGCGTCGCGTACTGCGACTTCTGGCGAAGTCCCCTTCTGCCGCACCGCGCGCATCTTCTTGGTCGTGGGGGCGTCTGCCGGCTCCCACAGCGGTTTGGGTTTGGTCATGCGCTAAGCCCTCTCCAGATCCTCGCTATTGCTTTCGAGCATCTCAGTCAGCTCATCATCGCTCATGAACTCGAATGAGAGGGTGCTGTGCAGCCTTCGCAGACGCTTGTACAGCTCGCGGACGCCGTCATCACGAGTAGTACTGTGCAGATAGGCTCGTTCCGGCTCCGAGGAGCAGCGATACTGGAATCGCGCGAACGCTCTCGCAAGGCTTCTGCACCATGCATAACGCGGGCGGATGATGCCGGATTCGACGAAATCCGTGTGCATGGGGCGGGTGGCTAGGTGGTATGGGTCAGCCTTATGCTCTGCGTCGAACAGCATATCGGCGCGAAACCATAAAATGGCGAGCCTGCCATTCGTCACAGAGTAATCTATGCCGTAGTTCCGCAGATGCGCATGGTTTCTCGTAGTGGAATGTCGCGCTTCGATGATGTCCCTAAACTTCTCGACGGACAGCCAGCGCCAGAATCCGTCGTCCGCTGCGAGGTTTGGCGGCAGTTCGAGTGTTTCGTGAACGATTTTGCATGCAGGGCTATCGAAGTTCGACGCATCTATTTTCTTCCCCTGCGCGCGCAGATCGGACTTCAGTTTGCGTAGTTTTGCCGCCGCGCAGTCGGCCTTGCGCTCGTCCCAGCGTTCGCCGTCTCCAACTTGGCCGAAGTCCGAGTCTAGCAGCTTGTGTTCTCGCCCGGCTTGGAATGCGGTCACCGCTTTACGCGCGTTTTCGTTGGATAGTGTCTTGCCCTGCATATTCGTGTTCGCCTATGAGACTACTTTCAGGATTTCATGTATCAGGGAGCGTAGCTCTAATAGGCTGTCGTCTTGCTCTACCAGATCTTTGACTTTCGAGTAATCTATGTCTCCGGCCCTCGACAGTCGCGCGAATACCTGTCCGATGAGGGTTGCGGTATCGTCTTCGTCTGGCAGTTCTTCTATATTGGATAGAACATCCGCCCATATCCGGGTGGTTATCTCCGCCGCGAGCATCTTCCACGCCAGATCGTTCGTCCCTCGCACATTGTCCATTTTAGTTAGCGCGTCTTGCGCCTTGCTATTCACATAAACAGTCAGTACCTCGTTCACCGGGCGGTTGTAGCGGTCGGTATCTTCTTCTGGATCATGCCACTTTATTGCCCACAGCAATTCGGCTGGGTAAACTGAATCTCCGCCAAACTCGCCCCATTCGAACGGGAATGTAGAGGAGTCCACGCTCTCGACGACTGAAAACTCTCTGCGGCACAGGACTTTGCCTCGTTCCATTCCCTGTTGTCTGAGTCGTTCGTTATCGCCTATAACTCGCAGCGCTAGGACGAAATCCAGGCCTCTGTCGGACTGGAAATTACTGAGTTTGCCGGCGTCGGGCGCCCATGCCTCGGATGGGAGCGAATCTGCGTCCCATTGTCCTAGTACATCGTAGCGTCTGAGATGTCTGCTGCGGACGGATAGCCCCAATGCTAGCTCTTCAGGCCACACTTGGAGGCTGGCGGTTAGAGAGTCGATTTCGGGCAATGCCAACTCGAATCGGGGTTCGATCGGCCGACTGCTGAGGTTGCGTCGTTCCAATGTATGCTTGTCATCTGGGGACAAACCCACATCGGAGAAGGGGGCGAATCTGCAATCTTTCAGCATGTTTTCCAGCAGGTTGGATATGCGATTTGGTTGGCTGCCGTCTCCGAACGGGGGAATGAAACGGCGTTCTCTGCGTCGCATGCTTTGGTTAGCGGGGCGATTTCCAGTGGTCATAGAGTCGGAGTCTCTTCATGCGTGCCAGCTGCGCGGCCTGATCCTGATGTGGCGCGATTAGATGTGGCGCGGTTTACTTCCACTTCCAAGCTGGCATACGCATCGCGCCCAAAGGCGCCCGATTTGGCTTTTACGGTGACATCTCTATCTCTGAAAATAGTCAGCGGCACATCGAAACTGTCATCCACATTGGCGTGTATGCCGTCTATGGCAACCGATTCCAGATCGATTCGCTCGCTCTTTTCGCGCCGCATGTTGTCATCTATAACTACTATTGGGCGAATAGACATCGTCACACGAGCGTTGTCCATCTGCGCATCGTCCCTGAGACGGATTCTCACAGTGGCAGCTACTTTGGAATGAGTGGGAGCGTTTTCCCTGCTCTCGTCTATGCGCAGATCGAACGGGTCCGTGGTCTGGGGCGGCGGGTCGATCGGCCCCTGACCGCTACTGGACATTATGCGCGCCAAGATATTTCTGAGCTTTCGCGTACCTTCCATCGCTTGTGGCGGTGGCGGTGGATTCAGCCCATTCTGGAATTGCCGCGCCTGTGTTTGGATCCTAGATATAACGGCTTTGACGAGTTTCTTAGCCGCATCCCGTTCAGTATCGTCTTTGTAGTAGTCGTCTATACGCTGAGAGTTATGATCCCATTTATCATGTGATGGTGGTTCGGATAGGTGCAGAGCTTTGTCTGCGTCGGTGTGGCTAACGAAAACCCCTGCGAAGTCTCCGGAGCCTCTGCCGCCGGGCCCCATGTATTCGACTACCATCCGTGGGCCGCTGCGTATCAGCGCAATGGTATTTCGCAGTTTGGGGCCGTCTGGGCCGTCTTCGTCTTCATCATCGGACTCATCAGCGGGGAGAGGGGGAAGAGGTTTCATAGCCAAACTGCCAGGACGCTTTCCCTCGACTCTGTTGAGCGTCACTTCCTTCTCTTCCTTCTCCTTCGGTACACCCTCTTCGATTAGGGAATAGCATCTGATATATGGTTCCAAATCGTGACGCGCGCGTACATCTGGAGACCATACATCGTCATTCTCTTTCAGCTCCACTGACAGCTGGTCCGACTCGATTCGCGGCCACCAGTAATCTTCGACCGCTTTGCCGAATTCATGCATATCCAGACGAGAGCCGACGATCATTATCGCCGTACCTGTATCTATCGAGGTTCTTTCTTCGAACCCCAGCTGCCGAGCGGCTCTGTGCGCGTCTTCATCCAAGAGAGGCCTGCACTCTGGCTCGAATCCGATTTCTCGGTCGTGGTGTATGCCGAAAAGCGCGCGGCCCGTGTATTTGGTCGCGCCGACTTGGTGTCCGTCAAAAGTCGCGCAGGCGAAAAGACGGGCGTGGGCGCCTCTCTCATTCGCAGCCTCCAGCTCATCGCTCGGCTCGAATACACTGTAAACGATGAACATATTGCAATCGGAGGCCGATTCATAGACCCCTTTACCGAATCCGTAAGAGCCGCCCCGCGCTGAGGATGCGGAGGTGGTATCCTGTCCGAAAGATAGGCAAAGCTCGTCGAATCTGTCTTTGCTGTCATAGGCGTCCCAGCCTAGTCCGTAAGTGTTGGAATCCTCCACTATGCTGACACGGAACGGTTTAGGGCTATTTACCCCCCCCCCCGTACATTTGTTCGAGGGCGTTCCTGCCTGTCAGGGTGAGCTCGTTTAGTCTAGCGAATGGAGATCCCGAACTGCCGAATCCGAGTATCTCTCGGAATCTCAGTGCATCGTTTCCCGAAAGTGTCATGCTTCTGACATAAACATCGGTTTTCGCGCCGTCCAGTGTCGCATCGACGCTGTTCTGGATTGCCTCTCTCGCGACACGCGCTGAGATCGAAAGCCCTGAACCTTCCATCGAATGACGCCGAGCTGTGGATCGTGTGCGGTCGTTGGGATTTTGACGAACGAACAGCCATTCTGCTTTTTTGTGTAGGCTCATCTTTACACCATAAACGAAGTCTGTATTATATTTATGCTGAGTATAAATGCGCAGCCATTCTAACACGGATACGCGCCACCCATGCATCAGCCAGCTTCGCTTCCGAGCCCGCCGTTTCGCAAGTATCGCTGTGTTTTCAGCACATAGACATCGCTGAAGTATCGTCCCAGTTCCAGATGCCTTTCCTGCACCTGCCCGCGCACACGGCCAGGGACGCCCGCTACTATAGATCTTTCTGGAATCTGCATGTCGTCCAGCACGATTGCGCCCGAGGCTATGACGCATTCATCGCCGATCCTCACGCCGTCATTGACGACGCAGCCGTTGCCCAGCAGCGTCCGCGCGCCGACTTGCTTGGCGTGACATACGACGCGGTGGCCGATTACTACATGGTCTCCAATCGTAGCGTCCGTGTCGCAATGCACGACGGAGTTATCCTGTATGCATGTGTATTTGCCGATGGTGATTCTGCCCATATCTCCGCGTATGACTGTGCCGGGCCACACGCTCGAACCCTCGCCGATTATCACATCCCCTATCACATACGCCGCTTCGCTTACGAAGGCGGTCGGGTGTACACGCGGGCTTATCCCATCTAGCGATCTGATCATTTTGGCTGCTCCATATGCGGATAGATCGAGTTGCGCTCGAAGTATCCGTACTGCGATAGACTTCAACTGTGTAGATACTCTATTGGATTGCGGACGGAATGTGTACACTTTAGCGGTGGTAAACAGAGAATGACTTCACCCGCGCGCATTTGCGCTCTTGCGCAAGTCGATACTTATTACCAAGCCAATGGCGAATACCAATGGCGGCTATATATTATTACGCCGACCGTCGAGTTACAGAAACGCAGGGTCTGACATATGCACATCAAACTTTTGCTCGCGGCGCTGATGCTGGTCGCGCTCGTGGCGTTAGGCTGCTCCAATGATGACACGCCGCCCACGCCTACTCCGTCTCCTGTTCCCATGGAAGCGCTCGAGCCGACACCCACGCCACAGCCGCCACCTCCGACGCCGACGGCAACGCCTGCGCCGCCCCCAGTATCTACATCGACGCCAGCGCCAATCGATACCCCGGCGCCAAGCCCGACGGCGACGCCCACCCCGCAGGTCGCCGCTCTGTTCGAGTACAGTCGCGCCGTCCGGCTGCTGAATGCGCAGGAGTTCGATGACGCGATTATCGCTTTCGATCTCGTTATCAGAAAAGTCCCCGATTTCGGCAGGGCATATTTCCGCAGAGGCCAAGCGTTTCACGGCGACGAACGAATAGAGCGCGCTCTGGAAGATTTTGCGACTGCCATCCAGCTGGAGCCTAACTTTCCGGGTACATATGTAATGAGAGCGGTCTTGTATTTGGAACAGAACGAACGCGAACTCGCCATAGCGGATCTGGAAACTGCGCTGGGGGTTGGCAGCCCCGCGCATGACGCCGCATACATCAGCGCGGCGCGGCAGCTGCTGACACAGCTGGGGCGGGGCTGATCTCGGCGGGCGCCGGCCACGAGGCAGACCGCGCAAGCGCGTGCAGCCCGAAATGTTCTACAGCAGATCTCGGCGACCGTTCGATGCCGAATGACTTGGATACGCCTCTAGTAACAGAATCGGGCGGCGGTGTGGGCAAATTCATGAAGGCAGACAGCGCGCTGTTTCCGTCGTGGGGCATCTCTGCGGCGTGAAGTGAGGGAAGAATAGCGTTCGCTATGATAGTCAATGTAAGCCCTCTGCCGATGAAATTATTCTGCCGAATCTCATCCAAAAGTCCAGTCGTACCCGACTGCGAAACGACGCTCTCCATGCTCCGCGACAGTCCCATACCGATGCGGCTCCCCAGCAGGAGCGCCATTCCTCTCATGCGGTTCAACGGTCTTCCGTTCGGACGAACTCTGAAGCGGCTCCATGAGCTGGCGGGTATCACGCTTCGTCGGATGCCGAGTGTCCGCGCGACTCGACGCATCTGAACGCTCTCCGCCCTGTCGGTTTCTTCCGTCAGCCCTCCACTGACTGCCAGCGCCGACAGAACAGCGAATTGCGCGGACGATGCAGGCTCCGAGCGCAGAGTGTCGAACTGCGAGACGGGGACGGATTTGGAAAGTTCCAGAAAGGGTGTCCTATTGCGGGTGTATCCCAAACATTCCATCACCGCTCGATACATCAGCTGTTCGGCATTCACGCCTGCTTCCAGCTCCAACCGAAAGCCCGCGCTCTTGGCGACGAAACGCTCGATGCCGAGCTGTCTGATGGCGTCGGTTTCGAGTCTCGAGCAAGGCGGCCGTGTATCAGGCTCGGTCGAGGGGAACACAGCCCGCGCGGTGGGCGGCGACGGATGCGCCGAATTGCGCGCGCCCATACGCATGACCACCTGCAGTACTACTCCGTTATACGCGCCGTCGGTGTGATGTCCATGTCCGCGCCATCCGGATGGGTCTAAATGGAGCTCTACATCTCCGCCAAACCTGCGTCCGTCGCGTATCAGAACCGCGCCCGTAAAATCTGGTCCAGGCCCTGTATTCCGAATACCGGGAAATACCACTTCGTAGAGACGGCCTTCCCGATCTACAATGCTCGGACGAAGTTCCAACGCGCGCTCCCAAAGGTCGGCGAACGCCTTTTCGGAAGTACTCTCCAAATATATGCCCTCCTCGAATCGATGATGAGTATATCACCATCACCCTTGTAGGCTCTGGATTGGCCTGGATTGGCATTGAAACGGATTCTCGGTTGGCGATTGCCTGCTTGCGATTTTGTACTACAATGAGAGTGGCAATGAGAGCAGTGCTGTGAGAGCAGTGCTGTGAGAGTATGATTGAACGAGGAATCGCACTATGGCTACCGCCGACCGATCACGAATTGCGCTGCCGATAACTGGAATGACCTGCGCCGCCTGCGTCTCGCATGTTTCGGATGCGCTGGAGTCGGTGGACGGCGTAGCCGGTGTGACGGTAAATCTCGCTACTGAAAAGGCGACTCTTACATTTGCGGGAGCCAATCCGGATATAGCCGTCGTAACGCACGCAGTGGAAGACGCCGGATATGGAGTTGGCACTGAGAAGGTAACGCTCGGAATTGGCGGGATGACCTGCGCGGCTTGCGTTTCACATGTGGAACACGCGCTCGCAGGTGTATCGGGCGTGGCGTCCGCGTCGGTAAATCTAGCCACTGAACGCGCGTCCGTCGAGTATGTGCCGGGCGCGGCGGCTGTCACAGATCTGCGCATGGCTGTCGAGGATGCGGGCTACTCCGCCGCCGCGTTGACGGGCGACCGAGACGATGACGCCACCCCTGCCGATATTACTCGTATCAGACTGAGGCTCGTCTTCAGCCTGGCCGTCGCCAGCATGATAATGGCGCTAATGGCGATTCCGAATGCGGGAAGCCTGCTGCCATTCGATATGGATTATCTGCTGCTGGCGCTGGCGACTCCAGTTCAGCTGTGGGCGGCGAGAGGGTTCTATATCTCGGCATGGGCCGCCGCGCGCCGGTTTACATCCAATATGAATACACTGATAGCGGTAGGAACATCCGTAGCCTATGGCTACAGCGTATTCGTAACGATGTTCGAAGACACAGCCTTCTTCGATGGAAGAGCGACGGATACCTATTTCGACACTTCGACGGCGATAATCGGCCTAGTATTGCTGGGCAAATATCTGGAAGCGAGGGCGAAAAGCAGAGCGTCCGGCGCTATACGCGCGTTGATGGAGCTCCAGCCGAACACTGCGCGCATCATTCAGGACGACGCGCTTGTCGAAGTTCCTGTCGAGGATTTAGCAATCGGCGATAGAATCGTCGTTAGGCCGGGCGAACGAATACCTGTGGACGGCATCGTAGAATCGGGCGATTCTGGTGTGGATGAGTCCATGCTCACCGGCGAGAGCTCGTCTGTGCATAAGCGCGCTGGGGATGAGGTGTTCGGCGCAACCGTCAACGGACGCGGCGCGCTCACATTCACTGCAGCCCGCGTCGGGAACGATACGATGATGGCAAGTATCGTCAGGCTGGTCGAGGAGGCGCAAGGTTCTAAAGCGCCGATCCAGAGACTGGCAGACCGTGTCTCGGCATACTTCGTCCCAGTCGTCATCGCAGTCGCGGCGGTCGTCTTCGGCATATGGCTGCTGTTAGGCCCAGATCCAAGCTACATTCACGCCATAATGACAGCTGTTGCTGTGCTGATAATTGCCTGCCCTTGCGCAATGGGACTGGCTACGCCGACGGCTATCATGGTCGGCACCGGCAAGGGCGCGGAGCATGGCGCGCTGATACGCAGCGCGGAGACGCTGGAGCTGGCTCACCGCATCGACATGATCGCGCTGGACAAGACGGGAACGCTGACTGTCGGACGCCCGAAGGTAACGGATGTGTACACGCTCGACTTTGGAGATGACGCTCTGCTCGCGCTGGCGGCGTCTGCGGAACGAGACTCCGAACATCCGCTGGGAGGGGCTATGGTCGAGGCTGCCGGCGAACGCGCCCTAGACATCGAAGACGCGCGTGACTTCTATGCTTTTCCCGGATTGGGAATCACAGCCAAAGTTGGCGATCGCCATGTGGCGATCGGCAACCGAGCGATGATGGATGCGCAAGGCATCGACATCGGCGGTTTAGACAGAGTCGCGGATGAGATGGCCGCGCAGGGCAAGACGCCCACGCTGGTCGCAGTGGACGGCATCGCCCGCGGCGTGATAGCCGTCGCCGATACCCTCAGAACAGAGGCAGCGAGCGTGGTATCAGCGCTTCAGCGTCAGGGCATCGAAGTTCTTATGCTGACAGGAGACAACCGTAGGACAGCCGCGGCAATCGCGGCGCAGGCAGGTATAAAAAACTTCGTGGCAGAGGCGCTGCCGTCAGACAAGGCGGAGCGCATCCGAACAGCGCAGGCGCAAGGCAAGATTGTCGGCATGGTCGGCGACGGCATCAACGACGCGCCACCCTTGGCGCAGGCGGATGTCGGCATCGCCATCGGAGCGGGGACGGATGTGGCAATAGAAGCCGCGGACATCACGCTGGTCGGAGACGATCTTAGAGGAATACTTACAGTCGTCACGCTTAGCCGCGCCACGATGCGCGCCATACGGCAGAATCTGTTTTGGGCGTTCGCATACAACATCGCGCTCATCCCGATTGCCGCCGGCATCCTGTATCCGCTATTCGCAGCCGATGGAACACCCGAAGCTCTGCGACCCATACTCGGCGAATACGGCTTCCTGAACCCTATACTTGCAGCGGGGGCTATGGCGCTGAGCTCTGTGACTGTGGTCACCAACTCTCTTAGACTCAAGAGGTTCAGACCGCCGCAGGGAATGTAGTATCATCGCATCCATACTTCCAAAACTTTCAGACTGATATATGACTGAAACACATACACGCTGGCACTTTCAGGAGACAGGATATGAGACTTCCGCTATTCAATAGATCGGGTTCTAGTCGCGCGCAAGACCCTGTGTGCGACATGCAGGTCGATATGCGAAAGCCGCCCGGCGGCACATATGACTACAATGGTGAGGCATACTATTTCTGCGGCCCTGGTTGCAATCGCGCTTTTCAGCGTGAACCAGAGGCATACCTCTCCGGCGAGAAGAAAATACAGATGTGATAGCTAGGGAATAATGAATCTGTCCAGAGAGGAGGTACATCCAACGCTGTGGATTGCGGTCTAGGGGGCCGCAAGTTCTCACATCCTAGTCAGTATCGGCACTGCAGTGTGAAGTCTATTCGTATTTCCCCAGCGTAATAGCTGTTACAATAATTTCACCAATATCGAGGTCGATTGCGCCGACTGAGCCACTGAGTCGAGGACAGATATGGCAACTATAAACACTATGGAAGACATAATCCGGGCGCTGGACGAAAACCCGGAGTGGCGTCAGGAATTGCGCGTTCGCCTCTTATCGCCAGAACTTATCGAGTTGCCCAATACGCTGGCGCAACTCGCATCCGAAGTTAGAGACTTCCGAGTCGCTGTGGATCGCTTCGTTGAATCGACTAGCAGAAGGCTCGACGCACTCGAAGCAGGACAAGCCAGGCTCGAATCTGGACAAGCAAGGCTCGAAGATGAACTCAAACAGGTGCGCGCAGATATTGGCATACTCAGAGGCTCACACGCCGCAGAAAGAGCACGCAGAAATGCTGCTACGCTCGCAAGGATGATGGGTTTCCGACTCAACTCTATTTTTACTATCGACGAACTGTGGCAACTAATTGATTCCGTAGATACATCGGAAATTCATAACAACATCCTGTTCAGCTTCGTCAATGCAGACCTGATCATGGATGTGGTAGATGCGGCAGGCGCGGCATCCTACATTGCAATGGAAGTCTCGTTCACAGTTCACGAAAACGATGCCAGCAGAGCTATCCGTAACTCGCGCATGATGTCGAATTTCACAGGGAAACCCGCTCTTCCGGCAATAGCGGGCATACACATCGGAGAAGAAGCTCAGTCTTTCATAGACTCCGGAAATGTAACATGGCTTGGGCTCGAACCATATATGCTGAGCGTGGAGTAACTTTAGAGGGCAGCTCCGATTATGCTGCCCTTAAGACCGGCTGAAGAAAACTGGCCGTCGGCTGATATATTTCTCTGGCATATTTCTGCGCGTACTATCGCGTAAGCCCCCTCACCGGTTCGGATGCGTCGTCTTTGTGTCCATTTGCAGACGCGGGTAGCGGTTCGTCTATCGCGGCGTAGTTCATCTGGTACAGATGCGCATAGAGACCGTCTTTTGCTATCAGCTGCTCATGGCTCCCAACTTCCATGACCTCGCCGAAATTGAGAACGATTATTTTGTCGGAGTTTCGGATAGTGGAAAGCCGATGGGCGATAACCACAGCAGTTCTTCCTTCGAGCAGCTGTGACAGCGCTCGCTGTATCATCTGCTCTGTGTGGCTGTCTATATTGGCAGTCGCCTCGTCCAATATCAGAATCTTTGGGTCGGCGACGATTGCGCGCGCGAAGCTGAGAAGCTGCCGCTGACCGATACTCAAGTTGATTCCACGCTCCGCAAGAAAAGTATCGTAGCCGTTTTCCAGCGCCATGATAAAGTCGTGCGCGCCCACAGCCCGTGCCGCATCCATCATCTGTTCGTCTGTCGCCTCTGTATGGTTGTATTTTATGTTTTCCCGCACAGTGCCTGAGAACAGATACGGCTCCTGCAGAACCATGCTCATCTGGCTCGCAAGCGAACTCCGGGCGACATCGCGGACATCATGGCCGTCTATACGGACAGCGCCCCGTTCCTGTTCGACATCGTAAAAGCGCGCCATTAGGCTCACGAAAGTGGTCTTTCCCGCGCCCGTAGGTCCAACTATCGCCACGACCTCGCCTGGCTCGATACTGACATCGACATTCTTCAGCACATCCTCACCCTGAACATAGCTGAAGCTGACATCCTCGAAGTCTATCCTGCCGTCTATCCCCGTTAGCTTGGTCGCATTATCGGCATCCACTAGATCTGGTTCCCAGTCGAGCAGATCGAATATGCGTGATCCGGATGCCATAGAACGCTGGAGCTGGGTGTACATCATAGTCAGGTTGCGTATGGGGTCGAAGAAACGCTGTATATAAAGAATGAAGGCGATGAGCGTGCCAATCTCGATGGCGCCGCCGCCTATCATTCTCGCGCCGAAGAAGAGCGCAAGTCCGATGGCGACAGCGGTTAGTATGTCCACCGCGGGAAGCAGGCCGGCGGATAGACGGCTTGCCTGCAGGTTTGCGGAGCGATGGTCTTTGTTGAGCCTGTCGAACTCCTCTAGGTTGGTATCCTGACGATTCATCGCCTGCACTACGCGGACGCCAGTTATGTTCTGGTTCAGCTCGCCATTTACGATGGAGATGGTACGGCGTACCTCTACGAATGCCTTGCGCGCCAGCGGCTGCCACACCATCATCGTACCTATCAGCATGGGCAGGACGATCATAGTTACTAGCCCTAGCTGAACATCCAGAATCAGCAGCGCGACTATGATTCCGATGAGGCTGAGCAGCTCGCCCAGTGTCATCACTACGAGCGCGGCGAACTCTTGAAGCTGTCCCACATCCCCCTGAACACGGGACATCATGCGCCCCACTTCGGTCTTATCGTAGAAAGAGACGGACTGCTTCTGCACATGGTGGAACACATCGCGCCGCAAGTTGTACAGCACGCCCTGCCCAACCTTTTCCATCGAAAACTGCTGTATGAAGTTCGTTATCCAGTTCAACAAAGCGATGGCGATGAACAGCACGAACATCCATGTAAGACCTACGATTTCACCGGGGAATATGTAGCGGTCTATGGCAATTTTGACAGACCAGGGGATAGCGACTTGCGTAGCGGTGTATATAAGCATCGCAATTCCAGCGATGATTGCCAGCCGCTTGAACGGCAATATATACGGCAGAAGGCGAAGCACGACGCGCTGGTCATAAACCGAGCCAAACATCTCCTCGTCGGGATGCCCGCGTCTAGCGCCTTGCCCTCCTCCAAAGCCGAATCCCATCATAATGGCTGCTAGTCCTTTCCGTTGGCTCTGTTTGTATTTCTCGCGGCTGACCGGCTAAAGAGAATGGATGCGGACATATGCCCCCCGTTTCCAATCCCGCGCATGGCTTTTAGCTGGAATATGAGACTGCGTGGTATGCCTACTACTGAGAACACGCGTGGGCAGGTTGCAATAGGCTCATGCGCTACGTCGGGCAGGTATCGGAGATTCGATTTCACGCATGACCTCCTCTTGCGGACGCAGCTGAAGATCGTATATCTCACGATACAGGCCGCCGAGTTCGAGCAACTCGCTATGTGTTCCCTGCTCCTTTATCTGGCCATCCTTCATTACGATGATACTGTCGGCGCGGTGAACAGTGCTGAGACGGTGCGCGATTACAAAAGTGGTACGCCCCTGCATCACCGATTCCATCGCGCGACGGATAAGCTCCTCGGTACGCGCATCCACACTGGATGTAGAGTCGTCGAGGATCAGCACCGGCGGATCGAGCAGGACTGCGCGCGCAATGGACATACGCTGACGCTGACCGCCTGAGAGTGTCGAACCGCGTTCGCCGACGGGTGTATCGTAGCCGCGGGGCAGTGACTGTATGAAGTCGTGCATCTGGGCGACCTCCGCCGCCCTCTCTATCATCTCCTGCGTAGCGTTCACATTGCCGTAGGAGATGTTCTCGCGGATGGACGCAGAGAACAGATAGACATCTTGCTGCACGATGCCGATGTTTTCGCGCAGCGATTCGAGCGTCACATTACGAATATCGTTGCCGTCGATAGTTATGCGCCCGCTATCGACATCGTAGAATCTGGGTATAAGGTTGACGACGCTCGTCTTTCCGCTGCCCGGCGCGCCGAGCAGCGCAATTATCTGACCGGGGCGGGCCTCCAAGTTGATGCCGCGCAGTACACGCCGAGTGTGATCGTAGCTAAAAGTCACGCTGTCCATCTTCACATGGCCGCGCGGTCTTTCTAAACTGCGCGCGTTCGTCGCCTCCTGCACAGGAGACTTGGTATCCAAAATCTCGAACAATCGCTCGCCGGCGGATGCAGCCCGCGCATAGGAATTGACCAGCCATCCAGCCATACGAACCGGCATCTGAAGTATCTGAAGATAGAAGATGAACTCTGCCAGCTCCCCTACAGTCATATGTCCATTTATGACACGCTGTCCGCCGAAGAAGAGAATGAGACCCATTGCAAAGAGGAACGAGAACAACATAAGAGCCGTGCTAGAGGCTCGCATGCGTTCCGCGTCGATATAGTATCCAGCGACCTCGCGGTTGCGACGCTCGAACTTGGCCTCTTCATGCCGCTCGGCGGCGAATGCCTTGACCACCCTGATGCCAGTGAAGTTCTCCTGAAGGACGGTGCTCATCTCCGCCATCTTCTCTTGCACGATGAGCCATATATTGCGCATTTTGAGCCGTATTATGGCGGAGTAGATCATGACGACCGGTATGAAGCTGGCGCTGATCAGACCCAGCCGCCAATCTTTCAGCATCAGTATCGCCGCCACTGCCACGAACAGCGCGAGGAAGTACGGCGTGCGAACGAGTCCCATATTGATGAACATACGGATATTTTCGATATCCGTTATAGCGCGGGACATGAGCGCGCCGGTGTGGTGGCGGTCGTGGAATCCGAAGCTCATATGCTGAACATGGTCATACATCATATTGCGCAGATCATAGGAGACCATTTGGGAGAGCGCTTCTCCCAAATATGTCTGGAAATAGGAAAGTACACCCCTGATGACGCTCAAGCCAAGGATGATTCCGATAATCCCTAGTATCGCGTTCTGCTCGAAGCTGCCGGTTCCGAGAATGTCCGAGGCGCTGTCGATAGCCCTGCGGAAATACATCGGCATCAGCAGAAACGCCACTAGCGCTCCGAGCATGCTCGTGTAGGCTCCAATGAGCTTCCACTTGTGACGGAACGCAACCTTGATGATACGGAAGATTTCTGTCATATAGAACCGTTCGCTCTAGCGAACCTCCTCTATTCAGATCTGAGCCGGAACGTGCGAAACATGAAACATGTCGAATCCGCCTAATTCTTGTATTGTACTACTCTTTATCGGGACTATTGCAAGTTATATGCACAATCATTTCTCTAATTTTTATTCAGCAATGGACGGCGTGAGAGATGGCGAAGGCCGGCATTCTGCGGTTGGCAATCATCATTCGTAGCTATAGACAGTTTTGCCCGTGTTATGACAGCGGTTGGCGCGTGATACTAGATCCGAGCTGCATCCGTGTAAGTCTCTGTATCCGCAAAAGAGGTTGTCGGCGACGAACGAATACAGGAACGCTCCGGCGCGCATACGGATGACATCCGCCAAATAGACTATGCCGAGAGAATGCGCTATTCGTATCTCAGGGCGTCTATCGGATGCATACGCGCGGCGCGCGCGGCGGGATATATACCAAAGAAGAGACCAATACCGACAGATACTGTCATCGCAAGCAGAATGATGTCCCCGCTGACGATCATCTCGAACGCCTCACCAGGGCCGAATATATCCCGCCCGTCCAGCATAAAGCCGAGTCCCAGACCGATGGATAGACCGATCAGGCCGCCGCTGAAGCTGAGCATTGAAGATTCTACTATGAACTGAAGCAGAATATCGCGTCGTTTGGCGCCCATCGCCTTGCGTATCCCAATCTCCCGTGTGCGTTCCGTAACCGATACCAGCATGATGTTCATTATACCGATACCGCCCACCAGCAGGCTTATCCCAGCTATTCCGCCCAAGAAGATCACAAAAACGCCGGTCGCATCTTCCACCGCTGCGATGGCCTGCTGCTGGCTAGTAACGGTGAAATCGTTCTTGTTCGTTATGCGCCGAGCGAGTCTGAGAGCAACTGTAACCTCTTTGATTGCGCTTTCAACCGAGTCTGTGTCTTTGGCTTGTATATTTATCGAATCCACCGGAATCTCGCCCTGTGTCGTAGGATCGAACGACATTCTGTAATGGACAGTCGTTACAGGCACCAGCACACGATAATCCAAGAAATCGAACCCGAAGCTGGCGCCCTGGCTCTCCAGTACACCGATGACGGTGAATTGACGCCCGTTTAGCCTGAAAGACTGGCCGACTGGGTTGCGAAATCCGAACATATCCTCAGATGTGCCCGATCCAAGAACTGCCACCATCGCGTTGTTCTCGACATGTACCTGAGAGATGAAACTGCCCCACTTAACGGACTGATTGCGTACTGTCTCGTACTCTGGCGTGACACCGATTACCGACGACCCGAAATCCACATCGCGTATGACGATCTGACCGCCTGTCGAAATCTCAGGCGCGACGGCGATAACTGACGGGGTGAATACCGAATCGCGCACGGCGTTAGCGTTAGCGAGCGTCAGGGCTGAACTTTCTCCGATGCCTTCGCCGAACAGCAGCTCGACTGACGCGAAACCGCCAGTATCTACCGAGCCGGGCGTAATCGTAACGAGATTAGTCCCTAACATCTCGATATTGGAGGTTATACTTGCCTGCGCGCCCCGCCCCAGCGCTATCAGAAATATTACAGCCGCGACTCCAATCATAATGCCCAGCAGCGTCAGGCCGGCGCGCAGCTTGTTCGCGGTAAGAGACGAAAGCGCGGTGGTCAGCATATTCAGCGGACTCATGGCAGAGGGTCCTCACTCATTCCGTTCGAATACGAGCGTATCGAACTGGCGCAGTAACGCATATATTCTCCCCGAGACAGGCGCCGACAGAGACGAGATTTTGGCACACATGATTTTTCAGACACATGCAAAAACACACACGATTCACGATGCTTCGGAAGCTGGCCCATCTCGGACAATCCGTCCATCCAGCATAGAGATGATCCTGTCCGTCTGCGCGGCTATGTCGTTTTCATGGGTAACGATGATCACTGTCAATTGGCGGTCTCGATTGAGAGTTCTGAGAAGCGTCATTATCTCATCGCTGGAACGGCTGTCCAGGTTCCCCGTAGGTTCATCGGCGAGCAGTATTCGCGGATTCTTGACCAGCGCGCGCGCGATCCCGACCCTCTGCTGCTGGCCGCCGGAAAGCTCCATCGGCTTGTGGTTGGCTCTATCGCCGAGACCGACGCTGTCGAGCGCGTCCATCGCCCGGCGCCTGCGATTTCCCCTGCCAATATACATCAGCGGCAGTTCCACATTGGCGCGCGCCGTCAGACGCGGCAAGAGGTTGTAAGTCTGGAACACGAATCCAATCTGGCCGCCCCGAATCTCTGCAAGCCGATTGTCGGGCAGCACGCCCACATCCCGTTCATCCAGAAAATAGCTCCCCTCCGTAGGAACATCCAGACAGCCGATCACATTCATCAGGGTCGATTTGCCGGAGCCGGACGGCCCCATTATCGAGACCATCTCCCCTTCGTCTATTTCGAGAGAGACGCCCTGGAGCGCGCCGACAGTGACAGAGCCGATATGGTATATCTTGGTTACATCCTCGAGACGCAGCATCGCCTACTGCTCCCTTCGTCGAGGTGGACCGTCGTCTTCATCCAGCTCGCCGAATCCGAACGCAGGGGCAGGGGGCGCCCCCTGTATGACAATCATATCCCCTTCGCTCACTCCTTCAGTGACGACAGTCCAGAAATCGTCGCTCTGTCCCAGCTCTACGCGTC
Source organism: Dehalococcoidia bacterium (assembly GCA_963422295.1). Lineage (GTDB taxonomy): Bacteria > Chloroflexota > Dehalococcoidia > Lucifugimonadales > UBA1123 > VXRN01. The sequence goes on along the minus strand of OY729417.1, from coordinate 393,226 downwards.
GTTCGACTATCTCACCTTCGATCATCAGATTCAGTGTCGGTTCGTCGAAGCTGCCAACGAGCGACCCGAGAGGAACCAGCAAGACATCCAGATCCTCACTTATTGTGATGGATGCTACCGCGCTCAGGCCCTTTGGAATCTGCAAATCGGGAGGCAGTTCTAGCCGTACTTCGACGGGGTAGCTAACGACTCCGCCTTGCTGAGAGGACTTTGCCTCAGCTCCAATAAACGACACATGGCCTGTAATCGTCTGATTTGGCAGCGCGTCCATCGAGATCTTAGCCTCGGCTCCCGTGTCTATGAGCAGTACATCGATCTCATCTATTGCGCCGTCTATTTCGACTATGCTTGTGTTCACCAGCTCCATTACCAGAGCAGTAGCCTCGATCTCCTGACCCTCTTTGGCCTCCACTTTAGATACGAATCCGTCCCACGGGGCGATCAGCGCAGCGTCGTCGAGTCTGTCTTCGGCTTCTGTCAAGGCTGCGCGCGCCGCGATTACATCTGATTCGAGAAGACGAAGTTTCAGCGCGTCTTCGGGCTGACTCCGCATCTTTTCCAAATCCCGTCTGCGCTCGTCTAGCGAGAGGCGGGCAACATCGACATCTCTCTCTCGCGCGGCATAGTCGGGATGGTCTTTGCCCGAGGTCAGATCCGCAAGATGTTCTCTTGCATCGTCCAAACTAGCGCGAGCGAGCGCGTCCTGTTCACGCAAGTCAGAGATGGACGATTCGCTTGCCCCTTCGCTCAGTTCAGTCAGATCCTTCTCCGCTTTCCTGATATTCTCTTCGGCAACTAAGATTCCGGCTCTCAGAGCCTCGATCTCTACCAGCTTAACGCCGCTTTCTGACGATTCATCTCGCAGCTTCTGTAAATCTTTGACAGCGTCGTCCAATGACGCTTGCGCCAGAGCGACCCGTTTACGGAGGTCGGAGATAGACGCCTCTCTGGCGCCTTCTCTCAGTTCGGTTAGGTCCTTTCGCAGCTTCTGTAAATCTTCGACAGCGTCATCCAATGACGCTTGCGCCAGAGCAATGTCGGTTTCGTAGCCGGCGATTACGAGAGTGTCCAGAGGCTTGGTCAATTCGTTCAATGTCTCTTGCGCCTGTTTCTCGGCGTTCTCGGCGCTCAGTAGAGCGTTCTCGGCAGAGCTAACCCGCGCAGTAGCCTCTGACTCCACCGATAGATGTTTCTTCGCCGCGCTAACGGCCACCTCCGATACCCCTCGAAACTCTTCTTCTATGCAGATACCAAGGGCCGGCACTTGTTCATGCACATCGCAAGTGGGTGTTATGCGAATAGGCGATAGATTCAACCATAGGAATACAGTCGGCTCGTCCCATGCAGTGTCCGGATCGTCCTCCGGTACTGGCAATTCCAAGTTGCGCAGACCGGTGGTTATTCTGTTGGCAGGGTCGAAAAGTTTGTCCAAATCGACTCCTAAATCAGCCAGCGCAGTACTGTAACCCATATCTAGGATTTCCGGAGCAGGTTCGATACCAAGCCATTTACCGAAAGGTTTGGCATATTCTCGTCCCGCATCGTCCAACTCTTTTTTCGATTCAGCGAGTTTGTCGTCTCTTTCAGTCCGGGCCACTTCGAGATCGGCAATCGCTATGGGAAGATTGGACTTGGCGATAGCAAGCGATTCAGTCGCCTTGCGGAGGTCGCTCTCCTGAGAGCCTTTCTTGTAATCGCTCAGTTTGGTGCGGGTGGCGTCGAGCGTTAGACGCGCAGACGCCACCTTAGACTCGGCTTCCGTCAATTCCAGCGCAGTGGGAGATGTGAGTTCGGTCTCCAACGCCTTCTTTTCGTTTTCGAGCGTCAGACGAGCGGCTGCCACCTTGGATTCGGCTTCCGCTAATTCCAGCGCAGTGGGAGATGTGAGTTCGGTCTCCAACGCCTTCTTTTCGTTTTCGAGCGTCAGACGAGCGGCTGCCACCTTGGATTCGGCTTCCGCTAATTCCAGCGCAGTGGGAGATGTGAGTTCAGTCTCCAACGCCTCCTCCGCACTATCCAGATCGACTAGCGCCTTCGTCACGGCGGCGCGCGCCTGGGAGAGAGCGAGCGCAGACGGGTTCATAATCTCATCCAGCGCTTTCTCGGCAGACTGCAGATCTATCTCCTCGGTAACTACATCCGCCTCCGCCTTGGCCAGATCGAGTGTGGGCGGGTTTACGAAGTCTTCGAGCGCGTCCTCGGCGTCACGCAGATCGACATGTGCCTTGGCTAGGGCTTGTTCCAGACTGGCTATCGTCTCTACATCCAGACTCGCCAGCGCGTCACCCTCCGACACTCGGTGTCCCTCCTCGACCATAACCTTCGCCACTATCCCGGATGTCCCGAACACCAGCCGTTCATGATCGGGAAAATCGACTTTGCCGCTTATGGAGACTCGATTTACCAGATCGCCTCGCTGCACCGGCACAAGCTGCTGATCACTCTCCAGCCTTGCAGCTTCCGTCCTGATAAAGGTCGCATACACCCAAAAAGCTCCCAATACAGCGATCGAGAGGATCGCTGCTGAAGCTAAGATCTGTTTCAATGATGGTCGAAAACCCATTTGCAGGCGACTCCCGCGCTTATGTCGTTGTGAGGCGTCAGAATTTCGATGGATATGGAATCTTCAGCAGATTTGCGACTGCCTATTATCTATTCATCTCATCATATATTCTATCGGGTCGAGCGGCTGTTCTCCATCGCGTCGATCAGCAGCCAGTATCCCAGTTCCGCTTTCCAGATTAGTTCTTGCGCTCGTTCTCTATCTTGGTGGCTTAGCTGTTCGATCATAGCCTTCGATTTTTCCCTGAATGCATCGCGATCTTTGCGAAGTTTGTCCGCGATCTGACGCGCGTTGTTTTCTCCAATTCGCGCCGCTGGGCGAGGTGTCGATAGTGTAGGTTTGGGAATGACCATGACGCCAGCATATCTCGAAGAGCGATCCAAGTGATGGCTCATCCGCTGCATCGTTTGGCCTACCATTGTGAATCGGCCGCGCTGGATGAGGATTTGCACCTCGTCTCCGCGTGTGTGCGCCAGATTTGCTTCATAGCTGGCTCGTCCAGTATCAGAACGAGGGAGACGCTGTTCGATGTTCTCACGAGTAGTCTTGACCCAATAGAGCGGTTCTCCCGGAACCGAGTTGGACGCGGCGGCAGTGGTTACCCCGAATCCCGTTGTCAGGATGGCTAGAAGAACGACGGCTGCGAGCATCGGTTTGGCCATAGGCGCCGCGAGCGAGAAACCGCGAAACGAAGGCATCCAGAAACGCAGTCTGCGGCGGCGAGGCGCGATAGCGCGATCGGCTTCGGGCGCTCTTTGCGCGACAGCCTGCATGAAAATATCGAAATTATGCGCGCGTGACGCAGGCGATGGGCGGATTGCCTGCCCCGCCCGCATCGTTGCCTCGGCAGCCATCAGCAGGGGTTCCAGCTCGTCGGTGTACTCGGGGTATCTGCGCAGACATGCACCGATACTCTCACCCAGCGCTAGCCTGTCGAGACAGTCATCGAGAGCGTTGTCTATCTCGCTGCTCATGATTCACCTTTGCGATGTCTGATGTCTATGGGTTCATATATCCCAGAACGACTACTCACCGTTTGGTAACACTCGACTTGGTAACACTCGACTCCCGACTGCTAAAACCGGACTCTTGCATCGATACTCTCAGTTTACGAATTCCGGAGTGCTGGAGCGCCTTCACCGCATTCTGCGAACGCCCGACTGTTCGAGCCGTCTCCGCAATAGACAGACTTGCCGCAAACCTGAGTGTAATCACCTCACGCTGAAGATCTGTCAGGCCGTCCATCGCTTCCAGCACATTTTCCATTTCCCAGCCGATCTGCACCTGATGTTCCATGTCCGAGTGCGTCGCTCCTATCACTGAGTTCGGCATATCGTCCAGTGGCACGGTTGGCCGCCTGCCCTTTCGCCGAAAGTTATCGACGACCGCATTATGCGCGATGCGATACAGCCATGATGTGAATGGAAATCCCCTAAACTCGAACGAACCTATCGACTCCACCATCTTCAAGAATACATCAGACGCAAGGTCTTCCGCCTCCGAACGGCTGCCGCACTTGAACGATAGATACCTATATATCTGGTCGTAATACATTTCGTACAGCGCGCCAAACGCCGCCTGCTCCCCAGCCTGCGCGCGAGCTACTATATTCTCGACATCATCAACGGCCTGCCTGTCAGCCGAACTGTCTTCCATTGCGCCTTTTCGTTTCAGGTGAAGCCCGGGGGGCTGCATACATTTACAACGCGCGTATTCGTCAAAAGGTTAGCGTTCCAATCCCCTCGCGTACTCGGCATATATAGTGGCGGGGATGAGATGAATAGGATGAATAGAGAGCAATAGATGAGTGCGCAAACTCAGCAGTCATGCTGCGTTCGCGCACTCATATTCATATCTCGAACAGACAAAACATCAATATTCGCCCTGCACACTTCACTCGTATCGACCGACCGAATGTTAACAGATACAGCAGAACATCGGACACCGAATGCGCCATGCCCGCGCCAGACAGTTCCTAGACGGTTCCCGAACTGTTCATAGAGAATAGGATGGCGCCATGAGACATATCACCTATGTACCCTGCTAACTCACCGTGATAACCTGTGCTTCAGCTTTTTTAGGAGGTATATGCCATGCGCGCCGCAGTTTACAAAGGAGGACAGCAGTTCTCCATCGAAGAGATGCCCGATCCAAGTCCAGGGCCAGGTCAAGTGGTTGTGGATGTCGGATACTGTGCTATATGCGGCACCGATGTCCACCATTTTCTTTACGATATCGCGCCGCCCGGCTCGGTGATGGGGCATGAATATTCCGGAGTCATCAGCAGCGTCGGCGAAGGGGTTACCCGCTGGAATGTGGGCGACAGAGTAGTCGGCGGCGGCGGGGAGCCTCCACCCGAAGCCCGCGCCGCAAGCCCCAGCCGCGGAGAAAGGTTCAATTACCGTCTCGATGGGTTCTCAGGAAGCGGACGAGTACGCGCCTATGCGGAGAAGGTGCTGCTGGAGGAGTGGGAGCCGGTGCCTGTTCCCGAAGGCGTCTCGGACGAGGAGGCCGCTATGTGCGAGCCTTGCGCGGTGACTGTTCACGCCGTCCGCCTGTCTCAGCTGAAACTGGGCGATTCTGCAGTCGTGTTGGGCGCTGGGCCGATCGGGCTTCTGTGCATGCAGGTTGCCAGAGCTGCTGGCGCTAGCAAGGTCATCGTCTCCGAACCCGCGCCCGCGCGGGCGGAGGCTGCCCGAAAGCTGGGCGCAGACGCTGTGATAAACCCGCTCCAAGAGGATGCAGTGGCCCGCGTTGTGGAGCTGACAGACGGCTCAGGCCCGGATGTCGTCTTCGAATGCGCCGCCGCCTCGGGGACGCTAGATCAGGCTCTGAACATGGTTCGGCGAAACGGTCAAGTAGTCTTAGTCGCAATCGTCTGGCAGCAGACTCCCGTACTTCCACCGGACTGGATGGCGCGCGAAGTAAGCCTCAAAACATCGTTCGGCACTCAGCCGGAAGACTGGCGTATCGCGCTCGACCTAATCCGCTCTGGCAGCGTTACTATGGAGCCGCTAGTGTCGGAAGCCAGCTTCTTGCCGCTCGACGACATACAAGGCGCTTTCGAGGCGCTTTGCAACCCCTCCAACGAAGTTCAGATGGTGGTAAGACACGGAGGATGATGACTCAGATGCTGCGATTTTCCCCAAACCAGTTCGGCGGAGTAATTACGGACAGCGACGACCTACCTTCGGACCCCAGCGAGTTCGACACGCTGCTTCGCCACTCGCTCGGCAGCTGGGCAAAGGATGGCTATAAAGTAGTCTGGCTGGAGCTGCCGATAGCCAGGGCCAACCTCGTTCCTGTGGCGGCAAACGCCGGTTTCGAATATCACCATGCCAAATCCGAATATGTGCTGATGACCCTACAGCTGGAGCGAGGGGCGTTCATACCACCATACGCCACACACTACATCGGCGCGGGCGCAGTGGTGCTGAACGAACGAAACGAGCTGCTAGTCGTTGTAGAACGCTACCGCATGGGGAGTGGACGGGGGCCAGGATACAAGCTGCCCGGCGGCGCGCTCCATCCGGGAGAACATCTAGTGGACGGCGCAATCCGCGAGGTGCTGGAGGAAACAGGGGTTCACGCTCGATTCCAGTCGCTCGCATGCTTCCGTCACTGGCACGGATATCGCTATGAGAAATCGGACATATACTTCGTCTGCCGCATGACCGCGCTTTCTACGGAGATACGAATGCAGGAGGAGGAAATATCCGAATGCCGCTGGATGTCGGTGGACGAGTTCCTGTCGGAAGAGGCAGGCATCCACGAATTCAATAAACGCATCGTCCGAGCCGCGCTCCACGCGCCCGGCATAGTGCCGTCCAAAATCGAAGGCTACGACGATGCCGAGAGGTTCGAGTTCTTCATGCCCGAACATGGCTACGAGAGATAAAGACAGCAATGAATCCAAGAGTAGCAGACCCCGATGTTCGAATATCAGACGCTGAAATCGCTCCCACAGAGATGGACGATATTCCGGTCTCTTCGATCCCTGCGGTCAATGTCGCATCCGTCCCTCAGCGCAGTCTGCTTAGATACCCGGGTGGAAAAACTTGGCTGATTCCACATATCAGACAATGGATGACTAGTCTTCGGCCCACTCCTAATTTGTTAGTCGAGCCGTTTGCTGGGGGTGGAACAGTCTCCCTTACCGCAATCATCGAGGGGCTGGTCTCGCGGTGTATCATGGCAGAGATCGATAGAGAAGTAGCCGCCTTTTGGCACGCGGCACTCCGCCATGGGCCAGAGCTGTCCAAGCGTATCGAGGCGTTCACTCCCACTAGGGAATCGGTAACCGCAATCGAGTCAACAGCGCCGATAGGCGTTATCGAACAGGGATTCCGAACACTGGCGCTCAACCGAGTCCGGCGCGGTGGTATTCTTGCTAAGGGAGCTTCGCTTTCTAAGAAAGGCGAAAACGGGAAAGGCGTTGCTTCGCGGTGGTACCCGGAAACGCTCGTAAGAAGGCTAGATACAATAGGACAGTATGCAGACAGAATCGTGTTCTGTGAGACCGACGCGCTTTGCTCCTGGAGGCGTTGCTCTATCCTGACGCGCGCAACATCGCAGTATTCGTAGATCCGCCGTACACGGCAGGCGGCAAACGCGCGGGAACACGACTGTACACCCATAGCGACATAGACCATGAACATCTATTCGACATCCTTGCGGAAAGTCGCGCCAATTTTCTAATGACTTATGACTACTCCTCCGAAGTCGTCGATATGGTTAATCGGCATGGGTTTAGTATGGTAAGGGTGCATATGAAGAACACCCATCACGCTAAGATGACTGAGCTAATAATTACGCCTACACCGATATTCGCCAGACCATGACAACGCCCCGATATGGGATATATTGAGTGGTACGGCGAACCTTTTACAGAGATGTCGCCCGCTAGACGGCGCACGCTGGCGGAAAGCGCGCTAGACCGCAGCGCATCTCAGCCGCCATGCCCGTTTCAATCTGGAGAAACTCCATGTCGAAAGACTGGGGGAGTATGTTCCATTCGGCGATATGCGCAAGGCGAAGACGGACGGCTCGGAGAATCCGAAGGCGATCCAGTAATCACATGTCCTGCAAGGTTCGCCGAACGACAGCTGTTGATAAGATGGCTATCCGAGATTGTCGGATTCCGAATGTCCGAAGTCATGACCGCGCGCGAAGTTCCGTTCATGATAGGAGCAAGCACGAACAAACCCGCAGGGATGATATATCTGATGTTAGTCCGAACTTCACTAGACAGAATAGAGTGGTATGGACTAGAAATACAGGCAGTTTACTTTTCTGGACGCGGCATGCAGTCCGAGTTCCGCGCTATACTCCATGACGACGATGATACCCCGCCATTCCCTGACGCGGTTAGGCGCCCCGATTGGCGTTCGTCCAGCGCGAAGCGACTTATGCCTCAGTTGCAAATCAAAGTACCTACACTGAGAAGATGGGATTCCAAGATGGCGGTTGCCGTAGATCACCCTTTCTTCGAAGCAGTTGGCGGGCCAAGCCAGAACCCTAGTCATGACCTGAACGATGGTGATGTCATATGGCTGGTACCAGAAATCGATGCCCATAGGATAAGGCGGGGGCATTGGGAAGTTCTAACTTTGGAAGAATCGAGCGATAAACTTTTAGCGGCTAGAACGATTAGCAGGGCAGACTTTGAGAATGTCTTGCGCGCAAAACTCGAATCACCGTGATGTGATAGGTCGGTAGCCACAGTGATGTGACACCCACGGCCAAGTACAGAACAGGAGTATATAGATAGATGACCTCACTGAAAGACAAGATAGCGCGCGGCGACATAGTACTCGGCGTCTCCGTGCCTATAACCGCAACCCAATCCCAGATGGAAGACATCCTGAGCAAGGACGATTACGACTTCATCAGCGCCGACTCCCAGCATGGCGCATACAGCGAAGAGCGGCTGGTGCAGTATTGCCAGACAGCGAAAGAGGTGGGGATTCCCGTTCAGTTTCGTATAAAGCATCCGCGACATGCCTATCTAGTGGGCAACATCCTCGACTTGGGGCCACTTGGTATCGAGGTGCCGCTAGTGGAAGACGAGGCTACCGTCGATGAGGCCGTCAATTGGTTTTACTATCCTCAAATGGCAAAGCGCAGTTGGGGCGGCGCGGCGCGATACGGTATCGAGGGCCGAGAAGACAGGCTGGAATATGCCAAGTGGTGGAACGAAAACGGAATACTCTGCATCCAAATGGAGACGCTGCGCGCAGTTACCAATGCTCGACAGCTTGCCAAGCCGGGAATTACCTGCCTGACATGGGGGCCTGCAGACCTCAGCTATGACATCGAGGCGCACCCACACCACCCGCTCCAGTCCGTTGACGACTGCGTTCGACATGCCCTAAAGCAGCTCGAAGGGACGAATGTGCGCATCAGCTTCCGCAACTACGATTACCGACTTCGTGACCACTACCGCGAGATAGGCGTAACCGTGTTCATGGAAAATCCAAAGCCGTAAAGCGCGGGTCATGCGCCGCACAACATGGGGCAGGCTGGGGGCACGGCTGCGGGTATTCGCCAAGACCATGCAAAAACGCTCCACATCCCCGCAAGGCTCGCGCAGCCGCTCAGAGTGGAAAGCCTAAAACTCGGGGAGGGCTGGAAGAATGGCACAGCGCGACATTCATCCATATATTGTGGGTTTTTCACTAACCCGAATACTCACAATCACGCTTTACAATGAATTGTTAACATTTCGTTAACACAAAATCGGACAACTTGATGTACACTGTAAAGTGATTAAAAACCCTAACTAAGGAGTACGTGTCGAAATGAGAGAGATAGTTACAGCGCGGAGCGCCATGCGCGAGCATTCCGTGCTTTTCAAGTCCTGTATCCGTTGCAGTGGAGATCGCCAGATCCGCCGTGACTTCGAAGGCTTCTACATCGCGTGCTTGGCATGCGGACATGTTACATATCCCGAAGTCCACACCGAAGAAGTCGCTAAACTGCTGGAGTGGCAAACCGCTTCCTAGCGTGTACACCCCTATCCGCCGACTTTCTTTTTCCCCCATATATACCTGACGCACGGTTCCGCCTGTCATGGCAGGTACCTTTCAGGCGGTTCTGTGCGCCGTGTTTCGCCCTGCGCGTTGCGCTTCGGCCAGAGCGTCACCCTCGCGTATCCCTCCAGCGTTCCGCGTTATCCTGCGGTTCATACCCGATGAGCGAGTGTGAGTTCGATATATCCCAAAAGCGCCATGTATTGTTAGATACGCCGTAGAATATGCCAAAGCGCATGGAGTCTGGCGCATCGACGCAGCAACGCGCCAGCCGGATGAGGTCGCCATGTGTCAGCAGCGTCGCAAAGTGGCGTGGAACGAGTGGTCTTCCCTCCCTGTTCAGGGTACCGATTCGCAAACATATCACTGATAGGCCAAAGCAGTCGGAGTAGTATCGCCCGGCCGCCTCGCCAAACGCCTTGCCGATGCCATACGGACCATCCGGGCGTATGGGCATATCGACTGTAATGCGCGGTATCGTCGCCGGCTCCAGCCCATCATATCGGCCCTCCACGATTGAGGCGTAGGGTTCATCCTCCTCATAATTGCCTGTGGCATGGTTGGAGCTTGCGAAGATTACCCGCCTAACACCTGCCCGCCGCGCCGCCTCGAGCGCGTTGTATGTGGAGGGCAAATTATTCCGATACACCACATCCCATGCGCTGTCCTGATCCGGTACACTGGCGAGATCTATGACAGTATCTATACCGTCATAGGCACTAATAACGGCATCTATATCCGAAGTATCAGCCGTCAGAGTGTCGAACCCCTCTATCGGCCTGATGTCCACGCCGCGTAGATCATATTCCTCTTGCAGCCCATCCCTGAGAACACTGCCGACTAGCCCTGCGGCGCCCGTAATCAAGACTCTCTTCTTTTCGGTCATCGTATATTCTCCCTCTATGCTCCTAACGGCCCGATCGCCGCGTTGACTATAATGCAGTGGAAATCGAAAGCCAAGATATTCCGATGAGAGCCGAAATGGGAGGCGCTATGATGAGTCTGTCAGGAACCGAACATATACTGGAGTTAGCGAAATCCAGAGGGGCGCTGCTGTTTGGAGAGTTTCGACTTTCGGCAGGGGGGGTTAGCGGCTACTACTTCGACGGGCGCGCGCTCTCTCTCGATCCGGAGGGGGGATACGCCCTGGCCAGAGAGTTTCTGCCAATCCTATATGATCGCGGAGTGAAGGCAATCGCGGGCCCCACGCTGGGAGCAGACCCGATAGTGGCGGCAGTCTCCGTTCTGAGCCATATCGAGGGCCGACCGATTCCCGGCCTCATCGTTCGCAAGGAATCCAAAGAACATGGCGCCCAGAGGGCGATCGAAGGCCCGGTCGAGTCCATCGAAAGCGGCGCGCCAGTGGCAGTTATAGACGATACTTGCACCAGCGGAGCCAGTCTGTTTCACGCAATCGACGCCGTGGAGTCTGCCGGATTCAGCGTAGTCAGCGTTCTTTCTATACTAGATCGAAACGAGGGCGGCAGCGCAGAGCTGAAACGGCGCGGCTATTCGTTCCGCGCGCTGCTCTCCGCAGACGAGCAGGGGAGAATCATCCCGCAGTAGGAAGCGAATCTCGTATTTTCAGTGAGAACTCTGCTTTCATATTCCTGCTGCCCAGTGTCATCTCTTCAGATTGCAGACAGACCTTCCCAGATCAGCCGCAAGCCCAGCGCTAGTACGCCTATGAGAAGCAGGCGCATAACCCAGGGCCCTCGAAGCCGTCCTGATAGGCGCGCGCCTATCATCCCTCCTATGGCCATGCCGATACCCGTGAATACCAGTGTTGGGAACCACTGTATGTGACCTAGGAATCCGTGCGTTATCGCCCCCGCGCTGCCGTAGAACGCGATTGCGAAAACGGATGTGGCTGTGGCTATGCGAACGGGGAATCCGAACGCAACTATTAGCAGCGGCGTTCGGATAAATCCGCCGCCGATACCGAAGAAACTGGAGACGAAACCCAGCAGCATGTTGAACACCGTCGCTGGCGCCTCGTCGAATTCGTATTCGTAAGTGTCCCCTTGCGAGGTTATAATCTTGCGTTTCCTGACGGTTCTGTTCAGCAGCTTCCATTGGCGCGGCGCTTTCGCCCTCTGTGGCATCAGGGCGGTGATTGCCAGTTGTACAGCGAGCAGGATGAGAATTGTACCTAGCAGGATCTGGAATGCGCTCGGAGGCACCGCCTTGACGGCGAACACGCCGATTACCGCGCCCGGAATAGCCGCGCACCCGAAGAGAAGACCGCTTCGGTAGTCCAGAACCTTATCTCGGTGATACTGCCAAGTTACTATGATGGACAGTATTGCGGTCGATGTGAGAACGGTTCCGGCCACGCTCTCCGGATGAAGATCGGGCAGAAGCAGCAGAAGACTGGGGCTGAGGATAAACCCGCCGCCAGCGCCTACTATTACTCCATAGGCACCCGCCCCGATTCCCAGCAGAATCATGGAAATCCATTCGAGATATTCCAATGCCTCTCCTGAGCGTCAATCCATGAGGTTTCGCAAAGTCATCCGCGTCAGATCGAGTGGCACATCATTGCGGGTTATCGCCCTCCCGATACCGTCCAGAAGCACCCATCGGATTGCTCCGCCGGCAGTTTTCTTGTCGGAACGCATCGCTTCCCAGACGAGTTCTGGATCGACGCCGGGCGCGTTCAGCGGAAGTCCGTACTCGGCGAGCACGGATCGCTGACGATCGACCTCGCTGTCGGACATCAGCCCCATACCTCGCCCTATGTTCGCCGCCCCCATCATGCCGATGCCGACAGCCTCGCCGTGAAGGTATCGCCCGTAGCCCGTAGCCGCCTCGATCCCATGCCCAATGGTGTGGCCGTAGTTCAGCAAAACACGAATGCCCAGCGTCTCGCGTTCGTCTCGTGAGACCACCCCCGCCTTGATAGCCATGCTGCGGCGTATGACATCAGTGGCAATCTCTGGCTCCAGCGACTGCACCCGCTCCGGCTCGTCCTCGAAGGTGGACAGCAGCTCTTCATCCATTATCAGGCCGTGTTTAATGGCCTCCGCCCATCCCGAACGCAGTTCGCGTTCGGGAAGCGTTCTGAGCGTGGACACATCTGCAAGAACGAACTTGGGCTGGTAGAAAGCGCCGACGAGGTTCTTACCCTGCTCGAGATCGACAGCCGTCTTGCCGCCTATGGCTGCGTCCATCATGGCAAGCAGGCTGGTTGGAACCTGCGCAAAAGGGATGCCGCGAAGGTAGGTAGCAGCTACGAAACCGGCCAAATCACCTACTACGCCTCCGCCTACTGCCAATATGAGATGCCCTCGTTCCGCCTTTAGCTCTGCAAGCCATCGGTATATATGTTCGGCAGTCGTAAGTGTCTTGCTGCGCTCGCCGGGTGGTATGACGAAAAGATGCGTAGGTATATCGCATCTCTCCATCGATATTTGGCAGCGTCGGGCCTGCCCATAGACGCCCTCATCCGTAATGATATACGCCGCGGGCGGGGACATGATCCGCCGTACGCGCTCGCCGATCTCCTCGATGATGTCCCAGCCGACCCATAGTGGATAATCTCCAGAGGAGGCGCGCACCTCTGCGGCAAGCTCAGGATCGCGCTGCGTATTGGCATCGGCATTGTCGGATGCTCTATGAGACTCGATCGCGCGGAAACCTCGCACGACTTCCGCCGCGGCTTCTGCGGGGGTAAGAGAATCTGTATGAACCGTCCAGTCTGCGAGGGCATAGGCCGGCTGCCGGAGTGTCTTCAAGGATGCGATACGCTCGGCAAGATCAGTGGCATCCAGCATCGGACGGGCTATTAGGTCATCGCCTTCGGATGCTTGCTGCGCGCGCAACCGCGCCAGCAGAGTATCTGGCTTCCCTTCCAGCAGCACGGTAACTCCGCGCTCGCTCATCACGGCGAGGTTGCGTTCGTCCATGACGATACCGCCGCCGGTGGCGATGATTTGCCGTTCCCTCTGGGCAACGGCCGCAAGCGTCTGTCGCTCCAAACGGCGGAACTCGTCCTCTCCGCGTATCCTGAATATGTCTTCTATGGACATACCAGCAGAAGCGACTAGCTCATCATCGGTATCCACGAACTGCCAGCCGAGCAGACGCGCCGCTTCCTGCCCCGTCGTAGTTTTGCCGGAGCCGGAAAATCCTGTGACGAATATATTACTCGCTGTCAGGATATGCTCCTCTCAGTTCAGTGTAGATGCATCGGTGTAAGGGCAGAAAGAGCAGACCAACAGATCTGCGCCGGGCTGCTGTGATAAGACGAGGCTGCTTAGAACGGCGGCGAGCGTCGAATTAGTCGGCGGCGACGCCGTTGGCCTTGAGGTAGTCCACCGCCTGCTGGACGGTCTGGATACCCTCGGCATCCTCGTCCGAGATCTCGATCTGAGTATCGTCGGTGGAGAACTCCTCTTCGAACGCCATGATGAGTTCCACCAGATCGAGTGAGTCAGCGTTGAGGTCTTCTGTGAACGAGGCGTCCGCTACGACTTCATCCTCGTCAACGCTGAGCTTCTCCGCCACGACATTCTGTACCCGCTCTAAAAGAGTTGCCAATTTCATACCTCCGGTTGATGGAACTAACGGATTATCTAATTCATTCTCTGAGTGATACAGCGTCTTCGTCAGCGATAGCGTTGCTTGTCATTGGCGATTTTATGAAAAATCCGATTCTAATATAGGGTTTTCGAGAGCAGATTTACAGCAGAGATATATAAAATATGTGATTATCGCATCGCATTAGCCATAACTGATCCTAGCACTCCATTGACGAATCTAGGAGAGCTCTCCGAGCCGAACGACCGTGCAAGCTCTACAGCTTCGTTTATAGCGACCTTCGGCGGGGTGCGGCCCCAGAGCGTCATCTCGAAAATAGCCATCCTAAGTAAATTACGGTCGATTATCGCCATTTGGGAGATAGGCCAACTAGGCGCGAATTCAGCGATCACTCTGTCTATTCGGTCGATATTATCGCGCACCCCTCTAGTCAGCTGGGCGAGAAATTGCTCCGACGGCGTGGTGAAATCCTCGATCTGCTGGCGGTACATCAGCACATCATCGACAGAATGCCCCACAGAATCTACTTCGCACAGAGTCTGAAGTACAGCAATCCTAGTTGTGCGCCTAGAGTTTCTTGCCGCCCTGCGCTGCATTATGCATATTCCAAATCAGGGTCAGTCACGCTGTGTATTATCGGCGTGATAATGGATGACGATAGCCCGATGATTATGACTGGCCCAGGCCCAACCAGTTCGGGGACTAATTTTGCCTCAGCTTCAGTATGGAGTTCAGGTCTCCCACGGCGGCAATCTTTGCTCTGCGGTTTATACGCTTTACCATCCCGCTGAGCGCTCTGCCGGGGCCAATTTCGAGAAAGCTGCTGACACCGGAGCCGACCATATAATCGATAGTGTCTTTCCATTGCACGGTGCCGCAGACCTGAGCGAGCAGTTCCGACTTTATCTCACTGGCCGAGGTAACCGGCTTTCCAGTGCAGTTGGCGACTATGGGAACGGACGAATCGCTAAAGGTCATCCCCTCGATTGCGGACAGCAGCCCGGCGCGCGCAGGCTCCATCAAGCCGGAGTGAAATGCGCCGCCTACCTTGAGAGCAATAGACTTCTGCGCGCCGCGAGCGTTGCACAAGTCCATCGCTCTGGCAATAGCCATGCGCTCTCCGCTTATGACGATCTGCTCACCCGTATTCACATTAGATATCCAGACGCCAGTTTCGCGGGCGACTTCTTGAAGCGCGACCTGATCGAGTCCGATGATAGCGGCCATAGTGCCTGGGTTGCGGTCGCATGCTTCCTGCATCAGCCGTCCGCGTTCCTGCACCAGCAGCGCGGAATCTTCAACGCTCAGCACGCCGCCGACAGCAAGCGCGGTGTATTCGCCGAGGCTATGCCCCGCCATCACCGCCGGATGCGGCATGTACTTCGGCCCCAGCTCGTCTTCCATAGCTTTGATACAAGCAAGGCTGACAGCCATGATAGCAGGCTGAGCGTTGACAGTCTGTCGCAGCTCGTCTTCGGGGCCTTCGAACATGATTTCAGTCAGAGGGCGCGACAATGCGTCGTCTATCTTGTCGAACACATCTCTGGCAGCTGTGGAGCTGTCGTACAGTTCCCGACCCATGCCTACGGCTTGCGCTCCCTGTCCGGGGAACAGGAAGGCGGCTTCCGATCTGCGTGTTTCGGTCTCGAATGTGAGGGTCATGTTGGCAACTCCGTTGGGTTTTCTAAGTCGGGCCGCTGTAATGCTGCTGTTATATGCGTTTAGACAGTGTCGGTATCTACTGATACGACCTCGCGGCCATTATAGTAGCCACAGTGTCGGCATACATGGTGGGGCATTCTAGCCCGTTGACACTGCGGGCATCTGGACAGCCGTGCGCCCTTGATAGCGGAGTGCGCGCCGCGTCCGCCCTTTCGCTTTCTGGAATGTTTCTTCTTTGGTAGTGGCGGCATAGCTGCTCGTGGGCCTCCGGCCTATGATATATGAAAAGTGGTGTATGAAAAGTGTTCGGTTGAGCTTAGAAGCGGATATGCTAAGAGGCGGTAATGTCCCGTTCAGCGCGTCTCCTGCATCAATTCGAGCAGGGCTCCCCAGCGTGGGTCTGTGGCGGGGGCGCAACGGCAGGCAATATGGTTCAGATCGGCTCCACACGATGGACACAGACCTGCGCAGTCCTCGCGGCACAGCGGTTTCATAGGGATTGCCATGATTGCATATTCGTTAACGACCTCTGTCAGATCGAGTATATGGCTTTCGTCGATTGTGAAACAATCACCGTCATCAGCAGATGGCTGAAGTCTCCTGCCCGTTAGCGGATCCAGTGTGGGGATGTACTCTTCCTCGATATGAACTCGTATCGGATGCAGATAGGGCAAAAGGCAGCGTCCGCATTCGCTATCGAGCGTAGAATGAAGAGATGCGCTAACCCAGATACTTTTGCTAGTTCTCATCAGGTTCACGCGGCCTCGAATCCCTGCGCCTGCAAACATCGCCACAGCGTGTTCTGTCTCATCGAGAATGTACTCCCTAGTAGAGCCGCTCGACTCCATCATCAGCTGGGAGACATTCAACTCCATCCCCTGCCCCTCGACCACGATTCGCGCTGAAACCGCTAACTATGAGATTCTAGGAAACGAGTCGATTTGTGTCAAGATTCACATACTATGAAAAATTATAAAAAGCGCGATTTCATTTACAATATCGCTGTAAATATCTTGCTGTAAGTCTGCGAGGAGGCCGCGTTCCGATGCGCTCCGCTGCAATACGGAATGCGCCAAACTCGCTTTGTGAAGGTTCGGCAGATAATCTAAAACAGGAAACCACCCAAGCTATCGTTCCATCCAAACCGACGACCAGTAGTGGTATTCGGACGCTGCTGGGTTTGGGTACAAGTCTCGAACGCGCTCGTTCCACACCCATACATCTTGGCCCGTCCTTGCGACGAATCTATATGCTCGATCGAGCATTCGTTCCTGTATTCGGCGTACGGTCTTCGCTCTCGCCTGAGCATCCGTCTCGACAGCCTGCGCCTCCAGCAGAGCGTCTAGCTCCGCGTCGCTGTGACCGGTGGCATTCCACACACCGTCGGAGTGCAGCACAGTCATCAGATAGCCATTGGGAACGCTTATAGGCGGGGTTGGGCCGAGCATCATCTCGTAGCCGCCGCCGAACCAGACATGCTCACCAAACTCGCGTCTGCTTACTATATCTACTGTGGTATCGAAACCTACCGCGCCCAGCTCCACCGATATGGCGTGCGCGTGGCTGAGATAGGATTCGCCATAGTCGCCGACAGTGACAGTAACTGGAATCGGATTGTCATACTCGGCGGCGTCCAGCATCCGTTCCGCTTCGTTAGGGCTGTCGAAGTACTTCGATATCTCAGATTCGGGAAGCAGCCAGTCCGCGGATTTGACAGGGAATCCAAAACCGACAGAGCCGATTCCACCCCATATCTCGTCCACGGCTCTGAGCGGGTCCATCGCCATAAGCGCGGCGCGTCTGACGGTTATGTCGTCGAACGGCGGCGAGGAAGTCTCGAACGCGATTTCTACACCGCCGCTTTGGCGTGGCACGAAGGCGCGCGGAGCGTTTGGGACACGCTCGGAATAGGTTGCCCATTCCGATGCGCCCATCCAGTGAACATCAGTCAGCCCAGTTTGGAAAGCCGCGCCGCGCGTCTCTTCATTCGGCAATATGAATATGTTCAAACTGTCGAGCAGTGGCAATCCCTGTTCATAGTAATCTGGGTTTCGAGAGAACCTATGCGCGTCATCGCCCGTGCTGTCCAGCGTCCACGCCCCAGACCCGACAGTTGGCCCACCGCGCAGATCGCCCGCCACTTCCACTGCCTCGCGAGCCACTATCTTCGAGTGACCGTCAGCCAGCGCAAGAAGCGCATCGGCGTCGGGTGTGACCAGTGAGATTCGCAGTGTTCGCTCATCCAGCGCTTCTATATGCTCGATACCGCGCAGAAGAGGAGAATTGGACAAGGCAGGGTCTCTCTGGCGACGATAGCTGAATACAATGTCGTTAGCATCCACCATCCGGCCGTTAACCGGCTCGATGTCTTGCCAGCTGACGCCATCACGCATCTCGAACACAAATGAGGTCGGCGATTGCATCGACCAGCTTGCGCACAGGTCGCACTCCACCTCCATGCTTGGCAGGGTGATGTCCTGTCCCGACTTCAATCGCAGCAGCCGTGAATATGCGATACCCGGCCCCAGCATCGTCAGCGCAGGCGACAAATCCATGTGAACATCCTGATGCGCGATTCCTGCGGGTGAGACGATCTCGAGTTCCCCACCGCGAGCTCGTGCATCCGGTGTCGGAAGCGGAGCGAGTGTCGCAGGAACAGGCGATGATAGCGTGGGCATCGCCGTCGGCGCGGGTGTTGGAGACTGGCTCGGGAGAGGAGAAGGAGTATGCGCGGGCGTTGGGGAAGGTGCCTCTGGAGTTGGAGTCGTAGCCAATACACTGGCTGCGGTGGCTATGGATGTAACAGTACGGGCGGGTGTCTCCGTCGGTGGAAGAGGATTTTGGGAAGGTCGATCGCCGCATGACAGAATCAGAGCCAGGGTCATCCCAGCCAGCAGAGTGCACAGCGGAGAGAGGAGCCGTGCAGTGAGAGAAATACCCTTCTGCGGCTGCGGATAGAGGTTCATCTGGATGCCTATACCCGATCTGGTCTGCGGCCTGACAAGACGGCCCTGAGCGCTCTGAGTGACCCAATCCCCTCCCTCGGCAAGAAGACGGCTGCCATCAGCGTCGGCGGCAGGAAGAAAGCGGCATGCGCTATTATAGCGAATCCGAAACCGGCCTCATGCTCCACGCCGAAAATGCCCAGCATGTGTACGACGGCGAACTCGAAAGTCCCAATACCCGATGGCGCGCCGGGTACTGCGGTAACGAAGAAAATCGTCATCAGCATGACCATCGTGGCGGTTGCAGGCGATATGGACAGGTCTATGGCCTCAGACAACGCCCATGCAGTTACACCGACTAGCGCCCAGTAGATCAGACTCATGGCCGTCGCAAGCGCCAGGCGCATACGTTCGCGCTCCAGATCGCGCATCGCCTCCGAGAAGGATGAGATGAACGGCATCCTGCTGAGCCAGCCGACGAATCGGGCTATCCAAGAAAGTCTGCCAGCGAACCGATCGGGCAGTAGCGGTCGGGTGGCGTCCGCCCCGTCTGCGCTCCGCGAGATCAGACGGATCAGCAGCAGGGATACTACGATGACTCCCAGAATGCTCCAGAAGTATGCGCTGAACGCATCGAACTGAGGCAAAAAAATAAAGCCGACAGTGAGTATCAGCGCGGTTGCGATGAGATCGGTTACGCGCTCCATCATCAGCGTTGCCAGAACGACGGCAGGCGGAACACGATCTCTGAGCGAGAGTATCGCAAGCTGAGCTGCCTCGCTGGCGATGCGGATAGGCGTCACATTGTTCAGGCCGATGCCAATGTTCTGCACCACGAACAGCCTGTTGGAGGAAACTTCGTCGTTTACGAACATCACCCGCCACCTGACGGCGCGCAGATATGTCGCCCCTAAAAAGATGCACATGGCGAGCGCAACCATCGGCAGGGACATATTGCTCAAAGCGTCCGCTACCTCGCCCCAGTCCAAGCTGCGAACGACAAGCCAGCCCAGCCCGACGCTGGCCACAATGCCCAGAGCGATTCTGCCGACTGCCAATACGCGGCTCTTCAATGTGGGCCTTTTCTATGCGCGCTCGACACGCTGGGAGACACCCTAGAGGGTGCCTCGATGAGAGACATCTCTTCTTCGACAGAAGGGATGGAGCGGGAGAGGGGATTCGAACCCCCGACCCCTTCCTTGGCAAGGAAGTGCTCTACCACTGAGCTACTCCCGCTCGGTTATCTAACTCAAAGAGTCTTATTCGTCGGTGCCGAGGGTCAGAATCGAACTGACGACACCAGCGTTTTCAGCGCTGTGCTCTACCGACTGAGCTACCTCGGCGGCCGAGAGTCAAGTTAATGTTAAAATCTATCCGATGACGGTGTCAAGGAAAACCCCATACCATAGAACCACAGAACCGTAGCACATATGATATAGACAATCTGGCATCCGAACAGCGTATTTGCCAGTATTCTTATTGCATTACACGGCTTCGATTCTATCAGGTTCTGTCGAGGGGCTGTCATAAAAATCATCGACAGCTTGGCGGAAGACGAGTATCATCAATCGTACGTACTTGTGTATTTAGGTCTAGCGTGGGCACGCCAACATGAGATCTGTCGAACAGCTATACGAACTTCAGCTGATGGATTGGGATATTCAGAAGCTCAGCGAGGAGATGACCGACATCCGCGCGAGGCTTGCTGACGATTCTGCTCGTATGAACGCATGGAGACGCGCCGCGCCGCTGAAGGCCCAAATCGAAAAGCTCGCAGAATCTCGACTCCAGTCCGATAAATCTGTGCAGCAGCTCGAACACCAAATAGCAAGAATCGACAGCCGCCTGTATAGCGGAGCGATCACCAACCCCAGAGAACTGGAAGCGCACCAGGAAGAGCGGCAGACGCTGGCAGACAGGTTGAGCGAAGAGGAGAACGGCCTCCTCGAATACATGGTCGAGATCGAAGATACGCAAAGCGCCGCAGAAGAGGCGCAGTCGGCCTTCGAGCGTATCGACGCCGAACGCCGCGCGGAGGTCGCAGAGTCCGAAATCAGACGCCGAGAGCTGGAGGCGCAGCTCCCCAGCCTGCAGCAGGATAGAGATTCGGCAGCAGGCGAATATCCGCCGCCGCTGATAGCCATGTACGAGATGGTCAGGCGCCGCCGCGGAGGGCAAGGCGCGGCGAAGGTCGATCTCAGAGGACTCTGCCAAGCCTGCAGAATCGTAATACCCACCGCCCATCTTCAGCGCGTGCGGACTGGACAGCAGACGGTTCAGTGTCCAAACTGTACGCGGATTCTCATACGCGAGTAATCACCAGATTTAGCGGACAGATCACGAGCCAGACCAGAACGTCAATGGCACACCGAACATATACACTATGAGAGCGTTAGGCTATTTCAGAATCGATTCTGCGGAGCAGGTAGAGGACTGCGAGAAGTCTTTTTGGAACTACTGCGAGGCCCACAACCACCAGACCATCGAGACTTTTGTGGATACAACCTCAGAGACTTGCAGCAGCTATCCAGAATACGAAAAGCTAATCGAATACATCCGGCAGTCGGGCTCGGCTTTTCTAGTTGTGATTCCGGACGCGACTCATATTGGCGAAAACTTAGAAGCAGTCATACGAACCTTTCTTCACATGGAATCCGCTGGCGCGAAAATAGTATGCCAAGATGAGGATATGCCAGATCCGATACAGGGAGCGTTGTCTATTCTTGGCGTAGGCGGTGTCTCCAAAGCTCGTAGCGGTCGCGTGCGTGAGGCGATGCAAGACAAGGCGATGCAGGGAAAGAGCCTAGGGCGGCCACCGTTCGGATACCGCAATGGAGAGGATGGAACTCTGTCCATCGTCCCTGAAGAAGCCTCTGTCGTGCAGCTCATATTCCGCCTTTACACGCGCGACGAAATGGGGATGCGGCTGATAGTTCAGCATCTAAACGAACGCGAAATAACGACGCGCAGAGGCGGCAAGTGGAGTGTCGTCAGCATCCGCGAGATACTAAGAAACACCGTCTATATGGGCACTTATACCAGATTCGGACTTCGCCTGCCGCGAAGTCATGAACCCATCATAGACCCTAAGATATTCAGAAAAGCCCGAGACATCGCTCGCTCGCGCAAGCCGTTTGGCAGGGTCTCTCGCGCAATGCCGTTCCTCCTGTCAGGGCTGGTTTTCTGCGATTACTGCGGCAACAAGATGATGGGTGTTACACGCCACCAGCGTTGGAAGAACAAGAGCGGAGGCCGCAAACGCAACACATACCGATACTATCAGTGCCAATCCCGCAACAACCAAAGCGTCTGCGGCTATCACACATGGCGTGAGGCGGATCTCGAAGGCGCGGTGCTTGCGCAGATACCGATGGCAGCTCAGGCCAAGCAGTTCAGGAAAGCGAGCGGTTCGTCGCGAGACCTATCCTCTGAGGAGGAGCTGGGACGCATATGGGAAGAGCGCGCCGCCGCCGCAGAGCGAAGATTCACACAGGCGATACGAAAAGTGGCATCCGGCGCGGCCAAAACCGATCTGCTCCAACGAGCGCTGACAGACCTGGACAACGCCCGCGCAGGCGCGCAGAGGATACACCCCCCCGCAGAAATGGATGAAACTCTCCAAAAGTGGGACGAAATCGAATTCGACGAAAAGCGCGATTTCCTGCTGACGCATGTGGGTAGAATCGATGTGAAAGACCATATGGCGACAGTAGTCTTGTGATCCAAAACATCCTGTGGCAGCCTCTTTCGATACGCAACCACTTCTTCGATATTTCTCACTAATACGATTTGACCGACAAAGGGTGAAACTGACACAATCTTTTGGCGGCTCGCAAATTATGCGAAGGTCTGCAGGACAACTGGAGATGCGCAGTTCGTTATAGTCGAATCATCATAGAGGATACTTACGACCTAACGAATGTCCACCGTGCGCCACAGACCAGGCATGTACCAGAAGCTCATACGCTCTCAGCTGTTCAGGATGGATGCTGAGAAGGCTTACCACTTCGCCGAGCACGCGCTTGGGTTCTCTCCGATATGGCGCGCCCTGTCTTCGTTCATTAGATACGAGTCGCCGAATCTTCGTACCGCCATTGCCGGCATCCCTATAGAAAATCCGGTCGGCTTGGCCGCAGGCTTCGATAAAGACTGCAAATCCCTCCCCGCGCTCTCGTCTCTCGGTTTCGGCTATGTAACCTGCGGGACGGTTACTCTCGAACCGAGAGAAGGCAATCCTAAACCGCGTCTTTTTAGAGATACATCGCAAGAATCCCTCCTGAACTCCATGGGTTTTCCCAACGAAGGGCTGGAAAAGGCGGCCAGCCGCATAGAGAGGCATAGACGCAAACTTTCCAGAGGTTCCTACTCCCGCCCCCCTATAGTGGTGAGCATATCGGGAACCGAGATAGACCACATCCTCACCTGCCATCGTAGATTGGAGCCGATGGTAGATGCTGTGGAGATCAACATCAGCTCCCCCAACACCAAGGGGCTGCGCATGTTCCATGATCCACGCATGCTCGAAAGCCTACTCCACAAGGTAAACGACACCCGCTCCAAGCCACTTTTCGTGAAGCTCCCCCCATTCCCATCGAAAGACGAAGACGCCGAGCACAACCACCGCGCCCTGTCTCTCGGCAAGGTCTGCGTCTCGAATCAGGTGGCGGCGTTGACTGTGGCGAACACTCTGCCGGTGAACGATACGAGACTAGAAGTCGGCTCCGGCGGACTCAGCGGAAAGCCGATCTACGAACGGATGCTGCAAATGGTATCCGAAATGAGACGGCATATCGGGAACGAGACGTCAATCAACGCTTGCGGCGGGATATTCTCAGCGGAGGATGCTTGGCGCGCCCTCCAAGCGGGCGCGGATACCGTTCAGATTCTGACCGGATTCGTTTACATGGGGCCGCGAGTTGCCCGGCATATCAACATGGGACTGGCGGATCGAATATCCGAAACTGCAGGCGTACATTCGATATGCGATTTGGCGACACGCGATTTGGCGACGGCAAATCCGTCTATCGACGGACGACTCATAGATGCCTGAGTGTAAAGCCCTCGTATTGGACCTCGATGGCACGCTTCTTGGCCCTGATGAGAACATCTCCCCCGCCGTCGAGTCTGCTGTTCGGCAGGCGGCGTCCATCATGCCAGTATCTATCGCCACCGGCAGAGAACCCGGAGATGTGATACGGTACGCGTCGGCTCTTGGCCTTACCGCGCCGCAGATGTCGGACAATGGCGCGCTGATTCTCGACCCTGCCACCGGCGCAGAGCTTTGGAGCGTTCCTCTAGGTACGGAACTTGCGCGCGAGGCGATGCGACCCATCCTCGATACTGGCTGTGAGTTCATAGCAACCCATCCCGGAGGAACCATCTTCGACGCCGCAGAGTTGGACACATGGAATCTGACGCGAGTTTCTGCGCTAGATCTGTCGAAGGCCGAGGCAGACCGTATGGCTCGCAGGATGTCAGAGATTTCTGCCCTGAGTGTCGTCAAAGTATGGCTGCCCTATAACGGTCTATGGGCGGTGGATTTCACCAAGCGTGGCGTGGACAAGGGCAGTGGACTCCGCGCTCTGTGCGGACTGCTGGGCGTAGAAGTATCTGAGACAGTCGCTGTGGGAGATGGATACAACGATGTACCGTTGCTAGAGACGGCTGGCATCGGCGTCGCCATGGGCGGATCGCCGCGTGAACTTCGCGCCGCAGCCCGCTACGCCGTTCCGAGTGTGGCCGAAGACGGCGCGGCAGAGGCCATCCTTAGATATGCGCTGGAAGCGAAGCCTTTCAGAGGCTGTTGACAGAAACTCATTATTGCAAGAGTCTAAAAATTAGACTATGCTAATGACCAAAACGCTTATATGCTCTCTCTGCCGCTTCGCCGCTTCGAGGTTCAGACTGAACCTCCGATATCGGCAGGAACCAGCATCACTAACCGGGTATTGAGAAATCTTGTTCGTATTCCAGCCTGAAGATAATCCGAGAGCATCTGCTACTCATCATCAGTTCATTCGGCAGAGAAAGTCTGCATTATGCCAGATTTATAACCCTACTTCTCGGTATGCCTCATCAGTAAACACGATGCTGTCAATACCAAACACATGTTCATAAAAAAACCGTACTCAATGCCTGTCGAGAATAAATGTTCGCAATATAACACAGCCGTCTTGCACAGTGTAAGGGCGGGTAAATATCACCATCGCCTGCCCCTGCTGGCGACTTTCGGTTGTATTCCAGTAAAGGCAGGTCACATTCATCATCATCAGTGTTAGTCGAACCGGGAAGGTGACACCATGGAAGCCTACTGTCTAAAATGCCGCAACAAACGTGATATATCCAATCCCGAACCTGTAACCCTCAAGAACGGTCGGCCTGCCACCAAGGGCAAATGCTCCGAATGTAATACGACAGTGTTCCGAATAGGCAAGGCAAGCTAAAGTTTCTCTTGGAGTGTAACTCGGACTGAACCTGTCATCCTCTATTTCATTCATAAGATGGATGATGCTGGCTCAGGGAACCCAAGCGATAAACCGACTGCATCTTCTGAGAAGGCCAAGCGAGCGAGCGCTCCGCAAATGTGGAATATAGATAGACCATATGGAGAACGCTCTGAGCGCTCCCCATATGGTCTATACTTTTTTTATTCCCCTCCCCCTAAACATATTCCATTTGGAGACATCCATATATGCATCCGTTAGAATTGGCTCGAATCGGAACTACATCTGTCTCCGTAACGCGACTTGGGCTGGGCGGCGCGCCGCTCGGCGGTATGTTCGGCACAGACAACGCCCAGATTGCTAAGGATACCGTCAGGCGCGGCCATGAACTTGGAATCCGCTTCTTCGATACAGCTCCATTCTACGGACGGGGCAGGAGCGAACGCATCTTCGGAGACGCCCTCGCAGACGCAGACAGGGACGATTACACGCTGTCATCCAAAGTCGGGCGCGTATTGAACCGTAACCAATCCGGCGCCGATGACATTCTGGACGAAGTTCCACCATATGATGTCGTGTTCGACTTTAGCCGCGATGGAATTTTGCGTTCGATAGAGGAAAGCCTGCGGCGAATGGAACTCGCCAGGCTGGACATCGCGCTGATTCACGACCCTGATGATCACTGGGAGCAGGCCATCGGCGAAGCATATCCGACACTTGCAGAGTTGAGAGCGCAGGGCGTTATCGGCGCCATTGGCGCGGGTATGAACCAGTGGGAGATGCTCGCCCGATTCGCGCGCGAGGGTGACTTCGACTGCTTCCTGCTGGCAGGCCGATACACGCTCCTCGACCAATCTGGACTAGATACCTTGCTGCCGCTGTGCGAGGATCGGCGAATTAGCATAATACTCGGCGGGCCATACAACAGTGGCATACTAGCCTCCGACTTGGGCCCGGACACGACCTATTTCTATCAGCGCACTCCGCCAGATGTGCTGGAGAAGGCGAAGCGCATCCGTGACATCTGCAGCCGTCATAAAACGCCGCTCAAGGCGGCTGCGCTGCAGTTCGGCTTGGCGCACCCGGCTGTGGCCGCGACGATACCCGGCGCGCGAAACGCAGAGGAGGTCGAGGAGAACTTCGCGCTCGTCGGTCTCGATATCCCCTCGAGCCTATGGGCGGAGCTGAAGTCGGCGCGGCTGATACCGGCTCATTCCCCGGTTCCAGCATGAACGAATTGGCGACGCACCGATGAAATCCTTTGCCATGACGCTCGGTCTGAAAGAAGATGCCGTCGCGATTGCCGAATATAGCCGTCAGCATCGGCAGGTATGGTCAGAGGTCGTATTCGGTCTCCGCTCCATCGGTATTCTGAAGGTGAAGATTTTGGGAACTATGTACTTAACTACACAATATCTACGGTATATTTATATTTTTAAGAAAGTGTATATAGTATAAACATGGTAATGATTCACACAACATATCAGCTACATGGATACTGCTCGCAATCAGGGTATAAGCAGATTGCTAACACTCTGTTGGATTGCGCAAAGCTATACAATCGAGCTCTGACACATTGGAGAGGAGCATGGAAATCGGCTGGAGCTAACGCATCCCACTATGACCAAATGAAAGAGTTCACGCAAATTCGCGCAGACGACACGGGACACTGAGGGATGGGGCAGTCGTTCAGTACAAATCGGTCGAGGTGTCTCGCGTAGATTCGATAGAGCAAAACGAATGCCATAAGATTACGTCTGGACTAGTACGAGAGTACGGATGGATTGCTATAGAAAAACTGCAAATACGCAATATGACTAAAAGCGCAATGGGAACAGTAGAAAATCCAGGTAAGAATGTATCGCAAAAACAAGGTCTCAATCGGAGCATTAGCGAACAAACTTGGGGCATAATTCGACAACAGCTTGCGTACAAGGCAGTATGGGCTGGGCGCAGGTATGTCGAGGTGGATCCAAAATATACTTCACAAAAATGTTCTCGGTATGGAATTATAGATAAAACGAACCGTCCGTCTGGGTAAAAGATACGATTGTGCCTGCGGACTATCCATAGACGCAGACCATAACGCGTCGATCGACATTTTGGATAAAGGTTTGGCGAGTGGGGATAACCTGCCACAGTCCGTGAGGCTGCATAAATATATACTTATGTAGTTAAGTATATAAATCCCGAGTTTTTTCTTCTCGGAACCCGGCTGTTCATGTATATCGAGACGAAAGACGACTTCGACCCCAGCGCCGATTTCCAGCGATACACTGAACCATCGGCGCGAGTGGCCGAGTGGGATTCGCTGATGCGGCGTTTCCAAAAGCCCGTCGCCGATGCGCGAGCTGGCGAGTGGTGGGCAAATATGGAAGAGGTCTTCGATATAGACTGGTTCTAAGTATTCATGCCATGCGCAGGCAGGATCCATACGCAGGACGCAGCTAGAACATCGCCGCTAGAGCCGAATCGGATATAATCCCCCATATAAATGCAACCGCAAGTTACGGAGTAAAGCATGCCCACCATACAGGCCGATAGACTTACATATATTGCGGCGGAGCTTCTAAAGGGTTCGGGCGCGAGCGAAGAGGAGGCGGAGATCGTATCGCGCCACTCCATCGGAGCGAATCTCGCCGGCCACGACTCGCACGGCATCATCCAGATACCGACATACATCGACAGGGTAAAGCGCGGCCACATCGTACCGGGCGCAGAGTTCGAGATAGTCAAAGATACGCCAACGACCACCGTCGTGGATGGCCATTGGGGATTCGGATATGTAGTCTCCGAACGGCTGATGAACATGACAATAGAGAAGGCAAGTCGCAGCGGCGTCGCGGCGGCGACGGTGTTCCGCCAAAGTCATGTGGGCAGAGTCGCTGACTATCCGATCATGGCTGCAGAGAGTGGACTAATCGGGATCATGACTGCCGATTCGGGACGCTCCTCGAAGTCGGTCGTTCCCTTCGGCGGACGCGAACCGCGCCTGGGGACGAACCCCATCTGCATCGCCATGCCGTCCAACCTCGAAGGGACTCTTTTCATAGATATGGCGACCAGCGCGGTAGCGGCGGGCAAGCTCGGCGTCGCAGTGGCGCGCGGCTACTCGGTGCCGGAAGGCTGGATTCTGGATAAAGACGGCAACCCCTCCACCGA
Organism: Dehalococcoidia bacterium; assembly: GCA_963422295.1. Classification (GTDB taxonomy): domain Bacteria; phylum Chloroflexota; class Dehalococcoidia; order Lucifugimonadales; family UBA1123; genus VXRN01. The sequence goes on along the minus strand of OY729417.1, from coordinate 364,878 downwards.
CCCGAACGATCTGAAAAACGGCGGAGCTGTTCTGCCCCTGGGCGGGCCGGAAGGTCACAAGGGCTATGGCCTGTCCGTCATGGTCGAGATACTGTCCGGCATACTCACGGGACTAGGCTTCGGCCACGACCCCTCAGGACGACACAACGACGGCTGCTTCATGGCTGCATTCGATGTAGCAGCATTCCGAGACGCGGAAGAGTTCGAGGCGGAAGTTACGGAATTCGCCCAGTATCTGAAGAGCTCATCCCCGGCGGCGGGCTTCGATGAGGTGTTCTACCCCGGCGAACTCGAACACATCAAGACTCAGCAGCTGCTCGCAGAGGGCATCTTCGTCGAGGATGCTACATGGAACTCCCTGTCGAATCTTGCAGCGGAGTTCGGCTTGCGTGGGCTTACGGACTGATACGACTGACACATATGACTGACACATAGATATACTGAGACTAATGGAGATAGATCGAAAGGGGCTGGCTGTCTATCAGCCAGCCCCTTCGCGCAATCGAGGGCTAGACGAACCCTCGCAGTTTGGAGACATCCGCCACTCTGCCGACCGCGATCATCAACGCTGCGTCGCGGTAGCTGATACCGTGTCTCCGCGCCGTGTCGCGCATCTCTCTGTAGGCTCTCGTTATTATCTTCTCCAGCTCCTCGTTCACCTCGTCCAAAGTCCACCTATGCTGATACAGGTTCTGCGTCCACTCGAAATACGACACGATAACGCCGCCGGAGTTTACCAGCACATCTGGAACGACAGTCAGACCGCGATCTTGGAGTATTGCATCGGCTTCGGGCGTGACTGGATAGTTGGCTGCTTCGACGACTACTTTGGCGCGGATTCGTGACGCGTTGCTTTCGTTGATTACTCTGTCAACTGCGGCAGGTATGAGTATGTCGCATTCGAGTTCCAGCAAGTCGTCGTTAGATACCTCTTCACTGTCGGCGAAACCGACGACGGTTCCAGCCTCCGCCGTGTGCGCAATAAGCGCGTCTATATCCAACCCTCTATCATTATAAACTCCACCGCGAATGTCCGATACAGCGGTAACCTTGCACCCTAGCTCACCCGCAATTCTCGCCGTCCACGAGCCAACATTGCCGAACCCCTGTATGGCGACACTCGCCACGGATGGATCTATATTCAGATCCTCCGTAACGCACTTGGTGACGAGCACAACCCCTCTGCCCGTAGCCTGCTCCCTGCCTACTGATCCGCCGAGTTCCACAGGTTTTCCCGTTACTATGGCGGGCGTGTATCCGTTCATCTGACCGTATGCGTCCAGTATCCATGCCATCGTCTGGGCATTCGTCCCCATGTCTGGCGCCGGGATGTCGCGGTTGACGCCCAGAAAGTGTTCGATGCTCGCGGTATATCGGCGTGTCAGCCGGTTGAGCTCGTCTGTGCTGAGAGCGTGCGGATCACACTGGACGCCACCCTTTGCCCCACCGAATGGAATATCGATGAGCGCTGTCTTCCAAGTCATCAGCGACGCGAGCGCGCGAACCTCCTCCTGATCTGCCTCCGGGTGGTAGCGCACACCTCCCTTGTACGGACCGCGAACGCCATTGTGCTGGATTCGGTATCCACTGAACACCTCGAGAGAGCCATCATCCATCCTGACGGGAACCGAGACCTGAAGCTCCCGCCACGGCCGTCTCAGCAGCTCCCGGACACCGTCGCTTAGGCCGAGCCTATCCGCTGCCTTGTGAAAGAACTTGCTCGATTCTTCGAATACGGTTGCCATAATTCATTTAGACCTCATGAATCTTTCGATATTCGGCTTGGTATTCAGCGGCGCTCTCAGTGTGCGTCACACATAGCACAACTATTCTCCTTAATATCTAAGTCGATTGGCATTTTGTCAACAGTGCAGCCGCATCGCAGTCAGGGCGGAGTTCCAGCTGCCCGCGCCAAGTCGTCTGTAAAAGTCGCGCTCCACAACGAAGCCGTGCTTTTCTCTACGACTTCATTCATATGCTTCCAGCGGCGTTCGCGTTCAGCCAACGGCATGGTGAGAGCATCGTATAGCGATGCCGCGGTGCCGTCGATGTCGAACGGATTGACTATCAGCGCGTCGGTTAGTTCAGCGGATGAGCCGGCCAGCGACGACAGCATTAGCACGCCCGGATCATGCACCTGCGAAACCACGAACTCCTTTGCGATCAGATTCATACCGTCGCGCAGCGGAGTAACCATGTTCACATCCGCGTCTCGATAGAGCGCCGCAAGCGTCTCTTGGCTGAAGTTGCGATATAGATAGCGAACTGGAATCCAGCTGCCGTCCGAATATCTCCCGTTTATCTGTCCCGTCAGTCTCTCCACGCTCTCTCTCTCCCTGACATATTCGGGAACACGGGCGCGTGACGGGTTGGATATCTGCAAGAAAGTAACCTTGCCGCGCAAGGCTCGGTGATGTTCGAGCAGCTTGGAATATGCCCGAAGACGATGCGGAATACCCTTGGTATAGTCTAGCCTATCTACACCGATGATGATTCGTGTCTGCTCGTCCAGCCCGAACATGCCTGCGATGGTCAAAGTCGATCTGCGCGCCGCGTCCTGAAAAGGCGCCGGTTCGATGCCAATGGGATATACGCCTAGCCGCGCGGAGTTACCTCCATAGGCAAACGAGAAGCCGTTCCAGTCGCCGCCCAGCTCACTGCGGAACGCATCCACGAGATTCAGCAGATAGCGGCGCGTGTGAACACCGATGAGATCGTATGCCAGCATAGCTGACAGCACTTCCGACGCCCAAGGCAGGATAGAAAACACATCCGCTGGCGGGAACGGTGTATGCAGAAAGAAACCAAGTTTTCCATTCCAGCCTAGCCGCCGAATCTCTTCGCCCAGAGGGAACAGATGGTAATCATGTATCCAAACAGAATCGTCCTTTTCGAGCAGCGGATACAGCGCCTGCGCATATCTCCGATTTACTCCGCGATAGACGCGATACGAGTCATGCCGTATCTGAGTGCGCTCTATGAAGCTGTGCATCAGCGGCCACAAAGTGCGGTTAGAGAATCCCGTATAGAACAGGCTGAACTCGTCTGGTGTTAGGTCGATGGTGGCGAGCTGCGCGGGGCCGTCGATTCGACTGACATCGGAGCTAGTTGCGCGTCCGCGGCGCGGAGCCGTCCGACCGCTCCATCCCATCCACAGGCCTCCCGTCTGCACGAGAGAAGAGCGTACAGCGCTAACGAGGCCGCCGACTGCTGCTGCGCCTGCATTAGCAGGGTTCAGATCGTCAGCGGACGGAACGCGGTTGGAAACCATGACGAGTCGGCTCATATCCGCATGGTAATCACGAACGGCGGCGCGGTCAAATGATGCCCGACTCACTCACGCCGAGATCTCCGACCATTTCGGCGGTATTGGCAAACTTTCAGAGAATAGGCGATCGAGCGGCGCATTATCGAAACACATCGCCCTTTCCAAGCTGGAATCGGCTTCGACCCACAACTAGAATTAGCCTAAGCAAGCTATTTAAGCAAGCTATTGTAGAAGGCCAAACAAATAGGAGGCATCGAGTTGAAAATAGGCGCGCATATATCCACAGCGGGCGGCATTCACAAGGCGTTCGAAAGAGCTGCCGGCATGGACGCGGAGACGATTCAGATTTTCGCGTCATCTCCCAGAGCGTGGAAATTTCGCGAGCTAAAGGCGGATGTGGCAGCGAAGTTTCACGAAGCCGCAGAGCAGACGAGTATCGCTCCAGTATTCATTCACGGCAGCTATCTGGTCAACATAGGCGGCGGGCCGGAGCTAGTAGAAAAATCTGTCGCCTGTCTGGTGAAAAACATGGAAGTGGCCGCCGAGATCGGCGCGGCGGGCGTAGTATTCCACGCCGGCAGTCACAAGGGCCGCGGATTCGACGCCGTTTTGGATTCTGCCACCGCCGCAATTCAGGCAACGCTCGCCGCAAGCCCGGAAGGCCCGTGGCTCATCATCGAAAACAGCGCCGGAATGGGCTCTCATCTCGGCGCATCGTTCGAGGAGCTGGGGCGCATGTTATCGGAGGTGGACAGCGATCGCCTCAAAATATGCCTAGATACCGAACACTGCTTCGCCGCCGGATACGACATCGCTAACCCAGACGCCATAGACGCGGCCATGGAAGAGTTCGATACTCTGATTGGCCTAAACAAGCTGGTCGTCGTACACGCCAACGATGCCAAAGTGGAACTTGGATCCGGCGTAGATAGACACGACAACATCGGCGAAGGCCACATCGGGCTGAATGGCTTCGAGACGATTATGGCGCATGATGCTTTCCGAGATGTACCCTTTGTATTGGAGGTGCCCGGCCCGGACAAGAAGGGGCCAGATAGAGACAATGTCCACCGTCTCAAGCGGATCCGAGACGGCCTAGCACAGGTCGGGGCAGGTTGAGGAACCTCACAGTATGACACTCGACCAATCCGGCGGCGGTCTGCGGAATGCAGGCCGACTGTTTCACGGCGGCAACCTGCGGGCAGCGATTCTGGGCGTCAACGATGGCCTCGTTTCTAATTTCACCCTGGTCATGGGAGTCGCAGGCGGCGTGAGCGATGCGACTATCGTGCTGCTGGCGGGCATTGCTGGTCTGCTGGCAGGCGCGTTCTCGATGGCGGCTGGCGAGTACATATCCGTCAGCAGCCAGCGAGATGTCAGCGCGAACCGAACACGGGGCGACGATGCAGTCGCCTCCGGAGATACGAAAGCGTCGCTCATCGCAATGTATCTGTCTAGTGGGTTGACCGAATCGGAGTCTTCCGCCGTCGCCAGTCGAGTCTCCTCCGATCCGGAGTTGGCAGCTGCCATACTTCGACAAAACGCGCCGGAGTCTGAAGAAGATGCCATCGGTTCGCCAATAGGCGCGGCGATAAGTTCGTTCGTCTCGTTCGTACTGGGCGCGGTGGTGCCGATAGTTCCCTATCTGCTCGACGCGGGGAGTCTCGCCTTCACTCTGAGCGCGACACTCAGCGCAATCGCTCTGGTCACAGTCGGAACCGCGGTCGCGTTCGGTTCTGGAAAGAACCCAGTGTGGGGCGCGATTCGCATGCTGCTCGCCGGAGGTCTAGCGGCATCGGTCACATTCGGCATCGGCCGGCTCGTAGGCATCTCGCTCTCTGCATGAGAAAATCGCGCGAATGTCTTCAAGAAGAGCAAGAACAGATAGGTGAGCAAGAGTCGAGATTCTCAGTATTCTCAGCGCATCGTCGCATACGAAATCTGGCGCGGTCCCCGCATTAATGTGAAATAGGTATCCTCTCATGGTCGCGCTGAGTGTTCTGTTCGGCCTCGTGTTCGCCGTCGGTCTCGGCGTCGCGGATGTCATATCCACCGGCCTTACACGAAAGCTCGGCGTGATGCGGACGGTTTTCTTACTTCAGGCGATCGGCGCAGCCGGCATGTCCGCATTCGCGCTCACCACAGGGCAGCTGACCGGCCTGACCGTCTCCGCATGGCTTCTAATGTTCGGTATAACCGGGCTGGTTGCCCTATTCTATATGGGCTTTTTCAGGGCGCTCCAGCTCGGGCCGATTGCGCTCGTGGGGCCGATAGTGGCAGCCCACAGCGTAATAATACTGCTGCTGGCGGTGGTGTTTCTGGACGAAACGCTGAGCTGGCGTCAGATGATTGCAATTGCGACGGCGGTGGTGGGAGTTGCGTTGGCATCGATCGACTGGCGCGCGCTCCGTTCGGGGAAATCCCTAATCACGCTCGGCGTAGGATTAGCAGTCGTCGTATGCATCGCCGCCGGATTCTGGCAATTCGCCATCGCCGTGCTGTCGCGCGAATTCGGCTGGTTCGTACCCATATATCTAACACGGCTGTTTATGGTCTCGCTGCTGCTGCCGGCAGTCGTCATACGGCGCGACTGGCCTTGGAAACGGATGAACCCAAAACTCGCCGTAGGCATATTTGCCGTTGCCGCGCTGGAGACGCTCTCGTTGCTGGCGTTCACGCGCGGCTCTGAAATCGGCATCGTCTCCATAGTCGCGGCGGCATCCACAGCCTATCCGATAGTCCCCATTATTGGTGGCATTACGCTGTTTGGAGAAAGGCTGTCAGGTGTACAGTTCGTGGGGCTGTTCATAGTCGGAGTTGGGCTGCTGGGGCTATCGCTGGTAGGATAGGCTTCGTGGTTCGGGGATTTGCCAAAGCTGCATCATAACCCGCAACATTGTAGGAACAACTAAAAGTTAAGAACAACTAAAAAGGGAGAAACGCGAATGGGTCTCGAAAACAAGGTCTGCATCATAACAGGCGGCGGCAGCGGCATAGGACGAGCATCGGCGCTTCTCATGGCAGAAGAGGGAGCGAAGGTTGTGGCGGTTGGCCGGACAGAGTCGAAGGTCGTATCCGTCCGTGATGAGATAACCGCGGCGGGCGGCGTGGCTGAGGCTTATGGTGTCGATGTAGTCGATAAAGAGAGCGTCTGCGCAATGATCGAAGAAGTGCTTGGCAAATACGGCAAAGTCGATGTGCTGGTCAACAACGCCGGCCACAGCTCGCCGCACCGAATGCTGCTGACGACGACGCCGGAAGATCTTCGCAGCGTGTACGACAGCAACCTAGTCGGATCCGTCTTCTGCTCACAGGCAGTCGTACCTGCAATGGTAGAGGCTAAGCAGGGAACTATAATCAATGTATCGTCTATGGCAGGCGTCAGCGCAAGCCCTCTGGCTGGTATGAGTTACAGCGCGGCAAAGGCGGCGGTCATAAACTTTACGGAGTTCCTCAACGCCGAATATCGTAATTCCGGCATACGGGCAAGCGTAGTCATACCCGGCGAGGTCGATACGCCGATACTAGACGGTCGCCCAGTCGTGCCGGACGCCAAGGCGCGCGAGACGATGGTTACCGCCGATGACACCGCCGAGGCCATAGCGCTGATCGCAAGACTGCCGCAGCGAGCCGCCATACCCGAGCTGATCATCCGACCGACATGGCTGAGAGATGTCAGCTCAGAAATGAACATCGCATAGAGAAGTTAGCAATCTCTGTATCTCGAACAAGTACCCGAGCTGGTCGAGATTACGCTCGCCGCCTGCTGACCTCAATAGATTCGATATGTTCGATGCAGGCGGCGGCTACTTACCTCCTGCTCTCTCGGCCCGAATACCAATTCAGAAACGGCATATATAATCAGCGGGCTTACGTTGACCGTCTGTTGTTGACCGTCTGTTAATGTTGTAGATATACTCTATTCGCAGTTTTGGCTATTTCGCTATCTTGTTCTTCGTACATATTTCACGACACGGCCCAGCCTCTTATAAACGGCTCGGAGTCTGACGGAGCGGAGTCCTATTAGCCCGACATCCAGCGTTTGCACCGGATGGATACTGTGACTGGATCCATGGACAAGGCACATGAGGCGTGCGGAGTGGTGGGCGTTTACCACCGATCCGACGATGTTGCCCGTGTCGCCTTTTTCGGTATATACGCCCTCCAGCACCGTGGACAGGAGAGCGCAGGTATCGCATCCACTGACGGTTCTATTATTAGAGCCAGAACCAATATGGGACTGATAAGCCATGCGCTGAGCGAAGACGACCTGCTCGAACTTCCCGGCAACATAGCTATCGCCCACACCCGATACTCCACCACCGGTTCCGATCGAATCGTCAATGCTCAACCCATCTTCGCGCAAGGCCCAGAAATCGAACTCTTCTTAGCCCACAACGGCAATGTCATCAACGCCGTCACGCTGAGACACGAGATGGAGGCGCAAGGCTTCAGATTCAGCGGTACCAGCGATACTGAGATAATCGCCAACATGCTTGCCAACGCCCCCGCTGAGAATTGGGAGGGGAGAGTCGCTTACCTGATGCGCAGGTTGGAGGGGGCCTATTCTCTGACTGTGCTGACGAAAAACGAACTGCTTGGCATCAGAGATCCACTCGGCGTCAGGCCGCTATGTCTTGGGCGAATGGCCGACGGCTGGGTGCTGGCGTCGGAGTCCTGCGCGCTCGATCATGTTGGCGCGGAGTATGTAAGAGACATCGAACCGGGCGAAGCAGTTTTGATAGACGATTCTGGCATACGGACGATCCGAACCTCATCGCGCGACACTGTACGAGCAAGCTGTGTGTTCGAAAATATATATTTCTCCAGACCAGACAGCCTGCTGGATGGCAGGCTAGTTTATAGTGACCGGTCGAGAATGGGCGCGGAGCTGGCAAGAGAATACCCCGTCGATGCCGATATGGTAATCGGCGTGCCAGACTCGGCCACAGCCGCCGCCGTAGGCTATGCGCAAGAGGCGGGCATCCCATACGCAGAGGGCCTAGTCAAGAACCGTTATGTCGGTAGAACATTCATCGAGCCAACACAGCGACTCCGTGACCTTGGCGTCAGACGCAAGCTCAACCCCCTCGCAGGCATCATTCGCGGCAAGCGGCTGATCGTGGTGGACGATTCCATAGTTCGTGGGACGACGACACCGCATGTAGTGTCGCTTTTGCGCAAAGGAGGCGCGACGGAAGTGCATCTGCGAATAACTGCGCCACCCATCATATCCACATGCCATTTTGGCGTCGATATGGCAACCAAGAGCGAGCTGATTGCGGCAAATATGACCAACGAGGAGATACGCGAGTATGTGGGGGCGGACTCACTAGGCTATCTCAGCATCGAAGGCATATCCCGCGCCGTCGGCGGCTCGGCGGAGCGGTTCTGTATGGGCTGTTTCACCGGTGAGTATCCTATACCCGTCCAACTGGAAATGGATAAACTGGTTATGGAAGCGGACAGTATCGGCGTGAACTAGTCCGTCGCAATGGCCGTTTATCGACACTGGCAGATGTCTGCCGAAGCCGGAATGACGAATGGCCGAGACCGATATACTCGAACGAATATCATTCTCCGCAGCTAGCCCCGCAGACAGCGCGCGGCTGCAGCTCGGTGTACTGGCATCGCATGGAGGAACTAACCTGCAAGCGATCATGGACGCTTGCAGCAACGGAGAGCTAAACGCAAGAGTTCGCGTGGTGATATCCAACAATTCCCGCAGCGGCGCACTCGTTCGAGCGCGCAGGGCGAACATCCCAGCCATGCACCTGAGCAGCGCAACCCATACCGACACCGATTTACTGGACGCGGCTATCGCTAGGGCGCTCCATCAGCACGATGTCGAGGTGGTAGCGCTGGCCGGATACATGAAGAAACTCGGCCCTCGCGCGCTGAGCGCATATAGAAACCGCATCGTGAATATACACCCCGCTCTTTTGCCGAAATACGGCGGTAAAGGCATGTATGGCGAGCGTGTTCACACAGCGGTTCTGGCTGCGGGCGAACGCGAATCCGGCGCGACAGTTCATCTCGTCGATGAAGTGTACGACCACGGAGCGATACTGGCGCAGGAGACGATTCCAGTTATGCCGGGCGACACTCCAGAATCATTAGCTGCAAGAGTCATCGAATGCGAGCATACGCTATATTCCCGGACTCTGAGTCGTATTGCATCGGGAGACCTGGATCTGGACGCGCTTGCCGGCGCAGCTGATAATTACAGTGATAATTAAGGCGAGACATGCAATGATGGAGCAGACTTACAGGCAGGCGGGAGTCGATCTGGAGGCGTCCCAGAATGTAAAGCGCCGAATTCGGGACATCGTAGCGCAAACGCACGGCCCCGAAGTATTGGCCGGTGTCGGCGCATTCGGCGCGCTCTATGCGCTCTCGGGATATGATGATCCTGTGCTGGTAGTCAGCACCGATCCCGTTGGAACGAAGCTGAAGCTGGCGTCGATGATGAACCGTTTCGAGGGCATCGGCGAGGATCTGGTGAATGCCTGCGTGAACGATGTCATCGTCTGCGGCGCGCGGCCACTACTTTTTATGGACTATATCAATATGAGCAAGCTGCTGCCCGATGTGGTAACGGAGCTGGTCAGCGGCATGGCGCGAGCGTGCGCGGAGGTCGGCTGCGCGCTCATCGGCGGCGAGACGGCGGAGATGCCGGGTATGTTCGCTGATGGCAGTTTCGATGTGTCCGGATTCGTACTGGGAGCGGCCGAACGCGCTGATATAATCGACAATTCGGAGATAGCGTCGGGCGATGCGCTCGTGGGCATTCCATCCAATGGACTGCATACGAACGGCTATTCGCTCGTCCGCCATGTGTACGGCCTCGAGTCAGATCCCTCCCCGCTCGACGAATACCGCTTCGATCTGGGCGAATCGCTGGGCGACGCGCTGCTAAGGCCGCATCCATCCTACTTTCATAGTCTCGAACCCGTATTCGGCTTGGTAAGTGGAATCGCGCATATCACCGGCGGGGGGCTGATCGAAAACTTGCCGCGAATCCTGCCGGAAGGGGTTTCGGCAAAATTCGACACCGCTTCATGGCGAATACCGCCGATATTTATTTCGATACAGGAAGACGGCGGCATATCCCGCGATGAAATGTATCGCGTATTCAACATGGGGCTGGGCATGGTGCTAGTATGCAACAGAGAGCGACTCGCGGAGGTACTGGCTCGCATACCAGACGCATTGGAAGTAGGGACAGTCATAGAAGACGACGGCAGCGGCGAGCGTGTTATACTCTAATGCTTGCGATCGCTCCGAAAGCCTCGCAGACTAATCCATTGGGAAACGAGTGAATCCGGAAGCGGTGGAGCGCGGTATGTCGAAGATGACCGCAGTATGACCGCCGTATGGAAGTGAGCGCATTAGGAAAGTTCGCATGAAAGCTCTACTGAGCGTTTACGACAAGACTGGGTTGACAGAATTGGCCCGCTCTCTGAGCGCCGCTGATTACGAGCTGGTCAGCACCGGCGGAACCGCCGCGCATCTGTCCGCTGCGGGTCTGCCTGTTACGCAGGTTGCCGACCTTACCAGCTTCCCTGAGATGCTCGATGGCAGGGTAAAAACGCTGCATCCTATAATACACGCCGGCATACTCGCGCGGCGTGACATCGCATCGCACCGCGCCGAGATAGCGTCGCGCGGCATCGACACGATAGATATAGTCGTCGGTAATCTGTATCCGTTTGCCCAGACAGTATCCCAAGAAGATGCCGAGCTGGAAGACGCTCTGGAAAACATCGACATAGGCGGGCCGACGATGCTCCGTTCCGCCGCAAAGAACTTCCCATCCGTGCTGACGCTGACAGACCCATCGGACTACGACTGGGTGAGGGAGCGAATATCTGATGGTGGAGAGTTCGAGACAGCCGAAAGACGCGAGCTTGCGCGGAAGGCTTTTCAGCATGTCGCGCTGTACGATACGACGATCGCCAGATACCTTGCCGGCGACTCAGAGCAAGTATCATGGCCGGAGCTTACATTCGGTTACCACCGCGTCTCCGACCTTCGCTACGGCGAAAATCCGCATCAGAGCGCGTCCCTATACTCACACGCTCTCTCCAGAGGCGGCATCGTGAGCGCGAAGCTGCTGCACGGCATCGACATGTCCTACACGAACTATCTGGACGCCGACGCCGCATGGCGAATCGTATCCGATTTCGCAGAAACCGCTGTCGTCGTCGTGAAGCACACTAACGCCTGTGGCCTTGCTGTCCACCGCGATCAGCAGATTGCGTACAGTCGCGCTTTCGAGGGTGATTCCGTGTCCGCATACGGTGGCATAGTGGGGTTCAACCGCCCGGTAACGGCAGACACGGCGAACGCCATGCGCGGCGTACTGTACGACATAATCGCCGCGCCTGGATATGAGGCAGACGCGCTGAAAATACTCCGACGACGACGGCGCACGAGGATCCTCGAGGTAGAGGGCGCTATAGGGCCGTGCGAGGGATTGGAAATTCGCCCCGTCAGCGGCGGCGCGCTAGTGCAGTCCGCGGATGACATCAGCGAAGACCCATCGACATGGAAAGTCGTCACGCAGCGAGCGCCGACTGAAGCCCAGCTGCGAGATATGGCGTTCGCTTGGAAAGCTGCCAAGCATATCAAGTCCAACACGATAGTTCTGGCAAAAGAAGAGACTCTCGTTGGAATGGGCGCCGGTCAGCCGAACCGTGTAACCAGCGTTCGGCTCGCGCTGGAGATATCCGGGGACAAGGCCAACGGCTCAGTCATGGCATCGGACGCATTCTTCCCGTTCGCCGATAGTATCGAGCTGGCCGCGCAGGGCGGGATCGGGGCGGTGGTTCAGCCCGGCGGGTCGATACGCGATGACGAATGCGTCGAGGCTGCGAACCGACTCGACATTGTCATGCTGTTCACCGGCACACGGCATTTCAGGCACTAATCCTAGAATGAAGACACTGGATATAGTACTGCCGGGTCTGAATGAAGAGGGCATATTAGCCTCCACCGTCGCAACCCTCGTGGACTTCATGGACACGCGCATGGCCGCATACGACTGGCGCATCATCATCGCGGACAATGGCTCGACGGACTCCACCCCAAACATAGCTCGACAGCTCGCGGCGGAGATCGATCGCGTCGATTATTTGCGCTTGGAACAGCGCGGACGCGGACGCGCGCTGAAATACGCATGGGGACAGAGCGACGCAGAAGTAATGGTATATATGGATATGGATCTATCTACTGATCTGAATGCTCTGCCCGCGCTAGTGGCCGCGGTCGCCGAAGATGGCGAAGATGGCTATGATGTCGCCACAGGCTCACGGCTGAAGCGCGGCGCGGAGGTTATCGGACGCTCACCCAAACGAGAGTTTATCTCCCGCTGCTACAGCCTGATCTTCAGAACGATGTTCTTCACAGGATTCCTAGACGCGCAATGCGGCTTCAAGGCGGTCAACCGGCGGGTCGCGAAGCAGGTATTGCCGCTGGTGGAAGATACCGGCTGGTTCTTGGACTCGGAGCTCCTCATCCTGTGCGAAAAGAACGGCTACCGCGTGTTCGAGCTGCCGGTCAGATGGGTGGACGACCCAGACAGCCGCGTCAGGATATTCAGCACCGCATATCACGACATGCGCGGGCTGCTCAGGCTGCGTTTCGGAGGGCTGAGACGCGCTCGCCAATCACTAGATCGGATCGAGAGATGATGGGATGATGAATGGATGCAAGAGCGTAAGACATGGCTAAATCTTTAGCTGAGTTCGTAATGCTTATCGCGTTCGTCGCGATGATCTGGGCAGTGGCCGGTGTAAATGCGATCATCGACACCGATTTGAGGGATTATGGCATCACCCCTCGCACATCTGACGGGCTGCCCGGCATTGTGCTGCATGTATTCTTGCATGGAGACTTTGCTCACCTGTTGGCCAATACGGGGCCTCTGCTGATTTTCGGCAGTCTGGTCGCGCTATTCAAGAATAGCAGCCTGTTTTGGCTGACGCTTTTCGTAGTAGTGTTCGGCGGCTTATGCGTCTGGGTGTTTGGCAGATCGGCAAATCATATAGGCGCAAGCGGGCTGGTATTCGGACTCTTCGGCTATCTGGTGGCGCGCGGTTTCTACGAACGCAGCATTCTGTCGATACTCGTAGCCGTCGTCGTGGCGTTCTTCTACGGTGGCAGCATGATTTTCGGCGTCCTTCCGCTAAACGGCTTCATCTCATGGGAAGGCCATCTGTTTGGGCTCATCGCAGGCATCCTCTATGCTTACATGAGCAGCAGCAGACGCAGGCGTGATGGCAAAGGCTGATAAAACTAAAAAAGATGGCGGTATAGCAGAGACTTCCCGCCTCAGTTTACCGAGCGATCGAACATCGCGCCGGAGGGCATTTCAATGACGGATATTCTACTTAGCGGAGGGCGGGTAATCGACCCGTCACAGGGAATCGACGCTGTGATGGATGTGGCAGTCCGCGACAGCGTGATTTTCCAAATATCGCCAGACATCGAACCGACGCCGGATTCCCGCGTCATAGATATGAGCGGTAAGCTAGTCGTGCCTGGGCTCATAGACCTGCATACGCATGTATATCACGGCGTCAACCAGACGGGCGTCGATCCAGACTTGGCAGGCATTCGAGCCGGGGTAACGACCGTAGTGGACGCTGGCAGCGCAGGGTGTTACACCTTTGGCGGATTTCCTGAACATGTAGTTCCCGCCGCTAAGACTCGAATAGTTTGCATGCTGCACATCTCCCGCGCCGGGCTGAGTTTTCAACCGGAGATTTCGAGACGATCCGATATCGAAGTGGACGAGACGATCCGCGTTATCGAGGCCAATAGACCACTCATACAAGGGGTCAAAATCCGCGCTGTAGGGCCGGCGGTGCCGATTATGGGCGTCGAAATGGTGAACCTCGCCAAGCGCGCCGCGAACGAAAGCGGTGTACGGCTCATGGTTCACATCGGCGACCGCTCCATATCGGAGGGGCCTACGATAACCCACGAACTGCTGCCGCTGTTGGAATCGGGCGACATCGTTACGCATCTGTTCAGCGGCAACGCTGGACGAATACTGGACAACGATGGCAAAGTCGTGCCGGAGATAATGGACGCTCAGGAGCGCGGAGTATTCCTCGACACTGCTCACGGACGGCAAAACTTTAGCTTCGATGTGGCGAAAAGCGCGCTCGAACAGGGCGTCGTCCCCCGCTCCATAAGTACCGACCTCACGATACCCGGCCGACTGAACACCGTTCACAGCATGGCCGAAATGCTTTCTCGCTTCCTTGCGCTGGGCTTCGGCCTTCGGGATGTGATTCGTATGGCAACCACCGCACCGGCCAGCGCGCTAGACATGGAAGACAGTCTGGGCAGCTTGGCAGTCGGGCGAGAAGCGGACATCAGCGTGCTGGAAGAACATACCGGACGCTGGCTGTTCCACGATACCGAGGGCGGAACTCTGATCGGTGATAAGGCGCTGACGCCTGCGCTGACCATCAGAGCGGGCGAGGTGTTCGCCCCCGAATGGGGGCCGCGTCCTTGGGGATGGCTGCCAGAGTCAGCGGACTGATTCCCGCAGAACCCGGCCTTGTCCACATACGAAATCCACATGAGAACAAGCATATACATGAAACACACAGCGAAAGATCTGTATATATGACCGACAATATACTGGTATCCCAAACCGATGGCATTGCCACCGTAACCTTCAACCGTCCCACTCAGCGCAACGCCATCGACTATCATGGATGGCTGGAGCTGCGCCGCATCGCGCTAGACCTCGATCTCGATGCCACCGTAAAGGTAGTGGTTTTCACAGGCGCGGGAGACGCCGCATTCTCCGCAGGCGCGGACATCAAGGACTTCGACGGTTATCGAAATAACTCCAGCAAGGCGAAAGTCTATGCCGAAGCATTCGACGGCGCTATGGATGCGATCGAGGCCATATCCAAGCCCACGATCTGCTCGATAAAAGGTTTCTGCGTAGGCGGTGGATGTGAGCTGTCCATGGCGACTGACATCCGCATTGCGGCGGACAACAGCCGGTTTGGGATTCCAGTCGCGCGGCTAGGCATACTAGTCGGATATAAAGAGATGCGGCGTCTCGTCCGGCTGGTCGGGCCGGGAAACGCATCCTACATCCTGCTTTCTGCGCGGCTCATCGACGCGCGGGAGGCGCGCCGCATCGGTCTGATAACGCAGGTCGTCCCGGCAGACGAAGTATCCGAGACGGCATACGAACTGGCTAGAGATATGACTCCGCTGGCTCCGCTCTCGCAGGCGCGGCACAAACGGATACTCCATACAGTGATGGAAAACCCCAGCCTCGCCTCCCTATCGGACGCCGAAGAGCATTTGCCATTCGCCAATTTCGACAGCGAGGATTTCCACGAAGGGCGAGCGGCGTTCGTAGAACGGCGTCAGCCGAAGTTCAGAGGCCGATGACAATGTCCGAATCATTACCGCTCGACGGCGTGAAAGTCTTGGACCTGACCCAGATCATGGCTGGGCCATATTGCACTATGATGCTGGCGGATATGGGCGCCGATGTGATAAAGGTCGAAAAGCCTGGCGGCGGTGACGATACACGCCGCATGGGGCCGCCGTTCATCGAGGGCGAGTCCGCCGCCTTTCTTGGTATCAACCGCAACAAACGCAGCATCGTAATCGACCTTAGATCCGAACATGGGCGCGGACTTGCTCGGCGTATGGCGCAAGAGTCGGACATCCTCGTGCAGAACTTCCGCCCCGGCGCGCTGGAACGCATGGGGATGGGATACGAACAGCTGCGAGAGCTCGACCCCGCAATCGTCTATTGCACCATATCCGGATTCGGCTCGACGGGACCATATGCGCGGCGCGGCGGGTTCGACCTCGTTGCGCAGGGTATGAGCGGTCTGATGAGTGTAACCGGCCACTCCGATGGAGCGCCGACTAAAATAGGTGTACCGATCTGCGACCTAAACGCAGGCATGTTCGCCGCGTTCGGCATCCTGACCGCGTATATAAACAGATTACGGACGGGCGAAGGTCAGCATGTGGATACATCGCTGCTGGAGAGTGGAATCGCCTACACATTCTGGGAATCGTCGATGTATTTCGCCACGGGCGATATCCCAACGCCCATGGGCAGCGCGCATCGGCTGACTGCGCCATATCAGGCTTTCCAGACGGCAGATGGATTCATAAACATCGGCGCGGCGAATCAGGCGAACTGGGAGCGGCTGTGCGCGGCCATCGGGCGCGAAGACCTAGCCTCCGACAGCAGATTCTCAGAACCGAAAGATCGGATGAACTCTCTCGATGCGCTGGTGTCCACTCTGGAAGGCATCTTCGCCCAGCGCACTTCCGCCGAATGGCTGGACGCGCTGGAATCGGCTGGCGTGCCGGCAGGCCCCATCTACGACCTTGCGCAGGTTTACGATGACCCGCAGGTGCGCTCGCGGGAGATGGTCGTGGAGACTGACCATCCAGTTTCCGGACGCACGCGGAACATCGGTATCCCCGTCAAGCTGTCCGAGACACCGGGCAGGTTCCGCCTCCCCGCGCCGATACTGGGCCAGCACACCGACGAGATACTGCGTGAGTTCGGCTGTGCCGATGCTGAGATAGGGTCGCTGAGAGAATCGGGCGCAGTCGGATAGGCGCCCTGGCTGCGTCTGTTGGTGATCGCGCGCGCATCGCTAACCCATTTCGGTATTTTGGTTCGTCTCACGCAGAGCTATAGCTATCTATCGATCTATCGGGCGAGTTTTCGAATTCAGCGCGGATATAGCGCGGATTCAGCGATTGAGAAAGCGGTCGTAAACCTCCGCGCCTGCGTATCGGGCGCGGGAGCCAAGCTCCTCCTCGATCATCAGAAGGCGATTGTATTTGGCAGTTCGCTCGCCTCTAACCGGCGCGCCGGCTTTTATCTGCCCCGCGCCGGCTCCCACAGCAAGGTCGGCGATGCTCGAATCCTCGGTTTCGCCCGAACGATGGCTGATTACCGTTCCCCAGCCAGCTTCGCGCGTCAGGCGGATGGCGTCCAGAGTTTCGCTGACCGTGCCGATCTGATTCAGCTTCACTAGAACGGCGTTGGAAGCGTTGTGTTCGATTCCCTGTCGAATCAGGCGAGGGTTTGTCGTGTAGATGTCGTCTCCCACCAGCTGAATCCTGCTGCCGAGTCTGCGCGTCATATCGACCCATCCAGCCCAATCGTCTTCGGCAAGACCATCCTCAATGGATAATATAGGGTAATCATCCAGCCATGCTTCATATATGTCGATCATGTTATCAGCGTCGAACGACATCTCCTGCTGCGGGAGGGTATAGCGTCCGGGCCTGCGGCTGAGCTCTGACGCGGCGACATCGAGGGCTATGAAGCAGTCTTGGCCGGCTGTGTAGCCAGCGCTTTCGATGGCCTCCAAGATGAACTCGACGGCTTGCCTGTTGGTGGTTACCGACGGCGCGAAGCCGCCTTCGTCACCGACGGTGGTGCCGAGCGCGCGGTTGCGCAGTCCGTCCATCAGCGTATGATAGATTTCGACTCCCGCCTGCATCGCCCTTCTGAAAGTGTCGAACCCAATTGGCGCTATCATAAACTCCTGAAAGTCGGTGGAGTTTTCGGCATGGCGTCCGCCGTTGATGATATTGAGCATGGGGACGGGCAGCGTGAGTGGCTCGGATTGGTTGAAATATTCGTACAGCGGCGAGCGCGCGGATTCGGATGCGGCGCGCGCCAATGCCAGCGAGACTCCGAGTATCGCATTAGCTCCTAGACGCGCTTTGTTATCCGTGCCGTCCAGTTCGATGAGAGCGCGATCCACGGCGTCCTGATCCAGCGCGGAGACTCCGACGAGCAGCGGCGCGATATGCTCGTGTACATTGCGCACGGCATTCAGAACGCCGCGTCCTCTGAATCGGGTTGGGTCGCCATCGCGCAGTTCCACCGCTTCGTTTGCGCCAGTGGACGCGCCAGACGGCGCCAGCGCGCTGCCCTGAGAACCGTCCTCCAGCTGGACGCTCACCTGCACCGTTGGGTTGCCTCTGGAATCGAACACCTCTCTTGCGCGGATATGCGAAATTGTGGACATTTGTGAAGCTAGAAGCCTTTCGTTTCAGACAAGATTTATTGGATGATATCTGAGCTTATCATATCTTTCGTCTCGATGACCGATATTCCGAAGCCTAAGCGCATATGGTAGATTTTGCGGACTTTTCTATGAATCTGAGAACCGGATTCGCCCAATGACATCAGACGCCAATACACTCCCAGCCAATACACTCCCAGCCAATACACTCCCAATTGACAGCTACGGGCTAATAGGCGATATGTCGTCCGCCGCCCTGGTCGGTATCGACGGCTCCATAGACTGGTGCTGCATGCCGCGATTCGATTCGCCGAGCATATTCGCCGCGATTCTCGATTCGGAATCCGGCGGCAGCTTTCGCATCGCGCCGGCAGAGAACGGGACGACCCCATATCCATCGCATCAATCATACCTGCGCGACACTAACATTCTGAAGACGACTTTCCCAACACCAACAGGGGAGCTAAAGGTCACAGACTTCATGCCGCTTGCGGAGGACGACGCAAGGGGAGCGCCGCATGAGATTCATCGTATCGCGCGGTGTGAATCTGGCGAAGTTACCGCCGTCTGTCACTTTCGCCCCAAACCCGATTATGCGCGTGGGCGGATAGATGTTCGTCCTGTCTGTGATGGAGTTCGTGTACGCGGCGGACATCAGTCAGTTACGCTGCTCTCCTCCGTTCCGATAGACATCTCCGCGGATGGCGCGACGGCGCGCTTTACGCTTCGGCAGGGGGAGAGCGCGCAGTTCGTGATGGCATACGGCCACTCCAGATCGGGGCGTCTATCAGACTATCGCACAGAACAGCGACTGGACGAAACCGCTTGCTACTGGCGGCGGATCGTCTCGGAAATTCAGTACGATGGCTGCTGGTCGGAGGCGGTAACCCGCTCTCTGCTCACACTTAGGCTGATGACATATCGCCCCACTGGCGCCATCATCGCCGCGCCCACCACCAGTTTGCCCGAAAACATAGGCGGAACACGCAACTGGGATTACCGATACGCATGGCTTAGGGACGCCAGCTTTACTGTCGATATTCTGTACCGAACCGGCGACGCGAGCGAGGGAGACCGCTACATACGCTGGCTGTTCGAACAGTGCGGGCTGGACAGGCGCAAAACGCGGATAGTTTATGGCATCAGCCCGAAATCATCGTTGAAAGAGCGTACACTAGACCATCTGAACGGCTATGCCGGTTCTAAGCCCGTTAGGATCGGCAACGGCGCGGCTCGTCATCTCCAGCTGGATGTGTTCGGTGAGGTGATGCTTTCGCTCAACACGATGTACAGATTGCGCGGCATAGATGGCGTTCCGCGCGAGACTTGGGCGCTGGTATCCACACTCGCCGAGACGGTGATGCAAAGCTGGAGTCGAAAAGACAGGGGCGTATGGGAGATTAGAGGCGAACAGCAGCATTTCGTCTATTCCAAGGCTATGTGTTGGGCCGCGCTCGACCGCGCCTCGCAAATCGCGCGCGCCGTAGGCAATCTGCGAATGGCAGACCGCTGGTCGCGTACCGCGCAGCATATACGATTCGAGATACTGAACTCCGGCTGGAGTACTAAAAAGCGGGCATTTCGCCAGCGGTATGACGATGACGCGCTCGACGCCAGTAATCTGGTGATACCGTTCATCGGTCTGCTGCCGCCAGACGACCCGCGTATCTTGCAAAATGCGCAGGCAATCGAAAGGGAGCTTTCCGATGGCCCATTCGTGCGAAGATACCTGCCGGCAGAGACGGACGACGGCTTCGGCGGCGAGAGCGAGGGTGCATTTACCCTGCTTAGCTTCTGGCTGATAGGCAACTCGATATACACCGGCCAGATAGACAAGGCGGCGGAGTATTTCGAGCAGATGCTGTCGCACACCAACCATGTAGGTCTGCTCGCAGAGATGATCGACCCGAACACCGGTGGCTTTCTCGGAAACTTCCCTCAGGCTTACAGCCATACGGGGTTGATACACACCGCGCGCAACTTGAGCCGCGCAATGCTCGGCCAGCCACTGAGCGACAGTCCGGTATAACGAAAAATTACACTCCAGGATATACCTATGCCCAAAACAGCTAAACCCATACAGACCGTTCTAATAACCGGCGCGTCATCCGGCATTGGGCGCGTAACCGCGTTGCATCTGGCGGAGCGCGGATATACCGTCATCGGTAGCAGCCGTAGTTTGGAGAGGCTCGCAGGTCTGTTCGATGACGCTGAACGCCGCAGTCTGCGGCTGTTCGGTGTGGAGCTCGACCCGAATTCGGACGAGTCCGTTGAGTCCACAGTTTCCGGACTGTCTGCGCAGTTCGGGACGATCCACGCGCTGGTCAACAACGCGGGCTTCGGAGTGTGGGGGCCTGTCGAAAGCCTGTCTATGGATGAACTGCATGCCCAATTCGAGGCCAACTTCTTCGGCGCGGTGCGCATGATTCAGGCCACACTTCCTGGGATGCTGTCGCGCAGAGCGGGGCGCATAGTCAATATCAGCTCGGTGCTGGGGCGTATAGGAACACCCTTCAACGGCGCGTATGTCGCCAGCAAGTACGCGCTGGAGGGTATCAGCGAATCGCTTCGGATCGAGCTTCAGCCGTTCGGGGTGGCAGTCTCCCTCATCGAGCCTGGTCTCTTCGCAACGAATTTCCAAGACAACCAACTGCGGGCGGCAAAGGCGGACGACCCAGCCCTCGCCTATGCGCCATATATCAGACGGTACGATCTGCGGCATAACCAGTTCGACAAGTTCGCGTCGGATCCTATTCATGTCGCCAGAGTCATCGAGAAGGCGATCTCGGCGCGGCATCCGTCATTCCGGTATCCGATAAGCGCGGAGACATGGATAGCGTCTTTCGGAGCGCGTCTCTTGCCTGAGAGGCTTTTCCATGCGCTGTTGTATCGGGCGACGATGCGATAGAGAAAATCATCGGGATGGGCAGAATCCGTATCGCCCCCGCTTCAGAACATCCCTGTCTATCTTCCTTCTCCGTTCCGATGCCTGTAAACTGATGTCGTGCAAGGTGGCTGGGCGGTCGCTGTTTCGGGCCTTCGGGTTCGGGATGGAGGAAAGTCCGAGCTCCACCGGACAGGATGCCCGCTAACGGCGGGGCGGGGTGACCCGACGGAAAGCGCCACAGAGATATACCGCCCTTCGCAATGTCTGCAGCAGCGCGGGGCAAGGGTGAAAAGGCGAGGTAAGAGCTCACCGCCCAGGCAGTAATGTCTGGGGTCAAGGCAAGCCCCATCCGGAGCAAGGCTAAATAGAGGGATGCATCGTCCGGACAGTCCCTGGGTTGGCTGCTAGAGCCCGTCGGCAACGCCGGGCCCAGATAGATGGCCGCCGTTCGCCATCGGCGAATACAGAACTCGGCTTACAGGCTGCCTTGCACGGCTTCGCCATCTTGCGCAATCCGTTCGACCCATTCTATTGCGCGGATGCCCAGCGCGCGTACATCTTCGGGCGGTGGGACGCTGTTGCCACAGCCGCTGTTGTCGCTCGTACCTTCCCGTTTCAGAGGCGCGCCGCTTTCGAGAATATCCGCAGATACCCAACGCCATCCGGGATATAGGCAGGGAGATTCGCTCAGCGGACGGCAGAAGTAGATCATGTCGATGTGCTGATGAAAGCCATCTACGGGGTCGTCGATATCCTCGACCATGATGGTGTATGGCGGTGTAACCTCTTTCGGATATGACAACCCCAGCATTTCGCTCGTGGCAGCCACTCGCACTTCCATTCCAGTCTCTTCGGAGACTTCCCTGAGGACGGCTTGCACCGGGTCTTCGTTCGGCTCGATGTGACCGCCTGCCGGAAGCCATGCGCCGACTTTCCGGTGCCAGTGGAGCGCGACGCTTCTACGATGTACGACGAATCCGGTCGCGGTGAAATGTCTGACCATAGCCACTCGCGCTATTCCTTTCTGCTCTCGGAATCCGTCTCGGAGCTTGCATCGACGGTTTGGACTGTGTCTCTCCGTCGAATTCCGCCAGACAGAAGCGACGGCTTACCGCGTCCAAGCCACTTGCTAATTCGTATGACACCGTAAAGAGCTCCTATAGCGATGGCGATCGCGGGGCTGAGTATGGCAACCCAAATCAGTAGCGTCCCAAACGACTGTGCCAGTACGGACAGCGCGCGAGTCGCCGTCTTAATCTGCTCGCTGGCGCTCCAACCTCCGACTACCAAGCCTCGAGATTCTGTTACATAGACCGAAGCCTCCGCGCTTTGCGAAACCTCGCCGGCATCGCTGTCAGCCGTCACGGTGAAAGTCGCTATGTAATCACTGGGGCGGTGGTTCTCATAGGCATGTGACGCTGAGACCTGTGTAACACCCTCTTCTGGAATGATGATCGATGGCGCGCTGCCATCTCCGAAATCCCACTCCGCGCGGAAATTATCGAGTTCCACAGGGCGCGTGAACGAACCCGAAAAGACCACATGTTCGCCTTCCTCCGCTATCTCGTAACTGCCTGCGAATACTTCTATTTGCGGTATCTCCTTGACAGTTACGGCGAATTCGCCTGAACCTTCGGCCAGTCCCGCCTCTCCAGTTCCCGTTATCTCGAATCTGACGATGTATGGAGAGTCCAGATCGTCTTCGTATATGTGGCTTACGGTGGCGGTAATCCGATTGTCCGGGTCGGTTGTGGCGGCGGTACGAATTCCATCCACAGCGGGATAACCGTCGCCGAAATCCCATGTGAAATAAAACTCATCTATGCCAGCAGGCGGGGAGAAAGTGGCGTTGAATCTAGCGTCCTGCTCAGCGCTGAGCGTTCTGTCCTCCCCTGCATCCACCCGCATCGGCGCGGGAGACAGCTTTAGCGATACATGTACGAGAGAAAATGCCGCTGTCTCTTCCAACAGCTTTATTCGCCCCAGCGTCGTCTCTATTTCGGCCTGCAGATACGCGAGTTCCGTGCGCACATCCAAGGCGTCTTCGACATCGACTGCGCGATCGAACAGATCCAGCAAAGCGTCCTCCGTCGCGCGCAAGCTGGTCAGCCTGGATTGGCTGTCCACATATTCTTCGGTAACATCTCTACTGGTGGAAGTCTCGGCTTCGACATCCAAGCCGATCTCCCTGATTCGCATAACAGCCTCGTCCAAAGACTGAGCTGGAACCCTGATGGAGACCTTCCCGAAGTGTCTCGAAGACCTGTCGGAGTTTACGAGCCAGCCTCCCAGATCGACCGCGACCGCCGCGATACTATCCACCGAATCTGCCACGCTGGATACCTCGATTGTCATATCCACCGTTCTTATGATGACTCGTTCCTGCTGAACCAGTGATGCCTGAACCGCGCCGAGATCGAATCCGTCGGACAGAGACTTCGAGACGGGCGCAGCGGCTGTCTCCGAAGTCTTTTTGTCTTCGTCCGCGCTCACTACCCACTCAGGCGCTGCAGACTGGGGGGCAGCGGCAGGTTTGGCAGCGGCAGACTGAGGGGCAGGCTCCTTGTACTCGTACTCCGATTCGTCTGCTATGCTCTCCGCGATCTGATATGAGTCGGCACGGTCTGCGGAGTATCCGTCAGACTCGTCCGCGCCACACGCCCAAACGGACACTGCCATGATAATCGTCAGAATCGCGGCAAAAATGCTGGAGTATCTCGGTCGGGGCATTGGGATTTCCTTTTTACAGGATTCTCTAGGCTCTCTATCATTCATTATAGGATGTTCAGATATAATATCCAGCTACTGCAGGGCCGGGGATACCTCTGATTTTTTAGCCCCCTTAGCTGAAGGTGTCAGGTAAGGGAATCTGAATGTACATACCGTTAAGCGGGCTTTCGTTGACTAGCGGCGGCAGACTGGGCTATTCTGACAATCACACAGAGATAGCGGGAGCTTGGGGGATACCGGGCTGAGAGGGCGAATCCGAACCTTCACCGACCGCAATCACCTGATCTGGGTAATGCCAGCGCAGGGACGGTTTGAGATTTCAGACGCCGCTGGCAACTATGCGCGGCGTCTTTTGCGTTTATAGAGAGGGCAGGATATGGACGACAAGCTGGTAATCGCAGGCAAGGAATTCGATTCCAGACTCATGGTTGGTACAGGCAGACACCGCACCAACGAGGAGATGGTCGAGTCCATCGAAGCCTCTGGAGCAGAAATAATCACAGTCGCAATACGACGGCTCGATCTCGACAACCTAGAAGAGAAAAACATCCTCGACTATTTCGACTGGAGTCAATACACGATTCTGCCGAATACAGCAGGCTGCAAGACGGCGGATGAGGCCGTTTTTACAGCGCGGCTCGCCAGAGAGGTAACCGGTTCCGACTGGATAAAATTGGAAGTCATCCCGTATTCGGAATATCTTCTTCCAGACCCGCGCGGCACATACGATGCCGCAAAGCAGCTGATAGATGAGGGATTTACGGTTCTGCCATACATCCACGCCGACCCGGTGCTGGCAAAGCATCTGGAAGATTTGGGATGCGCAACAGTCATGCCACTGGGTTCGGCCATCGGATCGGGACAAGGCGTTCAGACATTGGATGAGATAAGACTCATCATTCGTCAGTCGTCCGTTCCCGTCGTCGTCGATGCGGGTCTCGCCGTCCCCTCGGATGCCTCCGTTGCTCTCGAAGCGGGCGCGGATGCCGTTCTCGTAAACACCGCAATCGCGCAGGCGGAAGATCCAGCCGGCATGGGCAAGGCGTTCGATCTGGGCGTAAAGGCGGGGCGAATGGCCTATGTCGCAGGACGAATCGCGCGTAGAGCCACAGGTGTACCCTCCAGCCCGGTAGAGGGTGTGGCGACTGCCGCCAACGGCTGATCGGCGCCCAATACGAATGCCATCTCCAATGCCGATACCATGTCTGTGTCTGGTAACCGACCGTCGGCGTGTGGCTTCTGGGAATATCGTCAGCATGGCATCAGCTGCTGTGCAGGCCGGTGCAGGCATGGTGCAGCTGCGCGAAAAAGACCTGTCCGCTAACCGTCTGCTCGCGCTCGCATGTGAATTGCGCGCGATTACATCGGGAAAGGCTCTGCTGATGGTCAATGACAGGATAGATGTCGCTATCTCGAGCGGCGCGGATGGCGTTCAGCTTGGGGAAGACTCATTGGATGTTGCATCGGCGCGCCAGTTGATGGGTAAGGATATGCTCATCGGGCGTTCGGTACACTCGACAGAAGGTGCGCGACAGGCGCAGGAGGCGGGCGCGGATTTCGTAGTATTAGGCACTATGTTCGAGACCGAATCGCATCCTGTCGGGCCGACAGGAGGGTTGGAACTGGCTCGGAACGCGGCTATGAGCCTGGATATCCCGATACTGGGAATCGGGGGAATAGCGGTATCCAACATCGCAGATGTTCTCGATGCAGGTCTGTCCGGCGCGGCAGTCATAACCGCAATATCTATGGCCGAAGACGCGGGCGCGGCCACAGAACAGCTCGCGACAGCAATGCGCGGCGCTTACTCCAACAGGAGGGCTCGAAAATGATAACGCTCACGGTCAACGGCAAGCCGCGTACAGCAGAAGCTCCGATGGATGTAAAATCGTATCTGCTGGGTATCGGCATCACGCAGACTGCGATCGCAGTCGCACACAACGGGGAGGTCGTCAGAAAGGAGGCTCTCGGTTCGATTATTCTCCAAGACGGCGATCGTCTCGAGATAGTCCGCGCCGTCGGCGGGGGCTAAGCGGCTACACAGGTCTTCAATTCGCTGCCGCGAAATCGCTAGAGCCAGAGCGGGGATAGGGGACGACAGTGTGATACTGGTAGTATTCCGTATGTCGAATTCGAGCGCTCAAGGCTTTCTCGCGGAGATGACCACTCCAAAAGGCACATGAATGAGCCTGTCCAGATGATCTGCCCAGTAATCGCCAATGTATGGGGAGTTTCTTCCTGATACAGGATCGGCAGGGTATGGCTCCAGCAGGCGTTCGATGAGCAGCCCCGCATCTGTGATCGCCGCGGTTAGCTCCTCCATGGTTCTGAAGAAAGTCAGTCCCGGCTTATGGCCGTCGGGCACAGGCTCTTCCCAAACCTCCACTGGCGGGGAGAAGTAATCGGTCACTGTCAGCGCGCGCGCCGCGGCGTTCCAGTCGAACGCGCTCAGCGGATGAACCGTCGCCATCAGCAGTTGTCCACCATGCTTCAGAATGGATGCGCACTTGGCGACACACTCCGCTATGTCTGGGACGAACTCCCAACCGTAGGCAGACAGCACGATGTCGAACGATTCGTTCTCGAACATTGTCGGACTTTCCATATCGCCCGCCACGAGATCGAATCGTAATCCGGTCTGTCGCTTCAGCGAGCGCGCATGCGCCAGCTGCTTGGGTGATATGTCCAGCGCGACGACCTGCGCGCGCCACTTAGTCAGCACGATAGAGTTCTGCGCCGCGCCGCAGGCCAGCTCCAGAACCCGCTTGCCCTCCACATCGCCGAGCAGACGATAATATCGCTCGCCGCGCGCGAAGGGCGCATAGTGTACATCATCCAAAGATATGTCGGAATCGACCTGATACGATTCCGACATCGCATCCCATCCGGCGCGGATGGCTTTCTTTATCTCATCGGAATCCATGCCGCCATAACCGCCGTAATCAGTATGATCGAGATTCGACTGCCGAGCGCAGCCCGGCCATAGCATGCGCGACGGTAACGGCATCGTTGTAAACGGCAGACCCTGCCACGATCTGATCCGCGCCTGCCGCGACGACTTGCGCGGCGTTTCCGGCCTTGATACCACCGTCCACCTCGAGTATGGATCGAGCGTCCGAATCGTCCAGAGCGGCGCGGGCGCGGCGCACCTTGTTCACCATTGCGGGGATGAACGGTTGTCCTCCCCAGCCGGGGTTCACTGTCATTACCAGCAGCAGATCCAGCTCCGCGCTTACCTCTTCGACGGATGATAAGCTCGTAGCCGGATTCACCGCGACTCCCGCTTCCATACCCAAATCGTGTATCTGGCCTATCGCAAAGTGCAGGTGGGGCGATGCTTCTCGATGTATGATTATCCTGTTCGCGCCAGCCGATTGCAGCTGGTCGAAGTGTCGCTCAGGCGTCGCCGTCATCATGTGAATCTCCAGCGGCAGCGAAGTATGTGAGCGAATTGCCTCGACTATCATGGGGCCAAAGGTTATGGGTGGGACGAATTGGCCGTCCATGATGTCTATGTGCAGGCAGTCTGCGCCGGCGCTCTCCGCCTCCGTCACCTGCTCTCCGAGTCGCGCGAAGTCCGCCGATAGAATGGAGGGCGCTATCTTCACTGGTCTAGCTGCGCTCATTTGGTATCTCCAGTCTTGCTTTGGCGCGTTCGATGGCATCGCTTACGCGAGCGAATCCTGTTCCGCCTGGAACATCTCGCGCGGCGATAGAGGTTCTCGCGCTGAACTCCGGCAAGTTGCCCTCGAACTCGTCCGAATGGCGCATATATACTTCCGGTGACAGTCGGTGCAGCTCTGTGCCCTCCGCGCGCGCTACTTCGGACAGCGCGGCGACGATGCGATAAGCCTCGCGGAATGGCATGCCTCTGCCGACGAGATAGTCGGCGATATCTGTCGCCAGCATATCGCCGCTATCGCCTGCCGACGCCATACGCTCTTGCGCTATTTCGATACCGTTCAGCATATCGGCAAATACGGTCAGTGTGGTCAGCAGCGAATCGTAGGAATCGAAGAAACCCTCTTTATCCTCCTGCATATCGCGGTTGTAGGTCATCGGCAGCCCTTTGAGCGTTGTCAGCAGCGCAAACAGATTGCCGAAGACGCGTCCAGATTTACCGCGCGCTATCTCAGCGAAATCCGGATTTCGCTTCTGCGGCATCATGCTGCTGCCGGTCGTGTAATCGTCCGCAAGTCGGACGAACCCGAACTCTTCAGAAGACCATATTACGAGTTCTTCCGCCAGACGCGACAGATGGACGGCGCATATCGCCGCTGCCGCTGCGAAGTCCAACAGGAAGTCGCGGTCGGATACTGCATCCATGCTGTTTTCGGATATTCGAGAGAATCCGAGTGTGTCGGCAACGAACTGGCGGTCGATTGGATATGGAACCCCCGCGAGCGCGCCGCTGCCGAGCGGCATGACATCCGCTCGATACCTTGCCTGCCGAAAACGCTCTCGATCACGGTCGAACATCTCGAAGTATGCGAGCATATGATGGGCGAACAGCACCGGCTGAGCGCGCTGAAGGTGGGTATAGCCCGGCATAGGCAAAACGCGGTTTTCGTCGGCAAGCCGCACCAAGCCAATCTGCAAACCGCGTAAGGCGGCGAGTACTTCCTCTACGGCATCTTTCACGAACATGCGCATATCCAGCGCAATCTGATCGTTGCGTGATCTGGCGGTATGCAGCCGGAGCGCAGGTTCTCCTATCAACTCGAAAAGCCGGCGCTCGATGTTCATATGAATGTCTTCGAGCTCTGGCCGCCACGGGAACTCGCCTTCCTCGATCTCTCTACGAACGGTGTTTAGACCAGCGATGATAGCATCGGAGTCCCGCTCGGAGATGATGCTTTGCCGTGAGAGCATCCGCGCATGCGCGATGGAGCCGTCTATGTCCTGCTGGTACAGTCGGCGGTCGTAGTGAATCGAAACGGTATAGTCGGAGACGACTTCTTCGAGTCCCATATGTTTTGGCTCAGTTTGGGCGCTTGGGGACGAGAAAACGGCGGCGCATCGTCAGAATCTGCTCCTCGCGCTGGTTCCAGGCCCTCGTTTCGATATAGACGATGCCGCGATCGGCCCGAGAGCGTGTCTCGGCTACTTCCAGAATCTCGCTCTCGGCATAGACGGTATCGCCATGAAAAGTCGGGCCGGTGTGGACTATCTTCTCGTATTCCAGATTGGCTATTGCCTTGCCCGACATTTCGGGAACGCTCATGCCTACGACGAGACTCAGCACCAGCGCGCCGTTGACCAGAATACGGCCATGCTGGTGTTTGGACATGTAATGCTCGTCGATGTGCAGCGGGTTATGGTTCATCGTGAGCAGCGAAAAGAGATGATTGTCCATCTCGGTAATCGTCTTGCCCGGCCAGTGTTTATATATGTCGCCGGGCGTGAAGTCTTCGAGCCACCCGCCGAAGGTATCCTGTCTGTCGTGAATCATGTATGTATCCTAATTTGTATCCGGGTCCGTTGGATATTCGTAAACAGCTGGCTATTGCTATATTGCGTACCGCTCCAGCAAGCGACGGGCGATGAGCAGCTGCTGGATTTCGTTGGTGCCTTCGCCGATTATCATTAGCGGGGCGTCGCGGTAGTAGCGTTCGACATCGAAATCTTTGATGTATCCGTAGCCCCCGTGTATGCGCATAGCTTCCATAGCGACTTCGCCGCAGACTTCGGATGCGAACAGTTTTGCCATTCCGACCTCCAGATCCACGCGCTCGCCTGCGTCTTTCTTGGCGGCGGCGTCATAGGTAAGCAGTCTTGCCGCCTGTATCTTGGTCGCCATATCGGCGAGCTTTATCTGAATGGCCTGATGCTGGGCGATTGGCTTGCCGAAGGTTTCGCGCTGCTGAGCATACTTTATGGCTGCTTCGAATGCGGCGGTGGCGACTCCGACTGCGCGGGCTGCCACATTGATGCGTCCGCCTTCGAGACCGGCCATCACCTGCTTGAACCCTCGACCTTCGACCTCGCCGACGAGGGTTTCATAACCGACGCGGCAATCCTCGAATATGAGCTCCGACGAGTCGAGTCCGCGATAGCCTAGCTTGTCTAGGTGCTGTCCGACGCGGACGCCGGGATTTGGCTTTTCGACTACGAAACAGCTCATGCCGCGGTGTTTCGGCGCGGCGTCCGGATCGGTCTTGGCCAATACGGCGAACACATTGCCATGTTCGGCGTTGGTTATGAACATTTTGGTTCCGCGTATGACATACTCCTCGCCATCGCGTGTCGCGGTCGTGTGAATGTTCTGCACATCGCTTCCGGCTTCCGGTTCGGTCAGCGCAAGCCCTCCGCGCAGATCACCGCTCGCCATGCGAGGGAGATAGTTTCGCTTCTGGTCTTCGGTTCCGGCATTCGCAAGGATGTGCGCCAGAACATGGTGTGTTCCTACAATGCCGCTGACACTCATCCAGGCGCGGCTGAGCTCTTCGAATATGATTGCGAAGGTCGTGTAGTCGAGACCTAGCCCGCCGTACTCCTCTGGTATCGTTATGCCGAACAGCCCCATCTCGCGCATCGGCTCGATAAGCTCCTGCGGATATATGTCCTCGTTGTCGTACCGTCTAGCAATGGGTTCGACCTCGCGGCGCGCAAAGTCCCGCACGAGCGTTATGATCTGATTTCTTACTTCCTTGTTTGCCGCTGATGTCATGTGTGTCTCCGCAGCATTTTCATATCGTTTCCACTTATTCTGTTGCGCGATCGATTCTGGTTAGTCAGGCCAAGACATCGAGCGCGGCGTTGTCCTCTATGGACGCCTGCAAACGGCTCATCATAGTCTGCGCCAGCTGCGAGCCGCGCTGCGAGTCGAAGTTCAGACTCGCTCCGATTATCCCGAAGAATGTTACGATGTCCAGCAACGCCCAGCGAATGTCTTCCATGCATTTGGCGAAGTCATACGACTTTACGCCGCAAGCCGCTAGGGTATCGACATAGGCTCGTATGAAATCCGACTGCCGATTGCGCCTGATGTTCGTCGGCACTGAGGCGGCGAGGAAGTAGGCGAGGTCGTATGCGCCCTTGCCTATTCTGGCAGCCTGCCAGTCGATTAGACGCAGCTCGTCATCGCCATCCGCGAAGAACATGTTGTCCGCCCTTGCATCTCCATGCAGCAAAGTGAGAGGCGGCGTGGCCAGCCTACGCTCTATATCCACTACTACGGGGGTGATGCGGTTGGCGACTTCGGATAGGATGGCTCTGCTGCTGTCCGCCGCCAGATTCTGCCATGCTGCCTCATGCATACGCTGAAGCAGCTCTGCGGCAGCGTCGAACATGGGTATTTCGCCGAGCGTGTCGTGAGCGGAATCGCCCCAGAACTGGGCGTGAAGCCGCGCCAGTTCCTGCACCACGCGAAAAGCCTGCCGCTCGGTGCATCCTGCGAGCTGTTCACCCGGTGTCATCGTGTCTATATCTTCCAGCAGGAGACAGAGCGCGCGCGCTTCGGGATCGAATCTCGAAAAATACGCGCGCGGCGCAACTGGAATGCCATCGGCCAATCTCCCGTAGAACTCTGCCTCCGCGCTGTACGCGCCCAGACGCAGCAAGAGCCGATTCGTTGGCTGATGACTCGATATGGTCTTCCAGATGAGCGTATTTGGAAAGTCGTGAGAATCGTCGCTGGTGTATTCTAGCTGGATTCTGTAAACGGAGCCTGCGAAACCCGTGTCGATTCCGACTGGTTCGATTAGCAGGTTGTCGACTTCGATACCGAGTGCGAGAGACATGAAGTCTTCGGACATATCCTCAGCGGAATTAGGCAGAGTAATACATTCGACCTCTGCCGCATCTGTCTCTTCGTGGTTCATTAGGACGAGCGTCCTTGCATGCGCCCCATGTTTTTGGCAGATATGCCCAACACGCGCAAGAATCCTTCTGCATCGGTGTGATCGTATGACCCCATCGCCTCCATCGAGCTGTCGTCGGTGTAAAGAGAGTGTGGCATTGCTTCAGGCGTATCCTCCGCCGTATCGAAATAGACGCCGCCGCGATGAAGACGCACTGAGATAGCGCCGGTTGCCATACGCGTAATGGGTTCGAGCGCGGCAAGCGCGGCAGATGTCGTCAGATCCAGCCAGTAGCCCTGATATATCTGAACGCTGAGGACTTTCGACAGATGTTCGAACAGCTCGCGCGCGCGTCGGTCTAGGATGAACTGTAGCAGGAACTCATAACTTCGCCCTAGCAGCTCCATAGCTGGGGATTCGTAGATACCTCTGGATTTGACGCCCACGAAACGGTTTTCGACGACATGATCTCCTATGCCTACGCCGTGCGCGCCTGCGATGCGATTAGCGGTCTCGAATACCTTATCCAGATCGGATATTTGCTGACCGTCGATTGCGACAGGAACGCCCTCTTCCCATCGGATTGTCACCACTTGCGAACTGTCCGGGGCATCCCAAGGCCAAACACCCATGCCGGGTTCGACGAATGTCGGTGAAATCGTTACATCTTCGAGATCTCCCGCCTCATGTGTCAGGCCCAGGAAATTGGCGTCCGTCGAATAGCGCGACTCGCGCGCGGGGCGGATAGGGAGGCCGTTCGCCTCGCAATACTCGATCATCTGCTGGCGTCCGGGGAACTGTTCTATAAACTCCGGGTCTCGCCACGGGGCATAGACTTCGGTGGAAGGGTTCATCATATTGGCGGCAAGCTGGAAGCGAACCTGGTCGTTGCCTCTGCCCGTTGCGCCGTGGAACAGCACTTCGATTCCGCGCTCTTGCATATGCGGCAGTATTGCGGCAACGGTGATCGGGCGGGCGATGCCAGTGGTGTTCCAGTAGCCTCCTTCGTAGCGCGCCTGCGCTCGAATCACGCTGAGTCCGGCCTCGGCAAGCGCGGCCCGGCCGGGGATGATAGCGGCGTCCGAGGCTCCGCAGGCGATCATCCTGTCCCGAATAGCGCTGAGGTTCTCCTCGTCCGGCTGTCCGAGATCGACAGTAAACGCCTGTACCTCGAACCCCTTTTCTTTCAGCCAGTGTGTAACTGTGCAGCTGTCCAGCCCACCGGAAACCGCGCCTCCGACGGAGGGCACATTTTTATCTCGCAGTTCGCGCCAGTTCATAGTTGCCTACCCGTGTATTTAGACATTCGATTACTCGTGTTCGATGCCAGTCAAGTTCCAAAAAGTTCGTTTCATCGCAGTGAAAACACTTCGTTCGCGTCCAACGAGAATCCCTCCAGTGTCGGCGAAATCAGCGTATCGTTCTCCCCGTATATCCCCATCTCCTCGAACACTCCCTCGACGAGAAGAAACACCCAGATCGTTTCTAGTTCGGGAGATACCAGCCAGTATTCCCTGATTTCATGCAGAGCGTAGAGATCGAACTTGTCTCTCCAATCATGACTTGCGGTCGATGGCGACAGTATCTCGACTACCAAGTCTGGCGATCCCTGAATGTTGGCATCGGTGATGATATTCCGGCGCTCACGCGAGACGAACACTAGGTCAGGCTGAACCGTGTCATGATCGGACAAGACGACATCCGTGACGCTGAAGAACACCCAGCCTAGCCTATCGTCATTGACGAAGTTTCCTAATCGGATTCCCAGATTCGACTGAACCGACTGGTGCGACATATTCGGCGCGGCGGAGGATATGAACAACTCTCCATTCAGCAACTCCCAGCGTTCGCCCTCTGGAGTCCGCGCATAATCGGCGTATGTCAGTTTGGGCCTGGGTTCTTTCGTTAACATCGGGAGTTCCTCTAAGAGTCAGCCAGCCGATAGGACGATAGCGATAGAAAGAGGCGCGCGCGTCAAACGCGCGCGCCTCTCTTGGTCACCGTTAATCAGTTGCCGCGCTGATGCTGGACTCCAGCCGCTCCATAGCCTGATCTATCTCCTCTGCGGAGACGGTCAGCGGCGGCATGAGCCGCACTGCGTTCGGGCGGAGTGGGTTGGTGAGCAGACCAGCGTTGTTGCAGTTGGCGACGACACTGGGGCCGATGTCGTCATCGAACATTACCGCCCACAGCAATCCCATACCGCGTATTTCGGAGATACCTTCGCTGCTGTCTTTGATGCGGTTCAGCGCGGCGCTCATGCGCTCACCCATCTCGGCGGCGTTTCGCGGCAGGTCATTGTCGATGATATATTTCGTGGATGCATAGCCGGCGGCGCAGGTGAGAGCGTTCCCTCCGAAGGTGGAGCCGTGATCACCCGGCACGAAGGCGCAGGCTTCGTCCTTTGCCATGAAAGCGCCGATCGGCACGCCGCCGCCCAGCCCCTTCGCCAAAGTCATTATGTCTGGCTCGACTCCGAAGCTCTCGTAACCAAACAGTGTTCCAAGCCGCCCCATACCGGTCTGCACCTCGTCGAAAATTAGCAGCAGTCCTTCATCGTCGCAGAACTGCCGTACATTCTCCAGATAGCTTTCCGAGGGTATATTCACGCCGCCTTCGGCCTGTACCGGCTCCAGCATCACGGCGACCGTTCTATCGGTTACCGCGCCTTTTAGCTCCTCGATGTCGTCGAAAGATACATGCTTGTATCCGGGCGGTATCGGCTGGAACAGCTCCTGATAGTGTGGCTGGCCGGTGGCGGATACATTAGCCATAGTTCTGCCGTGGAACGAGTTGAGGGCGGTAACTATCTCGAACGCGCCATTGCGGTTTTTCACGCCGTAGCGCCGCGCCAGCTTCATTGCGCCTTCGTTGGCTTCTGCGCCGCTGTTGCAGAAGAAAACCTTGTCCAGCGCGGAGTTCTCTACCAGTATCTCTGCCAACTGAAGCTGCGGGATGGTGTAGAACTGATTGGATGTCTGATTCAGCGTCCGCGCCTGTTCGGAAATAGCGTCCGCGATGGCTGGATTCGAGTGGCCGGCGTTGTTTACCGCCCAGCCAGAGGTGAAGTCCAGATACTCCTTCCCATCCACATCCCATACCCGTGTGCCTTCCCCTCGCACTATGACGACGGGCTGACGGTTCACCACATGCATGTAGTACTGCTTCTCTATGTCCATCCAGTCGGTGGTCAATCTATTCACCTCCGGTTATCTCTTTGAGGTTCTGCAAAGTTTCTTGCAGGGTGGTTACATCTTCGGTTATTTCATCTATGGTGTCCGACAGCGAGTCGATCTGCCGGCGGAGTTCACCAGAGGGATCTACGACAGTGACAGCTGGGCCAGTCGATGCCGGTCGTACTGCATCCGCAGGAGCGTCGTCGGCGGGGGTTTCGTATCCCACCAGCACGCTCAAAGCGCGTTCCAGCGAATCCTCCATCACCACTTTGTCTCTGGTGGCGAGTATCACGCGTTTGAGCTCAGGGAACTGAACCCCCTGCGCCTGAATGTACACCGGCTCGGCATACAGCAGGCTCTTGCCTACCGGAATGACGAGTAGGTTTCCGCGTATGCAGATAGCGCCCTCATCGCAGCGGAGCGTGAACCACGCCGATATATCCTGGTCGTTATCTATTCTCGCCTCGACCTGTTCGGGTCCGTGAATCGTGCTGTCTTTGGGGAAGTTGAATGACATGAGCTTGCCATAGTTTTCGCCGTCACTGCGAGCGGCGAGCCACCCGATCATGTTCGGACGCCCGCTGGGAGTGTACGGCAGCAACTGGACGAACTCCTCCGTCTCCTCGCCGGGCAGCTTCAGTATGACATAGTACGGTTCCACCACTTGGAGATCGTCGCCCTGTCCGAATTTCTCGTTCGGGATTGCCCATAAGTCTTCGTTGTTGTAGAAGTTCTGAGGATCGCGCATGTGGTATTTGATATATTTCTCCGCCTGCACTGAGAAGAAGTCCTGCGGATAGCGTGTGTGAGATCTTAGCCCTTCCGGCATTTCCGAATCGTCTTCGAAGAGATCTGGGAATATCTTCGCGTATGTCGAAACTATCGGGTCGGTGTCGTCCCAGATATAGAATGTTATATCGCCGTTGAATGCATCTATGGCGACCTTAACGCTGTTTCGCATGTAGTTGATATGTCCACTTTCGGCATCGCCGATCGGGTCGGAGTATGGAAAATGGTCGCTGAAGGTATATGCGTCTTGTATCCAGAACAGCTGCCCTTCGGCTGCGACTATGTACGGGTCTTTATCGAGAATTAGGAACGGCGCAATGGTCTTCACGCGTTCCTGTATCTGGCGGCGATATTGAAGACGGCTCTCTGGTGTTATCTCACCGCTGATCAGTATGTTCATGTCTCCGAACTGCCAAGCGTAGGCGAGTCTCCTGAATATGGACGACATCTCGACACCGCCCGTGCCGGTGTATCTGGTTCTGACTAGCCCTCCCTGTTCCGTCTGATAGTCCAGCTCTTCTGTCTTGGAGTTGGCGATGATGTATTCGAGGGTATTCTCGCCATAGTAGATTCTGGGGTTGTCAACTATTAAATCAGGCGGGGTACTGTCATCTTGTATGCCGATGGGGATTGCTCCGTCCGTGGGGATGTCTTTTGCGAAGAATTCCGGTTGCCCCTCGGCGGTGAACTCAGTTACGGGGCTCATCGCTATGCCGATGCCGTGTGTGTAAGTCAGTTTGTTGTTCACCCAAGTTTTAGACTCTTCTTGGAGGTTCTCAGGCGCAATCTCGCGCGCAGACAGCAGCACCTGTCGATATTCGCCGTCGATGATGTACCGATCGACATCGGCATCCTTGAAGTCATAATACAGACGTATAAGCTGAATCTGTCTGTAAACATTGGACAGCGGGCGATAGTCCCACAGCCTGATGTTGTTGATGGTCTGAAGGTTGTCCGCGATTAGTTCTGCGGTGATTTCGGTTTCTGCGGGGTAAAATTCCTCTTCTATTCTGTCCAGAGCGAAACCTTGCCTTGTCATCTCGATATTTCGTTCGATGTACGGACTCTCGCGATTCAGCTCTCTGGGCGCCACGGTGAACCGCTGCATGACTGCAGGCCAAGCAGTTCCGAGCAGGAGGCCCAGCGCTACCCACAGAACGACAGCTCCGATCGTGATTCTGAGCTGCCGGAAATAGATATTGGCGAATGTGAGTATTGCGGCGGCGGTGGCCACTATCGTCATTATCAACAGCGCGGGGCGTCTGGCGTTTATGTCGGTGTATGTTGCGCCGAATACTACTCCATCCTCGGAAAGAACCAGCGCCCAACGGTCGAGCCAGTGGCCGACCGCTATGGTCAGCATGATGATTCCCGCGATTATGGATAGGTGAATTAGCCGAGCGCCGGTCATCTGATAGCTGGTTCCGCGCAAACTGTAGTTAATGAAATGTACGGCAACAGTCGCCAGCAGCGTCACTATACAGATGCCGAGTACCCACCCCTGCAGGAAGCTGTATAGAGGCAGGTTGAATATGTAGAAGCCGATATCCAAACCGTAGGCAGGTTCGGTCTGCCCGAACGGCATGGAATTCGTGAATCTAAGGAACAGCTCCCATCTGCCGGAGATGACCGATCCGAATATGACGCTCAGGACGAATATGACTAGAGATGCGCCCCATAGGAAGGTGCGCGTTATGGCGGATAATGCTTCTGCGGGCAGAGGAAGAGTAATCGTACCAGCGGAGTATATATACGCAATTCTAAGGCTGATAGCCAGAATTATGGCCGTACTCAGCGAGCCAACTAGGAACAGAACGACTTTGGTGAGTGTAACTTTGAGGAAGACGCTGCGGAATCCGAGCGATTCGTACCAAAGGAGATCGGTGTAAACTCCGCGACCGAACGATATGAGTCCGAACAGCAGAATCAGGCCAACGACGACAGCCCCCCATTTGAGTATGGGGGCAAATGAACCGGGGTTTATTGAAACGGGCTGTCCGAGTGCATCGTCGCCATTGCGTGGGAAATCTTCGGCCATAATATCTCTATCTTTCGCGATTCTGTGCTTGCAGGCTGTCTGGTCGTCTATTCACTGCCATTGCCATTCGGGTAGATAAAATAGGCTATTCGATACCATCCCTGTTTGGAATTGAGATCGAGATCTCAGAGTCTATCCTATCAGAGTCTATCCTATATGATTATGATCTTAGACGATTCGAGTGCCTAGGTTCTTGCCTTCCAGTAGTAGACCCGAGAGTGCATTCGGATCCCGACCGTCAATGATATGGGCTGTGCATCCGCCGCTTGCGGCTACGAGGCATGCTTCGACTTTGGGAATCATACCTTCTCGTACTATGTTGCCTCTGATGAGCCCCCCTACCTGTGTTTGGGTGATACGCTGAATTAGTCGTCCTCTTCTGTCCAGAACACCCTCTACATCTGTCAATAAAACCAGCGCGTCTGCACTTAGCGCGCGCGCTATCTCACCTGCGGCGCTGTCTGCGTTGACATTCAGCATAGAGCCGGGGTGCGTTTCATCGTTATTGGAGCATACAGCTATTGGGGCGATAACGGGAACGAATCCGGCGTTCGATGCGGCGAGTATGGGTGCGGTGTTGACCGAAACGATGTCTCCGACGAATCCGAGTTTCGGATCTCGAACATGTCCGATGAGCATTTTGCCGTCCGCGCCGCTCATGCCTAATGCGCCAGCGTTGATCGAGGACAGCTGATCCGACAGCTGGGTTGACAGGTGTTTGTTAACGAGACCGGCCAGTACGGCGATGACAATTGGCAGACCGTTTTCATCGGTGACGCGCCGACCGTCTCCAGCGAAGCCTGAGCGAACATTCTGCTTCGCCATCCATTCGGAGATTGTACTGCCGCCGCCGTGAACGACGACGGGCTTCAGCCCTCTAGCGCAGAGCGATGCGATGTCCTGAATGGCAGTGTCGTGCTCTCCAATCGTGCTGCCGCCGATTTTTACTACAATCGTCCCATCAGAGCAATACTCCTTAGACAACGCTAACCTATGTGGAATAGGCTGAGTTGAAAGTAACATACTCCTCTGTTAGGTCTGACCCCCAAGCAGTCGCGGAGTAGTCGCCGATATTCAGACTGACGCGGAAGTTCACCTCAGGAGCGGCCATTCCGGATATTACGGCGCTTTCGTAGTAGGGAATCGCCTTGCCTTCGTGGACGATATGTATGCCATTTATGAAAATGTCGATCTTCGATTCTTCCAGCTCGACCCCGCTTTTGCCGAGCGCCATCATTATGCGGCCCCAGTTCGGGTCTCTCCCGTGAACCATCGTCTTGACGAGATTGGATGAGGATATCTCTCTTGCGGCAGTTACGGCATCGGCGGAACTAATCGCGCCATCTACAGTGACTTCCATTATATGTCCTGCGCCCTCACCGTCGCGCACTAGGTCTTTAGCCAGATATATCGCCACCTCTGTCAAAGCGCGCTCGAAGGCTTCTGCGTCTGGCGAGCCCTGCTCGATGCGTCCGCCTCCGGCTGCGCCATTGGCGAACAGCAGTACGGTATCGTTGGTGGATTGGTCGCCATCCACATCTATCATATTGAAGCTGACATTGACAGCGTCGCTCAGCGCAGATTGAAGATATGCCCGGTCAATCTCGGCGTCGCATGTGATGAAAGACAGCATCGTCGCCATGTTCGGATGTATCATCCCAACGCCCTTAGCTACGCCGCCTATAGTATATCTTTGCCCGTTAGCTTCGAAAGTGGCGGCCACATGCTTTGGCCGCGTATCCGTGGTCATAATCGACCGCGCGAACGCCTCGCCTCCATCTGCTGTCAGCTTTATGCCGCCAATCGACTGTCTTATAAGAGACATCGGTAGTTCGACGCCGATCATACCGGTCGAGGCGACTAACATATCTTCGGTGTGTGCACCGATGGCTTGGGCCGCAAGCCGCGTCATCTCCTCTGCGTCGGTAAAGCCCTGCTCTCCGACTGCGCAATTCGCGCAGCCACTGTTGGCTACGACGCCTATCACCGTATCGCGTGTGATGTGATTCTTCGTCACAGTTACTGAAGGCGAAAGTATCTTGTTGGTACTGAATGTGCCGGCGACTGCGGCGGGTCGGGCGGATACGAGTATCCCCAAGTCCAGAACGCCTTCTCCAGGGCTTTTCAGCCCGGCATACACGCCACCTGCGAAATATCCTTCCGGCGAAGTTACAGACCCGCCTTCGAAGAGTTCGACAACCGCTGACATACGCGCTCCTCCGAAATCCGCCCTTACCTACTGAGAGAAGAATCACCCTCTACACAACACAAACCCATACTCGGATATGGTAAGGGATTGTATCACACCGCAGAATGGTAGAAAAGTAGAGGAGGCGTTCTTAGCGTTCTTCTATACGCAGCTCTGTTATGCCTAGACTACTCGGTGTACGCGCAGACTCAGAGGCGAATCAGGGTATTACGCTCCGGCTGTGATACAATACACGCTGATAAACTCGACATTCCAGATCGATTGTCAAAATCTGAAGTTAGGAATAAGGGATAATAGATAGATAATAGTAGTGGAGGCGCAACGAACCCATGACGATGACTGAATCCAAAAGCTACACAGCGGTGGGAACCCGCCCGATTAGGCACGACGGCTACGACAAGGTTACGGGCAAGGCGGCATATGGAGCAGAC
Organism: Dehalococcoidia bacterium; assembly: GCA_963422295.1. Lineage (GTDB taxonomy): Bacteria > Chloroflexota > Dehalococcoidia > Lucifugimonadales > UBA1123 > VXRN01. The sequence continues at coordinate 324,489 of OY729417.1, read as the reverse complement.
ATAAATCTGCCCGCTATGCTGCACGCCAAGGTACTGCGAAGTCCGTATGCGCACGCTAGAATCGTTTCGATAGACACCTCTCGGGCGGAGGAGGCTCCGGGCGTCCGCGCGGTACTGACAGCTGCAGATTTGCCGGAGTACGAAAACAAGTCGGTTCCATGGCCGGCCGGCGGCCCGCCACAGAATATGTTCCATGTCAGCAGCAAGATACTTGCGCGCGGCAAGGCGTTGTTCAAGGGGCATCCCGTAGCCGCAATTGCTGCCGACAGTCCGCACGAAGCGGAAGAAGCGCTCGACCTCATCGAGGTGGAGTACGAGCCGCTGCCTGTCGTAACTACCGTCGAGGAAGCGATGGCTGATGGCGCGCCGCTGCTCCATTCCGAATTCGCTAACAACATAGCCAGTCACTCACGGCTCGAAATCGGCGACATCGACGAGGGGTTCGAGCAGGCGGACATAGTCATAGAGCGCCAGTTCAGGACGAAGACCGTTCACCAAGGTTACATCGAGCCTCACTCCGCCACCGCATGGTGGACTCCTCAGGACAGGATAACGGTCTGGAGCAGCTCGCAAGGACATTTCCAGATTAGAGACCTTACCGCGGCTGTCGTAGGCATTCCTTCCTCATCCGTCAAGGTCGTGCCGATGGAGATAGGCGGCGGTTTCGGAGGCAAGACGACGATATACCTAGAGCCCATTTCGGTTGCGCTTTCGAAGAAGACGGGTCAGCCAGTCAAGGTAACGATGAACAGGGCCGAAGTAATGGAGGCGTCTGGCCCGACATCCGGGTCTTGGATGAAGGTAAAGATGGGTGTTACCAACGATGGTCGGATGACTGCGGCGCATGCCGATCTGCGCTTCGAGGCGGGCGCGTTCCCCGGCTCCCCCGTCGGCGCGGCGGCCAACTGCATCTTCTCCCCATACGACATCGCCAACATCGTCATAGACGCATACGATGTGGTCGATAACAAGCCGAAGACTACCGCATACCGCGCGCCGGGCGCGCCGATAGGCTCGTTTGCGGCGGAGACTATTATCGACGAGTTCTGCGAAAAGCTGGACATCGATCCTCTGGAGTTTCGCATTCTAAACGGCGCGCGCGAGGGAACCCGACGGGCCAGCGGTATCATCAACCCGCCCATCGGCGCGATAGAAACAGCGCAGGCCGCAAAGGATCACGCGCACTATACCCAGCAGCTCGCCTCGCCTGCCGAAGGAAGGCTGCGCGGCAGAGGAGTGGCATCCGGCTTCTGGATAAACGGCACCGGCCCTGCTTGTGCCACCGCAAATCTCAACTACGACGGCACCGTAAATCTGACTATCGGCTCTATGGACATCGGCGGCACCCGTCCGGCGGCGGCTCAGCAGTTTGCAGAAGTGCTGGGCATCCCTGTAGAGCATGTCAACCCGCAGGTCGGAGACACCGATGCTATCGGCTATACCTCCATGACTGGTGGATCGGGCGCGGCGTTCAAGACCGGCTGGGCGAGCTACGAGGCGGCGCAGGATGTCAAACGGCAGATGATAGGCCGCGCCGCGCTGCTGTGGGATACTGCAGCCGATGAGATAGAACTCGAAGGCGGCGTGTTCCAGCACAAGTCAGACCCTGAGCTGAGCATCGGATTCGCCGACCTCGCTGGCCGCGCCGCCGAGACCGGAGGCCCCGTAGTGGGGAGCGCGAACATGAACCCTGCCGGCGCCGGCAGCGCGTTCGCAACCCATGTCGTGGATATCGAAGTCGATCCGGAGACGGGTAAAGTGGAAGTCTTGCGATACACCGCCGCGCAGGACTCCGGTACATCTGTTCATCCCAGCTATGTCGAAGGGCAGATACAGGGTGGGGTCGTTCAGGGCATCGGCTGGGCGCTGAACGAAGAGTACTATATGAACGACGAGGGGCGGATGATGAACAGCAGCTTGCTGGACTATCGCATGCCCACATCGCTCGATCTTCCGATGATAGATACGGTCGTCGTCGAGGTACCGAATCCGAGCCATCCGTTCGGCGTGCGCGGTGTCGGCGAGGTGCCGATAGTGCCACCGCTCGCAGCGCTCTCCAACGCCATCTACGACGCCATCGGAGTCCGCATACGCGAGCTGCCGATGAACCCGGCCGTAGTCACGAAGGCGATTCAGGATAAGAGCGAATGAGCTAGCGGTGTGCCTATATAAGACCTAGCAGCAGTTCATTGCGGAGGTCGCCTAAAATATCTATATTCGTATTTGGGTGACCTCCGCAGGATATCTAAGTAACGGAGTCGAGAATAGTGTCACCTGTTAGCATAGATAACCTGGATGAAAGAATAGGTTATGACATCGCAAACTGATGATGCAGCAGTAGATGAATCCAAGGATTGGTTCTCTGACTACTCTGTTGATGAAGAAGTAGATGATCAGCAGATTCATGAATACGAGCTCACCGCGACACCTAACGACTTCAATATATTGACGATCGTCAATTTTATTGAATCAGGTGCTCTGAAAATCCCGGGTTTCCAGAGAAACTATGTATGGAATATAGGGCGGGCATCGAGACTGATCGAGTCATTGATACTGGGTCTTCCTGTTCCACAGATATTTCTATTTGAACAGAAGCGCAATGAATTTTTGGTAATAGATGGACAGCAACGTCTTATGTCTATCTATTATTTCATAAAACAACGGTTTCCAAGATTAGAGAAACGAGCCGTTGTTCGTCAGATATTCGATAAAGAAGGTCATATTCCTGACAATGTGTTGCACAATAATGAATACTTTACTGACTTTTCACTATCATTGCCAGAGAGTCTGCCGAATTACAAAAATAAATTCAGAGGGCTGAACTATTCGACTCTTAGCGAATACAAAACTCAGTTCGATCTTCGGCCTATGCGTAATGTTATAATCAAACAAAACTCTGAAAGTGAGGACGACTCTGCAATCTATGAGATATTCAGCCGCCTGAATTCGGGCGGTGTAAATCTTACACCACAGGAAATCCGAACGAGTCTGTACCATTCAGATTTCTATACGATGTTGAATGAGATAAATAGAAATGAAGAATGGAGGCGGCTTGTCGGCAAAATTGACACAGATCTACACATGAAAGATCTCGAGATACTCTTGCGCAGTTTTGCTATGCTGATTGAATCTAAAACTTATGCCCCATCGTTGGTCAAATTTCTGAATAAGTTCTCGAAGAAATCCAAGGGACATGACGATGGAAAGAATGGCTACCTAAAAAGTCTGTTCATCTCATTCCTAGAGAGTACTAAAGGTCTGGCAGACGACACATTCCTGATGCATAATAGCAAGCGATTCAATATAGCGCTTTTCGAGGCTACCTTCGTAGCTGTGTGTACCCCTCCATTCAGCAAGCGCTCTCTTGTCGAGGGTCAGATATGCCTTGAAAGCATAGCTAGGCTATCTAATGACCCAGAATTTTCAGAAGCAACACAAGTAAGAACTACTCATACTGCCAATGTCAATACGAGGCTAAGGCGAGCATCTGATGTCATTAGGATAAACAATTAATTCCAATGCCTATCTCCCGTACTCATGTCGATCAGATGTATGAAGATTTTACCGATGTCGCTAACCTATTATCAGGAGAGCCATCACTTGCGTTGACGGCGGGGGATATATTTCGGAAGAACCTGCTTCTCGCGTCCGCAAGCTATTTCGAGCGGAGAATCAAAGATATACTTCGCGAGTATGTCCGAGAAACTACTGACGGAAATCAACGAATGGTTGAATTTGTTGAAGATAAGGTCTTATCACGAGGGTATCATCAGTTATTCGACTGGGGCGGACCGAACGCCAATAGGTTCTGGGCATCGTTCGGTTCATCATTCCGATCCGTTATGGTAGCTAAAGTCCGGAGCGAAACCGAGCTAGAAGATGGGGTGAAAGCCTTCTTGGAATTGGGTAATGATCGCAATCGTCTAGTCCATGGAGATTTCGGTTCATTCGTCTTGGAGAAAACAAGCGAAGATATCTATAGCTCATATAAAGTAGCTCTCGGATTTGTCGATGCTCTTCCAGGACTGCTGCGTGACGAAGAGTAACCGCTGATTTTGCGCTCCTCTGAGCGCCTGAACGCGGGCGGAGTATTTTCCAAACCTAGGGCATCCTCGTCAGTGGCCGATGCCGATATGACGAGGATGTACCGCACATTTGGCTCAGGCAGGGTTGTCCGAAGAAATCCCTAACCCGTGTCGATAAAACCGTATTGCCTTCTTCTCGAGGAAACTGATCATATGTCCCTTGCAGAATTGAGGGATGGCCTCGATAAATTGCGCATTTCTCGAAGCATACAGCCCCAGCGTGGATATGGCCGCTCTCAGCAGAACTCTCGTGATAGTTCTCAGTCATACGGCGACACCAGTGTTTCCAATAAAGTCAGGGCCAAGAACATTGCGGGCGCTATTGGGGCATCGGCTCTCGTTTCTGCGCAATTTATTGTGAAGGCAACCCTGGTTTTATTAGAGATAATCAGCATACCAGCAACGCTTATGACAATCGGATTTGCTATTTCCTTGACGAGTGGAGCCGTAGCGCTGGTTGTCGCAGGAGACGGAATATTTCGACTAATTGTCGGGGCTATATGTATCCCTATAGGAGTTTTAATGGTAGGAAGATTGATTCCATTAAATAGCCTATTGCCAGGTGGTAAATTGCCCAATAATACTTTCTCAAGGAATGCGCCACCAGGTTGGCCCATATTGTTAGTAACATTCATAGGAATGGGAATCGTAGGCATCGGATTTTTCCTAGTGATAGATGGCGCCGAAATCATCTTCTCGAACGCGCTCATGCCCGTAGCTCTAATAGTTGTGGGGATTGGAATAATTTCCCTATCGAGATGGCTTGGCATGAGATATGGATTCAAGTCCAAGACGATTCGTCTCGTATCCTAATCGACGACTTTCCGGAGTATGCCTCCGCTGTTATTGCCAACAATAGATAGTCCCCCTCTCATAAGCGGAGAGGGGGACTGCCTGCCGTAGTTGAATCTATAGGTTCTTTCTTATCGTGTATCGAAGCGGTTGACCTCAGCTATCCGATTGCCAGCCGTTGGTCATACCCCTTTGTAGTTCACCACCTGCCTCAGTACTGTTCTTACCGATACCAGATCGGCCTGATCTGCCATCACCTGCTCGATCGGCTTGTAGGCGTCTGGGTGTTCGTCCAACAGCTTCGATGCGTTTCTGGCGTTCCATGCTTTGCCCGCCATGTATTCGCGCAGTGATTCGACGGTGAAGGTGTTTCGAGCGTGTCCGCGGCTGTACATGCGGCCTGCGCCGTGCGCGGAAGATTTGTACGATTCTGGCTCGCCTTTACCCTCTACTATGTATGTTGCCGCGCCCATCGAGCCGGGGATTATCCCCATATCCCCGATATCTGCTCGTATCGCGCCTTTGCGGGTTATCCACATTTCGCGCCCGAAGTGAACCTCTTTCGCCGCGAAATTGTGATGACAGTTGATCGTATCGACCACTTCGAACGCGCCGATGAAGCGTGTCATATCGTCGATCATCGCCTCCATCATGAGTTCGCGATTGGTGTAGGCGTAACGCTGCGCCCACTGCATCATCTGTATGTAGCACTCGAAAGATTCGCCTGTTAGCCTCGCAGTATCTGGGTCTTCGAGCTTTTCCGTGCACTCCGCCTTTGCGATGTCTATGAAAATCTGCGCGATGGCGTTTCCGATACCGCGAGAGCCGCTGTGCAGGAGACACCATACGGCATCATCACTGTCGAGGCAGACCTCGACGAAGTGGTTGCCCGCGCCCAGTGTACCAAGCTGTCTGCGTCCGTAGTTCCCTGCGCGTGTCGCACCACCCTTGCGGGATGCGAACACCTCCTCCGCCGAGTTGGGCAAAGGGTTTTCCTCGAACCACTCCTCGGCCTGTTTCGTCGCCTGTTTGTGCTGGCGTCCCATACCAGCAGGTATCGAGCGTCCGAACTGATTCACCAGCGTCGTGAGATCATCCGGCAGGCGGTCTATGTCCGTTCGGCATGCCATCATCCCGCAGCCGATGTCCACGCCCACAGCAGCAGGAATGATCGTGTCGGGGTATGTAGGTATGACGCTGCCGACGGTCGCGCCGATGCCTATGTGCGCGTCTGGCATGAGGGCGACATGTCCGGCGATGCCGGGCACACGGCTGATGAGGTCCGCCTGCGCCCGTGTACGCTCGTCCAGTATGCTCGCCCAAGACTTTACTTCGACTTTTGTCTGTGTCGTCATGTTCCCCTCCGTATTCCCCACACCTATCTAGTATCCAGTATCTAGTCGTATCCAAATAAACGAGTTCGTCCCCGTAGTATCGGGGACGAACCTTCGAGTGAGCCGATTCGATTCCGCTATCTGGGCCTACTCGCCTACTTCGACCAGCAGCTTCCCAAAGTTCTCCCCTGTCATCATTCCGATGAACGCCGCTGGCGCGTTCTCCAAGCCGCTGACTACATCTTCCTTGTAGCGGAGCTCCCCGCTGCGTATCCATTCCGCCATGCGTTTGCGGGCATGTTCATGTCTATGCGTGAAGTTGAATACCAAAAAACCTTCCATCCGCGCTTGCTTTTGGATGAGCAGCCCAATGTTGCGCGGCGCAAGCTCCGGCTGTGCGAGGTTGTACTGAGAAATCTGGCCGCATACCGAGATTCGCGCGTGGACATTCATCTGCTGCATCACCGCGTCTGTGACGAATCCGCCGACATTGTCGAAATAGACATCTATACCATCGGGGCAGGCGGCGGCGAGCGCGGTGTCTATGTCCTCAGTCTTGTAGTTGATTCCAGCGTCGAAACCGAGCTCGTTGACGATGAAATCGACTTTGGCATCGCTTCCCGCGGTGCCGACGACACGGCAGCCCATGATGCGGGCCATCTGCCCAACTACTTGGCCGACTGCGCCCGACGCGGCAGAGACGACGACCGTATCGCCAACCTCAGGTTTGCCCACATCGAGAAGACCGAAATATGCCGTCATTCCGGGCATCCCCAGCACGCCGACGGCAGTGGATATTGGCGCAAGCTGTGGATCGACCACGCGGAGAGCGCTAGGTCTCGCCACTGCGTACTGCTGCCAGCCCAGAGAGCCTTCCACGATGTCGCCCACTGTCACCTCTGGGGTGCGCGATTCTATCACTCGGCCTACTACGCCGCCAGTCATGACGCCGCCCACCTCGACCGGCGCGGCATACGATGGCCCTTCGCGCATCCGTCCGCGCATATACGGGTCTAGCGATAGCCATATCACCTGCACCAGCGCCTCGCCCTCGCGCGGCTGCGGTATCTGCGTCTCCTCTATTCTGAAATGTTCGGGTTCCGGGTATGCGCTTGGGCGCGAGGCCAATACGATTCTTCGGTTGGTCTCGGATGACATCTTCTTAGTCTCCTCATCGTGTAGGTCAAGAGGGCAATAAGCCAAACGGCAATAGGCCAAACATAGAGTATATCCATAGCATGAGCCGCCGTCTAGGGGAGCGTCTAGATATTAGAGAATTGCATCTCAGAAAATATGCAGCTGTATAGAAATCTGCATTACCAGACTGTTTGCATGTCTCATATATATTCTTGTGTATGCAGGCCAACAGCCATCAAAAAAGCTCGCAGATCTTCCGGCATTGGGCATTCGAAACTAACCCTCGCTCCAGTCGTCGGATGATCGAGTTCCAAGCCTGCAGCATGTAGGAAGTGTCTGCCGAGCCTAGCTTCGGCGTGTCCGGTGTGTCCATAGAGTGCGTCTCCGATTGTAGGATGGCCTACGGAGGCGAAATGCACCCTTATCTGATGGGTGCGTCCCGTTCGTGGGTGTGCCTCTGCGAAGGTGTATTTGGGGATCGACGCGATTGTTCGATATGCAGTCACCGAGGGTCTGCCGCCCTCGACAATGGCCATTCGCTTGCGGTCGCGGGGGTGTCGCCCGATTGGGGCATCTATGATGGCGTGTGGAGGATCGAGCGTGCCAGACACCAGCGCAAGATATCGTTTGCTCACCGTTCGATCTCTGAACTGAGCCGACAGCGCGGCGTGCGCGGCATCTGTTCTGGCTACGGCTACCAGGCCGGATGTATCCCTGTCCAGGCGGTGCACCAGCCCCGGCCGTCCATCGCCGCCGACGGAGGCGATGTCTCGGTACATCCCCAGCAGCGCGTTTACCATAGTCGCATCCGGCTGCCCCGCGCCCGGATGCATCGCCATCCCGGCAGGCTTGTCTATTACGAGCATATCATCGTCCTCGTAAACCACCGATAGTGGAATTCGCTGAGCCGCTATATTCGTGGGCGAAGGAGCGGGGAATTCGACTGTCACCCTCTGACCTGCGCGAAGTTTGTAGGCAGGGCTGACTTTCTTCCCGTCTATGGTCGCATACCCGTCAATGATTAGCTTTTTAATCCTAGACCGCGAGAGGCCAGAGCATCTTTGGGTTAAAAATATGTCCAACCGATCGCCTGCGCGATCGGATTCTAATATGCGTATGCCATTCACTCCGGCTAGCCTCACGATTCCGGCTGTCTGTCCGCGTCGGACTCTTTGGAAGAGTCGCCCTGTAGTATGTATCCGGCTATGAGGATGAAGATTCCAACAACGATTGCGGAATCTGCGATGTTGAAATTAGGCCAGGGGCCTACATCGATGAAATCCGTCACCCTGCCTGCGGCGAGCCTGTCTAGCAGGTTGCCGAACGCGCCGCCGAGTAGAAGGCCGACTGTCAAAATCGAAAGCGGATTGCTCTGACTGTGTGCCCGGTAAAAGTAGATAATGATCCCGATGGCGGCGATCGACGCAACCGTCAGTATCGCAGTATGCTGCTGAAACAGCCCGAACGCCGTCCCAGTGTTGGTGCTATGTGTTAGTCTGAAGAACCCCTCGCTCGGCCAGGACTCGCCGATTAACAGGTTCTCACGAATTAGCCACTTCGTGAGCTGATCCATACTGAACACAGTCATTGCGATCATAACCACTGTAAATATCTTGACTGCGCCTGACAGAATACCACCCGAACGCTTCTTCTCGGTGATCTGTGCCTCCTGCTGTTCGATATTCTCCATACACTCCCGCCCGCCAGTTATTTTCGATCGAGTGTACCAACACCGGTAAGCCTATCATACGACGCGAGCCAATATGCATGACGACTCTGTCATCCGGGTTAGCCAAATGGAGTAAGGCGTCCCATCCTCGAACAGGGACATCAACGCCGAACTCCGACTTTTCACATCAACCCCGTCCTGAGCCATTTTCCCTTAAGGAAGTAAATCCCGAATACGACCGCGCGGACTGTCATGCCTATTACGATGGCCCATGGCACGCCGAATTCGTTCATGTCAGTGTACAGAGCCAAAGCGAATGCTAGCGGTATCTCCAGCAGCCACATCGTGGACAGCATTATCACCATAGGCGCAAAAGTATCGCCAGAAGTATTGAAAGACTGAGTAAAAACCTGTACTGCGTTCATAGAGACATATCCGACAGCTAGAACCTGAAGCCATGTGGCCGCATGTTTCACGAACTCCGGGTCTGGGCTGAAAACTGCCGCTACTCGATCTGAAAACAGGAAAAACAGGATAGCGACAGCAACGCTGGCGACGACTGAATACACCAGGGCCCAGAGAACGGACTGTTTCGCGCGTTCGGTGTAGCCCACACCCAGATTCTGTCCTGCGAGCGCGCCCGCTGCGCGGCCAAGCCCTCTACTGGCATGGTTGACGGTGTTTTCCGCTCGTCGCGCAAGCGCGAACGACGCAAGCGCGCCCGATCCGAAGCGCGCTACGATGAATACCACGATCAGCTGAGAGACTGCCCGCTGCGCGCCCGTGACCGAAGCTGGTATCCCAATTTTCATAATGCGCCAGATCATCTGGAAGTCGATATAATACCCAGCGAAGCTGAGCTTGAGCCGGGAAGTGCCGCGCATGAGCGCGAACATATTCAGGGCAAGCCCCAAAGACTGCGCGATGAGGTTAGCCGCTCCTGCGCCAGCCAGTTCTAAATGCGGAAACCACCACCAGCCGAATATTAAGAGCGGACTGAGCGCCAGATGCGCCACGCGCGAGATCGTCGCCGCCTTCAACGGGGTCAGGCTGTCGCCAGAAGCTTGAAGCGCGCCCGCCGTCAGTCGCTGCAGTCCCATGATGGACATGGCAAAGAACTGAAAACGCATGTAGCCCGCCGCCTGCCGCACTACATCATCACCAAGCCCCATCACTCGCAGCAGCGGCTCGGTCAGCAGCAAACCGAGCAGGATCAGGACGAGTGAATAGCCCGTCGTCAGTGTGAGCGCCTGAAGCATGACATGATTGGCGTAGTCGATACGCTTCGCGCCTACAGCGCGGGAGATCATCGACCGCATGCCCGCGTCCAATCCCATGCGCGCGGTCATCATCAGCATCAAATATGTCTGCGCTACACCGAACCCGGCGATTGCCTCGAATCCGACTCGTCCCGCCCAAACCAGGTCTGCAAGCTGATCGACCACACTGAGAAAGCTCTCGGTAATCTGAGGCCATGACAGAAACCATAGATTACCCGGAATGCTGCCCTTGGTGAGGTCTCTCGTGATACGCGATGGGCGTCTGCCCCGTCCGTCCGTCCGACGCTGTTTGCCCGATGCAGACATCGAACGAGGCTCATCCGCGCTCCGTGAGTGATCTGTATCGGGTTCTGCCATATGATGGTCGTGTGGCAGTCCCACATCCAATACATGACGCACGATGCCAACACTGCATAACCCTATCCTAGACCAGCATAGCAGTCAAACGAATTAGTTATGAGAGCTTGAAAGTTACACTACTTGAATATAGAGTTATATGCAATTACATGTAACCGAAAGGAAAACACATATGAACAGGAAAGACCGAAAACAGTGTGGCGAGTATGATGAAACCATGAAGGTTGCGCAGGAGGAGTTGGCGAAGGTAAAACGCACCGTCCACGACGCCATGGCCAAGAACAAGGACACCGCCGTAAAAGTCAAAGATTCTATCCTGAAGACAATCGAATCCGTCCGCTCCAATAGAGACAATGTCGTTATGGTGCGAGTTTCCGAAGAAGTGCTGGGGCAGATCGATCAGCTCGTAGATTCCGGCCTGACCAAGAGCCGCTCCGAAGCCGCCGCGCTGATGATCTCCGAGGGTATTAGCGCGCGCTCCGATCTTTTCGACAGGATAGCCGAACAGATACAAGTCATCCGCGAAGCCAAAGACCGCCTCAAAAAACTCCTCGATGAAGATATTGCGCAGAATTCCTCAGGGGGATAATTCTACGCGCGCGGTCTTCTTCTGCGCAGACTAGGCTTGTTGCTCCGAGCTATGAACCGGAGACGGTATAGAAGGGATATGGCAGAGAGCGAACTCAGTCTGCGCAGATATACATAGTCAGAGACGCTGGGCGAATTCGCCTCTTCCTATAAGAATAAAATAATAATCGCTAATCGCTCGCTTTTAGACATCCAGCCTGCAGCTAGAGGCGAGCAAATCTGGCGCTGCAAGCTCATTGGGCTGGATGCGTGTAGTCGGCGTTGGATGTATCGAATGCTCCTCGAAAATCTAGGATAGCCAAGAGACCATCTCAGACGATGGAGTGCGACGAGAGTTTGGGACAACAGCTGGCTTCCCGATGAATACGACACCAACTATCATCCAGCTCTGATCCGCGCCGAGGGTATCTGTCAATCCTGGAAGTTTGGATATTCCGCCTGTACTCCAATCTAAAGAAAGTCCCTCGGCGACAGCTGCAAGCGCCATGTTATGAACTGCGCAGCATGAGGTAGCATAATTTTCGCGTGTTACCTCGTCGTTGTCACCGGGAATGCTGTAAACATACACCATAGCGGGAGCGGCGAGGACGCGGTCTCTGCTAGCATCGGCAGAGTTGCGCTTCTGATCTAGGTTGGGGTTGACCACATTCTGGTATGTAGTCTCCCATGCAAGTTGGGCTACTTTTCGCCTTATCGGGCTGTCCTTTTCGAGAACGAAGAATCTAGTCGGCTCCGTAAGACGGTGGTTGGGCGCCCAAATCGCCGCGTCGAAGAGTCTCCCCATAACCTCCGCGGATACATGGTCGTCGGTAAAATCCTTAGTGGTGCGTCTGCCAAATATCGCGTCATAGACGCTCACGCCCGTATGTGGAGCTCTGGTCTCGTTGCTTCTCATCATTTTATTTGAGATTCCCCCTCGGTTAGTTCGCTTTTCCACACTCTATCATACAGCCATACAGCCGCTAGAGGCTCAGTATGCTGTGTCGGTATGCTATGATGATACTGGGATACACGCATGACTATAATACATACAGTCGAAGACCTGATCCGCGCTTTGGACGAAAATCCAGAGTGGGTAGAAGCTCTGCGCGCGCGGCTGCTCACAAAAGAGCTTCTGGAAATGCCCAACACTCTGGCTCGATTCATCGAATCGACCAACCGCCAGTTCGAGCAAATCAATAAGAGGCTCGATGAACATGACAGGCGGTTCGATCGTGTAGATCAGAGATTCGACGAACATGACAAACGGCTCGACGAACACGATGATAAGTTCGACAAGACCGAAAGTCTCTTACGAAGCATCATCAACGATCTATCCATTCTCAAAGGCGCTCATGCGCGCAATGTAGCGATGGCCCAGTATGACCTAATAGCCGAAGATATGGGTCTAACTGCAATATCCATGCTGTCAGCGGAGGAGATCAGAAACATAGCGCGCGCCCTTCGCGTAAGTGGCGATATATCACGCCCAGATTACGAGAGCTTCCGTATAGCAGACATTATCATCGAAGCGGAAGACTCAGAAGGGAATCCGTGTTACATAGCGGTAGAAGCGTCCTTCACTGTGAACGGTCGAGACACGCGCAGGGCAGTCCGCAATGCCGGCTTTTTAGCCCGACTCAAAGATGTGCCCGCGTGGGCAGCGGTATCAGGCATCGATCTGGACGAAAGAATTCGGCCCATGGTCGATTCGGGTGAAGTTTACTGGCATCAGCTGTCTCGGCACATGCTGGGGGCAGATTGAGACCAGCTTCGTTTGCCCATTCCATATCTGAATCGAACTATCTGGGATAGTAGAAGTCCAATTCTCTACTGTCACCAGGATAGTCCACTCAGGCAAGGCCTATGTTGCTATGGGAATGGGATTTCGGATTCAATGGAGCTAAACACCGGAACCCGCGAGGTTTGGCTAGAGCGAACAAGGTGTAACCAAGGAGCGATCAGCTCGATTTCGATACAGTTGCGGCGGGTATATTTACGCTCATATTAGAATCTGGGGTGACTATGAACATATCATCCAGGATGTCGCAGTCGAAAGTCACCTCTGTTACCTCACGGATTGACTTCTCCTCCCCTTTCAGCAAAGCCGCCATCCTGAGCAAGATACCGCGTTCTGCGTCTATGAGCAGATCGTACTCGTCGGCGTTCGCCCACAATGCCTCTTCTGCGTGATCCAGCCAATGGCCGGTCCGAATCGGTTCACCGCGAACCCTTATCGCATCTCGCCCTAGCCACACAGTTCTCTCGACAGGCTCTATCCACATCCTGGAGATAAGCCATGAAGGATCGAGATAAAGCTGTGAGATGATGGCATATTCCGAGTCTTCATAGATCTGATGCATTTCGTGTTCACCAACCGACACCGCGCCAAATCCGCGCAGTATTTCCAAAGGGGCATTCGTAGAGACATCATCAGTTGTTAGCCGCCACCATACATCTCCATTGACTATGTGTGTCTGGCGGCCGCTGCTATCGGAGGTCTCTTCCCTGAATCTGGCAGGATTATCGACCCAAAGGCGAGTTATCGAATCTCCTGAATCTGACCCGCCATGTGTAGGTAGCCCTGGATCTGCGATACCATGCCCAGCGTGTCTGGAAATGCTCATTGTGACTGTCGTGAAACTGCTCTTAGCGCGGTATAGCAATCCGACTGTCTCTGAAATCTCCTCCCAACGCTCGGTATCGGCATTCGAGATAGGAGGGTCGAAAGTTATCTGGCGTATCTTGTTACCTGCCACCGGACGACCGCGATGAGACGATGTAAGCTCCAGCAGTATGCCGCGCTCCACATCCACAATCAGCTCATGCTCGGTCGAACCCACACCGAGTGGGAATCCCGATACATCTCTGTTGTGTCTGCGTGTAACGCCTCGCAGGACGATGGCTTTTTGGCCGGCAGTCGTTATCTCTTCGACCTCCGTCAGCTCCAAGTCTGAGATATATCTCATTGGAAACAAAGCGTCTTCGATTGCTCCAATGTAATGCTGTGGATCGTCTTGGGAGAATCCCCTGCCTGATGGATAGTAGATGCGGCTCCACCCATCCAGCATATCTGTACGGAACTCATTCGTCCGCGTGACGCTAACCCGAAGGTGAAACCATGAGTCCACTACATCCGGAATCTCAGCGTTTCCCCCTCCGGTTTCGCTATGCCGACTCATTATTTCTATTTTCGAATTGGCTCTGCTATCGCTTAGCCCCAATTCGCTTCTTGCCAGATCGAGGCGATTCGGAGAAAACCAAGAGCGAAATGTAACCTCAATAGACGAAAACCGTTCGTGCGCCGTGTACATCGTACCGAGTACCTTCGAGAGACGGGCGCGGATGTCTCTATTGAGTTGGATTGCCCTAGAACTGGCTTCACAAACTTCGTCGTTCAAATCATGCCTCTCTGTACACACGCCCCCTAGCTATAACCGACTTCAGGGAATCGAAGTCCCCGAACTCCACCTCGTAGCCTTTTGGCTGCGGCGCTCTTGCCTCCAAGCCTAGCGCCTCGTTGACAGCGAGGTTCGAGTAGTAGCCGTTGTAGGCAGCTGCAAGTAGAATGCCGAAAGCCGTCGGATTGTCCGACTCGATGCTTCGAAGAATCTTCATCTGTTCATCTGAGGGTATCTCACCGAAACATTCTCCTCTCTGCGCCGCCGCCGAATCTATGTCGTTTAGCGCCTCGGCGAACACCCCTGCCAGACGCGGCGATGAGCTGCCGGCTTGGTCGATGTATTCTGCGACGCCGGCTTGCCCTGCGCCGGGCATATCGCCTTCCGCCGGAATCAGACGGTCGAGAACGGCCGTCAACAGCGTCTTCCGTTCCACGCTCAGGGGTTTGGACATATCTACGCCTCCGTGTCTGGAATCGTCTGCGATGTCTGTCAGTTCCGCATATGTCGGGCGTTGCGCTTGAACTCGTCCGCCATATGCAGCGCGACAGCCTGAATCGTGGATGTTGGGTTCACCGCGCCCGCCGTCACGAACACGCTGCCGTCTATTATGAAGAGATTCTCTACATCGTTCGTCTGTCCCGATCTGCTGACGACGCTGCTTTCTGGTTCAGTGCCCATTCGCGCTGTGCCGAGCAGATGCCAGCCTGCTGGTCTCAGCAGTGGATTATGCGTAACGGTATGCGCGCCCGCCGCCTCCAGCGCCTCGCTGGCAGTCTTTATGCCGTGATCCATCATCTTTCTACTGTTCTCGCTGAGCGTATAGCTAATCTTGGGCGCCGGGATTTCATTGCTATCGGTCAATTCGTCGTCGAGCGTAACGCTATTGTGAAGCTCAGGCAGATCCTCGCCGATTACGGCTATGGTTATAGTGCGTCCAAGCCGTTCGGCGACTGTCGTATGATGCTCAGCACCCCACGGCAGTCGTACACCGCCTATTCCGCCTTGCGCGACTCCCACCGGGCCGGGACTTCGCACCACCTGAAACGCATAGCCGCGAACGAAACCCCGAGACAGATCAGTTTCGTAATGTTCCTGGCTTATGATACTAGCGCCCATTGGCCCTTTGTATCCTTCCAGCAGATCGTCGAATACGCCTGTAACCATGGCATAAGGATGAAACATGAGATTCTTGCCGACTAGCCCGGATGAGTTGGCAAGACCGTTGGGGAACATCCCGGACTTCGAGTTGAGCAGAAGTCTTGGAGTGCCGATACCGTTGCAGGCCATTACCACGGCGGATGCTTCCTGTTTGTGCAAGACACCCCTTTCATCGTAATACAGCGCGCCATCGGCCAACCCACGTTCGTCAATGGTAATCTCCCTGACACGGCAGCGGGTCCGTAGCTGCGCGCCCATAGCCATAGCCTTCGGCCAGTAGGTAATGTCGGTGGACGCTTTGGCACGGCGGCTGCATCCGATGTCGCACGGGCCGCAGTTGTTACAGGCGGCGCGCCCGTCGTAAGGCGCGGTCAGTATGGCGGAATCCGACGGCCACCAGTGCCAGCCGAGCTTGTCGAATCCGCGCGCCATCGTCTGCCCGACTCCGCCCAGTGGTATCGGCGGAGTTTGGCGCTCAGACTTAGGAGGATAAGCCGTATCTCCAGTCATACCGGCAACGCCCATGATGCGGTCGTTCAGATCGAAATACGGTTCCAACTCCGCGTAACTCATCGGCCAGTCGTCCGCCACGCCGTCCAGCGTCCGGGTGCGGAAGTCGGACGGATGAAAGCGCGGGAAATGCGCGCTCCAATGAATCGTACTGCCTCCGACGGCATTGTACATCAGAGGCGCAATTGGAGAATCCGAATCGTTGACAGGATAATCTTCAGGGAGTCTCCTGAAATTCGGATCGGGGTTATAGTCCGTCTGGCGGTGAATCTCCCAGTCTGACTGGTTCGTTGGATACTCCGCCGGATTCTTCCAGCCACCCTGCTCGAGGCAGAGAACGCTGAAGCCGTCTTTGACGAGGCTCCATGTGAACGCGGCGCCTGACGCGCCGGCTCCGATTACGAGGACATCTACCCTGTCTTTCCGATCTTTGAAATCGAGCATTTTCTAATTTCCCTAACGATTTCTGGTTTCAGGATATGCTGCCGCCGTCTTGTCAGCCGAACACTTCGATGCAGTCTCCATGATAAGCCATGTCGAACACATGATGAAGGATTAGGAGTATATAACTTCTTTCGTCTTGTCGCAGGCGCCCATTGCCAGTAGATCGATATCTACTCGACATTGGTGTGCTGGCTAATCGTTGTTACGCTGTAAGGCAGCGTGTTATAATTTCGCGGATACTCATCCAAGATGTAGGCAAGATGTAGGAGTGATTTGCTTTTGACTTTGCAGCGTATGCGCGAATACGAATTGGTAATGATTCTAAGCCCCGAGTCCACGGAGATGGAGGCGCGCGACACAGTTTCGCGGATTTCCGATATTATTACCGAAGGCGGCGGCTCCATATCTACACAAGATAATTGGGGCATCAGGAGGCTCGCCTATCCAATTCAGAGGTTTGTCGAGGGTAACTACTTCATTACCCGATGCAGCATGGAGGCACAGACGGCCTCGGAGCTGAACTCGGAACTGAACTCCACTCAGGAGGTTCTGAGGCATCTCGTATTCAAGCTGGAGAAGTCCGAAATCGCTGCGATAGAGTTGCAAGCGCAACGCGAGCGCGAAGCGCGCGAGAAAGAAGAGGCGCGCGCAAGGTCAGAACGGGAAGCGCGCGAACGAGACGAAGCCCGCAGAACAGCCGCCGCAATGGCCGCAGAACGCGCCAGAGCCGAGCAGAATGCCGCGAACCAGCAGGCCGCAGAACCTAGACCGTCCACCACTGACGATGAAGAGCAGACTACAGACACCGAAGAATCGGACGACTGATGTCAATATCGACCACCGACATCCTGAGTAACCCCAGCCAAATATACACCAGATTAGGAGTCGAGCTATGACCCTAAACAAGATTCTGATTATCGGAAATCTTGGCTCCGACCCAGAGATGCGATATACACCCAGTGGTGATCCAGTCACCAGCTTTTCGGTTGCCGTCGGCAGGCGGTACAAAAGAAGGGACGGCCAAGAAGTCGATGAGACAGAATGGTTCAGAGTCAGCGCATGGCGACGGCTTGCGGAGATTACCAATCAGTATCTCTCCAAGGGCAGCAAGGTCTATGTCGAAGGTCGGTTCAGCAGCCGTACATGGACGGATCAGAACGGGCAAACCAGAGTCAGCAACGAAATAAACGCGTTCGAGATACAGTTTCTCACTCCCAGAGGGCAACAAGATTCAGGCGGGGGGGGATTCGCTCCTGGCGGAGGCCCGCCGTTCCCTCCGGACGATGATGCAGACGATCTGCCGTGGTAGATAATTTGGTCAGCGCCGCGGACAGATAGAAACCGATTTCTGCTATATTTCCCCTATTATATCTCATAAAACAACACATCCTTGCCGGCTTTGGCCGCGTAACAAAACAAAAGGTGATCGAGTATGACGACACAGAGCGACAGACCTAGACCGCCGTTTACGGGGCCTCGGCCGCCGGGCGGGCCTGGAGCGGGATCGAGGCCCAGCGTCGGCTCGCGTCCTGGCGGCCCACCGGGTTCGAGATTCGGGGGTGACCGTCCGGGTGGAAGACCCGGAGGCCCACAGGGTGGAAGCAGGCCGGGAGGTGGCAGACCACCCGCCGGAGGCGGCAGGCCTGGCGGCGCGCGACGCGGCAGACCACGCTACTACACGCGAAGAAAGATTTGCGACTTTTGCGTGGATCATATCGAATACATCGACTATAAGGACATCGACAAGTTCCGACGCTCTATGACCGACAGATGGAAGATAGATTCTCGCCGCAAGACTGGAGTCTGCTCGAAGCACCAGCGCGGGTTGGCAAGAGCCGTCAAACGCGCGCGACATCTGGCGCTAATCCCGTTCAGCCCCGATCACAACGGGCCGCCGATGCGATGGACGAGATAGCGGACGCGCCTCCAAACGAATCCGCTATGTCACGAAACTCACTGGCATTAACTGCAGCTCCGGGGTGGAGCATTGGTTGACGAAACGCAGGACACGCCCAGAAGATCCCTAAGGCGGGACAGCCGCAGAATCGCGGCAGAGCGTACCCCTGAAGAACGCCGCCGCCGTAGGTTGGCGCTAATCATTATTGGCATATCTCTGTTCGTCATCACGAGCATCGTCGTCGCTGGCTATGTAGTTATATTCGTTCTGCCGCCACAGCAGCTCATCGTCCGTGTCGATGATGTCTCCTACACGCGCGGCGATATGGTGAAACTGCTCAGGATGCGTCAGCGCTCGATGGAACTCGCCAATTCGCAGGGGCTTAGGACGACGGATGACATATTCACCGCGCTTCAGCTAATCGTCGAAAACGAAGTCATCGCGCAAGTCGCCCCGTCCGAAGGCGTATCGGTCACCCGTGAAGAGATAGACAATTCGATTCGGCTCACATTCTTTCCGATTATCGGAGACACCGGCGGTAAATCCGAAGCGCAGATCGAACGCGAGTTTCAGGAGATATATCGGCAATTCCTGAATACCGCGCAGGTTAGTGAAGAAGAACACCGAGACTTGGTACGAAAAGCCATACTGAGAGAGAAGTTCCGCCAATTCATCAGCGACCGCGTACCGACATACGCCGAACAAGTATATCTGCATCGTATCGTCATGAGCCGGCAAGGCGAAGTCGATATCATGCAGACCAAGTTGGCAGACACCATTGGCGATGACAAGAGCGTGGGAAACATCCGGTCATCCGTTAAAGCGATAGCGCGAGAGTTCTCTATCGATCCGGATACACGGCAGACAGGCGGTGAAGTCGGCTGGGTGCCGAAGGGAGTCCTCGAAAGCTACGAACGCAAATTCTGGGATCTGGAACCGGGCGAAATATCGGAACCGACGCCTAATGTGGATGACCCGCAGGCGCTCTTCTTCTTCCTCGTATCCGACCGCGACGATAACAGGGAGATCGAACGCGCTGACAGGGAAGAGCTGAAGACGAAGGCTCTCCAGTCTTGGATCAATGAAGAGCGTCAAAACCACGATGTCTATGCCACTTTCGACTCGGACATATACGCATGGTTCGTCGAGCAGCTCAGAATCAGCGCTTCCTCCACGCCGACGCCAGTCGCAGATCCGCTTCAAAATCTCCTGGAAGGGCTCTAATGTCGATATCTCCTGTGAACGCGAATGGGGTTGGAATCGGCCTGCTGGGTTTGGGGGTGGTCGGCGGAGGCGTAGCGTCAGTAATCGCCGAGAAACGCCAGTATTTGGCAGATCTGCTAGGATGTCCCATCTATGTCGCAGCTGCGCTAGTCAGAGACACATCCAAACCCAGAGCCGTCGATCTGCCGCGCGATCTGCTGACGACTAACGCCGAAGAGGTCCTCTCCAACCCCGATGTCGATATCGTCGTGGAGCTTATGGGGGGCCAAGACCCGGCATTGAGCTACATACTGCGCGCTATATCGCTCGGCAAGCATGTCGTCACCGCCAACAAGGAAATCATGGCGCGGCGTGGTCCGGATATACTCGACGCGGCGAGAAAGCAAGGTGTTCGAGTGCTTTTCGAGGCGGCAGTCGCAGGAGGCACGCCAATTATCGCTCCTCTCCTAAGAGACCTAGCCGCCAACGAAGCCGTGACGATTCACGGTATCATCAACGGAACGACGAACTATATTCTGACCAGCATGGATCAGTACGGCGCGGATTTCTCCGAGACACTGGCGGAGGCGCAAAGGTTAGGGTACGCCGAATCCGACCCTACCAACGATGTAGAAGGAATCGACGCCGCGTACAAACTCGCTATTCTAGCGACACTGGGGTTCCGAACCCGAATTAGAGATACCGATGTGTTTCACGAAGGAATCGGCAAGTTGGCGGCGAGAGATTTTCAGTATGCGCGAGAGCTGGGGTATGCTATCAAACTTCTGGGCATCGCCTCCGTCGAAAACGGCGCTGTGCAGGCGCGTGTGCATCCAGCGTTCGTCCACCAAGATTCGATGATAGCCAAAGTCGATGGTGTGCTGAATGCGGTGGAGGTGCAGACCGACCTGGCGGGCAAGCTGCTGTTCCACGGCGCCGGCGCCGGCTCCATGCCAACGACTAGCGCGGTGATCGCCGATATTATAGATATTGTCCGCAATCCCTCTGTCGGCGCAGCTTCGATTTCTATGCAAAGACTCTCTGCCGATGTTCGTATCAAGCCTATGGACGATTTGGAGACGCGCTACTATGTGCGCCTCATCGCCGCCGATCGGCCCGGAGTGCTGGCGCAAGTAGGCGGCGTATTGGCGGAGAACTCCATATCCATCGCATCCGCTATTCAGAAGGAAACTGACGAAGTCGCGCAGCGCGCCGAGATAGTCCTGATGACTCACAGGGCGAATGAAGCCGCAATGCAGTCCGCAATTTGCGGCCTCGAAGCCCTGGATTCCGTCGCCGAAGTCGGCAACATGGTCCGGGTGGAAGAGTGGTAGGAGCAGATACCCCATGTCCGTAACTTTCTATTCTTGGCGGCGGTGAAGTACATGCCGAAAAGTGAAGGCGGAGCTTTCACAGGCAGAAGTCGAGTTCACAGAGCGGGATTTCTTTGCCGAACCATTCACGGCAGACGAGCTCCAGAGGCTGATCGGAGAGCGAACGATCGCCGACTATTTCTCTTGGCGTTCTCCAGCGTTTCGCAAGCTCGGACTCGCCCGCGCAGATATGACGGATTCACAGATGCTGAAGCTGATGGCCGAGGAGCCGCGCCTGATACGGCGCCCGCTCGTATTGACGGCTGATGGCGACCTCATCATCGGAACTGACAAGGATGCCCTATCCTCTATATTGCGGTGACGGTCTCGCCGTCGATCTCACTCGTCGCTTGCGCCAACTTCGATTCACCCTGTGGGCATATCGTGTCTAGTCTTCTCGATTGCCAATCCCACTCGTCACTCATGTCGATTTCGACTCGGCTCGAACTGCCATGACTGAACCTCCTTTTCCGCATGTTCGGATCTATGAAGCGCATAAGAGCTTCGACACAGGCGGCGAGCCGCTGCATGTACTGGACGGCATCAGTCTGAATATCGCGCAGGGCGAGTTCGTCAGCATAATCGGGCCGAGCGGCTGTGGAAAATCGACTCTGCTGCGGCTAGTTGGCGGCCTAATTACGGCTGCCTCCGGGGATGTCCTGATAGATGGTCTGCCGCCTGCAGAAGCGAGAGCTAACAGGCAGCTAGGGTTCGTATTCCAAGACGCATCGCTGCTGGCTTGGCGCACCGTCGCGGAAAATGTTCGTCTTCCGTTCGATGTGAACAGGGCCGGAGCGAATAGACGCGATGCGACGCATGCTGTAGATGCGCTGCTCAGTCTAGTTGGGCTCGACGGCTATGCCGACTATCACCCCGCTCTGCTTTCGGGCGGAATGCGGCAGCGTGTCGCACTCGCCCGCGCGCTCGCCGTCGGTGCGTCCGTCCTGCTTATGGATGAACCATTCGCCGCGCTCGACGAACTCACGCGCGCTGATATGCATACCGAACTCACCCGTATATTGTCTAACGAACAGAAGACGGTAGTGCTGGTGACCCATTCCGTCGTCGAAGCGGTGACGCTTTCGGACCGTGTCGTGGTCATGTCCCCTCGCCCCGCTCGAATCGTCGCCGATGTCAGTATAGACCTCCCCCGACCGCGCACCACGGCAATGATGAGAGAGGGAGAGTTCCAGAACACGACGCATCTTCTTCACGACGCTCTGCTCGAAGGAAGCAGGGCGCGCGGACCTGACGGACGATGGCTGACGATGGCTGACGATGGCTGACAGCTTGGCGGATACGCTTGGCAAGGAGCAGTCTCGGCCACGCGCCGGACGCAATCACGCTCTGCTGAATGGTACTGTGAACGGTCTTGCGTATCTGCTCCCGCCCACCTTCGCGCTCGTGGTATGCGGTATAGTCTGGGAGATATGGACGAGGCTGGCCGAAGTGCCAGAATACATCGTACCAGCGCCGAGCGCGATTATAGAGCGTCTGCTTGCAGATCCGAATATGTTCGTATCGGAAGGGGCTGTAACGCTTGTAGAATCTTTAGGCGGTTTCGCGCTCGGCACGCTCGTCGCTCTGTTCGGCGCCGCGCTGATGGCGCACTCCCGCCTGATAGAACGCAGCCTCTATCCGCTGGCGATTTTGGTAAAAGTAACTCCGATAATTGCAGTTGCGCCGCTATTCGTAATATGGTTCGGCTTTGGTATAGCCCCCAAGATATTCATATCCGCGCTGATAACCTTTTTCCCCGTGCTGGTAAGCGGCGTCACCGGTTTTCGCTCGGTCGAACGCGGCGCGCTGGACTTCTTCCGCTCGCTGGATGCATCTCGCCGAGAGATCTTCTTCATGCTGCGGGTTCCCGCTTCGATGCCGTATCTGTTCGCGGCTTTTCGAGTCTCGCTGCCGCTGGCTATAATCGGAGCCGTCGTTGGAGAGCTGTTTAGCGGGAATAGCGGGCTCGGAAGCGTCATCATCGTCGCGCATAGCAATCTCGATATGCCGACGCTGTTCGCCGCGATATTCGTACTCTCGCTAATGGGCGTCGCGCTAACCATCCTAATATCCGTCATCGAAAGGAAGGTGCTGTTTTGGCACGAATCATCCATATTAGTCTGAAGCCTTCACGAATTGCCATCGCGGCGTTGATCGTCGCGCTCGTTTTAGGGCTGTCTTGTTCCGAGTCGGATTCGGAGACGACTGCGGTAACCTTTATGGCTGGGTTCAAACCGCAGGCGAATCTGCCGTTCGTAGCCGCGTATGTGGCGCAGGAAAAGGGATATTTCAGCGAACAGGGGCTGGATGTAGAGATTCTCCACTCGACAGGAGAACATATCGGCCTGCTGGTGGCAGGAGAAGTGGACTTCACGACAGCAGATGTCAACACAGTTCTTCAGCGGAGGGCAGAGCCCGGCCTTCCACTGGTTGCCGTCGCGCTGTTCGGGCAGCGTGGACAGCAGGCATTCTTGACTCTCGCCGACTCGGGAATCAGCTCCCCCAAAGATTGGGAAGGGAAGACCTTCGGATACAAGGGAACTGTTCCGCCCGACTATCTTGCAATCCTGGATGCAGAGGGAGTGGATCGCTCGCGCATACAGGAAGTGCGCGTGGGATACGACCCGCGCATACTGACGGAGGGAGAGGTAGATATACTGGCTGCATTCAAGTCTAATGAACCGAACATCATACGCAACAGGCTAGGAAAAGAAGTAACCTTGTTCGACGCTGCCGACTATGGCGTACCGACACTGGGGTTGGCATACATCACACGCGAAGACATGATCGAAGACCAGAGCGACACTGCGGCAGCCTTCGTCGAGGCGACGATGAAGGGGGCCAGATTCGCCGCTGACAATCTGGAAGAGACGCTGGACATCGTTCTGAAATACGCTGAGAATGAAGACCGCGAGCATATGCGCTTCATGCTGAGCGCAGAGCTGGAAGACGCCGCATCGGAGACGACCGAAACCAGCGGAATGGGTTGGATGACTGCGCAGCAGTGGCAGGCGTTTCACGACTCTCTGCTGAGATACGACGCCCTCCCCAGTCAGCAGGATGTCGAATCCGCGTTCACCAACCGGTTCTTGGGAAATGAGTAAAAATCTCAGGGGCTGATTACCAGACCCGGTACATTCAGCACGAGGTCGGGAAACTCGATTCTCGTATGATCGACGCGCTTATAGACTGTGCCGAATATGAAGTTGAGATCGTCAGACAAATTCCCCTGCGTTATGGATTCGATGTATGGGTCTATCTCGGACGGCGCAAGCCCGATGAACTTGTAGTACATATCCATCAGCGAATCCGCCGACACATTGCCATTGCGTTCGAGTTCGCGCCGCAGGTGTTTCAGCTCAGGGTCATGAAGCACCGCCTGCCACATAATGAGCCTGCCTCGGTAATGCACTAGCGCCTGGGGGGTCTCAGCGGATGCTTTCAGAGCCTCACGCCATCTATCCAGATACTCCCCCCATAGATAACCAGTAGGCCATCTCGCGGTCTCCATATTCAAGTATTCGCCAATCTTGCGCATAAGAGCAACCTCGAGCGTGTAGGCCTGCGCCTCTAACATCGCTCGATTCATCGAACCCTGTATCCACTTCATCTGCGTGGGATTTTGTATCCGCTGGAGCGCGTGTCCTACCTCGTGCGCTGTGACCGTCACCGCTGTATCCTGTGATAGGCCCCCACGCATAATCAGCTCCAGCCCCGTTTCCGTCCTGATGCAGCACCAACCTATGGACTGCTTCAGACCTGGATTCCCTCGTTCATCTGCGAGTGCATAGTAGTCGTCTGTGGATAGGAAGACGAGATCGAAACCCCCTTGATGCAATGTCCTGCCAGTCAGCAGATAGTAACCATTCTCGACTATCTCGATAACGAGTTCCGAGCGGTCTCGATGCTCCACGACCTTACCAGACGGGCCGTATATCGAGACTGTGCCCAGCACAGGCGAACTGGTTTGGAACGAAGTGTTTACTAGTGTCTCGAGTTCGGATTTCGACAGAGGCTCGAACTGGGGTTCGGCAAGACTCTCTTCTACGGCAACGGGGGTATGGGTATAGCCATCTGAAAACCCTCCGACAAGCGCATACACCAATCCGTCGGACGAACCGGCGTACACCCTGACGCCTTTTACGACGGCAGGCGATGTTATTCCCTCAGCTATCTCGAACTCCCACACTATGTCGCCGGTATCCTTGTCCAGCGCAAACAGCGCGTGTTCGGACGCAATGTAAACCAATTTCCACTCTTGCGAAGGTGTAGAAAGAACGCCCTCACCGACCTCGTTTCGCCAGTTCAGCGAGCCGTCTTCGATAGATACGGAATAGGCATAGCCGTCCTCGGATCCGAAGAAAGCCGCGTCTCCTGAAACCCTTGCGGCTCCGCTTAGCGGCCCTGTTGTCCAGAGATGCCAAACATGCGCTCCTGTTTTGGCATCCAGCGCATACACTAAACCGCTGTCTGAAATATACTCGGTGCTGACGACCACCAACCCTTGCGCTGCCGTAGGCGGGAATAAAGAACCTGCATATAGCTCCGTCTTCCAGCGCAGCTCGCCAGTCTTAGCGTCTAGCGAATATATTCGGGTGTCCCGTGATGTGAAGAACACGGATCCGCCGTCGGCAGTCAAACCAGCATTCACCTCGCTTCCTGCCTCGAATGTCCACATTTCCACGCCGGTATCGATGTCCAACGCCTTGACAGATCCGGATTCGCTAACGACAAATGCAGCTACATTGGATAGGGAGATTCCGTCTGCCCATTTCTCATCTGAATAGTCAGCGAGCCAAACGCTCTTTCCTGAGTGGCGGTCGAGCGCGTGTATCACCCCGCCGGAATCTGCCATGACGACTAATCTTCCGGACGCTGATACGCTGGCAAGTACATTCACTCCCACATCGTACTTCCAGCGCATATCGCCGTTTTCGGCATCGAGGGCGTACACGAAGCCATCCTGAGAGCCGATGTAAACTGTCTCATCGTGTACCAGTGGGCGTGCGGCAACTGATCCCCCGGTCTCGTACATCCACGCCAGCTCGCCAGGTTTGGGAGGCAGCGGCGTAGCGGTGGGTATTGGCGTGCTGGTGGGCGACGGCGTAGCAGTGGGTACTGGCGTAGCGGTAGGCGCTGGCGTGTATGTCGGAATCGGAGTATGAGTAGGCAGTGGTGTGTCAGTCGGGGATAGCGTGACGGTAGGTACTGGCGTGCTGGTGGGCGCTGGCGTAGCGGTAGGCACTGGCGTGTGTGTTGGAATCGGAGTATGAGTGAGCATCGGCGTACTGGTATGCGACGGTGTAGCTGTAGGCGCTGGTGTGTTGGTGGGCGACGGTGTAGCGGTAGGCGCTGGGGCCTGTGTTGGAATCGGAGTATGAGTGGGCGTCGGCGTGCTGGTATGCGGCGGTGTGGCAGTAGGCATCGGGGTGTATGTCGGTGGAACGGGCGTCGAGGCAATAGCCAGTGAGTCTAGCGGCGTAGGTTCTGGTTGGTCACAGGCAAAGACTGCTGCCGAAAGCAGGATCGTTGCGGCGGTTATCAGCCGTCTCATACGCTGTCCCAATGGAACTACCCACCTTTCACCACCCTCTGGCTTGCGCCGCTTACCTGCCTTGCGTCATTGGGTGGAATGCGCCTCGTCTCGACCCTGTTCGTAATCCACTATGCAGCGAAAGCCCATGTTGCCGGTGGAGCTGTCGGGTGTGTTGGAGCTTCGAGCGGCTACACGGTATCTATTGCAGTAAGAGTCGTGGCACAGGTACGATCCTCCCTTGATGACACGGCTGACACCTGTAGGGGGCCCCTGCGGATCGCGTGCTGGAACGCCATAGCCTTGCCGATGGAAAGACGGGCTGAACCAGTCGAATTGCCACTCCCACACATTGCCCGCGATGTTGTACAGGCCAAATCCGTTGGGGTCGAAAGACACCGCAGGAGCTGTTCCCGCGTAGCCGTCGGCCTGCGCGTTGTGTTCCGGGAAATCCCCTTGCCATATATTGCACATGTGGCGTCCGTTGGGCGTCAGCTCGTCCCCCCATGCGTATCGCTTTTGCGTCGCGCCGCCTCGCGCCGCCATTTCCCACTCTGCCTCCGTCGGCAGGCGCTTACCGGCCCAAAGACAGTAAGCCTGAGCGTCATTCCAAGATATATGCGCAGCGGGGTGATCCATTCTTCGTCCGATGCCGGAGCCGGGGCCTTCCGGTCTGCGCCAGCAGGCGCCATCCACACGCCACCACCATGGCGCTTCTGCCACCGCGCCTGTAACAGTGCGCGCAACCCTTTTGGACACGAACGAATGGAATACGAACGACCAGCCAAAGCGTTCGGCATCCGTCCGATAGCCCGTCGCCCTAATGAACCTGCCGAACTGTGAATTCGTAACAGCGGAGCGATCTATGAAAAACGGCGACAGCTCCACGACACGCGCCGGCCCCTCGCCATCGGCAGAAAACCCCTCGTCGCTGTCCGTCCCCATCACGAATGCGCCGCCCGGAATGTACGCCATTCCCTCTGGCGCGCTCAGAGCAGGTTTTGTGCGTGTCGCCAGCGAAGGGGGAACATCTGCTGATTCCTGCGGACGATCTAGCCCGCTAGATGGGGCGCAACAGGCTTCTGACATATGCTGCGCCTCCTCTAGTCAGGGGCTAGTTATGAGAAATGAGAGCGTGGAAGAAAAATAGCGCGGAGACAAACGACACGCATTGCAGCGAGACATCAGAGGCTCAGGGCTGTCACGGCAGAGCGCGCTAGTTCGATGAGCGGTGTCGGATATATGCCGAACACGAAGGTTGCGGCTGTGGTGGCGGTAATTACGACACCAACGGCAGAGTCCGCGCTGATGCGGGAGTCGTCCGAAGGCTCTCGGAGATACATCACCTTCACCACTCGCAGATAGTAGTATGCCGATATGACGCTGTTTACCATTCCTACCACCGCGAGCCAGCCAAGATCGGCGTTGACCGCCGCGCCGAACAGATAGATCTTAGACATGAAGCCGATAGTCGGCGGCACTCCGATTAGAGAGATCATGGCAAAGGCCATAGCTGCCGCCAGCAGCGGCGCGCGGCGAGCCATCCCCGCCATGTCATCGATCTTATCAGAACCCGTACGGTTGGATATGGCGATTACCGCTCCAAAAGCCAGTAGGTTCGTAATCGCATAGCCGCTGAGGTAGAACAGTACCCCGCTGGGGCCGACATCCACAGGCCCGGACTGTACGCGCGCGGCGACAGCGGCCAAGCCCACCATTATGTAGCCGGCGTGCGCCACCGTGCTGTATGCCAGCATGCGCTTGATGTTGTTCTGTCGTATCGCAACCAGATTCCCAAAGGTCATCGAGACGACTGCGAGGGCCGCGAATATCCCTGCCCAGTCTTGGCTTATCAATTCTGCGGAGAACGAAATATAGAAAACTCTAAGAATCACTGCGAAGGCAGCTGCTTTGGACGCCACAGAGAGAAAAGCCGTAACTGGTGTTGGCGCGCCTTCGTAAACATCCGGCGCCCAGAACTGGAACGGAACGCTCGAAATCTTGAATCCAAATCCCGCGATTATCAGCGTAATGCCGAAGAGCAAAACCTTGTTGTCGCCAAATGCCGATTGCGGATTGAGCGTGCCGTCTTGCAGCAGCAGCCCGATGTGGTTTGCGATTCCTTCTAGCGAGGTCGTACCTGTGTAGCCATAGATATAGACCATACCGTACAGCAAAACGGCGGAGCTTATCGCGCTGAGTATCAGGAACTTCATTCCAGACTCGGCGGATCGGGCGTCTCGCATGAACGCGGCCAGTGCCGCAAGTGGCAGAGCCGTAAGTTCGAGAGAGACATATATCGTTATCAGCTCTGTGGCAGATGCCAGCAGCATCATGCCGGATGTCGCTAGCAATATCAGCGCGTAGAACTCGCCTCTGATGCGGCTGAAACGCTCTGCATATGTGACAGACATAAGGAATACGAGAGCGACAGAAGCGGACAGAAGCAGCTTGAAAAACAGCGCGAATCTGTCCACTACCAGCGTGCCGAATACACCCTGCATAGAGTCTGCCGAGCTGCTGTTTAAGTCAGCCCACAAAACAACGGTGAATATAACGGGCAGCAAGAGGCCGGCAACCGCAACGGCCGCAAGCGTCGTCTTTCGAGACACCACCAGATCGAGCAGTATGAGCGCCATGGCAAGCGCGGCAACCGAAATCTCCGGCGACAGTAAGTATAGATCGTTCAGCGTCACTGTCCGGGCATCCTGAGACTCGCTACACCTTCAGCCGCAATGCTGGACTGAAGGGAATCTACTATCGGCTGAACGCCTGTGGAGAACACATCCGTAAGGAACGAGGGATACAGCCCGACAGCCATTATGGCAATTATCAGCGCGGCGATGGGGAGCATCTCCAAGCGTGTCACATCATTTAGGTTGGCGAATCTGGGATTCGCCGGGCCTAGCATGACTCGCTGCAGCATCCACAGGATATAGCCAGCGGCCAGCACGACACCGAACGCGCCGAGCGCAGTCATCCAGCTCCAGACAGCGAACGCGCCGAGGAACACATGAATTTCCGCTACGAAGCCGGCTGTGGTCGGAAGTCCAAGCGAAGCCAGTCCCGCGATTAGCATCGCAGCCGCCAGCAGCGGCATTCGGCCAGCGAGCCCCCCCAGATCCGGTATATGTCGTGTATGGGCGCGTTCATAAACATAGCCAACCAGAAGGAACAGGAGCCCTGTTATCACGCCATGCGAAAACATCTGAAGCGACGCCCCCGTCAGGCCGATGGGTGATACCTTGCCAGCGACCCCAACAGCTGTGGAGACACCGAGCAGAACGAAACCCATATGGCTTATAGAGCTAAACGCTATCAATCTCTTCATATCTGTCTGCCGCAGCACGACCGATGCGCCATACAGTATGTTTATCACGCCCAGCCCCGCCAGCGCCCATGACAGATCTATCGCGGCATCTGGCAGCATCCCTACTATGCGTAGTATTCCGTAGGCGCCCATCTTCAGCAGCACGCCAGCGAGCATTACGCTGGCGGCGGTGGGCGCGTCGGTATGCGCATCCGGAAGCCATGTGTGCAGCGGCCACACTGGCAGCTTCACCGCGAATGCGGCGAACAACAGTAAGAACACACCCAGCATCGGAATAGACGCTCTGTTTTCGGCGATCGCCCCCGGCAACTCGGTCATGTCGAAAGTTCCCGTTGCGAAGAACAGTATCAGGATGCCGACCAGCATGAACGCGCTGCCCAGTATCGTGAAGATGAGGAACTTCATCGCCGAATATTCGCGCCGCCCGCTGCCCCATACCGAAATGAGGAAGAACATCGGTATCAGCTCGAGTTCCCAGAACAGGAAAAACATGAAGAAGTCCAGAGCCGTGAACACTCCGATGACCGCGCCCTGAAGCGCAAGCAGCCAGACGAAGTATTCGCGAACACGGTGTTCGACACTCCATGATACGAAGACGGCGACCATACCCAGAAGCCCCGCCAGCAGAACCATCGGCGCGCTGATTCCGTCCACCGCTAAAAAGTACTCGACTTTCAGCGCATCGACAGGAATCCAATCGGGGATACGGTCGATCATTTGGAACTGAGCCGCGCCGTCGCTAGTGTCGTATGCTGCGAATATGGCCGCGGTCAGCGCGAATTCCACGATTGCGAGCGCGGCTGCGAATATCCGAACAGCGCGCGCGCTCCGACCGAACAGCGCGATGAGCGCCGCCCCGCCAATCGGCAAGAATACTGCTAATGTCAGCCATCCCTCGAACAATATCTTCTATCCTGCTCCTGTCTGAAGACCCGCTATGACAATTGTCTCTGAACTATGTGGGATTACGATTATGATGCCGAATACATCTGTGATCGGATTACAGGAACCAGATATACAAGGCGAGGATGACTAATATGCCGATGGATATGGCGGCTCCATACTGCTGGAGCTGACCTGTCTGAAACTGCCTCAGCGCGCTGCCGATATTAGCGCCAAGCCAGCCGAGCAAGTTTACGATGCGGTCGATGACACTTTTATCCGCCCAATCCAGTCCGCGCGCAACCGAGCCGTAAAACCAACGCCTGACTAGTATATCTTCGTAGAATTCGTCGAAATAGTATTTTCTGCTCAGCACGGTGTATATAGAGCCGAAGCGGGCTGTCAGCTTGCCCGGATCCCACGCGCGCCGATGGTACATCATGTAGGCTGTTCCTATGCCGGCAACGGCGACGAGGCTGGAGACCGCCGCCAGCGTTATGTCGAAGTCTGGGATATCGACATGTACAGGGCCGCCCTCGCCCATGAAGTGAATGAACCAGTGTATTGGCACGATGCCCAAGTCCGTCAGCGGATTGGCGACGAAGCCGATGACCGCTGCCAACGCCGCCAACGCGACCATAGGCGCGATCATTACCCAAGGCGATTCATGCAGTGAGACATGTCCCAGATGCGCGGCGTCCGCATCTTCGGACTGCTTCGCCTCCGCCTCCGCGCCGCCTCGAAAATCCCCATCGAAAGTCATGAACAGCGCGCGGAACATATAGAACGCCGTCATAAATACCGCTATCAGACCCAATATGTAAACTATCATTCCGACTGCGGATTCTGTATGGAACGCGCTGGCTAGAATCTCATCCTTGCTCCAGAAGCCTGCCGTCGGGAATATACCCGCCAGCGCAAGGCTTCCAACGAGGAAGGTGGCGTATGTCCAAGGCATTATCCGTCGAAGGCCGCCCATATAGCGCATGTCGAATGTGCCGGACGCATGGTTCACCGAACCAGAACCCAGGAACAGCAGCGCCTTGAAAAATGCGTGCGTGAACAGATGGAATATGGCGAACGCATATGCGCCCACACCCAGCGCCATCATCATGTATCCAAGCTGGCTGATAGTAGAATACGCCAGAACGCGCTTGATGTCGTTCGTAACCAGCCCCATCGACGCCGCGAATATAGCTGTGAAAGCTCCGACTATGGCGACGACTGTCATCATCGAGTCCGAAGCGTCGAATACTGGGAAGAAGCGCGCCACGAGAAACACGCCAGCCGCAACCATCGTCGCGGCATGGATCAGCGCGCTCACAGGCGTTGGGCCTTCCATCGCGTCCGGGAGCCATGTGTGCAAAGGGAACTGACCCGACTTGCCCACCGCGCCAGCGAACACGCCAGCCGCTATCCAAGTCGCCATGCCGCCGGTTACGACGCCCATTTCCACAGCGCGATACAGATCCGGAATATCGAGCAGGTTCAGGTTAACCCCAACGCCGGTCTCTGGCTGGTTGAAGAACAGATACAAGATGCCTAGCAGTAAGCCGAAGTCGCCGATGCGAGTTATGATGAACGCCTTCTTCGCGGCATTCGCCGCTGATGGTCGCGTGAACCAGAAGCCTATTAGCAGATAGGAACACAGCCCGACCATCTCCCAGAATACGAATAGCTGGATGATGCCCGACGACAGCACGAGACCTACCATAGACGCTGTGAACAGTGACATGTAGGCGTAGTACCGCGAGTAGGCGCGGTTGCCCTCCTCGCTCATGTAGCCGACGGAGTATATCTGTACCATCAGGCTGACACCGGTGACGACTACCAGCATTATGGCGGTGAGCGGGTCTAGCAGGATGCCGATGTTTACTGTGAGAGAACCGACAGTCAGCCACTCGTGCGCCGCGTAGTCGATATGGCCGTGATTGCTCACTGCGCTGAACAGCGCTGCGAGCGCGATAGCTAGGCTGAGTCCGACAGCCGCAATAGTCAAATAGCCGGCGAAGTTGCCTAGAGCGCTGCGCGTGTCGTCCCCGCCGCCGCGCGAGCGCATATACGCCATAGGCCACACGACGAACGCGATTAGCGCAAACGCCCCCAGCGGGGCGAACAGCGTAAGCCATACCAGTTGTTCAGCGATCATCTAATGTCGTTTCCGCGCATCGTAATATATCATCCTAAGACTAGGATCCTAAGACTAGAGCCCAATCGGACAAAGGCGGGATACTCCCCATCAGGATACTCCCATACAGATAGTGATAGTGGACGCTTCCATATCGATCGAATCGGTCACCGAGTTCACGGTTTTTTTTAGAGCTTCCGTATTATCTCATCCGCCACATGTTCGCGCCCCATTGGGACATATATCTTGAAAGGCACGCGCTCGCCCCATTCCATAATGTCACAGGTAGGCAGAATCTTCGTAGGCAGTCCGTCTCCCTCGAGAACATCCTTCCACATCTCGGCAATCACCAGATTCGGCGCAGTCTTGTACTCGACCCACATTTGGCGCGCCTACTTCTTCATCTGCGCCGCGTCGGTTACGAACACGGTCGAGCGACTGCGATAAACAGCGATGACTATGGCGAGTCCGAGCGCAACTTCTGCCGCGGCAATGGTGATTATGAATATCGAAAACACCTGCCCCGTCAGCAGCACTTGGGATGCATTCTGAAACTCGCGCGGCTGGCCCCAGAGCAGTGTCTGCGGCACGGTGTAGCGCGAAAACGCCACCGCCGCCAGATTGACTGCGTTGAACATCAGCTCCAAGGACATCAGCACCGCGATAGCATTGCGCTTCGACAGTGTCCCATACAGGCCAATGGCGAACAGTATCGCCGACACTATTAGGAAGTTTTCAAGACTCAATGCACTGCTTTCATTTCGGGAAGCATGTCGAATTTCCGTTTTATCTTTCTCGGATAAGCGCGAGCGCGCCGATGATCGCCGCAAGTAGAACGACAGAGGCCACCTCGAACGCCAGCACGAAATCCCGTACCAAAAGCCGCGCTATCCAAGGTATCGTGTTGGAATAGACTTCCCCGACGCGATCCCTTGCCCCCATGCTGATCTGTCCACTGCTGTTCATCAGTGTATCTATACTGCTCCAGTCCGTGTCCAGAGCGACGAATATGACGAGAGCGCCAAACAGCGCGCACAAGACGCCCACTGGAATCCGCATCGAATGCGCGGGGCTGCCTCTTTCCACATCGCCAGTCATCAAAATGGCGAAAATTATCAGCACGGAGATAGCGCCGACATATATCAGCACCTGCACCGCCGCTATGAACTCTGCCCTCAGTAGGACGAACATACCTGCTATCGCAAGGAAAGTCACAATCAGGAAGAGGGCTGCCCTGAACAGATCTCGCATCTGCACCACGGCAATAGCCGAAACGATAGCGGATACTGCTAGCATCCAGAAGGCGATATCGACGATCAGAGAGCTTTCGGTACCCTGCCCAAGCATCTAGCGTTGGCCCCAGCGATTCTGCTGTTCGTTCAGGTCAGGCTTTTCGTGGCGATGCACTTCACGCCAATCCGCTTCGTCGCCATCCAGCGGGTTGTAATCCCCCTTCGTTGCCAATTGCGGACGGAACCAGTGACTCGGACGCTTCGGCGCGGCAACCAGACGCTCCTTGTCGATCACCAGATCACTGCGTCTGTATCGTCCCTCTTCGAAGCCACTCCCCATATGCAGCGCGTCGTATGGACACGCCTCCACACATAGCCCGCAGAACATACACCTCCCAATGTCGATATCGAATACCTCGAGGAAGTACTTGTCCCCCTCCTGAAGATCCGTCTTCGCGGGGTCGGTAACTATCTTTATAATTCCGAGCGGGCAATACTTCGCGCAAGAGGCGCAGCCAGTGCAGCGGTTTTCATACCACGAAAACTCTTCACCCCTGAATCGAGGATGCTGATACTGCCTGTCTTGCACCGATACGAGGCCAGCCAGCGCTTTGACGGCTTCTCCCGGACGTCTAAAGGCGAACCCTATGGGGTTCTGTCCATTCATCCGCGCCAGGCCCATCAGCCCGATGCGTCTATCTGGATACTGATGAACCGTGAATATCCTGCCCGGAGAGACGAGGTTTTTCATCGTCACCCCTAGCCCCTTGAAAAGAGCGAGGCCATACATATCAATCAGCCTCCGCGTACATGTTTGCAAGCCGTGACGGCGTTGGCCGGCGGCGTTCCAACTTCTTCTGCCCGAGCAATCGCGCCGTCAGCGCAATCGCGCCAACAGCCAGCAGCCAGTTTATCACGGCCATAGTCCACAGCGCGCCTGTCGAGATCTGGTTTTCACCGTCCTGCAGCACGACTACTTCTATGGCTATGGCGAATATGTTGACCAAAGATAGGATGAATAGAGCCTTCCATGCAAAGGACATTATCTGATCTACACGAAGACGAGGCCAAGTCGCTCTGACCCAAAGCAGCGCGAACACAACTACAAAAGTCTTTGCGATGAACCATATCTGGCCCGGTATCGGATCGAATCCGCGCGTGCCGCCCAAGAA
Source organism: Dehalococcoidia bacterium (assembly GCA_963422295.1). Taxonomy (GTDB): domain Bacteria; phylum Chloroflexota; class Dehalococcoidia; order Lucifugimonadales; family UBA1123; genus VXRN01. The sequence goes on along the minus strand of OY729417.1, from coordinate 289,001 downwards.
GAGCGTCGTAATCACCATAGCATTTATAATCGGAGCCATGAACTCCGCGAGGAACAGCAGCGCGAACTTTATGCCGCTGTATTCGGTGTTGTATCCAGAGCCTAGCTCCGATTCGGCCTCGATCTGGTCGAAAGGCGTGCGGCTCATCTCTGCTGACGCGGCGGCGACGAATATCAGAAAGCCCAGCGGTTGAACCAGCAGGAACGGCACGGACTGCGCTTCGACCACATCGAACAAGGCCATCGACCCAGACAGTATCAGCACACCCACCACGCCCAGAGCCATCGGCACCTCGTAGCTGACGAGCATGGCGACGCCGCGCATTGCTCCAAGCATCGCATACTTGTTAGCCGAACCCCAGCCCGCCATGAATATCGCAATCGTGTTGACGGAAGTTATACCCAACACGAAAAGTACGCCGATGTTCAGCTTCCCTAAGAAGCTGTCCGGTCCGAACGGAATGACAGCCACCACTAGAAGCGTCGGCGCCAACAGGACGATTGGAGCAAGCGCCATGACCCAGCGATCGGCCTCATCCGGTGTCGTGTCCTCTTTCGTGATGAGTTTTACCAGATCGGCAATCGGCTGAAACAGGCCATATGGCCCCCAGCGGTTAGGGCCGAGCCTATTCTGAAATCTCCCAAGCGTGCGCCGTTCGAACCATGTATATATGGCTGTGGACAACACCATCGCATTTATTGCGATGAATGCCAGTATGCCCCCCGCCACCGCAAAAGCCAGCCACTCGATTCCCAAGCTGTCTGGTATAAGACCGTTGACGAAGTCGTTGATGCTTTGGAAGTCCAAGATTCCTGCGGCGTATATTTCGGACGCTGGCGAGTCGCCGCGCGCAGTCGAGCTGTCGAATACTGCCGCAGACAGAACCCCGCTCATCTATCCACCTCGCCCAATACGATATCGACAGAGCCGAATGTGGTTATCAGATCGCCCATTTTGCCGCCAACCAGCATCTGCCGAAGGGGGTTGAGGTTGATAAAAGACGGGGCGCGGACTTTACAGCGGTAGGGCGCGATTCCGCCATCGCTGACCAAATAGAAGCCCAGCTCGCCCTTCGGTCCCTCGACCGCGCCATATGCATCCCCCTCTGGCGCGCGAACGAAGAACGGTGTTTGAGTGCGAGTCGGCCCTTCGGGAATCTGCTCGATGCACTGTTCGATTATCCGAACGCTCTCGCGCATCTCCTGAACTCGGACTATGTATCTGTCGAAGTTATCTCCATCGACTCCGATAGGGATGTCGAAGTCGATACGGTCATATATCTCGTATGGGGCAGCCTTTCGCAAATCCCACTCGACACCTGCCGCGCGCAGCATCGGGCCGCTGACGGAGTTCGCAATGGCATCCTCTGCATTCAGCAGACCGACGCCGCGCGTTCTCGTCAGAACGATCTCGTTGCCCGTGATGAGGCTTTCCAGTTCGTCTAGCGAGGATGGCAGATCTTCCACGATACGGTCGAGCGCGGGCCAGAAATCTTCCGGCGCGTCCTGCAGCACGCCGCCGGGGCGCATGTAGCTCAGCGTAATGCGCGCTCCGCAGAGCATCTCGAACAGGTCGAGAATACGCTCGCGCTCGCGGAAACAGTACATCAGCGGAGTAGCGAACGCGCCAAGATCGTTCAGCAAGAAGCCAGTCGCCATCATATGGCTTGCGATTCTCTGGAGTTCAGCGCTTATGACGCGGATATACTGCGCTCTCTCGGGCACTTCGATATCCGCCAGCTTCTCCACCGCGCGGACATATGCAAGATTGTTGGACATGCTGGCGATATAGTCCATGCGGTCGGTCAGCGTAACGATCTGCACATAAGTGCGCGATTCCGCCAGCTTCTCAGAGCCGCGATGCAGATATCCGAACACCGGCTCCACATCCACCACCACCTCGCCATCGAAGGTAACCCGCAGCCTGAACACCCCGTGCGTGCTGGGATGCTGAGGCCCTAGGTTGATCGTTACTGGCTCGGTCTTGAGCGCCATATGAATATATCCGCCGTTATCCTGTTATCCTAAAAAGTCTTTTCTCAGCGGATGTCCTGGGAATCCTTCCCACAGCAGCACTCGCTTCATATTAGGATGGCCGTCGAAGCGGATTCCCATTAGATCCCATATCTCCCGCTCTTGGAGGTCTGCCCCTTTCCATATATCGTACACCGATGATATGGAGGGATCTTCTCTCCCAAATATGCGCGATTTTACCACGAGGCTGGCGTTTCTTCTCAGAGACAGTAGGTGATATACGACTTCGAAGTATTCTATGTAATCGACCGCAGAGACTGCGTTCAGGAAAGAGAAATCCAGCGCGCGGTCATCTCGCAGCGTTTGGGCGACAGCGGCGATCTTCTCCGGCGCGACCCAAACATCGCTGTTGTCGTAATTGACGACCGCCCCCGGAATCGCGGCATTCAGACGCTGCGCCGCATCCGCTGCGGGATGCTCTCGCGTCATCGTCTTCCGCCCTCGCTCGTTCGCCGGCTCAATCGGAAGATTCCCTGCGCCGCTTCATCGTCGAATACCGCTTTATCTTCTCGTGCAGCTGCATTATGCCGTACAGCAGAGCGTCTGGACGCGGCGGGCAGCCGGGTACATAGACATCGACGGGGATGATATGGTTCACGCCTGGCACGACGCTGTACGAGCCGTAATATGGGCCGCCGCTGGTGGCGCATACGCCCATGGATATGACCCACTTCGGCTCTGCCATCTGCTGATATACACGCTCGATAGCAGGCGCCATCTTCCATGTCACAGTTCCCGCGATGATGATGAGATCGGCCTGTCTTGGCGACGGCCTGAACACTTCCATACCGAAGCGCGATATATCGAAGCGGGACATCGCGCTCGCCATCATCTCGAACGCGCAGCAGGCGAGACCGAACGACAGCGGCCAAACTGCGGACTTGCGTCCCCAGTTTATCAGCGCGTCGATAGAAGTAACTGCGAGGTTGCCCTCGAACTCCTCCGGAACCTCGATGACCGACTCTGCCAGCGGTTCGGTGTTAGTGGACTTCAGGAGATTGACATATTCACCCTCGCTCCTGTCCAGCTCCCATGTAGTCTGGTGCAGTAGGAGATCGGCGGCGGAACTCTCTCGCGAGTCTTCAGAAGACATAGACATTCGTCAGCTCCATTCCAGCAAACCCTTGCGCCACGCATACATCCAGCCTACGACTAGGATACCAACGAACACTATCATCTCCAGGAGGACATACATTCCGAACTGCGCAGACAGAACGCCAAAGCTGGCAGCCCACGGGAAGAAGAACACGACCTCCACATCGAACACGACGAATACCAGAGCGAACGCGTAAAATCGGAAATTGAACTGGCTCCACCGTCCTGTGAGCGTTTCGAATCCACATTCGTAGATTGCCTTTTTGACCGCGCTGGGGCGATATGGGCGAATTCCGAGCGCAGACAGCGCCCAGCCTGCGATGAGCATGCCGATAGGAATTACCGTTGCCACCGCGATGAACATGGCGATTAGCGCATATTGGCGGAAGTAATCGTCGAGCATATCGGAACTTCCGACTCCTGAGCGATCGTCTGCGGGACTCCAAAAACGCAGGCCCGAATCGTGCGAAATATATCACACGCCAATTCCAACCCGCAAGTGAAATTATCTACGAGCTGCGTAGGTTATACTCGTAAGCTATATCGGTTGACAGTGAAAGCAGTATATTTACAATTGGAATATATATCTATACAGATAGGGAGTCGAGATGACCAGCTTCGAACAGGGGTTCGGCGATACCGAAATGGCGGCTCAGGAGGCGGGGAAGGCCAACCGTGAGTTGGACAAGCATCTCAGGGCAATAGTGAGGTCTGCCAAAGTCGGTAACATAGCCAGTATGAGGCGTGATCGGCAAAACGCCATCGAAGCGCTGGATACACTGACATCATCTGTTCGCAGAGTCGTCGAATCCTGGCCTTTCGACAGCGCGGCGGAAGAAAACTATCTCGAAGACGGCTTCGCAGGCGAGCTGATTCGTGAATCCAAGGGGAGTGGGCTCGATATATTTATGTCCGAACACAAAGAGCAGCTTATCTCTTCCCCATCCATCATTGAGATATTGCCACGCGAGCGTGCTATTAGAATAGATCGCAAGAAAGTGTCCGACATCAGACCGTCATCTTTAACCAGATATCTAAAGAAAAATCAGGAAAAATCTGGCGGACGCTTTCCGCCAATGAGATTCATAGAATCACTGTATAAAGCCTATTCCAGTATCGTAAAAGAAGGCGCCGCTGGGCTTATGCCACAAACTGGCTCTGCGCGTGTCATACCGCTTTCCAAAATCTACGATATGTTCACTTTGCTGCCCAACTCCAATCGGGGCTACACGCGCATAGATTTCGCCCGCGATCTATACATCCTCGATGAAAAGGGGCCGCGGTGTACCAGACGCGGCGCGGAGGTTGATTTTCCTTCCTCGACAGGAACTAGGCGACGATCTAGCGACCTCTTCTCCTTCGTCGGGCCAAATGGCGAGCTCATAGAGTACTATGGGATCAGGTTCAGCGAGGGCGACTGATGTCGGATTACACTATATCTATGCACGAATGGCTGGAGTTTATTGAGGACGAATATCTGAAAACCTTCGTCAGTCAAGGCGGCTCTTCCGTTAAATTCGCCGTAGCTCCCGACGAGCTGAAGCCAGATCTGTACGAATCACTAAAGGCAACATGTAAGAGACTGGACTTCATGTTTATCCAGCTGGACTCTGCCATGATGCGCGCCCATATGCCGCAGGATATATTCTTCGGTATGGCGTCTCAGATAGATTGGCGGTGGCTGGCAAGGCGTATGATACTTCGATTGGCTACAGAACGGGGGTACACTGCAGAAAGCATCGACTCCAACGCCGGCGATAATATATTCGACGCTATAGCAGATGCTAATGGCATTGAAACTCGTTTGGTTCTTTTGGAAATGCGACCTGTAATACAGGACAAAGTATTTAGAGACCCGAACATGCTGCGCGATTTTCGCGCCGCTATGTCTCAATTCTGTCTAGGAAGTGGAGAGAACGCGCTGATCGAATGGCTAAGTGGCAGAACTTCGCGGATAAGCGGCGTTCGCGCCTTCGGTATTAACACCCCGATCAACCGAAGCACAGCGCGCTATTTCATCGAATCTACTCTGTATTGGATACGCTATGCAGGGCAAGCTGGGACGGCACTATTGCTGGACAACTCTCGTGTAACCGTAGCGCGCAATCCAAAAGACGGCAAGCGATACTACACAAAAGCCATGGCTACGGAGAACTACGAACTGTTGCGTGAGTTTATCGACGATGTGGACAGGCTGTATGGAACCATGTTTATAGTATTGACAGGCTACGATTTCATCGACGAGGGCGCTGCGCGGAGTTGGAGAATATATCAGGCATTGCGTACCAGAATTATGGACGATGTTCGAGACAGCAGACTCGTAAACCCCGCCGCATCTCTGGTGCGTTTGCGGAAAGAGGATGTGAACGATGATTACTAGCGCCAAGATTAGCGTCAACACTCCCTTTCAGCTTCAGTCACGACGAGCTGTGGAAGCTCTTCGCAGCGGCGTCCCCAACCGTGACGCGGTGCAGAAACTGGGCTGCAGCCAGCCGCAAGCGGAGGCTCAGTTCGAGAACATGCTGGACGAAGCCTCCGACACTGCTGCGCCTCCGCGCGACTCGCTCGGAATGCTAGTCTCTGGAGATTTCGGCTCCGGCAAGTCGCACCTGCTGACATATCTGGAACAGACAGCCCTCGAACGCGGCTTCGTATGCAGCAAAGTCGCTATCAGCAAAGAGACCCCCCTTTACGATCTGGGCAAAGTCTATGCATCCGCAATCGAAAATGGACGCATACTCGATCGCAGCGGACGATTCATCGAGGAGCTGGCGCAGATGATGCATCCTGAGTCAGATCAGTACGCCAGCTTTTTCCACTGGGCAAATACGGCTGCCACAGATGGCTTGCTCAACCCGATGTTCCCCGCCAGCCTACTTGTGCATGAGCGATCGAACGACCTGGAGCTAAATGCTCAGATCGAATCGTTCTGGGCAGGAAGCAATCTGAGAGTTACCGATCTGAGGCGTGGGCTGAGAGACATCGGACAGCAGCGCACATACACATTCCGCGCTCCCAAAGCCGCAGACCTGCCGCCGCAGCGTCTGCGTTTTACCGCTGAACTCATAAAAGGCGCCGGCTACAAAGGTTGGGTCGTACTGCTGGACGAGATAGAGCTGATTGGAAGTTATTCCATCCTCCAACGCGGCAGATCATACGCCGAAATTGCTCGCTGGATGGGAAAGACCCAGCCCGAAGTCTATCCGGGCCTAGTCGTTACAGGAACAGTAACAGATGACTTCGCCACCGTTGTAATCAATCCAGACGGAACGAAAAAAGATCGAGACTATGTGAGCGCAAGACTCGACGCAAACCCTAGATACAGTGCCATCTCGTCTCATGCCGATATGGGTATGAATTTTTTGGAATACGATCTCCTGCCGCTGACACCTCCCGATGATGCCGATGTAGCCGACACCATGCAGAAGCTGCAGGAGATGTACAGCGAAGCCTATGGATGGGACGCGCCTCCTGCCCAGAGCAGCGCGGGCGGCGCGGGGTTCATGGGGAGAATGCGCTATAAGGTCAGGGCGGCAATCAATGAGTGGGATATAATGCGCATTCACCACGGTTCATCTCCCGATACGGTGTCGGAGGAGTTCGCCTTCGAATACGAAGAAAATACCGCTTTGGAAGTGGCGTCTAAAGACAACGACTAGACGCAGACGCCATATACATATATTCACATTCTGCATGCTGTATTCGCCTTTCACGAGAATAGCAGCGCATGAGTAACGGGAAAATACTGAGGTAATCCCCAATTGCCGATCCCATTCCATTGTCCATCCGATACAGATACGAACTCGGTGGCGTGGCTTCGATTGGTCTCAGTGGACGACGGCAGCGTCAGAGCCGCACTGTTCGAGACGAGCGCGGAGGGCGATCCACTGTCCTTTTGCTTCACACGCGTATCCAGTAATGACGATAATGCAACGCTATCGGCTGCCAAGTCCTTGTTTAGGCACATCGAACGAATTCCCAAGTTGATACTTGCTCTGTCAGATGAGTTGTCCCAGTCTGTTTTCGCTCGAGACTTGCAGATCGATCTGCCATGCGCTCTGGCTGAAAATCCGTTTGCGCAAGGCGAGCCGGCTTGGGCGACTGTACGGCCGAGCGAGGAATCTCCCGCAAATTGCCTCATCCGAAAGACGATGGCGCGGCAGCACCCATTCGAGCCATTGAACAGGGCTTACAAATGTTTGACGGAAGCGTTCGCAGACGACATGGTACAGGATGTGTTTGACTCCGGGCTAAACAGCGTGGTCGGCTTGCCGCCGCTGTCAATACAGCCAGCTGCCGCGACGACGCGCACAGCCCGCCCCCGTAGCAGTGACACAATACCGCAACCGATGCGACAAGGACACGGATCCCCGCGCCAAACACGCGGACATTCCCTAGTCGAGCGGCTGTGGGCGATGCTTGCCGTTCCACCAACAGAACTACCGACGCCAGCTGTCGAAGGGATTCAGCTAGATTGGCCGCGATATGAGAAGCTAATGCCCTTTCAGCGCGAGGGTGTCAGCTCGCTAATGACGATGGATCGAATTCTGCTGGCGGACGACATGGGTTTGGGCAAGACGATTCAGGCCATCGCCGCGATACGAATTCTCAAAGCGCAGGGGAAGGTACGCTCTTGTTTGGTAGTTGCTCCTGCCGGTCTGCTCGATCAGTGGCGAGGGGAAATCCTCAAATGGGCGCCGGAGCTAACTGCTATCATCATACGCGGAGCGACAGAGCGCGGATGGCAATGGACTGCAGATAGAGATGTCAAGCTAGTCAGCTATGATACCCTGCGTGCAGACTTCGGCAATGCAGGAATCCCGGCGCTGCAGAAGGCTTGGGATGTCGTCGTCGCAGACGAAGCGCAGCGGGTTAAAAACCGTGACACCGCCGCCAGCCGCGCGCTGAAAAGCCTGAAGCGAGTTCGTTCCTGGGCGCTGACCGGGACGCCCATCGAAAACGATGTGGACGAACTGGCGTCGATCATGGAATTCGTCAATCATGACGAATCAGGCGAGCGCAAACGGTTTCATCCAGGCCCATATCTGACTAATCGACATCGAGAGCTTCAGCTGCGTCGCAAAAAGAGCGACGTGTTGCATGACCTCCCTCCTAAGACAATAACGAAACTACCCATCGAACTAAGTACGCAGCAGCGCAAAACCTATGACAAAGCCGTAGATGATGGACTGGTATATCTCGAATCTCTCGGTGCGGAGATTACAGTCCGGCATGTTTTGGAGCTAATCACACGGCTGAAACAGATATGCAATAGAGACCCCCAAACTGGCGCATCCAGCAAACTGGACGATATCGCAGAGCGTCTCTCGGAGATAACGGCGCAGGGGCACAAAGCTCTGATATTTTCCCAATACACGGACGATACTTACGGTGTCACGGCGGCAGCTCGCCACCTGCGGAAGTTCTCTCCTCTCACCTATACCGGCGATATGACACAAGAAGAGCGTATCGATGCGATCGAACGCTTCGAGACACACCACGAACACAAAGCCCTCATACTCTCGCTTCGTGCCGGCGGATTAGGGCTGAACCTTCAGACAGCTTCATATGTGTTCCATCTAGATCGCTGGTGGAACCCCGCTATAGAGCGACAGGCCGAAGACAGAACCCATCGGATGGGGCAGACTGTCAGAGTCAATGTCATCGAGTATTCCTGCATAAATACGATAGAGCAGCGCATCGACCAAATACTGGAACGCAAACAAGGGCTGTTCGACGACCTGATAGACGAAGTATCGCTGAAGCTGTCTGGCCGCCTAAATATAGACGAACTACTAGGTATAGTCGGCATGGGGTGATTGCGGCAAAATCACTGAACGATGATGTTACTGAGATATAAATACGACAATATCGGAGAACATCCGCTCTTCAGATTCACTGTTAGAGCGGGATGCGTTGTCCTCGCATTGTTGTCAGCGAGCACTATAGCATTGGCTTTTCGGGTTGTTGAAGATAGAGAAGTCTGGTGGTGGGGCTTCGGCTTTTTCTGTGCCGTGTGCGCGAGCGCGTGGCTTTTCCTCGCGGTCGCTTCCATTAGGGCGGCGCTTTGGGAGACTGCGAAAACTTTCCTACTCGTCGTTTTGGGAATCGGACTCGTAGCGACAAGCGTTGTAAGTCTTCAGCTGGCCTCCAGCGTCAGCGTCCCAATGATTTTGCTGCCTTTACTGAGCGTTGTAAACATCGCCCTGTCCGTTACCGCCATCGCAGCATCAGTAGTCCGGAGCGATACGGGGAGTGATAGGCTGTCAGTTGCCGCGCTCTGTTTTGTGCATCTCGCGGTTGCGGTACATGCTGTTCTCATAACAATATCCTTCGAGGCAGTGGCAAGGCTGTCCTGGATATTTACTGGGGGGGTTGTATCGTTGATATGGACGGAGCTTGCGGCAGCGTTGCTGGCAATCGTGTTCCTAAATAGAGATAGACGGAAACTGGTCATCCCGTTCGCTCTATTGGGCGCGTTGTCCGCGGCAGTTGTCTTCGCGAGCGCGTTGGCTCACGCGCCATCGCTTTATGGGAGGGATTTGCGACCTCTGGGCTGGTACGCTCTCTTAGCGACCTCGATTCCCCTCCTGCTGTTCCTCAGCATGTTTCTTAGGTATGTACCCATCTTTTCCACAGGCCGTTATCTGCGACCGGTTCTGGTAGTAGGGCTTTTTCTCATCCTCACTTTTAGCACGGCGTTATATATAATCACCGCGCCCTCAGACAATATCGGACGGAAACTGGAGGCGACTCTGGATGGCAGAGCAAGTACCTTCCATCTATCGGAGATAACGGATTTCGAATGGGATTCGGTCGAGATATATGGGCCTTACACCTCGCCAGATAGGCTTTCGCGGCTCGCGCTGGACAGTATAGACATAATGACTTTATCTCTTTTCGGAATAACCGGTACTTTCGATTTTCTTCTATTCATAAACAATGGGAAAGTCGTCCGCTACGAAACTGTTCCGTACGGGGTCGCGCGCTTTCCTTATTCGCCCTCTGTATGGAAATACGAAGAGGCCAACTTTACTGTCGATTACTCATCAGAAGGTGGAGCAGTCCCTGTGCTATCGCTCGAGGATGGGGCATAACAGATGGGAAGAGGACGACAGGAGCAGTCAACTCGTCAAGCCAGTTTTCACTTATTCGCGGAATGTCCACTTGTACATCGATAGGGTTCCGGGGGCTGAGATTTGTTGCTTCAGCCCCCGGATGCACTGGCCCTTCAGCCATGAACTTCGCCCAAGAGAACAGCATCTGCTACGGCTCCAGTGACTCCTATACTGGCGATATGACATAAGAAGAGCGTGTCGATGCGATCGAACGCTTCGAGACACGCGACGAACATAAGGTCCTCATACTCTCGCTTCGTGCCGGCGGATTAGGGCTGAACCTTCGACAGCTTGGTGTGCATGTGGCAGGACGGGGATTATAGTGACCGCTGGACTAGTCTCGAGGTTTATTCTCCAGAATCGAAGAGAAGAATGGTGTGAGAATGCCAAGCGCGGTTGGGGAGATGATGACCTCGAATACGGTACTTTCTCGAACTTTCGGGCCAAATACTCACTCGTGGCAACCTTCGACCTGACAGCACTTGGTATTCACAGGCGCGACTGGGGAGAATTTCAGGTAGGGTGAACAGAAAGCCATTTCGACTCGATATCGTGCGGGGTCGCCAAGAGTCGTATAACCAGCTGTGGTGGCTGTGGTTCCATGTGGGGCCACTGCGGATGCCGCCCCCTCGTCAACTACCAGAAGTGCTGCGCTGTCTTATCGAGGCATCAGCGTTCGGCGCCGGGGCTTTGGGTGGATATGCGGCGACACTGCTCGCCAGCAGCGGGGTCGGGTTCATAGAAATAGTAGATCCATATGTTCTATTGCACGGTAACGCAGTTAAGATATGTCGCAGGTCACAGTCGAGTAGGCGCTGCTAAGGTGCATGCCCTAAAAACGGTGATCGAAGACCACGCCCCTTGGACCCAGGTCATCGGGTTCTTAGAGGCACTTCGAACCCCAAGCGAAATATGCGCGCGCATACTCGAAGCGGACATTGTCATCGATACCATAGGCAACGAGGCTTTCATCGGTTCATTAGTTATGGTCGCCAAGAAAATAGGAAAGCCTTTGGTCTCCGGAGCGCTCTACCGTGGTGGTCTCATAAGCCGAGTGCAACGACGAGCTTTGCCGAGCGATACATATATTCCCCAAAGGTATGATCCAACACGCTATCCACTCATACTAGCTGGGGTTAATAGCAATGATTTCGCTGTTCTTCAACTAGGTTGCTCGGCTCCAGTCAACAACGCGCCACCTCTTCCTCTGTTGCGTGTTGCGCTTCCCTCATAGCGCAAGCGACGATAGACACGCTGGTTGGACGATTCGAGCTGGCCGAAGAAGTGGAAGAAGTGATTGATGTTTACCGGGCTATTCAGGAATACCCTTTCAATCAAGTAGGGCAAGTAGGGCAAGTAGGGCGCGTTTACCGAAATACTGGATAACATCCCCTAACTACCCAGTAATAGCGTTAGGCGATTGTTTTGTCGGGAGAGTCTGATTAGGTGGTTTGGCCCGTAAACGCAAAATAGTACGCATAAACATTACGCATATATGTCCCATGTCCGGATAAGGATAATAGGTCTTACGCATGTGGTGGGCCCGGCAGGGATCGAACCTGCGACCAATCGGTTATGAGCCGACCGCTCTGCCACTGAGCTACGGGCCCTATTTCAAGCGATGCAAAGGTGGATTTTCAGCCTACCCAACCTCTCGAAATGTGTCAAGCCCAGCGCGGACTGCGCAGGCGTCTGCCATTGCCCATCCTCACGCTTGCTGATACACTGCCTCTGGGCGCGCTAGGCGTCTGCGGGCGTATGCCCCTGCCCCGGATCTGGCTGATGCTGATGTACTGGCGGTTGGCTCTGAGGGGTGATATTCGAAAGAATCTTAGGCTGTCGCGTTCACTTGCGACAGAGACGGAAATACGGGAGATATACATGGCAGAAACGCTTACAGGTAAGGTGGCGATTGTCACAGGCGCAGGACGCGGCATCGGCCGGGGAGTTGCGCTGGCAATGGCGGCAGAGGGGGCCAAAGTCGTAGTCAACGACCTTGGCGGCGCGGTGGACGGCACCGGCGCATCCAGCAGCCCCGCAGATGAAGTGGTTGCCGAGATCAGAGCGAACGGCGGCGAGGCCGTTGCCAATTACGATTCGGTAGCTGAGATGGAAGGTGGCGAGAACATCGTTCAGGCCGCGCTCGACAACTTTGGGCAACTCGACATAGTGGTAACAGTCGCCGGAATCCTGCGCGACCGCATGATTTTCAATATGACCGAACAGGAATGGGATGATGTAATCGCAGTACATCTCAAAGGCACTTTCACCGTCGCAAAGCATGCTGCCATCCTGTTTAGACAGCAGCGTTCCGGACGCATCATAACCTTCGCGTCTGAATCTGGGCTGTTCGGCAATACCGGGCAGGGGAACTATGCCGCCGCCAAATCCGGCATCGCCGGATTTACAAAAGTGGTGGCGAGAGACCTCGGCCGCTATGGCGTAACAGCCAACTCGATCTGCCCGCGAGCATCGTCCCGAATGACAGCCACTGTGCCGGATGTCGCTCGACAGATGAGATCGAATCGCACCGAAGACAGCAGGTCGGAGGCTCCCGCTCCACAAGGACAGATGGATCCTGACGATATTGCGCCTTTCATATGCTATCTGGCCGGTGACAGCGCCGCCAATGTAAACGGCCAGACTTTCCTCGTATATGGTGGCAACATCACTTTGCTGTCTTTGCCTCGCCGTGTACGGACGATGTTCAAGAACGGACAGTGGACGCTCGACGAGCTGAAGGAACTGGTGCCGCAGAACATAACACACGGCCTGCCCAATCCCTCACCGCCTCAGCCGCCGCGACAGCAGTAAAGACTGCGCGGACGACAAACACCAAAACCCACATCGCACAACGACGGGAGACCTATCGTATGGGAGAACTGCTAAAGGACAAAGTCGCCATCGTCACCGGGTCGGGACGCGGCATCGGACGCGGTATCGCGGAGCTGTTCGGCGCTGAAGGCGCGAAGGTCGTAGTCAACGATCTTGGCGGCGCGGTGGACGGAACCGGCACATCGAACCGACCTGCCGATGAAGTAGTCAACGCAATCCGAGACGCCGGCGGCGAAGCCGTCGCCAACTACGACTCAGTTGCAACTATGGAGGGCGGCGAAAACATCGTCAAAACCGCGCTCGACAACTTCGGCAGACTAGATATCGTCGTCACCCCCGCCGGTATCCTGCGTGACCGAATGGTATTCAATATGACCGAACAGGAGTGGGACGATGTTATTGATGTCCACCTGAAGGGAACTTTCACAGTGTCGAAGTTCGCCTGCATCCTGTTCAGACAGCAGCGCAGCGGCTGCATCATAACCTTCTCATCCACTTCCGGACTGTACGGCAACTCCGGTCAGGCCAACTACGGCGCGGCAAAGGATGGGATAGCTGGCTTCACCCGCGCAGTCGCGCGGGACATGGGACGCTATGGCGCGCGCATCAACGGCATCTCGCCCGGCGCAAACTCCAGAATGACTGCTACCGTGCCGGATTCTGCCCGACAGATAAGGGCGTCTTCTGGTATTCAGAACGCATCCGCCGCGCGCAGGCTGGAACTGCGACGCGAGCCCGAAGACATCGCCCCGTTCGTAACTTGGCTCGCGTCCGACGAGGCCAAAGATGTCAACGGCTACCTGTTCCATGTAACCGGCGGCGAAATCTCGCTGATGAACAACCCAGAGCCGGCGCGGACACTGTCCAAGCCCGGACGCTGGTCAGTCGAGGAGATAGAAGCTATGTTCCCCGGGACTCTCGGGATGGATATGGTAAACCCCGCTCCGCCGCAGGCGCCGCGACAGTAGCAGACGCGGACAGAGGCCAACGGCGTCTGAGCGCTTATCGCCGCTTACCACGGCTTACGCCAAGACGAATCCGCCGAAGTTCGGGCGCATTGTATATGCAAGGCAGCCCGTCTCCGGCGGATTCGTCTTGGTGACCGGCATAAAACTATGGCCTGATGCCGGTCACTCCCCCATCTATCACCAACTCGCTGGCGGTTACGAAAGAAGATTCGTCCGACGCGAGATACAGCGCGCCGTAGGCCACATCTTCGGACTGTCCCAGCCGTCCGAGAGGTATCTCACCAACGCGAGTCTCCGGCCTGACTGAATTCGTCGCTGAGCGAATCATATCGGTATCTATCGGGCCGGGGTGAATCGAATTGCAGCGGATACCGTCTGCGGCGAACCTTCCAGCGGCGGATTTGGTGAATACGCGCACCGCGCCCTTCGAGGCCGCATATGCAGGTGATGCTAGTGGGCGTCCGAGTATCCCCGCAATCGAGGATATATTCACTATCGAACCGCCCCCAGCGCGGCGCATGGCTGGAACCACATGTCGCGTTCCCAGAAACACGCCCTTTGCATTCACCTCCATCATCCGATCCCAGTCCTCATCGGATATATCCATGTCCTGATGTCGCATCGAGATGCCGGCATTGTTGATCAGGATATCGACTTTGCCATATCTGTTTTCGGCCAGCTCTACAGCGCGCTGCCAGTCATCGTCGCTCGTAACATCCAGGTGGATATACTCCGCCTCGCCGCCGAGTTCGGCAACTCGCGCTTCGACTCGTCTGCCCTCCTCGTCCAGAATATCGCCGAAGACGATCTTGGCCCCCTGCGCGGCGAACAGCAGCGTCTCCACTTCGCCCTGCCCCCGCGCGCCGCCAGTTATGATTGCAACCTTGCCGTCCAGTCTTCCCATCTCGATCCTCCCGCAGTCTGATTTCTAGATTTCACTGCGCATTATAAACCGCAGGCTTTGGGTGTTACACTAAGCCACGAACTCGATTATGCCTGCATTGGTTCGGCGGGCGCGGTGATTTTCGAGGTGTAACTGTGGCTAACGAAACGGACGGACATGCGGTGGGACCGCTGACAGGAGTCAGGGTTCTCGATTGGACGATGTGGCAGTTCGGCCCAGTAGCCGCATCCATGATGGGCGACATGGGCGCGGATGTCGTGAAAATAGAGGCGCTGGATGGCGATGTGGGTAGAGCCGTCGCTCGGATGGAGTCTGCCTCTGCCGGCCTGCCTGCGGGCAGAAACGCATACTTCGAGACCTGCAACCGCAGCAAACGCGGCATCGCAGTCAATCTCAAAACCGCGGAAGGGCGCATGATCGCGCACAAATTGGTAGAAGGCGCGGATGTGCTCATACAAAACTTCCGCAAAGGCGTCGCCGAGCGTCTGGAGATGGACTACGAGACGCTGAAACGAATCAACCCGAAGCTGATATATGCCTCTGCATCCGGATTCGGGCCAGAAGGGCCAGATTCGGAACTGCCGTCGCTGGACGGATGCGGACAGGCTCGCGCCGGGCTGATGATGTCCGCGACACCGCCTTGGGCGCAGCATCCGGTCTCCGTAAGAGGCGCTCCCTCAGACCAGATCGGCGGCATAACGCTCTGTCTCGGTATAATCTCCGCGCTGTGGGCGCGCCAAACGCAGGGCATCGGCCAGAAAGTAGAAGTCTCCCACATGAGCAGCACCATGTGGCTTCAGGGGCTCGCCATCGGCATGAACCTGCTAACAGGCCAGCACATGCCCACGCTCGACCGCGAAAACACCAGCAACATCATGTACAACATCTACAAATGCAAAGACGGCAGCTGGCTCAGGGTGTCCAACCCGCAGCCGGCGCGGTATTGGGCGCCATTCGCAGAGGCGCTTGGAATCGAATATGTACTGGAAGACCCAGAAATAGAAGGCGGGCGGGACGGCTCTGCATCACCGCGTCTGCTCGAGATCGTGGAGGATCAGTTTGCATCCAAAACATTCGCCGAATGGGACAGCGTGTTCCGCCAGTATGGGTTCATCTATGCGAAAGTGCAGACGATAGAAGATCTGCCGAACGATCCGCAGGTGCAGGCGAACGGCTACATAGCCGATTTCGACCACCCTGCCATCGGCCCTGTACAGGTGTGCAGCTTTCCGGTCGCATACAGCGAGACTCCCGCATCCGTCCGAAGCGGCGCGCCGGAGCTAGGCGAACACACCGAGGCGATTCTCGTGGACGAACTCGGATTCGACTGGTCGGACATCGAGAACTTCCAAAATGCCGGCGCAATACTTTAGAATCATGCGTCATTTATACGCCTAGTCAGCTAGTCAGCGCCCTCGCGAATGAATTCGCATCGAGAAGAGCGCGTCATCGGCGTGAGAGAGTTCATCGCCAAATATGCAAACACAGACGACTATACCGAGAGGACCGATGGATGGTCGGAGACCGTAACGGAAAGCTGATACTAGGCGCATTCTTGCAGGCTGCCAACTGCTCCAACTACGCCGGTTCGTGGCGGCATCCTGCATCCGACCCCGGTTTTTTGACAGCGGAATATTATCAGGAGATAGCTCGAACGCTAGAGGCAGGCAAGTTCCACTTCGGATTCATCGACGACCGCCTCGCCATGCCAAGCCGCTACGCTGACTCCGTAGAAGAGACCGTCCGTCGTGGGATCCGCGCTGTCAAACTCGATCTGATACCCGTCGTCATGGCAATGGCGCTGGCTACGCGGCATCTCGGCATCAGCGCGACCTATTCCACCACATATCATGCGCCATTCCACATCGCGCGGCTCTTCTCTACCATAGACCATCTCACAGGCGGGCGCGCCGCATGGAATGTCGTTACCTCGCTCAACGACTCCGAAGCGCAGAACTTCGGCCTCGATGTCCATATGGGACACGATACCCGGTACGATCAGGCGGATGAGGTGATGGAGGTGATCACTGGTCTTTGGGACAGCTGGGAAGATGACGCGCTGGTAATGGACAAGGAAGCAGGAGTCTTCGCAGACCCAGACCGTGTGCGGCGTTTGGACTACGCAGGGCGTTGGTTCCGGTCTCGCGGGCCGTTGACGGTGCCGCGCGCTCCGCAAGGATACCCCGTCATAATGCAGGCGGGACAGAGCGGACGCGGACGCGAGTTCGCCGCGCGCTGGGCGGAAGTGATCTTCGCCATATTCCGCGACATACAGAGCGGACGGAGCATCTGCGCGGATATCGAAGGACGCGTCGAAAAGTATGGCCGCAGCCCCGGCGATGTGAAGATAGTAACCGCCGCCTATGCTATCGTCGGCGAAACCGAGTCTATGGCGCGCGAAAAACTGGAATATGCCGAAAGCCTCGCGCATCCCAGCGATACTCCAGTGCTTCTGTCGGAGCTGCTCAACTACGACTTCGGACAGCACGCGCCGGACGAACGGATGACTGACACTCATCTAAACGCCATATCCGGCTCGCGCGGCTTGGCGGAGCGAATGCGCGCGGACGGCGACTCAGACGGCTCGGAAGCGTATCCGACCTTTGGTGAACTGCTCGAAGAGAGCAGGCGCGGGACGATTTGGGAGCTGCCGGTGTTCGTAGGCTCCCCGTCGCAGATCGCCGACGAGATGTCGGAATGGTTCGAGCAGAAGGCGTGCGACGGCTTCATGGTCGCCGCCCCATACTTGCCCGGCGCATATCAAGATTTTGTGAGGATGGTCGTCCCCGAACTCCAAAAACGCGGAGTCTTCCACGAAGATTATGGCGCGGATACGCTGCGCTGCAATCTCGGTCTGCAGAGACCGTAAGGCGCGGAGCCGCATTCGCCGCGCGTCAATCGAGACCTTCCGAAATCGATACGCGCATACTCCTTACAGATTCCAGATTCGGAAAACGCTTCGATACCTGTTTACTGCGCCGCGACAGCCTTCGCATGCTCGAAAGACCTCGTTATTAGCTCTCGCAAGGCGTCCGAGTCGATGTCCGCCAGCTTGTTGATGTAGAGGCAGGACGCGGCCTTGCGATGCTTGCCAAGCGCAGCGAGCAGCGAATCGAAACCGTCGAAGTCGCCCATTAGATACAGCGACAGATTCTGCTTGCGCGGAGAGAATCCGATGAGGAAGAAATCCCCCTCTCTGCCCGATTCATACTTGTAATGATAGTCTCCGAATCCGACTATGCTCGGCCCCCACATCTCTGGTTCCATGCCGGTAACATCCTTCATCATATCCAGCAGCGTGAGGCCGTCCTGCCGCCGCCGCTTGTTCGCCACTCCTTCGACGAATTCGAGCGCGCTTGCGCCTGTCTTCTGCGTCTTGTTCTCCGCCATATGTAATCATCCTCCTGAACCAATTGAACCAATATACGGCAGGAAGCCGATCTGCCACGATGAAACCAGAGTTCAGTTTTTGACCAAACACTCCGTCTGGCTTCGAGCGATTCCGGTCGGCGGGAATACTAGGGCGCGGGAATACTAGGGCATAGTGTGCGCACTAGCCGCCGTCCGCCGCATTGCAATATACTCATGCAGCTCCCAAATCTTACGCGCAGAGGAGAGTTGCGCAGATGGCAGATGAACCAGCATCCAAAGACTTCGTTAGGGCCAGGATAATCGAGGACAACGAATCTGGCAGATTCGGAGGTCGCGTGCATACTCGTTGGCCGCCAGAACCCAACGGATATCTTCACCTCGGACATGCCACCGCCATAAACCTCAACTTCGGTATTGCCGAAGACTTCGGCGGCTCGTGCA
This sequence comes from Dehalococcoidia bacterium, assembly GCA_963422295.1. GTDB lineage: Bacteria > Chloroflexota > Dehalococcoidia > Lucifugimonadales > UBA1123 > VXRN01. The sequence goes on along the minus strand of OY729417.1, from coordinate 270,235 downwards.
ACTTCCGGTTCGATGATACCAACCCGACAACCGAGGAAGAAGAGTATGTACGCTCCCAAAAGGAGGACACACGCTGGCTCGGATTCGACTGGGGCGACCGTGAATTTTTCACCTCGGATTACTTCGGAAAGCTATACGAATATGCCGAGCGGCTGGTGCTGGATGGCAAGGCATATGTAGATGACCTGAGCGCGGAACAGATACGAGAGTATCGAGGCACGCTCACAGAGGCTGGGCGCAATAGCCCATATCGAGACCGTTCCCCAGAAGAAAACCTAGCGCTGCTCCGAAGGATGCGCGCGGGGGATTTCGAGGACGGCGCATGCGTGCTGAGGGCGAAGATAGATATGGCTTCTCCGAACATGAACATGCGTGACCCGACGATATACCGCATCCGAAATGTTCCGCATCACCAGACGGGCGATGAGTGGCATATCTATCCTATGTACGACTATGCCCATCCGCTCTGCGACTCTATAGAGGGCATCACGCACTCGCTCTGCTCTATGGAGTACGAAGATCACAGACCGCTGTATGACTGGTTCCTCGAACAGCTAGGAGTATATCACCCTCAGCAGATCGAATTCGCGCGGTTCAACATATCCCACACCGTCTTGAGCAAACGACGCCTGATAACACTGGTCGAAGATGGTCATGTCGTTGGTTGGGACGACCCTCGTATGCCGACGCTTGCCGGTCTCCGGCGGCGCGGATACACATCGGAGGCTATACGCAGCTTCTGCAATGAAGTGGGCATCAACAGAACGGATTCTCTGACGGATATGGCGCTTCTCGAAAACAGCCTCCGAGTGGATCTCAACCGTCGCGCGCTGCGCCGAATGGCGATTCTGAACCCGCTAAAGGTGACCATCGAAAATCTGCCGGAGGGCGAAGTCGATACGCTGGAGGCGATAAACAACCCCGAAGACGAGACGGCTGGAACGCGGCCAGTACCGTTTGCGCGCCATATTTACATAGAGCGCGACGACTTCATGGAAAACCCTCCTCGCCGATTCTATCGGCTGGCGCCGGGGCGAGAAGTGCGACTCAGATATGGCTACTTCATCCGCTGTGAGGATGTGATTAGGGACGAAACAGGGGAAGTGGTCGAGCTTCGCTGCACTTACGACCCGGATACACGAGGCGGGTCGTCCCCAGACGGGCGCAAGGTTCGGGCGACGCTGCACTGGGTATCGGCGCAGCACGCCATCAACGCGGAGATCCGGCTATTCGATACGCTGTTCACAGTGCGCAACCCTTACGATGTACCCGAAGGCGGCATCTGGACGGATTTCATCAATCCCGATTCGCTCAGTGTCCTGACCGGATGCAAGTTGGAGCCATCGCTCGCCAACGCAGAGCCGGGCGACAATTTCCAATTCGAGCGCGTTGGCTACTTCGCCAAAGACAGGGATTCGACTTCGGAAATGCCTGTCTTCAATCGCTCCGTTCCGCTCAGAGACGGCTGGGCCAGAATCAGACAGCGCGGCGGCTGACACAGACAAACGCCTCCATGTGTAAAAAAGAATAGACAGCAATAGTCATCGTCGCAGCGAAACAGGGTACATCCATGACTCGAACTAGACTGAGTTTGTCCCTAATCGTCGTTGCTTGTTTCTCTGTCATCGCGTTTGCATGCGGAACCTCGCAGAATGAACCAACTCCGACACGAGATATCCGCGCGACAGTGGTGGCCGAAATAACGGCAACCGCGTTGGCGGCTCATACGAATACCCCGATTCCCACTGCCACAGCAGTCACACAGCCAACCCCGACCATCTTGGCTGCGCCCACGGTGCCACCAGGCATCCCAGAGCCAACAGTCACCCCAGCGCCCGTGCCTACTGCCACATCATCTCCAACACTTGTTTCTACTCGCACACTATTTCCAACGCCTGTGCCTACTGCCACAACAACGTTGTCATCCATCATAGAAAATAGTTCTCCCAGTGTGGTTCAGATCGTCACACCACAGGGGTCTGGTTCGGGATTCGTTATCGATGACGGGCGCGTGCTCACAAACGCTCATGTTGTGGGGAAATTCGCAACGGTTAAGGTGAGGTTGCCTAGTGGACGGACATACACCGGTGAAGTACTGGGCGTCGATGAGGTTGCCGACCTCGCACTCGTCCACTTGTTGGGATATTCAGCCGATCACGAACCACTTACGCTGCGCAACTCGGCCGAAGTTAGGGTTGGAGAGGATGTCATAGCTATAGGGTTTCCATTGAAGGGTTCCCCGACGATCACAAGGGGAATAATATCAGCCAAGCGCTCTTCGGAATCTGGAATTGCATTGCTCCAGACAGACGCGGCAATCAATCCTGGAAACAGCGGCGGGCCTTTACTCGATCGCAACGGATATGTCATCGGCGTAAATACTTTCAAGTTGTCTAAAACAGACGACGGCAGAGACATGGAGGGAATTGGTCTGGCAGTCTCGGCCAACGAGGTGCGTGCCCGACTGCAATCATTGAATCAGCGCAAGAGCGTTCTTTCGGACATACCCTCAGAGTTTGGGACGAGGGAGTTGGCGTCCGCCTTGGAAGGCATTCTGCCAACTTCATTCGAGGAACTGGATCCAGAAGCTGAAGGATTGACCCCCGAAGACATCATGATTGACAACTTCGTCAGCAACCTCACAGCGTACGCTTCATCCGACCCATTTCAACTGGTTATGGCGTCCATTGGGGAGTTGAGCGACCTCGAACGCATTGCGCTCCAACATGAACTGTCGGACCCCGATACCGTCTTGAATGATGTAGCCAAAGATATGGAATCAATTCTTGATGACTCATACAGCATCTACGACTTTGGATTGTTAAGCATGGAGCCAGTTGGGGACATAGTAGTTGGCGTATGGGGGGACTTCATATTCAACGAGGGCGAAATTAGAATGGATGTGGCCATGTTCATTCGAGACAATTATGTTGGATTAGTTTATTTGTACTATTTCCCAACAACAGAGCCTACGGTCTCTTTGGATGATGCTGCGAGAGCGATAGACGAGGCGATCATAGAGCATTTGGATTGAGGTTACTTTTGCAATCTTCTAACCATTCCCAGCCCTGATCACCCCGCCGCGCGAACGAACTCGCGCGCCTGATTCATGTTCGGCATCGGCTCGGTGTCGCCATGCCGAGTGCAGACCACTGCGCCGCAGGCATTTCCCAGCTCCAGCGCATAGGACAGTAGGCCGTATAGGCTCGATGCTGGAAGGTCGAGCGCATCCCGCAATGTATAGCTCTCCAGAATGCCCGCAAGGAAGCCAGCTACGAAAGCGTCTCCGGCGCCTACGGGGTCGATAACCTCGACGCGAAAGCCTTCGTGGCGCGTGATGCGCTCGCCATCGTAGGCGACTGCCCCTCGGTCTCCGACCGTAACCACGGCCACGCGCGTCTCTCCGCCCCAAAATCCTCTCGCAAAATCCTCTGCGGACAGTCCACCGCCCCAGATAGTCTCTGCCTCGTCCAGCCCAATCTTAAAAACAGAGGCGTATTCTCGCATCTGGTCACACACCGCCCGCGCCTGCTCCGGTCTCCAAAGCGCGTCTCGATAGTTGACATCCATGCTGACGGGAATGTTCATTTGCTGGGCGGACTTCATCGTCTCCAGTGTAGCCTCGCGGCAAGTATCGCTCAGCGCGGGGGTGATACCAGTTACATGCAGCAGATCGCTTCCGTCCAAATGAGGCAAGATATCTCGTGCAGTCAGACGGCTGGCCGCGCTCCCAGCGCGTCTGTATCGACGAACGACCTCGCCGCCGCCCATATGATTCAGTAGCTGGATACCTGTATGCTGACCCGGAATATGCGGCGCGCTGATGTCGATTTTGCCTTCCAGATATCGGCGAATCATGTCGCCGTCCGCATCTGCGCCAAGACGGCTTACCCAGACAGCGCGCACCCGCTCCGGCAGTAGTCTGCGCAGATCGAGCGCGACATTCGACTCCGCGCCAGCGACATGCCGGGTGTAGCTGCCGTTGGGATCGTAGGCGCCGGTGTAGTCGGCATTATGCTGAACCAGCGTCTCTCCAAAAGTGAGGAAGTCGATCATGCGGGTCACTCATCCCAAGCGAATTGCGCTTCGGTAGGACAGATATTCACTAATATCTTCTTTCACTCCCTCCGCTAGGTATTCGCTATAATGTCCACATTGGTGTTGATGATGCAAGTACAAAATAGTATCGTTGGCGTAATGTAAAATTGCCAAATTGAATTATATATAGGAGGGCGCTATGTCCAACAGCGATCTCGGCCTTATTGCACACCTCTTCAGAAGAGTTGGTTTCGGAGCGACACGCGACGAGCTCGAGGCGTATGCCGCTAAAGGTTACGATGAAGCTGTGGAAGATTTGGTGAATCCAGAACGCTGCCCGGCTCTCGACGAAGACATCATCACCCGCTATGTGGACGGCGAAAACCATGCCATCTGGACTGGTACTTGGATATATCGCATGGTCGTCACGAAGCGTCCCCTCGTAGAGAAGATGGCGCTATTTTGGCATCATGTGTTTGCGACAGGTGTCAGCAAAGTAGAACACCCACCATCGATGATCGAACATGTTCAGCTGTTCCGCGAGAGAGGACTCGGAGATTTTCGCACTCTGCTGGTGGAGCTGTCGCGCGATCCTGCGATGATATTCTGGCTGGACAACAACGAGAACAAGAGAGGCGAGCCGAACGAGAACTACGGGCGCGAGCTGCTGGAACTGTTCTCGATGGGCGTGGGAAATTACAGTGAAGACGACATCAAAAACGCTTCCCGCGCCTTTACAGGCTGGACATTCACACAGCCGATACCGGTATATCCGCAAGGTCATTATCCATCCCGGTTCGTCTTCGAGCCGCAGCTGCACGACTACGGCCCCAAGACATTCTTGGGGGAGACGGGCAACTTCGACGGGGAAGACATCATAGATATAATTGTCAATCAGGAGGCGACGGCGCGGTTCATCGCTAGGCATCTGTACAACTTCTTCGTCGCCGACGAGTCGCAGGTTCCAGCGTGGTCTGTCGAACCCCCACGAGACCAAGCCGCCATCGATACACTAGTGCAGACATACTTCGACACGAATGGCGACATGCGCTCGATAATGCGAACGCTGCTCACTTCAGGCTTCTTCAAAGAGGCTCGCTTCAGACGCGTCAAATGCCCCGCAGAGCTGGTGGCGGGCGTGCTGAAACTGGGTGGGTCACTCACTTTCCCCAAACCGGGTATGACCGCTTTCCAAAGTTCGACGACGCTGATGGGGCAGCGGCTGCTCGATCCGCCAACAGTCGAGGGCTGGCACACCGGCAAAGAGTGGATAGACGGCGGCACACTGAACGAACGAATCAACTTCGCAGTCGAACACATCGGCGATGAAGATATGCCCGGCGTGCAGGCCATTATAGACAGACTCGCAAATGACAATGGTGAGGGCCTGTCGCCCAGCCAGTTTGTCGAGCAGTGCATAGACCTAATCGGCCCCATGGATGTCGGCGAACAGACACTGACGACGCTGATGGAATACGCGGAATCGATCGGCAAACTCGATTTGAGCGCCCCCGAAGCACGCCAGCGCAGCGTACCGAGAATCATCCATATGCTTCAGATGATCGTCGCAAGCAAGGAATATCAATTCGCATAGCATGTATAGAAGCGTCGCGGAGCCAGGCAGTCTATTATCTCGTAAGACTGAATGCCCCTCACAGGAGCGGCTGGCGAAAAATCAGGGAGACATGAGACGATGACGATAAATGGGAAGCCACCAGTTTTGGTGGTCGTTCAGCTCACCGGCGGCAACGACTTTATGAACACTATCGTACCCTACAACAGCCCCGTCTATTACGATGCGCGTCCGACTGTAGTCATCCCGCAGGATAAGGTTCTCCCTATAGATGATCAGCTGGGATTCAACCCGAATCTCGCGCCGCTAAAGGAGATGTACGATCAGGGCAAAGTCGCCGTCGTGCAGGGAATCGGCTACGAAAACTCCAGCCGTTCCCACTTCAGGGCGATGGACATATGGCACACCTGCGAGCCTGTAGAGATAGGTTCCGAAGGCTGGCTTGGACGGACGATACGCGAGATCGACCCGAACAAGGAAAATGTTCTGACTGCCGTCAACATCGGCAGAGGGCTTCCGCGCGCGCTGGTGGCGCCAGGGGTGCCGGTAACCTCCGTCGGAGATCTAGACAATGTGGGACTGATGACCAGCATCCATGAGCGTGAACGGCGCGACAAGGCGTTGGAAATGTTCAAGAAGATGTATGCCCCAGCCGTTGGCTCAGGGCCAGTCATGGACTATCTGTCGCAGACCGGTTTGGATGTATATACGGGCGCGGACATCTTGAAGCAGGCTCCCGCTGTGTATTCGTCCGAAGTGGAATACGCGGACAACTCCATCGCCAAGAGCCTCAAAGATGTGGCGCGCGCGCATCTAGCCGGTCTCGGCACGCGTATCTTCTACACCAACCACGGCGGATACGATCATCACGCAAATGAGAACAAGACGCATCCTCAGCTGCTGACCGAGCTTTCGGGAGCTGTATCGGATTTCTTCCAAGACCTGCGCGACCACGACGCGGCGGAAGAGGTGACCATGCTGGTGTTCACCGAGTTCGGGCGACGCATGCGCGACAACGGCAGCGGTACTGACCACGGCTCCGGTGGTGGCGCGTTCATCATCGGCGACCGTGTGAACGGCGGTCTGTATTCTGAATATCCGTCTCTCGACCCCGCGCGCTGGCTGCACGGCGAAGACCTCGACTGGACCATAGACTATCGCGGAATCTACTCCACCATCCTCGACCAGTGGCTGGGACTCGATCCAGTGCCGATAGTAGATGGTCAGTTCGAGCAGATAAACCCGTTCAACTAGATACAGACCCGTTTTCGCAATGTTCGACAGCCGGCTATCGGAATGTTTTGCGCATCCGATATCCGCCTGTCGAAATGCTCAGAATTGGTCGCACAGAATCCAACAGCCCAATACATGACGCTTATGGAGGTCGATCATGGGACGACCCTACGGACTGCTCAGAGCCGGATATCCATTTCTAAAGACGCTAGGCATGCGGCGTATCACCAACTTCCCGCTGGATGTAGCTGTGGGCGATGAGGGCAGGCTGTATATTCTCTGCCGCAACGACGGCGCGGCAGTCATCCGCGCGTGGCACATAGACGACGCTGAGCGACTGACGGATGATCTAATCAGTATCGGCGGATATGGCTCCGACGAGGGACAGTTTATTTGGCCGGTGAACATAATCCGCGATGCTGACGAGAATCTCTATGTCTCCGACGAAGCCCTACACCGAATATCGGCGTTCGGCCCGGACGGCGAGTTCATCGGCAGCTGGGGCGAAGAGGGGGACGGCGCAGGACAAATACGCGGACCGGCTGGCATGACTTTCGACGCAGACGAAAACATCTATATCGTCGATTCGCTCAATCACCGCGTGCAGAAATTCACACAAGATGGGGAATACATCTGCGGATGGGGTTCGCATGGCGATGGGCCGGGCGAATTCGATATGCCATGGGGCGTGACAGTGGACGAGCTGGGCGATGTGTATGTGGGCGACTGGCGCAACGACCGTGTGCAGAAGTTCACCGCAGATGGCGAGTTCGTATTCGCTCTCGGCGCTTCCGGAACCGGCGCGGGCGAATTCTGCCGACCGACTGGGGTAGCGGTGGACGAGTTCGGCGACATCTATGTCGCAGATACCGGCAACGACCGCATACAGCTCTTCAACCAGGACGGGCGATATGTGCAGCAGTTCATCGGAGATGCCACTCTCTCCCGTGTCGCGCGTGACTATATGCTCACCAATGCATATCCAAACAGACTGCGTGACATGGCCGATCTGGAGATACAGAAACGATTCCGCGCGCCGAAGTCCGTGCGCGTGAGCGATGGCCTTATGTTTGTCGCCGACTACCGTTCGTACAGGGTACAGGTCTATAAGAACGAGGCGATTCCACTAACCGAACAGCAGATGTCCGCCCCGATGCGCGCGCCGACTCTGGCGACTGTGTAAAAAGGATATGGAGATAGAAGAAGCGGACGGCTAAAGTGTTGTATAGCAGCCGTCCGCTTCCTTTTCAGATGCTTTTCGGCAGTCTCGGCCAGCGCCGTGTTACTGCCGAAAAGCGTTGTCGGCTATCTTAGCTTCCTGAAATCGCTTTCCAGAGAGCCTCTCCGTTGGACTTCCACCAGCCATGCAGGATTGTTATATCCGTGCCTATGGAGAAGTGGCGGACTCCCATATCGAGATACTTCTTGGCCTCGTCTGCGGATTGGATTTCGGCGCGCGCGGCGATTCCGGCTTTGACTGCCAGCTGGAACACCTTGTCATGCGCCGCCACGACTTCGGGATCGTTTCGCTGGCCGGCCTTGCCTATGCTGACTGAGAAATCCGAACCGCCCCATTGCACCATATCCAGACCGGGCAGTTCGAGTATCTCTTCTATCTCGTCCACCGCGCCCTTCTTCTCGATCATAACCGCCACGACCGTATCCTGCAGCGCTTTGACATACTCTTCGGAGCCGCCGTAGCCCATATATGTGTGGCGGCGGGTTGCGACGCCATACCAGCCCTTGTCCTGCGGTGTATCGGGTTTGATAGTGAGAATCTGCTCGCGGATGTCGTCGGCGCATCTTGCGTCGGTAAACAGTACGCTGCCGAAACCGGAACCGACGGCGCGCTGCGCCAGATATGCTTGATGGCTCTGATCGACCTTTATCATCATTCCCATGTCGAACAGCTCAGCCGCCCGCGCGAGATTGTCTAGATCGTGCAAATCCGAAGGGCCATACTCCGCGACGAATTCCACATAGTCGTAGATTCCAGTATGGCCGATCGCCTCGACGACGGACGGCCAAGTAGAATGAATATGCGTACTGACTGTCGGTTCTCCAGCTTCCAGCTTCTGTCTCAGTACATTCGGTTTCATAGATTACCTCCACTCTGATTGGTATGAGCTGCGAACAGGATATAACATATGAGCATCGGGTTTCAGGATTAGTCTCTGGCATTCAGCGTTTTGACAGTATTCCCTCGCCCGAATACAATACGGACATGGCATATTCAAAAAGCAGACTATGCGGAGGATCGATATGGCAGACCAAGTAAAGGTGGATGTCTGGTTCGACTACGCTTGACCCTGGGTTTACAATGCAGCCGTGTGGCTGGATAGGGTAAAGGCGGAGTACGGAGACAGGCTGGAAATCAATTGGAGACACTTCTCTCTCGAACAGATCAACAGCCGTAAAGGGGCGGAGTGGAAAGTTTGGAACGAGCTGGATCTGCGCGAGGCGCGGGCGCTGCTCGCGTCGGTAGCGGGCGAGGCCGCTAGACGGCAGGGTGATGACGCGGCTTTCGATAGATTCCATCTCGCGCTGCTCACCGCGCGCCACGCAGGTGACAGGATACCGCTGAATCAGGACGATCCGCTAATAAAGATAGCCGAAGAAGCCGGCCTCGACGCCGAGCGATTCGCCAAAGATCTGAACGATCCAGAGTTGCTCGCCGCAGTAGTCGCAGACCACGAGGCCGCCACTGCCGCCGACATGAGCATCTTCGGCACTCCGACTTTCCTGTTCGAAAACGGGCACACCGCCTACATGAAGACCTTCATCCCGCCCCAAGAAGAGGCCGTGGAAGTGTTCGACAGCTTCGTGTCCCTATTCGGTGGACGAACCTATGTCGGCGAGGTAAAGAGCCCGCAGCCGCCGTGGCCGAAGGGTGCTCTGGATTAACACTTATTAGATGATAAGTAGAATCCGTACTATCTGTTTCCATATAGGAGCACACTAAATGCTCTTATATGGAAACAATCTTAAATTAAAGAGCTTTGCAATGATAGGAAAAATTTACATTGGAACATGATGTTAAAATTGATGTGTACACTGACCTAACCGACTCCGAATTAGAAGGGTCAGATGAAGGTGAAGTCGGCGAAAATCTCGATGCCAATACTGTTGTCCTAGAAAAATCCGACCGTAGCCTTGCAGAACTTAAAAGATGGTATGATGACGGGGATCTGATAATAGACCCCGAATGGCAGAGAAACTATGTTTGGAACAATAAACAGGCGTCCAAGCTGATTGAGTCATTTCTATTAAACATACCAGTTCCCGTTGTCTATCTTGCACGTGCAGATGATGGCAAATACGAAGTCATAGACGGACTTCAAAGACTTAAGAGCGTCTTTATGTTTTTGGATAATACCTTACAGCTTAACGGACTAGATTTTTTAGGTAAATATAATAAATGTAGATACAAAGATTTGGAAGCAGATGTACAGAGGAAAATACGAAATTCAACTTTGAGATCATTTGAGCTTGCAAGTAACTCAAATACAAATCTGCATTTTGTTGTATTCGAGCGATTGAATACCGGCGGAACTAAACTCAATGAGATGGAAATAAGAAATTGTATATTCCGAGGTAAATTGAATGATTTGATTAAATCTTTGGCAGAAATTACTGAATTTATCTCCTCTGTTGGACAGAAAAATTTGTCAAAGCGTATGGATGATCGCAATTTAGTATTACGATTCCTAGCATTTTACGAGAAAACATACCATAAGTATGATGGGGGATTAAAGAAGTTCCTTAATGATTTTTTGGATATATATCGTGATCCGCCAGAACATAAATTACAAGAATATAATAGTATATTTGAAAAGTGTATGAGATCCTCTCGTATTGTTTTTGGGAATAGAGGATTTCGTCTTAAAGTAGATGCACAAAATCAGTCTAACTCTATAGGTGAGTGGTCGACTAGAATCAATATGCCAATATTCCAATGTGTGGCCACATCATTTTCAAAATATGATATAGGGCAGATCACAAGAAATGCAGATTCTATATACGAAGAGTATATTGACCTTATCTCAACGGACCGTAGATGGGTTGAGAATGTTCGAAGAGCAACTTCCGAGGCTACCCGATTGAAATATGTGTTTAGTACTTGGGAAAATCGTTTAGCGCAAGTCATGGAGGACACTGTTCCTAACGACTCTCAACGGCTGTTTTCAAAACAGCTAAAGAATGAACTGTTTTCCCAAAACAGGACGTGCACTATATGTGGGCAAGAAATTCAGTTGATTGATGATTCGGCATTAGACCACATACAACACTACTGGCGAGGGGGCAAAACTATACCCGATAACGCACGCCTCGTTCATCGCCGTTGTAACCTTGAAAGAGGCAGACGCTAATCGGTTGTTTTCTAAGTTGCCGCTTCGGCGCTCGGGTCGGTTGCTCGGCTACGCCTTAATCCATAGTCAGCGCCAGCTTTCCGAAGAAGCTGCGCCCTTCCATCACCTCATGGGCTTTAGCTGCGTCCTCCAGTGAGAAAGTCTGATGAATGATGCCCCGGATTATGCCTTTGCCGGCTGCGTCCACGATCTGACGCATATCCTCGCGTCGTCCCATGAACACCCCGAACACCGTCTGGTATCGCGTGAACATCGCCCCCATCTGAAGCTCTGCGCGATATCCTGTGGTAACACCGCAGATTCCGTATCTTCCTCCCGTCGCAAGTGACCGAGTCGCCGCCGGCCAAAACTCCGCTCCGACATGGTCCAGTACGACATCCACTCCGCGTCTGCCCGTTATCTCGGCAACCTTCTCGGCGATGTCTTCTTGGGAGTAGTCGATGACATGATCTGCGCCGATCTCGTATGCGCGCGCCGCCTTTTCTGCGGAGCTGGTTGTCGTTATGACCGTCGCGCCGACGACATTCTTGGCGACCTGAATCGCCGCCGTTCCGACACCGGCTGAGGCCGATAGTACCAATGCGGTCTCCCACGGCTTCAGAGCAGCTCTGCGAACCAATATCGTCCAGCTTGGCAGATACACAGTGGGCAAGGATGCCGCCTCCACGAACGAGAGCGAATCTGGTATAGGCAGCGCTGAAGTGGCAGGAACGCTGACGAACTCCGCATAGCTGCCGCTCCTCGAAGAGCCTAGCATTCCCGAACTTTCGCAGAATTCGTCTTCGCCCGCCGCGCAGTATCGGCACTGGTTGCAAGTCATGCGCGGATTGACGACGACACGCTGACCGACTTGCCGTCCGCGAACCTCGCTTCCCATCTCCACTATCTCGCCTGCGGCATCGCCGCCCAGTATATGCGGCGTGTCGAAGTCGCGCCGTCGAGTGCCGCGCACTCCAGCGCGAGTGTAAATATCGAGACGGTTCAGCGCGCAGGCGCGCACACGAACTTTCACATCATTCGGCCCAACCGGTGGCTCTGGCATATCGCCATATCGGAGAACATCGAGGCCCCCGTGTTCGGTCATGTAAACAGCTTTCATATTTTCTCCCGTATGGATGCGAGAGGCGTCGAAAAAGTCGAAGCCGACGCCGTTCGATTAAAGCTAACCCGGCTTTACATCTTCGACGAACCGTCGAAGCAGAGCCTCTGTCCCCTCCAGAGTACCGCCTTGGATATTCAGCATCAGGTGGTTTACTCCCATATCCTCCAGACGGCGAATATCGTCGGCTATCTGCGCGGGGCTTCCGGTGAGCAGGCGTCGCTCGCCATCGACCATCTGCGCCTGCGTATCGTCGTACCAATTGACGCTGTATGCGAAGTCGAGCGTACTGGCGTCCCTGTCGGCGTCAGCGGCGTGTCCTCGAACGCGCCCCATGTAACGCGCCAGCTGTTCGAAAGTACCCACTGGGAAGCGTGGATTGCTGCATATGGGGTACCATGCGTCACCGAGCTGGGCTGCGCGGCGAAGCGCTGGAGGGCTTTCGCCACCGACCCAGAGTGGAGGGTGCGGCTTCTGCACCGGCTTGGGCGCGAAAGCGATGTCCGAAAAACTGCAGTAGTCGCCGTCGAACGATGGGCTGTCGCTCGTCCACAGCTCTTTGAAAACGCGGAGATATTCGTTGCCCACCGCTCCTCGCTCTGCGTATGGCGGCGCGCCGATTGCCTCGAACTCCTCTCGCATCCATCCCACGCCGCAGCCGACGATCAGCCGTCCTTGCGAAAGAACATCTATGGTAGCCAGCATCTTCGCAGTAAGCACAGGGCTGCGGTGTGGCAGCACCATCACCGAAGTCAGTAGCTTTATCTTCGATGTCGAGCCAGCAAGGAAACTAATGGTCGTCAGCTGCTCCATGTACTCGCCGAACTGCGAGCTGGTGAACTCGCCAGTCTCGTTGTATGGATAGATCGAGTCTATCTCGTTAGGCACGACTATATGATCGCTAACGCTGATGATGTCGAACCCCAGCTCTTCGCCTAGTCGGGCGAGCGCGACTACATTCTCAGGCGACGCAAGCGGGCCGCGACTGGGCGCTCCAAATCCGAATTCCATATGTACATCCTCCAATGAGTTATCTCGAACGGGACGAGGTTACCCTATATCTATATATACCATCGTTTCAAGTCGAACGAAGACGGAGCTAGGGCAGAGCTTCGGAATACGCTCGAGATGGGCAAACCGAGATACTGCGCGTCGGCCTACTCGTTGCCGACGGGGTCGGCGATGAACTGGCTGAGCGCGTCATAGTATGCCTCCCCGCCGGCTATGTATGTGTCATTATGAGACCCGCCGTGTACACGGTAGAACCGCTTCGGATCAGGCGCGGCGGCATATAGACGCTCGCCCATCTCATATGGGATAGTGTCATCACGATCTCCGTGAATGACCATCACTGGCGATTCTATGCGAGACATTTTGGAAAGTGAGTCGTACCGCGCTTCCATCAGACGCATGAGCGGCCACACGAACAGATTGGCGCTGCCGACTTTCGCCATATCGCGAATCGATGTAAAACCCGACTCCAGCACTACACCCCGAACTCGGTAACGGGCAGCCATTTCAGCCGCAACGCCCGCGCCGAGAGAGCGACCGAACAGGACGATCTCTCGCTCCGGGTCCAGCCCCCTCTCGTAGATCAAGTATTCCAGCGCCGCCTCCGCGTCGTGGTATATGCCCTTCTCCGACGGTCGTCCCTCGCTCATGCCGTAGCCGCGATAGTCGATGATGAAAACGCCTACACCGACATGTCGGCTCAACAGCGCGATGCCGTCCGCGCGGTGGCCGATGTTTCCTGAGTTGCCGTGAAACCAAAGCAGAGTGATGCGAGACCGTCCGGGGATGTGCCATCCATGAATCCGAACGCCGTCAGATGCCGTCAAATACACATCGGCATATTCCAGCCCGACATCCGCAGGAGTCGCTGAGAGAGAGCTAGTAGGGTGATACACTAGCATACGGTCGATAACCGACATCGGATTCACCACCACAAATACGATCAGCGTTAGGATAGCGAAGAATCCCAACCACAGCAGCGCGCGCGACCTGGACATAATAATAATCGGGACTCTAGCAGGCTCGCCGCCGGCGGACAACTGATATAATCACGCCGAGCTTTCCAGCTTCGTAGTTCGATTCGGCGCAGAATCGTCGGCCATACAGAACCCATTCGAGGAGGTGAACTATATGCGACTCGAGAACAAGGTTGCTCTGATAACAGGGGCGGCGCATGGAATAAAAGGCGAGATGATGGGGTTCGGCGGCGTATCTGCGTGGCTGTTCGCAGAAGAGGGAGCGAAGGTCGTCCTCACCGATATAGACACTGACGCAGGCGAACGAACCGCCGCGCAGATGCGAGACGAAGGCCACGACACGATGTTCGTAAAGCTGGATGTTACCAGTGAATCGGAGTGGCAAAGCGCCATACGAGCGGCAACCGATACCTATGGGCGACTGGACATTCTCGTAAACAACGCCGGCACAGGCGGGCGGGCGACAGTCGAAGATACCACCGAAGAGGTTTGGCAGTCGCAGATGGACATACACGCCAAAGGTGTTTTCTTGGGTACGAAATATGCCATACCGTACATGCGCGCCGCGGGAGGAGGTTCGATAATCAACATTTCGTCCATATACGGCATCATCGGCAGCGTGGGATCGACCGCATACCACGCCGGCAAAGGCGCGTCACGCATCTTCACAAAATCTGCAGCCGTCCAGCTTGCCAAAGACGGCATAAGGGTGAACTCGGTGCACCCAGGTTTCATGCTGACACCGATGACGCAAGATAGCTTCATGCAAGAGCCGCAACATTCCCGGATTCTCGATCGTGTGCCTATGGGTCGCATTGGCGATCCGATCGAGATAGCGCGCGGGATACTGTTCTTGGCATCGGACGAGTCTTCCTATATTACAGGTTCCGAGCTGGTCATAGACGGAGGCATGACGGCGCAGTAATCGACAATCGACACCTATGCGATGAATCGAATAACAGACTTCCATACTCATATTTTCCCGCCGTGTCTGCGTGAAGACCGCGCCCGCTGGGTGGAGCGAGACGCCACTTTCGGTGAGCTGTATGCCGACCCGCGAGCGCAGTCCGCATCGGCGGAAGACCTGATCGCGGCGATGGATGAAGACGGCGTCGGACGCGCGGTGGTGATGGGCATGGGCTGGACAGAGCCAAGCCTGGCGCGAGAGGCGAACGACTATCTTATCGAATCTCAGCGGCGCTATCCCGAACGCATCTCCGCGTTCTGCTCCGTGAACCCAGCATGGGGCGAGGCTGCGGCGAAGGAGATAGACCGCTGCGCTCGCGCTGGCCTAATCGGAGTCGGGGAGCTTCATCCCGATACGCAGGGATTCGATCTCGGCGACGAACGAATCCTGCGCCCAATGCTGGAGGCGGCGAACGAACACGGCATGATCATAACGACACACTCATCGGAGCCGGTCGGGCATGCGTATCCCGGCAAGGGGAGGACGACTCCGGATACGCTGCTGCGGTTCATCGAGACGGCGCAGAGCTATGAAAGCGTTCGGATAGTATGCGCCCACTGGGGTGGCGGGCTGCCCTTTTACGCGCTGATGCCGGAGGTTCGGGAATCGCTTTCCAAAGTATGGTTCGATACCGCCGCGACACCCTTTCTCTATACGCCCGAAGTATTCGCTGTCGCAGCCAACCTCATTGGAATTGACAAAATACTACCCGCCAGCGATTTTCCACTCCTGCGCTTTCGTCGAATCCGGCAGCAGGCAGAGCAGGCGGGGTCGAAGATGGATGATTTTACCGGCGCGGGCCAGCTGCTCGGAATCACGCGGTGACTGGACGCGGACGCTCTCGAATCATCGCTATAACCACCGTAGCCAGAACGGGCAGCGCGAACATTAGCAAGAATGCCCCGTCGTAGCTGCCGGTGAGGCCTGACATGACGGCGCGGCATACGCCAGAGAATATGTCTCTTTAGATGATGGTTTTCTCGCTTCGACGCCGTCTTCTTCACAAGATGCGAGATATTCATCGACGGATATGCGAAATTCTGCCCTCAGTGTCTCTATGTCCGCAGCCTGGCAGTTGGCTATCGGATACGTACCGCTGTTGATAACGCTTCCGTGAAGCAATCCCACAGAGCTATCGAATTCGACTTCGGCAATGTAGCCTTTGTACTCCATCATTGCTCCAATCCTATCTGTTTTAGGAACTTTGCGATGTCCCTGATAGTTGTTGCACTCACTTCGGGATTTGGATGCGGACGATGAATGACCATCCTTTCCGAACCTCGTCTCAGAAGAACTCTCGCTCCGGATCTCTCCACTATCTCCACGCCCACAGCCCTGAGCATTGCCGATATTTCCATCCACCGTATATCTGTGGGCGGAGGTCTCTGGGAAACCCGTTTCAGGGTACGCAAATGTTTGGACCTCAATATAATACAGGTTGAAGATTGACAATAGGGGATACAGAGGGAATACGATCCAGCGAAGCTCAGTATGAAGGGAATGCGATGGTTGGCGTTACGCGATGGCCAATCGTGGACGCTCCTGAATCATCGCTGTAACCACCGTAGCCAGAACGGACAGCGCGAACATCAGCAAGAACGCCCCGTCGTAGCTGCCGGTGAGATCGAACATTATCGCTCCGGTCAGCGCGCCTATTCCGCCGGCTATCTGGTGGGTCATGTTTACCAGCCCGCTGACGCTGCCTAGATTGGAACGTCCGAACATGTTTGCGGCAAACACCACTGTCAGCGGCGCAGTCATAGTGAAGGTAAATCCATATATCAGCGCGACCACCGTTATGCTCACTGTGTCCTGCATGAACAGAATATAAGCGAACAGCCCTATCCGGAGTATGAAGCAGAGCAGTGTGGGGCGGACGGCTCCCAATCGGTCTGCCATTGCGCCCGACATCAGAACTCCGATGAGCGCGGCCAGACCCATGAACGCCAGTATGCTGCCAGCCAGCGAGTCATCGACACCACTATCCTGAGCGAATGCCACCACATGTGTCGAGACAAAGAAGTCTTGAAATCCGCAGATCGAAAACATCGTAATCAGCAGCCAGAAATGTCGGGAGGCCATGACACTTCGTATAGAGAGTTCACCGCTATCCACGGCATGTTCTCTCTTTGCCGCCGCCTCGTTTACTGGAGTCGAACCGTCTGGCGCTTTCGGAGTTGACGGCGGATGTGTTCTAACGACTGCCAACACCAATGGCGCTACGACAGCGGCGTTGATAATGCCGAGTCCAATGTACGCGCGCCTCCAGCCTATATCGGACAGAAGCGCCGAGAGGGCCGAGATGATGACCAGCTGCCCTGCGCCGTTGCCGGTTATGGCTACACCGGATGCCAAGCCTGTGTTGTTGGGAAACCAGCGGCTCATCAGCACGCTTACGGGCGCGACGGATGTGGCCGCAAAACCTACCGCATACAGAAGACCATATAGCGCGAATACATGCCAGACTGATGACACCGCGCCCATAGCGCCCACTGCGACCGCGCTGACAATCACCCCAACTGACATTACGATACGAACGCCATAGCGGTCTATCGATCTGCCAACCATAGGCATAGCGAGAGCAGATACCAGCATGAACATCGTCAGCGCTGATGACAGCGCGGAGCGACTCAGGGACAAATCCTCCGTCATGGGAGTCAACGCAAGGCCGAAGACATAGCGTGTCCCCGCGCCGAAGAACAGCACCAAGAATCCGGTGGCAAGTATGGCGTGGGCGTAGGTCAGTGGTCAGCCGCCAGTGATGATGTGAGGGTGATATATACAGTTTGCGGGCATCTTACATTATGGCATAGGGCATAGTGCCGTGAAACATGCCGCGGTGGAGCGGATATATGGATAATGTAACATAGAGAGACCAAGCCGACGCACACTGGCATAAGGCATAAGCTATAATATCTTCCGACTCCAATATCGTGAGAGGTAAGCAGCAATGCACCCCCGCATAGATCTGATCGATGATGAGGAAATACATTTCGAAGACAGGCAAATCGTCCTGACCGATAAGCGGCTCATCGGCAATTTCGGGTCATCCAAGGAGGGAGAGTTCTCTACCGCCGAGCTGAACGACATCGGACCACCCAATAAGTTCAACGGCGGCCGCCGAAGCAAGCGGCAGCTTGGCACGATGTTGGCTGTTGGCGGCGGCGGCCTTGTGATTATAGACACGCTGATTCAAGCCACTATCGGCATCCCAGTGCGTTTGGAAGCAGTGGTATTTATAGTCGGCGCGCTCGGATTGACCGTCGGCCTGTATCTACTCCTCAACAGTCTGTTCCGGAACAAGCCAAATACGACTGTCATCTTTCCTGTGATAAAGGGAGAAGATATCGCGGCATCCTATCCGGAGTGGGATAACCCGGAAGCGGAACGGCTGGTGCGTCAGTTCGCGCGCGCCAAACGGGGCATAGGACGGAGACGGAGCGAATAGACGGTTACGGCGCATCGCGCATATATCGAGCGTCTGAAAGATGCCGAAAGCTCTCGGAGTCTACAAAGCGCCATGAACCGACATGGCCGAAATCTATGCAGCTCGATGAGCGCGTACTACCAGGCATGACAGGCAGGCATGACAGTACAGCCAATGCTGCAGCCGCGTCTGGCGAGCATGTCGAGTGCGCTCGTTCGTATTCTCAGTCGTCGCCTGTGGCAGGCGCCTGCGCCGCCACCTCGCTGGCAGGTTCCTTCTTATCGTTTCTCAGCAGCGTCAGGACGATAGCCAGAAGCATAATTACGCCAGAGACTTGAAAGGCGCGGCTCAGGCCGCTCACGAATGCCAGTCGCACGCCATCGTCTGCCGCGTCTGCCACTGCCGACAGATTCGGCTCGAAACCCTGTGACGCCATGGTTATCGTAACCAGCGTCGTTGCCAGCGCGATGCCGGAGACATTCGCCGATGTCCGCGTCAGGTTTACGAATCCAGATACGACTCCGTACTTCGATGGGGGTAAAGATCCCATTATCGCGCTGGTGTTGGGCGAACTGAAAGTCCCCATGCCTACGCCCGAAAGTATCATGCCAACTATCACATGCCATGCTGGGGATTCGGTGTGCAGTGCGGCCATCGTGAACATGGCGCATGCCGAGAATGTTACACCAGCCGCCGCCGGAAAGCGCGTGCCGAAACGATCCGACAGCCGACCGCTCAGCGGGCCAAGCAGCGCCATACAGATAGAGCCTGGAACCAGAAGCAGAGCGGCATGTCTAGCTTCGTACCCCAGACCCTGTATCAGGTAGAAGGGCATCAGGAAGAATATCGCTGAGCCGGCAAGGAACGATGTGAACCGCGCGCCAATCGCCAGCGAGAACACATTGTTCCTGAACAGCGACAGGTCGAGCATGGGGTCTTTCGTACGCATCTCCCAAAAGACGAAGGCGGCGATCAGCACGACAGAGACGCCGAATCCGACTACTATCGGCCAGGCCATCCAACCCAGCCTCCAGCCGTTAGTCATAGCAAGTAGGAAGGTGATCAGGGCAGCGGATGATACTGCCGCGCCAACCCAGTCGAAAGATGTTGCCCGCCCAGACGCCCGCTGCTCGACGGACATTCCTCGCAATACTAGCGACGCTGTGAGTATAGCGAGCAGGGCGACTGGTACGCCGGCGAAGAATACCGAACGCCATCCAAGCTCCGACACCAGAATCCCGCCCACGATAGGGCCTGAGATAGCTCCCGTGCCGATTATCGTCATGTAAAACCCCAGTGCCTTACCGCGCTCGCTCTGGGGAAACACCTCCGTTATTAGAGCCATGCCGTTGGCCTGAATCCCCGCGGATGCCATTCCCTGCAGCACCTTCAGAATGATTAGAATGCCGAGGTTCTGTGAAAAACCGCCTGCAAAGGCCATGACTACGAATATCGACATGCCGATGATGTAAACCCGCTTGCGGCCTATCATGTCCGAAAGCCTGCCCATCGGCATCAGCATCGCGCTGGTGGCGAGGCTGTACGCTAACGACACCCACTGAACCGTCGGTATATCTGCGTCGAAGTGATCGGCTATCTCTGGAAGCGCGATGTTTATGCCGGACTGATCCATGACCGTTAGTCCAAGTCCGACTGCGACTGCGCCGTATGCCCACCACTTGTAATTGGGGCTGTTCGTTATCGCGCGAATGGGGCGTATGCCGACTGCTGCCATCGCCTAGCCGCTGCCAGTTTCCACGCCGGGCTCTCCGACGGGCCTGCTCTCGGTCTCGATGGTATCAGGCTTGGCGCGCGTCTTGAACAAGGTCAGAACGACGGATACGCCGATTCCACCGCCTAGCGCTAGGAAGGCTATGCGCAGTCCTTGTGTGAACGCATTCTCCACACCCAGGCCGCCTGCCGCGACTGCATCCAGACTAGGCTCGAATCCGCGAGATGCCATCGTCAGCGTAACTATAGTCGTTGCGATGCCGACTCCGGCCACGCTCGCGGTGTTCCGCACCATGTTCAGAAACGCGGTTGCAACGCCGTATCGCGCCTGCTCTGTCGCCCCCAGCACGGAGGCCGTGTTTGGTGTATAGAATATGCCCATGCCCAGCCCCTGAAGTGTCATCGCAAAGGCTATTTGCCAAGTGGGAGTTTGTGTGGTCAGCATACCGAGAAACACCAATGATATGACCAGCAGCGTAAGGCCTGCGAACTCCACTTTGCGTGGCGAAATCCTGTCCGTCAATATGCCTGAAATCGGCCCGGAGACAGCGAACCCCACCGCCGCGGGCGCGATGAACATTCCCGCTGTGCGCGGCGACATATCCAATACTCCCTGAAGATAGAACGGCATCATGCTGAATACAGAAGTTCCAGCAAGGAATGTGAAGAAGCTGGCTGAAGACCCAAACGCGAAAGCGCGACGCTTGAACAGCTCCAGATCGAGCATAGGATGGGGAGCGCGACGCTCCCAGAAGACGAAGCCTACGAGAAGCCCGAAGCTAGTGATCAACGCGATGAGGACGATCGGAGACGCCCAGCCAACGCGATATGCGTTGGTCATTACGAGTAGGAACAGGGCAAGGCCTGTTACAGATGTGAACGCGCCTATCCAGTCGAACCCTATTTGCAACTGGCGCATGCTGCGGATATTGGGAGGCTCGCGGACAAGAACTGCGACAGCCGTTACGAGTGAGACCGCGCCCAGAGGGACGCTCGCCATGAACACACCACGCCATCCGAAAGTGTCCACCACTATGCCGGATACTATAGGCCCCATTATCGCGCCCAACCCGACCATCGTCATGAACAAGCCGATCACGCGCCCGCGATCTTTCGTCGGGAAGGTAGTTGCCAATATCGCCATACCGTTTGCCTGAATCATTGCCGCGCCCGTACCTTGCAGAACACGGAATGCTATCACTGCCATAAGATTCGGTGACATGGACGCCGCGATTGCGCTCGAGACGAAGATGCAGAATCCAGCCACATAGACGACTTTGCGTCCTATCATATCTGACAGCCGCCCAGCAGGCAGCAGTAAAGCCCCAGTTGCCAGCATATATCCGAGCGCAACCCATTGGACGAAGGGGATAGTTGCGCCGAAGTCCGTCGCCATTAGCGGTAGAGCGAGGGTAACGCCTGTCTGGTCGAGTACGGAAACGAAAGTCCCCACAGCTATCGTCAGGAGGATGTACCTGCGCCTGCGGGCGTCGGTGACATGCGAGGGGGAAGAATCCAAAGTGAGCTAAGTGTAGCATTTTAAGCGCTTAAAGGCGTAACGCATTTGCCCACGCAAATCATGTTGACACGAGATTCCGCGCGCGGATATACTCTGCATCAGAAATTCCCTGGTGGTTAGAGCGAGGCGGCCCCACCCGTTCCCATCCCGAACACGGAAGTGAAACGCTTCAGCGCTGACGATACTGCACTTGCAAGGGTGTGGGAAAATAGGCCACCGCCAGGGTTTCTCTTATGCCTCTATGCCGATCCCCCCGACAGTGTCTCCTCTCTTTTTCACCCTTCGCGCCACGCTATGCTCTCGACCTTCCAAATATACGAACGACTCTACGAACAGCACGGTCCCCAGCGCTGGTGGCCGGCAGATACGGCACTCGAAGTCATGGTGGGCGCGGTCTTGGTACAGGCGACAGCGTGGACCAACGCGGCTGCGGCTATAGCAAATCTCGAACGCTCCGGCGCTCTCTCTGCATCGGCGATTAGAGAAATGCCTATCGAGGATCTGGAGACTCTGGTGCGTCCATCCGGATTCTTCAGGGCGAAGGCGAGAAAGCTCAAGGCTTTATGCGAGTTTCTGAATAGCCGATACGCCGATGATATAGATGCTATGTCTAGGCATTCGACCGATACCATGCGCGTGGAACTTTTATCGGTTTACGGCATTGGCGAAGAGACTGCCGATGATATTCTTCTCTATGCGCTGGGGCATCCGGTTTTCGTCGTGGACGCTTTCACTCAGCGGCTGTTTTATCGACTGGGCATGTGCTGCAGCCCCAAAACTGGTTATCGACGACTTCAGTATATGTTCCATGCCAGCTTACCAGCGGATGTAGAGCTGTTTGGGGAATACCATGCGCTTATCGTGCGGCATGGGAACTCAGTCTGTAAAACTCGGCCAAATTGCGGTAAATGCGCGCTATCGTCTATCTGTCCGCAAATCGGTGTTCGTCCTGAAAATTAGGATGCTGCTGGACTTTAGCACGAGATACACTTCCAACCCGGCCCGAAGGCGAAGCTCGGCCGCAGATGCAGGCGTTACCTCGACCAGCATCCGTTCGCCAATGTCAACTTCGACCAACGCCCTGCCTCCTGCTTCGCGTAGATCGCGCACGACTGCGGGGACGGCGTTTCGTGCGCTAGTCAGCGGCGGAATCCCCATACTCAGAATTACATCCCCTGCGCGAATGGAAACGACGATATCCTCGCTGGGCACGGCCTCCGTGTGCGGCCCGACCAGAATCGCGTCTCCAACGCTCAGCAGCGATGTGCCTCCGACGCAGTCCACTTCGATTACTCTCGCCTCTAAAATATTCTCCAGCGTTGCATAATCCGCAAACGCCGCCACCTCCGGATGCGCCATTACCTCTGGCGTTGGGCCATAAGCCACTACGCGCCCATCTGCAATCGCCATCGTCTGCGGCGCTAGAGCCATCACCTCAGACAGCGAATGAGACACGAACACCATCGGCGTATCCAGCTCAGCCGCTAGCTTCTTGAGATAGGTCAGAATAGAGGCGCGATAGGCTGCGTCTAGCGAAGCCAGCGGCTCGTCCAGCAGCAGCAGGCGGGGGGAAGTGGCCAATGCGCGCGCCAAAGCAACTCGCTGCCGCTCGCCGCCTGACAGATTCGCTATGCCTCTGTCCATAATGGAAGACAGCCCCAGCAGCTCTACCAGACGATCTATCTCCACGGTGCGTTCACTCATCGGCGTAAGGTCGTATCCATAGGCGATGTTGTCCCGCGCTGACAGATGCGGGAAGAGAGCGCCATGCTGGAATACATATCCCAGACGCCGTCTTTCGAGGGGCATATCTATACGCTCTTTAGAAGAAAATACCACTGCTCCGTACACATCTATCTTGCCAGTGTCTGGGGATACCATCCCCGCAATACAGTCCAGCAATGTCGTCTTGCCACTGCCGGAGGGGCCAAATATGGCGGTTATACCGCGTGGAAAACTGGCGGCGCATTCCAGCGAAAACCCGGAATAGTCTTTGCGAATGTCGAATGTCAGGCAGGGGGCGACAGAGGGAGATGCGTTCGAATTCATGCCGTTCACAGTCTCTGTCTGCGTGAACGCAGTGACAGACGGTTGTGAACAGCCAGCGTAATGACAGCCAGCGTGATCGACGCGGCTATAAGCGTTAGCGCCTGCCTGTCGTCTCCGATCTGAACGCTCTGGTAGATAGCCAACGGCAGCGTCTGAGTGCGGCCTGGTATGCTGCCGGCGACGACGATGGTCGCGCCGAACTCACTCAGCGCGCGCACGAATCCCAGCAGTACGCCTGCGAGTATCCCTCTGTACGCCAGCGGCAGCGTTATGGTAACCGCCACCCTCAGAGGGCCTGCTCCGAGAATACGCGCCGATCTTTCCAAGCGTTCGTCCACTCCCTCCATAGCCACCATTACTGCCCTAGCCATTAGCGGAAAAGAGACGATGGCAGCGGCAAGCGCGGCGGCGAACCATGTAAACACGATCTCTATACCCAGCGTGTCTTCGATAAATCCGCCTAGCGTGCCGCGATTGCCGAGCAGCAGCAGCAGCATATAGCCGACGACCACCGGCGGCACCGCCAGCGGCAACGACGCCACCACATCCAAAACGAACCCGCCGCGTATGCGCTTCTTTACTACCAGCCAGCTTACTGCCAAAGCGAGCGGCAGATTCAGCAAGGTCGCAACCGAGCCGACCCTGAGCGTAATCAGCAGTATGCTCATCAGCGATGCCGAATCTCTTCTACCCTCGCTCGCCATAGGCTCCGGTGTATCGAGCATGATACGGGGTGGGGAGCTAAATCCATATTGCGAAAAAACTTGGCGCGAATCTTCCGAGCCGAAATATTCCAGTAGGCGGGCGGCGTCCTCTCCATTCGACGAGTCTCGCAGTGATACTCCGACATATGCGATCGGCGAGTGTAAAGTAATGGGGATAGTGTAGGCGACGGCGAGCGTGGGTTCCGTCGCGGCATCGGTGCGATAGACTATGCCAGCGTCCACGCTCCCCGATTCCACATAGGCAAGCGCTGCGCGCGCGTCTTTGGCAAACAGAGTCTTGGGCAATAGCTCTTGCCACACGCCGGCGTTGCGCAAGGCTTGTTCCGTGTACCAGCCCGCTGGGGCAAACGCAGGATCTACTAATGCGATTCTTCCCACATCGCCTGATAGCAGATCGACAGCCGAATCGAAGCTCCGTCGTCCGGGAGCTGCTGCAATCACCAGTTCGTTTCCGGCAATCGAATACAAGTCCGACTCGTCTGCGTGCCCGGATTCCGTGAGTAGATTCGCAGGCGGCAATCCGGCGGAAATGAAAAGATCTGCCGGCGCGCCAGACAATATCTGCTGAGCCAGCGCGTTGGAGCCGCCGAAAGCGATGTCCACATCGACTTTCGTACGCTCCTCGAACCGCTCTGTAAGCTCCGTTACGACATTTTCGAGACTAGCCGCAGCGAACACCAGTAGGGGCCGATCTTTGTCCGTAACTCCGCAGGCAGGCAGAACGAATATCAGAGCGACGAGGATTGCCATTCCACGACGAATTGCCAACTCTTTCGCACCTATAGAGGATACAGCGAGGGTGTGTCTCGCCTCGCTCTCGATTCGTTCGGATTCGCTCGATAGATGATACAATCTCGAATCATGTATCCGCTACAATAGCGATGATCGAACGATGATCGGAGGCAAAGCTGAATTGGATTCACAAAACAACGCTGATGTCGTCGTCGTAGGCGGCGGCAACGCTGCACTGTCCGCCGCGCTCGCCGCAATCGAAGCAGGCGCAAAAGTTCTCGTGCTGGAGAAGGCGCCTGAGTATCTGCGCGGTGGCAACTCCTACTTCACTGGTGGACTGTTCAGGTTCGCATACGACGGCATCGAAGATGTTCTCGCGCTCTTGCCGGACATGTCAGAAGACGAAAAATCCGGCATCGAAGTGGGCGCGTACACACAGGATGATTTCTACGAAGATGTGATGCGTGTTACAGAGGGGCTTTCTAACCCGAACATGGTAGAGACCCTGGTTTCGCAGTCACATCCCACGATGCAATGGCTGAAAGAGCAAGGCGTACCGTGGATTTTGGCATACGGACGACAGGCTTTCAGACGCGATGGTGTATTGCGCTTTTGGGGAGGGCTGATTGTCGAGGCGGTTGGTGGTGGCAAGGGGTTGTCAGATCGCCAATTCGAGCTAGCGGAACAGAAGGGCGCGGAGATACTTTATGGTACGAAGGCGAGTGGTCTTAGGCTCGACAGGGCAGGTCGAATAACTGGGCTGACGATCCGAGATGCGGACGGCTATCGCGACATAGATTGCACCGCCGTCGTGCTGGCCTGCGGTGGATTCGAGGCGAACGCCGAGATGCGAACGCGCTATCTCGGCCCTGGCTGGGAGTTGGCGAAGGTACGCGGCACGCAGTTCAACACCGGAGATGGCATACGAATGGCGATGGATGCAGGCGCTCAGTCTTTCGGGCACTGGAGCGGATGCCATGCTGTCGCATGGGATCTGAATGCTCCGCCTACTGGCGACCGAAATGTTGCCGACCTGTTCCAGAAACATTCCTACCCTTTTGGTATCGTAGTCAATGTCGATGGCAAGAGGTTCGTCGATGAGGGCGCGGATTTCCGCAACTATACCTATGCGAAATATGGCAGGGATATACTCTTTCAGCCGCAGCGCGCAGCGTTTCAGATTTTCGATCAAAAAACGAAGCACTTGTTGAGAGACGAATACGACATCCCGCAAGTGTCGAAAGTAGAAGCAGACAGTATCGAATCTCTGGCGGACGGTCTTGGTATAGACAGATCTGGTCTGGTGGAGACAGTTCGGCTGTACAATGCTGCAGTCGCAGACGGGAACTTCGACCCCACGATTTTGGACGGTAAAGGAACAATAGGAATAGAGCCTCCGAAGTCAAACTGGGCGTTGCCTATCGATGCGCCGCCATATCTGGGCTATGCCGTAACATGCGGTATAACCTTCACATTCGGTGGCCTGAAGATCGACGAGCAAGGTAGAGTAGCAGACACCGAAGACCTCTCGATTCCGGGGCTGTACGCTGCCGGCGAACTAGTCGGAGGCCTGTTCTATCACAATTATCCGGGTGGCTCTGGGCTGATGGCAGGGGCGGTTTTCGGGAAGATAGCCGGAGGACACGCGGCGGCATACGCTATTGCCCGCAGATAAATA
The DNA here is from genome assembly GCA_963422295.1 of Dehalococcoidia bacterium. Lineage (GTDB taxonomy): Bacteria > Chloroflexota > Dehalococcoidia > Lucifugimonadales > UBA1123 > VXRN01. The sequence goes on along the minus strand of OY729417.1, from coordinate 243,106 downwards.
TCGAACTTTAGAACATGAAAATGTCCATTCATGAATTGTTCAGATAAGCTGAATTCATTATAATAAGTTGCCATGATAGTTTGGGACAGAGATCGAGGTTCATCATCGTCAGCAACCTCCCATCTACGGGGGCTGACGGCAAAGGTCGCCTGCCTGCTTACGGGGTTTTCGAAAGCCATTGAAAGTTTGGTGCGGTCTATATTCGACGCCATACCGCCATATCGTGTTAGCAGAGGCAGGGTAGATGCGAAGGGTTTCACTCATGAAGGCTTACCCTTCATAGCGGTGTCCTCGAAGCGAATCATAATGGACAGACATACATTCGATATATTGAGTGTCGGCCAGCGTGTAAAAATACGCTATACGCGCACTGCCAAAGCCATCGATATAGAGTTGCGCTGATAACATGCTTGGACATGGCTAAAATATAGGGCGGCGTCAACGCTAACGCCGCCCTATGTTGTTCTGCATATGCAGCCTTGCTCGTTAGCTTATGCGCACGAATTTCTGTACGCGGGCGCCGTCCAAAGTCTCGCCAACATACAGGTCGCCGGCCGAGTCCATTGCGATGGCGTGTCCTGCGATAATGTCCCCTGGCGCATCGGAGCTCATCCCCCACCCGCCGAGCCACTGTCCGGTTGGCGTCATTATCTTAACGCCGGCAGGGTGTGATAGAGCGTTCGGCGACGGCTGATCCGGCCCTAGCCCTTGATGGAATCCCAGATCGGTCACATACATGTTGCCGTCCGGCCCTTGCCAAATATGATCGGGACGGTGGACGCCGCCCCATTCGCTCATGTACTGCCCGTCGGGAGTGAATATCTGGATACGGCTGTTCTCGCGGTCTGCGACATAGACACTCCCTGCGTTGTCCAGACAGACACTGTGAGGAATCCGGAACTGTCCGGGGCCGGAGCCTGCTTCTCCCCAAGACCGGATTCGGTCGCCGGTAGCGGTGTAGTGGTGGATTCGCGCATTACCGTAACCGTCCGAAATGTACAGTGAGCCATCGGGCGCGATTGCGATATCGGTAGGTCTGTTGAACGGCTCGCCACTCATTGCCTCCGCCGGCTCATTCGGCGTGCCGAGTGTAAGCAGCAGATCACCCTCCGCGCTCCATTTTCGCACTGTGTGGTTGCCGACATCGGTAGTATAGATACTGCCGTCAGGCCCTACCTCTAGGTGGTGAGCAGATCCGAACAGACCTTCGCCCCAGCTGTCGATGACATTGCCATCCGTATTCAAGACGATTATCGGATGCTCGCTGCGGTTGTAAACGAAAACCCTGTCCTGCGCGTCAATGCCGACACCAACAGCGTGATTCCATTCCCAGCCGTCAGGGAGATTGCCCCAACCGGGAACATGCTCGTATATATATTTGCCGTAACTGACTCTCGAAGCCTCTGATACCATGTATGGATTCTCCTGTTAGATGTGTGAAATCAGCGGTGTCCTTCAACGAGATTTACTCTCGAAACCCGTTCGAGTAAAGCGCCAAGCAGACCTATGGTGTATATACTTATATGCGGGAACCGTTCCGGCGTGGCGGAAGATCGTCCAAGTCGATGCCTTTCTCTCTCGCGATTCGGTAGAGCCACGCCTCGAACTCCCGCTCAGCCGCTTCACGGCCTTGCTCGCGCCCCCGCTCTATGCCCATAGCAATCCCTTCCTCGCGTCCTTCTTCGCGTCCTTCTTCGCGTCCTTCTTCGCGTCCTTCTTCGCGTCCTTCTTCGCGTCCTTCTTCACGCGCCGCCGCGCGCCACTTGCGTCTTTCATCCAGCGCCCAAAACATAATTCTAACCCCCAACTCCACTGTTACAGCGGCCATAGAATACAGCACCGCGCCTAAATCGACCATGTCCGACGCTAATTTTAGATTATCCAGACTCAACCATTGAGGCTGCTCGCTGAGATAAGTCAGTAATACAGTCGCGGCGAAAATTCCGAACGGAGCAATTACCGCGTGGCGGCCAATCCATCGGCTCTCGTTCTGTTGATTCATAGTACGACTATTCTATCATCGTGTTCTATCCAGTGGATGGCATATGTCGCGGGTTGGCATGGCAGGTCGCTAACCCTTCCTGAAAATTAGATACTGCTTCGAGCGCGATACTGGTCGATTCCAACAGTGGATGCACCCTCGCCGGTAGGCATCACCAGCGTCTTGGCGCGGTCTGCGCCGATGACGATGATGTACCAGCGGTCCACGCTTTCCAGCACTGGTACGGTGATATCGAGCCGCTCTTTCTCCGTAAGCCCCTGAAGCCATTGCCACTGCTGGCCGACGCGCGCATCGTCTATGGGCATGTACTGAATCATTTTGCCCAAGCTCTGGTTGGCGTGGAAGTGGATGAACTGTTTGGCCTCCTGCTTCGAGAAACCCTGACCGCCAACAGGCCGCGCAACATCCGGCGGCATGAAAATGAGCCGCTCCGAGCCATGGCTCGCACCCATCCCCCGTGTGCCAAAAGTCGATCCGTATGCAATCGTTTTCAGCAAACCTTCTGCAGAAGTGTTGCCCTGATCCTGAACATCTAGCTCACCATCGGTTATGAACACGCTGACTGTACTCTCATTGGGATCGAATCCCTGATCCACATGGAATGGCTGCCACGGGCTCATCTCTTCGTTCTCGGCGATGCAGTGAACGAACTTCCTCGTTGTGCCGATGGTGTCCATATCCATCTGCCCCGGATACCAGTATCCGAGGTTTCTAAGGCATAGCGAAAATGCCCTGCCGATGGTGATATTGGCTTCATTGTCGCGTCCAGGCCCTAGTCCTGAACGCGGATTGATGCCTAACTCGCCGGCGATGGGGCCGTTTACGACCAGCATCGGCGCATGGGGGCTGGTGGACATGAGCAGTGATTTGCCTCCATGAGATCCAACTTTGGAGAGCGCCTCGACCGCCGCGATTATAACGGGCATCTGCGCCGGCTTTGCGCCGGCCATGGCAGCATTTATAGCTATCTTTTCAACCGTGGCGAGTCCGAATCCGGGAGGCATATCGCACACTAGCTCATTGCGGTCTAATCCAGTGCCTGCAATCAGCGCCTCGACTGCCTGTGGTGTCGGTGGATGCAGTATCAGCGAGTCACCCCAGTCGCGCATCAACCACTGTTCGTTCATCTTGAGGATGGCGTCCCAGCGATCATCACCCTCGAATCTCTCCGTCGGCGTGGTCGTATCTCGTTCGCGGCGCGCATGCGCTTGATCCATCGTCAAGACTTCGATGATGTCATCTATTGCCGCCTCTGTCTGGCTGACGCAGAGATCGATAGCAAGGTTTCTGTATATTCGCGGCACGATTACGAATTGAAGGTCTGGCATGGCGAACGCTCTCGAGCTGGCGATGGCGTCCTCCTCGAATCTGCCAGATACGATCGGTATGGCGGGCTTTCCCGTCTTTTCGATCTCGATCATGTCGTGGACCATCCACGACGCGCATGTCCCTCAATCAGCTGTCGCGCCGATTACGACATCACACTCTCGCGCAGCCTGCTGGACGATGGGTGGTGGAGCCGGATAGTTACCGCCTGTATAGAAGTTGATAGACACATCATCGAATCGTTCCTGAATCATCTCCCCTGCGCGCCGTAGGGCAACATCTCCTCCGTGCGTGCCGCTCCAGAGCAGACCAACAGTCTTGCCCGAGAGCGTATCCGGTCTCGGACTGATGCGCATGGAGTTCAGCAGCCCACGCTGCTGACCGATGGGGTTGAGAACTTCTAAAAGATGCATGGAAATTGAACCTCCGCTGAATTGTAAGTCGAGAGCAATGAGCGGCTGGCTAAGGGCAGCGGTACACTAGAGATCCGCGATATAGGCCATCCGCGCCGGTTGCTTCTACTATCTTGCATATATCTACACCACCTGCCAGTAGCGTCGTCCCTCTAGACGAGCGAACCTGCCTATATGGCGGTCGGGGTGGAAGTGGCCGGCGGCGACGATCATCCCCTCGCGCTCGGCGAGATCCATGAATGCCTTGCGAGATCGTCTAGTATCATCTGGGGAAGTGTCCACGAATGCGCACCAATCCGGTTCGTATATCTGCACCGGGTTATGTATTAAGTCTCCGATGATGGCAGCTCGCTCGCCTTGTGAGTTTATCAGGATTACCTGATGGCCTGGTGTGTGTCCCGGTGTCTCCAGCGTCGTTATCTCATCGGTAACGCTGTGGCCGTCGTCAATGAAATCGAACAGTCCCAGCTCGTCTAACGGGATGACATGTTTAGAAATATGCGGCGCGGTGGGCAGAACCTCCGGTTGCATGAAATGCTCCCAATCCTTGCGTGGGCCGAGGTGTCGAGCATTGGGGAAGAACGGCTTGGCCTCTTGTCCGGAGTCGTCCACATTCCAACCGACATGATCTGGATGAAGATGGGTATGGATAACAATATCCACATCCTCCGCGCTGGCACTCGCTTCCTGCAGTGCGCCGAGCAGGTTTCCAGTCCGTCCCTCCAGGTGTGGATGTGGGCCTGGCCCCATACCTGTATCCACTAGGACCGTCTGCCCTTGCGATCTGACGAAGAAACTGCCGTAGTAAAGTTGCAGCATCCCGTTTTCGAGGACTTCCTCTTCATATGGAGCCCAAGCATCGCGTGGAGGCTCTTTTATAAATACCGTCGGATCGCGCGGAGGCGGTACCATATCCAGCACAGCCACGACTTCGACATTTCCAATACGGATTCTGTCCGTCATCACCAACTCCCTCTCTAAACTCTTTCACGCCACTCATATTTTACATTCTGTAAGCCCTAATCCAGTTAGCCCGGTCTGCAGCAGTCAAACGCCAGCGCGTGCAACTTACTCCACGATACGACCGGTTCCTAGAAATCCGTATCGATACGACGGCGCAGGTTAAGGACAGACCTACGCTTCCATCTCAAAAGTTTTCTGCCAGACGCCGGGCGACTCTGGCAGATGTATCATCGCCTCCCGCATACGCGCGTTGTCAGGGTGCGCAGTCTGCTGAGTGAGCCACTCCTGCCCCTTCGACACCTCCGTGTGATCGAATTCGTACATCGTCATATATTTGGGCTGACCGGTAACCATGGTGTAGCGTCGTCCGCGTCGAACACCGGGGACAGTCTCGTAATTTGGGACATACACCGTGTCATACCAGTGATTCCATTCCGCCTCCGTCTCCGGCGGAATATCCATCCGCCCGATTTGGAGCGCCGGCGCCATGGGGCTGTTCGCAATCTCATCGGTCAGCTCCGACGGATGAATCATCTCGTACACATTTCGGATATACACAGTCGCTGTGTACTCTGGGGACATCTGTTTCGACCACTCCGTAGGCTGAGAGCGGACTTTCAGATACGCCTCCGACTGCATCACTGCGGAACTTTCCAGCTCGTACACAGCGAGATGCTTTGGGCCACTCGAGACTGCTTCATATCGCGCCGCGCTCAAAACGCCCGGAATCAATAGACGCTCTTCTATATGCTCCTCGTTGTACCAGCGGTTGAACTCGTCTTCCACCTCCGCCGGCACTTCGCACCAGACCATAAGAAGCCCTGTTCCTTTTCTCTTAGTCATTTCTCCGCCTCCATCGAAAATTGGCTGTCCGCATTGTAGCACGAGCGCATATCTCCAACATTGGAATGCTGTTTGGTACCCCCCTCATATACATATACATATGGCGCGTATGATGTATGAGTAGAAAGACCGCAGTTCCAGAGCGAACATTTATGACCTGAGAGACATGCCCCTGACACTCTCGAATCTCGATTGGGACGACGGCTAATCCAAACATCCAATCTATTCCAAAACTATTGACAAGCACAATCGTTCTGTTCTAATATGTTCTTATCGGAGAAGGCTACGATTAGCATAAGGACATTGGAGCTATGACTACCGCAGTCGCTGACATCGGTAACGCTCAGTTGCGAATGCCCGGTATGCCATACAGGAAGCCGCGCAAAATCAAGAGGCTGGATCGGGCCACGCCGGGCCAAGTCGTCCAGTACCATGGCCGAGTTAGGGGAGGCCCCCAATTCGGACTAGTGGGTACGGTAGTCGAGGCGCGCGGACGACAGGCCGTAGTCGATCTCGGCAAGTGGGGAACATGGCACATTCCATATTACCTGCTGACGATTCCAGAGGCAGCCTAGCCATCTGACTTCTCTTCGGCGCTGCGTCCACCAATGATAACCGGGGCAACCGGTGTGAATCTCCGTATGCGCAAGAGGGTCGCAATCTCGTCAGATTATCGATTCGATAACCTGAATGAGGTTCAGCAGGGGCGTATTCAGATCGTGTTTTACCGAAGCGCTACTCTCGCATTCATTCATATTAGATAAGACAAATAAACGAGGAGCGTTCACATGTTCTTTAGATGGCGACACAAGACGAACACCGACCAGCAGCTCCAGCCATCCGGAATCAATATCCGCGTAGTGGGCGTCGGAGGTGGTGGCGGAAACGCCCTGCGTCGTATGTCCAGCGCAGGGTTGCTCGGCGTGAAATACCTCGCGCTGAACACAGACATACAGGCACTCAGAGGATTCGACAGAGTGCATACATTCGCTATAGGCCCGAACACCACTTCCGGTATGGGATCAGGGGGACAGCCGACCGTAGGTCGCAAAGCCATGCGCGAGAGTCAGGATCAGGTATCTCGCATGCTGGAAGGTTCCGATCTCGTGTTCGTTACCGCTGGTTTGGGAGGCGGAACCGGAACTGGCGCCGCCGCGCTCGTCGCAGATATTGCGCGCAAACAAGGCGCGCTGACTGTCGGTGTCGTAACGATGCCGTTCAGATTCGAAGGCCCCAGCCGTCGTAACAACGCCGAACATGGACTTCACCAGTTAGAGCCAAAGGTCGATACGCTCATAGCAGTCGAGAATGACCGCCTGCTCCCTGCTCTACGCAGTAAGGCACACCTAGCTGAAGCCTTTCGGATGGCGGATGAAGTGCTGCGTCAAGGAGTGCAGGGAATCTCAGATATAATATCCATCGGAGGCATGATAAATGTCGATTTCGCCGATGTCAGATCCATTATGACGAACGGCGGCCCCGCATTCATGGCTATCGGAGAGGGTGAAGGGCGAAGCGCCGCCACCGCAGCAGTGACCGCCGCACTCTCTAATCCGCTGTTCGACGCGCCGCTGACCGGCGCCAAAGGCGTCTTATTCAATGTCACCGGTGGCCCAGACCTAGAGCTGGGGCAGGTTCACGAAGTGGCAGAGATAATCAAACACGCCACCAGCCCAGATGCAAACATTATCTTCGGCGTTGTCCAAGACCCAAAGATGAGACGCACAGTGAAGATAACACTCATTGGAACTGGAATCGAGCAGACGCTCCAGAAACCCATCCCGAACAAGCGACCAGCCATACACCAACGGTCTGGCCTCTCACCGGTAGAGGCAGTGATGCGCAACGGGCACACCGCCGCGCCGCTTGGGGGAACGAAGATGATGCTGTAATCAGACATACGGGGCCGGTATCGCATACGCCTTTCGCCTCTGGCGGGGACTGTACGAACTCTGCCAGAGGCGAATACGATCTGACACCTATGCCGAATAGATCACGCTTCGAAGAAGCCGCTCTCGATATGCTCTGATATGGTGGAAGCCACCAGAGCAGGGCGCTGGATCGGCACATCATGGATGCTGTCTTCCATCCAAACCGTTTTGCTTACTGGGAGCAGCCTTTCTGCCCTCGCTATTGCCTCCTCACGCCGCCAACGACGCGCCTGCGGGGAGTCGTCGCTCTGCTGACGCGCGGGCATTAGGAGCGCGGGGCATCGCGTCAATGGGTACAGCTCAGACGGCTTATGATCCCATAACGCTTCGATTATCTTGAGATGATTTTCGCGGCTGAGACGAGAAGTGATAGTGCCGTCATCCAGAGTTCTGAAGTTGGCGAGTACGATCTCCTCTACGCGCGGGTCGTTCAGTGATAGCCTACGGGACCGCAATCGAGACCTAAACGCCTCCAGCGTAACCCCTTTCCATATCGGAGGAGCCATCTCACGCTTGGCGTCATCCAGCGTCCAGTCGGAGCGCGCAGCTATCTCTATAGTTCCGCCGTCCACGAAGCATACGCCCCTCGTATCATCGGGATGCGCCACGGCATATTCCAACGCGACATCTCCGCCCCAGGAGTGGCCGACGACTATCGGCAGCTCTAATCCGAGCAGGTCTATAAACCCTTTCAGATCGGCGACGACAGTTGCGAAATCGTAACCTTCATCTGGGGCGAAAGATTCACCGTGTCCACGCTGATCGAGAGCGACTACGCGATGGTCTTCGGCGAGAATCGGAGCAACCATATCCCAGATTCGGCAGTTAGACGCCAGCCCGTGAAGCAATACGACTGGCTGACCGTCTCCACCCCAGTCGCGATAATGAAAACAATTGCTGGTAACAGAGACCGTCGCATCGACGGGCGCGGCGCTCATGCCCCGTCACCTCCGGGACGCTGGCTCCGTAAGAAATCCTCCAACTCGCGCACCACCTCTTCGGGTTCTGGCAAGTCTGCATCCTGTGGAGTCTGCGCGGCATCGTGGCGTTCTTCCAGCTTCGTCACATATGCCCTCACATCGGACTTCGAGGCGATAGCTTTGGAGACATCTTGCAGAAAGGCATCGCCCGCTAGATTCAGCTCTTGTAGGTCGATTTCGAAATCGACGAGGCTGCGCAACTTGGTAAGCAGCGCATGGCTGACGCGCGGATTGGGTGAGGTCTGTACATAGTGTGGGCTGTGTCCCCAGATGCTGGCATGTTCCAGGCCTCGATTGTTGCAAGCCTCGGTGAACGCTGTGTGGATGCCAGTCGGCCCTTGATAGCGAGAGCTGCGAATGCCGAGCCACTGCACTTTGTCGGTAAGCGCTCTGGAACTGGCGCGCCCAGTAACGCGTGGCTCTCGTGTGTGAGGGACTGCATCCAGCAGAGCGCCAAGAGATACGATCAGCTCTGCGCCGCTGCGAACGGCGATGTCCGTGACGATGTTCGAATATGCTCGCCAGCGTAAATTCGGCTCCGTTCCTATGAACAGCAGCAAGTTTTTGGATGCGTCCTGGCTATCCTCGTAATAGTAAAAGTCGTTTCTCGGCCAGCGTATAACCCGCTGTCCCTGCCGATTCACGCGAGTATGAGGACGGGTAACCGTGAAATCGTAAAACTCTTCCGGGTCTATTTCGGCGAACTTTCGCGCGGGAAGCCGTCTGATCATGTATTGCAGCGCGCGCGTCGCAGCTTCTGCCGCGTCCGGCCAACCAGCAAACGCCACGACCATAGTCGGCATCTTCAGATGTATCGATTCGTGTTCTATCAATGCGTCCATAATATATCGTGTTCCGGCCTTGTTTCTTGTCTTAGTCGAGTCTAACACCAAAAGAAGAAATTGTCAGCTCGAATACCGTGTTATACTCGCACCGCATACACAGTCCGAGCTCGCCGAGCTCGAAACAAGTATCTGCCCGGGAGGCTGACAAATGTCTGGTGAACATACCATAGGCGTGTCGATAACCGCCGCTAACGCTCAGGAAGCTGTTGACCGTATTGCACATCTGGAGGAACTGGGAGTCGGGGCGGCATGGCTTACTTCGAGCGGTGGCGGTGGCGAGGCAATGGCAGTGCTGGCCGCAGCCGCAGCTATGACAGACACCATCATGCTCGGAACATCGATCGTACAAACATGGTCGCGCCATCCCGTTACGCTCGCGCAGCAGGTACAGGTTATCGACAGCTTGGCGCCGGGAAGATTCAGACTCGGCGTCGGCCCCAGCCACAGAGCGACTATGACCAGTTCATTTGGCGTGGACTTCCGCGCTCCCATCGGCCATCTCAGAGAATACTTACAGATTCTCAGAGCGCTGCTGCACACTGGAGCGGTCGAGTTCGAGGGGAAATGGTATTCCGCGTCGGCCTCGATTCCCGCCCCTGTCGAGGCTCCGATCATGGCGTCTGCGCTCCGTCCGGGCGCTTTCGAGACCTGCGGTGAACTCGCAGACGGCGCTATCAGCTGGGTCTGTCCTCACTTCTATTTGCGGGATCAGGCTATCCCTGCGCTGCAGCGGGGAGCCGAGTCCGCCGGACGCTCGACGCCTCCGCTAATCGCCCATGCGCCCGTGTGTGTAACCGAAGATATCGACGCCGCCAGAGACGGTGTGCGCGCGAAGCTCGGATACTTTCCATCTTCGCCATTCTACGCCAATATGTTCGCAGAATCGGGCTTTACCGGCTCCCCCGAATCGGGCTGGACGAACCAGATGCTGGATGAGGTCTTGATCGCAGGAGACGAGGAAGCGGTAGCCTCCCGTATCCGTACCGTCTTCGATTGGGGAGCGTCGGAGCTGCTGGCTACTCCTATTCCGGCGGGCGACGATCCGGACGCAACGGAGGAGCGCACCCTCCAGCTTTTGGCGACGATGCAGACGGAGGCCTGACACGGTGCGTATAAAGCTGAATAGGTTCGCGTTCATATCTCCGACGCCGAACACTACATGGGTGTTCGCTGAGATTTCGGACGACGAGGCTAACTATACGACGGTCGAAGTTGGTTCTAGGGCTGCAGCCGATGCGCTGAAAGGTCTGGCGCAGCTGCTGAGCGACGAGGATATAGATGACGAGGCCCATATATCCGACATGCTCGGACTTGGTGAAGCCTCGTTGAGAACGGATATAACTGTCGCCACCGCCGTCAGCGGTTTGAGAACGGCCACTGCTCAGCTGCAAGCGATGCGCGCCGATGTAGCGCTCAGCGAGTTTCTCGGCGCGCCCCGCCAGTCCAACCAGCCGGGCCAGCCAGAGAGTGTGGAGCTTTACGCCAATATCAACCGCGCGCTTTTCGCTACACGCCGAACTCCCGACGACTTCGTGCGAATGGCCGCGCGCGCTGTCGATGCCGGATTCAGTACGATAAAGTGCGCGCCGTTCGACGAAGTGCGCCCGCCGTCATCGCCGAGTCGAATACTGGACGACGCCTCACTCGGACTTGCCCGCGTCCGCGCCGTGCGAAACGCGATCGGCCCGGAGATAGGTCTGCTTGTGGATTGCCATAGCCGATTCGAGCGGGATACTGCGCCGCTGATCGTGGAAGAACTCGCAAAACTCGAAGTCGGATGGTTCGAGGAGCCAGTGCAGCCGACGACGAACTCCGACGATCTAGCGGAGATAGCGAGATGGGCGCCGATGCCCGTTGCCGGCGGCGAGGCAGGCTACGGCGTGGAGTTCTTCGATGAGCTACTCGAATCTGGAGCGGCGTCAATCGTAATGCCTGACATAAAATACTGCGGCGGCGCAGTCGAAGTCGTGGAGATCGGCAGACGGGCAGAAGTGCGGGACAGAGGATTCTCGATTCACAGCCCATCGGGCCCTATATCGCTGCTTGCGAGCGGCCACGCAACCGCCGCCGTTCCGAATTCGATGCCGCTGGAACACGCAGTCTATGAAACAGCATGGCGCGCGGAGCTAATAGATCCGCCAGAGCGCGTCGAAGGAGGGCGACTATGGCTGCCCTCATCCGCGGGACTAGGCACAAGCGTGAACTGGGATATACTCGAACGCTTCGGCCGTGTCTGGAAGCCATAACATACGAGTGAAGACGGCTGGCTAGAAGACTGCCGGCTAATGGAGATGCCCAAGCATAACCGCGGGGCGAGACGATATTTCCTCTTGTCTGCAGGAGATGATCTACTGCTGCCAGACTCACCGTCTGGAGAATCTAGCAGAGAAAGTCAGGAGTATTCAGCAGAAACCAGATTATGTCCGATGCATTGCTAACATCTACTGATCGAGAAGAGACGCTATCTCGCGTATATGCTCATGCAGTGGCGGCGATAGCAGGCTATACCACAGCAGTCTATGATTATGACAGAGACGGCGTGGACATCCGTATTCAGTCTGGCGGCGCGATGCGTCCTGCGCTGGAACTACAGTTGAAGGCAACGATCGGACTTGGTGAACCGGATGGCAACGGTCGCTTTCATTTCCCTCTGAAACAGCGAAATTACGAACAGCTAATCATAGACACCCAGACGCCGCGCCTACTCGTCGTGCTCGAACTGCCAAGAGACGAATCCCAGTGGGCAACTATTGCAACAGATGAACTCGTGTTGAGGCGTCGGACATATTGGCTAAATCTCAAAGGAAACGAAGAGACCAATAATCGAGCATCCACCACCGTCTATATCCCACAGGAGAATGTGTTCGACATAGATAATCTGCGAAAGTTAATGGATCAGTCTCGGACAGGGAGCATCCATTGAAAGCCAGCATATATGACAGCAAAGCCTTGACAGCTATATCGCCTCTAGCGTTGTCAGCCTATGCTCGCGCCGCAGGCTGGACAAGTGTCGAATCCTATGGTGATCACTCCGATGTGTACGCCGCGCCTGATCTCCCTGAGATAATTCTCCCTCGAACACATCTACTTGGCGACTATGTACACATCGTATCGCAGCTCATCGAGATATTCGCAAGAGAAGCTGATGTGGACGAGATTTCTATTTACCGTGAACTGGTTACTTCGGATCGGGATGTTATCAGGATAAGAGCTGACGGTCCAGACGATGGCTCTGTAGCAATCCGCGATGGGATCAGTCTTGTGAGTGGCGCCCGCGATATGGTTCTGGCCGCGGCTTGCTCGCTTCGGGATCCTAGGCCTGCCTATCGTCTGGGCGCTAACAAGGAGGCGAATGATTATCTGAGCCAGGTGCGTCTGGGGCAGACGGAACAGGGCAGCTTCGCAATCGTATTTCTGACGCCTGTCATATCACCACCGCTGCAGGCGCCGCTGGACTCATATATTGCGCCTAACAGCGATCCGATAGAACGACAAATGACGCGGCGCCTTTCCGATGCTCTGATGGCTTCTCGCAAAGCAGTCGAAAGAGCGATTGGAGGAGACACCAACGCTTTTCCGGATGCAGTCGCACAAGGCGTAAGCGCCAATCTGTGCGAAGCGCTCGTTACGCTGATCGAACCGTTCTCAGCTGTGGATGTGAGTCTGGTATGGGCGCGCACTCGTCCAATGGACATGGCGCGGAATGTCATTCGCTTCACCAAAGACAACGCCCCAATTTTAGATGAAGCCGCAAGAGTATTCCGCAGCAGAGAGCCTCGCTTAGACACGACACTGTACGGTTTTGTGCAGAGGTTGAAGCGTGATGACAGTGAGATAGACGGCACGATAACCCTTAGAGCGCTCATAGACGATACGACTCAGTCTGTCACTGCTGTTCTGGACCCGCTGGATTACGAGAGAGCCATTCATGCGCACAGGGCAAGGGAGCCTGTCATCGCCGAAGGCGACCTCGAACGCCGTGGGCAGCGCTGGCATCTATCGAATCCGCGCATTGTAGGAATTGTAGAAACCGGCCATGCACAGGATGCGCCGGACGGGGAGTAGCTGCCATAGGAAACATCCTCGACCGCAACGCTTTCGATATAGAAAGTCTTGGATTTACCCAGTGTTATGCATATCCATACTGATGAATCACTTATAAATCAGGGAGCTGTCGAATATCACTGTGAACACTCCGGAATTATCTATAACAAAGTCGAGACCGTCCGTAGCTCTATGGCTTTATGCATCTACACATCGAGTTCGTCGAACACGGCGCGGTAGGAATCGGCGCGAGACGGCGTTATGAGTCCGTCATATTCCGCCTTCCGCACCGCGCAGCCCGGCTCCTCCAGATGCGCGCAATTGCTGAAACGACAGTTCGCTGCCAGCGCGTCGATCTCCGGGAAATATATCGGCAGCTCTCCCAGCGTCAGACCTGCGAGCCCGAACTCGCGGATACCCGGTGTGTCCGCTACATATCCGCCGAAGTCGAGACGATACAGCGTCGATGTTGTAGTGGTGTGCCGCCCCTGTCTGTGAGCATCGCTGACAGCGCCTATCCGAATGTCCAGCCCCGGATGAACGGCTGCCATCAGTGAGCTTTTGCCCGTCCCAGACAATCCAGATAGAACCGTCAGCTTCCCTGCCAGAATGCCCCTCAACTCCTCGACACCTTGCCCGGTCAGCGCGGATGTAAACAGCGCCGTATGGCCCATATCACGATAAACAGCGATTGCGGCTTCGTATTCCGATTTGCGCTCTGTTCCATATTCGATCATATCGGCGATCATATCGGCCTTGTTTATGCAGATAACAGGCTCGATTCCTGAGATACCGGCGGCGATGAGATAGCGGTCAATCAACTCCAGCCACAGATCTGGGTCACGCCAAGAAGATACTACGAGAAGCTGATCTACATTCGCCGCTATGACCTGCTGGCGGGGCGCAAGGAACGGATCCGGACGAACTAGCACAGTCCTGCGCGGTAAAACCGTGTCGATAGCCCACGCGCCTGTGCCGTCTGCCGACACGATGACGCGGTCGCCCACCGCCACGGGATTTATATAACCAGTATCCAGCTCCGTAAGCAGCCCTCTGATCGTCGCTTGCCGCTGAGCGCCGTCCAGCTCGATTCGGGCAGACATTCCTGCAACCGAAGTTACCAACGCAGTCGTGTCGAGGTTCGAGGATGTGTCGCTGTCTCGAAGAGCGGAGTTGGAGTCGTTGAGCGGTGAGGCGATTGACGCCTGCTCGATCTGCCGGCGACGGTCACGCTCGTCGCGCGGCATAACGCGCTCTACGGATTCGGCAACGAGTTCATCCCAGTCATGTTCGGGGACTGCTGCCCAATCCTTTCGCCGCGCGCGACTTCTTTTTACACTGCCACTTCGACGCAGCGTCTTCTTAGCCTTTGCGGATCTGCGATTTCTCTGAAATTTGGGCATAGACTCATGTATGTAATAATGAAGACGCGGCGTGCGAGGGAATCAGTCGTCGAGGAATGAGCGCAACTCCGCTACTAAAGCATGGATACCCTCGATATCCGGGCCGTTCGGCATGGTATCCAGATAGTATGCTAGGTCGTCCAGCGCCTCTGCGCTGTGTCCTAACTGATAGTGGACTATGCCGCGATCCAGCCTGCAAATCGCCGAATTAGGATCGAGCGCGAGCGCAAAGTCTGCCATCTCGAGCGCGCGAACATAATCTTCCTCGTGCATATATATCTCTCTGAGATTACGGAGGATTCGCGCGACTGTCTCGCGGTTAGAAACGGGATGGAGCATCTCCGAGTTCCAGTCAGCTCCGCGATCTTCCACCATATTTCGACACTCATTGGCGGACAGCAAAATACCGCCGTGAAATGGATCTACAAACAGATTGTCTATCTCCGCATGACGCACCAGAAAGTGGCCTGGCATACCTACACCAAGAAGCGGTACTCGGAGACGCCTGCCGACTTCCATATAGATCACGGCGAGTGTTATCGGTATGCCAAGTCGACGCGATAATACCTCGTTGAGATAGCTGTTGCGCGGGTCGTAATAGTTGTCGGTGTTGCCCACAAAGCCTAGATCGTCGAACAGGTATTCGCTGAGCGTGTTCATGCAGTACAGCGGATCATTATCATCCAAGAATCTGCTGGATATGCTCCCAGCGATGCGCTGAAAGGAGAACAGCTCACGCTCGATATTGAGATCCGGATACTCGGACGCGGCGAGAAGCATCGCGGCTCTGGCGACATCTATCATGCCGTCGGGCTGATCCACGATCTTCGTGAAGCGCTCGATCAACTTAGGTCGATGGCTGTACACGCTGCGCTCCCTATGTCTTTCTCCGATACCGTCGGCCACCAGTGAGCAGGAAGCCCCCGATCATTGTAGTACATCTACCGTTTTTCGTCCCGATACCACATAGACAGGATCGGAATAGGCCGGCCCAGACGGGCTTATGTTCAGTATCGTTATGTCTTCCCAGCGACCGCCGGATGTGAAGTAAGAGGCAACGAGCTGTCCACGCCATCGGTCGTCCAGGGCGCGCCAGACGGCGATTGCCTTCGTCGGAAACATCCGATTGGAGTATATGACATGAAAGCGCCCTCCCTTCGCAAGAACGCGCCACACATCCTCGAACACTTCCGCCGGGCGCGTCATATACTGAATAGAGACTGTGACCACGGCCGCATCGAACACTCCATCCGCAAACGGAAGAGCGGGACATGCGTTCAGATCGTGAACCGCGTATTCGCTCAGCTGCGGGTTCTCGCGCATCTCTGTCGAATTCAGGCCCATACCAGTCAGCCGCGCCGTGCCCAAATCGTCCGGCATGTGAGACCGCCATGAACTCATCAAGTCGAGTATGACACCGCTTCGAGGAAGATTCTTCACGAAATAACGGCGTATGGCCGTTATGGCCGCATCGTCGATATGAACCACCAGACGCGGTTCCTTATAGAACAGTCTATCGTCAGATTCGTCATCGCGACGAAAGAAATGAGGCGGATAGATGGGCGTCGATCTCATACCGATATTGCCATCCCATCCGCCTTACACATCCTTACACATCAGCAGTCGCTGCCTGCGTAAGAACTACGCGACACGGCAGCGTAAACACAGAACGAGATGCGCGAATTGGCAGGAGCGGCAGGATTCGAACCCGCGACCCTCGGTTTTGGAGACCGATGCTCTACCAGCCTGAGCTACGCTCCTGCGAACCGATCCGTCTGGAGACTGCTGGAACATAACCAGACGAATATCACTGCAGATATTCTACTATACCCGCCCGGATATTCTCTAGCGCAATGCAATGGAGAATCTATCGGAGGATCTATCTTTGTCTCTCTATATGATGGAACGGCGCGGATGGCTTCGAGAGTGTAAGTATCAGCGGTATGCTGACGAGGATGGATATAGCCATTATCAGATATGGCTCTCGATAGTTCCCGCGAATATCGAACATCCAGCCGACGAACACAGGGCCGGTTACGCCGAACAGCGTGCTGAAAGTCATCATTATCCCCATTATAGTGCCGAAGCTGCGACGACCGAAGTAGTCCGCCAGCATTGCGAAACGAACTGGAATCGACGCGCCAAATCCGATACCCCAGAAGACGATGAACCCGGCCAAGTGCCAAAACGAATCTGTGTAGGCAAATATCAGCGTTCCGACGAACTGCAGCGCGAAGGCGACGGCTATGACATATCGTTTATCCAGCGCATCGCCGAAAACACCTGCTCCGATTCGACCCACCAAGCTCATCAGCGACACGCCGAGAATGACGATTCCTGCGATTTCGCGGCTGACGCCGAAAGTCGTGAGCGCGGGTATCTGATGCACTGTCGCGGATATGACTAGCTGGCCTGCGCCCATAGCCGCCACCATCTGCCAGAAGGCGCGCGTCCGCATCGCCTCTGCTGTGGTGAAAGTAACCTCAGCCTCAGACGCGCGACGAATGCCCTCAGAGGAACCTGCGTCAGAGCCGTTTCCATCCGAGCTTGGAGAGCCGTCCGGCAGCATTCCATAATCCTCAGGGCGGGAGCGCATCACGAAAGACACCGGAATGCCCATCACCCAAAAGCCGATGCCCACCGCCAAAAGCCCGGTGCGCCAGTCCGTCGCCGCTATCAGCCACACCAGCGCGGGAACCATCAGGCCGCCTATCGCAGACCCCGCGGACATAACCGACATGGCCCTAGTGCGCTTGGATACGAACCAGTTGGCGACTGTCGTCGTAATTACCAGAAAGGTGCCGAACGACAGGCCAATGGTAATCACGGTGAACGCAAGATAAAACTGCCAGAGCGACTGGATACGGCTGAGCATGATGAAACCCAGCCCGGTGAGAACAATCCCGCCCAGCATTACAGGACGGGGCCCGAACTTGTCAATGAACCAGCCAACGAATGGGGATATCATGCCCGATTCGGTGCGCTGAAGAGAGACTGCGGCGGAGGTCGTCGCTCTTCCCCAGCCGAACTGTTCGACTATGGGATCGAAGAACGCGCCGAAACCCTGCCAGAAGGCGCCGGATGTGTATCCTTGGCTGATCGACCCTGCTATGACGATCCACCATCCGTAGAAAGTGGATCGTCGTCTGTTATCCGAGTCGGCTGCGCTCTCCCCGTCCTTTTCTGCCATCGACGGTCTATGCGAATGGGCTGGGCATCATGCCGACGGGAACTTCGATCAGCGATGGTCGCTCGACAGTCAGCGACTCGGCAAGCGCTTTCTCCAGTTCGTCCGCCCCCTCTGCGCGCACGCCGCGCACGCCGTAGGCATCCGCCAGCTTCATGAAGTCGGGATTGTGCAGCTCTGCGCCGATGGAACGCCCGTCGAACCGCGTTATCTGGTCTCTCAGCACATTGCCGTAGGCGCTGTCATTGAACACCACCGCGACGGCGTTGATGCCATACTTTACCGCAGTGGACATCTCCTGCGAGGCGAACATGAAGCCGCCGTCGCCGGATATGGCGACTACCGCGCGATCCGGCTGAGCCACCTTCGCGCCGAGCGCGACAGGGTAGGCATATCCGAGATTGCCATAGTAGGAGCTGGTCAGGTATGTGCGAGGTTCGTAAACAGGGAAGTTGACGCGGCTATAATAGCCGATCTGCGTCATGCCGGATATTACGATTCCATCATCGGGAACGGCGTTGCGTATCGCCTTCGTCAGAGAATGCTGCGGCTCTAGCTTCGGGTCTGACGCTTCGCGCTCTGCGCGGGCGACATCCATCTCTGCGCGGCGGCTTTCACGCGGCTCGGAAATGTCCGACAGCGCGCTGCAAAGCTCCTCCAGCGTGCGCTTCGCATCCCCAATGAGTCCGAAGGTATCCTCGTAGTTGCGACCTACCTCATCCGGGTCTATATCTATCTGGATCACCTTCTGAGAGAGGAATCCAGGATATGCGTTGCGCGTGCCGACCAGCACCGCCAAGTCGTGATCTTTCATACGCTTCATGTAAGGGTCATTGCGGAAGTTCATCCCGCCTAGGCAGAGATGGTGTCTCTCGGACATCGCGCCTTTGCCTTCAGCCGTCATCAGCGTCGGCGACTGAATGAACTCGGCAAACTCGACCAGCGCATCGGATGCGTTGGAGGCTATTGCGCCGCCGCCGACATACAGCAGCGGGTTTTTCGCCTCGGCAATCATCCGCGCCGCCTGCCGAATATCATCTGCAGGCGCGGGCTGAGCTGAATAGATAGCGGGCTCGAACAGGTCGATATCCGCTTCATCTTCCAGAGTCTCCGGCGGTATCTCGATCTCCACCGGTCTCGGCCTGCCCGTGTTGAGATGCCTGAACGCCTCATGAACCGCGGCCGGTATCTCTGCCGGGTCTAAAATCCTGTGCGCCCACTTCGTTACTGGCTTTATCGTATCCATCTGATCGTTGATCTCGTGCAGCATCCCTCGGTCTGCGCCGATTAGCTCGCGCTGTATCTGACCAGCAACTACCAGCACAGGAGATGACGCCGAGTACGCGGTGCCGATGGCCGCGCTCGCATTCTGAAGACCAGGGCCGGGGACGACGAGGGCGGTGCCGACCCCACCGGACGCGCGCGCGTAGCCGTCCGCCATGTACGCCGTGGCCTGCTCGTGGCGGGTGGCGATGAAGCGAATGCCCGGTTCCTGCGCCAGTCCGTCGAGCGCATGATAGAGCTGCACGCCCGGCAGCCCGAAGATCACGCGGACACCCTCGCGATATAGAGAGCGGGCAAGCGCTTGCCCGCCTGTCATTATTGCCATATCTCTTCCTTCAGCTTCTTCAGTAGTATCTGGGTTTCGTTCTTAGTCATCTAGTCAGTGATAAACCGCCAATGTTTTATTTCTATACCTGTTCGATTCGACGCCCGATTAGGCTGCCACAGGATGCTCGAACTGTGCGCATCCACTAATTCCTTCGTTGCGAATCGTAATCGGCCGCGGCGCGTTCCATAGCTCGCGCGCGGATGTCGGCAAGATCGCCGCGTATGTCCGAGGCGCGCTGCTGCGACTGCTGCAAGCTGGCGATAGATCCCTGAAAGTGGGGCATGACATATCGAGACATTAGCTCATAGCTGTGAAGAACCTGTTGGCGAGTGCCGAACTCGGTCGCCTGTACCAGCAACCCTCCAAAGCCGTCGGTGGATTCATCCAGACGATGTATCATCTCTATCAGATCGTCCGGAGTGCCGACGCACCATGCGCCGCGTTCCACCATCAGATCGACTATCTTATCCTGCGGGCAGTCGGTGGCGTCCGCGCCGAGCGTCTGCTCGAAGTATTCGCGCTGGAATCGTCCAGCGCCGACGCGAGCCTGCTCCATCGCCTCCTTCTTCGTATCGGCAAGGAAGACGACGACGACCAGCCGCCATTCGTTTCTGTCCATGACATTGCCGTACTGCTCCGCAGTCTCCTCGGCAATTTTCCAGAAATCGCGCATGTCTCTCGCGTAAGCGCCGCCGCGTATAACGCTGACCGACAGAACGCCGAGTCCATACTTGCCCGCCAGCACCATGCCGGAGGGCGACTGCGCCGCGGCAACTGCGATTGGGAAGTGCGGCTGCGTATATGGCCGAAGATGCATCGTCGCCTCTCGCAGGGTAAACCACGAGCTTTCATGGGTTATCGGATCGCGCTCGGTCAGCAGACGCTTGACTATGCCCATGGATTCGTCCATACGCCTGCGCTGATCGACCGGGTCGATGCCGAGCATGTAGGCATCCGTCATCAGCGCGCCCGGCCCAACGCCCAGCATTGCGCGCCCGCGCGTCATGTGATCCAGCTGCACCATGCGGTTCGCCACCATCAACGGATGGTGATACGGCAAGCTTATGACGCCTGTTCCCAGCTTGATATGCTTCGTCCTCTCCGCGGCAGCTGCAATGAACATCTCAGGCGATGCGATAGTCTCCCATCCTGCGCTGTGATGTTCTCCTATCCACGCCTCATCGAAATCGAGATAATCCAGCCATTCGATCAACTCGAAATCGCGCTGATAGGCGACTGTTGGGTTTTCGTTCTGCCAATGGAACGGAGCCATGAAGATACCAAACTTCATACGGTCTGGAAGAGCCATTATGAAAGTGCCTCGCTTTCGCCCTATGCGTGGTAAGCCGTGTCGGGGTCGGATACTGGATCGCGTCCAGATGTCAGGACGCAGGGATTTTAACATGTTGCGGCATACGGTGTCAGCGTCGCCCACGCTGTCCGTCGATTCTCGTCAGAGTAACTGACCTGCGCGCATGATGCACGCTTCGTATGATCAGCCGTCTCCGAAAGCCGTTTGCGCGCTGGGTGGCGAGTCAGTAACATGGCTGCAGCCTAAGCGCCCTCTCACACCTCTATGTCCTCAACGGCGTCGTAAGGAGAGATGCAATGCCGAAACATCGCCACTTCCGAAACCGCGTCGTATCACCGATGAGATCGCTCACATACATGCTGGTCGCCATCCTCGTCTTCACGCTGGCCGCCTGCGGCGACGAACCGCCAGCTCCCACGCCAACCAACACGCCTGCGCCCACGCCGACCAACACGCCTGCACCTACTGCGACCAACACGCCTACTCCCACGCCAACCAACACGCCTGCTCCCACTGCGACCAACACGCCTGCTCCCACGCCGACCAACACCCCTGCGCCTACTGCGACCAACACGCCTGCTCCCACGCCGACCAACACCCCTGCGCACACGCCGACCAACATCCCTACACCCACTGCGACCAACAACCCTAAGCCCACTGCAACCACCACCCCTACTGTAGCTATGAAATCCATAAGCAGCGGCGGCGTCCACACCTGCGCGCTCGATTCGTACGGAACGCCCGTATGCTGGGGATACGATGAGTATGGAGAATCATCGCCGCCAGCAAATCTTACCGGACTTACAGACATAAGCAGCGGCGGCGTCCACACCTGCGCGCTCGATTCGTACGGTGCGCCCGTATGTTGGGGATACGATGATGTTGGGCAGTCATCGTCGCCAGCAAATCTCATCGGACTCACGGACATTAGCAGCGGTGGTTTCCACACCTGCGCGCTCGATTCGTACGGTGCGCCCGTATGTTGGGGATACGATGATGTTGGGCAGTCATTGCAGTCAGTAAACCTCACCGGACTTACAGACATAAGCAGCGGCACATTCCACACCTGCGCGCTCGATCCGGACGGTGCGCCCGTATGCTGGGGATACGATGATGTTGGGCAGTCATCGCCGCCAGTGAATCTTACGGGACTCATTGGCATTAGCAGCGGTGATTTCTACACTTGCGCGCTCGATTCGTACGGTGCGCCCGTATGCTGGGGAAGTGACGAGTATGGGCAATTATCGCCGCCAGCAAATCTCACCGGACTCACAGACATTAGCGGCGGCTCGGAGCACACCTGCGCGCTAAACGCGTACGGCATGCCCGTTTGCTGGGGAGACGACTGGAGTGGACGGGCATCGCCGCCAGCAAATCTCATCGGACTCACAGACATTAGCAGCGGTGATGATCACACTTGCGCACTAAACGCATACGGCACGCCCGTATGCTGGGGATCCGACGAGGATGGGCAGCTACCACCTTCATACTATGACGAACAGTCATCACCGTCATCTTACCTCACCGGACTCACGAGCATTAGCAGCGGTGCTTATCACACATGCGCGCTCTATGCGGACAGCACGCTCGTATGCTGGGGATACGACGAGTATGGGCAGTCATCGCCGCCAGCAAATCTCACTGAACTCACAGATATTAGTAGCGGTGGCGCACACACCTGCGTACTCGATATGGACGGCACGCCCGTATGCTGGGGATATGACGAATATGGAGGATCATCGCCGCCAGCAAATCTCACCGGACTCACCGGCATAAGCAGCGGCTTCAATCACACCTGCGCGCTCGATTCGTACGGTACACCCGTATGCTGGGGATATGACGAGTATGGGCAATCATCGCCGCCATCAAATCTCACCGGACTCATAGATATTAGTAGCGGTGGCGCACACACCTGCGCGCTCGATGCGAATGGTACTCTCGTTTGCTGGGGAAACGACGAGTACGGGCAATCATCGCCGCCAGCGAATCTCACCGGACTCACTCATATCAGCAGCGGTGAGTACCACACCTGCGCGCTCGATTCGTACGATACACCCGTATGCTGGGGAAACGACGAGTATGGAGAATCATCGCCGCCATCAAACCTCACCGGACTCATAGATATGAGCATCGGCATCTCACACACCTGCGCACTCGATGCGGACGGCACACCCGTATGTTGGGGAGATGACGAGTATGGGCGATCATCGCCGCCATCAAATCTCACCGGACTCACAGACATTAGTAGCGGCTACTTCCACACCTGCGCACTCTATGCGGACGGCATGCCCGTATGCTGGGGATATAACAAGTATGGGCAGTCATCGCCGTCAGTAAATCTCACCGGACTCACCGGCATAAGCAGCGGTGATTCCCACACCTGTGTGCTCGATGCGGACGGTACTCCCGTATGCTGGGGAAACGATAATGTTGGTCAATCATCGCCACCAGCAAATCTTACCGGACTCACTCATATCAGCAGCGTTGTTTCCCACACCTGTGCGCTCGATGCGAACGGTACGCCTGTATGCTGGGGATACGATGGGGATGATCAATCATCGCCACCATCATATTTCACCGGACTTACAGACATTAGCAGCGGTAACTCCCACACCTGCGCACTCGATATGGACGGCACGCCCCTTTGCTGGGGATACTCAGATCCTTGGCGAGGGCATGCAGTATGGCCGCCCCTACATCTCACCGGCCTCACTCACATTAGCAGCGGCTACTCCCACACCTGCGCACTCGAAGCGGACGGCACACCTATATGCTGGGGAGATGACGAGTATGGACAGTCATCGCCGCCCGTAAATCTCACCGGCCTCACAGACATAAGCTGTGGCATGTTCTTTACCTGCGCGCTCGATATGGACGGTACACCCGTATGCTGGGGAAACGATGATGTTGGTAAATCATCGCCGCCCCTACATCTCACTGGACTTAGCAACATTAGCAGCGGCTACTTCCACACCTGCGCACTCGATGCGGACGGCACTCCCGTATGTTGGGGAAACGATAATGTTGGTCAATCATCGCCACCAGCACATTTCACCGGCCTCACTCACATTAGCAGCGGTGATTCCTATACCTGCGCACTCGATGCGGCTGGCACTCCTGTTTGCTGGGGATATGGTGAGTATGTGCAATCATCGCCGCCATAAGCGACGGCTTTCTCTGCATCTGCGCGAGCTAGGCTGACTGCGGCTTGGATTGCTCAGCGGGGCAGGCTGGCATATAATCTCACCCACCCACCAACGAGAAATGCAAGGAGCGCTCGGATGAGCCTTCGGACTATAGCGATACTTAGCCCCGGCGATATGGGACATGGGGTCGGGAAAGCTCTGGGCGAGCATGGATACGATGTCATCACCTGCCTTTCTGGACGGAGCGAACGGACGCGCGTGTTAGCTGAAACCGGCGGCTTTCGAGATGTTTCGAGTCTGACGGATATGGTCGGAGAAGCAGACATTATCCTGTCGATTCTGGTTCCTGCGGCGGCTGTGGGCGTGGCGAGTCAGTAACATAGTGGTAGCCTAAGCGCCCTTTCTCGCCTAGATATCCTCAACGGCGCCGTAAGGAGAGATGCAATGCCGAAACATTGCCACTTCCGAAACCGTGTCGTCTGGTCGATGAGATTGCTCGCATACATGCTGGTCGCCATCCTCGTCGTCACGCTGGCCGCCTGCGGCGACGAACCGCCTGCGCCCACGCCGACCCACACGCCTACTGCGACCTACACGCCTACTCCCACGCCTGCTCCTACTGCGACCTACACGCCTACTCCCACGCCTGCTCCTACTGCGACCTACACGCCTGCGCCCACGCCGACCCACACCCCTGCTCCTACTGCGACCTACACGCCTGCGCCCACGCCGACCCACACCCCTGCTCCTACTGCGGTATCACTCGATACGCTACCCGGACACAGACATCCATCGGCCACACCGACCCATACGCCTACGCCTTCGGCGCTCATCAGGCCAACGCTCACTGCAGCTCTGAAATCCATAAGCGGCGGCGGCGGCCACACATGCGCGCTCGATCCTGGTGGCACGCCCCTATGCTGGGGATCCGACGGGCGTGGTGAATCATCGCCGCCATCAAATCTCACCGGACTCACAGACATTAGCAGCGGTGGTAGCCACACATGCGCGCTCGATTCTGATGGCGCACCCATTTGCTGGGGATATGACGATTATGGTCAATCATCGCCGCCAACAAATCTCACCGGACTCACTCACATAAGCAGCGGCAACCTCCACACTTGCGCGCTGGATTCTGATGGCGCGCCCGTCTGCTGGGGATACGATGGGGATGGGGATGGTCAATCATCGCCACCAACAAATCTCACTGGACTCATAGACATTAGCAGTGGCTGGATCCACACCTGCGCGCTCGAGGCGGATGGCACTCCCATATGCTGGGGATCCGATGGGTATGGTCAATCACCATCGCCGCCAACAAATCTCACTGGACTCATAGACATTAGTAGTGGCTGGATCTACACCTGCGCGCTCGAGGCGGATGGCACTCCCGTATGCTGGGGAGATGACTGGCGTGGGCAATCACCGCCGCCAACAAATCTCACCGGACTCACAGACATTAGCAGCGGCGCCGATCATACCTGCGCGCTCGAAGCGGACGGCACGCCCGTATGCTGGGAAGATGACTGGAGATTTGACTCAAGAGGTCAATCATCGCCGCCAACAAATCTCACCGGACTCACAGACATAAGCAGCGGCGGCGATCATACCTGCGCGCTCGAAGCGGACGGCACGCCCGTATGCTGGGGATCCGACTTTTATGGTCAATCATCGCCGTTAGTAAATCTCACCGGACTCATGAACATTAGCAGCAGCGGCAGCCATACCTGCGCGCTCGAGGCGGATGGCACGCCCGTATGCTGGGGATATGACGATTATGGTCAATCATCGCCGCCATCAAATCTCACTGGACTGATAGACATTAGCAGTGGTGAGTACTACACCTGCGCGCTCGAGGCGGATGGCACGCCCGTATGCTGGGGATATGACGATTATGGTCAATCATCGCCGCCATCAAATCTCACTGGACTGATAGACATTAGCAGTGGTGAGTACTACACCTGCGCGCTCGAGGCGGATGGCACGCCCGTATGCTGGGGATATGACGAGTATGGGGGATCATCGCCGCCATCAAATCTCATCGGACTCATGAACATTAGTAGCGGCAACCTCCACACCTGCGCGCTCGAAGCGGACGGCACGCCCGTATGCTGGGGATCCGACTTTTATGGTCAATCATCGCCGTTAGTAAATCTCATCGGACTCATGAACATTAGTAGCAGCTACTTCCACACTTGCGCGCTCGAGGCGGACGGCACGCCCGTATGCTGGGGAGATGACGATTATGGTCAATCATCGCCGCCAGCAAATCTCACCGGACTCACGGACATAAACAGCGGCGGCTATCATACCTGCGCGCTCGAGGCGGATGGCACGCCCGTATGCTGGGGATCCGATGGGGATGGTCAATCATCGCCGCTCCTATATCTCATTGGACTTAGCAACATAAGCAGCGGCCGTTATCATACCTGCGCGCTCGAGGCGGCCGGCACGCCTGTTTGCTGGGGAAGAGGCGGGGGCGGGCAGTTATCGTCGCGATAAGCAGAGACTTTCCCAGCGTGCTCGAGGTGGATGGCGGCTTGGATTGCCCAGCGGGGCGGGCTGACATATAATCTCACACACCCACCAAACGAGAAATGCAAGGAGCGCGCGGATGAGCCTTCGGACGATAGCGATACTTAGCCCCGGCGATATGGGACACGGGGTCGGGAAAGCCTTGGGCGAGCATGGATACGATGTCATCACCTGCCTTTCCGGGCGGAGCGAACGGACGCGCGTGTTAGCCGAAGCCGGCGGCTTTCGAGATGTTTCGAGTCTGACGGATATGGTCGGAGAAGCAGACATCATCCTGTCGATTCTGGTTCCTGCGGCGGCTGTGGGCGTGGCGAGAGCCGTCGCAGACGCGCTGGCGGAGAGCGGAGTTTCACGCCCGTTCGCCGATTGCAACGCCGTCTCCCCAGCCACCGCCAACGACATGGCGGCGATAATAGACGAAGCCGGCGGCGAATACATAGACGGCGGAATCATCGGCGGGTCGCCAGCGAGAGGCGCGGAGCCTCGTATCTATACATCCGGCCCCAAAGCGGGGATTATGGATGAACTCGACGGCAAAGGAATCGCAGTGAGAAACCTAGGGTCGCAGATAGGCAGAGCCTCTGGCATCAAGATGTGCTACGCCTCGATGACCAAAGGCACATCTGCGCTGCGTGTGGCAATGCTGACAGCGGCGCAGCGTCTTGGGCTGTATGACGAACTGATCGCCGAACTGTCCCACAGCCAGCAAGGGCCGCTCTCGGCTATGCAATCCGGTACGCCGGGTCTGCCCGCCAACGCCGGCAGGTGGATCGGAGAGATGGAGGAGATAGCCGCAACTTTCGACGCAGTCGGAGTCACCCCGCATTTCCATCAGGGAGCGGCGGAGATGTTTCGGATACTAGCATCGACTCCCTTTGCAGACGAAAGCCCCGAAGAGATAGACCAGGCCAGGACACTGGGCGATACGATACGCGCGGCGGTCGATAGCCTGCCGTCTGCAGAATCTGAGGAGACAGTCAGTTGAAGGCGCTGTTCGTAAAGCAGCCCGGCTCAACTCCCGAACTCGAAATCCGCGAGGTCGAAACTCCCAGCGTGGGAGCCGGCGATGTGCTAATCGAAGTAGCCGCCGCCGGACTGTGCGGACATGATACAGCAATAATTACCGGCGTCCTGCGCCGCGGCGTCGATCTGGATGTGATTCTGGGCCATGAGATTTCAGGCCGCATCGCCGAAGTCGGGGACGAAGTATCGGACTTGGCATCGGGCGATATGGTGGTCGCGTCGCTGACGGCGTTCTGCGGTCAGTGCGATCGCTGCAGAGCTGGCTTGGACTATCGCTGCCGATATGGACGAGGCGTGGGACATGCGATTCACGGAGGGTTCGCCGAATATATTCGCCTGCCGGCGCGATGCGTAACGCGCATCCCCGCGGAAACAGCCCTCGTCGGAGCTGCGCTCATAGCGTGTCCCATTGGGGTATGCGCGCGCGGAATCCGCTCCGTCGCGCGTCTGTCAGCCAACGAGAGCGTCCTAGTAACCGGCGCAGGCGGCGGATTGGGCATACACGCGATTCAGGTCGCTCTCGCGCTCGGAGCGCGACAGGTATTCGCAGCCACATCTTCCCCAGAAAAGCTGGATACGCTGGAGCGGTTTGCCCCGGGCGGTGTTCTGCTCGGCGGAGAATTGGACTTCTCGGAGTTAGCGCTGGCCTTCACCGATGATATGGGCGTAGATGTAGTCATCGACACCGTAGGTTCGGATGTCTTCGACAGCGCGGTTCGCAGTATGGCGCAGTATGGCCGAATGGTCGCTTTGGGCGAAGTCAGCGGCGGTCGAGCTAGACTCAGACTGACAGATCTGATGTTCCGTGATGCATCCATACGCGGTTCGACGGGCGCGAACTTGCCGGATATAGCGGCGGCGGTGGATATGGTCGCGAGGGGAGATGTACAGCCAGTCGTGGACAAGACATTCCCACTAGAGGAAGCGGCAGAAGCGGTTCAGCTGGCGATATCCCGTCAGGCGACCGGGCGTATTGCTCTGATTCCGTAATCGGGACCGCCGCCCAGAGATATAGATATATCCTACTACTAAGCCGCTGCCCCGTGGATGAGACTATAGGATAGCGCGCAGATTCTGTCAGCATACGCCGCGCCATGCCTCTCTGTTGCAGTCTCTAACTAAGCCGCCGCCGGCGCGCGTCCCCGCCGCAATACTCGACCGATATCGCCATATTCCCACGAAATCAGTGCCTGGCTGGCAATGGCGATGGAGCTGTAAGTTCCGGCTACCACGCCAATGAGCAGCACCAGCAGGAATTCGCGTATCGTAGATCCGCCGAACAGGAACAGCGCCAAGAGCGTCACCATCAATGTCAGACTCGTATTCAGCGAGCGTCCTATCGTCTCCGATATGCTGAGATTGACCACTTCGGAAAGCTGGCGGTTCGGATGGATGCTCACATTTTCGCGGATGCGGTCGAATACTACGATAGTGTCATTCACGCTGTATCCGATGACAGTGAGAATGGCTACGAGGAACATCGTCCCAACTTCCATATCGAGCAAAACACCGAGTATGGCAAAGATGCCAATGACGATTATCGTGTCGTGGATCAGCGCGATTATCGCCGCCACGCCATACCGGAACGGACTGGGGACATTTCGGAACGCCCACCATACATATATGAAGATGCCTATGGAGGCGGCAATCACCGCGTACATGGCGTTCATCACAGTCTCGGAAGCGATGATTGGCGATACCAGATCGAATGAAAGCTCTGTTATGCCGTCTGGGGACAGTCTGACCTCCAGCGCATCTACCAGAACCGTTTTGGCGTTGTCGTTCAACTCTCTGGTTCTGATGAAGAATGTACGGTCGTCCAGTCGCTGGAGCGTAGCATCTTGGTGTCCCTCTGCCGCAAGACGATCTCGCAAATCCGTCTGATCGACTTCCGCCTCGAACTGAAGCGTCAGCGTAGAGCCGCCGGTGAAGTCGATGCCGGGCCGAAGTCCCTGCCCTATGATGAGGAACACCACGCCCGGCAGTATCACTGCCAGCGAGATCAGGTAAAACCAAGCCCTTTTGCCAACGAAGTCCAAACTATATCTCCCTGCTTATGTCGTTGCTCGTTATCGTCGCGCATCGAAGGCGGGAATCTCGAACACGGACACGGCCTTTATCAACCTAGTTAGGCTATGGGTTGAGACAGCTCGCTACCGCCGGATGGCAGCCACAAGCGATTCTTTCGTGTTAGATGTACGGTGGCTATGAAGCGCAGCAATGTCCTGCTGACGATGATGGCTGTGAACATGCTGGTTACGACGCCAATCGCCAGAGTTACCGCAAATCCCTGAACGATGCTCGCGCCGAGCTGATCCGCGAACCAGAATAGGATGGCGCATGTTATTAGCGTGGATACATTCCCATCGCGGATAGCGGGCCACGCCCTGTCGAAACCTATGTTGATGGACGACAGCAAGGTTCGTCCGGCGCGGAGTTCGTCCTTCATTCGCTCGAAGATCAGTATGTTAGCGTCCACCGCCATTCCAATCGAGAGGATGACTGCTGCGACTCCGCTCAGTGTCAGCGTAACGGGCAGAATCTTGAATATCGTCAGCACCAAAGCGGCATATATGAGCAGCGCGATGGATGCGACGAGTCCGGGCAGGCGATAGTACAGCGTCATGAACAGCAGCACCAGCCCCAGCCCGACGAATCCAGCTACGACGCTTTTGGCAAGCGAATCCGCGCCTAGTATCGCATCTACATCGCGCTCTTGTATGAGTGTTATTGGTATTGGCAGTCTGCCCGCTTCCAGATTCAGCGCGATGTCTCGGACGCGCTCGATCGTAAAATCTCCACCTTCGATTATGGCAGTTCCAGCAGTAATCGGAGACTGTACGAACGGCGATATGAGTTCGGTATCGTCCAAGAAAATAGCTATCTGATCACGCTGCCCGGTGCGTTCTGCCTTCGCCACGATATCCGTAGTCAGTTCGCCCCATAGCCGCGTGCCGCGGTCGTTGAACTCTAGGTTCACTATCGGACGCTGAGACGCGGAATGCTGGCCGGGGAAGGCTCGTGAGAGATCGTCGCCGCTCAAGCCGACATCCTCATCTACGATCGCCTGAATCTCGACGAAAGTAAGCTCTGGATCGTTGCCGACCCGCTCGCGGGCGACATCTGCGCTCGGCTGTTCCTGCGTATCCGGTTCTAGGGGTATATCGAACGCAAATGTGTTGTCATCGACGCGTTTGACGCTCAGCGCGTTAACTTGGAAACGCTGTTGCTGCTCGCCTTGTATGAGAATTTCCAGTATGCTGGGCGGCCTAAGCTGCGGGTCTTGCGCCTGCAGCGATGCCAGAGTCATCATGTACGACAGGTTCAGGTTGTCGAATATGGCTTGCATATTCTCTACGCCTGAGTCGCTGAACTCTATCAACAGCTTCAGGGGAGCCGGGTCTTCTGGTTCGGCAGGCGTTGGAGTCTGATCAGCCTCTGGCGTCTCTGCTGGTACTGGCGTCTCAGCGGGGTCCGGCTCGTTCGGCAGTACATCGACGGATACGCTGAGAATATCCTCCGCCGTTATCTCGGTAACATCTCGAGGCACTTGGGAACTTCGTCGCTTGAACTCCAGCCGAGCGGTCTCTCCGATTATGCTGACTGCGCGGTCGCGGTCGGTAATGCCGGGAAGCTGAATCAGCAGTCTGTCATTACCGAGCAGCTGGATTATCGGTTCGCCCAGCCCTGAGCTGTTGACACGGCGTTCAATGGTTCGCCTGAGCGCCTCCATCTGATCGCTGGTAACTTCGGAGCGTTCACCCGTATCGGGGTCTGTCATATCGGCCTGATACACGAGGTGAATGCCGCCCTGAAGGTCTAGGCCGAGGCTGAGTCCGAGCGGTGTGTCCGCGCCGCGCTCGAAGTTCGCAATGGATATTTTTTGGAAGCCTAGTATCAGACCCGCGATGGTAATTAAGACGACGATGATAGCGACGGTTCGACCGTATCTAGGCACGGTTTCCCCCCGCTGCCATGTTGGATTTGGCGAATGCCAGCGCCTGACTCTTCGTATTTACGAGGCCTTGCGCTTCGGCTTCAGCTACTAACTCGAGCAGTCTGCCCACTGATGGGCCAGGCTGCATATTCAACTCTTTCATAATATCGTGTCCGTCCAACAGACCCGTATTTCTAGTGGCGGAAACAGGCCGCTGCGGGCCGACCGCCTGTATATACGCGAGCAATTCTGCATGTTCCTTCATCTCAGCGCGCGTCAGTAATGGGCCGCGCGCCGCTAAGAAGTCTGCCATGTTCAAGCATAGCGTATCTAGCGCGAAATCATCTAGGTCTCTGAAATATCGGTGTATGGCGCGGTGTGTGGGCATTTCACCCTTGCGAGCCATCTCTCTGGGTCTCAGGTGATGACGAATCATCGAAGCCACATGTCGCGCGCCGCGTTTGCCGATTCTCAGCCGTGTCAGAATATCGTCGGACATACGCCCCCCCTCCTCGGAGTGACCGAAGAAGCGCATTCTGCCGGACGGTTCGACCGTCCGCGTCTGCGGCTTGGCAATGTCATGCAGCAGAGCTGTCAATTTTAGAAAAGTCCCGCGCGCGTGACCATCGGATATTTCCTCTTCGAAACGCGCATCCTGATCATCGAATCTCGGCATCGATTCTGCAACGATTGGCGACTCGAATCGGTTTGTCACGATAGCGTCAGCGAATTCGACACAGGCGAGCAGGTGTCCAAATACATCGTAATAGTGTTCTTTAGGCTGTTCGACGCCGCGTGTGTGTTCGAGTTCGGGTATCAAAACGCGCAGAAGGCCGAGCGAGTCCAGCAAGCGTACATGGCGACCGGCATTGGGCGCGGCCAATATCCTCAGGAACTCTTCCCGCGCGCGCTCCGACGATGTGGACGCAAGAAGACGAGCGTCCCGACGAATCATCGACTCGGTATGCGGTTCGATCTGCGCCCCAATCTGCGCCCCGAGCCGAACGGCGCGCAGCAGGCGGACAGGGTCATCCGAAAATACGCTGTCATTGACCGCGCGGACTGCGCCCGCGGTAAGGTCTGCGGCCCCGCCCGTGGGATCTATCGGATTCCACTCGCCGCAGAGCGTGGAGCTCAGGGTAACGGCCATAGCGTCTATCGTGAAATCTCGACGCCGCAGATCAGCGATGATAGATCCGCCCACGAGATGGCATATATCCACGGTGATACGAGAGGGTTCATGGATGACGATCCGAAACATGTCACGACGCTCGTCGAGCGATATTCCGCGTCCGCCGACGAGGGCGGCAAGCTCTGGGCCGATACGGTGCGGAGATTCAGCTATCGCTAGATCGATGTCCCGTGTTTCGCGCTCCAGCAGGTGGTCTCGTACTGCGCCGCCGACCACATACGCGGATACGCGCGCGGAATCCATGAACGCGGCTGTCTGCGCGAGAACGGCGCGGAGCGCGGGACTTAACGGAAAAGCGTCGGATGAAGTCGAATCAGTCAATTCGTATCGAACTCGATCTGCTCGGAGCAAAATTCACCATATACAGGACATGCATGTCCTGTATGTCATATATGTGAAGACATGTAGCTACACATATATGTGTGGCATATACAGAGTGTCGGGGAGCTTTCGTCACTGTCATCTGATTTGGAGCGATGCCGGCGCGTCTTCTGCCGGCTCCGACTTCGAGGGCGACTTCGATTCGTCGAGCGGCATTCCTTCCTCGTCCACACGGTACAGCTTGGAATGATCTGTCAGATGGTCTATATATAGGATACCATTGAGATGATCCACTTCATGTTCTATCGCTTGGGCGAGCAGGCCATCGGTTTTCAGTTCGATGATCTTTTCTGTGTGGTCTATTGCGCCAAAGCGCACCCATTCTGAGCGGTCTATGAGAGCGCGATATCCCATGTGGCTCAGGCATCCCTCTTCTACCTCTCGGCTGCCGCCGCGTCGTATGATTTCGGGGTTGATGTATATGCGCGCCTCTTCCTCTTCCTGTATCTGGATGACGACAATCCGTCTGAGTTCTCCCACCTGATTGGCAGCCAGCCCAACACCGCCCGCCGCGCGCATGGTATCTACCATGTCATAGGCCAGCCGAAGCAGCTTTTTATCGACACGCCGAACTTTCTTCGCGCGTTGTCTCAGAATGGGATTGGGTATTTCCAGTATGTTTAGGAGCGCCAATGAGCAGCCTCCTGCGAACCAAAGCGAGCAACTATCGGAAAATGTCCCCGGGGCATATCTCCGAACAGTAACTGATTATATCCACGAAGGCTGCCATGTGCAAAACGCTGCGGAGATACGGCGCGCAGCGTTTCCTAGTCTGCTGCTCTGTGACCTGCAATCCGAATAGCTGATATGATTCCGTATGCGGCGCTGTCGCCCTGTGGAAAAAATGAATTCGGAGATGGGGAGATAGAAAATTGCCCAGCGAAAATAGAAGTGAATGGGAAAACTCGACACTCGCGCCAACGCTGAAACGATTCGGCGAACGGCAGGACGCTTTCGAAACTGGCTCTGGCATCGCGCAGGATATTATCTATACTCCCGAAGACCGCGCCGATTTCGAGTATGCTGACAGTCTGGGCTATCCGGGAGAGTTCCCATACACGCGAGGTGTTCAGCCGACTATGTATCGCGGCAGGCTGTGGACGATGCGGCAGTACGCGGGGATGACATCCCCTGAGGAATCCAACCGCCGCTATCGGTACCTGCTGGAACAGGGGCAGACGGGTTTGAGCGTCGCGTTCGACCTGCCAACGCAGACAGGATACGACTCCGACCACCCGATGGCGCAGGGCGAGATCGGCAGAACGGGCGTCCCCATATCCAGCCTCGCTGACATGGAGGCGCTTTTCGACAGCATCCCACTCGATCGCGTCAGCACTTCCATGACTATCAACGCCACAGCCTCGATACTGCTCGCCCTGTACATTGCTGTAGCGCGCAAACAGGATGTAGGGCTAGACAGGCTCAACGGTACGATCCAGAACGACATTCTGAAGGAATACATCGCGCGCGGGACTTTCATCTACCCGCCCCGCCCGTCGATGCGGCTGGTTACAGACACTTTCGCATACTGCTCGCAGAATGTGCCGCGCTGGAACACCATCAGCATCAGCGGCTATCACATGGCGGAGGCCGGCGCGACTGCGGCGCAGGAGATAGCCTTCACATTCTCCAACGCTATCGCATATGTACAAGCCGCAATCGACGCTGGGCTCGAGGTGGACACATTCGCGCCGCGACTCAGCTTCTTCTTCGTCGCCCAGAGCCACCTGTTCGAGGAGGCAGCCAAGTTCAGAGCCGCACGCCGAATGTGGGCGAAGATAATGCGCGAACGATTCGGAGCGAAAAACCCGCGCTCTTGGGCATGTCGATTCCATACCCAGACCGCCGGCGTCACGCTGACAGCGCAGCAGCCCGACAACAATGTCATACGAACGACAGTACAGGCGCTTGCCGCCGTGCTGGGCGGTACGCAATCGCTGCATGTGAACTCCAAAGACGAAGCTCTCGCGCTGCCAACAGAAGAGTCCGTGCAGCTTTCCCTCCGCACACAGCAGGTTCTTGCCTATGAGATGGGGGTGGCGGAGACAGTCGATCCGCTCGCCGGTTCGTACTATGTAGAAAGCCTGACGGATGAGGTGGAGCGCAAAGCGCAGGAATACATCGCCGAGATCGACGATATGGGTGGAGCGCTCGCCGCGCTGGACGCCGGATACCAGACAGACGAGATTCACGAGAGCGCTTTCCAGTATCAGATGCAGGTGGAAGAGCAGGAACGCGTTGTAGTCGGCGTGAACCGTTTTCAGTCGGAAACGCCGCCTATCGAAAAGCTGCAGACCATCGACCCGGAGCAGACGCGCCGACAGTTGGACAGGCTGCAGACGGTGCGGCGAGAACGCGATGAAACGGCGACAGCCGCCGCTCTCGCTCGCCTCCGTGAAACCGCCAGAGGCGATGACAACACCATGCCCGCGATAATCGAGGCTGTGGAGGCATATGCTACGCTGCCGACTGAAGAATCTCGGCGAAATATCGGACATGTTCAGAGAAGTGTTCGGAGAGCAGCTTGCAGATTAGCGCTGCCTGCTTTCACGCTTGGCATACTAAAAGTCTGCAGCCAAGATACGACGCATTAGGGCTTTGATCCAAAATGCCTATTTCCAAGCTACTTTTGGTGCAAAGCCCCTACGATAAGAACTAAGACTTTAGAGAAAAGATTGAGACTGAAGAGGTTTGTAAATGCCTGATATGAATTTCGAAAATCGAACGATATTCCATAGTGATAACCTGGCTGTTTTACGCGGAATGAACTCGGAAACTATCGACCTTATCGCTACAGACCCACCGTTCAATAAGAATCGTGATTTTCATGCTACTCCAGATAGCCTAGCATCTGGAACAAAGTTTACAGATCGTTGGTCTTGGGACAAGGATGTACATGAAGACTGGTGGGACGCAATCAAAGACGATTGGCAGGGTGTGTACGAGGTCATAGACGCGGCGCGTGCTGCTAGTGGAGACGACATGGCCGCGTTCTTGTGCTGGCTGGGCGTTCGCGTCATCGAGATGCGCCGCATATTGAAGCCTACAGGTAGCCTGTATCTGCATATTGACCACACTGCGCATGCGTGGGTTAAGGCTATGTTGGATGGTATATTTGGTCGAAAGAACTTCAGGAACGAGATCGTGTGGTGTTATTCAGGTGGAGGGGTTCCGAAAAATGATTATCCACGTAAACATGATACACTTTTACGATATACGAAAAGCAATAAATATATTTTCAATACTGAATATAAACCTTATAAAGAAAATACTCAACAAGTTGGAAAACACAGTACATACAGCGGAGGACATGACATCCCATTAAAAAGAGGAACTCCCGTTACTGATTGGTGGACAGATATAAAAACCGTTACAGGATGGTCTCCTGAGCGCAATGGCTATCCCACCCAAAAACCATTAGCATTATACGAGCGCATAATCAAAGCCTCCAGCAACCAAGACGATATTGTCCTAGACCCCTTCGCAGGCTGCGCCACAACCCCTGTCGCAGCCGAAAGACTTGGCAGGCAGTGGGTTGCGATAGATATATGGGACGATGCATATCAAACAGTGCTCGATCGACTAGAATCAGAAGGATTGGCGGTTCAAAAAGAAGAGGAGACAGAACAAACAGAAAAGCGGCTCATCACATTCGGAGATGTGCATTACACCAAAACCGCGCCCGAACGAACTGACCTAGGCGAAGTCAACGCGCCAGATTTGCGACTCAGAGCACAACGATCCCCCGAGCCTTGGGAAAAACTCACACATAAAATGATTGTAGAACAACTAACAAAAGCGCAATCTATCTCTATCAAAGAGAAAGAGTTAGTGATATGCGCAGGCTGCGGACGGGAGTTGGAGAATCCCTTCATGGAACTCGATCACATTCTCCCAAGAGCAGATAGAGGAACTAACGATATTACGAACCGCATTCTACTGTGCAGACCGTGTAACGGCTATAAGAGCTCTACCCTAACCCTCAGCGGACTAGTCAAGCGTAACAAGAAAGAGAAATGGATGTATAACGAACGCCAAGCCAAAGAAGCGCAGGGCGGAGCTAGATTGCGGGCAGATAAGATAAGAAACGGTGAAATCAATATATAGTTTCATGCATATACACTACTTTTCCAAGCTACTTTTAGATCAAATTAGCGTTTTGGAGCGAAGTCGCAATGAATGAAGAATCCATGCATAAAATCCAAATCATCCACACCTTTAGAGAAATCAACAAGACAAAGCCTGATGATGACGGAATTTTTACAACGATTAAACAATGTGTATACTGCGATTCCAAGACAAGTACTCTTCATCTCAGCACAAATTCAGATACAACTCTTAATGAGAGACTCAAACAGAACATTGAGGCTTATTAAGGTGCGAGATGAAAAAACATTAGATAAATTCTCGTCATTCTTGGATGGTATGAGAAAAGATATTTTATATCATACAGGTTTCCGTACCTTAGAAGACATAATCAGTTTCATGGAAAAGAAAACTCAATCCAACACCATCCCATATGAATTGCCATATCGCCTGATGAAGACAGTGAAAATCAACAGAAGAAAGGACAAAAGGATAATTAAACTCATACTTGGATACAAACAAGGAGAGGTGTGTAACAGATGTAATAATATATTTCCCTTAAACAAATTAACTATGGATCATATCATACCTGATAGAAGTATCTCGCAATTGACTAATCTGCAATTGCTGTGTGGTCCCTGTAACGAAGAAAAAGGTCAAAATAAACCAGGCAAGCAAGATATCTCTCCTTTTAAATATGATGGTAAATCTTGCATACACCGAATCACATGCTGTTATGCGGCTAAAACTGGTTTGATCTAAAATTTCTATTCCCAAGCTACTTTTGGATCAAAGTCACGCATTAGAGATATACTAAGGTTGCGCGCTGAGCCGATATTATTCAGGGCGCCACGCACGGAGATGACAACATGTCAGGAATGATGCTGAACGAAGAAGAGACGATGCTGAGAAACACGGTGCGTGAATTCGCTGAGTCGGAGATAGCTCCCCGAGCGGCGACCTTGGACCAGAGCGCCGAGTTCCCGTGGGAGAACATGCGCGGGCTGGCAGAGCTAGGCATTTTGGGATTGGGCATCGGCGAAGAGTACGGCGGCAGCGACGGCACCACTCGCCAGCTGGCAATCGTCGTAGAAGAAGTATCTCGCGCCTGCGCCGCAACCGCAACTGTGATGGGCGCGCACCTATCGCTCTGTACCCAATACATAAATATGTTCGGAACCGAAGGCCAAAAGAGCCAGTTCATCCCACCACTAGTATCCGGGGAGAAGATAGGCGCGTTCGCGCTCACTGAGCCGGGCGCTGGATCGGATGCAGCCGCGATGCAAACGACCGCGACATCCCAAAACGGCGGATACATTCTGAATGGAACCAAGACTTTCATCACCAACGCGCCCGAAGCGAGTACGATGGTAGTGATGGCGACGCAGGATCGCAGCCTCGGCGCGCGCGGCGTCTGTACTTTCATCGTAGAGCAAGACACGCCAGGAATCGAGATAAACCCGCTGCATGGAAAGATGGGAATTCGAGCGTCATCCGCCGCGGAGATAGTTTTCGACAACTGCGCAGTGCCGGGCGAGAACCGAATCGCCAACGAGGGCGAAGGCTTCCGAATGACCATGGAGGTTCTGAACGCCAGCCGTATAGCGATAGCGGCGCAGTGCGTCGGCATCGCGCAAGCCGCATACGATGCCGCGCTAAGCTATATAAAACAGCGTGAGGCATTCGGCAAGCGTCTGGCAGAGTTTCAAGGCTTGCAGTGGTATCTAGTGGAAATGGCGACGAACATCGAAACAGCTAGGCTGATAACGCTCAAAGCCGCGACGCTGCGCGATCAGGGACTCCCCTTCCTTACGGAAGCGTCGATGGCGAAGCTCTACTGCTCCCGCGTGGCCGTAGAATGCGCCGATCG
The DNA here is from genome assembly GCA_963422295.1 of Dehalococcoidia bacterium. Classification (GTDB taxonomy): domain Bacteria; phylum Chloroflexota; class Dehalococcoidia; order Lucifugimonadales; family UBA1123; genus VXRN01. The sequence goes on along the minus strand of OY729417.1, from coordinate 204,075 downwards.
CGCAGTACAAATGCACGGTGGAGTCGGCTACTTCGCGCCCAGCGATGTCGAACGCTACTACCGAGATGCCAAAGTACAGGAGATATACGAGGGAACATCCGAAGTCCAGCGCATGATAATAGCGCGCAACCTGCTAAGAGACTGACCCAAGAGGTTGGCGAATGCCTGCCTATGCGTGTGCTCTGGAACAGTTCACGGCGGTGATACGGTGACAAGATGATACGAAGAGTATCCATACGGGGTTATAAATCCCTGCGAAACATAGATATATCGCTCGCGCCTTTGACCGTGATAATAGGGCCGAATGCATCCGGCAAGAGTAACTTGTTCGACTGCTTGGGGCTGCTCAGCAGAATCGTCACCGGACGCACGATCAACGCGGCATTCGACGATCATCGAGGTCTGCCGCTGGAGGCGTTCTTTGCGCCCCCGGGCGGGTTGGAAGAGCTTCTAGCCCGCGAAACGCTCAAATTCTCAATCGGCGTGGATGTAGAATTGTCTGCCGATGTTATCGAAAACACCGAAAAGATGATTCGGGATATGCGCGCGGGACTGCCCGAACAGAGCTCCAAAGACCTACGCAGGCGAGTACATGAAACTTTCCTGCGTTATGAGATAACAGTAGAGTTCTATACGCCCACCGGCCAGCTCAGGGTATTGGACGAGCGACTGCTTGCGCTCAAAAAGGATGGAACGCCCAAAGGATCTCGAAGACCGTTTTTGGACCTCGACAAAGAAAACAGCAGACTGGTACTGCGAATGGAAGGTCAGGCCCACCCCAGCTATCACGATGTAGGGTTGGATCACGCTCTGGTATCCACTTCCTTGTACCCCCCTCACTATCCGCACATAACCGCCTTCAGAGAAGAACTCGGAAGATGGCGGTTCTACTATTTCGATCCCGCAGTGATGCGAGAGGAGTCGGCTCTGAAAGCTGTGGATTCCGTAGGACAGGATGGGAAGGATTTGGCAGGATTCTATCACACACTCCAAAACCAAGATTCGCGGCAGTTCGAGGGAATCTCCAAGGCGCTGCCGATCGCTATACCTAGCGCCGAATCCATCGAAACTGCACTGACCGAAGAAGGTCTCATTAGGCTGATATACAAAGATGGCGGCAACAGATATTCCTCACGAGTCATATCGGATGGAACACTGCGTGTGTTAGGCCTTTTCGCTATCATGTCTCATTTCACCAAAACATCGACTATCGGATTCGAGGAGCCAGAAAACGGCGTTCATCCTAGAAGACTGAACATAATAGCGCGTCTTCTTTATCAATCTTCACTAGGCCCACTCATGCCTGAAACGCAGATACTGGTCACTACTCATTCTCCGTATTTGCCCGAATTACTGAAGCAAATGTCTGTCAGAAACGATGATTCTATATATGCTTCGTCATTTATGACATGCAGAAAGCAGGCTAACGAGACTACATTCGAAGGAATACCAGATCATCCTCTGTTTATAAAGCAGGATGCAGATAGAGCTTTGGAAGAAAATAATGAAGCGCCATCACTGCACGAAGCCCTGCTTCGAGGCGACTTCGGTGGCTAATTTGACAGTCGGATTCTTTATGGAAGACACCGCCCACGAGAAGTTCATAACCAGCGTCGTAGGCAGAATAGCGTCAGAAGCGGGTATCGACTTAGAGTTAGAAATTCGCAGCGCAACAGGCGGAATACCGCGCATGCGCTCCACGCTCCGAAGATTTCTCAGAGACTATTCTCGAATAGACAGCCCTGAATTCGATATTTTGATAATCGTGGAGGACACAGACTGCAGGGGTGTATCCACAGTAAGAAATGAGATACTTCAATTGGTCGAACGCGAAAGATACCGGAAACCTGTTATAGCAGCTGTACCCAACCCACACATAGAGATTTGGTATTTAGCTGATCCTAACGCGCTGCAATACCTGCTGAACCTCAGTGGAATCCCGAGAGTTCCGCAGGGAGATTGCGAAAAGGGTAAATACAAGCGGGAACTGGCCGATCTGTTTTCAACCGCCCCTCTTGGCGGCGTAGAGTATGCAGATGACATAGTGGCGCATATGGATTTATACAAAGCCGGCAAAAGCGTCTCTTCTCTGGGCGCGTTCATCGACGAAACACGCTCTGAACTGAATCGACTTGCTACAGATATATAATACGAACCCAAGAGGATTACATACATGACAGCACCATGCACCGCGCGCCACATGAATCATGTGTGCATAGCAGTGGAAAACATCGACGACACGCTCGCCTTCTATCGGGATGTGTTCGGAGCGGGAGAGACCGAAGTCGTAGAGATCGAAGACCAGGCCGTCCGCGCCGCGCTGGTTCGTATCGGAGGCTCCCAGCTAGAATTCATCCAGCCGACCGATCCCGACGGCGGCGTTGCCCGATTCATAGAGCGTAGAGGCGAAGGCGTTCACCATATCGCCTTCGAGGTGGAAAATCTTCAGGAGCGGCTCGACGCTTTGGCCGACAGCGGCGTCGATCTCATCGACACCGCGCCGCGCGAAGGACTGTCGGGTATGATCGCATTCGTCCACCCACGCTCGACTCGAGGCGTTCTCATAGAGCTGGTGGATCAGGACGGCGCGCAGAGGTGAATCCGAGGTGAACCCAATGACAACACAGCATCCAGTTCGCGTGCTAATCGCCAAGCCGGGACTCGACGGCCACGACCGCGGCGCAAAGATAATCGCGCGCGCGCTGAGAGACGCCGGAATGGAAGTCATATACACAGGCATCCGCAAGACGCCGCAGACGATAGTCGAGATCGCATCACGGGAAGATGTGGATGTCATCGGTATCAGCATACTATCCGGAGCGCATATGGAGCTGTTTCCGAACATATTCGAAGGCATGAAGATAAACGAAATAGACGATGTGCCGATAATAGCCGGCGGCATCATCCCAGAATCCGACAGGGGCGAGCTGGAGTCACTCGGTGTACGCGCCATTTTCGGGCCAGGCACCCCAACTAAGGAGATAGTCGAATGCGTCGCCCGATTAGCCGCCGAACGGCAATCAGGGAGCGACATCCCCTGATACTCCGTTCGCTAAAGAGCCTGTAGAGAGACAACGGACGAATCGGGGAATATCCAGAAGACCCGGCGGAATGCGCCGCAATGAACGAATACACCAGCTGCTATTCTACGATGATTGGCGGTTCTATTGAGATCGGCGCGTCGAATTCCGATAGACGCAGGTCGAAGATTATCGCAGCGTCTCCGGTCAGCCCCATACTATCCAGCGACAGGCCGAGCGCATCGGCGTCTATAATGCCTTCGTAGCCTATCTTGTAAATCCGATAGTCGTCCGCGCCGATCCAGAGTGTAGCAGTCGCCTCCGATCTGGCGACATTGGTCACCTCATCGAGCTGCAAGCCTCCTTCTACGAGCGTCGTCCGCACGCCTTCTATCTGCTCTTTGCCCACGATAGCGGGTTCATCCAACGCCAGACTGCCATCCGAAACCAGCATCGCCGGATTCGGAATCCCCAGCGAGCGAGCATCGACAGCCTGCCAAGTATCGGTCTGCGGATTGGTCGTCCATGCGCTCTCTCCAATTATGATCACATCCATACGCAGCGCAAACATCCATACGCCAATTGTCATCGCGCCGCTCGCGCGGTCGGGCGCTGCCGTGTCTCCCTCCATAAACACGGGGACGACAGTCTCGGAATCAACGGATTGGAACCTCAGGCGACCGCTCAGATCGAACCGAAATGTCTCCACCTCTGCCATCACTGCCGATGCCCTTCTAAGCAGTTCTGCGGCATCGCTGTCTCCAACCGTGGGCGCTGCCGATGGAGTCGATATCTGCGCAGATACCGAAGTCGGCAATGCAGTTGGGGAGGGAATCGGTGTCGGCATCGGGAATGCCGTCGGAGCGGGAGTCGGTATTGGCGATGCAGTCGGAAGTGGAGTGAGTGTTGGCGATGCCGTCGGAAGTGGAGTGAGTGTTGGCGATGCCGTCGGAAGTGGAGTGAGTGTTGGCGATGCAGTCGGAATCGGCGTGGATGTTGGAGTTGTAATAGCCGTCGGAGCCGAATCCATACACGCCACGAGACCAATCGCCAATGAGCTCACGATAGCGATTGCCGTAATTCTCGTATTTTTCAGCATAGCTGCCATATATATCACATCTCTAGCTTACATCTCTGGCGCACTGACAGAACATCGACGCGACTAACTTGACCGTACCACAAGCGTAATATAAACTCCGAGCGCATCGCCAAGCGCATTGGAAGGGAGCGAGGTTCTATGCCCAAAGTGAGTGGACTCGGACATGTCGGAATATTCGTTCACGACCTGATGAAACAGCGCGATTTCTATTCCAGAGTCATGGGGCTCGAAATCGCCGATGAAGATATAGAAGAGCGCGGTATGGTCTTCCTCAGCGCTCACCCGGAGGACGAACATCACGAATTCGTTCTAATGAAGGGACGCTCTGGGCCACCAGATGCACAAGTCATCCAGCAAATATCGTTCAAGGTGGATACACTGTCCGAACTCAAGGCATTTCATTCAGTGTTCAGGCAAGAAGGTGTACTAATTCAGCGAACTGTCAGCCACGGCAACGCCTTCGGCATGTACGCCTCCGACCCCGAGGGCAACACAATCGAGATATATTTCAAGACTGGATTCCCTGTGCCACAGCCTCACGGAGATCCTGTCGATCTAGATATGCCAGAAGAAGATTTGCTGGAAATCGCGCGCTCTGCGATTCCAGCGCAATGATCGAGCTATAATCTGTATGTACTGCCAGCGCTGCACGCCACTTAACGCTATCTTCATCTTCCCTATCTTCAATCTTCTAACGAGAGGTGCATAGACATGAAGCTCGTTCTCAAAGCGGATCGACTAATCGACGGCACAGGGGCAGACCCTATCGCGGACGGAGCGGTCGTAATAGAAAACGGGCGCATCGTGGAGGTTACCTCGCAGGCCCACCTGAACATAGGGGAACGCGAGGAAGTCGAGCTGATAGAAGTCTCTGGCGGAACCCTGATGCCGGGCTTCATTGAAATGCACACCCACATCCACTGCAGCGCGCAGGCGGACGCTTATACGCACATCACCACTGAGAGCAACGAGACTTTCATCATGCGCGGGGTATCCGCCGTTCGAGCCGCGCTCTCTTCCGGCGTTACCACTATGCGCGATTTGGGAAGCCGAAACGAAGTAGTCTTGCCCATCAAGGCGGCCGTGGAACAGAACATCATCAACGGACCGCGCATGATCGTCGCCGGCACGCCCATAACCACAACCGGCGGCCATTGCAACATGTTCGGCACCGAAGCGGACACGGCAGAGCAAGTCGTTACCGCCATCCGAAACCAGTTCAAGCTGGGAGCCGACTGCATAAAGGTAATGTCCACAGGCGGCGGTTTCACCCCCGGCACCAATGTGCGCGCGCCGCAGTATCCTGTGGAGACGCTCGCCGCCGCAGTGCGTGACGCCGAACGACTCGGCCTGCGCGTCGCCGCCCACTGCCACGCCGCCGCCGGAGTCCGCAACTGCGTAAACGCTGGCATACACAATCTAATCCACTGCTCTTGGCTCGCCGAAAACGAGGAAGACATGTACGACTACGATGAGGACTATGCAGACCTGATCGCAGAGAAGGGGATATATGTCGATCCTACACTTGCGCTCGGACGGCTGAACAATCTCAGAGGCCGAACAAGTATTGGGGGAGGGGCAGGGATGAATGACCCAGCCCGAAGATTCGAGATTCTGCGCGATATGTGGGATAGAGGAGTTAAGTTCGTTACTGGTATGGATGCGGGTATGACGAACGCCAACTTCGACGATTTCGCCTACATACCGCAAGTCATGGTCGAAGAGATGCGAATAACACCAATGGAGGCAATCGTCTGCTCTACGCTCACATCCGCCCAATGCCTGGGGCTGGAGGACGAAATCGGCACGCTGGAATCTGGCAAGTCTGCCGATGTGCTGATAATAGACGGAAACCCCGCAGAAGACATCACCGCGCTTCACAGTGTGAACACCATCGTATCGCAGGGCAAGATCGTCAAACGCGGCGGCGATTTGCTTATCTGAACCAGCAAGAACATTACTGTTTTCATCGTTCTTCGACGGCCCGAAATTAGCGGTTTGTATATCCTGTTTCGCCCGCCATCGAGAGAACATCGCCAACACAGAGGCTGAAGATATGTCCCCAACACTGGCGTTAGTTGGCGGAGACGAATTTAGGCCAGGCTGCGAGGAGGCAGACCGCGCCATCATCGAGGCGACGGGCAAGGAGCGTCCTGTTACACTCGTCATCCCGACGGCAGCCGCGCGCCAAGCCCCAGAGCGAGCCGCAGACAACGGAACGCGCTGGTTTTCCACGCTCGGCGCCGATGCTCGATCGCTGATGATCCTCGACCGCGCCGACGCTACTAACTCTAGCATCAGCCAGCGAACCGTTATGGATGCCGACATAGTTTACTTCACAGGCGGCGACCCGTTACATCTCTTGCGGACGCTTCGTGAATCTCGTCTAATGAATATCGTCAACGCGGCGTATTTAGCTGGGACTGTCATAGCCGGATCGAGCGCGGGCGCGATGGTCTTGGGCAGCTACATGCGCTTTCGCGGAGAATGGCATGAGGCTCTAGGCATGGCGCGGGGCATCGCCGTACTGCCGCACCATGAGAACGCAGACCCCGCAGCCGTATCCGAAGAGCTGTCAGACTCTACTCCCGACGACATCGACGCGGTGTTCGGCATCGGCGCGCGCTGCGCCGCAGTACGAACCTCGAACGACCCAGACGAATGGAAAATCTTCGGGCCAGATCGTGTTATCGTATATCGTAAACATAGCTGGCTGGCGCTGGAATCCGGTCGCCAATTTCAGCTATAAAATCAGAAACCGACCGCCAACTTCTAACTATGAACACTCTCGAACCTTCAGATATATAGCCAGATATACGACCCTAATGCACGGAGCGGAACAGATGCCAGAAATCAGCCTCGATCCATCCGCCATCGTCGAGCAGTTCAAGAAAAACGGCGTCTCGCATGTCGTCTGGCTGCCGGATACCGAGACGAACTTCATGTACAACCGCATCATCAGCGACGATGACTTGCGGCTCGTCCCGATCTGCCGCGAGGGTGAATCCATGCCTATTGCAGCCGGACTCTGGATCGGCGGCAAGAAACCTGTCGTGCTAATCCAGAACACTGGCATGTTCGAGGCGGGCGACTCGATTCGAGGTATGGGGATAGACCTCGGCATACCGATGGTTATGATAGTTGGCTATCGCGGCTGGATGGGAGAAGGCGCCGAAATGACCGACTCTGCCGGGATATTCACCGAGCCGATTCTGAAAGCATGGGGAATCGACTACTACATGGTCGAAACCGACAGCGATGTCGAGCGTATATCGGATGCGTTCGAGCATGCGGAGCGCGAACAGACTCTGGTCGCATGTCTGCTCGGCGCGGAGTACGGCTGATACGAGAGTTCGATGCCGAAAAGTTCGCCTCGTCCACATTGCTTTCGTTGGTTCTAGCCACTGGCTCTAGCCGAAATTAGCTTCCATATTCAGCACCTTGTCCAGCCTTCGTCTGAATCGCTCCTCTGGCGCGAATGTGGCGGACAGAAAAGCCGTTGTCAGCTCGCGGGCAAGTTCGATTCCGACGATACGCGCACCGAGGCATAGCACATTCATATCGTCATGCTCCACGCCCTGATGCGCGGAGTATGTGTCGTGGCAGACGCTTGCTCGAATCCCCTTGACCTTGTTCGCCGCCACCGACGCCCCGACGCCGCTGCCGCAGATCATTATGCCCCGATCGGTGTCGCCAGATGCCACACTCGCAGCCACCCCTTTCGTGAAATCAGGGAAATCGTCGGCAGGGTCTAGCTCGTGCGCGCCCACATCGACTACTTCGTGTCCCAAAGATTCCGCGAATGTCTTGAGTTCGGACTTTAGCCCAAATCCACCGTGATCCGCTCCAATTACGACGCGCATTCCAAGCCCTCCATTCGATTCGATATAGTCCCAATATATACAATCTGTCTGTGCGCCGCATGCTTTGCGCGATGGCGGCTTATGCAGTATATATGCGCAGTGTATGAACCAGATACCTACATGATCGAACCTGCATACCGTATTGCTGTAAAGGTGATACAATCGTCAGAATCCACACATAGCTCCAATACACAGTTCCAATTCCATCAGCGAAAGGAAAGAGACAAGTTGCCCGTAACCAGACTCGACATCACTAGCGCGACGCCTTTTGCGGGCGGCCAGTCGTTCGGCGAGGTCGGCCCTTATAACCACCTAAAGGGCAGAGCGCATTTCGCAATAGACCCAACTCATCCTAACAACAGCGCCATAACCGACATCGAGACTGCTCCGCGCGACGATGCAGGCAGAGTACGCTTCTCAGCGGATTTCGAAATGCTTCTCCCTGCCGATCCCGAACGTGGACGGCGCAGCATCGTGTTCGATGTAGTCAACAGAGGGCGAAAGACGATTCTAGGGTTCAACAGCGCGCCGCGCGCCATGGACCCTGCCGCGCCGCTCGAACCCGGCAACGGATTCCTCATGCGCGAAGGATACACCGTCGTATGGTGCGGCTGGCAATGCGATGTTCCAGACGACCAGAACCTGATCGGGCTGAACGCGCCCCCCGCGCTAACCGCTAACGGCGGCCCCATTGTTGGAAGGATGCTCTGCCAGTTCCAATCCAACGAACCGACCAGCGTGTTCCTGCTTGCAGACAGAACTCATGTGCCGCATCCACCCGCCGACCAGAACGAACCCGGCGCCACGATGACTGTGCGAGATCACCCCAATGGTCCTGCGACGCAGATTCCGAGAGAACGATTCCAGTTCGTGCGTGTCGAGGACGAGCAGATCGAACCCGACATCAACCATGTATATATGCGCGGCGGTTTCGATCCTGGACGCATCTACCAGCTGGTATATACCACGACGGGCGCAGAAGTCGTCGGCGCCGGCATGGCCTCGGTGCGCGACATCGTATCCTTCCTGAAATACGAATCGGAGGAGGACGGCAACCCCTGCGCCGGCGCAATAGACCGCGCGCACGCCTTCGGAGCTTCCCAAAGCGGTCGCTTTCTGCGTACATACATATACTACGCGATGAACGAGGATGAGCAGGGACGCATCGCGCTGGACGGCATCATGCCCCATGTGGCAGGCGGTATGAGGGGCGAATTCAATTTGCGCTTCGGTCAGCCTTCTAAGGATGTCTGCTATATCATGCCGGGGCTGTTCCCATTCGCCGATACGGAGGTTACGGATCCAGTTACTGGCAGCTCGGGATCGCTGCTGGCGCGTATGGAAGAGCGTGACAGCGTCCCCAAGATAATGTTTACCAACACATCGGCGGAGTATTGGCGCGGCGATGCGGCGCTCATACATACGGACATCGAGTCGATGCAGGACGCGAAGCAGTCCGAGAACGCGCGCAGATACCACTTCGCAGGCACCCAGCACGGCTCCGGTGTCTTCCCGCCACAGAGTATCCGCGCGATGGATGGTCTCAAAGGGCAGCTGCCATACAACGCCGTCGATTACTCACCGATTCAGCGCGCTTTGCTAACTGCGCTGGATGCATGGACACGCGACAGCGATATGCCGCCGGATTCGTGCCATCCCAGCCTAGACGCAGGCACAGGCGTAGAATCGTACACGCTGCGCGAGAAGTTCGAGCGAATGCCCGGCGTTGTATTTCCGCCAGATGTGACACGCGCGATGCGTCTCGATTACGGAGACGAGACACATCTGGGGCGCACGGTGAAGCTGCCGGCTGAGCAGGGGGAGACATATCCTGCCATCGTCTCCGATGTGGACGACGATGGCAACGAGATTGCGGGCATCCGACTGCCATCGGTAAGCGTGCCGCTTGCCACGAACACAGGCTGGAACTTGCGCCATCCCGACAACGGAAACCCGGATCTGGTAATAGGAATCACCGGCGGGCTCGCTGGCTGGACAGTGCCGTTCTCTGCCACCGAAGAGGAACGCGAATCCGCAGGCGACCCGAGACCCTCGATAGAACAACGCTACGAATCACGCGATGACTATGTAAATGAGGTCAGGGCGGCCGCGCAGGACATGGCAAAAACGGGGTTCCTGATGCAGGAGGATATCGAGCGCGAGGCAGATATGGCGGGCATCCGATACGATCACTGGATGAACGGCAGAGGGAGTTAGCTCGGATTCGGCTCTGATAAGATAATATCTTCGATAATAGTTACATCGCCGTCGAGACGCTGGGCGTGAGCCAAAACAGCCACGCCCAGATGTCGTAATGATCTCTCGACCCGCTGATAGATCGAATATCTGAGGAGCGATATGCCGTCGAAACCCGACCGCCGCCGCATATCCAAAGCTGGTGTTCTGCGCCTGCTGGATGAGATGGATACGGAGAAATGTTTGCATACTGCTTCGATATCTCCTGCCACTCTCATGGCGCGGGACTACGGACATTTGCTGCCAGAGCATGCGCCTCAGCGCGCCGCGCTCGAAGTCGCTATCGATGCGTTGGGTGAATCCGACACCGGCGTAGGGCTGTTTCTCACAACGGAGCGGAGCATCGCGATTCGTCCGCCGGTGCCGATACCGGCAGATGTAAGCGTCGAAGGCGTGGACACCGGCCCAATGCGCCTCCTGCTTCACTCAGAGCCGCTGATCGGTATCGTGCTGCTGCGTCTAGGCCGATACGCCATCGCGGCGCTGAAAGGGGATCGTCTGCTGGCAACGAAGACAGATTCACGCTATGTGAAAAATCGACATCGCGCCGGCGGCAGCTCCCAACGACGCTTCGAACGCAGTCGCCAAAGACTAATCCGGGAGCTCTACGACAAGACCTGCGAAACCGCGCGGACGGTATTCGGCCCATTTCTGAACGATATAGACTATGTAATGCTCGGTGGAGAACGCCACATACTGAACGGATTTGTCGAGAGATGCCGTTTGATGCGGGATCTCCAGCCGAAAACGCTGTCTCGCTTGCTAGAAGTGGATGCGCCTAACCAGCGCGCGCTAAACGGCATTTCATACGAAGTTTGGAAGAGCGGAGTCATCCACGGGGCGGGCGTAAGAGAGTCGAAGAGCTACGCTGTTCGATCTATCACCTAGCTGCCATCTAGCTGCTGGCGCCTATCTAGCTGTATATCCACCATCCACGGCGAGCGCGGCGCCGGTAACATAGGCCGAATCATCGGAAGCCAGATACAGCGCGACACTTGCAATCTCTTCCGCTCTGCCTAGTCTGCCTATCGGATGCAGTTCATGGAGGCGCTCCAGCATATCCGCATCCTCCGTCAGCCCTCGTGTCATATCAGTGGCGATAAAACCCGGACACAGACAGTTGACGCGAATCCCTTTGCTGGCGAGATCCATGGCGAGCGTTCGAGTGAACTGCACCACGCCGCCTTTCGACGGCGGATACGGGTTGAAACCGCCTCCGATACCCGCAGGATAGCCGACCAGCCCCATAATCGAGGCGAGATTTACGATAGAACCGCCTCCCGATGCTTCCATCCTTGGGACAGCGTGCCAGCTCGTAAGGTATGTCCCCTTCAGGTTCACATCCATCACTCTATCCCAAGTCGATTCAGGCGACACTCCTTCAGGGGCGGCGTTGCGTGAGGTAATCCCAGCGCTGTTGACGAGGATGTCCAGCCTGCCGAACGCTTCGACTGTCGCGCGCGCCGCGTGTTGGGCATCGTCGGATTCGGAAACATCGCCGATGAGCGTAATCGCCTCACCGCCGGCTTCTGCTATCATCGAGACCGTTGCCTGAGCGCCGTCGGGTGAAACATCCATCACGCCAATCTTCGCGCCCTCAGACGCGAACAGAACCGCCGTTGCGCGGCCTATTCCCGAACCCGCTCCTGTAATCAGCGCAACTTTTCCATCCAGTCGCATGTCTTACGCTCCTTCTAAAGCAGCTGACCGAGCCGCCGGCATAGGGCAGCGCATCGAGTACACTGTTTCCTTGTCTCGATACGATAACGATACAATATGCGCGAACGCCTATCTATACATATATACACAGAGAGAGTCTAGGAGAGAACACTGCCCTCAGATACTCCGATATACGACGATGCGGCAGACCGAGCCACCATCGCGCGCGTCGTTGTCGTCGGCACATCCGGCGCGGGCAAGACCTCATTCGCAAGAGCGCTCGCCGAGCGTACTGGCTCGCTACATGTCGAATTCGACGCCTACCGGCACGGGCCTAACTGGACAGAGACACCCGATGAGGATTTTCGGCGCAGTCTGCAAGCTACGCTCTCCGCCGAAAGCTGGGTAGCCGATGGAAACTACTCCCTAGCGCGGGATATTACATGGACGCGAGCGACTGCAATAGTCTGGCTGGACTATAGTTTCCCAGTTGTTTTCTGGCGGCTGTGGTGGCGAACGATTGGCCGCGCCGTCCGAAATACAGAACTTTGGAACGGCAATCGCGAAAGCCTGTGGAGACACTTCTTCACGCGGGATTCGCTGTTTCTCTGGGCTGTCAAAACGCACTGGGCGCGGAATAGGCGACTGGAGACCGCTCTCGCCCTCCCCGAATACGCTCATCTGCGCGTACTGCGCTTTCGCTCACCGAAAGCTGCCCGCTCATGGCTGGATTCGACTCCGCCCGCCCGCGCTGTGCGTGAGTAGTTCGCTATACTTGGATCATCTTGTCCGAAGTGAGCAGCTCCATGAATTCAATTCGGCTTCCCTCTACGAGTTCACGAACCTGAGCGCCAATTTCGAACACTCCCTGCGGCAAGTCATGGCCGCCGCGCATGGGCGACATCAGCGCCTCATCCGTCCACTGCAGCACCACGATATTGTTTTCGCCCGGCATCGTACCGCCGTTGAAATAGACCTCGAATTCGCTGCGCTGACCGGCATCGCGGTATATCTGCGCCTGCTTATGAACGAGACTAGCTACCCGACGCGCCTCGCCCGGCTTAGTGGTGAAAATCCTTCTTATCAAATACAAATCTCTCTCCTCCTGTTTCTGTTTCTTATATGTGTGATGACGAGCATGACGCTCGAATCGGTTTATCATACTCGAAAATGGTACACAGAGTCTCTAATGTGCCTTTCATGGCATTTCCAGCCCGTTGTTCCCTAGCAGCTCGCGGTCGGAAAGTATCTGTTCTGTTGGGGCGTCGGCTACGATTACACCGCCGTTCATTACGACGGAACGAGGGAAAATCTCCCTAACCATGTGCATATCGTGGGTGGTGGTTATGATGGTCTGTTCGAGCCGCGACAGCAGCTGGATGAGCGCGCGGCGCGCTCTAGGGTCTAAGCCTGCTGTGGGCTCGTCCATTACCAATATCTCAGGACGCATGGATAATACGGTGGCGATTGCCGCGCGCTTCTTCTCTCCGCCGCTGAGATGAAATGGCATTCGCTCACCATAGCCATCTAGCCCTACCTGCGCCAGAGCGTCATTCACGCGCTCGGAGATCTCCGTCTGCGACAGGCCCATATATAGCGGCCCGAATGCCACATCCTCATATACGGTAGGAGAAAACAGCTGATCATCCGGGTCTTGGAACACGAGTCCAACCTTTGCCCGAATCTCTGCCAGCGCGCGTTTGTCCGTCTCGACGATGGGAAGGCCGCCGATTTTGACCGCGCCGCTGCCGTGAAGGAGGCCGTTGAGATGAAGCAGCAGAGTGGATTTACCCGCGCCGTTCGGACCCAGCAGCGCGACTTTCTCCCCCGCGCTCAGTCTTACATCGACGCCATTCAGCGCGCTGTGTCCGTCTGGATACGCAAAGCGAAGATCGCGTACATCCACGGCAGGAACATCTGTGTTGGGGGCAGTATTTGTCAAGACAACACCCTCGAAAGCGCCGCTACCGTCACAAATACAGAGAACAGGACGGCTATCTGCGTGAACTGTCTCATGCCGAGCGGCCGCTCGGCGCGCGCCTGAATGATTCTACCGTCATAACCTCTGGCGAGCATCGCCATGTATATGCGCTCGCTGCGGTCTAGCGTTCGAAGGAACAGCGAACCGGCCATACCGCCTGCAATCTTCGCTCGCCACAGTATCGACCCTCCAGCCGCGGGGCCGATACCCGCGCTGCGCGCCGTCCGCGCGCGAAGCATCCGCTGGGCTTCATCCACCAGCACGAAGAGATAGCGATACATCAGCATGACGATGGCGACGAGTATAGAAGGTATGCGCAACCACCGTAGAGAGCCTAGCAGGGTCATCGGGCGAGTCGTAGATGTGAGCAGCACAGCGGCTGTGACGGAAGTCCAAGATTTCAGCAGCACGCTCGAGAAGAACTCGATACCCGCCTCAGTCGCCGTCAGCGTCAGAATTATCATATCCAGCTCGAATATGGCAATGCCGGGCTTGGTGAACACAGTTGGCAGCGCGATTAGGGCGAACGGCAACGCGATCAGCGAACGCAGGAACACGCGCCGCAGCCCAATGCCAGATACCGCTGCGCTCCCCCAGACGATGAGCAGCATTACAGCGAATGCAGGCCATACGCCTACTGGTATCGAAGTCGTGGCGAATACGAATCCGAGTGTTACGGCCAATTTTACGCGCGCATCAGCTCGGTGGAGGAATCCCTCCCCTTCGATATAGCGGTCGAGAAGCGCGGTCGTGGTCGAGATTGGTCTGCGCTCAGCGGCTGCGTCTGGCGGCTGTGCGGTACAACATTGCCGCGCTGCCAGTGACCAGCAGATATACGATGGTTACGCCAATGACACCAGCAAGCGCCGTAGCCAGAGCTTCGTTCTCGATGCCCGGAACCAAGTAATCGGCAATTACTGTGTATGGCGCGTCCTGCGCCTGTTCTGCGAAGCCCTCGTCTTCGGCGACGCGCTCCAAGCCGTCCGGCGCGCCCGACGCGAACGGCGCCAGCAGCGTAACTGCGAGAGCGATGAAGTATCCGGCTATCCACCATGTCAATTTCACGCTTATATCCTCATTCTATGCGTTAAGTAGTCTTGGCGCGAAGCTTCAGCAATTCCGGACGCGCCGATCTGATGAATGACAGCGCGAAGACAGTTATCAGACCCTCGCCGATTCCGATGAGCGCATGAACGCCGACGAGCGCGGGCAGAGCTACAGCCAGCGGAGATGTGCCCGAGAAGTCGAGCTGAAACGCGGCGGCGACAGCTGTGACGATCACCGACAGCCACGCGGCGGCGAATCCGCCGATCAACAGCGTCCTAAACGAGGCGCCTATCCGAGTGGATACCCAGTATGCGCCGTACCCGACCAGAACGCTGATTATCGACATGTTGACCAGATTTACTCCGAGCACGACCAGCCCGCCATCCTGGAACAGCAGCGCCTGAAGACCAACCACAGCGGTCATAACCAGTATGGCTGACCAAGGCCCCAGTACGATGGCCGCAAGCGCTCCGCCGACGAGGTGGCCGGAAGTGCCGCCTGCGACGGGGAAGTTTATCATTTGAGCCGCGAATAAGAACGCCGCCATTACGCCCATCATCGGGACAATCCGCTCATCGAGTTCCGAGTTGACACGATATACAGCGAAAGCGATCACCACCGCGGCGATGGCATATCCCGCAAGCGCAATGGGAATTGAAAAGAACCCGTCTGGAGCGTGCAGCGGCAAGGGTGCATTCCAGTTCGATATGTTTATGCCTACGCTTAGCGGCACTTTTGGGAACTCCTAAAATAGTAATTTCCGGCGTGGGCCGGAATATGCATATACATAGCAGCTATATTGCAGAGTCGAGCCAGCTGCTATCCGCTGCAGTCACGGCAAAGCCCGAACAGCGCGAGATGATCGATGTCCGCTTCGAATCCGTAGGTGTTCAGAATCTCTGAGCCTAGCGCGCCGACGAACTTATCGTCGAGCTGTATGACGCACTCGCAACGCTCACAGACCAGATGATGATGTCGCACCTGCTCGATCCATTCGTAGTAATGCTGGTCGCCGCCCATGTGCGTCTCGGATACCAAACGCAACTGCTTGAGAATGTCCAAAGTCCGATACACTGTGGAAAGGTCTATGAACGAGTAGGATTCCTTGACCCGATCGAGAATCTTGGCAGCGGTTATATGACCGTCGGAGTGCCGAACGGCGGACAGTATCATTAGCCGCTGTGGAGTTGGCCTATGGCCGAACTCCTTGAGCGTATTCACTATCTGGTCTTCACAGCTCATCCCGAAGCGGATATCCCCTCTATCTCGTCTTTGATTTTGAGATTGTAAATATATTGCAGATATCGATTTGCTGTCAAGACTATAATATAACATATACCTATAAGATGTTCTTGCAAGTAGTTGCAATATTGCCGGCTATGGGCATATCGATGTATAATGTAATAGCGTAATATAGTAATATAGTAGAATCCATGTACGAGTTCGACTATGACCACTACGATCTTCACCATAGGACACAGCCGCCATACTTGGGAGGAGTTTGCCCCACTGCTGGAGGACAACGAAATCGAGCTGCTGGTCGATACCAGATCGAATCCGGTGTCCAGATTCGCGCCGTTTGCCAACTACAAAACGCTGTCCGTACTGTTGGAAGAGGTGGGCATCGCCTATGAGCTCATGGGAGGAACGCTCGGCGGCAAACCTGCCGATCCGGCGATGTACGACTCTAAAGACAGACCGGATTATCACAAAATGCGAGCCCAAGACGAATTTCAAGAGAGTATAGACATTCTCGTTGGAATGGCATCACGGCGAACGACCGCAATACTCTGCTCGGAGGAAGATCCGTCCACATGTCACCGTCTGCTGCTGCTGGGGCCTGCGCTGCAGGAGAAGGGATGCGAGCTGCTTCACATACGGGGAAATGGCGATGTGCAGAAGATAGGCGCGGACGAAAAAAAATACGGCCAGCAGTTACAGGGGAAGCTAGTACTGTAGTGAAGATTTACACTATCGGGTTCACCGGCAAGACAGCCGAGCAGTTCTTCGGCCTCCTGAACTCCGCAGACGCCGCGTATCTTCTCGATACGCGGCTCAACAAGAGCTCGCAGCTGGCGGGGTTCACGAAGAAAGGCAACATCGAATACTTCATAAAGAATCTGACCAGCATGACCTACGAGGATATGGAGGCGCTCACTCCCGAAAAAGAGATGTTCAGGGAGTATCGAAGCGAGGGCGATTGGGACTTGTACGAATCCCGGTATTTGGAGCTGCTTCAGCGAAGGACGGTCGCAGAGTCCGCAGATTCGAGAGTATTTGCCAAAGGTGTCGTGCTGCTGTGCAGCGAGAGAACGCCGGAGAAGTGCCACCGGAGACTCGCAGCCGAGTACATCAAGGCCAACTCGTTCCCCTGCGCCGAGATAGTTCACCTGTGAGGCAATACTATGAAAGAGCTTCTAGCAATTACGGATCTGACCGAAATGTGGGCAGATCAGGTCTGCATAGCCGGCGTTACTCGAAGTCTAGAATGCATCCGCCCCGTAACCGATAGCGGGGTCCGTCTATGGAGTTTGTATAAAAACGGTAAGCCTATCGTCTATCCCGGAGCGAAAATTTGGTTGAATCTGTCTCCCGCGGAGATTCTTCCGCCTCATATCGAAGACCACGAGTTCGACCCCGATGCTATCGAATACAAGGACAGATTCGAGGGCGATCATTGGGAGACCCTCCTGCAAAAGACTTGCAGAGAATCCGTGCAAAGCATTTTCGACGGCAATCTGAAGGACAGAAGGGTTCGGCCGGGCGCGCAAACACGCTCCCTGGGAACTGTTGGCGATGTCAAAATACTGGCGCTGAGAGCGGACACGCGCTACGAAGGGCGAACGATTCTGCGGATGGATTTCGAGGACGCTTCTGGCGAAATCCACCAGTATTTCCCGATCAACGACTTGGCGTTCCGTGGGCTGTATTCACAGATTCGCTCCAGTTACGAGGACGGGATTATGGCCGATACGCAGGCCGCCAACACGATGTCGAAAAAGTTGTTGCGGGCCGACCGCGTGTATCTTCGAATAGGATTGACGCGCCCCACTGTAATCGGTAGTTACCCAGAAGCGTGCTGGGTGCAGATTACGGGCATATACACATTCCCGGACTATCTCGACGGTCGAATATGGGCAGATTTTTAATAAGCGAAACGCTCTGCGCCGTCGTGTGAATCGTACGGAAGCGGGATCATTAGAAATTGCTAGAAGAATCTCTTCTGCATTCCTTCCGGCGTGAAACCTATGTCCAGATGTTCGTATGCGCGGCGTGTCGCCACTCGACCGCGTTTCGTGCGGTCGAGGTATCCGAGCTGAAGCAGATACGGCTCGTAAACATCCTCTATCGTGTCGGCATCTTCGCTCATAGACGCGGCGAGTGTATCTAATCCGACAGGGCCGCCGTCGAACTTTTCGATTATCGAGAGCAAAACTCGGCGGTCGATCTCATCGAGACCTTGTTCGTCCACATCGAGCAGAGCCAGCGCATCCCGCGCAACCGCAGCAGTTACCACGCCATCTTCCACAACTTGCGCGTAGTCTCGCACGCGACGCAGCAGGCGATTGGCGACGCGTGGCGTACCGCGCGAGCGACAGGCTATCTCCGCGACTCCCTCATCCTCCGCCTCTATTTCCATGATGCGAGCGGAACGCGCAACGATGGTGCGCATTGCGTCTTCGTCGTAAAAATCCAGACGATAGACCAAACCGAATCTGTCTCTCAGCGGCGCGCTGACCATTCCAAAGCGAGTCGTCGCGCCGACCAGAGTAAACGGCTTGATCGAAAGATTCATGCTCCGCGCCTTCAATCCCTTATCGATTACCCAAGACACGAACAAATCTTCCATCGCCGGATACAGTATCTCTTCCACCACTCTACTCAGCCGATGAACCTCATCTACGAAGAGAATGTCTCCTTCTCGAAGCTGTGTCAGAATCGCAACCATATCGCCCGGACGCTCGACTGCGGGGCCGGATGTGGTCTTTATTCGCGTACCCATCTCAGTGGCAAGAATGTTTGCGAGTGTAGTTTTGCCCAAACCGGGCGGGCCGTACAGCAATATATGATCGAGAGGTTCGCCGCGCAGTTTGGCAGCCTCGATGCCGATGCCCAAGTTGGACTTGATCTGATTTTGGCCGATATAGTCCTGAAGCCTGCGTGGTCGAAGGCCGGTATCTAGCTGATGATCGTCGTTATGGACTGCGCCCGAGACGATTCGCTGTGTCTCTGTCATATGCGCCACCGAACCGCCAGAGCGGTAAAAAGAATTGATATAAAAGCCGTCAGACACATATTACCAAACGCGTCGAGTTTGCGATTGCGGTCTGTGAGACGCTGAGATGATATGAGGCAACATTATAAGACGATATGGCGATAAGCGAAGCCGGATGCCGACGCGAAGACGGATGAATGCATCTGCGAAAGAAACAAAGACAGATACCTTTCATTCTCGCTGCGGATAGGCGCCGAATGTGAGCGCATACAGCGAGAACCTGTCGTCCTTCGGACTCAGAACCAGTTCATGTGATGAAACTTCCTGCTTTCTTATCAGCCTGTACATTCTCGGAGAATTCACCGCAACGATACTGTCGCCGTTCTCGTCGTAGGTTATGTCTTCGCCTGCGGCATCGGACGGCACCGGGTTGCCGTCCATCATAACCCTAAACTGATACTCCGCGCCCGTCTCTACATTCATCACAGCGTTCACCTCGTTAGCGAAGAACTTCAGGCCGATATAATCTTCGTAACCGGGCGTCGTCCGCGTGTGCCGCAGGCTCTCAGGGCCGTTCAGCCACGAGCCTTGCAGCGCAAGGAAGTGGTTACGCCACTCACCGGGGTCTGTGTATTCGCGCTCGACGCCGGATTCGGCATAGTACTCCTCGTTCAGAATATATGCGCCGCCGAAGTCGATGTTCCGCCGCGCGCCACCGTATATCTCCCTAGTCAGAAAAGTTTCGAGATCGGAAGAGCGGAAACCCGCCAAGGGAATCTGTCCCTGAAAAGTGTCTGCCTCTATATCCGAAACATCCTCACCCATCTCCTCCAGCAGATAGCGAATAACCTCCTCACTCTCTGCGTAGCCACCCTCGCCACGGTGGAAGTAGCGTACGAAGCCGCTGCCATCCACGATGTACTTACTGGGCCACGCCTCGACTCGGTAAGCGCGCCATGTAATGTAGTCGTTATCCTGAGCGACAGGATACTCGATGCCTAATTCGACAGCGGCGGCTGCGACATTTTCGTATATCCTCTCGAAGTCGAACTCTGGTGTGTGAACTCCGATTATCAGCAGTCCCTTATCCGCGTATTTTCGATGCCATTCCTGCAAGAACGGCAGCGTTCGAATGCAATTGACGCATGTATAAGTCCAGAAATCTAGCAGGACGATTTTCCCCCGAAGATCGTCTATGCCAAGCGGCGCGGAGTTTATCCAGCCGTCCAGACCGGCGGGAAGCGGCGCGGGCGCCTGTCCGCTGGATAAGTAGCCCAACGCGGCGGGTGTAGCCGGCTGCGCAGGCGTGGGCGGTATGATCACAAGCGTCGGCTGCGCAAGAATGGTAGGTACCGGCGTCGGCGGCTTCGTCGCAATCGGGGCAAGCGGGGCAGGCGGAGATGGCGTGGGTACAGACTGCGGGGATACAGGGGTTACGGACGGTGTAGATAGGGGCGCGGCGATAGTAATAGTCGCAGTGGGCGCGGGCTGACTCGGCTCGGCAGTGGCAAGACGCTCGACGCCGGCAGTTCCCGCAGGCGTCGCCGGAGGCGAAACTGCATCACCGCACGAAATGGATATGGCTGTTGCAATGAACAGCGCGATCACAGCGAACAGCGTCGATAGGCGGACGGGCGCGCTTGCGGCGAGACATCCCCCAGTTCGTTCGGATGGCGCATCGTTCATCGGATCACGAGCATTACGAACACCCCGTAGGCAGAGCGTGATATGTATAAGTTCGAACCGGCGCTACTTTAGGAATCCGTCGGCAGTTTCACAGTATCGGAATATACGCTACAATAAAATACTAAAACACTGTGAAATAGAAAATGCGAAGGTGGACACACCACTCTCGCGTTTGCGCATCGAAGGGAGCGGGCATGATAGGCAAGTTCGTCAAAGTGGCTGCAACAGCAGTGTTCGTGGCGACGGCAGTACACGCATACCGAGAGGGCGAGACGCACGGGGACTATTACGGAATCCCTTTCGACTTTCGCATGCCCACTGTGGATCGCATCCGTGAAAGAGTCTGGAATCCGGACGACTATCGTGTAATAACGCCCACTGCCTTCGGAGTCGGATGGTGTATAAATCTATATCAGGCCGGCTGCCAGATGGGATTCATCCAAGACCAACAGCAAGACCAACAGGATGAGACGCGCCCTAGTAGAGAGCTTTAGAGTCTCAGCCCACACAGGCCTTCCCTTCTCTCTGCTCATGTCATTGGTCGTTGTCTCCGCTCGTCCGTCAGGTGTTTTGCGCGGCGACTCATGATATGGCCCATAGGTGTTTTCTCTCTTCTCTGCCCGGTGGTGTAGTGGTAGCACAGAGGACTTTGGCTCCTCTAACCCAGGTTCGAATCCTGGCCGGGCAGCTTTGCCATATCATTGCAATATGAATGGCTAACAACGAAAATAGACATGCAGGATGATTCGCGTACAGGATGTAGGAGGCTCCGATAAATGGCGACCGATATAAAAATCGCTCCAGACAGTTCAGAAGAGCCGCGTCCGAACACAAATACGAACCTCAGCCGGATATTCCTAGAGATAGGCTCTGACTACAGCGAGGCAGTAGTAGAGCGAGCTCTGAGCTTTCGCAGTGAAGCGTCCGAGAGTGTTCGCAGCTCATTAGACGCCTATATACGCGACATAGTGAAAATACCAGGCTTCCAAGATGCCAGCAGGGCAGTGCCGGGCCAGCTCAAAGAGCCAGTCCTGTTTCAGATAATCGCGGGAAAAAATGACAAGCTTGCAGGAGCAGCCCTAAGAGCTTGGGTGGAATCTCACCTAGACTTGCGCAATCTGATTGAGAATTATCTAAACGGCATCGGAATTCCGGTCAGCTATCCTAACCGGAAGGTCTATCGATTCGATTCCGAATGGGACAGGCACGACTGGATACGGATGCGTGATGCTGTGATGGACAGTCACGAAGATTTGGATGTGGATGATGTTGGCCTGATGCTTAGCTGGATGTCCGGTAGGATCCCCGCACCCGCAACGGAGGATGCTCTACCTAAGGTCGAATCGGAGCTTATGGGCGTATGGCTGAACGAGCTGGCGAGCTTACCACCAGATTCCCCCGATTGGGAAGACATAGACAGTTTCGTCGCTAATCTAAGCCAGATCGCCAGCGATAAGGCCGCAGAGCGCGCCCGCGTACAGACAGACGCGCTGGAGAATACTCTCGACGAGATCAGTTCCGAGTTCGCAAGTGAACTGCGTTATCTGGACATAGACCTCGCCTCGTGGATACAGCGCGCTAAAGAGCGTACGGACATCATCCCGCAAATGCTGGCATTAGCGGCAGAGCTGAAGGAGACACTCGAAGAGTACCGCCCAATTCGTCCGCAGGCGGCATCCAGGGTGGAGGAGATGCAAAGGGCGGAGGAGAGAGCCGTAAGCGAGTCTGCTATTTTGGATACAGTTTCGAGATGGGAGAGACTTCTGGAATCTTCGCCAGTCGATTCGAATCACGATTCACAGGACGAGTCCGAGCAGGGTAGCAGCGAAAGCGCGTTGGCAGATACCAAAACAGCGGCGCTCATCCGCAGCAGACTGAGTTCAGAAAACGCCAAGTATCGATCGTTGAAGCTGCAGTTCGATCAACTCGATTCGGAGCTGACCGAGATAAGGCGCGATAACGACCGAATACAGGCGGAAAGACGAGAGCTGATCGAGTCGAAGATAAGCAAGCTCGAATCCGAAAACGCTCGTCTCCAAGAGATCGCGAAGGAGACACAGGCGCTAGAAGCCGATATCGACAGGCTCGAATCCGAAAACGCGAAGCTGATACAGGCCAACTCTGGACTGGAGTCGGATATGAGCTTGCGCGGTTCGGAGAACAGCTCG
This sequence comes from Dehalococcoidia bacterium, assembly GCA_963422295.1. Lineage (GTDB taxonomy): Bacteria > Chloroflexota > Dehalococcoidia > Lucifugimonadales > UBA1123 > VXRN01. The sequence goes on along the minus strand of OY729417.1, from coordinate 181,080 downwards.
CTGAAAAGCGAGCTGCTGCAGAGTAAAGAGGCGGAAAAGTACTGGCGCGAAGAGTACATCGCCGCCCGGAGCGCGGGGCGCCCGAGAGAGACGAATGGTGTACCGGAACAGCAGATGTTCAGCGTCAACGACGCGCTGAAATATGCCGAAGAGACTTTCACTGATAAGCTGCTGTTTGCGCTCAATTCCAAATCTGAAAAGAATAACCAGTTTCAGAAGCCTAACGAGGTGTTCGACGCGCTCGCATGGCTTGCAACCGAGTATTACAGACTCAGAACCAACCCGGGGGAGAACCCAGACTTCAACAAGCTGATCAAAGAAACTTGTCCGGGTTGGTTCTACAAGCCAAATCAGACGGTAGAAACTATGGAGCAGTACGCCGACTGGTACACGGCTTCTGTCAATGGCAAGGCATACGAAATCTCGCCTCACATCGGCAAGGGAAACAGCTTCGACCCTCAAAATACGATCCGCATATCCTTCGCATGGGACGGCGACATCAAGCGGGTGATAGTCGGGTATATTGGCCGTCACCAGCGGAACCGACAATCCTAGCCTGGCTTTTACAGCCAAGATCCAGTACGGGGAAAAACTGCGCAATAGGTCGATTTGCGCGCTGGCCGCCTAAACAGTCGCGCTGGCCGTGCCTACTATCACAACGGCGCCATCTTCCTTCTCCATCCACACAGATACATTGGCGCGTTTGGAGCCGTCGATACTTGTCTCGTCCGTGATCACTGCCTTGGCAGTCACCACATCGTCCGGCCACACGATGTTCGTAAACTTGATGTCCAGCTCACCGTCCTCGAACCAGCCCCGCCCGAAGTGTCGATCCATCAGATCGCCTATGTAGGACATGGTCATCCGCCCGCCAACTACGACCTCCTCGAAGCCCAGCTCTTCGGCGGCTCTCTTGTCTGTGTGGTAGTTGGCATTGCCGTGGAAGAAGGTTCCACACATTTCGAGGCTTATCCTGTGCAGATCGCCCTGTATCAGATCGCCTTCGGGGACGGAGAAGCGGCGCGCGCCGCCCTTCGCCTTCGGGTCTCGCAGCGCGACTTTGCCGGATGACTGGCTGAGCAGATAGCTTTGGTGGTGATTGCCCACTGCCATCGCCTCACCCTCAGGAGACCACAGCGTGACCTCCGAGTTGACCAGCGTTCGGTTGCGATGTTCGTATATGTCCACGACTTTGGATGATGCTGTGTAACTCTCGCCCGGTACTATAGGCGCGTGCATCTTCCACTGCTGGCGCATCCACAGGTTGCCGAAGCTGTTCTTGAAACCGCCGCCCGCGAAACCGCCGTCCACCGACGAAAGCGTCATCGACGGCGCGACGCGCTTCCCATATGGCTGGGTCTCGTACCAGTCCGAAGAGACCTCCAGCCCGTCGAAATAGTCGGTGAGAATATCCTCGTCGGCGACGAAATCTCGTGTTCCCAAATCTTTGCCAATCCGAGCCTCTTCGGTGTCGTTGGATATGTTTGGCATGTTTTCCCTCCATACCACCATCATCTATTTATTTTATTGTTCTTTCGGTGTTCGTTCGGGCTGTATCGCCTAGTGAGCCTTGCAGCCGCTGCTAAAGAATTACGCCCTCATCTTGAAGGGTTGTGATGTCTCCCCAAGTGTAATCCAGCAGTTCTATGAGAATGCTTTCGGTATCTTCGCCATGCGCCGGCGCCATCTTGCGAGTGGCGACGGGGTTGGCGGAGTATGCAACGGGTGTCTGAAGCCACTTGGAAGGCCCCAGCGCAGGGTGGTCGTAGTCGATGATGTAGTCATTCTCGACGACCTGCGGATCGTCTCGCAATTCCAGCGTGCGCTGTACCTTTTCATAGATCAGATCGCCTGCATCGGAGAGTCTGCTCTCCCACTCGGCGCGCGTGCGTGTGCGGAACAGAGAGGCCATCTCGTTTATGACCATCTCGCGGTTGCGGTATCGGGCGTCCAGAGAGTTGAACCGCTCGTCCTCCAGCCACTCCATCTTATCCATAGCGCGACACATTCCGGGCCAGTAGCGGTCGCCCTGGCTCATGGAGAAAGCTATCCACTCCCCGTCGGCGCATTCGTAGTAGTTCCACAGCACATTGCCCGCTTGCTGCCAGGGCTGCCTGCGAAACTCCTGATTCTGAATTAGCGATATGCCGTTCTGCATTCCGCGCGCCCATATCATGCTGCCTAGATGGGAGACATCTACGCGCTGTCCGTGTCCGTATCGTTCGCGCGCAACCAGCGCGCCCAGCACGCCATAGCTGAGCATGACGCCTGCGATTTGGTCTGCTATACCAACCTGATACGGTGTATCGTCATCAGGTCCTGACCACCACAGTGAGCCGGAGCGCGCCTCACCCGTTAGCGCGAAGGCAGGTTTGGTGGAGTCTGGCCCGTTAGGCCCATATCCAGAGGCGGAGCCGTACACGATACGAGGATTTATCTCGCTGAGCTTCTCGTATCCCAAACCCAACCGCTCGGCCACGCCCTTGCGGAAGTTCTCTACGAACACATCCGATATGGAAACCAGACGATGGATTATCTCCTGTCCGCGTGGGTCTTTGAGGTCGAGCGCGATGCCTCGCTTGTTACGGTTCATGCCTTCGAAGTATGCATTGACGCCCTGGGGCATGTCCGACAGGACGCCGCCGACGCGCCCGAACTGGCGGCCGTGATCTCCATCCAGTGATTCTACCTTGATGACCTCAGCGCCCAAATCTGCGAGCATCATCGTGGATACAGGGCCGAACTGCCACATAGTCCAGTCGATAACACGCATCCCACTCAGTGGGCCAGTCTGATGGTTTCCGTTCGATACGCCGTTGATCATGTCATAACTCCAGCCATCGTTCTCGCTCGGCGTGGGCCGTAATTTGCAGAGTCGGGAAGGAGCTTGGGCTTGGGATTATCTATCATGCCCCGCGCTCCTACCCGCTCGGTTTTCTTATTTCAGTGATGCCGTTCTAGTATTGTCGTGACTGGCGGGAGCGTCCGCCCATAGCGGCATACGCCACTTCTGGGTCGATCACCACATCCAGCAGCGCGGCCTTTCCGGAGCCGAATGCGCGTTCCAGCGCGGGTTTTATCTCGTCCGGGTCGGTAACACGCTCGCCGTAGCCGCCGAGTCCCTGCATTATCTTGGCGTAGTCGGTATCTTGAGACAGATATGTGCCTACACCGCTTCCGCCGCGACGCACGACGCCTTGTGTCGTCTGGTTCCATGCGCCGTTGTTGCCGACGACAGAGACGATGGGCAGCTTGTGTCGCACATAGCTTTCGACATCGAACCCGGTCAGGCCGAAGCCGCCGTCGCCGTAAACTATGCATACTTGCTTCCCGGGGCGCGCCAGCTGCGCCGCCGCCGCGAAGCCGGAGCCTGCGCCCAGGCAGCCGAACTGTCCCGGGTCGAGCCAGTGGCCGGGCTCGTTGATATGCAGCACGCGAGCGGAGAAGGTAACAATGTCGCCGCCGTCGCCGATGACGGTGGCATCGTCATCGAGGAAATCGCGCAGCTCTTTCGCCAAACGCATCGGGTGTATCGGCGTCTGACTGCTGTTGAGCATCTCAGCATCCGCCGCCTTCAGCGTCTGGTCTTCAGTCATCACCTCTTCGACCCAGCCTTTGCCGGGCGACTTGTAGCCTCTGGAGCGCAGCTCGTCCATTATCTGGCTCAGGATGGCTTTCGAGTCCCCCACGATACCAGCATCGACATCACGGTTCTGACCTATTTTGGAGCCATCCATCATTATCTCAATCAGCTTCGGCTGCTGAGGGAACATGTAGTCCGAGCCGTAGCCTAGCCTGAAGTCTATCGGAGTGCCTATCAGTACTACGGTGTCGGAGTGTACGAGGCCATAGCGTCGGCTTAGAGACCCTAGATTGGGGTGATCGGCAGGTATGGCGCCTCTGCCCATGGCGTTGAGGAACACTGGCGAGTCTATCATCTCCACGAACTCGCGCAGTTCGTCGGATGCGTCGGTCCACCATACATCAGAGCCGGCAAGCACCATCGGCTTTTCGGTCTGCATGAGTATGTCGGCGACTTTACTCACATACTCCGGGTCTCCGTATGCTTTGGCTTCGGTGCGGTAAGAGCTGGGATATTTCACCTCATCCTCGTTTGCGCTTCCGTTCACCAAATCTACGGGTATCTCCAGATACACTGGGCCGGGGACGCCTGTGGTGGCGTGTCGGAAAGCGATGGAGACATATTCTGGTATGCGTTCGACACGCTTGACCTGCTCGGAAAACTTGGTAACTGGCTTCAGGAAAGTCGCTGAGTCGAAATCCTGAAGACCACCTCGCAAGTGATCGGTGATGCCAGCGTTGCCGCCTATGAGTATCATCGGGCTGGGGGCTTGGAAGGCGTTAGCGATGCCTGTTACGGCGTCGGTCACGCCTGGCCCTGCGGTCACGATTGCAACACCGGGTTTACCTGTAACCTTCGCCCAGCCTTCCGCGGCGTGCGCCGCAACCTGCTCGTGTCGAAAGTCGATTATCTCGATTCCCTCTGCCGTACACCCCTCGTATAGGTTGTATATGTGGCCGCCATTCAGAGTGAAGACATACTCTACGCCTTCCCTCTTTAGCGCTTTGGCGAACAATCGTCCGCCATCTATCTCCGCCATTTCGCCTCCTGTGATTCGTATGCCAAATATCTCGGTCGAATATCTCGAATATAAATGCGCAGGCTATGCGAACATCGGCCTGCCTGTAGGTTTAGGTTATTGTAGGTTATGGACCTGTAGGTTGTGGAACACAAAGCTCACGCTCTGCGGATATTTCTATCCGTATCCACGCATCTGCAGCCACTACAGTATCACACCCCTGTCCTGAAGCGTGGTTATATAGTCCCAGTCGTAGCCCAGCTCATCGATGAGAATCTGCTCGGTATGCTGTCCCAGCTCCGGAGCTTCTTTGAAGACTCCCGATGGGGTTTCGCTGTATATGTTCGGATGATTGCACATCTCGATCGACCCGATTACTGGATGATCGAATGTGGTGATAAACTCGTTTGCGATGACCTGTGGATCGTCTATCAGCTCATCGGTGGACTGCACGCGAGCGTAGATAAAGTCACCTGTGGCGCGGAAGTGCGCATCCCACTCCGCCGATGTGCGCGTCAGGAACTTCTCATCCATTAGCTCCACCAGCTCCTCGCGGTTGTCTGTTCTGCCCGTCTGCGTCTCGAAGCGAGGGTCGCCGATGAGATCCGACAGGCCGAGAGCGGTCATAAAAGACTCCCAGTATCGATCTGGCTGGAGGTGCATGAGCTGAATCCAGCGTCCGTCTGCGCACTTGTACATATTCGCCAGGGCATTCCACGCCGATTTTCGGTCGTATGCTCCGAATCGACTGCCGCCCATTATGAGGCTCATGCTGATGCCCATACCTTGCAGCCACATGTTCGCGCTGAGGTGAGATGCATCTACTTTCTGCCCGACGCCTTGTACATGTCTGGCGACGAGAGCGGCAAGGACTCCTTGGCACAGCATTATCGCGCCCATTTGATCGGACACGCCTTGCGATATTCGCACCGGTTCATCAGCCCCCGCAGGGGTAGCCGATAGCATCAGCCCCCCGCGCGCTTGTCCGCATCCGTCGAATGAGGGCAGAGCGGAGTCGGGTCCGTTCGGCCCATAGCCAGTCGCGGAGCCGTAAATCAGCATTGGGTTGATCTGCCGAAGCGTTTCATAGCCGATATCGAGACGCTCTGCCACGCCCTGTCGGAAGTTTTCTATGAATACATCCGCTGTCTCCACCAGTTTGTGGACAATCTCGCGCCCCTCCGGTGTCTTCAGATTCACTGCGATGCCCCGCTTGTTGCGGTTGTTCGCCTCGAAGTAGGCGTTGCGTCCACCAGGCAAGCTCGGCATTATGGTCGATGCGCGGGAAAGCGCGCGTCCGGCGTCCCCATCCAGCGCCTCGATCTTGACGACATCCGCGCCCATATCTCCCATCATCGCGCCCGCCATCGGGCCGAACTGCCACATAGTCCAATCTAGCACTCTGATACCCTTCAGAGGACCAGTTACCCCACTCGCGCCATTGCCATTCATGGACATTAGCCGCCTCCTGCTAAGCATAGAGCGTTCCTGCAAGAATGGCGCGATTGTAACACACAGCCGCGATGTGTTGTGCGATAGACCAGTTATATTCCAAAAACGGTTGCAAGTTCATCTCTGGATACGGCTGATACTGCCAGAACACAAAAAGAAGTCGATATGAGGCGGACGAGATATAGGCATAAACAGCTCGACTTTCCGACAAAAGTACGGCTGAGAACGGGCTTACTATATGGTGAAAATCTGATATTCTAAATATATATGCCAACCAGAATCACAATCATATCCGACACGCACTTTTACCGATGGGATGAGGTGCATCCTGACATTCGCCGCGCCGTTCGAGAGGCGGACATCGCCATTCACTGCGGGGACATCGTTCGCCAGGATGTGGTGAACGGAATGAGGCGAGAGGCGAAACGCGCTGTCATCGTACACGGGAACTCCGACCCGCCCGAACTGCGCGAGTCGCTTCCCTATACCGAAGTCATCGAGGTAGAAGGCGTCCGATTGGGAATTACGCACCCTGCATGGGGAGGCCCGGAATTTCCGTTGGAAGAGCTGCTCGCAGACTTCCCCGAGCCGGTGGATGCCATACTGTTCGGACACTTTCACGAGACGATAAACGAAGTGCGCGATGGTGTTCTGTTCCTGAATCCGGGTCAGGCGTACAAGTCATTCATGGTTCCCGCCACCATAGCCGCGCTGATAGTGGATGGCGCTCGGATGATTCCGAAGATAATCACTGTCGAGAAGTAATGCAGCCGAGCTGTGTTGATAAAGAGCGATTAGGCAGAGTCGGGCGACATCGCGCGCTTCGTATTTGGATAATTCGATGACACAACATCGGGCCAAGAAGAACGGCCAAAGCAGAAAGAGCGTAGGACGCAACTACTGGATGTTCGTCGAGACGCCTGAAAACTTCGAGACGATACGCCAGATGGGCTTATCTATGTTCGGTATGGGGCGTAAGTTCCGACGCCGCGCCGAGAGAATGTCCCCCAACGACCGCGTAATCTTCTACATCACAGGGATTCGCAGATGGCCTGCCAGCGCAACTATTGCATCCCACTATTTCGAAGATGACTCAGATAACTTCTGCGTCCCAAGCAACGGAGAAGGATATCCGTTTCGTGTGAAGCTGACTCCGGACATCGTTCTGGACAAGGACGATTACATAGACGCATCGCTTCTGGCGCCAAGGTTGGACTACATCCGCCGATGGCCGCCGGAGAGCTGGCACTTGGCATTCTTCGACCGCCTCCATCTGCTGCCGCAAAAGGATTTTCGGCTGATCGAGGGCGAAATGAAGCGAATCGTAGATCGAAAGAGTTAGATCCGAAACTCGTCGCGCATTACATGTCATCTCTCTCATCGTAGAGGGCGAACGCGCGCGCAGCGAACTCTCGCGGCATTTCGTCGTCATCCGCGATCCGAGACAGCTCCAGAAGCTGCTCATATGACGCCACGATCGGCAAAGTGGACGCCACGATCGGCGATGCGAGCGCAAACTTTATCGCCCATGTCGTCATACTTCCTCCCAGCTCACGCAGCGCGCCTGTGAATAGTTCACGCTCATGCCGCCTTCTCTCGAAGACATCGCGCGCGAGGCGTTCAGTCGAGCTGTGAGCCTCCTGACTTGTGTCCGTGTATTCCAGTGCACCGGTTGCCGTTGGGTCATATGCGACGATCCCTGTCGCGCTAGACTGCGCGCGCTCTATCAGCCTTCTGCCGGGCTGCTGATCCAGTATGCCGAAATCGAGCTGAACGGCGGAGACTGCGCGATGTTCGATTGCGCCTTCGCCGGCCTCTTCCGACTTCGCCGCCGCATCCAGCGCGATTCCGTAGTAGCGTATCTTCCCCGACTGCGCCAGATCATCGAGGCATCCGAAAAGCTCGTCGTCGTCTATCTCGTCAGGCCCTGGATGGTGCAGCTGAAGCAGGTCGATATAATCGGTATCCAGACGCCGTAGGCTCTGTTCGCAGGCATACTGAATATACGAAGGCGTCCACACACGCGAAAGCTCGCGCTGATCGGGGTCTATGGCGGGGCGATAGAAGTCGTAGCCGCACTTCGTGGAAATAACGATGTCGTGCCGTCTGCGGCTGAGCGCTCGCGCCAGAGTTCGCTCGCCGTAGCCTCGTGTGTACGAATCGGCGGTATCGAAATAGGTGAATCCCATATCGAATGCGCGCGCAAGCAGATTCAGCGTATCCTGCTCCGTAACATAGCCATAATCCGCCGTAGCCAGAGGTCGCAGCGGAATGCCAATTTCAGACAGAATAAGCTCGGTGTCTCCAAGTCTTCTATACTTCATTACCTCTTGGCCTCGTATTTCATACAGGACACTTCAGAGACATGCGCTCGTACCTATATTACCGTCTGTATCTCCTCTCGCCGCCGTTCGTACTCCGCGTCGCTCAGCACGGCGGACATGCTGTCTAGCGGCACATCCTGCCCCAGTTCGACCCAGGATTTGCAGCCGGAGTATTCGGCGAGAACCGGAAGAGAATACGGCTGTCGCATCTCATAGACGCGCAGCAGCGCGACTGTCAGAGGCTGTTTCGGGCGCCAATGTAGGCGCTTGCGCGCATAGTCCTCCGTCCATATATGATACGCGGAGAGACCATCCAGCGCGGACTCATCTCGCACTTCGAACCTGTCGGTTACACGGCAGAAGTATGAAAACCGCACTAATCCACAGATGTCACCCTCGGCATGTGTATCCTCCGCCAGAGTCGCATGGAATTCCGGTTTGACGAGATCCTCGCGCTGATGTTCATAGGTCGGATACAGTACGAACTCTGGGTGAACGAGTCTGAAATCGCGGTCATCGCGGTGGATGCCACCCTTGCGAAGAATCATTATCTGATCGCCGCGTCCGAGCGTTCTTGTGGCGACTGCCCACTCTTTGAGCGCCAAATTCGATACTGGCGGGAGAGACATTGGATTACCTCCGCTGATCTGTTTCTTTGGGCGGCTATTTTACAGACGCCGATTGTCGAGCGATGATTTATGCATACCGACTGCGCCGTGCCATAATCATAGCCATCATACTGAACTGAACCATCTTACCGGCATATGCCATAATAGCATCTTCGCATCACCTCACAATGACGATCACGCCGCGACGACCACGCCACGCCACGCGGCATGTACGGTTTCGCGCAATGCACTTGCCATATATTCTCTTGTTATCATAGGATTCCGTCGGACGTAGTCCATGACGCAGTCCATATTGAATATATGTACAGACGAGTTTATGTTCGACAGGAACTCGATAGGAACAGGAGTTGCGCAAATTGAAAGTGGGAACAGGCTTGGCCGAATGGTCAACCAAACACATATCCACAGCGGCAGAGCGCGCGGAGCGAATGGGATTCGATGTTCTCAGCTCGGCGGAGACGCAGCATAACCCGTTCCTGCCGCTTGCGATTGCAGCCGATCATACCGATCGTGTCCGGCTGCGGACTTCGATCGCGCTCGCCTTTGCCCGCAGCCCGATGGATGTCGCATATCTCGCTTGGGACTTGCAGTCCCTTTCAGGTGGACGGTTCGTTCTCGGACTCGGCAGTCAGGTTCGCGGCCACATCGTGCGCCGGTTCAGTATGAACTGGACGCCGCCCGCGCCGCGCATGCGAGAATACATACAGGCGCTGCGTCACATCTGGAACGCATGGCAGACACAGACGCCTGTGAAGTTCCACGGTGACCACTACGACTTCAATCTGATGCCGCCGTTTTTCAACCCTGGCCCGATAGAGAACCCCGATGTGAAAGTCTTCATATCCGCCGTAAACCCGTACATGCTGCGAGTCGCGGGCGAGGTTGCAGATGGCGTACTGCTGCACGGTTTCTGCACGCCTCACTATACGCGCGAGGTGATCATCCCCAATCTGGAGATAGGCGCAAAGCGCGCAGGCCGCTCCGTAGATGACATCGAGATAAACGCCGGTGGATTCATTATCACCGGCGCAGACGAGGCGGAGGTCGAATCCAAAAAAGCCCGTGTCAAGCAGCAGATATCTTTCTACGCATCTACGCGGAGCTACGAAGGCGTGATGAGCGCGCACGGCTGGGAAGACACCGCCGCGCGGCTGTATCGAATGTCCGTCGATAACCGCTGGCCGGAGATGCCCGGACAGATTACCGATGACATGCTGAATACCTTCGCCGTCGTCGGTACGCATGACGATATAGTACAGCGGCTGAAAGCGGCGCACGGCGACTACGCCGATTCTCTCACATTCGACATCCCCACACCGACGCCGGCAGACGAAGAGCGAATGGCCGGCATGGTAGCCGAGCTTCAGGCATGATCCGCAGAGCCAGTCGAGCGCGAATCCAGCGAACGCAGGCCAAGAAACGGAGGCAGACAGGCCGATGAAGATAAAGAGTATCCGCGCGGTGGGCGTGAATCTGAGGCCACCGATGAAGACTGAGCCGCGTGTACCGCCGATTCCGGGCGCAGGGCATTTCACCAGTCCTATGGCGCGCTATGAAAGCGACTTCCCGAACCGCGAATGGTCTGACAACTGGGATCGCGTCGCCTGCGTCGTAACCGCGGACGATGGCAGCTGGGGACTCGGCATAACGACATCGAGCGGCCCGGCGCTGTCGATAATAAACGACCATTTCGCCCCGCTGCTTCAGGGGCAAGAAGTAATGGCAATCGAAAAACATTGGGATGCTATGCGCCGCGCATCCTCCCCATACGGAACTTACGGACTCGCCAGCTACGCGATCTCGGCTGTGGATAACGCGCTCTGGGATCTCAAAGGCAAACTGCTTGGCAGACCCGTTTATGAACTGTTGGGAGGCCCAGTCAAAGACGACATCTTCTGCTACGCCTCCAACACCACGCTGACCTACGGCACAGAAAATTATATCGACTGGTTCATGGAGCTAGGATTCGAGGCAGTCAAACTGTTCGTGAGGCACGGCCCCGAAGACGGCATCGAGGGACTTCGCAAAAACGAAGAGCTCGTCGCTCGAACGAGGGAGCAGGTGGGGCCGAATGTGGAGATAGCGGTCGATTCGTGGATGTCGCTGAACACCGAATACATAGTGCGACTCGTGGAGGCGTTGAAGCCATATCGCATCAAGTGGCTGGAAGACTATCTCTTGCCGGAGGATATGGACAGCTATTTCAAGGTTCGTCAGCGCGTTCCGGGGCAGACTCTGGCGACTGGTGAACACTGGTACACGATTCATCCATTCGCTCTGGCTGCGGGTCAGGGGCTGGTCGATATACTCCAGCCCGATATAGCATGGGTCGGCGGCATGACGGCCAGCATCCGTATATGCCACATCGCCGAGGCGCACGGAGTGTCCGTCATAGGTCACGCCGGGATGAACTATCCTTACGGCCAGCATCTAGCTTACGCCATGCCCGTCATCCCTTGGGGCGAACGCTCCGAAGGCGTCGCGCCGCCGGGTGTGCCGCTGGAGGAGATGGTCACGCTGCCGGGAACACCAGTCATAAAGAATGGGCGTCTGATTCCTAGCGACGCGCCCGGTTTCGGCATCGAAGTAGATATGGACTGGCTGGAAGAGCGAACGGTCTAAGGGTAATCTCCGTATGTCTATACCGATCAGTAGATACTGTGCTGTGTTATTACCTATGTAGGAGAACTCCCTGTGACCGACCAGCAGAGGAGATTTATTCGGCAACTCGACATCGATCAGCCTTTTGACTTGGACACAGTTCTGTGCGGGGCGCAAGACTTCCGCTGGCGCGATTGGAAAGACGGTTGGCATTCCGGAGTGCTGAGCAATGAACTGATTCACATTCGACAGATCTACCGTGTCGTGGAGTACCGGGCCAACTCTGATCTGGATGATCTGCTGAGATTCTACTTCCGGCTGGACGACGATATCGAAGCCATCCACGCTGAAATATCCCTCCGTGACGATAAGGTCGCTAAGCTGGTGAAAGAGCATCCGCATCTGCGTATCTTGCGACAACCAGATCCATGGGAATGCACGGTTTCCTACATCTGCTCTGCACAGGCCAAAATCTCTAAAACCACCACGCATGTGGAGGCTATAGCAAAGGCGCTCGGGCATACGGTAGAGCTCGACGGTGAGATGCGCCATACCTTTCCGACGCCGGAGATGGTACTAGAGGCGGGCTTGGAGCCGTTGGAGGCGTTGAATCTGGGACTCGACCGCCATTCCAAGATAATGGCTGCCGCCGAGCGAATACGCGACGGCAAACTGAACTTGCGTTGCCTGGCGCAGCCGCAGGTGTGCTACGCGGAGGCCAAACGGCGACTAATGGGCTGTTACGGCATCGGAGACAAGATTTCCGACTGTATTGCGCTGTTCGCGCTGGACAAGATGGAGGCGTTCCCTGTGGATACTTGGGTGCAGAAAGCTATGACATGCTACTTCCCATGCCAGAAACAGCCCTCTGGCGATGAGTTGGTGATGTGGGCGCAGGACTACTTCGGGAAATATGCTGGCTATGCCAATCAACTCCTGTTTCACGAGCAATGGACAAACACCTGAACGAGAGTGGCTCGTGGCTATGACGCTGACAAGAAGGTCAACGGCCGAAAGCGGCATATCGTTGTAGATACCACATGGGGTTGCTGGTGACGCACCCCGCCAATATTCAGGATAGAAGAGATGTAGCGAATCTGGTCATCGAAAACTGATAGGGGAGCTTTCCCATGCTGCGCGAGCTGAACGCCTCCTTCATCTGGAGACCGCCACCATTGTAGTAACAGCAGCCCCCGCTTTTCTGTCGGCATGAATTTACACGATGACGCCCGCCGCGCGCGTCTCGGCTATTTCCGTTTCGGTGCAATTCAGCGCGGAACTGATAGGACCGTCTAAATCTTGGAATCCGTTTTATGACTCTGGCAAGCACCTTTGCATAGGCCAGGATAACTGGAAGTGAGTCATAACTACGAACGGAAACACAGTATCCATTACACACACGCTCAGCTGTGTGATCAGAACGGCATGGCCTTGTGTCAACAGGGATGCTACTTCGAGTTGGCTACAAAGCTGATTCAGCGATGCCACCATCTCTCTGCTTTCTACGGGTGAGCGCCGCGTAACTGTTCAGAGTGAACATCTATTTTACTCCTGAAATCGGGAATTCGCATCGGATTCCATGAAGGCTGAGCAGATACTCATGCGTCACGGCCTCCCGCGTCCGAGCTTGGCGCGAACACTGCTGAAGAAATACATGGCTTCGGCGTGCATGTCGTTGAAGAGCTGCGCGGCTCTGCGACCCAGCTTCCCCCGAGAGGCCAAGAACAGGATTAAGGCGATGATTATTATTAAAATGAGCAGCCCGATCCCGATTCCTCTAAGGAGGTTATCCAGGAAAGCATTGCCCCCGTCCCCTTCTCCCGAGCTAATGTCCAGCGTGGGCGCAGGGGTAGAAGTAGGCTCGGGCGAAGGTGTGGGTGTGATCGTGGGCGCAGGGGTAGGTGTGGGCGTAGGAGTAGAAGTAGGTGTGGGTGTGATCGTGGGCGCAGGGGTAGGTGTGGGCGTAGGAGTAGAAGTAGGTGTGGGTGTGATCGTGGGCGCAGGGGTAGAAGTAGGCTTGAGCGAAGGTATGGGTGTGATTGTGGGCGCAGGGGTAGAAGTAGGCTTGGGCGAAGGTGTGGGTGTGATTACGGGCGCAGGGGTAGGTGTGGGCGTAGGAGTAGAAGTAGGTGTGGGTGTGATTGTGGGCGCAGGGGTAGAAGTAAGTGTAGGTGTGATCGTGGACGCAGGCGCAGGCGCAGGTACGGGCGTGGACGCATATGTGGACGAATATACGGTAGTATTCGTGCGAATGCGCGGAAGAGCAGGTGTCACCGTCGGCGTGGGCTCGTCGTCGGTCACCGTCAGCGTTAGTGAGGTCGGGTCGGTGACGCCCAGGCCACCGCTAGAGGTTCCCGATACGGTGAATGTCTTGTCCGGCGCGTCAACGCTGTTGTTCACCGCGGTTATAGTCACTGTTCCCGTACTCTTCGTAGCGCCAGCGGGTATCGTCAGCTGCTTGTTCGAGCTCAGGTTTACATCTTCGGACACTGCCGGGTTCACTGGCGCCACCGTTACTACCACTGTTGTCTCCGCGCTGGATGGGTGGCTCAGGGCGGCGGTCACTGTGCTCGCTTCGCCGTTCTCGCTTATCGATGTCGGCGACAGCGATAGCGTTACCGTGGGCAGCCCATCGTCGTCGGTCACCGTCAGGATCTGGCTGGTCGGGTCGGTGACGCCCAGGCCACCGCTAGATTTTCCCGACACCGTGAATGTCTTGTCCGGCGCGTCAACGCTGTTGTTCACCGCGGTTATCGTCACTGTCCCAGTACTCTTCGTCGCTCCAGCGGCAATCTTCAGCTGCTTGTTCGCGTTCAGGCTTATATCCCCGGACACTGCCGGGCTCACTGGCTTCACTGTCACCACCACTGTCGTCGTCGCGCTGGAGGGGTGGCTCAGGGCGGCGGTCACTGTGCTCGCTTCGCCGTTCTCGCTTATCGATGTCGGCGACAGCGATAGCGTTACTGTCGGCGTGGGCTCGTCGTCGGTGAGCTGTATGTGGGTGGAGGACACTTTCAGACCTCCAGAGTGGACGCCGCTCAGGAGGATGTGTTCATCGTTCTCGTCAGTGCTGTCGTCGAGCGGAGTGAGACTGAAGGTCTTCGTGGTACTGGTTGCGTTCGCTGGCAGTGTGATGTCGAACTCAGGGACTGGTACGAAGTCCACCGCCGCATCTCCGCGGGTTCCTGCCACGCTCACCAAGATCGTCGTAGATGCAGCCAGCTTCGTGCCGCCGGTAAGCGTGGCCGTGAGCGTGACGCTTTGTGTTCCGTCGCCTTCGGACACGATGTTGGGGTCCAGCGTCAGCACAATGCCTGTGGGTAGTCCATCGTTGTCGGTAAGCCGTATGTAGTCGGAGGACACTTTCAGACCTCCAGAGTGGACGCCGCTCAGGAGGATGTGTTCATCGTTCTCGTCAGTATCATCGTCGAGCGGAGTGAGTGTGAAGGTTTTGGTGGTGCTGGTTGCGTTCGCTGGCAATGTGATGTCGAACTCAGGGACAGCTACGAAGTCCACCGCCGCATCTCCGCGGGTTCCTGCCACGCTCACCAAGATCGTCGTAGATGCAGCCAGCTTCGTGCCTCCCGCAAGCTTGGCCGTGAGCGTGATGTTCTGTGTTCCGTCGCCTTCGGACACGATGTTGGGTTTCACAGTCAGCGCAATGCCTGTGGGTGGTCCATCGTCATCGGTCACCGTCAGCGTTAGTGAGGTTGGGTCGGCGACGCCCGGTCCACTGTTGCTAGAGGTTCCCGACACGGTAAAGGTCTTGTCCGGCGCATCGACGCTGTTGTCCACCGCTGTAATAGTCACTTTTCCGGTACTCTTCGTCGCGCCAGCGGCAATCGTCAGCTGCTTGTTCGAGCTCAGGGTTATATCTTTGGACACTGCCGGGCTCACTGGCGCCACCGTCACCGTCACTGTTGTCTCCGCGCTGGAGGGGTGGCTCAGTTCGGCGGTCACCGTGCTTACTCCGCGGTTCTCCGTTATCGAGGCTTTATCCAGCGACAGCGTTACCGTGGGTGATCCATCGTCGTCGGTCACCGTCAGCGTTAGTGGGGTCGGGTCGGCGACACCCAGTCTACCGCTAGAGGTCCCCGACACGGTGAAGGTTTTGTCCGGGGCGTCGACGCTGTTGTCCACCGCGGTAATCGTCACTGCTCCGGTACTCTTCGTAGCGCCAGCGGCAATAGTCAGACGGATGTTCGAGCTCAGGTTTATGTCTTCGGACACTGCCGGGCTCACTGCAGTCACAGCCACAGTCACTGTTGTCTCCGCGCTGGAGGGGTGGCTCAGTTCGGCGGTCACTGTGCTTACTCCGCGGTTCTCCGTTATCGAGGCTTTATCCAGCGACAGCGTTACCGTGGGTGATCCATCGTCGTCGGTCACCGTCAGCGTTAGTGAGGCCGGGTCGGTGACGCCCGGTCCACTGTTGCTAGAGGTTCCCGACACGGTAAAGGTTTTGTCCGGGGCGTCGACGCTGTTGTCCACCGCGGTAATCGTCACTGCTCCGGTACTCTTCGTCGCGCCAGCGGCAATCGTTAGAACCGTGTTCGAGCTCAGGGTTATGTCTTCGGACACTGCCGGGCTCACTGGCGCCACCGTTACAGTCACTGTTGTCTCCGCGCTGGAGGGGTGGCTCAGTTCGGCGGTCACTGTGCTTACTCCGCGGTTCTCCGTTATCGAGGCTTTATCCAGCGACAGCGTTACCGTGGGTGATCCATCGTCGTCGGTCACCGTCAGCGTTAGTGAGGCCGGGTCGGTGACGCCCGGTCCACTGTTGCTAGAGGTTCCCGACACGGTAAAGGTTTTGTCCGGGGCGTCGACGCTGTTGTCCACCGCGGTAATCGTCACTGCTCCGGTACTCTTCGTAGCGCCAGCGGCAATCGTCAGCTGCTTGTTCGAGCTCAGGGTTATGTCTTCGGACACTGCCGGGTTCACTGGCGTCACCGTTACCGTCACTGTCGTCACGGCGCTGGAGGGGTGGCTCAGTTCGGCGGTCACCGTGCTCGCTTCGCCGTTCTCGGTTATCGAGGCTTTATCCAGCGATAGCGTTACCGTGGGCGTGGGCTCGTCGTCGGTCACCGTCAGCGTTAGGGAGGTCGGGTTGGCGATGCCCGGTCCACCGCTAGAGGTTCCCGACACGGTAAAGGTCTTGTCCGGCGCATCGACGCTGTTGTTCTCTGCGGTTATCGTCACTGTTCCGGTACTCTTCGTCGCGCCAGCGGCAATCGTTAGAACCGTGTTCGAGCTCAGGGTTATGTCTTCGGACACTGCCGGGCTCACTGGCGCCACCGTCACCGTCACCGTTGTCGCCTCGCTGGAGGGGTGGCTCAGGTCGGCGGTCACCGTGCTTACTCCGCGGTTCTCGGTTATCGAGGCGGGCGACAGCGATAGCGTTACCGTGGGCGTGGGCTCGTCGTCGGTCACCGTCAGCGTTAGTGGGGTCGGGTCGGCGACGCCCAGTCTACCGCTAGAGGTTCCCGACACGGTAAAGGTCTTGTCCGGCGCGTCGACGCTGTTGTTCACCGCTGTAATCGTCACTGCCCCGGTACTCTTCGTAGCGCCAGCAGCAATCGTCAGCTGCTTGTTCGAGCTCAGGGTTATGTCTTCGGACACTGCCGGGTTCACTGGCGTCACCGTTACCGTCACTGTCGTCACGGCGCTGGAGGGGTGGCTCAGTTCGGCGGTCACCGTGCTCGCTTCGCCGTTCTCGGTTATCGAGGCTTTATCCAGCGATAGCGTTACCGTGGGCGTGGGCTCGTCGTCAACCAGAGTGATTTGCGCGTGTGTCACTATGATCCCGTCGGCGCTGCCGTTGACGACGATGGTACGGTCCCCTTGGTGGATATTGTCGTTCGCCGGAGTGATGCGCAGTTTTTCTGTCGCGCGCATGTTGCCGGCTCGTATGACGATTTTGGGCGTTACAACCCTGTAGTCAGATCCCTGGACCGCCGTGCCAGCCAGGGCCAGGGTAATCTCGGTATCTACTTCTGCATTGCTGTTCAGTGTCGCCGTCACTTCTACGTCGGTCACGCCGGAATTCTCCATCAGCGTGAGGGGATCGACGCTAAGCGTAGCAATGGTGGAAGGCGACTCGGCGTCGGTTATGGTGATTGTGGCCGGTTCGATAGAGAGGCCCAAATTCGGATCGATGTTTGCATCCACTACAATGGTTTCATTTCCATCGACCAGGAGATCGTCCTTGGGCGTAATCCGTATGATGGCTGTTCCACTCTTTTCGTGTTTTGGGATTATCAGAGTGTTTTCAGGGTTGCCTGGTAACAAGTCGTGAATAAATTCGTAGGAATAATCTGTATCTACGGTGGCGGTACCCCTTAGGGGGGACAGTAGTAGATGCGTGAGGGTCGATCTGGTAGCGCCGTTCAGCGTCGCCGTCACCGTAAAGTCCGTTGCGCCGCCCTCCTCCGTCAGGCTGACTGGGATGACACTCAGAATGATTTTGGTCGATGGGTCGCACTCCCCTGGTTTTATTTTCAGGTCTCTCAGGCTGGTCAGGTCGCTGAATATGGGGTCGCTTATAATAGGCAGGGGCAGGGGCAGCTGGTTGTCGCACAGATACAGGGTTTCCAGCTTGGGGATCCCGATAAAGATCTTCTCTAAGTTATTGAGATCGTTACTGTGCAGGTATAACGTTCTCAGGTTTATTAGTCCGTTGAGTAAGTCTTCATTCAGGGCGGCCAGTTTGTTGTTGTATAGGTATAACGTTCTCAGGTTTGTGAGGTCGTCGAACAGGTTTTCATTCAGGGCGGCCAGTTTGTTGCTGTGAAGATGAAGAGTTCGCAGGTCTATGAGGCCGTCGAATATGTCTTCGTGCAGGGTTTCGAGAAGGTTGTTGTTCAGGAATATCTGTTGGATATTTACGAGGTCGTCGAATATGTCTTCGTGCAGGGTTTCGAGAAGGTTGTTGTTCAGGAATATCTGTTGGATATTTACGAGGCCGTCGAATATGTCTTCGTGCAGGGTTTCGAGAAGGTTGTGGTTTAGCGCTAGGGACTTCAACCTCGTGAGGCCTTGAAAAGTTCCCGGGTGTATCTCGGTGAGGGCGTTTTGGTTGATCCACAACCTTTCTATGTTTACGAGGCCGTCGAATAGGTCTTCGTGCAGGGTTTCGAGAAGGTTGTTGTACAACATCAGATTTTTCAGTTTGGTGAGGTCATCGAATATGTCTTTGTTCAGGCTTCTGAGACGGTTGTTGTCGAGGTAGAGATCTTCCATGTTTACGAGGCCGTCGAATATGTCTTTGTCCAAGGTTTCGAGGCCCTTTTTGTTATCGTTGGGCCATTGGTTGTCCAGGGAGAGCCGTTGCAGTTTAGCGAGGCCGTCGAAGATATCCCCGGGCAGGGTGGTCAGTCGGTTGTTGGAGAGCCACAGGGTTTCCAGGTTTCCGAGACCGTTGAAGGCGCCTGAGGGCAGATTCTCTATAAGATTGCCCTTTTCCCACTTTTCCTTGGTGCCCGGTGCGCCGCCGTAGATGTGTTCGGGGCCGCTGGTCAGGCGGGGGCCCAGGGATAGAAACTTCAGATTGACGAGGACGCTAAATAGGTTTTCAGGTAGAGTGGTGAGCTGGTTACCGCCGAGATGCAGTTTTTGGAGCTGTGAGAGGCCGTTGAATACGCCGACGTCCAAGGTGGCTAATCTGTTTTCTCCCAGATCCAACTCCCATAGCACGGAGAGTCCGTTGAAGATGTCGATGGGCAGGGTGGTCAGTTGGTTGTTGTTCAGGTGCAGCGTTTTCAGATTGGAGAGTCCGTTGAAGATGTTGATGGGCAGGGAGGACAGGTCGTTGTTGTTCAGGTGCAGTGTTTCTAGGCTGGAGAGGTCGTTGAAGACGCCGATGGACAAGGAGGACAGTTGGTTGTTGTTCAGGTGCAGCGTTTTCAGATTGGAGAGTCCGTTGAAGACTCCAGCGGGCAGGGTGGTCAGTTGGTTGTTGCTGTTCAGGTGCAGTGTTTCTAGGCTGGAGAGTCCGTTGAAGACGCCAGCGGGCAAGGAGGCCAGGTTGTTGTTGTTCAGGTGCAGCGTTTTCAGATTGGAGAGTCCGTTGAAGACGCCAGCGGGCAAGGAGGCCAGGTCGTTGTTGTTCAGGTGCAGCGTTTCTAGGCTGGAGAGGTCGTTGAAGATGCCGATGGACAAGGAGGCCAGGTCGTTGTCGTTCAGGTGCAGTGTTTCTAGGCTGGAGAGGTCGTTGAAGATGCCAGCGGGCAAGGAGGCCAGGTCGTTGTCGTTCAGGTGCAGTGTTTCTAGGCTGGACAGGCCGCTCAGATCGAGGGCTTTCAAAGACACGATGCCCTTCGAGCCGAGGTTCAGCGACAGGATGGACGCCAGTAGATCATCCGTGACATCGGAGCAGCCGGATACATCCGGCAAGGCGGCTATGAGCGCGTCCTTTACCTCCATGGTGCGGTCGCAGACACCTTCGTTTATGATGAGAACGAGACTGCGTGTCGCCTCTTCCCCCAGCCGGTAGCCAGCGCCGGATCCAGGCGAGTCCAGAGTAACCTCGAAGAACTCCCGAGTCGGCTCGATGTCAGAGTCGTCATTGATGGATATGGATATGATACCGGTAGATTTCCCAATGTCGAGGGTAACGCTACCATTCATCGCGCTGCCCACGAAGTCACTGCTGTCAGCGTTAGCGCTTCCAGTGTCGTCGTCGTTGCCGATGGTGTAGCCAATGACAATCTGCCTGGCGGGCGCGGGGGGTAATCGCAATGTTGATCGCAGCGCTTCCGCCCTCAGTTCCATCCACGCCCGAAGTCATCGTCACCACGGGATCGCCCGGCGGTGACTGCGCACTGACGTCCGCCGGCATTACCGCGACGAACAGAACTACCATGATCCAAGCCATCCAGAGAAGTTTTGGCGCAATGGCTGCGCGACAGCGGTTATGTGTAGTCAACCAACGCCAAATCGTCATAAAATACCTTTCGATAGTCGTCCAGGGTTGGGCGAGGAGGGGTCGAGTGTGTGGTAGGGCTTGCGGACCCGCAAGCGCCAGGTGTCGAACATGGAATCAATGATGCGCTTAGTCTCGCTCGTTGGGCGCAGGCGCTGACAGAAACGCGTCGGAGCCTGCACAGGGCTCGACTATGAAGGTGAAAAGCTCCGACATGAAGCGTTCCATCCGCTTCAGTCCGTAGCGACACTTCAGATAACGCTGCATCATCTCAACATGGATATGGCGCTCCACCAGCAGAATATGTTCACATACTGCTGCTGCTGGACTGAGATGCCCACCCGTCGCTGGGGCACGGACATAGAGATCCGATCTGGTTCGGAGGCTCACTGCTTGCGGCACTACCCGCAAGTCCTTTCCTGCCCATCTGCTCGGTAACCCGCGCCCGGGGTATGGATATTACTTGGCGACGCCGGCGCACGAGTCCGTACATTCAGGGGAATCCGGCGCTCGGAGCAACTGGCCGAGGTGTGTTCCATCCGGCGTCGGGCAAAACTGTGTGTACATCTTCCGGCATTCCTGCTTGGAATGGTTGGCCTTGACCCAAGCAGGTGGGTTCCGCTCGTTGTCTCCATTCTTTGGAGACTTGGTTGGTCTTCCAATTCGGTGATTCGGGATTTCATCGTCGAGATATGACCAATGAGTTGACCGATAATCTCAATCAACTCAACTCCTCACGGGAGGCTATGGCTGGCTCGCGCTTCTGATTCATGCCTATGATATACCGCTAATTCAACTACTCTTTGTGGCGTCTTGCCATTGAAGAAAATCCTTGAAACTCTTTCCTCAACCAGAAATTAGGTCGGCTCGATGGACAGGAAAGCTCCATGACAGGCTGATATGGTCTGAAAAAAGAAGAGTTATCAATTCTGCGAAAACTTCATCGTACCATTTATGTCCTAAAGTTATAAAGAGATTGTCCTGACTTTTCCTGAATCTGATTATGATATATAATATATCATAATATAGAATAATTTTGTGAGTTTCAGTTGATTTATCGTACGAAGTTTTTTCAGGCTCGATTAAGCCAACCTTGGAATTGAAAGCAGGGGAGAGGTCTGGGCAGGGTTAGTGCATAGTGAAGAATGGCAACCGAACCAGACATGGAGACTGCGGTCAGGGAGATACTCATGGCGATCATTGCCGACTAGTAGTCGAGGGCTGAGAAGAAGGTCGGTTATATATACTCGGCATTCACGACACTTGCCGTCCCGCTAAAGAAGGCTGAGACAAGCATGAATGCCATTAGCGCAATCGCCGTCAACGGTGAAAGTCACCATCAAACCCGTGTCACTCGAACCGCGAAGTCGGGGACATATGGCGCGCTGGCTCGAGCTGCATCAATGACGGTGGCGAGTACCCACCCTATCGCGCTCGGTGTCCACTCTGGCAGCACGCCTGTATTTGATTGCGGAGCAACAGGGTGAAACGGTGTCTCGGACGGCGCTGTAGCTGTTCGATCATGTACACCCTGTTGGGCAGGTCAATTACGCTCAGAATGTCAACATCAACCATGTTTCCGGTAATAGGTCCATTTATTGGAGTAGCGCTCATACCGGGCAGCTATTCTCAAACTAGGATCTTCACCAATTTTTCAATGAGTAGGGGACACCGAAGAAATACTTCTCATCTCCGATTATTTCCCTGATTGATTCCAGGTAGCGGTTCACCGCGTAGTAGATTACGATTTCCGCTTTGCCCGGACATCTCAGCGGATTGATGGAAACTAAGATGCTTCCAGGCTCATCGACATTTTCTACCCTGCGGACTACTCGAGCATGTTGGTCAACGACTTGCTCGACCTCGTCAGGTGTAGGCCACTTGCTGCAAGGTATCCTGTGTGGCTTCGTTCCATAGATGCCCATGGATATCATATCCCTAAACGCAAGCGGTATTGGCTTCGAGGATAACAAAAGCTAGCAATCTCAGTACCATACCGACCGCGATATAGCGTCGCCAATGGAGCTTATAGAGCCGTCGTATCACCTTGTTACTAGTATTTTCCATGCCACCACCAAACATACGATGGCCAGGAGAAGTACGGCCACCAGTAAATTTAGTACCTCAAGGTTCGGTTCCTGCGTCTGAATCGAGAAGCTTTCTGAGTGGTCACGCACGGGATCTTCGACATTTACTACCATCTCTCTCGCCGCTAGATGGTGGTCATCGAGAAGCTCCGTCGCGCCAAGTGTCGCGCCTGCCAAGACACCCGCCTCGCCGAATGTCTGCATCGCCTCCGACTTGGTGTGCCGCTTCGTCCACTCCGTGATGACATTTGCTGCCTCCTCGCAGTGTTCTATTCGTTCGTCCTCGTCGTCGAATCGAGGATCTCCGATAAGGTCGGCGCGGTCGATAGCGTCCGGCATCATATCCTAGCCGTCGCCGCGCGGGTGTATCATCACGAAGTCATCGGGACCGCCGCGCGCGCGGATATACCATCGGCAGCTCTCTGAAACCCATATGGACCGAGGCGCGGATAGTCTTGGCCTTCCGCGAGCGGGCGCGTCAGCGTCATACGCATCAGGTTTACGACTGCATCCTGCATAGGCACCTCGACCATCTGCCCAGTTCCGGTGCGTTCGCGCTTGTGCAGCGCGGCGAGTATGCCGATAGCGGCATGCAGCCCGCTGCCGGAGTCGCCGACTCCGGGTGATACGCTTACGGGTGGGCGGTCGTCGTATCCGGTGGTCGCCATCGCGCCGCCCATTGCCTACGCCACGAACTCGAACCCCTTGTATCCCGAGTATGGCCCATAGGCGCCAAACCCTTTGCCAAACCCTTTGATAGCGGTGTATATCAGACGCGGATTCAGTCGGCGCAGCTCGTCCCATCCGAGCCCGAGCCTGTCCATCAGGCCATCATGCCGGACGAGAAGTTCTCTGCCAAAGCATCCGCCCAGCCTACTAGCCGAACGAACATCTCTTTGCCCTTTTCGGACTTGAGATCGAGCGTAACTGCGCGTTTGTTGCTATTGAATATCAGGAAATATACGCTGTCGGAATCTTCTCGATGAGCGAGGTCTCGGCGCGTGTGCTGTCGCCGCCGCGAGTGTCTTCGACTTCGATGACATCCGCGCCGAGAAAGCCGAGCATCTACGCGCAAGACGGCCCGGCTCGAACATGCGTTAAGTCAGTACCTCGATTCCGGTGAGTGCCTGTTCCATTCGATTCGCCTCTCGCGCCTGATTAGTGTCTTAGTATATCTGCCACCGCCGCCGCCGTTGCATCCAGCCTGTCATCTTCGTTGATCACCCGATGATCGAACCAATCCGCCTCTGTCATCTCTCTGTATGCCGTCTGCAGCTTCGTGCGCAGGGCTTCGGCGGATTCTGTGTTTCGTAGGCGCAGTCTTCGTTCCAAAGTCGCCATATCGGGCGGTTCCAAGAATACTAGCACTGCATCGGGATACAGACATCTCACCGTCGCCGCGCCCTGCACATCGATCTTCAGAACGACATCTCCGCCTCGTTCCAGCGCGTTGGACACCTGCGCGCGCGGGACGCCGTACAAATTACCATAAACCTCCGCCCATTCTATGAATTCGTCGCGCTGGATCATGCGCTCGAACTCGGCTTTAGGCAAGAACAGATAGTCGAGACCGTCTATCTCGCCGCGTCGTATCGGGCGCGTGGTGGCGGTTACAGCGAAGTGGCTGTCGATGTCGGTTCGTTTCAGCGCGCTCAGCACTGCGTCTTTTCCAACTCCGGAAGGGCCGGAGAGGACGAAAAGGCGACCGCGCTGACGGGATTCCGGCGCATCCGAGTTCGACAACCTCTAGCTCCTCCCCGATACGCTGTCGAGCGCATCCCAGAATGAGGGGTAGGATACATCGGCGGCGGCGGATCCATGTATCGTCGAGCGTCCATCGGCGATGGCGCCGGCGACGGCCATGCTCATGGCGATGCGATGGTCGCCGTGGCTATCGACCGCCGCGCCGCGCAGTCGGGAGCCGCCCTCTACGATCATGCCGTCTTCGGTCTCGCGGACTCTCGCGCCAAACGCCGTCAGCCCCTCGACGGTTGCCGATATTCGGTCGGATTCCTTCACACGCAATTCAGCGGCATCCCGTATCGTAGTCCGTCCAGACGCCTGAGACGCTGCCAAAGCCAGCGCCGGCAGTTCGTCGATGACGCGCGGGATTATCTCTCCTCCGATGTCGATTCCGCGCAGATCGCTCGATTCCACGATCAGATCGGCGGACGGTTCGTTGCCGTCCTCGCGCACATTTGCGATACGAATGTTGGCCCCCATTTCGCGCAGCACATCCAGGACACCCGTCCGCGATGGGTTGATGCCTACACCCTCGACTGTGATTCGCGCGTTCGGATGCGCCGCGCCTGCGACGAGCCAGAAAGCCGCGCCGCTGATATCGCTCGGCACTTGGATATCTATAGGTCGCAGGTTCGACGGTCGGACGGTAACGCGCAAGCCACCCTTCTCGATATCCGCGCCCATCGCGCTCATCATCCGCTCGGTATGATCACGCGACTCGGCAGGCTGTATCACTGTAGTTTCGCCGTCAGCGTACAGCCCCGCGATGAGGATGCAGGACTTTAGCTGCGCGCTCGCCACTGGCATCGTGTATTCGATTCCACGCAGGCCGCCTCCCGCGAATGCCAGAGGCGCCAGCGAGCCGCCATCACGCCCCATCACTCGCGCGCCCATCATCTCCAGCGGCAGAAGGATGCGTTTCATAGGTCTGCGCCTGAGCGAGGAATCCCCGCTGATTACGCTGAAAAAATCCTGCCCGGCCAGCAGACCCGATACTAGGCGCATGGTAGTGCCGCTGTTGCCTGAAAACAGCACATCGTTGGGTTCGGCCAGTCCGTCCTTGCCTCTGCCTGAGATTCGGAAGAACTCGGACGCGCCCCCAGATTCGCCATGAGCTTCTATATCTACGCCCAGCCCTCGCAGACAGCCCAACATCGAAGCGCGGTCGTCTCCTACACAGAAGTTGGATACGGTGGCGTTTCCGTCTGCTATTGCGTTCAGCAGCGCGGCGCGGTGGGAGATCGACTTGTCCCCCGGTGGTACGACCGTTCCTTCCAGTCTATCGGAATGATCTACAGCTCGATTCATCTATCTGTTCCTCCGGAAGAATCGATTTCCGCCGCTATCCGGCTGTTTCTCCTTGTCGCGCATCACGCGCAGGCGGTTTGCGAGCTTGTCGCCGAACATCGCGCTCATCATAGATTCTCCGGCGGTGGGCAGTTTTGTGCCTTCCTTCGGCACAACAGCATCGGCCTCCCAATTCGAGCGCAATTCCCATGCTTTCACGAACCTGTCCAACAGCGCGTCAGCGTCATTCTCGTTACTTATCTCATTGCGGAAGCTGTACAGCTCGAGGATTAGCTGATCGATCCAGTGGACTAGCGCGTCGGGATCTGCGAGGCAGACTGCTTCGTTGTCGAGCGGGTCGTTAGCTGCATGTCTGCCAAAAGTATCGAACTGCGACTCTGCGAGCCTATGCATCTCCCGCCAGCCGCTGCTGCTGGCAGTCGTCATGACATATGCCGAGGACATTATGATAGGCAGATGGTGCATGGCGGCGGCGTAGGAGTCGTGTTCGGATGAGTCTAGGAAGATGGGGATTGCGCCGAGCGCTTCGACCAAGCCGGTGACGGTTCGGACGGCCTGTTCGTCTGCCGACTTGGATGGGACGATGGTATATCTCGCGCCATCGAATACGCGCGGGTCGGCGTCCTCGATGGATTCTGGCGGCGATTTCAGCAGCGGATGTCCGCCGATGAAGCTGGCATCCTTTGGCAGATATTCCTCTGCCCAGCGCATTACGGGCCCCTTGATGTTTACGGTGTCCGTAACCACCGTGTCAGGCTCGATGTAAGGGCCGATAGTTTCCATCATCTCCCGCATCTCGCCCACGGCAGCATCTAAAATCACCAGCCGCGCGCCCTCCACTGCGGCGGACAGCCCATTCACAGTCTTGTGCGCGGCTTTCATCTTGGACAGCGCAGACATGACGCCGCGATTTGGCGAGGTGATGACCACCTCCGTGTTGCTCAAATTACGCCCGACCAGTGACATGCCTATCGAGGCTCCAACAGGGCTCACGCCCAAAATTGCTATTCTCTCCAACCTCTCACCTCCGGAACCGCCCGACACGCGAGCGCGTCTTCTTTCGTTTTTACATCAACAGGTTACCACAACCTAGAGACAAACCTTCAGGTGCATTGACTATGGGACTATAAAAACTATGAGATTAGAGGATTATGGTTCGAAATCGTATATTCATCGTGTGTTCGATGGTACAACCCTATTGCGAACGGCGCGCGTGTGGTTTACAGTAGCCTGAATTGCTGGTGTAATTCGGTGATCCTCGATACTTAGGAGGTTTCGTGATGTGTCGTTGTACATGTAGCGAGGCTGGGCGCGACGCGACGATAGTCGCCGAGCAGTCCCGGCCAGATCGTCAGAAAAACCTAGTGCCAATCGAAAACGAGCCTCTGATAGGCGAGACCCCACCCGGGGCCTTCGTTAGCTGGCTTACTGCCAACCCCCACTTCTATGTCCGTAACCATTTTTCCATCCCGCATATCTCCTGCTCCGCATGGAATCTCACGGTCGATGGACTGGTAAGCAGAGTCTCTGCTCTGAGCATCGAAGCTCTCAAGTCCCTTCCGCGCGTAACATTGCCAGTTACGATGGAATGCGCGGGAAACAACCGCAGCGACCTCGAACCGCCTGCGCCGGGTAACCAGTTCCAGAGCGGCGCTATCAGTACTGCATATTGGGCAGGCGCGCGTCTGAGCGATGTCCTATCGTCTGCGGGCGTCGAGTCTGGGGCGATGGAAGTCCTCTTCGAGGCGCACGATTCGGGCAAGCCTGCGCCGGATGCGCAGGAAATGCCATATCTGCGAAGCCTGCCAATAGACATCGCGATGCATCCAGATACCATGCTGGCATACGAGATGAACGGTCAGCCGCTGCCTCCCGAACATGGACATCCGATAAGGCTCATCGTTCCCGGATGGTATGGCATGGCATCCGTAAAGTGGCTCAAGCGCATCACCGTGCTAGACAGGAAATTCTCAGGCTTTTTCCAGACCGACAGATATATTGTGGAAGACGATTCGGGTAATGCTCAGCCTCTGACTAGCATCGGCGTGAAGTCTGTGATCGGCAATATAGCGAATGGCGATGTAGTTCGACTCGGAAGGGTTTGTGTCGAAGGCATGGCGTGGTCAGGCGGCGAGCGTATCGCGCGCGTCGATGTCAGCGTGGATGGCGGAGCGTCCTGGACACCGGCAGAGATCGTCGGGCCAACCGAACGCTACGCATGGCAGCAGTGGCACTTCTCCTGGACGCCGGAGACGGCAGGCTGCTACACACTCCAATCGCGGGCGACCGACGCGGGTGGCAATGTCCAGCCCGCTGAGACGCGCTGGAATCGGCTCGGATATATGGTCAACGGCATCAAACCAGTATCCGTGACGGTGTCGGACTAGCTCTCGCAGAAGGGGATTGTACCCTCAGTTTCTCGGTAATCCGGATTCTTGGTAATTGCCAAAATTTTGGCAATTACCAAGGGTTCGCGCCGGCCCCTAAGCATTCTACAAACGAGGCATCACCGATTCTGCGAACAGCTCCATAGACCGCATCACTTTGCCGTGGCTTAGGCCGCCCATTGCGAAGTTGGCTCCGAAATAGCGGACGCCATGCCGCTTTAGCTCCTCGATGCGCGCGATGCAATAGTCAGGGTTGCCGACTATGGCGCGGTTTTCGAGCACATAATCCAGCGTTGCTGGGGTCTCGGTTCGCGTTCGTTTCCACTCTTCGATGTCGTGATAGACCTCGCTGCCGCCATTCTGAAAACGCCCTCTCCATAGCACCATATCCAGTATCCACTCGATATGGGCGGCGGTGTCCTTTCTGGCTTGCTCCGTGGTCTCGGCGACATAGATATAGCGGAAGAACGGAATCTCTGATGCCGGCCTGTCGAGTCCCGCTGCCTTCGCTTTGCAGACGAACCTGTCGAGGAGATCGAGCGCTGGCGCGGTGTCCATCACGACGGCGATGCAAAGGTTGTAACCTCGCGAGATGCAGTAGTCGAGCGTTTCTGGCGAGCGCGACGCGGCGATGTAAACCGGCGGATGCGGACGCTGAAACGGAGGCGGCACGAGGCTGACTTTGTTCAGACTATAGAAATCGCCCTCGTGGGAGAACTCCGGTGTCGTCCATAACCCTTGCATGATGTCGATGGATTCGCGGAAATGCTGCTGACTGCTGGCGGGATCGACGCCGAATCCGCCGTATTCGTAGCCATACACGCCCCTTCCAAAGCCGATGTCCAGCCGACCTCCGCTAATGGCATCCAGCGTCGCGATGTCTTCGGCAAGTCTAATGGGGTTGTGCAGTGTGGGGATCAGCACGCCGGTGGCGAGACGAATACTCTCCGTCTTACCAGCCATGTAACCAGCTATGACGAGGGCGGATGAGCCGATTCCGTAGCGCGTGAAGTGGTGTTCGGCTATCCACACGCTGTCGAAGCCGAGAGACTCTGCCAGCCGCGCCTCCTCAGCCGCATCCACCAGCAGGCGCGCAGAGTCGGTATTTTGGGGCCAGGGGATATGCGTAAACAGTGCGTATTTCATGTGTACAGCTCGGTCTATGATTATCTTTATGATTGTCAGTCTATAGGTATCGGCTAGGTATCGTCATCGTGTATCTGCATTGTAGCTCAGCGCGAGACGCAGCAGGACGCGCGCAACATTCTTCACGGCTATGGGTAGATTCTGTCGGAACTCGTCGGGCGCGTCGCCGCCGGCTCCATCGGATATGCCGCGTACTTCGAGAAACGGGACACCGGAGAAGCCCGCGGCTCGCGCACCGCCAGCGCCTTCCCACGCGACTGCGATCGCGTCAGTGTCGGCGTGCAGTCTGCGAGCGCGGTCGGCGTCGGCTATGCCTTCGTCTCCGCTGGCTACGGGGCCGAACGAGACTCCGAAATCCCAGCCGTAATCATCAGGAGCGATAGAACGCAGAGTCTCGATATGCTCGGCAGAGCCGGCGAAGCGTGGGAGAGGCTTGTCCAGCATCCCCCACTTGAAATCGTGTTCGATAGTTTCGGTTGCCACTGCGACATCGCCAATACGCCCGATGCCGCCGAGTCCGCCCGCGCTGCCGGCGCATACCAACAGATCCACACCCCCCAGCGCGTCGATGGCGTGCTGAGCGTGTATGCCGAACTGCGCCTTGCCCAGACCGCCCAAGACGACCAGCAGCCCGATGGAAGCATACTCACGCGCGCAGAGTTTGCCTATCTGCCGAGTAGTGGACTGACAGCCCAGCTCGCACAACATCTCTGTCAGCGCCAAGAACTCGTCTTCGATTGGGGTCAGTATCAAGGCTTTCATATGAACGCGAAACTCTCTATTGCCTTCTCTCAATATCATCTCTTACGCTTCGGGTTTGCTAGCGTTTCTTCATCGTAAACGACTAGAGCCTTCTGCGCGTTCGTACTCTCGGTTACTGCTCGATGCCAGTACTCTTGGTGCCGACGACGGTCGGTTCCATACACCACTGGTTGCGCAGTATGGACAGCTGCTCTACCGCATCGTCATCCAGTCCCAGCGTCTCCGTTAGCAAGCGGCGGTCTAGTTCTTGCCGCGCGTCATCACGGTACGCTTCGTTTGCTGGCAGCATCTTCGTATCACAAAGGTCGTCGAATATGCGCGCCGCCGCGCTCAGCCTCTTTGGCGATAGCGCGGTTACATCCAGTGTGGGGATGTTCGGAATCGCGGTAACGGTAGTTCGGCCACGCCCATTCTGAGTTCTGTTGCTCTCCAGCCAGTAGCCGATAATACCCAGCGTGCCGTTCAGCCACGCGCAGGTTGCTTTCTCCAGCTCTACCGACGACATTTTCAGGTTAGGCCAGCTTGCCCCCCCCCCGTACTTTTGTTCGTATATGCCGCCGCAGTGGCGTTGGCGTTGAATTGAAAGTCCCTATTGATATGTAAATGACTCGCTCTCGTCCAGATTCGGGCAGCATCCTGCTCCTTATTTGGCTTTATCGTACCAGAGCTGTCCGGCGGAGTGAGCATGCGATCTTGTGTCTTCGGTCCACGAACCTTGTCATGATTCCACAGGAATGGATACTCGGTGCCGGGATTTGCTCCGCTCTTCTTAGTGAATGAGCTCGTTAGGAGACGATCTACCGGTCCAATATCGCCTATTTCTCCTATTTTTACAATGGGAACTGGAATGGGTGTAATTCGCTGCGGCAGGTGCAGCATCCCAGCCGCCAACTGCTTGGCTCGCCTGAACAGACCTATGTTGGCGATGCGTACCGCCGTCCACTTTTCCAGCGGATCGACATTCTCGAAGCTCACGAACCCTACTTCTTCAGATCCGACCGATATAGGTGTACTTTCGCCTGTTTCGGTGAGTTCCGAAATGGCGACGCGAATGACGCGCGCCACCTCCTGCGCGGCCAGTTTGGTCTTCGGACGCTCTGCGAGATTGACGAAGTGCGCCGTATGATTTGCGCGTTCGCCCGCCTTCATCCGACGGGCGATAATGAGGGCCTCGGCGATGTGCGTATCCGCAGAGAATGCGGATTCCCAAGTCGTGGACTTGGCGATGCTCACGATCACGATGTCGTTGTAGTGTTCGGCGAGCATCCGTCTCAGCTTCTGCCAGCTTCGCACAATCTTGCCGTCGTAGCTGCCGCCCAGCATCGAAGATATGGGCAGTATGAGAGCTATATGTCCGTCTGGCTCGACCATGTTATTGGCAATGGCGGAGAATTGGCTGCCGAGGCCGGCGTAGCCATCGCCGACGGTATTTTTGCTCAGATTCTTGACGATATCGGCCATCGCGCCCTGTTCCGCAGGTGTGGTGCCGAAAGCGGCGAAGGCCGGATTCTTGGTGTCCACATGGTCTGCGGCGTGGTTGGTGGGCGTAGTAAATGGCGGGTTCATTATCACCAAGCTCTGACTCGACGGAGGCATATCGACCTCGATGGAACGCCGCTTGCCCGCCGCTCCTAGGGCCATCTGTTCGCTCAGCGGCAGTACTGCTTGAAGCTTGGTCGTCGAACTCGTATTTAGCAGTTCGAGAGAACCGATATTCACAACGGGCTTGCCTTTTCCGTCTCGCTCGAAGACGGGGTTTCCTTCGTTATCGGAAATCGGCTTGCCGTCGCTGTCGCGCTTTCTGACGCCGCCATATGGGTACAGTGTGTTTCGCGTGCCGAGATACTGCACTAGCGGCGCGACAGAAGAGAGAAGTGACGATGTGAGATGAACTGCGGCCGGCATGATGTCGCAGGCGGTCAGCGCATTCTCCATCATGTGGGCGTGAACCGCGTCCGGATTTCCGCCACGGTTGCGGTGCAGTTCCCGAATTCTCTGATATGCCGCAAGCACAAGCCCGCCGGTTCCGCAGGCGTAGTCTGCGATGTGATAGTTTTTCAGCGTTTCGACATCGCCCCAGTCCAAATCTTCTGGTATGGCAATGTGCGCCGCCAAGATAGCGCTCTCTGGTCTGGTGTAGTAGGTAGCCAGTGTCTGCCTATCCGCAATCAGTCTCTGGAACACCGTGCCTGCCACATCGTTTTGGCGAATGGCGTCCTGTATGGCATTCGCCGTATCGACCATGCGAGGGAGCATTTCCGAGACTGTGTTCGGCGGGATCAGCAACAGCAGCTGCTTGGCAATATGAAATATCGGCCAATAGTCGATTTCGAGTATGGCATCCCACTCAGCGATCACCGACTGCTTGTTTAGTCCGCTGTCCGGGGCGTCAGCGCGTACCTGCTCCAAATCGCGGATGCCCTCGAATCCTGCGAGATTCTGCTGATATGCGAGCGCGTTGATTATGATTGCGGCGCACATCCGCGCAGTCTGATCCCGCGCTGTGCGATCTGCCCTGTCCTGTTTTCGCTGGCTGGGGGTTTTGGGCGGAGAATCTATAGGAGCAGGCCATGGCTGTCGGAGCGCCTCGGCGATGTCCAGACCGAAGCTCTTGCTCTCCGCGTGTCTGACAAGCGACTTTGCGGCATCCTCAGTACCGTTGGAAAGGGCTTCTGCAGCTGCTGTAATGACGCTCTCCGGCTCGGATGCCGGGCGGATGAACTCCAGCAGATTGCGAACATTCCCGGTAACGAATCCATCGCTAGGGAAGCGATGGTGGTTTTCGGTATCGCCTCGATACTGATACACCGCATACTCTAGTGGCAGACCGTCCATCAGCATCAGCCGCGCCTCGTCGGCGTTGGAGCAGTCTTTCAGCGTCAGCGGAGAGCGTATTGCGACGACGGCGCTGACCACGCCTGCGGAGTGCGCCACATCGGGATTTAGCTCGCGCCCGATGCTCTTCATGCAGTCATCGTGCAGAGTGTTCGCCGGATAGTATTCGTTTTCGAGTACGATGGGCGGCGCGTCTGCGCGGGTTATCAGTATATCAGGCTTGGAACGAACATCGCGCAGCGTGTTCCATAGCTCCTCACGCGCAACCCACCCCGTCATTTTCGCCAGCTCGTTGACGATGCTCGCAATGCGACCGTTCAACTGTTCTTCTTCGAGAGCCATTCAAGACAGCATCTTAGGAAATATCCTATCTTTGCGAGAATGAACTATGCTCGGTTTTAGGCGACCGCTTTGGACTACTTTTGGATTATTACAACGCATGTCTATGCAAACAGCAACGAGATTCCGCAAGGTTTCCAGCGCGATTGGATGCGGATAATACACTAAGAAAGCTCATTATCATCGATAGCATTCTATTCGCAGCGATGCCGCGTTACCTCGATATCGATTCAGAGCCGAAGCACTCGTTTGGCGTTTTCGAGCAGCACTTTGGGGCGCACATCTTCGCGTATATCCAGCCGTTCGAATCCGGCGAGCCATCTGTCTGGCGGCAGGTATGGAAAGTCAGACCCGAACATCACCTTATCCTGAAGCCGCGTGTTCGTTTCGTTAATCAAGGCTTCTGGAATGTATCGAGGCGCCCAGCCAGACAGGTCGAGATAGACATTAGGCTTATGCAGGGCGACTGCTATCTGCTCTTCGACCCATGGCCATGCGGGGTGCGCCATGATGATGGTCAGACCGGGGAAGTCAGCGGCGATGTCGTCGATGTGCGGTATCGGCGCGGCGTGTTTGAGCTTCATGCCTCCGCCGCCGGGCGCGCCGAGTCCCGCCGCGGCGAATCCGGAGTGAAACAGAACTGGTATTTCTAGCCGTACACATGCTTCGTACAGCGGGTAAAATCGCGACTCGTCGGGGAAGAATGCCTGATGAATGGGGTGAAGTTTTAGCCCTCGAAGTCCGAGTTCACTTACTGCGCGTTCCAGTTCATCTACCGCGCGCCGCCCCATCCACGGATCCACCGTTGCAAAGCCGATTAGCTGTTCTGGGTGCGCGCACACCAGTTCGGCGACATAGTCGTTAGTGTCGGGCAGGTCGCCAGTCGCAGTCTGCGCATCCACAGAGAAGACTACTCCGAGGATGTCCCACTCTCTGTATCGGGCTGCCAGCTCCTCGCCGAGCATGGGGGCGTCTCCCAAGCCGAAGTATCGACGCAGGCTGTCCTCGATGCCCATGTCCGGCAGGCCCGGCGCACGCGGGATGTGTACATGCATATCGATAGCGCGCATAGTGTTCGGCCTACTCCTGTTCTTCGGTGTTGGGAGATTCGTCGGCGTCGGCGTTTCGGCGTCGGCGTCTTCTTCTTTTACGCGGCGGGTCGTCTTCGTTCTTTTCCCAGAAGAATACGGTATCGCCTTGTCGTTCCATTTCGAGCGTCTTGCCCATCAGGTCGGCTGCCGCTGCTAGACGGCGGCGTATGGCGGCAGTAGTCTCACCCTGTTTCGCTGTCAGTTTTCCAGCCTGATTGGGCTCTATCTCCTTCAGATAGTCCAGATACTGGCGTATTAGCGCGCCTCGCGCTCCTGTCAACGACAGTTCCAATCTAGCGTCGTTCAATGAAATAACTTCGAATGACGGCATATTTCAGCTCCTTATATTAGCCGTTAATGACTAATTGAATATGATAAATACCAATGCCAAAGAATGCAAACTTTTGCAATGATTCCTAAAAAATTATATGCCGTAAATGGTCGGGTTTTTATATTTTGTAATAGAGAGATGACGCGCCCGTGCCGTTCGTATTAGCGCTGTTACAGATATGAACAGATACTATATGTAAACGGGATATACGAAACGACCATCTCGCATATCCCGTTTTCATGGTTGTAAAGTATTGCTTGCTCGTGTCGATCTGGTCTTTGCGACAGGATCGGCGCGAGCGTAACATTAGGTCGTTACCGCTCCTTTGGATGCGGACGATACCAGCTTTGCATATTTGCCTAGCACGCCTGTGGTATGGCGCGGTTCTGGTGGCTGCCATTCACTGCGACGGCGTTCCATCTCGGCATCGTCTATATTCACATTTAGCGCGCGGCTCTCCACATCCATGGAGATCATGTCGCCGTCTTTCACCAGCCCGATTGGGCCTCCGACTGCCGCTTCTGGCGCGACATGTCCGATAATCGGTCCTCTGGACGCGCCTGAGAATCGACCGTCCGTCATCAGAAGTATGTCCTCGCCTATACCGGTTCCCATCATCGCGCCGGTAACAGAGAGCATCTCCTGCATCCCCGGCCCGCCCTTTGGCCCTTCGTACCGCAGCACTAGCACATCGCCTTGCTCTATAAGTCCGCTAGTTACTGCCTCGAACGCTGCCCGTTCGCCATCGAACACGCGCGCGGGGCCTTCGTGTCTCAGCCTCTGAGTTCCTGACACCTTCATCACACAGCCTTCCGGCGCGAGGTTGCCTTCGAGTATGACCAGCCCTCCGGTCGGGCTTTTGGCGTTGGCGATGGAGTATATGACGCGATTGTCTGGCGCCAGATCGACTTCGTTCAGGTTCTCGCCAATCGTCTTGCCCGTTATCGTAAGGCAGTCTTCATGCAGCAGGCCGGCACTTTGCAGCTCCTTCATAACCACGGGAACGCCGCCGACTTTGTCCATATCGGACATGACGAACCTGCCGCCCGGTCGTAAATCGGTTATATAAGGAGTAGTGCGGCTGAGCGTGTCGAAGTCGTCCAGCGAGAGTTCGACACGCGCCTCGTGCGCTATCGCCAGCAGATGCAACGCGGCATTGGTGGAGCCGCCCATCGCCAAAACGACTCGGATGGCGTTCTCGAACGCTTCCCTAGTCATTATGTCGCGCGGTTTTATGTCTTTTTCGAGCAGCGAGTACATGACTTCTCCGCTGTCGAAGGCTACTTGCTCGCAGCGCGGATCTATGGCTGGAATCGACGCCGCGCCCGGTATCGACATGCCCATAGCCTCGATAGCGGACGACATCGTGTTAGCGGTGAACATGCCTGCGCACGCGCCCTCTCCCGGACAGGCGACACGCTCCATTCCGGTCAGTTCGTCCAGGCTTATTTTACCCTGAGAGTATGCGCCTATGGCTTCGTACATATCCTGAATGTTCACATCCTGACCTCGCCAGTTGCCGGGCATAATCGCGCCGCCATAGACGAATATGGATGGGACATTGCATCTAGCAATTGCCATCATCGCGCCGGGCATGTTCTTGTCACAGGCGGCAACGACGACCAGACCATCCATGCTTTCCCCGAATGTAACGGTCTCTATGGAATCCGCTATCACTTCGCGGCTGACGAGGGAGGCTTTCATACCCTCCGTACCCATTGATATACCGTCGCTAATGGTGATAGTTCCAAACATGAACGGAACGCTGTTGGCGGCTCGCAGCCCTCTCTTCACTTCGAGCGCCTGCCGGTTCAGATGAACATTGCAGGGGGTAACATCCGACGCCAGATTGCTTACGGCGACGAACGGCTTTCCCATATCGTCATCGTCGAGGCCTGTCGCCCTCAGCATGGCGCGCGCGCCGGCGCGGTCTGGCCCGTCCGTTACGACGCGACTTTTCTTCTTCAGATCCAACTTGGCATCTGTCGTCATTCGGGTTCCTCCGATTTGCGGGACAGCGCAGGCGGTAAAGCCGACATCCTTTCCGCTCTATACATTGCTTATTACATATTGCCTAATACGATTCACACTACGATCCGCAATGCGATTCGGACTATGATTGTATCAGTCAGCCGAGTATGACAACAGGGACAGGGCGTGAATGGCTGCATACCATCGCGCTGTAACTGCTACAATTGCGACGCATCCGCATGATCGAGCGGGTATAGCCTATAGATGTATAGATATATAGATGTATAGATATAATAGGTGAGGAGTATCGAAGCCGGAGTTGAATATGCCAAGACGGTTCTTCGGACAGCAAATAAGCGTGGAGCGTGATTCCGACACACGGGCGCCGACGGCGTTTTCGTTTCGAGGCGAGACGCATCATGTATCTCAGATACTGACCGCATGGCAAGATTATGGCTTTCCAAACGACGGACGCAAACACAAATGGTGGCAGCGGTATCACAGAAACTATTATCGTGTGCGAACCTCCGACGGACGAGATTTCGAGATATATTACGATCGAGGTGTATCTATGGACAGTCCAAAGTATATGCGTTGGTATGTTTCCGAAGAGTTCTGAGCGTAGCAAACGCCTAGATTACTGTAGATATAAGTGACAGAAAACAGCGAATTACTCTAACTCCCGAACTTACGAACAAAAGTCAGAAATGGATGTTCACGCAATGAGGATACTGGTTACTAATGACGATGGGGCGCATGCGCCGGGGCTGTGGGCTGTGGTCGAAACGCTGTCAGGGCTGGGCGAGGTATCTGTGGTCGCCCCAGACCGCGATCAGAGCGGCATGGGAACGGCGCGGACGCTGCTGAATATCCTGCGCGTCAACGAGGTGGAGCCGCATGTGCAAGGCGTCCGCGCATACTCTGTAACTGGCACTCCCGCCGACTGTGTGATATTGGCGACCGAATCGCTGTTCGATGAGCCGTTCGATCTGGTCGTGTCCGGCATCAACGAGGGCGCGAACTTGGGGATGGATGTACTAGACTCCGGCACGGTCGGTGGCGCGTTCAGGGGTTTCTTTCGTGGGATTCCGTCTATAGCCGTCTCCGTAACCTCTCTCACCGATGTCGTTTACGACTCTGCGGCGAAGATAGCGGCGGGCTTGGCGTCTGTGATAGCCGAAGGCGATGCGCGACCGCTGCTCTACAACCTCAATGTGCCAAATCTGAGTGAATCTCAGCTGAAGGGTATAAAGATCACATCTCTCGGCCCGAAAGCATGGCTAGAACAAGTCCAGCGTGGCAATGACGGACGACGCATCCACTATTGGATACGACACAGCCGGCCCACTCACGCGCATGTGCCCGAAGACAGCGATGTTTGGGCAACGCGAAACGGTTGGGCGTCCATAACGCCTATGGACACCGGCTTCGTATCCGGCGATCTCGGGCAGACCTTTGCGAATCTCGGCGAGGATGTTGCTCGCAAACTGCTGTTATCCAGCTGAAAGACGCTCTTTGCGAGGTTTTTAGCCGATCGCCGATCGATGGGCAATACGACAGACTTAGCTAGACGGATCCTGCCGCAAAATCTGTTCGCCCTTCTGGCGAATTGCGCAAAAGCCAAGCGCGAGCTGGGGAAGCCCGCGCTTTCTAACTGACTGGAAGGGATTTGGTGGAGACGGGGGAGGGTCGAACTCCCCGTCCAGAAGACCCCGCGTCAGGGACTTCTACAAGCTTAGCCGATACTTAGAGTCACTCCAGCGTGTCCGTATCGGCGGAGCGCGCGCATGGAGTTAGCCGATGGTCTTGAGTTCCGGGCATCGGCGTCGCCAGAACAGCACCCCGAATTATGGCGCTCCATCCAGCCCCTTCAGGGCGAGAGCTGGGGAACGAGCCGCCTAGGCGGCTAGAGCGAACTGCTTGTCGTCAGTTACTTTGTTTGCCACCGGATTAACGAGGGTGGATGGCGCCTCGGCTTGCGGTCCCGCGAAGGCATCCCCTGTCGAACCCACGCGTCCCCACTAGAGATCATTATAGCATCTTGCATGTAATTTGCACACTGCTAAACTCATTGCTATGAGCGAGGAAGAGGATAGGCGAGGTATGTGATAGTGCGGGTGTCAGCTCTCGATTCGCCGCATTAGACGCACCCAAGTCCGCAGCGGCAGTTCGGAGCGGCGGCGGTGCAGCTGGAGACTGCGCGCCCACATCTGTTCGTCCATCGAACTCGGTCGTTCCCCGTGTTGACGGGTCGATTCCCAATGCGCCGGGCCGTGGTAGCCGGTGAGCAGCGTAACTTCCAGCGGCGCGGTAGAACCGAGCGTCGTCCACAGGCCGAGTATGGACGCGCCCTGCGATTCGATGCGCGGCCAGATGCCTTGTTCGGAACATATTACGAATTCATCCAGATCGGATGGGTCTATGTGAAATCGTCGGTGTCCGTAGAACGGGCGCATGTCCGGTTCGACTATCTCCGCCTTCGGTCTAACCGAGGAGACCGAGCGCAGCAGCCGAACCTCCTCGCCTTGCACGAAATTCATCCTGTCGGGCGAGTATGCCGCTTGCGATCGCAGCCATGTCTCGTAATCTGTATAGCGCGTCATCTGAAGCAGTGATTCGGTTGGGCCGCCTATAGCCGCGCTCAACAAACAGAGAACCTCACCGCCTTCGAGACGCGGCAAGACATCGTTTCTTAGATGATCGGCATAGGCGTCGAGTTTGCGCGGCGCGAGGGTCGTTCGGCGTTCTTCGTACAGCATAGATCGTTCTGCTCTGTATTCGCTATCTGTCCGCCGCATCCAGCGGGATGGACTTTCGCAAGAATCGGTTCGGGTCTGCGTCAGCGGTTTTGGCGGATGCCTCGTCCACCATGCGGTCGTATCTGCCGTCCAAATCCTGAAGTTGTGTGCTCAGCGACTTATGGAAAGCCACGCTAGAGATTATACGGCGCGTATTCTGACCATCGCACTCGACGCAAGGCACAGATTCGGGAGATTCGAATCCGCGCACCAGTTTGGCAGTCTTCCCGGCGCAGTCGCCACATCTGTATTCGTAGATTGGCATGATAATTCTTCCAATATATGTGGATATGAACGGAGATTGGCTCTATTGGAAAGTCGTTTCTACACGACTGGACAGATCGAAAAACCTCTGAAGGCTCATATGGAATCTCGGAAAGTTATTGAGGCCATATGGGTTAGAAGATTCGACTATACCGTTGTCGATATCGAGGGAGTTGAAAGTATGATAGGCGTCCGCGCCGT
The DNA here is from genome assembly GCA_963422295.1 of Dehalococcoidia bacterium. Taxonomy (GTDB): domain Bacteria; phylum Chloroflexota; class Dehalococcoidia; order Lucifugimonadales; family UBA1123; genus VXRN01. The sequence goes on along the minus strand of OY729417.1, from coordinate 141,293 downwards.
CGTTTTCGTCGATGTTCGTTAGCAGCGCGCGCCACTCGTCGGGTGACATTCTCAGGGAGAAGTCCACATCGCGCAACGCGTCTTGGTCAGCGGCTGCTGTGCGGGCGCATTCGAAAGCCTCGAAATCCAAGACGAACGCCTGCTCTCCAACCAGTACGCCCACCTTGGCGTCCGTAGTTCCGAGATTCCGAAAACGGCTGTCCCCGTTGGCGACGCCGCGCACCGAATCGAACCACTCCACCGATGGGAATATAGGCAATTTGTCTCCTCCTACCGATGCTATCGTTTTTCTCGCTTAGTCTGCGAATTCCGTCTCCACCCGAGAAGACATATCGAAGAAATACTGAAAAGTCTGGTTGTATCTGAAGAATAGGTCTTGCTGGTATTGGTCGCCTGTGACGGAACGCGCGAGACCATCTTCGCTGTCCAGATCGAGTGTATTCAGGGTGTGATCGAGGTCGGCTTCGCCATTGTCGCGGATATTCAGCAACATCTCGCGCCAGTTTTCGGGCGACATATCCAAATAGAAGTCCGTCGATGCGAGGTCGGATTCGCCCACGGCCGCCGCGCTGACGCATTCGAATCCATCGAATACCAGCAAGAAAATCTCATTGCCGACGCGGATTCCAACTTTGGCATCGCAGGTTCCGCCACCGCCGCCGCGCACCGACTCATCGGTATTGAACTCGGCGCGAACCGTATCGAACCACTCTACAGATGGGAAGACGGGCAATCTACTGCTCCAGATATTTCGCCAGCTCTTTGGGGAAGGCCGCGCCTCTGTTTATACCAAGCCACTCGGTCGCATCGAGGTATGATCGTACCCAGTCGGCCATCATCCGGTTGACATGTCCCATGCCGACGCGCGCGCCCTCGATGCCGCCGCCAAAGATTATCGCAAGTGGCTCCAGCATGGCCGGCTCCTGAATCTCGCGCGCAAAGACCCTCTCGCCGATATTGAGCAGCCGCTCGAATATCAGCGCCTTGTCCGACTGATGCGTTACGGCATAGCGCAGATGCTGAAGTCCGTATGCGATGTGACGCGCTTTATCCTGCATCGCCATTGCGAACAAGGTTTTTTCTGCAGGGTTGTTGGCAAACCGTTCGCAGTATCGGTATATGGACATGATAAATGTTCCACGCAGCAGATGCAGCAAGATGCTGGTTTCTGACCATCCGCCCTTGCTTTCCAATATCATGCGATTTATCTCGCCGCGGCTTTCGAGGCCGAGACCGCCGCCATTGGCGAGCGCGCGCTTGCGGAAGGCTTCATGGTGCCGCCCTGCGTCGAACATGTTGGAGGCCAAAAACAGCTTCACCTCGTGATAGCCGTAAGACATGTGCTGAAGCCAATATCCGATAGTTTCGAACTCGACATTCGCGGCTTGGCTTAGCTCCGTGCATAGCTGACACATGGCCGCTTCGACATCGCCGGGCAGCGGCTCGATAGTATCCCAAGCAATATCGGTGGCGGGAACCCAGCGTCGCTGTATGGCCTCTTCGTACAGGTCGGCGGCATTGTCCGCCCACAAGTCGCGCTTGTCGCGCAGTGGTATAGCGAGCGGCGGTATGCCGGGCATCGGATACGCTCCGCGCGGCATTCGTGACTGCTCCTCCCAGCGGTCGGGAATCTCGCCATATATGCCGGTGTTTAGATCTCCGATTCTCAGACCGCCTTTACTGGGTCTGACGCGCGTTCCCCACTGGAGCGTTCGCGGCATCCAGTCTAATGAAGGCTGGGGAACTTCGGCGGAGTCATCTACTTGCAGTCCTCGTCGTCGCTGACGAGGCGGCGTTGGCGTGGAGTCTTTGGATGTGTTTTCTGGCGCGGAGTTAGTTTCGGACATATTCCATCAACTCCGGAAGTGCGCGGCCGTTATCGAATCGTTCGCCGAAACCTGCGGAGCGGATGCGCTGGACATACTCCTTTGCCTGCCGTTTGCGTATAGCGAGCAGCTTTCGGTATCCCTCGTCGAAGTGCTTTTCGCCTCCGCCCAGCAGTATGGCGAGCGCTTCGCTCTGCGCGGTGTCGCGCGCTGCCGGGTTTTGGTTGCCGGCAACCAGAGCGCGTTCGCCCTCGTCGAGATATTCATGAACTTCCTCTTTGCGATCCGGCTCTGTCTCGGAGAGGTAGCGCATGTGCATCACGCCGAATGCGACATGGCGCGATTCGTCTTGGGCTGCCAGCCGGTAGATTCGTTTCTCCGCTTCGTTGTATGCCATCAGCTCACCCATTCGGAAGATGCTGAGTACCGCGCCTTCCCCAGATATATGAAGGCGCGAGGACATCTCAGTAAAGTCGCGTGAGAGGTCGATACTGCCTACGACTCCGCTAGTAGTGACATTTGGACGCTGCATCAGCCCTCCGCCGTTGGCGAGCGCGCGCTTGCGGAATACATCGAGATGTCGAGATTCGTCCATGATCTGGCTGATGAGAAACATGCGCGGTTCGAAATAGTCCGGCGATGTGCTAGCGACCCAGCGACCCGGTACATCCGCGGCGACGAACTCTACCTCCGTTAGGAAGGTTGCGAGCTGGCACTGGGCTCGCTCCACATCGTCGGGCAGCGGCTTGATAGTTTCCCAAGGCACATCCGTCGCCGAGCTCCACTGACGCTGCAGCGCCTCTTCGTACAGCATAGCGGCATTGACCAGCCATATATCGGATTTAGTCCGAACCTGATAGCCACCGATGCGGTATGCGTTTGGGCGCGATGCAGCCCCTCTCGGCTTGCCGCTCATGTTATCTGACTGCGGAGCGGGATCACCGTAGCTGCCAACCTGGACATCGGCGAGCGTCATCCCCTTTTTCCCGTCTGAGGAAGCCTTGATACCCCATTCGCCGTGTTGATCTATCCAGTCCAGCTTCATGCCCTGGTCTTCGGCATATTCCTGGATACCGTTGAAGTTTCCGTTGTTCGAGGTCATATGAAGCCTCCCCGGATTCAGTTAAGCAAGCTACCACTGCATTCTGTACACATTACACATTGGCGCGCGTATCCGCAATACGAAAAAGCGAGTACGACCTTATCTATAATGCATTCAACTCTGTCTTTAGTCTCTCTATATTCTATTTTGAGAATAGGTGTTCATATTCGCGCGATTCCCAGTCTTTTAGAATATACCGTCTGGCTCCAGCCCGAGTAAGTGTTGGCCCGCGGTGTCGTAATGAGTGGGTCGGCCCTGAATCTGCTGTGTTATGGCGTGGACATCCTGGAACTTACGCTGAATAGGGTTGGCGGAAAATATCGCGCTGGATCCGCAGAGAGTGTATGCAATATCGACCACTCTCGCCGATTCGCGTATAGCGTGGGTACTGGCGAGGCGCACATCGATGCGCTCCTGCTGTGTCAGGTCGCCGTTAGCGCGCGCTCCTGCCCACATCGCATCCGCCGCTTCATCCAGATAGGCGCGCGCTGCATTCCATATCGCTTCAGCCTGCCCAACCATGCGCTGAGTGGTGGACTCCAGGCGCATTGTGGATTGTCGCCCCTGTTGTGTTTTGCCGGATGCGAGTTCGATTGCGGAGTCGAGGCCGGCGCGCGCCGCTCCGAGCGCGACGGTTGCAAATCCAGAGCAGAACAGCAAGGTCGTCGGAATGACATAGAGAGGGCCGGGTTCGCGCGATACTGCGGTTGTGGGGTAAGAGCGCTCGATTGGTATGAACATGTCGTCTATCTCGAAGCTGAGGCTGCCCGTGCCGCGAAGTCCTCCTACTTCCCATATATCCAGCGGACGGGCGCTGCCTTTGGGCAGAAGCATAGTCCTCATCTCTGCTGGTTCATCCTCGCCGGGCGCATAGACGGGTGTGAGCGCGGCAAGCCAAGTAGCGTGCGGGAATCCGCTGGAGAAGTTCCAGCGTCCCGATAGCCGATAGCCGCCATCGACAATATCCGCCCGTGTCGTTGGCATAGGAGGGCCATTGGTAACGACATTTCGACGAATGCCCCATATCTCGTCGGCTGTCTTCGGATGAACACGAACCGCGTTAGTGGAGAAAACATTGTTCTGATTGACGCACCATCCGACGCTGGCATCGACTTCAGCGAAGATTCTCACGATCTGGCGAAAGCGCGGATGAGGAAGCTCTGCGCCGCCGATCGAACGGGGCAAGAGCAGACGAAAGAAACCTTTATCGGCGATCGCGTTTGCCACCTCCGGCGGGATGCGTCGTTCGGCGTAGATGCGGTCGCCAGCGGTCTTCGCGAGCTGCGCCAGTTCGTGGGCAGTTTCGAAATAACAGCTAGTATCTATGTCAGTGTCCGATGTGGGCATTTTGTGTCCCTGATCGAGGCTACAGGTCTATTTTTCTTTTACTCTCATATATTCTCATAGATGCCGCTCGAAGAACTCTGCAATGCGTTCCTCCATATATACACGATCGGCCATACTTCGGGGCATATGGCGTTCATCGGGGAACAACAGTAGTTCATATGGTTTGCGCGCGCTTATCAGAGCGTTTATCAAGCGCGCAGTGTGTCGGAAATGAACATTTTCGTCGATCAGACCATGTACGATAAGCAGATGCCCGCGCAGAGATTCGATATGAGACATGACACTCCCCGCGCGGTATCCGTCGGGATTCGATTGCGGCGTTCCCATATACCGCTCCGTGTAATGGGTATCGTAGCCATCCCAGCATGTAACCGGCGCGCCCGCAACCCCCATGACGAACACATCCGGCGCGCGCGCAAGGCACATCAGCGTCATATAACCGCCGTAGCTCCAGCCATATATGCCCACTCGGTCTTCATCCGCAAGTCTCTGTTCGACCAGCCAGCGAACACCATCGACTTGATCCCGTACCTCGATGTCACCCATATTGTGTTTGATGGCGCCTTCGAACTCCAGTCCGCGCCGCGCGCTGCCTCTGTTGTCTAATACGAACACCAGATAACCTTGCGAGCGCAGGCGCTGAATGCGCATTGCGCAGGTCATCGACCAGTGGTTGCTAACGATCTGCACATGCGGGCCGCCATAAACATATATGATCGTCGGGTGTGGGCCGGGCCCGAACTCCGCGCGTGGTCTGTACAACGCGCCGTACAGCGTTTCACCGTCCCTGCTTTCTAGCGTGACCAGCTCTGGCGGATGCAGCTCCGATTCGGTTATGCGAGGGTCGTCCGATGCATATATGCTGTAACGCATGGAGCCATCTTGCAGAGATCTGAGATTAGCCGTCGGTGGAGTGTGAATGTCGCTGAAAACATCCACATAGCAGTCGAATGCGTGATCTATGAACACGATATGAGTCCCAGCCTCTTTGGTGAGCCGCTCGGTTTCGCCGCCATCCAAAGACGCTTTATACAAGTGTCGCTCCGTCGCTCCGTCCTTGCTTCCTGTGAAATAGACATATCCGCGCCGAGTGTCCACACCGGCGAGACCGTCCACTTGCCAGACACCGGATGTCAGCTGCCGTACTATCCTCCCGTCGGAGTCGCACAGATACAGATGGCGAAAACCTTCGCGCTCCGATGCCCAGACGAAGCCGCCATCTGACAGTGGATGGAACATATCGTGCAGATTTATCCAGACATCGGATGTCTCCGTCAGCAGCGTCGTTCGCGCGCCGGTACCCGTGTCGAATCGGCACAGATTCAGGCGTGTCTGCTCCCGGTTCTGAATTTGGGCGCACAGCGAACCGTCCGGCATCCAATCGACGCGAGCAAGGTATATGTCTTCGTCCTCGCCCAGATCCATCCATACTGGTTGAAGCATATCTTCCCGCGCCTCTTCTTCTGCGGATACTTCGGGGACGGAGACCACGCCCAGCCTTATCTCCGCGTTCGGCTGGCCTGAGAATGGATAACGATGATCTTCCTGCGCTGTCGCGCCAGTCGAATCCTTGCCCTGATGGACGATGCGATAGATAGGGATGCGCGTCTCGTCCGCCTGCTCGAACGCGATGTACCTGCCGTCCCTCGACCACCAGAACCCGCTAAGGCGGTGCATCTCCTCCTGCGCGATGTATTCGGCGATACCATTGGTCTTGCCAGTGCCTCTTGCGTCGAAAGTAAGCTGTTTGGGTTCGTCAGCGCCTTCGATCTCGACGACATATATCTCCGCATCTCTGACGAATGCGAGCATAGAACCATCCGGCGACAGCTGCGGATCGATTACGGGGCCGTCTTCGGCGGAGACTAATAGTCGTGCCGGGGACGAGGCGTCGTCTTTCACATAGACGCCAGACTGCGCAGGTATCAGAATGCGACTGCCCGACGCTGCCCAGCTATACCGGACGATACCTTGTCCCAGCTGACGCTGACGCTGGCGCAGCAGCTGCTCTTCCAGAGTAAGATCGCCATCGCTAGGGCCGACAGAGGCCTGAATTACATTCGCGTCGTCCGGCGCGCGCATGTCCAGCGCGTAGAGCTGCCGATTTGGGCTGCCGTCGGGGCTGTGCAAATATGTGAGAATGCGGTCATCTGGGCTAAAGGCGAACGAGACTGGCATAGTCATTCCCGGCGGCGGGAATGCTGCGATGTCTTCGAAGGAGATAGAGTTCATACAACTTTCTCGTCGGGCTTACTCATATACATATATTATATAGCAGACTTTTTATGGTATAAGCAGTCGTTGACTCGGCGGCCAGCGCGTAACGGCGCATCGGCCAATCTATTCTCTTTTATCCTTATTATTCGACCCTCTTCGATAATTGCATTGTGAGAACATCTCACGGCGCAAGAACAGTGAACGGCTCTATCGGAACATTTCTGAGAGTCCAAAACGCGATGATGGTTGCGAGAAGCGCCCAGATCCATCGATGTGGAATGAATACCGTAGGCAGCGACCGTTGCAGAAACGCCCGTGTCGCCCCAGACAGGAACGAGTACGCGATGAACGGCAGTGACAGCATGGCGAAGAGGTTGTAGCCGAACATCGCGATGATGTCTCCGCGCAGAAGCATATGCAGCGCGCGAAGGGTTCCGCAGCCCGGACAGTGAAAGCCTGTTACTCCGAGGAACGGACAGACTGGATAGTTGCCTTGTATGCGGGGATCTACGATGTAAACGACAGCAAGCCCTAATAGGCCGAGTGTCGTCAGCGCCGCATATGCCAGCTTGGGGAAAGTCGATGGCCGATCTGCGTCGGCGCGCGCAGACCCTGCCGAGATCATAAGTGGATCTGATCTATTCGGCAGATTCCAAATCCGCTGTATGCTTCTAATCTCCATTGCATGAACCTCAGTGACAACGCGGAGACGTCTGTCCCTCGATCGAGACTCATATGCTTAAACTAAACACAATTTCCAAAGGTTACTACTATCGACAAGAAAACAATTGTCAATCCCACGCCAAAGGACACCCATGCCCAGAATTTTGCGTTCTCTGACGCCTGCTGTGCTTCTCCTGTATATCCTCCCGCGAGCTTCCCGTTGACCTGCGCTGCGTAAACTATGGACACTATCCCGGTGGGTAGGCAGCAGAATATAGTTACCAAGATAGCCTGCGCGAGATAGTCTGGGACATGAACAACAGGATGGTTCGACGACCCGGATATGCGCCGACCGCAATTCCTGCAATACCGCGCATAGTCAGCGGCTTCGCTGCCGCAGAAAGAGCAGTACATGTTTATTCCTTAGGGACGATGGACATTGTCAGCCTGTGTTCTCAGGTTGACTGTTATGCTCGGCTCACCCGCAGGCAAACTATCACAGCGCTATTTAGCGCGCAATAACAACGCGGGATCGTCGCAAGAATCTCTCTCGGCGTCTATTCACAGAACCTGCCCCCTGCGCGCCAGCTGCTGGGCTAGGACGCGCTCTTCGGCTGCGTTGGTTATATAGCCGTCCAGATTTGCCCTGCGTAGTTCGGCTAGGATGCGTCCCACTACTGGGCCGCGTGGCACGCCCATGGCTATTAGCTCTCTTCCAGTCAACGCAGGCCTGATGGATCTGAGTGAGCCAATATAGTGGCCGAGACGGGTTCGAGCAGCTCCATCCAGTACCAGCGCGCATCCAATTATAGTGTATTCGTGCAGGGGGTCGAGCATGTCTGCGAGCGCGCTGTTGGGCATTTGCCCTATTGATGATGATACGCTCTGCACACCCGTTAGCTTGCTGATGATAGCGGAGGATTCGGCGAGTATCTGGCTGTGCAGGGAGCTGGGAGACAGCCGCGCTACGACCGACGATACCGCATCCGGACGGATTCCCGCGCCCAGTATGGCGTATGATATGCCGACTCTTGCGGTCTGTGACGGAGATTCGGATGCTGCGCAGAGCCGACGCCAAGCGTCTTCGTTGTATGCCAGCGATGGATGAATCGCAGACAGCGCGCCCCATTGGTGCAGCAGGCGCATCGCGTCCGCGCAGGCGGTCGTTTCCGTGAACACCCGCTCCAGTTCGTTTCGCATTCGAGCTGAGGAGATTGTGGATGTATAGCTCAGTGACTCTTTCAGCGCATCGAGCGTATCCGCCGTCGGACGGAGCGAAAGCCTAGCGGTATATCGAGCTGCCCGCAGTATGCGTGTCGCGTCGTCTCGGAAGCTGTTTGCGTTCAGAATACGCAGATTTCTTTGGGATATGTCTTGTATTCCGCCGCAAGGGTCGTGCAGCTCTCCGAAATCGTCTTTGGCGAGTGAGACGGCTATTGCGTTTATGGAGAAGTCGCGTCTTTCGAGGTCGTGTTTCAGTGTGCCTGGCTGGACGATTGGCAGACTTCCGGGGCGTGGGTAGCCTTCGGCGCGTGTCATCGCCAGATCGATATTGGTATTTCGTATTCGCAGCGTGGCAGTGGTGAACTGCGAATGGCTGCGAATCTGCGCGCCGAGCGTGGCTGCAATCGCCTCGAAAGTTGCTTGCCGCGCGCCGAGCAGGGTTATGTCCAGATCGAGTGTATCTGTCTTCCCCATCAGCGTGTCCCGCACAGAGCCGCCGACTAGGTATGCGTGTACGCCTGCGTCGGTGGCGGCTTGCCCTATTTGCTGAGCGAGTTCGAGCAGCGAATAGGTCATATGGGCGCGCAGCGCGTCTGCGATGTTTGGCATGATGTACGACTCCGCGCTAAGCTAAGAGGATGCGGCGGCGATCTTCTGTCTGAACGCCTCCGCGCCAGCCGCGGCCCACGCCGTCCATCCGGTCATCATGAATTTGACACCCTGCTCCAGATATGATTCGACATTGGCATCGGAGGCGAGCGCTCCCGGCGTTCGTCCGGCTGCTGCTATTTTCGCCAGCGCGCCACTTATGGTAGAGGTTACTTCGGGATGGCTTAGCTGTCCGATGTAGCCCATCGACTGCGCCAGATCGCTGGGCGCGACGAAGAAGACATCGATGTTATCGACTGTGAGTATCTCGTCGAGGTTGTTGACCGCAACGATGTCCTCGATCAGCGCGATGAGCAGGCTCTGATCGTTCGCCTCCTCGAAGTAGTTGTCCACGCCGTAGCTTTGCCTGCTGCCGAACATGCCGCGTTCGCCGATAGGCGCGAACTTCCCGGCTGACACTACCGCCTGCGCCTCCTGCTTGGTGTTTACATGCGGTACGACAATACCCTGCGCGCCTACATCCAGCGTTCGGTATATCACGCCCGGCAAGTTCTGGTTGACTCTGACAACGGAGGTCATGCCCCATATATCCGCCGCTCTGGTCAGATCGGGAATGTCCTTGAAATCCACCGGCCCGTGTTCGCCCTCTATCCAAACTCCGTCGAATCCGAGAGGCCCCAGCCAGTCCACTATGTCGGGTGTCATATGTCCCGACAGCACGACGGCGGGTTCGCCTCGATTCAGCTTGGCCTTGACCCTGTTTTCTCGCATCGAACCCATGATGGCCCCCTCTTTCACAGTCTGAGTTCACAAAAGCGCGCCTATTATAACAGGAAGTCTATGAGTGGTGGACGCAAGCTGTGTCTGATTGACATTTGTCGATAAAGCTGCAAAATTCTATTTCGTGAAACTCGACACTCACAGGGGAGAGGACTGCTGAACTCGGATAACTCGTACTGCCATCGCTGTGGGCATGCGATGTCGGAGCAAAAGGTCGGTGGCGTTCTCCGCCCGAGATGCTCCGAGTGCGGCGGGGTGGTGTTCGTCGATCCCAAGCTGGCGGTGGTGGTGATCGCTGTGAACGATGACTCCCGGATATTGATGGTCAAGCGTGACATAGAGCCGATGATGGGCAGGTGGAGCTTCCCATCTGGGTATGTGGATAGGGGAGAGGTGGTCGAGGAGGCTGCGGCGCGCGAAGTAAATGAGGAGACGGGCGTCGATGTCGAGATCGAGGGGCTGCTCGGCGTCTATTCACGCAGAGGCGCGCCGGTGGTACTCATCGCATACTCCGCGACCGTCGTTGGCGGATGTCCGACTGCCGGCGACGAGGCCCAGGACGCGGCCTATTTCGACTCGGACGACCTGCCGCCGCTGCCATTTCCACACGACTACGAGATCGTCGCCGACTGGAGACGAAGCCGCGCGACGGTATGACGCACGCTCCGCTAGACTGAATACCGACATGGCATTCCGCTTCGCTTTCACTCGACGATTGCTGCCATTAGCCAGCCGCTGTCCTTGGGAACTGTATTAACTCCTCCGCCTGCCACACTTCATCCAGAATCCAGTCAGGGCGATAGCTTTCTATGTTCCATGTCCGTCCGTGTCGGATCCATGCCGTCATCATGCCGGCGGACCTTGCGCCGCCTATGTCGGATTCTGGATTGTCGCCGACGAAAAGCGTTCTGGATGCGTCCGCGCCTATTATGCTCAGCGTGTGTACGAAGATAGCGGGGTCTGGCTTCCATATGCCAAACTCGCTGGAGATGGTCACGCCGTTCACTAGCTTATCTATACCGGCGCTCTCGACCTTGTCCCGCTGCATCTGCTTCGGGCCGTTGGTGACGACTCCGACGGGAACACGCCCGCTTTGCAGACGCAGGAGCATATGCCGCGTTCGATCGGACATTGCAGCCATCTTCGGCATCGTCTCTTGGTGCCAGTCGAGAGCTTCTTCCAAGCTGAGGAAGCATCCATTCCATGCGCCCATCATCCGGCGGTATATCTCCGCCGTGTCTGTATCCGGTGAACACAATTCCATGACTTGCGCTATGAACCTCTCTCGGTGTTCGGGGCGACGCTCCGGCGGGAGCGTATCGAATCGGTGCGCGGCGAGACGGCCAAAGGATGCCCTTCGGTCTATGAGCGTATCGTCCAGGTCGAACAGCGCGGCGAGAATGCTTGGCTGGCCTGTCGATGGCTGAGGATTGGAGCTCATGTGCGGTGTCTTCTCCTTACAGTCCATAAAATAGGTACGGCTACGATTGCCAGCAGAGCGACGCCGCTAAATCCAACTCCCCAGCGTATAGACTCCGGTACTATATCTAGGATTGCGCCGATATAGATTGGCCCTAAGACTCCGCCCATGAATCCGACGAATGCCTGCATTGCCATAGCCGATCCCAGCTGCGAGGGGTTTGCGGATTCAGTGATTGCTGTCGAGTATATGGATGAATCTGCGGATACAGCCCAGCCCAGTATACACGACATGACGACTACTACCGGCCAAGGGGCGTGGATGATCCAGCCGATGGCGAAGCTGCATATTCCGCTCAGCGCAAAGATTGCCATTGCGCTAGGCGCGCGTCCTGCCTTGTCCGATACGAATCCGCCGATTACTGGCCCGACAGAGCCGGCGGCGAGCGCGAATCCGCCGACTGTTGCGCCGGTAACTGCCGCCTCTGCCACATCCGCGCCGCGCGCGACTAGAATCGATACCAGCAGCGTGGGCAGCCAGACTCTTACCGCGTACAGCTCCATCGCGTGCAGGGAGTACCCCGCGATGTAGGCGCGTGATACCTTGTCAGACAGAACGCCGATTTGGAGCCAGCCGCCGGCTGAGGAAGTGGCGGTGGACGCCGCGCCGCGCCGCTGCGTGAGTATCAGCGTGAGCGGGATGCTCAGCGCGGATAGCGCGGATAGCGCTAAGAACGCTCCTCTCCACTCGAATACTGTCATCAGCTGCCCGGTTGCGACTAACGAAACGGCGTGAGCTGTGTAGAAAGCCGTAACATACATCCCCATAGAAGCGCCGCGCCCGGTATCTGGAAACTCCGCCGCGATCAGCCTGAGACCGGGCATATATATGCCGACGAGCCCTATACCGGATGCGAACCTGAGCAGCGATGCTGTGAGTACATCGGAGGCCACGAGTGGAAACAGGATGTTCGTCGCTACCGAGACTATGGCGGATGCCAGAAACACCCTTCCCGTGGGCATTCTGTCCGTCAGTGGCAGGACGAGTAGCGCGGATATGGCATACCCGGCTAGATATGCCGAAAAGACCAAGCCCGCCGTTGTGTTGCCGATCTTCCATTCGCTCTGAATGAACGGCAGCGCGGCTACATATGATGAGAACGGCGCGAGCGCGAGCATCAGCATGGCGCACATGCCCAGCAGCCATGCGATTTTTTGGAGTGGGGGTTTCATGCCTGAGGTTTCATACCCATCAATTGGCGTTTCGCTGATCGTAGATCGGCTAGAGAAGGATGAGGATAATCTTACGCGGACGACCTAACCCACCTGACGGCTGGCGATCATCTGCTGCGTCGGGTAGGGGCTGCATATGTTAGGGGATCAGCGAAAGCAGCCGGCGAGCTTCTGTGATAAGCTCTTCTTCACGAGTCAGCGACAGTGCCTGATGGAGGTCTGTTTGCGCTCTGCCGGTGTCTCCTAGCGTTATGTGAATCCAAGCGCGTATCAAGAGGATGCGCGCATCCTCCGGCTTCAGCTCTGCGGCGGAGTTCATGTCCGCCAGCGCGGATTCCGCATCGTTTACGGCTAGGTACGCGCGGGCGCGGTCGATATAGCCATCGGCAGAGTCGGGCTGCAGCTCGATTACTCTGCTAAAGGCGAGTATCGCGTTCGATTCATCTCCTAACACTATGAAGAGCAGCCCCTGATGCCGATGGGTTATGGGTAAATCTGACTCCAGTTCGAGTGCGTGAGCTATGTCTGAGGCGGCACGCGCGTGGTCGCCAAGCGCTATCCACACAGCCGCTCTCCTCGCGTAGGCTTCGGCATACTGCGGGTCCAGTCTCGCCGCCTCATCGAAGGCTTGCCGCGCGTTATGAACATGCCCGCCGTCGAACAGCTCTATGCCGCGTTCCAGTTCCTGAGCTGCCGCAGTTTCAGGAGACGGCTCGGACTCGCCGCAGCCGAACGCGATCAGCGTGGCTACGGCCAATGACGATATAGCTAAAGACGCTGCGAGCAGAAGACGGCGTATGCGCCCTGTTGGGAAGCGTATAGACAATTTAGCTCGTCTCTCCCCAGCGCGAGACGGAGAGCGGGGTGATGCGTATGACAGTCGCATCGTCCCGCAAGAGCGTCTCGTACTGTCGATACTTGCGTTTGAGCGCGCGGACGGCGCGTTCGTGCTCGTTCCCCGCCGCATCCAGCAGCAGTTCTGCGCGCGCGGTTATCAGCACGAATCCGAGCCTAGACCAGTCTTCGTCATCGTATCTATCTACTAAAAAAGCTACGATTGGATTTTCCAGGATGTTCCTAATCCGCTTCAGCCGCGTTGCAGCGACGGACTTCGGCTTGTCGTCCAGCCCAACATATAGGACTTCATCCACCATCTCGAAGCATACGGGGACTAGATGCGGAGTTCCGTCCGCGCTCGCCGTTGCCAGATGGCCGACCCGCGCTCGCCGGATGAAACGCGCCTGCTCTTCAGTCAGAATTGCCTGCGCAGTGTCGTTCATTTGCTCTTGGTTTGGCTTCGGGTCTGGCTTCGGGTCGGGCACTGCTCTGCCTCTCTTTGCGCAGCGGATTTAGTTGGAAATTATAACCGATACATGTTGTCGAGAGGTTCGGGAATCGGGCGGGCTGTTGCAACTTCATTGCGCGTGTGTCAGACTAAAATCTATTGTCAGATGTCAGTTCAACAGAATGCGAGGTCGAATTCAGCATGGAATCCAAGCTCGGTGTTAGACCCTCTACTGTCGGTGATTTGCGCGAGTACGGATATGAGACGCTGTCCGTCAAACAGGAAGTTAGAAAAAACCTGATTGCAAGGATACGCCAGTCGGAGGAGCTGTTTCCGGGTATTATTGGCTTCGATGAATCGGTAATTCCGCAATTGGAAAATGCCATTCTCGCCGGTCAGGACATTATACTTCTTGGCGAACGCGGTCAGGCCAAATCGAGGTTAATTCGCAGTATGGTCGATCTGCTGGATGAAGCCGTCCCCGTAATGGATGCGTGTGAGATAAATGACGATCCGTTCGCGCCAGTCTGCACAGAATGCCGGGAGCGTGTGTCGGACGAGGGCGACGATGTTCCAATCCGCTGGATGGAACGCGAGGAGCGATACTCCGAAAAGCTGGCTACACCGGATATAACTGTTGCCGATCTCATTGGGGAGATAGACCCCATCAAAATTGCCGAGGGCAGGTATCTCTCGGATGAGCTGGCGATTCATTATGGTCTTATCCCGCGCACCAACCGTGGGATTTTCTGCATCAATGAGCTGCCCGACCTGTCGGAGCGGATTCAAGTCAGCCTGTTCAATTTAATGCAGGAGCGTGATGTCCAGATAAAGGGATATCGCATCATGCTTCCGCTAGATGTGATGTTGGTTGCCAGCGCGAACCCGGAGGATTATACGAACCGGGGCCGTATCATCACGCCGCTAAAAGACCGTTACGGCGCGCAGATACGCACGCACTATCCGCAGAATCTGAGCGACGAGATTCGTATTATGGAGCAGGAGCATACCGCGTTCTCGGATACACAGGATGCGGTTGTCGTCCCCGAATATATGAAGGAGATAGTTGCAGAGATAACCACACTGGCGCGGCGCAGCCCGGAGATCAATCAGCGATCCGGCGTCAGCTTGCGTGTTTCTATTGCCAACTACGAAACTGTGCTGGGCAGCGCGTTCAAGCGCAGTCTGAGACTCGGCGAACTTGCCTGCCCCAGAGTCAGCGATTTGCCCGCCATTGTCGCATCCACCAATGGCAAGGTGGAGATGGAGAGCGTGGAAGAGGGGCGTGAGTTCAAGACTGTGGATGGGCTGGTGAAGAAGGCCGTTCAGAATGCTTTTGGACGCTACTTCAGCCCAAGAGAGTTCGATGCCGTGCTAAACCGATTCGAGGAGGGGCTGGCAATCGAAGTAGGCACGGATGTATCCTCCGATTCGTACACTGCCAAACTGTCCCAGATGGCGAACATGTCAGAGATGGTCGCGCGAATCGAGGACTCGGACTCCCCAGCTGCGATAGCGTCCGCGCTCGAGTTCATATTGGAAGGGCTGCATCTAAACCGTCGGCTGAACCGCGCCCAGACATCGGGGCGAATCGTCTTCACTAGTTAGCGTTTAGTCGCCGAGAAGAGATCGGCAAGTCGCGCCGCGTCCAAATTTCCGCCGCTCAGCACGCAGACGACCTTATCGCCCTCGTTCACGCCTGCCGCGCCGGTCAGCAGCGCGGCATACGGAGATGCGCCTGCGGGCTCGGCCAGAGTCTTGGCGTATTCCAGTATCAGCCTCATCGCGTCCAGTATGTCGTCGTCTTCGACTGTGACTATATCATCAGCGAACGCGCGTACATGGTCGAGGTTGTGTCTGCCCACGAATGGCGCGGCCAGCCCGTCGGCGATGGTGTTCAGACTGTCGAGATGCACTGGCTCGCCCTCGTCTAGCGCGAGCGTCATACCCGGCGCGCCGGATGGCTCTACGCCGATGACCCGTGTCCGCGCGTTAACGGCCTTCACTGCCGCGCCGACGCCTGAGATGAGCCCGCCGCCTCCGACTCCGCAGATCACCACATCGGCATCTGGCATCTCATCCATAATCTCCGCGCCGACGGTTCCTGCGCCGGCGATGGTGTGAAGGTCGTCGAACGGGTGAACCAGCGTCATGCCGCGTTCTTGCTGTATGCGGAGCGCGGTTTGGAGAAGGTCTGCGTCTGTCAGGACGACCTCGCCACCGTATGCGCGTGTGGCATCCACCTTTGCCGTGACTGCGTTGGCAGGCATCACTATGGTCGAATGCACTCCAGACATCGTGGCCGCATACGCCAGCGCCTGAGCGTGATTGCCGGCAGACAGTGATACGACTCCGCGCGCCTTCTCTTCGCCTGACAGATGCGCCATCTTGTTCAGCGCGCCGCGCGGCTTGAAGGATCCGGTTTTCTGAAACATCTCCAGCTTGAGATACAGTTCCACTCCCACGCGCTTGCCGAGCCGTGTTGCTGAGACTGTCTGAGTTCGGTGTATATTCGGCGCGATTATCCGCGCGGCGCGGCGCACATCGTTCAGCGATACGAGTCTTGCGTAGTGACTCACAGCAGAATCCTTAGAATCCTAGTTGCGCGATGAGAGCCTCAGCCCCGTGTCCGCGTCGTCTTGCTCTTTCGTCGCCGGGTCTGCTTGGGTTTTCCGGCCTTTCCCATAGAGGGACAACCCCACGCCAGCGCGCATTCATCGCAGCGCGGACGCAGGGCTTTGCATACCTGCCGCCCGTGCTGGATTAGATATACATGGAAGGCGAACACATCTTCGGCTGGCACCATAGGCTCCAGGATGTCGTGCGCCTTGTTTGCCGATACTTTCGGGCCGATGAGACCCAGCCTCTGCGATACTCGGTAGATGTGCGTATCGACGGGCATGGCCGGCATTCCGAGCGAGAAGCACAGGATGATGGCGGCGGTCTTTGGGCCGACGCCGGGAAGCGCGGTAAGCCAGGCTTTCGCCTCGCTCAGCTCCATCTCTCCCAGAAAGGAGAGGTCGAAAGAGCCGATGTCTTTCCGTACTATGTTCAGCACCTGCCTGATACGGGTGGACTTCTGTTTTGCCAGTCCGCCGGATTCGATGGCTTTCTCGATCTCCTCCGCGTCCGCGTCCGCTATAGCGTCCAAGCTCGGAAAAATCCGCATGAGATTGGTGAAGGCGCGCTCCGAGTTGATGTCCGATGTGTGCTGGGAGAGTATGGTATAGACCAGCTCTTCAGCAGGGCCGTATCGAGGCTCCCATTCGACGGGGCCGTACCGTGTCCCTAGCTGTGACATGACATCCGCCGCGCTCACATGATCCCGGGCGCGTCTCATTGTCTCGCTCCTGCAGTTCTCGGCTCATAGCTCGTAAGGGTGTTCGCGCGGGAGATTATATCGTAATTGCAGATGCGGAGCTGAGGTTTGCGGCATGAAAAGCCGTATCGGAGCAGAGCATCACGGATACTTGTATAACTGACATACTCGTCGCAGAATTATGCCGTTGTATGTGACGCTGTTGCGTAGGGTGTCGATAAAATGCGCGGTGATGTTCGTAAAGGGTTCATGGTGTACGAGCCATCGAGGCGAAGTATATCTCTGTACGAAAGACCTCAGTCGCTAGTCGTAGATATCCGATGTGCCATCAGCTATTCCGTCAGCCTGCCTCTTGTATACACTCTTCGAGCAGGGCGAACGCGCGCTCGGCGAATGCATGCATATTCGCTTCCCGATCCGAGTCGCCCGTTTCCAGCGTGACGACTCGGCTCACAGGCCCGCTCACGGCGATGCAGGCGTGGCCGGCGGCATCGCCGTAGCGGTTGCCCGATGGGCCGCTGGCGCCAGTTTCCGAGAGCGCCCACTTCGCGCCGAGTAGTTCCCGCGTCGTCTCCGCGTTAAGTGCGGCGTATTCCTCGGTGCTGGCGCGCATATCCTGCATCGTCTCATCCGAAACCGAGAGGAACCCCCGTTGAGCCGCGCGGGTATAGACCACCACGCCACCGACATAGTACGCAGACGCGCCCGGAATCGCCACCAGAGCGGCTGACAGCAACCCTCCACATGACGATTCGGATACGGCTATCGTATCGCCTCGCTCTTTCAGCATCCGTCCGACGGATTCGGCAATCGAACTCAGATTCGACATCGTTCTTATCCTTTCACACATCATTCTAGACAGTCAGCTCAGCTCCGGCATGACTTCGGATGCAAAGAGTCGCATGGAGTCTTTTATCTCCTCGTTAGTCAGCCTTCCGCGTCGGTTGAATTCGAGTATGCACTGCGTCATTTGGGTCATGCTTTGGCCGAGCTCGCGAAGCCGCTCCACGCATCCCGCCGCGTCGTCGTAGATAGAGTATCGCAGCGCGTCTTCGAAGCTCCAAGTTGCCCATCCGCCCACGCCGCTGGTAAAGCTGTGCCGCGAAGTTCCTACTGATGACGCGGATGCATCGGGGACTGTGTGAACGATGTCCGAATCTAGCCAGTTGCGCGCCATCATCGCGTGGGCCTTCTCTTTTGTCTCAGCGACGAAGAAGGATATGTTGACATGGAACGGCTGTGTTCGGGCCGGGTCGTCGGACTTTCGCGCCGCGCAGAACTCGTCGTGGCGGTCGATCATTCTAGGCATCGGCTGGCTGAGTGTCGTGCCGATCACGCCGACACCGAGTTCGGCTGCGTATGTGAAGGTTTCGTCACTGTTGGCGGCGATTAGTAGCGGTGGATACGGCTGCTGCTGCGGCTTGGGCATTACGAGCAGATCGTTCATGCTCCAGTATTCGCCCTCGAAGTTTGCGCGCTCCTGCGTCCACGCTGCCTTCATCAGCTCGATACCTTCCGTAACGCGCGCTCGGCTCTCTTCGCTGCTGATGTCCGACGCCTGCCCTAAAGCCTGCCCTGCGGGCGCTCCCCAGCGTCCACCTAGGCAGAGGTCGAGTCTGCCGTCTGTCAGTATGTCGCAGGTGGCTGCTTGTGTTGCCATGTGTATGGGGTGATGGAGTGGAAACTGCGCCGCCAGCGTGCCAAATCGGATTCGATTCGTATGCTGCGCCGCTGCCGATGCGACCATCAGCGGATTGGACAGTGGACGACCGGGAAAGAAGACGGACTCCGCGAGCCATGCCGTATCGAAACCGAGCTCGTCTGCAAGAGTTATCTGCTCTATCGTCTCCCAGTGTCTTCGTGGCACGGATGACCCGAGGTATCCCGGCACCTGCCAGAACGCTCCAAACTGCATTTGTCCGCCTCCTGTGATGTATGTGTCTTCGTGAATGCTCCGCTGCCAAATCGAGTTAACCGATTCCTGTTGGCTCGGTCTTAGAGTTTTAGCAATTGTCTCTTTTGTCTCTTATGTGGCGTTTGTCGCTCGCGCGGCGTTTATGCTCGTCCCCTCGCCTCCGCCAAATATACCGAACGGATTGAGTGAGCGCGGCGCGTCATAGATGTCCATTTTCTCCTCTCGTTTGAGCCACCCGACGACGAGATATGTCAGCGGAGTGGCGGCTATTTCGTAAATCGTTTTGGCAAGCCAAGCAAGTAACATCGCGCGCACGACCTCCGATGAAGGCCATATGCCTGATATACCGAAAGCGATTGTGTAGAAAATGATCGAATCCACCCCTTGCCCGAAGATCGTGGAAGATATAGTGCGAAGCCAGAGATGGCGGCCTCGCGTCATATTCTTCAGAATTACCATAACACTGGCGTTGGTGAACTCGCCTACCATGTACGCTGCGAATCCGCCCAGCAACAGCCAGCCAGTAGTGCCTAGTATGGTCTTGTATGCGTCATCGCTCTCCCAGAAGCTCGCTGCTGGTAGAATGCCGCCTATCCAGAACATAACAACCATGAGCAGGTTGCTGGCGAAGCCTAGCCATATAACGCCACGCGCCACGCGAAAGCCATAAACTTCTGTAAGGATGTCGCTGATTATGTAGCTCACTGGGAAGCATATGACGGCAACGGATACGACGAATCCCTTGCTTCCCATGAACTCGAACGGCATGTCGAACAGCGCGAATGGCTTGGTCGCCATTACATTGCTAGTTAGCAGAACAGCCACTGCCAGCGCGATGATTATCACCAGCCGACCCGAAAAGTTCATATGTCTTCTCCGTAACTCAAATCCAAAGGGTTTGCGCGCCTGTTCGTAAGTCGAGCTAGAGCGCCTGTTCGAAGAGTGGGCGCGAGTTTGGCCAATACTCCTTCAAGGGCGGAACTGTACACGGGCTTCACGGCTGGCGTATGTTCATACATTCGGCGATAAGCACCCCGGTTATGACTTCCATTCTCTCCGTCCAGCCGGCCATTTCCAAGAAGTTTTCGAGTGTATAGCCACCCCAGCGCGTTTGCTGAGGGTCTGGTCTGCCGCCCATGACAACAGCGGATATGTTCGCATTCATCAGCGCGCCGCAGCACATCGGGCACGGCTCGAAAGTCGTATAGAGAGTGCAGCCGCTCATATCTTCGCCGCCCAGCGCGGTGGATGCTTCTCTGAGCGCGACCGTTTCTGCATGCGCTGTCGGGTCATGCGTTACAGGAACCAGATTTCGCCCGCGCGCAACGACCGCACTGTCTCGGACGATGACCGAGCCGACACCCACATTGCCCTCGCCTGCCGCTCTTTGCGCCTCTTCCAGCGCAATCCTCATATAGCCTTCGTGTTCGGTCGTATCCATACTCACCTCTCTCGATGCGCTCTGTATTATGCAGTCCAGAACCTTCCGCAGTCGTATCCTCGCATAATGCCCTTCGCAGAGTTAGCGCCCCTGCCTTCGGATTTAGGTTTAGTCTATCCATGCCTAGTCTATCGGTGCCTAGTCTCAGACAGTTACAATAACACGCTCACCGTAGTCGTGTGCATCCGATCGTCTTATCTGATAGCATCTCATTGAAATACGAACCTCCGAAGCTGCCGCAGGCACTCGTTCGCGCGCAGAATATATGTGTTCGTTCAGGAGCAAGATTTCGTGCCCAAGCCTATCGTGGCTATCGTCGGAAGACCGAATGTCGGCAAATCCACCCTGTTCAACAGGCTGGTTGGTCGAAGCGTCGCTATCGTCTCCAAACAGTCCGGCACCACGCGGGACAGAGTAATGATGGAGACGCAATGGGCGGATCATCCTGTCATTATAGTCGATACTGGCGGGTTGGAAATATTCCCAGATACGGACATGTGGCGGCAGGTGCGCGGACAGGTCGAAACAGCGATAGAGGACGCTGACATCATAATCATGGTCGTCGATGTGCGCGAGGGCGCAACAGCGTCCGACATGGATGTGGCAGATATACTCCGCGCCAGCGACAAGCCTGTCGTGCTAGGCGTGAACAAAGTGGATACCGAGGCCAAAGGGATCGGCGCCGCCGAGTTCCACGAACTGGGGCTCGGATATCCGCATCCTATCAGCGGTTACCATAACTTGGGGCTGGACGATATGATGGCGGAAGTGGTGGCGCACTTCCCGCCAGAGCCGGAGTTTCCGCAGCCGGACGCCGATGTCAAGCTCGCCATCATCGGCAGACCCAATGTCGGCAAGTCTATGCTGCTGAACGCGCTGACTGGCGAAGACCGCGCCATCGTAAGCGACATACCGGGCACCACACGGGACAATATAGACACGCTGATAAAACACGGCGAACGCGATCTGCTGCTTATAGACACCGCAGGCATACGGCGGCGGGGCAAGATTGGAACAGGCATAGAGAAGTACAGCGTTATACGCTCCGTCCGCGCCATCGACAGGGCGGATGTCGTGATTCTGCTTATGGACGCTATGGAACCTGCGACCGCTCAGGATATGCATATTGTGAGCTATGTGCTGGACGCATACAAAGGTCTCGTGTTGGCAGTCAACAAGTGGGATCTGCTCGAAGGCACTGGTGTAACGAAAGGGGAGATAGAGAGGCTTTTGATGGACAGGTTCCGGTTTGCTGCGTATGCGCCTGTATGCTTTACATCCGCGCTGGAGGAGACAGGGCTGGAGGAGCTGCTAGATACTAGCTTGGAAGTTTTCGGAGAATGGACAAAAGGCATTCCGCGCCACGAGCTGCGCAGAACGCTGATGGGCGCGATCGCGCAGCATCCACCGCCGGGCATCCATGGTCGCAGCCTCAAGATATACAGTGTGATGCAGGATCAGACAGCCCCGCCCGGATTCACATTCTTCGTCAATCGGACGGACACCGTTCACTTCTCATACGAACGATACCTAGAGAACAGCATACGGCAGGCATACGATTTTCGAGGCAGCCCGCTTAGACTGCGCTTTAGAGGCAGGAGAGGGCGATGATCGAGTATCTGATACTCATTCCGATTGCCTATCTGATTGGCGCGGTGCCTTTCGGCCTACTGGCGGGAAAGCTAGTATCGGGTGTCGATATTCGAGATTATGGCAGCGGCAGAATCGGTATGACGAATGTCCTGCGGACTGCGGGACGCCCAGCCGCTCTCGTTGTGCTGGCCTTGGATATGGCGAAGGGTATCGTCGTAGTCCTAATCGCGCGATATGTGTTCGATTCGCCGGGATTGGAGGCCGCCGCCGCGCTCGCTGTGCTGTTCGGACACAACTGGCCGGTTTTCATCGGGTTTCGCGGTGGACGAGGAATCGCTTCGGGCTGGGGAGCGCTTCTGGCGCTGTCACCAATCGCCGGGGCCGTTGCAACTGTCATCGGTCTGTCGCTCGTCCTATTGACTCGCTATGTATCTCTCGGCTCGGTCGCCGCCGCTGCGCTCGGTTCTCTCTTGCTCGTCATCCTCGCTTTCACCAAAGTGGAGCCGATGGTTTACTGCTGGTATGGCCTCATCGGCGGCACACTAGTTGTAATTCGCCACAGGGATAACATCGAGCGCTTGCTCAATGGCACCGAACGCAAAATGGGACAGCGCGTCGATCTGCCCGGCGTCTGATCGCTGAATATATCGATATGGCAATCGCAGCGACAGTAGGCGCGACCAGCTGGGGTACGACTCTCTCCATCATACTGGCGCGCGAAGGACACGATGTTCGGCTGCTGGCGCGCACGGACGAAGAGGCGCGCTTACTGGAGTCCGCTCGTGAAAACTCCAGGTTCGTTCCTGGCTTCCACTTTCCCGATGGTATGCGTGTCGAGTCGGATCCGGAGCGGGCATTAGAAGGGGCTGATCTAGTCATATTCGCAGTGCCGTCCCAGACCCTGCGGGTCAATGTTCGTCATGTGGTCGGCGCCATCCCGCTCGGCGCAATCACGATGAGCGCGGCGAAGGGTATAGAGCTGGGCAGTGGCTGTCGCATGAGCGAGATACTGGCTGATGAGCTGCCGGCGCAGTTGGTCGAGCGTATATGCGCGCTGTCCGGGCCCAATCTGGCGAATGAGATCGTCGAGGGCCTACCTTCTTCGTCCGTTATCGCGTCCGCCAATGCTACTGCCGCGCTGGAGGCGCAGCGTATCGTCAACTCCTCGGTGTTCCGCGTCTATACGAACAGCGATGTGATCGGCGTGGAGCTGTGCGGCGCGCTAAAGAATGTCATCGCGCTAGGCGCGGGCATATGTGACGGTCTCGGATTCGGAGACAATGCCAAATCGGCATTCATTACACGGGGGCTGGCGGAGATAACCCGTCTCGGTGTGGCTGCTGGCGCGAAGGCAGCTACATTTGCCGGCCTTGCTGGGATGGGAGATCTGATAGCTACTTGCTCCAGCGCGCTAAGTCGCAATCATTATGTAGGATCGAAACTAGCGGCTGGCTGGACTCTAAGCGACATACGACGCGACATGCACAATGTAGCTGAGGGTGTCTATACCACGCGCGCCGCGCTGGATATGGCGCGTCCGCTCGGAGTAGAAATGCCCATAACGCAGGCAATCCGCGGCATCCTTTTCGAGGATGTACCCGTCGCTCAGACAGTGCAAGACCTCATGGGACGCAATCCGCGATGGGAATAGATGAGATGAGATTACCCGCTCCCCGGCGTCCATAGCGCTGACGGCTGTGGAGCGTCGCTTTGGGATTCGTCTCCCGGCGCCCATAGACCCGAAGATGTATTCGCGCCTGAAGACTGCCTCTGCTGATCGGGCGTCCATAGCGCTGATGGCTGTGGAGCGTCGCCTTGGGGTGCATCCTCTTCGATTCCCACCAGATCTCTTATCTCGTCTGGTACTTCGCCATCGGGGGAGATGTAGATGAAATTGCCGCGCCCGACCGTATCGATGAGCGTTCTCACGATGCCAATTTGATTATCGCCAGCGCGGGGCAGATATGCAGGCATTCCCTGATAGCCGAAGGCGATGTCGCTGTTTCTGGGAAGCGCGCTCGCGGGTTCCAACACCCGCTGAGCCGTTCCGAAGCTGCGGTGCGGCCTGAGTCCGACGCTTGCCGCGTATTCTACCGCGCCCCAGATGATTTCGTGCGCCAATTCCTCGGAGATAGCCTGCGGCGGGATACCGTGGTACATCTCAGGCAGAATCTCGTTTTCGAATCTGGCGGGTGTAACGCTGGTGATATGCAGCGCGCTTACGACACCGGCGCACAGGACATCGACCACGAAGCCTCCGAACAGAAGCAAAGTCGGGGATTGAGAGCGGGCGACGATAACTTCGACTAGGGGTCTTTCCTGCCAGCCATCGCCTATCCATGCGCTGTGAATCGGCATGCTGCGGGCGCGGCGCAACAGCTGGCGTGGAGACTCACGGACAGGAGTATCTGTCGTTTGGCGCGACTGCTTCTGTTTACGCTTGGAGCGTTTTTGCAGTGCGCGCTGCTGTTTTTTATGCTGACTGCGAGCGGTCTTCTTTGCCAAGCCTTCGCCATATCTCCGCGTGTGAAATCAGGGCGATGCTAACAGCGCCACCCAGTCTCCGTCAACGCAATGCTCGTCGATGCGCGCGCCTGCAGATTCGATGGCAGATGCGACCTCTCCGAGCCTCTGTTCGAGTATGCCGGATGCAAGCAGCGCGCCGCCGGGGGCGACACAGGATACTAGATGCTCGGCCATATCTATAACGACTTTCGCCGAGATATTGGCGACCACCAGATCGAAGCGCTGGGGCGGCGCCTTCGGGCTCGGCAGCGTTCCATGTACCATCTCGATGCTGTTCTGCAGGCCGTTGATCTCGATGTTGTTACGGCCAGAGCGGGCGGCCGCGGCGTCTATCTCGAATCCAGTTGCAGACTCCGCGCCCAGCCCGACCGCCGCTATGGAAAGTATTGCCGAACCTGCCCCGACATCCAAAACACGGTCGCCTTCGGATATACGGCGCTCAATCATCTCCATACACATACGCGTCGTCGGATGGTGTCCGGTGCCGAAGGCCATGCCGGGATCCATCCGAATCACGATCTCGCAAGGTTCTGGGGTGTGTTCGAGCCACGCGGGACAGACTGTCATCCGCTTACCGACTTTTAGGATATGGAAGAACTCTTGCCATTTCGTCATCCAATCCTGTTCGGAGACTAGCTGCTCGCGGATTTGGGATATGGGCGCGAGATGAGCGACTAGACGAGCGCCAATATCGATCTGCGCTCGACGTTGATCGGTAGTGTTATCCACGGGAAGATATGTCTTTACCGTAACGCGCTCGGGAACTGGGGGAGATTCTCCTTCATCGGGGCTAAATCCACCGGGCAGTTCGACTGCGATGCCTCCCTCGCCATATCTGCGAAATATCTCGGAGAGCGGTTCGACATACTCCGGAGGCGTATCTATGCTAATCTCCAGCCAAGAATCTGGCATCACTCTGGCGCGCCGAAGACTTCCTTGAGCTTGTTGAAGATACCCTTGTCACGAGAATTGGCGTTTGTATCTCCCATCGATTCTGCAAGCGCGGTCATCAGCTTGCGCTGCTCGTCGTTCAGAGATGTGGGTATTTCGACATCTATCGTTACGATCTGGTCTCCTCGCTGACTGCCGCGCAGATGTGGTATGCCTTTATTGCGCATTCTGATCTTATCGCCGGGCTGAGTGCCGGGTTCGATGACCACCTTCTCATCGTCGCTAAGCGTGGGAACTTTCAGACTTGCGCCCAGAGCGGCCTGCGGAATGGTTATCGGCAGGTGATAATGTATATCGGCTCCATGTCGTTCGAAAAGTTCGTGCGGCTGAACGGATAAGACGACATACAGATCGCCTGGTCGTCCGCCGTTGAAACCTGCTTCACCCTCCTGATTGAGCCGAATTTGTGTGTTGTCATCGATGCCTGCGGGTATAGTGACCACTAGCCTGCGCTGTCGGCGTTCTCTGCCGGCGCCGTTACACTGCGCGCAGGGAGATGTTATGATTTTGCCCTCTCCGGAGCAGACACTGCAGGGGGTAATCTGTACGAACCGGTCGAAGAAACCTTGATGGGAGCGTCGTACTTGTCCGCTGCCGTTGCAGTTGTCGCATACGGTGGTTACAGTATCAGGCTCACTGCGCGTACCACGGCAGCGCGAGCAGACATCGATGCGGGCTATTTCGACATCTTTTTCGACTCCAAAGACTGCTTCTTCGAAGGTTATGCTGAGGTGTGCCTGCATGTCATTGCCGCGTCGCGGGGCGTTACGGCGTGTACCCGTTACATCTCCGAATCCGCTTCCGAAGAAAGTATCGAATATATCCCCGAATCCGCCGGCGCTGTCGAATCCATCGAATCCGCGACCGCCGTTCGGCCCGACCGCGTCGTGGCCGAATCGATCGTACTTGGCGCGCTTGGAAGAGTCCGAAAGCACCTGATATGCCTCGTTGACTTCTTTGAATCGAGATTCAGCGCCCTCGCTGCGGTTGCGGTCGGGATGATACTCCAGCGCCAGTTTCCGAAACGCTTTCTTTATATCTTCTTCCGAAGCATTTCGGGAGATGCCCAGAACTTCGTAATAGTCACGCTTGCTGGTAGTCATATATAAATCTGAAACAGCCTCCACAGCGCGTGTCCAGCCACTATAACAACCCTACCGCATATGACGCGCGTACAAGTCCATTGTATCCTGCCAGCCGCAAACTGACAAGCGAACAGAGACAGGCGGAGCAGGCCCCATCGGCTGGAGCCGTGTTCATGCCGCAAACTCCCGCCGGACAATCGCATATGCGCGAAACCAGACTGACAGTGTCAGATGCGCCAACGGCTGTGCATGAGAGCTTGGGCTGTATTCCGAATAGGTATATATCCCGTGAGAAAAGAGGACGGAGGATGCTGGCGAATTCAGTCTGTTTCCAGCTCGAGTCTCATGAACCTCCTGCGACCTATTCTGAGAACTCCGCCTGAGCCAAGCTCGGATACTGCGATGTTTCCCTCGATGGGTGTACCGTCCAGTCTGACAGCGCTACGGCTTATGAGCCTTCGAGCTTCGCTCGAGCTGGAGGCCATGCCTGCTTGCGCCAGCAGCGCGCTGAGACGGGTCGATTCTGCTTGTTCGCGTCCAAGTGCCAGCGTGAGGATGTCATCCGGCGTCTCTCCGCCCTGCACAGTTCGTTCGAAGAAATCCCGCGCCTCGGCTGCGGCCTGGGCACCGTGGAACTGGCCAATGATATCCGATGCTAGTCTCTTCTTTACATCCATTGGGTTGACGGCTTTTATGCTCATAGATTCTTTGATTTCGGATAGTTCTGTGTAGGGAACATCGGTCAAATACTCGAAATAATCCGGCATCATATCGTCAGACAAAGACATTATTTTGCCGAACATATCGTTGGGATGTTCGGCAATGCCGATGTAATTGCCCAGGCTCTTGCTCATCTTTTCGATACCGTCGGTGCCGACTAGCAGCGGCACATGGAAACACTGCTGCGGACGCTGGCCCTCAGCGCGCTGAAGGTCTCGCCCTAGCAAAAGGTTGAACATCTGATCCCCGCCTCCGAATTCGACATCCGCTTCTATTGCAACGGAGTCGTATGCCTGAAGCATTGGGTAGAGCAGTTCGGGTATGGTGATAGCCTTGTTCTGGCGTAATCGCTTCTCGAAATCGTCTCGTTCCAGTATCTGGGCTACTGTGAATCGACTGGCCAGACGCAATATATCCGCCAGATCGAACGATCCGAACCATTCGCTTTGCCATCGGACTTCACACCGGTCACGATCGACGATCTCGAAGAACTGTGTCAGATATGTCTCCGCATTCTCTTGCACCTGCTCGTGTGTGAGCATCGGTCGAGTAGCGTCGCGCCCTGAAGGGTCTCCGATCTGTGCCGTCCAGTCTCCAACGATGATGACGACTTTATGTCCGATGTCCTGAAGCTGCCGAAGTTTTCGCAACCCAACGGCATGGCCTAGATGTATGTCTGTGGAGCTGGGGTCGAAACCCATCTTCAGCCTAAGCGAAGTCCCATCTTCCAGCAGCTCTGTGAACTCTCTTTCCGAGATTATGCTCGACACTCCTCGCCGGAGGATATGCGCTTTCTGCTCGGCGGTTAGTATTTTTTCTGCCATATGTTTTGCTCTCTATAACTCGTCGAGTGAGTGGCATTCCAGCGCTTTTCTGGTATTCTGTACATCCAGCTCTATCTGTCGCAGCAGCTCTTCGATGGTGTCGTACTTCTCTTCGTCGCGCAGTCGGCGGACGAATTCGAGGCGGATCGGCTGTTCATATAGATCTGCGGAGAAGTCCAGTAAATATGCCTCTATAGTCCTGTGCGTTCCGTCATCGAATGTAGGGCGCAGTCCGATGCTGGTCGCCGCGCGGTATGTTCCAGTCGAGGTGTGCGCCCACGCCGCGTATATGCCATCGGCAGGCGTGACGAGTTCTGAAGGAACTTCGAGATTAGCCGTCGGGAAGCCCAGTTGCCGTCCGCGCATCTGTCCGCGTCCGACCACACCGCTGATGGAGAAGTTTCGACCCAAGAGCGCAGCCGCGCCGGAGACATCACCCTTCGCAACATGCTGGCGAATCTTCGTGCTTTTGACAGCGCCGCCAGAATCGGTCATCAGCTCTATGGATGCGAAGCCGAAGCCGATCTCCTGCCCAATTACGGGCAGTGTGTTCAATGTGCCGTCACGGTTTCGGCCCATCGCAAAATCAGGCCCGACCACCATATGCCTCATACGCAGCGATGTATGAAGCCGGGCAAGAAAGGCGCGAGAGGACAGCTGCGCGAGGGCGTGATCGAAGGTTACCGGGACGACGAAATCGACTCCGAGCTGTTCGAGGAGCCGTTCTCTTTCGCCAACATCTGTTAGCAGACGGATAGGATCTGCGTCGGGCTTGAGAACGGAAAGTGGATGATTTCTGAAGGTTACTACCCCTGCCAGCAGCCCAGAGCGGCGCGCCTCCTGCACCAGTCTATCTATTAGATGACGATGACCGCGATGAACGCCATCGAACATTCCGATGCTGACTGCCGAATCCCTGGTGAGGGACAGGTGGGAAAGGTCTCGATCCAGGCTCATATCGTCTCCGTTGTCATAGCAATAATGTTAACAGATGTAGCGCCGTTAGCGTGATACAAACAGTGGTACAATTGCAATTGGCTTGACTTACCTGAAAGCCAATGCCAAACTTCAATATCTAACCCAAATCCGATGGTGTCACCCTTCCCAGTTGATTATCGACATACATACGCATACATACCCTACCTCCGTGGACAGCTTCATCGACGCGGACGAGCTCATAGAAGAGGCCAAGCGAATCGGCTTGGATGGTGTATGCATTACCGACCATGACGGCTTCTGGGATCATAGAGAAGTATATGATCTGTCACGCAAGCATAATTTTCTCGTGCTGCCCGGCTGTGAGGTGACTACAGAAGAGGGTCACCTCCTAGTATATGGCTTGAAGAAATATATCTTCGGGATGCATCGCGCGAGTTTCGTAAAAGAGAAGCTCGCGCGCGAACAGGGAGCGATGGTTGTGGCGCATCCGTATCGTCGCACATATCGCAAAGGCGCGCATACTAGCCGTGACGCATATTATGAGATGATCGAGCGCGCGGCGCGCAACCATGTGTTCAGCATGATCGATGGCGTCGAGGTGATGAATGGACGAGGTATGCCGGAGGAGAACGCCTTCAGCCAAGATATGGCGAAGTGGTTCGGCCTGCCCGGAACCGGCGCGAGCGACGCTCACAAGCTGGACGACTTGGGCAGCTTTGCTACCGAGTTCGAGCGCAGTATAACCTGTCTGGACGACCTAATAACCGAACTGCGCGCCGGACGGTTCAGAGCGGTAGTCTTGGACGAATCCCGCGTTCCCGTCCCGCACGCCCATCCTGACATATCAGCTATATAGCATACGCCACGCACTGAATCCGCTGATGAATCCTATCCTAGAGATAAAAAATCTGCACACATACTTCCCCACACGAGAGGGCATCGTAAAGGCCGTCAACGGTGTCTCCATGTCTCTGGAACGCGATACCGTGCTGGGTGTGGTAGGCGAGAGTGGATCGGGCAAAACGGTAACCGCTCTCTCCATACTGGGCTTGGTACCGTTTCCGGGGCGCATCGTGCATGGGGAGGTGCTGTACGAGGGGCGAGATTTAGTCCGCGAGAGCGATAACCAGCTGAGGCGAATACGCGGGCGAGAGGTGTCGCTCATATTTCAGGATGCCGCATCCGCGCTGAACCCTGTCATCTCCATCGGCGACCAGGTTCAGGAGCTGATGTTGGAACACACGAGCATCAGCAAGCGCGAGGCGCAGAGCATGGCGGCAGAGCTGCTAGGCAACATGGGTATTCCTGACGCGCGGGAGATGCTCAGACGGTATCCCTTCCAACTTAGCGGAGGCATGGCTCAACGGGTGATGATGGCTATTGGCGTTGCCTTGAAGCCGAAGGTATTGATTGCGGACGAGCCGACTTCTAACTTGGATGTTACGCTTCAAGCTGAGATACTCCAGCGTTTGCGAACACTGCGAGAGGAGAGCGGAACTTCCATAATGCTGATAACGCATGACCTGGGCGTCATAGCGCAGATGGCGCAGACAGTCGCGGTCATGTACGGCGGCTATGTGGTGGAGTTCGCGGCGACGCCGGCTTTGTACAGGCGCCCAATGCATCCATATACATGGGGGCTGTTTCAATCTTTGCCGCGTTTGGATAGGCCAGGTCAGCAGCTGAAACCGATGACGGGCGCGCCGCCGCAAATGATGGACCCGCCGGATCAGTGTCCGTTTTTGCACCGCTGCGCCAAGGCGACTGTCGAATGCCGCACCAGCCCGCGCCCGCCGCTGGTAGAGGCCGAATCGGGACATTCGCTGGCTTGCTACAACCCGATGGAGCTGGAAACGCTTGCAGCAAGCTAGAGCGCTAGGCTACCCATCCTGTAAGTCGGGCGGGGAGTGTCGCTCGACGACGAAGAATCCGCGCTGCTTATGCCTGTCTCCACTAGCACGGACGCTATCCCGAAGTCGTTCGCGCCTTTGATATCCGTCCCCAGCTGATCTCCGATCATCGCCATATCCATACTCCCGCTTCGTCTGAGAGCTTCCCAGAACATGGCGGGATGCGGCTTGCCCAGCCTCTCGAACCGAAGCTCATGTCGATCGGGGTATCTCAGATCGAGCGCGGACTCGAACATCTGCGCGACCGTTCCGCTTGCGAATCCGAAGCCGTCACCCTCTGGATAGATGAGATCCGGGTTCGGAAGAACCAGGCGCGGAGGGTTGCCGGCGTCTATCATCCGAAACATCGTACTCAGCGCGCTGTCCGTGGCGCTCAGAAACGGGAATCCGGACTGGTCGCCGATTATCAAAGCATCGAATTCGTCTTCGTATCCGACCACAACGCCCCCAGCGTCTTCGACATAACGAACGCTGTCCGCTGTGCCAAGAACGACGCAGCGCGCGCCAGTCAACCCGCTGTCGTAGAAGTATCGCTCGAGCAGGCTGCCTGAGGTTATGATGCGCTCTGCGGGAATCGACAGCCCCATCTGCCGATACCGCTCTGCGCGCGTTTCGGGCAGTGCGGAAGCGTCGTTGGTCAACACGAAATAAGCTCGACTGTGCGAACGCAGCCACTCTATCGCTGCTGGGGCATGAGGCAAGATGCTATCGGACCCGGCTAGGACACCGTATGCGTCGAACAGGATGACGGAGTGGAGTTCGAGCAGCTCTGCGAAGGTAATAGAGGGGATCTCGATTTCGCGCATGATGTGGGCTTTGGCGCTACCGCGCCATGTAGCCGCCGTCTATGACTATCTCCGCGCCTGTAACATAGGATGATTCGTCCGATGCCAAGTATAGCGCGCCATAGGCGACCTCCTCTGGCTTCCCATAGCGTCCCAGCGGAGCGCTGTCAGACATTGCGAAGTCGCCGACGCGTTCGGCGTTCTCCCATCCAGCCTGCGTCATCGGCGTCTGTATCGGGCCGGGGTGAATCGTGTTGACGCGGATACCGTCCGGCGCGTGCTGAATCGCCGCCGACTTGGAGAAAATACGCACTGCGCCCTTGGATGCGTTGTAGGCCGCGCTGACATTCTCTTGTCCGATGTTGCCGCTGATGGATGATATGTTGATGACCGACCCGCCTGAGCCTTGTCGTTTCATCTGGCCGATTGCGACCTTAGTGCCGAGAAAGACGCCTTTGGCGTTTACATCCATCATCTGATCCCAATGCTCTACGGTCGTGTCCTCGATAGACAAGCGGTTGGTGATACCAGCATTGTTCACTATTATGTCCAGCTTGCCGAACTGTTCTACGGTTCGGGCGATAGCGGCGTCCCACTCGTCCTGATTGGTAACATCCAGCCTAACGAAAATAGCGTCGCCGCCCGTCTCGTTTATCTCAGCCTCTGTCCTGTGTCCGTCGTCCTCTAGCATATCTGCTATAACGACCTTCGCCCCTTCGCGCGCGAACAGTTTTGCCTCAGCGGCGCCCATTCCGCGCGCGCCACCCGATATAAGCGCAACTTTTCCTTCGAGTCTCATAATAATGCGGCTCCTAATACAGTATGGATATCGGGGATAGAGTGTAGCGATTATCGAGATTTTGGAGGAGACTTCGGGCCTGGGGGCTTTCCGGATGTATCCGATTTTGGAGGATAAACCTTTGGCGCAGTACCTTTTATCTCTAAACCTGGGCGCCTAACGCTGTTTTGTTTTCTACTTTGTGATGTTCTTTTGTCAGGCATTTTGTTCTCCATGAATGAACCTAAGATGTAAATTGACTCTTTATATTACTTATCTACTATATCATAGATTGTAGTAGAAGCCCATCCTTGAGAAGTTCCAGAACTAGTCGAATTGTAGAAATATGAATACACCATTACTGATTCGACACCTGTCGCCACTATGAACTCGAAAGTTTCTCTATGAGATTCTCCAGGTTCCACAACTAACTCTCCAGTCGGCCATTTTCGTGGTACCATATCCAGTGTTGGCCACTGAATATCTTGACTATTCCTTCCTTTGAAGGTTTGCTCATATAGACTTTCGACAACTGCGTCCGATGTAGGAGATATTTGCTGTAAGAGGTAAAACCCTTTACGAAGATCTATTTTCACCTTAGAACTGTTGAGTAAAGTTGCTGTGACTGCAATGTGAATGTAATTGGTGCCAACTAAACGATGTGATATCTCATGTTCGATTGTCATATGGGGATAGAATGTTCTGGATAGCTGAATGCGATAGAAAGCAAAAGCGCCACCCATGCATATCGCCGCAGCGGTCACTATTGATTGAAGAGCTGCAGCAGGATCCTTGAAGTCCTTCAAAGCCGGCACCCGCCACACAATTACAACGAAGAAGACTAGTATCAAGACACTGACCAGAATGGACAATCCGATCCACCAGAGCACAGTCGTCATTGTGGGCATGTACCACTTGGAGTCTTGTGACATATGTCAATTCCAGTGTAAGGGGGAGTACGAGTTCATGCTATTTTCTTAGTTACTACATTGACTACCTTGCCGATTTCCGAATCCTGTCTGAAATCCACTAATGTGGCATTCTCCTATTTCGCAATTGACGACTGTATAGATTTACACTGTCATTATACCACTTCATACCACTTCGACTTCGTGGCGGAAGACCATGTTGTTGCCGTAACCCATACCGTCCCACTTGTTGGGGAACTCCATCGGCTGCGTCTCACCCTTGTCGTTGGTGGCTCGGGACATGAGGATGTAGTTGCCGGGATTGTGTATCGACCAGTCGTATTCCCAGCGTGTCCATGAATATCCGCTTTTGGGTGATGTAATGCGCGCGTTCGTCCAGGTTTCGCCGCCGTCCTCGCTGACTTCGACTTTGGCGATGTCGTTTTCGCCCGACCACGCCGCGCCGGACACGGTATAGTCGCCGACTGGAACCTCGTCTCCGGGCGCGGGATCGGTGATGATGGACTTCACTTTCATACCCGTCAGGTATGTGTAAAACTCGTCCGCGTCGGGGCCGTTCATCACCCGGTATCGCTCGATCTGGTAGAAGCCATCGAACTCGTGATCCAGAACATGAACTCCGACTAGCCACTTGATCGAGCACATCCCATACCAGCCCGGCACGACGAGACGAAGTGGAGCGCCATGCAGCGCAGTCAGAGGTTCTCCGTTCATCTCCCATGCCAGCATAGTATCTGGATGGAGAGCCTTAGCCATTGGCAGGCTGCGTTCGTAAGCGACATCAGCAGGGTCGCCGACCACTTCATCTGGGCCGCTATCCGCGCCTTGGAACATCACCTCGACGGCGTTCGGGCCGACCTCTGCCATGTTGAGAACATCCGACAGCGACACGCCGACCCACTCGGCGTTGCCCATGATGCCATGTCCAGTGACTTTCTCCATGACGGAACGAGTCTGCTTCGTCCAGTATTCGGGGATCGGGCCGTTACCGCAGCATTCGAAAGTCGCCTGATAGCGGCGATTGGGCAGATCTTTGAGCTGTTCGAGTGTGAGCTCTAGGTCGCGGGCCACTTCTCCATCCACTCCGAGCCGATACGAGTTTGGGTCGATATCCGGCGCGCCCTTCCAGTGGTTGCGAACATAGAACAGATCGGTCGGCGTAATCTCCGACTGGAGCGCGCGCGGCGGAGCGGCAAAGGAGCGTCCTCCGGCATTGGTCGGGATTAGCTGCATCTGCCGATCGGATTGGGTATCTGATGTGGACATCGCTTCGGCCCTCCGCGTGAGCTATTCGAGGTATGTGGTCTCGATGTTGTTCGTAGGATGGGTAACCAGCATTCGCGCCGATACCCATGTGTTGTTGACTAGCTTATGAGGCGTTCCCGGCGGCGCAAGCATAGAGTAGCCGGATCGCACGGTGCGCACCTCATCGCCGATTATGAATTGAATCGAACCTTCTACTACCATGATCGCCTCGTCGTGGTCGTGCGCATGCAGCCGGCCTTCCGAACCGGGCTGAACGACGAGCTCGGATATAGTCAGCGACTGCGACCCGTGCTCGGCAGACACCATACTTCGGACAGCGCGTTTGTCTGTCGGCTGCGGCATGGGCTGTACGCTGTGGTCTATTACAGGCATGAGGTTACTCCGGGGTATTGTGGTCGAACCTTACTGTACACTAAAAGGCGGTCTCACTGAGACAATCTGAAATTGGGTTGGGCTATTGGCCCTACTCGAATACGACATGCCACATTTCCTACTGTCGTCACGAACTCATCTCTGGAAAATACGCTCTCTGTGATAGGCCAAGAACTCTTCATCGGGAACGAACCTATGTGGAAGACGAATCTGTTGCCCCTCGTTAAGAGGCAATGGACATCGAAAAGAAATCGTCATTACTTGCCGTGTAATGTTTTGAGATCGCGACGGACATGTCCTTATTTACCGTGATCATTCCGATGTCGAACGCTCGATCATGCAATGCGGATAAACACAGGCCATTCCTAGGATTCAACCTGTTCGACTTATTATGACTCCACGGAACGATATGACTCGCCACCAGTAGCGCAGGAATTGCCAACCCTGTGATACAGCACCGCCAGTTATAAGCGCTCAGCACTGCCGCTCGGAAGAATCCTTGACCAACACGCGCCTCAGTCTGAGTTTCACGCTCTGTTACAACATGGTCGTCATCTAGCACTCGTTCCGTGCCACCATCGCTCTCTGCTGCCAGATTGGCCTCCCTCGTAGCCCGTTCTAACTCAGTGACGAACGATCCCCAGTCGCTGTGCATCTCTTCCCACATTGTGCGAAGTTCCTCGGAAACTCCCCTCAGCCCAGTGCGCCCTGTGGATGTGAAATCAGGGTCGAGGCTGGCGATATTGCCCAACCTCATTGACATTGACGATGGAGTCCGCCCGATAGCTTCCGCAAACCTGATGACCTCAGGGTTTCTATTCTGAAAATTTTCAAACGGCAGCCGGCAGTACAGCGCGAATGCTATCAACAGCTGATCCCGTGTCCAGGGGGAGCCATAGGTCATGGTTATGCGTCCTGTTTCCTGTTATGAAAGACAGTCAGTGGGCGCGCTCAATTTCATGATTTCGTCAGGGCTGAGGTGGTTTCATATCAACGCTAATCAGCCGCCGCCTCTCCCTCCGTCCGCGTCAGCCACAGCTCATCCCGCACCGATGTGCGCCGCCTCAGGCGCGTGTCGAGCAGAGACTGCGCCTGCTCGAACCAGCCGGCACGGATGTAGCTTTCCAGTATCGTATCTTCGAAGACCTCGCGCTGAGCATGGCTTCCGCCGATGCGCGGGAGCTGTTCTACTAGGCCGTCGAGATGGCCGGCGGCGTCTTCGTATGCGCCGTGCGCGAATGCGTCGATTCCATTGACCAACGGCAGCATCACTTCGCTGGCGAGCGCGTTCCCGTCGTCGGCAGACTTCCCGAGCCCGTCGAGCATCTTCTTCATCTCTTCAACGAATCCGCCGCCTGCGAAGGTAAGCGCGGCATGAGCGTCGCGGAACGCGGGGCCG
The DNA here is from genome assembly GCA_963422295.1 of Dehalococcoidia bacterium. Lineage (GTDB taxonomy): Bacteria > Chloroflexota > Dehalococcoidia > Lucifugimonadales > UBA1123 > VXRN01. The sequence goes on along the minus strand of OY729417.1, from coordinate 104,836 downwards.
GGCTTCTCCGCCGCGGGCAGCGCTATCTCGCGCACCTCATCCCAGGGGCCAGGCTGACCGTCGCCGTATATCTTCATACGCCACATTAGCGACGCGCTGTCGGCGAGCGTGCCGAGATTTTTCTTCACGACGGACGGACGAATAGTGCTCTCGTACAGCGCAACGGCGTTTTCCGGACGGCCTGTGGCGAGCTGGAACAGCGCCTGATGCCAAGACAGATGCACATTGAACGGCCCTCTGTGATCGTATCCATCGAGCCAGTCTCCGAGGAAGTCCGCTCCGCTGTCCGTATCTCCGGTCTCGAAGAAGACATGAGCCACCGAGTGGGATGCGTTGGCGTTGTCGGGGCGTATCTCCAACGATCGCTGCGCGTATTTGCCCGCGTCTGTGAAGTAGCCTGTTTCGTGGTGGGCGAAGGCGTATTGACCGAGAAATGCCCAATCTTCGCCATATTCGTTCTTCAGCGGCTTCAGCATCCCAAGCAGCTCCTCCGGGAAGTTGGGGACACCCGCGCCGCTGCATCCGAGAATGAGCAGCCGGTTGGAAAGCCTTATCATCAGCATGTCGCGCGGGAACTCATCCAGATGTTCGCGTATCAGTCTGAGCGCCTTGCGTCCGTCGCCTGCGATGACCATTCCGATGGCATCGACCTGCTGGCGTTCGCGTTTCGTCGCATTCACCGCCAGCGTCTTGGCATGCGCTATCGTCTCGCGCGCCTGAGCGATTTCGACCTTGTACATATGCTGAAGCGCGATCAGCGCATGTGCGAGAGCGAATCCTTCGTCTGACTCGACCGCGCTGGCGAGGGCCTGTTCGGAGCCGTAAACCTGCGCTAAGAACATGTCGAGACCCTGTATATAGCAATCCGCCGCAGCCTGCGATTCGGTGGTCAGCGGCAGTTCGTATCGATCTCTTATCATAGTGGCGTTCTGCATCGTATCTGCCTCTCTGTTTGTGTCCCCTCGATTATGCCTCCAGACTCTCCCAAACGGTATCACAGTCTCCCCATGCGGGCAACGATGCGGTTGGGTGTACAATAGCCTCCATCCTGCAGCCTAAAAGTTCATAAGAGGAGTTTCACGCAATGCCCAAGTTCGTATTCATGCCGCCGCAAGACGATCTGAAGACAATGTTTGCGGCAAGACTTTCGGATACTCTGTCGGAGTACGATGTCGTATCGCCCACGACGGACGCGGAGGCGATAGAGGAGATACGCGACGCGGACGCGGCCTTCGGCTGGGTGCCGCCGGCTGCGCTCAGAGTCGCAGAGCGTCTTCGCTGGGTGCAGAACCCGGACGCGGGCCCGTTCTTCGGCTACTACTATCCCGAGCTGATCGAACATCCCGTTACGATAACGAATCCGCGCGGGATATACTTCGATCATATATCTCACCATATCCTGATGTTCGTGTTCGCTCTCTCTCGCGGACTTCCGTGGTATATGGACGCCCAGCGCAAGCGACTATGGGATAAGGCTGCGCGCCAAACGCCATATGTCTTTCTGGGCGAGGCGACCGCTCTGATCAACGGCGTCGGCGGTATTGGACACGAGACGGCCAGGCTGTGCAGCGAGCTGGGTATGGATGTCATAGGCATCGAGCCGAGACCGGAGTACGATTTGCCCTATGTCGAGTTCCATACGCCGGATGCCCTAGATTCAGTCCTGCCGCGCGCCGACTTCGTAATAACAACCGTGCCGCATACGCCGGAGACCGAAGGCATGTTCGACTCTTCTCGATTCCGATTGATGAAAGACACTGCCTATTTCATCAACATCGGCCGTGGGAAGGTGTGCAAAATCGACGATCTAGCGGATGCGATAGAGCTTGGGGAAATAGCCGGCGCCGGCCTCGATGTGTTCGAACAGGAGCCGCTGCCCGCCGATCACAAGCTCTGGGGGCTGCCCAATGTGCTGATAACGCCGCACATCGCCGTCGCAGACGCCGAAAACATCCCCGAACGCCGCTTCCGTGTGATACTCGAAAACGCCCGCCGCTTCCTGAACGACGAACCCCTAACGAACATCGTGGACAAGACGAAGTGGTATTGATTCCAGCATTCCCTCCGACGGCAGCGAGATATTCACCCTTAGAGTCTTATAATTATCTCGAATCTAAAGCGCAGAAAGGGGGAGTACAGGCATGGTAATCCAGAAGCCCAGAACTAAGCTGACATACGCAGACTATCGCGCTACGCCGGACGACGAACGATACGAGCTCATAGATGGAGAGTTGATCTTGGCGCCAGCCCCACGAATTTCTCATCAGATGATACAGTCGTCCGTAGCTCACCGCCTGCTTCAGTTCGTATATGAGTCAGGCGCAGGATATGTATTCCTGGCGCCGACGGATGTTGCTCTGTCGGATACGGATGTCGTCCAGCCGGTCATCTTGTTCGTATCGAATGAGCGCGCGCGCATAATCACCGAAAACGACATCCAGGGCGCGCCCGACTTTGTGATAGAGATTCTCTCCCCATCCACAGCGCGTCGAGATAGAGGCATCAAACGCGCGCTGTACGAACGGCACGGAGTCAAAGAGTACTGGATGATAGACCCGGCCTCAGAAACCGTACTGGTTCTGCTTCTAGGCGTTAACGGATTCGAGTTCGGCGGCGAATACGGCGCGGGAGATACGATAAGATCGGCAGTTCTAAGCGGCTTCACTATCGAGCTGAATGAAGTGTTCGGGCTGTAAAACTCTGTAACATATAGAGTCAGAAAACATCGACTAGACTGTACATCTCACAGCATCACAGGAACAGGAAACACCGTCATGGTCATCCAGAGACCTAAATCCAAGCTGACATACGCAGACTATCGCGCCACGCCGGATGACGAACGCTACGAGTTGATAGACGGAGAGTTGATCTTGGCGCCAGCCCCACGAACAGCGCATCAGTCGATACAGGCTTATATTGGCTCTGAGCTATTCATGTTCGTGCGCGAGACGAGAGCTGGCTATGTATTCTTCGCTCCGACCGATGTAGCTCTGTCCGATACAGATGTCGTTCAGCCGGACATCCTGTTCGTATCGAATGAGCGCGCGCGCATAATCACCGAAAACGACATTCAGGGCGCGCCCGACTTCGTGATAGAGATTCTGTCCCCCTCCACAGCGCAGCGCGACAGGGGCGTCAAACACGCGCTGTACGAACGGCACGGAGTCAAAGAGTACTGGATGATAGACCCGGCCTCAGAAACCGTACTGGTTCTGCTTCTAGGCGCTAACGGATTCGAGTTCGACGGTGAATACGGCGCGGGAGATACGATAAGATCGGCAACGCTAGACGACTTCGCTATCGAGCTGGGTGAAGTGTTTGGTATGGCGTGATAGGAACGATGGGGTTATGCACAAAGCGGAGCTGATTCAACGAGCTATTCACGAGAATTCATGTCTATACCATCGAGACCATCGAGTAAATTGGATAATGGATAATTAGGAGGCGGGATTGGCTATGTTTACTACTAATCCAATTAGCTTGAAGAATTTGTTAGATGATGTGGATAGCGGTAAGATTCAACTCCCGGACTTTCAGCGTGGCTGGATCTGGGATGATGAGCGTATCCGCGCTCTTCTAGCAAGCATATCGCGAGGCTTTCCAGTCGGAGCCATAATGACACTCGATGCATCGTCAGATATGAAATTCAAGGTGCGCCCTATAGAAGGCGCAAGCTTTGAAGATGTGTCTCCAGACTCGTTCCTGTTGGACGGACAGCAACGGTTGACATCACTCTATCAGGCGATGCTGCACAATGGCCCGGTATCTACTCGACGACCCGGGGATCGTAAAAAGGTAAACCTCTGGTATTACATAAATATACTCGAGGCGATGAATCCAGACACAGACCGAGAAGATGCCATATTCAGCGTTCCTGAAAATCGCAAGACTACTAAGAATTTCGGGCGGGATATCGATAAAAATTTGTCCACTCATGAAGGCGAATACGAAAATCATTCTATTCCGACTGAAAAACTCCTGAACGACAGAGAATGGATGATTGGTTACAAAGACTACTGGGAAAGATGTGGCAAGAGACATCCAGAATCCAATGCCTTTGATTTTTATCAAGAGTTCTACGAATCAGTGATTCAGACCTTTTCGAGTTATCAACTACCAGTCATCAACCTAAAAAGGGATACTCCAAAAGAGGCCATATGCACGGTGTTTGAGAAGGTCAACACCGGCGGCGTATCCTTGAATGTGTTCGAGTTGCTGACAGCCTCGTTTGCGGCAAACAATTTTTCCCTACGGGATGATTGGAATGCTCGAAGAGATCGTATGCACGCGAGCTATGATCAGCTTAGAAGTTTGGAAAATGTACATTTCTTGCAAGCCGTTACACTATTGGCTACCCAAGAACGACAGCGACGCAACACCGATAGTGGCCCGGCATATAGAAATCGCTCTGCCATAGGCTGTAAGAAAAAGGATGTGCTGGGTCTGACATTGCAAGAGTATAAAGAATGGGCGGACAAAGTCGAAAACGGATTCGAACGGGCGGCGCGATTCCTGCTCGAACAGTTTATATTCAACGAGAAAGACATACCGTACCCAACTCAGCTAGTTCCCCTGGCCGCTTTATACGTTGAGATCGGAAGCGAGATGACTGCCAATGTAAGTGACAAATTAGAGCACTGGTACTGGTGCGGCGTCTTCGGAGAGTTCTACGGAGGAGCGACCGAAACTCAATTTGCACAGGATCTCGTTCAAGTGGCGAATTACATTCACACCGGTGAGATACCTGATCTGATTAGTGAGGCCAACTTAGTTCCCGAACGTTTGATTTCACTTAGAACCAGAAATAGCGCGGCCTACAAGGGGTTGTACGCCCTGCAGATGAAAAACAAAGCAGCGGATTGGTGGACTGGCGACGAGCTAACTATTTCGACATGGCTTGCTAGGGAAACTATAGACATTCACCACATTTTCCCGAGGGCTTGGTGCAACTCTCAGAACCCGCTTATTCCTAGTAGCCTGAGCGACTCCATAATCAACAAGACCCCGATAGATGCAACCACCAACAGAAAGATAGGAGGTCGAAGCCCTTCTCGCTATCTGCGAACACTTCAACGCGGAATAGATGAAGACGTTCTGAATCGAATCCTCGCTGCACACTCGATAAATCCAGAACATCTGCGAAGAGATCGATTTGCAGATTTCTTTACCGAACGCGGTGAATCCATGCTAAGACTAATTGGCAACGCGATGGGCAAGGATATTCCCAGTGGGCGCGAGGTATTTCGAAACGCGCTCAGCGTGGCTGGATACAGCGACGATTACGACGATGGCGAACCAGAGTACGATTCCATCGTAAGCCTTGCCTACGAAAGAGCCGCCGACTAACCCCCAATCCCCTAAAGGATTCACATACCATGAAAATCACCTCCGTAACCCCAGTTCCCGTATCCAGCTCCACGCCGTTTGGGGCGCGTAACTATATGTTCGTCAAAGTCGAAACCGATGAAGGCATCACAGGCTGGGGCGAGGCGACCTCAGGGCCGCTGGCTGTCGCTACGATGGTCGAGGAGTTCGGCCAGCAGCTTATCGGCAAAGACCCAGCCCGTATCGAACAGCACTGGCAGACGCTCTATCATCATTTTCATGTCAGAGGCGGTGTGGTGCAGATGTCCGCTATCAGCGGAATCGAGATCGCGCTGTGGGATATCAAAGGCAAGGCTCTCGGCGTTCCCGTCTATGAGCTGCTCGGCGGCGCGATGCGCGACCGTATCTGGTGCTACGGACGCTGGGACGGCGCGACACCCGAAGCCGCAGTCGAACGCGCTCTCAGCTTTACCGAACAGGGTATCACCGCGCTGAAAGGAGACCCGTTCGATCATCGCGGGCTGTTTATTCCGATAGAGGCGGAGCGTATTGCGATTAAAAAGCTGGAGGCAGTTCGCGAAGCCGTCGGGGATGATGTGGAACTGCTCGTCGAAGTACATGGACGCCTCGCCCCATCCGACGCCATCCGTATCGGCAACGCCATGGAGCAGTACCGCCCGTTCGTGTACGAAGAGCCCGTGCCGCCGCAGAACATAGACGCTCTTCAGCGCGTCGCGGAGTCCGTATCCATCCCCATCGCCACCGGCGAGCGGCTGTACACGAAGTGGGACTATGCCGACTTGCTGAGCAGACAGATCGTGGCGATGATACAGCCTGACATCGTGCAAGGTGGCGGCATATTGGAGCTGAAGAAGATTGCGGCGATGGCTGAGGCTCACTATGTCGGATTCCAGCCGCACAACCCGTATGGCCCGCTGTGCACCATCGCGTCGCTGCATTTGGATGCCTGCGTCCCGAACTTTATGATCCAAGAAGGCGGTATCCATGCATGGTTCCAAGATGTATGCTTCGATAACTTCCCACGCCAGAAGGATGGCTTCCTGCCGCTGCCGCAAGGCCCGGGGCTGGGCGTGGATGTGGATGAAGATTGGGTCGAAGCAAATCCTTGGAGGCAGGATGCCGCCGTCTGGAGGGCGGGCGACGGCAGTATAGCTTCCAGACAAGATACGAACTGGTCATAATAGAAAATACGGTTCCTCCGAAAATCGATCGTCCAATATAATACTCAGGAGTTCATATGCCATATCCAGCGCACATCTTCGCCGGCAATCCGCTCGACCGAGGAGATAGAGAACGCCGCGACAGTCGGCTCATGGCTGAGCTGTCCGAGCATCCGGACAGCAAGGTTCTGGTCATGCCGGAGCTGGAAGTCCCGCTCGCGGACGCGCCAGAAGCGTCCCTGAGCTGGCTTTCTCCCAGAGATGTACGCTGGTTCGGTATCGATGGCGAGTTCGTGTTTCTTGGTTCGATGGACGGCGTGGCGCATTTTGCGGTGCATGTTCCAGCATCGAGCGGCGCGGCTGCGCGGCTGCGCAACGATCCCTCCATGCGATTCGTAGATGCGCGTTCGGCCGCCCCCGTAGTAGTCGGCGCGGAGTCGGGCATCATAGCGCAGGCGCGCTCGCAGCTCGACTGGCACAACAGGCACGGATTCTGCTCTGTGTGCGGAGAGCGGACGAAAATGGGGCGAGGAGGCCATGTGCGGCGGTGCGGCAGCTGTCGCGCGGAGCATTTCCCTCGCACCGATCCCGTCGCCATTATGCTAGTACACGATGGCGAGCGATGCCTGCTGGGGCAGTCGCGCGGGCGACTCTCCCGCATGCGAATGTACTCGGCGTTGGCGGGGTTCATAGATCAGGGCGAGTCTATCGAGGAAGCGGTGGCGAGAGAGGTGCGCGAAGAGGCGGGAATCGAAGTAAAGAATGTGCGTTACCACTCGTCACAGCCGTGGCCGTTTCCATCGTCGCTGATGATTGGCTGTCATGCAGAGGCGGCAACAGTGGACATACACATGGACAACGAGGAGATGTCGGATGTTCGTTGGTTCGGGCGAGATACGGTTCTAGCCGCGCTCGAAGGGCGCAGCCGTGAACTGGCCGTCCCGCAGACACTCGCCATCGCCCACCATCTGATCAAGACATGGGCATACGGCGAGGAGTAAATCTCCTGTCAGAGCATTCGTCCCAGAATCGTTGCGGGGCGCGTCTAGCGGGCGATGAATCCACCGTCTATCACCAGCTCCGTGCCGGTGACGAAGGAGGCCTCGTCACCGGCTAGGAACAGTACGCCATGGGCCACCTCGATAGTCTCTCCCGTTCGACGAAGCGGTGTCAATCGAACCATATCCGCCCGTTCGGACGCCGAACGGGCAGAGGAAGTCTTCATAGGCGGCATATATCCGGGATGGACGGAGTTTGCCCTGATACCGTCGGGGCCGTAGCGCACTGCGGTCGCCTTGGTGAAAATCCGCACCGCGCCCTTGGATGCATGGTATGCCGGGTGGCCTCCCTCTCCGCCAACGAAGCCCATGATGGACGATATGTTGACGATAGATCCGCCGCCTGCCGCTTGCATCGTGGGAATGACGGCGCGCGTGCCTAGATAGACGCCAGTCGCATTCACATCCATGATCCGCGTCCAGCCGTCTATATCGAGCGGGTCGGTGTATGCGCTGCTGCTGATACCGGCGTTGTTCACCAGAATGTCTATAGAGCCGTACTTGTTCAGCGTCGCATCCACGAGAGCGCGCCACGAGTCAGCATCGGTAACATCGGTATGTATGTAGATAGCCTCACCGCCGGAGTCTTCTATCTGGCGGACGATGGCGTTGCCTTCGTCGTCGGCCATGTCTGCAGCGACGACCTTCGCCCCCTCGCGCGCAAACAGCCGAGCCTCTTCCGCGCCCATACCGCTGGCCGCACCAGTGACAATGGCAGTCTTGCCTTCCAAACGCATTTCAATCTCTCCAGCTCAGCGCATATTCGGGTATTTGTAGCCAATATCTCATAGCGTACCACACTTTTGCGACATATTCGTCAGCATGGCAGCGGCATGTCAGCAGTGATCTTATGGATCGCTGCCCATCTATGCTGAGACCCCATTCGGGAGCTACTTTATATCCTCACGATCTCTGGTTCGAGCGCGTGTGACTTCCGTGCCGCTTCTTGGAACAGTTCCATAACCTGAGGATGACATGTGAAGACTAGGATTTGGTTGCGCTCGGAGAGTTCGATGAACGCGCTGGCGGCGCGCAGAGCGCGTTCGGGATCGAAGTTTATCAGGGTCTCATCCACGATTACGGGAAGTCTCTCAGAACGCGCGCCTAGCTCTCGTATGAGACCGAATCTCAGGGAGAGGAACAGTTGTTCCCGTGTGCCGCGGCTGAGCTGTAAGGGCTGCTTGGACACTCCATTAGATTCGGTAACTCGGATCTCGGACTCTCCTAGGGGTGAGAATACATTCTGATAACGCCCGTCGGTGATGTTGCGGAAAAACTCTTCGGAGTGACGGATGACATCGGGCTGACGCTCTTTCTCGAACTTTCTCCGCGCCTCTGAAAGAAGATTCTCAGCCACCGTCCGAACTGTCCACTCGCGCGCGTGGGCGCGTATCTCCTCTTGCAGTCTGGCCCTGTCCGTTCGCAATTTGGAGGATTCTTCTTCACCGAGCAGTCTGCCTAGCTTTTCGCGGATTGCCCCACTCTCTTCCGTGAACGCATCTATGCGCTCTTTTATTTCCTCTAGCTGTTCGTCCATGCCGACAAAATTGGCATCCAGAGTCTGTTTGTTCGTCTCACTCAGCGTCTTCATCATGTCTTCCAGCGCGTCGCCTGGCCCGCTGATGCGCTGCAGCCTGTCTAGCGCGTCGTCGCGTTTGGTACATAGATCGGCCCTTATGCGAAATTCGTCTGCATCGCTGGCGCCGTGCGCATCTAAAATGTTGGCAATTTCCTGCAGTATCTCGCTCAGATTCTGTTTGCGTCCATCTAGGTCATCCTTGGCTCTTTTCAAATCGATCTCTGCGCTGCGTCGCTTGGCAGATTCTTTCTCGACTTTTGCATGAAGATTTATCAGATCGTCCGACACCGCCGCCGCCCGCGCGTAGTCGTTCGGGTCGAAATAGAACCCGTGATCCGTAGCCGCAGGATGCAGGATTTCGATGAACTCGCTGATACTTGCGCGCATCGCGTCTATCTGACGCTCCGTACTTCTCATACTCCTCAGCCTGTCTCGTCCCTGCTCGACGAGTTTGCTGAGCATTTCTATGCTGTTTGGAGAGAACGCCGCCCTCAGACCGCGCTCTGAGAGCCAGCGTCCCCAATCTTTATGGGCAGAGTCTAGGTTGCGCTTGCCTTCCTCGACAGCCTCCATCGATTTGACTAGACGCTCTTTTTGCCGTTCCAGCTTATCGCGTGAGGCTTTCGAGCTTTCGTTGAGTCGATTCCATTCGTCCAGTAACCTTTGCTCTCTGTTCAGCAGCGATTCTGCATCGGCGAGCGCATCGGTGTCTATGCTGTCTAGGCCTAGCGCATCTGCATGTTCGGCGAGCGGTGCGTCCGTCTCGGACAGCTGTCGCTCTTCCTCCTCGATTTGCGTTAGGGTGCGCGCGGCGGCAGGTGATTCGACATGCGTCAGGCCCTGTCTCGATGTTCGTCGGGCGATGATAGCGATGTAAGCTGCAATTCCCAGAGTAAACAGGCCCGTGACGAAGGCGAGAGTCATGGCGATCTGATTGCCGATGAGCAGTACACCTAGCAAGAGAATGATAATTCCGGCTAGTCCTAAGACGATGGCGAGTGATCGGCCATTCCTGCTGATCACGGTGGATGGGGTGGCGGATAGCGATGCGGCGGCTTCCTGCTCGGCAAGTCTGTCGCGCAAGTCTTGCAGCCTGTCATTGCTGCGGTCACGGCGAGTGAGTATATCGCGCGCCCTATGTATCCGATTCCGTCGATCGAGTATGCCTTCGAAATCCATCTCTGGGCGCTGAGCGTCGTCCACCGCCTCTTGCGCGGTATGCTCTTCTCGCTGCGCTTCTTCTAGCATCGTCTCGGATGCGGCCAGCTCGGATTTAGCCCTATCGGCCACCGTCTGCGCTCGATTCAGTCGTTCGGCGTGACCCGTTATCTCTTCTCGAACTATTAGCGATAGATCGAATTCGTCCAGTCGCTCGGCATTCCAATCTGGCCCAAGTTCCGAGAGGGTTTCGCTCGAGTTACTGTGTAGTTCGGCGAGTTCTTCGTTTCGCTTCGGCAGATCTTCGACTGCCTTATCGAACTCCGTGCGGCGGGATTGGATGTGTCTAATTGCCTCGGTATGCTGGATGATGGACAGATTTTCCAGTGGGACGGCGAGAGCATCTTCGCCGACGCGCACTCGTTCGCTGGCGGCATTTACTTCTTCGCGAGCCGACGATGCTCTCGTCTCTAAATCGTTGATTCGTGTGACAGCGACGGCGGGAATGTCTGAGAAATCCGCCAGCTGACGGATCTGGCGTCGAGCGGTTTCCAGATCGTTCCAATCCTCCCATGCTGTCTGCAGTGTAGTTAGATGACGCCGCCTAGATTCATGGCTGCGCTGCTCTTGGCGCAGGCTCGTGAGTTCGAGCTCGATGTTTCGCCGACGCTCACCTTGTCGCGCGTATTCCGAGGCGTTGTTCTCGATCTCATCGAGCTGCGAGTTCAATTCGTCTATCTTGTTGGCAGCGTAGTAGATTTGCTGTGTGCTGCCTCCGGGTCGAAATAGTTTTGTCTTCTCGGTATCCAGATCTTTCACTGCGTCGGGCAGCCGACTTGCCCCAATCCCTGCGCTGTACAGACCGCCGTTTACTTTGTCATCGCTCACTAAGGCATCGCTGTAAAGCTCTTCGAGTGTGAATGCAAATATGTTCTCGAAAGTGTCTCTGGAGTGATTGCCGAGCAGTCTAGTCAGCTCTGCATCCGGGATTACCGCGCCGGATTGGGAAGTGAGAGTGACTTTCCCTCCTCCTGCTCCATGCGTTCTGCGGATAGTTATTGTCTCATCGGCGTCGCTAAGTACGGTAACGCTCCCCTTATGACGCTCGCCGGATATGGGATCGTAAAGGTTGCGGTTTCTACTGCGTCCATCGCGGAATCCAAATAGCATGCTGCGAATGAATTCCAACAGCGTCGTCTTGCCAGCCTCGTTTGGCCCATAGAACACAGTAACAGGAGATTCCAACAGCTCGAACCGGCGTTGAGAGAAGTGGCCGAAAGCGTCGATGTGCAGGTCGATAATTTTCATCTCTTATCGTCCTCACTGAGCAGATCGACTACCATGCTTTCCGCCTCCTCGAGAATAGCGGCGAAATCTTCATCTGTGGGCGCGGCTCCGGACAGATATCTTCTAAAGCGACGATGCTGGTACAGATCGGGTAGCCCATCGCGCAGGCGTTCGCGCAAGTTCGCGTCCCCCCCTGCAGCATCCGCGGTCTTGAGTATCTCCGCCATAAAGTCCACCCCTTCCAGCCGCGCGCTGCGGTCCAAGGGCGATGCTGTATTGTTTTCGATACGCTCGCACCATGCGAACGGAGTCTGTTTCGCCCACTCGTCGTTTATCGTAGTGCGCAAGTCGTCCACCGCATCAGAACGGCGAAGCATATTGCTGACCTCGCCCCTGCCGCTCAGCGCGAGACGAACGATTATCGGCCTGCCATCCGCTGAGTCGAGCTTTTCCTCGATACTGTTATGTACTGCGTTTAGCAAATGCTGATCGCTGTCCAGTCCGGATATATCTATTTCGATATGTTCCCAGCGCACGATATCCAGTGGGCGGAAGTCCAGTCGAACATTGCCACTGTCTGACACATCGACGAGGTATGCGCCGCGCGCGCCGGTCTCGTTGGCATGACGTCCCTGCGTGTTGCCGGGATAGACCACCGTTGGCCTATGTTCGCTCAGCGTCTGACGAGTGTGAATATGGCCGAGCGCCCAGTAGTCGATGCCGGATTCCGCAAGGTCGGCGAGTGTGCATGGCGCATAGACGGCGTGATCCGGATTGCTGCCGACATTGGCATGAAGCAGGCCGATAGAGAACGGCCCTGAATCCACACGCCCTAACCGCAGTACGAGGTTTTCATAAACATCGCGCGTCCAGTAGCTTATGCCATGTACCACGACGCGGGAGGGGTCTTCGGCGAATACTGGTACAGCCTCGAAGTCCTCTACGAACCGGTGGCACCCGGCTGGATAATTTAGCCGCGCCTCCCATCCATCCAGAGGGTCGTGGTTGCCGTGGCATACGAAAGAGCGAATTCCCTCGCTATCCAGCCGTTCGAGTCCGTCGATGAATTTGTGCTGAGCGCGGAGGCTGCGATCTGCGCCGTCGTATATGTCTCCCGCCACCAGAAGCGCATCCACACGCTCACGGATGCACAGGTCGATGAGATTCTCGTATGCGGCGAAAGTAGCGTCGTAGAGTGTTTGCGCCACATGTTCGGGCGCGGCGTTCCGAAGTCCGGTGAACGGGCTGTCCAAATGCAAGTCGGCGGCATGTACGAATCGGATGATAGACAAGGCGCGCGCTCAGAAAACGAATTCAGGGCCGGGGATATACTCGAACCTGTCCAGCGCGTCATCTCGCAGCGTGAAGCCCAGACCGGGCGCGGTGGGGGCGTAAACCGTCCCGTTCCGAATGTCGTATGGCTCCTCGAACAGTTCGTACATCATAGGCATATAGCCTTGGTTCACCTCCAGAATGTGGCAGTTGGGCGCTGACATCGCGGTGTGAATACTTGCCGCGAACAGCACGCCCGAACCCCAAGCGTGAGGCGCGAGCCGTATGCCGCGCGCTGACGCCATTGCGGCGATTCGGCGTATCTCCGTGAACCCGCCTGCGCGCGCAATGTCTGGCTGAGCGATGTCAACGGCGCGGTGCAGGAACAGGTCTTCGAAATCGAACCGTGTAAACTCTCGTTCGCCTGTGGCTATAGGTATGGTCGTGGAGCGACGCACCTCCGCGAGGCCGGGGTGGTCGTCCGGTGAGATTGGCTCCTCGAACCAGGCCAGATCGTACTGCTCCAGAGCGCGGGCAAGGCGTATGGCAGTGGACACATCCAGCGAGCCGTGCGCGTCTATCATCAGCTCTACGCCATCGCCAATACCGCGCCGGGCGGCAGATACGCGGCGTATGGTGTTTTCTATTGAGAATCCGTCCCTGCCTACGACGCGCATCTTTACGGCAGAGAACCCCTTCGCGGTGTATCCTGCCATCTCCGCCTCCGCCGCGTCTCCCGGCGCCCATCCGCCCGAACCGTAGCCGCGAACGGAGTCCCTCACTGCGCCCAGAGCTATATATATCGGAACTCCAAGCATCTGGGATTTGACATCCCATATCGCAATGTCGATGCCTGCGATCGCTTCCAGCGTAACGCCGCGCCGCGCCTCCGATGGCTGAGAGTGGCCACGATCCAAAGCGGGTCTCCAGCGGGAGCCGTTGTACATCTTCTCCCACAGACGCTCCGAATACATCGGATCTTCGCCAATCAGGGTGGGCGCGAGATCGTAATGAACGATTGCGGAGATCACTTCGGGGCTTCCCAGAGACGCCCCCACGCCGGTAAACCCTTCGTCCGTATCGATGAGGATGAGGGTAGCGTCCGTCTTGATCTTAGTGCCAAGATCGGTGCGGTGCTGACGCTCCGGCGGTATCTGGTCGGACATCGGTATAGCGCGGACATTGGTTATCTTCATAGCAGGCGTATTTTCGCATTGCGCTTGGAATGGCACAAGCTAATTTCCCCACTGTTAACGCGAAAATATCAGGATTCACCATATCCGCCAGCGTCTCATTGCCGCAGAGCGTCGAGCGCGGACTGCAGTGGGAGTTTAGCGGGCTGGAGATATGGACGAGCGCGTTCTATTGTGTGTATGAAGTCGGAAGCGTGTATCCAGCGGCAAAGGTCGATGTCTTCGGACATATCCGGGGTCAACGCGTCGGTCAGCTCGCCGGCATAGTCCAGCAGAAACCAGTGCACGGTTTTATCGAAGGGCTTGCCGGAGTAGTAAGAGATGTAGCTGGTCTTGCAAACTGGGGCGCGTATGGAGAGCAGCGCGCTGTCGAGCCCTGTCTCTTCTGCGATTTCACGGATGGCTGCTGGTTCGGGATTTTCCTTCCCCTTCTTCTTCAGCTTCCCTTTCGGTATGTCCCAGAGGCCGTGCTTTCGTATGAACAGGACATGGCCGCCGCAAAATACCAGTCCTCCGGCGGCGGCCATCTTCGGGATGCCATGACTACTCATGCACGAGAATCCGTTCCAAGATGGCGACCTGTTCTGGGTTCATATCTTCGAATAGCACGCCGTCCACGATCATATTCGTTAGCCTCTTCGAGCCTGCGACAGCGTCCAACGCGCTTAGGCTCAGGTTCTTTCCGTCATATTCGAATGAGCTAAGGATGTAGTGTATGACATTCAGCCGCGCCTGGTGTTTGTTATCCGAGTCGATGATGATCCATGGCGCGTAGTCGGTGGATGTAACCGCGAACATTCGCTCTTTGAAGTATGTCAAGAGATGCCACTGTTCGGCGGCTTTGCGATCGGTTGCCGAATACTTCCAGTATTTGAGTTCGCTGTCTTGTCTAATCCTGAATCGCAAATCTTGTGCCTCTCTCGAAACGGACAGGTAAATCTTTAGCAGCGAGACTCCCTCATCGGCTATCTGCTTCTCCCAGTCGTTGATACGGCCCATGAAGTAGGTGTACTGCCGCATGGAACAGAATCCCATCACCGGCTGTATCAGCGCGCGCGAATACCACGACCGATCGAATATCACAATCGCTCCCGGCTCCGGCAGCATATCATAATGAGTTCCGAGCCAGTTACGCATTTGGCGAGGCGTTGGGACACCCTGAGTAACGATCCGAGCCGATTTCGGATTGAGATAGTGCGTGATACCGGAAGCTGTCGTCCCCTTGCCAGCGGCATCGCGCCCCTCCAGGACAATAGCTATTCGTTTGCCCCGCGCCACGACCCACTCTTGCAATAGCAGCAGCTGAACGCGCAGTTCATGAAGTTCGGCGCGATATGCGGTGTAGGAGACATCCCGGAATGCCTCGACTTCATAACCGATCGCCGAAGTCTGTGGCAGGATTTCACTGTCGGACTGTACGCGAAGTTTCATCTTCTTCCCGCGCTCGTGAGCTTAGCGCTCTCTCGTATTCATGCTAAAAAGCAATCGCGCATGTGTCAACACGATATCGAACGATACGGAGTTCACGAGCATGGCAGGATTGACGAACGAAACCGGTGCGGATAACATTCGTAGTGCATACATTGCGCATAGGGATATTGCCAATCGCAGAAAACCCATACGCAGCCAAACCGAGACGCATATGAAGTACGAAGAATGAACGACCAAACCCCCACATGGCCCAGAGTTCAGGAGCTTTTGCACGGCATCATGGGACGCTGGGAGCGCAAAGAGGGCCGCAAGGGCCTTCCGGGCATTCACGATTACGAATGGGACACGCCACAAGCTCTTGCCAATGACGAGGCGATGGGTATGAAGTTTATTGAGAAGGATATTCCTGCTGAGGAGACTGCTCTGATCGTTTCCCTGAGAAAAGGCTTCGGCTCCATTCCGCGTATGCCGATGGGCGGGCCTTTTCTGAAGCCGGGAGAGATAGACGAGATTGCTCGCTGGATAGATGCTGGGATGCCGGATTAGGATGGACGATCATACCGACGACAGGCCATCGAGCAGTGTCAGCCTCGAGTGGCAGGGTGGATTCAGGTTCGATTCCGCCGACAGCGCTGGCCATAGGATCAGCGTGGATGCGCCTATGAACGAAGGCGATAGCTATGCGGGAATGCTGCCAGGCGATCTGCTTCTGACTGCGCTGGCCGCGTGCAGCGGCATAGATATCGTCAACATACTGACGAGGCAGAGGCAGCGGATCACCGGGCTGGAAATCCAGACGCTGGGACGCCAGAATCCCGAGCCGCCATGGGCATGGGAGGACATCGAGATCAGATACACCCTGCGCGGAATCGCAATCAACGAGCGACTCGTCTCACGCGCGATAGACCTGTCCGAAAACAAATACTGCTCCATCGGCGCGACGATTAGCGGAAAGGCGCGAATTGCCAGCAGCTACGAGATAATCGACGATTCTCTTGCCGCTCCCCAACGAGATGAGAGCGCCTAGCGTGCAAAAGCCCGCAGATATGGACACATGCATGCATATCACCCTCTCATGTACATATATCCTATGAAAAACTCATCAGAACACGGCACGACAACTATGATACGAAACAGAAGGAGCCTCACATGGCCGACATCTCACCGATAGACGGGGATCTGCTCGAAACTCTCCGACAGATTCCATCCTGTTCGATTGCCAACGCTATCGAGACTTTTGGCTCTATACCCAGAAATCAGGGCTTCATGGGGCCAGAAATCAAGAGCATCTTCCCCAACATGGGGCATATGATCGGCTATGCGGTAACGGCGAAGATAGTCGCTGACGCGCCGCCGTCGGGACATATGAATGTATCCCGTACCGAGTGGGTGGACGAGATAATGAAGATACCCGCGCCGCGTGTGCTGGTGCTGGAGGATATAGATTATCCGAACCCTATAGGATCCTTTTGGGGTGAGGTGCAGGCCAATCTCCATCGAGCGCTTGGAGCGGTGGGAACAGTCACCAACGGCGGTGTCCGAGACTTGGACGAGATGCAGGAGGTCGGGTTTTTCGCCTTCGCATCTTGCGTACTCGTCTCTCATGCCTATGTTCATATCACAGATGTAGGCGTACCCGTTAAAATCGGTGGGCTGGAAGTCAGCCCAGGCGACATAATCCAAGGCGATCAGCACGGCATAATCAGGGTTCCTCGCGACTTGGCCTCCGACATACCCGCCGCCGTAAAGCGCGTCGAACAGAACGAACAGGAGCTCATCGGCTATGCCAACTCCCCCGATTTCACTGTCGAGGGGTTGAAGGCGATGCTTTCTCAACGATATTAGAATCCACCAGACCGCTTCCGGCGGGACGCGATCAGCGCTCCGAAAGATGTCATTGACAGAAGCGGGGATGCGCATGATGCGTCTTCTTCATCTATTCGATCGCCGAGTTTCCGACTAATAGACGGCATACATTGCCCATTGACGAGTGTTGAGATTGCCAAACCCGAAAGTCGTTTTCATAACTGGACTGCCTGAGAAGATCGTCGATGTCGTTCTGGGCTACAACCCGGACGGTTGGACGACGCAAGTCGTGTACCGCGAGACGCCGCTCGACGAGCAGATTCGCGCCGTCACAGATGCAGATTTCATCATGGCCTACCGCGCGCCGCTGCACCGCGAAGTCCTCATGGCGGCTGCCAACACGCGAATCGTGCAGGTGCTTTCCGCAGGATATGACAGCATCGACCTGCGTCTCCTCAGAGAGCTGGAGATTCCCTGCTGTAACAACGGCGGGGCCAATTCCAGAGCAGTCGCTGACCATACTGTGATGCTGATGCTCGCGCTTTACAAGCAGCTGACAGCCTCGCACGATTCGACGCGCTCCGGTGAATGGAGCCGCCCAATCGACGGGTTCAACACCTTCGAGATGGCTAACAAGACCGTCGGGATACTTGGGCTGGGCAACATTGGCAAGCAGGTCGCTAAGCGCGTGCAGGGTTTCGAGGCGGTTGTCAGCTACTTCGATCTGTTCCCACTGTCACCGTCGTCGGAGCGTGAAATAGATGTTGCCAGAGTAAGCATCGAAGAGCTTTTCCGCGCATCCGACATAATCACCTGCCACACGCCGCTTACACCCGATACGCGCGGAATCGTCAGCCGTGAGCGCATCGCTATGATGAAGCCGAACGCTGTGCTGATAAACACCAGCAGAGGGCCGATCGTCGATGAGTCTGCGCTAATCGACGCGCTGCGTGGCGGGCGTATAGCAGGCGCGGGCCTGGATGTGTTCGAGCAAGAGCCTGTCGAACCGGACAACCCGCTGCTTACAATGCCTAATGTCGTGGTTACGCCACACTCTGCCGGCACTACTTGGGATACATGGTTCCGCCGCGCAGAGTTCGCATACCAGAACATGGCAGGCGTATGGAGCGGCAGCCCTCCGATGGCAGTCGCGCAGGATTACGACATAGAGGATTAGCCGACTTCGTAACGTTCCCAACCCGTCGCCTATCGGAACGAGCTAAATACAAAAAAGGGAGAAAGAATATGCAACCTGTCATCAAGGGCGTCGCGGGCGCGGCAAACCCGGTTCTTGGTCCCGAAGACGGCGTGCCGAACTATGTCATGCTATGGGTTCAGCATCCGCCCGGCGGCTCCAGCGCGCAGCACATCCACGCATGGGAACATCAGGCGTACATCGTCGAGGGTAGAGGCGTTCTCTGGGTGGAGGGGACGGAATACCCGATAGAGGCAGGCGATGCGGTTCTCGTTCCGCCGAATGTGGAACACCAGTTCAGAAACACCGGCTCCGAAACGCTGAGCCGCGTTACGGTCAACCCGCTTAGCTCGGTTGGCGGAGAGGGGTAGCGTCCGCCATGCCTGAAGTTCACGACCGTGGCGGACTGCGCACGGACGAGCCTATCGACCGCTCCGATCACGAGTGGGCGGACTGGGAACATCTCACCAACGCCCTAGTCGGCGTCCTACGCCATAGAGATTTGATGACGGTGGACGAACTGCGACGCGGCATTGAGTCGATCGCGTCGCAGGAGTACGAATCATCGACATATTACGAACGCTGGGCAGCATCGCTAGAGACGCTGCTAGTGGAGAAGGGCCTGCTGACGACGGAGGAGATAGATACCCGCGCCGCCGATTTGGCGTCGAAGTGGAATAGAGCAGGATAGACTCAATGGGTATCGTCCTGTCCGCCCAGCCAGGTCTGTTCGAAGTCGGCGATGCCGTAACGGTTAGAACAGAATATCCAGACCATCATCATCGGACGCCATGGTTCGTTAAGGGCAGGCGCGGCATCGTTCGCGCTGTAAGCGGCCCCTTTTTCGACCCGGAGTCTCGCGCGCACGGCGGCAGCGGCATCCCCAAACGTCTGCTGTATCAGGTGGAGTTCGACCAGACGAGCGTCTGGGGCAGTCGATATCCTGAGAATAGCGGAGACCTGCTGCTGGTCGATATCTACGAGCAATGGCTCGAACCGTGCGAGGAGGTCTCTGCATGAGCGCCAACCATTTCAGTGAAGACAATCACGAAGATCACCACGACGAGCCGGAACACCCCGGCGCGCAACCGGATACGGAGCTGAGCGTTCGAGCTCAACGCGCGCTAGCTATTCACGAACTGCTAGTCGAAAAGGGTGTAGTCGAAAAAGGCGAAGTGGAAGAACAGATACATCGTATCCGCGCCCGGACGCCGGTGGACGGCGCGAAAGTCGTCGCGCGCGCCTGGTCAGACTCTGCATTCAAAGCGCGGCTGCTGGCAGATGCCCGATCTGCCGTCTATGAGATGGGCTATACTCTGACACACGATGCAGAACTCGCCGTAGTCGAAAACTCGGATGCTCTCCATCATCTGGTGGTATGCACGCTGTGTTCGTGCTATCCGACTTCACTGCTCGGGCCGCCGCCGGACTGGTATAAGAGCTTTTCGTACCGTCAACGGGCGGTGATAGAGCCGCGCGCCGTGATGCGAGAGTTCGGTATGGAGCTGGATGACGATGTTCGAGTTCGAGTGATCGACAGCACCGCAGACCTGCGCTATCTCGTACTCCCGCGCAGACCGAACGGAACCGAAGGCATGTCAGAAGACGAACTCGCCGCGCTGATTACACGCGACAGCATGATAGGCGTGAGTATGCCGCTGCAGCCCAACTATACGAATACGGCTGAGGCTGTCTGATATATTCCATCGTATGCTGTCGATGTATGTTGCCGAGCAAACGGCGAGACGGAACAGATATGCATGTCCTGCCCCGATATATCATGGCTGCATAGTCTTAGCCATGGCTCACGTAAACGCTTACATTTACATACGGAGGATAGCTGCCGGTGTCGATGACACTGACACAACCCAAGCCGCTGACATCGGACGATCTGCTCAGGCTGTATAGCGAGGGTGTTAGAGGCGAACTCGTCCGAGGGGAGCTTTGCGAAACCACGCCCAGCGGTGGAGAACATGGCGAGATCGTCATGAATCTGGGATTCATGCTCGGAACTTTTATTAGACCGCGCCGTCTGGGGCGTATAGCCGGTTCGGACACCGGCGTGCTACTGGAGTGTAACCCCGATACGGTTCGCGAGCCGGATCTCTTGTTCGTATCTGCTGAGAAGCTGCCGCTCGATGTAAGAGTAACTGGATATTACGAAGTCGTACCTGACCTCGTAGTAGATGTAAAGTCTCCCAGCGACAGCAGAAGGGAAGTGTATGACAAGGCGCGTATGTGGCAGAGCTTCGGCGTTAGGCTGGTATTGGCAGTATTTCCAGACACACGCAGCATCGATGTCCACAGCAAAGATGGCTCGACGACGACTCTCTACGAAGACGACACCTTGTACGGAGGTGAGGCATTGCCCGGATTCTCCTGCTCCGTGAAAGCCATCTTCGACTTTTGACCGTGTGAAGAGCGGGTATGGTTAGCTTTACGCTCCGCCGGTGATGTATGGGAACAGAATGAAAGCTGGAACTACCACCATTCCCCAGACCCAGCCGACGACAGTCGATACAGCTGCTTTCCACCATGCGAGGCCCAGAGTGTGCTTCACTGCCACTGTCCCCGCGACCATGACCCATATGGGCGCAGCGATGATGAACGCAGGTATGAAGCTCAGGAAAATGCATAAAGCCAGCGGCGCATAGCAAATCCCAAGCGTGCGGAGCGCCGTTCTGTATCCCCCGCGCCCTTGAAACAGACGGATGCCCAGCAGCCATACGAACACCGCCCACACGAACCAGCTCGTGAATATCGTCGAGACGCACATGAACAAGATCAGGTTCTCTTCGAGCTGAAAACCGATAGCGCCCGGTTCGCGTACCTCGCTCCAGATTCCCAGCGCGAACGCAATGCCGCCTACCAGCACGATGCCGAGCGCGCTGAACATCGTCTCCTGACGCTCGCGCATATCATTGAACAGTCGCTCATCGAACATCGCAGCGCGAATTGCCACCATGAACATATCTCGCCTCGCCGCCCACTCTGAAATATGAAAACCGAATACCTCGAGATTGTATTCGTACTGGCGCGGCGGTCTCAACATTCAGATGCATAGAGACCAGGTGCATAGACGCAGGAATACAGACGCGCGATCTCAGCTGCCGCCGTATTCTATCCATGCTTACCAGTATCTGGCATGCTTTAGAAGCGCGGGAAATCTCTGATGAAATTTTCCTCAGGAAAGAGCAAATGCCTAGCGGTATGATTGACTCAGTATCCGACAGATAGATAAAATATATATGGATAGACAAAATGTGTTTTATGTTTTGTGTGTCTATAGCAGAGTGAAAGGGAGCCCCGTCATATGAACTTTAGCCTCATAAGAAAGATCGAGAAGGCGAAAGATTACGCTCTTCAGAAAGAGCGAGTCAGCTTCACCAACTGCACCGTGCAGTTTCATGGGGACAACAGCGACCATACGATCACATATGAGGCGGGGCAGTGGAGTTGCGATTGCAACTTTCTCAATATCGGCAATGAGACTTGCACCCACATAATGGCGCTTCAGATGATGTTCGACGGTATGATGACGGAGAAGCAGGCTCTGGCATAATCCGCCCTATGACAATCCGTTCTGAAACTTAGAAGGCCGTTCTTCATTTAGGAAGGCGGCCTTCTAAGTTGCTGGCAGAAGGCTGAGGAACTCTTCCGACACTATATTCGCAGGCGTTTCGACACCCGTAATTTCTCAATATGGCATAGCGGACATCCACACTCATATCTGAGAGCGGATGCCGGCGGCAACCTTACCAGTGTTGTTGCTCCATCCGTCTTAAACAGTTCTTGCAGGTCACACAATCCCTAAAATCAGTCATGTCCTCTGTTCTTGCTGGTTGTTCGCAGAGAGTGTACCCTCCGCCAGCGTGAAGATGCATCTTCCTACTACTCCATACTGATTCATTGATTCACCCCTCTCTTGTATTGTCAATTTGGGAAAACCCATCCTGTAGATGAATGTTATCCACCCCCGTGTCAAATGCATATTCCGTATATATCCCACAGTCATATAAGCTGACTGCGTATCGGAACTTTAGTGGACAGAAAAGACACAGAACGGGTTGCGTGTTGACGCGATAGATGCGAAGGGGAATAATGCACTACGAAAATAGTAGCAGGATCGATAGTATCTATAGTGTCTGAAGATGGATGACTGGGATAAACCAGAGGTTAGGCAAGGGCAAAATGTTCGATGTAATTATATCCGGCGGCACTGTGGTCGATGGCAGCGGGAATCCCGGTTACAGGGGAGATGTCGGTATCGAGGGAGATCGGATAACAGCAGTTGGCAACCTGTCGGCGGCAGGCGCGCGGCGGCTGATAAGCGCCACCGGTATGACCGTTTCCCCCGGATTCATCGACACACACGCCCACTCCGATGGCGTCCTGCTCCTCGACCCCCAACACGCCAACGGCTTGCGTCAGGGCATTACTACGGAGATATTGGGACAGGACGGCCTCAGCTACGCGCCAATGTCTGCGAACAACTATCTCACATACCGAAGATACCTCTCAGGCATACTTGGAGAGCCGCCAGAAGACCTCGACATGTCCAGCGTGGCCGCTTTCCGCTCACATTATGATCGCAAGGTGTCCATAAACACCGCGTACAACATCGCTCACGGCGCGATACGGCTGGAGACGCTGGGATTCAGAGACCTGCCACTGCGAGGGGACGCTCTCGACCGCGCTCTCGAACTCGTTCGGCAGGGTATGGAAGATGGCGCCGTCGGTTTTGCGACTGGCATGTCGTATCACCCCAACGCTTGGAGCGATACAGATGAGCTGGTGGAGATTTGCAAGGTCGTCGCAGAGTATGGCGGTGTCTATACGACACACTTGCGCGATGTGAACACGGATCGAGGCTTCGGCGGTGGTGGAGTGCCGGAGGCATTGGAGATCGGACGAAGATCGGGCGTGAAAGTCCACTTCTCCCACTATCGGACGCAAGCGTCCAACGCGGGCCAAGTAGCAGAACAGATGAAGCTCATAGACGAGGCGAAGGGCGAGGGCGTGGATTGCACCCTCGAACTGTATCCATATCCCACCGGAAGCTCGTTTCCTCTCAGCTTTTTGCCAAGCTCGGATCACGAAGGCGGACCCGACGAGATAATGCGCCGTCTGGGCGATGGGCGGATGCGTCAGCGTATGGTAAGAGAGCTGGAGTCCAACCCACACCGTACGCTCCACGACGCTGTGTTCACATATATGAAGGTGAACAAAGACCTCGAAGGTATGAGCCTGCCAGATGTCGCCGAACAGCGCGGCACAGGTTTGGCGGAAACCCTGCTAGACCTACTGCTAGAAGAGGACGGCCAGATCTGCTATCGAGGCGCGCCACCTGACAGCGTCCGCGTCTGGGATCAGATAAGCCGCGACGCTATGGATTTCTTGTCCAGGCCAGATTACATGGTCGGAAGTGACGCAATCCCCATCGGCTCCATGCCGCATCCGCGCGCGTATGGCTGCTTCCCTCGCTTTCTGGGCCGACTTCGCAGAAAATATCCCGTCATCAGCCTAGAACAGACCGTCCAGCGAATGACGCACAATGCCGCCACGAGATTCGGGCTAACAGATCGAGGCATCATAGCCGATGGCAACTTTGCCGACATTGTGATATTCGACGCAGAGCATGTCATAGACAACGCCACATACGATGACCCTGTGCAATTCTCAGCCGGAATACCCTTCGTAATAGTCAACGGCGTTGTCGCCGTTGATAACGAACGCTGCACCGGAGCCATGGCTGGGCGCGCGATACCGTGATCGTCGGCGCGCGCCTGTTGACGGTCGCTTCCCGCCCACCATGCCCGGTCTGACACAAGCCGTAGTGGCGGCAGTTACGATGTTCGCAGGTTCGACGGTGCTATCCACCGTCGGATTTGGAATCGGCATGACGACGATTCCTATAATGTTGTTCGCATTCGATCCGCAGACAGTCGTGGTCGTCGTGAATGCCGTCTCCATCGCGCTGTTCGTGCTGATAGTACATCAGAACAGGGCAGATATTCCCGTCCGCCGCGTGTTGCCTTGGGCTGGTGTAGGGCTGCTGGCCGCGCCGGTCGGAGTGCTGATACTGCGGGACGCCGACACAGCACTGTTGAAGGTGGCGATTGCGACGGCCATCATAGCGTTGACCGTCGTAGTTGCGTCCGGCGCCCGTCTATCGTTGCCCAGCGGCACTGCTGTAGGCCTAGCGCTCGCATTTGCCGTCTCTCTGATGCTGAACGCTCTCGGCATAGGTGGCCCAATAATGGCGCTCCATGCTTTCTCCTATAGCTGGACGCGCAACGCCGTCAGAGGCGCGCTGTCTCTTTATTTTCTGTTTGTCGAGGCCTTTGGCGTAATCGGCTACGGATTGGCCGGGATGCTAAGCGCAGAACGGCTCTGGCTGATAGCCATTGTTACGATTCCAGTTCTGCTGGGCTTCGCGCTCGCGACGAAATTGGTGCGCCGCATGAGCGAAACCGTGTTCCGAAGAGCGTCCGTCCTCGTGATCCTGTTCACAAGCGGCATGGTTCTCGCGCGCGAGGTATCCGGCATACTGTGATAAGCTCTCATCGTCATCACGAATTCGCGGCGCATACGCGCGCATAT
Source organism: Dehalococcoidia bacterium (assembly GCA_963422295.1). Taxonomy (GTDB): domain Bacteria; phylum Chloroflexota; class Dehalococcoidia; order Lucifugimonadales; family UBA1123; genus VXRN01. The sequence continues at coordinate 79,748 of OY729417.1, read as the reverse complement.
ACCGCATATACATAGAAAGGGTATCCATGCGAATAACTAAAGTCGAAGCGATAGGAGTCAGCAGATACCTTTACGCCAAGATACATACCGACGAGGGCATAACCGGCATCGGCGAGTCCGGCGCATGGGGCTATTTGGAAGCATCCAAATCAGCCATCGAGCTGTTTGCGCGCTATCTGGTCGGCAAAGACCCGCTGCGGATCGAGCACCACTGGCAGTACATGTATCGGTATTCCCACTTCAGAGGGGCAGCTATCATGGGCGCGCTGAGTGCGCTGGATATTGCGATGTGGGATATTGCCGGCAAATATTTCGGCGTGCCGACATATCAGCTTCTCGGCGGCAAGACGCGGGACAAGGCGCGTGTCTATTACCATGTATTTGGCGATACGCGAGAGACTCTGATTCAGGGTGTGCGCGACGCGAAGGCTATGGGATTCACCGCTGTTGGGCACCTTACGCCGTTTCTGGATGAAGATAGAAGAGTTCCATACTTCGAGACGCACGCCAACAAGATACGCAAAGCAATCGAAGCGGTCGGCATGTACCGCGACGCCGTGGGCGACGATGTGGATTTATGCATCGAGATACACCGCCGCCTGACACCTGCGGAGGCGATTGCGCTGGCGCGCGGTATCGAGCAGTTCTATCCATTCTTCTACGAAGACCCGATTTTGCCGGAGAACTTCGACGCTATGGGGCTTGTCGCCCAGCACATAAACATACCGATAGCCACAGGCGAGCGACTGCATACGATACACGAATTCGAGATGCTGCTCGAACGCGGCGCGGTGCAGTATGTCAGGCCAGATGTATGCATGGTCGGTGGCATCAGCCACGCCAAGAAGATAGCCGCGCTCGCAGAGGCGCACTATGTCGGCGTTGTGCCGCACAACCCTCTCAGCCCCGTCAGCACTGCGGCTTGCCTTCAGATAGCCGCATGCATCCCCAACTTCGCCCTTCAAGAATATCCCACAGGAGAGGATGAGCCGCCAAAGTCGGACATCGTAAAATCCGCCGTCAGGCAGGAGAACGGATATCTGATAATCCCGGACGCGCCGGGCATCGGCGTAGAACTGGCCGAAGACGCCGCCGAACGATACCCGTTTACGCCGCGAGTCGTCTCCACACGGCTGCACGAAGACGGCTCGGTAATAGATCAGTAGGCCTACAGCATGGACACAGACATCGACATCAGAACTGTCTCAGCCGAAGAGTTTCCAGCTTGGGAGACCGCCAACAGTCTGTCCTTTGGAGGACATTCGACGGACGAGAGCATAGAGATAGCCCGCTCGTTTGCGGAGCTGGACCGCACCTTCGCGGCGTTCGCTCGAACTAGACATGGACAACGAATCGTGGGGACGGCTACGATCCGCACCTCCGCTGTGACAGTTCCAGGTGGGACGCTGCCGCTGGGCTTCGTGGACGATGTGACCGTCCTTCCTACCCACCGGCGACGGGGGATACTGCGGCGGATGATGCGGCGACAGCTGGAGCAGATGCGCGAACGCGGCGAGCCGCTGGCTGCGCTGACGGCATCCGAAAGCCTGATATACGAACGCTTCGGCTTCGGCATCGCCACATCCGCGGAAGAATGGCGGATCGAACGCCGTCATACCTCGATGAAGTTCCCGTCCAGTGGCGATGACGCTCTCGAGTTAGTGAGCGCGGATACGGCGCGAGATGAGTGGCCGCGCCTATACGCCCGCGTTGCTCCCAACCGCGTCGGCATGGTTCACTACAACGATTCCTACTGGAGATCCGCTCTGTGGGACGCCGACTCCCAGCGGCGCGGGGCTACTCCGTTCTTCCATGTCATATGCGTTCGGGATGGGCGCGTCGCGGGCATGTGCGCATACCGAATACGCCATAGCACGGTTCTCGTGATATTTCTGCTCGGAGAGGATGCGGAGGTAGAAGCTGCGATGTGGCGGTACTGTTTCGGCATCGATCTGAGGGATACGATCCGCGCTTTCAATCAGCCGGTGGACGATCCGCTGCCTTGGCGTCTGGAAGACCCACGCCGACTGGAGCGCGCGCCACGCGATCATATGTGGCTTCGGCTCGTGGATCTGGCAGCCGCGCTGGAACACAGAGCATACTCCAAATCCGGCAGCCTGACGCTGAAGGTTCGTGACGACTTCTGCGAGTGGAACGATGGCACATACGAGCTGAACGGGGATGCCAGCGGCGGCGTCTGCGCTAGAACATCGGATGCCCCGATGATAGAACTGACGGCGGCAGATCTAGCCGCCGCCTACCTCGGCGGGGTCTCGTTTTCTACGCTCGCCCGCGCCGGCAGAGTCGAGGAAAATTTGTCCGGTGCGCTGCGTCTTGCAGACGATATGTTCAGGACGAATCGCGCTCCATGGTCGCTGGAGCTGTAGAAAGGCGGTTTTTTTCAGTCGTAGGGCAGGAGGCTGCTATAATCTCTTATGAGGCGCGCGCCTTATGCCGCGCGCCTGCCTTATGCTAAAATTGTCCACTGTAGAGGACTGCGCCGCAGCGATACGCCTCAACCGCATGACGATTCAGGAGAACCCCGTATGGATATGCAGATGCTCAAGCTAGACCGTCGGACCGTCACTGGCAAGAAAGTTCGACGGCTCAGGCGTAGCGGGCTGACGCCCGTGCATGTATATGGCGCGGGAATCGAACCGGTCAATCTTCAAGTGGAAGATCATACCCTGAATCGGATGCTGCTGCAGATCGGCTCGAACATCCCCGTCTCGCTCGAGTACGAAGACAGCGACGATGAAACCATATGCTTCGTGCGCGAGGTGCAGCGTCATCCTGTGACAGATGCTGTCATACATGTGGACTTTCTCAAAGTCGATATCTCGAATACCATAAGCGCGGAAGTGCCGCTTACCATCGTAGGAGACTCTCCCGCAGTCTCGCAGATGGCGGGAACGCTGCTCCAGAATGTGCAGTCGCTCTTGGTAGAGGCTCTGCCGATGGACATGCCCGCGGAGATTACGCTGGATATATCGGTAATGGCCGACTTCGACATCACTATATCTGTCAGCGAGGTGCCGGTGCCGGGCAATGTAACCGTGCTGAATGACCCGACGGATGTCATCGTCCGAGTCGCGCCGCCGAGGCTGGAAGTCGAAACCGAAGATGAGATGCAAATATCCGACGAAGATGTGGAAGAGGAACCTGCGGAAACTGTATAGACCGTCGTCCGAAGGCCTGAACTGTTGCCCTACTTCAAGCGCATCCTGCGCGCGGCGTCAGGATGGCTGCTGTTTGGCATAGCCCCGGATGACGAAATGGAAATGACTATTCTGGGCAGGGGGTTGCCAGGCTCCGAACTGCGTCGGCTGTCGATTTGGTCGCTTGTGGATGGACAGGCAGGCGAGGAGGTGGCGCGATAGGTCGATGCCTGGATCGAGCAGTTCGCGTCCGCCGAGGCGACGACCCACATCACGCGCCCAAATCTGCTGTTGGACGAAGGAGAAGGACGCCGAGACCGACCAGATCATATCGGCGCGACGCGGCGTGATGTGGTCGCCGCCTCGGACGCTTCCTTTCTTGGAACAGAGTATATACCGGCGACAGCTCCGAGCCGATTGCGCTCACACCGCAAACATGGTTGACGCTGCACCAATCCGGGCGTGTGTTGGGAAGTTCTTCTCAGGAACTCCTCGAACATGAACAGCTTTTTCCAGCGCTGTCCGAGTTCCATCGCAGAGCGCTGGGCGCGGAGCAAATTAGACGAGGATATGGCGCGACACGGACTGTCTGGTCTTCTCGAATCCCGCCACGGCCGTGGGGTTTCTGACCCCGGCCCCGCCATTATCGCGGATATTCTCGTAAATTCGGTTCTGCCTGCCGGATCCCGCAACATGCTGCTCTGGATGTCCGTATCGCTGATTGCTCTCGCGGCGATCGACGCACTGTTGCGAATGCTTCATGGCACCGCGCTCATGCGTATCGAAGGACGCGTTTCTGTATCACCGCCGCCGCGCTTTGGGACCGTATTCTCGGATTGCCGTCACGATTTACACGCCAATTCATGGCGGGAGATTTGCAGACACGCTTGATGGTGTTCCAAACCATGCGCGATCAGGTATCGGGAATTGCGGCCAACGCGGCGCTGTCTGTGGTGTTCTTGTGACCTTCTTGATACTGTTTTTACAACATTGCGCTGGCATGGTTTAACCTTGGAATCGGGCTGCTGGCCCTCGGCGCTATCATCAGACTCGGTCTCCGCCAGATCCAGCCTCAGCGCAGCCACTATTCTGCGATGCGCTCTCTCAATGCAGACCTGATGCAGCTCATCAACAGCTTCAGCAAGCTTCGCATGAGTGGCGCGGAGAGATCCGCCTTCGCCGCCTGCATCCGCAGCTATGCGTGACAGAAGCAGGACGAGATAACCATTAGCCGTCTCAACGAACACCTAATTTCGTTTAGCACGGCAGTGCCCGCTTTGGCGAGCGCGGCCCTGTTCGGCGTGGCTCTTGGAAGTGGAGAATCTGGCGGCCTGTTGGTTGGGGATTTCCTAGTGATCTATTCGGCTTCCGTGATGTTCTACATGTCTCTTGTTCGGCTGGGGGCCTCATTCGAGTCCATCGCCGCAATCCTGCCCGGCTACGAACAATCGCGCCCATACTTCAGGAAATTCCGGAGGTCACGCCAAAGGAAGGCCCAAATGTGGAATTGGGCGGAGAGATCTACTTCGACAACATTAGCTTCCGATACCACGATGAAGGCCCACTTATACTCGACGGCGTTTCCATTCATATCCAGCCATGTGAATTCGTTGCCATCGTTGGTGAATCAGTCGCTGGCAAGAGCACCCTGACACGATTGGCGCTGGGGTTGGAAGAGCCGTCAGCTGGAGCAGTCTATTATGATAGGCGTGAGCTGGCGCGCATAAATTTGCGCGCGGTGCGACAGCAGATCGGCGCGTAGTCACCCAAGAAGGAGTCCTTCAGCTAGGAACTATATTGGACGACATCATCGGCATGTCCTGCGATCTGACCATAGATGACGCATGGCGCGCCACCCGAATGGCAGCAGTGGATGAAGACATCGCCGCCATGCCCATGGGATTGTTCACCCCGGTGGACGATGGAGCTGCGAACTTCTCCGGTGGGCAGGTGCAGCGTATCCGCATCGCTGCCACTCTCGTGCGTAACCCCCGCATCGTTTTTCTGGACGAGGCCACCAACTGGCTCGACGCTCGCAGCCAGGCCGAGGTCATGTAAGGCATCGAGGGGCTCGCCGCTATCAGTCTGGTAATCGCCCACCGTCTGTCCACGATTCGCAAGGCCGACCGTATATATGTTCTTCAGGGCGGGCGGGTGATCCAGCAAGGCACTTTCGATGAGCTGTTCCAAACTGAGGGTGTGTTCCGCAGCCTAACACTCCGCCAAATGGCATAAACAGGGGCGCCACACCCGCTGCGTCAGTCGTTCTCGCCGAATCTCGGATGCCATGAGTTGCGCTCTTCATACCCCTGTATTGTCTAAGGTACATTATAATGAGCATGGTTGAGCAATCATGGGATCGAACTGCGTCTGACTACTGGGCGGGCATATCGTACCCCTCTCTCCAAAGCTGGCCTGAACCCTGAATATACTGACCGGTGCGGATTGTGGCCACGGGGTAGTTAGGCAAGTGGACCTTGGCAACGCACAGCCTCTCAGACAGGAACTCATAATCATTCGCGGTGAAGTCGAGGTTGTCATAGCCGTGCTGCTGACGCTGTTCGGGAAGATTGGTGGGATCGATCGGGATGATGTGCAGGAAAAATTCTGGGGCGATGTCGGCGGGGATACAATAGTCTTTTGCGTAGATCAGCATGTTCTCGCTCTCGTTCAGGTACACGCTGAATATGGACCGGATCAAGAGCCGGGCGTCCTTCAAGACGGGCTGCAAAAGCGGTTCTTCGTTCAGCGTTGACGCATCGCCAGAAGGATTGCTGACCCTTTTCAATAGTACGCCATCTTCCAGCTCTGCTACTGTTTCTACTCCACGAAGCGAGGCGATATCTCCAAGGCCGTATCCGTAATCTGACAGGTATCCTTTGTGGAACCAGGCGAAGTACACATCTTCACCGGCTACGCGGGCCTTGGCGACCACATGTCTCGGGGATTTTGCAATCGAGGGGTCCAGTGAAAGGATTTTTCCTGATATCCAAAAGCGTAACACACCGGCTCGATTAGTCCAGATTTTGCCATCGGGCGGATGGGACTTTAGATATCTGATCATCTCGGAATCGGTCCACTCCCTGGATGTATAACCAGACCCATTGTCCATCCAGTCGTTTATATTCTGGTAGTTTTCATATGCCTGCTCCGAAAGCCAGAGGGATAGGCCTGCCATCAGAATAAGGGCAGGCGCGCTTATCTCGATGGCAGGCTTCTTCATCGAACTTGCGGTCCATTTTTGCAAGAAGGGTGTCGCTGTCAAGGGCTTTTGCTTATCGGCATACCGAAAAAACTCGTTTAGAATTAGGGTAACTGCAACCAGCGTCGGCACATACAGCGGCACCAGAAACCTAATCGGCAGCTCAGGGCCTATATTTGCGAGATAGACCGCCAGCGCAAGTATGTAGAAAGCTGCGAACACGGTGGGGACAGCCCAAGTCTTCCACTGCGTGGATATTCCCTCTCCGTCCACTCTGCGGTTTAGGTATAGGAGCGAATACGCGACAGCGACTGCCACAACGAGCAGCATCGCAAGCGTAAATGACATTCTCGCAATAACGGGGTCTCCGCCAATGAAGACATCGAATATTTTAGCAAACCCCAGGTCCAGAAGCTCGAGTCCGACACTTCCAAATGCCCACCTGCCGAACTCGGAAGTAGTAGTAAGAAGATCGAACAGCGGTGGAAAGTCCGTTGGGATGAGTCTTCCAGTCAGCGACCCTGAAATCAGGAAGTTTCGCAGCATCCATACGCCGATAAGCACTATAACGATGACGAAAGCAACCATCCTTGTTATTTTCGCCGGATACTTCGTACTCCGCAGCAGCAGGAGTACACTGATGGCTATGGCTACTCCCAACGGCAGTAGAAAGCCAGCTGTGAGATATATTCCGGTCGATGAGCCTGAAATCAGGAAGTTTCCCAGCATCCACACGCTAATAGGTACGACAACGATTGCGGAATAGGCAGCGGCGTTCTTTATCTTTTCTGTGGGTGTCGCGCCTCGCTGTAACACTAGAAGTATTAGGGCAGTGGCGAATATAACTATTCCGGGATAGCGTGTGAGGCAGGCGAGAGCTGCGCATACGGCTGCCAGCATCAGGAATCACTGCTGGCGAGTATTCAGAAATCTATCCAAGGTGAAGAGTGAGAGAACTGTGAACAGAATGAACAGGGGTTCCGTCCATGCGAATGTCGAGACATAAACTAGAGGCAGTGACAGAGCGCAGACGATCCCCGCCCAAACCACCAGGAATCGGGACTGGACAAGGTTGCGAATCCACATTGTCATTACGAAGACTGTCAGACCAAAGGCGGCGGCATTCACATATCCGGCTGCGGTTGTCACATTCGTCCCGAATAGTCCGACGAAGGCCAGAACCAACGGGTACAGGGGGGCTAAATCGAAGTGCATACCCAATCTGTTACCTTCCAGCAGGTTCCGCGCCGTCGATATATATAGCATGGAATCTGGACTCAGGCCCACGCCGTAATTGACTTCACGCAACAGGATGAGAGCCGCGCCCAATGCGCTGATCCCCGCCAGAAACGCGGTGAACAGGTCAACCCGGAGAGCTTTCATCGGGTTACACAATCTCGGGAGCGGGAGATTGCAGCAGGAGGGTGAGGCTCGAAGACACTATGCTCTTTGGCCGCTTCCGCGCGGGCCGAAGAGAGGTCTCGGCTATCGCCGTCCACCACCAGCGCTTCGCCGTCGATGGTGTTTCGTCTTAGAAACCCGCGAGCGCTGCCGATGCAATTGAAGTTGCCCCTTTCCTCGTTTCGGCAGAGGATCCGGACAGTCAGGTCACATTGCGGGGCGGGGGAGGGGGGCGGGTAATTATCGGCTAGGGGCATGCGGTTTGGTATTTCTTCACATACTTGCTTTGAGGAACAAGCGCTGTCAGAAGTCTTGCTGCCACGGCCGCGCGGTCCCGTGATTGTTCACTAACAGTATTATATCGTACTGTACCGTACTCGGCCTGAGAATCAATGTGGTCGAGTACCTGCGATGGACTTAGGTCTGTTCCTAGGCCATACGAACCGGATTGGTCACGGGCTGCACGTGCGACAAGTCGTGTAGTTTGCTTCCATTGCATCCTGACGCGAACGGAATTTGACGAGTTTATTCGGATCAGTCTCACTCGCCCATTTGCAGCTAGGGAGGTGAAATCTTAGCCCATTCTGACTTGCATGAAAGTAACTGCCAGGTTCTTCTATCGAGGTCACAATTTTCTCCTTACCTTAAGTCATAGGTGTCAACCACAACTAATTCGGGCTAGCCAGTCTGCCGTTCACCTCAATCCCACACAAGGGGTTAGCAATGCCATTTTGTAAGTCGGCGGGCAACAGTTATCGAAGTAGTCTTGTCTAAAAAAGAACCACATAACAGTTCAGCCTATGAGCGAGACGAAAGGGATCTCTCGCAGGATGGCCGAACCGCCCACGATCCTTGTGACAGTGAAGCGTCGGCCGTATGGTTTCGGGAATCCGGCCTTCTTCCTCATCATCTGCAGCGATTGAGGTGGCGTTCCCCAGCGGGACAGGCCGCTCTCCACCAGTTTTCTGGCGGAACGGGTTGTCCGCTACGGCAGAACGCAGCACTATGCCTCAGGTAAAGCACTTCGCCTCCGTGCATCAGCCAGTCTTCTGGAAGGGAAGGCTGGCGAAAGTAGTTGTCGTCGCCGTGCCCGACCACGATGCCCTTGGCTCCAGCTGGCCGACTGCGACCTGCCATGTCGGCGGCTCCCTAGTAGTTAAAGGCGAGTTGTCCCGTGGCGGTACCCTTTCTTGTCGGTGACCAGTTTCTGTCGGGATCGGTCTAGCAAGAGGTCGTGGAGCGCAGAGTAAAACGCATAGCCGTAAATGTCCTGGGCCAAAGGCTCGAAGTCAAATCCCCCACCCGGCAAGGCGGCTTCGATCCTGTCGTGTTGGGATTGGACCCCTGAATGTAAGGATTGCCAATGAGGAAGTCGTCAGCATTCGAGTGGGTTGGCGAATCCACCGGCGTTCCGGGTATATCGGACGATTTACACCACAAGAGGCCGGCTGCGATCATGTGCGCTCCGCTGCCAAGCGCTGTTTGCTCGCATCGTTGCAAGTAAGTCGGCTCCTAAGCGTCGTCATCGTCGAGAATTGCCACAAAACAATCTGGGACTGTCCTTTGCAGATATGCCAGCGCGGTGTTCTATGCGCCTGATACTCCGGGCGTTCGGTAGTTCTCCATATATACGACCTTGGTACCCCGAGCGTAGAAATCTGCGGCAATCTCCTCATTAATCCTTCGCTGCTTAGCATCGGAATCATCGACGACGATTGACAGGTCTGGCGGGCAAACCTGCGAGGCTAACGATCGGTTGGCAAGATGTCCAGGTTTATTATGGGTAGCCGCCACCGCGGCGATTCTTAGGCGGTCTGAAGAAGCATCCAGCCGACTTATTCCTCCTGCTCATCGGATTAGGGAAACCCACTTGGCGCCGGTCGAGTGGGTCACGACACGAACTGTTCGATGGCGAAATGTACGGCATCTCTCGATATTCACACTCCCAACATTCACCCCTCCGCGTGTTCTTCTTCGACCTTTAGCAAGACACCTCATCGCGCAACGCAACGACCTTCTTCGCCATGCGCTCGATACGAGCGAGTACCTTATCGAGCGTGCCGGACAGGTCGAGCACGGCGATTTCCAACCGCTTGCCGGAGTGCCGGACTTGGTACGCAGCCCCATCTGCCTCGCCCGCCGCGTAGATCAGCAAGCCGACCGGCAGGTCGAGCGCGGTAGTGTAGGCGAGCATCTGGTAGAGGTCAGCGTTGGGGATAGATTCGTTGGCAACTTTTTTGTACTTCGCGTCGCCGACGAATAAGTAGGAGGAGCCATTCCACCAACTCAGGTCGGGTCTAAGACCCACACGATTTTCCTCATCGAGACTGCAAACAGATTTCTGCCCGAATACATGGGCGGAGATGCCGAGCGCTTCCCGCAGCGCCTGTGTTACAAACTTTTGGAAGAAGGAGTTCATGTTCATGAGGAACCCGGACGCGCGTATTTTCCCGCGGACGGCCTCGAACTCGCTGTGTCGTAGGATGAGTTGCGATAAGCTAACCACGCCTTTGTAATGCTCGTTCAGCTGGTCGAAATGGATCTCAGGTACGCTGTTTCGAGGGAACTCTACTGGCGAAACATTGTCAAGTATCCCTGCAATCCATCCCAGCCCGCTACGGGCCGACTGGGAGCGAAGCCGCATCCGGCCCACACGATATGCCGCAGCTTTCACCAGTTGGTTGGCGAGTATATCGTCTGTGAACTCGTCGTATCGCACCTCGATCGGCATGGGTATGCCGAACCTGTGCCGAATCTGATCGTCCAACCTGATCCGACCTCGCACGCTGTACAGCGCTTCCGCTTCTATACGGTATCCATGAAGCAGCCCGCGCGTGAACGCCCGTCGGGCAGCGGCTGCAAGTGCGAGCGCGAGCGTATCGGGCAGCGTCTTCTGATCTTCGAAGTCGAACTGACGCAGCTCTTTGGGCTCGAACACGCCCATGGCATAGCACGCCAGCGACAGCAGCTGCGAGATACCGATCTTGGGCTGTATGAACACCGACAGGTCGCCAATTTCGACTGCGCCGACGGTGAAGCCGGGCGTTAGGTAATACTCGCCCTCTTTACCTGCGACCGGCTCGATTGTGAGAGATGACACGATCTCGCGCAGCGTGTCACGCTCGGAGACCGAGAGCGAATGCGGTTCGCTCTTCTCGTACTCCTCGAGGTCGATCTGGCGTATCACTCTTCCTATTCGCCGTTCTGATTCTCCGTGTCACCTGCCACCGAGCTCTGCCCCTCGCCATCTCCACCGCTGCCGCGAGCGTTTTTCAGCTTATCGAGAGCGAACTCCGCGATCCATTCGCCATTCCCGAAGAGACGCTCCTCGATGTATGGGAGGACGCCGTGCTTCCAAATGCGGCGGACGGCGGTCTCGTCGAGGCTCTCCTTCATGAAGTAGCTTGGCCCGATTGCGGTGTGCCTGTCGTCTTTCAACTTGTCGTTCGCTCGATCGACGACATCTGCCACCCACTCCATGCCGGGCGCTTTCTCTCTCAGCCATCGGCGTAGCAAACCCTTTACCGGCCATTTGCCCGGATGGAACTCCACGAAATAGAAACGGCGGCGCAGGGCGAGATCTACCAGCGCGATGGAGCGGTCGGCAGTATTCATCGTCCCGATGATGTACAGGTTATCGGGCAGCGAGAACGGCGTTTCCGAGTATTGGAGTATCATCTTGCTGTCGCGGTACTCCAGCAGGAAGTAGAGTTCACCGAATACCTTGGCGAGGTTGCCGCGGTTGATCTCGTCTATCACTAGAAAGTGTTTTTTGTACGGCTCCTGTGACGCCTGTTCCGCAGCCCGTAACAACGGCCCGTCTCGCAGTTCGAACCCGGCCTGCTTGCCTCTCAGCGTAGGGCGAAATCCCTGCACGAAGTCCTCGTAGGCGTAAGATGGGTGAAATTGCACGAGTGTAACCCGGTCATCCGACCCGGCCAGGCCCGACGCAAGTTTCTGCGCGATGTAAGTCTTACCCGTGCCCGGCGGCCCCTGGAATATGACCTGCTTCTTATCCTCGAGCAGGCTCTCGATCTCTTCGAGGAACTCGGCAGGGAGTAGCAATTCGTTGGCGAGCGCTCGTAGAATATGTTCATATCCAGACGAGCAAATTTCACACTTCGAGCGCTCCCACTGTGCCTTGATACAATCGTCGTAGAAGCTAAAACCACTTCCGTATTTGGGCTCGAGACCTGAGCGTATCTGTTGTAGTTTTTGGTCGATGTCATCTGTCGTCTTTGTAATGAGACACTGGAAGGTTGTGGCAATCTTGTTTTTATTATTTACGCTGGTTATTCCCTCGAATGTGTCGGGAAAGGCGAGATGGTACAACGCTTCACGCTGCGATTGCCATTCTTCATCATGATCTTGCATCAATTTGCTCTGGAAGCTGAGTCCCTCGACGAATTCCTCGAACGCCCATGGATCACCAAGCAGCCGGATGCGTTCGCTCACCTCCTGATTCTTCCACTGCTCGACGAACTCGATGAGGAACCCGATGCGAAATGGACGGCGTAGATGGAAATAAGTCCCCGGGGATGCAATACCCGGCGTAAGGCCGGCAACGAGAGTCTCCGGGATTTCTACAGGCGACGGCGACCATCCAAGCACCTGATTGATCTGGCGTTCTTTCGTTTCACCTCTCATCGATCTCTTGGGGATGATTAGGAAGTGGAAGTACAGCACTTCCCCCATAAGCTGGTAAACCTCAGGCGCGCTGCCTTCCAATTGCCGCTGTAACTTACTATAGAAGTCGTCCTTTGATATGTCCGGACGGTCCAAGAACCGCTTATGCAGCTCCGCAAGCCATCGGCTCGACCAGATCGATTTGCCCAGCGTGAAGAGTGAGTCGTCGGAGCGGAGCGCGCGTTCTACCCAGTCCGACGCGGCTTTGTAAATATTATCGACGCCGCTGCCCGTTATTCGTGTACCTATCGGTCTCTCCTCCCGTGGTCATGTTTGGCTTCTCCGGCGTGAGCTTGTAAGAAAGCCTTGCCCCGTGGGAGCAGGTTATGGACAACCACAACCCTCGAACAGTTCGGCTGCTAGAGGACGCGGCTAAAGCTAGGGAAGGGGCGCTGATTTTGCATAGCATGGTGGGCCATCGTGGACTCGAACCACGGACCTCAGTCTTATCAGGACTGCGCTCTAACCGTCTGAGCTAATGGCCCTTTTGTTTCGGTGTATGCCTGCGGGCGTTACCAGATATAACGCCGCGCCCGACTGTATTAGGCAGTCGTGTCCGCCGCCGATGCGGGATCATATTCTACCACTATCTCCACCGGCGCGTTGCGGGCGACAATCAGCTCCATAGGCTCCGACGCGCTGTCGTTTACAGGCTGGTGTACGGAGTTGGGCGGTACATAGATGAAGTCGCCGGGGCCGATGTCGCTGGATTTCTCCAGATTCTTACCGGATAGGAATCTGCCCCGCCCGCTGAGGACATAGATAGCGGATTCGCAATTGACATGGTAATGGGGGCTGGATGCGCACGCCGGCGGGATGGTGGCTATGGCGAGGTGTATCCCCTCCGCGCCGGATAGGGCTTCTGAGACCCCTGCCAGTCGCGTCATGCTCCCAGAGGCTACATCGACTTCGAGCCCCCCGGGATGCGTAACGCTGCACATCGCTGTTAGCTGTGGTTCCATATTGGTTACGAGTATATCTTTGGCAGGAAATCGGTGTCAAGGATGCGGAGCTGGCTGATGTCGTAGTTGACTCGCCTAAACTTCGACGCCCAGCTCCTCGCGCAGTATCTGGCGAGCGCGGGTGAGATGTTCTTCATCTACCAACAGTCGGCACGGGTATGCTGTAACCCCCAAGAATGTGGATGTATCGCCCGCGCGTATCAACGCCGGCACTCCGCGTTCCGCTAAGACATTTCGCCACATCTCGGCGACGATCTGGTCGGGAGCCGCTGCAAGCGTTGTGCGGCTCACGCTGTGGCTGTCTCCACCGTCGCATTTCCCAGATCGCCGAGCGTATTGCATATCTCCTGCGCTAGTTCCTCCGATGCCGTGATGGATATCGATGCCCACTCCATCTTGTAGATATATCCTTGCGAGAATATATTGAGCATTATCTGATCTTTGCCCGAATGTTCCAACAGCAGCCGCTTCACATCGTCGAGAATCATCTGATCCTCCTGCGCGTTGCCGGATTCGCGTATCGTTAGACTCAGCCGTCGGGGGACGATCTGCGGAGGGGCAGTCTGCTTGCTGTACGCAAGCCCGCCGTTTGCGCTGCCGTTCACGGTCACCGCCTTCTCCTTGGTTTTGGCTACGCCTGCATCGTTCGCGGTTGCATGACCGTTGGCGAGTGTATCGCCACCCATGTCGTTCGCGCTGCCGTTTGTGGAGCTGTCGTTCGGAGGCGAGATGGGGGCTTCGGGCGGTGTATGAACTAAACCGCCCGTCTTATTAGGATTAGGCTTATCCTCGGCGTTCGTACCGGTTTGCCGTTCCGCTACGAACTCCTCAGCTTTTGTACAAGATATGCTGATCTCGTCGTCACGCATGCGTACTGTGCCGGATATGACGATGACTTTGCCCTCCTGCCAAAGGCCGTCGGTCGCCTCGAACTGATCTTCCCAGACGAACACTTCTATCTGACCGTCCATCAGCGCGATGCCGGCGATGATGAACGGCTTGTTTTTCTTCGTATATCGTTTGGTAACTGTAGCTACTTGTCCGACGAGTGAGACTTTCTTCTGCGCCATACTCGACTCTATCTGGCTCTTGAATACGAAGTATTCGGATTCGACGCTATCTATGAGCGCTGCGAGAGCGCCGATGTTCGACAGCGACATGCCGAGCAGCTCTCGTTCCCACTCGTCCTTCTCGCGGTCAGTCACCTTTACATTGGGCAGGTCTATCCTAGTCAGTGGAGTCGATACCGATTCGCCGAAGAGGTCGAACATGGAGGATTGGTTGGAATCTCGCAGTTTCGATTCGCTCTGCGCCACCCCCAGAATCCGCTCCACCGATTCCAGCAGCGCAGCTCGGTCTCCGAAGTCGTCGAATGCTCCGACTTTGATGAGACATTCGAGCGTCTTTCGGTTCATGCCGCTCATGTCCATCTCGCGGCAGAGCTCTTCGAGCGAGGAGAATCCCCCCCTCTCTGGACTCGATTCTAGCGCGGCGTCCACCGATGCCGCTCCCACATTCTTTACCGCTCCCATGCCGTAGCGAATGGAGACGCTTCCGCTCTCGGATTTCTCGATGCTGAAATCGGTCTCGCCTTTGGTTATGCTGGGCGGCAAGACCGGAATCTTCAGCCGCTGACATTCCGCAATCGCAGAGGTCATACGGTCGGAATGCCCTGTGTATGCGTTGAGCAGCGAGACCATATACTCTTCGGCATAGTTAGCCTTCAGATATGCCGTCCAGTAGGAGATCAGGCCATAGCTGACGCTGTGCGCCTTGTTGAACGCGTATCCTGCGAACGGCTCGACGAGCGAGAAGACTTTCTCGGACAGGTTTTGATCGAACCCCTGCGCCATCGCGCCCTTGACGAACTTTTCCTTCTCCTGCGCCATAATTTCGGGAATCTTCTTGCCCATAGCCTTGCGCACGATGTCGGCTTCGCCCAGCGTGTATCCTGCGAATCTCTGCGCTATGTGCAGCACCTGATCTTGATAGACGATGACGCCGTATGTGTCTTCGAGTATCTCTCGGAGTTCGGGATGCAGATATGTAACCTCTCTCTTGCCGTGCTTGGCGTCGATAAAAGTAGGAATATGCTCCATAGGGCCAGGTCGGTACAGCGCGATCATCGCGGCGACATCGCTCAGTGTGTTCGGCTTGAGCTCTTTGATGTAGCGCGTCATGCCGCTGCCTTCCATCTGGAACACGCCGACCGTATCGCCGCGCGCGAGCAGATTGAAAGTCGTCGCATCGTCCAGCGGGATTTGGGTCAGATCGAAATGCACGCCTCGTGTTTCGGCTATCAGGTCTCGCGCTCTGGCTAGTACGGTCAGGTTGACCAGTCCGAGAAAGTCCAGTTTCAGCAGTCCGAGCGCGGCTACCGGATCCATCGCATACTGCGTGGTGGTGGCGACGGAGCCGCTGGCATCGGCCTTCTGCGGACGCTGGAGCGGCACGACCTCATCGAGCGGCTGTTCGGATATTACGACGCCTGCGGCATGTGTGCTGGAGTGCCGCGTTACACCCTCGAGACCCTGTGCCGTCTCGACGAGCTTTCGGATGCTCGGATCGGAGCTTACAGCTTCGCCCAGCTCCGAATCAGTCGCGGATTTGGCGTCTTCGAGCGTAATGCCCAGCCGCATCGGTATCATTCGCGCCACGCGGTCCACATCCGCATATGGCATTGCAAGCGCGCGTCCCACATCGCGTATGGCGGCGCGCGCTCCCAGCGTACCGAATGTGATTATGTGCGCCACATGTTCGCGTCCGTACTTATCGACGACATAGTTGATTACCTCCTCGCGTCTGTCGTCTTGGAAGTCCATATCTATATCTGGCATCTCTTTGCGTTCCAGATTCAGGAAACGCTCGAAGACCAGCTTGTGCGGCATGGGATCGACATTCGTTACGCCGAGGCAGTACAGCGTGAGGCTGGCGGCCGCGCTTCCGCGCACGGCGAAGAAGATGTCGCGCTCGCGAACGAAACGCGCTATATCCCACACGACCAGAAAATAGTTGTCGAACCTCGTTTGGCGTATTACCTCCAGCTCGTATCGCAGCCTGTCTTGGTAAACTTGGGACGCGTCGGGCGCAAGACGCCGCAACCCCTCCCAGCATATGTTGGAGAGATACTCGAAAGGCGTCGTACCTTCCGGAACGCTGTACTGCGGCAGACGCAGCTGGCTGAAGTCGATGTCCAAATCGCAGCTGTCAGCCACTTTGACGGTGTTCGATACGGCCTCGGGCAGATCTCGATACAGCTCTGCCATCTCTTCAGGACTCGTCAGATAGTAGGACGGGTCTTCCATCCGCAGTCGTTTTTCGTCTTCTACATTGGTGTTGGTATGAATGCAGATCAGGATATCCTGCAGCGGCGCATCCTCTTTGCGAACATAGTGAGAATCGTTAGTGGCAACGACTGGCAGCCCCATCTCCCGGTGCAGCTCCAGCAGCCCGCTGTTTATCTGCGGCAGCTCCGGCACGCCGTCATGTCGCATGAACTCCAAGTAGTAATCATCGAACACATCCCTATACCATGCGGCAGTCTTACGCGCCTCTTCCATGCGCCCCTGCGACAGCAGACGCGGCACCTCCCCGCTGGGGCAGCCAGTCATCACTATGAGACCGTCGCTGTGTCTTTCGAGGCTTTCACGATCCACACGCGGCCTGTAGTAGAACCCTTCTAGGTGCGACAGCGTAACCAGTTTGACTAGATTTCGGTATCCGGCAGCGTTCTTGGCGAGAACCGTCATATGATACGGGCTTCGATTTTCAGGGCTTCGATCGTATCTGCTGCCCGGCGCGACATACATCTCACAGCCGATGACCGGCTTCACCCCCTCGCTCTTGGCGAGCTTATAGAAGTCGATCGCGCCGTACATACCTCCGTGATCGGTAATCGCAAGGCTATCCATGCCAAGCTCTCGCGTGCGATGTACTAGCGGTTCCAATCGGCTCAGGCCGTCGAGCATCGAGTATTCCGTATGTACATGAAGATGGGAGAACAATGTTTTACCCTCTCGGATTCATGAGTTCGGACTTCATAGTAACGATACAATACGCTCCTAGTGTAAATCTCATCTAGCTTGGATTTATGGGAATTTTCGGAAACTTTGGCGCGCAATCATATCCTGCTATTCAGTTTGCTGGGCTAACTCGAACCAGCCAGACCGCAGCCGGGACAGCGGCAATGGCGGCAACAGGCGCATGTCCGATACCGTGGACTCTGATACGATTGGCGAAACACGAATTTGCCGGAAACGGCCTTATCGACGACCTCGAATACGAGGGCATATCTGTCAGGAGGTAATCCATATGAAGATCACAGGGTTCGAAACATCTGTCGTATCCATACCCAGAGTCGTAGGGCCACTGTCCGAGGGGGCTGGGAGTGTGTCTGCCAGCTTCGTTACGCTCAGACTGCGCACTGACGACGGGATAGAGGGGATTGGCTATGCGGGGTTCGCGTCTAGCGTCATGTTGCGCGCGCTGAAGGCGTCGGTCGATGCGCTCGCGGAGCAGACGATAGGGGACGACCCGATGATGATAGAGGCTATCGGCAGCCGACTGCTCGCGCTGGGCGGCGGTGGATCTCCCGCAGGCCTCGTTACGCGCGCCGTCTCCGCCATCGATGTCGCGCTGTGGGATATTCGAGGCAAGGCTCTCGGTCAGCCTGTTTACAAGCTGCTAGGCGGCTTCGCAGACTGCGTTCCGACCTACGCCAGCGGGCACCTGTGGCGCACATACGATTTGGACATGCTAGCCAGTACAGGTCCCGAACTCGTGGAGCAGGGGTTTCGGTCGATGAAATTCAGAATCGGCGCGGAAGACACCGATGCAGCGGAGATCGAACGCATCAGGGTAATGCGCGAGGCGGTAGGAGACGGCATAGACCTAATGGTGGATATCAACCAAGGATGGGACATCGATACGGCAATGCGGATCGGCAGAGTGATGGTAGATTACAACCTGTTTTGGCTGGAAGACCCCATCCAGCATCAGGACTACGCCGGATATGCGCGTATTGCGGACGCGCTGGATACGCCCATCGCCACCGGCGAATATCACTACGGTACTATACCGTTCCGACACATGCTGGAGCATCGTTCTCTCGACATCGTCATGGTCGATCTGCTCCGAGTCGGCGGGCTGACCGGGTTCATGAAGGTGGCGCACATGGCGGAGATATACAACTTGCCCGTCGTGAGCCACCTCGCCACGGAGGTGCTGGCCCATGCCATCGCGGCCGCTCCGAACGGTCTGACTGTCGAGCATATGCCTTGGACCTTCGACATGTTCACCGAGCAGCCGCGCGTCGAGGACGGAATGATAGTTCTGCCGGACAAACCGGGACTCGGCGTAGAATTCGACGAGGACAATCTGCGAAGGTACGCAGTCGATTAAGCGCGATGAGCGAATGGGCATCCCGATAATGTAAAGACTGTGAGTATGCCGTGCGGTATGCCCGTGTCCCAAACTTGTCCGAATAGCCAATGCCCGAAGTGAGATCGTATTAGGAGAGCGACCTTACTCTTCGCTCTCCTCTACGATCTCCATCAGCTCCAGTCTGAAGGTGAGTCTTTTGCCAGACAGCGGATGGTTTGCATCCAGAACTACAGTGTCTCCTCGCAGCTCCATTACCCTGAACCTAAGCTGCTGTCCCGACTCGTCGCGCCCTACCAGTGTCGCGCCTACCTCCGCGCCGGGTGGCAGCGCGGCGAGTTTCTCCTCGATCACCATGTCCGGGTTGTGGGGGCCGTACGCTAGACTGAAGGGTACATTGATAGTCTTTATCTCGCCGAGCGTCATGCCCAGCACCCCGTTCTCGAACCCTGCTACTACCTGCCGCGTTCCGACGGTGAACTCCAGCGGTTCACCGCGTTCGTATGACGAATCGAACTGCTCTCCTTCTGTCGTGCCAATATAGTGAACCCGTACCAGATCGCCGAGTTTGACGGCTCCCATCGCCTGCTCCGAACTACTTCGTTTGCGAAAATCGTCTGTCCATCACTTCGTAGTCTGCGTAGTGTATCAGATCGTACAGCTCTGTCCGTGTCTGCATCGAGTCGAGCAAAGCAGCCTGAGTTCCATGCTCCAAGATCTCGGCGTATGCCGCGCGCATGGCTCCGGCTGCGACGCGCAACGCAGTTACAGGAAAGACGACCAGAGCATACCCCAAATCCTCGAAAGTCTCTACCGTGAGATATGGCGTTTTGCCGAACTCTGTCATATTCGCCAGCAGCGGCCCTGCGACAGCATCCGCGTAAACGCCGAATTCGTCAGCAGTTTCTAAGGCTTCTGGGAAGATTATATCTGCGCCCGCCGCGCGATACGACAGCCCGCGTTCGATGGCCTCATCCATGCCTAGCACTGCCTTCGCATCGCGGTTCGCGCTACTATGAGCGCAGATTCCCTAGCCGCCACAGCCGCCCGCAGCTTAGCGCAGAAATCCGCCGCAGCCACTACCTGTTTGCCGTCCAAATGCCCACATCGTTTGGGCATTACCTGATCTTCGATCTGCACAGCCGCCGCGCCGACTGACTCCAGCTCGCGCACCGTTCTAAATGTGTTGAGCGCGCCGCCAAATCCTGTATCCGCATCGACTATCAGTGGCAGAGATGTTGCGCGTGAAACCCAGCCAACTGCGGCGGTTAGGTCGCTTAGCGTAAACAGGCCGATGTCCGGTATTCCAAGTCTGGCAGAGAACGCCGCGCCGGAGAAGTAGAGAGCGCGAAAGCCCGCCTGCTCTGCAAGCATGGCGGATATAGGATCGAACACGCCTGCTACGGGCAGAGCGCCACCCTCGTCGAGCATACGGCGCAGCTCTTCCGCCCCGGATTTGGTATGCGTATTCATTCCCGTCTTTACCCCATGAATCCTCTCTGGTCTTCGCGTGAAGTCCACTCTTCGCCGGCACTGTCTTGCGGAGAGAAACCGAGTATGCGCTCGCCGGATTCGATGTCCCAAATGCGGAGCGTATTGCGCGACATGCCATAGACTATCGCGAAACCGACGGATACGGGGGCGTCTATCGCTTTGTGTATCAGCTGTGCTGTATCGCGATGGCTGAGCCACAGAGACAACGCGGCGGGATGAAACGAAGGGTCGTCAGGTGTCATGACCCATCCGATTCTGAGGCAGATGACGGACAGACCGAACTCGTCATGATAGAAACTGCCCAGAGATTCGCCGAACGCCTTGCTGACGCCATATAGACTGTCCGGACGCAAGTCGCGGTGGTCCAGCATCCGAAACGGTCGTCTTACCTCTGATAGGCGCCCCTCGTAGATGGCCTTGTACGGCTCATCTCGCAATGGATGAAATCCGACGGTGTGATTAGTACTGGCGAGTATCACACGCTGCGCCCCCGACTGCCGCGCCGCCTCGTAAACATTTCGAGTGCCAACTATGTTGTTCTGAAGTGTCGATTCCCAGCTCGCCTTTGGGCTGGGGTCGGCTGCGAGATGGACGACTGTATCTACCTCAGCGAATGCCGGAAGAATCGAGTCGAAATCTGACAGGTCTCCGACATACGAATTACGCCAGCCGCAATCGACACGATCCAAGCCGACCAGATCGTATCGAAACCCCAGCTTGTCGCGCACGATACCGCCGATCTGCCCCGCGGCTCCGGTCACCAATACGCGGGCGTTGTATTTCACCGCAATTCTCCCTTGTATTCCTTGTGTATCGGTGTCCACAGATATGTCGATTCCTGAACATGTCATCGCATCGGTTAATCAATATCCAAAAGAGCGCGATTCACGAACAGTCGAAACTTCGTTTCTGCGTACAAACTCGCTGGAGTCTGCGCTAAAATGGGCGGGGCAGTCGGCTCAGCCGTCTCCACGCAGCGCGATGACGAGTATCGTCACGACAATCGGTATCAGAACAGTCCATAAAACTCTGCGAGGAGTGAATCCAAACATTTAGAGAAGGCGACCTGCCGCACCTGACATAATAATCCAAGTATTCCCAACTGACGGCATATTAGCACAGTAGATGCGGATTCTGGACGAAAGATGTGGCGCAGAATGCTCGGCTCGATTCTCCAACGCTGTAACAGGTTCGACATGAAAGAGACCCAATGTACAGACTCATAGCGCTCGATGTGGACGGCACGATCCGAGACCGTAACCGACCGACCTCCGACTATACGCGAGAGACCATCGCCAAAGTACAGGACGCCGGGGCGTTCGTCACGCTTGCGACAGGACGCAGCTATCTGAGCGCGGTTCGCACATCGCAGGAGCTGTGTCTGAACGCGCCAATTGCTACCTTTCAAGGTGCGCATATCGCCACCCCGAAGACTGGTGAAGTTCTGTGGCATATGCCGCTGACCTCGGCTATGACAGCGCGCGCGCTGTACACGCTCCAGAAAGTCACTGGTGTAGAAGTTCTCGGCTACTGCGGCGATGATGTGTATGTAACCCAAATGACGGACTGGGCAGATGACTACGGAAAGCGCAACGGCGTTCTCATTCATGTCGTCAGCGTCTCGGAGTTTTCCACAAAGCGGATGACTCGACTCGTTGCGCGTGGCGAGGATGATGTCATCGAATCGTTGGAGGCAGATCTTCAGATACGGTTCGATGGGAGCATGTATGTTACACGCTCGCTGCCTTACTTCTGCGAGATTCTCCACCCGCGTGGCGGGAAGGACAAGGCTCTGAGCTGGATTTGCGATCACCTCGATGTGGGCAGGGATGAGACGATCGCTTTCGGAAATGGCTATAACGATATTCAGATGATGGAGTGGGCGCGCACTGCAGTGGCAGTGGACGGGGCAGTGCCGCCTGCGCGCGCGGCGGCGGACATCATCGCGCCTCCAATGGAATCGGACGGCGTTGCGAGAATACTGAATGACCTGTTGGAACGAGGAGCGATAGGGTGAGCGTTCGGAATAGACCGCCTGTGATAGTAGCGCTGGGCGGCATAAACATGGATTTGGTCGTAAGCGCGGAGCGGATGCCGCTGCCGGGTGAGACGGTGTTTGGTGACTCTTTTCACACCGCGCCGGGCGGCAAGGGAGCGAACCAGGCGGTTGCAGCCGCCAGACTCGGCGCAGAAGTGCGCATGGTCGGGCGTGTTGGGCGGGACGACTTCGGTGACGCTCTGATAGACGGCCTGCGCCATGAGCGTATCGATGTATCGCGCATCGCCACAGACTCAGACCACGCTTCCGGCGTCGCGATGATTCTACTCGATTCGGAAAAGCAGAACTATATCGTCGCAGCATATGGCGCGAACATGGCGTGTGACAGCGAGCAGGTGGATGCGGTGAGAGACGCTCTGGATGGGGCCGACGCTCTGCTGCTCCAGCTGGAGACTCCCCTAGACATCGCAATATCGGCAGCGCGCAGCGCGCGCGAACGCGACATCTGCGTCGTGTGGGATCCAGCCCCGGCGGTCGCCTTGGGGAGAGACGCGCTTGCCTTGTGCGATGTGATAACGCCGAACCAGTCGGAGGCGGAGACTCTGACGGGAGTTGCGGTAACGGACATATATTCGGCGCGGAAAGCCGCGCAGGCTCTCGTCTCCGCCGGAGCCGCCGCCGCTGTGGTAACACTCGCGGATGACGGCGCATACTTCGCTACTCGCGGCGGCGAGCATGGAGGGTCTGCGCCGTTCGCAGTCGAGGTCGTGGACAGCGTGGCTGCGGGAGATGCCTTCGCAGCCGCTATGGCAGTGGCGCTCGCTGAAGGATGCAGTCTGCCCGAAGCAATTCGTTTCGGCAGCGCGGCGGGCGCGCTCGCTGTAACACGCTCCGGCGCTCAGCAGGCCATGCCGTACAGAGCCGAAGTCGAACGGCTGGTTGCCGCGCGAGATATGGCATCCTAGATTCATACGATGATCTATACAATATCGCGCAATAATACCGCGCGCCTCGTCCAAAATGACAAGCCCTGTGCACGCACGCACTTCATCACCCCTCGCTGAAATGGCATACTTCGAACATGTCCGCGCCTGATACTGTGCCTGACACCACTCCGAAACGAGACATATCGCTCCGATTTTCCATAATTGCCATGGTGGTGATTCTGTCTTTGGCGGCATCCCTGAGACTGTATGGACTGGGCTGGGACGATGGTTACGCATGGACTCCGCACCCGGACGAGCGCGCGATACTTTTCAAAGTCGCCGAACTGTCTCCACCTGCAATCGGAGATCTGAAAGTACTGCTCGATCCGGACGAAAGCCCGTGGAATCCGCGCTGGTTTCCATATGGCAGTTTCCCGATGTATCTCCTGAAGGGTGTGGATCTGTTCGTTCCGGGTGTGGAGACAGGCGACCTGCGTCGCCCCGCCAGGGTTCTGTCCGCGCTTGCCGATGTAGCCGTCGTAGGTATGCTGTATCTTCTCGGCGCGTCGCTCTGGTCGCGCCGTATCGGTCTGCTCTCAGCGATATTCGCCGCCGCCGCAGTCATACACATCCAGCTGAGCCACTTCTTCGCAGTAGATACGCTGCTCGCGCTTTCGGTTGTAGCGGCTCTTTACTTCCTCGCGCGCGTCGCTCGGCGCGGGAAGTCCATGGACTCCGCATTAGCCGGAGTGTGTATCGGTCTCGGCCTTGCGATCAAAATAAGCATCCTGCCCATAGCCGCGGCATACATCGTCGCACATATGCTGTATGCGCTAGGCCTGCTGTCCAATGACAACGATCCAGATGGCGATCTGGCCTCCGTCATATTCGAGCGTTTCAAGGCGACAGCTGGAAACATCGCGCTAGGCGCCGGCGTCATACTAGGGGTGTTCCTAATTGCTCAGCCCTATGCTGTGTTGGACTGGGGCAGATTTTACGGCGACTTCGTGGAACAGTCGGAGATGGTGCGGAGAATCCGCGACTATCCGTACACGCGCCAATATGTGGATACGCTTCCGTATATCTATCCGATGCGCCAGCTTGCGGCGTGGGGATTCGGATGGCCGCTGGGCCTGCTGAGCTGGGCTGGCTTCGTATTCGTCGCGGTTCGAGGGATGCGAATTCTGCCCGCCGCTGCCTACCTAGCTATCGGATTGGCGCTGCCGATGGGACTGCTGCTGCTGTCGGGCAGTCTGATTGCCATTGTATCTGCTTCGGGGATCGCAGTCGCCGCGCTAATCGTTACTATTCCGTTCAGACGACCGGACAGCCGAATAGAAGTCCTACTGCTGTCTTGGGTCGTGCCGTATTTCTTGATCGTGGGCGCATTCGAAGTAAAGTTCATGCGCTATCTCTTGCCGATAACGCCTTTCTTGATCCTGTTCGGATCCAGGATGCTAGTATCTCTCTGGTACAGGTCTGCCGAGATACGCGGACGGATCGGCCCCGTCTCTAGGGCGGTAACGGCGGTGGTCGGAGTCATCGTGGTGGTGGCGACTATTTTCTACGGCCTGTCTTACATGGGCGTATATCGGGACAGCCACCCCGCCGTCCACGCATCCGAGTGGGTCGGAGAAAACCTGCCCGCGCTGTCAGTACTCCTCAAGGAACACTGGGAAGAGAGTCTGCCGGACTTGAGACGATACAAAGTCGTCGAGCTTCCTATGTACGAAGAAGACCGTCCTAACAAGATAAGAGACATCAGCCAGTCATTGTCGTCGGCAGATGCAATCTTCTTTTACAGCAATCGGCTATACGGCACGGTTCCGAGACTCTCCGAACGATACCCGGTTAGCCGGGCGTACTACACTCGGCTGTTCGCCGGTGATCTCGGCTACGATCTGGCTGCTGTATTCGACGCATATCCAAACCTGTTCGGCATCGAATTCGCAGACGAAACTTTCGGATGTTCCGATCTGCCCGCTCCTGCTGGAATCCAGGAGCTGCGCGCGCGCTCCGTGAAAGTGAGCATCGAGTTAGGATGCGCCGATGAGAGCTTTACGGTGTACGACCATCCGAAGGTGATGGTGTTCACGAATACAGCGCAATTGGACGCAGACGAAATATACGACCGAATCACGGCGGATGTGGATTTCCCAAAACCGGAATACGCGCCTGCCTCCGCCACGGAGAGCGCGGAGCATAATCTCCCTATGTTGAGCCAGCGGCAGGCGGAGACGCGAGCTGCGGGGGGGACATGGACAGACATTTTCGGCTCCGAGAACGAGCGAAGGGAGCTATCGCCGTGGTTCCTTGCGGTGATGTGGCTTCTGCTTATCGAAGGCGTCGGGCTGTTATGTTTCCCGCTAACTTTCATCGTGTTCCGTCCACTCGCAGATAGGGGATGGCCATTCGCCAAAATACTCGGCCTCCTGCTAATTTGCCTCATCACATGGATTCTTGCGAGCGTGGAGGCTATGGCATTCACGCGCTCTGCCATCGGTGTCGCCGGGCTGACCGTTCTCGCAGTTAACATAGCGATCCTGATGACGAGACGGCGCGAGATTTGGCGTTTCGTCGTAGAACACTGGCGGACTATCGCGCTTGCCGAGATAGTTTTCATCGCGGCGTTCGTAGCATTCACGCTAATTCGTATGGCGAATCCAGACCTGTGGCATGCGTGGCGCGGCGGCGAAAAGCCGATGGATATGGCATATCTGAACGCGGTGGTGAAATCCGTTCACATGCCTCCGTTCGATCCGTGGTTCACTGGCGGCTATCTCAACTACTACTACTGGGGACAGTTCATCGTCGCTGTGCTGATACACGCGACAGGCATACTGCCGGAGGTGGCCGTAAATCTGGCCATCCCCATGTTCTTCGCATTGACTGTTGGTATGTCCTATTCGGTGGTATTCGATATGGCGGCGGCACATAAATCGAGTCGTAAGATCGGTCTGCGGCGACCAGCCATCGCCGGTCTGCTGGGCGCGCTATTCGTTGCAGTTCTGGGGAATCTAAACGGCGCGGTACAGGTGATACATAACCTGTGGAACACGACCATACGCGCCCTGCCATCCACAGAGTTCGATTTCTGGCGTTCGAGCCGTATGATGCCTCCAGACCCTCCCGGAAACGAGATTACGGAGTTCCCGTTCTTCACATTTCTCTTCGCCGACCCGCACGCGCATCTTATGTCACTGCCTTTCACAGCTCTGTGCGTGGGGATTGCGCTGTCCGTAGTTCTGGCCGGCGCGAGAGGGGGCGCGCTAAAGTCGGTATGGCATCCGAATCAGATTCTGCGAATCGTGATTCTAGGGTTGGCAGTGGGCGCGCTCCGCGTCATCAACGCTTGGGACTATCCGACATATCTGCTTTTCGGCATCGCTGCAGTTATGCTAGGCGAGGTACTGGCTCTGGGCGGGCTGTCGTTCGTCGCCTTAACGCGCTCAGCGGTCAAGTCCGCAGTCGTATTTGCCGTCGGATATATCGCCTTCCTGCCTTATCATATGAACTACATAGCATTCTTTGCTGGAATCGAATCGACTACGAACAGGACGCCACTGGTTCAATTCCTCGAAATAAGTGGTCTGTTCGTATTCGTAATCGTCGTGTTTTGTGGGTGGGAGCTGCGGGCACATTTGGCGCGGGCGTGGACATCGAGCGTGGGGATAATGGTGTCAGCAGCGCGCGCCGTCGCCGAACGCCCTACGGCTGGAGTATCGTCTTACAGCGCAAGTATAGGCCCAATGTTTGCGCTCGCCATCATCGGAAGTTTACTCGCCTTCGGATACTTGCTCACCGCGCTGGTGTCTGGCTGGGATGGGGGAACGATCTTCGCGATTGGCGCGCTGCTCGCAGTGGTCGTGTTCGTTGGAGTGAGAAATCTCGCCCGCTTCACTCTGGATACGCCAATCACCGCATTTGCCGCGCTGCTCGTGGCTACGGGACTCGCTCTCGCCATCGGGTTGGAGGTTTTCAGGGTCGAGGGCGACATAGATCGGATGAACAGTGTCTTCAAGTTCTATTTGCAAATATGGATGCTGCTCGCTCTCGGAGCGGCGTATATGGCTTGGAGGCTGTCGCAGTCCGTTTCGTTCAGCATCGCGCATGGCCGCAGATACGAGATCGGTTTGGCCATCGTCTTCTTGCTGCTTCTGCTAAGCTCGGCCATTTTCCCTCTGCTCGGTACTCAGGACAGGCTGCGCGACCGATTCGATGGGAATGTGACACCGCTTACTCTGAACGGATTGGCGTACATACCCGGCTCGACTTACCGTGATCCAAAAGGCGAAGTCGATTTGGAGGCGGATTTGGAGGGCATACGCTGGCTGAGAGAGAATGTGAAGGGTTCGCCAGTGGTGCTAGAGGCCAACACCCCGACCTATCGCTGGGGCGGTCGGGTCTCCATTCATACGGGCCTGCCAAGCGTGGTGGGCTGGGAGTGGCACCAGCAGCAGCAGCGGTGGGAGAGTCGCGCGGAAGTGTCTCGCAGAATCCGCGATGTGGAACGCATCTATTCCACTACCGACGAGGCGGATGCGCTCACTCTGCTGGATAGATACGGTGTTCGGTATGTGTATATAGGCCAGATCGAGCGGCTCTACTATCCTGTATTTGGTATTGCCAAATTCGAGAACGGTCTAAGTTCGCGTCTGAGAGAGGTATTTCGCTCGGAGCAAGTTACGATATACGAGGTATCGCAGTAGAGATGGGGAAGGGCGAACTATGTGCAGAAGCATAAAACGGTTGAGAAGCGCCGAGAAACAGGCGACAGATCACGAGATACATGAGGCGGCTTTGCAATATGTTCGCAAGATAAGCGGATATCGTAAACCGTCGAAGGCGAACGCTGCCGCATTCGATCGCGCAGTTGACGATGTGGCCGCAGTGTCGCGCGCTCTGCTCGATTCTCTGCATGTCAGAGGCGCGGCATAAGCGCAAAGAGATTCACGCTTGCCTGTTTTCTGTTTTTATCATCCAGCCGTCGCGCCACCGTCTAGTATGAGTGGCTGACCGGTCATAAACGAAGACTCGTTCGACGCTAAGAACAGCGCGCCGTATGCGATCTCACGAGGTTCGCCGTATCGCTTCATAAAGTTGGAGTCGGCGCCGTCCTGCAAGAATTTTTCGCGGTCTTCACCGGTGAAACGTCGGTGAAGTTCTGTCGCCCCTGTCAATACAGCTCCCGGACAGACACAGTTGACTCGGATATTGTCTGGGGCTAGATCGAGCGCGAGGCATCGTGTCAACTGCAGCAGCGCGCCTTTGGAAGTGTTGTAGGGGACGAATTCGGGTTGCGCAATGAAACTGGAGACGGACGCTATGTTGACGATGGATCCGCCGCCAGCAGCGCGCATATGCGGCAGTGTATGTTTCACCGTGTAGGCAGGGCCGAGAACATTGACGCTCAATACCCGCGCCCACTGCTCATCTGTGACATCCGCTACATGGCCGAAGACGAACGCCGCCGCGTCGTTTACGAGGACATCTATGGAGCCGTATGTCGAGACTGCTTCGCCAATCAGATTTTCGACCTGAGCCTCCTGTGAAACATCGGTTTCGACGAACAGCGCATCGCCGCCTACCGCCCTGATCGTGTCCGCCGTCTGCTCGCCTCCGGCGGTGTCGATGTCTGCCACGACGACATTTGCGCCCTCCTCGGCAAACAGCGCGCAAATAGCGCGACCGATACCAGCCGCGCCGCCTGTGATGACTGCCGTCTTGTGTCGAAGCCTCATGCTCATTCTCTCGATTTACGCTATCTCTGCGAATGCGCGGCTCAGGAAACTTCGGAAAATACGCACGCGCTATATTCGCCCTGTGGAAGTAGGTATGCGGCAGGCGCGGAACAGGGGAGGGCACAGAATATATGGAGCGGGAGACGGGATTCGAACCCGCGACATCCTGCTTGGAAGGCAGGGACTCTACCGCTGAGTTACTCCCGCTCGAACTGAACTATAGTTAGGATACGAATATCGAAAGCATCCGGTCAACCTGTCGCCGTCGTTATGTACTACGCCTGTATATACACCAAAAGGAGCGATCTATTCGAGATCTCCCCAGTTGCCTCCGGTCTTTAGTTCCACTGCCATTGGAACCTCTTTCTTGTGTTCGTCTGTCATCCCGGACGCGCGCATCAGCTCAGTGTGTTCCATCCGATACTTCACCATCTCTTTCATCTCTGAGAGTTCATCGTGGGGAACCTCGAAGATTAGCTCATCGTGCACTTGAAGTATCATTTTAGAGCGCAGGCGCCGCGTGATCATCTCATCCATGATTTCGAGCATGGCTATTCTGATTATCTCGGCGGCGGTTCCCTGTATTGGCATGTTGATAGCGGCGCGCTCGGCTGCCTGTCGTCTATGGAAGTTTCGATTTTGTGGGCTAATATCTGGCATATACCGTCTGCGGCCAAGCAGCGTACTGACATAACCGCGCTGGCGACATTCTTCGACGGTATCATCCATATACTGCCTTACCCTCGGATATCTCTCGAAATATATGTCGATGAACCGTTGCCCCTGCTCTGGGGTCAGGTCTGTCTGCTGGGATATACCGAACGCTGTGAGGCCGTACAGCACGCCGAAGTTGAGTATCTTGGCGATACGCCGCATATCGCCCGTTACCTGCTCTAGCGGCACACCGTACACCAGCGACGATGTCGCGCTGTGAATATCCTCGCCTCTCTCGAACGCTGTCAGCAGAGTAGGGTCTTGGGAGTAGTACGCAAGCACCCTGAGTTCGATTTGGGAATAATCCGCCGCCAGCAGCGTCGTCTCCGTCGGGTTCGGCGCGATGAACGCCCTGCGCACACGACGGCCCAGCTTCGTTCGCACCGGGATGTTCTGAACATTCGGATCGTTCGACGACAACCGCCCGGTAGCGGAGCCGGTCTGATTGTACTTAGTATGAATCCGCCCAGTTTCGGGGTTGACCAGCTCAGGCAGCGCATCGACATATGTAGATCTGATTTTGGATAGCTGACGATATTCCAATATGCCGTTCAGTATGTCATAAGAACGCGCATCTGCATCTATCAGCATCCCAGTATCCAGCTGCATCTTCAGATTCTCTATGGAGGCCGCATCGGTCGAGAAGTTACCGGATCTAGTCTTCTTAGTCGAAGGGAGCCTCAGCTCTTCGAACAGCACCTCGCCGAGCTGTTGAGACGAGTTTAGATTGAACTCGTGGCCGACGGTTTCGTACATGCTCGCCCGGATCCTGTCCAAGTCGGTCTTCAGCTCCTTGGACATCTGCCGAAGCAGCTGCACATCCACTGCCACGCCGTCGCGCTGCATCCGCACCAGTACGGAAATCAGCGGAAGCTCATGATCGCGCATCAGTTCGCTTAGATGCCTGCGCTCGATCTCTGGCTGAAACTTTCGTCGCAGCCTCTCCGTCATGTCCGCGTCGGCAGTGGCGTAGTACGCGGCCTTGTCTATCGCCACATCCGCCATAGTCACCTGATTGCGCCCGCGCCCTATCAGATCGGTAATCGGCGTCATCTCCTCGCCGAGAATGTCCTTTGCCAGATTCTTGAGACCGAGCGAATTCCTGCCCAGCGCGTGAGCCGCAATCATCGTATCGAACGCTATGCCTTCGACGACGACGCCATGATTTTCCAACGCCATCATGTCATAGTTGGCGTTATGCGCTGTCTTGGGAATACGCGGGTTCGTCAGTACGGGTCGAAGCGCGGCTAGAGCCTCTTCCAATGGTATCTGCTCACCCTCGCAGTGTCCCACCGGTACATACCAACCCTGATGCGGCCTAGTCGAGAACGAAAGTCCGACGAGTCTGGCGCGCATCGGATCTTTCGAAGTCGTCTCCGTATCGAACGAAAATCCGTCCGACGCGGCGAGCTTATCTACGAGCTCGGCGAGCTTAGCAGGGGTATCCACAATTTCATAATCTGTCTCCGGCCTGTCCGCGTCGGCGTCCGCTGCTATTGCGAAGGCAGACTGCGCGGATTCCGCGCCCATATACGGCACACGCGGTATCAGGCTAGAAAACTCCAGCCCCCTCATCAGTTCGATGACATCTGTTCTGGAAAAGTCTCCGAATTTGCAGGCGTTCATATCCAACGCGACATCGGCATCACGTCTGATAGTAGTTAGAAACTGTGACCGAAACGCCACCTCGCGGTTTTCTATAAGACTCTTCTTCGCCCTCGGTGGTCTTACTTCATCGAGATTGTCGTAGATTCCTTGTATAGTGGAATACTCATTCAAGAGGTTGATTGCAGTCTTTTGACCGATGCCGGGAACGCCGGCTATGTTGTCGGACGAATCCCCCACCAGCGCCTTGATGTCGGCAACCGCTTCGGGGCCGAGCCCGCCGTAGCGTTCCCTGACCGCTTTCACATCGTATAGTATGCGAGCGCGGCGGCCGGAAGTGTGGCTAAGCAGAACGCTGACAGTAGGGGACACCAGCTGAAAAGTGTCGGTATCGCCTGTCAGCACGATGGTATCGATGCCCTCTTCTTCTGTCTGTCGGCAGAGAGTTCCGATGATGTCATCTGCCTCGAATCCGGACTGTTCGTATATCGGGACTCCGAAAGCCCGCATGAAGGCTTTGACATGACCGAATTGCGGTCGCAGGGCGGGCGGTGTTGGTGGGCGGTGCGCTTTGTATTCTGGAGAAAGTTCGTGCCTGAATGTAGGAGCTGACAGGTCAAAAGTAGTGGCTATATGTGTGGGTCGTCGGTCGGAGAGAGTCTTCAGAAAAGAGTTTAGGAACCCATAGACGGCGCGGATATCCTCTTCTTCGTCTGCGCCGGGCGGGCGGACAGTGAGCGGCTCTCGGATGGCGTGCCATGCGCGGTGAACCAGAGCGTGGCCGTCCAAAATCAGGAGCAGCGGCTTGGCGGGTTCGAGCGTGGCTTGGGTTTCTGCAGGGTACATAGACACGCCTCCAAGCGGTGGATGGGGGAGCTTATACACCGTTATTGGGGGTGTTGGGGCATCGGTCATCGAATGGCCCCCAACACCCCCACACATGGGAGGTTGCCCCGCGCTCTACTCCGGCCTCTCGGCGGTGAACACATACAATTTGCCCACTGCTCCGATCGAGCCTTCGTCCACCACCTCCATCGAGTCTGTCACAGGCTGATTGTCAACGCGGACGGTACTGGCAGACATTGCGATCGAGTGTACGAACATTCTGTGCGCGCGCGCGAACACGAACTCTATGTTATCGAATCCAGGCAGCGGCAGCTCTTCTCCTAAGATACGATTTCTTTTCATCAGATTATTCATGGTAGAGCGCTTGAATTCAGAGAATGAGACCAGAACTTCACCATCCTCAGTGGAAAGGTATCCGAACGGAGACGGTCGGCTTATCCAGTACACCAGTATAGCGATTATCACCAGCGCCAAAGCGCCCAGTATCGCTGCAACTGTAATGATTATCTGAACAGTCGTTATGTCATCTTCGGGTTCGATGACCGGAGGCTCTGGGGGCGGCATCGGCGTGGCAGTGGCCGCAGGCCTTGGAGTAGGCATAGGCACAGGCGGCGGCACTGAAGACATTACTATCGAATCCGTCTCGGATATGAATGGCCTACCAGCGTATTCCATCTCCAGCTTTAGGACTATTGTCGCCTTCGTCTCATCGTCGGTGGTGTAATACACATCGAAGGTGATTGCCCTGTCTGACGCAACATACTGCTGCGGAATGATATCGACGATGAGGTCAGACTGGATGTCCATCCCAGTTGCCGTCCACCCGAGTGCATCCGGCGCCACCGAAAACGGCTGATCGCCAACGAGCACATCGAGTGTGCCGATCTTAGTTCGCACGCCCGGCTCGATGATGTCGACAGGCTCAGGCGTGAAAGACAGACTCGGGAAGTGACGCGCGTCGAAGGAAGAATTCGTCGTAATTGTATGCTCTATCTTCAGCCAATATAGATCTATATCGACTGTGTACACCCCCTCTTCGGCGACGGGTGGTGTGATCGCGGTGAAGTAACCATCCTGGGGTACGGAGTCTCCCTCGGTGCCCTTATCCGACAGTGGATACAGGATCGAGTTTCCGCTTGGGTCTGTGATTCGCGCTGTCATCTCCGCGTCTGCTACCGGCACGATGCGGCCGGCATCGAAGACGCCGACGACTATTTCCACAGGATCTCCCAATGGAATTGAGGCAAAAGGCTGCATGACAACGGAGTATCGGTTTGTAGAGTACCGGCTAACGGATACCTTGCCCTCATCTCCCTGTATCTCTATACCCCACGAACCCGGCATGGGATCGACCAGCTTCCAGACCACGAGGTTTGGCATCTCAGATATGGATGAGGAGGTACTGTCCTCCTCGGAGGGCTCGAATCCGTCTGGTTTTTTCTGATTCAGAGAAATGTCGGAGTTTTCGCGGAATACGAGCACATTCATTTCGCCCGTCCCCGGCGCGACATCCACGGACACATCGAAGACGGCCTCGCCATCTAAATCCCGTTCGCTTATCTGAGTCAGGACACCTTTGCCCTCCCGCCGCAGCAGTCTGTCAGCAATCGCAGTGAGACCGTCGGGGATAGTCAGATCAAAAGATTCGCCCCCCGTTTCTGAGCTTACATTGGATAGAACAGACTTCAGATCGGGATTCGTATCAGGATATGTGAAGTCGAACACATTCCATTCCGCTTGTTTGATAAGCCGGAAAGTCTCGGCGAAACTTCCGATTTCGTCTGCCGCGCTTATCTGCTCTTGCCTCGCGGTCACGAAATAGATCGATGATCCCTGTGGCGCAGCCAGTCCCGCTAAATAGTTATAGGCTTCCGCTAAAACCGAGTCGAGTCTCTTATGTGAACTGCCAACAGGTTTGTCAATAAAGTCATCGATCTGCTCTCGAAGTTCGCTGAAGGCGGCAGCGTCCATATCCATAGGGCCGTACAGCGTCTTCAGATCGTCCGTGAATACGAACGCAAACGGCTGCCCATCCTTCAGCTGAAACAGCAAACCCAACAATGTGTGGAGCAGATCGACATTCTCCGCTTCCTCTGCATCACCTGAGATCGAGCTTCGGTCTATGACGACGATTGTCAGTTTTCTGAAAGGCTCTTGCGCCTGGGCGTTTGCGCCTGGGGCGAGCAGTACGACCGACGCAATCAGCATCAGCGCGATCAGGGTGATATATATACGGAACATGCGCATTTTATCTTCGTCTCAAAAATTCGCTAAACTGCCGACGCGGAGAACCATTTTATACAGACTTATATTCCTACCTCAGACTTTAGTTTTATGCAGAGATTATAGTCAATGCTTATTGAGTGCTCCATTTTATATATTTTGGATACAGTCCACCTCCCACATATTGAATACCGTGATAAGACTCAGAGACAGCCTGAAATCTGCGAGTTGCGCGATCATCGTTGCGGTATCGCTCAGCGGCATCGTGTTAGCGGCCTGCGCTGGCCACATCTCAGATTCGCAAAACGATAACCCCGAGTTCACTGGGCTGCCCGAGTTCACTGGGCTGATTGTGGATGTAGCTCAAGAATCGATTCTGGACTTCGAGTCGATACGGGTATCGGATGATCGGGGCGATGTGCTGCAGTTTCACGCGGATGGACGACGCTTCGACGGGTTCGCTCCAAGTCATATACGCGAACATATTTTGCTGGGCCTGCCAGTCGTCGTCACATATCAGGAGATCGATAGCGGCATCCTCGTCATTGTGAATCTTGCAGACGCGCCCGCTGAGCCGACTGAGCCTTTCTAATTGACCAAGCGATATAAATGCCGCCTCCCATCAAAACCACGAATACACCCAGAAACACCCATACACCCTGTCCGCCGGGCTCTATGGGCTGTGGCAATATGACTATAGGGGTCTCGAATCCGCCGCTGCCGGATGTGGGGCTTTCTACGCGGATGCTGAGAGCCCAGTTACCGGCCTCTTCGAACTTGAGATTGGCGCGATAGATAGTTGGATTTTCGGGAGAGTTGACCGCCACGACTTCGAAATCAGTGTCAGCCTCGCCGGCGATTCTAGCCAATACGCCTTTGCGCTCTTCACCTCTTGCCAGCAGCGTGACGCGCGCGTCAGTCACCGGCTGGCCTGTGTCCAGCCTAGTTGGCAATAGCGCGATGTTGACGAATCCGACTTGCGGTGTCGGCGGCACCCAGCGAACTGCTATATCGAACGCCCCCGCCTCTCGCCTGAATAGCGGAGCGAAATCCGTGTCCTCGTCCGATGCCGATTGAGCATATGTAGCTACAGCAGAAGACGAAGATACGGTCAGCAGCAGCGCAATCCAGAGCGAGAGCGCAAGTTTGCGCCGTATATGGCGGCAGAGAGCTATCTCGATCCTCTTCCTAGCGACGCAGTGACTTTCGTCGGTGACTTTAGCTCGATGGCTTTCGGCAATTATAAGACAAGTAAGATTGCAAGATAAACAGGAATCCTATGAATACGGATCTATGTCAACAGGCTCCGTGGCGAATCACTGTGTGTCGCGTGTAAGGCCCCGCCGAACTTGAGACGGCTAGGCAGTGAATGCTAAAATCAGTAGGTTAGTAGGCGTGTTCTCGAAACATGCCAGCAACGGCGATTTACATCGATACTGGTGAATACTAGGGAGCTGATTCGCTTTGACGGACATAAATGTGGCGATTATCGGTGTTGGAAACTGTGCATCCTCTCTAGTTCAGGGCATCCACAAATATGCCGACGCTGGGCCGGAGGATGCCATACCGGGCATTATGCATCCGGTTTTGGGCGAGTACGGAATCGGCGACATTAAAGTCGTCGCCGCCTTCGATGTGGATTCCAGCAAAGTCGGCCTCGATGTCGCCGACGCCATCTACGCTTCCCCTAACAATACTGTCAAATTCTTCGATGTCCCCAACACCGGCATCACTGTTCAGCGTGGGATGACTTTGGACGGCGTGGGACAGTACATGTCCGATCTGATCGAAAAGGCCCCCGGCCCGACAGACGATATATCCGGGATTCTCAAAGACAGAGAAGTGGATGTCGTCATCAACTACCTTCCTGTTGGGTCTGAGGACGCTACTAGATGGTACACCGAGCAGATACTTGCCGCCGGCTGTGGGATGATAAACTGCATACCTGTGTTTATCGCCAGCGGCGAAGGCGACTACTGGCAGCGCAGATTCCGTGACGCAGGCGCGCCTATCATAGGCGACGATATAAAATCGCAAGTAGGCGCGACCATCATCCACCGTGTTCTAACCCGGTTGTTCATGGATAGGGGAGTCGATCTAGAACGAACATACCAGCTCAACTTCGGTGGGAACTCCGACTTCCTAAATATGCTGGAACGAAACAGGCTGACATCCAAGAAAATATCGAAGACCAATTCAGTGCAGTCTCAAGTCGATGTCGATCTCGAACCAGAAAACATACACATTGGGCCTTCTGACCATGTACCCTGGCTCTCCGATCGCAAGTGGGCATATATCAGGCTGGAGGGAACTAGCTTCGGCGATGTGCCGCTGAATGTCGAGCTAAAGCTCGAAGTATGGGACAGCCCCAACTCTGCGGGTGTCGTTATAGATGCCATACGCTGCGCTAAGATAGCTAAAGACCGCGGTTTGGGCGGCCCGATACTTGGTCCATCGGCCTACTTCATGAAGTCTCCCCCGGCTCAGTACACCGATTCGGTTGCCCGGCAGATGGTGGAGGATTTCATATCAGGCATCGAGAACTAGGTGTCGGGGTATCCTACAGAGCATCTGTAGAAGTATCTTTATCGGCGGATACCGTCGCCGCGCGAAACTCGAAGCCTATGCGGAGAGACCAAACGATCCCTCCGCCATATCGACGATGTATCGGCTGATGGACAGCGACGAGGTTGCCCCCGGCGACGGGGCGTTCAGCACATGTATCGCGCCCTCTGTCTCCGCTATGCTAAAGTCCTGAAGAAGCCCTCCACGCCGATCTACAGCCTGCGCACGCACGCCCGCGCCCGGTTCGTACAGATCTTCTCCCGTTATCTCTGGCACCAGCGTCTGAAGCGATTTGACGAAGACGGATTTGACCATCGAGCGATACTGCTCTCCGATGCCCGTCTTCCAGTATTTCATAGACATGCGCCAGAATCCCGAATAGGTCAGTGTTCCCATAGCCTCGCCTATATCGAACGAGGTCTTCTGATACCCTTCTCGTTTCAGGGCTAGAACCGCATTCGGGCCTGCTTCCACTGAGCCGTTGATCCGCTTGGTGAAATGAACACCTAGAAACGGCAGCGACGGATCCGGGACAGGATATATGAGCCCGTTCACCAATCCAGCGCGCTCGGGTCTGAGCGAAAAATACTCGCCCCTAAATGGGACTATGCGTACGCCGATATCGACGCCCATCATCCGTGCGACGGAATCTGCGTGCAGCCCTGCGCAGTTGATGATTTTGGCGGCTGAGAATCCTCCCGCGGTGGTCTCCAGATGCAGCGCGCCATCGCGCCGGGAACGGGTGATAGAGCGCACTTCGGCATCGGTAATGAGGTCTCCACCGTTCTCGCGCATCTCCGTCGAATACGCCTCGGATACCTTCATGAAGTCGATTATGCCGGTGTTCGGAGACCAGATTGCCCTGACGCCTGCAACATGCGGCTCGTGTTCGCGCATCTCTTCGGCGCCAATAAGCTGGAGTCCATCAGCCCCGTTCTCCGTGCCACGCCGGTACAGCTCCTCTAGGCCGGGCACCTCGGATTCGTTGACAGCGACTATCAGTTTGCCGCACATTTCGTACTCTATACCGCGCTCATCGCAGAAGTCTCGCAGCAATCTGCCGCCGGTGGAGCAGAAGTTGGCCTTCTGCGATCCCGGCGCATAGTAGATACCCGCGTGTATCACGCCTGAGTTGTGTCCGGTTTGGTGCTGGGCAATCACAGACTCTTTTTCGATAACTGCCACTCGCTGATTGGGATATTCCTGCGTCAGCCTCATCGCAGTCGCCAGGCCGATGATGCCGCCGCCGATTATCGCTATATCGTAAGTTTTAGAGTTCACGCTTCTTCCCCGTGGGTTTTCTCGACTGCCGTACACATCATCGCTATTCTGAGAAATGCATCGTAGATTGTACCACAGAGAGTGGCGCGCGGCTTGCGCCAAAGGCGTAAACTGCCTTGACCGCTATCGAGTCTATGATTAGAGTTTAGGCTGTTGGTTTCAGCGAGCCGATTCGTTATCGGTTAATCATCGAGACCGCTTCGACAGCGCGTTTTTAGTTATAGAGGAGCATTGATTGTCTTACTCGGCCATTGTCGTTGGAGCCGGTCACAACGGGCTCGTGGCAGCCAACTATCTTGCCCGCGCCGGCGCGAATGTCTTGGTGCTGGAACGGCGCGGATTCGTGGGCGGCGCATGCATCACGGAGGAGCTGTTTCCCGGCTTCCGGGTCTCGTCCTGCTCATATATCTGCCATATGCTTCAAGGCAAGGTGATAGACGATCTCGAGCTCCGAAAGAACGGCTTGGAGATTCATCCTGTCGATCCGTACAGATTTCAGCCATTCCCCAATGGCAAGTATATGCTTCGCTGGCATGATGATCGAAGGAACGCTGAAGAAATCGCCCGGCTGTTCCCAGACGATCTCGATGGATACCATCTTTTTCAAAGATTCATGTCCAGAGCGGCAGGCATACTGCATCGTTACTTTCTGGACGATCCGCCGACGCTGGCGCAGGTTACGGCGGATGTGCGCGGCACTAGTGACGAGCCGGTTTGGGAACGAATGCTCACCGGGAACATGCGCGATCTAGTGGAAGAGCATTTCGATTCGCCCGAAGTTAGGGCGGTGTTCATAGACGCAGAGGACGCAGGCGATCCGCGCGCGCCGGGTTCTATCCTGTCCGTCGCCTATAACGATACCGACATGTTTACCGAGCCTCGCAACTTCGGCATACCGCACGGCGGAATGGGCGGCATTACGCAGGCTATGGCGCGCGCCGCCGAGTCGCTGGGCGCGGAGATTCGCGTCAACGCCCCTGTCGAGCGCATCCTCATTCGCGACGGACGCGCCGTCGGTGTACAGCTCGCGGATGGAGAGACACTTGCCGCCGATGTCGTTCTCTCCAACGCCGACCCCAAACGCACTTTCCTGTCGCTGATAGACGCAGATGACATCTCGCCGAATCTGGTAAAAAGCGTGAGTAGGTTAAAGACAGATGTCTCTTATCTCAAGTTCCATGCCGCGCTGGACGAATTGCCAGATTTTACCCACTACCTAGGCGGAAGATACGATGAAAACTATCTGGTGCAGGTACGCATCTGCCCCTCTGTCGATTATTTCCAGAACAGCGCGGATGACGCGCGCGCCGGCAGACCGTCCTCCACCCCTGTGATGCACATTCAGATACCGTCCGTCCTCGATAGATCGCTTGTGCCAGAAGGCAAACATGTCATGTCTATATGGGTGCTGTACGCGCCCGTTCGCCCTGCGAATGCCACTTGGGACGAGCTGCGCGAGCAGACCGGCGAACACCTGATAGACACTATAGGCGAATACGCCCCAGGATTCCGCCGCTCGGTTATCGACTGGGAGCTGTTCACGCCGCAGGAACTCGAAGAGCGCGTAGGATTGACCGACGGCAACATCCGACATCTGGACATCACGACAGCGCAGGTTCTCGCCAACAGGCCTAACTCGCTAATGTCCGGTTATCGAACGCCAGTAGAAGATTTGTACATATGCGGCGCGGGCGCGCATCCGGGCGGCGAAGTTACAGGCGCGCCCGGACACAATGCCGCCCATGCAGTCCTGAGAGATTGGGAACTGGCATAAATCTGTCAAAATACTGCCGCTGCTCTCGGAAGGGTGTTCCAACATCTCTAGTGTCGCCATAACCACGCCGTATAGAACCGGCTATATATGGAACCAGCGTCATCTCCCGTCCGCCAGCGGCTGACCGCCGTAGGTATAGTACGCTAGAATCTTTTCTAAGCATTCGCAGGCGTCAGGCGCATTGGCATTGTGGGAGGTTGCAGTTGCCTAGATATTATCCGGCGTTCATAGATGTTCGAGATAGAGAGTGCGTCGTAATCGGCGGCGGCGCATTGGGAGAAGAGAAGGTCGTAAAGCTCCTCGAATGTGGCGCGCATGTCGTAGTCATAAGCTCGGAAGTTACTGAAACTGTCAGCTCCCTAGCCGCGAACGGCAACATAGAATGGCTTCAGCGAGAATATTCCGAAGGCGATCTGGAGCGGGCTTTCATAGCCATACTGGCGGACACCGCAGACGATAGCGTCAACATCGCAGTCTCGCGGGAGGCGGAGTTGCGGAATGTTTTGCTGAATGTGGTGGATGTGACGCATCTTTGCACATTTATCGCCCCATCCGTGGCGCGACGCGGTGAAGTAACTGTGGCAACATCGACCGGCGGGGCGAGCCCCGCGCTTGCGCGCACCTTCCGCGAGAAACTGGAGCAGAGCCGAATCTTGGAGTTCGCCGACCTTGCGCCAATTCTAGCAAATGCCAGAGCGGAGATAAGAAAAGAAGGCTTCAGCGTTACTCCAGACCACTGGCAAAAATGCATTACAGAGGAGCTTCTGGACGCAGTACAATCCGGCGACAGCGCCGAAGCGTATCGAACGCTTATGAATGGGCTGCGCCTCGGCGCGCGAAGGGTCGAGTCTTCGTGAACGACGCCATCGCAGGCAACCTCGTTAGAGTCGGCACCCGGGCCAGCGCGCTCTCCATGGCGCAGACAGCGGAGGTCATCGCGCGCCTGCAAACCTGCCAACCCCATATCCAGTTCCAAATCGTAACTGTTATCTCAGATGGAGACAGACGGAAGTCCGACCCGCTCAGCAGTCTCGGCAGAGGAGCTTTCGCCAGCAGACTAGAAGAATCGCTCCTGAGCGGACAGATAGACATAGCAGTCCATTCTGTAAAGGATATGACATCTGACACTCCCGACGGGTTGACTGTGGCAGCATATACGAAACGAGCCGACGCTAGAGATATCATCGTCAACCGCTGGGGCGCGACTCTCGGCGAGATGCCCTCAGGCGCGATACTCGGCACCAGTAGCCCCCGCAGGATAGGTCAGCTGCTGGCCGTCCGACCGGATATACTCTTCGTCCACATCCGCGGGAATGTCGATACGCGTCTCGCCAAACTGCTGACTTCCGAATGCGATGGCGTTGTGCTGGCGGCGGCTGGTCTGCAGCGGCTGAAGCGAATCGAGGAGGCGCACGATTTTTTGGATCCGTCGGTGTGTTTGCCGGATGCCGGACAGGGCGCGCTGGCTATCCAGATCAGGAGTGGCGATATGCGCACGGCTGGAATTGCATCGGCGGCAGACGATGCCGAGACGGCGATAGCGGTGAAGGCGGAGAGAGCGTTCGTAGCCGCAATCGGCGGAGGATGCCGTGTGCCTGCGGCCGCATACGCGACCATTCACGGACGAGACTTGTTCATAATGACGATGGCCTGCCTGCCCGACGGCAGCCAAATCTTCCGCAGCGAGACGACAGCGCCCCTATCGGACCCTATACCGGCAGGGCGCGCGGCGGCTGAATCGCTTGCCGCGACAGGCGCAGGCAAGATTCTGCGCGGAGGCGACGGAAGTTGATTGCCGGCAAGGTATATCTGGTCGGCGCAGGGCCGGGCGATCCATCCCTGCTTACCCTAAAAGGCAGACGCGCGCTGGAGACAGCGGACACAGTTTTCCATGATCGCCTCGTCGATTCGCGCACCCTGCAAATGGCAGGCGCGCGCGCTGAGATAGTCGATGTAGGCAAGCTGCCCGGAGAACTCGGACGATCTCAGGAAAGTATCGAGCGTCTCATGATCGAGCGGGCGCAGCGAGGCGAAAGGGTGGTTCGTCTCAAAGGTGGAGACCCTTTCGTATTCGGGCGCGGCGGCGAGGAAGCGGCGGCGTTGGCGGCGGCGGGCATTCCATTCGAGATAGTCCCCGGCGTCAGCTCCGCAATCGCAGCCCCAGCGTATGCCGGTATTCCGTTGACTCATCGTGAATACGCATCTTCGTTTACAGTGACCACCGCCAGCGTCGCAGCCGATGCGCCGAGCCGTGATCACGAATGGCGCGCGCTCGCGCAGACACCAGGCACTCTAGTCGTGCTGATGGGATGGAACAGGCTTGCGGATGTCGCCGATGCGCTGATAGCGAACGGCAAGCCGGCAAGCACGCCCGCCGCTGTCGTCAGCAGCGGTACCAGCGCAGTGCAGAAGACTGTTACCGACAGGCTGGATTCGATAGCGAAGACGGCGGTTGCCGCCGGGCTGAGCTCGCCTGCCGCTGTCGTCATCGGTGATGTCGTCCGGCTGCGCGATCGGCTCGGCTGGTTCGAAAAGTTGCCGCTGTTCGGCCGCCGTGTACTCGTTACCCGAGCCGAAGAGCAGGCGGGAACGCTGGCGCGGCGGCTTGCCGAACTCGGAGCGTACCCACTAGAAATCCCAACAGTAGCCATCCGGTATCCAGTAAATAATGTCGAGCTGGATGCCGCGCTCCAGTCGGTGACCGGCTTCGACTGGATCGTGTTCACCAGCGCAAACGCCGTTGGGGCGGTATGGCGCAGACTCAGAGCAATAGGCCGCGACGCGCGCTGTCTGTACGGTGTAAGTGTGGCATCGATTGGGGCCGCCACGACGCGACGGCTGGGGGAAATCGGCATCGTGCCAGATCTGACACCGGCGCAGGCGACTGCCTCTGCGCTGGCGTCCACGCTCTGCGCGCGCGGCGTGGACGGAAGTTCGATCCTACTGCCCAGATCCGACATCGCAGCGCCCGATCTCCCCGCTGCGCTGCTCTCTCGTGGCGCGAATGTACACGAAGTAATGGCATACCGGACGGTCACGCCTACCTCTTCGGTGGAGAAGATCGTCAGCGCGCTCGAATCGGGTGTAGATATCGTAACCTTCACCAGCTCATCGACCGTCGTCAACTCGATCGACATGCTCGGCGAAGACGCTCACCTCCTGCAGAACGCGACTGTAGCCTGCATCGGCCCCGTGTCCGCCGCCACAGCTGGAAGGTATGGGCTGAATGTTGATATAGTTGCGGAAATTCACAATGTCGATGGTCTGGTCGAGAAATTGTCGGAGTGGTTCGGCGGCAGAGTTATGCAAGAACGAAGGCGCGAATGACCGCATTCCCAACGACTAGATTGCGCAGACTGCGCGAAACTCCCACCCTGCGCCGAATGACCCGAGAGACGACGCTGAGTGTGGACGATTTCATCTATCCGATGTTCGTAACGCATGGGAGGGACACTCGAATCGAAATCCCGCCAATGCCCGGCATTTTCCAGCTGTCTCTCGATCAGCTCATTCACGAAGTGGGCGAGGTTGCCGATCTAGGAATAGGGAGCGTTCTGCTATTCGGTCTTCCAGCGCATAAGGACGCAGCCGGCGCCGAAGCGTATGCGCAGGGCGGCATAATACAAGAAGCCGTATCCGTCATAAAGCAGACCGTTCCTGAGATGACAGTCATAACGGATGTATGCCTATGCGAATTTACCGATCATGGACACTGCGGAGTGCTGGATGAAAACGGGCGTATAGATAACGATGCCACATTAGAACTTCTCGCTCGGATGGCCGTCTGTCAGGCGCAAGCTGGATCGGACATAGCAGCGCCCTCTGCCATGATGGACGGACAGGTTTCAGCCATACGCCGCGCTCTCGACGATGCCGCGCTGTCACATATCCCGATAATGTCCTACTCCGCTAAGTACGCATCCAGCTTCTATGGTCCGTTCCGTGTCGCTGCGAACTCCGCGCCCCGGTTTGGAGACCGCGCCTCTTATCAAATCCCTCCTTCC
Organism: Dehalococcoidia bacterium; assembly: GCA_963422295.1. Classification (GTDB taxonomy): domain Bacteria; phylum Chloroflexota; class Dehalococcoidia; order Lucifugimonadales; family UBA1123; genus VXRN01. Next base: position 35,788 of record OY729417.1, on the reverse strand, counting down.
AATATAAGAGAGGCGATGCGAGAGATCTCTCTGGATATCGAAGAAGGCGCAGACATGGTGATGGTAAAACCTGCGCTGGCATATCTGGATGTGATAGCCGCGGCTCGGGAGCGATTCTCCGTACCGGTCGCCGCTTACAATGTCAGTGGCGAATACGCAATGGTCAAGGCCGCAGCCCAAAACGAATGGATCGACGGCAGACGAATCACATTGGAAATACTGACCTCCATCAAACGCTCCGGCGCGGATGTCATCCTGTCTTATCATGCTAAAGAGGTGGCTAAATGGCTGGCGACCGACACAATCTGATCTAGCTGCTTCTCTATTCCTCTTTCATAATGGTCAAATAGACTCGATGCGAACGATTGCTGGAGAGATGACTAATGCCATCTTATATTATGCTGTTTTCATTGAACCCGGATGGACGACGCAAGATGCTTGCGAATCCAGACATTATGCTAGTCGCTCAGCAGAGCATCTCGATACCTGATACACAGGTTCTGGGGCTGTATGCCGTGCTTGGAGAGTATGATTTCGTCGGTATAGTCGAGGCTCCGGATAACGAATCGGCGGCGCGATTCTCTATGGAGATGGGCGCTAATGTAGATGTGCAGGTTACGACGCTGCCTACCATTCCTATCGGGCGTTTCGAGTGGACGCTGATGCAGGGCGATTTCCCCAGCGACGCAGCGGACGCAGATATGCCGGACACGCGCGAAAATTCGAACGGCGGATCTGTGACGACTTCTACGCAGGAACGCTCATCCGAGGGGAGTGGATAGCCTACGCGCGCGTCGGAACGGCGGCCATAAGCGAACTTCGACCACACCGACGACAGTATCCAGCGGCATAGGCCCGAATCGTCTGCTGTCCGTACTATGCGCGCGGTTGTCGCCCATAACGAAGCAGGCATCCGTGTCGATGTCCCATGCGGCAGACAGCGCCTCCGGCGCGGCAGGCAGACCCCGAAGATAAGGCTCTCGGTGGTGTATTCCGTCTATGAAAATCAGTCCGTTTTCGAACTCGATGCACTCGCCCGGCAGTCCGACGACGCGCTTGACATGCCAACGCTGCCCACATGATGTATCTCGCATATCTATTATCGCTATCTGCCCTCGTCGGACCATGCCGCGACGCTCGACCACCAGCGCGATGTCCCCGTCTGCCAGCGTCGGGGACATGCTCGGCCCGGTTATTTTGTACAATGATGGACGAGTCAGAAGAAACATAGAAAATCAGCCGGCGTGAATGCAGTTAAGAGATGTCAGTAAGAGACCATAGCAGAAACTTTCACTCTAAGATAGAAGAGAAGAGGGTTGATGTAGATGGGAACATCATCCCGTATCTCTCCGCAGGAGACAGCGGCCCTGCCCTCGTCCTCTTGCACGGCGCGGCCTCCGAAAGTGGAGAGTGGCGTGACATCATGGCTCGGCTGTCGCATGACCGCCGCATATTCGCGCCGGACATGATCGGCTTCGGCGAGTCGCCGCGGGGAGAAGACGCCTACACCGTGGATAGTCTGGCAAAGTTCCTGATCGGATTCGTTCGCGCAATCGGGCTGACGCGGGCATCGCTCGGCGGACATTCGCTCGGTGGACGAGTCTGCCTCGAAGCGGCGCGTACTGCGCCGAAGATGATAGAAGACCTCGTTCTTATCTCCCCGCTTGGGTTTGGAGAAGTGTCGCGACTGGGTAAAATCATCAATCTCTTCTTCTGGGCGGTGAACCGATTGCTAAACATGAGGCTGCCGTATCCCAAGCTGAGTTTGGAGGTAAATGAACCGCCAGAGATGTTCCAAGGTATCGACTGTCGAACTCTGCTGATATGGGGTTCGCGTGATATGTATTTTCCAATGTCACATGCCGACCGCGCTCTGGAGAGCATCTCCAACGCAAGCCTAATCGTATATCGAGGCGTTGGACATGCTCCACATCGCTCCTGGCCCTCCAGATTCGCGTCCGATGTGATCGCGTTTGGGGAGTCCAAGTTCGAGAGGGGAGGGTGTACAATGTCTGTATTCCAACGGGAGGAACATCTATGAGTATGAGGAGTATGAGCGGTTCGATTGTTTCTTTGCAGCTGTGTGTAGGCCACAGAGAGCCGATGAAATCGGTAGAGTCTGCGCGTATGACGGCGGGGCTCGGGATCGAGGGTGACAGACACGCAGTATCGCGGGGCGCGCGAACGGCGCGGCAGGTTCTTCTAATAGACACAGAGACACTGAACGGCTTCGGCTTGGCAATTGGCGATGTGCGTGAGAACATAACCACTTCGGGCATAGACATACATGCGCTGGAAGCTGGTCAGCGTCTCTCGCTCGGCGACGAAGCCGTGCTCGAGATAACAGGCAACTGCGATCCATGCTCGCGTATGGACGAACTTCGTGATGGCCTGCGCGTAAGTCTCGAGGGGCAGCGCGGGATGCTAGCAACTGTCATAGAGGGCGGCGAGATTGCCGTAGGCCAAACAGTGGGTTTGGCATAGGATGAGAAAGGAGAGACGCCGAAGCCTGGAACGGTTTCGGCGTCTCGATCTGGCAGATCGGACTCAGTACAAGAGGGGGAGAAGTCACTGTGTCCGGCGGCCGCTTGCGTTAGTTAATAAAGTACGAGTAGCGCTTCGTAATGCGGTTGAAGTCGCGCTGCGCCTCCGCAAAGGTCGGCCCCCCGGTGTATCCCTTGCCCTGGATAGCGATGAAGTACGCCTGTGCGCCGCTTCTCGGCTGCGATCTGTCGATGATACGCTTCATCCTGTTTATCATGTTTGATGTCCTTTCTCGTCTTTCTAAATCGACTGACTGTATAGTATGTTCTGTATTACCATTATTATATGAACATAGAATCATTACAAGAGATACTGTATGATATATATAATCTAAATATCCGATATATTACCGGCAACCGATGGTCGTGATCAGGATTCTTGCTATTGCTATATAGAGTTATCCTCTTACAGCCATCAGCAAATACCATTCCGAGGGTCGAACCATGGAATTGAGAGAACTGCGGAGCTTCTGCACAGCGGCTCGCTTGAGGAGCATATCGCGCGCCGCGTCGGAGCTCGGAATCGGACAACCTACGGTGACGACGCATATCCAAAAGTTGGAGTCGGATTTAGACACCCTCTTGATCGACCGAGTGAGGCGACCGATTCAGTTGACACTGGCGGGGCGAAAGCTGGCAGAGCTGGCAACGCCGCTCGTGGAGAGTATCGATGGCCTTGCGAACACTGTGTCGGATGCGGAAGAGTCTGGCCCCGTTGTGCTTGGAGCGACACCAGATATCATTCCGCATACCTTGTTGCGTGTCGTCCGAGTCTTCTTAGCGCGTCATCCGCATATACATCTAAGCATCAAGTCAGCCACTAGAACGGAAATATCGCAAATGGTTTCGGACGGTGAAGTGGACATAGGAATCGTCCAGCACTACGACCGCGATGATCTATTTCAGTTCGAAGGGCTGTTCGTTTACGAGCGCGTGCTGATAACTCCGCGCGATCATCCTCTCTCCAAAGGGCCGGTGGAGAGGATCGAGCAGATTGCCGAGTACCCGTTGATATTGATGGGGAAGGGAACGCACACGCGGGATCTGTTAGAGTCGGAGCTGCGAAGGCGTGGCGTGAACTACGAAATCGTAGTCGATTTGGACAGCATGGACATGATAAAGCGATATGTCGCGCTAGGAATGGGAGTATCGGTGGGGCCACGCCTAGCAATAGACGCCGAAGACCATAACAGTCTGGGTGTCGTAAGTCTCGCGCATATACTCTCGACAGAACAGGGCGGCATCATAACACTGAAGGGAAAGCGTATATCGACGCCTACGCAGCGGTTCATAGCAGTAATGCGGGATGTGCTGTCCCCGTCGCGCAGGCGAGGTTAGATGGGGATGGCTCCTCGTCTCCTCTAATCTACTAGGCCTAGCGCGTTAAGCCGCTTTCTTGATCCCGACCAGCTTGCCGGTTATCAAAATGCGGTGGTCATAGATCAGCCTGGGAACGCATGCAACGAGCGTCACTGTGGCATCGCCAACATCGTACAGCGCGAGGTCGTCTTGATGAACGACCTGCGTCTTCGTTACCTGATACAAAAATTCATCGCCGCCGGCGTTCAGCAGGTTCACATACACGGGGTCTCCGTTGCTCAGCAGCTTCGGTATCTCAGGCAGGCGATGGAACACATTGCCCTCCCCCCCTATGATGCTCTCGAGATGACCGAACAGCCAAGTGTTGCCCAACTCGCCAGGGTTCGCCATTTCTGGGATTCTGCCCACTACTCGGTCTGGGGTTTCGTAATACGAGCTGTCGCCGAGGTCTATGATGCCGAGGTTGGAGATTGGCGAATCTACTTCGATGCTCGGTATGCGAATGTGGATGGCATCCGACGCGGTTCCTCGCGCTCGGCCTTGTTCTGCCGACACACTCAGAAAACCGTCTGGACGCCGAACGACGCCGAAAGTATATCCGCCCGAGCGCGTATTCCATGTGTCTGACCAGTGTTTGGGGTGCGTTTGTAATCCGGGATACAGCGGTCCGTATGTATCGATCAGGGCGGCGACATCGGCTTTCGCCTCGGTCTCTGGTGTCGTAGCGGTAAGCTCATCGCCCTGGCTCTGGGTAGCTTCCGATATATCGACTGTATCGACATTTCGGACGGTATTCTTTTCCGTAGGAGATGCTGACTGGGGTGGGCTGTATTCCACAAAAGACCCCTCGGTCGAAAATTCAGCGTCTCTTTCCAGTGACATGAGCGGTCTGAATTCGCCGTCTGCGGTCAGGATTCCTATCTCTTCGATCTGTCCAGCTTTCGTCTGTGGCAGACCCGCCGGCTCATCGATCACAGCATTGAGATCTGCCAGATTAGACGCCCCGTATCTTCCGAAACCGTAGTATATGACCACCGCCGCCATTATCAGCGCGCCAAGCGAAAGGGAGACAAATGTCAGCGCGCGAACATGTCTGCGACTAGGGTTCGTATTGCGTGAGCCTGCAGATTTCATACGATACCATCGCTATCTGTATCTATAACTATGGAGTATGCCAAGCCAAGCATAATAGATCCAAGTATAGCATTAGGCGGGATACGCCGCGTGGTGAATTCTAGGTTAGAGAAGAATCGGCTGTCCGAAGGAGAACGGACGAGCCAGTGAAAGTCACCTGTGGCGAGGGGAGTGTGTCGCCCCGTTTGCTATGGGCTCGTTCAAATATACATCGCCGTTGCGAATCTTGATGTTGAATCCGCAGTTCGGATTGCTGCAAACCCATGCTTTGTAGTGAATCGGCGCACCCTGGCTTCCAAAGTCAGAAAGAGGCAGCAGGCTGCCGCCCTCGCAATTCAAGCAACTGGGAAAGTCTCGTCCGTACACAGGATCCTCCTCATTTTGCCATCGCCCCCGCACTTTGGGCCGCCCAAATTATAGCATTGGCAAATCTCGGTTAACAACAGCGCGCGACTCTCTCGGCTTGCTTTCATAGCTTTGGTGTATCTGATATAACTTATGATGCATCGTTTAGGAAAACCACGCCCGCGCCTTTCGTTGACTCAATTAGGATGGCGTGGATATAATTTGTGATACTATCCAATACAGAGGTAAGTTCTGTGGCTACTGAAACAGGTAAGCGGTACTTCTGCGCTATATGCAGCGCTGAGTTTGTAGTAACACGAGGTTCCGAAGCAGGGAATATCCAGTGCTGCGGGGAGCCGATGTCCAAGAAGTAATCGCTCGATTAGCTAGGCCAGGAACGGGAACCGACCGGCCCTGCGACACATACAATGGGGAGAACATCATGCCCAATCAGCTAGGACGCAGATACCAATGCGAAACTTGCGGTACTATGGTGCTATGCACCAAGCCGGGGACAGGAGCCGTTCTTTGCTGCGATGCGGAGATGCCGGTTCAGCAGCCCCGAAAACTGCCGTCCTCCGACTAGCCAAGACGACCCGATTTCGCCGAAGCCTTCTTGCGCAAAATTGGCTGGAGTCGTCCGCGGCAGGGGGAAGCAGTTTCACTGGTATCCTTAGCTAACGGCTGTAGCGTGCTGTTCGTCCGCATGGTACGAGCTGCGAACTAGCGGGCCAGCGGCGACATGCCGAAATCCGAGCGCAAGCCCTTCGTCACGCAGCTCGTCGAACTCGTCCGGCGTGTACCATTTCGTCACGGGTGAATGCTTTGTGGATGGCCTAAGATATTGCCCGATAGTCAGCAGATCGCATCCGACAGATCTCAGGTCTAGCATCGTTTCCAATATCTCGTCCCATGTTTCGCCGAGACCGACCATCATGCCGGATTTGGTTATAGAAACTGCGCTGAATTCCTTTGCGCGCCGGAGCAGCTCGAGAGATTGGTCGTAGTCTCCGCGCGGACGCACGCGGCGGAATACGCGCCGCGCTGTCTCTATGTTATGGTTCAGAGTATCCGGTTCTGCCTTCAATACAGCCTCGAGCGCGCGCCAATTACCCTCGAAATCCGGTATCAGCGTCTCTATTTTGCAATCGGGCGTCAGTCTGCGAATTTGGCGGACGCACTGCGCGAATACGAACGCTCCGCCATCGGCAAGATCGTCGCGGTTCACGGCGGTGATGACGGCATACCGCAGCCCCATACGCTGCACGGTCTCCGCAAGCCGTACTGGTTCGCCCAAATCGAGTCCCTGCGGAATGCCTGTGGTGACGGCGCAATACGAACACGCCCGTGTGCAGATGTCACCCAGTATCATAAATGTCGCCGAACCGCGCTCCCAGCATTCGCCAATGTTTGGGCAGTGCGCTTCCTCGCACACGGTATGAAGCTGCTCCGAACGCAGCTGCTCGCGGATTCGCATGTAGTTAGGGCCTCCGGGCATTCGTACCTTGAACCACTCCGGCAGGCGTCGCTGTGCGGCCATTCTTTCCCCCTGTGCTTGATAGTCTGATAATATCAGGTTTCAGGTTTCTAAGGTCAGCTGTCAGAGTCCAGATTCGGAAATAGCAGTGGTAAATACGCGCAGTAACGATGCGAAGAATGACACGAAGGCGGGAGACGCCGAATATACCGAGCTTCTCTTGGGGCCGTTCGACGATCTGGGCGACACGACGGCCGAGTTCGAGGGAAACATCATAAACATTGCGGGCGGAATACCCGGGGAGCGCGTCGTGGCGCGCATACATAGATTCCGACGCAGACGCAGGAACATAGTATCCGGCGTAGTGTCGGAAGTCATAGAGCCGTCTCCGAACCGCGTAACGCCCGCATGCGGATACTGCGGCCCATGCTCTGGCTGTCAATGGCAGCACATCTCATACTCGGCTCAGCTCAGACTGAAGCGACAGACTATACGCCGGCACATCGCCAGATATGATTCGCTGGCAAAAGCGGAGGTGGAACCCACTCTGCCCGATCGGCGTGAGTTCTACTATCGCAACCATGCGCGATTTACTGTCCGCCGCGACGGACAGCTCGGATTCTCCAACAGAATCACCCGCCATTTCGTCCGAGTCGATCACTGTATGCTGATGGACCCCGCTATCAACGACGCGCTCATAGAGCTGCAAGACAGGGCGGCCGAAACTACGAACTTGTCTGTCAGAGTAGGAACGAACACCGGTGATTTGCTGATTCAGCCGACTTTTCAGAACCCTGATATTCCACTGCCGTCAGGGCAGTCACACTACACAGAGAAGATGGGAGGACGCTATCTCGAAGTTGCGTCCCCGTCTTTCTTTCAAGTCAACACGCGGCAGGCGGAACGGTTGATAGAGCTAGTAAGGGATGGTCTCGCTCTCGGCTCTGGGGATGTGGTGGTCGATGCTTATGCTGGCGTCGGTGTGTTCGCCATCCTGCTTGCGGCGGGAGTGCGCAGGTCGATAGCCGTAGAAGACTCTGCATCGGCTGTTGCCGATGGGAAGCGCAATGCGCGCGGGCTGGACAATGTAGAGTTCGTACAGGCGCGCGCCGAGGATGCGCTTGCTGATCTCGTGAACATATGTGGGCTGAGCGGCCCGCCCGATGCGGTGATTCTCGACCCTCCGCGTGTCGGATGCCATCCACGCGCGCTGGAATCACTAATCTCTCTAGGGCCGTCCGCTGTCGTATATGTCTCATGCGATCCGCCATCGTTGGCGCGCGATCTGGACATACTCGCCGGCGGTAACTTCGAAGTCGTTCGGATCCAGCCTGTTGATATGTTCCCGCAGACATATCATGTGGAATCGGTAACGATTCTCCATCGGAGATGAGAGATGAGCGCGCGATGAACCCATCCGAGACGACCAATACTCACTTTCGTCTGCTGTCGTCCTCCCCGCGCCGGCGGGAGATAATCTCCGGGTTGACAGGTAATGTATCTATAAGCCAGTCGCGCGGCGAGGAGCCAAGACCCCGGCAGGGGGAAGACGCCGAGGCTTATGCCGTCCGCTCGGCAGTCGCCAAACTGGGTACACAGTCTGGCTTTGGGGCGGCCAGTGCAGAAGGACAATCGAATGTTGGAGGGGAATATCTCATCGCCGCGGATACGGTAGTCGCGCTGGATGCTCGGATATTCGGCAAGCCTCTCACGGAGACGGAGGCGGATGATATGCTCCGCCAACTGCGAAACCGGCGGCACCGCGTCATAACGGGGGTCGCTGTTATGGATGAGAAAACGGGCGATATAGAGACAGGCGTGGAGTCTTCGACGATAGTGACCCGAGACTATTCGGATGATGAAATAGCGGCATATATCTCCAGTGGCGAACCATTCGACAAGGCCGGCGCATACGCAGTCCAGGATGCCCAATTCGGCCCGGTGCTGTCGGTGGACGGCTGCTATTTGAATGTAGTCGGTCTGCCGCTGTGTCTGCTGGCTACGCTGTTGACGCGGTTAGGCGCGTCTGTCGAATTGCGCCCGTCCGACAGCATACCTTACCATGACAGGTGTACGGACTGCCGGTCGAGCGGTCTTATGCCCAAGCGCGTTTCGGAGAGCCGTTCATGAACTTTCTGGGGATGGGAACACTCGAAATACTCCTGATTCTGGTGTTGGCGTTTATCTTTTTGGGGCCGGAACGAATGATAGACAGCGCGCGAATCATCGGCAAAATGGTTCGTGAAGGCAGGAATCTGGCAGCGCAGGTGCCGAGAGTCGTAGTGGAGGATGACGATATCAAGCTGGTCAACTCCGACCAGACTATCAGCATGACCGGTCGAGACTCCTCCAAGACTGCGCCCAGCACGCCGACCGCCGCCGATCGCGATTCGCAGGCTGACGCCGGTGACGCTGGCGACGACGATGGACCCGTCGCGTTCGTTCGGCAGCGCCCAGATCGAGCGCAACCCGAAGAGAGTCCCAATTCCGATGCCCACGGCCGCTAAATGCCTGATGATCCGCTACCAATCCGAGACCACCTGATCGAACTTCGGCGTCGGGTGACATACTCGGCAATCGCCGTTTTAGTTACGACAGCCGCAGCCTTCGCTTTCCATGAGCAGATATTGAAACTGCTGATGGAGCCAGCAGAACAGTTCGTCTCTCTGCCGTTTGGCAAGCCGGTGCGAACCAGCCTGACCGAATACATCAGCATCGCGGCCAGAACCTCGCTCCTCGTAGGAGTGTTCACATCTCTGCCGTTCGTGCTGTATCAGATCGTCATGTTCGTCGCGCCCGGCCTCAAACCGAACGAACGCCGCTATCTCTATGCGCTCATGCCCGCGACTCTGCTGGCGTTTGTGTTAGGGGCGGCATTCGGATACCGAATCCTGTTCCCCCCTATGGTCAGATTCCTGCTGGAATTCGGCAGCGATGTAGCCATACCGATGATAAGCATTGGCAACTATGTCAGCCTTATGTTGAGGTTGCTGTTCTGGATGGGGATTATCTTCGAGATGCCCGTCGTCCTGTTCTTTCTGGCAAAGATAGGGCTGGTAACTCCGGAGTTTCTTGCGCGTCAGCGTCGCTACGCCATTGTGCTGGCGTTCATCGTAGGGGCGATGATAACCCCCACCATAGACCCGCTAAATCAGGCGCTAGTGGCAGGGCCGATAATCGTGCTGTACGAGGTGAGCATCTTGCTGTCCAAGCTCGCTGTGCGCGGACGGAGACGGCGGGCGGCGGCGATGGATAACGCGAAGTAGCTGGAAGCAACCAGTCTCAGGCTGCGACAAAGCAGACGCGCCGACCATAATGAAGGATCATTACGATCGGCGCGCGCTAGTTATCTGATCAGGCCTCAGTTATCTAACCAGTCCAATCCAAAAAATCAGGACGATTTGGTAACTGACTTGTCAGATGAATCGGGCGAATCGGACGCGCTATCGCCGGTATCATCCGAAGACGCCTTGCGGAATTCACGGATCGACCTGCCGAGCGCGCCACCGACCTCCGTTAGTCTGCCCACTCCGAATATGATCATCACAATCACCAAGATAATGATGAGTTCCATAGGGCCAAATCTTCCCACGAACGGCATCATCATACCTCCACACGGCGTTAGCCGAAACTCCAACCAACCATCTCACTCATCCGTATATATGATAGCGGCAGACTGCGAACGGGTCAACGACGCAGGCATACCCGAAACTGCGCTGATTTCCGCAAAGTAGCCCGGGCTTCTCCGTGCTAGGAGAGAGCGGGTACAGGTAAGGTGATGCCGCATATCCGCCAATAAGTTCGTTCGTAAAAGTCTTTTAGAACCTCTGTCGCCTCGCAGTTCTTAGTTGCCAAAACTCGTTCGCAAGCGTAAGGTTCGCGGATGCTTTCGTTCCTGACCAACATGCCACGCCGAAGTCGAACGCTGGCCTTCGGTTCTGCCATGCATATATGGAGCGATCTGTTCTTCGCGTTGCTCGTCCCGCTCTTGCCGTTCATACGCGAAGACATGGGACTGTCGTACACAGAGATAGGCCTTCTGCGCTCGGTGTTCAGCGGCGCGTCTGCTCTGCTTCAGGTTCCAGCCGGTCTATTATCGGAGACGTTTGGTGAGTTCTGGCTGCTGATCTGGGGCAATATCTGGGTATCGGCTGGACTGCTGGCGATGGCAATATCGCCGTTGTTCATCACTCTGCTGGCAACTTCCGCGCTTGGTGGACTTGGCGGCGGTCCGCAGCATCCGCTGGCCTCCAGCATGGTATCGCGCGCATACGATGATAAGGGGCGCTCCACCGCTGTAGGAACCGTGAACTTCGCAGGCGACATCGGCAAGATGCTCGCCCCGCTCGTCGCCGCTATCGCCGCTCTGGCGATGGGATGGCGCGCTATATTGGCTATCGTCGGCGCGGCGGGTCTCGTGTTCATGTTCGCATCCATGTTCGTCAGACGAGCGGTGGACATTGGCCGTCCGCCATCCGCGCCTGCTGACACCACATCTGAAGGCTCTGAAGGCACAGACGCAACGAATGGAGCTTCCAACATGACGGGGTTCGTCATGCTCAGCGGCGTCGGAGCGCTGGACGCTGCCACGCGCACAGCCGCGTTGGTATTCCTAACCTTGCTGATGGACGAACAGGGAATGGGATCGGGGCAGATCGCGTTAATGCTTTTTCTCCTGTATTCGGGTGGGGCCGCAGGAAAGTACATCTGCGGATGGCTCGCAGACCGCATGGGCGCGGTCACTCTGATATGGGCTACGAAAGGGCTGACTGCGGCTCTAATCGTCGCCTCCTTATATACCCCCAATGCGCTCATGATCCCGCTGATGATAGCGACTGGGGTAGGGCTGAACGGCACTTCGTCAGTGCTGTACGCTAGCGTCGCCAACCTCGTGCCGCCACTCCGCCGCGCGCGATTCTACGGTTTCTTCTACACAACGAACGAGTTCGGCTCGGTAATCGCCCCAGTCGCATACGGAGTCATAGCGGATAGACTCGGGCTGTCTGCTGCGATACTCGGCATGGGCGCAGCAACTGCCGCCATCCTCCCTGTGAGTCTCACATTGCGCAAACACCTATCGCAGTCGAGATTCTGATGCCCTCCTAGCCTCGAATCTGCGTTTATGTAATCTCGACGCTCTTATATAGCTATATCTATCTATCCGACCTATCCGACGATGTTCATGACACGCTGATAGCCGATAATGGAGCTGTGAAGCTCTGTATAAAGCGCGCCAGTTGGGCGAAGCGTACTTCGTATTAGGCTCACAGCATCCACTTCTATAGGCGTCTCGATGTTGGGCAGCGATAGGAGACGGTCGATCATATCGGCATCGGCCCTGTCTGATATATCGGTGCGGTCGGACGATCTGCGCGAACGGATTCTTGCCAGCGTGAAGTGTGGTCTAAAAGGGCGCGTCTCACGCGGGAGACCGATTGCTTCGAGGGTGTTTTCTATGTCGGACTGCAGTTTCCGCAGACGATCTAAGTCTCCAATCAGCCCGAGCCATATAACGCGCGGGTCGCCGCGCTGCCGAAATACTCCCACTCTACCGAGTGTAAGAGTAAACGGCTCCGACGCAGACGCGGCATCGTCCAGCGCGGCGGCGATGTTTGGAACTAGCGCGGCATCGACATCGTTGCCGAGGAACTTCAGCGTTAGATGGATATTCTCAGGGTTGACCGCCCTCACATCCCTCGACCGCAGCCGAGCTATCTCATCCAGAAGTTTGCATATCTCTGCAAGAGCGGCATTGCCGGGAGCGACTGCCGCGAACGCCCTGATCGAATCGGCGCTCATGTCAAATCCGTCGCCATCCAGTTCACAATCGCGCGGCCTATCTCGTCGGGCGAATCCTCTTGAATGAAGTGACTCCCGCTGACAGTAACTTCACTTTGATTGGGCCACGAACGACAGAATTCGCGCTGCTCGCCTGTCAGAATAGCGCCCGGTTCGGCATTCACGAACAGCTTGGGAAGATCGGATTCGGATAGCCATGCGGAATATGCGTCCACGACTTCGACCACACTCTTTGGCTCTCCGCCCAACGGTATCTCTCGCGGCCATGTCAGCGTCGGCCTGCGCGATTCGCCCGGCTCCAGATATGGCCTGCGATACACCTCCATCTCCCGCTCCGTCATATCTCGTATGACGCTGCCCGGCAAGACGCGCTCGACGAACATGTTCTGCTCCAAAATCATGCGCTCGCCTGCTTCCGATCTAAACCCCTGAAATATCCTGCGCGACGGCTGGGGCCACTGCTCCCATCTCAAAGATTGGACTATCGCCTCCATATAAACGATTCCTGCTACGCGCTCCGAGTTGAGATGCGCCCAGCGAAAGGCTAGCGCGGATCCCCAATCGTGGCATACCAGCACACAGCCGGATATATTCAGCGTGTCGAACCATTCATCGAGTCGGCGGGCGTGATCATCGAATGTGTACGCCCCGCTCGGAGACTTCGTAGATCTTCCCATACCGGCGAGATCGGGCGCAATGCAGCGGGCGACGGGCTTCACATGCGCGATGATGTTTCGCCACAGATACGAGCTAGTCGGGTTGCCGTGAATGAATACGACTGGACGGCCAACGCCCGTATCGACATAAGACATTACGGTATCCATTATCTCGATGCGACGGCGAGGATGCGGGTCGGCTGCATATATGGGCATGTCTTAGGCTCCTCCATTTCAGCAGTTCGGCAGCGGAATCTTATAGGAGTTATAGATATGGCCTGAATAACCTGGACGCAAATAGTACCACATGGCTATCACGCGCTTTCGAGTGTCAGAAATCGTTCTAGCAGAAGAGCGGCCATTTTCTACCGGAATATCTTCCCTGCGATAATCGAGCAGATGATACTATCTGCACAGGCTGTTACCGGAGATTTGGCAAGGGGAGGGGATAGATCCCGATGACACGACAATTCCGAGATGGGCTGGTTCTTGGCAAAGCAGATCCAGAGGGGCTAGAGGAACGTCTGTCTGCGCTGGCATCGGACGAAGCCGTACTGCATTTCGCCGAATCTCGACGCAGATTGGCTGAAAACGATGCGTACAGGCCACTCTATCATTTCTCGTCTCCAGAAAATTACATGAACGATCCCAACGGTCTATGCTACTGGCAAGGGCTATGGCACATGTTCTATCAGTTCAGACCGACAGGGGGCGATAGAGTTCACTGGGGACACACCGTCAGCGATGATCTCATCCACTGGCGTGACCTGCCGATTGCGCTCTATCCAGACATCGAACGCGACTGTTTCAGTGGCCAAACACTCGTCGAACCGAATCGCGTTATCGCCATCTACCACGGGACGCAGTCTGGCAACGCAATCGCCACTGCATCCGACCTATTGTTACTGAATTGGAAGAAACACCCGAACAACCCTGTCATACCGGGAACGAATCGAAACCCTGGCGATGGTGGATACCGCGTGTTCGACCCTTGTATATGGAAAGAGGATGACGGCTGCTACTATTCCCTTTCCGGTACATACAAAGATGGTGAGCGCGGTGTGGACGGTGTGGGGGTGGATCACCTGTTCAGATCGAAAGACTTGGCCGAATGGGAATATCTCGGCCCGCTGATGGAGGACACCTTCTTCGCAGAACCCGGAGAGGATGCAGCTGTGCCTAACTTCTGGCCTATTGGAAATGGACGACATATGCTCTTGCTGTTCAGCCATAAGCGCGGAGGGAGATACTACACCGGCAAATACGATGCGCAAACGCATCGTTTCTCTCCAGAGACGCACGGACGAATGAACTACGGGCCCTGGGTAACCGGCAGTCTTCACGCTCCTTCGGCGACGGTTGACGGCTTTGGAAATTACATTGGCATATTCAACACACATAAAGGACGGGACGCGGAGGATACCGACGAGACGATGACTTTACCGCGACGCTATTGGCTGAGTCCAGACAACTCGCTGCGAATGTCTCCGGCTGGCGCTGTGGAGTCATTGAGATTCGGTCACAGCTCGATCGGCGCGGTCGAGATACCCGCCAACGGCGAGATTTCGCTAGATAATGTGAGCGGCAGGGCAGTAGAGCTTAGGGCGCGGATAGAGCCGGGCGCGGCGCGCGAGGTCGGTCTTTATGTGCTGCGTTCTCCGGACGGAGAGGAACAGACGCGCATATCCCTGTATCCTCTTGACCATCGGCGGTTTGGCGTCAGCTCGCTTCAGATAGACATATCCGAATCGTCGCTAAGGGCCGATGTGTGGGCGCGCACCGCCGAGACAGGGCCAATTGCGCTGGAGGAAGATGAGCCCCTCGATCTTCGCGTATTTATAGACCGAAGTATAATCGAAGTGTTCGCTAACGAACGCCAGTGTCTGACCGTCAGGGCCTATCCGCAGCGAGACGACAGCTGTGGCGTCTCGCTGTTCGCGCGCGGAGGTAATGCTCGTCTGCTGTCTCTCGACTGCTGGCAAATGCGATCCATATGGCCAGAACTGAGCGAGCGTGAAGGGCAGTAGAGCAAATACGGTTCTCGTTTTGGATATTTATACTTGACCGATGTCGTTTCATATGTTATCAATTGCCAAACCTATCGCACTGGTGGATGAGATAAATCCATTGCGCGGATAAACTTGCATCGCAGATCGAAGATTGAAATTAGGGGGAGAATATGAAACATATCAGACGGCTCGGAATAGTCTTGGCGGTCTCCGTCATGGGCTTAGCTGCCCTAGTGGCATGCTCAGCCGACGAAGCCGACGCCCCGGCGCAGCCAGATGCGCCTGCAGCAGCAGCTCCGGCACAGTCTGCTCAGGCAGGGTCTAGCACAGCTCCGGAGCAGCCCGCAGCTCCCGAGGCGGCAAAAGCTGCGGAGCCAGCCATCACTGCGGTACCAATTTCGCAGCAGCAGCTGTCTCAACCCACGCCCGTACCGACACCGATGCAGCAGGTAACCAGTGACTGGGTTGCCGAGTATCTGTCGAGCGCAGGCTACAAGCCGGAGTGGGGACAGCCCCAAAGGGGCGGCATCCTGCGTTACGGCGCAAACCTGAAGCTAAACGGCCATGATCCGAACTATGGGCACACCTACGAAGGTCCGCAGTTCCTGCCGACTTATAACTCGCTCATCAAGTTCGACCCGTGGCAGGGGCTGACCGGGCCTATCATTCCCGACTTGGCTACCACTTGGGATGTGTCCGGCGACGGTACAGTGGTCACATTCAAGCTGCGTGAGGGCATCAAGTTCCAAGACAATCCGAATAGCACACTCCCAGCGGAAGTCAAGGCCAAGATCGCCGGAGACGAGTTCACCTGTGAAGACGCCGCCGCAAGCCTGCACTTCGCCATCTATCCTCCGCAGTCACTGCAGGATGTAGGCGTAACACACGCAGGGCCGCGTTTGGGGCTGTCCCACCTCAAAGAAGAGGGTGGAGCTACCTGTCCAGATGGGCCGATGGGATACACGCTGCGGGCCGAGTTCACCGAAGCGCGCGCCGGCACCATCGGCAAGTTTGCGGGTGTTACCGGAATGCCCAACAACATGGACAAAGACCTGATCGAGTGGTGGACTGCCGAGTGCGCGGACTGCTTCGACCAGACTACTGACGAGACCTACCTATACGGCACCGGCACCGGCGCGTTCATACCAGTCGATCGCGTACAGGATGTTGGCACGAAGATACGCGCGAACCCCGACTATTGGCGTGAAGGCCTTCCCTTCCTCGAGGGTGTCGATCACATAGAGATCGAGGATTCGACGACACGGTTCACCGCGCTCATAACCGGCCAGACGGACTACTATGGCGAGGGCAGCGCATCGCTCCTTCCCGGTCAGGTCAGCCAGGTTCTCGAACGATACTCCGACGACATTCATCTCGAGCCGGTGCTGCATCTGTGGGGCAAGGGTCTCCAGATCAACATGCACCGAGAGCCATTCGACGATGTCCGCGTGCGGCGCGCCATTCACCTTGGCATCGACCGCGAGGACTGGGTCGAGACGAACAGAATCGAGGGTGGTGGTCAGAATGTGGTTGGTGTAGTCAGACCTACCAACTGGATGCCTCCTGGAACGGTCTGGGCTCTGCCCGATGAGGAACTTTCGGCAATGCCAGGTTTCCGCGTTGACGGCAAGCAGGAAGACATCGCCGAGGCGAACCGTCTTCTGGACGAAGCTGGATTGACAGGCAGCCCGAGATTCAAGGCAGCCTGCATGACGACTGCTACGCAGATCTTCATCGACGGCTGTGTGTACTTCCAAGATCAGCTGAAGAAAAACCTGGACATCGAGCTGACAGTGGATGTGGTCGAGGAATCCGTACAGCGTGAGCGCGGCCAGACCGGGCACGGCGTACCGCCCGACTACGATGTTCACTATGGCTCGAAGGCTAGGACAGATGTTGCCGACCCGTCGGATTTCTACAACATCTTCTTGGTTCCCGATACCGAGAGCTGGTACCACCGCGGCACTGGACGATTCCAGGCTGACGCTGAGAATGCGCAGAAGTTGTACGATCTGTCGATGGCTCAGGCAGTCGAGCTAGATCCTGCGAAGCGGCGCGACATCGTACACGAAATCGAGCGGCTATCCATCGACACCATGTACATGGTACCGATGCCCTGGTCGATCATCTGGCCTGCGTGGCACACTGATGTGCGTGGCTGGAGGATGTTCAACCATCCGTCGCAGATCAAGTGGTCTGGCTGGGAGCGTACCTGGCTCGCAAACCGCTAAGAGTTACTGACCTAAGGCTAGAGTTAAAAAGGGTGCGCTCGCGTAGATCGCGTAAACGGCTATAGGGCGCGCCCTTCATCTAAAAACAGATACCTGATTCTCTTGACTAGTACTCATTCCAATCGATACCAACCCAACAGTTAATTAGAGGGTGAATCAATGCACCGATACTTGGTTCGACGGCTCATCTTTGGGGTGCTGACTGCGATTCTCGTATCGCTTTTGGTATTTGCCCTAATGCGAATCGCGCCCGGTGATGTGGCACAGTCGATCGCCGCGCAACAGGCTGGGGGCGAGGAAGGCACCGTAAGCGAAGAAGATCTAGAGCGTATCCGCGAGGCAATCGGCCTCAACCGACCTCTGCATATTCAGTATCTGAGCTGGATTGGAGGCTTCGCCGTCGGCGACTGGGGGAACTCCTTGTTCACCAAGCGCCCGGTGTTTACCGAATTCAAGAAAAAGGCGATAGTTACCCTCGAGCTGGTAGTCCTCTCGCAGATCATCGCCATCGCTTTGGGTCTGCCGGCCGGCGTGCTTATGGCTCTGAAACAAGACACGAAGATAGATTATGTAGTTCGGATCATATCACTTGCAGGGCTGTCCATCCCGTCATTCTGGACTGCGATCCTCTTCTTGGTTGCGGGGGCATATTTCTTCCGCTGGAATCCGCCGTTCGGCTATATAGAGTTCATAGACGACCCTATGGGCAATATGAGCCAATTCGTATGGCCCGCTATTATGGTTGGCTATATTAGCGCGGCGGCTAAAGCTAGAATGATGCGATCTACTATGCTCGAAGTGCTCCGTCAAGATTACATCAGAACAGCGCACGCCAAGGGGCTTCGCGAATACGCAGTCACAATGCGTCACGCACTCAAGAACGCATTCATACCAGTAGTAACAGTTATCGGTATTACGACGGCGTTGTCACTTGGCGGATCCGTCGTTATGGAACGAGTATTCGTACTGCCCGGAATTGGAAGCTACATCGTCGATGGTATGCTCCAACGGGACTATCCAGTAGTGCAATCCATGGTGCTGGTGTTCGCAACCGCGGTGATCTTCGTCAACCTGCTGGTGGACTTGTCCTACGGCTGGCTAGACCCCCGTGTACGTTATCAGTAGGCCCTTGTCCGGTAACACAGCAGCCCCAAGAGGAATAGCGAATGGCAATTCAACAGAGTGATACAACAACCCTGAAGAAGACCGGCGGAACCGGGGTGCTTAAGCCTATCCTAGGCTTCGCTTCGCGTAAACCGCTGGGTGCGGCGGGCGCGTTGATAATCATCGTCATGGTACTAATGGCGATTGTAGGCCCGATGATAACCCAGTGGGACCCGCTCACGCATAACCTGCCTGACAAACTGGAAGGTCCAAACTCCCGTCACTGGCTCGGAACTGACGAGCTGGGCCGTGATCTGTGGAGTCGCATGATGAACGGCGCGCGCGTCTCTCTGCTAGTCGGGTTCGCTTCGGTCGCATTGGGATCCGGATCCGGCGGTGTAATCGGTGTTATTAGCGGGTGGTACGGTGGCAGAATCGATAATATCATTCAGCGCCTAATGGACGCTCTAATGTCCATACCAACTTTGATACTGGCGCTGGCCGTAACGGCCGCGCTTGGAACGAGCCTAACGAATATCATTCTGGCTATCGGTATCGTGCAGATTCCCCGCGCTAATCGTGTCGTGCGTTCTCAAGTTCTCGCAGTCAAGGAATCGCAGTATGTGGACGCTGCGCGAGCCATCGGAGCGATCAATATCCGCATCATGGCGCAGCACATCGCGCCACAGTGTGTAGCCCCATGGCTCATAATCTCGACTGGCGCGCTCGGCATCGCCATCCTTACAGAAGCCTCCCTTAGCTTCCTCGGTTTAGGCGTACCACAGCCAGAACCATCTTGGGGCGGAATGCTCACCGGCCCCGTCCGCGACTGGTTCCCCATATATCCATACTTGGCAATATGGCCAGGTCTTGCCCTCTCTCTGGCAGTCTATGGCTTCAACCTGTTTGGAGATGCTGTAAGAGATGTCCTCGATCCCAGACTGAGAGGGACTTAGACACATACCACACCTAGTAATGGTGGATTCCGAATCATGTATCGAGCCCTGCGCGACTGCCGCGCAGGGCTTCTTAGATTCATAATCGTTGTAACTCGAGCCTCGGATTCATACGGGTATGACCTCTACTACGCAAGAAGAATGCCTGCCAGAAGAGCGTAGAAAGCCGATTTGGAGTGTCAATCTCGAATACAGAGCATTGTACTTTGGGCTGTTCATAATTCTGAGCCTTGCGGGTTTTACTTTGTGGTATGGTACGAAACGGCATGGCACACCAACGTCTATGTCCCGGAAACGATTATGGAGATCATATGAGGTACGGTTACAGTTATAATTGGCTCAGCAGAAGAATACTCGAGTGGAATCGTCGTCGGCTGGCGGCTGAATCGAACGGAGAGCCTTTCGAGGAGCTTCCCTCAATATTAGAATCTGACTGAGATAACTGGAAACGGCGCATCGCGATACAATACTATCGGCTTGCGAGAGCCAGCCGAAGACGACATTACGGGAGGAGACCATGGCTAACGCCAGCACATTTACAGCATATTTCAACGGCGAGTGGATGCCTTATGGTGAAGTGACCATATCACCCGAAGATCGCGGATTCGTAGTCGCAGATGTGGTATTCGATATAGCTCGGACATTCGGCGGTAAGCCGTTCGTTCTCGATAGACATATAGACCGCCTGTACAGATCACTCAAATACATGCGGATAGACCCTGGCTTGACTCCCAAGCAGATGACGAATATATGCGAAGAGGCGGTTCGTCTGAACATATCGCGGTTAGATGATGTGGGCGACTTTACTATTCATCCATTCATCACGCGAGGCATCGGACACAGCATCGGTGATATAGATTCTCCGACCGTGTGCATATCGGTGAAGCCTGTGGCGTTCGAGAGTTTCGCGCGCTATTACATCGAGGGCGCGCATGGTGTAATTGCCAAGACTCGCAGCTACTCCAGCGATACGATGGATCCGAAGGTGAAGCACCATAGCCGCGCAAACTTCGTCCTGGCCGAACTGGAGGCTAATGATGTGGACCCCGGCGCGTCTCCCATACTGCTGGACGGCGACGGCAATCTGACCGAAGGCATAGGCTACAATGTGTTTCTCGTCAAGAACGGTGTACTGAAGACACCCACCGACCGCAGCATCCTGCAAGGCATATCGCGCAGCGTCATATTCGATGTCGCCCGCAACTTAGACATATCAGTTATGGAGGAAGACCTCCAGCCATACGATCTCTACACTGCGGACGAAGTGTTTTTCTCTCGCACTAGCCCACGCATCGTCCCCGTCGGCATGGTGGACAAGCGCCCCGTTGGGGACTCCATACCAGGCCCAGTTACCCGTCAGCTGCTGGCAGCCCACAGTGAGATGGTTGGAGTCGATATCGTAGATCAAGCCCTCCACTTTGGCGGCTTTCAGGGGTAGGCGTCAGCGGCCATGACCGATATGACTGGAAAGATAATAACCGTGCGGGGAGCTATCGAACCCGAGGATCTGGGGTTTACGCTCATGCACGAACACCTCTATCTGGATCTACGCAAGAACCACTTGCCCGATTCAGACGCTTCGGATGCCGAGCGCGCGGTATGGCAAGAGCCGCTCGGCCTGTCCAACCTGTATCTGGCTCGTATGGCAGCGCCGCTGCTGGATAACTACTTGCTGTCCAACGAAAGCGACGCAATCGAAGAGGTGTCCCATTTCGCCGGTCTGGGCGGTGGCGCGTTGGTCGATGTAACCAGCAGGGGCTTGGGTCGAAACCCGGCCGCGCTTGCGCGAGCATCGGGCGTCACGGGCGTCAGCATCGTTATGGGTTCGGGCTGGTATCAGAAAGTATTTCACCCTGAGGATATGGACGCTCGCAGCGTGGAGGCTCTAACGACTGAGATAGTATCGGACATTAGCGAGGGTGTTGGAGGCACTGATATCCGAGCTGGAATTATCGGAGAGATAGGCGTAAACGGGGATCCTGTCACCGAGAACGAAGTAAAGAGCATACGAGCGGCGGCGCGGGCGAGCCTTCTCACCGGTGCGGCCATATCCTTCCACTCCCCGCAAAAGAAAACGGAGAAACACACCGTCATAGACATCGTCGAAGGCGAGGGCGCTGACCCTAGCCGAATTATACTCGGACACTCTTGCGGTATGGCGGACGATGTCCCATTCATACTGGAGCTACTCGCGCGCGGAGCCTGCATCGAGTTCGATACACTTGGAGTCGTCCGTACTTCCGAGCGGCCCGCGCGTGATAATCAGGTCGCGCGCGCCATTCTCCAGCTGATAGACGCTGGATATACAGATCGCATCCTGCTGTCGCAGGATGTGTGCTGGAAGATGCACCTACGAAAATACGGCGGCGCGGGATACACATACATTCAGGAAACTTTTCTGCCTTATCTGCAGACGCTAGGTATGGACACAGATACCCAGCGCCAGATCATGTTCGAAAACCCCAAGCGTTTGCTGACTATTGGCATAGGGAACCGAGAGTGATGATGCAAAATCAGAATGGAATCGCGGGCGGAGTTCACACCTGCGCCGTCGCGCTTACTCCACAATGATTCCTCTCAACGCCCCGTCCAAAGTTGGCAGGAGAAGCAGCCTGCTACCATCCTTTGTCAGAGTAGGAGATGCCGACAATCCGAACGGAATGGCGTATTTCCAGAGCGATTCACCGTTCAGTCTGTCGATAGCATGAACTTCCCCGCTCTCGAAACCAACGATCAGCGCATCCGCCGTCAGTATAGGAAATGGGATTGCCGCAGATGGGAATTCCATCTGCCAGCGGATATGCCCTGTGTCGAGATCGAGCGCGGCCAGATGTCCGCTGCCGTTATTCTGCTCGGTGGCGATGTATGCCGAATCGTCGTCCGCGCCGACTGCGCGGGCAATCCTGCCCGTAAGTTCTCGCTGCTGCCAAAGGTAGCCACGCGGCAGCGCCGGATTTGGCCCCATGCCCCATAGCCATAGCTTAGTTTGCCAGTAGCGTACCGCCTTCTCCATCGGGATGTCTCGCGCCCTCAGAGCCAGCGCTTGCACATTCGCGCCGTCACCAGCAATTACCAGCGCGCCATTCGCAGCCGAGGGTGCATCCGAAGTACCGAACCATAGCCGGAAAGTCAGCTGGCGCCTGCCGCTCGCCGCGTTTATCAGGTTCACGCTGCCATCCGAGTCCATGACGGATACGACACCTGCCGCCAGATTTAGCGGGCGGGCGACACCGCCCGATACATTATGCCGCCAGCGCGGTTCTCCGCTGAGCGCGTCTAGCGCGTAAACCGCGTCTGACGCTGCGTACAGGACACCATCTCTGACGACAGGCGGGCCGAGCGCGGCGGCGCCCATATCGAAAGCCCAGACGGTTTCACCAGTGTAACGACTCAGCGCAAGTATCTTGCCAGACCGTGTGCCAACGAATACAAAATCGCCTGCTGGGGTAGGAGACGAATCGACGATGTCGTTCAGCTGGCGTTCCCAGATTGGCTCTCCTGATACAACATCGAGCGCAACAATGCGACCAGTTCTCGGCGTCTGTCCAGAGACGAAATAGACTGCGCCGTCCATGCTTGTTGCAGACGCGGTCAGCGGTTCGCCAGCGTCGAAGACCCACACCGCATTGCCCGACGGCCTCGATACGCCCACACTGGCTCGCGAGCCGTCAGTCTGGCCGTCGTACTGCGTTATGTCGCTCTTGGGCGGCGGAGCGGGGAGCGAAAGTCCCCAATAGTTCCATGCGCTGATCGAACCGGCAGCAACCGCGACTAGTAGAAGCAGCGCGGCAGCCCATACTCGCCGGCGCCGGCGGACGCCCCCCATCGGGGTCTGCCACCACTGGAAACGGGAGCGTGTGACAGAGCCGCTACTCGCTGTGTTGGTCTTTCTCGCTTGGCTATCGTATCTGTTCAAATAGATATCCCACAAAACCATATCGTCTAAAATAGATATTGAACAATCATAAATGTTGGAGTAAACTTGCCACTTGAATTCATGCTTTATAGTACATGTTTTATAATACATGATAATTTGAGTCTCTGACTATTGCAGCACAGTTCAAACTATAAATATCAGGGAGGCTGGCATGATGGCAAAACTTTGGAAGACTTTCTGGGCTGCGACACCTGCGGCGTTGACTCGTCTCATTCTTGGGGTCGCGGTGTTTGGGCTGTTGGCAGCGGTTGCCTGCCAGTCGGACTCGGAAGATGAAGAACCAGCCACGCCCGTAACGACGACTGTGCCCGCTGCGCCTTCGACGGCCGCGCCCGTAGCGAAGGCGGAACCAGCGATAAAATGTGAAGCTGGATGCTTGAAGTCCCCTGATCCTAACCCCATGCGTGGCGGAACTGTCAAAACGGCTTGGGGCGCGACTACCAAGCATTTCGATATTCACCAAGGAGGAGCGGGGCACATAATGACCTCGTTCTACAACAAGCTATTCGGCCTCGACCCCACCGTTGGGCTATCTCAGATAGCCCCCGAACTCGCCACCAGTTGGGATATATCTAGCGACGGTATGGAGTTTACCTTCCACCTGCGTGAGGGGGTAAAGTTCCATGACGGTTCGGACTTTAGCGCCGATGATGTGGTCGTTACCTTCGACCGAATTATCTTTCCTGACAAGTACGAAGGCATGACCAGCGTCAGCCAGAGCCTGTTCGACGCTATAGGTTCGGTGGACAAGGTGGATGAGAATACCGTCAAGTTTACGCTGAGCAAGCCGCGCGTGTGGCAGTTCGACCTGTTCAGCATGACCAGCGCGGTAATATATCCGTCCGACTTTTTGGAGGCGAATAACTACGACCTTCGTACAGTAGTCGCCCCCGGTACTGGGCCATTCGAATTTGTCGAAAACAAGCCTGGCGAATTGTGGGAGTTCGAGGCGAACGCCAGCTACTGGAACCCAGAATTGCCCTATGTAGATACCGTAATCATGCAGCATGTTCCCGCATGGACGGACAGGGGAACGGCGGTGTTGACAGGGCAGGCGGATTTCTCATGGAATGTATCCCGCGACACATGGGATCAGGGCGACGCGCGTGACGATATATTCGTTGCCCTGCTGGACAACTTCGGCGCGCTGGAGGTGAAGTGGAACAATGAGAAGGCGCCGTTCGATGATCCGCGCGTCAGGCGCGCCGTCCACCTAGCTATTAACCGTCATCAGGCGGTCGATGTTTATCGTGAAGAGGTGAACATCGTCAGCCGCTGGATGTCCAAGGGCGGCGAAGGCGCGACGCCCGATGAGGAGCTTTACCAGACCCCCGGTTACAAGCGCGACAACGCCGACGATATAGCCGAAGCTCAGCGCCTACTCGCAGAGGCCGGCTACCCCGGAGGCGAGGGGCTCCGTACATTCAAACTCGTCTCCGCATCCGTGCCTGGACATTCCGAAGTTCTGTCACCATTTTTCGTCGATCAGCTCAAAACCAACCTGGGCATGGACATAGATATCAGCGTCGTCGAGCGCGCCCTCGTCACAGAGGAGTACAAGAAGGACTTCGACCTCGTTCTTAGCACTCTGTTCCATTCGCCGGTGAAGAACCACACACCGCTATGGCAGGTGGTATGGACGACAGGCGCATCGCAGAACTTCGGCAAGTATTCTAACCCCGAGTTCGACGCGGTGGTTGAGAAGCTCAACGGAGAATTGGACGCGACGAAGCGCACAGAGCTGTTCCGACAGGGCGAAGAGGTTCTGGATGACAACCCGCCGCAATTCCATTTCGGATTTACCGCGCACATGCCTATGTGGCGTGATTATGTGAAGGGGCTCCAGCTAGAAAATAGAGTACAGACCGAGTGGGGCAGGTTCGAAACCGTCTGGCTGGACAAATAGTAAAGTTCGTACCAGTATCCTGTGCAGCCTGACGGGGGCGGCCTCCTACTTTGGTTCGAAAGGCTGTCCCCGCCGCGCCAGTCTCAGAAACGACGGATGCATGATGGGAAACCGCCGCTTTCATCGAACATGAAGAAGGAATGCCGGGAGCCAGAGTAAGCAGCAATGCAGACATATATCCTCAGACGCCTTATATTGGCTGTGCCGACTATATTCGGTGTTACCCTGCTAATATTCGTCGCTATGCGTCTCTTGCCCGGTGACCCACTAGAGCAGATATTCGGGGAGAACACGGGGATATATGTGCTGAACGAGAAGGAGCTTGCCGCGGCGCGCGCCAGTCTGGGGCTGGATAAGCCGCTGGCCGTGCAGTACCTGTCGTGGATAGGCGATGTGGCGCGTGGCGACATGGGAAGCTCCTTCTGGACGGACCAACCCATCAGTGCAACGATACTGCGGCGCGGCCCCTTGACCATGCAGATCGGCATTGCCGCAGTGCTGATCTCGTGGATAGTCGGCTTGCCCATCGGCATCCTTGCCGCCGCGTGGCGCAATTCCCCACTCGATTATGCAGCGCGATTCTTCATCACTCTGTTTATGGCAATCCCCAGCTTCTGGTTGGGCATGACTTTCATCCTAATGACTGTCATATTCTTCAGCTGGAAACCTCCGATTACGGTCTATAACATCTGGGACGACCCAATTAAGAATCTCCAGATAATGGCTGGCCCCGCGCTCGCGCTGGGCGTCGGGCTGGGCGCGTTCATCGCGCGCATGGTGCGAACCCAGCTGCTGGAGGTCTTAAGAGAAGACTATGTACGAACAGCGCGCGCCAAGGGATTGGGTGAACAAGTGGTCATGTGGCGGCATGTCGTCAGGAACGCGCTCTTGCCGGTAGTAACGCTGTCAGGACTTCAGTTCGCCTTTCTGCTCGGTGGTTCGGTGGCTGTCGAGCGCGCCTTCTCCGTCCCTGGACTCGGCACCGCGCTCGTCGGCGGCATTGAGGAGCGCGACTGGATGATTATTCAGAACTTAGTGCTGCTGTACGCGGTGGTGTTCGTGGTAATCAATCTGATCGTCGATCTCGCCTACGGTGTGATAGACCCTCGAATCAGGTATCAGTAACCAAGTACCGGCAGCGTCTCGAACACGCTCCGGGCGACATTCCCGGGGGCGATAGGTCGTGAGGACGGGGATAGCGAAATCGTGAGTCCGCAAATAGACGGGACAGAAATAGACAGAGCGTTGAGACCGGGAAACCGTTCGCGGGTAGTGACACTGTACGATAGCATGAAGCGGTTTGCCCGCTCCTCGCTCTTGGGTACAGGCGCAGCGTTTTTTCTCATGCTCATGGCATTCATAGCTGTGTTCGCGCCGTTGCTCGCGCCGGAAGACCCGCTCAAGGCCAACTACGGCGCGCTTTTGCAAACCCCCTCGCTGGACTTTCCAATGGGAACCGACGGGCTGGGCCGAGACACGCTGAGTCGAGTTATCGCCGGAACACGGCTCAGCTTGATGGTGTCTGTAACTGCGGTCACCATATCTAATCTGATCGGCTTTTCGTGGGGCGTCCTCAGCGGCTATATGGGCGGCAGATTTGATTTATTGAGCCAGCGTATCCTAGATGTGCTTATCTCATTCCCCAGCGTGATACTCGCGCTGTTGTTGCTGGTCGCGCTCGGCGCAGGAGTAAACACAGTTATAATCGCCATCGCCGCAACCGGCATCGCTGGGACGACGCGCATCATAAGGTCAGTCGCGCTACTCATTCGAGAGTCTGAATATGTACTGGCGGCGCGCATGATCGGCGCATCACCGCTGCGTATTATGATCAGACATGTCACGCCGCAGTGTGTCGCGCCACTGCTGGTGGTTGCCAGCGCCAGCCTCGGTGGGGCGATATTCACAGAAGCCGCGCTCAGCTATCTTGGGCTCGGCGTACCACCGCCCGACCCCAGCTGGGGCAACATGCTCGGCGGTATATTGGTCGCCTCTTTCAAACCGCCGTGGTGGTTGGTCGTCTTCCCGGGATTCGCCATAACGCTGACGATTCTTGCGTTCAACCTATTCGGCGACGCGCTGCGCGACCACCTAGATCCCCGCCTTCGCGGACGACTGGAGTAAGGAGCGAGAGCTGTACCTCGCCTCGCCGCGCGATTGCCCCCCCCCCCCGTATATCTTTGACTAATATTCCACTATCTGTTCTAATTGTTATGATGAGTGAATATGTATTACTGAAATATATTAAAGCAGTCGAAGTCGAGTGTGCCGAGTATATTGGTATATTGGCTCACCGCGCATTTAATGAAAGAGCGATAGAAGAATAGAGGAAGTATCAATGAAACGACCGAAACTCTTAGTGTCGATAGCGTTGTGCTCGGTAATTCTGGCTATAGTTGCCATCGCCTGCAGCAGCGAAACTCCGGAGGAGCCACAGCAGCCACAATCCGCGCAGCCTGCTCCCGCAGCCGCAGCCGCACTTCAGCCGCAGGACGCAGCGCCAGCGGCTCCGCAACAGCCCGCGCCGGCGGCGCCAGCAGCATTGCCCGCAGGAATCCCCTCCGGTCCCACAGCGCCTGAACCCATCATCGCTGCGCCGCAAACCACCTCACGCCCGCAAGTGGCATCTGATGCCGACTCCAACATATTCTCCGAAGACCGTTTCGGCGGCACACTCGTCTGGGTACCTCAAGGCAGCGTCGGCAACCTCGATTCGATGACCTCCGGCTCCGCCATAGGACGCGGCGTATCCTGGCATTTCTGGGAATCCATAGCGCAATGGGACGCTCAAGGCTTCATCAATCCGGACATGGTAGATAGCTGGGAAGTGGATGGCAGCACATACACATTTACGCTGCGCGACGATCTAATCTGGCACGATGGTACGGATGTCCTGCCAGAAGATGTGCACGCATCCATCGAACGCTTCCGCCAGCAGGACAAGTCATTCAGCCCCATCCTCAACGGTATCTGGGAAGACTTCGAAAGCGTCGATGACAAAACATTCAAGATAATACTCAGCGAACCATCCGCGCTGCTGATGACCGCGCTCGGCTATGTCGGCGGTACACAGCCTAATATCATGCCCAAGGAAACCGCCGAAAAGTATGCGCCCGGTGAAATCATTCAGGACTTCGTAGCCTCTGGGCCTTACGAGTTCGTGAGCTGGGACCCAGGCAACGAAATCATCTTGGACAGATTCGAGGATTACACGCCCCGGCGCGAAGAGCCTAGCTATCGCGCGGGCGCAAAGCTGGCATACTTCGATAGACTGCATATGAAGGAGATACCAAATCAGGAAACTCGCGTAGCCGCCGTGCTAACAGGAACCGTCGATTTTCTCGATGTCGTATCATCCGACTTTTACGAAGAGGCGCTCGAAAACGCAGATGAGGTATCCATACACATAGGAGTGCCGGGCGCCCAGCCTGACATCGGCTTCAACACGAACGATCCTCTGCTGGGATTCAGCGAGAGCGGACGCAAACTGCGTCAGGCGATTCAGGCGGCAGTCAACGCCGAAGAGATAATGAAGGGCTACGGCGACTCGCGCTTGTGGCAGCTTTGCCCCTCGCTTCAGATGTGCGGTACGCCCTGGGCAGATCACACGATAAGCGAAGACCTTTACAATCAGAACAATCCCGAAAAAGCGAAGCAGCTTTTGGAAGAGGCCGGATACAAAGGTGAGAAGATAATAATTCTCGATCCGACCGATTTCCCGACTATACATCCAATCGCTCCCGTTCTGAGAGAACAGCTTGCCAATGTCGGCATCGAAGTGGAGGTCAGATCTACTGACTGGGCCGGCCAACTCGCAATTGCGCGCGGCACGGAAGGCTGGCACATATTTACGAATTGGAACAGCAGCAACTTGTACCATCCGCTAGTCGCAACGCATTACCGCGTCGGTGAGACCACCTACCACGAAGATTCGGAAACGGGCAAACTGATGACGGGTCTTCGGTCAGAATTCGCTGCCGCAGCAACCCTAGATGAACAGTTCGGAGTAACTCGTAAAATGGCGGATGCTGCATGGGCAGATCCTCGGCGAGTAACCTTCGGCCAATTCTTCCAACTGCGAATCTACGACAAAGACCTCCAAGATGTAGATGTTCGCGGCGCGCCGGTAGGCTCTCCGCTCTTCCTAAATGTCTGGTGGGGCGACCAAGCTCGCCGCTCCGAAGACCCTCGCTAGAAATATCAGGGACAGGGTGGTTATTAGAAGTCTGGGATATCCCGTCTCCTGATAACTGCCCACTCTCTTATAACTGCCCCTCGATATGCTCGCATATATCATTCGCAGACTGCTCGCCACTATACCTGTTCTGGTGGTCGTCGGGCTTTTTACATTTCTGCTTCTGCGCCTAACCCCTGGAGACCCCGCAGCGGTCATCGCCGGTAACGAGGCAACGCACGAGGAATATCTCGAAATACGTGAACGGCTCGGACTCGATGAGCCCATATATGTACAGCTCGGCAAATGGGCAGTTAACATACTGCAAGGCGACTTCGGCACTTCTATCAGGTCTGGAAAGCCGGTGTTCGATCTGATAAAAGGGCGTGTTGGCCCGTCCGTGTCGCTGACGCTCATAACCGAAGCCGTAGCTATTCTCATTGCTATTCCGCTCGGCGTGCTTGCGGCGTGGAAAGCCAACTCGATAATTGACCGTTCTATAATGATATTTGCCGCCATCGGCTTCTCCGTGCCTATCTTCTGGCTAGGATTCATTCTGATATGGCTGTTCGGTCTATGGGCATTCGGCCTGGATAACCCGATTCTGCCCGTAGCCGGCTATGTACGCATATCGGAGGATTTCGGAGAGTATATACGCCATCTGATATTGCCCGCGTTCAGTCTTGGCCTGGTGGTCATTGCGCTGATCGCGCGAATGACACGGGCAAGTGTACTGGAAGTTCTCAAAGAGGATTATGTGAGAACAGCGCGCGCGAAGGGCATGACTGAATCGACAGTATTGATACGCCACGCGCTCCGAAACGCCTCGCTTCCGATACTGACGGTGATTGGATTGGGACTGGCCGGGCTTCTGTCTGGCGCGGTGGTTACGGAAAGCGTGTTCGCTATCCCCGGCATGGGAAGGCTGGTCGTCGAGGCTATTTCTACACGAGACTACCCGATTATTCAGGCAATGATAATTTTGATAGGTAGCTTGTATGTGTTCATCAATTTGATTGTGGATGTTATGTATGCATTTCTCGACCCCCGGATAAGATATTAATGGCGGGGGAATCGACGACAGACGAGAGGCTGATAGAGGCCAGGCGAGCGAGTATGGCGCATGTATGGCGGATAGCCGCGCGTGAGCCGACTATGGCGGCCGGGCTGCTCACGCTGGCTGTTCTGGTAGTAATCAGCCTGTTCATGCCGTTCTTGGTGACGAACGCGCCCAACGACATAAACATGGACGCCCGGCTGGACGCGCCATCCGCCAGCTACTGGTTTGGCACAGACGCTTTCGGTCGTGATGTTTTCAGCCGCACGATAAGTGGCGGACGCATATCGCTTCTGGTAGCGGCGGCGGTGGCGACGCTGACGATGGTCTTTGGCGCTATGTTCGGTTCGCTGGCAGGCTACTTCCGTGGGGTCGATGCTGTTCTGATGCGTGTTATGGATGGTCTGATGGCGATTCCGTCATTTTTGCTTGCCATTGCTCTGACAGTCATACTCGGCGCGAGTCTCCAGAATGTCATCATCGCTATCGTGATAGTCGATACGCCGCGTATGACGCGAATTGCGCGCGCGTCCGTGCTGAGCCTGCGTGAGCAGCCGTTCGTAGATGCTGCCCGCTCTATAGGCGCGAACAATTTACGAATATTGCTGAGACATGTGATTCCCAACCTGCTCGCGCCAATCATCGTGATGGGGACATATGTCGCCGCCAGCGCAATGCTGACAGAAGCCTATCTCAGCTTCCTCGGCGCTGGCATCCCCGCCGTCGATAACCCTAGCTGGGGCAACATAATGGCAGAAGGTCGCGACTTCATACACAAGGCGATGTGGGTAATTTTTTTCCCTGGCCTTGTGCTGGCAACAGCAGTCACCTCCATCAACCTCGCCGGAGATGGATTGCGAGATATCCTCGACCCGAAGCTGGCGCACCGTATGTAGCAGCTGCCGGGGCGTTCATACCTGTTCCCATTGTCCGGTTGGCATCGCTACTCGACCATACGGTTTACTGCCGGCAGCACCTCTTTTGCCATCAGCTCCAGCGCACGGAACCACTTTTGTCTGTCTTTCTGCCAATCATGGCACATCAGCAGCAGCGTGCCGAATCCACCTACTGCGTCATGCATGCGCGCGATTCTATGCGCGCATTCCTCCGGATCTCCTACGATCCACAGATTCTCCAGCATGAACTCCGGAGTTATAGCTTCGTCTGGCAGATTCGGGTCATGCTTGAGCCCTTCGAGGCCTCTCGCGCCACCGCCGAACAGCGGTATCCAGTAATCGACAAAGAAGTTTCCGAGAGGTCCGTACAGCGCATCATTGCGCGCCTTCTGCCCATCGTCTGCCACGAAGACCTCT
This sequence comes from Dehalococcoidia bacterium, assembly GCA_963422295.1. Classification (GTDB taxonomy): domain Bacteria; phylum Chloroflexota; class Dehalococcoidia; order Lucifugimonadales; family UBA1123; genus VXRN01. The sequence goes on along the minus strand of OY729417.1, from coordinate 3,827 downwards.
CGCGCAATGCGCCACTCGCTGGTCGGCACAGGCATACCGCCTCGCTTCGCGCCGCGTTCGAATACTTCGCGGTGGCTCGGCAGAAAAGCTTCATGCAGAAACGAACTGCTCATGGGAATCCAGCCCTTCTCGCCCACCATCTCCAGCGTGCTGGAATACGGACTGCTGCCAGCGACGGCTATCGGCGGATGTGGCTGCTGATACGGTTTCATGTGAAAACCGCGCCGATGTTGTGGCTGAGGGTTTACGATCGCGGACTTGTAGAACTTGCCGGAATGTTCGAAGGGTTTACCATTCCAAATTTTCAGAATTATATCGATAGATTCTGCCATGCGTTCGCGTGGGCTGCCGAGCTCTATGTCCACATCGAACATCTCCGCATCCATTTTGCCGCCGCCCGCGCCGATGCCGAGATACACTCTGCCGCGCGCCATATGGTCTAGCTGCGCTATGCGGAGCGCGACATGAGCCGGATGGTGAAACCCTAACAGCGAAACACCCGTGCCGAATCGCATCTGCCGTGTAACGCCCAGCGCGCGCGCAATGAACAGCTCCGGAGAGGGCATGTTCTCCCAAGGGAGGTTGAAATGCTCCCCGACCCAAGTTTCCACATATCCCAAGCTGTCTGCGTATTCGACCAGCTCGAGGTCTTCTTGGTAAGTATCAGCAAGTGCCCTGTCGGGATAGTGCAGCGGCATCAGGAACAGTCCGAGATTCATCGACGGTCTCCTAGTAGCAAATGTCAGCGGGTCATATTGGCGATAATCGCAGGCAAATCTATTTTACGATATTATAGTGAGAATGATGCTGGTTGATAAACGCCGTACATTCCATACTGAATTGAAGTGATAACAAATGATAAATCGAAGCTCATCCCTAATCTGAAAACTAAATAGATAATGGGCTAGGAAGAACGCGATGAAAGTCACAGATATAAATACTATGGTTATCGAGAACGAGCCGCCGTATAGAGGAGGCAGATATCTGCTGTTCCTAGAAGTACATACGGACGAAGGCATCGTCGGACTCGGCGAGCGTATAACGGGCAATACATATTCCAATCGTCTGAACGATCTGAAATCTCAGATAGCGCTCATCGAGGAGATGGCAAGACTGCATGTAATCGGCGAGAATCCTTTGAATATCGAGCTTCTCTGGGATCGCATGTACGGGTCCAGACATGACTTCAGACACCCCAGCCTTCAGCTGACACCAGTGCTGAGCGCGATAGAGATGGCTCTATGGGATATTGCGGGCAAGGCCGCCGGCCAGCCGATATACAACCTGCTCGGAGGTCAATATCATGAGAAGCTGCGCGCATATGCTTACATGCCGGAGGGAGGTTTCAGAGAAGACCCTTCACGCGCAGGTGAAATAGCGCGGCAGCTGCTCGAGGAGGGCAACTCTGCCTGCAAACTCGACCCTTTCCATCCGCTGTTCCCGATTCCTAGAGACATTCCGCTATGGGAGATCGAACACGCCGCGCGCATATTCGAGAGCATCCGAGACGCCGTCGGCAACAAGCTGGAAGTTGGCATCGGAACACATGGTCAGTTGACCACATACAGCGCAATCCGAGTCGCAGATTTTCTCGAACCGTATCATCCATTTTGGTTCGAGGAGCCAGTACCGCCGGAGAATGTCGAGGAGATGGCGCGTGTGGCTGCGCACACCAGCATTCCAATCGCCACTGGCGAGCGGCTCGTAACGAAGTACGAATTCTCCAATTTGCTGGAAAAGCGCGCGGCACAGATAATTCAGCTGGATGTGGGACAGTGCGGGGGAATCATGGAGGCGAAGAAAATAGCTTCCATAGCCGAGGCGCATTACGCCGTCATCGCGCCGCATATGGCGTGCGGCCCAATCGCCGCCGCTGCTGCAATACAGGTCGATACCTGCTCGCCAAACTTCCTCATCCAGGAAGCCAATCAAGGTCCTCTACACCATGTCATATTCGAAGAGCCGCTGGTATTCGAAAACGGCTACATCACCCCTCCGACGGGGCCGGGCCTGGGTGTCGTCCTGAACGCGGATGTGGTCGCGGCAAAACTCGTAGAATAAGCTGGGAAACGCTCTAACAGTCACTAGTCAACTGATGATGCAGAACACGGCGTTTATGACGAGAAAAAGAGAAAACCCAGCGGCTCTTATGTTATGTTGACGGCATTGGCAATCACCGTCAACTGAGCCATAACTCCACTCATGGACATTCGCCTATGGTGAAGCAAGATATAGGAGCCGCCCATTGGTATCCAAATAGCGAATGTACGGGTTGTTGTGAGCGTCGATATGTCCGGCTCCACGGCATTCGACAGTGTCGCGTTGGTTATAAATGAATCTCCGAACTGTACTGTATAGGGGGACTAGACTATCTCATGCCAGTAGATCAGAGCCGAATAAGCTGGAAGCCAGACGACGACTGGGGCAAGGCCATAGAGGATATCCACTATGTTCGCGCGTTAGCTAAGGAGCTTGGCGGGCCAGAGCGTGTAAAACGGCAGCACGACGGCGGACGGTACACCGTGCGCGAGCGAATCGAAAAGATGGTGGACCCCGGCAGCTTTTTAGAAGCGGGGCCTATGGTCGGCGCGGCGGAGTTCGATGAAGACGGCAACATACGCAGCTTCACTCCGGGCGCATATGTTATGGGACTTGCCGAGATCGATGGTCGCCCGGTTGCAATTGGCGGAGACGATTTCACGATCTCAGGTGGCAGCCCGCATAATGTCCGCAAGGGCGCTCGCCAATTTACTCAGCCGCTCGCCATACAATATGGCATCCCGTACATTCAGCTAGTCGAGGGTGTCGGTCATAGCTCCAAATCCGATGAGGCTGCCGGGTCACATGGGCCTTCCCGCAGGCGATCTATGGTGGCGCAATGTAGAGCTGCTGCGAAGCGTCCCCGTCGCAGCTGGTATCATGGGTTCCGTCGCCGGCGCTCCCGCGGCGTTCGCCCTGATGTCCCATTTCACAGTGATGATAAAGGGCCAGTCGCAGATATTCCCATCTGGGCCGCCAGTCGTCCGCCGCGCCATTGGAGAGATGCTGGAAAAGGAAGAACTGGGCGGACACCAGATGCACGTCCACGAAAGCGGACAGGTAGATAACGAGGCCGAATCCGAAGAGGACGCATTCGATCAGATCAAGACTTTCATCTCATATCTGCCGAACACTACCGCTGATGTTGCACCCCGAGTCGAAACCGGTGATCCGCCCGATCGTCGACCGGAGGAGCTGCTAAAAATAATCCCCGCGAATCGCAAACGCAGCTATGATCCGCGCAAGCTGATCCGTCTTGTGGTGGATAATGGAGAGTTCTTCGAGATGCGGCGACACTGGGGCGGCGCAGTCATAACCGGATTCGCGCGGCTGGACGGTTACAGCGTTGGAATCATCGGCAGCGACCCTAGCTCGCTCGCCGGGGCGATGGACGGCTGGGCCGCGGAGAAGTATGCGCACTTCGTAGATCTGTGCGATGCTTTCAACCTGCCCGTCGTCATATTTTTGGATATGCCCGGCTTTATGTTGGGGTCTCATGCCGAGCGCAAAGCGACAATGCGACGGGGAGTTCGCGCGTTGATCGCCAGCGCGGAGGCGGAGGTTCCCAAGATCGAGTTCAATATACGCAAGGCATACGGTGTCGCCGCCGATGCGCCGCACAGCCTGGGGCAGCCCAATGGCCTCAACCTGCGCTTCGGATGGCCTGCTGGCGAGTGGGGAGGCATCCCCATCGAGGGTGGAGTTGCCGCAGCGTATAGGAGAGAGATCGAGAATGCCCCCGACCCAAGTGCACACCGCGAGATGATAGAAAACCGGCTACTGCGTTT